>NZ_CP021707.1:4800000-7614683 GCF_002832675.1 Streptomyces sp. S063
GCCGCCGTTGTAACTGACGTACGTCTTCAGCGACTTCAGGTTCTTGCCCGCGGCAGCGCCGTGCACCTTCACCGGCACCGAGACGGTCTTGCCCGCCTTGACCCGGCCGTCGGCGCCGACGGCCGGGGTGAACCGGACCGTGGAGACCGGGAGCATCGTGAACGCCGTCTTCTTCGACGAGAACGTCCAGGACGCGTCCACCCGGGTGGAGAGCGGGTTGACCTTCGCACTGTGCTTGACCGAGGTCGACAGCTTGTAGGACGCGGATCCGGCCGGGACCTTGAAGCCCTCGCCACCGCTCACCGGGTCGTTGTTCTGGCCGACCTTCTTGCCGTTGCGGTACAGGACGGTCTTGGCCGACGTGTACTCGATGCCGCCCGCGTTGCCCGCGCCGTCCGCCAGCAGGGGGAGCGTGCCGACGATCTCGTTGCCCTCACGGACCACGCCGTAGTCCTTGCTCACCAGCGGGCCGAACACCCCGGTGTTCACGGACTTGTTGTAGGTCTTGCCCGCCTTGAACGCGGCTTCATCGCTGATCTCGTAGTAAGCCTCGTACGTGGGCCAGCCGTCCTGGTCGACCGGGCCCAGCTGGCTGAACTCCAAGCCCCAGCGCACCTTGTCGGCGGTGGAGAGGTACAGCGTGCGGGTACCGGGCAGCTTCTGCTCGACCGACGTGGCCCAGCCACCACCCGATGTGGGCAGGGAGCCCCAGGCGGAGACCGAGCCCTTCTTCTTCGGTGCGGCCGAGCCCGTGGCGATCTTCACCTTCGCCAGCTGGGCGGTGGTGAACTTCCGCTCGTAGCCGGTCGCGAGCTTCTTGACCGCGCCGCCGACCGCGATGTCGTACTCGGTCGACGCGCCCTTGGTCCAGGTGCCCGTCCAGTGCTGGGAGAGCGACCCGTCCGTGATCTGCGGACCCACGTGCAGCGTGCGGAAGTTGGCGGTCGTGTCCATCAGCCAGCCGAAGCTGACGCCGTCGGCCTTCGTCTCCACCGAGAAGTCCGGCGAGAACAGCTGGGTCTTCGTGCCGGTGACCGGAAGCGCGATCTTCACCGGCTTCGCCTTGCGGGCGTCGAACGTCAGCGAGGTGTTCTTGGTGACCGAGACCTTCGGCTGGACGATCCAGTCGGCGCCCTTGGTGAAGTCCTCCGGGTGGCCGTAGACCGTGGAGTTGACCACGTACGTGCCCTTGGGCACCCGGATCTTCGCCGTGCCGTTGACCACCTGCGGGCTCAGGAAGGAGCCGCCGACCTTGTCGTTGAAGCCGTAGAGCGTGCTCTCCGCCCAGGCCGCCGGGAGGCCCTTCCGGTCGAGGTGCTTGACCGTCAGGTTGTAGCTCTCGACCTCCCGCTCGACGGCCGCCGCCGTGCGCACGGTCTGCCCGCCGCCCGTCGCCACCACATAGGCGGAGTAGGTGCCGTCCGCCGTGCCGCCGATCCGGGTGTCGGCGGTCAGCGTCGCCTCGGCGGTGCCGCCCGCGGGGACGGTGACCTTGTCCGAGCCGAGCGTGAAGAAGCCGGCCGGGGCGGGCTTGCCCGTCGGGCCCGTGCCCGTCACCTTCAGATCGAGGGTGACATCGGCCGTACCGAGGTTGCGGTACGTCACCTTCTCGGTGACCGGGACGTCATCGGTGTGCGGCCACTGCTGCACACCGAAGCTCACCGAGACCGGCTCCGCGACGACGCTCTGGGCGATCGCGCGGTCCACCTGGATCCGGCCGGAACCCTGCTGGAACGGGTTGTACGCCCCGGGCTTCGTGGACGCGGTCAGCGCACCCTTCAGCTCGGAGAACTTCCAGTCGGGGTGCTGCTGCTTGAGCAGCGCGGCCGCGCCCGCGACGTGCGGGGTGGCCATCGACGTACCCGAGATGGTGGCGTAACCGGCGGGCTTCTCGCCCACCTCCTGGGCGATCAGCGAACCCGGCGGGATGGCCGCCGTGGTGTCCACGCCGGGGGCCGTCACGTCAGGCTTGATCGCCCCGTCGCCGATCCGCGGGCCGCGGCTGGAGAAGTCCGCCAGCTTGTCCTTGTCGTCGACCGCGCCCACGGTCAGCGCGGCGTCCGCGCTGCCCGGCGAGCCGACCGTGCCGGCGCCGTCGCCCTCATTGCCCGCGGCGATCGCGAACAGCACGCCCGTCTCGGCCGACAGCTTGTCGACCGCCGCCTCCAGCGGGTCCACCTCGGGGGTGTCGGGCCCGCCGAGGCTCAGGTTGACGATGTCGGCGCCCTGGGCGACCGCCCACTCCATTCCGGCCAGGATGCCGGAGTCCTCGCCGTACCCGTCGTCGTCGAGGACCTTGCCCGAGAGCAGCTTGGCGTCCGGGGCCACGCCCTTGAACGTGCCGCCGGACTTCGCGCCGGTGCCCGCCGCGATCGAGGCGACGTGCGTACCGTGGCCGACCCGGTCCTTCGTGTCCTTCGCCGCGCTGAAGTTCTTCTCCGCGAGGATCTGGCCCTTGAGGTCGGGGTGGCTGGAGTCCGTCCCGGTGTCCAGAACCGCGATCTTGACGCCCTTGCCGGTGAACCCGGCCTTCCAGGCCGCCGGGGCGCCGATCTGCGGGACGCTCTTGTCGAGGCTCGCCTGACGCACGCCGTCCAGCCAGACCCGGTCGATACCGGCGGCGGTCGTCACCTGGCTGCCGCCGGCGCGACGCTCGGTGAGCGCCTTCCAGATCTCCGGCGCGTCGGTCGCCGGCGTCGTCACCGACTCGGCGTTCAGCGACTTCAGGCTCCGGCCGACCTCGGTGCCGCCCGCGTCGCGGACCTCCGCCTTCGCGGTGGCGGCCTGCTTGCCCCGGTAGCCGACGATCAGCTTCAGACCGTCCTTCTGGGCCCGGAGGTTCTCCGGACGGCTCAGCTCGGTGATGTCGAACAGCCGCCGGTCGAGCTTGCCGGAGGCGATCAGCCGGTGGGCGTCGGCCGGAACGACGAGGGTGTGTCCCTTGTCGCTCATCCGCTGGACCGGGATGTGCTCCCGCCCCTTCGCGGGCCGGAAGGCGATCGGCTTGCCCTGGGCGTCCACGGTGACCCGGTCACCGGTGACGAGGGTCAGCTGACGCACGCTCCGGTCCTGCGCCTGAGCCCGGGTGCCGGCCGCCCCCCTCGGGTCCGGCTGGGCGACGGCGGGGCTGACCATGCCGGCCGCCAGCGCCACTGCGGCCGCTGTGGCGACCGCGGGTATGCACGCGTTTCTCACGTGTCTGCGCAACTCTCCCCCTGGAGAACTCGATGGTTCTTCACGCCGTCGGCCCGCAGACACACAGGAGTGACGGCTGCGGCCGTCGGTTCAACGAACTAGAGGGAAAGCCGAGCAGGTTGGTTCACAGGATCCGCACAGAAAGTCGGAGATGACGCAAAAGAGCCCTCGCGCGAGAGCATCGCCGGGGTCGGGCCGATGATTTTCGCCCGCCGGTGCGGTCTGCCTGGTGTGGATGCCGAAAATCCGATCGCCGTGACCGTGACCGGCCGGGTCAGCCGTGCCGTCGTACCCGATCTCTGCGCCGAGCTGGAGCGGGCCCTGGCCGGTCCGCGCGGCGCCGCCCTCGCCCCGGGCGCGGCCGTGGACTGCGATGTGGGCGGGGTGATCCGGCCGGATCTGACCGCTGTCGAGGCGGTGGCCCGGCTGGGGCTCGTCGCCCGCCGGGCCGGACACACCCTGCGGCTGCGCCGCGTGCCGCCCGAACTCCGGGCGCTGCTGGACCTGGTGGGGCTGGCCGATGTGGTGGCCCTGGAGGAGGGGCCGGAGGAACGCGTGCCGGGACTGTTCTGACGTACGCGGCCGGGGAGGCAGACGCCGGATGCGCCTGCCTCCCCGGCCGTCCGCCTACGCCGCCTACGCGTCCGCCGGGAGCCGGTCCGGCAGGCCGAACAGCGGGAACCAGCGCGGGACGTCCAGGAAGCAGTGCATCCCGGTGATCGCCCCGTCCTGGATGTCGATGACCTGGACCGCCCACGGCACGAACCCGGACCCGTCCTCGGCGGGCTTGTAGTGCGCGAAGCCGGGGGACCCGTTGGCCGAGACGGGCACCAGCCTGGAGCCCGCGCATCCCGCGCCGATGGAGGTCATGAAGCCCGTGATGTCCCCGGTGCCCTGGAGCCACAGGTCGAACGGCGGCATCGTCATCACCGCGTCCTCGTGGAGCAGCGCCGTCAGGGCGGCCATGTCGTATCCCTCGAACGCCTTCACATAGCGCTCCAGGAGCTTCTGCTGCTCCTCGTCCAGCGGGTCCGCCGCGTCGCCCGCCCGGCCCTCCGTCTCGGTCAGCGTGGCGCGGGCCCGCTGCAGGGCGCTGTTGACCGAGGCGACGGAGGTCTCCAGCAGCTCGGCGACCTCGGCGGCCTTCCAGGCGAGCACCTCGCGCAGGATCAGCACGGCTCGCTGCTTCGGCGGCAGGTGCTGGAGGGCGGCGACGAACGCCAGGCGCACCGATTCGCGCGCCACGGCCGCCTCCGCCGGGTCCTGGACCGACGGCAGGATCCGGCCGTCCGGCATCGGCTCCAGCCAGACGTTCTCCGGGCGGGGGCTCAGCGCGGCCTGGGCGAGCGGGGTCGGGCCGGTCAGGTCGACCGGGCGGGCCCGCTTGTTGCCCGCGTTCAGCATGTCCAGGCAGACGTTGGTGGCGATCCGGTAGAGCCAGGAGCGCAGCGAGGAGCGGCCCTCGAACTTGTCGAAGTTGCGCCAGGCCCGGACCAAGGTGTCCTGCACAGCGTCCTCGGCCTCGAAGGCGGATCCGAGCATGCGGTAGCAGTAGCCGGTCAGCTCGACCCGGTGCCCTTCGAGGCGGCTGTCGATCCCGGCGGCATCGGGGGCGCCGGCACCCGCGGCGTCCGCCGCCGTTCCTGTGGCCGTCGTCGTGGTCAGATCGCTCATCGCTCCACCCCTGTCGCGCGCCCTCGCGCTGTGGCATCCGTCACCCGTTACGTCGGAAGCTACCGCAGGCCACTGACAGTCGGGGCGGAAAAGACGACAAGGGGTGCCGGAGGCCGTGGCTCCGGCCACGATCCGTCCGGCACCCCTCGGGAGCACCCGTCGCGCATCCCCCGGGATGCGGCTCAGCGCCTCGCTCAGGTCCCGGGCTTGCGCCCGTACACGTACACGTCGTCGCCGTTCTTCAGCAGTTTCCAGTATGCCTTCGCGTCGGCGGGCCGCATGTTGACGCAGCCGCCGGAGCCCGGCGGGTTGTACATGGACTTGGTGACCGAGTGGAACGCCTGGCCGCCGTCGAAGAACTGGGAGTACGGCATCCAGACCTTGTAGATGGTCGACCAGTGCTTGATGTTGCGCCAGTAGATCTTCTTGGCCCCGGTCCGGGTCTCCGCGCCGTCCCGGCCGGTCCGCACCGGCACCGGACCGTACTTCAGCTTCTTGCCGTCCTGGATCCAGCTGAGCTGCCGGGTCAGGTCGACACAGGCGATGCGGCCCTTGTTGGTCGGGCACTTCCCGGCCTTGTTGGGGTTCTTCCCGGCCGCCTTCTGGGCGATCATCGTGTTCATCGTGCGCCAGGTCAGCGGACCGGCGTAACCGATGGTGGGGGTGATCCCGTGGGCCTTCTGGAACTTCTGGATCGCCTTGCAGTCGGCCGTCGACTGCTTGCCGTCCACGGGCCGCTCGAGGAACTTCTCGACCTGCTTCTGATGGGGGCCCACCGACTTCGTGCAGGACGCCGCGTGGGCGGCGGTGCCGCTGCCCAGGACCAGGGCCGGAGCGGCCACCAGTCCGGCGACGGACAGCGCCACCCCGCGTCGCAGCCGTCTGCCGGATGTCTTCGCCATGTCTCCCATGCGGCAACTCCCCTTCGCCCACAGTGGTTTTGTGGTTACGCCTGGTAGACGTACGAAGGGGAGCAGTGGTTGCACGGCGGAGGTCTCGGTTGCGTCCCGGTCCGGCATAGCCCGGATGACGGCCTCGGGCCCGGCGCCCCGGACCAGCGGGTGGGCGGACCGCCCCCCGGACCGGTTGCTCAGCGGGTGGCCGTGGCCGGAACCGGCGCCCGCCGCTCCGCCCGCGCCACCCGGGTCCCGTACAGGGTGATCGAGACGACGCCGAGGACCGCGAGCAGGCCCAGGGCCACCGTCGCCGCCCAGCCCCCGGCGTGGAAGGCGACCGCGCCCAGCGTGCCGCCCGCGCTGGAGCCCAGGTAGTACGCCGACTGGTAGAGCGCCGAAGCCTGCGCCCGGCCCTCCGTCGCCGTCCGGCTCACCGAGGACGAGGCGACCGCGTGCCCGGCGAAGAAGCCGGCCGTGATCAGCACCAGGCCGAGCAGCACGGCGGCCAGGGAGTCAGCCGACGAGAGCAGGAGCCCGGCAGCGGTGGTGGAGACCGCCAGATAGAGCGCACCCCGGCGGCCGAGGCGGGCCACCAGACGTCCGGCGGCGGCGGAGGAGACCGTACCCACCAGGTAGACGAGGAAGACCGAGCCGATGACGCCCTGCGGCAGGCTGAACGGCTCCTCGGCCAGCCGGTAGCCGATCACCGTGTAGACCGCGCCGAACACCGTCATGAAGAGCGCGCCGATCGCGTACAGCCGGACCAGCAGCGGGTTGCGCAGGTGGGTGGCGACGGTCTTCGCCAACGCCTTCGGGTTCAGTGAACCGGGGCGGAAGTTGCGGGCCTTGGGGATCAGGAAGTGGAAGACGACCGCGCACGCCAGCGCGAGCAGTCCGACCGCCGCGAGCGCGGCGCGCCAGCCCCAGGCCTGGGCGACCCAGCCGGTGAGGATGCGGCCGCTCATCCCCCCGATGCTGTTGCCCGCGACGAACAGCCCGATCGCGGCGATCAGCGCCTTGGGCCGCACCTCCTCCGCGAGATACGCCATCGCGGAGGCAGGAAGCCCGGCCAGCGCCGCACCCTGGACGGCACGCAGCGCGATCAGCGCGCCCATCGACGGGGCGAACGGCACCAGCAGCCCGACCAGCACGGCGATCGCCAGCGACGCCGTCATCATCTGCCGCCGCCCGAACCGCTCCGAGAGCGCGCTCAGCGGCAGGACGAACAGGGCCAGGGCCCCGGTCGCCGCCGAGACCGTCCAGCTCGCCTGTCCGGCGGTGGCGTCGAACGACGCGGAGACGGCGGGCAGCAGGGCCTGGGTGGAGTAGAGGAGGGCGAACGCCGCGACACCGGCGGCGAAGAGGGCGAAGCTCATCCGGCGGTAGCCGGGGCGGCCGGGCTCCAGGCGCTCATGGGTGGCGGCGGCCGGCACGGCGGTGGTGGTGACGGGGGACGACGGGGCAGAGGCACCCACCACGACGGTGGATGCCCCGGTATCGGCGGGAGGCATACGTCGAAAGTAGACCCGCGGGTTTCATGCGTCCAATGCACAAAACCGCAATAATCAATCCCATGGTGCATGAACGCAGCTCAGGACCTCGGCTGTCACCGAGTAGTTACGAAGAAGACATCCGGGCCGTGCTCGCGCCGCGCCTCGCGTACTTCGAGGCGGTCGCCCGGCACGAGCATGTGACCCGCGCCGCACACGAGCTGGGCGTCCCGCAGTCCACGCTCTCCCGGGCCATGGTCCGGCTCGAAGCGGACCTGGGCGTCGCCCTGTTCGCCCGCAAGGGCCGCACCGTCTCGCTCACCCCCGCGGGCCGCACCTTCCTCGGCTCGGCCGAACGCGCCCTGGCGGAGGTGGAGAAGGCCGCCGACTCGGTCCGGGCGGACGCCGACCCGACGGCGGGCCGGGTCTCCTTCGGCTTCCTGCACACCATGGGCTCCGAGACCGTGCCCGCCCTGATCCGCGCCTTCCGGGTCGACCACCCCAGGGTCCGCTTCCAGCTCGTGCAGAACTACGGCGAGGCGATGATCGAACGGCTCCGCGCGGGCGGCCTCGACCTCTGCCTCACCTCACCCGTGCCCGACGCCCCCGATCTGGTCACCCGCCGCCTCGACGAACAGCGGCTGCGCCTGGTGGTCCCGGACGACCACCGGCTCGCCGCCCGCCGCCGGATCCGCCTGGCGGAGGCCGCCGACGAGACGTTCGTGACGCTGGAGCCGGGTTACGGGCTGCGCAGGATCACCGACGACCTCTGCGCCCGGGCGGGCTTCACCCCGCGCGTCGCCTTCGAGGGCGAGGAGGCGGAGACCCTGCGCGGCCTGGTCGCCGCCGGACTCGGGGTGGCGCTGCTGCCGCCGCCCGCCGTCGCCCGCCCCGGGGTCGTCGAGCTGACGGTGACGGCCCCGCGCGCGGCCCGCGAGATCGGCGTCGCCTGGCTGGACGGACATCCCGACACCCCGCCGGTGGCCGCCTTCAAACGCTTCCTGCTCTCGCGGCGGGGGAACCTGCTGCCGGACTGAGGACACGGGCGGGACGGACCGAGGGGAACGGGCGAGCGAGAATGTCCCGGTGAATCGTGCCGCCTCGCCCTACCCGCCCCCGCGCCCGCAGTCGCCCGGGCTCTCGAGCCTGAAGGGTGTCATTTTCGCGTCCATCGTCGGCTCGGTGCTGGTGCTGGCGGCGGCCGTCCTCTTCGCGCTGCTGCCCGGCAGCCTCTCCGAGGCCGCCGACTTCCGGGCCGCCCGGCCGTGCTCGGAGGTCTCCGCGCCGGAGAACGGGGACTGCCTCGCCGAGTGGCCCGCCACGGTCGTCTCCACCGAGACCGGCCGGTCGAACAAGTCCGTCACCAACTGGGTCACGCTCGACGGCGGGGCCGAGGAACCCCGGCTCCGGGTACGGATGCGGGGCGACGGGCCGGTCTGGGAGAAGCTGAAGCCCGGGGACCGGGTCACCGTGCTGTCCTGGCGCGGTGCGGTGTGGGCGGTGGAAGCGGCGAGCTGCGCCAGGACACGACCGCCGCACCGGGCCGCGATGCGACCGCGCGACTGGCCGTGGGGCTCGTCCTGTTGATCGTCGGCAGCGTCTTCCTGCGGGGCGCGGGGTGGCTGCACCGCCGCCGTGCCACCCGCGCCCAGGATTCCCCCGCGGCGCAGGTCGTCGTGGTGATGGCGGCGACCCTGCTGGCGTCCGGGATCGCCGTCACCGCCGTCACCGCCACGGACACCGTCTGGCTCGTCCTGCTGGTCGCCGCCGCGGGCTGCGCGGCCGTATGGACGGCCACGGCGCTGCTGCTCCGAGCACTCGCGCGGCGGCGGACGGCCTGACGCCGGTTCCGGCCCGGCGGTTCGGGCCTGGGCCGTCCCCGGCCGGGCGCCCACCGCTCAGGGCCGCAGCGACCGCCCGAACCCGGCGGCCAGCGGCATCCGCAGCCCCAGCGGCGGCGGTGCGGCGAGCGCGTCCGCGACCGGGCGGGCGTAGGACCGGGCGAAGAGCGAGCCGCGGACGAAGTCGGCGGCCAGTGCCACCACTTCGGAACGGTGCTGGCGCAACGCGTGCCCGTCGGAGTGGACTTCGAAGCGGCAGGTGTCCCGGTTGGACTTCTTCGCCCGCTCGGCCAGCCGGTAGGACAACTCCGGGTCCGTGCGCTCGTCGTTGGTCCCGTGCACGATCAGCACCCGCCGTCCCATCAGCTGCTTCACCGGGTCCGGTTCGGCCGCCGTCCGCTCCGGCAGCCACGGCGCCATCGCCAGGACCGAGGTGACCGCACCGTGCCCGGCGGCCCGCAACGCGGCCCGCCCGCCCATCCCGTGGCCGACCAGGCAGACCGGAACGTCGCCGTAGAGCCGCTGGACCTCGTCGGCCCCCCACGCGGCGTCCTCGGCGGGATGCGCGTCGTCCGCGTTCCAGCCCCGGCAGCGGTAGCGCAGTACGTGCACGGCGAGCCCGTCGCCCTCCCCGGCGCGGGCCAGGGCGCGGGCGAACGGCAGTTGCATGGCGTACGAGAGGGTGGAGGGACGGCGGCGCGAGTCGGCCTCGCCGTCCGGGAGCAGCAGAACCACGCCGCTGACCTCGTCGGTTGCTCCGGCCGTCTGTACGGCCCGTCCCAGCCTGGCTGCGGGCAGGGGGAGTGCGCGCTGTCCCATGACAGAACAGTCTCAGAAGAGCAGGTGTACTCCACCCGACTTTCCGGTCACTGTTACGCATCGGCAACCGGCGCTCTACGCGCGTAGGCGCTAGAGTGCGAAGATGACGAGCCAGACCCCGAATGTCCCTGATTCCGACCAGATCCGGCGCGCCCCCAAGGTGCTGCTCCACGACCACCTCGACGGCGGCCTGCGGCCGGGCACCATCGTCGAGCTCGCCCGCGCGCAGGGTTACGACTCCCTCCCCGAGACCGAGCCCGACAAGCTCGGCATCTGGTTCCGCGAGGCCGCCGACTCCGGCTCGCTGCCCCGGTACCTGGAGACCTTCGCCCACACCTGCGCCGTCATGCAGACCCGTGACGCGCTGTTCCGGGTAGCCGCCGAGTGCGCCGAGGACCTCGCCGAGGACGGTGTCGTCTACGCCGAGATCCGCTACGCCCCCGAGCAGCACCTGGAAGGCGGCCTGAGCCTCGAAGAGGTCGTCGAGGCCGTCAACGAGGGCTTCCGCGAGGGCGAGCGCATCGCCCGCGCCAACGGCCACCGCATCCGGGTCGGCGCCCTCCTCACCGCGATGCGGCACGCCGCCCGCGCCCTGGAGATCGCCGAGCTGGCCAACAGCTACCGCGACCAGGGTGTCGTCGGCTTCGACATCGCGGGCGCCGAGGCCGGCTTCCCGCCCACCCGCCACCTCGACGCGTTCGAGTACCTCAAGCGCGAGAACAACCACTTCACCATCCACGCGGGCGAGGCCTTCGGCCTGCCGTCGATCTGGCAGGCCCTCCAGTGGTGCGGCGCCGACCGGCTCGGCCACGGGGTGCGGATCATCGACGACATCGAGGTCGCCGAGGACGGCTCGGTCTCCCTCGGCCGCCTCGCCTCCTACGTACGGGACAAGCGCATCCCGCTGGAGATGTGCCCGACGTCCAACCTCCAGACCGGCGCCGCCGACTCGTACGCCGGGCACCCGATCGGGCTGCTGCGCAAGCTGCACTTCCGCATCACCGTGAACACCGACAACCGGCTGATGAGCGGGACCAGCATGAGCCAGGAATTCGAGCGACTGACCGAGGCCTTCGGATACACGCTCGACGACATGCAGTGGTTCACCGTCAATGCGATGAAATCAGCTTTCATTCCTTTCGACGAACGTCTCGCGATGATCAATGACGTCATCAAGCCCGGATACGCCGAGCTGAAGTCGGAGTGGCTTTTCCGTCAGACCGCTGTGACCAGCAGCTCTGCGGTCTCCGGAGGCTGATGGGTGCACCGGAGGAAAGGGTCGGGAAGCGGATTCCCGGCCCCTTTTCCGCGTGTCGGGATGTTTGCGGAAGGGGCTGGGGGATGGCTAGTTTGCAGAGCCGCTCACATCCCCCTCCCCAAGGATGAATTCTCCATGAAGAAGTCTGCCAAGACTCTCGGTGTCGCCGCTCTCGGTGCCGCTTTCGCCGCTGCCGCCGCCGGCAGCGCCTCCGCACTGCCGGTGGACGCCGCGGCCGGGGCGCTCCCCGTCTCGACGATGGCCCTCGACACCGTCGCGCAGTCGGTCCAGAACGCGCCGGTCCAGGACACCGTCGGCAAGGTCCTCGGCGGCCAGGCCACCGACGCGGCCGCCCCGGTCACCGGCCTGCTCGGCGGACTGCCGACCCAGGGCCTCACCGCCAACGGGATCCCGCTCGGCGGCTGATCCGCACCCCGCGCGCCGGCGATCCGGCGCGCACCCGCACATGCCGGTGGGGCGCACACCCTGGTCCAGGGTGTGCGCCCCACCGCGCGTTCTGCTCCGCCTCCTCGCTCCCCGTGGCCCTCCGCGTCACCAGGCCGTCGCGGAGGAGGCGGACTTCTCCGAGGGCAGCAGCAGCCACAGCGCCAGGTAGAGCAGGAACTGCGGGCCGGGCAGCAAGCAGGAGACGACGAAGATGACGCGCATCGTGCTCGCCGACATACCGAAGCGCCGAGCGAGGCCCGCGCACACTCCGCCGATCATGCGGCCTTCGCGGGGGCGGACAAGTGCGGCCATGGTGGGCTCCTTCGCGAACCGTTGCGGCGGGAGCAGCTTCCTCTGCTCCCCGATGTATCCATGGTGCCCCTGCGAAGGGGGACAAAGCATCGCTCTACGGGGCGAGACCGACCCCGGTAATCGTCGGGGTCGACCCCTGAGGGGCCTCGTCCCTGAGTCGGGTCTCGTGACGGTAGTACGGCAGGTCCCGGACCCCCGGCAGCCCCCGGCGGCGCAGCCGCGCCCGGCACAGCGGCACGACCAGCAGATGGGCGAGGACCACCCCGGTGGTGTTCAGCAGCAGCGAGTCGATGTCGACGACCTGCCCCGGAACGCCGGTCTGCCCCAACTCGATGGCCAGCGAGATCAGTGCCCCGGCGGTGCCGGTACGCAGCAGGGAGACCCAGGGCGAGACGAAGATCCGGCCCCCGGCCATCGGCAGCAGCACCCCGAGCGGGGCCAGCAGCAGCAGCGCCCCGCCGATCCGGCGGGCCGCCTCCGCCGGTCCCAGCGCGAGGTCCGCCCTGATACCGGCGAGCGGCTCGAAATTCGCCGCCGTGATCCAGGGGACGTCCAGTGGGCGCAGCGTCAGCCACCCGACGAACAGGAGGTGTGCGATCAGGAGAGTGATGCCCGCCGCGCGGAAGTGGATGACGGTCTGGCCGTCCGAACTGTGACGCACGCCCACCAAGACGCCACGACCGGCAGGATCGGTTCCGTACGGCCGACGCGACTGCGTACGGACGCCCCCGCGCGCCCCGCTCGGCCCCGGCCCCTCCTCGGTCCGCGTCAGTCCAGCCGGAGGGCGTCCGGCGTGGTCAGATCCCCCGGCCGGGACTTCGTCTGCGAGGTGCACAGATAGCCGCGCGGCGGGTAGTCCCCGGGCCCGCCGAGGACCACCGAGCCGTCCCGGACCAGCGCATCGCTCTCCGCGTACGTGCACACCAGCTGGGCCAGCGCCTCCGCCGACAGGTCCTCCGGCTGGCTGCTCAGCCGCAGGGTGCCCGCCGGATCGCCGTCCCGGGACGGATCCACCCGCAGCCCCGCCGGAACCGCCGTGGTGAACCCGGCCCGCCGTTCGCTCGCGGACGGGGCCTGCTGGACCTCCTTCAGCAGCGCGCGGGCCACCTTCACCGGCTCGGCCCCGACCGCGTCGGCCGGCATCGGACGCTCCACGGTGACCAGCTGCGAGGCGCAGACCAGATACACCTCGGCGCCCACACTGTCCGGCGACCGCGTGGCGACGTCCGAGGAGGGGAGCCGGCACGGCACCCGGGAGGGAGCGGCCCCCGCGTCCACCGGCACCGAGGTCGTCCGGATACCGCACCCGGAGACCAGCGCCGCGACCGCCAGCAGACCGGCGAGGGAGACGGCCGGCCGCCCACGCGGCCGCAGCGGCTTCCGCCTCCGGTACGTGACATCGCCGCGCTTCACGTCGCCCCGTCCTCGCCCGGGGCGTCCGCGCCCGGTTCCTCGTTCCGTATGATCCGCTCGGCGTCGCGGGGCAGCCGCAGGGTGAAAACGGCACCGCCGTCCGGGGAGTTCGCCGCCGAGATGTCACCGCCGTGGATGTGCGCGTTCTCCACGGCGATGGAGAGGCCGAGGCCGCTGCCCTCCGACCGCGGGCGGGAGGCGCTCGCCTTGTAGAACCGGTCGAAGACGTGCGGCAGCACCTCCTCGGGGATCCCCGGACCGTGGTCCCGTACCTCGATGACCAGCTCCTCGCCCTCGGTCCGCACCCGCACGCCCACCGGCGAACCGCCGTGCTTGAGGGCGTTGCCGATCAGGTTGGCCAGGATCACGTCCAGCCGGCGCGGATCGAGCCGGGCCATCGTGCCCCGCTCCGCGTCCAGGTGCACCGCGTCCAGCCAGGCCCGCGCGTCGATGCACGCGGTCACCTGGTCGGCCACGTCGACGTCGTCGAGGACGAGCCGGGCCGTGCCCGCGTCGAAGCGGGTCACCTCCATCAGGTTCTCCACCAGGTCGTTCAGCCGCCGGGTCTCGCTGACCACCAGATGCACGGCGGGCGCGATCATCGGATCGAGGGCGTCCGCCTCGTCCTCCAGCACCTCGGCCACGGCGGTGATCGCGGTCAGGGGCGTACGCAGCTCGTGCGACATGTCGGCGACGAACCGGCGGCTCGCCTCCTCCCGCGCGCTCATGTCCGCGACCTTCTTCTCCAGCGAGCTCGCCGTCCGGTTGAACGTACGGGAGAGATCGGCCAGTTCGTCCGTACCGGAGACCACGAGCCGGGTGTCGAGCTTGCCCTCGCCGAGCTTGCGGGCCGCGTCGCCGAGCCGTTGCACCGGGCGCAGCACCGTCGTCGCGGCCGCCTGCGCGAGCAGCGCCGAGCCGACCAGCGCGAGGGCGGTGGCGATCCCCAGCGACCAGGCCAGCGAGTTGAGGTCCTGCCGCTCCTGGTCGAGGGACTTGAGCATGTAGCCGGTCGGGCCGCCGCCGATGATCCGCGTGCCGGCGACGAGATACGGGGTGCCCGCGATGCTCGTACGCTGCCAGAACAGGTGGTACTCGTGCTCGTTGCTCGACGTCAGCGGCTGCTTGCGGGCCACCTGCTCCTGCAACGAGTCCGGCACGTGGGCACGGGTGAAGGTGTCCAGGTCGGAGTAGCCCACGATCGGCTTTCCGCGCTCCCGCTCGGCCTCCAGCAGCACGCTGTAGCCCAGGCTGCTGGACGCCATCGCTCCGGCCGCCCGCTGGAGATCGTCCTTGGTGGGCCGCGTCGGCAGCGCCGCCGCCGTCTCCTGCATCTGCCGCCGGAAGTCGTCCAGCGCGGTGTCCTGCGTACGGGTCAGCACGGCCTCGCGGTTGAGCCAGTACGCGATCCCCGAGGCGGACACCGCGGCCACCAGCGCCACCAGCGCGAAGACCACGACGAGCCGCAGTCGCAGACTGGTCCAGCGCAGCCCCGCACGCAGGGACCGCTTGGCGGTCTCGGTCACTGAGGCGAGTCCAGCCGGTAACCCACGCCCCGCACCGTACGGATCAGGGTCGGCGAGGACGGCACGTCCTCCACCTTCGCGCGCAGCCGCTGCACACAGGCGTCCACCAGCCGGGAGTCGCCCAGGTAGTCGTGCTCCCACACCAGCCGCAGCAACTGCTGCCGGGACAGGGCCTGTCCGGGCCGGCGGCTCAGCTCCAGCAGGAGCCGCAGCTCGGTCGGCGTGAGCTGCAGATCCTCCCCGTCCTTGGTGACGGTCATGGCGGAGCGGTCGATCACCACGTTGCCGAAGGTCGCCGAGTCGGTCGACTCGCGCTCCCCGCGGCGCAGCACCGCCCGGATCCGGGCGTCCAGCACCCGGCCCTGGACGGGTTTCACCACATAGTCGTCCGCGCCGGACTCCAGTCCCACCACGACGTCGATGTCGTCGCTGCGCGCGGTCAGCAGAATGATCGGCAGCTGGTCGGTGCGGCGGATCCGCCGGCACACCTCGAAACCGTCGATCCCGGGCAGCATCACATCCAGCACGACCAGGTCGGGCCGCTGCTCGCGCAGCAGCTCCAGGCCGTCCTCTCCCGTCGCCGCGGTGGCCACACGGTGGCCCTGGCGTGACAGCGAGAGTTCGAGGGCCGTGCGGATGGCGTCGTCGTCCTCGATCAGCAACAGGAAAGGCACGAGCGTCATTCTGGCCCATGGTGGCGCTTCAGTTCGACCTGTGGTCCCGTCCGATTGTCCGGGCACGGCCCCAACCGGCCCTGTGACAGGCCTGTGACAGTCGGGGGACAGCGCCATGAAACTGCCCCGGCAAGCTCATGGTCAGCAAGGAACGAACGGACTCCACCGATAGGGGGCGCGAGATGAACGCACTGCACAGCACCAGCTCAAGCGCAGTTGTCACGCGCCTCCACGACATCGGCCGGAGCACGGAGAAGTCCGGTGTGACCGGGGGCGTGCGGGGGTGCGTTCGGAACGCCGGGCGTCAGCATCTGCCGTCGCAGTCGACCGCGGAGCAGCCGCGTTCGACGTACATGACGGTGGTTGACGCACCCACGGGGGATGTGGGGGGCAACGGGGGAAACGCGTACGGGAAGGCCACGGGGGATCGCACCGCGGGGGCGGAGAACGCGGACGCCGAAGCGGCGTTCACGGCCTACGTCCAGGAGCGACGGGCCTCCCTGTACGCGACCGCCTACCACCTGACCGGCGACCGCTTCGAGGCCGAGGACCTGCTCCAGAGCGCCCTGTTCTCGACGTACCGGGCCTGGGGCCGGATCAGCGACAAGGCGGCCGTCGGCGGTTATCTGCGCCGCACCATGACCAACCTGCACATCAGCGCCTGGCGCAGGCGCAAGCTGAACGAATACCCGACCGAGGAGCTGCCGGAGACGGTGGGCGACACGGACGCGATGCGCGGCACGGAGCTGCGGGCGGTGCTGTGGCAGGCGCTCGCCCGACTGCCCGAACTCCAGCGCACGATGCTGGTCCTGCGGTACTACGAGGGCCGCACCGACCCGGAGATCGCGTCCATCCTCGACATCAGTGTCGGCACGGTGAAGTCGAGCATCTGGCGCTCCCTGCGCCGGCTGCGCGAGGACGAGGTCCTCAGCTTCGGACGTGACGAGCAGGAGTCCTTCGGCGAGCTGGTGGCCTGAGGCAGGGCCCTCCGCTTCGGGGGAGGCGGGGGCCACGGGGGAGTACGGGGGAACACGGGGGAGCAGTAAAACGGGGACCGAGGGGGACCCGGGGGAAACGGGGGAGTACGGGGAAGAAAGGCCCACCGCTTCGGGGGAGGCGGGGCCACGGGGGAAACACAGCGGGGTCGTACGGGCCGGGGGGTCCTGTACGGCCCCGCTGGCGTGTGGCGATGCCGGAAACAGCCCTTGTTAGGGTGAGCGGGCCACGTCAAGCGTGCGTGGTACGAAGGCTTCCGGAGGGACGGATGAACATTCGGCCAGGCGACCCGATGGCAACGGCCGGAGGCGGTGCCGCACCGACCTCCATGCGGCTCAACGAGACTCCGGCCGATCCTTCCCCGCCCCCGTCTACGGACCGTTCGCGCCCGGACAGGCTCCCGGGCTGGTCTCCAGTCCGACGCAGAAGCGCGCGGCGGCCAACGCCATCGAGCAGCATCTTGAACCGGACACCAAGAAGTCGGGCAACTGGGCGAGCGAGGAGAACGCGGCCGCCGTCACGGCGCTCGGCGCCAAGGACGGCGAGGGCTGGATCACCTCACGTGCGATGAAGGACGCGCACACCGCGTGGGGCAAGCAGGTCCGGAACCTGATGAACCGACTCGGCAGGGAGAAGAGTTCCCTGCGCGATGCCAACACGATCTTCCGTGGCACCGAGCTCAAGACCCAGCAGCTGTTGGGACCCCCGCTCCCGCCCTCGCCCTTCAACGGCTACTGACCGTCGCCGGGCAGGGCAAACCCGGATCGGCACGTTTGACCAGGCACAGGGGACCACGGGGGAAGAGCATGCCCAGCTACCACGAGATCATGACCACGGACCTGTCCTGCCTGACCAAGGCCGCGGACAAGTGGACGGAGATGGCGGGAGAGTTCAACAAGCGGGAGAGGCAGTACGAGAAGGACGTACACGGCATCACGCTGGGGCAGACCTGGGTCGGACTGAGTGCGAGTGCCGCCAACGCGTCGTTCGGCATCACCCTCAACGAGTACAGAGCTGCCCAGGCTGAAGCGAAGGCGATCGCCTCGCTGCTCCGGGACGCGTACACGCAGTTCACCGAGTTCAAGGGCAAGCTGCAGACGGCGAGGAGTGGCGCCGTCAAGGCCGGCATGAAGGTCTCGGAGGCCGGCCGGGTCAGTTTCGACACGGAGACCCTGAGCGAGGGCGCCCGGTCCGCCTACCACCACGACCCGGACTACCAGAAGTCGGTGCGGGAAGCGGTGACCTCCTGGCAGCAGGAAATCGACCGGCTGGTCGCTGCGACGTCGGACGCGGACAAGGGTGTGGAGATCGCCCTGAAGGCGGTCGTGAAGGACTCGGACGTCACCGACGGTACGACGAACGGCTTCAACAGCAAACCCCTCGACGACATCGAGGCGTACGAACTACGTGACGCGGTGGCGACCGCCGAGCGCCTGATCGACGGCAAGAAGGTCTCCGACGCAGCCCTCGCGGAGCTGGAACGGTCGATACGGGACAACGCCGACGACGAGAACTTCGGAGCCCAGAAATTCCTGGGGCGGCTGGGTCCTGAAGGCACCATCAGGCTGAGCGACGTCCTGTCCGATCGCCAGCAGGAGGGCGGCTCTTCCGGCAGTCAGTACACGAGACTGCTGGGCGGACTCGCCGATACGTTGGCGGTGGCCACCCACGTCCCCGGCTCGATGGCGGAAAAGGCACCTGGCTCCAAGGAATTCGAGACCTGGTTGAAGAGCGGAGATGGAGCGTTCTACCGGAAGTTCACGGAGGGGCTGAAGGAGGCCGGGGCCAAGAACTACGACTCGGAGACCAACCCGCTCTACGGCTATCGCCCGTTCGTCGAGATGATGACGCACGCCGACGTGCCGTTCGACGACCAGTTCCTCAACCAGCTCGGCGACGAGATGATCGCTGCCGAGGAGGACAACAAGGCCATTTTTGTGCAGTGGGGCGGAAACCACCGCGAGGGCCGGGCCGACGCGCTCGACAGCCTGCTCGGTGTGATGAGCAAGAACCCCGATGCGGCGACCGCCTTTTTCAACCCTGCCGTGGGCAACGGACAGGAGCACCTCGATTACCTGATAGGCAACGGGGACGGGGCCCGGGAGTGGCCCCAGGAGCACGTCGCGGCCGGACCCCGGGTGATCGTCACCGACGACCCGCTCAGCCGCCACGGCCTGGGGCTCGCCCTGGAGGCCGGGGCGACGGGGAACGAGCCGGGTGCGCCGCTGGGCAAACCTGGACCGCACAGCGAGGGCCAGGCCCGGATGATGCAGGGCGTCATCGCAACGCTGGACCAGGGGGCCAAGGGGGACACTGTCCCCGAGAACCTCAAGGCCCCGCTGGGCCGTATTCTGACCGACTACACGCAGGACACCCACGCCATTCTGGGCGGGTATGCGCCGGGAACTCCGACGGGTCTGGACGACGTCAGGGGGGCGGGCGACGAGGCTTCCATTACCAACAGCAAGGCCAGTCTTCTGCGCGTGATGCGTGGCGTGTCGGACGGTGTCGCCGGCGAGGACGAGGACGGCAATCCTGTGCGAGTCTTCGACGCCCTCTACGAGAGCCAGCGCCTCTATGCGGTGGAGTACCTGGACACTGGTCAGCGGGTGTCTGAGGCCAGCTTGACCAGCAACGTAGCCAGCTGGGATGTCAAGTCGCGCCACGTGGGTGAGGCCTTTGGAGGTCTGAATGCCATCGGCATGGACATGCTCCTCGATAACCGTGACGCCAAGATCGGGCAGATCAACGACCAGGCGCGCTACAGCTATCACGGTTTCGGTGCAGCGGCCAACATGATTCCGCAGGTTGGCGATATTGCGCAGCGGGCTGTGGATGCCGCTACGTACGAGTGGTCCAAAGTTGTGGCGGGGGAGGCGGAGCTGCTCGCGAAGGGTGAGGTCAGCGCGGCAACGGCAGACGGCATCGCCAGCACGAACGGCCTGATCGAGGACTGGGCGGTCGCCCGGCAGGTCCCGCAGGAGAGCATCGCAGTCCAGAACGCCGTGGGCGAGGCGAAGCAGAGCTACATCACAGGCCGTGAAGAGGCGTTTTCGGCCCTGCGAACCAGGAAGTGAGCAAGTGAGCGCAGCAGGATCAGCAGGCCGTACGCGTCCGGCGTGGAAGGTCTGGGCGGTCGTTGCCGCCGTCGTCGTGGTGATGGCGGGGCTGCTGCACGCCTGGCGCAACACCAATGTGCTGACGGAGGACCGGCTCTGTGGGGGGCTCGTGTCGGCGGAGCAGGCGGACGTGGTGCTTCCGGGGTCCGGGCGTCTGGACGCCGAAGGGGGCGGCCTCGACAAGGACCTGACGGACACGGTGTGCCGGGTCGGCAAGTCGTCCGTGCTGCTCGGCTCGGGGGAGAGCGAGCTGACGATACGGGTGTGGGCGGAGCAGGGCGACGGCCTTCTGGGGGTCGAGTACCTGCTGGACCTGCCGAGGACGTCGTTCTTCTCCGGGGCGGTCACCGGCGGGGTCGACCGGCGCCAGGCATGGGCCCTGCTGCCCGAGAAGTGCTGGACGGAGAAGCAGCCCGTCATCGTCAGGGTCAGCACCACCGGGCCGATCACCGACCGTGCCGCGTTCGCCGCGTTCACCACCGGCACCGCCCGCTCCGTCGCGGCCGCCGCGCACTGCGGTGATCTCCCCGAGAAGCCCGGACCGCTCGTGCCGCCCGTCTCCGACGAGGCCCGCCCGGTCTCCGACAGCCGGGTCTGCGGCCTGGACGGCCTCTCCGTACGCGGTCGGGTGCCGGAAGGCGCGAAGGTACTCGAAGCGGGTCAGAAGGCGCCGGCCGGTCTGTGGTCCTGCAGCCTGTTCTTGGACGACGACTCGTCCGGCATCGTCCGTGCGGACGGCTTCATGACATACACCGTCTCCCGGGACCCGCTGTTCACCGCCGCCGTGCGGAAGGCGCCGGGCACCACGCAGGGCAAGGCCCCGGACGGCCGTGCGGCCGAGGTCGTGAACACGCAGAAGATGATCCTGCTTTGCGCCCAGGGTGATCCGCTCTACCTGGCGATGAAGCCGGGCATGCAGTACCTCGAAGCGCGTGAGTCTGCCGGCCTTCCTGTGACGGACGACTACTTTGCCCCCTTCATGAAAGCCGCCGCCAGGACCTTCGGCTGCGACGCGCCCACCACCGGCTGAGCGCGAGCGGGGCGCCCGCCCCTACTCCGGGGCCGGCGCCCCCACGCTCGCCCGCCGGCACCGCCCCGCCGCCGCAGCCGCGAACCGGCCCAGTGCCTCCTCCTTGCCGCACGGATACGCCCCCAGCGCCGTCTGACGGGCCACGATGCGCCGTTCGGCCCGCATCAGGCGCCAGCCGCGTCGCAGCAGAAACGGGACCGATTTGCGGCCCTCGCGCAGGTCCCGCACCAGGCGTCGGCGGAACGTCGTCGACGGGCGGCCGCGCAGGCACAGTGCGTCGGCCAGCAGGTCCAGTTCCTGGCAGCGCTCCACGATGTCCGCCGCGAAGATGCCCTCCGCGACGAAGAGGGGTGACCGCTCGATGTGGAAGGTCTCGTGACCCGTACGGGAGCTGGTAGCGATGTCGTAGACGGGAACGTCCGTGCGGCCGGTCCGGCACAGCTCGGCGATGGCGGCCACCGCCGCGTCCGCGTCCCAGGACCCGGCGGAGTCCCAGTCGATGTCCGCGGAGCCGGGGACCCGGGGCAGCGTCGGGTCGTCGTACTCCTTGTAGAAGTCGTCCAGGCGCAGCACCGGAAGGCCGGTGCGCGCGGCCAGGACGGACTTGCCGGAGCCGGAGGGGCCCGCGAGCAGCACGACGCGGGTCGGGATCGGTTGGGAACTCACAGAACAGAAGTGTGAGGCATTGACCCGCGCAGGCGACCCCTCGGGTCTCCTGTTGGTATCCAGCATCACACCTCAACTACTCTGCGCGTACGGACGATTACCCGACCAGGCTCGATCAGGTGGAAAACATGGCACTTCATGCACGTAAGCCCGAACGGCGCGTCCTGCTGCGCGCCGGTCTGACCTTCACCGCCCTGGGGGCCGCGCTGGGGGCCGGGGCGGGCTCCGCACAGGCCGTCTCGCTGCCGCCGGCGGCCGAGGTCCCGGAGCAGGGCGTCTCCGCCCTCCAAGCGGTCGGCGAGACGGCCGCGCCCGCCGTGACCAGCGCGCTCGGGACCTCGCTGGCCAGCAGCGTCGCGCCGATCACCGACCTTCAGCTGGACCCGCTGGCGGGGACCGGGGTGGATCCGCTGGACAACGCCGTGGGCACCCAGATCGCCGACTTCAAGCCGGTGACCACCACCATCGTCACCGACCCGATCACCAGCGGCGGCGCGCTGAGCGACCTGCCCGTGGTGGGTTCGGTGACCAAGCTCGTCACCGGCTGACGCGCGCGCACACGGCGAACGGGGCCGCCCCGGGGTGGGAGGGCGGCCCCGTTCGGGTGCTCGGGGCGCGGTCCGTACTCAGTACGAGGAGCCCGCGGCTCCCAGCGCGCCCGTCGGGTGCCAGACCGTCTTGGTCTCCAGGAACGCCGTCAGGCGGTCCGTGCCGGGGGAGGCCGTCCAGTCCGTGGAGTCCGCCGCGCCGTCCGCGTCCACAGGCTGTGGACGGCGTACGCGCTTGAGGTTGTCGGCCGCCGCGATCTCCAGCTCCTTCGCCAGCTCGGCGTCCGCGCCGGTCAGGTCGATCGCGTTGACGTCCTGGTGGGCGGCGAGGGGGGTCGCCAGCTCCGCCGTGACGCCCGACAGGATGTTGACCACTCCGCCGGGGACGTCCGACGTGGCCAGCACCTCACCCAGCGACAGGGCGGGCAGCGGGGCGTCCGACGAGGCGATGACGACCGCCGTGTTGCCGGTCGCGATCACCGGGGCGATCACCGAGACCAGGCCGAGGAACGACGACGTCTGCGGTGCGAGGACCGCGACGACGCCCGTCGGCTCCGGGGTGGAGAGGTTGAAGAACGGGCCCGCGACCGGGTTTGCCCCGCCCGCGATCTGGCCGATCTTGTCGGTCCAGCCCGCATACCAGACCCACCGGTCGATCGCCGCGTCGACGACGGCCGCCGCCTTGGACTTCGACAGCCCCTCGGAGGCGGCCACTTCACGGACGAACTGCTCCTTGCGGCCCTCCAGCATCTCCGCGACGCGGTAGAGGACCTGGCCCCGGTTGTACGCGGTCGCGCCCGACCAGCCGCCGAACGCCTTGCGCGCGGCCACGACCGCGTCGCGCGCGTCCTTGCGGGAGGACTTCGGCGCGTTGGCCAGCCATGCGCCCTTGGAGTCGGTCACCTCGTACACCCGGCCGCTCTCGGAGCGGGGGAACTTGCCCCCGACGTACAGCTTGTAGGTCTTGAAGACGCCAAGTCGGTTGTTATCGGACATCGAGGTACGCCTCCAGGCCGTGGCGGCCGCCCTCGCGGCCGAAGCCCGACTCCTTGTAGCCGCCGAACGGCGACGTCGGGTCGAACTTGTTGAACGTGTTGGCCCAGACGACGCCCGCGCGGAGCTTGTTGGCGACCGCGAGGATGCGGGAGCCCTTCTCCGTCCAGATGCCGGCCGAGAGGCCGTACTGACTGTTGTTGGCCTTGGCGACCGCCTCGTCCGGGGTGCGGAACGAGAGCACGGAGAGCACCGGGCCGAAGATCTCGTCCCGGGCCACCGTGTGCGCCTGGGTGACGTTCGTGAAGAGCGTCGGGGCGAACCAGTAACCCGAGGAAGGCAGTTCGCACGGCGCGCTCCAGCGCTCCGCGCCCTCCGCCTCGCCGGTCTCGACCAGGGCGGTGATCCGGGCGAGCTGCTCGGCGGAGTTGATCGCGCCGATGTCGGTGTTCTTGTCCAGCGGGTCGCCGAGCCGGAGGGTCGAGAGCCGGCGCTTCAGGGCGTCCAGCACCTCGTCCTGGACCGACTCCTGGACCAGCAGCCGGGAGCCCGCGCAGCAGACCTGGCCCTGGTTGAAGAAGATCCCGGTGACGATGCCCTCGACGGCCTGGTCGATCGGGGCGTCGTCGAACACGATGTTCGCGCCCTTGCCGCCCAGCTCCAGGGTGACCTTCTTGTCCGTACCCGCGACCGACCGGGCGATGGCCTTGCCGACGGCGGTCGAACCGGTGAAGGCGACTTTGTCGACGTCCCCGTGCGTGACGAGGGCCTCGCCCGCGTCCCCGTAACCGGTGAGGATGTTGACGACGCCCTTGGGCAGCCCGGCCTGGCGGCAGATGTCCGCGAAGAACAGCGCGCTGAGCGGGGTCGTCTCGGCGGGCTTCAGGACCACCGTGTTGCCCGTGGCGAGCGCCGGGGCGATCTTCCACGCGAGCATCAGCAGCGGGAAGTTCCACGGGATGACCTGGCCGGCCACACCCAGCGGGCGGGGGTTCGCCCCGTACCCCGCGTGGTCCAGCTTGTCGGCCCAGCCCGCGTAGTAGAAGAAGTGCGCGGCGACCAGCGGGAGGTCCGCGTCGCGGGTCTCCTTGATCGGCTTGCCGTTGTCGAGGGTTTCGAGAACGGCCAGTTCGCGGCTGCGCTCCTGGATGATCCGGGCGATCCGGAACAGGTACTTGGCGCGCTCGGAGCCGGGCAGCGCCGACCACTTCTCGAACGCCTTCCGTGCCGCCTTCACGGCCCGGTCCACGTCCGCCGTGCCCGCCCGCGCGACCTCGGAGAGGACCTCCTCGCTGCTCGGCGAGACGGTCTTGAAGACCTTGCCGTCGGCGGCCTCGGTGAACTCGCCGTCGATGAACAGCCCGTAGGACGGGGCGATGTCGACGACGGAGCGGGACTCCGGCGCCGGTGCGTACTCGAATGCGGATGCCATGGCTATCAGTCCACCGTCACGTAATCGGGGCCGGAGTAACGGCCGGTGCTGAGCTTCTGGCGCTGCATCAGCAGGTCGTTGAGCAGGCTGGACGCGCCGAACCGGAACCAGTGCGGGTCCAGCCAGTCCTCGCCCGCGGTCTCGTTCACCAGGACCAGGAACTTCACCGCGTCCTTGGTGGTGCGGATGCCGCCGGCCGGCTTCACGCCGATCTGTACGCCGGTGGCCGCCCGGAAGTCCCGGACCGCCTCCAGCATCAGGAGGGTGTTGGCGGGGGTGGCGTTGGTGGCCACCTTGCCGGTCGAGGTCTTGATGAAGTCCGCGCCCGCCAGCATCCCGATCCAGGAGGCCCGGCGGATGTTGTCGTACGTGGACAGCTCGCCGGTCTCGAAGATCACCTTGAGGCGGGCGGGGCCGCACTCCGCCTTCACGGCGAGGATCTCCTCGTACACCTTCAGGAACCGGCCGGAGAGGAACGCCCCCCGGTCGATCACCATGTCGATCTCGTCGGCTCCGGCCGCCACGGCGTCGCGGACGTCCGCGAGCTTGACGTCCAGCGCGGCACGGCCCGCCGGGAAGGCGGTCGCCACGGACGCCACCTTCACGCCGGAACCGGCCAGCGCGGCGGCGGCGGTGGAGGCCATGTCGGGGTAGACGCAGACGGCCGCGGTGCGCGGGGTCGTGCGGTCGGTCGGGTCGGGGTTGACGGCCTTGGCGGCGAGAGCCCGGACCTTGCCCGGGGTGTCCGCGCCTTCCAGCGTCGTCAGGTCGATCATCGAGATGGCGAGATCGATGGCGTACGCCTTGGCCGTCGTCTTGATCGAACGGGTTCCGAGGGAGGCGGCGCGCGCTTCGAGGCCGACGGCGTCGACGCCGGGCAGCCCGAACAGGAAGCGGCGCAGCGCACTGTCGGACGCCGTCGCGTCGGAGAATGCGGGAGCAGTGGTGGGCATGGTCACCACATGAGCATATCTACGCGCGTAGCGACCTGTACAGGGGGCCGGGCCATCCGCGCGATCCGGCGCGCGGGCGCGAGCGCGGGCGGGCGCGCCGCCCGGCCGGACGGCCATCGGGCAGAATCGGCCCCATGACGAGCCCCACACCTCCCGCAGAGCCGCCCCACGCCGACCGGACCTACCGTTCCGTGGCCGCGCTGGTCTGCGGGTCGCTGCTGCTCCTGCTGATCGCCTGGATGGGCGGGGACGCCATGATCCGGGGCGAGGGGCGTACGCCGTGGCTCGCACTGGCCGCGCTGCTCCTCGTGGTGCCGCTGGTGGTGGCTTTCACCCTGCGGCCCGCCGTCTTCGCCAACGACGAGCGCATCCGGGTCCGTAACCCGTTCCGGACGATCCAGCTTCCCTGGACCGAGGTCGCCGATGTGCGGGCCTCGTACTCCTCCGAGCTGCTCGCCCAGGACGGCACGAAGTACCAGCTGTGGGCGATCCCCGTCTCCCTGCGCGCCCGCAAGCGCGCGGCGCGCACGGCGGCCCGCGCGGCGCACGACGACCCCTACGGCCGTACGTCGGTCAGCGCCGACGTGCGCGACTCCGCCGGGCGCACCGCCTCCGCCGACCAGACCGTCCGCGATCTGCGGGACATCGCCGAGCGGGCCGGTGACACGACCCCCGAGGGCGCGGACCGGGGATCGGTGCGCTGGGCGTACGAGGTGATCGCCCCGGCTGTCGCGGGGGTCGTGCTGCTGGTGGTGCTGGTCGCGGTGGGCTGAGGCAGACGCCACCGGACGCGGAAGGGCCGGTACCCCACGGTGGAGTACCGGCCCTTCGCGTAGCGGTGTGCTCAGTCCCCGGTCCGGTCAGATGCCCGCTGCCGCCGCCAGGTCCCGCTTGATGCCGATGAGCAGCTCGGCCCCCCGGGCCCGCGCGGCGGGCAGCCCGGCCGCGTCCGCCACCGGGACGACGACCTCCAGGTAGCACTTCAGCTTCGGCTCGGTCCCGCTCGGGCGGACGATCACCCGGGCCCCCTCCAGCTGGTAGCGCAGCCCGTCGGTGGGCGGCAGCCGGTCCGTGCCCCGCGACAGGTCCTCGGCCGAGGTGACCGCGAGTCCGGCCAGGGCGGTCGGCGGCTGCTCGCGGAGCCGGGCCATGGCGTCCGCGATGACCGACAGGTCCTCCACCCGCACCGAGAGCTGGTCGGTGGCGTGCAGGCCGTGGGCGAGCGCCAGATCGTCCAGCAGGTCCAGCAGCGTACGGCCCTGCTCCTTGAGTACGGAGGCGAGCTCGGCGACGAGCAGGGCGGCGGTGATGCCGTCCTTGTCGCGGACGCCCTCGGGGTCGACGCAGTAGCCGAGCGCCTCCTCGTAGCCGTACCGCAGGCCGTCCACCCGAGCGATCCACTTGAAGCCCGTCAGCGTCTCCTCGTAACCCAGGCCCGCCTTCTCGGCGATCCGGCCCAGCAGCGACGACGACACGATCGACTCGGCGAACACGCCGGTGGCGCCCCGCTCCACCAGGTGCGCGGCGAGCAGCGCGCCCACCTCGTCGCCGCGCAGCATCCGCCAGCCGCCCTCGACGGAGGGGTCGGGCACGGCGACGGCGCAGCGGTCCGCGTCCGGGTCGTTGGCGATGATCAGGTCCGGCGCCGCCCGGCGTGCGGTGGCGAAGGCGAGATCCATGGCGCCGGGCTCTTCCGGGTTGGGGAAGGCGACGGTGGGGAAGGCGGGGTCGGGCTCGGCCTGCTCGGCGACGAGCACCGGCTCCGGGAATCCGGCCCGCTCGAACGCGGCGGTCAGCACGGACGTGCCGACACCGTGCATCGCCGTGTAGACGGTGCGTGCGGTACGGGGGCTGCCGGCGGCCAGGACCGCGTCCGTACGGGCGAGGTAGGCGTCCAGGACCTCCTCGCCGAGGGTCTCCCAGCCGCCCTCCGGACGTGCGACGTCCGCCAGCGGGCCGATCGCGGCGATGGCGGCCGCGATCTCGCCGTCGGCGGGCGGCACGATCTGCGAGCCGTCGCCCAGGTAGACCTTGTAGCCGTTGTCGCGCGGCGGGTTGTGGCTGGCGGTGACCTCGACGCCCGCGACGGCGCCCAGGTGCCTTATGGCGTACGCCAGTACGGGGGTGGGGAGCGGGCGGGACAGCACGGCGGCGCGGAGTCCGGCTCCGGTCATCACGGCGGCGGTGTCGCGCGCGAAGTCCGCCGACTTGTAGCGGGCGTCGTAGCCGATGACGACGAGCCCGCCCGCCTGCCCCTCGGCCTTCAGGTAAGCGGCGAGGCCCGCCGCCGCCCGGATCACCACGGACCGGTTCATCCGCATGGGGCCGGCCCCGAGCTCGCCGCGCAGTCCGGCGGTGCCGAACTGGAGCGTGCCCGCGAAGCGGGCGGCGAGCTCCTGGGTGTCGCCCGCCCCGATCAGCGCGGCCAGTTCGTCGCGCGTCTCGGGGTCGGGGTCCTCGGCCAGCCAGGTCCTGGCCTGCGCGATGAGGTCGTGCTGCACGGGGGCCGCCTTTCGGGGGTGTGCGGGTGGTGGTGGGGCGGTGCGGGTGGAGGGGATGCGGGGGCTCCGCCCCGGGCCCCGCTCCTCAGACGCCGGAGGGGCTGGACGGGCCGCCGGAGAGGATGAACAGGCCCCTGGAGGGGCTGGAGATGCGCCCCCGGGGGGTGTGGCCTAGATGCGCTCCAGCACCCTCGCCAGCAGCGCGCCCATCCGGGTCGCCGAGTCGCGGCCCGCCTGGAGGACCTCCTCGTGGTTGAGGGGTTCTCCGGAGAGGCCCGCCGCCAGGTTGGTCACCAGGGAGAGGCCGAGCACCTCGGCGCCCGCCTCGCGGGCCGCGATGGCCTCCAGGACCGTGGACATGCCCACCAGGTCGCCGCCCATGACCCGGACCATGTTGATCTCGGCCGGGGTCTCGTAGTGCGGGCCGGGGAACTGGACGTACACGCCCTCTTCGAGGGTGTCGTCGATCTCCTTGCAGAGCGCGCGCAGCCGCGGGGAGTACAGGTCGGTCAGGTCGACGAAGTTGGCGCCGATGATCGGCGAGGCGGCCGTCAGGTTGATGTGGTCGCTGATCAGGACCGGCTGACCCGGGCGCATGCCCTCGCGCAGACCGCCGCAGCCGTTCGTCAGGACGACGGTCTTGCAGCCCGCGGCCACCGCCGTACGGACCCCGTGGGCGACGGCGGCGACGCCCCGGCCCTCGTAGAAGTGTGTGCGGCCGAGGAAGACCAGCGCGCGCTTCTCGCCGATCCTGTACGAGCGGACCGTGCCGCCGTGGCCCTCGACGGCGGGCGCCGGGAAGCCGGGCAGCTCGGTCACGGGGAACTCGGCCTCCGGGACGCCGAGTGCCTCGCCCGCGGGCGCCCAGCCGGAGCCCATGACCAGGGCGACGTCATGGGTCTCGGCGCCGGTCAGCTCGCGCAGGCGGGCGGCGGCCCCGGCGGCGGCCGCCTGCGGGTCGCCCTGGATGTTGTCCGGAATAACAGATGCGTTCACGCGGAAGAGCGTAACCGCTGAATCCCTACGCGCGTAGATGCACGGGCGCAAAGACGCGCACGAGGTGTTTGTGTTTTTGTACGAAGAGGAGAGGGCGGGGGCGCTTTCGCCCTGGTCAGCAGGGGCGCTTGCGCAGTTCCATCACATAGTCGTGCGGGGCTCCCGCCGACTCGGCCGCGTCCGCGATCTCGCCCAGATAGCGGGCCGAGGGCAGCCCGCCCTCGTATCCGTTCAGCACGTAGATCCAGGCCGGCTCCTCGCCGTCCAGGGTGTGCACCCGGATGCGCATGCGGCGGTAGATGTCGAGCCCGACGCCTTCCCAGCGGTCCATGGAGTCCTCGTCCATCGGCGCCAGGTCGTACAGCGCGACGAAGACCTGGGAGCGCGGCGCCTCCACCACGGTGGCGAGCGCCCCCTCCCAGCCCATCTGCTCCCCGCCGAAGGTCAGCCGCCAGCCGTTGAGCCAGCCGGTGCTGCGCATCGGGGAATGCGGGGCGCGGCGGGTCATCAGCCGCGCGTCGAGGTTGCCGGCGTACGCGGCGTAGAGCGACATGGGTCCGAGGGTACGGGAGGTGGGGACGGGAGAGGCGGTTCCTGTGACGAAGGCCCCGGTCGGGGGAGCGGCGGGCCTCCTCATTCCCCTGCGGTGGGCGTGCCCGTTCCGGGGCTCGTTCCCGTATGGAGGGCCCCGGGGCGAAGCACCTTGGCGCGTGCGGGACAATGGAGTACGTACTGCATTCCCCCCGGGGCGATCCCCCGGACCCCCGGCCGGGGCGGCAGACGGCCGCGGGTTACACAACGCGAGGCGGACTTTTCGTGACCCGGATCGTGATCATCGGCGGCGGCCCCGGCGGCTACGAGGCGGCCCTGGTGGGTGCCCAGCTCGGTGCGGAGGTGACCGTCGTCGACTGCGACGGCCTCGGCGGAGCTTCGGTCCTCACCGACTGCGTGCCCTCGAAGACCCTGATCGCCACGGCCGAGGTGATGACCACCTTCGACTCCTCCTACGAGGAGCTGGGCATCATCGTCGCCGACGACACACCGCACATAGAGCAGGCCGCCCGGGTCGTCGGCGTGGACCTCGGCAAGGTCAACCGACGGGTCAAGCGCCTCGCGCTCGCCCAGTCCCACGACATCACCGCCTCCGTCACCCGGGCCGGCGCCCGCGTGATGCGCGGCCGGGGCCGGCTGGACGGGCTCCAGGCCGCCGACGGCTCCCGGCAGGTCGTCGTCACCGCCGCCGACGGCACGGAGGAGCGGCTGACCGCCGACGCCGTGCTGATCGCGACCGGCGGCCACCCCCGGGAGATCCCGGACGCGCAGCCCGACGGCGAGCGCATCCTGAACTGGACCCAGGTCTACGACCTCGACGAGCTGCCCGAGGAGCTCATCGTCGTCGGCTCCGGTGTCACCGGCGCCGAGTTCGCCGGGGCCTACCAGGCGCTCGGCTCCCGCGTCACCCTCGTCTCCTCCCGCGACCGGGTGCTGCCGGGCGAGGACCCGGACGCCGCCGCCGTCCTGGAGGACGTCTTCCGACGTCGCGGGATGAACGTCATGGCCCGCTCCCGCGCCCAGTCGGCCAAGCGGGTCGGCGACCGGGTCGAGGTGACGCTCGCCGACGGCCGCGTCATCACCGGTTCGCACTGCCTGATGGCGGTCGGCGCGATCCCGAACACCGCGGGCATGGGCCTGGAGGAGGCCGGCGTACGGCTCAAGGACTCCGGGCACGTCCTCACCGACCGGGTCTCGCGCACCAGCGCCCCCGGCGTCTACGCGGCCGGTGACGTCACCGGGATCTTCGCGCTGGCCTCGGTCGCCGCGATGCAGGGCCGGATCGCGATGTACCACTTCCTCGGCGACGCGGTCGCCCCGCTGAACCTCAAGGCCGTCTCCGCCAACGTCTTCACCGACCCGGAGATCGCCACCGTCGGCTACAGCCAGGCCGACGTCGACGCGGGGAAGATCGAGGCCCGGGTCGTCAAGCTGCCGCTGCTGCGCAACCCGCGCGCCAAGATGCAGGGCATCCGCGACGGCTTCGTCAAGATCTTCTGCCGCCCCGGTACGGGGATCGTGGTCGGCGGCTGCGTGGTCGCGCCGCGCGCCAGCGAGCTGATCCACCCGATCTCGATCGCGGTCGACAACAACCTGACGGTGGAACAGATCGCAAACGCCTTCACCGTGTACCCGTCCCTGTCCGGATCGATCGCCGAAGTGGCCCGGCAGTTGCACACCCGCAAGCTCACGGGCGAGGGCTGAGGGCTCGGGAGCCCGGGCAACTCACGTCAAACCCCGGCGGATCGGGCGGTGCTGCGGCCGCTCCGCCACCACCCCCGAGCAACGAAGGGGCCTCCTATACCACTTGGAGGCCCCTTTGAAGTACAACTTCTGTTATTCGGCGCAAACTGCTGAAAACTCACCGGCGGTCAGGTTACTGTCAGTTTCGTGTTCGCTGCAGAACGTCGTCAATTGATCCTCGAAATGGTGCGCGCCAACGGGGCGGTATCGCTCCGTGAGCTCGCCCGCGTCGTCCAGACCTCCGAAGTGACCGTACGGCGGGACGTGCGGGCGCTGGAGGCAGAAGGACTCCTCGACCGCCGGCACGGCGGTGCGGTCTTGCCGGGCGGTTTTACGCGGGAGTCCGGCTTTCCGCAGAAATCCCATCTCTCCACCGCGGAGAAGACGGCCATCGCCGACCTGGCGGCAGGGCTCGTCGGCGAGGGCGAGGCCATCGTGGTCGGCGCCGGAACGACCACGCAGGAGCTGGCCCGCCGGCTCGCGCGGGTCCCCGGTCTGACCGTCGTCACCAACTCCCTGCTGGTGGCTCAGGCGTTGGCCCATGCCAACCGGGTCGAAGTGGTCATGACCGGCGGCACCCTGCGCGGGAGCAACTACGCGCTGGTGGGCAGCGGAGCCGAGCAGTCCCTCCAGGGGCTGCGGGTCTCCCGGGCCTTCCTCTCCGGGAGCGGCCTCACGGCGGAGCGCGGCCTGTCCACCTCCAACATGCTCTCGGCCAGCGTCGACCGGGCTCTCGTGCACGCCGCCGCGGAGGTGGTCGTCCTGGCGGACCACACCAAGCTCGGCTCGGACACCATGTTCCAGACGGTGCCCACCGAACTGATCACCCGCCTGGTGACCGACGAGCCCCCGCTCCACGACGAGCGGGCCGCCGCCGAGCTCCAGTCCCTGGCCGACCAGGGGGTGGAGGTCACGGTGGCCGGCCCGGACGCGGACGCGGCGGGCGGGGACGGTCCCCCTCCCGGGGGCCGCCCCCGGAGGGACATGCCCCTGCCCGGCCAGCGGCGCACGCAGAACGGCGGCCTCGGCCCGCAGTTGCGCAGCGCCTCCGCCCTGACGGACGTCTCGGGTGAGCAGCGGGCCCGGGTGGCGGACCTGCGGCGGCGGTAGGCGGGGCGATTCGGAAGCCCTCGTCGTCTGACTTCCGTCCCGGCGTCCGACAGATCAACGTCCCTGATACACAATGGGCGTGGATGTGTCGCTCGGCCGGTAGGGGGCTGTCATGGCAGGGGTGTCGGGTGCCGGTCGCGCGGCGGTGTGGGCCGTCGCGATCCTGGCGGGCGCGGCGACGTCGGGCCTGATCGCGGTCGCCGTCCTGGTGGACATGGACACCGCGGACCGGGCCGCCAGCCTGGCGGGAGCGGTCGCGGGGCTGATCGCCCTGGTGGTTGCCGTGGCGGCCCTGGTACGTCCCAGTGGTCCGGGCGGGCCCGGCGGGAACGGCCGCCGTCTGCGGGCCGGACGCGGCGGGATCGTCGCGGGAGGGGACATCAGCGACAACGCCATCGGCCGGGGCTCCCAGGTGACGGCCCCCACTCCCCGGCGCGGCCGGGCCTCCCCGCCGCAGGGCAGTACGGACCTGCGCGTCGGGCGCGACGGCATCGGCGCGGCGGGCGACGTACGCGGCAACGCGATCGGGGACGAGAGCGAGCGGCGGTGACGTCCTGGTGGCCCCGGAAGGGACGCCGGACGCCCGACGCCCCCGTCGTCCCCGGCGGTGAGGAGCACTTCCTGTCCGCCGCTTCGGTCCGCGTACGGGCTGCCGGTGGCGGGGCCGGAGCGGGGCGGGACATCGCCGGCAACGCGTTCGGCCCGGGCAGTCAGGTCTTCGACCAGCGGCAGTACCACCTGCACGCGTCCGGTGAGAGCCCGCCGGTGCGGTGGCCGTTGCGGATCGGCCGCGTCCCCGCCCTGGCGTCCGCGTTCCAGCCACGGGCGGGGACGCGGGAACGGATCGACGCCACGATCTCCGCCGAGTCCCCGGCGGCCCTGGTGCTGTCCGGCGGAGGTGGCGTGGGCAAGTCCCAACTCGCCGCCTCCTACGCGGCTGAGGCGGTGCGCGAGGACACGGACCTGGTGCTGTGGATCCCGGCGAGCGACGTGCACCAGGTCATCGCCGCGTACGCCCACGCCGCCGCGCTCGTCCACGCCCCCGGCACGGCGGGGAGCCGGCCGGACGAGGACGCGCGGGCCTTCCTCTCCTGGCTGGCGACGACGTCCCGCACGTGGCTGGTCGTCCTCGACGACGTCACCGACCCGGCGGACATGGAGCCGTGGTGGCCGCCGCACCGGGACGGCTCCGGCCGCACCCTGGCCACCACTCGCCTGCAGGACGCCCGCCTCACGGGAGCCGCGCGGAGGCGCGTCGACGTCGACGTCTACACCCCGCAGGAGGCGCGCGGGTATCTCGCGGGCCGCCTGCGCGCCGACGGCTGCGACCACCTCCTGGACGAGGCGGCCGACGACCTGGCCCAGGAGCTGGGCTGCCTTCCGCTGGCACTCGGCCATGCCGCCGCGTACCTGATCAACCAGGGCACACCCTGTGCGGTCTACCTGGACCGTTTCCGGGACAGCGGCCGACGGCTCGACCAGCTCCTGCCGCCGGAGGGCGACACCGAGGGATACGGCCGCAGGGTGGCGGCGGGACTGCTGCTCTCCCTCGACGCCGCGCAGCGCTCGGAGCCCCGGGGCCTGGCCGAGCCCGCGCTCGCCCTCGTAGCTCTTCTCGATCCGGCGGGGCACCCGCACGCCGTGTGGGATGCCGCGCCGGTGCTGTCGTTCCTGACCCACTTCCGCGAAGGCGCGCACGCGAAGAGGCGGTGGTGGCGGCGGGCGGCCCCGCCGGTGCCGGTCACGGCCGAGGAGGCGCACGCCGCCCTGCGGACCCTGCACCGGTACGGGCTGATCTCCAGCGACCGCCGCGACGGCCTCCGCGCGGTGCGCTGCCATGCGCTCACCGGGCGTGCGGTGCGCGAGACGGTGGCCGAGGAGTACGGAATCTCGGCGAGCATCGCGGCAGCAAGGGGGCTTCTTGCCGCATGGCCCGACTCCGACGACGCGGACCCGGATCTCGGAGTGGTCCTGCGCGCCAATACCGCGGCCCTGGCCCGGCACACGGGGGCCGGCCTGTGGCACCCGGTCTGCCTTCCTCTCCTCGACCGGGCCGGGCAGAGTCTCCTGGGCTTCGAGCACGCGGCCGAGTCGATCGCCTACCACGAGTGGCTGATTGACCGGAACGAACGTCATCTCGGCGTGGACCACGGAAGCACCCGGGCTGCTCGTGACCGGCTCGCCTTCTCCTACCGGGATATGAACCGCCCCCAGGACGCGGTTCGGATCCTGGAGCGCAATCTTGCCTATGCTCGGCGTGAACTGGGCTGGGACCATCCTGACACCCTCGTGGCGGGGGGCCTTCTGGCCGTCTCCTGCCGTATGGGCGGGCTGCCCGAGGACGCCGAGCCGCTGGAGGAGCAAGTTCTCGCCGGGATCGAGCGCCTGAGCGGCTCGTCGCACTCCAGCCTTCGTTACGCTCGCTCGCTGATGGCCCAATGCCGTGATCTTGCGGGCCGTCCGGAGGAGAGCATCGCCATGGGGGAGGAGGTGGTGGCGGAGGACGAGCGGACCAGGGGCCCGGACCATCGCAGCACAGTGGTCACGAAGGCTTCGCTCGCCCGCTACTACGAGAGAGCCGGCCGCTTCGACGACGCCATCGCCACCCAGCAGCAGGTCGTCGCTTTCCGGCATCGGACCGAGGGTCCCGAACACTCCGCGACCGTGACGGCCCGGGCCGTGCTGGCCGATCTGTACCGGGGAGCGGGGCGTAAGGACGAGGCCCGGCTTCTCCGGGAGGAGATCGTCGCCCTGCGAGAACGGGCCTTCGGCCCCGAGCATGCCTTCACGCTGGAGGCCCGCTCCGACTACGCCGAGTCCTTGGGGGAGTCGGGCAGGCTGGACGAAGCGGTCGCCCTGCTGGCGGGCGTCCTCACTGCGCAGGAACGCGTACTGGGACCCGGCCATCTGCACACCACGAAGACCCGGCTCATGGTCCGTCTCTTCCAGCTGAAGGCCACCGACGCACTCGGCCAGGACCTCGTCGACGAACTCGACGCACCCGCCGACGACTGACCCGGCCCTACTTCAGCCCCCGTAGCGTCAGCCGCAGCAGCCGGTCCGCCAACTCCGGGTCGTCCGGCGACTGTTCGGCGGCCAGGGCGATCGCGTTCGTCAGCTGGAGCAGGTCGTCGATGGAGACGTCGTCGCGTACTGACCCGCTCTCCTGGGCCCGCCGCAGCAGACCCGCGCCCGCCTCCCGGAGCGGCAGATGGCACTGGACCAGGGCCGAGGTCGCGTCGCGCGAGGCGGACATCAGGGAGTGCGCCAGGCCGCGGTACTCACCCGCATGAGTGACGATCGCGCCCAGCCAGTCCACCAGCGCCCGGCACGGGGCCTCCGCCGCCGCCAGCTCCCGGGAGCGGTCCAGGAGCGAGCACAGGGCGTCCTGGAAGACCGCGTTCATGAGGGCGTCCCGGTTCGGGAAATGCCGGTAGAGGGTGCCGATGCCGACGCCCGCCCGCCGGGCGATGTCCTCCAGCGAGGCGTCCGTACCGTGCTCGGCGAAGGACTTGCGCGCCTCGCCGATCAGCCGGTCGTGGTTCCGGCGCGCGTCCGCGCGCATCGGCCGGGCCGACGGCTGTTCCGTGCTCGTGTCCACCGGGATCGCCCCTGCCATGGCTTCCGCCCCTCCCTCGGTCCTCGGACCCCTCTGACCTCACGGCCCCCTCGGACCCTCGTCGGTTCCAGGATGCCACTGCGACGAAGGGGCCCGGTCCACGTCGTGAAGACGTGGACCGGGCCCCTTCGGAGCGTGCGGACGGTCAGTCCTTGATCTCGCAGATCAGGGCGCCGGAGGAGACGGAGGCGCCGACCTCGGCGGTGAGGCCCTTGATGGTGCCGGAGCGGTGCGCGTTGAGCGGCTGCTCCATCTTCATGGCCTCCAGGACGACGACGAGGTCGCCCTCCTTGACCTCCTGGCCCTCCTCCACCGCGATCTTGACGATGGTGCCCTGCATGGGCGAGGCGAGGGAGTCGCCGGAGGCGGCGGAGCCCGCCTTCTTGGCCGCGCGGCGCTTCGGCTTGGCGCCGGCCGCCAGGCCCGTACGCGCCAGGCTCATGCCCAGCGAGGACGGCAGCGAGACCTCCAGGCGCTTGCCGCCGACCTCGACGACGACGGTCTCGCGACCGGCCTCGTCCTCCGCGTCCGCCTCGGCGGGCGCGGCGAAGGGCTTGATGTCGTTGACGAACTCGGTCTCGATCCACCGGGTGTGCACGGTGAACGGGTCCGCGGTGAAGGCGGGGTCGGCGACGACGGCCCGGTGGAACGGGATCGCCGTGGCCATGCCCTCGACCTGGAACTCCGCCAGCGCGCGGGCGGCCCGCTGGAGCGCCTGCTCACGGGTGGCGCCGGTGACGATGAGCTTGGCGAGGAGGGAGTCCCACGCGGGGCCGATGACCGAGCCGGACTCGACACCCGCGTCCAGGCGGACGCCGGGGCCGGTCGGCGGGGCGAACAGCGTCACCGTGCCGGGGGCGGGGAGGAAGTTGCGGCCCGGGTCCTCGCCGTTGATCCGGAACTCGAAGGAGTGGCCGCGCACCGCCGGGTCGTCGTAGCCGAGCTCCTCGCCGTCGGCGATGCGGAACATCTCGCGTACGAGGTCGATGCCGGTGACCTCTTCGGTGACCGGGTGCTCGACCTGGAGGCGGGTGTTGACCTCCAGGAAGGAGATCGTGCCGTCGAGGCCGACCAGGAACTCGACCGTGCCCGCGCCGACGTAGCCGGCCTCCTTCAGGATCGCCTTCGACGCCGCGTACAGCTCGTCGTTCTGCTCCTGGGTCAGGAAGGGGGCCGGGGCCTCCTCCACCAGCTTCTGGTGGCGGCGCTGGAGCGAGCAGTCACGGGTGGAGACGACGACCACGTTGCCGTGCTGGTCGGCCAGGCACTGGGTCTCCACGTGGCGCGGCTTGTCGAGGTAACGCTCGACGAAGCACTCACCCCGGCCGAACGCCGCGACGGCCTCACGGACGGCGGAGTCGTACAGCTCCGGGATCTCCTCCAGCGTGCGGGCCACCTTCAGACCGCGTCCGCCACCGCCGAAGGCGGCCTTGATCGCGATCGGGAGGCCGTTCTGCTCGGCGAACGCGACGACCTCGTCGGACCCGGAGACCGGGTCCGGGGTGCCCGCCACGAGCGGGGCGCCCGCGCGCTGGGCGATGTGCCGGGCGGCGACCTTGTCGCCGAGGTCGCGGATCGCCTGCGGGGGCGGGCCGATCCAGGTCAGCCCGGCGTCCAGGACGGCCTGGGCGAACTCCGCGTTCTCCGACAGGAAGCCGTACCCCGGGTGGATCGCGTCCGCCCCGGAGTCCGCGGCGGCCCGCAGCACCTTGGCCATGTCCAGATAGCTGGCGGCCGGGGTGTCACCGCCCAGGGCGAACGCCTCGTCAGCGGCCCGGACATGCAACGCGTCCCGGTCCGGCTCGGCGTAGACCGCGACACTCGCGATCCCCGCGTCCCGGCACGCCCGAGCAACGCGGACAGCGATTTCGCCACGGTTGGCGATGAGCACCTTGCGCACGATGACTCCCTCCTCGAAACAAGCTGAGTTTAGGGACTACCGACACGGTCGTACGACCTGTCCCCAATGGTGAGCTTGCCCACACGGAGTGTGATCCGAGGCTTGCCCCAGTAGTGAAATCCCTTGTGGCACCACGGTACGCCGGGATCCTCAACCGCACAGTAACCAGCCGGTGTGGTCCAGGTCTCTGTCACTGGAGTCAACGCCGCACGGCGTTTCTTTGTGGACTCCCTACGAACGGTCGGTGGATTCTTTGCCCGTGGCCCGGGCCCGTCCAACCTCTTGTCCGGAGGAATACCCGCGAGTAGCGTCCGCGCTACGCACGTACCAGAGGTAACAGGGGTGGGACGCTGATGCGCAGACCGGTCGCGATCGTGACCGCGCTCGTGCTGTTCGGGGAGGCGGTGGGCATCGTGCTCATCAACGCCGTCCTGGCCACGGTCGCCGAGAACCAGAACATGTCGCTGGCCGGAATGGACCCGGCCGCCATGTCCACCGGGACCTGGGCGATGGGCGGTGTCTCCGGGCTGCTGCTGGTCCTGTGCGGGCTGACAGCGCTGATCGCCGGGGTCCGCGACCGCGCCCCGGGACGGGCCGGACGGATCGTCCTGATCGGCTGCGCGGTCGTGCACGGCGTCCTCGGCGCGGTCACCGTCGGCCTGATCGGCTGGGCCGCCTTCGCGTTCATGATGGTGGTGCTGGCCCTGCTGGTGCTCACCCTGCTGTCGTACGGGCCCGAGGTCCGGCCTCAGGCCCAGCGGCACGAACTCACACCCACAGCTCCGTGACCGACACGTCCAGCTCGCCCAGCAGCCGGCGCAGCAGCGGCAGCGAGAGGCCGATGACGTTGCCGTGGTCGCCCTCGATCGCGTCGACGAACGGGGCCGACCTGCCGTCCAGCGTGAACGCCCCCGCCACGTGCAGCGGTTCGCCCGTGGCCACGTAGGCGGCGACCTCGGCGTCGCTCGGCTCGCCGAACCGTACGACCGTGGACGCCGTCGCCGACGCCGTACGGCCGGAGGCGGTGTCGATCACGCTGTGCCCGGTCCGCAGGACGCCCGCCCGGCCGCGCATCGACTTCCAGCGGGCGGTGGCCTCCTCGGCGTCGGCGGGCTTGCCGAGCGCCTCGCCGTCCAGCTCCAGCACCGAGTCGCAGCCGATGACCAGGGCGCCCGCCGCCTCGGGGCGCTCCGCGACGGCCGCCGCCTTGGCCCGGGCCAGGACGAGCGCCAGCTCGGCGGGGGTCGGGGCGCTCAGCGCGTCCTCGTCCACCCCGCTGACGATCACCTCGGGGGCGAAACCGGCCTGGCGCAGCAGACCGAGACGGGCGGGGGAGGCGGAGGCGAGCACGAGACGGCGCTGATCAGTCATGCACGCCATCGTAGAAGGGCCGCCGGAGCCCGGGGCGACGGATGCCGAGTATGCGGCGGAAGCGGGGATCCCGGGATACCGGGTCAGCGGATGCCGAGCACGAACATCGCCAGCAGCATCGCCAGCGCCAGCAGCACCCCGGCTCTGCGCATCATCGCCTGGGCGTCGCGCAGTTCCTTCGGCGGCTTGTTCTCGGGGTCGGACCACAGCATGGTTCCGATCCTGCTGCGCCGGGCGCCGCCGCGCCTGAGTACGGGTACTCAAGAGACGGCGGCGCCCCGTTCCGGCTCAGGCCGGCCAGTAGGTCCGGGCCCAGGCCCGGGGCCCCGGCCGCGGGCGGCCGGTGCGGGCGATACGGCCCGGGTCGGACCACTGCTCGGGCGGCAGCGGCGCGCCGGAGGACACGGCGGCGGCGGCCGCGGCACGCGCCTGGACCACCGCCACGGCGGCGGCCAGCTCCTCCGGGGTGGGGTTGCCCCGTACGACCTTGATCATGGGCAGACCTCTCTGTGAGCGGGCGAGCGGGTGGGCCGACGGTTACAGCGGGATGTTGCCGTGCTTCTTCGGAGGCAGGGATTCCCGCTTCGTACGGAGTTGACGCAGGCCCTTGACGATGTGGGCCCGGGTGTCGGACGGCATGATCACCGCGTCGACGTAGCCGCGCTCGGCCGCCACGTACGGGTTGAGCAGCGTGTCCTCGTAGTCCGCCATCAGCTCGGCGCGGGTCGCGTCCGGGTCCTCGGCGGCGGCGATGGTGCGCCGGTGCAGGATGTTCACCGCGCCCTGCGCGCCCATGACGGCGACCTGCGCGGTCGGCCAGGCCAGGTTGAGGTCGGCGCCCAGGTGCTTGGAGCCCATCACGTCGTACGCGCCGCCGAAGGCCTTCCGGGTGATGACGGTGATCAGCGGGACCGTCGCCTCCGCGTAGGCGTAGATCAGCTTCGCGCCGCGCCGGATGATGCCGCCGTACTCCTGGTCCACGCCCGGCAGGAAGCCCGGCACGTCCACGAAGGTGAGGACGGGCACGTTGAACGCGTCGCAGGTGCGGACGAAGCGGGCCGCCTTCTCGCTCGCGTCGATGTCCAGGCAACCGGCGAACTGCATCGGCTGGTTGGCGACGATCCCGACCGGGTGGCCCTCGACCCGGCCGAAGCCGGTGATGATGTTCGGCGCGAACAGGGCCTGGGTCTCCAGGAATTCGGCGTCGTCCAGGACGTGCTCGATCGCGGTGTGCATGTCGTACGGCTGGTTCGCCGAGTCCGGGATCAGCGTGTCCAGCTCGCGGTCCTCGTCGGTGATGGCGAGGTCCGCCTCCTCCGGGAAGGCCGGCGCCTCCGAGAGGTTGTTCGAAGGAAGGTAGGAGAGCAGGGACTTGACGTACTCGATGGCGTCCTTCTCGTCGCCCGCCATGTGGTGCGCCACCCCGGAGGTGGTGTTGTGCGTACGGGCGCCGCCCAGCTCCTCGAAGCCGACGTCCTCGCCGGTGACCGTCTTGATGACGTCGGGCCCGGTGATGAACATGTGCGAGGTCTGGTCGACCATCACCGTGAAGTCGGTGATCGCGGGGGAGTAGACCGCGCCGCCCGCGCACGGGCCGACGATCAGCGAGATCTGCGGGACGACCCCGGAGGCGTGCACGTTGCGGCGGAAGATCTCGGCGAACAGGCCGAGGGCGACCACACCCTCCTGGATGCGCGCGCCGCCGCCGTCGTTGATGCCGATGACCGGGCAGCCGGTCTTCAGCGCGAAGTCCATGACCTTGACGATCTTCTCGCCGTAGACCTCGCCGAGCGAGCCGCCGAAGATCGTGAAGTCCTGCGAGTACACGCAGACCGGGCGGCCGTCGACCGTGCCGTAACCGGTGACGACACCGTCCCCGTACGGGCGGTTCTTCTCGATGCCGAAGTTGGTGGAGCGATGCCGGGCGAACTCGTCGAGCTCCACGAAGGAGCCCTCGTCCAGGAGCAGCTCGACCCGCTCACGGGCTGTCAGCTTGCCCTTGGCGTGCTGCTTCTCGACCGCGCGGGCCGAACCGGCGTGCGTCGCTTCGTCGATGCGGCGCGTCAGGTCCGCGAGCTTGCCGGCGGTGGTGTGGATGTCGCTTTGCGGCTCGGACATCGGGGGAGGCTCCCTGCCTGGTCACGGGGACGACGACCGGATGGTGGTCACGGGGGGACCGGCGGTCGTCCGTCCGGCTCTGCGGCTACTGACTCGTAACGCGGATTCTGGGTTCCGCTCTGGTGCTGTGTACGGCTCTGCTCTGGCGCTCTGTTCGTAACTCTGCGGTTACTGCCTCGTAGGGTATCGGCGCGTCTCCGGAAAGGCAGTGCGTCCTTTGCCACACCTAGGCTGGGTTGCATGACACCACCGGATGCGTCACACAACCGCTGGTCGGACCTCGACCGGCCCCCTCTCAACGCGACCGCGCTGCGCCGCGGGCTGCTGCGGCCGGACACGCTGTGGGCGTCACTGGAGGTCGTGGAGTCCACCGGATCGACCAACACCGACCTCGCCGAGCGGGCCCGTGCCGGGGCGGTGGCCGAGGGCGCGGTGCTGGTCGCCGAGGAGCAGACCGCGGGGCGCGGACGGCTGGAGCGGAGCTGGACCGCGCCGCCCCGTTCCGGGCTGTTCTTCTCGGTCTACCTGGAGCCGGGCGGCATCCCGGTGGAGCGGTGGGGGTGGGTGCCGCTGCTGGCCGGGGTCGCCGCAGCGACCGGGCTCGCCACATCGGCCGGTGTCGACATGTCGCTGAAGTGGCCCAACGACCTGCTGGTCGCGGTGGCGGGCGAGGAGCGCAAGACCGGCGGCATCCTCGGCGAGTTCGCCGGGGACGGGATCGTCGTGGGCCTCGGCATCAACGTCTCCCTGCGGGCCGACGAACTGCCCGCCCCCACCGCGGGCTCCCTCGCCCTCGCCGGGGCGGTCTCCACCGACCGCGAGACCCTGCTGCGGGCCGTCCTGCGCTCGATGGAGCACTGGTACGGCGCGTGGCGGGCGGCCGACGGCGACGCGGCCGCCAGCGGGCTCCAGGCCGCCTACGCGGCGGGCTGCGCGACGCTGGACCGGACGGTACGGGCCGAGCTGCCGGGGGGTGCGTCCCTGGTCGGCGAGGCGGTCGCGATCGACGGGGACGGCCGGTTGATCCTCTCCACCGAGGACGGGCTCCAGCAGCCGGTGTCCGCCGGGGACATCGTCCACCTGCGGGGCGCTGCGGGCGGCCTGACCTAGGGTGTGCCGTCCCGGAGGGCGTCCCGCCGCCGCCTCCGATGGCGTAAGGGCGTGAGAGCGCGTACGCCCGGGATGTCACGCGCGACGCACCGAGGACGGGCAACCAAGGACGTGAGCCAGAGCACACCTGCCGTATTGTTGAGGCGGTCCAGCGGCAGATCACTGTTGGACGATCAGCGACAGATCGGCAGGCAGTGCGCAGGGAACGGGCAGGAGGCGGCTGGTGACCGTCGGCGACACGTCGTCCGGCGCGGGTGAGGAGCCCGGGGCGGACTCCTCGGTCCACGCCACACCCCACCACGAGGTCGACCACACGGTGGAACCGACCGACGACCCCCTCGCCATCCGCCTCGAAGCGCTGATCCTGGGGGCCGACCGGCGCTACACGCCCTTCCAGGCGGCCCGTACCGCCGGGGTGTCGATGGATCTGGCCTCCCGGTTCTGGCGGGCCATGGGCTTCGCCGACATCGGCCAGGCCAAGGCGCTCACCGAGGCCGACGTCCTCGCCCTGCGACGGCTCGCCGGTCTCGTCGAGGCGGGGCTGCTCAGTGAGCCGATGGCGATCCAGGTCGCCCGCTCCACCGGGCAGACCACCGCCCGGCTGGCCGAATGGCAGATCGACTCGTTCCTGGAGGGGCTGACCGAGCCGCCCGAGCCCGGCATGACCCGCACCGAGGTCACGTATCCGCTGGTCGAGCTGTTGCTCCCGGAGCTCCAGGAGTTCCTCGTCTACGTGTGGCGACGCCAGCTGGCCGCCGCCACCGGCCGGGTCGTGCAGGCGGCGGACGACGAGGAGATGGTCGACCGGCGGCTCGCGGTCGGCTTCGCGGACCTGGTCGGCTTCACCCGGCTGACCCGGCGCCTGGAGGAGGAGGAGCTCGGTGAGCTGGTCGAGTCCTTCGAGACGACCGCCGCCGACCTGGTCGCCGCGCACGGCGGCCGGCTCATCAAGACCCTCGGCGACGAGGTGCTCTTCGCCGCCGACGACGCGGGGACGGCCGCCGAGATAGCGCTCCGGCTGATCGAGGCGATGTCCCAGGACGAGACGATGCCCGCCCTGCGCGTCGGCATCGCCTTCGGCACGGTCACCACCCGGATGGGCGACGTCTTCGGCACCACGGTGAACCTCGCCAGCCGGCTCACCTCGATAGCTCCGAAGGACGCCGTCCTGGTCGACGGGGCGTTCGCCAAGGAGCTGGTCCGCCACGGCGACGCCCCCGAGTCCGAGGCGCAGGCCGCCGAGGCCGTCGCCGCCGCCGCCGAACGGGCCCGGCTCGCCGAGAAGGAGGGCCGCGAGCCCGACGACGAGCCGCCCCTGCCGACCTACCGCTTCGGGCTCCAGCCGATGTGGCAGCGCCCGGTGCGCGGACTGGGCGTGGTGGAACCGTGGCTGCTGGCCCGGCGCGGGAAGTCGAGTTCCTGAGCCGTTGCGCCCGCGCTCCCCGATCGCCCTGTCGGTCCGGGGGTCGCCCTGTCTAGGATTCCTGGCGGATAACGCTCGTTAACGGGCGCAGTCGACCGACAGGGGTGCAGCCATGACCGTCACGTCCGAGCAGCGGTTCGGGGAGTTCGTCGTCGTACGGCGGCACGAGGGACAGGACCATGTCGCCGAGCTGGTCCTGGACCGCCCCAAGGCCATGAACGCCGTCTCCACCGACATGGCCCGCTCGATCGCCGCCGCCTGTGACGCGCTCGGCGCCGACCGGGACGTCCGGGCCACCGTCCTGACCTCCAGCCATGAGCGGGCCTTCTGCGTGGGCGCGGACCTCAAGGAGCGCAACTCCTTCTCCGACGCCGACCTCGTCCGCCAGCGGCCCACCGCCCGTGCCGCCTACACCGGGGTCCTGGAGCTGCCGATGCCGGTGATCGCCGCCGTGCACGGCTTCGCCCTCGGCGGCGGCTTCGAACTCGCCCTCGCCTGCGATGTGATCGTCGCCGACACCACCGCCGTGGTCGGGCTGCCCGAGGTGTCCGTGGGTGTCATCCCGGGCGGCGGCGGTACGCAGTTGCTGCCGCGCCGGGTGGGCGCGGCCCGCGCCGCCGAGCTGGTGTTCAGCGCCCGCCGCGTCGAGGCCGCCGAGGCGCGCGACCTGGGGCTGGTGGACGAGCTGGTCGAGGCGGGCCGGGACCGCGAGGAGGCCCTCGCGCTGGGCGGCCGGATCGCCGCCAACTCGCCGGTCGGGCTGCGTGCGGCCAAGAAGGCGCTCCGGCTGGGGCAGGGGCTGGATCTGCGCGCGGGCCTGGAGGTCGAGGACGCGGCTTGGCGGTCGGTGGCCTTCTCCGGCGACCGGGCGGAGGGCGTGGCCGCGTTCAACGAGAAGCGTCGCCCGGACTGGCCCGGCGAGTGACGACGCCCGTGCGTGACGCAGGGTGATCTTCCCGTGCGAAATAGTTGACCTTGGATACGCACCAAACTGATCAAAAGAGGGCAAATCTACATAGGCTGTAGAAATGGGTGGTGACGACGAACGGCTGCGGGCCGTGGTTTCGCTGGCGCAGACCATGGCCGCGGCCTACACGCCGCGCGATTCGTGGCGGGCGGCGGCGCTGGGCGCCTGTGAGGCGTTGAGCGGCAGTTTCGCCGCGCTCTCCGTGTGGGAGCGGGACCGGGGCAGGCTGCGGGTGCTGGTGAACGCGGGGCAACGGGCCGAGGGGGAGGAGGAGTTTCCCGAGGAGGAGGCCTACCCGGTCCACGAGTTCCCGGAGATCACCGAGTTCCTCCACGAGCGCTGGGCCGGCGGCGGCGAACCCGACGCCTGGGTGGAGACCGCCGACGGGCTGGCCGGCGCGGGCGGTCCGGCGCGCGGCGCCCGCCCGTACTGCCATCAGCGGGTCGCCGCGCTGCGGCGGCGCGGACGGGGCTGCTGCGTGGTGGCGCCGATCGTGCTGCACGGCCGGGCGTGGGGCGAGCTGTATGTGGCGCGACCGGCCGGGCAGCCCGTCTTCGACCGCGCCGACGCCGACTTCGCGACCGTGCTCGCCGCCGTCGTGGCCTCCGGGATCGCCCAGACCGAACGCCTGGAGGAGGTCCGCAAACTGGCCTTCACCGACCCGCTGACGGGCCTCGCCAACCGCCGCGCGGTCGACATCCAGCTCGACGAGGCCGTCGAGCGGCACCGGGTCGACGACACGGTCGTCAGCCTCGTCGTCTGCGACCTGAACGGCCTCAAAGCGGTGAACGACACCCATGGCCACGCCGTCGGCGACCGCCTGCTGGAACGTTTCGGCTCGGTGCTGTCGCTGTGCGGGGCGATGCTGCCCGAGGCGCTCGCGGCCCGGCTCGGGGGCGATGAGTTCTGCCTGCTCGCGGCAGGCCCCCCGGCCGACGCGGTGGTCGGGGTCGCCACCGAGCTCTGCGACCGGGCGGCGGTGATCGAGCTGGGCGACGGGGTCGCCTGCGGGGTCGCGTCGACCGGCGACCCGATCGGGCCGGTCCGCTCGGCCCGGCGGCTGTTCCGGCTCGCGGACGCCGCCCAGTACCGCGCCAAGGCCGCCCGCTCCAAGGGGCCGGTGGTGGCCGGGCGGGACGGCGAGGTCATCCGGCTCGCGGACTCCCCGCCGAAGTCCGCGCACGACCGGCGCAGGCTGCGCGGCAACCGTCCGTGAGCCCGCCGGTGCCGTAAGGGGCCCCGTGCGGCAGCACTAGTGACATGGGGGGTTTCAGTCCGTACGCTGCTGAATATGGATATGCACACTGTCGTGGTGGGGACGTCCGGAACCACCGCCGAGGACGTCGTCGCCGTGGCCCGCCACGGCGCCCGGGCCGAGCTCTCCGCAGCCGCCGTGGAAGCCCTCGCCGCCGCCCGTCTCATCGTGGACGCGCTCGCCGCCAAGCCCGAACCGGTCTACGGCGTCTCCACCGGCTTCGGCGCCCTCGCCAGCCGCCACATCAGCCATGAGCTGCGCGCTCAGCTCCAGCGCAACATCGTCCGCTCGCACGCGGCCGGCATGGGCCCGCGCGTCGAGCGCGAGGTCGTCCGCGCGCTGATGTTCCTCCGGCTGAAGACGGTCGCCTCCGGCCACACCGGCGTACGCCCCGAGGTCGCGCAGACCATGGCGGACCTGCTCAACGCGGGCATCACGCCCGTCGTCCACGAATACGGCTCGCTCGGCTGCTCCGGCGACCTCGCGCCCCTCTCGCACTGCGCGCTCACCCTGATGGGCGAGGGCGAGGCGGAGGGCCCCGACGGCACGGTCCGCCCGGCCGGCGAACTGCTCGCCGCCCACGGCATCACCCCGGTGGAGCTGGCCGAGAAGGAAGGGCTGGCCCTCCTCAACGGCACCGACGGCATGCTCGGCATGCTGGTCATGGCCCTCGCCGACCTGAAGAACCTCTACACCTCCGCCGACATCACCGCCGCCCTCTCCCTGGAGGCGCTGCTCGGCACGGACAAGGTGCTCGCCCCCGAGCTGCACGCCATCCGCCCGCACCCCGGCCAGGGCGTCAGCGCGGACAACATGCTGCGGGTCCTGGCCGGTTCGGGGCTGACGGGCCATCACCAGGACGACGCCCCCCGGGTCCAGGACGCCTACTCGGTGCGCTGCGCCCCCCAGGTCAACGGCGCGGGCCGCGACACCCTCGACCACGCGGCCGTCGTCGCGGGGCGTGAACTGGCCTCATCCGTCGACAACCCGGTGGTTCTGTCCGACGGCCGGGTCGAGTCCAACGGCAACTTCCACGGCGCGCCCGTCGCGTACGTCCTGGACTTCCTCGCGATCGTCGCCGCCGACCTCGGCTCCATCTGCGAACGCCGCACCGACCGGCTGCTCGACAAGAACCGCTCGCACGGCCTGCCCCCGTTCCTCGCGGACGACGCCGGGGTCGACTCCGGTCTGATGATCGCCCAGTACACCCAGGCCGCCCTGGTCAGCGAGATGAAGCGGCTCGCGGTCCCCGCCTCCGCCGACTCCATCCCGTCCTCCGCGATGCAGGAGGACCACGTCTCCATGGGCTGGTCCGCCGCGCGCAAGCTCCGTACCGCCGTGGACAACCTGACCCGGATCGTCGCCGTCGAGCTGTACGCGGCGACCCGCGCCGTCGAACTCCGCGCCGCCGAGGGCCTGGTACCCGCCCCCGCCTCGCAGGCCGCTGTGGCCGCGCTGCGCGCCGCGGGCGCCGAGGGCCCGGGCCCGGACCGCTTCCTCGCGCCGGACCTGGCCGCCGCCGACGCGTTCGTACGGGAAGGGCGCCTGGTCGCGGCCGTGGAGCCGGTGACCGGGCCGCTGGCCTGATCCGGCCCCGTACGCGCCGGGGGGAAGCCGGCCCCGTACGCGTCCGAAGGTGGGTCCCCGCGCCGGGGGGTGCGGGGACCCACCTTCAGGTCGGTACCGGGTCAGTAGGCCGAGCGCGTCCCGGACCGGCGTACCGAGTAGGTGACGAAGCCCGCGCCGATGCCCAACAGGGCCGTGCCGCCGATGAGATACGGGGTGGTGTCCAGGCCGGGACCGGTGTCGGCGAGGCGCGCCTCGGAGGCGTCGTCGGCCTGACCGGCGGTCCGGTCGGACGTGGCGGCCGGGCCGCCACGCTGCTCGGCGTTCTCACCGGTCGCGTTGGCCGACGGGACGAACCAGAGAGCGGCCAGCAGCGTGCCTGCGGCGGTGGCGGTCAGCAGTGTGCGACGAGCGACGGACACAGATTCGATCCCCTTGCGACAACCATGAGTTAGCCCCGTGGGCCGATGCTAAGCAAAGCAGCGGGTCGGTGGAAAGTCGTGGCCGCGCCGGGCCGTACGCTCCGGCCATGAGCACAGATGAGACATCCAGGTTTGTTCGACTTCGCGTCGAGATGGTGCTGGAGGTCACCGACCTCGACGCCCTGACCGGCACCGCCCTCGAATCGATCGCCGCCGAGTACGGGGAGCCCGTCGCGGGCATCGGCGGTGGCGAGAGTGCCGAGGAGCGGATGCATGCCGAGGCCACGGTCCGGGCAGACGGCGCAGAGGCCCTCGCCTCGCTGGTCGACCCCTTCGACCTGGTCAGCGAGGTGCCCGGGGTGGAGCTCGCCCAGGCATCGTGGAGCAGCGAGTCCATCGAGTACGACCCCGACGCGGAGGGCTGGGACGACGCGGACGACGGCGAGGAGGGTCTCTTCCTGCCGCGGGACGCGGACGACGAGGAGGGGTACGGCGACACGGTCGCGCACAATGGGAAGAACGACGGCGAGGACGGTGACCCCGCGCAGCGGGTGTGACATGTGAGGACACCGGCCCCGGCCCCCGCTCACCGGCGGACCGGGGCCGCGCCGTGCGGTGACGGAAACCGGGACCCGGCAACGGGAACCAGGACCGCCGGGGCGGCGTCGATGAGTGGTGTTCCCCACATCTGTCGAGGATGCGGAACGGACCGCCCTTTCCGGGTGTTCTTGGAACATTGACGGGGAATAGCCGCCTGGCGGTCCCGTCCGGGGATTTTGGGGAGTTCGGCAACGATGGAGAAGCGTGTGATGACGGACAGCAAGCGGCGCAAGGGCCTCATGGCCGTGTCCGCACTGCTCGGCGGCGTGCTGGTGCTTTCGGCCTGTACCGACGACGGCGACAAGGGCGGAAAGACGAGCGCCGGGAGTTCGGAGTCGTCGCAGCAGGAAGTGGACAAGGCGGCGGCCGCGGACGCCTCCGAGGCGCAGATAACGATCAAGCCGAAGAACGGCTCGACCAACGCCAGCATCAACAACGCGGCCCAGGTCTCCGTCACCAAGGGCAAGCTGACCGAGGTCGTCATGACCACGGCGGACGGCACCCCGGTCGAGGGCACCCTGGCGGCCGACGGCTCCAGCTGGAAGCCCGCGGCTCAGCTGGAGCGCTCCACCACCTACAAGATCGACGCCACGGCGGAGGACTCGAAGGGCCGCAAGGCCCACGAGAACAGCTCCTTCACCACCGTCTCGCCCGACAACAGCTTCATCGGGAACTTCACCCCCGAGGACGGCTCCACGGTCGGTGTCGGGATGCCCGTCTCGATCAACTTCAACAAGGAGATCACGGACAAGAAGGCCGTCCAGGACGGCATCACCGTGAGCTCCAGCAGCGGCCAGGAGGTCGTCGGCCACTGGTTCAACGGCCAGCGCCTGGACTTCCGCCCGGAGAACTACTGGCAGGGCGGCTCCACCGTCACCCTGAAGCTGGCGCTCGACGGGGTCGAGGGCGCGGACGGCGTCTTCGGCGTCCAGCAGAAGACCGTCACCTTCAAGATCGGCCGTAACCAGGTCTCCACCGTCGACGCGAAGACCAAGCAGATGACGGTCACCCGCGACGGCAAGACGATCAAGACGATCCCGATCTCCGCGGGCTCCCCCGACAACCCCACGTACAACGGTCAGATGGTGATCTCCGAGAAGCACAAGGAGACCCGGATGAACGGCGCCACCGTCGGCTTCACCGATGACGACGGCAAGGGCGAGTACGACATCAAGGACGTGCCGCACGCCATGCGCCTGTCCACGTCGGGCACCTTCATCCACGGCAACTACTGGGGCAAGGGCATCTTCGGCAACGCCAACACCAGCCACGGCTGCGTGGGCCTCGCCGACGTGAAGGGCGCGAACGACCCCAACGCCCCCGGTGCCTGGTTCTACAACAACTCGCTCATCGGCGACGTGGTCATCGTCAAGAACTCCCCGGACAAGACGATCACCCCGGACAACGGCCTCAACGGCTGGAACATGAGCTGGGCCGAGTGGACGGCCGGCTCCCAGGCCTGATCCGCCCACCGGCTCCCCTTCCCGGTCCGCCGGTTCCTCTTCCCCGCACCACCCGCACCACCCCCGTCCCCGCCCGAAGGCGGCGGCCCCGGAGCCCCGGGACCGCCGCCTTCGGCGTGTCCCGCTCGGGTCGGCTCCGGTCCTGGCCGCTCCCGCCGGCATGACCTCCGAGGTAATCGACGGTCTCCGCCCCGCCCGGCAGCATCGTGGATGTCCAGGGGAACCGCCCCGACCACCTTCCGGAGGGCCGGATCATGACCGCGTACGCCATCGCCCACCTGCGCACCACCGACGCCCCTGTCGAGGACGAGGTGCTGAGCTACCTCCAGCGGATCCAGGCCACCATGAAGCCCTACGGAGGCCGCTTCCTGGTCCATGGCGCCGAGGTGGAGGTGGTGGAGGGGGCCTGGCCGGGCGCGCTGGTCATCGTCGGGTTTCCCGGGACGGCGGAGGCCCACGCCTGGTACGCGTCCCCGGCCTACCAGGAGATCCTGCCGCTGCGCACCCGGCACATCGACGGCGACGTGGTGATCGTTCCCGGGGTCGGCCCGGAGTACGACGCGTCGGCCACGGCGGCGGCGATGCGGGCGGCGCGCGATCGTACGGCGCAGGAGGCCGAAGACCGGGCTCAGTCCGGACGCCCCCGCACCGCCGCCCGGTAGGACCGCAGGTCGCTGCGGCGCACCTGGCGTACCCCCGCGAGGTCCTCGCAGGGCTCGGCGGGGCAACCCGCGGGGCGCTCGGGGCCGCGGGGTGTCACCGGGCCGCGGAGCCGCCGCCAGGGCTGGAGCGGCAGCCAGAGGAGCCCGTACAGCCAGCGCAGCACCAGCCTGCGGAAGCCCGGCCGGCCCGCGTCGGGGAGCCGGATCACCCGGACGCCCATGATCAGCTTTCCGGCGCTCGCCCGGACGGCCATCGTCAGCAGTACCTGATTGGCGAACGACAGCACGATCAGCTGGACGACCAGCAGGGCGATCGCGTGCCCCGTCCCGCCCGAGTCCAGGCAGGAGTGCACCAGCAGCCCCACGGCCAGCAGGCACAGATAGGCGTCGAGCCCGACCGCCAGATAGCGCCGCATGTCTCCCGTGCCCTTGGGGACGCGCGGCTGTCTGTGGGGCCCGGGGCCGGGGTGGACCGAGGGACGGGCGTACGCCGGATACGCCGCCCGGGCGGGCGCGCGCACGGGCGGCGGCGGGGCAGGGGCCGAGCGGGACCGCACGGGGCGGTTCGCGGCCCGGTGCGCCCCGCGCGAGGCCCGTAACGCGTCAGGAGGCAGCCCTCTCCGACGCCCCCGTGGCTTGGTCATGGGGGCATCATGACTGATCGTCAGGCGAGGTGTCCCCGTTCCTGACGGGTAACTACGGCGTCGGGGCGTTGTTCCTCGGGGGCCGCACGGCGGACGCGCGGATGCCCCCGTACGGGTGCGGGGCCGCAGTGGGGGAAAACGCCTGATCATGGTCAGTATGTGGATGGTCCTCGAAGATCGTCGGCCCGCACGGGAGAATCTGACCGGTGGCGTCCTCCGGGACGGGGGCGCCGACGCGTACGAGCCGACCACGGAAGGTCTTGATCAGATGCCGGTCATCCCCGACTCGCCCGACTCCGCCCGCACGCAGGACGCCGCGGCCCGTGTCATTGAGCCGCTCTACGCCGAGATCCTGCGCCGCAACCAGGGGGAGCAGGAGTTCCACCAGGCGGTCCGGGAGGTCCTGGAGACGCTCGGGCCGGTGCTGACTCAGCGCCCGGAGTTCGTCGACGCCCGCATCATCGAGCGCATATGCGAGCCCGAGCGTCAGCTGATCTTCCGGGTGCCGTGGTCGGACGACTCCGGCGACATCCACGTCAACCGCGGCTTCCGGGTGGAGTTCTCCAGCTCGCTCGGCCCCTACAAGGGCGGGCTGCGCTTCCACCCCTCGGTCAATCTCGGCATCGTGAAGTTCCTCGGCTTCGAGCAGATCTTCAAGAACGCCCTCACCGGCATGCCCATCGGCGGCGGCAAGGGCGGCGCGGACTTCGACCCCAAGGGCCGGTCCGACGCGGAGATCATGCGGTTCTGCCAGTCGTTCATGACCGAACTCCACCGCCACCTGGGGGAGTACACGGACGTGCCCGCCGGCGACATCGGCGTCGGCGGCCGGGAGATCGGCTACCTCTTCGGCCAGTACAAGCGGATCACCAACCGTTACGAGTCCGGCGTCCTCACCGGCAAGGGCCTCGGCTGGGGCGGCGCGCAGGCCCGTACGGAAGCCACCGGCTACGGCACGGTCCTGTTCACCGCCGAGATGCTGCGCAGCCGGGGCGAGTCCCTGGAGGGCCAGACCGTCGCGGTCTCCGGCTCGGGCAACGTGGCCATCTACGCCGTCGAGAAGGCCCAGCAGCTCGGCGCGACCGTCGTCACCTGCTCGGACTCCGGCGGCTATGTCGTCGACGAGAAGGGCATCGACCTCGCCCTCCTCAAGGAGATCAAGGAGGCGGGCCGGGGCCGGGTCGCGGAGTACGCCGAGCGGCGCGGCGCCCACGCCCGGTTCGTACCCGGTACGGGCGTGTGGACGGTCCCCGTGGATGTGGCCCTGCCCTGCGCCACGCAGAACGAACTGCACGAGGCCGACGCGCTGCACCTCGTACGCAACGGGGTCAAGGCGGTCGCGGAGGGCGCCAACATGCCCACCACGCCGGAGGCGGTCCGGGTCCTCCAGGAGGCGGGCGTCGCCTTCGCCCCGGGCAAGGCGGCCAACGCGGGCGGGGTCGCGACGAGCGCGCTGGAGATGCAGCAGAACGCGTCGCGGGACTCGTGGACGTTCGCCCACACCGAGGAGCGCCTCGCCGAGATCATGCGGCACATCCACGACTCCTGCTACACGACGGCGGAGCGGTACGGGAGCCCCGGCAACTACGTGGTCGGCGCGAACATCGCGGGCTTCGAGCTGGTCGCGGACGCGATGCTGGCGCAGGGGCTGATCTGAGGGAGGCCGGGGGCGAGAAGGGCCAAAGAGGCGTCGATGTCTCCCCGGCCCTCCGGCTCCCCGCCTCCCCGGCGAGCGCTGCTCCGCGCGGCTGAGACCGGCGCGTACGGCCTCAGCCGCGCGGGGGAGCGGTCCGGCCCGCGCGGGCGATTCGCCGTCGTGCCTGCCCCACGAGGGTGGAGCCATGACACCGAAGCTCTTCCATCGACCCCCGCCCGTGGGGGACACCGAGCGGCCCGTCCCCCGCTGGGCGATGCGGCTGGCCCACGCGCTTCCGCTGCTCCTGCTGCCGGCGTGCCTGTGGCGGCTGCCCTTCGCCCTGCACTTCGAGATGGGGCAGGTGCAGACGGGCGACCTGCCTGCCTACTGGCTGAGCATTCCGTACGTCCTCGGGCTCAGCGTCCTGACGGAAGCGATCGCGATTCTGACCATAGGGCTGGTCCGGGGCTGGGGCGAGGTGGCGCCCGCCTGGATACCGCTCATCGGCGGCAGACGCGTCCGGCCGATGGCGGCCTTCGTCCCGGCGGTCCTCGGCGGTCTGATCCTCACCTTCCTGTTCACGGCCGTCCCCGTCGGCGACGACCGCGACCTCACCCTGTACGGCGTCGTCGACACCGTCGAATACACCAGTGACGCCTGGCAGCTGCTGGCGGCGGTGTGCGTCAGCCCCATCGCCGCCTGGGGGCCGATCACCCTTGCTCTCGCGATCGCCTACTACCGTCGCCGAACCGCCCGTTCCGCGAACACAGCCGTCTGTCACGGAACTTCGCCGACAGCAGATCCGCCCGGAGCGCAACGCCCGCCCCGTGCCGGGGGAGCGTCGCGCTCCTAGTCTGGGACGGTGACGATCCGAACGACGAACCAGGCCGACGTGATCCCCCTGCGCCCGCTCCCGACGGCGGCGGACCCGACACCCCGGGGCCTGCCCCGCGAGCCGCTCTGGCGCGACCTCGTCGGGGAGGTGCTGCGCCGTGAACGCCGGGCACAGGGACGGACGTTGAAGGACGTGTCCGAGGCGTCCCGGATCTCCATGGCGTACCTCTCCGAGGTGGAGCGCGGCCGCAAGGAGGCCTCGTCCGAGGTGCTGGCCGCCGCCGCCCAGGCGCTCGGCCTGAGCCTTGCGGACATCCTGGCGCTGGCCGGTGAGCGGCTGGTGAGCCTCACGGCGGCCCGCACCCGGAGCCGGTCCCGGTCGCTGGGGACGGCGGGCGGGCACCGGGCCGCGGGGCCGGCGGCACCGACGGGTCCGGTCCGTCCGACCGGCCCGGCGGGCCCGATGGGTGGCGTGCTGCTGGCGGCCTGAGACGGGCGTCGGCGGACGCCCCGCCCCCGGCCGACCGGGACGCCCCGTTCGTACGGCTGCTGCGGCGGCTGCTTCCGGCGATGCTCGGCCAGGGCGAGCAGTGCGGCCGGGACGAGCAGTGCGGCCAGGAGGAGCCGTAGGGCCCGGGGCGGTCGGTCCGGTCAGCCCTCGGCCGGGGCCACGCCGACCGGGCAGGAGACGCCCGTGCCGCCGATGCCGCAGTAGCCGCCCGGGTTCTTGTCCAGGTACTGCTGGTGATACGCCTCGGCGGGCCAGAACGGCCGGCCCTCGGCCGGGAGGATCTCCGTGGTGATCTCCTGGTGACCGGAGGCCGTCAGGACCTTCTGGTACGCCTCACGGGAGGCGTCGGCCGCCGCTGCCTGGGCGGGGGAGTGGGTGTAGATCGCGGAGCGGTACTGGGTGCCCACGTCGTTGCCCTGGCGGAAGCCCTGGGTCGGGTTGTGCGACTCCCAGAACAGCTTCAGCAGCTCCTCGTACGACACGACGGCCGGGTCGAAGACGACACGTACCGCCTCCGTGTGGCCGGTCAGGCCCGAGCAGGCCTCCTCGTACGTCGGGTTCTCCGTGTAGCCGCCCTGGTAGCCGACCAGCGTCGTCCACACGCCCTCCGTCTGCCAGAACTTCCGCTCCGCGCCCCAGAAACAGCCCAGCGCGAAGTCCGCCACCTCCAGGCCTTCCGGATACGGGCCCACCAGCGGGTTGCCGAGGACCGTGTGGCGCGAGGGGACGGTGAACTCGGGAACGGGACGGCCGCGCAGGGCCTGCTCCGGGGTGGGGAGCACGGGGGTGCGGTGGTTCAGGAACATGCGGGGGCTCCTCCGGGGTCGGTGTTCGGTACGTACAACACGGGAGCGGCCGCCGGGATTCCGGGGCGCGGACGGGGCGGGGCGCTTTTCCCTCCACGCCCCGCCGCCCTGCCCCGCCCCGGCTCAGACGGTCGCAGGCGCCGCGCGCACCGACTGGTCGCGCAGGGAGCAGTACTCCTCGGCGGGCTCGGTCCGGTAGCGCCACGGCAGGGCGTTCACGTAACCGTCCACCAGCCGGAACTGCTCCACCGCCGCCTCGTCGCGGTCCTGGAGCGAGAGGTAGTACGCCAGCAGATGGCGCACCTCCGCCAGCCGCGGGTGGGCCGGGTCGGCGGCGGCCACGTCCGCGAGGGCGGCGTCGACCCGGGCCGTCATCTCCGGCGTCCGGTCGGCCTCCTGGTCCGTGGTCTCGTCATGCTCGAAGTGCACGATCAGCGGGAACGCGGTGAGCAGGCTGCCCAGCGGTGCCTTCGCGGCGGCCTCGTCGGCGAACGCCCGGGCCAGCTCGTGCGAGCCGCGCCACTTCTTGCACCAGTACTGGACCGCGGAGAAGTGCGCCTCGTAGTGGTACGGGGCACGCTCGGTGATCGCGGCCCAGATCCGGTCCATCTCCGCGTGCGGGTAGCCGAGGCCGAGCGCGGTCCAGATCTCCGTGATGTGCGGGGTCGGGTCCTCCGGGTTCAGCTCGGCGGCCCGCTCCGTCTCGGCGCGCGAGCGCTGGAGCGTCGCGTGGAAGCCCCGGAACTGCTCACCCGTCGTGTACTGGGCCCGCTTGCCGCCCCGGATGTCCCAGGCCAGACAGACCGTGCTGCGGGCCCGCACCACCGCCGCGTCCGGGTCGTCAGGGCGTGCCGTCTCCCAGGCCAGCAGCCATGTGTCGTCCTGCGCGGCCTTGTCGGCCAGCTCGTACGCGTACGCCGACCGGTTCTCCCAGTCGCGCTCGGTGGCCGTACGCCCCATGAGCTCGGCGGCCGGCTCCCACTCCCCGCGCCCCACCGCGTCGAGCGCCGCGGTCAGTTCGGCGGGCACCGGGCTCGCACTGTCCGTGTTCTGCCGGTCGGGGGGAAGCAGTCCGAGGGCCGCGCACTCCTCCGGCAGGACGTACGGGCCGTCGGGCTCCTCCGAACCGTCGCCCCGCCAGCCCTCCAGGGCGCCCTGCACGATGGCTTTCAGGAACCAGAGGCCGATGGCCAGGACGATGAGGGCGATGACGGCCAGAACGGCCCAGAGCACGGTGATCACTTCGCGTCTCTCTACGGGGAGGGGATGGAGTTGGGGACGATGACGGTTCCGTGGACGTTCACGGGCCGGAGTCGGAGCCAAAGCCCGAGCCGGAGTCGGAACCGGGTGGAGCAGTCGGCGGCTACACGGTGGAGCTCGGGGCCGGGGCCGGGGCGGGTTCGGAGGCCTGGGGCGTGGACGGCGGTGCCAGCAGCGCGCGCAGCGGCCCCGTGTCCGGGCGGTCCGCCACCGCCGCCTCCAGCGCGGCCGGGAGTTCGTCCGCGTGCCCGTACGGGAGTTCCAGCGCGGCGGACTCCGTCCAGGACAGCTGCCAGCGGGCCCGGCCCTGGCGCAGGTACTCCGCGCTGACCAGCTGCGACAGTCCCGCGCGCAGCTGGGGACGGGCGAACTCGCGGGCTGCCCGGCCGGTCGCGGCGGCCGCCGCCTCGGAGCGCGGGAGCCGTTCGGCGATCCGCCACAGCGCACCGGCGTCGATCGCGTCGAGCAGCGCCCCCAGCGTTCCGGCGCCGTCGCCCTCCGGCTCGGGCCGTGACATGCCGGCGGCCTCGCGCCCCGGCGTGCCGTCGCCGCGCTCCGTCCGGGCCTCGCCGCCCTCCGTCCCGAGCACCAGCGCGCCGAACCGCTGAGCGGACCGCTCGGTGTGGACGCTCATCGCGGCGTGCACCAGCTCCGGCCAGTCCAGCCGCCGCAGCCCCTGGGCGGCCGGTGTGAGCAGAGTCTCCTCGACGGCGGCGAGGGCACCCTCCGCGTCGGTCAGCAGCGACAGCGACGGACGGACCGGGTCCGAGGCGCGGCCGTCGTCCAGAAGCGCCTCGATCCGGGCGACGCGCTCGGCGATCGGCGGGTGGGAGTCGTACGGGGAAACGGGCTCGGCGGGCAGCCGGCCGCCGCGCATCGCGTCCAGCTCCTCGTGGCGGGCGGCCAGCAGACGGCGGAAACCGCCCAGGAACTCACCGGGCGGCGGCAGCAGGCCCGCGTCGGCGCCGAGCGTCGCGTAGGAGTTCAGGTAGAAGTCGTGGGCCGCGTCGATGACCGGGATCTCGCGCAGCGCCGACGCCGTCGCGTCGCGGCCCGCGATCCGGGCCGCCGCGATGTCCGCGGCGAACTCCGCGCGGCGGGAGCCGGACAGAGTGGCGCGCAGATAGAACGTCCCGTACACCGTGTACAGCCGCGCCATCGCCCGGTAGGTGAAGCCGGTGCCGGTGGTGTCGACCTCCTTCGCCTTCCTGCCCTTGGCGACGGCTGCGGCGGCCTTCTTCTCCTGCCGGGCGCGCTCCTTGGAGACCTTGGCGCCGGCGCGCGCCTCGAAGTGGGCGATGGTGCGCAGCACGTGGACACGACCGCGTTCGGAGATGGCGGCGAGGCGGGTGTCGGCGTTGCCGTAGTGGCCCATCTCGTGGGCCAGCACGGCCCGCAGCTGAGTCTCGGACAGGCCCGTCATCAGCGGCAGTCCGATGTGGAGCCGCCGGGTACCGCCTGCCAGCCCGAGGAAGCGGGAGTCCTCGCCGACCGTCGCGTTGACGTCGCCGGTGAGCAGGATCTCGTCGGGGGCGCGGGTCCCGACCTGCTGGGCGATGTCCCGCACGGTCTGCCAGAGCCGTGGCTCGTTGCTGTCGTCCACCCGTACGCCGGGCACGTCCTCGTCCGGGGGTGTCCGGAGCATGAACATGCCCCGGACGATCGGGACGGCGAGCACGGCGCTGACGATGAAGACCTTCAGCGCGAAGGGGCCGGGGGTGTGGACGGCCGCCGCCCAGTCGACGGCGGCCAGGGCTGCGAGCAGGACGAGGCCGAGCAGGTAGAAGCCCGCAAGCAGGACGAGAGCGCGCGCGGCGCGCAGTGTTGGGCCCATCGGGCGGTTCCCCCCACGGGAAAGGAAGACGCGCCCCGCCCACGGGCGCGCGGGGCGCCGGGTCGGTACGCGAAGTGAACAAGGGGGCGCGTCGACCGTGGGTATCGACCATGGAGGCCGAACGTGCGAGTCGAACGTGCGTGTGGGGGGAATCCGGAGTATGTCGCACCGGACGAAGCGGCGGCAACGCAAATCAGTGCTGGTCAGCAGCTGTTACCGCACCGTGCTCAGCGCCGGCGCCCCTTGCCGCGCTCCGTGCGGCAGCAGCCGTACGGAGATCAGTGCCGCAGCGTCGCCGGGCTGCCGCCGTTCGCCTCGTACCCCGCGACCGCCAGCGCCCGGTAGACCGTGTACTGCGCGGCCGGGTCCGCCTCCGCCGTCCACGGCAGCGCGCCCACGTGGCCGTCGACCCGGATCAGCTGGTGCATCGCCTCCGACCAGCGCTCCATGTGGACCAGGAACAGCACCAGGAGGTGGCGCACATGGGCGAGCATCGGGTCGTCCTGGCGGGCCGCGTGCACCGCGAACATCGCGCCCTCGACCGCCTTCGTCACCACCTGACTGCGGTAGAAGCCCTGCACCAGGTTGACCTCCGGCAGGTGCTCGTACACCGCGAACAGCGGCAGCGCCGCCAGCAGCGAACCCTGCGGGGCGCGGGCGGCGGCGGCCGTGGCGAAGGCCTCGGCGTCCTTGCGCGAACCGTGCCACCGCTCGGAGTGGAAGTGCAGCGCCGCGATGTGGGCGCCCAGGTGCGCCGGGGCCCGGTCGATGATCTTCGCCCACAGCTGGTCGAACTGCTCGGGGGTGTAGCCCAGGCCCCGGGCCACCGCCAGCTCCACGATGTACGGCACGGGGTCGCCCGGCGCGAGCAGGGCCGCCTCGCCGCAGACCGTACGGGCCTCCTCCAGGATGATCCGGAAGTCGTCGCTGCCCGCCGCCGAGGACCGCCACGCCTGCTGCACCAGGAACTCCGCGTGCACCGCCGCGCCGCCCGCGTCCTTCGGGGACTCCGCGCGCCAGGCCCGCAGCCACGAGCCGCCCCTGCCCGGCTGCTGCGCCAGCTCCAGCGAGGCCGCGCCCGCGAAGGCCTGCACGCGCTGCCAGCGCACCTCGCCCTCCTTCGGCGTCCCGGCCAGCAGCTGGGAGGCCGCCCGCCAGTCCTGGGTGCGCTGGACCACGTCGAGCACGTCCAGGAGGTCCTGGTCGGGGCCCGGCATCCGGACGTCCAGCTCCTCCTGCCGGGCGAAGCCGTACGTGTCCGGGTCGGCGGCGTCCGGCGAACCGGGGGCGACCTGGCGGATACCGCCCCGGCGGCGCATCACCCAGGGGCCGATGACCGCCGCGAGCATGCACATCGCGAGCAGGAACAACAGAATCTCCATGGCCCCATTGTCCCCGGAGCGGCAAGTGGCCGGTAAGTGCCTCCGCCACGAACTACGCTCGGGCCCATGAGCGACCAGCACAGCTTCGAAACCCTCGCCATCCACGCGGGGAACACCGCCGACCCCCTCACCGGCGCGGTGGTTCCGCCGATCTACCAGGTCTCCACCTACAAGCAGGACGGCGTGGGCGGTCTGCGCGGCGGATACGAGTACAGCCGCAGCGCCAACCCGACCCGTACGGCCCTGGAGGAGAACCTCGCGGCCCTCGAAGGCGGCCGCCGCGGCCTCGCCTTCGCCTCCGGCCTCGCCGCCGAGGACTGCCTCCTGCGTACGCTGCTGACCCCCGGCGACCACGTGGTCATCCCGAACGACGCCTACGGCGGCACGTTCCGGCTGTTCGCGAAGGTCGTCTCGCGGTGGGGCGTGGAGTTCTCCGTGGCCGACACCTCGGACGTGGCCGCCGTACGGGCCGCGATCACCCCGCGCACCAAGGCGGTCTGGGTGGAGACCCCGTCCAACCCGCTGCTCGGCATCACCGACATCGCCGCCGTCGCCCAGGTCGCGCACGAGGCCGGGGCCCGCCTCGTCGTCGACAACACCTTCGCCTCGCCCTACCTCCAGCAGCCGCTCGCGCTCGGCGCGGACGTCGTCGTGCACTCCACCACCAAGTACATGGGCGGCCACTCCGACGTCGTCGGCGGCGCGCTCGTCGTCAGCGACCCGGAGCTCGCCGAGGAACTGGCGTACCACCAGAACGCCATGGGCGCGGTCGCAGGTCCCTTCGACGCCTGGCTCGTCCTGCGCGGCATCAAGACCCTCGCCGTCCGCATGGACCGGCACACCGAGAACGCCACCAGGATCGCCGATCTGCTGACCCGCCACCCCAAGGTCTCCCAGGTGTTCTACCCGGGCCTGCCCGAGCACCCCGGCCACGAGGTCGCCGCCAAGCAGATGAAGACCTTCGGCGGCATGGTGTCCTTCCGCGTCACGGGCGGCGAGGAAGCGGCGATCGAGGTCTGCGACCGGGCGAAGCTGTTCACGCTCGGAGAGTCCCTCGGCGGCGTGGAGTCGCTGATCGAGCACCCGGGCCGGATGACGCACGCCTCGGTCGCGGGCTCCCTGCTGGAGGTCCCGGCCGACCTGGTCCGGATCTCCGTCGGCATCGAGAACGGCGACGACCTGCTCGCCGACCTCACGCAGGCGCTGGGCTGATCCGGTACACGTCGTCACAGAGGCGCCCGCCTACGACGGCGGGCGCCTCCGGCGTTCCGGTGCTCAGGCGCTCACCTTCTCGTCCGCGTCCTCCAGCATTCCCCTGATCTGCTCACGCAGTTCGGGAGTGTCCTCGTGTCCGTGGACCGACGCCGCGTGCTCGCCCGCGGCCCGGACGACCTCGTCCTCCTCACCGGTCAGGGTGAGGGTGCAGTTCATCTCGCTCGGATACTTGCGGCAGTCCGCGGTCTTCCTCGTCATCACGGCCTCCTCGGCTCGTACGACAACCGCCTTCTCCAGCGTAGGCCTCCCGGACCGTGAGCCCCACGGCTCACCAGCCCTCCAACGGCGGAGTCACCTGGGCGGGCTCCGTCGCCCACGGCTGCTCGACGCCGACCCAGACCAGGAACGCGACGAGCACCACGGCCAGCAGCCAGCCCGCCGTCCGGTGCGCCGCCCGGCGCAGCCGCATCCGGCGTCCCCCGTGCCGGACCGCTTGCGCGGCCAGGCCGGGCGGCAGAACCGGATGCGGGCCGTCCAGCATCAGCCGGACCTGTTCCTCGCGCGGGTCCGGATCCCGCCGTCCGGCGCTCACGGCGTCACCCGGCCCCGGGGGGCATCCGACCGCAGCGTCGCCACCGCCCGCGCGCACACCGCGCGGATCCGGTCGGCCGGCAGCCCGAGCAGCGCCGCCGTCTGGTCCTCGCCGACCTCCTCGTACATCCGCAGGACCAGCACCAGCCGCTCGATCGGGGTCAGCCGGTCCAGCAGACCGCCGCGCGGCCGCTGATGGCGCCGGGCCTCCCGGGCGAAGCGGAGGGCCAGCTCCCGGCGGGCCCGGTCGTAGGGGTCGCCGCCGTGCAGCCGGTCCCAGTCGGCGTACGTACGGGCGAGCGCCGCGCGCAGCAGGGCCTCGGCCCGGACATACGCGCCCGGCGGCTGCGACGGCTCGCCGGTGAGCAGCGTCGCCGTGTGCAGCAGGCGTCCGCCCGCGCCCGCCACGAAGGCCTCGAACTCCAGGGCGCGGAGCCGGTCCCGATGGGTCGCCCGCTCTGCCATGCACCACATACGAGCCCCGGTGCACCGCCCCGGTCAAGAGTCCGGACACGGGGAAGCGACGTGTACGGGCGTCAGTCGGGCTGTGGCGGCTGGTACGCGGCCTGCCGGGCGGCCAGCGACCCGTTGAAACGGGTGAGCAGGGCGCAGAACGTGTCCCGCTCCTCCTCCGTCCACCCGTCCGTCACCTGCGACATCAGCTCACGCCGCGAGGCGCGGACCTCCTCCAGGCGGGCCTGACCGCGCGGGGAGAGCTGGAGCACCACGGCCCGGCCGTCCTCCGGGTGCGACGTGCGCTTGACCAGACCGGTGTCGACGAGCGGCGCGACCTGCCGTGTCACCGTCGAGGAGTCGATGCCCATCCCGGCCGCCAGCGCCTTGACGCCCATCGGCCCTTCCTTGTCCAGCCGGTTGAGCAGCAGGTACGCCGCCCGGTCCATCGAGTTGCGGACCTGGCCGACACCGCCGAGGCGGGTCTGCTCGGCACGGCGGGCGAAGACCGCCACCTGGTGCTGCAGCGCGTCCAGCAGGCGGTCGGGGCCCGGGTGTTCGGGGGCGGCGCCCCCGGAAGGAGACGCAGCAGTCGTCATGTCCTGAGGGGGCATGGCCGGGGACTCTCTTCGTGCGGTGTCGGATGAGTGGGGGACAGAGTACGCGGCCCCGGGGCAACGTGTACCAGTGCCGCACAAACCTGCGGACACCACCGCAGGCCGCCATGGACAAGTCTGCCGCGCCCGGTCCGAGCTGCAAGACTTGCGGGCATGAACTTCCGCGCGACCCCCCACCACCCGGCCCTGATCCTCGACGACGTCCGGGGCGCGCAGAAAATGCTCGACGGGGTGGCCCGGGTGACCGCGCTGGAGGGGAGCCGCCATCTGACCGAGCTGGTCGGCGCCCCGGTCCACCTCAAGTGCGAGAACCTCCAGCGCACCGGCTCCTTCAAACTGCGCGGCGCCTACGTCCGGATCTCCGGCCTCACCCCGGTGGAGCGGGCGGCCGGGGTGGTCGCCGCCAGCGCCGGGAACCACGCCCAGGGCGTCGCGCTCGCCTCGTCCCTCCTCGGCGTACGCTCCACGGTCTTCATGCCCGTCGGGGCGCCCCTGCCCAAGGTCGCCGCGACCCGGGAGTACGGGGCCGAGGTGCGGCTGCACGGCCAGGTCGTCGACGAGACCCTGGCCGCAGCCCAGCGGTACGCGGAGGAGACCGGCGCGGTCTTCATCCACCCCTTCGACCACCCCGACATCATCGCGGGCCAGGGCACCGTCGGCCTGGAGATCCTGGAGCAGTGTCCGGAGGTCCGCACCATCGTCCTCGGTATCGGCGGCGGCGGGTTCGCCGCGGGCGTCGCCGTCGCGGTGAAGGCCCTGCGTCCCGACGTCCGGATCATCGGCGTCCAGGCCGAGGGCGCCGCCTGCTACCCGCCCTCCCTCGCCGCCGGATACCCCGTCTCGCTGGACGCGCCCGCCACGATGGCCGACGGCATCAAGGTGGGCCGTCCCGGCGACGTACCGTTCGCGCTGGTCGAGGAGCTGGTCGACGAGGTCCGCACGGTCACCGAGGACGAGCTGTCCAGTGCGCTGCTGCTCTGCCTGGAGCGGGCCAAGCTGGTCGTCGAGCCCGCCGGGGCCAGCCCGGTGGCCGCGCTGCTCAGCGACCCGAAGGCGTTCCGCGGACCGGTCGTGGCCGTGCTGTCCGGCGGCAACGTCGACCCGCTCCTGATGCAGCGCATCCTGCGGCACGGGATGTCCGCGGCGGGCCGCTACCTCAGCCTGCGGCTGCGGCTCACCGACCGCCCGGGGGCGCTCGCCGCCCTGCTGGCCACGCTGACCGTGGCCGACGCCAACGTCCTCGACATCAGCCATGTCCGCACCGACCCGCGCCTCGGGCTGACCGAGGCGGAGGTCGACCTGCATCTGGAGACGAAGGGCCCGCGACACTGCGCGGACGTCGAGGAGACACTGCGCTCGGAGGGCTACCGGGTCCTGGGCTGACCGCGCGTTTCGCACCGACTGGCCGGATCCGGCTGTTTGCCGCGCGATGTGGGCCTCCGAATCCTAGGATCGCCGAGTAGGCGCGTACGGGCACCGGCCTCCTGCCGGCACCGGCTCCGTGCGGGCACAGTCGTCCACGAGTGACGGGGGAGTCCCTCCATGCCAGGTGCGATCCACGCCGAGGGTCTGGTGAAGACCTTCGGTGACGTCCGGGCCCTGGGGGGTGTCGATCTCGACGTCCCCGAGGGCACCGTCCTCGGACTGCTCGGGCCCAACGGCGCGGGCAAGACCACCGCCGTACGGGTGCTGACCACGCTGCTGCGCCCGGACAGCGGCACGGCGACCGTGGCCGGGATCGACGTACTCAAGAAGCCCAACGAGGTACGCCGCTCGATCGGGCTCTCCGGGCAGTTCGCCGCCGTCGACGAGTATCTGACCGGCCGGGAGAACCTCCAGATGGTCGGGCAGCTCTACCAGTTGAGCGCCCGGGACGCGAAGGCCCGCGCGGGCGTCCTGCTCGACCGGTTCAACCTCGGCGACGCCGCCGACCGCACCGCCAAGACGTACTCCGGCGGTATGCGCCGGCGCCTCGACCTCGCGGCGGCGCTCGTCGTCTCGCCGCCCGTGATGTTCATGGACGAGCCGACGACCGGCCTCGACCCGCGCAACCGGCAGCAGCTCTGGGACGTCATCGAGGACCTGGTGGCGGGCGGTACGACCCTGCTGCTGACCACGCAGTATCTGGAGGAGGCCGACCGCCTCGCGAACGACATCTGCGTCATCGACCACGGCAAGGTCATCGCCCGTGGCACCTCCGACGAGCTCAAGGCCCGCACCGGCGGCGAGCGTGTCGAGGTCGTCGTGCACCGCCCCGACGAGATCGAGCGCGCCCGTGCCGTCCTGACCTCCCTCGCCAAGGGCGAGGTCACCGTCGTCCAGCTCTCCCGCAAGCTGACCGCCCCGGTGAGCGGCGGGGCCAAGCTGCTGGCCGAGATCATCCGCGACCTGGACGCCCAGGGCGTGGAGATCGACGACATCGCCCTGCGCAGGCCCACCCTCGACGACGTCTTCCTCTCCCTCACGGGTCACGCGGCCGAGGCGAACCAGAACGAGGACAAGGAGGACGCCCGGTGAGCGCGATCGCCAAGGACGCCCCCAAGCTGGTCCCGCGCCCCTCCGGGGGCGTCACGCAGTCCGTGAAGGACTCCCTCGTCGTCGCCCGACGGAACCTGATCCGGATGACCCGGATCCCCGAGATGGTGATCTTCGGACTGATCCAGCCGATCATGTTCGTGGTGCTGTTCACCTACGTCTTCGGCGGCTCGATCAGCATCGGCGGCTCCACCGACCCGCAGCTGTACAAGGAGTTCCTGATGGCGGGCATCTTCGCCCAGACCGTCACCTTCGCCACCGCGGGCGCCGGCGCGGGCATCGCCGACGACATGCACAAGGGGCTCATCGACCGCTTCCGGTCGCTGCCCATGGCCCGGGGCGCGGTCCTCACCGGACGGACGCTCGCCGACCTCGTCCAGACCACCCTCACCCTCATCGTCCTCGCGGGGGTCGCCCTGCTGGTGGGCTGGCGCACCCACGAGAACATCGGCAAGGTGATCTGCGGCTTCCTGCTGCTGCTCCTGCTCGGCTACGCGTTCTCCTGGATCGGCGCGCTGATCGGCCTGTCCGTCCGCACCCCGGAGGCGGCCACCTCCGGCGGGCTGATCTGGCTGTTCCCGCTGACGTTCATCTCGAACGCCTTCGTGCCGGTCACCGGCATGCCGACGTTCCTCCAGCACGTCGCCGAGTGGAATCCGTTCAGCGCCACGGTGGCGGGGGCCCGCGAGCTGTTCGGCAACACGATGCCGGGCGTGCCGAAGTCCGTGACCGGGGCCTGGCCGATGGAGCACCCGATCATCGCCTCGGTCATCTGGTCGGTGCTGATCATCGTGGTCTTCCGGACCCTCGCGGTCCGCAAGTACCGCTCGGCCGCCTCCTGAGCCACCGAGAACCGGCCCATGACGCGGGAGCCCCGGCCTTCATCGAGAAGGCCGGGGCTCCCGCGTCGTCGGATGCGTCGTGGTGGGCCGGACGTCAGCCCGTGTACGGCTTCGCCGCCAGGATCTTCACCGAGGCGGTCCTGCCGTTCGGCAGCTCGTAGTCCGCGTCGTCGCCGGTCCGCTTGCCGTTCACACCGAGGCCGAGCGGGGACTGCGGGGAGTACGTCTCGATCTCCGTGCTGGCGTACTCACGGGAGGCGAGCAGGAAGGTCAGCGTGTCGTCCTCGTCGCCGTCGAAGGCGATCGTGACGACCATGCCGGGCTCGACCACGCCGTCGTCGGCCGGCGCCTCGCCGACCTTCGCGTGCTCCAGGAGCTGGGTCAGCTGGCGGACCCGCAGCTCCATCTTGCCCTGCTCCTCCTTGGCCGCGTGGTACCCGCCGTTCTCCCGGAGGTCACCCTCCTCGCGGGCCGCCGCGATCTTGACGGCGATCTCCGTGCGCGCGGGACCAGACAGGTACTCCAGCTCGGCCTTGAGCTGGTTGTACGCCTCCTGCGTGAGCCAGGTGACGTTTTCGCTGGTCTGAGTCACAGGTGCTCCTCGTCGGTACTGGGAAGTGCTGGGAATACAAAGCATCGCCCTACCCAGAAGCATGTGCCTCTGCGGGTGGGCGAAACCACGAGCCTAACAATTCCCCAGGAAAAGGGGGAGAAGGTAAACCGTCACACGCCCCGAACCGCCGCCGTGCCTCGTATCGTCGCAGGTCAGGCGCGGTATGTCCGGAGTTGGTGCGTCCGGATCAGCCGCGCGGGCCGTCGTCGGCCGTGCAGCCCATCGGCTCGACCGCGGTCGCCCGGGACCGGGTCACCACGGTGACGATTTCGTCGATCCGGTCCTCGGCCCGGTCGAACCGGACCTCCTTGCGGCCCACCTCGGAGCCGTCCTCGCTGAGCGCCCGCACCACGCAGTAGCCATGGCCCTCGCGGTCCTTGCGGACCTCCAGGTGGACGTCGGCCCGGGTGTCGGAGACGACCTTGAACTTGATCATCTCGCCGCTGATGCCCTGGTTGCCCACGTAGTCGTAGCCGATCCACCCGATCACACCGAGCAGGGCGACGCCCAGGACCGATCCGACGATCTTCAGCTTGCGGTCCGCACGCTGATCCTCGGTCCGGCCGTACCGCCCCTCGGGCGCAGCCTCGCGAACCGTCGTCATGATCGTTCCCTCCGGGCCGGGCATCGAGGAATTTTCCGGCCCCTCGTTCAGTCACTATAGAAGCCGCACGCCCGTCACCCGATCGCGCCCCACACCGACCGGATGGACCAGAGCGACCGATGATCGACCAGAGCGACCAATGACTGAGGATCGAGCTTTGACTGAGCAGCTGCGACTGATGGCCGTTCACGCCCACCCCGACGACGAGTCGAGCAAGGGCGCGGCCACCATGGCCAAGTACGTGTCCGAGGGGGTGGACGTGCTGGTCGTGACCTGCACGGGGGGCGAGCGCGGCTCCATCCTCAACCCGAAGCTCCAGGGCGACGCGTACATCGAGAAGAACATCCACGAGGTCCGCAAGAAGGAGATGGACGAGGCCCGGGAGATCCTGGGCGTCCAGCAGGAGTGGCTCGGCTTCGTCGACTCGGGGCTGCCCGAGGGCGACCCGCTGCCGCCGCTGCCCGAGGGCTGCTTCGCCCTGGAGGACCCGGAGCTCGCCGCGGGGCGCCTGGTGGCGAAGATCCGCGCGTTCCGGCCGCAGGTCATCACCACGTACGACGAGAACGGCGGCTACCCGCACCCCGACCACATCATGACGCACACGATCTCGATGATCGCGTTCGACGGTGCGGCCGACGCGGAGCGCTTCCCCGAGGACGAGTTCGGCCCGGTCTGGACGCCGCGGAAGCTCTACTACAACCAGGGCTTCAACCGGCCGCGCACCGTCGCCCTGCACGAGGCGCTCCTCGCCCGGGGCCTGGAGTCGCCGTACGGTGACTGGCTGAAGCGCTGGGAGGAGTTCGAGCGCGTCGAACGCACCCTGACCACGCACATCCCCTGCGGCGAGTTCTTCGAGATCCGCGACAAGGCGCTGATCGCGCACGCCACGCAGATCGACCCCGAGGGCGGCTGGTTCCGGGTCCCGATGGACATCCAGCGCGAGGTCTGGCCCACCGAGGAGTACGAGCTGGCGAAGTCGCTGGTCGATACCTCCCTCCCCGAGAGCGACCTCTTCGCGGGCATCCGCGACAATGCCTGATATGTACGCGACCCAGGCACTGACGCACCTCGTCCCGCTCGCCGCCGAAGAGCTCGACAAGAACAAGGTCACCCCCGGCGTCCTCGGCTTCCTCGTCTTCGCCGCGCTCGCCGTCGGCGTGTGGGCCCTGATGAAGTCGATGAACCGCCACATGGGCCGGGTGAACTTCGAGGAGGCTCCCGACCCGGACGCGGTGGCGGCCGGGCCCACCGGGGACACGGGCAAGGCGGCCTCGCCCGGCAAGTAGCGCGCCGACTCCGCGCGTACGGCACCGATCTCGCGCGTACGGAGACGGAAAGGGCGTCCGGCGGGCTTGCCGGACGCCTCTTTCCCGATCCCGCCGCTCACGGCCTCGCCGGCTCCACCGCCACGCCCATGATCTGCCCGGCCCCGCGGGTCGGGGTCAGCCCCAGCCGCCACGCCTGCCAGCCGTCCTCCAGGTCCACGCCCCGCTCCAGCGCCACCGCGAACGCCGCCGCCGACTGCTCCAGCTTGGCGTCCCGCGCCGGATGCCGGGCCTCGACCAGCTCGGCCAGCTCCTGCTGCGCGACCACCGTGCCGACCTCGCTGCCCCCGGGCGAGGCGTACGGCAGCAGCGTGCAGCGCAGGAAGCGGGCCCAGTCGCCGCCCCGCGCGTCCCCGTACGAATCGAACAGCTCCGCCGCCTCACCGCACAGCTCCAGCGCCTGCGGGGCCCGCCCGTTGCCCGCGTCGATCAACGCCAGCTCCACGCACGCCCACGCCTCCCCGTACGGCACCTTGATCCGCCGGAAGTCCGCCCGGGCGTCCATCAGCAACTGACGGGCGAACCCCGAATTGCGGAGGTTGCCCGTCTGCGCGGCCCGCTGGTCCCGGGTCACCCGGCCCGAGTGGTGCCGGGCGCACGCCAGCCCGTACACGTCCCGCATCCGGGAGAACATCGTGCGGGCCCGCTCCAGCTCGCGCACCGCCTGATCGGTGTCCCCGTCCTCCTCCAGCGCCTGACCCAGGTAGTACAGGGTCCACGCCTCGCCGCGCGCGTCCTCGTTGTCCCGGTGCCGACCCAGGGCCTCGCGCAACTGCTCCAGTGCGGCGGCCGGGTCCCCGTCCAGCAGCCGGGCCCGGGCCAGCTGCGTGATCGCCCACGCCTCACCGCGCCCGTCACGGGTGCGCCCGTACAGCTCCAGGGCGGTGCTCAGGGCCTCCTCCGCCGCCGCCACCTCGCCGGTGCGCAGCCGCACCTGACCCAGCTGGAACCGCGTCCACGCCTCGCCGTGCAGCGACTCGCCCTCCCGGTGCAGCCGCAGCGCGTCGGCCAGCAGCGCCAGCGCCCTCGGCAGATCGCCCCGGTCGCGCTCCACCGCCGCCAGCGCGTGCAGCGTCCACGCCCGGTCCTCGGCCTGCGCCTCGGACGACTGGAGCGCCAGCGCCTCCTCCAGCCGGGCCGCCGCCTCGGACAGGTTGCCCTGGTGGTGCAGGGTGATCCCGAGCGAGCACAGCGCCAGCGCCTCGCCCGCGTCGTTCTGCGCCTCGTGGTAGAGCCCGACGACGGAGGACAGCGTGGTGCGGGCCTTGTCCAGCTCGCCGAGCTGCCGGGCCGCGATGCCCGTACGCCACTGCACCGAGCGCTCCAGCAGCCCCTGGTCCACCGCCTGCGTCAGCTCACTGATCTCGCCCAGGCGGTACAGGTCGCCGCGCAGCAGGCAGTAGTCGCACAGGGCGCCCAGCAGATGCAGCACCGTGCCCTGGTCGACGCCCTCCGCGTGCCGCAGCGCCGCCGTGATGAAGCTCGACTCGTCGTCCAGCCAGCGCAGCGCCGAGTCCAGCGAACCGAAGCCGTGGGAGCCGAACTGGCCGGCCCGCGTCGACATCTTCCCGTCGACCATCCGGATCACCGCGTCGGCCAGCTCCGCGTAGTTCGTCAGCAGCCGCTCCTGCGCCGCCGTCCGCTCGGCCGGCGCCTCCTCGTCCAGCAGCCGGGCCAGCGCGAAGGCCCGCACCAGGTCGTGCAGCCGGTAGCGCGATCCCCGTACGCGGGTGAGCAGCCCGGCCCGCGCCAGCACGGTCAGCAGCCGCTCCGCCTCCTGCTCGTCCGCCGCCAGCAGCGACGCGGCCGCCGCCGCGCCGAGGCTCGCCCGGCCCGCCAGCGCGAGCCGTCGCAGCAGCCGCCGGGCCTGATCGCCCTGGTCCGTGTAGCGCAGCCACAAGGCCCGCTCCACCGGGTCCACCGGCCCGTACGCGCCCAGGTCCTCCGCCAGCGTGTGGCGGCTACGGGACCCCAGCGCGGAACCGGCCACCCGCAGCGCCAGCGGCAGCCCGCCGCACAGCTCCACGATCGCGTCCGTCGACGGGTAGTCGTACGGTCCGGTCTCCTCCTCCTCGGCGACCTCCCGCAGCAGCTCCTCCGCGCCCGCCGCGTCCAGCGCGCCGACCGGCAGCTGGTGCACCCAGGCCGCCAGGTCCTCCGGCAGCTCCAGCGGCTCCCGTGCGGTCACGATCACCAGACTGTCCGAGCGCTCCGGCACCAGGGTCCGCACCTGGCCGGCGTCCGTCGCGTCGTCGAGCACGATGGTGACCGGCGTCCCCGTCAGGTGCTGGTGGTACAGCTCGGAGAGCCGCCGCACCTGCTGCTCGGCCGAAGAGCCCTCCCGGAACAGCAGTTGCTCGCGCGGTGCGCCCAGCCGGTTCAGCAGGTGCAGCAGCGCGTCCCGGGTCGGCAGCGGGTTCTCCCCGGCCACCTGGCCACGCAGATCGACCACGCACGCCCCCCGGAACTGGTCCTTGAGCGTGTGCGCCGCCCGCACCGCGAGCGCGGTCCGCCCCGAACCCGGGGCGCCGTGCAGCACGACGACGGTCGGCCGGGTCTGCGTGGAGGCGCGGGCCGCGTGCACCCACCGGGCGATCTGCGCCAGCTCCGTCCGCCGCCCGCTGAACGGCCCGTCCGACTGCGGGAGATGGCCGAACGACTGCTCCAGCACCACCCGGGTGCGGGCCGCCGCGCTGCGGTCGCCGCCGCGCAACTGCTTGACCACCGGGGCGGTCTGCTTCTTCGGGGTGCGCTTGGCGGGGTTGAGCATCCGCTGCTGGTCCAGGTACGGGCGGATGCCCCGTACCTCCAGGGCGGTCAGCCACTGGAGCCGCAACTGCTCGGCCCCGCCCGGCTGTCCGGCCGCCGCGGCCCGGCGGTGGGCGGCGGGCCAGTGCGAAGCGGTCACCTTCGCCACGGTCGTCGCCGTGCCGGCCACCACGACGGCCGCGCCCGCACCGAAGGCCAGACCGGTGTTCGCGCCCAGCGCCAGATCCGCGCCGAACGCGGCGGCCGCGGCAACGCCGGTCACCAGCAGCGGCGTTCCGAGCGTCGCCCTGCTGAAGCGCTCCGCCAGCGGCCGGTCGCCCGCCGCCGCCGAGTCCAGCGCCTGCGTGTACGCGGTGTACTCCTCGTCCGCGCCGGCGGCCATGGTGTCGAGCGCGGCCCGCGCCCGCGACAACAGCGCACCCGTATCGGTCCGCCCGCCACTGCGCCGCGCCTCCTCCTCCACGGCCCGCACCAACAGCCTCTCGGCTTCCGCCCGATGGCTGTCCCGCATATGTGTCCCCCTCCGAGAGCTGCGTCCGGATCCCGGGTTCCGGAGCGCCGGATACCAAGGCGCCGGATGTCGACGTCGGGGTCAAGTGTCCTGCGTGGCGCGCTCCGACGCGAGGGGTGCCGGGCAAGGGGCGGGTCAAGGCGTGGGCGGAAGGCTCATGGCTGCTGCTCCTTGCCGTCCCCCTCCTCGTCCTCCACCGGCAGCCCCAGGGCGAGCCGGGCCTCCCACTCCTCCCCGGACTCGTCCTCGTCGCCGTTGTAGTCCCAGCGCTCGCCGAACTCAGCCAGGGAGGGGGCCCTCGATGCGGACCGGTGGATGCCGGAGAGGGCGTCGAGCCGGTTGGCGAGCGCGGTGACCGGGCCGAGTGCCCGCGCCGGGAGGCCGTCGATCGCGCGCAGCAGCTTCGCCGACTCGGCCCCGCCTTCCGCCATCCGCTCGGCCCACGCGGTGGCCGCGGCGAGGTCGGTCTCCACCTGCTCGGGGACACTGAACCAGGCCTCGGCCGAGGGCCGCATCGCCTTCAGGTAGGCCAGTTGACCGGCGTCCCAGGCGCCGGGGTCCTGCCGCAGCGAAGCCTCCGGCAGGCCGGTCTCCGCTCCCAGCCAGCACCGAACAGTCCGGTCCCCGCCGGTCGCGCTGACCGACTCCGGGTAGTAGAAGGAGAATTCGACGACCGGAAGGGTCCAGGTGTCCGGTGCGAAGTCGTGGAACAGGGGCGCGCAGCCCTCGTAGGCCTGCGCGGCGATGGTGGCGGGGTCGGAGATGGCGTGGTCGCCCTTCAACTCGAACGTTCCGTACACCTGGGCCGGATGAGGCCCGTCGCACGGCACGATCTCGACGGACGGGTCCGTCATCCGCAGGTCCTCGCCCTCCTGGGTGGAGAACGGCCCGCCCGCCGGTGCGAAGCAGTCCCCGGCTTGCAGGTCGAGCAGCGTGCCCGCCTTCGTGTCCCGGGGGCTGAGGAGGCTCCCGCCCTCCTCCGTCCAGGCGTCGAACCGTGCCCCGCCGACCACCAGCAGCAGGGTGGCCAGCGCGACCACCGCCCCGCCGACGGCCGTCCCGGCAACGGCCAGCCCCTTGCCGCGCTTTCCGTTGCCGGGTATCCGCATCAGCGCGACGATCCCGAGGATCAGCCCCAGCGGCGCGAGGCAGAAGAGCAGCGACAGGACGAGCGAGGCGACGGCGAGCCCGCTGAGCGGAGCCGGGGACACCGGAGGGCCGGGCGGCGCGTGCGGGCTGGCCGCGGGCGGCGCGGAGGGTCCGGAGGACAGTGAGGAAGGCGGCGGCACGGTCATGTTCCTGTGCCCTTTCATCCGGGAGGCAGCGCAGGAGTCCGTGTGGGGCCGGGGTGCCGGAACGGTAGCACCGCACACCTGCGCGCCCGTCTCCGCCCACCCCCTGCCACCTGCCCATTCCCGCCCGGGGCGTACGAGGAGGCGAGGAAGCGGGACGTGCCGGTACCGCTCGGCGTCGGGTACGCCGGCTGCCATTGGCGTCAGTGAACTCGCGCACCCGATAGCCGGGGTCGCGCTCACACTTCTTTGATGATCACGCGCTTCCCGCAGAGCTTCGACCAGTCGTCACGGTCGGAAAGCAATAACGATCACGGGGGCGGGGACAGGGAGTGCGAGCGCGGCGACGAGGGCGTCGATCGCGTACTTGTGTCCATGCAGCCCGCGGCCGCCCGGAGCAGCGCCACTGCGGTGAGGGAATCCTCCTGACTGGCCGGTTCCACCCGCAGCCGGGAGAGTAGCCACTTCCAGCACGCAAGGCCGGTCTTCCCTCGTACTGCTTCAACGATGGTCAGCGCGGACACGAGGACGGGAAATCCAACCTGGCGGGATGCTTCGATGCAAGCCGCCATACCGCGGTCGTTGCGCAGGAGCAGAGAGAGAGCCTCGGAGTCGAGCACCAGCGAGCGGGCCGGCTGCTCCTTCACGCGGCGCCCGCTCGACATCCTCGGCGTTCACGTCTCCGAACAGCTCGCGACGTGCGGCTTCGATCTCCTGCTCCGTGAGTGCGCCGTGCTCTTCCTCGAGGGACGCCACGATCTCGGTGAGTCCGTCCATGGCGAGCTGATGCCTGACGGCTTCGGTGATGTAGCTGGACAGCCCGCAGCGGCCGGTTCGGGAGCGGAGCTCGCTGACCAGCTCGGTAGGCATGGAGACGGAGATGTTTCCGGTAGTCCCCGCTCGGGTCGGCTTCATGCTCCAAGTGCAGGACAAGCTCTATAACACCGTGAGGACTGTTGAGGCGGGGTCTTGGCTTCCGCGCTCTCCATCCCGGACCCCACCCTTTGGAGTGACCTGCGTCACATTCCGCCCTGTCGACGACGCCTTGTCGCCGCGGTTCTGCCGAGCGGGTCGACGTCTGGAGCTGCAACTTGCCGCGAGGGCGATTGCGCAGTTGGGCTGCGCATAGAGTTGACTTAAGGTGCACCGGACGAGTCGCTCGCCTGGTTCGCTACAACTCGGGGCTAATCTAAGAACCACGCCGAACCCCGAGACATCGGGACTGGTAACTGGCGGTGCAAATGAAATGCGCAGCATTCCTGCGCATATATCGAGCCTAGGGAAGAGGCATTCGTGAGCGGAGAAGGTGCAGACCCGTCGGCGTCAGAAGTCACCGACCGGTTGTGGCGGGCGTACGCGCCCTACCGACGCGGCCGGGGTACGACCGGCGATCTCGACGCGATGCTGGCGATCCTGATGCTCGCCGCCTTCGCGGAGGAGGAAGGTCAAGCTGAGGACGATTTCGTGAAGCGGTGGAAACGAGCCTCGGCGGAGGCCGTCGTCGGCTTCTCCCCGGCGGCCGACCTGCGGGGGGCCTTGCGGGAGGCGGCCCGGCGTCCGGGTTTTCCGCTGCTCTGGTCGGCCGACCTCGACATCGACTTCGGGAACGGGCCGGACGATGCCGCCTGGATGACGGCTTTCGTCGCGGCATTGGGCCGGAGCCCCGGCCTCGGAGAGGTCGCGATGGCCGACGTCTGTGAGCTGTTGCTCCAACGGCACGCAGAAGAAGGGGCTTTGCCGGGAGGGGAGTTCTACACGCCGCGCGGCGTCGCTGATCTGCTCGTGGATCTGGCCGCCCCCCGTCCGGGAGACCGGATCATGGACCCGGCCTGTGGTGCCGGAAGCGTGCTCGCGGCTGCCGCTCGGCATCTGGCCGAGCAAGGGCCGGTCGGTGACAATTCGTTCGAGGCGTACGCGGTGGATCGGGGCAACGTGCGCCCGGCAATGCTGAACCTGGCCCTGCATGGGGTGAGCGTGCCGCAGGTGGAACCGGTCGATCCGACGAAGCTGTTGAGGGACCGGAACCTGGGGCGAGTCGACCGGGTGCTGAGCAATCCGCCGTTCAATCAGCGAATCGACGGGTGGGAGCAGCGGCAGTTCATCGCGCCACTGGAGTCGAGTGCCGCCTTCGCATGGCTGCAGCTTGCCTGGTCACAACTGAAGGAAGGCGGGATCGCGGCGGTCGTGATGCCCGCGCGGGCGGCCTGGGCGGGAGGAGCGGAGGCGCTGATCCGCCGGGAGATGGTGGCCCGGGGTGCGGTTCTCGCGGTGATCGCCCTGCCGGCCTACCTCTTCGCGGGAACCAACATCGCCGTGCACATCTGGGTACTCGGCCGAGGGCGCCGGTCCCGTCCAGTGCACCGAAGCGACTCCGTGCTCCTCGTCGATGCGCGCGGTGCGGGACGCCAGTTCTCGGAGCGGCCCCGCGTGCTGTCGAGCGAGGACGTCGGCCACATTGCGGAACGCTTCCGGCTCTGGTCCGAAACCTCGGAGGAGGTGGATGAGCCGGGTTTCTCCCGATCGGTTGCCTACGCCGAACTCATCGAGAACGCCGGCAATCTGGATCCGCGGTCCTACCTCAGAACGGAGAGTGGACCGGGTGGAGCCACGGACCTGAGCGCCGCGCTGGCCGATTTCGAGCGGCGGAATCGCGAGACATCGGAGCTCGGGGCGGAACTGGCGCAGATCGCCGGCGCACAGGACCAGCTGGCGCAGGACGGCGTCCGGTGCCAGAACCTGCCGCTGAAGGACGTGGTGAGCGGAGAAACCACGGTCGCCGGTCGTCCCGTACGCCTGCTTGCGGGGCCTTCGGGAAGCCTGCTCAGGGCCCAGGACTACGTGGGGGCCGACGGGGTTCCTGTGGTGATGCCGAAAGACATCACGGACATTGGCTTCACCGTGGACGGCATCAAACGCATCTCCGAGCAGCATGCCGAACGGCTTGACCGCTTCCGGCTGCACCGGGGTGACGTCGTGGTCGCCCGACGGGGTGACCTCGGGCGATGTGCCGTGGTCGGAGAAGAACAGCAGGGCTGGGTCTGCGGCACCGGCTGCTTCGTGATCAGCCCTCCCGGCACCGTCGACTCCCATTACTTGGCGGCGTTCCTGCGTAGCCCCGAAGCTCGGGAGTGGCTCGACACGCATTCGACGGGGAGCCTGGCGCTGCGGACCATCTCGCTCGATGTGCTCGGGACGCTACCCGTCGCCCTTCCCGATCTCGACACCCAGCGGTCCATCGGCGAAGCCATGGCGAGCTTCGACGCCCATGAGCGGCGGCTGCTGGACCAGTTGGCGACGACGCGGGACATCCGCAGCAGGGCGCTGAACAGCTTCCTGGTGGGATGAGGCGCCCGGACCTTCGTCCAGCACCTCCAAGTCTTCTCCTTAATCACTCGTAATCGAAGTTGAAACGAGTCGCTCGTACTGCTTACAGTCGAAGCGAAGTCAAGGTGTCCCGCCGGGGGAGGCCGTCTACGTCAGGAGTGCACATGGCCACGCTGAGTATCCACTTCGACCCCGCCGTCATCGCCCGACTCGTGAGCGCGAGCGGTGACGACGCCATTCACGTCACCCTGTCCCTCGGTGAAGGCCCTGCCTCTGCGCAGACCGCTCCGGCGATTCCCCAGGGACCCCTGGCCGGGCTGATGCGCGCCGGCCTGCTCGAACCAGGGACGGTGCTCACGTTCCGTCAGCGTCGCGCCAACAGGTTGGGCCGTGCCGTTGTCACTGCCGAAGGTCAGCTCGTCGTCGACGGGCACTCCTCCCCCTTCCCCTCGCCGTCGAAGGCCGCGGAGGCCGTGACCGGCAACGTCATCAATGGCTGGACCCTGTGGCGGACGCCCGACGGCTCCACGCTGGATCAGCTGCGACAGGAGCTGGATGCCGAGTAACCGTCCACATGGCCCCGACCGTGGGGCGTCGAACTCTTTCCTGAACCATGCCGTTTGCTTGCACCCGCCACCGAGGCATCTCGTTCCGGCAGCGGGCTTCGAACCCGGGGGGCTCCTTGTACGTGACCTTTGACCTGATCACCGCCCTCGTCGTTGCCGGGGCCTTCACGGCCGGGGCGCTCGTCTACCGGCGGACCGCGCCGCCGGAGGGTGCGACGACCGCTCTGTCGAGAGGCGAACGGCTGGCGCTCGCCCTTGGCGCGGCGGCGACCGTCATCGTGATCGGCGGCTACCTCGGGAGCGGGTTCCGAGGCATCGAGCAGGCCGTGGACACACAGTCGGCGGGAGCCGTGAAGTCCGGGGCCGGCCGGTAGGCGGCGCCGACGGCCGGAGGCGCCCCGGGCGGAAAGCTTGCCCGGGGCGCCTCCGGCCGTCGTTTCGTCGGTTCTCCCACCGCATGCCGTGAGCAGAGTGACGTCACATGGCCCCCAGATCGACCGTGACGGAGAAAGGTGCGGCGGCCTTCACCGTGCCGGTGAACATCTCGCCGTCCCGGTACGCCTTGGTGGCGGGATCAAGGACATAGGTGTAGACGATCGGGACCCCGGTGGCGGTCTGCTCGACCCGCCAATAGAAGGGGATGCCAGCCTTGGCGTACTGGTCCACTTTCACGATCCGGTCGGTGGTCTCCGAGCCGGGCGACACCACCTCGACGACGAGTAGTACGTGCTCGGGGCGGGTGGGCGTGAGGTCGGTGGTCTCCGCCCGGTAGACGATGACGTCCGGGCGGCGGTTGGTGAGGGGGACATCCTGGAGGCGGACGTCGAAGCCCGTGTCGGCGTTCCAGTCGGGGCCCGCGGCGGCGTCCAGGGCATTGGCCAGGACTCGGGCCAGTCGGTTGTGCCGCTTGGAGGCGCTCGGGCTCACGACGACCATTCCGTCCACGATCTCGATGCCGGCACACTGTTCCTCGGTCCAGGAGTCGTACTGCTCCGCGCTGATCTGGGTGTGCATCCATGCGGGCACCACCATCTCGGCGGTCATGGTCCACCCCCTTCGAAGAGCCTCGGCAGTCCCGGCGCTGCTGGATTCAGCCTACTGTCCGGTGCTGTCCGGCTGCCTGGCACAGGCAGCGTCCACCCGTCCCACCTGCCCGTTCCCACTCCACCCCGTGGCGCAGCCGCGTCGTGGGGGCCTGTGCGCGAGGATTGGGCCCATGGCCAACCGACTTGCGCAGACCACCTCCCCGTACCTCCTCCAGCACGCCGACAATCCCGTCGACTGGTGGCCCTGGTCGCCCGAGGCGTTCGAGGAGGCGAGGAAGCGGGATGTGCCCGTGCTGCTCAGCGTCGGGTACGCCAGCTGCCACTGGTGCCACGTCATGGCCCACGAGTCGTTCGAGGACGAAGCCGTGGCCGCCTACCTCAACGCGCACTTCGTGCCCGTGAAGGTCGACCGGGAGGAGCGGCCCGACGTCGACGCCGTGTACATGGAGGCCGTTCAGGCGGCCACCGGGCACGGTGGGTGGCCGATGACCGTGTTCCTCACGCCGGACGCCGAACCCTTCTACTTCGGGACCTACTTCCCGCCCGAGCCCCGGCACGGATCGCCCTCCTTCCAGCAGGTCCTGGAAGGGGTCACGGCCGCCTGGACCGACCGGCGGGACGAGGTCGCCGAGGTCGCCGGGCGGATCGTCGCCGATCTGGCGGGGCGGTCGCTGGTCCACGGTGGGGACGGGGTGCCGGGGGAGTCCGAAGTGGCTCAGGCCCTGCTCGGGCTGACCCGGGAGTACGACGAGCAGCACGGCGGGTTCGGGGGCGCGCCCAAGTTCCCGCCGGCCATGGTCGTGGAGTTCCTGCTGCGGCATTACGCGAGGACCGGGGCCGAAGGGGCCCTTCAGATGGCCGCCGACACCTGTACGGCGATGGCCCGCGGCGGGATCTACGACCAGCTCGGCGGCGGGTTCGCGCGGTACTCCGTGGACCGGGAGTGGATCGTCCCGCACTTCGAGAAGATGCTCTACGACAACGCGCTGCTCTGCCGGGTGTACGCCCACCTCTGGCGGGCCACCGGGTCGGACGAGGCCCGCCGGATCGCCCTGGAGACCGCCGACTTCATGGTGCGGGAGCTGCGGACCGCCGAGGGCGGGTTCGCCTCCGCGCTGGACGCCGACAGCGAGGACGCGGACGGCAGGCATGTCGAGGGCGCCTATTACGTGTGGACGCCCGCGCAGTTGCGTGAGGTGCTGGGGGAGGACGACGCGGCCTTCGCAGCCGCCTGCTTCGGGGTGACCGAGGAGGGGACCTTCGAGGAAGGTGCCTCCGTGCTGCGGCTGCCGGGGGACGCCGGGCCCGTGGACGCCGCGCGCGTCGCCGGCGTACGGGCCCGGCTGCTGGCCGCCCGTGACGAGCGGCCGCGCCCGGGGCGGGACGACAAGGTCGTCGCCGCCTGGAACGGGCTCGCCATCGCCGCCCTCGCCGAGACGGGCGCCTACTTCGACCGGCCCGATCTCGTGGAGCGGGCCACCGAGGCCGCCGATCTGCTCGTCCGGGTGCATCTGGGCGAGGTGGCCCGGCTGAACCGGACGTCCAAGGACGGGCGGGCCGGGGACAACGCAGGGGTGCTGGAGGACTACGGCGATGTCGCCGAGGGATTCCTCGCGCTGGCCGCGGTGACGGGGGAGGGCGCCTGGCTGGAGTTCGCCGGATTCCTGCTGGACATCGTGCTGGAGCAGTTCACCGGGGAGGGCGGCCAGTTGTACGACACCGCCCATGACGCCGAGCAGCTCATCCGGCGGCCCCAGGACCCGACCGACAGCGCCACCCCGTCCGGGTGGACGGCCGCCGCGGGGGCGCTGCTCTCGTACGCCGCGTACACCGGGTCCGAGGCCCACCGCACCGCCGCCGAGGGCGCGCTCGGCGTGGTGAAGGCGCTGGGCCCGCGCGTCCCCCGGTTCGTCGGCTGGGGCCTCGCCGTGGCCGAGGCGCTGCTCGACGGGCCCCGGGAGGTCGCCGTCGCGGGACCGGTCGGCGGCGAGCTGCACCGTACGGCGCTGCTGGGGCGGGCCCCGGGCGCGGTGGTCGCGGCCGGGGAAGGGCCGGGGGCGGGGGCGGAGTTCCCGCTGCTGGTGGACCGGCCGCTGATGGGCGGCGAGCCGACCGCGTACGTCTGCCGCCACTTCGTCTGCGACGCGCCGACGACGGACGCGGGGGAGCTGGCGGCCAAGCTGGGCGGGTGAGGGCCCCTCGGCACGAGTGAGGGGCCGGTCGTCCCGTGCGGCCGGCCCCTCCTCCGTAACGCCTGATGCGTCACCCGTGCTGGTACGCCACCAGCGAGATGCCCACGTAGTGCGCGATGAACGCCGCCAGCGTCAGCGAGTGGAAGACCTCGTGGAAGCCGAACCAGCGCGGCGACGGGTTCGGCTTCTTGAGGCCGTAGATCACGCCTCCCACGCTGTAGAGCACCCCGCCGACGATCACCAGGACCAGGACCGCGATGCCGCCCGTCCGCATGAAGTCCGGCAGGAAGAAGACCGCCGCCCAGCCCATCGCGATGTAGCACGGGGTGTAGAGCCAGCGTGGCGCGCCGACCCAGAAGACGCGGAACGCGATGCCCGCCGCGGCGGCCGCCCAGACCGCCCACAACAGGGGCCGGGACGTCGACTCGGGAAGCAGGAGCAGCGTCAGCGGAGTGTAGGTGCCCGCGATGATCAGAAAGATGTTCGCGTGGTCCAGACGGCGCAGCACCGCCTCGCCGCGCGGCCCCCAGGTGCCGCGGTGGTAGACCGCGCTGACGCCGAACAGCAGGCAGGCGCTGAGGATGTAGACCGTGCAGGCGATCCGGGCCCTCGTGCTGTCGGCCAGCGCGATCAGGGTTATCCCGGCGATCAGGACCGCCGGGAACATTCCGGCGTGCAGCCAGCCGCGCATCCGCGGCTTGACGGGGGTGGGGTCGAGTACGACGGGGCCCGGGGTCGTGGCGGCAGCGGCGGGGTCAGTCATGACTCGCATGGTACCTACGCCACCGTAGGTGGCGGATATGGGGCGCAAATGAGTGGCGATGCTCACGTGTGAGGCCCCCTGGACAGATGGGCGGATCGGTCGGATGATCAAATGAGTGCAGTCGGCACCGGATGAGCGCCAGGGGATTTCGAAGGGTACGAAGCATCCGGGTCGCAGCCCCCACGGGGCCTACAGACAACTGACACCCTCAACGTAGGAGCGATCGTGGCGCGCGACATCGCGGCTCCCCTCACTGTCCCCACCCACCACCAGGAGCTGATCTCCTGGGTCGACGAGATCGCGGCCATCACCCAGCCGGACCGGGTGGTCTGGTGCGACGGCTCCGAGGCCGAGTACGAGCGCCTGTGCGGGGAGCTCGTCGCCAAGGGCACGTTCACCAAGCTGGACGAGACCAAGCGGCCCAACTCGTACTACGCCGCCTCCGACCCCACCGACGTCGCCCGCGTCGAGGACCGTACGTTCATCTGCTCCAAGGAGGAGAAGGACGCGGGGCCGACCAACCACTGGAAGGACCCCGCCGAGATGCGGGAGATCTTCACGGGGGAGAACGGTGTCTTCCGGGGATCCATGCGCGGTCGCACCATGTACGTCGTGCCCTTCTGCATGGGGCCCGTCGGCTCGCCGCTCTCCGCGATCGGCGTCGAGATCACCGACTCCGCGTACGTCGCCGTCGCCATGCGCACCATGACCCGTATGGGCCAGGCCGTCCTGGACGAGCTGGGCACCGACGGCTTCTTCGTGAAGGCCGTCCACACCCTCGGCGCGCCGCTGGAGGAGGGCCAGGAGGACGTTCCGTGGCCCTGCAACTCCACCAAGTACATCTCGCACTTCCCCGAGGACCGCGAGATCTGGTCGTACGGCTCCGGCTACGGCGGCAACGCCCTGCTCGGCAAGAAGTGCTACGCCCTGCGCATCGCCTCCGTCATGGCCCGCGACGAGGGCTGGCTGGCCGAGCACATGCTCATCCTGAAGCTGACGCCGCCGCGCGGTGAGGCCAAGTACGTCGCCGCCGCCTTCCCGTCGGCCTGTGGCAAGACCAACCTCGCCATGCTGGAGCCGACCATCCCCGGCTGGACCGTGGAGACCATCGGCGACGACATCGCCTGGATGCGGTTCGGCGAGGACGGCCGCCTCTACGCCATCAACCCCGAGGCCGGCTTCTTCGGCGTCGCGCCCGGCACCGGCGAGCACACCAACGCCAACGCCATGAAGACCATGTGGGGCAACTCCGTCTTCACCAACGTGGCGCTGACGGATGACGGCGACGTGTGGTGGGAGGGCATGACCGAGGAGGCGCCCGCGCACCTCACCGACTGGAAGGGCAACGACTGGACCCCCGAGTCCACCACGCCCGCCGCCCACCCCAACGCCCGTTTCACCGTCCCCGCCGGACAGTGCCCGATCATCGCGCCCGAGTGGGAGGACCCCAAGGGCGTGCCGATCTCCGCGATCCTCTTCGGCGGCCGCCGCGCCTCCGCCGTCCCGCTGGTCACCGAGTCCTTCGACTGGCAGCACGGCGTCTTCCTCGGCGCCAACGTGGCCTCCGAGAAGACCGCCGCCGCCGAGGGCAAGGTCGGTGAGCTGCGCCGCGACCCGTTCGCCATGCTGCCGTTCTGCGGCTACAACATGGGCGACTACATGAACCACTGGGTCAAGGTCGGCGCCGACAAGGACCAGGCCAGGCTGCCGAAGATCTACTACGTGAACTGGTTCCGCAAGAACGACGCGGGCAAGTTCGTGTGGCCCGGCTTCGGTGAGAACAGCCGCGTCCTGAAGTGGATCGTGGAGCGCCTGGAGGGCACGGCCGAGGGCGTCGAGAGCCCGATCGGCATCCTGCCGGCCAAGGGTGCGCTGGACACCGAGGGCCTGGACCTCTCCGAGGCCGACCTCGACTTCCTCCTCACGGTCGACAAGAAGGTCTGGCGCGAGGAGGCCGCCCTGGTCCCCGAGCACCTGAACACCTTCGGCGACCACACGCCCAAGGAGCTGTGGGACGAGTACCACGCGCTCGTCGAGCGCCTGGGCTGATCCCGGCACTCCCCACGGACCCCGCGGCCGGGTCCATCGGACATCCGCCCTGACCTGTGGGGCCGAACGATCCGCCGCGGTACGGGGCCTGTCGTCGCGCCTGTCGTCGCCGACGGCCCCGGAGGGCCTGTCCCCGGCCAAGGACGCCCCTCCCGGCCCCCGGAACCCCCTCACGGTTCCGGGGGCCGCCCCGTCTCTGCTTGCTCTGTTCTCGCCCGCACCGTTCCTGCGCCGCCCCGGTCCTCCAGGTACCGCGTGTGGGACCGCTGGCGCAGCTCCTCCGCCTCGCGCAACCCGTCCACCAGGGCCTGCGCCTCCCCGTGCAGCAGCGTCACCTGCCGCTCCAGCTCCTCCTCCGGGGCCCGCCCGCCGGGGGCGAGCCGCGTCCACCACCGCGTCCGCAGATACGCGTCCACGGCCTCCGGTACGTCCCGCCGCACCGCCCGCGCCACCACGTGCACGCCCTCCGGGTCGTCCGCCAGCGCCTCCGAGACCCAGCCGGGCGCCAGGAGTCCGTCCAGCAGGCCGGTCAGCGCCTCCAGACGCTCCGCCGCGGCCGGTGGCGGATCCACCCGCTCCAGGTACGCCCGCAAGGTCGCGAGGTCGGCCCGCAGCTCGTCCAGCCGGGACGACGGTTCCTCGAACGCCGGGGCGGGCGGGCGGCGCGGCGGGGCGAGCAGTGCGCCCGCCCCGTACAGCCCGCCGACCACCACCGGCCAGTACACGCCCCCGAACCCGGCGAAGGTGAGGAGCAGACCGCCGAGGGCCGCCGCGCTGCCGGCCAGATTGCGGGTCGACTCCAGATAGCCGAGGACCCGGTCCGCCACCGGACTCCCCTTCCTCCGCGTCTCGTCACTGGTAGCCACGGATCTCCTCGAACGCGCCGTCCAGCGAGCCGGGGCCCTCCTCCTTCGTCCCGTCGAAGAGCCGGCCGCCCGTCAGCGCGGCGATCGCCTCCAGCTCCGAGCGGTCGGAGTCCCCGAACGCGATCGGGAACACCGGGGTGACCCGCCGGGCCTCGGGCAGCGCCCGGTAGAACGCCTCGAACTCCGCCGCCGACCGGCCCGCCGTGTTCTCGCCGTCGGTCATCAGCACGATGGAGGTGAACGCGGACTCGGTGTCGGGGCCCAGGTGGTCGTAGGCCGCGGCGAGCGAGGAGTAGATCGCCGTGTCCCCCTCGGCGCTCAGCGCCGCCGCGTCCGCCCGGATCGCCGCCGGGCCCGCCTTCGGGTCCGCCGGGTCGACGGTGTGCGTACGGACCTGCTTGACGGCCGACCCGAACGGCAGCAGCGTGACCTGCTCGCGCTCCCGGAAGTCGCCGGTCAGCCCGTTCAGCGCGGACTTCAGCTGCGCGAGGCGCCGGCCCTTCATCGACCCGGAGGTGTCCAGGACGTACACGGTCCGCGAAGGGCGTCGCAGGCGGTGCTCGTACGAGGACAGCAGCCCGTCCGCCACCGATCGCGTACCGGGGAACGGCAGTTCGCGGCGCTGCTCGGGCGCGAGCGGGTCGGCGGGACGCGCGGCGGCGACGACCGGGCGGCGCAGCGTCCGCGCGGTGATCTCCCGCTGCACGGCGGTGGACCGGAAGTGCTCGGTCAGCGTCCGCACGGCGTCCCGGGCCTCCGGCGTGGCGCCGGTGAGCGCGCTCAGCGGGTAGTCGGCGGTCACGACCCCGTCGCGCGGGCGGATCACGGTCAGCCCGGCGTCGTTGTCCCGGTTCAGCGACAGCAGCACCGACTCGTAGTTGATCAGCGCGTCCACGGTGGAGCGCCGGGCGTACGCCGAGGCCAGCCAGCCCGAGGAACCGGAGGTCAGCCGCTGCCCCGCGAAGAACTCCCTCAGCTTGGGCCCGGCCCTGCGGACATCGGCGTCGGTGAGCGCCGCCTGGGCGCCGGAGAGCCCGGAGGCGATGGAGATCAGCGCGGAGAAACCGGAGTTGGAGCGGCTCGGGTCGGTCATCCCGTACGTCAGTTCCCCGGCCGCGACCGCCCGGTGGACCTGCGCCCAGCTGACCGAAGCGGCGTCCCAGCCGAGCCGCCGCACCGTCGCGGGCCGCACCCCGAGGGCGACCGGGGACGCCATCAGCGGGGTCTCCGAAGCGATCCGCCCGGCGGCCTCCGGGTCGAGGCGCAGGTAGTCGTTGGACGACAGCCACACCGCGTCGAACGCCCCGTCCGCCTCGCCGGACGCCAGGCGTTCGACGGCGTCCAGCGTGCCCGCCCAGGTGGGCCGCACGGTGATCCCGGTCGCCTTCCGCGCCTCCTCCAACAGAGGCTTCATGTCGCTGAGTTCACTGGAGGCCAGGACGCGCAGCGTGCCCGTGCGGGCCCGCCCGTCGTCGGAGGGGACCGGACCGGAGCCCCGCCCGTCGCCCGCGTCGGACGTACAGGCGGCGAGCGGGAGCAGCAGGGCGGCGGCCAGCAGCGGGAGAAGTACGCGGCGGGCGTACGGCGGCCGGCGGGCGTGGGGCGGTCGGCGGTCTCTCACGCGCGGCCCCCGTCCAGCGTCGCGTCGGCCGCGCGGACCCGTTCCAACCGGGCCCCGGCCTCGTGGAGTTCGGCGGTCAGCGACGCCACGGTGGCGGCCATCGTCTCGGTCGCCCGCGCCTTGTACGTGTCGATGGCGTCGAGCGTGGCGTAGATCTGGCCGAACGCCGTCCGCAGGGTCTCGGCCCCGACCGCCGGGTCGGCCGCGATGCGCTGGATCTCCCCGCTCTGGGTGGCGAGCATCTCCGCGTTGCCCCGGATCAGGTCCTCGGTGGTGGTACGCAGCACCCGCACCTGCTCGGTCACCCGGCGCTGGTTCTCCAGCGCCGAGGACAGCATCACCGCGATCCGCAGCGCGGACACGGTGGTGGTGGCCGCCCGGTCGACGCCCTTGATCAGCTCGTCGTTGTTGCGCCGTACGACGTCCATCGCCAGATACCCCTGGGCGCAGACCGCGATCTGGGTCAGCAGATCCTGGTGTTTCTGCCGTACGGGAAAGAGGACGTCGGCCCGCAGCGCGTCCGCCCGCACCGGGTCGCCCGCCGCCCCGGCCTCCGCGACGCGCCGCTCCACGACGTCGGCGAGGGCCGCGGTGAGGACCTCGTACTCCTGCAACTTCCCCATGGTGTCCCACAGGCGGGTGCGTTCGGTGTGCAACACCGCGTTGTCGCGCCGCAGTTCGTCCTGACCGCTACGGAGCGAGCCGACGATCCGGTCGAGGGTGTCCCTGGCGGAGGCGTACCGCGCGACATGGTCGCGCAGTCGGCGTCCGCCCGGCAGCCGCGACAGCAGCCGGCGCGCCCCGCGCCCCTGGGTGTCCCGCGGGTCGAGGTCCTCCACCGTCCGGCGCAGCTCGACCAGCGAGGAGCCCACCCGGGCCGGGGCGTCTCCCTCGCCGGAGGCCAGCGAGCGGACGGTACGGTCCAGCATCCGGTTGGACTGCTGGGCGGCGCCCCGGATGTCGCCGTGCCCGAGCGCGGCGATCTCGGCGACCCGGGCGCCGAACTCGGGTGAGCGGGCGTCGAGTCCGGCGAGCCCGTCGACGTACTCCTCGGCCCGCCGCAGCATGTCGGCGCGCACGTCCTCCGCGACCGGGACGAGCCCGGTCGCCTGCTCGGCCCGGACGGGGGCGACGGGTGCGGGCGGGGTGAGCACGAGCGGGGTGGTCGGCGGGTCGTGGGGCCGTCGGGGGTCCTGGGGCCCGGTGTTCCGAGGCCCGGTGTTCTGGGTCATGGCGGAGGTCTCCTGACTGCGGGGAGCTGAGCTGTGGGCCGGCCGGGGGTGTCGTCAGCCGCGGGCCCGCCGTGCCATCGAGCGCAGCAGCTCCGCGGTGGGCACGGGCGCCTGGCGCACGCCGGTCAGTCGCTGGTCGATGTAGGCGGTGTGGCCGGCCGTGGCGGCGGTGAACTCGGCCGCGGCGCCCTGCGGCCGGAAGCCGTGCCGTACCGCCAGCTTCCGCAGCGCGGGGTCGGTGGACAGCAGCTCGCCCAGCTCGCGGCCGTGATCGGTCAGCGGTACGAGGGTGTGGTCGCTGGAGACCGTGGTGTCGGGGTAGAGGACGACGAGGTCGCCGACCTCCTGTCGCTGACTGTTCATCAGGAGGGAGGCCACCTGCGACTCGTAGACCAGCACGAGAGGATTGCCGACCCCGCTGATGAAGTCGCGGAACGGCGCGTCGCTGCTGGTCTGCTGCGCGCCCTGCACCTGGACGAGCTTGCGCAGCAGGGGCGCCGTGCGCTCCAGCGCCTTCGCGTCCGTGGCCACCCGGCCGCCGTCGGCGGCGTACGAGGCGGCGGCGAGGTAGAGGGCGCCGGAGTTGGACGTGACGGGATCGGTGCTCGTGATGAACACCGTGCCGCTCAACTCGGCATGCCCAGAAGCTCCCTTGAGCTGCTGCCAGGTACGGTCGTCCTCGGCCGCCGCCAGATAGGGGCCCATGAGCAGCGTTCCCTGCGTGGCCCACTTGGACCCGCCGCCCGACCCGTCCGAGGGGCCCGACCCGTCGGTCGCTTCCGGCGCGCCCGTCCGTAGTCGGGCGAGGCCGTTGGCCGCCAGGACCTCGGCGGCGTTGCGGTGGGCCACCACGACGAGCGGTGAGTAGAACGGCCGCAGCGGGCCGCCGCGGGTCTTTGCGCTCCGACTCAGCTCATCGGCGGGGGCCTTGGAGCCGGGGAAGGCGAAGTCGTAACCCTTCAGGGGCAGCCGGTCCATCGCCCAGGAGCCGGAGGTCTCCGTCCGGACGGTGAACCCTTCGGCCGCGAGGGCCTTCACGGTGTCGGGGTCGGCGAAGAACTCGGCCTTCTCCGATCCGATCACCCCGCGCACGGTCTTCGTGGCCGTGCCGCTGTCCCCGTCGGCCCCGCTGTCGCGGCCCAGGGCGACGGCCGCTGCCACACCGGCGATCAGGAAGACCGCCAGGACGATTCCCACGATGCGTCTCACCCACGCAGCGTGCTCGCGGAAACCCACATTCCGGGCCGAGTCGGGTGGACGGCAGATGAAGGAGCCATCCCAGAACGCAACGGACCGGCAGCGGGGTGGTGGCGGACCGGCGGCGGGGCGCGGAACCTCCGGGGTCCGTGGCGCCCGGTCCGCACGCCTCCGGGGCGCGCGGACCGGGGCCGTCAGTGGGCGCCGACCAGTCGCGCGGAGGAAGCGGGGTCGGCGAGGGCGGCGAGGGCCGCGGTGTGGGCGTCCATCCGTTCGGCGGAGAGGATGGCGGCGGTCGTGTCGGCGCGGGACGCGGCCACCAGCAGGGCCCGGCCCGCGAGGGTGTGGGCGCGGCGGTGGAGGTTCGCGGGGGCGGCGGCGGTCAGCCCGGCGTGCCGGGCGGGCGGGGCGCCGCGCAGCCGGGCCACCTGCTCGGCGATACGGTCACCCGCCGCGCCCAGGCCCAGCTCGTCCGTGACCGCGAGGAGGGCGGCCAGGTGCCCGGCGAGCTGGATGTCCAGCTCCTCCTCACGGCTGCGGTGGGGGAAGTCCGCGTCATCGGCCGGGCTGTGGACCGAGGGGCTGCGGATCGGCTCGTACATGGATGGCCTCCCGAGGGTGCGTGCGACCATCCTACATTGGAACGAGTCTAAAGTTGTCCGTGATCCGGAAGCGTGACCGGTCTACGGCAGTCCGTAACCGCCTCCATGGCCCCGGCGGGTCTACGGCCGCCCGTGAACCGCCTCCATGGCCTCCGGCGGGTCTACGGCTGGCCGTAACCGTCCAGGAAGGTGCCGATCCGGGTCACCGCGTCGGCCAGGTCCTCGACCGCCGGCAGCGTGACGATCCGGAAGTGATCGGGCTCGGGCCAGTTGAACCCGGTGCCCTGCACGACCATGATCTTCTCGGCCCGCAGCAGGTCCAGCACCATCTGCCGGTCATCCTTGATCTTGTAGACCCTGGGATCGAGCCGGGGGAAGAGATACAGCGCCCCCTTCGGCTTGACGCAGGTCACGCCGGGGATCGAGGTCAGCAGGTCGTACGCCGTGTTCCGCTGCTCCAGGATCCGGCCGCCCGGCAGCACCAGGTCCTCGATCGACTGCCGTCCGCCGAGCGCGGTGGCCACCGCGTGCTGCGAGGGCATGTTGGCGCAGAGCCGCATGTTGGCGAGGATCGTCAGCCCCTCGATGTACGAGGTGGCGTGCGCCTTCGGGCCGCAGACGGCCATCCAGCCGGAGCGGTAGCCGGCCACCCGGTAGTTCTTGGAGAGCCCGTTGAAGGTCAGCACCATGAGGTCCGGGGCCAGGGCCGCCGTCGGGGTGTGGGTCGCGCCGTCGTAGAGGATCCGGTCGTAGATCTCGTCGGAGCAGACGATCAGGTTGTGCCGACGGGCGATCTCGGTGAGACCGCGCAGCATCTCGTCGTCGTACACCGCACCGGTCGGGTTGTTCGGGTTGATGATCACCAAGGCCTTGGTGCGGTCGGTGATCTTCCGCTCGATGTCCGCGAGGTCCGGCATCCAGTCGGACTGCTCGTCGCACCGGTAGTGCACGGCCGTCCCGCCCGCCAGCGAGACCGAGGCGGTCCACAGCGGATAGTCGGGAGCCGGTACGAGCACCTCGTCGCCGTCGTCCAGCAGTGCCTGCATCGACATCTGGATCAGCTCGGAGACGCCGTTACCCAGGTAGATGTCCTCGACGTCGAGCTCGATGCCCTTGGTCTGGTAGTGCTGCATCACCGCGCGCCGCGCGGACAGCAGGCCCTTCGCGTCGCCGTAGCCGTGCGCGCCCGCGACGTTGCGCAGGATGTCCTCGAGGATCTCCGGCGGGCACTCGAACCCGAACGCGGCCGGGTTGCCCGTGTTCAGCTTGAGGATGCGCTGACCGGCCGCTTCCAGCCGCATCGCCTCCTCCAGCACGGGGCCCCGGATCTCGTAACAGACATTGGCGAGCTTCGTGGACTGGATGACCTGCATGTCCGCGAGCTTACGGCGGCGTTTCGCGGGGTGCGCGGGGATTGCTCCCGGCGTACTCCCTCCGGGGCGTTTCCCGGCCCCGCCCCGTCTTCCATCGCCATGCCCGCCGCCGTCCCGGACCGTGGGATCGCCCGGTCGGGGCGGTGTCGCGGCTTGGAAACGAGGCGTGGGCGGCCGGGACGGTGAGATGCGCCACGCGGGGGGCCGCCCGCCCGCGCGGAGCCGTCACTCCGGCAGCCGGGTGCCCGCCGGGAGCCGGATGCCGAAGTCGTCCGCCAGGACCCGCAGCGCCTCGTCGCCGTCCTTCAGCGTCCGCTCCTCGACCGTGCCGTCGTCGGCCGTCTCCACCAGGTCCAGCCCGGCCAGCAGCAGGTGCGAGTCGGGCCGGGTGCGCTGCGCGTACACCGCCTGCCGGAACGGCGAGCGGGGATGCGTCGCGATGTGCCAGTTGATCACCTCGTAGTCCGGCGCCTCGAACGGCTCCAGCGTGAACGCGTACTGCGCCTCCCACGCGCCGCCCTTCTCCGCCTGAAGCTCCCACATCGGCAGCGGGCCGTCGTGCGCGATGTGGACGAGCCGGTGGTGGCGCGGGCCGTCGAACAGCTCGGCGTCCTTCACCAGCGGGATCGGCTCCATCAGGGCGCCGGTCGCCCCGAAGCCGACGTCCGCCAGATACGGGTGCGGCTCCCCCTCCACGTCCACCTTCATCAGCATGTGCGTGCGCGGCCGGATGTCGCCCGGCGCCGCCCCCAGCACCACGCGGGCGACCAGCAGCGTCACGGGGAAGCCGAGCTGCCGCAGGACGGTGGAGAACAGGGTGTTGTGCTCGTAGCAGTAGCCGCCGCGCTCGCTGCGCACGAGCTTCGCCTCCAGGTCGTCGAGCGCCAACGACGGGGCCGAGCCGAGAACGGCGTCCAGGTTCTCGAACGGGATGCCGGACAGGTGCGCGCGGTGCAGGGATCGCAGCACCTCCAGGGTGGGGCGGGGCTTCCCGGTCCAGCCGATGCGGGCGAAGTACGCGTCGAGGTCGAGTGTCATACGCCGACCGTACGCAGCCGGGGCGCGGGGGCGCCTCCGGCTGCGGACCGAATTGCGTGACCGGAGGGCCTCGGTCGCTGGACCGAGGCCCTGGATCGAGGCCCTGGACCGGGGCTCTCCCGGACCCGGCGGCTCAGATCCTGCTCAACTCCGGTGAGAGCCGGAGCCGGCCCGGGTAGCGGTGGATCATGAGCCTGTTCCGGAAGCCCCAGCCCCTCGCCGTTCTCGTCGTCCGCGACGCCCCCGATGTCGTCGCCGCACTGCGGAGCGCGCTGGAGACCGCCCCGGACGCCGAGCGCCCCGGGCTGGAGCGGGCCCTCGCGCTGGCCGAGCGGTCCGCCGGGCGCTCGGATGCGGAGCTGCGCGGCCGGTGGGTGCGCCGGCGGCTGGACGCCGCCGGGTACGAGGGCCCGGCGGACTCCGTGGAGGCCATCAAGCTCCTGCGTCGGGCCGAGCCCGGACTGACGCTGCTCCAGGCCGTGACGTACGCGAAGGAGACCGCGGCGGCCGAAGGCTGACGCGGTGGGGGCCATGACGCTCCGGTCCGCCCCGGCACCCGACGCGGACCGTCACATGCCGGCCATCGCACCCGTCGAGGCGATCAACAGCGCCGTGCCGACGCCCTGCTCCTCCGCCGCACGGAGCAGCGCCGCGTCCCCCGCCTCCGCCACGGCCGCGCTGGTCGGGTCCTCGGGCGCGGGCCCGCCCGCGTACGCCGCCGTCGCCGGGGCCATCGCCGTGAGCCAGTCGGCCAGCAGGGTGCCGAAAGCGTGTCGGTCGATCCCCGCGTCCGCCACCAGCGCGGCCGCGTGCCGGGCCCCGGCGAACATGGCGGTCATCGCACTGAGCAGCGCCACGTCGTGGAGTGCGGCGAAACCGGGGTCGGCGCCGACGTACCGGGTGGCGGCGGGCACGGCCAGCGTCTCGCGGTGGGCGTCGAAGACCTCGCGGGAGCCGCTGTAGAAGACGTAACCCCCGGCCTCCGGCACCCCGATCATCGGCGGTACGGCCATGATCCCGCCGTCCAGGAAGCGGGCGCCGCGCTCGTTCGCCCGGGCCGCGCGGGCCCGCGACTCGGCCGGGGTGGAGGTGGTGAGGTCGACCAGGTCCTTGCCCGTGAGGTCGGCATCCGCCAGCGCCTCGCGGACCGAGGCGTCGTCCAGCAGGCAGGTCACGACGAGCGGGCTCGCGGCCACCGCCTCGGCCGCCGTCGCCGCCACCCGTGCGCCGGCGGCGGCGAGTTCGGCGGTCTTCCCGGGGCTGCGGTTCCACACGGTCAGGGGGTGCCCGGCGGCGAGCCAGGTGCGGGCGAGCGCGGCGCCCATCGCGCCGAGGCCGAGCAGAGTGAGAGGGGCGGGCGCAGCGGAGGCAACGGTGTTGTCGGACATGCCGATTAGGCTGGTCGAAGGCTCCGACGGCGACAAGTACGCACTGTGGAGTGGGTGGTTACCTCATGGATAGCGACCAGTCGGGGAGGGCAGGACGGGAGATGGCGGGTGGACGGCTGATGACAGGGGGACGGGCGATGGCGGACGGACGGGCGATGACGCGGATCGTGCGGCGGCCGGGGGCGTTCGTCTGCGGGATCGACGCGGCGATGGATGTCATCGGCGGCAAGTGGAAGGTGCTCATCCTGTGGGCGCTGAACGAGAAGACCTGCCGCTTCGGTGAGCTGCGGCGGGCCGTGCCCGGGGTGACCGAGAAGGTGCTCAGCTCCCATCTCAAGGAGCTGGAGGACGACGGCATCGTGCACCGCGAGGTGTACGCCGAGGTGCCGCCGCGCGTGGAGTATTCGCTCACCCCGCTGGGGTTCTCGCTGAACGCGGCGCTGGAGCCGCTGGGGGCGTGGGGCCGTGACCACATCTACCGGGGCGCGGAGGAGCCCGGGGCGGGGGCCGCCGCCGGGCCCGTGGCGGGGCCGGGACAGCGGTAGCCGTGGCCGCGGCCGGAATTGACCTCTTGTGACGGCCTGACATCTGCGCAAGCATGCGCATGTCAAAAGCCGGAAGATCTCCGGCCCTTGGCATCACTGGAGGTACCCCCCACATGAACAAGCCTCTCGTCGGTGCGATTCTTGCTGCCCTGCTCCTGGGAGCGGGCGTCGCGCCCGCCGTCGCGGCCGAACCCGCACAGCCGGCACAGGAAGCCGCGCCCAAGGCCGGCCCGGCGGCGAAAGCCGTGACCTTCGCCGGGACCGTCGCGCTCAGCAACTGTTCGGGCTCCGTGGTCCGCACCCCCGACGCCGCCCCCACCGACCCCGCCCTCGTGCTCTCCAACGGGCACTGCCTGGAGTCCGGCTTCCCGGGCCCCGGCGAGGTCGTCGTCGACCGGCCGTCCTCCCGGACGTTCACCCTGCTCAACGCCTCGGGCCGTGGAGTCGGCACCCTGAGGGCCGGCAAGATCGCGTACGGCACCATGACCGACACCGATCTCTCGCTCTACGAACTCACCAGCACCTACCGGCAGATCGAGGACAGGTACGGCATCCGGGCGCTGGAGCTGGAGACCGCCCACCCGGCGGCGGGCACCGCCATCACGGTCGCCTCCGGCTACTGGAAGCGCACCTACAGCTGTGACATCGACGGCTTCGTCCACCGGCTCAAGGAAGGCCGGTGGACCTGGAAGGACTCGGTCCGCTACACCCCGGAGTGCAGGACCATCGGCGGTACGTCCGGCTCGCCGGTGATCGACGACGCCACCGGCAAGGTGGTCGCCGTCAACAACACCGGCAACGAGAGCGGCCAGGAGTGCACGGACAACAACCCGTGCGAGGTCGACGAGAACGGCAACGTGACCGTCCGCGAGGGCATCAACTACGCCCAGCAGACGTACAACATGGTCCCGTGCATCGGGGCCGGCAGCAGGATCGACCTCGACCGTGAGGGCTGCGCGCTGCCCAAGCCGTAGCCGCCTGAAGCCGCAGGGGCGCGCCGGGCGGTCCCGGCCTCGGTCAGGGCCGCCCGGCGCGCGCCGCCTCGATCCCGTCCAGCAGCACCTCGAGCCCCACCCGGAAGGTCTCACGGGCCTCCCGCTCCGGGTACGGCACCGCCTCGACGCCCTCGGGCACGGCTCCCGGATGCGGCTCCACCGGCCCCTCCGCCTCCAGGCGGCTCACCGCGGGGAAGCGCTCCGCGAAGTCGGGGACCAGCTCCAGCAGGGCCGCCGAGCGCTCCGCCCACCACTCCTCGTCGGAGCTCCCCGTGGCCGCCGCGGCCAGCCGGGCGTCGGCCACCGCCTGCGCCGAACCCCGTAGATACGGGAACAGGGTCCCCACCAGCCGCCGCACCACCCCGGCCGGCAGGCCCGTCGTCCGCAGCAGGGTCACCAGCGTGTCCAGGCCCGCGTACTCGTGCGGCCCCAGCACCGGACGCGCCTGCGAGACCTGGAGCACCCAGGGGTGGCGTACGTAGAACTCCAGGACCTCCCCGGCCCAGGCGGTGAGTGCCGCCCGCCAGTCACCCGGGTCCGACTCCGGGTACGCGGTGGGCAGTTCGGCGTGGACGGCGTCGTACATCAGGTCCAGCAGCTCGCTCTTGCCGGGGACGTAGGTGTAGAGCGCCATCGCCGTGCGCCCGAGCCGGTCGCCGACCGCGCGCATCGACAGGGCCGCCATCCCCTCCTCGTCCGCGAGCGCCACGGCCGCCGCCACGATCGCGTCCACGCTCAGCCGGGGCTTGGGCCCCGGGCCGCCGCGCGTCGGCGGCGGGGCGTCCGAACGCCACAGGAGGGAGAGGGAACGGCGCGGATCGCCCTGTCCGGCGAAGACCACCACGTGCGACTCCTTACGGCGTAAAGTAACGTCCGGCGGGTAATTCATTACGCCGTAAGGTATCAACCTCCACAGGAAGAGGGGTCGGGTCGCAATGGGTCAGGCTTTGCCGGTCACGTACGTACGGGTCGTGGACATCGAACGGATCACCCCCGGGACGGTCAGGATCGGCTTCACCGCCGACGAGCTGCCCGGGCTCCTGGAGGACCGCCCGGACCAGCAGGTGAAGCTCTGTCTGCCACGCGCCGGACAGGCCGTGCCCCGGCTGCCGGAGCGGGAGGCCGAGGACCCGTACGGCATGCGCTGGTACGAGGCGTACCTCGCGATCCCGGAGGCGGAGCGGCCCTGGATGCGCAGCTTCACCGTCCGCTCCTACGACCGCGAACGCAACGTGATGGCCGTCGACTTCGTGCTGCACGGCGACGGCGGCCCCGCCTCCCGCTGGGGCGCGGCGGCCCGGGTCGGCGACGTCCTCGGCATGGTCGGCCCGTCCTCCCTCTACGCCCGTCCCCTGCCCGCTGCCCGCCGGATGCTCCTCGCCGGGGACGAGACCGCGCTCCCGGCCATCGCCACGGTGCTGGAGGCGCTCCCGGCCGGAACCGGGGCTGTCGTGTACGCCGAGGTCGCGGACGCGGCGGAGGAACGGGAACTGCCGGCCGCGGCGGGCGGGGCCGAGGTCCGCTGGGTGCACCGCGAGCGGGGCGGCTCGCTGGTGGACGCCGTACGGGACGCCGGGGCGGACCTCGACGGGGTGGACGCGGCCTGGGTGGCGGGCGAGGCGTCCGTGGTCCGCGCGCTCCGCCGCCACCTGGTCGAGGATCGCGAACTCCCGAAGGCGGCAGTCGAGTTCAGCGGCTACTGGCGGCGCGCGCTCACCCAGGACGACGCCCCCACCAAGGAGGACCTCGCCTGGGCGGCGGAGCGGGCTTCGGAGGCTTCGGGGGCCTCGGGGTCCTCGGGGGCCTCCGAGGAAGCTTCTTAAGCCGCCCCCGCCCCCGTCTGCGCCCCCGCGCCCCGGACCGCCCGGCCCGCCAGGACCGACGTGCGCTTGCCGTCCTCGATGACGAAGCGGCCGTCGATCAGGACGTGCGGGATGCCCACCGGCAGGGTGCGCGGCTCCTCGAACGTGGAGCCCGCCGCCACCGTCTCCGGGTCGAACAGCACCAGGTCCGCGCGGTAGCCCTCGCGCACCAGGCCCCGGTTCGCGAGCCGCAGCCGGGCGGCCGGGCGCGAGGTGAGATGGGCGACGCACTCCTCCAGCGAGAGGATCCCCAACTCCCGGGCGTACCGCCCCAGATACTGCGGGAACGTGCCGTACGCCCGGGGGTGCGGCTTGTCGCCCTGGAGGATGCCGTCGCTGCCGCCGGTGTGCACCGGGTGCCGCATGATCTGCTGGACGTTCTCCTCGTGGCCCACGTGCTGGAGGATCGTCGTCCCGAGCCGGTCCTCGGTGAGCAGCCGCCGCGCGGTCACCCACGGCTCCTCACCCCGCAGCCGTGCCGACTCCTCGACCGTACGGCCCACGTACTCCGCCAGGTGCGGCGCGCTCACGCCGGAGATCTCGATGGTGTCCCACTCGATCGGCACCCCGTGGCAGCCGTCCGAGCCGAGCACCTCCAGGTGGTGCCGTATCTTCTCCGCGCTCGCCGGGGCCGCGAGCCGGGTGAGGACCGACTCCGGCCCTCCCTCGCTCGCCCAACTCGGCAGCATCGCCACCAGAGTGGTGCAGCCGGGGGTGTACGGGTAGGTGTCGAGCGAGATGTCGGACCCGGCGGCCAGCGCGCCGTCCAGGAGGGCCAGGAGGTCCGGCGCCTTGCCCTTGTTCACGCCGAAGTTCATGGTGGCGTGGGCGAGATGGAGGGCGCAGCCGGCGTGGTGCGTCAGCCGCACCATCTCCTCGTACGCGGCCAGGGCGCCGGCTCCGTAGCTGCGGTGGTGGGGGCAGTAGTAGCCGCCGTGCCGGGCCACCACCCGGCACAGCTCGGTGAGTTCGGCGTCGTCCGCGTACATCCCGGGGGTGTAGGTCAGCCCGGACGACATGCCGACGGCGCCCTCGCGCATGCCTTGGTCCACCAGCTCCCGCATCCGGACCAGTTCGGCCTCGGTGGCGGGCCGGTCGTCCCAGCCGACCGCGTACATCCGGACCGTGCCCTGCGGGATCAGATAGGCGGCGTTGACCGCGATGCCCTGGCCGCCGAAGTTGCGGTCCAGGCGGTCCAGATATCCGCCGACCGTACGCCAGTCGAAGTCGATGTCGCTTCCGTCGCCGTTCCAGCCGGTGATGGAGCGGCGGACCTCGGCGAGCGTACGGTCGTCGACGGGCGCGTACGACATCCCGTCCTGGCCCAGCACTTCGAGGGTGACCCCCTGCGCCGCCTTCGCGCTGTGGTCCGGGTCGCGCAGCAGCGCCAGATCGCTGTGGGCGTGCATGTCGATGAAGCCGGGGGCGAGCGCGAGGCCGTCCGCGTCCACGGTCCGGGCGGCGGCGGGCCGGGGGCCGGGGGAGCCCTCGGGGTGGATCTCGGCTATGCGGCCGCCGTCGAGGGCCACATCGGCGCGGTAGGAGGGCTCGCCGGTGCCGTCGACGACGAGCGCGTCACGCAGGACCAGGTCCATGGGTGGCCTTTCGAAGCGGGGAGGGAAGCGGGCAGGAGGGGAGGGGCGACCGCTCAGAAGAACGTGCGGATGTAGTCGGTGACCGTGCCGTCCGCCTCGACCAGCGGGATCAGCTGCCACTTGTCGAAGCTGGTGCAGGGGTGAGAAAGGCCCATGCCGACCCAGTCGCCCACCTCCAGCCCCGCCCCTTCCTCCGTGCGCACCCAGGTGTGCTGGTCGGAGAGGCCGGTGACCGTCACCCCGGTGGCGGGCCGCACCGAGCCGTCCCGGCCGGAGCGAACCACCTGCGCCTCGGGCAGATCGAGGTCGTACGCCGCGTCCCGCTTGCCCGCGTTCAGGAACGCCTGCTCGCCGGTCGGACGCGAGACGACCTGCGCCCAGAGGCGGAAGGCGGGCTCGAGGGCTCCCTCCTCGGGGACGCGGTTGAAGGGGGTGAGGTGCTTGTAGTGCCCGTCGTCGTGCGAGACGTACGCGCCGGAGCGCAGCAACTTCAGTACCGGCAGGCTCAGTTCGGGGATCCCGGCGAAGACGTCCGCGACCGCGTCGAACCAGGCGCTGCCGCCCGCGCTGATGACGATCTCCTCGGCCCCGGCGAACCGCTTCTCACCGTCGAAGGCGGCCGCGAGCCCGACGAGCCGCCGCAGCCACGCCCGTACCCGCTCGGGGTCGGCGTCCGGCACCTCGCCCTCGTACCCGGCGACGCCCACCAGGCGCAGCGAACCCGCCGCCGCCACCGCGTCGGCGACCGCCGCGCAGTCGGCCTCCGTACGGGCCCCGGTGCGCGCGCCCTCGCCCGCGCCCAGCTCGACGACCACGTCGACCCGGCGGGTGGCGCCCGCGGCGCCGAGGGCCTCGTCCATCAGCTCGACGCCGCGCACGGAGTCGACGTAACAGACGAAGCGGAACGACGGATCGGCCGTCATCTCCCCGGCCAGCCAGCGCAGGGCGACCGGGTCGACCAGTTCGTTGGCGAGGAAGATCCGGCCGATCCCGTACGCCCGGTAGACGCGCGCCTGGTGGGGCACGGCGGCCGTGATGCCCCACGCGCCGCGCTCCAGCTGGTCCACGAAGAGCTGCGGGGCCATGGACGTCTTGCCGTGCGGGGCGAACGCGAGGCCGTGCCGCTCGGCGTACGTCTCCAGGAGGTCGAGGTTGTGGGCCACCGACTCGGCGGACAACGCGAGGACGGGGGTGGTGAACCCGCCGGTGAAGAGGTTGCGGCGCTCGGCGGCCAGCGCCCCCACGGTCAGGCCCTCCGCGTCCGGCGGCAGGGCCTTGAAGCGGTGGTCGACGCGCTCGTCGGCGAGGGAGGCCGTGAGTGATGCGGCAGGGGGCGTGGTGCGGTCGGTGGGGCTTTCGGCTGCCAAGGGGAGCTCCTCGAAGTTCGTTGCAACATATGCAACATCCATTGCGTATATCGCTCAACGCTGTCTAACATCCGAGCCGATGCCCGGTCAATGGTGACCACCGGCCCGCACGCCGATCAGCGAGGAGCCCTCAGTGTCCGGACCCGCAGCAGGGACGGCCGTCGCCGCCACGACCACCGATGTCGTCTGTCTCGGTGAGTCCATGGTGACGTTCCTGCCCTCGCAGCCCGGCCGCCTCGCCGACGTGCCCTCCTTCGGGCGCGGGATCGGCGGGGCCGAGTCCAACGTGGCCTGCGCGCTCGCCGCCGCCGGGCACCGGGCGGCCTGGGTCGGCCGGGTCGGCGCGGACGGGTTCGGCGACCACCTCGTCGAGACGATCGGGTCGTACGGGGTCGACACGTCGGCGGTCCGCCGCGATCCGGTCCGCCCGACCGGCATCTACTTCCGCACGGCCACGGACCGGGGGACCGACACGCACGAGGTCGCGTACTACCGGGCGGGATCGGCGGCGTCCGCGATGTCGCCGGCGAACGTGCCGTACGAGGAACTGTTCGCGGGCCGCGTCCTGCATCTGTCCGGGATCACGGCGGCGCTGTCCGACGACTGCCTGGCGCTGCTGCGGGAGCTGACGGCCGCGCGGCCGGGGCGCCCGCTGGTGTCGTTCGACGTGAACCACCGGCCGCATCTGTGGCGCGGCGGCGACGCGGATGCGTCGGTGCTGCTGGAGCTGGCGCGGCGGGCCGACCTGGTGTTCGTCGGGGAGGACGAGGCGGAGGAGGCGTGGGGGATCGTGGGCGCGGAGGCGATCCGGGCGGCGGTTCCGGAGCCGGCCGTGCTCGTGGTGAAGCGGGGGAGTGCGGGCGCGACGGTGTTCGCCAGGGGGCTGCGCCCCGGGCCCCGCCCCTCGAACGCCGGAGGGGCGGAAGACGCCGCCGGGCTCCGCTCCCCGAACGCCGGAGGGGCTGAGGACGCCGAGGCCCGAAGCCCCGACACCGTCACCCGCGTCCCCGCCCTCCACGTCGACGTCGTCGCCGCCGTCGGCGCGGGCGACGCCTTCGCCGCCGGGTTCCTCTCCGCCACCCTGCGCGGGCTGCCCGTCCGTGACCGGGCCCGGCACGGGCACCTGATGGCCGCCGCCGTTCTCACCGTCCCCGGCGACCTCACCGAACCGCCCGCCCGCGACCACGCCGACCGCCTCGTCGCCCTCGACGACGACGCCTGGGGGAGACTTCGTCTCGGCCCCGGCTGGACCGCAGCCGACCGGGCCCCCGAGGAGGTACGCACACCATGAGCCAGACCGTCGACCGGGCGCTGAGCATCCTGCCCCTGCTCGCCCAGGGACCCGCCGACCTCGGCCAGGTCGCCGAGCGGCTCGGCGTCCACAAGTCCACGGCGCTGCGCCTGCTGCGTACGCTGCACGAGCACGGCCTCGTCTACCGCCAGGAGGACCAGCGCTACCGCCTCGGCGCCCGCCTCTTCGCCCTCGCGCAGGAGGCCGTCGAGAACCTCGACGTCCGCGAGATCGCCCACCCCCACCTGGTCGCGCTCAACGACCGGTGCGGGCACACCGTCCACCTCGCGGTCTACGAGGAGCAGGAAGTCCTCTACATCGACAAGGTGGAGAGCCGCTACCCCGTCCGGATGTACTCCCGGATCGGGAAGCCCGTCGCGATCACCGTCGCGGCCGTGGCCAAGCTCCTGCTGGCCGACCTCACCGAGCCCGAGCGGCGCGCGATCGCCGAGAAGCTCGACTACCCCATGTACACGTCCCGTTCGACGCCCGACGCGGCCGCCTTCCTCAAGGAGCTCGCCGTCGTCCGCGAACAGGGCTGGGCCACCGACCTCGGTGGCCACGAGGAGTCCATCAACTGCATCGGCGCGCCCATCCGCGGCGCGGACGGGCGGGTCGTCGCGGCCATGTCGGTGTCCGCACCGAACGTGGTCGTCACGGCCGAGGAACTCCTCACGCTGCTCCCGCTGGTCCGGCGCACCGCCGAGACCATCAGCCGGGAGTACTCCGGCACCAACCGACCCAAGAAAGCCTGATCAGCCATGACCGAGAAGACCGCCCTCACCCCCTCCACCCACACCACGCCGCCCGCGAAGTTCTCGCACGGCGTGAAGAAGGGGAACATCCTCCAGGTCGCCGGCCAGGTAGGCTTCCTCCCCGCCGTCGAGGGCCAGGCCCCCACCCCGGCCGGCCCGACCCTGCGCGAGCAGACCCTCCAGACCTTCGCCAACGTCAAGGCGATCCTGGAGGAGGGCGGCGCGAGCTGGGACGACGTGATGATGATGCGCGTCTACCTCACCGACGTGGACCACTTCGCCGAGATGAACGAGATCTACAACGCCTACTTCGCCGAGCAGAACCTGAAGGAGGCCCCCTCCGCCCGCACGACCGTCTACGTGGGCCTGCCCAAGGGCCTGCTCATCGAGATCGACGCGCTCGCGGTGCTCGGCTGACCGTCACGGCCTTCTGAACGGCTCGCATCCCCTCTGGTCCTCTGAACCTTTGCTCCACACGCAGAACCCCACCCGCAGTACGCCGTACGGCACGGCGCCCCGCTCCCCGGGGGCGCCGTGCCGCGCTCCCCCCTGCCCTCCAGCACCACCGGAGTCCCCATGCTGCTCGCCGCCACCCCCTCGCCGGCCGAGACCCCACCGCACACCGGTGGACTGCTCCTCCTGATCGACGGGACCGCCGGTCTGCTGACCGTCGCCGCCCTCGGTATCGCCCTCCTGCTCTTCCTGATCATCAAGGTCAGGCTCCAGCCGTTCGTCGCCCTGCTCGCGGTCTCCATAGCCGTCGGCCTCGGCGCCGGGCTCTCGGTCACCGAACTCTTCGGCACCGTGCAGAAATCCGCCGCCGTCTCGGTCATCGAATCCGGCATGGGCGGCATCCTCGGCCATGTCGCGATCATCATCGGACTCGGCACCATGCTCGGTGCGATCCTCGAAGTCTCCGGCGGGGCCGAGGTGTTGAGCGCCCGCCTGCTGAACGCCTTCGGCGAGAAGCGCGCCCCCCTCGCCATGGGGATGACCGGGCTCGTCTTCGGCATCCCGGTCTTCTTCGACGTCGGCATCTTCGTCCTCGCGCCGATCGTGTACGCCGCCGCCAAGCGCTCCGGAAAATCGATCCTGCTCTATGCCATGCCGCTGCTGGCGGGCCTGTCGATGACCCACGCGTTCCTGCCGCCGCACCCGGGCCCGGTGGCCGCCGCCGGACTCTTCAACGTGTCGCTGGGCTGGGTCATCCTGATGGGCATCGTCGTCGGCATCCCGTCCGTCATCGCCGCCTGGGGCTACTCCGCCTGGATCGGCAAGCGGGTCTTCGTCGACGTGCCGCAGGACATGGTGGAGGCCGCTGCGGAGGCCAAGGCCGCCGTCGCCGCCGAGCAGCGCGCCGCGGGTGTCACCCCGCACGAGAAGCCGGTGCCGCTCGCCACGGTTCTCGCGATCATCGGCACCCCGCTGATCCTGATCCTCGCCGCGACGTTCTCCTCGATCGCCCTGGACCCCTCCACGCCGCGCTCGGTGATCGAGTTCTTCGGCAACCCGTTCGTCGCCCTGACGATCGCCCTGTTCCTCGCGTACTACCTGCTGGGCATCCGGCGCGGCTGGTCCCGCAAGTCCCTGGAGTCGGTCTCCACGTCCTCGCTCAAGCCCGTCGGCAACATCCTGCTGGTGGTCGGCGCGGGCGGCATCTTCGGCGCGGTCCTCAAGGGCAGTGGCATCGCGGACGCGCTCGCCGACACGTTCAACGACGTCGGCCTGCCCGTCATCCTGCTCGCCTGGCTGATCTCGGTGGTCCTGCGCGTCGCCCAGGGCTCGGCCACCGTCGCGATCGTCACCACGGCCGGGATCGTGGTCCCGCTGGTCGAGGGCCAGGACCTCTCCCAGGCCCACCTCGCGCTGATCATCATGGCGATCTCGGCAGGCTCGATCTTCGCCTCGCACGTGAACGACGGCGGCTTCTGGATGGTGTCGAAGTACTTCGGCATCAGCGAACGCGACACCCTGAAGTCCTGGACGGTCCTGGAGACGGTGCTCTCGGTCGCGGGCTTCGCGGTCGCGGCGCTGCTCAGCCTGGTGATCTAGGGGTGTCGGGGCCGGCGCGGACCGCGCCGGCCCCGACACCCCGGGTGCCGCCCTCAACTCCCCTTCCGCGCCACGTAGTAGACGTTCAGGATGTCGCCCTCCACCTCGCGCACCCCCACCTCCCCGAAGCCCGCCTCCTTCAGCATCCGCAGGGCCGTCTGCCTGCCCCACACGGTCCCCAGGCCCGCGCCGCCCTCGCTCAGCGAGGTCGTCATGCAGTAGAAGACCGAGAAGGTGTAGAGCGTGGGGCCCAACGGAAGGTCCAGGTTCTCCTCCAGCAGGCTGGAGGCCGCGATGTCCCCCATCAGGAACACCCCGTCGTCCCGCAGCGCCCCGGCGACGGCCGCCAGGGTCTCCGCCGGACGGGCCAGGTCGTGGATCACGTCGAAGGCGGTGATCAGGTCGTACGAACCGGTCACCGCGGCCGCGTCCGCCAACGCGAAGTGCGCGTTCCGCAGGCCCAGCCGCGCCGCCTCCTCCCGGGCCGCCGCGATACCGCCCTCCGACATGTCCACCCCGGTGAACCGACTGGCAGGGAACGCCCGCGCCAGCAGGTTCACCGCGTGTCCCTGCCCCGTACCGACGTCGAGCACGTCCAGACCGCCACCCGACTCCAGCCGCTCCGGCAGGCCGGCCACCAGCGGGATGATCGTGTCGACCAGCAGCGCGTCGTACACCCGGGCCGTCTCCTCGGCCTGGAGCTCCTGGAACTTCGGGTACGAGGAGTAGGGCACCCCGCCCCCCTCCCGGAACGCCGTGACCACCTCGTCCTCGACCAGCCCGATCAGCGCGAGGTCCTGGAGGAAGGACGCCAGGTTGTCCGGCCCGGCCTCGCGGCACAGGGAGGCGGCGTGCTCGGGCGGCAACCGGTACGTCCCGCCCGCCGGGTCGTACTCGACGATCCCGCCCACCGTCACTCCGCCCAGCCACTCGCGCACATAGCGTTCGTCCAGCCCGGCGGCCCCGGCGATCCGCTCACTGGTCGACGGCGGCAGCTGCGCCATCACGTCGAAGAGCCGTGTCCGGTGCCCGAGGCTGCACAGATACCCCAGGCAGGAATCGTTGAGCACCTGGAGCATCCGCCCGGCGAACTCCTCCTGCCGGGCCGGGTCCGCTGTCCGCTCGATCGTGTGTGACATGGCGCGCCTCCTTCGGAAGCCCGCAGCGTCCCGCCGGAACCGCGCCCGCTCCGCCCCCGCGGGCGTCCGCCCCTCCCCGTATCCGCCGCTCGCTGCCGGCCGATGGGTCCCCTCAAGATTTTACTGCCGTGCAGGCCCCCTTGTGCTGTCCCGCCGATTGCGCTTCCTTGATCGGCATGTCCGAGACGAGCGCAACCACGGAGACAGGGGAGCCGGCCTCCCGACCACGCAAGTCCAGCTGGAAGTACATCGGCCCCGGCGTCGTCGTCGCGGCGACCGGGGTCGGGGCCGGAGATCTGGTCGCGACGCTGATCGCGGGCAGCAAGTTCGGCTACACCCTGATGTGGGCGGCGGTGATCGGCTGCGTCGTCAAGATCTCGCTCGCCGAGGCCGCCGGCCGTTGGCATCTGGCGACCGGCCGCACGCTCTTCGACGGCTGGCGGAGCCTGGGCCCCTGGACCACCGTCTACTTCGCGATCTACGTCGTGGTGTGGGGCTTCATCTACGGGGCGACGGCCATGTCCTCCAGCGCCCTGCCCATCGTGGCGCTGTTCCCCGACGGACCGGGACTGAAGTTCTGGGCGATCGTGATCGGGCTGATCGGGCTGCTCTTCGTCTGGTTCAACCGCTACGCCGTCTTCGAGAAGGTCATGACGGTCCTGATCGGCATCATGTTCGTGGTGGTCATGTACGTGGCGGTCCGGGTCGTCCCGGACGTCGGGGCCTCGTTCGCCGGGCTGCTGCCCGTGCTCCCGGACGGCTCGCTCCTCTACACCCTCGGGCTGATCGGCGGCGTCGGCGGCACGATCACCATGGCCGCCTACGGGTACTGGGTCAACGCCAAGGGCTGGAGCAACTCCTCCTGGATGAGGGTGATGCGGCTCGACAACCGGGTCGCCTACATCACCACCGGGCTCTTCGTCGTGGCGATGCTCATCGTCGGCGCCGAGCTGCTGCACGCCTCGCAGATCGCCCTCACCTCCGGCGACCGCGGCCTGGTCGACCTGGGCAAGGTGCTGGAGGACCGCTTCGGCGCGGGCACCGCCAAGCTCTTCCTGGTCGGCTTCTTCGCCACGTCGTTCTCGTCGCTGATCGGCGTCTGGCACGGGGTGAGCCTGATGTTCGCCGACTTCGTGGAGCGGTTCCGGGCCCCGGTGGCCCCACAGCCCTGCGAGTCCTCCGCGGCCTCCGAGTCCTCCGCGGCCTTGGAGGAGGAGCACGCCGGTCCGGCCGTCACCGCCCGGCAGCAGCGCTCCCTGCCCTTCCGCGCCTATCTCCTCTGGCTGACCTTCCCGCCGATGACGCTGCTCTGGCTGGACCAGCCCTTCGGCCTGGTCATCGCCTACGGGGTGCTCGGCGCGTTCTTCATGCCCTTCCTGGCCCTGACCCTGCTCTGGCTGCTCAACTCCCCCCGTACGCCGGGGGAGTGGCGCAACGGATGGGTCAGCAACGGCATGCTCGCCCTCTCCGGGCTGCTGTTCGTCGTGCTGTGCGTCCAGCAGGTGCGCGACCTCCCCTGGTGATCAAAGCGGTACGGAAACGCCGCAGCGCCGCCGGGGGAGCGGCGGCGCTGCGGGTTCGAGGATCGCTGAGCGATACGGGCTACGGCAGGCTGCGGACGTGCGGGCCGACCGCCTTCGACCAGGCGAACCCGGCGGTCGCGTCCCAGTTCGTCGACCAGGTCATGGCGCCGCGCAGCGACGGGTAGGTCTTCGACGGCTTGAACGAACCGCAGCTGGTGCCCTTGGTCAGGCAGTCCAGCGCCGCGTTCACCATCGACGGGGCGACATAGCCGCTGCCCGCGCCTCGGGTGGAGGCGGGGACGCCGATGCCGACCTGGGACGGGTCGAGGCCGCCCTCCAGCTGGATGCAGGCGAGCGCGGTGAGGAAGTCCACCGAACCCTGCGAGTAGACCTTGCCGTCACAGCCGAGCATCGAACCGCTGTTGTAGTACTGCATGTTGACGACGGTCAGGATGTCCTTGATGTTGAGCGCCGTCTTGAAGTACTCGCCCGACGTCGACTGCATGTCGATCGTCTGCGGAGCCATCGTGACGACCAGTCCGCTGCCCGCCTTCGCCGACAGCTGGCGGAGCGCCTTCGTCATGTAGGTGGCGTTGAGGCCGTTCTCCAGGTCGATGTCGACGCCGTTGAAGCCGTAGTCCTGCATCAGCGCGTACACCGAGTTGGCGAACGCGGTGGCGGAGGCGTCGTTGTCGACCCGGACCGTGCCCAGTTCGCCGCCGATCGAGATGATGACGTTCTTGCCCTGGGCCTGCTTGGTCTTGATGTCGGCCCGGAACTGGGCGTCGGTGTAACCGTTCAGACCGGCCGTGTCCAGGTTGAAGGTGACCTGGCCCGGCGTCGGCGTGGCGTCCGCGAAGGAGACCGCGATGATGTCGTAGTCGGCCGGGACGTCGGTGAGCTTCTGGACGGCCGCGCCGTTGTTGAAGTTCTGCCAGTAGCCGGTGACCGCGTGCTTGGGCACGGCGGGGCCGGGGCCGGGGCCCGTGCCCTGCTTCGCCGTACGGGCGCTGATGGCAGCCGATTTGACCGACTCGCCGGCCGCGTTGGTGGCGCTCACCGAGAACTGGTAGGCGGTGTCCGCGGTCAGCCCCGTGACGGTCGCCGAGGTCCCGGTGGAGGTGGTCGCCTGCACGCCGTCCCGGTACACCTTGTATCCCGTGGCGCCGGAGACCGCGTTCCAGGACAGGGCCACCGACGACGTGGTCGTGGCGCCCGCCGTGAGACCGGCCGGAGCCGCCGGAATGACCGGTCCGGGCTCCTCGCCGCCCCCGCCGTCGGGCCCGGTCACCTCGATGTCGTCGGCGAAGTAGGCGGCCTGCCCGTACCAGCCGTGGGTGTAGACGGTCACCGACGTGGTGTTGGCGCCGGTCGTGAAGCTGGTGGACAGCTTGGTCCAGGAGGAGGAGCCCGGCGTCCAGGTGGAGACGTCCGTGGTCCCGGTACCGCTCACGCCCAGGTAGGCGTAACCGCCCTGCACCCAGGAGCTGAGCGCGTACGTCGAGTTGGGCTTCACCTTGACCGACTGCGAACACTTGGCGTTGTCGTGGCCGGCCGGGGTGGCCTTCAGCGCCGACGTACCGCTGCGCACGGGGGAGGAGACGGCGGCGCCGCTGCCCCCGGAACAGGTCCAGTTGGCGAGGCCCGACTCGAAGCCCGCGTTCTTGGCGTTGTTGACGTCGGCGGCCTGGGCGGTGCTGACGAGCCCGGTGACGGTCAGGGCGGCGGCCGTGGCGACGGCCAGGGTGCCACCGAGTACGGACCGGGAGCGGCGGCGTCTTCTGCGACTGCGGCCTGCGGAGCGTTCCACTGGTGCCTCCGGGGGGAGTTGGGGGGTGCCGGGGATGGGCGGTACGGTGCAGTGCGCATAAACTGGTCCAGACCAATCAAGTTGTCAAGACCTCTGGCAGTGAAAGGCCGTCCGGGCGGGCGGACGCGGGGGGTCGCGGTCACCCCCGTACGGGGGTGCCGGGCGGCGGGTTCCCGGTCCGGGGGCGACACCGCGACCGCACTCCGCCCCCCGCACGAGTGATCTTGCGGGAGATCTTCGTGCCGTCACGGAAACGCCCTTACGAAAAAGGGGGCCGGCCGCCTCGACTCCAGGTTGACGTGCGCGAATGGATACGTGATCGAAAAGCGGACGCGTGATTCGGTAACGCTCCGCAGTGACCGCCCAGTTGGAGTGAATCGATTTCATCCCGTTTAGCACCCGGCCCCCGTCGGAACGGTGTTCGCATGGTGCCGTACTGGTCTCCGATAACTGTTCTCTGCCTGGTGAGACGTGGCTAAAGTGCTGGGGCAGGAGCACGGAGCAGGAGCGATTGCGGTCGGCGTCCCCACGTCGACCGGAGCCGAAACGGGGAGAGCGTGCCGACCGCGATAGCAGTGACGAGCGCAGACCTGGTGCTGCCGCCGACCGACCAGCAGACACCGACCGCCGCTCTGCTCCAGGCCCCCGAGGCCCAGGTGCTGGAGCTGGCGATCGGCGACATGCACCTGCTGCTGGAACAGCACGGGTATGTGATCGCCCTGTACCCCTCGGGCATCCGGCCCGAGCACGAACGCCGCCTCCACTCCATCCGCTCGGTGCTGGAGAGCGACCGGATCGCCCTGGTCAAGGTGGACCTCCCGCCCCTCGGCGTCGCCGTACTGGTCCGCCAGCTGAGGCAGTTGTCCATCTGCGATTTCAGCCCCGGGGTGGTCGCCTCCGCCGCCCGGCTGCTGTCGCACTACATCTACGCGGGCGCCCTCCTCAACTCCGTCGCCCGGCTCGACCGGGTCCCGGTCGGCCTCAAGAGCCATGCCAAGTCCTGGGTCCCCGGCTCCCAGTTCGCCGTGCTCGCCGGCCCCGAGCCGCAGCTGGTGAAAGTGGGCCCGGCCGCCGAACCGCTGACGGGACCGGATTTCGGCACGCATCTTCTGGTGGCCAAAGGGAATCTGCAGTCGGAGTGGGTACAGGAGACCCTTGCGCCCGCCTGGAAGGTCCAGGCCATTCACGACACCTCGGTCCCGGCCGACTCGCCGCGCTGGTGGGGCACGGGAAAGCTGGTCGAGTTCGCCGCCCATCTCCCGGACCTCTCCGTCCTCTACCAGCTGGTTTCCTCCGTACGCCGGGAAAAGTGTCACTGGTGCGCCATGGAACTCATCGGCGACCGCTGCGCATTCTGTTCCGCACCACTTCCGGTATCGGAGAACCGCGCGCTGCCCACCGGTGTCCAACACCATGGGGCCGACGAATCACCGGGCCCCTGACGCGACCGCTCCCCGCTCCCCGTCCGCCGTCCCCGTCCCGCGCCTCCACCCCGCCGCTTCCTCCCGGCCACGGTGGACGTACTCGTAGATGTAAGCGCGTAACCGCTCCACAGCACAGGCCCGCTCCACAGCACGTATCCGCTTCACAGCACCTACCCGTTCCACCGCACTTGCCTGTTCCGCAGCACCGCTCACTCTGTCCGCTGTCCGCTCCACGCATCCGATTCGAACGAGGTTGTCCGGACCATGAACTCCCGCCAGCGCCGCGGCGTGATACTCCTGCTCCTGTCGGTCCTGTGTGCCTTCGCGGCCTTCGCCGGCGTGCTTTCGGTGATCAGCGATGTCAACTCGAAGGTCGGGCCCGAGGTGACGGCGTACCAGCTGAAGACCAACGTGGCTCCGTACACCGCCCTGAACAGCCGCCAGTTCGAGAAGATCAAGATGCCCAAACGCTGGCTCTCCGAGAACGCCGTGACCGACCTGCGGGAGGTCGAGTCGAAGATCGCGGTGACCGAACTGCGCGAGGGCTCCCTGCTCCAGTCGGACATGATGGTCCGCAAGCCCGAACTCCGGGCCGGCGAGCAGGAGATCGCCATCATGATCGACGCCTCCACCGGCGTCGCGGGCAAGATCACCCCGGGCGCCACGGTCAACATCTACGCCACCTTCGCCGGTGAGCAGCAGGGCGACCCGGCCCAGTCGAAGGTCATCGTCGCCAATGCCAAGGTGCTGGACGTCGGCGAGCTCACCGCCCTCGACCCCGGCGCGGACGACCGCGGCACCCGGGCCACCGAGGCCGTGCCGATCACCTTCGCGCTGAACACGCTCGACACCCAACGCGTCGCGTACGCCGAGTCGTTCGCGGAGCACGTGCGCCTCGCGCTCGTCGCCCCCGGCAGCGACGGCACCATCCGTCCGGGGGACCGCACCTACACGCTCGACAAGGACAAGTGAGGATGGGATGACCACCAGAATCCTCCCGGCCGTCGGCGACCTCGACGCGGCCCGCTCCGTCACCACCCTGCTCAGCCAGCTGCCCGACGCGGAACCGGCGACCCCCGTCGGCGACTCCACCCAGCTCATCGACACCCTGGCCCGCCTCGCGGGTGAGGCGCTCGACGAACTGCCCGAGGTGGTGCTGGTCCACGAGCGGATCGGCCCGGTGCCGGCCCTGGAGCTGGTCCGGGAGGTGTCGCTGCGCTTCCCGTCCGTCGGCGTCGTCCTGATCACCGCGGACGCCAGCCCGAACCTCTTCGCCAACGCGATGGACTCCGGCGCCCGCGGCCTGGTCACCCTCCCGCTCAGCTACGAGGAACTCGCCAACCGCGTCCAGGCGGCCGCCCAGTGGTCCGCCGGCGTACGCCGCCACCTCACCTCCGGCAACGAGGTCTTCACCGGTCCCGGAGGCACCGTGGTCACGGTCACCGGTGCCAAGGGCGGTGTCGGTGCGACCGTCACCGCCATCCAACTCGCCCTGGCCGCACAGGCGTCCGGAAACACCGTGGCGCTGGTGGACATGGACCTTCAGACCGGGGACATCGCCTCGTTCCTCGACGTACAGTTCCGCCGCTCCCTGGTCGACCTCGCCATGATCACCGACATATCGCCCCGGGTGCTGTCCGACGCCGTGTTCTCCCACTCCACCGGCCTCGCCCTGCTCCTCGCCCCCGGGGAGGGCGAACGCGGCGAGGAGGTCAGCGACCGCTCGGCCCGCCAGATCGTCAGCGCCCTCCGCTCCCGCTACGAGATCGTCGTCATCGACTGCGGCGGCCAGATGAACGGCGCCAACGCGGCCGCCGTCGAGATGGCGGACGTGGCCCTGCTGGTCACCACCCCCGACGTGGTCGCGGTGCGCGGCGCGAAACGCGTCGTACGGATGTGGGAACGGCTCCAGATCCGCAAGGCGGAGGAGACGGTCACCCTCGTCAACCGCTTCACCCGCAACACCGAGATCCAGCCGCCGCTGATCCAGAAGATCACCGGCACCCGGGTCGCCTCGGCGGCGGTCCCCGCGAACTTCAAGGAGCTCCAGGCGTCCATCGACGCCGGACGCCTGCACGAACTGGACGCCAAGAGCACGGTCAAGCAGGCGCTCTGGGGCCTGGCCGGAGAGCTGGGCATCGTCAAGGAAAGCGCGACGGGCAAGAAGAGCGGCGGCGCCCTGGCCAAACGGAACAGCGGCGGCGCCTTCAAGAACGACCGGGGCTCGATCGGACGCCCGCGCCGCCGGCGCGACGGCTCCGGCCGCGGCCCCGGAGACTCCGAGGGGACACGTTGAGCGATGACCACCACGAGAACAGCTCGCAGCGGCATACGGGGGCGGACCACCGCCCTACGTGACCGAGGGGGCCGGGACCGCGGCCAGACGGCCGTCGAGTTCCTGGGGATGACCCCGTTCATCATCCTGATCATGCTGGTGCTCTGGGAGTGCGCTCTGATCGGCTACACGTTCAGCCTCGCGGGCAACGCGGCGGACGTGGGCGCGCGCAAGGGCAGCGGGGCGGAGTTCGCGCCCGACATGGCGTGCAGGCAGGGTGCGCTGAAGGATCTGCCCGGAGCCTGGAGAAGTGCGGCGGACGTGGACTGCGGCGGCGGTAGCAGCCTTTACGAGGCCACGGTGGAGCTGAAGGTCCCGGTACTGGTGCCGGGCCTGTTCGACCTCGACACCAAGATCAAGGGCACGGCGGGATCGCCGAGGGAGGAGGCTCGGTCATGGTGACGAGACAAGCGAACGGTGAGAGCACCCGTTCCGCCCGCCCGAAGGCCGACCGGGGCCAGGTCGCCATGGAGTACCTCGGCTTCCTCCCCCTGCTGCTCCTCGTCGCGGTGGCGGCCATCCAGCTCGGCATCGCCGCGTACGCCGCGAACCAGGCGGGCACGGCGGCCCGCGCCGGAGCCCGTACGGAAGCCAGCGTGGACGCCCGGGGCAGCGGCGAGGGCAACGCGCGCGACGCGGTGAGCGACTGGGTGGAGGACGGCGGGTTCGAGTACCGCAGGACCGGCGGCCGGGACATCACGGTCACGGTCGAGGTGAAGGTGCCCTCCATCGTGCCGGGCCTGGACGACTGGACGGCCAAGCGGAGCGCGACGATGCCCAACGAGCACGTCGGCTCCGGCTTCTGACCACGCCTGCCCCGGATCCCGACCGCGACGACCCGACGACCCGACGACCGCGACGACCGCGACGATCCGACGAGGAGAGTTACGCAGATGAGCCTGCGGGCACGCATGACCGCTCCGGAGGAGCAGGGCGGGGCACGGGAGGACGGCCACATGGTGGCCACCTACCGGGCCAAGCTGCTGGAGGAGATCGACCTCGCGGAGATGTCCTCGCTGGCCGCCGCCGACCGGCGGGCCCGGCTGGAGCGCGTCCTCGGCCACATCATCAGCCGCGAGGGCCCGGTCCTCTCCACGGTCGAACGCTCGCAGCTCATCCGCCGCGTCGTCGACGAGGCGCTCGGCCTCGGCATCCTGGAACCGCTCCTGGAGGACGCGTCCATCACCGAGATCATGGTCAACGGCCCCGACCAGATCTTCGTCGAACGCAACGGCAAGGTCGAACAGCTCCCGATGCGCTTCGGCTCCCACGAGCAGCTGATGCAGACCATCGAGCGGATCGTGTCGACCGTCAACCGCCGCGTCGACGAGTCCAACCCGATGGTCGACGCCCGCCTCCCCAGCGGCGAGCGTGTCAACGTGATCATCCCGCCGCTGTCGCTGACCGGCGCGACGCTCACCATCCGCCGCTTCCCGCGCTCCTTCACGCTCCAGGAGATGATCGACTTCGGTTCGCTGGACGAGCAGATGCTGGTGCTGCTCGCCGGCCTCGTCCAGGCCAAGCTCAACATCATCGTCTCGGGGGCCACCGGCACCGGCAAGACGACCCTCCTCAACGCGCTCTCCGGACTGATCCCGAACGCCGAGCGCATCGTCACCATCGAGGACTCCGCCGAACTCCAGCTCCAGCAGAGCCATGTGATCCGGCTGGAGTCCCGCCCGGCGAACGTCGAGGGCAAGGGCCAGATCACCATCCGCGACCTGGTCCGCAACTCCCTGCGTATGCGGCCCGACCGGATCGTCGTCGGTGAGGTCCGAGGCGGCGAGTCGCTCGACATGCTCCAGGCGATGTCCACCGGTCACGACGGATCGCTGGCCACCGTCCACGCCAACAGTGCCGAGGACGCGCTGATGAGGCTCCAGACCCTCGCCTCGATGTCGGAGGTCGAAATCCCCTTCGAGGCGCTGCACGACCAGATCAACAGCGCCGTCGACGTGATCGTCCAGCTGACCCGGCACGCCGACGGCGCGAGGAAGATCACCGAGATCGCCGTCCTGGACAGCCACGGCCGCGACCCGTACCGCATCGTCACGGTCGCCCGCTTCAACGCCCAGCCGATGTCGTCGGACGGCCGCATCCACGGCGACTTCCAGTACCTCCCGCTGCCCCGGAGGCTCGCCGAGCGCCTCTACCTGGCCAGTCAGCCCATCCCGCAGGCGTTCGGCGTCGCCCAGTCCGCCGAACAGCTCGCCACCCGAGAGGCCAACTAGGTACCGAGCCATGGACAACGTCAACCTCCCCCTGATCACCGTCGGCGTCACGCTGCTGTGCTGCGTCCTCGGCGTGATGGGCCTGTACGCCTACTCCGGCGGCAAGGCCGACCGCGATGCCCTCGTCGAGCGGCTCTCGCACGTCGGGCAGATTCCCGAGGCGGGGCGGGTCCGCCGCTTCAAGGGGCTCGACCGCAGGCTGCGCGGCACCGCGCTCGGCCGGAAACTGGAGCTGAAGCTCGCCGCGACCGGCCTGGACATCACGCCCGGCGAGTTCCTCGTCTACGCGGTCGTCGCGATGGCGGGGCTCTGGATGATCGCCTCCTCCATGCTCGCCGCGTTCTTCGGCCCGGTCGCCGCGCTGATCGGACTCTGGGGCACCAACGCGTTCCTCAACTGGCAGCGGACCAAGCGCACCGAGCGCTTCATCAACCAGCTCCCCGAACTCTCCCGCATCCTCGCCAACGCCACCCAGGCGGGCCTGGCTCTGCGCACCTCGCTGTCGATGGCGGCCGAGGAGCTGGAGAACCCGGCGGGTGAGGAACTGGCCCGGGTGGCACGGCGCCTGGCCGTGGGCGAGCCCCTGGAGGACGCGCTGAGCGAACTGACCGACCGCCTCCCCTCCCGCGAACTGGTCGTCCTGGTGACGACGCTGGTCCTCTCCAACCGGGCCGGCGGTACGGTCGTCAGCTCGCTGCGCAACCTCACCGAGACCCTGGAGGAGCGCAAGGAGACCCGCCGCGAGGTCAAGACCCAGCTCTCCCAGGTCACCGTCACCGCCTACGCCGTCCCCATCTTCGGCGTCGGCGCGATGCTGCTGATGAACGCGGTCATGCCCGGTGCGCTGGACCGGATGACGGGGGCCTTCATCGGCCAGGCGGCGGTGGTCGTGGCGATCGTCCTGTACGCCATCGGGTTCGTTGTGATCCGCCGCCTGTCCCGTATCGACGTCTGACGAGCTGAGGGGAAGAACCGCCATGGACCTGCTGCTAGCTCTCGTCGTCGGACTCGCCGTGTACGGGGCCATCCACGGCATCCGGATGTACCGGGCCGACGCCAAACTCCCCGGAGACCTGGCCGTCGCCCTCGAATCCGGAGCCACCCGCACGAGCGCGGTCGGCTCCGGCATCGACCGCCTCGGTATCCGCTGGGCCCCCGCGGTCCTGCGGATGATGGGCCCCAAGGCCGTCAACAAGAAGCGCCGCCAGATCGACCTGGCGGGCAACCCCGGCGGCCTCACCATCGACCGTTACGCCGCCCGCCGCGCGGTCTACGGCGCGCTGGGCGTCCTCGGAGCCTTCTCCATGCTCCTCCGGGGCCAGCTCTTCCTCGCCCTCCTGATGATCGCCTTCGGCCTGTTCTGGGTGGAGGCCGGCATCTGGTCGGCGATCCGGGTACGCCGCGACCACATCGAACGCACCCTGCCGGACTTCCTCGACGTCCTGGCCGTCGTCGTCTCCGCAGGGCTCGGCTTCCGGCAGGCGCTGGACCGGGTCGCGGAGAAGTACGAGGGCCCGTGGTCCGACGAACTGCGCATCACACTCCGCCAGATGGACATGGGCGTCAGCCGCCGCCAGGCCTTCGACGAGCTGCGCCGACGCAACGACTCCGAACAGGTCGCGATGTTCGTCACGACGCTCCAGCAGGGCGAGGAACTGGGCGCGCCGATCGTCGAGACGCTGATCCAGATCGCCAACGACATGCGCCGCACCGACGCCCAGAACGCCCGCCGCAAGGCGGCCAAGGCGGTCCCGAAGGCGACGTTCGCGGTGACCACGTTCCTCCTGCCCGGCACGCTCCTGCTGCTCACGGTCGGATTCGTGTACGGAGCCGACGTCGACTTCGGGGCACTCACGGGCGGGTGACATGAACGACGGGCGGGATGGGGACGGAGACCCAGAGGCATCACGAGACACGAGACGCATACGGAACACACGGCCAATACGGAACACACGACCGATACGGGACGCGAGACGGATACGGGACACGAGACGGAGGTGACAGGCACATGGCATACCAGCTCGGCAGCGCGCAGCCCGGACTGACCGCGGAACTCACCCGCGCCCACTCCGGCACCCCGGCCCGCCCGGCCTTCGCCATCCAGGTCAACGCGCTCCAGGCGATGTGCCGCCAGGTCTTCGGCTTCCGCCTGGCGATGATCGCGATAGCGACTCCGTACGCCATCAGCCACACGGCCCCCGGCCTGCCCACCTGGTTCATCGGCTCGGCGATCCTGGTCACCTTCATGGGCTCGTACCTGCTGTTCCGGGACTGGGAGCGGTTCGGCCCGGTCCTCCTGCGCCACCCCTGGCTGCTGGCCGTCGACGTGTCCTTCGGCGCGCTGCTGCTGATCACGGCGACCCCCGAGTCGACCCTCGCGTACGTGACCGTCTGCACGCCGCTGCTGGCGGGCCTGATTCACGGCTGGCGCGGCGCGGCGGTTTTCGCGGCGCTTCAGGTGGTCATCGTTTTCGGCGTATACGCGAGCGTCCCGAAGTTGGAGGGAGGAGGAGCGACAAGGCTCCTCCTCCCCGGCTTCTGTGTGATCGCGGGCGCGGTCGGGGTCACCCTGCGCAACCTGCTTCTGCGTTTCGGGTCGGCCACCCAGGCGCTGACCGAGACCCGGGCGCGGCTGGCGGTGAACGAGGCGGTGGAGCACGAACGCACCCGGCTGGCCCGGGAGATGCACGACTCGGTCGCCAAGACCCTGCACGGCCTGGCGCTGGCCGCCGACGGCCTCGCCGGCTCGGCGGACCGGATGGACCCGCCCACCGTGAAACTCCAGGCGGAACTGGTCGCCCGGGCCGCCCGCCGGGCCGCCGCCGAGTCCCGGGAGCTGCTCACGGATCTGCGCCGCGAACAGGGCCTGGAGGGCGGCGTCGACCTTGTCGCCGAACTGGCCGCCCAGGCGGAGGACTTCACTGCCCGCCACCCGGTCACGGCCACCTTCCGCCGCCTGTCCGAGGAAACCCCGGTCCCCCCGGTCCCGCAGGCGGTGGCCCGCCAGCTGCTCACGGTCGCCTCGGAGGCCATGGAGAACGCGCACCGCCACGCCTCCCCGACGTATCTGATCGTCCTCGCCGGCGTGAAGGGCGACATGCTCCGCGTCACCGTGTACGACGACGGCCGAGGCCTGCCCGCCGGAACGACCTTGGAAACGCTGCGCCGGGCGGGCCACTTCGGCCTGGTCGGCATGGTGGAGCGGGCCGCGTCGATCGGGGCCCGGATCAGGATCGGGCGGGGGAAGGCGGAGAAGGGGACGGAGGTACGGGTGGAGCTTCCGCTGGCGGCGCTGGCGGTCGGGTCCGGAACCACGCCCCAGCCCCCCGAGCAGGCCCCCCGCCCCGCTGCCGGACCCGCGTCCGCACCGACACCCGAGAAGACCACGACTTTCGCCGTCCCCACCCACAACCCCCAACCCTGAGAGGAGGTCGCAGCATGCCGGACGATGTCTTCCCCGCGCCCAACCGCTACGGGGCGGCGGCTCACCGTCACGCCCCGCAGCACCCGCCGTCGCACATCCCGCTCACCCCGGCCGCCGACCCCCGGCCCCCCGCGGCCCCGTCCCCGTCCCCCTTCCCCCGGGGCCCGCCGCCCCGGCCGCCGAACGCCTCCGAGTGGTGGTCGCGGACGACAACCCGGTGGTCCGGGCGGGGCTGGGCGTGCTGCTGTCCGGCCGGGCGGACATCCAGGTGGTCGCGGAGGCGGCGGACGGCCGGGAAGCGTACGAGAAGACGCTCGAACACCGCCCCGACGTGGTCCTGCTGGACGTCCGCATGCCCGGCGTCGACGGCCTCTCGGCCCTGCCGCACCTGGTCGGCATCGCGCCCGTGCTGATGCTGACGTACAGCCGCGAGAGCGAGATCGTCCACGAGGCGCTGCGGCTGGGCGCGGGCGGCTACTTGGTGCACGGCGAGTTCACGGCGAACCAACTGGTCCAAGCGGTACGCGACACGAAGGACGGCCGCGCCAACTTCACCGTCACCGCCGCCGACGCCCTCCTGGCCCATATGCGCCACGGCACGCCGCCCCAGCGGGGCCCGCTCCCCGAGGGCCTGGGCTCGGCCCTGGCGACGGCACCGGCCCCACCGCCCCCGCACACCGCCGAACCTTCGGAAAGCCTTTCGCAACTGCAACCAGTTGTGGGACAGTCTTCTCTATCCGGGGGGTCGGCGCCCGCCCCCAACAGGCAGCAGTACGGGCTGAGTTCGAGGGAGGTGGAGGTCATGGACCTGATTGCGTCCGGAATGAGTAATCAGCAGATCGCCGCCACCTGCTTCATCAGTGAGAAGACGGTCAAGAACCACATCAACCGCATCTTCACGAAGCTCCACAGCGCCACCCGCAGCGAGGCGATCGCCCACTGGCTCGGCACCGCGCCCCGGAACCCCGGGCGGCAGCCATGAGCCCTCGATCCCGCAACGTGTGGACCCAGAAGGAGCTTTGGGCCCGGGAATGGGCCCACGGGCCCTCTGCGGAAGGGCGGGTTCCCGCCTATGTTTCTCATGTCGCCAGCGGCACCGGCCAGGAGGAAGCCGGTAACGAGGGCGGCACCGCAGAAACGTGCGAGTCGGCCGGTAACCGGTCGGCCGAACCCGGAGGGGAACACCATGTCGGACATCACCCTGAAGACCGCCGTCCGCGTCAACGGCTGGGCCAGCACCGCCGTCAGCGCCATCCAGAAGCGCTACGCGGCGAAGGACCGGGGACAGACGGCGTTCGAGTACCTGGGGATCATTCTGGTGGTCGTGGCGATCATCGGGGCGATCGCGGCCGCCGGGATCGGCGGGAACATCTCGGAGCGCATCGACGGTCTGGTGACCGCCATCACCTCTGGCTGATGCGTACGCGTCCACAAGGCGACGCAGGGCAGGCCTTCCCCATCTACATGACGATGGTGGCGGGCCTGCTCTTCCTTGCGTTGGCCTTCTTCGCTGTCGGTAAAGCGTCAGCTCTGCGCAACGGTTCTCAGGGTGCGGCTGACGCCGCCGCCCTCGCCGCGGCCCAGAAGGCGCGAGACAACTTCGGGACGGGCTTCTACGCCTCGCTTCCCACCAATATGTTGGACCTGTTCCTCAACAAGCCTTTTCGCGCTCCTTGTTACGAGGCGAGTCGTCTGGCGGCGGCCAACGACGCCAGAAGGACGTCGTGCTACTCGACTCCTGGGTATCTGCGCGACCGGATCACGGTCGGGGTCAAGGGCAACAAGCCTGTGGACTCACCTGTGCTCCCCGGCTCGGAGAACAAGAAGGCCAAGGCCAAGGCCACCGCGCTCATCGAGTTCCGCTGCCCCAACCCGATAGCTGTGGACTCCACCGGAGACGGAATCATCGACCTCTTCACCTTCACGTGCCGGAACGGCAAGATCCTCGAGATCGTGCCCGCCAGCCCCCCACCGTGGGAGAGCGTGAGCAGAACTCTCTTTGACGTGCGGTTGGTCGACCAGTGACAGCGAAGCGAACGACGAGTAGAGGAATCGGACCATGAGCATGCGGCGGACCACGACGACCAGAAGGGCCATGGCGGCTGTCAGCATGACGGCTGCTCTGGCCTTTGCTCTCGCGGGCTGTGGCGACGACGGAGGCGAGAAGCCCGGCAACGAGGGCTCCAGCGCACCGTCCGCCCCGGCCAGCCCCTCCGCGGAGGACAAGGGCGAGTCGCAGCAGGAGGACACGGCTGCGGGCGAGAACGTGGACCCGGATGTGAAACTCGCGGAGGCGCGGGGGCAGGGTGGACTGGTCCTGGTGATCAACGAGGCCAAGCGGGACTCGGGTGGGTTCCTCACCGTTCAGGGCGTAGTCACCAATGAGGGTGATCAGGCTCGGATCACCACGGCGTGGTCCGGGTCCGAAGTGAACATTGTGAACAAGAACCCCAACTCCGTCGCCGGTGCGACGTTGGTCGACAAGGCGGGGAAGAAGCGCTACTACGTGCTCCGGGACACGGACTCCCGCTGCCTCTGCACCACGGCGATCTCATCCCTCGCCCCAGGCAAGTCGGCGCCGATCTTCATGCAGTTCCCCGCCCCGCCGCAGGACACGACCGAGGTCGACTTCACCCTCCCGACCTTCGCCACCACCTCGCTGAAGATTTCTGGGTGAACGCGGCCATGAAGACCACCCAGCGCCCCCGGGCGGTGCGCAACGTAGGACAAGCCGTCGTTGTTGCCGTGCTGATCGCCGGCACGACGCTGCTCGGCGCGTCACCCTCGTACGCCGACGACGGCCCGAGCGTCCCGCCCGGCACGGAAGCGACATCCGAGCCACCGGTCCCGATCGACGCCAACGACCCCGACCTCAAGATGCCCGAGGGCGGCACCCTCGCGCCCGGCCGGGTCCTCGACATCGTCCAGGTAGTCGAAGACCTCGGCGGGGAGGAGCGCCGCGAGGACAGCAACGCCGATATCAAGTTCGCGCTCCAGGCGGAAGTCCTCTTCGGCAAGGACAGCGCGAAGCTGTCCTCGGCGGCCAACGCCCGTATCGCCGCCATCGCCGACGAGATCAAGAAGCAGAACGCGACCAAGGTCCGTGTCTTCGGCTTCACCGACAACCTCGGCTCCTCGGCCCACGGCGACGTCCTGTCCAAGCAGCGGGCCGACGCCGTGCACGGGGTGCTGTCGAAGCAGCTCGGCCCCACCGTCACGTACGAGATCCGGGGCTACGGCGAGCAGTACCCGATCGCCAGCAACAGCAACGAAGAGGGCCGCAAGAAGAACCGCCGCGTGGAGGTCTCCTTCCCCCGCGGAGAGGGGTCCTGAGCCCTCCCACCCCGCTGCCCGGCTCACCGGGCAGCGCACTCCGCACCTCGAAATCCGCGCCCGCCGTCGTTCTCCCCACGACGGCGGGCGCGGGCGCGTCTGCCGAGACCACACCGCCAGGGGAGGAATCCGGCCACATCCCCGCCGAGCCCGTCACCCGAACGGCGGACCGTCGTTTGTGTTGTGGGCCGGAATACGGACCGCCCGGCGTAGCAGACTGTCACACGCCGCGCGCCGCTGACGTACGCACAGGTAGGTGGGTGGGTGCTGCGGTGCGCATACGAACAGTCGTCGAGGAAGGTGTGATGGGTGTGGAGGCCCACGCGACGAACGAACGCGTGACGGGACGCAAGTGGACGGTGCGGCTGGACCCGGTCGGCCGTGGGCGTGCGGACGTGCGTGTCTCGTGCAGCCGCCCGGCCTGCGCCGCACAGGTGCTGCCCTCCGCCGCCGCCGGCCGTACGGCGGCGATCGCGCACCTCAAGGCTCACCTGCGGGCGGGCCCGGCCCCCCGCCCCTCGGTGTACTGCGCCTGCCGGGCGGAGGAGTGCCACACGCACATCCGGCCCGCCGGACCGCGGGAGCGGCCCATGCCCTGGCGGTGCGGGGGAGCGGTCGTCCTGGCCGTGGTCACGGACCGGGAAGGGCGCTGGTGGCAGGTCATGGAGTGCTGCTCGCGCTGCGCCGCCGCCCACCCCACCGCGAAGGTCGTCGCCACCGCCCCGGCCGCCGAGGCGCAATCGCGGAGCGATGGGCCTGGAGCCGACGCCTCGGCCCCCGCAGCCCTCGCGCCGACCTTCTCGGCGGTCGGCCCGCACTTCTCGCACAGCGCCAACGCCCCCGGGGCCGCCGTCCCGCAGCAGGCGTCGGTGCCCCGGTCCGACGCCCGGTCCGATCCCAGGGCGGCTTCCCGGTCCGCCCCCGCTCCGCGCGGCCGACGCGCAGGCGCCCCCCGCGCGGCAGGATCGCCCAGCGGCTCGTCCCCCACGACCTGCGGCCCGTCGCGCTGCGGGACGAACTCACCGAACTCGGCGAACTCTTCCGCGCCTACCAGGCGCGCACCGAACCCGATCTCGAGCTGCTTGCCGATCTCCACGCCCGTAAGGCAGAGGCCTTCCACGCCTGGGCCGAGGTCACCGCGGACACCGGGCTGCGCCTCGACGCCCAGCGGGCCGAACAGGCCGCCGCCACCGCCCGCCTCCAGCATCTGCACCGCACCGGCCAGGCCCCGGACGGTGAAGGGCCCGCCGTGGCGCGGCTGCTGACCGCCCCGCGCAGTGGAACCACGCCCGAGCCGTCCTCGCCCACGTGGCCGAGAACACCCCCCTGCCGGGAGCCGAGGCGCGCCTGCTGGTGGTGATGGTGACGCTGCGCACCGCGCAGTCCGGGGTCGGCAACCTCGTCGGGCAGGACATCAAGGGACTGCCCCTGCAAGAACCCCAGCACCTGGTGGAGCAGTTGGTGGAATCCGGTTGGCTCGGCATCTCCGGGACCGCCGAGGAGCTGATCGCCTCCCGCCCGGAGAACCCCACCCGGATCACCGTGCCGTCCCTGACGCCCGACGAGGACGACCCGGGCCCGTTCACGTTCGGCAGGAAGCTCCGCCCCAAGCTCAGCGGATGGGCCCAGCGGGTCGTCGGGGAGAAGAAGCTTCGCAAGGGCAAGACCGAGGCCGACGTACGGCTCCTGGCCCTTGCCCTGGCCACCGGCTCCGACGGTGAAGGGCGGCTGGGGCCCGGAGGGGAGGGCATCGGCCTGGACGTCCTGTCCTCCTGGTGCACCGTCGACCCCGGTGACCTGCCGCAGCTCGTGGACCGGCTGACCGCGTTGGACTGGCTGGCGGAGGCCGAGGTCACCGACACCCACCTCATCGGCAGGCTCACCGAACGCGTCCTCCCGCTCGGGTGCCCGCTGACCTGAGAAGCGGAACGCGTCCCCGGGGTCCCGGCGCCGCCCGGCAGCGTGCCTCGGGGGCTCGGGGGCCCGGGCCGCCAGCCTCCGGGCGGCAGTCTCAGAACACCCCGAGCTGCCCCGCCAGATCCGCCAGATCCTTCGCGTACAGGTCGAAACGGTCGGAGGACGTGGGCGGGTCGCCGGCCGGACGGGCCACATAGGCCGTGCGCAGGCCCAGCGCCTGCGCACCGCGCAGGTCCCAGGCGTGGGCGGCGACCATCAGCAGGCGCTCCGGTGGCAGTCCGGCGACGGTGACAGCCAACCGGTAGACCGCCGGGTCCGGCTTGTAGGTACGGGCTTCCTCCGCGGACAGGGCCTGGTGCCAGCGCAGCCCGGCGTGGGCGTTCAGCTCCAGGAGCGCCGTCCGGCTCGCGTTGGACAGACCGATCAGCGGGAAGCGCCCTGCGAGGCGGGCGAGCCCTGCCACGGTGTCGGGCCACGGCCGGAGGCGACGGGCCGCCCGGGCCAACGAGTCCACAGCGTCCGGGTCTGCCGCCGCCGGATCCTCGGCTCCCGCAGCCCGCGCCCGGGCAACGGCCTCTGCGGCCTCCCGGTCCAGGGCGTCGCTCGGGGCGTAGGGCCGGTCGCCGTCGACGATGCGGCGTTGCTCGCGCTCGATGTGCCGCTGCCACAGCAGCAGAAGCCGTTCGGTCTCGGAACCGTCCAAGGACGGGGACGGGGACGGGGACGAGGACGGGCGCGGGGGCGTGGCGAACGTGCTGATGCCCGCGCGGAGCCCGGCGGGTTCGTCGACGAGCGTGCCCAGCACATCGAACACGACGGCATCGATCTTCAGCTCTGCCATGGCGGATCTCCTCCTGAAGGTGGCCGGCAGAGGCGACAACGCCCCAAACGCTCCGCTCCATGCCCCGCTTCACCCTCCACGCCCTACTTCACCGTGATCGACCCCACGAACGCGTCCAGGTCCTCCGGGTCCACCGCGTCCTTCACCGCGTTCAGGCGCACCACGAACGGAACGCCCTTCGAGTCCACCCCCGCCACCAGGACCCCGGTCATCGGCGTCCCCCTGTTCGGGGTGTCCTCCTGGCCGTCGGCCGTGAAGTCGTAGTCGATCCGGCGTGCTTCGCGGGCCTCGGGGGCGTCCTCGGGGCCCGCGAGGCGGACGTCCTCCGTCGCCTTGCGGGTGGAGTTGAGGCCGATGCCCGCGCCCGCCGCTGCCGCCGCCCCGGCCGCGTCGCGCACGCCCGTGGCGAAGTCCAGCTGGACCGAGACCATGCCGGTCCGGATGCCGTCCTCCTCCTTCAGCGCGACGGCCGCGTTGGCCTTGGCCCGCTCGGCCGCGGGCTGCTCCGCGTACCCCTCGCTCTTCGGGTAGCCGACGCTCAGGCTGCCGGTCTCCAACGTGCCCCAGCCCTCGGGCACGGAGGCCTTGTCCGCGTCGCCGCCGCAGCCGGCCAGCAGCACCGCCGCTGTCGCGACCGCCGCCGCCGTGGCCGTCCGCCGCCGCTGGGGCTTTCGCGCGCCCCACGTCCTGGTACTCATCACTTCTGTCACCGCCCGTTCAGTTCGCGCAGTAGCTGTACGGAAGATACGTGCGCGCATCGCCCTGCGGCGCCCCGAGGAACTGTGCGTCCGTCAGTGTCTCCTTCTTCTCCTCCGTGGAGAGGGAGAACCCGAGGCTCATCCCCAGCGAGATCTCGAAGCCGAACTCCTGGGCATCGCTCTCACCCGTGTACCGCATGGTGCTGGACAGCCCGTCCTCGAACATCAGCTGCTGGAAGGGGTCGTTGCCCTCCGGGCGGTTCTCCATGCCGTGGTCGCCGAAGAGGTAGGCGAAGGGGGCCGTGTTGTTGCCGGAGCCGTCCAGCCACTGCTCGGCGACGGCCCGCTTGGACTCGGTCGCCGCGTCCGTGTCCTTGCCGAAGACGATCGAGTTCGTCACCACGTCGATGCCGGTCTCGCCCGACGAGTCCGACGCGCTGCCCTTGCCGCCGCGCTTGTCCTGGCCGCTCTCGCCGTTGTCGCCGCCGACCTCGACCTTGCCGGACGTCGAGCCGCTCTCCACCGTCTGCGTCATGTCGATGCGGACGATCTTCCCGGTCTTCTGGTCGCGGGTCACGGTGATGGCGCCGGTACGGTTCTGCTTGCCGCCCACCGTGCCCTTGACCGGGCCCACGTCTCCGCCGGCCTTGCCCTCCAGTTCGAGCTTCGCGGTGTACGTGTACGACTCGTTGCCGTTCACGTCGTCCTTGGTGACGGTCACCTCCGGCGAGAACTTCGCCTTGCCGCCGAGTTTCGCGCCCAGCTCGCCCTCGTCGCCGCCCTTGATGGAGAGGCCGCCGTCCGCGTAGGCGTTGAGGCCGACGGTCGAGTAGGAGATCTTCTTGTCGCCGATCTTCTTCTCGATGTCCTCCTTCTTCTCCGCCCACTTCATCGCGGAGTACCAGCCGCCGCCGTAGCCGCCGCTGTGCTTGGTGGAGGTCTCCCACATCTTCATTTCCTCGATGTCGTCCCGCATCTGCTGAGCCTCCTCCTCGCTCGCGAAGATCCAGGTGTCACCGTTGGTGATCTTGATGCCCCCGCCGATGTCGACATCCGCCTTGCCCAGGCTGCCGAGCTTGACGCCCGGCGTGCTGGCGGTGGCCCCGGCGGACGCGGCGTCGGTGAACGTCATCGAGACGACCTTGTCGTTGCCGTCGACCTTCCCGTCGCCGTTCACATCGGTGCTCGCCTGGGAGACCTTCTGCTGGAAGCCGTACTCCTCGCCCCACTCGAACCAGCCGATCTTGACCTTGCCGCCCGCCGTGTCCGAGATGCTGGAGACCTGGCACATCTTGGGCTCGAAGTCCGCGTCCGTCTTCGGCTTCGCCTCGGGGTCCTGGCCGCCGGACGAACAGGAACCGCCGCCACCGGCCATCGAGCTGATCGCACAGCGCAGCCGCTCACCGATCTTGCCGCCGACCCCGGCCATCGCCATCGCGCCGATCAGCATCGTGACGAGGACGACGAGACCCAGGTACTCCATCGCCGTAGCGCCGCTGTCCCGCCAGTTGTACGAGTAGCGGGGCGGCTCCGGGGTCCGGGTGGCGCGCTCCTCCAGCAGCCGGTCGACGGCCACCCCCGACGCGGCGCCCGCCGCCAGTGACACGACGGGCATGAGCACCCCCTCGATCCCGACGACGTCCCCCGCGACGGCGAAGCCGTACAGCAGTCCGGCCAGAGGTACGGTCAGGGCCGCGAGCAGATACACCGTGCGGGAGGACTCGCGGTGCTCCTCGGGGAGGACACGCGTCGCCGCCAGGACCGTCAGCAGCGTCACGACGAGGGCGGGCAGGTGGAGCAGGGCCAGCCGCCAGCCGAACGTCTCCAGCCGCTCCTCGGTGGCCAGCAGATCGACCAGGACCCGGCTCATGACGAACCCGAGGGCGAGGTAGACCAGGCCGCCGGTCACCCAGCTCCGGGTCAACGCGAAGAAGCGGCTGCCCTGTCGGGGCGGGTACGGGACGCCGGAGCCGGCGATGCCATGGCCTCCCAGCGGTGTGTGCCCCGCGCTCCGGTCTCCCCGGGCCCGGCCCCGGCCTCCGCCCCCGTCACCGCTCACGGTGCACCCTCTCCTCGACCCGCGCGTGTTGCCGACGGCCGAGAGCGTACGGCCGAAAAGCCGCCACGGCCCGGGCCCCCGGTCCCAAAGCCGGGCCCAAGTCCGGTCCGTGTCACGCATGTTGTGCCGGGGTGTGGTGGCCGTTCCGCTTGGGGCCGGCCGTGGGTCCGTGGGCCCACGCCGCCCCGACCGTCGCTCAGTACGCTCGGGGGTGCCGGGGGTCGCCGACCACGACGCCGCGCGAAGAGCGAGAGCGATCGCGAAGACGAGAGCGATGGGGGTGGGCGTCCATGGGTGCCGGATTCTTCTACTCGTACCACCTCGGCTGGACCCGGCTGGATGCCCGCACCCTGCTGGGCGACCTCGAGGCCGAGGGGCTCCGTCCGGTGCACCCCGTGACCGGCCGCACGGTGCTCGTCAACCTCGACGCAGCCTCCCTCGGAGCCCGTTCGCCCGTCACCCGCGAGCAGTTGCTGTCCCTCGCCGGGCTCGAGCGGCTGCACGAGGTCGGATTCCGGTTGTGGACCGACGGGGGCCTCGACCTCCTGGTGCGCATCCGGCGGGCCCCGGCCGGTGTCGTCGCCGTCGAGTTCTCCGTGGGGGAGCTGCCCGAGCCGGAGCGGGAGCACGCGGTGGGTGCCATCCGGCGGACCGTCGGACGGGCTTCGGTGCTGTGCATCGGCTTCGTCGTCGACCGGGCCGGCGCGACCGCCACCACCGACTGGGACGGCGTCGTCATCGAGGGCGCCGCCCACCTCGACGCCTGGCCGGACACCGTCGCCGTACGCGACGAGACGGCGGCCCGGCACCCGCAGCTGGCGGTGATGGACGCGGTGGAGATGTCGCCGTGGAAGGTGTACGGGAACGAGGTGCTGGGCGGGGTCTGACCCGGGCGGCCCCGACCGGCACGGGGGGCCGGGGCCGCCCGGGCATCTCCCGGGAGTCGGTCCGCCCTCGCTCCTCGCCCGGCCGCCGGCCCACCAGCCTCTCCCGGCCCTCGGCCCGCCCGGAGCCCGGCCCACCCGGCCCTCGGCCCGCCCGCCGGCCATGGCACGGCGCGTCCGCCGCCGACGTCATAATCGGCCGTATGTCCGATCACCAGCTCCGCACCCGGACGCCCGCCGGCCCGGCCCCGGCCCCCCGCACTCCCGGCGGGTCCCGGGCCGCCGCCGCGTTCCGGGCCGCCGCGCCCGCGCTCGCGGTCTACGCCGCCGCACGGGCCCTGGGGCTCCTGGCCTTCTGGGTGGCCGCCTCCGCCGCCGGGAGGGACCCCCTGGGGCCGCTCAGCGGACGCTGGGATTCCGTCTGGTACCAGCGCATCGCCGAGCACGGCTACCGCTACACCGTCACCCTCCCGGACGGCTCCGTCCACTCCGATCTGGCGTTCTTCCCCTTGCTCCCGGCCCTGGAACGCGCCGTCTCCGCCGTGACTCCGCTCACCCTCGGCGGCGCCGGGCTCCTGGTCGCCTGGACCGCCGGGCTGCTCGCCGCCTGGGGCATCTTCGCCGTCGGCGCCCACCTGCGCGGACGGCGTACGGGCGTGGTGCTGGCCGCACTGTGGGGCGTCTGCCCGACGGCGTTCGTCCAGTCGATGGCGTACACCGAAACCCTGTTCACCGCGCTCGCCGCCTGGGCCCTGTACGCCGTCCTCAAAGGCCGCTGGATCGTCGCGGGCGCGCTGTGCGTCCTCGCGGGGCTCACCCGGCCCTCGGCGGCCGCCCTCATCGCGGCCCTGGCGATCACCGCCGCCGTCGCCCTCGTACGGGAGTACCGCGAGGAACGCCGCGCCGGCCCGGTGCTCCGCCGCAACGCCCGGATGATCGCGGGCGTGGCGCTCGCACCGCTGGGCTGGCTGGCGTACGTGGTGTTCGTGGCCGTACGCGAGGGCAGCCCGGTCGCCTACTTCGACGTCCAGGCGCAGTGGGGCAACAACATCGACGGCGGCCGCGCGCTCGCCGCGTTCATCGCCGGGCTGCCGTGGCCCGCCGCCCTCGGCCTGTGCGCGGCGCTCGGGCTGCTGGGGTGGCTGGTGGTCCTGTGCGTACGGCAGCGGCAGCCGCTCCCCGTGCTCGTGTACGCCATCGCGATCGTCGTCATCTCGCTGATCGGCGCCGGGTACTTCGGCTCCCGGCCGCGGCTGATGATGCCCGCCTTCCCGCTGCTGCTCCCGCCCGCCGTCGCCCTGCTGCGGCTGCGCACCACGGGCCGCACGGCCGCGGTGCTCGCCGTTCTCGCCTGCGCCTCAGCGGCCTACGGCGCCTGGACCCTGCTGGGCGCGGGCCCGCCGTAACCCGCACCCTCCCAGCGGCTTGCGACTGACGGCTAGCGGGCCTCCGGCGCGGCGGCCGGGGCCGCCTTCAGCTCCAGCCGTACGCCCGGCCGTACTCCCCACCGCTCCATCGCCCCGGCCTCCGCCTCCACCACGTGCCGGGCCCGCAGCCGGGGCAGCCCGAGGCGGCCGGGCTTCATCGTGGTGACCGCCAGAACCGTGAACTTCCGGTCCAGGTAGGCCACATCGATGGGGAACCGCATCCGGAAGGTGTGCACGCTCCCGCAGGGGGTGAGCATCATCGCCCCCTCGATGCCGTCCCGCCCCAGCAGCCCCTTGGTACGGGCCCGGTACGAGGCGGCGATCCGCAGCGGCACCTCTCGGGCCCCCGCCCCGGGCCCCGCTCCCGGCCCGGGCCCCGCTCCCGTCCCGGTCCCGGAGCCCGTGTCGACCCTCAGCGTCCCGTCGCCATCGCGCCATGTCCTCATGGGCCCCGACCGTAGTCCCCCGCGGACGTGTCCGGACCCCGAACGGGGTGGCTTGGGTCCTGGCCGGACGCCTTGGGTCCCCGGGCCCAAGACCCCGGCTCCCGGACCCCGTTAGGGTCGCCCCGTGGACGCTGTGCTGCTCGCCCTCGCCGCGGTCTGGGGTGCCGCCGCCGGACTGCTGATCCCGCGTGCCGCCTATCGGTTCGCCGTCGAGCCCGAGAAGCCCTGGCGCACGGCGTGCCCCGCCGGCCACCCGCTCACCGGCCCGGCCCGCGGCTGGCTCGGCCCGGCCCGATGCGGCCCCTGCGCCGCCCAAGCCGCACCGGCCGACCCGGCCACCCCACCCACCCCGGTCCCGGGAACGCCCGCCCCGGAACCGCAGACCTCGCCCGCCCCGGAACCACAGGCCAGGGCCACCCCGGAGTCGGCAGCCTCGCCCGCCCCGGAGCCGCGAGCCACGGCCACCCCCACCACCCCCACCTACGCCCCCACCACCCTCGCCCCCCTCGTCACCGTGCTCGCCTGTGTCACCCTCGCCGCCGCCACCGGGGCCCGGCCCGAGCTCGTCGCGTGGCTGGTGCTGGCCCCCGTCGCCGTGCTCCTCGCCGTCGTCGACCGGCGGGTCCACCGGCTGCCCGATCCGCTCACCCTGCCGCTGGCTGCCGCGGCCGTCCTGCTGCTCGGCGGGGCCGCGGCGCTCCCCGGGCACGCCGGCTCCTGGACCTCCGGACTCCTGGGCGGCCTGGCCCTCGGCGGCTTCTACCTCCTGCTCTTCCTGATCAACCCGAACGGCATGGGCTTCGGCGATGTCAAGCTCGCCCTCGCTCTGGGCGTGTCCCTCGGCTGGTACGGCTGGCCCGTGCTGTTCCTGGGCGGGTTCGCCGGGTTCCTGTTCGGAGCGGCGTACGGGCTCGCCCTCGTGCTCCTGCGCCGGGCGGGGCGCAGAACCGGCATCCCGTTCGGCCCGTTCATGATCGCCGGGGCGCTGACCGGAGTGCTGCTGGGGGCCCTGGCCGGGTGAGCGGCGGCGAGCCCCTCGGGCTCCGGCGGAATCCGTTCGCGTACTCCGGGCGTGTTTGACACGCTTCCGGTATGTCCGATCCCGCTACCCCCGATCCCGCCGTCCCCGCCCCCGCCCCCGCCCCCGGCGTCGAATTCGACTCCGTGGCCTCCCGCGACCGGTTCGAGGCCCTCGTGGCCGAGGCCGACGCCGTGTCCGTGGACGGGTGGGACTTCTCCTGGCTCGACGGCCGCGCCACCGAGGAACGCCCCTCCTGGGGGTACGCCCGCGCGATGGCCGACCGGCTCGCCCGGGCCCACGCCGCGCTCGACATCCAGACCGGGGGCGGCGAGGTGCTGGCCTCCGCGCCGAAGCTGCCTCCGGTCACCGTGGCCACGGAGGCCTGGCCGCCCAACATCGCCCGTGCCACCGCCCTGCTGCACCCGCTCGGAGCGGTCGTCGTCGCCGACGAGGACGAGCCGCCGCTGCCCTTCGGGGACGCCGCCTTCGACCTCGTGGTCAGCCGCCACCCGGTCACCACGTGGTGGGCGGAGATCGCGCGCGTGCTCGCCCCCGGCGGTACGTACTTCTCCCAGCAGGTCGGGCCCGCCAGCGTCTTCGAACTCGTGGAGTACTTCCTCGGCCCGCAGCCGCCCGAGGTCCGCCGCGCCCGGCACCCGGAGGACGCGCGGGCCGCCGCTACGGCTGCCGGACTGGAGGTGGTGGACCTGCGCTCGGAGACGCTGCGAACCGAGTTCCGCGACATCGGCGCCGTGGTGTACTTCCTGCGCAAGGTGATCTGGATGGTGCCCGGCTTCGCCGTCGAGCAGTACCGGCCCCAACTGGCCGCGCTGCACCGGAAGATCGAGACGGAGGGGCCGTTCCTCGCCCGCACCGCCCGCTTCCTGATCGAGGCCCGCAAGCCTCGTTGACGGTGGCCGGATCCCGTACCACCGGTCAACCCGCTTACCCCGTACGCCAGTTCAGCAGTGCGTCGGAGGCAACGGGATCGTGCGGGCCGCCGTCCTACCCTCCGGGGGCACGCACAGTGAAGGAGTGGGAGCGGGCATGACCGTGGAGAGGGAAGACTGCGCGGGGCCCGCCGGGCGCGCGCGGCCCGGCAACGCCGACTGGCTCACGGGGGCCAGGGTCACCGCCGTCCTCGGCGTCTACTACCGGCCCGAGGGCCGGGCGGGCGAGCCGGAGGCCGTCGAGTTCGTCCTCGCGGAGGACCAGTCCGTCCTGCTGACCTGCGCCTCCGACCGGACGCTGCGTGTCACCCCGGGCAGCTGGCCGCGGTTGCCCGACTGGTGTGTACCGGCGAGCCAGTGGCACCACGCGCCGCCCCCGCTCCTGCCGCCCGTGCCGTACGGGGGAGCGTGGACGGTCGTCGGGACCCAGGAGGTCAGGGACGACGGCGGTGAGGTGCTCCAGGCGGTGATCCGGTGCGAGGAAGGGGACTTCGTGGTGGTCGCCGGAGACACGATGGCGGTCCGTTTCGACCCCCGCCCCTGAAGGCGGGCACGCCACGCCTCGCCTCCGTGGACGCGTACACGCGTACGGGTACGTGTGCGCCCACGCGCCCCGGCCTAGGCATGCGGTCCCACCGTCACCCGCCCCACCGTCAGCTCCGCCGTCCCCTCCATGATCGCCGCGACCCGCCCCACCTGCTCCTCCAGGTCCCGCAGCCGCGCCGCGGACAGCGGCTTCAGCGGCTCCACCGTCACCGCGATCCGACGGCCCGAGCGTCGCTGGTGCCAGACGCCCGCCACCACACCGTCCACCAGCAGCACCGGGAAGTTCCCCGCCTGCCCGCCCCCGAGCGCCCGGTCCCACGCCGCCCCCGGGAACAGCCGCTCGCGGGGCCACGAGGCGATGGTGAACGCGTCGAAGTAGGGGAGCAGGCGCACACCCCGCACCGGCGCGTCCGGGAAGTCCGTGTCGCCCGCGACCACCCACGCGGGCCCGTCCTCCGCCAACGTCACCTCCTCGATCGCCCCCGAAGCGGCCAGGGCGGCGAACCGCTCGGCCGCCCAGTGCTTCGGCGCCGCGAGCCACCGGGCGAAGTGCGCGGGGGTCGCCGGCCCGTACACGTACACATACCGCTCGACCAGGGCCGCCAGGGCCCCGGCGCCCGGCAGCGGGGTGCACCCGGGATTGGTGTACGTCGCCTTCCGGCCACGGTTCGGGGCGTAGGCGAGGGCGCCCCGGTGGCCCGCCAGATGAAGGACCTGCCGCCAGCGCGGCCACATCGCCTGGAACCCGGGCATCACCAGGTCCCCCGCCCACGGACCGGTCCGCGCGACGACCTCGTCGGAGAGTTCGTCGATCGTGAGCTCCGCCCCGGTCAGCGCGTCCCCGACCGCCGCGACGACCGCCTCCACCTGGTCCGGCGTCATCCGGGCGTCCTTGGGGAAGGGGTTCGGGCCCGTCGGTACGGCGGACAGGGCCCCGGTCCACAGGGGCAGGTCCGCCGCCGGCAGCAGATGGACCGTGCCGCGCGGGCCGAACGTCTTGACCAGGGTCCGGTCGGTCCACAGTGCCGTACGGACGTCCGTGCGGGTCAGCCCGTCCCCGCGCAGCCCCACGGACAGCTCGGCCGCCGAGAGCACCTGGGCGTGCGCGCCGAGCATCGCGGCCACCGCCTCGGCGGGGGCGGCGAAGGGCGACACGGGGGTGGCGGCAGCCGGGTGGAGACGCTGGCGGGCCAGCCGCCGGGCGTTCGCCCCGGCCCAGGTCACGGGCACGGGCGCGGATGCGGTCGCGGGGGATCGTGTCGTCATACCCCGAACCTAGAGCCCGTTGAGGTCGACTTCTGTCCTCTTCTCCGCCCCGGCGGCGTCAAGGCGGTGGCGTCCGGCGACCCCTCGATACGGAGGTCGATAACGGCCCCGAACGCGGCTCCGGAGAGGGCCCGAAGGCGGGGTGGGCCCTGCTCGGAACGGAGTCCGGCATATTCGGAGAGTAATTGTGGAGTGGCGTGGCACGCGTCGGCACTTACGAAGGGTTATGGTGGAAACCCCCCTCGGGCCGGTCCGTATCCCCCCCCACGGACCGGCCCGTTTTTTGTGGGCCGGCGCCCGGGCCCGAGGTTCGGGCCCGAAGCCCCTGTGGGGCGGAGCCCCGTTGAGCCGCCGTCAGCCGCGACCGGCCCAGATGTTCGTGCCCGCCGTGTCCACGGCGAAGGCGTCGATCTCCTTCAGCTCCTCGGCGGTGAGCGCCGGACCCGCGAGCGCCGCCACGTTCTCCTCCAGCTGCTTCACGCTCGACGCGCCGATCAGCGCCGAGGTCATCCGGCTGTCGCGCAGCACCCACGCGATGGCGAGCTGGGCGAGCGACTGGCCGCGGCCCCGGGCGATGTCGTTGAGGCCGTTGAGCCGGCGGACCACCTCGTCGGAGAGCAGGCCCGGGTCGAGGGACTTGCCCTGGGTGGCGCGCGAGCCCTCCGGGATGCCCTTCAGGTACTTGTTCGTGAGGAGGCCCTGGGCGAGCGGCACGAAGGAGATGCAGCCCATTCCGGCAGCCTCCAGGGTGTCGAGCAGCCCGTCGTCCTCGATCCAGCGGTTGATCATGGAGTAGGACGGCTGGTGGATCAGGGCCGGGACGCCCATCTCCTTCAGCAGCCCGGCCGCCCGCGCCGTCTGCTCCGCGTTGTACGAGGAGACGCCCACGTACAACGCCTTGCCCTGCTGGACGGCGGAGGCGAGGGCGCCCATCGTCTCCTCCAGCGGGGTGTGCGGGTCGAAGCGGTGCGAGTAGAAGACGTCGACGTACTCCACGCCCATCCGCTGCAGGGACGCGTCGAGTGAGGACAGCAGATACTTCCGGGAGCCCCACTCGCCGTACGGGCCGGGGTGCATCAGATATCCGGCCTTGGTCGAAATGACCAGTTCGTCGCGGTACGGGGAGAAATCCTGGGCGAAGAGCTTGCCGAAGTTCAGCTCGGCGGAGCCGGGCGGCGGGCCGTAGTTGTTGGCCAGGTCGAAGTGGGTCACCCCGAGGTCGAAGGCGCGGCGCAGGATCGCTCGCTGGGAGTCCAGCGTCCGGTCGTCGCCGAAGTTGTGCCACAGGCCCAGCGAGAGGGCGGGCAGCTTGAGGCCGCTGCGCCCGGTCCGGCGGTACTCCATGGAGTCGTAGCGCGAGGGGGCGGCACGGTAATACAGGTCGGGGGAGAGGTAATCAGTCACGTTTCTCTCCTTATCACGGAGTTGTGACAGACCGGGTTGGGCCCCCGTGACCCGGTCGCAGTAATGTGGCGGCTTCGGGGAATGCCGATGTGCGGCGCGGCGAAGGCCCGCGCGGCCCGTGCCGGTGACAAGGGCGCGGACCGCCGAGGGATGGTGCCGGCGGCGCAGGTCGTGCGGCGATCCCCTGCGGGGGATGCCCCGTACCCCCGGCGACGGGGAGGGCGGGCCCCGGCCCGTACGGAACCGAGAGGGTGAACGCAGTGAACTTCCGCGACCTGGTGTACAGGCTCTACGCGCGCCGGGTGGAAGGCCGCCTGGACCACGACCAGGTGCCGAAGCACATCGGGGTCATCCTCGACGGCAACCGGCGGTGGGCCAAGGCCGCCGGCGGCTCCGCCGTACAGGGCCACCAGGCCGGTGCGGACAAGATCTCCGAGCTGCTCGGCTGGTGCGACGAGACCGATGTCGAGGTCGTCACCCTCTGGATGCTCTCCACGGACAACTTCGACCGGCCCGAGCACGAGCTGAAGCCGCTGCTCGGCATCATCGAGAACACCGTGCGCAACCTCGCCGCGGACGGGCGCTGGCGCGTCCACCACGTCGGCACGCTCGACCTGCTCCCGCCGGAGACGCAGACGGTCCTCAAAGAGGCCGAGGAGGCGACGTCCGGCATCGAGGGGATAATCGTCAATGTCGCCGTGGGCTACGGCGGCCGACAGGAGATCGCGGACGCGGTGCGCTCCCTGCTCCTGGAGCACGCGGACAAGGGCACGACCTTCGAGGAGCTCGCCGAGGTCGTCTCCACCGACCTGATCTCCGAGCACCTCTACACCCGGGGCCAGCCCGATCCCGACCTGGTGATCCGGACGAGCGGCGAGCAGCGGCTCTCGGGCTTCATGCTCTGGCAGAGCGCCCATTCGGAGTACTACTTCTGCGAGGTCTTCTGGCCGGCCTTCCGCAAGGTCGACTTCCTCCGGGCCCTGCGCGATTACGCCGCCCGCCACCGCCGCTTCGGAGGCTGAGCCACCAGGGCACAGGGGACGCACAGGCCTCACGGAAGGGCGCGCCCCCGGGCGTCACCGCGCGTCCACCGGGACTTCTCCACACCGTGTCATATGCAGCGGCATGGCTTCGGTTCGATAAGGGAATACCCCTGACAGGTCGACATCCGGTCATCAACCAGGCGGATGTCGTCACCAAGTGAGCGGCACCCAGTCCGCTCGCCCGGGAGGCCCTTTGCACACGAAGGACCGTACGCAGCGTGCGGCCGACGCGGTGGCCGTGGTCCGGCCCGCGCACGAGGGCCCGATCCCGGTCCGTCCTCTCCCTTCGGGAAGCTCCGCGACCGTCCGTCGCACTCCCCGACCTCGTCCGAGGGGGTACGTCCTTCCGTGGTGAACAGCAGCAAGCGCCGCATGCCCGACCGGCGCACATACGTTCTCGACACCAGCGTCCTGCTGGCCGACCCCGGCGCCATGGCCCGCTTCGACGAGCACGAAGTCGTGCTGCCGATCGTGGTGGTCACGGAGCTGGAGGCCAAACGGCACCATCCCGAGCTCGGCTACTTCGCCCGCCAGGCCCTGCGCCTGCTGGACGACTTCCGGGTCCGGTACGGCCGGCTGGACGCCCCGATCCCGCTCGGAGACCTGGGCGGGACGCTCCGTGTCGAACTCAACCACTCCGATCCCGGCGTCCTGCCCGCCGGCTACCGGTTGGGGGACAACGACTCACGGATCCTCGCGGTCGCACGCAACCTCCAGGCCGAGGGGTACGACGTCACGGTCGTCTCCAAGGACCTGCCGCTCCGTATCAAGGCGTCCTCCGTCGGCCTCCTCGCCGAGGAGTACCGCGCCGAGCTCGCCATCACGGACTCCGGCTGGACCGGTATGAGCGAACTGTCCCTCGCCGGGGAACAGATCGACCTGCTGTTCACCGAGGAGACGCTGTACGTCCCCGAGGCCGCCGAGCTGCCCGTCCACACCGGCCTGGTCCTCCAGTCCGAGCGCGGCAAGGCGCTCGGCCGGGTGACGGCCGAGGGCAATGTCCGCCTCGTGCGGGGCGACCGGGAGGCGTTCGGCATCCACGGGCGCAGCGCCGAGCAGCGGATCGCGCTCGACCTCCTCCTCGACAGCGACGTCGGCATCGTGTCGCTCGGCGGACGCGCGGGCACCGGCAAGTCGGCGCTGGCCCTCTGTGCGGGCCTGGAGGCCGTGCTGGAGCGGCAGCAGCACAAGAAGGTGATGGTCTTCCGCCCGCTGTACGCGGTGGGCGGGCAGGAGCTCGGCTATCTCCCCGGCAGCGAGGCCGAGAAGATGAGCCCCTGGGCGCAGGCGGTCTTCGACACGCTCTCGGCGGTCGCCGGGCGCGAGGTCATCGAGGAGGTGCTCGGGCGCGGGATGCTGGAGGTCCTGCCGCTCACCCACATCCGCGGCCGCTCGCTGCACGACGCGTTCGTGATCGTCGACGAGGCGCAGTCGCTCGAGCGGAACGTCCTGCTGACCGTGCTGTCCCGAATCGGGGCGAATTCGCGTGTCGTGCTCACCCACGACGTGGCCCAGCGGGACAACCTCCGGGTCGGCCGGTACGACGGAGTCGTCGCCGTCGTCGAGAAGCTGAAGGGGCATCCGCTGTTCGCGCACGTCACGCTCGCGCGGTCGGAGCGTTCGCAGATCGCCGCGCTGGTGACCGAAATGCTGGAGGAGGGGCACATCTGACCCGCATGTCCCTTTGATGCCGCCCGGCGAGCCAAGGAGCTTAGCCGGGCGGCATGGTGCTGCGCCGTCATTTCCGCGAAACCAGTGGCCCAAACGGGGTGTGACCTTTCCCACGCAACACAGAATTGCCTCCACGCGTCCCCGTCCGGCAGAGTCTTGCTTCCGTCAGGCCCCGCATACGGCACTTGGGCACCTCCAGAGGCGCCACGCACCACACAACTCAACACGAGACGCCCGTATGCCGCCCGCGAGCACCACGCGGCAGCCTCCTCACCGGGGTTGCCCACCGGGCCCGCGCCTCCCGTGACCCACGCAGTAGGGAGGCCAGTGCCAGGGGCACGAACGCGCCCGCGAGGTCACCTAAGCGGGCGATGCTGGAAGGACACCATGTGAGCCGGATCTCGGTCCGGGGGTTCGCCGTGGCATCCGCCACCGCGGTCACCACCGTAGGCGCCGTCGTAGGCGTTGCTGCGGGCGGCACACCTGCCGCCGACGACAACAACTTCGAGGCGGCCGCAGCCGACACCACGCTGCTCGCAGACATCCCCGCGGGCCAGCAGGCCCAGGTCCAGACCGCTTCGCTGACGCAGCAGGCCGACGCCCAGGCGTCCGCCGCCGACGCCGCCGCGAAGAAGTCGGCCGAGGAATCCGCCCGCATCCAGGCCGCCAAGGACGCGAAGTCCAAGAAGCAGGCGGCCGAGGACCGGATCGAGGCCGAGCGCCTGGCGGAGAAGAAGAAGAAGGAAGAGGCCGAGCGCGCCAGCCGTTCTTCCGTCCGCGACGCCTCCTCGTTCGCGGCCCAGGGCTCGTACACCGTGGCCCAGGTCCAGGCGATGGCCCGTCAGATGGTCCCCGCCGACCAGTTCCAGTGCTTCAGCAACATCGTGAACCACGAGTCGACCTGGAACTACCGCGCGACCAACCCGTCCTCCGGGGCGTACGGTCTGATGCAGGCGCTCCCGGGCCACAAGATGGCCTCCGCCGGCGCCGACTGGCAGACCAACCCGGCCACCCAGATCAAGTGGGGCCTCAGCTACATGGACAGCCGCTACGGCTCCCCGTGCGGCGCCTGGTCCTTCTGGCAGGCCAACAACTGGTATTAGACCGGCATCCGGCATCAGAGGGAGCGGGCGGACGTTCACCGTTCGCCCTCTCAACCTCGCGAGGCCCCCCACCGTCCAGACGGTGGGGGGCCTCGCGCGTGTACGGTCGCATCCCGGTGTGCGTTGAACGCGGAGAGCACTGGGCGGCGAAGATGGGGGAAGGAAAGCAGGCATGTCGAAACTACCGGGCTGGCTGGGCCGCTTCGGTTCCGAACTGACGGAGCTGGGCACGCGACTGGAGGAGCGGCGGGCGCGTGCCGCCGACGACGAACCCCTCGCGGTGCGCGGAGTTCCGGCCGTCCCGGACGGCGACGAGCCCGGGCAGGTGCCCGCGCCTCCCAGCTACGCCCCCTCGGTCGCCGCCAAGCCGGATCCGGTCGCGGCCATCCCGTGGGGCATGCGGGTCGCCGCGGAGGCCGGCTGGCGCCTCCTCGTCCTCGCGGGGACGCTCTGGGTGCTGATGCGGGTGATCAGCGCGGTCCAGCTCGTCGTGCTGGCCTTCGCCGCCGCCCTGCTCGTCACGGCGATGCTCCAGCCGACCGTGGTCCGGCTCAAGCGGGTCGGGCTGCCGCACGGGCTCGCCACCGCCGTCACCGCCGTGCTCGGGTTCGTCATCATCGGCCTGGTCGGCTGGTTCGTGGTGTGGCAGGTGATGGAGAACCTCGACACGCTCTCCGACCGGGTCCGGGACGGTATCGACGAGTTGAAGCGCTGGCTGCTCGACAGCCCCTTCCACGTCACCGAGTCGCAGATCAACGACATCGCCAAGAACCTCAACGACACCATCGGCACCAACACCGAGGAGATCACCTCCGCCGGGCTCCAGGGCGTCACCGTGATGGTGGAGTTCCTCACCGGGCTGCTGCTGGCGATGTTCTGCACGCTCTTCCTCCTCTACGACGGCAAGCGCATCTGGGAGTGGTCGCTCAGGCTGGTGCCCGCCGCGGCGCGCCCCGGGGTCGCCGGCGCCGGACCGAGGGCCTGGCGCACCCTGACCGCGTATGTGCGCGGAACGGTGCTCGTCGCCCTGATCGACGCCATCTTCATCGGCTTCGGCCTCTACATCCTCAATGTGCCGCTCGCGGTGCCGCTGGCCGTCTTCATCTTCCTGTTCGCTTTCATCCCGCTCGTCGGCGCCGTGGTCTCCGGAGCGCTCGCGGTGGTCGTCGCCCTGGTCACCGAGGGCGTCTGGACCGCGCTGTGGGCGCTGGTGGTGGTTCTGGCGGTGCAGCAGATCGAGGGCCACATCCTGCAACCCTTCATCCTCGGCCGCGCCGTCCGGGTGCACCCGCTCGCGGTGGTCCTCGCGGTGGCGACCGGCGGGCTCGTCGCGGGCATCGGCGGCGCGGTGGTCGCCGTACCGCTGGTCGCCGTGATCAACACCGTGGTCGGCTATCTGCGCTCGTACGGGGAGCCCGGCGAACGCGGAGGACAGCACGGGGCCACCGCCCTGTCGATGAACCCGGCGCACGCCGGGCCTGCGCCGGCGCCACCCGGCCCGGCACCGCAGGACGCGCCGGCCGAAAGCCCGCAGGAGAACCGGCCGCCGCAGGAGAACCGGCCGCCGCAGGAGTAGTCGGGGGCACGGAGCACGCGGAAGAGCCCCGGGGACGGTCGGTCGTCCTCGGGGCTCTTCTCGTACCCAGGCGGGTCAGGGGTGGTGCGGTGTCACTACTCGGCGAGGACGGCCTCGGCGTCGAGGGTCACACCGACCGCCTGGATCACCGAAGCGATCTTGACGGCTTCCTGGATGGTCTCGCGGTCCACGCCGGCCTTGCGGAGCACCTGCTCGTGCGAGTCGAGGCACTGGCCGCAGCCGTTGATCGCGGAGACGGCGAGCGACCACAGCTCGAAGTCGACCTTCTCCACGCCCGGGTTGCCGATGACGTTCATCCGCAGGCCCGCGCGGAGCGTGCCGTACTCCGGGTCCGACAGCAGGTGCCGGGTCCGGTAGAAGACGTTGTTCATCGCCATGACGGCGGCCGCCGACTTCGCCGCGGTGTACGCCTCGGCGGAGAGGTTGGCCTTCGCCTCGGGCTCCAGCTCGCGCAGCACCTTCGGCGAACGCGAGGCGATCGCGCAGGCCAGCACGGTGCCCCACAGCTGCTGCTGCGGGAGGTCGCTGTTGCCGATGACCGAACCGAGGTTCAGCTTGAGGTCCTTGGCGAAGTCCGGTATGGCGGACTTCAGTTCGTCGAGAGCCATGTCGGTATCAGCTCACTCGCCCGAGAGGAGCGCGACCGGGTCGAGGGTGTTCTCGCCCTTGGTCCAGTTGCAGGGGCACAGCTCGTCGGTCTGGAGGGCGTCGAGGACCCGCAGGACCTCCTTGGGGTTACGGCCCACGGAACCGGCGGTCACCATCGTGAACTGGATCTCGTTGTTCTGGTCGACGATGAAGACGGCGCGCTGGGCGAAGCCGTCCTCGCCCTCGATGCCGAGGTCACGCATGAGCTCGTGCTTCGAGTCGGCCAGCATCGGGAAGGGCAGGTCGGTCAGGTCCGGGTGGTCCTTGCGCCAGGCGTGGTGCACGAACTCGGAGTCACCGGAGAAGCCGAGGATCTGGGCGTCGCGGTCGGCGAACTCCTCGTTCAGCTTGCCGAAGGCGGCGATCTCCGTGGGGCACACGAAGGTGAAGTCCTTCGGCCACGCGAAGACGATCTTCCACTTGCCCTCGTAGGTCTTGTGGTTGATCTGCTCGAACTCCTTGCCGCTCTCCAGCGAGACACAAGCAGTCAGGTCGAACTCGGGGAACTTGTCACCGACAGTGAGCACGCGCTCTCCTTGCAACGTCTGGAATTCCCTTTTTGAGGGTCTTCCTGAGGGTTGGACGGCTCCTACCTTGGCACAGAGTGCATTGATCGCAGAAATAGCTACACTCGGTCGGGATGATCGGAGGTGCCTATCAGTGGCCCAGGTAAATCAGGGCGTACGTCCCAAGCAGTCCGGTAAGTCGCTCGCCAAGCAGCCCAGCCTGTCCCAGCTGCGGGCCTTCACAGCCGTGGCGGAACATCTGCACTTTCGGGACGCGGCGGCAGCAATCGGGATGAGTCAGCCGGCGCTCTCCGGAGCGGTGTCCGCCCTGGAGGAGGCACTGGGTGTCCAGCTCATCGAGCGTACGACGCGCAAGGTGCTGCTCTCGCCCGCGGGGGAGCGGCTCGCGGTGCGGGCCGGGGTGGTGCTGGAGGCCGTCGCCGCGCTGATGGAGGAGGCGGAGGCGGTCCGGGCCCCGTTCACCGGAGTCCTCCGGCTCGGCGTGATCCCGACCGTCGCCCCCTATCTGCTGCCCACCGTGCTCCGGCTCGTCCACGAGCGCTACCCGGACCTCGACCTCCAGGTCCACGAGGAGCAGACCTCCTCGCTCCTCGAAGGGCTCGCCGCCGGACGTCTTGACCTGCTGCTGCTCGCCGTGCCGCTCGGGGTGCCGGGCGTCACCGAGATCCCGCTCTTCGACGAGGACTTCGTGCTGGTCATGGAGCAGGACCACTGGCTCGGCGGGCGCGCCGACATCCCCCGTGACGCGCTGCGGGAACTGCCGCTACTGCTCCTGGATGAAGGGCACTGCCTGCGCGACCAGGCCCTGGACATCTGCCGCGAGGCCGGGCGCACCCAGGGTGCACCGGTCACCACGACCGCCGCCGGGCTCTCCACCCTGGTCCAGCTGGTGGCCGGCGGGCTCGGCGTGACGCTGCTGCCGCGCACCGCGGTGCCGGTGGAGACCGGCCGCAACGACGCCCTGTCCACCGGGTACTTCGCGGACCCGGCGCCCACCCGGCGGGTGGCGCTGGCGATGCGGACCGGGTCGGCGCGGGGCGGCGAGTTCGAGGAGTTCGCGGCCGCCCTGCGCGAGGCGATGAAGCCGCTGCCGGTGCGGATCGTCGACGCCCCTCCCGGGTGAACGCCTGCGGGTGCGGCGGGCGGTGAACGCATGCGGATGCGGCCGGACCTCCGCCCGGCCGCACCCGTGTGATCCCCGCTCCCGCTACTCCGTCCGCAGCCCGTCCGGCCGCATCAGCCGCCACAGCGAGGGCATCGACGCCGCCGTCACCAGCAGGATCAGTCCCGCGCCGACCCCCGTCAGCGGCAGGAACAGCCACCAGTCGGAGACGGACTTCGCGATCATCCAGGCCAGCACGGCGCCCAGCCCGAGCCCGCCCGCGACCGCGACCACCAGGCCGAGGAAGACCGGGACGGCGGTCTGCCACAGCACCGACCAGCCCATCGTCGTACGCCGGGTGCCGAAAGCGACCAGCACCGACAGCAGCCGCTTGCGCTCGCGCAACTGCTCCACCTGGGAGACCAGCATCGAGGCCGCGATCAGCAGCAGCACCACACTCGCCCCGACCTTGAGCCCGGTCTGGATGCTGTCGTACTGGCGGTCGCGCTCCACCGAGTCCAGGGTGATGAAGCGCATCCCGGGATCGATGCGGGCCGCCGTGTTCCGTACGTACTCGGCGACGTCCGGCACGCTCCTGTCGACCCGGATCTGGGCGGTGATCTGCGCGCCGGGCAGCGCACTCGCGTCGACCGCGCCGGTGGTCGCCATGATCCCGTAGTGCGTGTCGCCCATCGGGTCCTTGCGGCCCTGCACGGTCGGGGAGCCGGCGGGCAGCGTCCACCGCAGCGGCTTGCCCTCCCCGGTGCCGATCTCGACCACCTTGCCCTTGCGGGCCGTGCGGTCGACCCAGGCGGACATGTCCTTGTCGCCCGGCGGGTGGACGACGAAGGTGTCGCCGTCCTCGCAGGAGGTGATCCGGGCCAGTTCGCGCAGGGTGTCGCAGGTGCCGACGGTCATCGAGGTGGTGGGCGGGATGTCGTCGTCCGTGTAGACGCCGGGCTTGGAGGCGTACGCCTGCACCGAGCCGATCACCACCTCCACGCCCTTGGTGGCGCGGAACTTCTCGATGGCCGAGGTGGCCGCCTCGCCGGTGACGTCCTCCGAGTACGCGGCGAACTGGGCCCGTGCGGGGTCCTGGCCGGTCGCCCGGTTGAAGTCGGCGTTCATCGCCGCGAACAGCATCTGGAGGGCGATCGCCCCCGCCACCGCGACCGTGACCCCGCTGACCGCGCGGGACGCGGCCTCGCTGCTCAGCTGGAGCCTGCGCACGGCCAGTTGCCAGGGCACCGGACCGCCGCGCAGCCGCTTCACACACGCCTCGACCAGCCACGGCAGCAGCAGGGCGAGACCGACCAGCACCAGCACGGCCCCGCCCGCGATCGGGAACGGCTTCACCGGCTCGTACGCGTACTCGTCGACCCGGCCGGTGAGCCCGAGCACCGCCAGACCCGCGACGGGCACGAGCAGCCGCCACCAGAGCCGACGGCCGCGGTTCTTCCCCCGGCGTACGACACCGAGCGGCTCGATCGCCACCGAGCGCATCGCGACCAGCGTGACGAGCACGGCGGTCAGCGGCACCGCGACCGTGATCAGCAGGGCGAGCAGCGGATCGGGCACCACGTCGGCCGGGAACGCGCTGACGTCCCAGATCTCCACCGAGCCGACGAACTCCCGTCCCACCAGGAAGAAGGCCAGCCCGATCAGCAGTCCGAGGACCGCACCGAAGAGGGCCTCACCGGCGGCGACGCGCCGGGTGGTGCGGATGTCCGCGCCGACCAGGCGCAGCGCCGCGAGCCTGCGGTCGCGCCGGTCGCCGCCGAAGCGCACGGCGGTGGCGATGAAGATGGCGACCGGCACCAGCAGCACCACGCAGACCATGACGGTCAGCACGACCAGCAGCGGCGGGAGCGGGTCGGCCGGGCGGTCGGCCCCGTATCCGGAGATCCGGCCGGCGCCCGCGGCGGGCGTCAGGGTGTCGCTGCCCGCGTAGTAGAAGAGCTCGCCCGGTGAGCGCAGTCCGGCGTCACCGATCGTGCCGGTGATGTCGTACGGCAGCCGCTCGCGCAGCAGCTCGTTGCCGGGGGCTTCCAGCAGCTCCTTCAGCGCGGGGGAGACCACCATCTCGTCCGGCCCGGGGAAGCGGGCCACCCCCGGAGGGCGGACGGGCGCGGAACCGTCGGCGCGCAGCAGCCGCCCGACGACGGTCCGGTCCCGGTACTCCGTGCTCGCGTCGAGCCGCAGCACCGAGGTGTCCGACTTCGCCGAGGCCCCGGCGGAGATCGTCACCTCGCTGCGGGCCTGGTCGCGGGCGGAGCGGGCGTCGAGCATGTACGGCACGGAGGAGGCGAGCAGCAGCAGCGCCACCCCGAGGCCGACGCCGACGGCGGTCAGCAGCGTACGGATCCAGCCCTCGCGGCCACCGGCGGCGGCGAACCGGATGCCGAGGCCGAGGTCGCGGAGGATCGCCGCGGCGCGCGAGGGCGGCTTCGGGCTCTCCGGCGCGGCGGGCAGGACCGTGGGGGAGTCGAGCAGCGTCATGCCGAGTGCTCCAGATCCCGGGCCCGGCCGTCGCGCACGGTGACGTCACGGTCGGAGTAGGCGGCGACCCGGGCCTCGTGGGTCACCAGGACCACGGCGACGTTGGCGGACCGGGCGGCCTCGGTGAGCAGCTCCATCACCCGCTCGCCGTTGAGGGAGTCCAGGGCGCCGGTCGGCTCGTCCGCGAAGATCACCTTCGGCGACCCGGCCAGCGCGCGGGCCACGGCGACCCGCTGGCCCTGTCCGCCGGAGACCTCGCCGGGGCGCTTCGACCCGAGGTCGTCGACCTCCAGGCGCTCCATCCACTCCAGCGCGGTGCGCTCGGCCGCCTTGCGTCGCACACCGTTGAGCCGCAGCGGCAGGGCGACGTTCTCCACGCAGGTCAGCTCGGGGACGAGCTGGCCGAACTGGAAGACGAAGCCGAAGTCGCTGCGCCGCAGGGCGCTGCGCTCGGCGTCCGACATCGCGGACAGCTCGCGGCCCGCGTAGGTGATCGTGCCGGAGTCGGGCGTGATGATCCCGGCCAGGCAGTGCAGCAGGGTCGACTTGCCGGAGCCGGAGGGGCCCATCACGGCGACGACCTCGCCGGGGTGCACGGAGAACGACGCGCCGTCCAGGGCGGGCGTCGAACCGTAGGTCTTGCGCAGATCGTGCGCGGCGAGCAGGGAGCCTTCGGGAATCACGGAGCCACCACCTTGGCGAGCTGGTCGAGGCGGGCGGCGGTCAGTTCCAGCCAGCGGAGGTCGGCTTCGAGGTGGAACAGGGCGTGGTCGCAGATCAGCTGGTCGGCGAGGTCGCCCTTGCGCTTGCGGTCGGTGAGGATGCGCATCATCCGCAGATGCGCCGAGCGCTGGGTGTCCAGCAGGTCGGCCGCGCTGCGGTCGGTCAGCAGCGCGAGGACGACCTTGGTGTAGAGCGTGGACTGGAGGTAGGGCTCCGGCTTCTCGGGCTGGGCCAGCCACTGCGAGACATCGGTGATCCCGGCGTCGGTGATGGCGTACCGCTTGCGCTCGGGGCCTCCTTCGCTCTCGACGCCGTCGACCTCGACGAGCCCGTTCTTCAGGAGCCGGGACATCGTCGAATAGACCTGGCCGTAGTGGAGCGGGCGGTCCTGGCCGAACTTCTCGTCGAACGTCCGCTTCAGGTCGTAGCCGTGGCGGGGGCCGGACTCCAGGAGCCCGAGGAGGGTGTGACCGATAGACATGAGAAGCACTCTACACGGTGTGTATACCCCTGATGTATACGCGTCCGAAAAGCGGCCCCGGACCATGGGACGGGCCGGGGCCGCGGGGTCGGTGCGTGCCGGGGGCGCGGTGCTACGGGGTGTCCTGACCGCCGGTCCCGGGCCGGGTCCCCGGTTCCTCCGGGGGCTGTTCGGGCGGCTGTCCGGGCGGCCGTCCCCGCCGGGGGATCGGTCGCGCGGTCCCGGGCAGCCGGCCCGCCTCCGCGAGCGCCCGCCGCAGCAGGAACTCGATCTGCGCGTTGGCGCTGCGCAGTTCGTCGGAGGCCCAGCGGGCGAGCGCGTCGTGCACCGCGGGATCCAGTCGCAGCAGCATCTGCTTGCGCTGCTGCGACCGGGACGCCGGCGTCCGCCGGGGAGGCGTCTGGTCGGTCACTGGTAGAGGGTGCCCGTGTTGAGGACCGGCTGTGCGCTGCGGTCACCGCACAGCACCACCATCAGATTGCTGACCATGGCGGCCTTCCGCTCGGAGTCCAGCTCCACGATGTCCTGCTCGGCGATCCGGTGCAGGGCCATCTCGACCATGCCCACCGCGCCCTCGACGATCTGCTGACGGGCCGCGACGACCGCGCCGGCCTGCTGGCGCTGGAGCATGGCGGAGGCGATCTCGGGGGCGTACGCGAGGTGGCTGAAGCGTGACTCGATGATCCGGACGCCCGCGGCCTGCACCCGGGCGGTCAGCTCGGCGGCCAGCTTCTCGGTGATCTCCTCGGCGTTGCCGCGCAGCGAGAGGCCGTCCTCCTCGTGGGCGTCGTACGGGTACTCGATGGCGATGTGCCGGACGGCCGACTCGGTCTGGGTGGCGACGAACTCCAGGAAGTCGTCGACCTCGAAGAGCGCCTGGGCGGTGTCCTCGACCTTCCAGACGACGATCGCGGCCAGCTCGATGGGGTTGCCGTAGGCGTCGTTGACCTTGAGGACGGCGGTCTCGTGGTTGCGGACGCGGGTGGAGATCTTCTGGCTGGAGGTCAGCGGGTTGACCCAGCGGAGCCCGTCGGTGCGGATGGTTCCGACGTACCGGCCGAAGAGCTGGATCACCCGGGCCTCGCCCGGAGCGACCATCTTCACACCGCTCATGCAGAAGAACGAGGTGATCACCAGGAGCACTCCGAGGATGAGGAGCGTGACGCCCGCGGTGCCCGCGCCGTCTCCGTTCAGCACCGCGCCGCCGATGATCAGGCCGATGCCCGCGAACACCCCGAGCACCGTCAGAAGCAGCCCGAGGCCGCCCGGGATGGCGTGCGCGACGACCTCCCTGACCTGCGGTGCGGGCATCTCGGGAGCGTCGACGGAGAGATCCGCCGCCGGGGTCTGCGGGCGGCGGGCGTCGTGCTGTTCGGTCATGGGATCCCCCGTTCGGCGCGGTATCGCACCGCGCTAGCAATGTGATTACACATTAACTGTTCTCGCAACCTTGTCCACCCCTGGGGAGTCGGTTCCTGTGGGAGCGGGTGCTGATTCTCACGTCCGTAAAAGGCTGGATCGCTTGTCTTTTGTCCCTGTCGTCGGTGTTAGCTGGCAGGTCTGAGCGAACAGAGGAAACCGAGCGAACCGGCCGAGCAGAGAAGCGGGAGCAACACACCAATGGGTCGAGCGGATGCGCGACGAGCCCAGGCGCAGGAGTCGCGCCGGGCCGCGAAGAGCGGCGGCATACGCAGACTCTTCACGTGGAAGAAGCTGCTGGGCACGTTCTTCGGGATCGTCCTGCTGGGCATGGGCGCCTTCGGCGCGCTCTACCTGTACGTCGACGTCCCCGCCGCCAACGCCATGGCGGAGCGGCAGAGCAACGTCTACAAGTACAGCGACGGGACGGTCCTCGCCCGGACCGGCAAGGGCGTCAACCGCCAGATCGTCGACCTGGAAGAGGTACCGAAGAAGGTCCAGCACGCCTTCGTCGCCGCCGAGAACAAGACGTTCTACAAGGACCAGGGCGTCGACCTGAAGGGCACCACCCGCGGTGTCCTCAACACGCTCAGCGGCAAGGGCAAGCAGGGTGGCTCGACCATCACCCAGCAGTACGTGAAGAACTACTACCTGTCGCAGGCCCCCACGGTGAGCCGCAAGCTCCAGGAGCTGGTGATCTCCCTCAAGATCGACCAGCAGATGTCCAAGGACGAGATCCTCGCCGGGTACATCAACACCGCCTACTACGGTCGGGGCGCCAGCGGTATCCAGGCCGCCGCCCAGGCCTACTACGGCATCGACGCCAAGGACCTGAACGTCTCCCAGGGCGCCTACCTCGCCTCCCTCCTCCAGGCCCCCAGCCAGTACGACTGGGAGACCGCCAGCGACACCGGCAAGAAGCTGGTCAAGGAGCGCTGGGCCTACACCCTGCGCAACATGGTCGAGATGGACTGGCTGACCGAGTCCGAGAAGGCGAAGCTCAAGTTCGCCTACCCGCAGAAGCCGAAGCCGGCCGCGGGCATGGAGGGCCAGACCGGCTATCTCGTCGAGGCGGCCAACAAGGAGCTGGAGAAGCAGGGCGTCTCCGCCGCGGACCGCGAGGCCGGCGGCTGGACGTTCACGCTCACCATCGACAAGAAGCGCCAGCAGGCGCTGGAGAAGGCGGTCGACGACCAGCTGGAGTCCAAGCTCGACCGCGAGGGCAACAAGGTCGACGCCACCGTCCAGGCCGGCGCCACCTCCGTCGACCCGAAGACCGGCAAGGTCGTCGCGCTGTACGGCGGCGAGGACTACATCAAGCACTACATCAGCAACGCCACCCGCCAGGACTACCAGCCCGCCTCCACCTTCAAGCCGCTGGTGCTCGCAGCGGCCCTGGAGAACGAGTCGAAGACCCAGGACGGCAGCCTGATCGGGCTCAACACCGTCTACGACGGCACCAGCAAGCGGCCCGTCGTCGGCAGCGACACCCCGTTCGCCCCGCAGAACCAGGACGACCGCAGCTACGGTCCGATCTCCGTCCAGAAGGCCATGAACAGCTCGGTCAACTCCGTGTTCGCCCAGATGATCGTGGACGTGACGCCGGCCAGGGCCAAGGAGACCGCGCTCGCCCTCGGCGTACCGGACAAGAACTTCCCCGAGCGCCCCGCCGTCACGCTCGGCACCATGAACGCCTCGACCTGGGACATGGCCGGCGTGTACGCCACGCTCGACAACCACGGCCAGAAGGTCACCCCGCACATCCTCCAGTCCGCCGAGCACCGCGACCGCACGGTGAACCCCGAGAAGCCCAAGCGGGAGCAGGCCATCAGCCGCGCCTCCGCCGACACCGTCACCAAGGCGCTCACCGGGGTCGTCGACGCCGGTTCCGGGGGCGCGGCCAACAGCCCCGCCTACGACGCGGCGGCCAAGACCGGCACCTCCGAGAACAACAAGTCCGCCTGGTTCGCCGGGTACACCCCGGAACTGGCCACGGTCGTGGCCCTCTTCGGCGAGGGCGACGGCGGCCGCAAGCAGGTCTCCCTGACCGGTACGGCCAACTCCGGCCGCGCCAGCGGCAGCGGCTTCCCGGCCAGGATCTGGGCCGACTACACCCTCGGCGCCCTCGGCGGCGGATCGGACAAGACGTTCGACCTCCAGGACGTGGAGCGCGGCGAGGTGCCCGCCCCGCCGACCCCGTCCGACACGCCCTCCGAGGAGCCCACCGAGTCCGAGGAGCCGACTCCGTCGGACACGCCCTCCGAGACGCCGAGCGAGACGCCCAGCGAGACCCCGACCACGCCCGCCCCGCCCACCAGCAGCAGCCCGCCCGCCACCACGCCCCCCAGCAGCCCGGAGATTCCTCCGCTGCCCGGGGAAGAGGACGGTCAGCCGGGCGAGCGGCCCGGCGGCAACGGAGTGGCCCCGCAGTGAGCGACATGAGGGAGGGGGCGGGCCGCGGGCCCGCCCCCTCCCTCATGTCCGTCGGGCCGCTCTACTGCGCCCGGGCCGCCATCTCGAACCACACGACCTTGCCGGTCGAGAGGCGGGTCGCTCCCCACCGCCGGGCCAGCCGGTTGACCAGGAACAGCCCGCGCCCGCCCTCGTCCGTCTCGCGCGCCCGGCGCTGCCTCGGCAGCTGCGGCGAGTCGTCGCCGACCTCGCAGCGCAGGATGTCGGTCCGCAGCAGCCGCAGGGTCACCGGCCGCTCCGCATAGCGCACCGCGTTGGTGACGACCTCGCTGACCAGCAGCTCCACCTCGTCGGCCAGCTCGTCCAGACCCCAACGGCTCAGCGCCCGCCGGGCCAGCCGGCGGGCCCGGCGCGGGGCCGCGTCCTCCGGCTCCAGATGCCAGTACGCCACATCGCTCGGCGCGATCCCGTCGAAACGGGCGGCCAGCAGCGCGATGTCGTCGTCCCGGTCGCCGGGCCCGAGCATGTCCAGCACGTCGTCGCAGAGCGCCTCCAACGGAGGCGAGTGGTCGTCCCCGGTGAGCTGCGCGGTCGCCGCCAGGCGCTCCCGCAGCTGCTCGATGCCCGTCCACACGTCCCGCAGCCGCGACTCCACCAGACCGTCGGTGTAGAGGAGCAGCGTGGCCCCGGCGGGCGCGTCCAGCTCGACGGCCTCGAAGTCGACGCCACCCACCCCGATCGGGGCGCCCGGCGGCACCCGCAGTACCTCGGCCCGCCCGCCCAGGTGCAGCAGCACGGGCGGCGGGTGCCCGGCGTTGGCGATGGTGATCCGGTGCGCGACCGGGTCGTACACCGCGTACAGACAGGTCGCCATCCGGTCGCTGCCGAGCCGCTGCGCCTGCTCGTCCAGGTGGTGCAGCACCTCCTGCGGCGGCAGGTCGAGCTGCGCCAGGGTCTGCGCCGTCGTCCGGAGCTGGCCCATGATCGCCGCCGAGGTCATGGAGTGGCCCATCACATCGCCGACGACCAGCGCGACCCGGCTGCCGGGCAGCGGGATCGCGTCGTACCAGTCCCCGCCGACCCGGGCCGTCTCGGCCGCCGGGAGGTAGCGCGAGGCGAGCCGGACCCCGGTGGGCTGGGGGAGCGAATCGGGCAGCATCGTGCGCTGCAACTCGTCGGCGATGTAGGCCTCGCGCCCGTACAGCACGGCCTTGTCGATGCCGAGCGCGGTGTGCGTCGCCAACTGCGCCGCGACCAGCAGATCGCTGGCCTCGAACGGGGTGCGTTCGATGCCGCGCACGAAGACCGCCGCCCCGATGACCCGCCGCCGGCCGCGCAGCGGGGCCAGGATCGCGCGGTGCCCGGTGGGCACCGACCGGCCGGGGCCGAGCAGCTCCGGCAGCGCGGCCCGCGCCGCCGCGGAGTCGCCGAACACCGGCCGCACCCCGCGCAGCACCTCGGCCAGCGCCCCGCCCGCCCGCACCTCGCACAGCTCGGCGGCGGGCATCAGGTCGGCCTGCGGGTCCAGGATCAGCGGCCGCAGCCGCTCCGTCTCGGAACCGGCCGCCTCGGCGCCCTCCTCGTCGCTGACGCGCAGCCGGTCGCTGCGCCGCAGCCGCAGGACGAACGGGCTCACCGGGCGCTCGTCGCCCACCGGCAGCGGGTCACGGAGGTAGACCAGGATCGCGTCGGAGAACGTCGGCACACTGGCCCGGCACAGCCCGAGGACGATCTCGTCCAGATCTATGCCCCGGGCGATCCGGCGGGTCGCCGCGCCGACGAACCGCAGCCGGTCGCCCTCGCGGCGGGTGGCCGCCTGCGCGTCGGCGACGGCGGCCGCTCCGGGACCCGGGTTCGGCGCGGCGGCGGGAGCCGGTACCGCGGCAGCGGCGGCCGCGGCCGCGGCGTCCTGCTGCCGGGGCCGGGCGCGCTCCTGCGGCCGGGCAGCCAGCGGCTGCCGGCCTTCGTGGGAGGTGGGATGCTCCGTCACGCGTGGGATTCCGTCCGTCCGGGCCGGTTGTATGAGGCAGTCACCTCGTGGGGCGTCACTGTGCCCCGGCAAGCGCGGGAAGAACAACGGCTGTCACCGGATGCCCCCGATGAAGGGGCCGAAACCGAGCGCCGCGGAGATGGCCGACGGACGACCCCTCCGGCAGCGGACGCGGTGAGCGGGCAGCGGACGGCGTGCATGTCTCCACCCCCTCGTAGTGGCTCCCGCGACCGCGCGGAACGTCCGGGTCCGTGGCCCGTCGCTCCGCACGACCGGCGTGGTGACTTGTGGTCAGTTCCGGTGTGGTGTCCGCTGGTTGCGGCGATCGGCCCTCCGTACGACCGGACCTGCCGACCAGGCCGCCCGAAGGGTTGCTCCAGGGTCTCACGACGGCATACGGGCAGGGGTGCGGTCCCAGTCATCCGGCAGCGGCGGAACCCGCCACCCCGGATCGGGCCGCCAGTGCTCCCAGCCGTCCCGGAACGGCGACCCCCAGCCGGTGATCACCTCGACCGCCGCCAGGCCCGCCTCGCGGACCCGCCGGGCCGTCCCCCGGTCCATCAGGCCGACCTGCTGAGCCTGGGCGAACTCGTCCTCGTCGAGCCATTTCCAGCTCCGGTCGGGGTTCACGGAGATGTCGAGAAAGTGATCCTCGGAATCCACCCCTCCGGACCACCGGGTGCGTGGCTCCTCCAGGTTCACGTACCAGTTGCGGAACATCCAGCCGCGGTCCCAGAACAGCCACACCGACCACGGGTCGCCGGGCCGGGCCAGCTTCAGCACCCCGGAGCCGAACCACGTCGAGCGGGCCGTGGTACGCGGCGCGGTGTAGCGGGTGGCGAGCGGCTCCGCGTGCACCTGGGTGCCGTCCGCCAGCACCGGCCGCACGCACTCGGTGCCCGGCGCCATCCAGACGGCGAGCAGCTCGTCGGTGTCCTGCACGACGGTCACCGGCCGGCAGATGTGAACGGGTGAGGCACCGGCCGTCCGGTGGGCCCGGCCGTTGTCGCGGTAGCGCCAGAGGATCTGGTCCCCCGGCGCCCAGCGTGCGCACTCTCCCGTACCTGTCATGGAGAGATCTTACGGAGCGCTCCCACCGGCCCGCTGCGACTCAGCTCACCCGGGGATCACGGACGGGTCATCCGCAGTACGTCCAGCGCCTCGTCGAGCTGTTCCAGTGTCAGGTCGCCGCGGTCCACATAACCCGAGGCCAGGACCGTCTCGCGGATCGTCGTCCCGTCCTTCAGTGACTTCTTGGCGACCTTCGCCGCCTCCTCGTAGCCGATGTACTTGTTCAGCGGGGTCACCACCGAGGGGGACGACTCGGCGTAGGCGCGGGCCCGCTCGACGTCGGCGGTGATGCCGTCGACCGTGCGGTCCGCGAGCAGCCGGGACGCGTTGGCCAGCAGCCGCACCGACTCCAGGAGGTTCTTCGCGATGACCGGGAGCATCACGTTCAGCTCGAAGTTGCCCGCCGCGCCCGCCGTGGCGACCGTCGCGTCGTTGCCGGTGACCTGGGCGGCGACCATCAGGACCGCCTCCGGGATCACCGGGTTGACCTTGCCCGGCATGATCGACGAGCCCGGCTGGAGGTCGGGCAGCGCGATCTCCGCGAGGCCCGTGCGCGGACCCGACGCCATCCACCGCAGATCGTTGGAGATCTTCGTCAGCGACACGGCGATCGTCCGCAGCTGGCCCGAGGTCTCCACCAGCCCGTCCCGTGCGCCCTGCGCCTCGAAGTGGTCACGGGCCTCGGTCAGCGGCAGCCCCGTGGCCTCGGCGACCTCCGCGATCACGGCGGCGGAGAAGCCGCGCGGGGTGTTGATGCCGGTGCCCACCGCCGTACCGCCCAGCGGCAGTTCGGCGAGCCGGGGCAGGGAGGCGCGCAGCCGCTCCACGCCGTAGCGGATCTGCGCCGCGTAGCCGCCGAACTCCTGGCCGAGGGTGACCGGGGTGGCGTCCATCAGATGCGTGCGGCCGGACTTCACGACGTCCGCGAATTCGGCTGATTTCCGCCCCAGGGAATCGGCCAGGTGATCGAGTGCGGGGATCAGATCGGCCGTCACGGCGGCGGTGGCCGCGATGTGGATGGAGGACGGGAAGACGTCGTTGGACGACTGCGAGGCGTTCACGTGGTCGTTGGGGTGGACCTCGCGGCCGAGGCGCTCGGTGGCCAGGGTGGCGATCACCTCGTTGGTGTTCATGTTCGACGAGGTGCCCGACCCCGTCTGGAACACGTCGACCGGGAAGTGCTCGTCCCAGCGGCCCGAGGCGACCTCGGCGGCGGCCTCCTGGATCGCGGCGGCGATGTCCGGATCCACCACCTTCAGCTCGGCGTTGACCTTGGCGGCCGCGCCCTTGATCCGGGCCAGTGCCTCGATGTGGGCCCGCTCCAGACGCTGCCCGGAGACGGGGAAGTTCTCCACCGCCCGCTGGGTCTGCGCACGCCACTTGGCGTGCGCGGGGACCCGCACCTCGCCCATCGAGTCGTGCTCGATCCGGTACCCGGTATCGCCCGACGTGTCACCTGATGCGTCAGTCATGTGTTTAAACCTCCTGAAAAAGATGAGCACTTGTCTTGTTCTATGTATTCCCAAGTCGCCTACCGGCCAGTAAATACCGGGGGTAACCACTTACCGGGAGGCGCAATGAGGCGCACCAGCACCAGATTTCGAGGGCTCCGAAGCCTTCGCCGGCTCCGTTGTACCGTCGCCGCCACCGTCGCTCTCGCGGCTGCCGTCGGCGGTATGGCCGCCGCCGGACCCGCGGGCGCGACGGAGTCGGCTACCAGCTCTATCGCATCCACCCCCCTTCCGCCCGCGCTGGAAGCCGTCCGGGCCGCCGAGGCCACCCAGCTGTACGGCAGCCCCGCCGAGCGGCCGCTCGCCGAACGGAAGACCGGGCTGATCTCGCTGGGCGACAGCGAGATCTCCGGCGAGGGTGTCGGCACCTACGACCCCGGAACGAACGGGCCGGACAACTGGTGCCACCGCTCCCCGGAGGCCGCCATCCACCGCACGGGCATCGCGGCGGACGTCACGTACAACGTCTCCTGCTCCGGCGCCTACACCGGGAACATCAAAATCGGCGGAAACAAGCAGTACGCCGACGAGCTCGTGCAGAGCGACAGCCTCGCCGTCAAGGCCCGCAACACCCGGATCAAGATGATCGTCCTGGTCGCCGGGGCCAACGACGACCTCCAGTTCGGCCCCGTCATGACCGACTGCGTGGTCCGCTACATCAGCCTCCAGGGACCCTGCGAGCCGAAGTACGCGGGCGGCTGGCAGGCCCGCGTGGACGCGCTGGTCCCCAAGGTCGAGGCGACGGTCCGCGATCTGCGGACGGTGATGACCGACGCCGGATACGCGAACAACGACTACAAGCTCGTCCTCATGGGCTACCCGAGCCCGATCGGCCCGGACTTCCGCGACAACCCGAGCTTCCCCGGCAAGCTGATCTGCGGCGGACTCGGCTACGACTCCGACACCGCCTGGGGCCGCAACACCGCCGTACCCGCCTTCCAGGCCGGCATGCGCAGGGCCGCCGCGAACACCGGGGCCGCCTACCTCGACAACTCCCGGCTCTTCCACGGCCACGAGGTGTGCAGCGAGGCCCCCTGGGCGCGCGGCCTCTACATCGACCTGAGCAAGCCCGGCCTGCCCGACGAGAACTCGGTCCGGCAGTCCTTCCACCCCAACGCGGCCGGCCACCGGGCCTTCGCCTCCTGCCTGACCCAGATGTACGACTCCGGGCTCCGCGAGGCGAGCTGCGCCGACCCGGCGAGCACGGGGAACCCGGTCCTGACGGGCCAGGCCTGGGACGACCTGTTCACCCCGCTGAAGAACGCGGCCACCGGCACCTGTGTCGACGTGCCGGGCTCGGTCACCCGTAACGGCACGGCCATCGGCGGCTGGGACTGCCACGGCGGGCGCAACCAGAACTGGTGGTACGACGCCGGTACGCAGACCCTGCGCACCGCGCTCAGCCACGACCGGTGCCTGGACGTGCCCGGCGCCAAGTACAACGCGGGCGCCACGCTCATCGTGTGGAACTGCGCGGGCGCGGCCAACCAGAAGTTCGTCCAGCAGTCGGGCACCATCCGCCCGGCCGCCGCGACGGGCCTGTGTCTGACGCTGGCCGGAGCGAAGGATCCGCTCAAGCTCCAGACGTGCGACGGCAGCGCGAAGCAGCGCTTCGCGTAGCCACCGCCGGTGGGTGAGGGGGCGGCCGTGTGGGGCGGCCGCCCCCTCTTCTCATGTCTCCAGGGCCCCTCGTCAGGTCTTCCGGGCCAGTGCCTCGGACAGCGCCCCCAGCGTCGGCGTCAGATACAGCTGGCGCAGCGGGATGCCGGGCAGCCCGCGCTCCCTGGCGAGCGTGCCGATCCGGATCGCGTACAGGGAGTTGCCGCCGAGGTCCCAGAAGTCGTCGTCCGGGCCCACCGCCTCGACGCCGAGCACGTCACGCCAGACGGCGGCCAGGACGGCGGCGGGAGATACCTCGCCGGGCGCGGCGGCAGGGGGCGGGGCGGGCGCCACCGGCTTGCGCCGCGTTCCGGGCGCGGGCAGCCGGGCCGGGTCCAGCTTGCCGTTCGCGGTGAGGGGGAGGGCGGACAGCACGGTCACCGTCGCGGGCACCATGTGCGCCGGCAGCAGCCGGGCCGCCCGCTCCCGTACGGCCCCGGGGTCCTCGCCCGGCCCCGGGGCCGGGACCACGTACGCGTCGATCCGCACGGCCGCCGCGTCGTCGCCGTCGCCGCCGGTCACGGTGACCGCCGCCGCCGACACCGCCGGGTCCTCCAGCAGCACGTGCCGGACCTCGCCCGGCTCGATCCGGAAGCCCCGCACCTTCACCTGGTCGTCGATCCGGCCCAGGTGTTCCAGCGTTCCGTCGGGCAGCAGCCGCCCCAGGTCCCCGCTGCGGTAGAGCCGCCGCCCCGCCGGGTCCAGAGGGTCCGGGACGAAGCGTTCGGCAGTCAGGGCGGGCCGGTTCAGATAGCCGAGCGCCACACCCGCCCCGCCCACCACGATCTCCCCGGGGGCACCCGTGGGCACCGGCCGTCCGTGCGCGTCCAGGACCCGGACCGACCAGCCGGGCAGCGGCCGCCCCACGGACCGGGAACCGGCGAGCGCCTCCCGCCGGGTCACCGTGGCCGCCGTGACATGGACGGTGGTCTCGGTGATCCCGTACATGTTGACCAGCCGGCAGCGGTCCTCCGGGTGTCGGTCGAACCAGTCCAGCAGCGGCCGGGTGTCCAGCGGTTCGCCGCCCAGGACCACCAGCCGGATTCCGGCCGGATCGGGCGCCGCCCGGTCGGCCGCCGCGAGCTGGGTGAAGGAGGAGGGGGTCTGGCTCAGCACGCTCACCCGCTCCCGGACCAGCAGGGCGTGGAAGTCCTCCGGGGACCGGGTGGTCCAGTGGTCCACGACCACCAGCCGCCCGCCCGTCAGCAGCGCGCCCCAGATCTCCCACACCGAGAAGTCGAAGGCCGCCGAGTGGAAACACGTCCAGGTGTCCTCGGGGGAGAGGCCGAAGTCCTCGCGCACGGCGTCGACGAGGGCCGTCACGTTGGCGTGCGGGACGAGAACCCCCTTGGGGCGGCCGGTCGAGCCCGAGGTGTGGATGACGTACGCGGGGGAGCCCGGCTTCCCTCGGGGTGCGGCGGGCCGGGGCGGGTGGCCGGTGAGGGTGGCCGGGTCCTCGACCGTCAGCCGGACCCCGGCGTCCCGCGCGGTGCGCTTCCGCCGGTCCGTCGGATGCCCCGGATCCAGCGGTACGTGGACGGCGTCCGCCTTCAGCACGGCGAGCATCGCCGCCACCAGGTCCGTCGAGCGCGGCAGGCAGAGCCCGACGAGATCACCGGGGCGGACCCCGTGGGCGTACAGCCCGTCGGCCAGCATCTCGGCGCGGGCGTCCAGTTCGGCGTACGACAGCGTGGTGGACCCGGCGGTGAGCGCGGGGGCGCCGGGGCGGGCGGCGACCTGTGCGGCGAAGACGTCGTCGATGCGGTGGGGGGCCGGGTCCTTCGGCCGGGAACCGAGGGCCAGTTGTCGCGCCGACTCCGCGTCGCTCAGCGGATCCAGGCGGGAGAGCGGAGTGTTGGGCGGGGAGGCCATCAACTGCTGTCGTACGTACTCCACTTGGTGAGCCGGTACGGGGAGGGTGCCAGGACCGGTCGGCAGCACGGCGGGTCCGTCGCTCGCCACCGGCTCCGCTGCGGCCAACTCCGCCGCGGGCGGCCTCTCGTCCTCGGCCGGGACGAGAGGCTCGGTGGCCAGCAGGTCCGCGACCGTACGGCCGGGCGACAGGTCCGCCGCGAACACCGCGTACCCGTCGAGCGCCCCCAGTGCGTACGGCGGCCGGTCCCGGGCCGGTACGGGGACGGCGACGCGCACCGTGGCCGCCCCCTCGTACCGCCCGACGGTGAGCGCGAGCGCCGAGGCCAGGCGGCGGGTCTCCTCGTCGAGGCGCAGGTCGAGCGGGAGCGGCCCGGCGAGCGGCGTCACCGCGCCCGGGGCCAGGTCGCCCCGCAGCACCCGTGCGACGAGCCGCAACGACCGTGCGTCCAGGGCGGCCCCGGCGGCCGTCAGAACGAGGTCGGGGCCTCCGGCCGCCCCTTCCCGCCGCTCGTCCGCGTACCGCAGCAGCACCGCGCGCAGTCGGTGGCCGGACGCGACCGGGCGGCTCGCCTCGGCCGCGCGCCGCCCGGCCGCCGTGTCGGATGCGGCCGGGGCGGGCACGGACTCCGTCCACAGCCGCGGGCGGCTGCGGTCCCCGGGCCACCACAGGTCGGCCGCCGTGGTGAGGGCGGCGGCGAGCGCGGTGCCGGTGGTGGCCGGGGGAAGGCGGACCGTCAGGCTGTGATGGGCAGGCGGCACGAGCGCAACTCCTCGCGAATGAAGGGGGGATCGGGTGTCAGCGGGCGGTGAAACCGCCGTCCACGGTGATCACGCTGCCGGTCACCTGCCGGGCCGCGTCCGTGGCCAGCCAGAGCACCGCTTCGGCCACGTCCCCCGGCTCCACCAGTGCGTTCATCGGCTGGTCCCGGACGAAGGTCTCCTCGTGCTCCGCCACCGGCACCTCCAGCGACCGGGCGATCTCCGCCAGCATCCGGCCCTCCATGGCCCCGTCGTCCCGCACCGAGCCCGGACAGACCGCGTTGACCCGGACCTTGCGGGGCGCGTAGTCCAGAGCCACCGCTTTCGTCAGGCCCACCAGGCCGTGCTTGGCCGCGACGTACCCGGCGAAGTGGCGGTAACCCACCAGCCCCGCCGTCGAAGCCACGTTGACGATCGAACCGGACCCCTGGGCGACCATCCGGGCGCCCACCGCACGGATCGCCCGCCACGCTCCGCCCAGGTCCACATCGATGATCAACTGCCATTCGGCCTCGGTGATCTCGTGCGCCGGCCGGCCCGAAGGGGCGGCGATACCCGCGTTGTTGACAAGTGCGTCGATCCGCCCGAAGCGCTCCTCGGCCGCCTCCGCCGCTGCCTGGAGCGCCGCCAGGTCCCGGACGTCGGCCCGCCGGGTCAGCACGGCGGCCCCCGCCTCGCGGCAGAGATCCGCGGTGTGCGCGAGCTGCGAGGCCGAGCCGAGCGGATACGGCACCCCGGGCAGCTCGCCCGCCACGTCCAGCAGCACCAGGTCCGCCCCCTCGCGGGCGAACGCCAGAGCACAGGCCCGGCCGAGACCGCGCGCCGCCCCTGTGATGATCGCCGCCCGCCCGGCCAGCCGCCCCGCACCGCCGCCGGAAGCCGGTCCCGTACGCGTACCGTCGCCGGTCACCGGTCCCGTACGAGCGCCGCCCCCCGTCACCGGTTCCTCGTCGCGCGTACTTCGGCGGCCACCAGCTCCAGCAGTTCGTCCGGCCGCTCGGCCAGATACATGTGCCCGCCGGACGGCTCGGCCACCGTCAGCTTCCCCGTCGTCGCCCGGCCCCACTCGGCCGCCTCCGCCGCCCCCACGAGGGCGTCCTCCCGCCCCCGTACGGAGATGACGGGAACGCTCAACAGGCTTTCCGTGGACGGTACATACGTCTCGTGGAGCCGGACGTCCGCCCGGAGCGCGGGCAGCAGCAGCTCCCGCATCTCCGGGTCCGCCAGCGCCGGGTGGTCGTACCCGGCGAACGCCCGGACCCGCGCGGCGAACTCCTCGTCCGGCAGCCCGTCCGCCCGGTCCGTGCGCGGAGTCCAGGGGCCGGGCGCGCCGCTGACGACGAGCGCGGCCAGGCGGACCGGCCCGCCCGCCCGCTCGATCCGGTGCGCCAGCTCGTACGCGAGCACCGCGCCCATGCTGTGCCCGAACAGCACGAGGGGGCCGCCGCCGTTCCCCTCCACTCCGCCGAGCGCCGCCGTCACCTGTGCGTACGCGTCGTCGACGGCCGGGGCCGCCGAGTCGTACGCGGGCTCGGGGAAGCGCTTCTCGCGGCCCGGCAGGGAGACCGGGAGGATCCGCAGCCCCTCCGGCGCCCGCTTCTGCCAGGGCGTGAAGAAGGAGGGGCCCGCCCCGGCGAAGGGCAGGCAGATGAGGACGGTGTCTTCGTCGGCCACGATCGTTCCTGTTCTCTTTCTCTTCTACCGGTCCACCGGGGTTCGGTCAGTCCCCGACCATGATCGTCGTGAGGATCGCGGCGAGATGGCCCGGGTCGCGCACCCCGCACAGCTCACGCGCCGAGTGCATCGACAGACCCGGCACCCCGACGTCCACCGTGGTGACCCCGAGACGGGCCGCCGTGAGCGGGCCGATCGACGTACCGCAGGGCATCGCGTTGTTGGAGACGAACGGCTGCCAGGGCGCCCCGGCCCGCTCGGCCGCCGCCGTGAACATCGCGATGCCGGTGGAGTCGGTGGCGTACCGCTGGTTGACGTTCACCTTGACCGTGGGGCCGCCGTTGGGCAGCGGACGGTGGTCCGGGTCGTGCCGCTCGGAGTAGTTCGGGTGCACCGCGTGCGCCATGTCGGCGGAGACGCAGAAAGCGCCCGCCAGCGCCCGCGACCAGTCCTCGTCGCTGCCGCCGCGCGCCGCCACCGACCGCGAGAGGATCCGCTCCAGCATCGGGCTCTGCGCACCCGTCTCGGAACCGCTGCCGACCTCCTCGTGGTCGAAGGCGGCCAGCACCGGGATGAACGCCGGCTGCGTGGCGCCCGTCGCCGCGTCCACCAGCGCGGTCACCCCGGCGTGCACCGAGACCTGGTTGTCCAGCCGGGACGCGACCACGAACTCCCGGTCCACGCCCAGGTATCCGGGCGACTGGATGTCGTGGAGCATCAGGTCCCAGCCGAGCACGTCCGCCGGGTCCTCCCCGGCCGCCGCGGCGACCCGGCGCACCAGCTCGCCCTCCCGGGGCTCGCCCAGCGCCCAGATCGGCGCGATGTGCCGCTGCCGGTCCAGCGCCACGCCCTCGTTCACCGAACGGTCCAGGTGGATCGCCAACTGGGGTACGCGCAACAGGGGTTCGTCGATCTGAACGAGCCGGTTCCGCGGCGCGCCGCCGGGGCCGCGCAGCGCCAGCCGGCCGGAGATGCCCAGGTCCCGGTCGAGCCAAGTGTTGAGCGGCACCCCGCCGTAGATCTCCACCCCGATCTGCCGCCACCCCGAAGTCCCGGTGTCCGGTGCGGGTTTGATCCGCAGGTTCGGTGAGTCGGTGTGGGTGCCGACGATCCGGAACGGGGTGTGGGCGGCCGCGCCCTCGGGGACGTACCAGGCGACCAGCGCTCCGGCACGGCTGACGAACAGGCCGCCGGTCGCCCCGGTCCAGTCGTCCGTGCCGCGCAGTTCACGGAACCCGGCCTTCTCCAGGCGCTGGGCCGCACTGGCCACCACGTGGTACGGAGAAGGGCTCGCGGCGATGAAGGAGAGCAGGTCGTCGGTGTGGCTGCGGTGGGGGGCCGGAGTCATACGGCGTCCGCCTTTCCGGTGTTCGGCAGTGACTGAGAGGGTGGCTCCGCGAGGAGTTCTCGCACCGGCCGGTCGGGCCGGGCGCAGAACTCCGCGAGCAGGTCGGTGTACGACGCGAGCAGGTCGTGGGCGGTCGTGTGGTCCCACAGGTCGGTGGAGAATTCCAGGAACGTTCGATAACCCTTCGCGGCGTCCCGGCGCGGCGCAAGCCCGAAGCAGAGCTCGCTGCGGGAAAGCGGCGGTGCCAGATCGGCCACCTCGACCCGGAGCCCGGGGATCTCGATGTCCGTGTCGACGGAGTTCTGGAAGGCCAGGACGTGCGGCACCCGGTCGGGGACGCTGACAGCGCCCGCGTCCCGCATCGCCCGCATGATGCGGGCCGTGGGCAGCACATGCGCCATGGCGCCGAGCGCACCCGCGCCCGTACGCACCGCGAGCTCCGCGCACGTCTCCTCAAGATTGGCTGAATCCAGTCGTACGCGGACCATCACCGCCGTGGACGTCATCGCCACGAGCGACTCCGACGCGGTGCCCTCACGGTTGGCGTACGGGACGCTCAGCAAGGTGTCCTCCTCGCCCGACAGCCGGGTCAGGAACACCCCGAGCGCGGCCGCGGCGACGGCGAACGGGGTGGTGCGCCGGTCGGCGGCGAGCTTCTCCACCGCCGCCCGCACATCGCCCGACGCGACCCCGCGCACCGTGTCCCCGTGCCCGCTCAGCTGCTGCGGACGCGGCCGGTCCGTCGGTACGGGGACGGCGGCCGGCACCCCGTCCAGATAGCGCGCGCAGAACGCGGCCCGCTCCGCCTCGGCCACGGGATCGTGGTGCTCCCGCTGCCACCGGGCGTATCCGGGCGCCTGCATCGCCGGTTCGGGCAGACCGTGCGGGACGCCCGCGGCCGCCGCCGTGTACAGCGCCGCGATCTCCGCGAGCAGCAGGGACAGCGACCAGCCGTCGGCGCACACGTGGTGCAGGACGAACATCAGCTCCCAGCGGTCCTCCTCGACCCGCAGCAGCCGCAGCCGGGGCACCAGGGGGCGCCCCAGTTCGAAGGGGGCCGCCGCGTCCGCCCGGCACAGGGCGTCCGCCCGGGGCTGCCGCTCACCGGCGGGCAGCGACGTCAGATCCTCCACCGGCAACGCCACCGGCCCCGCCGCCACCACCTCCTGCCACCAGGGCCCCTCCGGCGCGTCCTCCTGGACGAACCGGGTCCGCAGCGCGTCGTGCCGGGCGATCACCCCGGACACGGCGGACCGCAGGGCCGCCGGATCCAGCGCCCCGGTGAACGTGATCCGCGTCGGGACGTTCCACACGGCGGGGTCGGGCATGGCGTGGTGCCCGGCGATCATCCGGGCCTGCTGGTCGCTGACGGGCGCGCGGTCGACGACGGGGGGCTCCTCGGCGGCGGGGCCGTCCCCGGCCGCTGCCGCGGGTTCCGTGTCACCCGTCAGTTGCCCGGTCATCGCCCGCAGGGTGGCCTCGGCGAAGAAGTCCGCCATCGGGTAGTCGACGCCGAGGGTGTCCCGGACCCGGTTCACGAGACGGATCGCGGCGATCGAATTGCCGCCCAGGTCGAAGAAGTTGCTGTCGTCGGGGAAGCCGCGTACACCTAGGACGGACTCCCAGTCCGCGCGGAGGAGGGCGGCGGTGTCCGGGGCGGGCTTCTCGAACGGAGTGGCCCCCTGGCCCGGGACGGCTGTCATGGCGTCCAACTGCGCGTCCAGCTCCGCCAGATACCCGTCGGCCGTCGTCGCGTCGAACAGGTCCGCGTCGTAACGCAGCCGCAGCCGCAGCCCCCCGTCCGGGGCATGGGTGGCCATCAGCGCCAGCTCCAGCGGCGCCGACTCCGTCCCGGCCGCCACACCCTCCGCCCGCAGCTCGGGCAGTTCGATTCCGGCCAGCGCCGCGCGGTCCAGATCGACCGAAACCGTCATCAGCGGCCGGGGGTTCCCCGGATCCGGGTGGACGGCGGCGACCAGCGCGTCCAGGTCCACCCCGCTGTGCTCCTCCGCCGCGAACAACGCCCGACCGGTGGCCCGTACGGCCTCCGGCAGCGGGGTGGCATCCGTCGCGGAGAGCGCCAGCGGCAGCAGGGCCACATGGAAGCCCACCGTGTCCGCCGTCGAAGGCCGTCGCCGCCCGAACGTCGTGCCCAGCAGGAACGCGTCCTGCCCCGACCTCCGCCGCAGCACCAACTGCCAGGCCGTGCACAGCGTGGCGAACAGGGTCACTCCCTGCTGCCCGCTCCACTCCCGCAGCAGGTCCGCCCGCTCCCGGGCCACGGTCCGGGCCACCGCCCCGCCGCGCCCCGCCACCCGGCGCCCGCGCGGCCGGTCCGTCGGCAGGACCAGTACCGGGGGCTTCTCGCCCAGCAGCTCGCGCCACCAGACCAGGTCGGCCGGGTCGTGCGGCGGCTCGGGGGCCCCGACGGTCGACCCGGCGGGCCGCGCGAAGACCGGGGGGCGTCCGGCGCGGGCCGCCGTGTACAGCTCCCGGAGGTCCCCGGCGATCAGCGCGGCCGAGTGCGCGTCCGTGATGATGTGGTGCATCCCGAGGACCAGGACGTGGTCGTCCTCGGCCAGCCGGAGCAGCCGGGGTGTGAACAGCGGCCCCTCGGCCAGGTCGTAGGCGCGGTGGCTCTCCTCAAAGAGCAGCGCCCGGACGGCCTCGTCCGAGTCCTGCCCCCGGGCGTCCGACACGGCCAACGGGATGTGGAGCCCCTCCCGGACGACCTGGGCGACGCCCGCCTCGTCCTCGCCCCGGAACACCGTTCGCAGCCCCGCGTGCCGCTCGACGAGACCGTCGACCGCCGCCCGCAGCGCGACCACGTCCAGCGGGCCGCGCAGCCGTACGGCCTGGGTCTCGTTGTACGCCGCCGGGTTCTCCAGCAACTGCGCGGCCAGCCACAGCCGCCGCTGGGCGGAGGTGGCGGGCGCGACGGTCTCCCGAGCCCGGGCGTCGTGGGTGTCCGGAGCGTCCGGGCCGCCCTGGGCGTCCCGGGCCCGGCCGAGCCGCTCCCGCGTCCGGTGCCGCAGCAGGTCCAGCCGCTCGAGCCCCGACCGCAGCCGCTCCCGGTCCATCCCGAAGTCGACCAGCGCGGCGATCTCGTCCACCCCGGCCCCGTGCAGCGCGGCCACGAACGGGGCGACACTGTCCGGCGTACCGATCAGGGCCCGCCGGTCGCAGTAGCGGTCGTAGGCCCGGCGGAACAGATAGTCCAGGTCCTCCTCGCTCGCCGCCGCCACGTCCTCGTGCCGCTGCCCGGCCGCCGTCGCCGCCGAGCGCATCAGCAGCGAGGACCGCAGGTAGCGCACCATCGGCTCCAGGGCGTCGGCCCGGGCGGTGGCGTGGTCGTCGCCGAGATACGTGTGCACCAGCACCGTCACCCGCCCGGCCTCCGGGTCGAGCCCGCACGCCGCCCGCGTACGCCGGTACAGCGCGATGTTCGCCGCCAGCTCCTCCACGGTCTGGCTCATCAGGTTGGTGACGACACCGAGACCGCGCCGGGCCGCCTCCTCGTACGAGGCCCGCTGCCCGGAGGTCGCCAGGAAGAACGGCGGCTCCTCCTGCACCGGACGCGGCCGGATCCGGATCTCCGCCTCCGCGCCCTCGCCCGTGCGCCGCCGTACCGCCTCCCCGCGCCACAGCCGGCGCACCTCGTCGAGGTGGTCGAAGGCGATCCGCCGCCGGTCCGCGAACCGGTCCGGGTGCAGGGCGAAGTCCCGGGCGTGCCAGCCGGTGGCGCAGCCGATGCCGACCCGGCCGCCGGAGAGGTTGTCGACCACCGACCACTCCTCGGCCACCCGCACCGGATCGTGCAGGGGCAGGACCACCGAGCCGGCGTTGATCCGGATGCGCTCGGTCCCCCTGGCCATGGCGGAGGCGAGCACGGAGGGGTTCGGGAAGAGTCCGCCGAAGGAGTCGAAGTGCCGCTCGGGCAGCCAGACGGAGGAGAAACCGCGCTCGTCGGCGAAGCGCACGGTCTCGAAGAGCGCGTCGTACGCCTCCGGGGAAGCGGCCCCACCGGCCTCGGCAGCCCCGCCGCCCCCGCCGGCCTGCTCGGTCTCGGGGTAGTCGCCGAAGAAGTAGACGCCGAATTCGGGTGCGGGGCGCGGGACGCCGGCCGGCTTCACCGCCGCGGCCGGGCGGGGAGCGGACCGGGGGAAGAACCCGCCGTCGCGCAGCTCGCGCAAGGACCCTTCCACGGCCTCCGCGACCCGGTTCACGTCCTCCTCCGTGTGAGCGGTCGAGAGGTAGAAGCTGCGCCACTCCCATACGTACACGCCGCGCAGTTGGAGGTGGTGGTAGAGCAACTCCAGGTCGGCGCGGTGGCGGAATCGGAACATCGACCCGAAGTGCGCGAGTTCCAACGGAAATTCCTCGTCACGGAAGAAGGCGTTGAGCCGGTCCGCGAGCGCCCGGGTGCGGGCGTTCAGTCCGCTCTGGAGGCCGGGCCCCCGCTCGGTGAGGTGGGTGAGAACCGCGCGGGCCGCCGCCATCGACAGCGGGTGCTGCATGTACGTACCGCCGATGAACGTGGTCTCGCGCGTGGGCCCGCCGGGCTCCCCGTACAGCCAGAACCCGCCGTCCACGCCGTCGAGCAGATCCGCCCGCCCGGCCACCGCGCCGACCGGGAAGCCCGCGCCGAGCGCCTTGCCGTACGTGGCGAGGTCCGGCACCACCCCGAAGTGGTCCTGCGCACCGCGCTGATGGGGCCGCAGCCCGGTCAGCATCTCGTCGAAGAGCAGCACGATGCCCCGGCGCGCGGTCAGTTCACGCAGCGACCGCACGAACTCCACAGGCCGCAGGCCCGGGTTGCGGCACTGCACGGGCTCCACCAGCACGGCCGCGATCGAGTCCCCGAGGGCGTCGATCGTCTCCAGGGCCTCCTGCTCCCCGTACTCCAGCACGATCAGCTCCGCCACCGCACTGTCCGGGATGCCCCGGGAGACGGGCACCGCGTGCTGCCCCGGGCCGCCGGGGCGGCCGAGGACGGAGTCGATGTGGCCGTGGTACGAGCCCCGGAACATGACGACCTTGTCGCGCCCGGTCGCGGCCCGGGCCAGCCGGATCGCCGCCGAGTTCGCCTCCGTACCGGACGAGGCGAACGCGACCCGCTCCAGGCCGGTCAGCGACGCCAGCAGGGCGGCCGCCTCCCCGGTGTCGGGGGACCGGGGGCCGAAGCGCAGCCCGTCGGCGAGGTGGCGGCGCACGGCCTCGGTGACCGGCTCCGCCTCGTGGCCCAGCAGCAGCGCGCCGAAGCCCATGGTGATGTCGGTGTACGCGTTGCCGTCCACGTCGACCAGCCGGGAGCCGTGCGCCGAGCGGGCCGCGACCGGGTACAGCATCTCCTTGGTGGCGTCCCGGAACCCCACGACGGCCCGGCTGTCGGCCAGCACCGAACGGTGGTGCTGGGCCAGCCTCTTGGAGGTGCGGGTGCGCTCGGTGAACCGTCGGATCAGCGACGCCGTGTGGGCCCGCTGGGCCTCGTCGGCCCCCGCCCCGGCCATGCCACCCGCCGCGTCCACGACGAGCCGGGGGCCGTGCGCGCTCGCCTCCGCAGGTCTCTCCCGCTCCGAGGCCTCCGCCGCGATCTGGGCGCGGGCCGCCGCGATCCGGTCCGTGAGCGTCCGCGACAGCTCCGCCGCCCGGGCCACGGCCTCGGAGGCCGCCGCCGCTGTGGCCGCCGCTTCGTCGGGCGCGGGTGTCCCCGCGCTCATCGCGCGTCCGTCCCGTCGACGCGGGCCGTCAGCAGGGCGACGGCATCGGAGAGCTGGGTGAGCATCGCCGCCTGGGTCTCGGCCAGTTGGCGAATCTGCTCGGACAGGACCGCGACCTCGGCCTGGGTGGCGTACCCGGGCGCTTCGGCAACGGGCGACGCTGCCGAGGCCCCAGAGGCCCCAGAGGCTCCAACAGCCCCAGCGGTCTTCGCGGTCTCCCCGTCGGCTGCGACCACCGGGACCGACGTCGGCACTGTCGCGGGCGCCGCCCGCCCGGTTATCAGCGCGGCCGTCAGCCGGGGTGTGCCCGCTTCCTCCAGGACCTCCCGCATGCTGATCTCCGTGCCGAACTCGGCCTCCAACTGCCGTACCATCCCGATGAGCTGGAGCGAGTCCGCGCCGAGCCCGACGAACGTGCGGTCGGCGGAGACCTCGTCCGGCCGGTGGCCGAGATGGCGCGCGGTCAGCTCGAGCACCCTTTCCAGTACGGCCTGTTCGGTCATGCGGTCCTCCGTGGAGCGTGGGGATGGGTGAGCGTACGGCGCGGGGCCCCGCCAGTGGGAGCGCCGCCGGAAGGGGTACGAGGGCAGCCGGACCCGCCGGCCGCCACAGCCGTCGAGCAGCGCCGCCCAGTCCACCCCGGTCCCGGCGCAGTGCAGCGCGGCCACCGCCCGCTCCCAGTCCCGCGTCGGTACGCACACGGTGTCCGGCAACGCCCGGCGGACCAGACCCGTCAGCACGGCGGACGGGCCCAGCTCCAGCAGGAGCGGGGACGCGGCCAGCTCCCCGAGGACGGCGGCGAAGTCGGCCGTACGGCGGGCCTGCGCGACCAGGTACGCGGCATCCGGCCGCCACCCGGCGGGGCGGACCGTGCCGTCGATGCCGTCGACGAACTCCGTGTGCAGCGGGCGCGGTTCCGTCTTCTCCGCCAGCAGCCGGAACTCCTCCAGCGCCGGTTCGAGCAGCGCCGTGTGGAACGCCCGGTCCACCGCCAGCACCTCGTACGCCTCGCCGCGCGCCGCCAGCAGCCTCCGCGCCGCGTCCACCGTTTCCGGTGAGCCGCCCAGAACGTGGTGCGTGGCGCCGTTGACCACGGCGAGCTCCAGACCGGGGACGGCGATCAGCAGCTCCCGCACCCGGGCGCGGGGGACGAACGCGGAGACCATCGCGCCCGGGGCCGACCGCTCCCGCATCAGCCGTCCGCGCCCGCAGACCAGCCGCATCGCGTCCTCGGTGTCCAGCGCCCCGGCCACGCAGAGCGCCGCGTACGCGCCGACGCTGTGCCCGGCGACCCGGGCGGGGGCGACCCCGAGCCGCTCCCACAGCCGGGCCTGGGCGAGCTGGAGGGCGAACAGGGCGGGCTGCGCGAAGGCGGTGTCCCACCGCACGGGACCCCGCCCGCCGACGATCCGGTCGAGGAAGTCGCCCCGCCCGGTCTCCTCCGCGTACACCCGGGCGCAGGACTCCAGCACCTCGGCCACCACCGGGAAGCGCGCGGCGAGTTCGGCGCCCATGCCCGGGTGGCCGCCGCCCTGCCCGCTGAACAGGAACACCGGCGCCGGATCCCGTACGCCGTCGGCGACCCCGGTCGTGTACGCCTTGCCCACCGGAGCCCCGGACAGGAACGCCTCCAGCCCGGCCACCGGGTCCGCGGCCGTGACCACCAGCCGGTGCGCCAGGAGCCGCCGCCCGAGCGCGGTGGTGGTCAGCAGATCGGCGGGGGAGGGGCGAGCTCCGCCCGCCAGGTGGTCCCGCAGGGCGGTGGCGTACGCCCGCAGCGCGTCCCCGTCGGCGGCCGACAGCGGCAGCAGCGCCGGCACGGGAACCGCCGACGGGGAGGAAGGCCGCGGCGCGGCCTCCGGCGCCTGCTCCAGGATCACGTGGGCGTTCGTGCCGCCCATGCCGATGGAGTGCACACCGGCCCGCCGCACCCCGGCCAGCGGCCAGTCCCGCTCCCGTACCGGCAGCAGGAACGGGCTGTCGTCCACCGCCAGCGCCGGGTTGGGCCGGACGAAGTTCACCAGGGGCGGCACGATCCCGTGCCGCAACACCTCGACGGCCTTGATCAGCCCCGCGAGCCCCGCCGCACTGTCCAGATGGCCGATCGCCGGCTTCGTCGAACCGAGCGCGCAGAACCCGGTCCGGTCGGTATGCGCGCGGAACGCCTCGGTCAGGGCGGCGAATTCGATCGGATCGCCCTTCAGCGTGCCCGTACCGTGTGCTTCCAGATAGCCGATCGATGCCGCGTCCACGCCCGCCGCGTGCAGCGCGCCGAGCACCGCGTCCCGCTGCCCGGCCACCCCGGGAGCGGCGAACCCGCCCTTGCCGGAACGGCCGTCGGCCGTCTTGTCCGCGCCGTCGTTGGTGACCGCCGAGCCCAGGATCACCGCGTGCACGGTGTCGCCGTCGGCCAGGGCCCGCTCCAGCGGCTTCAGGAGGACGGCTGCGGCCCCGTTACCGCCGACCGTGCCGTCCGCGTCCGCGTCGAACGCCCGGACGGAGCCGGTGGGGGAGAGCGTGGAGCCCTTCACCGGGACATGGCCGCTGACCTGCGGCAGATGCAGGGCCGCGGAGCCCACCAGCATCAGGTCCGCGTCCCCGGCGCGCAGCGCCTGGCAGGCCAGGTGCACCGAGACCAGGGCGCTGGAGCAGGCCGTGGACACGGTGAGCGCGGGGCCGGTCAGACCGAGCCGGAACGCGGCCCGAGTGGCGGTGAAATCGGTGTAGTTGCCGACCTGGACCTGCTTGGCGGTCATCCAGTCGTTCGAGCCGGCCTCCGCCGCGAGGTGGTGCGCCAGATAACTGTGCAGCGAGTAGAGCCGGTAGCCGGAACTGCCGTACACCCCGATCCGTACGCGACCGGCGTCGCCGCCCGCGTAGCGGGTCTCGCCGCCCGCGTACCCCCCGTCCTCCAGGGCGTGGAAGCAGCACTCCAGGAACAGCCGCTGCTGCGGATCGGTGAGCTCCGCCTCCCGCCCGCTCATCCCGAAGAATCCGGCGTCGAAGCCGTCCACGTCCGCGAGGGGCGCGCTCGCCCCGCCGAACCCCGGCCGCTCGTACTCCGCCGCCGGGACCCCCGCCGCGGCGAACTCGGCCCGGGTGAACCGGCGTACGTGGCTCCTGCCCGCCCGGATGTCGCGCCAGTACGCCTCGGGGGTGTCAGCCCCGGGAAACCTCAGCGCCGCCCCGATCACCGCGATCCGGTCGTCCCTCAACGGCCTCTTCCTTTCGCAGCCCCGTCTGCCCCGCCCCGCCCGCGCCTCCGGTCGGACCCGTGGGCTCCGCCCGTCGCAGCGCCGTCACCCGCAGCAGGAACACCACGGCGACGACGATGGCGGCGCCGTGGGACCACCCCACCACGGCCAGCGGGGAGAACCGGTCGAGGGCCGCCGCCACCAGGATCATGCCGACCCCGAAACCCAGGTTCTCGAACGTGGCCGAAAGGCCGAAGGCGTGACCGCGCAGTGTGGCCGGAAGTGTCTGGAGGTGCGAGGTGTACGCGACCTCGGTGAGGCCGTCCGCGGCCCCCGCGATCAGCGCGATCACCGCCGTGACCGCCAGCGGGAATCCGGCGAACGCCGCGATGAACGCGGCCGACATCACCACCGTGCCGTAGCCGAATCCGGGTGCCCCCACGGTCTTGCCGGTGCGCTGGGTGTACCGCTGGATCACCTGCTGGGCACCGATGTTGCCGAGCGCCCACACACACCAGAACGCGCTGATGAACACCGCGGGGTTCGAAGCGTCCAGCGAGGTGGAGTAGATCGGCAGCGCCGCGTTGTGGGACGAGGAACCGAACGCGTCGACCCCGCGCAGGGCCACCATCAGGCCGAGGCCGGGAGCGGCGGCGAGCGCCAGGAAGGCCACCGGCCGCCACCGCGGCCCGCCCTTCTCGCCGTTCTTGTTCTTCTCGGCCTTCTCCGCCTTTCCGGCGTCGGTCCCGGCCCCCTTGCCGCCCGCGATCGGCAGCAGGGCCACCGTCGCCGCGCAGATCACGAACGTCGTCATGTCGAGCAGGAAGGCAGCGGTGTACCCGACGAGGGACACCACCACGCCCGCCGACGCGAACCCCGCCACCATGGCCAGCGAACGGCCGGTGATCGAGAGGGAGTTGGCCCAGGCCCTGCGGTCCTCGCCGACCATCTCCGGGATCGAGCTGCGCAACGCCACCATGAACAGCGTCCCGCACGCTCCGATCACCACCGAGACGGCCATCAGCGCCCCGGTCACCAGGCTCTCCGGCGCCAGGATGAGCAGCAGCATCACGCCGCCCTGTCCGACATTCGCCCACAGCATGATGCTTTTCGCACTGAAACGGGCGAGCAGTCCGCCGACGACCAGTCCGGCGACGAATCCGGAGGCCAGCCGCACCGCCATGAACAGCCCCATGGCCAGCGCCCGGCCCGTCGTCTCGTAGACGAAGAGATTGAGCGCGACCATATTCAGGAATGTGCCGTAGGAAGACACCGCGTATCCGGCCACCAGGAATCGAAAACGGCGCTCGCGGACCGCGGTGTCCCGGGTCATATGAGATCCGTCGTCCGGCTCGTCCGCCGTCGGCCCGTCCGCACTCTCGATTCCGGAAGTCACCCGCTCATACTCGTCGAGCGCGGGAGCCGGGCGGGAGACTGCCGATTGCACAAAGGTAATCTGCATCCTTGTGAAGGACGATCATTCCCCCTCACCGGTATGTGATTGCCGTGAATCACCCTCGGACCGGTCGATACCGGAACAACCCTGCGAGGCGGCGCTCGCGACCTACCGCCGTGCGCTGACACAGGGACGCCTCCCGGCCGCCGCTGCCGCACCCCCCTGCCTGCTCTCCCTGCACCTGCTGGTCGCCGACCGGGACTCACCCGGCCATCTCATCCCCGTACCGCCGGAGACGGCCTCGTTCACCGCGCTCGCCCCCATCGAGGAGGCGATCGTCGAGCAGCGCCGCACCCTGCGCTCCGCCCGCGCCACCCTCGCCGCCTTCGAGGGCCTCTACGCCGAGGTCCACCGGCCCGAACGCCCCGCCCTCACCCGGCTCTCCGGCGAAGCCGTCATCAGCAAGGCCCTGGACGCCGGGGTCAGCGGCTGCCGCGCCGAGGTCCGCACCGCCCACCCCGGCGGCGGCCGCCCCGCCCACGTCCTGGAGCAGTCCCTCCCGCGCGATCTGAACAACCTGCGGCGCGGCATCCGGCAGCGCACCCTCTACCAGCACACCGTCCGCTCCGACCGCACCACGCTCGCCTACATCGAGCAGGTGACCGCCGAAGGGGCCGAGATCCGGACCCTGCCCGAGGTCATGGACCGGTTCATCGTCTTCGACCGGGATCTCGCCTTCATCCCGTACTCCGACGAACCGCACACCGCCCTGCGCGTCCGGCACCCGTCGCTGGTCCGCTTCCTGGTCCGCCACTTCGACGAGGCGTGGTCCCGCGCCGTGCCCGTACGCCCCGAACGCGCCCCGGTGCGCACCCCCGTCGTCACCTCGGACCTCCAGCGCGCGATCCTCCAGGCCGTCGTCAACGGCGAGACGGACGCCGCCATCGCCCGCCGGATCGGCATGAGCCGTCGCAGCGTCGCCGAGCACATGCGCAAGGTCTCCGAGCAGCTCGGCAGCAACAGTCGGGCCCAACTCGGCTACCTGGTCGCGACATCGGGCCTGCTGGACGGCTGAGAGACGCCGAAGGGGCCCACCCGCGAGGGAGGGCCCCTTCGGCCGTGTGTCACCGATCAGGCCAGACCCGGCCCCCGCACCGGAATGCTGGTGAACGTCGGAGCCGGGGCGGGCTCGGTGAAGAAGTCGTTGCCCTTGTCGTCGACGACGATGAACGCGGGGAAGTCCTCGACCTCGATCTTCCAGACCGCCTCCATGCCGAGCTCCTCGTACTCGACGACCTCGACCTTCTTGATGCAGTCCTGGGCGAGCCGGGCCGCCGGGCCGCCGATCGAGCCGAGGTAGAAGCCGCCGTGGGAGCCGCAGGCGTCGGTGACCTGCTTGCTGCGGTTGCCCTTGGCGAGCATCACCTTGGAGCCGCCCGCCGCCTGGAACTGCTCGACGTAACTGTCCATCCGGCCGGCCGTCGTCGGGCCGAAGGAGCCGGAGGCGTACCCCTCGGGCGTCTTCGCCGGGCCCGCGTAGTACACCGGGTGGTCCTTGAGGTACTGCGGCATCTCCTCGCCCGCGTCCAGCCGCTCCTTGATCTTGGCGTGCGCGATGTCCCGCGCCACGACCAGCGGGCCGGTCAGCGAGAGCCGGGTCTTGACCGGGTACTTGGTCAGCTCGGCCAGCACCTCGTCCATCGGCCGGTTGAGGTCGATCTGCACGACGTCCCCGGCCTCGTCCAGGTGCTCGTCGGTGGTGTCGGGGAGGAAGCGCGCCGGGTCCTTCTCCAACTGCTCCAGGAAGACGCCCTCGGCGGTGATCTTCGCGGTGGCCTGGCGGTCGGCCGAGCAGGAGACGGCGATGGCGACGGGGAGCGAGGCGCCGTGCCGGGGCAGGCGCACCACGCGCACGTCGTGGCAGAAGTACTTGCCGCCGAACTGCGCGCCGATGCCGATCTTCTGCGTCAGCTCGAAGACCTTCTCCTCCAGCTCCTTGTCCCGGAAGCCGTGCCCGGTGGGGGAGCCCTCGGCGGGGAGCTCGTCCAGGTAGTGCGCGGAGGCGTACTTGGCGGTCTTCAGCGCGAACTCCGCCGACGTACCGCCGACCACGATCGCCAGGTGGTACGGCGGGCAGGCCGCGGTCCCCAGCGAACGGATCTTCTCCTCCAGGAACTTCATCATGGAGGCCTCGTTCAGGACGGCCTTCGTCTCCTGGTAGAGGAACGACTTGTTGGCCGAGCCGCCGCCCTTCGCCATGAACAGGAACTTGTACGCGCCGCCGTCGGTGGCGTACAGCTCGATCTGGGCCGGGAGGTTGGAACCGGTGTTCTTCTCCTCCCACATGGTCAGCGGGGCCATCTGCGAGTAGCGCAGGTTGAGCTTGGTGTACGCGTCGAAGATGCCGTGCGAGAGGGCCTCCTCGTCACCGCCCTCGGTGAGCACGTTCTGCCCGCGCTTGCCCATGACGATCGCCGTCCCGGTGTCCTGGCACATCGGCAGGACGCCCGCGGCGGCGATGTTCGCGTTCTTCAGGAGGTCCAGCGCCACGAACTTGTCGTTGGAGGACGCCTCCGGGTCGTCCACGATCCGCCGCAGCTGCGCCAGGTGGGCCGGGCGCAGATAGTGCGAGATGTCGTGCATGGCCTCGGCGGCCAGCGTGCGCAGCGCCTCCGGTTCGACCTTGAGGAACGTACGGCCGTCGGCCTCGAAGGTGGAGACACCCTCGGCGGTCACCAGACGGTACGGCGTGGTGTCCTCCCCCAGGGGGAGCAGATCGGAGTACGCAAACTCTGCCATGACGGCCATTCCTCACTCGGCGACAGCGGCTGACCTCCCTCGGGCAGCGCGTCCACCAGGGTAGACGCCGGCTCCGGTCGGATCCTGTGAGGTAAGGCTCACCTGGAGCCGGGCCGGGGCTTGCCGACCGGAGGGGTAGTCGCGATCTATCGCGTTTGGGTACGCTGGGCCGGTGGACCTAGAGAAGCAGCCCCAGCAGCCCCGCGAGCCGGCCGTCCCACCGCCCGCCGACGTCCTGCACGGCGACGGCATCCGTGCCTCCGACGCCGACCGCGACCGGATCGCGGACATCTTGCGGGAGGCGATGGCCGAGGGCCGCCTGACGGCGGACGAGCATGCCGAGCGGGTGGATCTGGTCTACCGGGCCAAGACCGTCGGCGAACTCCAGCCGCTGGTCCGCGACCTGCCCGCCTCCTCCGGCTCCACCGCGCAGAGCCCGGGCCCACGCCCGTACAGCTACGGCCCCGAGGCGCCGGAAGGCCCCGCGGACAATCTCGTCGCGGTCTTCAGCAGCTCCGTCCGCAAGGGGCGCTGGCGGGTCGGCGGCCGGACGAACGCCTTCGCGCTCTTCGGCAGCGTGGAGATCGATCTGACCGAAGCGCTTTTCGGCCAACGCTTCACGGTCATCAATGCGACGTCCATCTTCGGCAGCGTCGAGGTCCGCGTCCCGGAGAACATCTCGCTGCGCGGCAACGGCACCGGTGTGTTCGGCGGTTTCGAGGTGAAGTCGCTCGAATCCACCGACCCGGAAGCCCCGGTCGTCGTCGTGAACGGCTATGCCGTGTTCGGAAGTGTGGAGGCGAAGCCGAAGCGGGGAAAGTTCGTGGCGGATCTCCAGAAGCGGCTGCGTAAGCACCTGGGCCACTGAATACGGCACGACGGACGACCTCCGGTAATCGGCCAGAATGCCGTGGGGCGCATTGCGGTGAGTCGCGCGCCGGTGCCACTCAGTGCATAGGCGTACGCACAGCGGGTAGGGAGTGCTGCATCGACTCTCGCTCGCGAAGCCGTAGCCGTCGTCAGGAGTAGCCCGTGCTGCAATCGCCGCATCAGCCTCTGCAGGTCGCCGCCGTTCCGGCCCAGCGGATCCCCGCCCGGGAGGACGATGCGGGCCCCTGGCATTCCGAGGCGGCCTGCCGCCGCGACGAGGCGGGCCTCTTCTTCGCTCCCTCGAAGGAGCCGACCGCTGCCCGTCTGGCCCGCGAAGAGGCCGCCAAGCGGGTGTGCGGCGGCTGCCCGGTCATGATCGAGTGCCGGGAGCACGCGCTGATGCAGCCCGAGCCGTACGGGGTGTGGGGCGGGCTCACCGCGGCCGAGCGCCGGGTGGCGCTCGCCCGGCGGCGACGGCGGGACATCGAGCTGACGGCCACGACGACGGCCGAGCGCATAGCCGCGGCGGGCTGAAGGCGTACGCGAAGGGGGTGCGGGGAGCGCATCGGCTCCCCGCACCCCCTTCGCGCGCTCTGCGCGCCCCTTGCGTCGGCTACTTCGCGCGGTCGAAGTCGATGGCGCTGTAGGCGCGCAGCTTCGACAGCCGGTGGGTCGAGGAGATCGTCCGGATCGTGCCGGACTTGGACCGCATCACGATCGACTCGGTGGTCGCCGTCTCCGCGCGGTACCGCACACCGCGCATCAGCTCACCGTCAGTGATCCCCGTCGCCACGAAGAACACGTTGTCGCCGCTGACCAGGTCGTCGGTGGACAGCACCCGGTCCAGGTCGTGGCCCGCGTCCAGCGCCTTCTGCCGCTCGGCCTCGTCCTTGGGCCAGAGCTTGCCCTGGATGACGCCGCCGAGGCACTTTATGGCGCACGCCGAGATGATGCCCTCGGGCGTTCCGCCGATGCCCATCAGCAGGTCGACGCCGGTGCCCTCGCGGGCCGCCATGATCGAGCCCGCGACATCGCCGTCCGAGATGAACTTGATCCGTGCCCCGGTCTCCCGGATCTCCTTGACGATGCCTTCGTGCCGGGGCCGGTCGAGGATGACGACGGTGACGTCCTCGGGCGTGGAGTTCTTCGCCCGCGCGACGCGCCTGATGTTCACCGCCACGGGCGCGTTGATGTCGACGAAGTCCGCCGCCTCGGGCCCCGTGACCAGCTTGTCCATGTAGAAGACGGCCGACGGGTCGAACATCGCGCCGCGGTCGGCCGCCGCCAGCACGGCGATGGCGTTCGGCATGCCCTTGGCGTTGAGGGTGGTGCCGTCGATCGGGTCGACGGCGATGTCGACCTCGGCGCCGGTGCCGTCGCCGACCCGCTCGCCGTTGAACAGCATGGGGGCTTCGTCCTTCTCGCCCTCGCCGATGACGACGACGCCGTTCATCGAGACGGTCGAGACGAGGGTCCGCATGGCCTTCACGGCGGCGCCGTCGGCGCCGATCTTGTCGCCGCGGCCCACCCAGCGCCCGGCCGCCATGGCGGCGGCCTCGGTGACCCGGACCAACTCCAGGGCCAGGTTGCGGTCGGGGGCCTCCGGGGAGACCTCCAATTGGGACGGCAGATGATGCTCGGACATCGGAGCGCACCTTTCTGTACGGCGACGACCGGATATGAGGGTGCTGCGACTCTATCGGTAGGTCGATAAAATGAGCAGTGCGGGTCACGCATGAGCACCCCGGTGCCTCCCCCGCGCGACCGGCACCCTGCGGCCGGGCGTGTCAGGCCGCGTGCCACCATGGACCCGTGGCAAGCAAGCGAGGCAAGCAGACAGTCCGGGACATGTTCCTGTCGACTTTGGTGATCGCCGCCTGCGCGGGGGTCATTTACCTCTTCATCCCGAAGGACGAGCACGCCGACCCGCTCAAGGCGGTCGACTTCACCGTGGAGCTGGCGACGGTGCGGACCGCCGCCCCCTACCCGGTGGCCGCGCCGGAGGGCCTGCCGGAGAAGTGGAAGGCGACCTCCGTCCACTACAACGAGGCCGAGGGCAAGGCCTGGCACCTGGGCTTCCTCGACGCGGACCGCAGGTACGTCGCGGTCGAGCAGTCCACCGCCGCCGCGCGCACCTACGTCCCCGAGGTCAGCCAGAAGGCGAAGGACACCGGCCGGACCGAGACGGTGGCGGGCAAGGAGTGGCAGGTCTGGGAGGGCGAGAAGTACAACGCCCTCGTCCTGCCCGGCAAGGGCCACACGACGGTGGTGACCGGCTCGGCGCCGAAGGAGAGCCTGGTCGAGATGGTCAAGGCGCTGAGGACGACGCCGCCCGCCGCGTCGGCTTCCTGACGCGCGGCCCACGCCGACCGGCGTACGCGAAGGGCCCCGGAACACCAGGTGACGGTGTTCCGGGGCCCTTCGCGCGTAACGGGGCCGGGTGACGCGCCTCAGGCGGTCCCGTTCCTCAGGCGGTGATTGCCTCAGACGGTGGTGACGACCTCGTCGAAGGAGAGGCGCGGGCTGCGCGGGAACCAGGCGTCCTCGCCCGGCTTGCCGATGTTGACGACCATCAGCGGAGTGTGGTCGTCGTCCAGGAACTCCTTCTGGATGCCCGCGGCGTCGTAGCCGGTCATCGGGCCCGCGGCCAGACCGGCGGCGCGGACGCCGATGATGAAGTAGGCGGCCTGGAGCGCGGCGTTGAGGCCGGCGGCCGACTCACGGGCCGGGCGCTCCGAGAAGAACATGTCCTTGGCCTGCGGGAAGTGCGGGAGCAGCGCCGGAAGCTCCTCGTGGAACTCGTTGTCGGCGGCCAGGATCGCGACCAGCGGGGCGGTGGCGGTCTTCGGGCGGTTGCCCTCGGCCATGTGCTGCACCAGGCGCTCGCGGCCCTCGGCGGAGCGGACCAGGACGACGCGCAGCGGCGACTGGTTGAAGGCGGTCGGGCCGAACTTCACCAGGTCGTAGATCGCCTGGACCTGCTCGTCGGTCACGGGCTCGTCGGTGAAGGTGTTGGCGGTGCGGGCCTCGCGGAAGAGGAGGTCCTGAGCGGCGGGGTCGAGAACGAGGGACATCTGGTGCAAACCTTCCGAACGAACGCGGTGGGGAGGGTTCGAAGGTACGCCAGAGATAGGTTAACTTTCAACTAAATCGGGCGGCGAGTGATCCATTGCACACCACTGCCCGATGCGGCCGGTTCGCCGGAGCGGGCGGGCCCGGTGGTTCGCCGGGGCCGGGCTCAGCCCTCGTCGCCACCGTCCTGCGGGCGGGCCAGGGCCGCGTCCAGGCGGGCGCGGGCGCCCTCCAGCCAGTGCCGGCAGACCTTCGCCAGCTCCTCGCCCCGCTCCCAGAGGGCCAGCGACTCCTCCAGCGTCGTACCCCCCGCCTCCAGCCGGCGCACGACCTCGATCAGCTCGTCGCGCGCCTGCTCGTACCCGAGCGTGCCCGTGGCGGCGGCAGTCGCCGCCGTACCGTCGTCCGTCATGTGATCCACCCTAAATGTGTGCTGTTACGTCATCGTGGGCACGGCCCTGCCGCCGGTGGGGCCGTTGGCGCGGGCCGCTCATTCGACCGGGTCCACCCGCACCGTGAACTCGCCCTCCGACACCCGCGCCCGCAGCGGCTCGCCGGGCGCCCCGGCCTCGTCGGGGGAGCGCACCACATGGCCGTCGGGCCGCTGGAGCACGGCGTAACCCCGCTCCAGGGTCGCGGCCGGCGACAGCGAGACGACCCGGGCGAGCGTGTGCGCCAGCTCGGAGTCGGCCCGGTCCAGCAGATGGCCCAGGACCCGGCGGCTACGCCCGAGGAGCGCGTCCACCTCGGCCTCACGTTCGTCCACCAGCCGTTGGGGCCGCTCCATGGCGGGACGGCCCAGCGCGTGCGCGAGCCCCCGCTCCTCGCGGTCCAGCAGCCCGCGTACGGTCCGCAGCGCCCGGTCCCGCAGCTGCTGTACGCGCTCCAGCTCCTCGCCCACGTCCGGGACGACCTTCTTGGCCGCGTCCGTGGGCGTGGAGGCGCGCAGATCGGCGACCAGGTCCAGCAGCGGGGAGTCCGGCTCATGGCCGATCGCGGAGACCACCGGCGTACGGCAGGCGGCCACGGCCCGGATCAACTGCTCGTCGGAGAACGGCAGCAGATCCTCGACGCTGCCGCCGCCCCGGGCCACCACGATCACGTCGACCTCGTCCAGCGCGTCCAGCTCCTCGACCGCCTGCACCACCTGGGCGACCGCGTTCACCCCCTGCACGGCGGTGTTGCGGACCTCGAAGCGCACGGCCGGCCAGCGGCGGCGGGCGTTCTCCAGGACGTCCCGCTCGGCGGCGGAGGCCCGCCCGCAGACGAGCCCGATGAGCTGCGGGAGGAAGGGGAGCGGCTTCTTCCGGTCGAGCGCGAAGAGCCCCTCGGCGGCGAGCGACTTCTTGAGCTGCTCCAGCCGCACGAGCAGCTCACCGATGCCGACCGGCCGTATGTCGGTGGCCCGCAGCGACAGCTGCCCCCGGGGCGCGTACCACTCGGGCTTCGCGAGGACGACGACGCGCGCGCCCTCCGTCACCACGTCGGCGATCCGGTCGAAGACCTGCCGGAAGCAGGTGACGCTCACCGAGATGTCGTGCGACGGGTCGCGCAGCGTCAGAAAGACGACCCCGGCCCCCGGCCGCCGGGACAGCTGGGTGATCTGACCCTCCACCCAGATGGCGCCGAGCCGGTCGATCCACCCTCCGATGAGCCGGGACACCTCGCCGACGGGCAGCGGCGCTTCCGCGGACGTGTTGAGAGCCATGCGCCCGAGCGTATAGGGCACCGCTGACAGCGGAGGCCGCCCTGCGGAGACGACCGGGTACCGCTGTACGGGGAAGGTTTCCACCCCGCGCCCGCTGCACGGGAACGGCGCCTGACGGGGCAGCGCCCGCTGTACGGGAACGGCTCCCCCTCACCGCCCCGGGGCAGCCCCCTCACCGCGCGGGAGAGCGCCCCTCACCGCCCGCTCCCAGCCCCCCGCACCCCCGCCCCCTGCACCGCCAGGACCACGAACCCGACCCCCAGCCAGCACAGCCCCACCACCTGCGCGCTCGTCGTGGCCTCCACGATGACGGCGACGAGGATCCCCGCCCCCACCACCGGCACCAGCACGTGCTTCCACCAGACGGGCTCTCCGGCCATCCGGCGCACGACGAACCAGCCGACCACCGACGCGTGCAGCAGCACGAAAGCGGTCAGCGCCCCGATGTCGACGACCGACACCAGGTGGTCCAGCCCGTCGTCGCGCCGGGCCGCCCACACCGCCGCCACCAGCGTCACGATCGCCGCCCCCAGGATCGCGAGCCGCGGCACGCCCGACTTCGGGTCGACCTTGGCGAGGAGGTGCGGCAGCCGCCGCTCCCGGGCCATCGCGAAGACGAGCCGGCCGGCGGCGGCCTGCCCCGCCAGCGCGGCGAACGCGGCCCCGATCGCCTTGCTGACCGCCACCAGGTCGTGCAGCCAGCTCCCGACGGAGGCGTCGACGGTGTCGTAGAAGGCCGATCCCTGCGCCGCCGGGTCCGCCGCCAGCTCCGCCGAACTCATGGGCTCCAGGAGCGCCGCCAGATACGTCTGGGCGATGAACAGCGCACCCGCCAGCACCAGGCAGAACAGCACCGCCCGCGCCACCTTCCGCGATCCGCCCGTCACCTCCTCCGCGAACGAGGCGATGGCGTCGAACCCCAGATACGACAGCACGGCCACCGAGACCGCGCCCAGCACCGCCGCCATGGAGAACGCCGCGTCCCCGGTGACCGGCGTCAGCCACCCGCGCTGCGCCCCGTCCCGTACGAGAACGACCACGGCCGACACCACGAAGACCAGCAGCACCGCGATCTCCATGGCCAGCACGGCGAACCCGACCCGCGCGGCAGCCCGTACCCCCCACAGATTGAGCAGCGTGGTCACGAGCACGGCGACAGCGGTCCACACCCACCGGGACACCTCGGGGACCAGGGCGTTCATCGCGATTCCGGAGAAGAGGTAGGCGACGGCCGGGATCAGCAGATAGTCGAGCATCGCCATCCACCCCGCGATGAACCCGGGGCCTTCCCCGAGCCCCTTGCGGGCATACGTGAAGACCGAGCCCGCGAAGGGCGCGACCCGCACCATCTGGGCGTAGCTGAAGGCGGTGAACCCCATGACGACGGTGGCCACCACATAGACGAGGGCGACGGAACCGCCGGACTTGGCGTCCAGGGTGCCGAAGATGCCGACGGGGGCCATGGGGGCGATGAAGAGGAGCCCGTAGACGACGAGATCCCGGAATCCGAGAGTCCGCCGCAACCGCCCTTCCTGAACGCTGCTGCCCTCCCCGCTCCCGCCTCCACTGCCGCTCCCGCCCCCACTGCCGCTTCCGCTTCCCGGGACCGACGACGCCATGAACCCTCCACCCTCACCGACCGTGACCGCACGTCACGACCAGTCTGTCCACGCGGCCGCCATGGCGCCCGTCCAGTACGGCCTTACGATGGGACGCATGACTGCAACGCCCAGCCCGTCACCCGCCGCCGCCCCGAGTGGAGGCGCTACGCGCCGCAGTAACACCCGCCGTGTCCTGCTCGCCGCTCCCCGTGGCTACTGCGCGGGCGTGGACCGTGCCGTGATCGCCGTCGAGAAGGCCCTGGAGCAGTACGGGGCCCCGATCTACGTCCGCCACGAGATCGTGCACAACAAGTACGTCGTGCAGACCCTGGAGAAGAAGGGTGCGATCTTCGTGGACGTCACCGCGGAGGTGCCCGAGGGCTCCATCGTGATGTTCTCCGCGCACGGCGTCGCGCCCACCGTCCACGCGGAGGCCGCCGAGCGCAAGCTCGCCACCATCGACGCGACCTGCCCGCTGGTCACCAAGGTCCACAAGGAAGCCGTCCGGTACGCCAAGGAGGACTACGACATCCTCCTGATCGGCCACGAGGGCCACGAGGAGGTCATCGGCACCTCCGGCGAGGCCCCCGACCACATCCAGCTGGTCGACGGCCCCGAGGACGTGGCGAACGTCGAGGTCCGCGACGAGTCGAAGGTCGTCTGGCTCTCCCAGACCACGCTCTCCGTCGACGAGACGATGGAGACGGTCGACGCCCTCAAGTCGAAGTTCCCGAACCTCCTCTCGCCGCCCAGCGACGACATCTGCTACGCCACGCAGAACCGCCAGATCGCGGTGAAGAAGCTGGCCGAGGACGCCGAGCTGGTCATCGTGGTCGGTTCCAAGAACTCCTCGAACTCCATCCGGATGGTCGAGGTCGCCCTGGACGCGGGAGCCCCCGCCGCCCATCTGGTCGACTTCGCGAGCGAGATCGACGAGGCGTGGCTGGAGGGCGTGACCACGGTCGGCCTGACCTCCGGCGCCTCGGTCCCCGACGTTCTCGTCGACGGCGTCCTGGAATGGCTGGCGGAGCGGGGTTACGCGGACGTCGAGACGGTGAAGACGGCCGACGAGTCGATCACCTTCTCCCTGCCCAAGGAGCTCCGCCGCGACCTGCGCGCCGAGGCCGCCGCCCTTTCCGCCGAGTAGCCGGGCAAGGGGCCCGGCCTGCCCGTACCGTGGGTTCCATGGAGATCTTCGGCGTGGACATCGGCGGATCCGGGATCAAGGGTGCTCCCGTGGACCTGGACCGCGGAGACCTGGCGCGGGAGCGCCACAAAGTGCTGACACCGCACCCGGCCACGCCCAAGGGCGTGGCCGACGGCGTGGCGGAGGTGGTCGGCCATTTCGACTGGTCGGGCCCCGTGGGCATCACCTTCCCCGGGGTCGTCACGGACGGCATCACCCGCACCGCGGCCAATGTCGACAAGGGCTGGATCGACACGGATGCCCGGACCCTGCTGGGCGAGCGGATCGGTCAACCCGTCACCATCCTGAACGACGCGGACGCGGCCGGAGTGGCCGAGATGACCTTCGGCGCGGGTAAGGGCCGTACGGGCACGGTCATCCTGCTGACGTTCGGTACGGGCATCGGCAGCGCGGTCTTCACCGACGGCAAACTCGTCCCCAACACTGAGCTGGGCCACCTGGAACTGCACGGCCACGACGCGGAGAAGCGCGCCTCCACGAAGGCCAAGGAGGACGAGGACCTGAGCTGGCAGCACTGGGCGCACCGGGTCCAGAAGTATCTGCTGCACGTGGAGATGCTGTTCTCGCCGGAACTGTTCATCATCGGCGGCGGCGTGAGCCGCAAGGCGGAGAAGTTCCTGCCCCTGATCGAGAAGGTCCGGGCCGAGCTGGTCCCGGCGCAACTGCAGAACAACGCGGGCATCGTGGGAGCGGCGATGGCGGCGGCGGGCTCGGCGGCGGGCAAGGGCTGAGCGGGGCGAAACCAGCGGGTCGGACCGGCCCCGAGGACCGGGGACCACGGGGCAGTCCGGATATACCAAGCGCAAGGGGCGTATCGGGCTCTTCGTGCCTCAGGTGAAAGTGGCGACCCGGGCGGGCCCGTCGGACGTCAGGGCCGCTGAGGCCGCCGGGCCGCAGCCCCTGCCGTGCCGGCCGAGCCGGCCCCGGCCCGAACGGGCTTCGAGTCCGAGGAGGCGGCGGAGGCGAAGGCCGCGGCCCGGGGCGGGTGCTCACCGGCGCCGCCGCGCCCCTGGGCCAGGACGTACCGCCGCCGGGCCCGCATCAGGCGCACCTTGCGTACGGTGGCGATGACGCCCGCGACGAGCGTTCCGCCGTACAGCCAGCCGGCGTGCACGGCGAGGGCGGTGACGAGGCCCATGACCTGTCCGCCGAAGCCCTCGGACCCCCCGGAGATCGGGAACACTCCGACGGCGAAGGCGATCGGCACGCTGATCGGCGCGGTGACGAGGTCGGCGGGCCGGACCCAGAGGGCGGTGAGCGCGCTGACGGGTAGGAAGAGCAGCCCGTAGACGAGCTCCGAGCCGTCGAACAGCAGCCGGTCGACACAGGCGAGCACGAACATGGTCAGCGAGGCGAACAGCCCGGCCCCGATCCCGGTGAGCCGGGGGTTGGGGAACCGCCGCAACGCGAGGACGACGGGCGGCACGCTCCGCACCCGTACCCGGTACACGGCGGAACCACCCGGCGCGGGCGGGGCGGGCGCGGCCTGCGGGGGCTGCCGGCGCTGCGGGGGACGTGTCCTGTGCTGCTCCACCTCCACAACGTAGGTCGCGGGGGGCGGGGAATCAGGCGTTGGACACGCGCTTTGGCCGACCTTGGGGTTGCGTTCGATGTCACACGGCCGAAAGCCGCACTGTTCGGCCCCGTGGGGCAGGCCCGTAGACTGGAGAATCGGTCCACTCCGGGCCCCGGCTGCCCCGGCCCGAAACACCGAGCCGAACCGGACGCCTTGCCCCTGCCTCTCCCCGCCTCACTCCAGGAAGTCGCCAAAGTGTCGCTCACGATCGGAATCGTCGGTCTGCCGAATGTCGGCAAGTCGACCCTGTTCAACGCCCTGACCAAGAACGACGTGCTGGCGGCCAACTACCCGTTCGCCACGATCGAGCCGAACGTCGGCGTGGTCGGCGTCCCGGACCCCCGCCTGAACAAGCTCGCGGAGATCTTCGGCTCCCAGCGGCTGCTCCCGGCGACGGTGGACTTCGTCGACATCGCCGGTATCGTCCGGGGCGCTTCGGAGGGCGAGGGCCTGGGCAACAAGTTCCTGGCGAACATCCGCGAGTCCGACGCGATCTGCCAGGTCATCCGGGCCTTCAAGGACGAGAACGTCGTGCACGTCGACGGCAAGGTCTCGCCGAAGGGCGACATCGAGACGATCAACACCGAGCTGATCCTCGCCGACCTCCAGTCCGTCGAGAAGGCCGTCCCGCGCCTGACGAAGGAGTCCCGCCTCCAGAAGGAGAAGGTCGCGGTCCTCGCCGCGGTCGAGGAGGCGAAGCAGATCCTGGAGACCGGCCAGACCCTGTTCGCCGCGGGCATCACGGCGGGCACGGAGAAGGGCAAGCTCCTCCACGAGCTGCACCTCCTCACCACCAAGCCGTTCCTGTACGTCTTCAACGTCGACGAGGACGAGCTGGTCGACGAGGACTTCAAGAACGAGCAGCGCGCCCTGGTCGCCCCCGCCGAGGCGATCTTCCTGAACGCCAAGATCGAGTCCGAGCTGATCGAGCTCGACGACGACGAGGCCCTCGAACTGCTCCAGTCCATGGGCCAGGAAGAGCCCGGCCTCGCCACCCTCGGCCGCGTCGGCTTCGAGACCCTGGGCCTCCAGACCTACCTCACGGCAGGCCCGAAGGAAGCCCGCGCGTGGACCATCAAGAAGGGCGCCACGGCCCCGGAGGCGGCCGGTGTCATCCACACCGACTTCCAGAAGGGCTTCATCAAGGCGGAGATCGTCTCCTTCGACGACCTGGTGGAGACCGGCTCGGTGGCCGAGGCCCGCGCCAAGGGCAAGGCCCGCATGGAGGGCAAGGACTACGTCATGCAGGACGGGGACGTGGTGGAGTTCCGCTTCAATGTGTAGGGGGTGACATATCACCACGTCGCTGATCTGGCAAACATGCAGGTCAGATGGGGTCCGACTCTTCGGAGTCGGGCCCTTTGTTTTTCCCCGTGCTGGGATTGTGCTGGGATGGGATGGGGTGCCCGTGCTGGGATTTGCGCGAGCAGGGCACAGGCCGAGCTGTGAAGGTAGTGCGGGCGTGGCGCTTTTCCTACTCGTTTGACACAATCGGGGGCATGGCTGAGACGACGTACAGCATCGGGGAAGGTCCGGCGACGCGGGTGAGCCTGTCGCTGCCGGAGGGGACGGCGGAGGCGATCCGGGCGCGAGTGGGGAAGCGGGAGTTCTCCGCGTTCATCGCCGAGGCGGTCGAGCGTGAGTTGCGCGGGCAGGTCCTGGACGAGTACCTGGCGGACTACGAGAGCCGCAAGGGGCCGGTCTCCGAGCCGGCTCGTCAGCGGGCGCGGCAGGTCTTTGACGAGGTGTTCGCCGAGGAGGCCGAGTGGCCCGCCGCAGGCTGAGTCACGAGGGGACGCTCGTCCTCGACAGCGAGGGACTCTCGAAGCTGCTCGCTGACGAAGACCAGGTGGTGGCTCTGATCGCTGAGGCGCGCTCGCGCGGCATGGAGGTCGTGATCAGTGCGCTCACCATCATCGAGGCCGTCCACGCCCGTACGAACAAGTCACGCCTGAACTGGGTGCTTTCCGGGCTGCGGGTCGTCCCGGTCGGTGACGAGGAGGCGAGGGCTGCCTCGAAGTTGCTGATGAGTGCCGGGTTGCACGGACACAAGTACGCGATCGATGCGGCCGTCGCCGAGGCCGCGCTGCGACAGCACCGCCCCGTGGTCATGCTGACTTCCGATATTGACGACATGGCCAAGCTGTGCGGCGAGCGGGTCCGGCTCGTGGCGGTGTGATTTCCCTTGGTCCGGCTCAGTAGGAGCGGCGCTCGTAGAAGTTCCGCAGACTTCAGGCGTGTGCGGGCGCTTCCGGGTAGCGTTGGCGATCTTCGGTCTTCTTGTGCTTTGTCGCGCATCCCGTGCTGGGATGGTGCTGGGATGCGCCCTCATTTCCGCAGGTCACAGCCTTGTGGTGGAGTTCCGCTCAACGTGTATTTGCTTCGTTACTGTACGTTTTGATGATCCGTCAAGCGTGCAGGTCGGAAGGGGTCGGCTCCTCCGGGGGCCGGCCCCTTTGCCGTAACGGTGCTGGATATTCTGGCGCTGGATCAGTCGGCGTCAGGTGTCGTAAACGGTGGCGCGATGTCCGACGTGTACGACCCACACCACGAGCTCTCCGTTGTCGATTGTGTAGACGACCCGGTAGTCGCCGACGCGCAGCCGACGGCGTTCCGGCTGCGACACGAGCGCGGTGGTGTTGAAGCCGAGGGGATCGCTCTCCAGCTCGGTCAGCTTGGCCAGGATGCGCAGCGCCATGTCGCGTGGGATCTTCCGGAGCTCGGTCTGAGCCTCGGGTCGGAAGACGGTTCGGTACTCACTCACCGCGCGCCAGCGTCTCCCTCATGATGTCCTCGATCGGGATGCCGACAGCCGGGTTGGCCATGCGCTCGTCGATGATCCGGTTGATCTCGCGCTCTTCCCACTCCTGGTACTTGCGCAGCACCTCGATGGAGACGACGGCGGCGACTTCCTTCCCTCGGCGCGTGATGACCGTGGGCACGTCGTGGCGGTCGGCGCGCTCCACGACTTCCGCTAGGTGGGCGCGCACGTCGCGGATGGACTCTATGGGTAGCGGCTGCGTCATGCGCTCAAGCGTACAAGGTGTGCCATGTGTACACAACATTCGATCTGGTCGTCGTGGTGCTGGATGTGCTGGATGGACTCGCGCCGTGCTGGATGGGTGCTGGATAACCACTTCCAGAACCGTGTTTCCGCAGGTCGGAGCTCTGCGTTGAACGTTCCGCTTCAACGTGTGGCGGGGGACACGCGACCGGCCCGCTGATTTGGTGACCCGCACGTCGAACGGGGTCCGCCCCCCGGGGTCGGGCCCCTGGGCTTCGGGGCGGCCTGGCGGTGCGCCTGAGGCTTCCGGGCGGCAGGGGCTCGCGTGCGGTCGTGGCCCCGAGTATATTTGCTTTGGAAGCAAATCAACGTGTCTCGGAGGCCGCTCATGCCCGTTCCTCAGGACATCGACAGTCAGGCCGCCGGGCGGAAACTGCTCGCCGGGCACCGGGAACTGCGGGCGCAGCTCGCGGAGTTGCGGGGGGCGCTCGATGGGGTGGAGGGATCCGGTGTCGGGATCGGTGGCGGGGGCGGTGCCGCGTTCGTCGAGCAGTTGCGGACCCGCTGCCTGGAGTACTGCCTGGGGCTGCACCACCACCACACCATGGAGGACAGCGCCTTCCCGGTCTTCGAGCAGCGGTATCCCGAGATCGCCCCCGTCATCGAACGGCTCCGGGAGGAGCACCGGCAGGTGGCCGCGGGGCTGGAGCGACTGGGGAAGCTCGTGGCGGCCGATGACGGGCAGGACGTCGCGTGGCTCAAGGAGGAGCTGGAGCGGACCGTGGCCGGGCTGGAGGAGCACTTCCGTTACGAGGAGACGTACCTGCTGCCCGCCCTCGGGGTCGTCGTGCCGCCGGCGGCCTGAGAACGGGTGCGTTCGGGCGGTCGGGTAGCGTGTCCGGCCTGGACTGGAGGTGACCGTGGCAGAGGCCGCAGAGGTGTCGGGTGAGCAGGGCGCGGAACGGCTCACCACCGAGGAAGCGGTTCGCGCCATGCTGCTCACCATGCCGCGGATCGTCTCGCGGGCCAAGAGGACGCCGGTGCCGGAGCAGCTCCGGTCGTTGCGGCTGGCGCCCAGGCATCTGTCCCTGTTGTCCTGCCTGCTCTTCGACGGGCCGACGCCGGTCAAGGACCTGGCCGCCCGCCTCGAAGTCGCGCCCACCACCGTCAGCCTGATGGTCAGTGACCTCCAGCGCCAGGGCGTCGTGGACCGCCGCACCGATCCGGACGACCGCAGGCGCAGCATCGTCTCGATCAGTGAGGACCCCACCACGCGCGAGGCCGTCGACGCGTGGCTGGCCAGCAGTGCCAGGGCCTGGCACCAGGTGCTCGACGGGCTCGGTCCCGAGGAGCGTGCCACCGTCGTGCGGGTCATGCACGGCTACGAGGAAGCGCTCGCCGCGACCTCGTGAACCGGGTGGGGCGCGGGGCCCAGGGCCTCGCGCAGCCGTAGCACCGCCGTCGTGAACGTTCCCACCCCGCGTCCGGTCACCAGGGCCAGGTCCTCGGGCGTGTCCACGTCGGAGCGGATACCGCTGTCCGCCGCCGGCCCGATCGCGAAGGCCCCGCTCGCGGCGTGCGACCGCGCGGAGTCGGCACCGAAGCTCGGCGAGAGCGCGGCCGGTACGAGCGAGGTGAGGACGGTCGTCCCCGTGCCCGCGTGATCGGGGACGAACGTCCGCCGGTGGCACCGGGCCTCGGCCAGCACCTCCGCCAGCTCCTGCGGGCCCAGCCCCGGCAGATCGGCGGTGAGTACGGCGACCGGCCCCCGCGGGTTCAGCGCCGCGGACCGGGCGGCACCCTTCCGTACCGCGGCGTTCAGGCCGAGCCCGGGGGAGTCGTGGACGACGGCCGCCCCCAGGGTGCGGGCCTGTGCGGCGGCGAGCGGATCGGCGGTCACGACCACGACCGTGCGCACGCCCGCCGTGGCCCGGACCGCCCGCAGCGTGTCCAGGAAGAACGCGTGCGCCAGTTCCCGGCGCCAAGGGCCCAGCCCGGCGAGCCGGCTCTTGGCCGAGCCGAACGGCTTGACCGGCAGCACCACCGACCACACGGGGATCAGCCCTCGGCCCGGGCGCGAGCCACCAGATCGTCGCGCTCGATGACCCGGGACCGGGCCCGCAGCGTGCCGGCCACGCGCACGAGGGTGTCGCGGACGAAACAGGTCGGCTCCACCAGCACGGAACCGTCCGGGGACGCGACCGTCACCGTCGCGTAGTAGCTGGTGGAGACGGTGCCGTCGGCCCCCTCCTCGACCGTCATCATGTCGAACCAGTGCCGCGGCTGCGCGCCGCCGAACCGGCCCGCCGCGGCCCGCGCGGCCGCCTCGATGGCGTCGGGGCCGTGCAGTCCGCCGCCGCCCGCGGGGGCGAACACCGAGTCCGGGGAGAAGGACTCGGCGAATCCCGCGAAGTCACCTCCGTCCATGCGGTGCATCTGATGGGCGTAGAACTGGGTCACCTCGACGTACAGCTCGGGTGAGGGGGGCTTGGGGGCGGGAGTTCCGGCAGGGGTCTCGGTGGTCGCCGTGGTCTCGGTGGTCTTGGTGGGGTCGGTGGTTTCAGCCGTCATGATCCGATGCTCGGCGGCACCGCTGGAGGCGGGATCGAGCGGCGGCGGAGCGGCTGTCGTCCGGCCGGTGTCGAGCCGGTCTCCAGTCCTCGTCTAGCGCCGGTGAGCACGGTGTTCCGCATGGCCGACTTCACCATCACAGAGTTCCGCGACGTCGTCAGCGCCTGCTTCGGCGGCGCGACCGGCGAGGAGATCAAGGACTCCACGCTGGACACCGAATTCACCGACCTGGGGTTCGACTCGCTGACCGTGTACGAGATCGTCCTGCGCATCCAGGACGACTTCGGCGTCAGCATCCCCGACGAGGAGCTCGACGAGCTCAAGACCCCCGCCTCCCTCATCCAGCACGTCCGCGGTCAGCTCACCGCGGCGTGACCCCGGAACCGGCGAGCCGGTCCATCGCCCCGGCGAAGGCCCGCTCGTCCCCGGGGCCACCGCCGTCCCGGCCCCGGGCCAGCAGGGGAACGACCTCGCTGGCGCCCTCCCGTACCGCGGGGTGGCGCCGGGCGGGGGCGCCCAGGCTGCCGTCCGGCGAGCCGTCGAGCAGCAGCAGACCCGGCCGCCGCCCCCAGGTGGCCAGCAGCCGCTCCAGGGCGGGCCAGTAGCGCACCGGGGCGGCCAGCTGACCGCCCCAGAAGTGCGGGTCCCGGGCCTCCCGCGCGGTCAGTGGCGCGCCCGTGCGGGACGAGATCACCGTGATCCCCGCCCGGGGCGCCCGAGGGCCGAAGGCCGCCAGCGCCGCACCGAAGCGGAGGGCGGTGCCCGCCATGGCCGGGCTGTGGAAGGCCTGGTCCGAGCGGAGCGCGCGGACGATCCGGCCGCTCGCCCGCAACCGCTCCGCCGTGTCCGTCAACTCTTCGGCGGGACCCGCCAGCACGGTCTGACGCGGACCGTTGAGCGCGGCGATCGCCACGCCGGGACCGAGCGCCGGCGACAGCTCGTGCGGGCCGCCCGCCACGGCCAGCATGCCGCCGCGCCCCGCATCGTCCCTCAGGACCCGGGACCGGGCCGCCGCGAGCCCCCCGACGTCCGCCGCGTCGAAGACGCCCGCGAGGCAGGCCGCCGCGAGCTCACCCACGCTGTGGCCGAGCAGCAGATCGGGCCCGCCGGCCGCCGCGCTCACCGACCGCCCGAGCGCGTACCCCACCGCCAGCAGCAGCGGCTGTGCGACCGCCGCGTCGTCCATGGCCGGATTCGGGGCCTCCCGCAGCCACGCCGTCCGCAGCGGCGGCCCGTACGCGCCCAGCCGGGCGAAGAACGCGTCCATGGCTCCGGTGAACTCCGCACGCTCGCCGTAGAGTCCGGCGGCCATGCGCTCCCGCTGAGCCCCCTGACCCGGCAGCAACAGCACACGTCGGCGTAGCTCCACGGCGCCTCCCCAGTCCGCCGGCCGGCGTCTCCGGCAGGCGGGCCGAGCCTCGCCCCGCCGTCTCGACGGGGAGTGGACCGGCGGTGGACCCGCCGCCGCGGGGCGCCAGCCGTATTCGAGCGGTGGTCGAGGAGCGGGACCGACAGTCGGAAGCAGCCGAACGAGGGGCAGAACAGTGAACCGAAGTGTCGCAATCACCGGAATCGGCGTCATCGCGCCGGGTGGGGTGGGGAAGAAGGCGTTCTGGGACCTGTTGGTCTCCGGCCGCACCGCCACCCGTACGATCTCCTTCTTCGACCCCTCCCGCTTCCGCTCCCAGGTCGCCGCCGAGGTCGACTTCGATCCACAGCGGTACGGGCTCAGCCCGCGGGAGGCCCGGCGGCTCGACCGCGCGGCACAGTTCGCCGTCGTCAGCGCCCGGGAGTGCCTGGCCGACAGCGGCCTGGAATTCGTGAAGCTCGACCCCCACCGCACCGGTGTCAGCATCGGCAGCGCGGTCGGCGGCACCACCAGCCTGGAGCGCGAGTACCTCGTCCTCAGCGACAGCGGAAAGCTCTGGGAGGTCGACAGCGACTACATCTCGCCGCACCTGTTCGACGCCTTCGTCCCCAGCTCCCTGGCCGCGGAGGTCGCGTGGGCGGTCGGCGCCGAAGGGCCCGCCACGGTGGTCTCCACCGGGTGCACCTCCGGGCTCGACTCGGTGGGGTACGCACGGGACCTCATCGCCGAGGGCACCGCGGACGTCATGATCGCCGGGGGCGCCGACACCCCGATCTCCCCGATCGCCGTCGCCTGCTTCGACGCGATCAAGGCCACCACTCCGCGCAACGACGACCCCGAGCACGCCTCGCGGCCGTTCGACCGCACCCGCAACGGATTCGTTCTGGCCGAAGGCGCCGCGATGTTCGTCCTGGAGGAGCTGGAGCACGCCCGGGCCAGGGGCGCCCACGTCTACGGGCTGATCGGCGGCTACGCGACCCGGTGCAACGCGTACCACATGACCGGACTGCGGCCCGACGGCACCGAGATGGCCGACGCCATCCGGTACTCGCTGGACCAGGCCCGCCTCGCCCCGGACCGGATCGACTACGTCAACGCGCACGGCTCGGGCACCAAGCAGAACGACCGGCACGAGACCGCCGCGTTCAAGGAGACCCTCGGGGACCACGCGTACCGGGTGCCCATCAGCTCCATCAAGTCCATGGTCGGGCACTCGCTGGGGGCCATCGGCTCGATCGAGATCGCCGCCTGCGCGCTCGCCATGGAGAACAGCGCCGTACCGCCCACCGCCAACCTGCACGAGCCCGACCCCGAGTGCGATCTGGACTACGTACCGAACGAGGCCCGCGAACGCTCTGTGGACCACGTCCTCAGCGTCGGCAGCGGCTTCGGCGGGTTCCAGTCCGCCATGGTCATCACCCGAGAGGAGACCGCGCGATGACAGCGACGGTCCAGGCGCCCGCCCCCGCGACGGCCGGGGAGACCGCCCGGCCCAGAGCCGTCGTCACCGGCATCGGCGTCGCCGCCCCCAACGGCCTCGGCAGGGAAGCCTGGTGGCGGGCGACCCTGCGCGGCGAGAGCGGCATCGGACCGGTCACCGACTTCGACGCCTCCCGCTACCCCTCCCGGCTGGCCGGCTCGATCACCGGGTTCGACGCGGCCGCGCACCTCCCGGGACGGCTGCTGCCGCAGACCGACCGGGTGACCCGTCTCGCCCTGGTCGCCGGAGCCGAAGCGCTGACCGACGCCGGCGCCGACCCGGCCGAACTCACCGGCCGGAAGGGCTACGGCGACTACTCCCTCGGCGTGGTGACCTCCAACGCCACCGGCGGCTTCGGCTTCACCCACCGGGAGATCCGCAAACTGTGGACCGAAGGCCCGCAGAAGGTGAGCGTGTACGAATCGTTCGCCTGGTTCTACGCGGTCAACACCGGGCAGCTCTCCATCCGCCACCAGCTGCGCGGGCCGAGCGGCGTCCTCGTCTCCGAGCAGGCGGGCGGGCTCGACGCCATCGGCCAGTCCCGGCGAACGCTGCGCCAGGGCGTGAAGCTGTCGCTGACCGGCGGCATGGACTCCTCCCTCGACCCCTGGGGGCTGACCTCGCACATCGCGAGCGGACGGCTCTCCCGCTCCGCCGACCCGGCCACCGCCTACCTGCCCTTCGACGCCCGCGCGGCCGGGCACGTGCCCGGCGAGGGCGGCGCGATCCTCGTCCTGGAGGACGCGGCGGCGGCCCGGGCGCGCGGCGCACGGGTCTACGGCGAGATCGCCGGATACGCCGCCACCTTCTCCCCACGGCCCGGATCCGGACGCCCGCCCGGCCTCGAACGGGCCGCGCGCCTCGCCCTCGCCGACAGCGGGCTGACCCCCGCGTCCGTGGACGTGGTCTTCGCCGACGCGGCGGGAACGACCGCCGCCGACGAGGAGGAGGCCACGGCACTGCGCGCGCTCTTCGGACCGTACGGAGTGCCCGTCACCGCCCCCAAGACGCTCACCGGCCGGCTGTACGGCGGAGGAGCCCCGCTCGACGTCGCCGGAGCGCTGCTGGCCCTGCGCGACGGGGTGATACCGCCCACCACCGGCATCGCGAGCCCGGTCGCCGGCCACCGGCTCGACCTGGTGCGCGACACCCCCCGCGAGGCGTCGCCGCGCACCGCGCTGGTGCTGGCCCGCGGCCACGGCGGCTTCAACGCCGCCGTGGTCGTACGCGCCGCCGAAGCTTCCTGACATCCCGTTCGCCACCACACACGAGGAGTTGTCCCATGGCAGTCATCACCCTCCACGACCTGGCAGGTGTGCTCACCGAGTGCGCCGGCGCCGACGAGGACGTCGTCCTGACCCCCGAGAGCCTGGACGTCGCCTTCACGGACCTCGGCTACGACTCGCTCGCCCTGCTGGAGACGGCGGCCGCCGTGCAGCAGCGCTACGGCGTCACCCTCTCCGACGAGGAGGTCACCGGGATCACCACGCCCCGTGAGTTCCTCGACCTGGTCGCCCGGACCGCCGTGCAGGCCGCCTGATGGGAGGGGCCGGGACCATGGAGCAGGAACAGCGCACCACCCGGGGCACCGCCGTCGTCACCGGAGCCACCCGCGGTATCGGACGGTCCGTCGCCGAGTCCCTGGGCGCCCTCGGGCACCCGCTCTATCTCTGCGCCCGCGACGGGGAAGCGCTCGCCCAGACCGTCAAGGAGCTCCGGGAACGCGGGCTCACCGTCGACGGGCGGTCCTGCGACGTCACATCGGCCGACGCCGTACGCGAGTTCGTGGGCGCCGCGGTCGAGCGGTTCGGACCGGTGGAGATCCTGGTCAACAACGCCGGACGCAGCGGGGGCGGCGTCACCGCCGAGGTCCCCGACGAACTCTGGTACGACGTCATCGACACCAACCTCAACAGCGTCTTCCTGGTCACCAAACAGGTGCTGACGACCGGCCGCATGCGGGAACTGAAGCGCGCCAGGATCATCAGCATCGCCTCGACGGGCGGCAAGCAGGGTGTGGTCTTCGGCGCACCCTACTCGGCGTCCAAGCACGGCGTCGTCGGGTTCACCAAGGCGCTGGGCCTGGAACTCGCCAAGAGCGGCATCACGGTCAACGCCGTGTGCCCCGGATACGTCGAGACCCCCATGGCGGGCAACGTGCGCGCGCACTACGCCCGGATCTGGGACACCACCGAGGACGAGGTCCTCGACAGGTTCAACGCCAAGATCCCCCTCGGCCGGTACACCGAACCCGAGGAGGTCGCCGGGATGGTCGCCTACCTCGTCTCGGACGCGGCCGCGGCGGTCACGGCACAGGCGATCAACGTCTGCGGCGGCCTCGGCAACTACTGAGACGCGCCCCCGCCCCCGGCACACACCCGGACTGAGGAGAAGCACCGCGTGGACACCACGACGCAACTGAGGACCGAGGACAGCCCCACCCGCTCGGCCGAGCACGTCACAGAACTGGCCGCACCGGCCGACCGCGCCTACGGGCTGATCGAGGACGTCGGGCGCTGGCCCCTGCTCTTCGCGCCCTGTATCTGGTCCCAGGAGCTGGAGCGCACCGAGGACATCCAGCGCATCAGGCTCTGGGCGGTGGTCGGCCTCCAGGTGCGCAGCTGGACCTCGCGCCGGGTCCTCGACCCGGCGGGCCGGCGCATCGACTTCGCCCAGGAGGATCCGGCGCCCCCGCTGACGTCGATGACCGGGCACTGGACGTTCGAGGACGGCCCGCCCGGCCGGCTGGAGCTCGGCCACCGCTGGAGCACGGTGGGCGAGCCGGGCGCGGCCGACCGGACAGCCGCCGCGCTGGACGCCAACAGCAACGCCGAGATCGCGGCGCTGCGCACCTGGGCGGAACGGTCCGAGGAACCGGACTCGCTGATCCTGTCCTTCAGCGACCACGGGACGGTCGACGCCCCCTCGGCCGACGTCCACGACTTCCTGTACCGCGCCGATCTCTGGCCCCGCCACCTGCCGCACGTCGCCGGGGTGGACCTGGAGACCGTCCCCGCCGACGCCACGACGGGGGGCGCCGAGGTCCAGACGATGGACATGCAGACCTCGGCCGCCGACGGCAGCACCCACTCCACCCAGTCGGTGCGGCTGTGCTTCGGCAAGGAGCGCATCGTCTACAAGCAGACGACACCGCCGCGTGGGCTGCTGGCCCACTCCGGGGAGTGGCTGGTGACCCGGGGCCCCGACGTCACCCGGGTCACCGCCCGGCACACCGTGGCGATCGACCCCGAGGCCGTCGAGGAGGTCTTCGGGGCGGGCACCACCATCGCCCGGGCGAAGGAGCGGGCCCGCGACATCATCGGTGCGAACAGCCGGGCCACCCTGCGCGCGATGAGCGAGCGGCTCGGCTCCACCGGAGGTGGACGGTGACGACCGCCATCCCGGCGGGGGCGCCGCCCGGCCCACCCGGACGGCTGGAGGAGGTGGCCGACGGGACGTACGCCTACATCCAGCCGGAGGGCGGCTGGTGCGTCAGCAACGCCGGAATCCTGCTCGAACCGGGCCGGGGCGGCGGACCGGTCCTCGTGGACACGGCGGCCACCCTGGCCCGGGCCCGCGCGCTGCGCGCGGCCCTGCGCGGACTCACCCCCGACCGGCCCCGGATGATCGTCAACACCCACTTCCACGGGGACCACACCTTCGGGAACGCCGAACTCGCGGGACCCGGAACCGTCGTCGTCGCGCACGAGCGCACGCGTACGGAGATGGCCGCGGCCGGCCTCGGGCTGACCGGCCTGTGGCCGGGCGTCGACTGGGGCGACATCCGTCTGGTCCTCCCGGACGTGACGTACCGCCACCAATTGACCGTGCATCAGGGCGACCGGGTGATCGAGCTGATCCACCCGGGGCCCGCGCACACCACCAACGACACCCTGGTCTGGCTGCCGCGCGAGCGCGTGCTGTTCGCGGGCGACGTCGTCCTGCCCGGCTGTACGCCGTTCGTCCTGATGGGGTCCGTCGCGGGCAGCCTCGACACCCTGCGGCTGCTGCGCGAACTGGATCCGCTGACCGTCGTCGGCGGCCATGGGCCCGTCAGCGGCCCCGAGGCGCTGGCCGACACCGAGGCGTACTTCCACCGGCTCCAGGAGACCGCGGCGAAGGGCCGGGCCGCCGGGCTCACCCCGCTCCAGCTCGCCCGCGAGGCCGGGCCGGGGGAGTTCGCCGGGCTGCTCGACCCCGAGCGGCTGGTGGCCAACCTGCACCGCGCCTACTCCGAACTGGCCGGTGAGCCCCTCGGCCGGGAGCTGGACGTGATCGGGATCTTCGGTGAGATGGTGACGTACAACGGCGGCGTCCTGCCCCGCTCCCATGCCTGAACGGCCGCCCCCACCGGTCTCGCCCGGCCTGTTCGACGGGCTGCTGCCCGACCGGGCGCACGCGGCGGACTGCCTCGGCGACCCGGCCGGGCTCCGCCCCCACCCGATGGAGGCGGCGGAGCCCGGCGCGGCGGCGGTGGTCCGCCGCCGCCGGGAGTTCGCCACCGCCCGCTGGTGCGCCCGCCGGGCACTCGCCGCGGCCGGCGCCCCCGACCCGGTGGGCCCGTTGCGGCGCGGCCGACGGGGCGAGCCGCTGTGGCCGGCCGGCTTCACGGGCAGCATCACGCACAGCGGCGCGTACCGGGCCGCCGTGGCCGCTCCGGCCCGCCCGGGCCACGTGCTCGGCATCGACGCCGAGCGCGCCGTGCCTCTGCGGCCCGCGGTGGCGGCGGCGATCGCGTACGGCGAGGAGCCGGCGCACCTCGCCGCGCTGCCCCCGGTGGCGGGGCTGCCCTGGGAGACGCTGCTGTTCAGCGTCAAGGAGGCGGTCTACAAGGCGTGGAACCCGCTGACGGCCGCTCCGCTGGGCTTCGGCTCGGCCCGGGTCGCGTTCCGGCCCCGTACCCGGCCGGGGCCCGGCCGGGCGGGGAGCACGGGCACCCTGACGGCCGTGCCGGTCGGCGGCCCCGCCCTGCCGGTGCTGACCGGCCGCTACCGCGCCGCCTGCGGGCTGCTGGTCTGCGTGGTCCACAGCTGGCCCTCCGCGTAGGCCAGCGCCGCCGCGTCGAACTGCAGCGCGATGTGCGTCGCCGAGGCGTTGACGTCCCGCCAGAACCGCTGCAACGGCCGGTCCTCGCTGAACCCCGTCGTCCCGCCGTTCGCCACCAGCCGGTTGACGGCCGACGCCAGCATCCGCACGGCCAGAGCCGTGTCCCGCAGATTGCGCCGGACCTCCTGCGGCGTCACCTCCACGCCCAGGTCGGCGACGCGCGCGCACCTCTCCAGCAGCAGCCGGGCGGCGTCCGTCTCCCCGGCCGCGTGGGCGAGCACCCCGGCGAGGGCTTCCCGGCTGGGGCCGGGCGCCTTCGGGTTCAGCACCGCCGAGCGGGCCTTGACCTGCGCGTACGCCGTCCAGCTGGCGAGCGCCCCGTCGGCCGCGCCCAGCAGCGGCGCCGCGAAGGACAGGCCGTTGACGGCTTCGAGCGGCACCGTGTGACAGCCGGCTTCGGCGGCGGCGGGGGTGCCGGTCAGCAGATCGGCGCGGGCGAAGGACCGGTGGCCGGGCACGAACAGGTCCGCGACGACCGCGGTGTGGCTGCCGGTCGCCCGCATCCCGGCACTGTCCCAGGTGTCCACCACGTCCACCGCGGCGCGTGGTACCGCGAAGACCCGGGGCCCGGTCCCGTCGGGCAGCGTGGCGCAGAGCAGCAGCCAGTCCGCGTACGCCACCGCGCTGACATAGGGCCAGCGACCGGACAGCGTGTGGCCGCCGGCGGTGGGAGCGGCCTTGCCGAAGGGGGACAGCGAGCCCGCGACCAGGGCGTCGGGGCCCTGCTCCCAGACCTCGCGCTGTCCGTCGGCGGGCAGATAGGCGGCCATCCGGCCCAGGCTGGCGGCGAGAGAGGCGCACCAGGCGGTGGCGGGGCAGGCCGCGCCCACCCGGGCCACGGCCTCCGTGACCTGGGCGAAGGTGCCCTCGGTACCGCCGTGGGCCCGGGGCACGAAATGGCGGGCGAAACCGGTGTGCAGCAGCAGTTTGGCCGCGTCGGGGTCGAGCGTGCGGGCCTCCTCGGCCCGCTGCGCGGATGCGGCGGCCTGTCGGGCCAGTTCCTCGGTGTCCAGCATCGTCGTGCCTCCCATGGACCGCCTCGTGCGCGGCCTGCGCTCGCGCACCCGTCACCGCCACGCTTCCGCCGGGCGCTGGAAGGCGGCTGGAGACCGGCTCGACAGTCCGTACCGCGCCCTGCCGTACCGCGCGCTGCCGTCCGGGCGGGTCAGCCGTCGCGGTGCGGCAGCAGTCCGAGCAGCAACTGGTCGAGCCCGTCCTTGATCCGCTCCGGGGAGAATCCGCCCGCGCGCACCTGGTGGTCGACCAGGCCGGGCGCGAAGGGGGCGAGCAGGGCGTCCGCCAGATACGCCGCGTCCGCGTCCGGGCGCAACTCGGCCACCAGGGCGCTCGTGTGCGCGTGCTGGAAGGTATACGAGGCGTTGCGGTAGCGCGCGGCGGGCGAGCTCGACTCGGCGAGCAGCAGCAGCTGCCGCTGGTCCACCGAGAGGTCGACGAGGGCGTGGAGGAAGGCGCGGAGCCGCTCCGCCGGGCGCGCGTGCGGGCCCAGCGGCGGAGGGCCGGCCGTGACCCGGGCCCGGAACCGTTCGTCCTGCTCCTCCAGCAGGGCGAAGACCAGTCCCGCGCGGTCGCCGAAGCGCCGGTAGACCGTCCCCACGCCGACGTCGGCGGCCTTCGCCACGTCGTCCAGCGCGAGCCGCTCCACGCCGCCGGCCGCGACCATGCGGGCCGCGGCGGTGAGGATGCGGTGACGGTTGCGCGCCGCGTCGGCGCGTTCGGGAGCTGCGGGCATGGCCGAGAGCTTAGGGGGTGTCGTCAGAACGGAGCCGGAAGCCCGGGCCCCGCCCCGCCCGGGCCCGGGCGTGCACGAGGCCCCGGTTCGGCGGCTCAAGCGGCTCGCGAGGCGGTTCCTTGCGAAGTGGAAGATTCTCCGCTTAGGCTCGGCGCACACTACGCCGAACAGTTCCGCGCATGCCCGACGGAGAGGAAGTCCCCATGACTTCAGTGCAGTTCGACCCCGCGCCCACCGCCCCCGCCGAGGATGCCCGGGCGCGTACAACCTCCAGGTCATCCAGCAGTTCCGGGAGAACGGCGGCAAGGTCGGAGGTCCCTTCGAGGGCGCCGCGCTGATCCTGCTCACCACCCGGGGCGCCAAGTCCGGTCTCGCCCGCACGGTGCCGACGCTCTACTTCCGGCAGGCGGACGGCAGCCTGCTGATCTTCGGCAGCAACGGCGGAGCGGACACCCACCCCGCCTGGTTCCACAACATCAAGGTCAACCCGCAGGTGACCGTCGAGGCCGGTGACGAGACCTACTCCGCCGTCGCCCGGGAGGTGCCGTCCGGCGAGCAGCGCGACCGCCTCTTCGCCGAGGCGTCCGCCGAGGTGCAGGCGTTCGCCGACTACCAGGCCGGGACCGAGCGGGAGATCCCGCTGGTCCTGCTGAGCCGGAGGGACTGACCCGTGCGCTACACGCTGCTCGGCAGGACCGGAGTCCGGATATCGCGGCTGGCGCTGGGCACCATGACGTTCGGCGACGACTGGAAGCTGCCCGGAGCGGTCCACGAGAGGATCCTCGGGCAGTACGCCGACGCCGGCGGCAACTTCATCGACACCGCCGACGAGTACGGCGACGGATCGGCGGAGACGACGCTCGGCAGGCTCCTCGCCGGCCGCCGCGACCGGTTCGTACTGAGCACCAAGTACACGATGCAGCGGAACCCCGACGACCTGAACTCCTCGGGCAACCACCGCAAGAACCTGGTGCGCTCCCTGGAGGCGAGCCTCCGGCGCCTGGGCACCGACCACCTCGACGTGCTCTGGGTGCACGCCCGGGACACCCTCACGCCGGTGCCCGAGGTGATGCGCGCCCTCGACGACCAGGTGCGCGCGGGCAAGGTGCTCTACGTCGGAGTGTCCGACTGGCCGGCCTGGGAGGTGGCGCAGGCCAACACCCTGGCGGAGCTTCGCGACTGGTCGCCGTTCGCCGGACTCCAGATCAGGTACAACCTGCTGGAGCGGACCGTCGAGCGCGAACTCCTCCCGATGGCACGCGCCTTCGACCTTCCGGTGTTCGCCTGGGGGCCGCTGGCCGACGGCCGGCTCACCGGCAAGTACCTCCGCGACGAGGGCGGCAGGCTCGACCACGTGGCCTGGGGCCAGGGCGGCAGGGGGCCGGGTGACGACGTCGTCGAGGAGACCGTACGGGTCGCGGGGGAGGCGGGCCTCAGCCCCGCGCAGGTGGCGCTCGCCTGGCTGCTCTCCCGGCCCGGCAATGTGGTGCCCATCCTCGGCGCCACCAAGGAGGAGCAGCTCGCCGACAGCCTCGCCGCCGTCGGGGCGGTCCTGGAGGACGAGTGGCTCGCGCGCCTGGACGAGGTCAGCCGGGTGGAACCGGGGTTCCCGCACGACTTCCTCCGTTTCCCCGCGATGCGGAACGCGATCTACGGCGACCGCTGGGAGCAGGTCGACGACCTGCGCTCCACCGTGCGCCGCGTCCCGGCCGACGACCAGTACACGACGCAGAGGTAGCCGGGCGGCGGCCCGCACGGCACCGGGCGGAGCACGACACGCACGACACAGGGGCGGCGGAGGGGCTTCAAGCCCCTCCGCCGCCCCTGCCCTGCCGCCGGGGGACGGTCAGGGGTTCTTGACGTTGACGGTCTCCGAGAGATTGACCTTGGCCACGATGTGCTCGGCCTTCACCCGGACGACCACACCGTTCGGGATCGTGAACCGTTCGGAGAACTCCTCCTCGCGGGCCCGCCCGTGGTACCGGCCGCCGATCCGGGCGGTCCAGGTCCGCAGCTCGTCGACGTCCTCGCTGAGCGTCGCCCGGCCCCGTACCAGCACGAAGGAGAAGGGCGGCCGCTCGTCGTCCCACAGCATGGCGATCCGGCCGTCCCGCTGGAGGGAGCGGCCCTTCACGCTGTCCTTCTGGCAGGTGTAGATGATGTCGTCGCCGTCCATGATGACGCCGACCGGGACGACATGCGGGCTGCCGTCCTTGCGGACCACCGAGGCCTTCGCGGTCCTCGGCGGGTCCGCCATGATGAACTCCCGCCACCAGCCCTCGGGGGCGTCCACGTAGTTGGGCACGTCTACTACTCCTTCTCGTTCGGGGTGGGATCGTCTTCGGCCCGCCGCCAGGTCAGGACGCGTTCGGGGGCGCGGCCGCCCACCGGGGTCACGGCCGTGCCCCGGAGCGACAGCGTGGGGCCCTCCAGCGCGACCCGGCGCACCTGCTCGGTGCCCGCCATCCGCGGATGCGCGCTGACGAGGACCGTGTGCGTCATCACGTCACCGGCCAGCCGCCACCGCCCGGAGTACCCCATGTACGTTTCCAGGGCCGGGCCCCGGCCGGTCTTCATCATGCTGACCGCGACATGACCGTCCGCGGTGTAGATCAGCAGCCCCGCCGGTGCGTCGCCCAGGGGACCGGCCACCGTCGAGCCGGCCTCGTCCACCTCGGTGTACGAGGCGAGTCGCCACACGCCGACGACGTCGTCGGGGGTCATCGCACACGCCGGCTGGAGACCAGGTACGGGCCGAGTCGGAACGACGCGCCCTGCCCGAACAGGCGGCCCCCCTCGGTGCTCTCCTCGTCCACGAAGACCTGCTCGGCGGGTGCGCCGACCGAGGGCCGGTAGTACGTCGAGTGAGCCCGTGAGGAGAGCCGGACGAGCCCCTTGCCGGTCGGCCAGGAGGCGTCGAGCAGGGTGAGGAGCCCGAGGCCGGCGTTGAGCTGGCGCGGCTTGATCAGCGTCTCCTCGCCGCCCTCGTCCAGGGTCGCGGTCGAGCGGTCCAGCCGGAATCCGATGCGGTCCACCCGGAAGACCTCGCGGCCGTCGATCAGCCAGCGGACCACACCGGCGGCGCGGTCGTAGGCGATGCCGAAGCGGTGGGTGTCGTCGGGCTCGCGGTCGGCGAGCGGCACCGTGTGGGCGAACGAGGCGTAGTCGCCCAGCTCGCCGCGCATGAAGGTCGGCCGGCCGTACCACGCGTAGATCCGCTTGTTGGTGACCACGAAGTCGAAGGAGACGGAGGTCTCCGGGTCCGTGGTCAGCATCATCGCGGAGGCGAGGCGCAGATCGTCGTCCGGGTCGTCCACGGCGTCACCGAAGGGGTGCCCCGCGGTGCCGTACGTCCGGCCGGAGAGCCGGGTCTCGAAGAGCAGCTCGTAGCCGTCCTCCGCGTCGAAGCCCGGATGCCCGCTGGACGCCGTGTGGCTGGTGTAGGCGATGAACTTGGCGTGGTCGCCCGAGCCCGGCATCCCGATCGGGTTGTCGGCGGGGATGGTCTGGGTGAACGCCGGCTCACCCGTCACCGGGTGGCTTCCCCGGGCCCGTACGGACAGCTGACCCCGGCGGGTGGTGACTACGCCGTCGTCGGCCCGGTACGGGCCCCCGGCCACGTGGAACCAGCGGGCGTCGTCGCCGTCGGCCCGGAAGCCGTCCGCGAAGTCGTCCCAGACCCGGTGGTAGTCCCGGCCGCCCCGTCGGGCGGTCGCCGTTCCGGGCGTCGCCATGACGGTGCCCAGGGCGGCGGCGGCCAGCAGCAGGGCGTGCCGGGAGACGAATGTTCTGCGCGGCATGGGAGCCGCCCCTTTCCTCGTCGGATTCCGTTGCGCGGCCGGACGGTCCGGCCGTTCGGCGCCGGGTACGCCCAGAGGGCTCACCGGTGCCCCTCCCGTACGGCGGCGACCGCCGCGGCGAAGGAGTCCACGACGGTGTCGGCCCCGGCCCGCTTCAGCTCGTCCGGTCCGGAAACCCCGTAGGAAACGCCGATCACCCCCATCCCGGCGGCCCGCCCCATCTCGGCGTCGGGCACACCGTCGCCGATGACGACACACCTCCCGGGGGGCAGGCCGAGCGCCCCGGCGACGTACAGGGCCATGTCCGGATGCGGTTTGCCGCGCGCCACGGTGTCGTCGCCCGCGATGACCCGCAGCCAGGCGTCCAGACCGGTGATCCGCGCGATCGCGTGCGCGGCCTTCTCCACCTTCGAGGTCGCCAGCGCCAGCCCGAACCCGGCCTCGGACAGCGTCCGGAGGCCGTCCAGGACGCCGGGGTACAGCAGCGCGGGCCCGGCCTCCCGCACATGGGCGCCGAACCGCCGCCCGTACTCCTCGGCCGCCGCGGTGACCTTCGGGTCGTCCACCGGAAGGTTCATCAACGTGGCGAGCGAGGCGGGCAGCGGCCGTCCGACCGTGGCCAGGATCGCCTGCCGGGAGACCTCGACATCCGCCGCCGCCAGCACCTCGGCGGTGATGGCGGCGATCGCCGCGGGGGTGTCGGCGAGCGTTCCGTCCAGGTCGAGGACGACTCCGCGTGCCGCCGCGGGGGCGGTCACCGCCCGGCCCGCACGGTGCTCAGGGCCACGGAGAACTCCCCGGCGACCCGGGCCGTGCTCAGCAGCAGCGAGCGGCCGGCCTTCGGCAGCATGCCGCCGGAGGCCTTGGCGAGCGCCTTCATCAGGTACGGGCTGACCGCGTTGCCCGCGATCCCGTCCCGGTCGCACTGGTCGAGGGCGTCGGCGATCGCGGTCTCGACCACGTCCTCGTCCGCCGCGTCCTGCTCGTCGATGGGGTTGGTCAGCAGGACCGTCCCGGGGCCGTTGACCTCCCAGTGCGCCTCGGCGGCACGGGCGGCGGTGTGCAGATCGTCCATCCGCCGTACGGACACGTCGGCCTCACGCACCACGAACGCCGGCAGCCTGTCGGTGCGGTACCCGAACACCGGGATGCCCGCGGTCTCCAGGTACTCGGCGGTCAGCCGGTGGTCGAGGATGCTCTTGCGCCGCCGCAGACCACGGTCATCCGGGTGCGGCGGAACTGGAGCAGGTCGGGGGAGATGTCGAGCGTGTCCTGTCCCCGCCGGTGCACCCCGCCGATACCCGCCGTGGTGAAGACCTGGATACCGGCCCGCTCGGCGATCACGATCGTGCCCGCCACCGTCGTCGCGCCGAGGCCACCGCCCGCCAGCGCGGCGCCGATGTCGCGGGCGGCTGATCTTCGGGATGCCCTTCGTGGCCGAGAACCGCTCGATGAGGGTGTCGGTCAGGCCGACGACCAGCTTCCCGCCGGCGATCCCGATGGTGGCCGGAACCGCCCCCGCGTCCCGTACGGCCTTCTCGATCAGGGACGCGGTCTCGGACGAGGGATCGGTGGTGATGAGCGACGACTCCAGAGCCACCACCGGACGGCGCTCCGCCAGGGCGGTGGCGATCTCCTCGCTGACCTCGAGCAGCGGATCGGTCTGTCGTTCCATGTCCGGAGTCCTTCCACGTGGGCGGGAACTGTCCGGCCACCATCGGGTCCGCCGCTGGAGCGCCGGTCGAGCAGCCGTCGAAGCCACCGCCGCAGCGGTACTCCAGGGAAAATCCGGCGGCCGGGGTCACGGTGTGGGACGGTAACCACGCGGAAAACTGGGGTAGTGTGGCAAGGCGAACGGCACGACGCAAGCTGGCGTACGCACTGGCGGCGGCCGCGGTGACGGCACTGCTGCCGGCCACCGCACAGTCGGCGCCGCAGGCGGGGCACCCCCGCTCCACGGTCCTGTTCCAGGACGGCTTCGTTCCGGGTTCTCCGCCGGCGAGAACGGGAACTGGCTGGTCCTCGGACGCCGAATGGCCGGACGGCGACGCTCATCTCCACCGCGGGCGGTGCTCGATGTGAAGCCGACCGGAGTCAACCCCAGGACCGGTCCACCCCGCCTACGCCCGGAGCGTGGGGCCGGAGGGCAGCGGGACGCGGACGACCACATCAAGTGGATCGCCTTCCCCAACCGTTACACCGCCGACGGCACCCCGGGCTTCGAGTCCCGGCCACCGGTCATCAGCTGCGAGCACCGGTGGCGGCCGGACCTACGGCACCGAGAACCCGTTCGGGCGCACCGTGTCGAACCCCGCGTCCGACATCCGGCTGGCCTCCATAGCGCTGATCACGGCGGACTTCGAGTCCCGGGCGATCGCCGACTTCTCGGTCACCAACGACACCGTGACGCCATCTACGACGGCTGCCGAGCGAGACCGGGACGGGGACTACGCGGCGTACGCTACGCGATCCCGGTCGCCAGGACCGCGCCCGCGAGATGCATGATCTGGAGGTGCCATCGACCAGGGCGGCAAGCGCGTCGGCTGGTACGTGGACGGGGCGCTGAAGCTGCGTACCGACAAGATCGGCACCCGCGTCTTCGACCGCAAGTACATGACGCTGGACCACGGCGGGACCGAGGAGCGGCTGACGCTAAGCAGATCAGCTGCGGGATGGCGCTGGCAGTCTGCTGGACGGTGCGAAGCCGGCGCCGGCCGACGGCACGGCGCTGGTCAGGCTGTAAGGACAGGGAGGACTTCTACTACGGTCCCGGGTCGGCGAGCCCGTCGAGCAGAAGTTCATCGACCCGGAGAGCCGGGTCGAGAACCGGCTCTTCGGCCAGGGCGCCCGGATGCGGCTCGACGCGACCAGGGTCGTCGTCCCGGCCCTGACCGCGTCCGCACCGCACGGCGATGGAGCGGGCCCTCCCGGGCCCGCTCCATCGCCTGATCCGGTGCCGGTCAGCCTGCCCTGAGCAGGAGTTCCGGGCTCGGCCAGGGCGCCCGGCCCTGCGTCGTGATCCGGTGCCGGTCAGCCTGCCCTGAGCAGGAGTTCCGGCGAGGAGGAGGCGTCGGAGAGCCGGCCCTGGCCCTCGTTCAGCACCTCCTGGTGCAGCCGTTGGATACGGCCGGACGGCTCGACGCCCAGTTCGCCGACGAGCGTGGCCCGCAGCTGCTGGTAGACCTCCAGCGCCGCCAGTTGTGCCCCGACCGGCACAGCGCGATCATCAACTGGGCGTGGAAGCTCTCGTGCAGCGGGTGCCGGGCATCCGCAGCTCGCCGATGAGGTCGGCGTGCCGGCCGAGCCGCAGGTCGGCCTCCACCCGTAGTTCGAGCGCCCGGGCCCGGCCCTCCTCGATGCCCAGGATCTCGGTGTCCAGGAGAGGTCCCGTCGGCACGTCGACGAGCGCCGGGCCCTGCCCCAGGCCGAGCGCGCGTCCGAGCAGTTCGGACGCGCGCTCGGCGTCCCCCCGCTCCAGCGCCGTGCTTCCCTCGGCCGTCAGCCGCTGGAAGTCGATGACGTCGCTGCTGAGTACCGGCTCGCTCAGCTGGTATCCGCCGAACCGCGTCGTCAACACGTCCTTGGCCGTGGGCCGGCGGAGTCCGGGCGCGCGGCGCTGATTCTGCGGCGGAGCTGGAGGATGTAGGTCTGGAGCGTCGTCTGTGCGCTGCGAGGTATCCGATCACCCCAGATCTCCTCCATCAGGACCGGCACGGGAACGATCCGTCCCGCCCTCAGCGCGAGAAGAGCCAGGATCTGCCGGGGTTTTCCGGCGCTCGGGACGACTGATGTTCCGTCGAGGCGCACATCGAGCGGTCCCAGTACTTCGATTTCCACAACCAAGCCCCCTGTTCGGAAATGTAATCGGGAGCCTTGCAGAGGAGGCTGAAACTGCACAGTGAATCCGTCATGAAAGTGCCCATGAATTCATCACGCTCGGCCGGTGGATGGTCCGAATCAAGCCAAGTTGAAAATTAACAAATCAGAGACGGCGACGTCATACGGGTGGACGGGTGTGAATTGCGCCACGATCTGGAGAGGGCATGCGTTCGACGTTACGTGCATTCTTCACGGGATGGGCGTGGATGTGACGAAGCCCCGTCCCACCATATGGAACGGGGCTTGCGCTGGTGTCCTGATCGCGTTCCGTCCGGTTCAGTTCCGTCGGCAGTCCACGTGGCTGATGGCCTTCCATTGCCCTCCGGGAAACTTGACGAAAGCGTCGTCGGTGAACCGGTCGGCGTCGACTATGCGGAACTCGTCCTTGCTCGCCAGGTGCCCCGCCGGGGTCACGTAAGGTCCCTTGAAGCGGAGCGTGCCGTTTCTGTTCCAGCCCTCCGATGTCGCGGTTCCGGTATTTCCCCAGGTGTCCCAGTAGAACGAGACAAAGGTGTCGTCGACTGCGTTGCGGCCGAACACCCAGCGCCCCTCGAAGGGAGGGGTGGCGCCGGTCAAGTGCATTTCGTAGAACGCGCCGCCCAGTGTCTCCTCCGTGTTCCAGTCGACGTTCACCGTGACCGGCTCGGCGAGGGTGAAATCGGTGTAAGCGCATCTGAAGTCACCGAGCAGGAAGGCGAGCCCGGGGGCGGGACCGGCTCCCGTTCCTCCGCTTCCGGGGTCGGACTGCAGCCCCTGGGCGGTCGTGGAACCGGAGGCGACGAGTGCGAGCGCGCCGGCGAGGGCCGCGAGCGAGCGGAACCGGGACCGGTGGGCGGGTGCGGTGGTCATGAGGGCACGTCCTCTCTTCCGGGGAAGGCGATGTGCGCTCACTGTCGGCCGTCGTACTGGAGAGGGGTGGCGGGACGGCGGTGGGAGGGTCGTGACCGGACGGAGTGATGCCCCGCCGCGAGCGCTCGCGGCGGGGCATCGGTGGAAGGGGGCTCAGGGGCCCCGGGGCGTCGTGTGCTTACGGGGCGCCCTGGGCCGTCGTGGTGCCGACGGCCACCGTGGCGCCGGGGGCGGGACCGTCGTCACCGGGTGTGCCCTCGTCCTCGTCGGGCTCCACCTCGTTCACGTCGACCCGGCCCGGGGGCAGGACGAGGGCGAGCAGTCCGGCCAGGACGTAGAGGCCGACCACGGTCAGCAGACCGGTCACCGCCGAGTCGACGGGGGAGTGCCGGTCCTCCAGCAGCGTGAAGTAGACGGTGCCCACGATGGCCACGCCGGTGGCGGCGCCGAGCTGGATGGACGTGTTGATCAGCGAGGAGGCGGCGCCCGACGCGGACCGCGGCATCTTGGCCAGCACGATGGTCAGGAGGGTTCCGGCGACCATGGCGAGACCGATACCGGAGATGACCATGCCGGGCACCAGGTGCCACCACTCCAGTCCGCCCGAGTAGCGGTTCACGGTCCACGCCACGATGCTCATGCCCACGGCGATGACCGCGCAGCCCATCAGCACCACCCGGCGGCCGAGCGGCATCAGCTTGGGGGCGAAGGCCGAACCGATGCCCACGCCCACCGTGAAGGTGGCCAGCGCGACCGCCGTACGCAGTGGGGAGTAGCCCTCGGCGGTCTGGAGGTGGACGGTCATCACGACCTGGTAGGCCATGCCGCAGAAGAACAGGACGGCGACGAGCAGTCCGCCCAGGGAGCTGCGGTGGCGCAGCAGATCGGGGTCGATGATCGGGGACTCGCCGCGGTCGGCGACCCGGCGCTCGTAACGGGCGAACAGCCACAGCAGGACGGGGCAGGCGACCATCAGGGCGAAGGTCCACCAGGGCCACCCCAGCTCCCGCCCCTGGATCAGCGGGTAGAGGAGGCTGACCAGGGCGATCGTGGCGAGCAGGGTGCCGCGGACGTCGAAGGTCTCCCGGGAGTCGGCACGGGATTCACGGGTGAGGTAGTAGGCGGCGACGAGGGCGATCAGTCCGACGGGCACGTTGATGAAGAACAGCGGGCGCCAGCCGAGGCCGAAGAGGTCGGCCTGTAGCAGTACGCCGCCGAGCAGCGGGCCGCCGATGCCGCCGAGGGCGAGCGACATGCCGTACATCGACATCGCCTGGGGGCGCTCGGACTTGGGGAAGTCGACCTGGAGCATCGCGAGGACCTGGGGCACCATCATGGCGGCCGCGGCACCCTGGAGAATGCGGGAGGCGATGAGCATCTCCATGTTCACGGCGGCGCCGGCCAGGGCCGAGGTGACGACGAAGCCGCCGAGCCCGATCAGATAGATCCGGCGGCGTCCGAGCTGGTCGCCGAGGCGGGCACCGGTGATCATCGCGGCCGCGAAGGCGAGCGTGTACCCCGCCACCGACCACTCCAGCTGCGCGGACGTGGCGTCCAGGTCACGCTGGACCGCGGGCAGCGCGACGTTGAGGACCGTGTTGTCCACCATGTCCATGAACACGGCGAACAGGGTCACCGCGAGCGTCGCCCAGCGCTTGGGGCTGTACTGCGGCGGTGGTGGTGCGTCGGCCAGTTTTTCCACCGTCATGAGTCGGCCCTCCGGTAGCCTCGGCGGCAGCATGGGAAGCAGAGCGAATGGCTTTGCTTTCAAAGCAAAGCTATTGCTGGGGGTGTGGCATGTCAAGCGACGGCGGGGCGGTGGACGAGCCCACCGTGGACGACGGCGTGCGCACGCTGCTGCTCCTGATGCCTCGGGTGGTCGCCCGCACCAAGCGCACGCCGGTGCCGAAGGAGCTGGAGAAGTTCAATCTGGCGCCCCGTCATCTGTCGCTGCTGGCCTACCTGTTCTTCGACGGGCCGCTCGCGGTGAACGAGCTGGCGACCCGGTTGGAGGTCGCCCCGGCCACCGTCAGCCTGCTCGTGGGGGAGCTGAACCGGTACGGGGTGGTGGACCGCGACGACGATCCGTCCGACCGGCGCCGCAAGATCGTCGGCATCGCCGACGGCCACCTGCAAGCGGTGCGCCGCTGGCTGGAGAACGGCGTACGGGCATGGCGGGCCGCCCTGGAGCCGCTGAGCCCCGCCGAGCGGCGTACCTTCGTCGAGACCCTCCGGGTGTACGAGCGGGAGCTCGACGCCGGTCAGGAGTAGGGGCCGGTCGGACGCGCCGTCAGATGAGGCCGTGCTCCCGCGCGATGCGCACCGCGTCCACCCGGTTGCGCGCACCGAGCTTCCGGACGATCGCCGTCAGGTAGTTGCGGACCGTCCCGGCGCTCAGGTGCAGCTCCTGCGCGACGGTCTGGACGTCCTCGCCCACGGCCGTGAGACGCAGCACCGACACCTCGCGCGGGGTCAGCCGGGGTTCGGGCCCTTCCCGGGGCGACAGCGTGAGCCGTGGATCGATGACCCGCTGCCCGGCCGCCACTTTGCGGATCGCCTCGGTCAGATCGCTCGGCAGCGCGTCCTTGAGCAGATACCCGTCGACGCGGTCGGCCAGCGCCCGGCTCAGCGTAGCCGTGGTGGCGGGATCGGCGATGAGCAGCAGCCGGCACGAGGGGAGGCAGGAGCGCAGTTTCGCCAGGGCCGTCACGCCGTCCGGGCCGGGCAGATCGATGTCGACGACCACGATGTCGGGGCGGAGCTCCAGGGCGTCGGACAGGAGACCGTCCCAGTCGCCCACCTCAGCCACGACATGGAAGTCCGGCTCCATCTGCAACAGGGCCACCAAGGCTCCGCGCAGCATGGGTCTCTCTTCGGTGATGATCAGCCGGATCATGAACCGCCCCCTCCCCCGGAGAGGGCAAGTGTACGTCCAAGCCATCTTCCGCTCGCGGGAGTTGTGATCACTCGTGACAGGTGAACCTCCGCCCCGGCCCGCGTGGGGCAGCCGGGGCCGGCACCGCGGCCACGCCCCTCCCGTCGTGTCCTGAGCCGCGTTCGAGGACTTCTCCACCACTCGCCCCGACGCTGGACGAGGCTCGCGTCCGGATGCAGGACGCCGCAGCCGACAGAGAGGGAGACGGCTATGACATGGACGGTCCGGACCGCCGGGTCCCGCCACAGCGCACTGCTCGGCATCGGCGGCTACCGGCCGCACCGGGTGGTCGGCAACGCGGAGATCTGCCGGCTCATCGACTCCACCGAGGAGTGGATCGAGACCCGCAGCGGCATCGTCGAGCGGCGGTTCGCCGGCCCGGACGAGACCTTGCCGATGATGGCCACCGCGGCGGCCGAGAAAGCCCTGGCCCAGGCCGGGACGCCACCCGGCGAGATCGACCTGATCCTGGTGGCCAGCATGTCCAACCTGGTGCAGACCCCGCCGCTCTCCGTCCGCGTGGCGTACGAGCTCGGCGCACGCGGCGCCGCGGCCGTCGACCTCTCCGCCGCCTGCGCGGGCTTCTGCCACGCCCTCGCCATCGCCTCCGACGCGGTCCGGGCCGGCAGCGCGCGACGGGTCCTGGTCATCGGAGCCGAGCGCATGACGGACATCGTGGAGCCCACCGACCGGACCATCTCCTTCCTCTTCGCCGACGGTGCGGGCGCCGCGGTCGTCGGCGACGCCGCCGCGCCGGGGATCGGCCCCGTCGTCCGACGGGCGGACGGCGCCCACGCCGAAGCGCTCCGCATGACCGCGCCCTGGGGCGCCGCGCCCGGCCCGGGCCCGGCGGAACGGCCATGGATGCGGATGGACGGGCGCCGGGTCTTCCGCTGGGCCATGGACGAGGTGGCCCCGGCCGCCGCGCGGGCACTCGACGAGGCGGGTACGGAGCCCGCGGCGCTCGACGCCTTCGTACCGCACCAGGCCAACCTCCGGATGATCGACCTGCTGACCGAGCGACTCGGCCTGACCGGGACGACCGCGGTGGCCCGCGACGTGGCGCACAGCGGCAACACCTCGGCGGCCTCCATCCCCCTGGCCCTGGAGTCGATGCTCGCCTCCCGGCAGGCCTCGGCCGGCGACACGGCGCTCCTCGTCGGCTTCGGCGCCGGACTCAACTACGCCGCCCAGGTGGTGGTCCTCCCGTGAACCGGACCGGCCACCCGGCCGCGGCCCTCCCCGAAAACCCGGCCATCGGCGAGGAGTTCCGGGCCGCCATGGCCCAACTCGCCGGAGGAGTCGTCGTCGTCACGACCGAGGACGACGAGGGGCGGCCCCGCGGATTCACCGCCACCTCGTTCTGTTCGGTGTCCATGGACCCGCCGCTCGTCCTCGTCTGCCTCGCGAAGACGTCGAGCTCCTACCAGGCGTTCGCCGAGTGCCGGGGCTTCGCCGTGAGTCTCCTGCGCGACGAACAGAGCGCGCTCGCCACCCGGTTCGCCCGCTCCGGCGGGGAGAAGTTCCGCGCGGAGAACACGGTGACCACCCCGCACCTGCTCCCCGCGGTGGCGGACGCCCTCGCGACGCTGGACTGCGCGGTGCACGCCCGCTACCCCGCGGGCGACCACATCATCCTCGTCGGCGCCGTCCGGCACGTCTCGCCCGGCCGGGGAGAGCCCCTCGTCTACCACGACCGGGCCTTCAGACAGCTCAGACACCCCGGGAACTGACCTCCGCGCCGGTCCGGGCGCGGCCCCCCGGCGCCCCCTCAGCCCACCGGGCACCCGTGCCGCGCCGCCGAAGCGGTGGCCCGCACCGTCCGCCGGCACGAAGCCGCGCAACCGCTCACCCGGCAGCAGCCCCGCGCACGACCGGTCCAGCTGACGCAGATGGTCGGCGCGCTGCTGAGCCCGGTCGGCCCGGAACCATCCCGCCGTGCCGGCCACGACCAGCGCGAGCACACCGCCCGCCAGCGCGTACGGAAACCATGCGCGCCGCCCCCGTACCCACCGCGTTCCGTTCCGTTCCCCCGACGTTTCGGCGTGCCCCGGGCGTGCCTTCCGGCCCGGTCGGCGCGTCCCGATCGTAGATCGGGCAGGCCGGGCGGTTCCGTCCGGGGTCCGAACGGGTACATCCTGAGTAGGTCCCCTTGGGGAGGCTGATTCGATGCCGTGGTTCGCATGGCTACTCGCCGCCGCGGCGCTCGGCGCCGCGGAGTTCTTCACGCTGACGCTGGTCTTCGGGCTGCTGGCCGGCGCGGCCCTCGTCGCTGCCGTCGTGGCCGGTGTGGGCGTCGGCCTGCTCGGTCAGCTCGTGGCGCTCGGACTGGCGGCGGCGGCCGGCCTCGCCCTCGTCCGCCCCGTCGCGCTGCGCCACATGGCCCAGTCGCCCCTGATCCACGAGGGCAGCGACGCGCTGATCGGCAAGCGCGCGGAGGTCGTGCAGGAGGTCACCGCGACCCATGGCCTGATCAAGCTCTCCGGCGAGGAGTGGACCGCCCGCGCCCTCGACGAAAGCCATGTGATCCCGGTGGGAGCGCTGGTGGACGTCATGGAGATCGAGGGCGCCACAGCCGTCGTGTACCCCCGTGAGCTCCTTCCGTGACCGACCGAACACGTAGCGCCGGAGAGGGGGCGCGGAGCACGTAGCGCGACCCTTGGCGCCGCGCCCGTAGCGAGCAGCGATGGAGGAAGAAGCATGGACCCGGTGGTCATACCGATTCTCGTGGCGGCGCTCGTGGTGGTGTTCCTCGTCGCGGCCACCGTGCGGATCGTTCCGCAGGCGCGCCGCTACAACATCGAGCGGTTCGGCCGGTACCGCAGAACCCTCCAGCCCGGCCTGAACTTCGTCCTTCCGGTGGCGGACCGCGTCAACACCAAGCTCGACGTCCGTGAGCAGGTGTACTCCTCCGACCCCAAACCGGTGATCACCGAGGACAACCTCGTGGTCAACATCGACACCGTTCTCTACTACCAGATCACCGACCCGCGGGCCGCCGCCTATGAGGTCGCCGACTATCTGCAGGCCATCGACCAGCTCACCGTGACCACCCTGCGGAACGTCATCGGCTCCATGGACCTGGAGGGGACGCTCACCTCGCGCGAGGAGATCAACGCCCGGCTCCGTGCCGTGCTCGACGACGCGACCGGGAAATGGGGGATCCGGGTCAACCGGGTCGAGATCAAGGCCATCGACCCGCCGAACACCATCAAAGAGGCGATGGAGAAGCAGATGCGGGCCGAGCGGGACAAGCGCGCGGCCATCCTGCACGCCGAAGGTGAGCGGCAGGCCAAGATCCTCACCGCGGAGGGGACGAAACAGAAGGACATCCTGGAGGCCCAGGGCACGCAGCAGGCCATGATCCTGCGGGCGGACGGCGAGTCGAAGGCCGTGGAGCTCGTCTTCCAGGCCGTTCACCGCAACAACGCCGACGCGAAGGTCCTGGCGTACAAGTATCTGGAGACGCTCCCGCATCTGGCGCAGAGCGACAACAACACCTTCTGGGTGATCCCGGGCGAGCTGACCGAGGCGATCCGTACCGTCACCACCGCGTTCGGCGACCAGTCGGGCGGGGCGGGGACGTCGGTGTCCGCGGAACGCGGGGACGCCGCGGCGGCCGATGTCGCCGACAGCGACAAGGACGACGTCGGCGCGCCGGAGATCGAGCCCAACTCGACCCTCGCGCTGGACGCCGTCGCCGCCGCCGACGAGGCCGCGAAGCAGGCCGCCGCCGCGGTGAGCGACGCCAAGGCCGAGGCGGAGGCCGCGGGCGAGACCCGGCTGCCGGGGCGGGGGTAGGCCACCTCCGCTGAAGTTCTCCTGACGTAATCGCCTTGGTGCGGCCGCGCCCGTACGGCAGACTGGCTGCGCAACTCACCTACGGAACAGGCGACTCGGGGGAATACGACGGTGAATCGCCGCCTGTCCATGGTGCTGGCCGCCTACGGCGTGTGGAGTCAGGCGACGGTCCTGTTCTTCCTCGACTCGATGAAGCGGCACGTCTCCGAGCTCGTGGAGCCCGAGGCGACCGTGGGCGAGGTCCGCCTGCTGGGTCTCTCCCTCGAAGGCTTCGCGGTCCGCGACCTGGACCAGGTGCGGGGATGGCTGCCGCAGGTCGTCTTCCTGCTGCTGAGCGGCCTGCTCGCCTATGGCGTACTCCGCGGAAGCGCCGGCCTCCGGCCGAGGGTCAGGACCGTCCTCGCCCTGACCGGAGCCTCGCTGCTCGTCGCGGGGGTGGCGACGCTCATCGGCCCCGTCCTGGACCCGGACGCCGTCACCGCCGTGCCCGCCTACGGTGACTGGGTCGTCCGGGCCCAGCTGGGTGAAGTTCCGGGCGCGGCAGCCCAGTTCGTGCTGCTCATGGTGTGGCTGCCGGTGATTCTCTGGCTCCTGGTGTGGCGGTACCGGGACTGGCAGCCCCTGCGGACCCACCTCGGCACCGCCGAGGACGTGAAGAGCAGGGGGTACGGCGAGGAGCCCGGCTCGTCGCCGGTCTCCTCCCGGGTCCGGCGCCACCTCCTCAGCGCCGGGCTGATCCCGGCCGTGCTGCTGGCCGTTGCCGGAGGGCCGGTCCTTCGCCACACCCGCGTCCGGCATCTGTCGCAGGGAGCCCCGGGTTCCCCGGACGCCTCGGTCACCTTCGATCCGGATCTGTGGGAGAACTACCGGCCGCCGGCCACCGTCGAGGAGTGGAGCGGCGTCCTCTACCCGGCGCTGCGCCTGCGCCCGCTCAGGACCGAGCTGGTCGGCGGCTGGGCCGCGACCCTGGTGGTCTGCGCCGTCTTCCTCCTGGTGCTGGCGGTGGCGCTCCGCTCACTGGCGCGGCGTGCGGCGGGGGTACGGCGGTGGCGCCCGGCGGCCCTTGCCGATCTGGCGCTGAAGGGCTGGTACGCCACGGTCCTGGCGGCCGTCGCCGCCGCGCTCGTGGACGGCCGGCTGACGCGATGGTTCGCCCCGCGCGGCGGAAGCGGGGCGGCGGCCGAAGGACTGGGGGTGGCCCTCGGCGACGCCGTCCGTTTCGGTGCGGCCTGTGGGTGGGCCACGGGGCTCGCGCTCCTGGGCGCGACGGTGCTGATGACGCGGCGCCGGGCGGCCTCCGTGGCCCCGCGCGCCGGCGAGTACGAGGACCAGCCGGTCCCTGAGCGCGAGGAGCGATCGTCCCATGGTGGCTGACCGGCGGGGGACCCGCAGGACGGGTGCGCTCACCCGGGCGAGCGTACGCCGGGGGAGCGGGCAGCGCCCGCGGCGCCCCGAGGAGGAGGACGAGGGGACGACGGGCCGGATGCGGTTCGTGCAGAGCCCGACCACCTGGCTGCTGGGCATCCTGCTGGCTGTGGTGACCGTGACGTTCCAGGACGTCCTGACCGCATCGGTGAAGACGATCCTGCCGCTGGACCGGGTGCCGGACCGGCTCTCACCGCAGAACGCCATCGACGTGGTGGAGGTCAAGGACGTCAAGGACATCGGGTACTACGTGGTGCGCGGCGCGGAGGATGCCGGGAGCGCGGCGGACCGGAAGATCATCGAGGAGATCTCGTCGGGCGGCCCCTGGCGCAAGGGCCGGAAAGCCGTCGACGCCGGGAACGCGGAGTGGATGATCACCGTGCAGGGCAGGGCCGCCCAGCAGGTCCGTATCACCGACATCGTGCCCGTGCTGGAGGGAGGGAGATGCGAGAAGCCGCTCGGCGGCAGTCTGGCGCATTTCCCCTCGCAGGGGGTCATGGACGTCATCCCGCTGGAGCTGGAGGTGGACGCCCCGCGCCCGCGCCTGAAGATCTCAGGCAAGGACGGCAAGGACGCCGAGCCGTTCTTCACCGGCCCCCAGGCCAAGCACATCACGTTGAACCAGAACGAGACCGAGGCCTTCATCGTCCGTGCGACCGCCTCGACGGGCTACTGCCGCTGGCGGTACCGGGTGCACTACGAAGTCGGCGGCGGAACCGCGGAGATGACGATCAACGGCCCCGGGGGCAAGCCCTTCGAGCTGACCGCGCGCATGACCGACGCGTCCGGCTATCGGAAGGTCTACTTCCCGTCCTTCGACTGCCTGCCCTCGGGCCCGCCTCCGCCGCACAGCTGGTACGAGCAGACCGGTGCGGACTACGCCCGCGACCGGCGCAGCGGCAAGGTGCCGCCCTGCCCCAAGGGTTGAGGCGGCACGCGGCGCCCTGCCGCCGACCGCGGTCACACCATCAGCGGCACCGCGTGGATCTCGTCCGCAGGATGGCCCGCGCGTTCGTGGATGTGCTGGACGGCGTCGGCGGAGGGGGCTGTGGACAGGCAGTAGACCGTGCCCGATTCCGGGTCCGCCCAGGCGCGTTCGAAGTGGACGCCCTCCTCCTTCTCGATCGCCAGATCGGCCGCGTGTGCTTCCTTCAGGTCGGCGGACGTGATGCCCTTCATGCCCCGGTGGACATCCATGTACATGGTCATGGCTTCAACACCTCCGGATGTTCGGTCGTCTCTTTTCCATGCTGCACCCGTCGCCGGGCGGAGTCGCGTCCTAACGCCGGTCCGCCACCACCCGCAGCTCCGCCACCTCCGCCGGCTTCTCCGGGTCCTGCGAGCGGACCGTCACCCGGACCTTCCTGGCCGTGTCACCCGCGAGGAAGGGACGCCAGAAGCGGCCGTCGAGGGAGGTTTCCAGCGTGTGGGATGCGGGCGGTACGTCGCTCCAGCGCGGGGTCACCGCCGTGAGCCGCAGCGGGCGCGGGCCCAGGTCCACCGTCAGGGAGCCCGCCGCGCCGCCGGGGGACCAGGACGTCGCCGGGCTCCCGTCCACCGCCGCCTCCGCGTACAGGCCCGGGGCCGCGGAGGTCGCCGTCACCGGGCGGCAGCGCGCCACGTCGGCCGTCGGGGTCAGGTCCGGGCGGCGGGTGGGCAGGGTCAGCGTGGTGGCGAGGCGGCGCGGCCCCCGTGCCGTGTGAACCGTGAACGGGCTGCCCGAGGTCAGCCGGACCGTGGTCGTCCGGGGCCCGATCCCGACCTCGTACGCCGCGTCCCGGAACCGCAGGCCCTTCAGCGTGACGCCCTCGCCCAGCTGGGGCGGCAGCGTCGGGTCGAGCCGTACGCCGTCCTCACGGAGCCGGAGCCCGGTCAGGCCGTGCGTGAACACCTGGAGGAAGCCGCCCTTGCCGGTCAGGAAGTCGTCGGCGGGGAAGCCGGACAGCGGGTCCTGTGAGCCCGCCTTGTCGCCGCGCGCCTCGGAGAACAGGTCGTACGGGCCCCGCATGAAGGGCCGTACCGCACGCTGGAGGTACGTGTACGCCGAGCAGCCCGGCTCCCCGATCGCCGCCGCGTCGATCGCGTGCACCGAGTCCGTCATCGCCGGGCCGTCCGGGTCGGTACGGGACGCGTAGTGGTCGAGGGTGGCCGCCGCCGCGCCCGGCTCCATCGGCCACTCCAGGGGGTAGGTCAGCAGGACGGTGTCCGCCTGCTTGATCGTGGAGCCGTTGTAGCCCGCGTACTGGAGGAAGACCTTCTTCTCCGCGTCGTACGGGATACGGAGCCGGCCCGCGATCCGGTTCCAGTCGGCGGGCGGGTTCCGGCCGAGGAGGCGGGCCGCGCGGGTCGCGTTGCGCAGGGCGGTGGCGGCGACCGCGTTGGTGAACACACCGTCGTCGACGCCGTTGCTGTACTCGTCGGGCCCCGCCACGTCGTTGATGGAGTAGCTGCCGTCCGCGTTCGCCGTAGCGCGCGACCGCCAGAAGTCGGCGATGCCCTGCAGGAGCGGCCAGCCGCGTGCCGCCAGCCAGTCGCGGTCGCCGGTGGCGAGGTAGTACTGCCAGACGGCCAGCGAGACATCGCCCTGGAGGTGGTTCTGGGTCATGCAGTGCGGCGGGTCCACGCTGTGGCACTCGGAGTCGAGCCGGCCCCGGCTCGCGCTCGTCCACGGGTAGAACAGCCCGTCGTGGCCCAGCTTCTCGGCATTCGCGCGGGCCGCGCCACGGGTGCGGTAGCGGTACTCGACGACCGAACGCGCCAGCTCGGGGCGGGTGGCGAGCAGCCCCGGGAACATCCATGTCTCGGCGTCCCAGAACACCAGGCCCGCGTAGTTGTCGCTGGTCAGGCCGGCCGGGGCGATGCTGTCCGAGGAGCCGCGCCGGGTGCTGGCCAGCAGCCCGTACTGGGCGGAGCGCAGCCACCCCTGCAACTCGCGGTCGCCGGGGACCAGCACATCGGCGGACCAGGCCTCGCGCCACGCCGCCTCGTTCGCCGCGAACACCCGGGCCCAGCCGCGCCGGGCCGCCCGGTGCGCCGCCTCGCGGGCATCCTCGGCCGGGGCACGGGAGGTGAGGGCGGTGTCGACACCGACGTACTTCTCGAAGGTGTACGTCCGACCGGCGCGGACCGGGGTCGCGGGCGGGGACGTTCCGGCGCGCAGGGTCTCGACCACACCCGAGCCGCGCCGCATCGCCTGCGCGACCGCCCCCTCGACGTTCGTGCCGAGCGTGCGGAACGTGCCGTTCTCGCGGAGCCTGATCCGGCGCGCGCCGCGCTCGTCGAGCTCGCCGGTGACGGTCGCGGTGCCGCTCCAGCGCGGGGTCATCCGCAGGCGTACGGCACCGGTGTGGACGTCGGAGCGATCGGCCAGGACCTCGTGGGTGAGATCGGTCGCGCGGCCGTCCGCGGTCGTCCACCGCAGCGAGGTGCGCACGAGGCCGCAGGAGAGGAAGACGGTCTGCCGGTAGTGCGAGATCCGGCCCGCCGGGGTGGCGTCGCCCAGCGTCTCCCCGCCGACGCGGAGGCCGATGCCGGTCCAGCTGGGCAGCGCGGCGACCGCCTCCCTGCCCTCGGCGACGGCCTGGTCCGCCGCGTACAGCCCGGAGACGAACGCGCCGTCGTAGCGGGGGGTGTAGAGCGGCCACCCGGTCTTCTCCCCGGTGGACGCGTATCCGGCGCCGATGGCCGGGACCCGGTGGCCGAGGTACCCGTTGCCGACGTACGGGTCGTAGCCGTCGGCCTCCCCGAAGCGGGTGGAGGACGGGGCCCATGCGGGGTCGGAGGCGTCCCCGCAGGCGGGGGGACGGCCGCCGGCGCCTCCCCCGGAGCCGGGGGAAGCGGACGGCCGGGCCCGGCCGGGCGGCGGTACGGGGTCGGGCCCGGCGGCGGCGGCGACCGGCGGCAGCGGGGCGATCAGGGCGACGACCAGGGGCGCGAGGGCGAGGACGGAGACGCGGGGGAGGCTCACGGTACGAAGGTAGGGAGGCGGCCGCGCGCTCGGCGGCCACGGCACGCGAAGCCCCCGGACCGCCCCCGCACGGGGCCCCCGCCCGCCCGCCGGATGGAGCAGATCCGGCCACCGGCACACGGGGCGCCCGCCCGCCGGATGGAGCAGATCCGGCCAGCGAGGAGGGCCCCTACCCCGCCATCCCCGTCTTCAGCCCCGCCCCGCACAGCGGTACCACCACGCTGCCCCGCACCGCGTCGCCCCCGCCCCGGACCGCCGCCCAGCAAGCCACGCCCGTCGTCTCGACGTAGAGGCCGCGTGCCGCCACATCCCGCTGCGCGTCGCGGATGTCGTCCTCGGGGACCGTCAGGAACGTGCCGCCCGAGGCCCGGACCGCCGCCAGGATCTGGCGGGCGCGTGGTGGGCGGGGGATCGCGATGCCCTCCGCGAGGGTGGGGGCGGGCACCGCGGCCGGGGCGGCCGGGAGCAGGTCGTCCGCGCCCGCGTGGAAGGCGGCGGCCAGCGGAGAGACCGCCTCCGCCTGGACGGCGATCAGCCGGGGGCGGGTCTCGATCAGGCCCAGTGCGTGCAGTTCCGCGACGGCGAGGGCCGCGCCCAGCAGCAGGGTGCCGTTGCCGACCGGGACGGCCAGCGCGTCCGGCAGCCGGCCGTCGAGGTCCTCCCAGAGCTCGTACACGTACGTCTTCGTCCCGTGCAGGAAGTACGGGTTGAAGACGTGCGAGGCGTAGAAGACCCCCGGTTCGTCCGCCGCCGCGCGGGCCGCCAGAGCGGTCGCCTCCCGGCCGCCCGGGACGGCCACCAGGCGCGCCCCGTGCGCCCGGATCTGCTCGGTCTTCTTCGCCGACGTGCCCTCGGGGACGTAGACGGTGCACGGCAGTCCGGCCCGCGCGCAGTACGCCGCGACCGACGTGCCCGCGTTGCCCGTGCTGTCCGCCACCACCCGGTCCGGTCCCAGCCGCCGGGCCAGCTCCGCGAGCATCACCGCGCCCCGGTCCTTGAAGGAGAGCGTCGGCATCAGATAGTCGAGCTTCGCCGAGACGGTGTCCGTGAGCGGGACGAGAGGGGTGCGGCCCTCGCCCAGGGAGATCACCGAGGAGTCGAGCGGGAGGAAATCCTTGTAACGCCACAAGGAATTGATCCGGCCGGAAAGCGCGTTCATCCCGCCGCCCCGCACGGGGGTGAAGTCGAGGTCCCAGGGCCCCCGGCAGACCGGACAGCACCAGGTCAGAGCGGTGATCGCAGATCGCGTCCCATCCACTGGACAGTAATAGATCGTCATGTCCGCCAGCATGTCAGGCGTATGGCGGGTGAATGGCGGACGTACGGAAACACCCCAAGGCACCCTTGTGGGTTCGCCATGGATCGGTCAATCTTTCGCTGGCAGCAGGGCATGCCGCTCGCCGGACGACGCAGAACGTGGGGCGTTCCGATGGTTGATTTGTCATGCCCCTGTCGGGAGTCGGTCGTGCGGCTCCGGCACCACCCCCCACCAGAGCACCGCCTATGAGGAGGACCCCTCACATGTCAGTGACGCGTCAGACCCCCCAGGCCCGTCGAAGACTCGCCGCGGCGACCGTCATAGCCACCGCAGCCGCCGTCGCCCTCGCCACCGCCGCCCTTCCGGCGACCGCGGCCGAGCGCGCACCCGAAGGCGTGATCCTGAACGCGGGCGCTCCGGGCACCATCAGCGACAGCTACATCGTCACGCTGAAGGACTCGGCCGCGAAGTCGGACTCCGCCAAGGGCAGGGCCCTCGCGAAGAAGTACGGCGCGAGCATCGAGCGCACCTACCGCTCGGCCCTCAACGGCTACGCGGTCGAGGCCACCGCCGCGGAGGCGAAGAAGTTCGCCGCCGACCCGGCCGTCGCGTCCGTCTCGCAGAACCGCACCTTCACGGTCTCCGCCACCCAGACCAACCCGCCCTCCTGGGGGCTGGACCGGATCGACCAGCGGAGTCTCCCGCTGGACCAGCGCTACACCTACCCCGACAAGGCCGGCGAGGGCGTCACCGCCTACGTCATCGACACCGGGGTGCGGATCAGCCACAGCGACTTCGGCGGCCGGGCCTTCAACGGCTACGACGCCATCGACAACGACAACGTCGCCCAGGACGGCCACGGCCACGGCACGCACGTGGCGGGCACCGTCGCGGGCACCGCCCACGGCGTCGCCAAGAAGGCGAAGATCGTCGGCGTCCGCGTGCTCAACAACCAGGGCTCCGGCACCACCGCGCAGGTCGTCGCCGGTATCGACTGGGTGACGGCCAACGCCGTCAAGCCCGCCGTCGCCAACATGAGCCTCGGCGGTGGCGCGGACTCGGTCCTCGACGCGGCCGTGCAGCGGTCCATCAACTCGGGCATCACCTACGCCGTCGCGGCGGGCAACGAGTCGACCAACGCGAGCACCAAGTCCCCGGCACGTGTCGCCGACGCCATCACGGTCGGCTCGACGACCAACACCGACGCCCGCTCCAGCTTCTCCAACTACGGCTCGGTCGTGGACATCTTCGCGCCGGGTTCGTCGATCACCTCGACGTGGAGCACCAGCGACACCGCCACGAACACCATCTCCGGCACGTCGATGGCCAGCCCGCACGTCGCCGGCGCCGCCGCCGTCTACCTCGCCGACAACCCGGGCTCGACCCCCGCCCAGGTCTCCGCCGGGCTCGTCGCGGCCGCCACCACCGGCGTCGTCGGCAACCCGGGCAGCGGATCGCCCAACCGCCTGCTGCACGTGGGCCCGGGTGGCACCACCCCGCCGCCCGGTGACCGGTTCGAGAACACCACCGGCTACGCGATCAACGACAACGCCACGGTCGAGTCCCCGGTCACCGTCACCGGGATCACGGGCAACGCCCCGTCCGCGCTCCAGGTCCCGGTCAACATCTCCCACACCTACATCGGTGACCTGAAGATCGACCTGGTCGCGCCCGACGGCTCGGTCTACAACCTGAAGGCGTACGGCTCGGGCGGCAGCAGCGACAACGTGGTGACCACGTACACGGTCAACGCCTCCTCCGAGGTCGCCAACGGCACCTGGAAGCTCCGGGTCAGCGACAACGCCCGCTACGACACGGGCCGGATCAACAGCTGGGCCCTCCAGTTCTGATCCCGCCCCGGCGGTGAACCACCGAACAGCGTGAGACGAACGTGAGTCAGCGTGAGAAGGGCCGGGACGGTCGCGTCGTGCGACCGTCCCGGCCCCTTCGGCCGTCGGCCGTCGGCCGTCGGGCGACGGCATCGGTGGCGTCAGCGGCGGTTGAGCGCGCGGTCGACCGTCGTGACCAGCTCGGCGTTCTCCGTGTCGCCGTCCAGCGACCAGAACATCGCCCCGCCGAGCCCCTTGTCCCGGATGTAGGAGGCCTTGGCGCGCAGCACCTGCGGGTCGTCGTACGTCCACAGCGTCGTGCCGTCGAAGAGCCACGCGTGGCCGTTCCTCACATCACGGTGGATCTTGTACGTCCCCGAGGCGGCCAGCTTCTTGAGGACCTTGTAGTCCTCGTAGCCCGCCGCCCAGGTGGCCGGGGCCGGGGCCGTCGCCGGCTGACCCAGGCCGTTGCCGCCGCCGGTCACACCGGTCCAGCCCTGGCCGTACGTCGGCATGCCCATCACGATCTTGTGCTTGGGCGCCCCGCGCCGCACCCAGTCCCGCACGGTCCGGTCGACACTGAAGTCGTCCCGCGCGTACAGCGCCGACTGCTGGGCCGTCTTCTTCTCGCCCGAGACGTGGTAGTCGTAGCCCTGGATGTTGACGAAGTCGAAGTCCTTCATGAGGCGCTTCACGTCGAAGCCCGCGTCGATGGCCTTGGGGTTGGCCGGGACGTACGCCGACAGGTCGTAGTGCCGGGGCTTCGGCTTGTGGCGCCCGTGGCCGTGCCCCTTGCCCTTGCCCGTCTTCTCCGCTGCCCCGGCCTTCGCCTCGCTCCTCGCGTGGGCGTCGAGCTGGGTGCGGAACTCGTGGATCAGGGCCGTGAAGTTCTTCTTGTCCTCCGGGCGGAAGACGGTGCCCTCGTTGGCCGGTGAGCCGGGCCACTCCCAGTCGACGTCGATGCCGTCGAAGAGGCCGGCCGCCGCGCCGTCGCCGCCGCGCGCGCCGTCCTGGGGGAGGTTGCCCTTGATGTACAGGTCGATGCAGGAGGCGACGAGCGCCTTGCGGGAGGCCGCGGTGCGGACCGCGTCGGAGAAGTGGGTGGACCAGCTCCAGCCGCCCAGCGAGATCATGACCTTGAGGCCGGGGTGCTTGGCCTTGAGTTCGCGCAGCTGGTTGAAGTTGCCCGCGAGCGGCTGGGTGTCGGTGTCGGCGACGCCGTCCACCGAATCCGCCGCGTCGATCGGACGGGCGTAGTCCGCCCAGGCGTCGGCCTGGCCGGGGATGTTGCCGGTGAAGCACGTGCCCTCGGCGCTGACGTTGCCGAAGGCGTAGTTGATGTGGGTCAGCCTGGCCGCTGCCCCGCTGGTGTCCAGGTCCTTGACCTGGAAGTCGCGTCCGTAGACGCCCCATTGGGTGAAGTAGCCGATGTTCTTGTACGCGGGGCGGTGGTGGCCCTTGCCACGGTCACGGCGGTCGCCGTCGTCGCTCGGGCCGTGGGCGGTACCGGCCGTGGCCGCGGGCGCGACGCCTGCCAGCAGGGCCAGGGCGACGCCGGCGACGGTCATTCGGGACAGGTCTCTTCGACGCATGGGGCTCGTTCCTGTGCGGGAGGGGCGGGGGGAGAGCCGTGCTGTGCACAGGGAAGGTATTGGTCTGGACCAAAAATGGTCAAGAGTCCCGGAGTTGACGGCCGGGACCCCCGACGGGTTGCCGGACGTCGCGGACGCCGAGGATGCGTGGAGGGTGGGAGTGGGGGGCAGGGGTCCCGGGGTCGGGGTATGCGTGGACCGCCACAAGATCATCACATTGGGTGAAACTCTGGCCCATGCTTGCGGTATACAACCCACGGTTGCCAGGCTGTCGCAGACTGTCAACCTGTTGGGAGTGGCCTGTGACTTTCGGTGAGCAGCCCGCCTATCTGCGCGTGGCGAGCGATCTCAGGGAGAAGATCGTCAACGGCGCGCTGCCGCCTCATACCCGCCTGCCGTCGCAGGCCCGCATCCGTGAGGAGTACGGGGTCTCGGACACCGTCGCCCTGGAGGCGCGGAAGGTCCTGATGGCGGAGGGGCTGGTCGAGGGGCGCTCCGGCTCCGGCACCTATGTGCGCGAGCGCCCCGTGCCCCGCATGATCGCCCGCTCCGGCTACCGGCCGGACAAGGGGGCCAGTCCGTTCCGGCAGGAGCAGACGGCCGAGGAGGCGCGCGGGACCTGGGAGTCCAGCAGCGAGCAGGAGGGGGCGAGCCCCGAGATCGCCGAGCGGCTGGGCATCGAGCCGGGCGACCGGGTGATGCGCACGCACTACGTCTTCCGGGAGGCGGGCGAGCCGATCATGCTCTCCACCTCCTGGGAGCCACTCGCCATCACGGGCCGCACGCCCGTGATGCTGCCGGAGGAGGGTCCGTTGGGCGGCTGTGGGGTCGTCGACCGGATGGCCGCGATCGACGTCGTCGTGGACAACGTCGCCGAGGAGGTCGGCGCGCGCCCGGGGCTGGCGGAAGAGCTCCTGGCGCTCGGCGGTGTGCCCGGCCATGTGGTCATCGTCATCGGCCGTACGTACTACGCGTCGGGCCGGGCCGTGGAGACGGCCGACGTGGTCGTCCCGGCCGACCGGTACCGGGTCGCCTATCACCTGCCGGTGCGATGAGGTGAGGTGACGCCGCGTCGGGCCGCTGTCGGGTGGCCCGGGCGGGCGTGGATCCTGGCACGAGGGGGCGCATTCTGTGGATGCGCCCCCTTTCGTGATGGTCGGATGTGTATCTCTTTGTGTAAAGACGCCTGCACTGAGTGAAGGTCAGGCGTACGCTCGGGCATATGCGTACTGCGGTTTCCTGGGGATCCTTAGAGACGTGCACGCCGGTGGGGAGAAGGGCGATATGCGGGGGAGCGACACGATGAGCGAGAGCGGCGCCGTGCTCCCGTGGCAGGTGATACGGCAGGACGACGGCGGCAACCGCTATCGAGTGGGCCGGTATGCCACGCAGGCCGAGGCCCAGAAGGTCGCCGACGGCCTCGACGACCGCCATCACCATCAGGTCTACCGGGTGGAGCGCGTGAGCCGGGGAGCCGGTCCCTGACGGACGGGCGGACGGGCGGACGGGCGGACAACGGCCCCGAGGGTCCCCGGGCGGCGGTTGCGCGCCGCCCTGGGGGTCCCTCGGCCTTTTCGTGCGCCTCTCGGCCTTTCCCGGGCCTTCGGGCTTCTCCGGGTTCCTCGGCCTCTCCCGGAGCCCGGGGCCCGGAGTCCCCTCTGCCCTCCGCGCGTCGGCGCGTCGGCGTCCTGGGCGGTAAGGTCCGGCCCGACCGGGGCGCGGAGGCCTCCGGGGGGACGGCGCCGCAGGCGGGGCGGGAATGATGACGGAGTGGTGACGAAGTGACGTCGGTGCTGATCGACACGGTGGCGTGGGTGCGGATCGAGGGCGGCAGGATCCTCTGCGCGCGGCCCCGGGGTAAGGACGTCTTCTACATCCCGGGCGGCAAGCGCGAGGGTGCGGAGACCGATCTCCAGACCCTCCTGCGGGAGATCGAGGAGGAGCTGACGGTCGGCCTGATCCGGGAGACCGTCGTCCACGCCGGGACGTACGAGGCCCCCGCCGACGACCGGCCCGGCGCCGCCGTCGTGCGGATGAGCTGCTATTACGGCGACTACCGCGGCACGCTCGCCGCGAGCAGCGAGATCGAGGAGGTGGCGTGGTTCTCCTTCGCCGACCGGGCCCTCGTGCCGCCCGTGGACCAGTTGCTCTTCGACGACCTCAAAGCGACGGGCGCGTTGAGCTGATCCGCCGGGCGCGTCGAGCCAATCCGCCGGCCTCCGGTCGCGGGGCGGGGGCGTACGCCGTCTGCACCAAACACCCGGTTGCGCGGTAGCGAGCAATCAATGGTGGGTATGGGCTGTTTAGTCCCCATTTGCACAGGGGGTGGGCCCGCGGTCGTCCCTGGGAAGTGATCGGCGTGATCGATACCGAAGGCGACTGCGCCGAGTGGACCTTCGCGGCCGAGCCCGGTTCCGTGCGCAGCGCCCGGCACGCCGTCCGGGGCGCGCTGGGTTCCTGGGGGCTCGACGCGGCGGTGGGCGACCTGGCGGTCCTGCTCGTCAGTGAGCTGGTGACCAACTCCCTCCGGTACGCCTCCGGCCCCATCGGCGTACGCCTGGCCCGTACGCACCCCGACGGGGGCCCTCCGCCCGCCGACCACCCGCCCGCCACCCCGGGACTGCTGGTGGAAGTCTCCGATCCGCTTCCGGATCCACCCACCGAACGCACTGCGGGACCCGACGACGAAGGCGGTCGCGGACTCCAGCTCGTGGCCTGTTCCGCACGCCGCTGGGGGACCCGTCGCGGAAAGAGCGGCAAGACCGTGTGGTTCGAGCTGGCTCTCCCTGGTTAGGAGAGTGGAGGGAAGCACAGCGATCACCAGAGGTCGGGCAGAACCTGGCTGAAAGGGACTGAGACCGTGCTGTGATCGTGAACGCCGTGTCGGTCGGGGCCGTAGTGCTGAATACTGCGGGCAGGACCGGTCCGGTGTGTGAGCTGGAGGGGACGGTCGCGTGAGCGAAATACCTGGGACGACGGGCGACGCCGTCGGGACGGCCGGTGACGTCGTGTGGCAGAACAGCCCGCCCGGCTCGATCTATGACTACATCAGGGTGGCCTCCTTCTCGATCGGCCCCGACGGTCTGATCGAGCAGTGGAGCAGCCGGGCCGCCGCGCTGTTCGGCATGACCTCGACCGAGGCGATCGGCCGCGACCCGGTGGAGGCCTTCATGCCCGCCGAGCTGCGCTCGGACGGCCATCGGCGGGTCGGCGAGATCCTCGACGGCAAGGAGTGGACGGGCCTCGTCCCGTTCCGGATGCCGGGCGAGGGCGGGGCGCACGGCGTCGCCGAGGTCTATGTGATGCCGAGTCTGACGGGGCAGGGCGAGCGGGCCGCGCTCTGTATCGTCGTCGACGTCCGGGCCCTGCGGCGCATCGAGACCGACCTTGCCGCGTCACAAGCCATATTCGGCCAATCTCCCTTCGGCTTCGTGCTGTTCGGCACCGACTTCGCGGTCGTCCGGGCCAACCAGCGCTTCGCCACGGTCTTCGGCGGTGCGGCCGAGGACCACCGGGGCCGCACGGTCGACGACTACCTCCCGCAGGCCGAGGCCGACCGGTTGTCCGCCACCCTGAAACGGGTCCTGGAGACCGGGGAGTCGGTCACCGACCTCCAGCTCGTCGGCACCGCCCCGGGCACCACCGAGCGCCGCCACTGGTCCATGAACCTCTACCGGGTGCACAGCGGGGCCGGCCGCCCCGTCGGCATCGCCGGCCTCGCCACCGACGTCACCCGTCGGCACATCGCCGCGCGCGAGGCCGCCAGCGCCCGCCGCAACCTCGCCCTGCTCAACGAGGCCAGCGCCCGCATCGGCAATTCCCTGGACCTGGAGACCACCGCCCGCGAGCTCCTCGACGTGGCCGTGCCCGGCTTCTGCGACCTCGCCGCCGTCGACCTCTACCAGGGCCTCCTCACCGGCGAGGAGGCCGCGCCCGGCAGTTGGGCCCCCGCTCACCGCGAGTCCGCCGGAGGCTCGGCGGAGCTGCGCCGGGTGGCCCACGCCAGCGCGGTCGCCGACGCCCTGCCCACCGCCGTGGCGGGCAGCGGGGCCCCGGGCCCCGACGACGTGCCACCCGCGCTCGGCTCCGTCCACCGCTTCCCGTTCGGCTCGCCCTGCGCCGTCGCCCTGCGCTCCGGCCGGGTCGAGGACGTCCCCGGCGACGAGATGGGTTTCGTGCAGTGGACGCTCGCCGTGCCGATGGTCGCCCACGACACCGTCGTCGGCCTCGTCCAGTTCTCCCGGACGAAGGGCAGCGAGCCGTTCGGCGAGCGCGACCGGGCACTCGCCACCGAACTGGCCGCCCGGGCCGCCGTCTGCATCGACAACGGCCGCCTCTACCGCCGCGAGCACGAACGCGCCCTGATCCTCCAGCGCAGCCTGCTGCCCCCCGGCGACCCCGAGGCGGCCGGACTCGACATCGCCTGCCGCTATCTGCCCGGCAACACCGCCACCGAGGTCGGCGGCGACTGGTTCGACGTGATCGAGCTGCCCGGCCACCGCACCGCCCTCGTCGTCGGCGACGTCATGGGCCGCGGCCTGCGCGCCGCCGTCGCCATGGGCGAACTGCGTACCGCCGTGAGGACCCTGGCCCTCCTCGACCTGGAACCCGCCGAAGTGCTCTCCGCCCTCGACGAGGTCGCCCGCGGCCTCGGCTCCCCGGGCGGCGGCGAGCGCAGCGAGGGGCTCGGCGGCAGCGGCGGAGCGCAGTGGCCCTCGCGCGCCGCGCAGAAGTCCCGCGAGGCGGACCTCTCCGAGGTGTATCTCGCGACCTGCGTGTACGCGGTCTACGACCCGGTCACCCGGCGATGCACGTTCGCCAGCGCCGGGCACATGCCCCCGGCCGTCGTCGAGCCCGGCCGGCCCGCCCGGATCATCGACGTACCGCCGGGGATGCCGCTGGGCGTCGGCGGCGAGCCGTTCGAGGAGGTCGAGGTCGAGCTCGCCGAGAACGCCCTGCTCACCCTCTACACCGACGGCCTGGTCGAGTCCCGGGACCAGCCGCTGGACGAGGGCCTGGAGGCGCTGCGGTCCGTGCTCACCGGCCCGCAGATGGAGCTGGAGGACGCCTGCGACTTCGTCCTCTCCACCCTCGACACCCGGCACGGCGAGGACGACATCGCCCTGCTGATGGCCCGTATCCAGGGGCTTCCCGCGGAGGCGGTGGGGGACTGGACGCTGCCGCGCGAACCCCGCTCGGTGGGCCGCGCCCGGGAGCTGGCCCGCACCCAACTGCTCGCCTGGGACCTCGACGACCTGGTCGACACCACCGAACTCCTCGTCAGCGAGCTGGTCACCAACGCCCTGCGCTACGGCGAGGGCGAGATCCGGCTCCGGCTGCTGCGCGACCGCACCCTGGTCTGCGAGGTCTGGGACGCCGGCCTCGTCCAGCCGCGCCGCCGCCGCGCCCGCGACACCGACGAGGGCGGTCGCGGGCTCCAGCTGGTCGGCCTGCTCAGCGCCGCCTGGGGCTCGCGCCGGACCCCGCGCGGCAAGACCGTCTGGTTCGAACTGGCCCTGCCGGACGGGGAACCGGCCGCCGAACTCTCCGTGGAGCAGCTGCTGAGCATGTACTGACCCGGTACGCCCGTTACGCGGAACCGGCCTTCAGGGCCGCCAGCCGGGCCTCCACCTCCGCACTGTCGCCCAGGCTGTCCAACCGCTCGAACTGCGCGTCCAGGGAGGAGGCGGCCAGCTCCTGCTTGCCCAGGGCCTTCGCCTCCTCGCGCCGCACCTTCTCCTCGAAGCGGCTCAGCTCGCTCGTCGGGTCGAGGACGTCGACGTTCTTCACGGCGTCCATCATCGTGTTCTGCGCCTGGGCGGACTTCGCACGCGCCACCAGCTCGTCGCGCTTGGCCCTGAGTTCGGAGAGCTTGGCCTTCATCCGGTCCAGCCCGGTCTTCAGCTTGTCCACGACCTCCGTCTGCGAGGCGATCGTCGGCTCCGCCGTCTTCGCCTCCTGCTCGGACTGGAGCTGCCGGCCCAGCGCCACCTTCGCCAGGTTGTCGAACGTGTCGGCCTCCGCCACCGACCCGGCCCCGCGCAGCTCGTCGGCCTTCCGGCTGGCCGCCAGGGCCTTGCCGCCCCACTCGGCCGCCGCCTCCACGTCCTCCTTGTGGTCCTGCTCCATCAGCCGGAGGTTGCCGATGGTGGCCGCGACCGCCTGCTCGGCCTCCGCGATGTTGTTCGTGTAGTCCCGGATCAGCTGGTCCAGCATCTTCTGGGGGTCCTCGGCCTGATCGAGGAGGGCGTTGATGTTGGCCTTCGCCAGCTGGGTGACGCGGCCGAGGACGGTCTGCTTGGTCATGGGACGGCTCCTTGGAAGTCGTGATCGCTGCGACGGGGATCGCTGCTATGGATGAGGAGAGTGAGGCCCGGTCGTCTCAGAAGCGGCCGCCACCGCCCCGCCGTCCCCGGGTCCCGCCGCCGCCGAAGCTGCCCGGCCCGCCCCCGAAACCACCGGACCGGCCGCCGCCGAAGCCGCCGCCCATGCCACCGCCCCGGCCGCCGCCACCCCCGAACAGTCCGCCGAGGATGATGCCGCCGAGCACGGCCCCGCCCCTGCCGCCGCCCCCGCCTGTCATCCCGCCCAGGCCGCCGGGGCCCTGCGGGGAGCGGAAGCCGCGCACGTCCTGTTCGGCCAGGGCCATCGCCTGTCCGGCCAGCGCGTCCGCCTGCCGCGCCTCGGCCAGCGCCCCCGGCGCGTCCGTGCTCGACAGCTCCCGGGCCCGTTCCCACCGCCGCTGCGCCTCCGCCAGCCGGGTCCGGGCCTGGCTGCCGACCGCACCACGGTTGGTCGTGATGTAGTCGGCCGCCGCCCCGATCGCGGACCGGGCGGTGAGCATCGCGTGGTCGAGGAGGGAACGGGCCTTCGCCGCGCCGCGCTCCTGGTCCCGGGCCCCGGCCAGCGCCTCGTCCAGGGCCGCGTCCGCCTCCTCCACCCGGCGCAGCGCGTCGACCGGGTCGTACGGTCCCGCCCCCATCGCGCCCCGCACATCGGCGAGTACGGCCTCGGCGCGGGCGATCCGGCCGCGCAGATCGGCGGTCGACGTCCCCTCGGCGGCCCCTTCGAGCAGCCCGCCCGCGTCCGCGAGGTCGGTCTCCGTCCCGGTCAGCGCGGCGGGCAGCTTCCGCGCGGCCTCGCCCAGCTCCGCCGCCCGCCGGTCCACCGAGTCCAGCAGCGTGCCTGCCTGGCCCACCGCACCCTCGGCGGCCCGGATGTACACCGCGGCCCGGGAGTTCTCGCCGCCCTCGACCGCCGTACGGGCCTCGCCCACGGCCGAGCCCGCGAAGACGAGCCGGTCCTCGGCCTGGTCGACGTCGGCCGCCACGGGGGCGGCGGCGCCCTCGCCGTACCGCTCGCGCAGCCCGGCGACGGCCGAATCGGCCGACGCGACCCGCCCGGCCAGATCGCGGTGGGTGGCGTCCACGGTGGCCAGAGCCTGCGGAGCGGTACGTTCCAGGGCGCGCAGCCGGTCGAAGTCCTCGGCGACGGTGTCCAGCCCCTCGTTGGCGGTGGCGCACCGCCGCAGGATCTCGTCCAGCATCCGGCGGCGGGTCGCGTCGTCCTCGGGGAAGGCGTCGTCGAGCTGCTGGCGCAACCGGAACGACTGCGTCAGCTCGTCCTTCGCCCGCGCGACCGCCGCCGTGAACGGCTTCGCGGCCTCCTCGCCGAACTGGGCGGTGGCGAAACCGAGTTCCTCCTCGCTCGTGCGCACCGCGTCGTCCGTGTCCACCAACACCTGCTTCGCCTGCGCGTCCAGCTCCGGCAGCGGCGTCGGCGGCTCCGGCGCACCGCCCGCCCCCGCGCCCCGGCCCCAGCCGGTGGCCGCCGGGGTGGTGCGGGTCGTCGTGCGCCGTTTGCGCCGGGCGTATGCGTAGACGCCGACCGCGCCCACGCCCGCGACGACGGCCAACGGAAGGACGAAGTCGCGTGCACCGGTGGAGCCGGAGCCGCCCGTTCCGGGATCGGCGGGTCCCGGGGTGATCGCGGGGGCGGTCACGGGGCGTCCGGCCAGCACGGAGGCGTAGCCGTCGGCCGCGCCGATGGCGGCCCCCGCCCAGTCGTTCTCCCGGAGCGCGGGCTCGATCGCGGCACCCGCCACGTCCCGCAGCTGGGCATCGGTGAGCCGGGAGTCCACGTCGACGGAGTAGGCGTACCGACGGTCGTGGGTGGCGACGGAGAGCAGCACGTCGTCCTGGCCCAGCCCGTTGCGGTCGGCGGTCTCGTCGGTCCAGGTCTGTCCGGACCGGCCGGAGAAATCGCGTACGTACACCACGAAGAGCTGGACGCGCTGCTCGTCGTACAGCCGGTCGAGGGCGTCCTCCACCTGCCCCGTCCGATCGCCCAGGGCGCCGACCCGGTCGGTGATCTGCCCGTCCCGGGAAAGCTCGACGGGGTCGTCGGCGCGCGCGGGCACGGCTGCCGGGAGCACCAGCCAGCCCACGGCGAGCAGCACGGAGGCCAGGGCGGCGAGCGGCGCGGCGGAGAGCGCGGCGAGCCGACGGGGGGTCCGTGGCGGTCGGGCAGACGTCACCTTCGTGAGGTTATGTACGCTTTCGCACCCCCGCGACCCGGCGATCCGGCCGACCGAGCCCGCCGCTCGCTGTCTGCTGCCCGCCGCCCGCCGCCCACGGTGCGCCGCAGCGTCGCACCGGCCCGCTCCGCTGTTCGCATGAAAGGGCGTGGGAAAGCGGTCGGCCCACGCGTGTGCGGGGAGACGAAAGGCCGCCGCCCGTCGTCAGATGGGGCGGACGTGGCGCGCCCCGGGCCCCGGCGCCGGAGGCCGACGGCGCGGACGCCGGCCAGGGGCCCGGCCCCAGGAGAGGCCCGAAGTCCGGAGGTGGCGAGTGACTGGCCTTCAGCTGTCGGTCGTCGTGCCGTGTTTCGACGAGGCCGAGGTCATCGAGTCCTTCCACGCCGCGCTGCTCGGCGTCCTGGACCCCCTCGGGGACAGCTTCGAGATCTGTTACGTCGACGACGGCAGCCGGGACCGCACCCGCCCGCTGCTGAACGCCATCGCCGCCCGTGACCCGCGCGTCCACTACACCGCCTTCAGCCGCAACTTCGGCAAGGAGGCCGCCATGCTCGCGGGCCTGCGCATGTCGCGCGGGGCGGCCGTGGTCATCATGGACGCCGACCTCCAGCACCCGCCCGAGCTGATCCCCCGCATGCTGGAACTGCACCGGCACGGCTACGACCAGGTCATCCCGCGCCGCGACCGCACGGGCGAGGGGATGATCCGCAGCACCCTCAGCCACACCTACTACGCGCTGGTCCGCCGCTGCATGGACGTGGAGCTGATCGATGGCTCGGGAGACTTCCGGCTGCTGTCGCGGCGGGCGGTGGAGAGCGTGCTGTCCCTCCCCGAGAGCAACCGCTTCTCCAAGGGGATCTTCTCCTGGATCGGCTTCGACACGGTCACCTTCCGCTACCGCAACAGCGAACGGGTGGCGGGCCGGTCGAAGTGGGGCAGCAAGCGGCTGCTGAACTACGGCATCGACGGACTGCTCTCCTTCAACAACCGGCCGCTGCGCCTCGCGATCTACACCGGCTTCTGGGTCTTCGTCTCGGCGCTGGCCTACGCCCTGTGGACCGTCGTGCGCGTCGTCCTGCACGGCGTGGACACCCCCGGCTACGCCACCCTGCTCATCGCCGTCGTCGCCCTCAGCGGTATCCAGCTGGTGACGCTCGGGGTGATCGGGGAGTACGTGGGCCGCATCTACCACGAGGCGAAACACCGCCCGCCGTACGTCGTGCGGGAGACCGACGCGACCTGCCGGGCGGTGCTGCCGGACGGCCCACCGCCGCGCCCGCAGCTGACCGGGGGAGGACCGGTCGAAGCCATCGCGGGCTCCGTCACCGGCTCCGGCACGGGCTCCGTCGCCGGCTCTGCCGTCGGCGCCGCCGCCCCGAGCCCCACCCCGACCACGGCGACCGGGTCCCGGGGCCGGTCCCGTACCGTCCGCCAGTTCGGCAGCTTCGTCCTCATCGGCTGCGTGAACACCGCCGTCTACCTCGGCGTCTACGCCTCCCTCAACCGCTGGATGCCCTATCTGACCGCCCACGTCATCGGCTTCGCGGTCAGCATCGTGTGCTCGTTCCTGCTCAACTCCTACGTCACCTGCCGGACGGGACCGACCTGGCACGCGTTCGTCCGCTACCCCCTCTCCAGCCTGGTCAACCTGGTGGCGTCCGGCGCGCTCCTCTACGCGGCGGTCAGCGGCCTCGGGATGGACAAGAACCTCGCGGCGCTGGCGGCCGGCGTGATCGTCACGCCCGTCTCGTTCCTGCTGGCGCGGTGGGCGATCACCTCGGGCCGGGCCAGGGCCGCCGCGGCGGAGCCGCAGGCCGGACCACTGCCCGGCCGTGCGGCGCCCGAGCCGCTGCCCACCCGCTCGTCCCGGAAGGGGTGACGTCCGCGATGTCCGACGACGTGCCCGTGGCCGCCGCCCCGGAGGGGGTGCGGCGGGGCGAGGCGGCGGACCCGGCCGGACGCCCGGCGGGCCGCCCCTGGACGGCGCTCTGGGTGACCGCGCTCGCGCTGCCGCCGCTCGCCCTGCTCGCCGCCGCGTCCTGGTTCGGGCGGTGGGTGAGGCCCGGCGCCGACGACTGGTGCTTCCTGCCCCGGGTACGGGACGACGGCATCAGCGGTCTCGTCGGGCAGTTCTACTTCGACGACAACGGGCGGGTCGCGAACGCGCTCCTGGTCGGCGCGTACGCGAAGTTCCAGATCGCGGGACACCAGTGGTACCCCCTGGTCAGCGGGGTCCTGGTGCTCGCGGTCCTGTGGGCGGTGGCCGTCCTGGCGCTGCGCCGGGCCCGGCTGCGCACCCCGCGCGGGCTGCCGCTCCTGCTCGCGGCCATGACCACCGCGCTGTTCCTGTTCGCCACGCCGAACACGTACAAGACGTTCTACTGGCCCGCGGCGTCGGTCTCGCACACGCTGCCGCCGGTCCTGGCCTGCTCCGCGCTGATTCCGCTGCTGCTCGCCCGTACCCGGCGGGGCCGCGCTCTCGCGGTCACCGTCGCGGTGCTGATGGCGGCCTTCCTCGCCACGCTGTCCGAGGAGACGGCGATCGTCGTGGTGATGGTGCTGCTGGCCGCGCTGGTGGTCTCCGGCCGGGCCGTCCCGACCGCCGACCGGGGGTTCTTCCGGCTGTGGTGTGCCGGGGGCATCGCCGGGACGGTGGCCGGGGCCCTCGTCCTCATCACCTCACCCGGCTCGACGAACCGCAGGGAACGCTTCGGGGCGGAGACCACGTTCCTGCTCGCCCCGGATTCCCTCGCCGCGTCGCTGCGCGCGTTCGCGGAGATCACCGTCGCCACCGTGACGACCTGGCAGTACGTGGGCGCGGTCGCCGCGGGCGTCCTGCTGGGACTGCTCTGCCGCCGGGCGGACGGGACGAGGCCCCGCCCGCCCGCCCACTGGTCGCTGCTCACCTCCGCCGGGCTGGTCACGCTCCTGGTCTCCGGCTACCTCTGCACGGTCATCGCCTACCCCGTCTTCGGCGACCGGGTGAGCGACAGGAGCGCCAACCGGCTCTGGAACGACTACCTCCTGCTGTACGTGATCCTGCTGGCCGGCGCGGGCGCCCTGCTGGGCCTGGCAGTCCGCCGGTACGCCCACCGCACCGCCCCGGCGAAGGCGGTGTGCGCGGCGCTCTGCGTCCTGGTCTGCGTCGGCCCGGCCATCGCCCTGACCGACCTGGGCACCGCGATGCGGTCCCGGGCCGAGAAGTGGGACGCCCAGGACCTCCGCCTGCGCGAGGGGGCGGCGGCCGGGGAGCGGGTCCTGCCGTACGAACGCCTGGTGATCAGCCAGATGCTGGAGCCGTTCAGCAAGGGCGGGGAGCAGTACTGGCCCGGCGGCTGTGTCGCCGAGCTCTACCACCTCGACCGGGTCACGGACGGGGCCCCGGGGCGCTGAGGTCCGGGCGAGACACGGCGCTGCCGGTGACTCTGCAACGGCTTTCCCACGCAGGGGAGTTCACTCGGCGGGGCGGTGCACGCGCGGGATCCCCAGGTCCGGCAGGCCGAGGTGGAAGCCGCGCCCACGGCCGCTCATGGTGCCGTCGTAGGAGCAGGGGCCCGCCCGCGCTGCGGGGAGGCGAGGGACACCGGACGGGCCGGCCGAAGCCGGTCCGGTGCTTCGGCCGACCCCGTTGCCGGGGCGGCGGTCGTCCGACGTACGCCACGGCAGCGGCCGTCGTCCGCCCGGGCGGAGCTGCGGCTCACCGCTCGCCGTGACCGTCGAACCACGCGAGCCCGTCGTGCCACCTCCGGTCACGCTCCCGCCCCGACTGCTCCCACCACGGGTCGCCCCGCTCGCCGAGCGCGACCTTCGCCCGCTGTACGCGTTCGCGCGCCCGGAGCAGCGCGGCGTTGTCTGCCGCGCGCTTCGCCTCCCGTACCGCCCGCCGCGCCGCCATCAGGTGGGAGCGCAGGGCGGCGGCCGCGTCCTCGGGGACGGCCGGGTCGGTCGCCCGCCATCGCCGCCCGTTGATGATGACGTACCGCCCGTCGTCGGTACGGTCCGGGCCGCCGCTTTCCCGCGGCATGTCCTCAGGCATGTCCTCATGGTGCGCCGGTTCCGTCGGGCGCGCCGGTTCCGTGCGGGTGGAGTGGCGAGCGCGGTGGCAGGGTCGAGGTGTGCGCATCTGTCGGATGGGTACCCGAATGTCCGCCCGGTTGTCCTGCGGCCGTTTCCGTCTCGCGCGGACCTCGTCCGGGAGCCCCCACGGAAGGAAGTCATGAGTACGTACCGAGTCGTCAACCCCGCCACCGGTGAGACGGAACAGGAGTACCCCACCGCCACCGACGGCGAGCTGCGCGACGCGCTCGCCCTGGCCGACGACGCGCAGCGCGCCTGGACCGCCCTTCCGGCGGCGGATCGGGCCGATGTGCTGCGGAGGGTCGCGGACCTCTACGAGGAGCGCAAGGACCGACTCGCCGCCATCATCACCCGCGAGATGGGCAAGCCCGTCAAGCAAGCACTCGGGGAGCTCAGTACCGTCGTCTCCATCTACCGCTACTACGCCGATCGGGGCGAGGGCTTCCTGGAGGCGGAGGAGCTGGACGTCGCCTCCGGCGGCCGGGCCGTCATCCGGAAGGAGGCGGTCGGCACCCTGCTGGGGATCATGCCGTGGAACTTCCCGTACTACCAGGTGGCCCGGTTCGCCGCGCCGAACCTGATGCTGGGCAACGCGGTCCTGCTCAAGCACGCCCCGCAGTGTCCGGAGTCGGCGCTGGCGATGGAGCGGATCTTCCTGGACGCGGGCCTGCTCAAGGGCGCGTACGTCAACATCTTCGCCACCAACGAGCAGATCGAGACGCTGATCGGTGACGACCGGATCCAGGGCGTCTCGCTGACGGGATCGGAGCGGGCGGGCGCGGCCGTCGCGGAGATCGCGGGCCGCAACCTGAAGAAGGTCGTGCTGGAGCTGGGCGGCTCCGACCCGTATCTGATCCTCGGGGCGTCGAACATGGAGAAGGTGGTGAAGAACGCGCTGATCGGCCGGATGGGCAACGCGGGCCAGGCATGCAACGCCGCCAAACGCATCATCGCCCTGGACGAGCACTACGACGGCTTCTCGACCGCCTTCACCGAGGCAGTCCGGTCCATCACCGTCGGCGACCCCGCCGACCCCGGCACCTTCATGGGCCCCCTCTCGTCGGAGAGGGCGCTGGAGACCCTGGACGAGCAGGTCCAGGACGCGATCTCCAAGGGGGCCACGGTGCTGGCCGGCGGCAAGCGCATCGACCGCCCCGGCGCCTGGTACGAGCCCACCGTGCTCGCGGGCATCACCCCCGACATGCGGGCCTACAAGGAGGAGCTGTTCGGGCCGGTGGCCCTGCTGTTCAAGGTCGGTTCCGAGGAGGAGGCCGTCGACTTCGCCAACAGCTCGCCGTACGGTCTCAGCGCCTCGATCCAGACCGACGACGATGCCCAGGCCGAGCGGGTGGCCCGGCGTCTGCAGACCGGCATGGTCTTCGTCGGCGCTCCGTCCGGCACCGCGCCGGAGCTGCCGTTCGGCGGGGTCAAGCGATCCGGCTTCGGGCGGGAGCTGGGCCGGTTCGGCATGGAGGAGTTCGCCAACCACAAGCTGGTCCGGCTGGTGCGCTGACGCCCGGCCGGAGGCCTGGCTCGGGGGCGAGAAGAGCTCCAGGGTGGTTGCGTAGTCGATCACGACCACCGTGCCCTCCGGTCCGCCGACCGCAGGCCCCGCACGTGAGGGGAGCGCCGTGGCGTCAGAGGCCGCAGCTGGGCGCGGACCAGAAGCGGCCGCTGCCCCCGGCGACGTGGGTGTGGTCGTTGTGGCCCGGGTAGCCCGGGCCGAGGATCTCGGTGAAGCCGTGGTTGCGGGCGGCCAGGGCGAGGGCGCAGAAGCCCTGGGATCCCGCGCCGAGGTCCGCCGCATGTCCGTACAGGTGGCGGCTGTTGGCGGCGCCGCCGACCGCGCTGTTGCAGGACACGCTGCGGAAGCCGCCGTTGACGGTGATGGGCCGGTCACCCATGGCGTGCCGCATGGCCTGGAGCTTCCACATGGTGACCAGAGCGTTGGCGCGGGCGGTGGCGGCGCTGACCTTGCCCCCGGACCAGTCGGAGTTGCAGCGGTTCAGCTCGGCGTAGGTGAAGTTGACCGGGGTGCAGTCGTCGTCCTGCAGTTGGTAGATCTTGTTGAACGTCGCGGATCCGGCGATGCCGTCGGCGGCAAGACCGTACGCGGCCTGGAAGCGGGTCACGGCCGCCTTCGTGGCCGGGCCGAACGCTCCGTCGATGGCGATCTGGTTGCCGGTGCCGGGGTAGCCCGCGACCCGGATCTGGAGCTGACGTACCGCCTCACCGCTGGAGCCCTCCCGGAGGGTTCCGCTCCAGGTGTAACAGCCGTCGGCCGCACGGGCCGTGCCGACCGAGGCGGAACCGGGCTCCGGGGTGGGGGACTGGCTCGCGGAGGCGGTGGCGGTGGTTCCGCCCAACGCCAGGGCCGCGCCGGCGAGGGTGGAGAGGAGGAATCCGATGGGGCGTGATCGCATGGGGGTGACACCTCATTGTCGTCAGCGTTCCACAGGGGATTCCGAGCCTCGAACGCGTACGTCATCAATGTCAAGGTCATGTCAACATGCTGCCAGGGGGATCGGGGGAAGCCCCCCGCCGCCCGGGGCGCGATACGTTCGGTGCCCGCGAGAAGCGGCCGACGCCTCCACGCCAGGGTGTCCGGCGCCTCCACGTCCGGGTGTGCCGGCGCCTCCACGTCCGGGTGTGGCGCCGGGTCAGCCCGCCGTCTCGCCCCAGCCCAGCGGATGGGACCCAGGGCTGTCGTCCGGCGGTCGCGCGGGCCGCTCACCGCCCGCGCTGTTGAAGTCCGTCAGCGCACTGATCAACGCCGTCCGCTGGTCCGGGGAGAGACGCTGAACGATCGAGGCGATCTCCTCACGCCGGCGCGCGGTGACGCTCTCCACCGTGCGACGCCCCTCAGTAGTCAGCCGAAGCAGGGTTTCGCGGCGGTTGTCCGGATTGGTCTGCCGGTCGGCGAGCCCCGCAGTGATCAGCCGGTCGATCATGCGCATCGCCGTGGACGGGGCCACGCCCAGCAGCTCCGCCAGCGTGACGAGCTTGGTGTCACCCCGGGAAGAGAGCACCACCAGCATCCGGAACTGGGGAAGGGTCACCCGCTCCTCCACCTCCGCCAAGGAACGCGCCGAGACCGCGACCAACAGCCGGGAGGCCGTCAGCACCGCCTCGGTCACCGCGTCCACATCGTCCATGCGCTCCGCCGGAGCGGCTTTCCTGCTCATGGCACCTTTCTATCCCGCGGCCCGCCGTGATGGAGCACCGCGGGGCGCGGCTGCGCGGAGTCACCGTCGCCGGTAGCGCAGCAGCAGCATCGCCGCGTCGTCGTGCAAGGGGCCGTTGGCGTGCCGCACCACGTCCTCGCGCAGGGCTTCCAGAGCTTGTTCGGTATCCGCCTCGCCGAGGAGTCCGGCTCGTTCCCGCAAGGGGTAGAAGGCTCCGTCGGCGTCACGCGCTTCGGTGACCCCGTCGGTGTAGAGGAGGAGCTGGTCGCCCGGAGCGAACCTGGTCCGGTGGGTCCGGGGAGGTTCTCCACCGTGCATGCCCAGGCCCAGCGGCAGGGCGTAGGCGGGCGGGGGAGGGAGATCGGTGGAGCCGTCGGTGCGTACGATCATGGGCGGGGGGTGTCCGCAGTTCAGGAGGACGGCGACCTGCTCGTCGGTGTGGATCTCGGCAATGATGGCCGTGACGAACTTCTCTCCGTCCTCTTCGCGGGCCACGGTGCGCTCCAGCCTGGTGGCGAGTGCGGTCAGATCCGGCTCGTCGTGCGCCGCCTCCCGGAACACGCCCAGGACGGAGGCCGCCGTCGCCACGGCGGCGAGGCCCTTGCCCTGGACGTCACCGACGATGACGCGGACTCCGTACGGCGATGCCACCACCTCGTACAGATCGCCGCCGATGCGTGACTCCGCGACCGCGGACGTGTAGGAGACCGCGGTCCGCAGTTCCCCGACGTGGCGGGGCACGGGACGCATCAGCACGCTCTGTGTCACCTCGGCGATCGAGCGCACACCGGCCAGCTCCGCCTCGCGCCGCGCCCGGGAGCCCGCGGCCAGGGCGCCGGCCAGCGTGACTCCGGCGACGGAGGCCATGGCCGTCCAGCCCCGCCGGGTGTCGAAGAGCCCGTCGTACACACCCAGACCGGCGCACAGCAGCAGCGCCACCCCACCGATGGCGGCGGTACGCCGCCAGGTGCCGATCAGCCCGGCGAAGGCGGGACCGAGGGAGACCAGCGGCAGGAATCCGCCCTCCGGGCCCGCCGCGAGGTCGATCCCGGCGACGACCACCATCACCATGATCGGCAGCCAGGACAGCACGGCTCCGCCGTCCCTTCGCTTCCCAGTGATCACGGCGCTCCTAGCAGACAGACGTCCTGGGGTGGGCCGTCGTCCCTGGCCCCCCAGCTTTAGATTATGCAAAGATTGCCCATGCTAAAGGTTGGCTCCGGCTTCCGTTACGCAATCGGTTCTCCTGTACGACGCGTGGAGGTGGTTCGATGAGAACAGAACGACACGGCGTCCATCACAACCTTCCACCGCCGGGTGGCTGGCGGCGACACGTAGCACGTCTGCCTCGGGCCTTCTTCCGTGTGGGACTCGGGCCGGTGCTGGGCCGTCGTCTGCTGCTCCTGCACCACACCGCCAGAGACGACGGTCACACCCATCACACCGTGCTGGAGATCATCACCTACGACGCGGAGCGCGGCTGCTGGATCCTGGCCTCCTCCGCTGACGCGCCCTGGTACCTGGACCTTCTGGCGGCACCCATGACGACCGTCCAGGTCGGCAACCATCACTACGCCGTGACCGCCCACTTCCCGGACGCCGGCGAAGCCGCCGAGATCGTGGGGAGAGGCGGCACGGGCGGGCGGCGCCGTGCGCGACGCGCATGCCCCGTGGGCCGCATGGCCGAGAACTCCGACGCCCGGACGGGTGGGCGGGCGGGGAAGCCTCCCACTCTCGTGCGCCTCGACGCAGCCCGAGGCCAACGCCTCCCCTGACCAGCGCGGATGCTCCATCGGAGGCGCTGTTATGGTCGGTCGTACGCCGCGCCCGATGCTGACCACATCGGTGCCCTGCGGCTCACCGACAGGGGAAATGCACGGGGGAGTGAGTGCGCGCCGCGCGTCGCGTCCGGGGGGAAGCCCGGTGGTTCGCCGGTGAACTGAGCGAGTTCTTCCGTCATCAGTCACAGGAAGGACGTGCTTCGGCATGACATCGGTTTCTGGGCCGGGTTCCACGGGTTCCACAGGCGGCACGGGTTCCACGGACTCCACGGACTCCACGGACTCCATGGGTTCCACCGACTCCACGGGTTCCTCGACCGGCGAGGTGAAGACTCTCCCGTTCGTGGTGACCCTCGTCGTCTCGGTCGCCACGGTCTTCGTGTGCGGGGAGTTCTTCGGCTTCCCGTGGTGGCTGCGCCTGATCACGGTCGTAGGCGTCGGCCTCGCCCTGGAGGCCGCGAACCAGGCCGTGGGCCGCGCCCGTGCCCGGAAAAGGGCGCTCTGAAGGCCGCACCGGGCCGGTCCATCCGGCGGCTGTCACGCTCCGGACAACAGGAAAGCCCCGCCGTGCGCGACGGGGCTTCCGGTGGGGCGGTGGCGATCAGGCGGCGGTGCCGAAGCCCCCGGCCTTGACGCCCGCCACGAAGGCGGCGAACGCGGTGGCGGGGACGCCGAGGGCCGGGCCGCCCGGGTTCTTCGAGTCGCGTACGGGGACGATGCCGGTGGCGGACGCGGTACGCGGGGCCCACTCGACGCACGAACCGCCGTTGTCGCTGTAGGAGGACTTGACCCACTGCGGGGTCGTGGATTCGCTCGTCACGGGGTGCCCTTTCGATGCTGGTGGATCATGTCCACGGTATCTGTCTGCGACAGAGACACGGCCTGCAACTGATGGTAGGCCCTCACCATCGGGATGACAGAGCTGAGTTCGCGGTCCAGGTGGCCCTGTGTCTCGGACTCGACGTAGGAGACGACGGACCGGTCCTGGAGCGTCAGCAGATTCACCAGCCGGTTGAAGGGCCGCTGCTCGCCGACGCCGAACGGGACGATCTGCAGCATGGTGTGGGACTGGGCGGCGAAGTCGACCAGGTGCTGCAACTGGGCGTCCATCACGGCGGGGCTGCCGATCGGGCGGCGGATGCAGCTCTCGTCCAGCACCGCGATCAGCATCGGCGGCACGGTGCGTAACAGCGCGCCCTGCCGCTCCATGAGCAACGAGACGCGCTGATCGGCCTGGTCGGGGGTGATGACGCCCCGGTCGACCGCCCCGCGCGCCAGCGCCTCCGCGTACTCCCGGGTCTGCAACAGCCCCGGGATGACGCCCACCTCGAACAGCCGGATCTCCGCCGCCCGGCCCTCCAGCGCCACGTACTCCGGGAAGCCCTGCAACAGCACCCCGTGCTTGATCTTGCGCCACTCGCGCTCGAACGAATCAGCGGTTCCCGTATATCCCATCGCCACATCAACGGCGATCGAGAACCTGCGAGTTGGGGACTTGTGACACAATTCCACGCCGGAAACGTGCCGCCCCGTGTAGCCGATGCGCCCGCCGAGTTCGTCCTGTTTCCAGCCCCGAGCCTCCCGCTCCCTACGCAGGCGTGCGCCGTAGGCCGCCTCCGGCCCCCCGTCGGGGTTCACTTCCTTGCGGTTGACCAACGTATCCCCCGGTTCCGAAACGTTGAAGACGTATCCACGCTAGGCCACGCTGAGTCGCCCCGGTAGTCGTTCGGCTACAGAGAGGAGCGAACGGTGTACGGCGAGAACGCCAGCTCGAAAACGGAGCGACCCTTACCCGTCCCGGACCCCGGGACCCTGCTCGCGGACACCAGTCGCGGTGACCGCGTGGGGGAGTTCCAGGGTGTCGCCGGCCCGTACTGGTCCCTCCGGCCGGTCGGCGGCGGGCGCGAGTGGGAAGTCGAACCCCGTTACGTACGGCCCGCGTTGCTCATGGAGCAGCTTCGGGCCCGTACCGCGCGGCTCAACGCCCGCAGTCGGGGAGAAGTGCTGTGAGGCCGGGCCGGGCCGGCGCGGGCCGCGCGAGGGTGCTGGACTACGTCGCGGCCGTCACGGTGACGGGCGGCGGCCGGGCTCTGCCGCTCGGAGGGGTCGCCCTCCCGAACCGCCGCCTCGTCCTCCGCTGGCTCCGGCGGCAGGCCCTGCGGCTGGCGGACGCGCACGGGCACAGCCTGCCCCCGGCCGCCCCGTGGCTCGGGACCAGGGACGTACGGCCGGTCGCCTTCCACGGCTCCGACGCTCCTGAGGCGCTCCGGGCGTGGGCGGGCGACCACGGCAGCCAGGACCACGCCCTGAACGCGCTGGAATCCGGGCTCCCCGCCCTGCTCACCGTGGTCGACCCCTTCGTGGGGCTCCGCGTCACCCTCGGCGCGTGGCCCGTGGATCTGTGGGGGTGGGCGGCGGCGGCCTCGGCGGACCACCCGTCCCCGCCTCGCCCCCGTACGGAAGGGGCCTGACCGCGTGCTGCAATGCACTGCCGTGACCCAAGTCCCTTACGCGGAAGCGCTGCTGGCGCTCGCCACGATGGAGGGCGGGCCCGCGCATCCCCCCGATGTCGTGGAGGCGGAGGACTTCGTCCTGTGCGAGCTGGGCGACCACGACGAGTCGGCCGAGCACGCCGCGCACCTGTGGACGGCGGACACCCCGGACGACCAGGACCTGTGGTTCCTCTGGTCGGGGGCCGGGGCCCACCGCGTCCACCGGCTCGACACGCTGCGTCTCTGCCCCGCCGTGCTCCGCGAACTGGCGACCCACACGGTCACGACGTGCGCGTTCTTCGACCACCACCCTGGGCCGCACTCCTTCTCCGTGACCGACCCGCTCGGCGACCTCATCGCCGAACACGTCCACAGTGAGGTCCGGCGACTCGTCTCCGAGGACGACGATCCCGGCGCGCCCGACGCCTCCGACGTATCCGACGTACCTGATGTTCCCGACACCGACGCGCCCTGACGGCGACCGGAGGATTCCCGTCCCATGGACCAGTGCACCGCCGCAACCCTGCTGCCGCCCCCGGAGTTCGTGACCCGGCTCGCCGTTGCCGGCGGCAGTCGCCCGGAAGTGGGACACCTTCTCTGCGAGCTGGCCGCCGGCCACGACGGCGACCACGCGATGGCGTTGTGGGACAACGACGCGAACCGCACCGCCGTCTGGGCCCGCTGGAGCGGTGAGCAGGCGATCCTGGCGGAGCTGGGCTGGTGCGGTGTGATCGACCCCCGGGGCGAGGACGCGTGCGGGCTGTTCACCGGCCACCCCTCCGCCCACGACTGGGGCATCGTCGATCCGACGCTCGTGGCCGTGGACGCCCTGCTCGCTCAGGAGCACCCCCATCTCGCGCCCCGTGGCCGCAGGTGATGAGCAGGCCTGCGGTGACGGTCCCGACCGTCGGCCGGGGTCGTCACAGCGTTGCCGGAAGCGGAAGCGGAAGCGGAACCGGAATCGGGATCAGGCGCGGCCGGTGGCCTCCATGACCTTCTTCTTCATCGCCTTGTCGTCGTAGACGGTGACCGTCACCTTTCTGCCCTCCGGGATGTCCAGGTTCACCTTCCTGACGTCAATGACGTTGGACGTGCTCGGAGCGGCGTACAGTCCCCACTTTCCGCCGTCACCCTCGTAGGACACCTTGTAGTACAAGGTGTCACCGTCGTTCTTCACGTCGTACACGTAGAGAATTTCGCCGTACGGGTGGAACTCGACCTTGGCCACCTCGTGACGGCTGGCGTTGCCGTGGATGACCTTGAACCCCGCCCCGCCCGCATCCTTTTCGAAGTAGGTTCCGTCGATGTTGTCGTTGAACCGGCAGGGACAGTAGTCCGTCACCGCGGACACGCGGTCCAGGAGGGTCAGTCCGGAGTAGGCGTTGGCGGGTGTGGCGGTCATGGTGACGACGGTCGCCGCGGCGGACGCCATTGCGGCCAGGGACGCGATGGTGCGATTGCGCATCTTCATCCTTCGATGGGTGGGACGGTGAACTGTGCGTGTTTCCGGGTGGCGTTCGAGCTCGGTTCAGGTCACCCGGCGGCTGTCGCAGCGGCAGCGGTGCCCCCGCCCGTCTGTCTGCCCGTCATGCTCCGTCGTGCTGCCGCCGGGTGGCTCGACAGATGCTCGCGCCGGGACGAGATCCCCCGGTAGAGCAGTGGGACCGGTTGGGACATGATGGGAAGCGGGACACGTCAACAGATCCTGGACCAGGGGACACCGCGTGGGAGGACGAGCGATGGCGGGACAGGCTGGGAGACCCGGGGCCGGGAAGCCGTCCCGGGAAGCCGGACTTCTGACTGAACAACTCCGTTTGCTGCGGCGGCGCAACGGAATGACCCTCGCCACGCTCGCCCACCGGACGAGCTACAGCAAGTCGTCGTGGGGGCGCTACCTCAGCGGCAAGGCACTGCCGCCCCGGCAGGCGGTGCGGGAATTCGCCCAGGCGGTTTCGGTGAAACCCGACCGTCTGCTCCTCCTGCTGGAGATCGCCGAGCGCGGGCAGTCGCAGCCGGACGGAAAGGCCCCGGGGGACGCCGTCGCCGAGGTGTCGCCGTCGGCCGGCCGGGATCCCGATGCCGATACGGATACCGATCCCGAGACCGATCCGGTGGCGGGAGCGGAGGCGGCCCCGGCCCCGGAGACGGAGTCGCCCGCGCCTCACGCCCCTGCCGTCGCACGCCGGAGGCCCCGGCGCTGGGGCCTCATCGTCGGGGCAGCCACCGGAGCCGGGATGGCCGCCGGACTGCTCGCGGGCATGCTCGTCGGTGCCCCGGAGAGCCAGGGGGAGCCGGCGTCCAGAGGAAGTTCCGCGAAGTGCACCGGGTTCGAATGCCGGAACAAGGACGCCCAGGGCATGGAGTGCCACATCGGGGTGTGGACCGCCGCGGCGGAGAAGGTCGACGGAATCCACCTCGAACTGCGCTACAGCCCTCGCTGCGGAGCCGCGTGGGCCAGGATCACCGAGGGCCGGGTCGGGGACACGGCACGGGTCGAGGGGCAGCACGACCACTCGGCCGCCCGCGCGATCACCTACGACCGGGACACCTACTCACCGATGGTCGAAGCCCCCTACCCCGCGGCCGCCCGGGCCTGCGTGGTCATCAAGGACGGGGGCAAGGAGGTCTGCACCGCCCACGGCGGTGCTTCGCCGCTGCCCGCAGCGGTCACCGACGAGCGGAAGCCGTAGAGAGCCACCGTCTGCCCGGGGCCGGGCAGACGGCGGGTGGTGGAGCTTCGGTCCATCGCCGATCCGACGCTGGTGGCCGTGGACGCCCTGCTCGCTCAGGAGCACCCTCATCTCGCGCCCCGTGACGGCGTGTGATTCCCCGTCGCGGCGGCCCGGTGTCGGAATGATGGCACGCATGCCAGAACACCCCGAAAGCGATATGAGCGACAAGAGCGGCAGGTTCGATCCATCCGGCCGGTCGCGGTGGCGGCTCCTCCCGATGACCGCACGCGACCCCGAGGAGGACGGCCGGACCGCCTCACCGCTGGAGCTCCTGTTCGACCTGACCTTCGTCGTCGCGGTCGGTACGGCGTCGTCACAGTTCGCCGAGCTCCTGGCCGAGGGGCACCTGGCGCACGCGGTCACCGCGTTCGTCATGGCGATGTTCGCGATCAGCGTCGCCTGGATCAGCTTCAGCTGGTTCGCCTCGGCCTTCGCCACCGACGACTGGCTCTACCGGGTCCTGACGATGCTCCAGATGATCGGGGTCGTCGTCTTCTCGCTCGGCCTTCCGGCGATGTTCCACTCCGTCGACGAGGGCGGCCACCTCGAACTGCGGGCGATGGTCGCGGGGTACGTCGTGATGCGGATCGCGATGGTGTTCCAGTGGGCACGCGCCGCCCGGGAGGCCCCCCAGTACCGGGGCGTGTGTCTGGCCAACATCCGCTGGACGGTGATCGCCCAGGTCGGGTGGGTCGTCCTGGCCTTCGTCGGACTGCCCGTCTACGTCGTGTTCGCGGCGTTCGTCGTCCTCGGCGTACTGGAACTGGCCCTGCCGGTCTTCGCCCAGGGCGCTGCGGGCGGCACGCCGTGGCACCCGCATCACATGGCCGAGCGGTACGGCCTGTTCGCGATCATCGTGCTCGGGGAGAGCGTGGTCGGCACGGTCGCCTCGTCGGGCGAACTGCTCGGCGGGGCCGACGGCACGGCCTGGACCGGGAACGCGATCGCCGTCGTGGTCGCGGGGGTCGGCCTGACCTTCGGCATGTGGTGGGTCTACTTCACGACCCCGTTCGGCGAGGTCCTGGAGCGCCGCCGCAACCGCGGCTACCTCTTCGGCTACGGCCACATCCCGCTGTTCATCGGCGTGGCCGGAGCGGGGGCCGGACTGCACGTGGCGGGCCTCTACCTGGAACACCACACGGAGATCCCCAAGACGACGGTCGTCCTCACCCTGGCCCTCCCGGTGGCCCTCTATCTCCTGGTGGTCTACCTGCTGCACACCCTGCTGCTCTCGGCCGCCGACCGCTTCCACCTGCTCCTGATCGCTCTGACCCTGGCGGTCCTGCTGGCCGGGTTCCTGCTGGCCGTGACGGGAGCGCCGCTGGCGGTCTGCCTGATCGTCGTGATGCTCGCGCCCTTCGTGACCGTGATCGGCTACGAGACGTTCGGGCGCGAGCATCAGCGGCGCATGCTGGAGGGGATCGGGGCGGGGTAGAGCCCGCTCAGCCGTCCGCCGGCCCGCCGGCCGGACCGCTCAGCAGCAGGGTGATGCCGCACAGACCGCCCAGCAGCCAGGCGGCCGGCATCCAGGTTCCCCAGCCGAGGGCGAGCAGCGCGGCGAAGACGCCGACGGAGGCCGTGACTCCCGCGGCCGCCGTGCGCCACAGGACGCTGCCGGGACCCCACTGGCGGCGCAGGAAGCCGGACCGCCGCCAGGCGCTCCACAGGATGGCGCCGACTATCACCGCTTCCACCAGGACGAACCAGCCGCTGACCGGCGGCGAGCTGTAGCTTTCCGCCTCTCCGCGCCACAGGTCCAGGAGTCCGGAGACCAGGACGATCGGACCGATCAGGGCGAAGACCCCCGCCACCAGGCGGAGGAAGCCGACGCCGACGACGGGTGCTCCGGATCCCCTGAACGGTGTGGCGGCGTGGGTGAACGCGTGGAAGCGGTGTGCGGCTCCCCGGAAGTCCGTCGCGAGGACCCAGCCCAGCGTTGTCACGAACGCTCCCCAGACCAGTGAATACACCGTGCCACCCGCCCCGGACTCTGTCCGGCAGGCGCTCTGCCGGATACGCCGCCAGGGTAGGGAGGCGCTACCCACTCCCGGCATTCCCGCTTCCGGCAGTGTGCGGGGCTGCTGGTTGCCGGGCCCGCCTCCGCGCTGCCCGCTCCCAGCGCTGAGCGCAGAGCCCTCGCCGAGGGCCGCATGCCCACCACAGGAGACGGGCCGCGCCGCCGCCTCGGACCGAGAACCGCTCCCGCTCGGCAGCGGCCGCACCCGGCTCCCGAAACCCCTGGTCCGGAACGGGCGTTGCAGCGAGCCCGGGCGCAGCTCCTGGGCGAGGGCCGCGACGATCATCCTCCGGTCGAGCGCGAACAGTGCTCGTGCGGGCGGCTCGGGAGCCGGCGGTCGTCAGGTTCCGCCGGCTCCCGAGCCGGAGGGAGCCGTCAGGTGGCTCCCCGTGTGAGGGGCGTCCCCCGGGGTTCGGGCGACGCCAGAATTACGCTGCCGAGCGCGGGAGTTCGCGCGTGCGGCCCAGCGAACCCAGCCACTTCGCCGAGTCGCGCGGGGTGCGCTCGAAGGTCTCCCAGTCGATCGCGATCAGACCGAACGTGGCCTTGTAGGTGCCCCACTCGTAGTTGTCCAGCGCACTCCACGCCAGGTAGCCCCTGATGTCGAGGCCGTCCTCCAGCGCCGAGGCGACCTCGTTCAGAGCGCCCGCGTAGTAGTCGACCCGGCGGCTGTCGTCGGCGGTCGCGATGCCGTTCTCCGTGACGATCAGCGGGACGTCCCCGACGACCTCGGCCGTGTGGCGCAGCGCCTCACCGACCGCGCCCGGGTAGTACTCCCACGTCGTCAGCGTCCGCTCGACGTCGTCGGCCGCCGGGATCGGTCCGTCGGGGCCGATCCGCGTACGGGTGTAGGACTGCACGCCGATCCAGTCGTCGCCGCGGGCCGCCTCGATGAAGACGTCCTCGCGCGGGTGGCGGTAGGCGGCGGTGACGTCCTCCGCGCCGGGGAGGGCCTGGTAGACCTGGTTGGCGATGGTCCAGCCGACCTGGATGCCCGCGTCCAGGGCCCGGACCTCCTTCACCGCCGCGTGGTGGGCGGCGATGACGGCCGCGGTCGTCTCGTCGTCGGGGGTGGGCAGGCCGGCGGGCGGGAAGCTGTCGTCCCCGCGCTTGGCCTGGCCCGCCATCACCGCGATCATGTTCGGCTCGTTGATCGTGCAGACGTGGGAGACCCCCTCGGAGATCACCGGGGCGCAGGCCGCCACGTACCGGGCGAACAGCTCCACCGCCCCCTCGGCCGTCCAGCCGCCGCGCGCCTCGAACCACTGCGGGACCGTGAAGTGGTGCAGGGTCACCATCGGGCGCAGTCCGCGCTCGATCGCCCCCTCCACCATCCGCCGGTAGTGGGCGAGCTGGGCGCGCGAGAAGCGGCCCTCGACCGGCTCGATACGGGCCCACTCGATGGAGAACCGGTAGTCGGTGAAGCCGAGGGAGGCCAGCAGGTCCATGTCCTCGGGCCAGCGGTGGTAGCTGTCGCAGGCGTCCAGGCTCGGTTCCGCGATGTGGGTGCCGGCGGCGTGCTCCTTGACCCACCAATCGCAGTCGGTGTTGTTGCCCTCGATCTGGTGGGCGGCCGTGGACGCGCCCCAGAGGAAGCCCTCGGGGAACGGTACGGAAGCCGTCATCGGCCGGTTCGGGGCAGGGGTGTTCGTCATCGCGACATGTCTTTCCGGTGGTGGTGTGGGGTGTGGCCCGCGCGGTCGTCCAGGGGTGGAGCGCGGCCTCTCGTACGTGAAGTGCCTCGGCTGTACGCGAAGTGCTTCGGCGGGGGGCTACTTCATGCCCGCCGTGGCGATGCCCTGGGTGAAGTGCCGTTGCAGCGCGATGAAGACGACCAGCACCGGCAGCACGATCAGGAAGGCCCCGGCCATCAGCATCCCGTTGGAGCCGCCCGCCTTGTTGGGGTCGGTGGCGAAGGTCGCCAGGGCCACGGGAAGGGTGTACTTGTCGGGGTCGTTGGTCGCGATCAGCGGCCAGACGAAGTTGTTCCAGGAACCCAGGAACGTGAAGATCGACAGCGTCGCGAGCGCGGGCTTCACCAGCGGCATCACGATCCGCCAGAAGATGTACCACTCGCTCGCGCCGTCCATCCGGGCCGCCTCCAGCAGCTCGTCCGGGATCGACTGCATGAACTGGCGCATCAGGAAGACCCCGAAGGCCCCGGCGGCGAACGGCAGCACCAGACCCGCGTAACTGTCGATCAGTTGCAACTTGCTCATCAGCACGAACAGCGGCAGCAGCATCAGATTGCCGGGCACCATCAGCGCGCCGAGCACCAGGCCGAAGATCTTGTTGCGGCCGACGAAGTTCAGCTTCGCCAGGGCGTAGCCGAGCATCGAGCAGAAGACCAGGTTGGAGACGGTCACCAGGACCGCCACGATCACCGAGTTCATGAAGTACAGCGGCAGGTCCAGCTTGTCGAGCAGCTGCCGGAAGTTGGTCAGCGTCCACTCGGCGGGGATCCACACCGGCGGGCTGGCCGACAGCTCGCTCTGGGTCTTGAAAGCGGAGATCCCCATCCAGAGGAAGGGCGCCGACATGACCAGCAGGCCGAGCGAGAGCAGGACGTAGACCAGGGGGCGGGTGATGCTCCGCGTGCCGGGGGGCCGCTTGTCCAGCGCCTCGGCCGGTGCGTTGGGGCTGCTGGTGGCGCTCATTTCGTGTTGTCCTTCAGCAGTCGGAGCTGGAGCACCGTGATGCCCATGATCACCACGAACAGGACGTACGCCATCGCGCTCGCGTAGCCCATGTGGAAGAAGTTGAACCCTTCGCGGTACATGTTCAGCGAGACCGTGAGGGTCGAGTCGGACGGTCCGCCCTGGGTCATCACGAACGGCTCCTCGAACACGTTGAGGTAGCCGATCGTCGTGATCACCGTGGCGTAGAGGACCGTCGGGCGCAGCAGCGGGATCGTGATGGACCGGAACTCGTGCCAGACGCTCGCACCGTCCAGCTTCGCCGCCTCCCGGACCTCGGCGGGGATCGCCTGGAGGCCCGCGATGAACAGGACCATCACCGTGCCGACGTTCCGCCAGACCGCCATGACGATCAGCGACGGCATCGCCAGCGTCTCGGAGCCGAGGAAGTCCGGTGCGGTCCACGCCACTTCGGAGAAGAGGCCCGCGATCAGCCCGTCGCTCGGGTCGAGCACGAACCGCCAGACCACGGCCACCGCGACGATCGTGGTGACCACGGGGGCGTAGAAGCCGACCCGGAAGAAGGTCCGCGCCCGGTCGATCCCGTTGTTCAGCAGGACGGCGACGACCAGCCCGATCCCGATCGTCAGCGGTACGCCGACGACCACGAAGTACCCCGTGTTGAAGAGGGACGTGAGGAACTTCTCGTCGCCGAAGAGCTCGACGTAGTTCTCGAATCCGATGAACTCCGCCTCCCACGGGCGCGTCACATTGCGCAGCCCGAAGTCGGTGAAGCTCATCGCCAGCGTGGCGAGGATGGGGAACGCCATGAAGACGGCGAACAGGACGAGGAACGGAGTGGAGAACAGCCAGCCCGCCGCGTTCTGCATGCCCAGCGTCCGCTTGCGGCGGCCGCCGCCCGGGGCGGCGGCGGGGGACGGGCCCACCGCCCCCGCCTTCGCGGGCCCTGCGGCCTTCTCGGTCGTGGTGGTCGAGGTGCCCATGGCTACTGCTTCACGAGGCCTTCGATCTCGGACTGCGCCGTCTTCAGCGCGTCCTCGGCGGAAGCCTTGCCCTGCGTCACCTTGGCGATGGCCTGGTCCACCTTGTCGGTGATCTCGGTCCAGTTGGCCAGAGAGGGCGAGGACTTGGCGGTGTCCATCTGCTTCTTGAAGGTCTGGAGGTCGGCGTCGTCGGCGAGCACGCCGGACTCCCACGCGGAGGTGTTGGCAGGCAGGTCCTTCGTCCGCTCGTACCAGTCGGCCTGCCCCTTCGTGTCGGTCAGGTACTGGATGAACTCGGTGGCCGCCGCCTTGTGTTCGCTGTCCTTCGAGACGACGAGCGAGGAGCCCCCGGCCATGGAGGTGGAGGAGGCGTCCGCCGGGACGTTCGCGATGGCCCACTTGCCCTTGATCTGCGGCTGGCCCTCGTTGAGCAGCGTCACGTGCCAGGGGCCGCCGAAGAACATCGGGACCCGGCCGTTGCCGAAGTCCTTCACCACGTCGTAGCCGGGCTGGACGGATTTGTTGGAGAGCCCCTTGTCGAAGTAACTGCCGTACTCCTTCAGCGCCTTGACCGCCTCCGGGCTGTCGATGACCGCCTCGCCCTTGTCGTTGACGATCTCACCGCCCGCCGAGTACAGGAAGGAGTAGAAGTTCTGCACGGTGTCCAGGCCGCTGGGCTGGATGGAGAGCCCCCACTTCGTGCCGGCCTTCTTCTGGTACGCGCCCGCCAGGTCCTGGAGCTCCTTCCAGTTCGCCGGGGCCTTGGTCACGCCCGCCTTCTCGGCCAGGTCCGTGCGGTAGTAGAGAACGCGGGTGTCGACGTACCACGGCACTCCGTACGCCGTGCCGTCCACCTCGCCCTGCTCCCAGCCCGCCGGGAAGAAGTCCTTCTTGTCGAAGACCTCGGTGTCCACCGGCTCCAGCACGCCCAGCTCGGCGAACTCGCCCAGGTAACTGCCGCCCATCTGCGCCACGTCGGGCAGCGTGCCCGCCGCCGCGGCCGAGACGAGCTTCTGGTGGGCGACGTCCCAGCCGATCGGGGTCACCTTCACGGTGATGTTCGGGTTGGCCTTCTCGTAGACCTCGGCGACGTCCGCGAGCTTCTCGCCCTCCGCGCCCATGGCCCACACGGTGAGCGTCTGCTTCTCGCCGGCCGCGACGTCGTCGCCGGAGGAGCCACAGGCGGAGAGGGTCACGGCGAGGGCGAGCGCTATACCGGCGGGAGCGGTTCTGGCGATGCGGGACATGGGAGGGCTCCTCCTTGAGCATTCCGGATGTTGCGCTGTGCGCTATGTATGCGCTGCCTGTAAGCGCATACATCACTCTGCGCCAGCCGTTCGCGAATCCGCAAGAGGGTGCTGGGTCACACTCGTGCAACGTGCCCGACATTCCGACGGCCCGTCGCCCGGCATCCCGGCGTCCGGCCTGTCGGCATCCTGTCGTTGAACCGTAAACGCGCCGTTTGTGGAAGAACAGGCGATGTGACCGATTCATCGCTCCGGGCCTGCGGCCTGCGCCGACGTGGTCGGCGTCTACCCTCGCGGCATGGCCTCACCCGTCGCGTTCTCCCACGACTTCCCGTTCGACCCGGCCTACGGGTACGACGCGCCGGACGCGCTGCTGGAGATCCCCGCCCCGCCCGCCCCCGACGACTTCGACGCGTTCTGGCGCGGCCGGTACGCGCGAGCCCGCGCGGTGGACCCGCGGCCGGTCCTCGGTCCGGTGGAGGAGGAGCGCGACGGCGTCCGCGTGCACGGCGTCGCCTTCACCTCCGTGGGCGGCGTCCGGCTCGGCGGCTGGCTCGCCCTTCCCACCGAAGGCCCTGTGCGGTACGGATTCGTCGTCGGGCACGGGTACGGCGGCCGCCGGGACGCCGGCCGGGACCTGCCGGCGCCGCTGCCCGGGGCCGCGACGATCCTGCCGTGCGTACGGGGCATGGGGGAGCGGAGCCGTGTCGCCTCCATCCCGGACGTGGCCGACGCGCATGTCCTGCACGGCATCGGCTCCCGCGTCTCGTACGTCATCGGGGACTGCGTGGCCGACCTGTGGTGCGCCGCCTCCGCCCTCGCGGCGCTGGTGCCGGAGCTGGCGTCGGCGGGCCTGCCGGGCGGGCCCCGCCTCGGCTATCTCGGCGAGAGCTTCGGCGGCGGGCTCGGGGCCCTCGCGCTGCCCTGGGACGACCGCTTCGGTGCGGCTCAGCTCACCGTGCCCACCTTCGGCAACCACCCGCTGCGGCTGACCCTGCCCTGCGCGGGCAGCGGCGAGGCGGTCCGGGCGCACCACCGCGCACACCCCGAGGTCGCGGACGTTCTGCGCTACTTCGACGCGGCGACGGCGGCGACCCGGCTGACGCTGCCCACGCTGGTCGCGGCCGCGCTGTTCGACCCGTCGGTGCCGCCGCCGGGGCAGTTCGCCGTACACAACGCGCTGGCCGGTGAGCGCGAGCTCCAGGTGCTGACGGCGGGGCACTTCGCGTACCGGGGGATGGCGGCCGAGGCGGCGGAGCTGGACGCGCGGCGGACACGGTTCTTCGGGGAGCGGCTGGCCCCGGTCGCCTGAGGGGCCGGGACCTGGGACGCGGTGCCTGAGGGGTCCGGCCCCCGCCCCGGCCCGGGCTCAGGCGTCCGGTGCGCCGGGCTCGCTCCGGGGGCCGCGCCAGTCCAGACACAGGACGGTGGCGTCGTCCTTGGGCGGGCGGCCGCCGTAGGCCTCGGCGACCGCGGTCACGATCGTGCGGACGACCTCGCGCGGGTGCTCGGCGGCGGTCCGCAGCAGCGTCTCGGGCAGGTCGACCGATGCCGATTCACGTTCCTGCACGCCGTCGGTGTACAGCAGGAGACGGTCGCCGGGGCGCAGGTCCAGGTCCTGGATCTCGTACGGACCCTGAGGCGGAAAGCCGAAGGGCATGTCGACCCGCGGGGTGATCACCTCGACCGAGCCGTCGCGCAGCCGGAGCGGCGCGGGGTGGCCGGCGTTGACGAACTGGGCACGGCTCCCGTCCAGGGCGATGCGCAACAATTGCCCGGTGGCGAAGGTGGCGTTTCCGTGGTCGAGCAGAGCCTGATGCATCTGGCGGGCCTGTTCGGCGAGTTCCGCCCCGGAGCGACGGGCGCCGCGCGAGGCGTTCACCACGAGGGTGGCGATCAGCGAAGCGTTGACGTCGTGCCCCATGGCGTCGGTGACCGACAGGTGGAGGTCGCTGTGGTCGAGGCTGTAGTCGTAGGTGTCCCCGGCGATGTCGGAGGCCGGGACCAGCGCCCCGGCGAGGGCGAACTCGGCCGCGTCGCAGGAAGGCGCGGAGGGCAGGAGCTGGCGCTGGATCTCCGCCGCCAGGCTGACCGGCGTGGTGCGGTTGCCCCAGTGGTAGAGGTCGGTGAAGCGGCGGTCGGTGACGATGATGTACGCCAGCGCGTGCGCCGCGTCCTCGACCTGAGCCAGCACCTCCTCGGTGACGGCGTCGAGGAACAGTTCCAGTACGCCGATGGCGTCACCGCGGTTGGTCACCGGGGCGAGGACCCGCTGGCCCTGCCCGTCCTGTTCCACCTGCACCAGTTTCTGGGAACGCAGCACCTTGTCGTAGATGCCGCAGCCCGCCAGCGGAACCCTCTCGGTCCGGCCCTCGCGGGAGGCGCCGTCCATGTCGTTGACCCGCAGCAGACGGCTGCCGACCAGGTCCACGAAAAGGAACGACACGTACCGCGCGCCGAACCGGGCGCGCAGATCACGCGCCACCACATCGAGCGAATGCACCGGCGCGGAATCCCGCGCGGCCGTCAGTACCGCGCCCAGTCCCGTTCTGTCGCTCACCACAGCCTCCTCGGGTAGGAGGTGCTTGTGCCCTCCCAGACCCGAATCAGCACCCTGGGTGAGATACGCGGCTTATATGTGCGGACAAAAGCACCCGGAATGCCCGAGTCAGCCGCAGCCGCAGCTCGCCCGGCGGGTCACCGAGACCGGCAGTTCCAGGGAGACCGGGGCGCGGCCCGGGTCGGCCAGGCGTTGGACCAGGAGCTCCACCGCCTCCTCGCCCAGCCGGCGGATCGGCTGGCGGACGGTCGTCAGGGGCGGGCGCACGATGCGGCTCAGCGGGATGCCGTCGAACCCGGTCACGGCGATGTCCTCGGGCACCCGCACTCCGCGCCGCTCCAGCGCCTGGAGTGCCCCGACCGCCATCTGGTCGTTCGCGAACAGCATCGCCTCCGGCCGCTCCGCCCCCGGACCCTCCGACCGGTCCAGCAGGGCGTCCGCCGCCAGCGCGCCCTCGGCCTGCGTCATCATCCCGGCGCGCACCTCCGGCCGGGAGGGCGCCGGAAGGCCCGCGTCCCGGCACGCCTCCTGGAAGCCCCGGAACCGGGCCTGGGCGTCCGGCGACTCCTCCTCTGCTCCGACGAACGCCAGGCGGCGCAGTCCGTGGTCCTCGATCAGATGGCGGGTCAGCTCGCGCTCGCCGTCGGTGTTGGCCACCACGATGTGGTCCAGATGGTCGATCTCGCGGGGCCCGGCGAGCATCACCACCGGCAGCCGGCGCGATATCACTTCCAGGTCCGCGGTCGGCACGGTCCGCGCCAGGACGGCGAAGCCGTCGACCCGCCCGGCGACCTTCGCCACCAGGCTCTCCGGGCCGCCGTCCAGGGAGGCCGCGATCAGCAGGGCGTAGCCGTGCCGCCGGGCCGCCCGCTCCATGCCCCGGATGATCTGGTCGGAGTAGAGCATGACGGCCTGGTCGTCGTCCGCGTCGCTCGCCGCCGCCGCGGACTCGGCGTCCGGGTCCGCGTAGTCGGGGAAGCACAGCCCGAGCACGCCCGTCGTCCGGCTGGCCAGCCCCCGGGCGCTGCCGCTCGGTACGTACCCCAGTTCGCGGGCCGCCTCCATGACCTTCTCGCGGGTCTGGGCGCGTACGGAATCGGGGTTCCGGTAGACCCGGGAGACCGTGGCAATGGAGACGCCCGACCGCTCGGCGACGTCGTACACCGTGGGGGCGCTCACTGGACCCACCGTCCGTCCGCTTCTTCTTCCGCGGCCCCGCGTCCGGCGGTGCGGGTGCGGATGCTGCCGGTACCGGCCCGGCGGCCTGCGCGCCGGGCATGGCGATCACGAGGCTCGTGAAAGCGCATTCACCCTAGGTCCTGGGCCGCGCGGGGGGCAAGGCCGGCCCGGGTCACGCCGGCTGCCCCTCCGGTGCCGTCCGGGCTGCCCCTCCGGTGCCGGGCGGGGTGTGGGGGCCGTGCGGGGGGACAGCCCGCACGGCCGTGGCGGGCGGGACGTTCCTCCGGGCGGGTGAGCTTGCGCCTCCCGGCCGCCGTGTCTGCGCCCCCTCGCGCGAGGGGGCGCTTTCAGTGGGCGTAAGGAATCAGTGTGATCAACTGCAAATGCCACCACATAAGCACTATCCGGTCCATTCCGGTACGGGGTGGTCCGGGCCGGCCCCGGAGGTATCAGCCATGTCCCACGTCGGCGTCCCGCGCGGGACGGTTCGAAAGCGCCGATCGCTCGCGCTCCTCACGGCGGGGGTGCTCACGATCCCCGTGCTGGCGGGGTGCAGCTCCGGCGGCGAGGAGACCTCCCGGGGAGTCCCCCAGGACATCGCGCCCGCCGCCCGCGAGACGGTCGCCGACGGTGCCACGGTGAACTGGGCGGTCGACGCGCTGCCCGCCACCTTCAACGCCTTCCAGGCGGACGCGGACAGCGCCACCACCCGGATCACCGGAGCCCTGCTCCCGACCCTCTTCCCGATGGACAGGACGGGGCGGCCGAAGCTCAACCCGGACTACCTGGAGTCCGCGAAGATCATCGAGCGCGAGCCCAAGCAGGTCGTGCTCTACAAGCTCAACCAGCAGGCGGTGTGGAGCGACGGCCGGGAGATCGGGGCCCCCGACTTCGTCGCCCAGTGGCGGGCGCTCCGGGGCAAGGACTCCGCGTTCTGGACCGCCCGCAACGCCGGTTACGAGCGCGTCGAGAAGATCGAGCGGGGCGCGGACGACCTCCAGGTGCGGGTCACGTTCTCCAAGCCGTACGCCGACTGGCGCGCGCTGTTCTCGCCGCTCTACCCGAAGGAGATCACCGGGTCGCCGGACGCCTTCAACGACGGCGCGCGCACCACCCTGAAGAAGACCGCAGGGCCCTTCGTCCTGCGCAGCGTGAGCAAGTCCAAGGGCACCGTCACGCTGGCCCGCAACCCGCGCTGGTGGGGCGACAGGGCCAAGCTGGACACCCTCGTCTTCCGGGCGGTCGCCGCGAAGGACCGTACCCGGGCACTCGCCGACGGCACGGTGGACGTCGCCGACATCGACGCGGCCACCGCCGACCGCATCGCGCTCGCCCGCCGCGACCGGGGCAACAACGGACAGCCCCTCAACCACGGCCCGGGCGCCGAGATCACACCGGCCCAGGCCCTGCGCTCCTGGGCCCAGGCGCACGGCTCCGACGAGGACGTGGCGGAGATCGCGCAGGCCGCCAGGGAGAAGAACCGCAAGGCCGTCGTGGCGTACGCCGCGGAACAGAAGGCCCTGCGCGACTTCGTCGTCCGCAAGTCCCTGGAGCCCGCCTACACCCAGCTCGCGCTGAACGGCGAGTCCGGCCCGCTCGCCGACGACCGGGTCCGCCGGGCCGTGGCCCGCGCCCTGGACCGCGAGGAGCTGGCCCGGACCGTGCTGGGGCCGCTGGGCCTCCCGGCGAAGCCCCTCGGCAGCCACCTCGCTCTCGCCGGGCAGCCCGGCTACAAGGACGGCAGCGGGGCGCTCGGCGAGCAGAACACCAAGGAGGCCCAGGCCCTGCTGGCGGACGCCGGCTGGACCCGGGGCGGCGCGGCCGAGCCGCCCAAGGACACCAAGGCGGGCAGCGAGGCGGAGAAGAAGGGCGACAAGGAGGACGCGGAGGACAAGGACAACGGCACCAAGAAGGACGCGGAGGACGGCACCGACAAGGACAGCGACAAGAAGACCGACAAGGGAACGGACAAGGACGGCACCGACAAGGACGGCACCGACAAGGAAGCCGCCGCCGAGCGCAAGAAGGCCGACCAGGCGTCCGCCGACCGCGACTCCGAGGACAGCGCCGCCTCCCGCGACGAGGGCCTCTACATCGTCGGCGACGACAACAAGCCCGGCGCCCCCGCTCCCGCCACCGGCGGCAGTGCCTCCGCCGTTCAGGTCATGGCCCCCGCCCGGACCGCCGGCGTCCAGGGCACCGCCCTGCTCCGCCAGGCCGGTGTCCTCGGTGAGGGCGGGGCCGTCGCCGCCACGGACAAGCAGGCCGGGGGAGCCGCCGGGGCGTACGCCCCCGTCGGCACCGCCGCCCCCGCCGCGGCCAAGGGGCAGCTCGGCAAGGACGGCAAGGCGCTGACCCTGCGGTTCGTGCTCCCCTCCGGACCCGGCTCCCAGTCGCTGCGCAGCGTCGGCGACAAGATCGCCGTGATGCTGGAGAAGATCGGCATCGGCACGGAGATCACCAAGGTCCCCGACGAGAGCTACTTCAAGGACCACATCGCCTCCGGCGCGTACGACCTTGCGCTCTACTCCTGGCCCGCCACCGCCTACCCGGCCACCGACGGACGCCCGATCTACGCCAAGCCGGAGCCCGCCACCGACGGATCGCTCCTCGTGGAGCAGAACTACACCCGGGTCGGTACCGACCACATCGACCAGCTCTTCGACAAGGCCGCCGCCGAGCTGGACGAGAAGGCCGCCCGGGAGCTGATGAAGCAGGCGGACGCCCGGATCTGGGCCGCCGCCGGATCGATTCCGCTCTTCCAGCGCCCGCAGCTCGTCGCGGTCGACAAGAAGCTCGCCAACGTCGGGGCGTTCGGCTTCGCCGCCCCCCGGTACCAGGACATCGGGTTCAAGAACCGGCAAGCAGCAGGTTCCCCCGCAGACCGCAAGAAGTAGCGGGTTACTACCACACCCTTCCGCCGCCAAGCTCAGATGCACCTCAAAACCCTTGCCCGCCGGTTCGCCCGGCGGGCAGTGTGGTTTCTGCCCTGACCCGGGCCGTTCGTCGCTTCACCTCTCCTCACCCCCCCCACCTGGCTACGCCCGCATTCCGGCCACATCGATGGCCCGGCAGTTCCTTGACACCGGCTGAATATCGCCTGAATCACACGGGAAGACCGCCTTCGCGGATCGGCCCGGGAAGCCCGGCGCGCCCGAGGCCCGTACGATGGGACGAGCCGTGGCGTGCCGCCCGGCGGGCGTACGAGGACTCGAAGACCGACTGAGACGCCTGATCCCACGATCCGAGAGAAGCGCAAGCCACCCATGCCCACGCGCCACGACATCCGTAACGTAGCCATCGTCGCCCACGTCGACCACGGCAAGACCACGCTGGTCGACGCCATGCTCAAGCAGGCCGGCTCCTTCGCCGCGCACGCTGCCGAGTCGCTCGACGACCGGATGATGGACTCGAACGACCTGGAGCGTGAGAAGGGCATCACGATCCTCGCCAAGAACACGGCGGTGAAGTATCACCCCAAGGACGGCGGGGACCCGATCACGATCAACATCATCGACACCCCCGGTCACGCCGACTTCGGTGGCGAGGTCGAGCGTGGTCTGTCGATGGTGGACGCCGTCGTGCTGCTCGTCGACGCCTCCGAGGGCCCCCTGCCCCAGACCCGTTTCGTGCTGCGCAAGGCGCTGGCCGCGCGGATGCCGGTCATCCTCTGCATCAACAAGACGGACCGCCCCGACTCCCGGATCGCCGAGGTCGTCGACGAGACGTACGACCTGTTCCTGGACCTGGACGCGGACGAGGACCAGATCGAGTTCCCGATCGTCTACGCCTGCGCCCGTGACGGCGTCGCCTCGCTGACCAAGCCCGAGGACGGCACCGTCCCGCAGGACAGCGACAGCCTGGAGCCGTTCTTCAACACGATCCTGGCGCACGTGCCGGCCCCCGAGTTCGACGAGGCCGCGCCGCTCCAGGCCCACGTCACCAACCTGGACGCCGACAACTTCCTCGGCCGTATCGCGCTCTGCCGTGTCGAGCAGGGCGAGCTGCGCAAGGGCCAGAGCGTCACCTGGATCAAGCGTGACGGCACCATGTCCAACGTCCGCATCACCGAGCTGCTGATGACCGAGGCGCTCACCCGCAAGCCCGCCGAGGTGGCGGGCCCCGGCGACATCTGCGCCATCGCCGGTATCCCGGACATCATGATCGGCGAGACGCTGGCCGACCCCGAGAACCCGATCGCGCTGCCGCTGATCACGGTCGACGAGCCCGCCATCTCGATGACCATCGGCACCAACACCTCGCCGCTCGTCGGCAAGGGCGGCAAGGGCCACAAGGTCACCGCCCGCCAGGTGAAGGACCGCCTGGACCGCGAGCTGATCGGTAACGTCTCGCTCCGCGTCCTGGACACCGAGCGCCCCGACGCCTGGGAGGTCCAGGGCCGTGGTGAGCTGGCGCTCGCCATCCTGGTCGAGCAGATGCGCCGCGAGGGCTTCGAGCTGACCGTCGGCAAGCCCGAGGTCGTCACCAAGCAGGTCGACGGCAAGACGTACGAGCCGATCGAGCGCATGACGATCGACTCCCCCGAGGAGCACCTCGGCGCCATCACCCAGCTCATGGCGACCCGCAAGGGCCGTATGGAGACCATGACGAACCACGGCTCCGGCTGGGTGCGCATGGAGTGGATCGTTCCGTCCCGGGGCCTCATCGGCTTCCGTACGGAGTTCCTGACCCAGACCCGCGGCACCGGTATCGCGCACTCCATCTTCGAGGGCCACGAGCCGTGGTTCGGCGAGCTGCGCACCCGTCACAACGGTTCGCTGGTCGCCGACCGCGCGGGTTCGGTCACGCCGTTCGCGATGGTCAACCTCCAGGAGCGCGGTGTCATCTTCACCGAGGCCGGCACCGAGGTCTACGAGGGCATGATCATCGGCGAGAACTCCCGCGCCGACGACATGGACGTGAACATCACCAAGGAGAAGAAGCTCACCAACATGCGTGCGGCCTCCGCGGACACCACGGAGAACGTGGTCCCGGCCCGCAAGCTGTCGCTGGAGCAGTCCCTGGAGTTCTGCCGCGAGGACGAGTGCATCGAGGTGACGCCGGAGACCGTGCGGATCCGCAAGGTCGTCCTGGACCAGCGCGAGCGCAGCCGCGCCGCCTCGCGCGCCAAGCACGGCTGACGTACCGAGCCAAGTACGGCGGACGCAGGGCGAGTAGGCGTCCCTGAGCTCTTCCTGAGCCTCCCCTGAGCCCTATCGGGGGCCCGGGGGCGGCCGGAGGCGTACGCTCCGTATGCGAAGGCCCGTCCAGGGGCGGTTCACCCCCTCGGACGGACCGTCAGCACAGGCATTGACAGAAGGCCCGGCCCACCACGGACACTGTGGTGGGCCGGGCCTTCGTCAATCTCTTTTCCTGACCGTGGTGTCCGGATATCGGGGGTCGCTCTCCGGAACATGTGTTAACAGTCCGTTTCGGGCGTGTCTGTCTGGGATCGCTTTGTCCGGATTTCGGGCACACGGAGGGGTCTGATGTTGTCAAACCGAGACCCTTTAAGTGTGGTTTACAGCCCGGCCGTACTCAATAGTTGGCTCCATTGAGCTCGGGTCAATGGGTCACGCACTGTGGGGAGTGCCGACTCACGAGCACACTCGGGGCACTGAACGATCACCGTCAGGGGTGTCGGTGAATCTCTCCAGTGCCCTTCTTGTAGTCAAAAGTGGACTCATGAGGAGGAAACCCATGCGCGGTGCCAAGAGCGCCAAGTGGGTCGCGGGAGCGGCCGTCATCGCCCTGGCCGCGACTGCCTGTGGCGGAAGCGACAGCAGCGACGAAGGCAAGAAGAACACGTCGGGTCAGCCCGCCGGTTACGTCTCGATCGACGTCGGCGAGCCCCAGAAGCCTCTGATGCCGGCCGACACGAACGAGAGCAACGGCTCCTACGTCATCCAGTCGCTGTTCACCCAGCTGCTGGACTTCGACGACAAGGGCGAGATCGTTCTCACGAACGCCGAGTCCGTCGAGACCGAGGACTCCAAGCTGTGGACCGTCAAGCTCAAGGCCGGCTGGAAGTTCCACAACGGTGAGGCCGTGACCGCGCAGTCGTACATCGACGCGTGGAACTGGTACGCCAACGTCGAGAACAAGCAGCAGAACGCGTTCTGGTTCTCCGACATCAAGGGCTACGAGGACGTCCACCCCGAGAAGGGTGCGCCCAAGGCCAAGGAGATGTCCGGCCTGAAGGCCGTGGACGACACCACGTTCACGATCGAGCTGACCGACAAGGTCCCGTACTTCAACTACAAGCTCGGTTACGCGACGTTCGCGCCGCTCCCGAAGGTCTTCTACGACGACCCGAAGGCGTTCGGCCAGAAGCCGATCGGCAACGGCCCGTACACGTTCGAGAAGTGGACCCACAAGAAGCTCATCCAGGTCAAGGCCTGGCCCGAGTACCAGGGCCCGAACAAGGCTGCCAACAAGGGCATCCAGTTCAAGAACTACTCGACCGTCGAGGCCGCGTACACCGACCTCGTCTCCGGCAACCTGGACATGATCCGCCAGGTCGGCCCGCGTGACCTGCCGAAGTACAAGACGGACCTCGGTGACGGCGCCATCGACCAGCCGTACGCGGCGATCCAGACCCTGGTCCCGGCGTTCTACTCCAAGACGTTCAAGGACATCGACCCCAAGGTCCTCCAGGGTCTGTCCATGGCGATCGACCGTGACACCATCACGAAGACCGTCCTGAACGGCACGCGCATCCCGGCGACGAGCTTCACGCCTCCGCAGGTCAAGGGCAACCAGACCCTCGACTCGGACATCCTGAAGTACAACCCGGCCAAGGCCAAGGAGCTCATCAAGGCCGGCGGCGGTGTCCCGGAGAACAAGTTCACCATCCAGTACAACGCCGACGGTGGGCACAAGGAGTGGGTGACCGCTGTCTGCGAGTCCATCCGCAACGCCACCGGGGTCGACTGCGTGGGCGACGCCAAGCCGGACTTCCCGACCGACCTCGAAGCGCGTGACAACAACCAGGTCAAGGGTGTCTACCGCGGTGGCTGGGTGGCCGACTACCCCGTCAACGTGAACTTCCTCAAGGAGCTCTACCACTCCAAGGCGGAGTCGAACAACGGTCGTTTCAACGACAAGGAAATCGACGCGCTGATGGCGAAGGGCGACAAGGCCGACTCCCTGGAGGAGTCCGTCGCCGCCTACCAGGAGGTCGAGAAGGCCCTGGTGGAGAAGATGCCCGCCATCCCGCTCTGGTACTACGCCATCAACGGCGGCCACGGCAAGAACGTCGACAACGTCAAGGTCGACTTCCACGGTGACCTCGAACTGACCGGCGTCACTGTCAAGTAACGCCTGCGGGTCATTCCCCAACTGGCCGTCATCCGGCCGCGCTGGCACTCAGCTCGGCCGGAGGCGCGGGGGTCGTCTCTGCGAAGAGACGGCCCCCGCGCCGCAGTTATCCCCACACGGAGGCACCCATGGGGCGCTATGTCGCACGACGACTGCTCCAGATGATCCCGGTCTTCATCGGGTCGACCCTCTTGGTCTTCCTGATGATGTACGCACTGCCCGGCGACCCCGTCAGAGCTCTGGCCGGTGAACAGCACGTAGACGCGTCGCAGATCGCCGCTCTGAAGGCCGAGTACGGTCTCGACCAGCCGATCTGGCAGCAGTATCTGAACTACCTGGGCAACCTGTTCCAGGGAGACCTCGGCACCCAGATCGGAACGCAGCGTCCGGTCGCCGAAGTCATCGCCGACGCTTACCCGATCACCGTCAGACTGGCGATCTTCGCCTTCGTCTTCACGGTCGTCGCCGGTATCTCGCTCGGCATCATCGCCGGCCTGAAGGCGGATTCGCTCCGGGACCGCGGTCTGCTCGGTCTGACGCTGGTGCTGATCTCCATGCCGTCCTTCGTGCTGGGCTTCCTCGTCCAGTACTTCTTCGCGTTCCAGCTCGGCATCGCCAAGCCCAACGTGAGTATCGAACCCACGAGCAGCGAGCTGATCATGCCGGCCATCGTGCTGGCGTCGCTGTCACTCGCCTACGTGGCCCGGCTCACCCGTACCTCGGTCGCCGAGAACATCCGCGCCGACTACATCCGTACGGCTGTCGCCAAGGGGTTGCCGCGCCGCCGCATCGTCGGCATCCACCTGATGCGCAACTCGCTCATCCCGGTCGTCACCTTCCTCGGCACCGACATCGGCGCTCTGATGGGCGGCGCGATCGTGACCGAGGGCATCTTCAACATCAAGGGCGTCGGATCCCTCGTCTTCGAGGCCCTGGGGAAGCGTGAGGGCGCCACGGTCGTCGGGATCGTGACGCTGCTCGTCATCGTCTACCTCGTCTGCAGCCTGCTCGTCGACCTGCTCTACGCGGTCCTGGACCCGAGGATCCGGTATGCCTGACACCACCGCACTCACCAAGAGCACCGACGCTTCGGCCGCCGCGGCTCAGACGCCGACCACGGCGGACTCCGGGCCCATGCCCGGCAAGCCGCGCAGTCTCTGGTCCGACGCCTGGCACGACCTGCGCCGCAACCCGCTCTTCCTCGTCTCGATGGTGCTGATCCTGGTGCTCACCGTCATGGCGATCTTCCCGGGCCTGTTCACCAGCGCCTCGCCGCGGGACGCCAACCTGGCCGAGCACTACCTCCAGAAGCCGAACTGGGGACACTTCTTCGCCCCCGACTGGCTCGGTTACGACGTCCAGGGCCGTTCCATCTACGCGCGTCTGATCTACGGAGCCCGCGCGTCCATCATGGTCGGCGTGATCGTGACCATCGCGGTCACCATCACCGGTCTGGTGATCGGCATGCTCGCCGGATACTTCGGCGGCTGGATCGACACGATCCTCTCCCGGATCACCGACGTCTTCTTCGGCGTTCCCTTCATCGTCGGCGCCATGGTCATCCTGACCACCTTCGAGGAGCGCTCCGTCTGGGTCGTCATCCTCTCCCTGTCCTTCCTCGGCTGGACGTCCATCGCCCGTGTCGCCCGAGGCTCGGTCATCACGATCAAGCAGGCCGACTACGTGGTCGCCGCCAAGGCGCTCGGCGCCTCCACCACCCGGATCATGACGCGGCACATCCTGCCGAACGCCATCGCTCCGGTGATCGTGGTCGCCACCATCGCGCTCGGCGGTTACATCGCCGCCGAGGCCACCCTGTCGTTCCTCGGTATCGGCCTCGCCGAGCCGACGGTCTCGTGGGGCATCGATGTGTCCGCGGCGAAGGACCAGCTCCGCAACGTTCCGACGGTCCTGATCATCCCCTCGGTGATGGTCTCGATCACGGTGCTGTCCTTCCTGATGTTCGGCGATGCGGTCCGCAACGCCCTCGACCCCAAGATGCGCTGAGGGAGGCGTTCGTGACCACCATCGACAAGACGGCTCACGTCCCCGCACCGCGGGAGTCCGTGAGTGGCGACGGTCCACTGCTCGACGTCCGCGACCTGCACGTGGAGTTCCACACCCGCGACGGTGTGGCCAAGGCGGTCAACGGTGTGAACTACACCGTCAGCGCCGGCGAGACGCTCGCCGTGCTCGGCGAGTCCGGCTCCGGCAAGTCCGTGACCGCCCAGACCATCATGGGCATCCTCGACATGCCGCCCGGGAAGATCACGCAGGGCGAGATCCTCTTCCGCGGCCAGGACATGCTGAAGATGTCCAACGAGGAGCGCCGGAAGATCCGCGGCCGCAAGATCGCGATGATCTTCCAGGACGCCCTGTCCTCGCTGAATCCGGTCCTCACCGTCGGCTACCAGCTCGGCGAGATGTTCCGGGTCCACCAGGGGCTGTCCCGCAAGGAGGCCAAGGCCAAGTCCATCGAGCTGATGGACCAGGTCAAGATCCCGGCGGCGGCGGCCCGTGTCTCGGACTACCCGCACCAGTTCTCCGGCGGTATGCGCCAGCGCATCATGATCGCCATGGCGCTGGCCCTGGAGCCGGACCTGATCATCGCCGACGAGCCGACCACCGCGCTCGACGTGACGGTGCAGGCCCAGGTCATGGACCTGCTGGCCGAGCTTCAGCGCGAGTACAACATGGGTCTGATCCTGATCACCCACGACCTCGGCGTCGTCGCCGACGTCGCGGACAAGATCGCCGTGATGTACGCGGGCCGGATCGTGGAGACGGCCCCGGTCGGCGAGCTGTACAGCCGCCCGGCCCACCCGTACACCAGGGGTCTGCTCGACTCGATCCCGCGCCTGGACCAGAAGGGCCAGGAGCTGTACGCGATCAAGGGACTGCCGCCCAACCTCACGCGTATCCCCGCGGGCTGTGCCTTCAGCCCGCGCTGCCCCAAGGCACAGGACATCTGCCGTACGGACGTCCCGCCGCTCGCCCCGGTGACCGAGCAGGACGGCCTGGAGCTCGTCGGCCGCGGCAGCGCGTGCCACTTCTGGAAGGAGACGATCCATGGCTGAGCTCAAGAAGGAGCAGGAGCCCGTGGACGCCACCCCGAACGTTTCCGAGGCGGAGACCGAGGGCGCCTCGGCCGAGGCGGACGCCGTGGCCGCCATCGACGCCCCGGTCAGCCAGGGCGAGCCGATCCTCCAGGTGCGCAACCTGGTCAAGCACTTCCCGCTGACCCAGGGCATCCTCTTCAAGAAGCAGATCGGCGCGGTCAAGGCCGTCGACGGCATCTCCTTCGACCTGTACGCCGGTGAGACCCTGGGCATCGTGGGCGAGTCCGGCTGTGGCAAGTCCACGGTCGCCAAGCTCCTGATGACCCTGGAGCGGGCGACGGCCGGTGAGGTCTTCTACAAGGGCCAGGACATCACCAAGCTGTCCGGGCGCGCGCTGAAGGCGGTGCGCCGCAACATCCAGATGGTGTTCCAGGACCCGTACACCTCGCTGAACCCCCGCATGACGGTCGGCGACATCATCGGGGAGCCCTTCGACATCCACCCCGAGGTGGCCCCGAAGGGCGACCGGCGCCGCCGCGTCCAGGAGCTCCTGGACGTCGTGGGTCTGAACCCGGAGTACATCAACCGGTACCCGCACCAGTTCTCCGGCGGCCAGCGCCAGCGCATCGGCATCGCCCGCGGCCTCGCGCTCAACCCGGAGATCATCATCTGCGACGAGCCGGTCTCCGCGCTCGACGTGTCGGTGCAGGCCCAGGTCATCAACCTGATGGAGAAGCTCCAGGACGAGTTCAACCTGTCCTACGTCTTCATCGCGCACGACCTGTCCATCGTCCGGCACATCTCCGACCGGGTCGGCGTGATGTACCTCGGCAAGATGGCCGAGATCGGCACGGACACCCAGATCTACGACCACCCGACGCACCCCTACACCCAGGCGCTGCTCTCCGCGGTCCCGGTCCCCGACCCGGCGGCCCGCGAGGGACGCGACCGGATCATCCTGACCGGTGACGTCCCGTCGCCGGCGAACCCGCCGTCGGGCTGCCGCTTCCGCACCCGCTGCTGGAAGGCGGAGGAGCGCTGCGCGACGGAGGAGCCCCTGCTGGCGATCCCCGAGCGCTTCGTCTCGTCGGCCACCCCGGCCGCGCACGAGTCGGCGTGCCACTTCGCCGAGGAGAAGGACGTCGTGCACGCGGCGTAACCCCTTCCCCAGGTCGAACGACCGAGGCCCGGCCCCTTCCGAGGGGGCCGGGCCTCCGTCGTCTCCGCCGCCCCGCTGCCCGTACGGGGCAATCCCACATGCGGTACATCGCGTTATGAGGTGATATGAGGCATTGAGCTACTCGATGACTCTAGGAGGCACTTCATGCGCGGAGCCACACAGGTGAGGTGGGCCGCATGTGCGGTGGCCGTCGCCCTGGCAGCGACGGCCTGCGGCGGCGGTGACGGCGACGGCGGCGGCAGCGGCGGTGGCGCCGACGGCATCGTCAGCTCCTCCTGGGGAGACCCGCAGAACCCGCTGGAGCCGGCGAACACCAACGAGGTCCAGGGCGGCAAGGTCCTCGACATGGTCTTCCGCGGGCTCATCCGCTACGACCCGAAGACCGGCGAGGCCAAGAACATGCTCGCCGAGTCCATCGACTCGAAGGACTCCCAGAACTTCACGATCAAGCTCAAGGACGGCTGGACGTTCTCCAACGGCGAGAAGGTCACCGCCAACTCCTTCGTGGACGCCTGGAACTACGGCGCGGCCCTGAAGAACAACCAGAAGAACGCCTACTTCTTCCAGTACATCGAGGGCTACGACCAGGTCCACCCGGAGTCCGGGGCCGCCTCCGCCGAGACCCTGTCAGGACTGAAGGTCGTCGACGACCTGACCTTCACCGCCAAGCTCACCCAGAAGTTCTCCCTGTGGCCCGACACCCTCGGCTACTCCGCCTTCGTCCCGCTGCCCAAGGCGTTCTACGACGACCACGACGCCTGGCTCTCCAAGCCCATCGGGAACGGCCCGTACACCATCGAGTCGTACGCCAAGGGCTCCTCGATGAAGCTGCGCAAGTGGGACGACTACCCGGGCGAGGACAAGGCGAAGAACGGCGGCGTCGACCTCAAGGTCTTCACCGACAACAACACCGCCTACACCGACCTGACGGCGGGCAACCTCGACCTCGTCGACGACGTGCCCGCCTCCCAGCTCCGCAACGTCGAGGCCGACCTCGGCGACCGGTACATCAACACCCCCGCCGGCATCATCCAGACCCTGGCCTTCCCCTTCTACGAGAAGGAGTGGGACACCGACGACGCCCGCAAGGTCCGCCAGGGCCTGTCGATGGCGATCAACCGCCCGCAGATCACCGACCAGATCTTCCAGAAGACCCGCACCCCCGCCTCCGACTGGACCTCCCCGGTCCTCGGCGAGGAGGGCGGCTTCAAGGAAGGGCTCTGCGGCAAGGAGTGCACGTACAACAAGGCCGAGGCCAAGAAGCTGATCGAAGAGGGCGGCGGCATCCCCGGCGGGCAGCTGAAGATCTCGTACAACGCGGACACCGGCTCCCACAAGGAATGGGTCGACGCCGTCTGCAACAGCATCAACAACGTCATGGGCAACAACAAGGCCTGCGTCGGCGGGCCCGTCGGCACCTTCGCCGACTTCCGCGCCCAGGTCTCCACCCAGAAGCTCAACAGTGCCTGGCGCGCGGGCTGGCAGATGGACTACCCGCTGATCCAGAACTTCCTCCAGCCGCTCTACTACACCAACGCCCCGTCCAACGACGGGAAGTGGAGCAACCAGCAGTTCGACGATCTGGTCGACAAGGCCAATGCCGAGAGCGACAAGGCGAAGGCCGTCACCACCTTCCAGGACGCGGAGAAGATCCTCGTCACGGAGATGCCGGTCATCCCGCTCTGGTACCAGAACGGCAGCGCCGGCTACTCGGACCGGGTCGACAACGTCGCGCTGAACCCGTTCAGCGTCCCGGTCTACGAAGAGATCACCGTCAAGTGACGCGCTGAGCGACGCGGACGGCCGGGGCGCCCCACACCGGCGCCCCGGCCGTCGGCACACTCCGTTCCGCCCGCGCATTCTCCGCCCGGCACTGCTCGCCCCGACCCCCGGAGCCCCTCATGGGACGTTATGTGATCCGGCGGCTGCTGCAGATGATCCCCGTCTTCTTCGGCACCACGCTGTTGATCTTCCTCATGGTGAACGTGATGGGCGACCCCATCGCGGGTCTCTGCGGCGACCGCCAGTGCGACCCGGCCACCGCCGCCCAGCTGCGCTCCGAGTTCGGCCTCGACAAGCCGGTCTGGCAGCAATACCTCACCTACATGGGCAACGTCTTCACCGGAGACTTCGGCACCGCGTTCAACGGGCAGAAGGTCACCGAGCTGATGGCCACCGCCTTCCCCATCACCATCCGGCTCACGATCGTCGCGGTCGTCTTCGAGGTCGTCATCGGCATCAGCCTCGGCGTCGTCACCGGCCTGCGGCGCGGCCGGCCCGTCGACACCACCGTCCTCATCCTGACGCTGATCGTCATCGCCGTCCCCACCTTCGTCACCGGTCTGCTGCTCCAGCTCCTCCTGGGCGTCAAGTGGGGCATCATCAAGCCCTCGGTCTCCGCCGACCCCACCTTCGACGAACTCCTCGTCCCCGGGCTGGTCCTCGCCTCCGTCTCGCTCGCCTACGTCACCCGGCTCACCCGGACCTCGATCGCCGAGAACGCCCGCGCCGACTACGTACGCACCGCCGTCGCCAAGGGGCTGCCCCGCCGCCGCGTCGTCGTACGGCACCTGCTGCGCAACTCGCTCATCCCCGTCGTCACCTTCATCGGCACCGACGTGGGCGCCCTGATGGGCGGGGCCATCGTCACCGAGCGGATCTTCAACATCCACGGCGTCGGCTACCAGCTCTACCAGGGCATCCTGCGGCAGAACTCCCAGACCGTCGTCGGCTTCGTCACGATCCTCGTCCTCGTCTTCCTGGCCGCCAACCTGATCGTCGACCTCCTGTACGCCGTACTCGACCCGAGGATCCGCTATGCCTGAGCCGCAGACCCCGGACGAAGCGATCTCCCAGGCGGGCGCCGGCGGCGCGACGGACCTCGCCATGGAGGAGGGCACCAGCCTGGAGAAGAACCCGGGCGGCCCCGACGGCACCGGACCCGCCGGAAAGCCGCGCAGCCTCTGGTCGGACGCCTGGCGCGACCTGCGGCGCAACCCGGTCTTCATCATCTCCTCGCTGGTCATCCTCTTCCTGGTGATCATCTCGATCTGGCCCTCGCTCATCGCGAGCGGCGACCCCCTCCAGGCCAACCTGGACGATGCCCAGAAGGGCTCCGAGCCCGGCCACCCCTTCGGCTTCGACCCGCAGGGCCGCGACGTCTACACCCGCGTCGTCTACGGCACCCGTACCTCGGTGACCGTCGGCGTCTGCGCCACCCTCGGCGTCGCGATCCTCGGGAGCGTCCTCGGCGGACTCGCGGGCTTCTTCGGCGGCTGGTGGGACGCGATCCTCTCCCGCCTCACCGACGTCTTCTTCGGTATCCCCGTCGTCCTCGGCGGCCTGGTCTTCCTCTCCGTGGTCACCAGCTCCACCGTCTGGCCCGTCGTCGGCTTCATCGTCCTGCTCGGCTGGCCGCAGATCGCCCGCATCGCCCGTGGCTCGGTCATCACCGCCAAACAGAACGACTACGTCCAGGCGGCCCGCGCGCTGGGCGCCTCCAACTCCCGGATGATGCTGCGCCACATCACCCCGAACGCCATCGCGCCGGTCATCGTCGTGGCGACCATCGCGCTCGGCACGTACATCTCGCTGGAGGCGACCCTCTCCTTCCTCGGCGTCGGCCTGAAGGACCCGGCCGTCTCCTGGGGCATCGACATCTCCGCGGCCGCCAACTACATCCGCAACGCCCCGCACATGCTGCTCTGGCCCGCCGGAGCGCTGGCGGTCACCGTGCTCGCGTTCATCATGCTCGGCGACGCGGTGCGCGACGCCCTCGACCCCAAGCTGCGCTGAGGAGCCGGTTGCCATGTTGCTCGAAGTGCGCGATCTGCACGTGGAGTTCCACACCCGCGAAGGCGTCGCCAAAGCCGTCAACGGAGTCAACTACTCGGTGGCCGAGGGCGAGACGCTCGCCGTCCTCGGCGAGTCCGGCTCCGGCAAGTCCGTCACCGCCCAGGCCGTCATGGGCATCCTCGACATGCCGCCCGGGAAGATCGCCGGCGGCGAGATCCTCTTCAAGGACCGGGACCTGCTGAAGCTCAAGCCGGACGAGCGGCGCAAGATCCGCGGCCAGGAGATGGCCATGATCTTCCAGGACGCCCTGTCCTCGCTGAACCCGGTCCTCACCGTCGGCCAGCAGCTCGCCGAGATGTTCGTCGTGCACCGCGGCATGTCCCGCAAGGACGCCAAGGCCAAGGCGGTCGAGCTGATGGACCGGGTCCGCATCCCCGCCGCCAGGGAGCGCGTCAACCAGTATCCGCACCAGTTCTCCGGCGGGATGCGCCAGCGCATCATGATCGCCATGGCGATGGCCCTGGAACCGTCGCTGATCATCGCCGACGAACCGACCACCGCCCTCGACGTCACCGTGCAGGCCCAGGTCATGGACCTCCTCGCCGAACTCCAGCGCGAGCTGAACATGGGCCTCATCCTCATCACCCACGACCTCGGAGTCGTCGCCGACGTCGCCGACAAGATCGCCGTGATGTACGCGGGCCGCATCGTCGAGACCGCCCCCGTCCACGAGATCTACAAGGCCCCGGCCCACCCGTACACCAAGGGCCTCCTCCAGTCGATCCCGCGCCTGGACCAGAAGGGCCGGGAGCTGTACGCGATCAAGGGCCTGCCGCCCAACCTCACGCGCATCCCGCCCGGCTGCGCCTTCAACCCCCGCTGCCCGATGGCGAGGGACGTGTGCCGCACCGATGTGCCGCCGCTCTACGAGGTGGACGAGCAGCGCCGGAGCGCCTGCCACTTCTGGAAGGAGACGCTCGATGCACGCTGACCGCGACGAGAGTGCGGAGACCGGCGGTGGCGCGGCCGGCTCCACGCTGCTCTCCCAGGCCCGCGAGGACGCCGTCACGCCGTACACGGAGGGCGACCCGATCCTCCAGGTCCGCGGTCTGGCCAAGCACTACCCGCTCACCCAGGGCATCCTCTTCAAACGGCAGATCGGCGCGGTCCGGGCCGTCGACGGCGTCGACTTCGACCTGTACGCGGGCGAGACGCTGGGCATCGTGGGGGAGTCGGGCTGCGGCAAGTCGACCGTCGCCAAGATGCTCGTCCACCTGGAACGCCCCACCGCCGGGGCGATCCGCTACAAGGGCGAGGACATCTCCAAGCTCTCCGGCCGGGCGCTGAAGGCGGTGCGCCGCAACATCCAGATGGTGTTCCAGGACCCGTACACCTCGCTGAACCCGCGGATGACGGTCGGCGACATCATCGGGGAGCCGTACGAGATCCACCCCGAGGTCGCGCCGAAGGGAAGCCGCCGGCAGAAGGTACAGGACCTGCTGGACGTGGTCGGGCTCAACCCCGAGTACATCAACCGCTATCCGCACCAGTTCTCCGGCGGCCAGCGCCAGCGCATCGGCATCGCCCGCGGCCTCGCCCTCAACCCGGAGATCATCGTCGCCGACGAACCCGTCTCCGCGCTCGACGTCTCCGTCCAGGCCCAGGTGGTCAACCTGCTGGACCGGCTCCAGGCGGAGTTCAGCCTCAGCTTCGTCTTCATCGCGCACGACCTGTCCATCGTCCGGCACATCTCCGACCGGGTCGGCGTGATGTACCTGGGCCGGATCGTGGAGATCGGCTCCGACGCGGAGATCTACGACCACCCCACCCATCCGTACACCCAGGCGCTGCTGTCCGCCGTCCCCGTCCCCGACCCGGCCGCCCGCGAGCACCGGGAACGGATCATCCTCCACGGCGACGTCCCCTCGCCCGCCAACATCCCCTCCGGCTGCCGCTTCCGCACCCGCTGCTGGAAGGCGCAGGAGCGGTGCGAGCTGGAGGTCCCGCTGCTGGCGGTCCCCGCGGAGTTCCGGCTGGTCGACACCCCGGCCCGGCACGACTCGGCCTGCCACTTCGCGGAGGAGAAGCACGTGGTGCCGACGGAGGAAGAGCTGGAGATCCCGGGGCCCACGGAGGCCCCGGGGCCGGAGGAGCCGAAGGAACAGCCGGGGTCCGGGGAGGACGGGACGTCATGAACCGGCGTCAGGATCGTTAACACGTAAGCAACTTCGCCGTCGCCGCTCCGATATACGGACGCCCCATGCTGAACAGCGTACGGCCGTGCGGGTGCCGTGGTCCGGCCGGAGCGTCGTCCTGGCGCTCCGGCCGGTCGCCCGCCGCCACCGCCCCGCCTCCCGAACGCCCTTGTTCATCCGTTCGGGGCAATGGAGTATCAGCGGGTGACACTTACACGGGGAGCAAGAATCACCGGCGCCGTTCTGTGCGCGGTGCTGGCACTGATGGCGGTCGCCTGGATCGTGCGGGACATACGGGCCGCCGACGGGCCGGTGCCGGTCTGGGAGTACTGGTCGGGCACCGCGAGCCTCCGGGACATGGTGCGGCCCACCACCACCTCCACCAGCCTCGTCCTGCTGCTGGCCTATGCCGCCGCCGCTGTGGCGGCACTCCGCTCGGCCTCCGCCGCCTCGGTCCTGATCGTCACCGGCGTCGTGACCTTCGTCCTGCGGCTGCCCGGCGTCTGGACCGTCGCCGACGCCCCGGCGCCGGAAGAGCTCCGCGACCGGGCGCTGCTCACCACGTACGCCGCGCTGGTGGCCGGGCTCGCCCTGATCGTTGTGGGGGTGGCGGGCCGCCGCCCCGTGCCGCAGGGCGAGGAGCGCCCGGCGGGTCCGGGGCGGGGTGCGGGGGTGGCCGTCTTCCTGCTCCTGGGTCTTCAGGCGGTGATCTTCACCGCCTGGGAGATCCGGCAGCCGTTCGTCTTCCCGTCCGGGTTCTACCCCGAGTGGTTCATCGGCGGGGCGCCCCTGAACACCCCGCTCATCGAGGGGCCGCCCGGCTGGGTCACCGTGGCGATCATCCTGATGTCCCTGGTGGCGGCCCTCGGCGCGGTCGGCGGGGCGGCTCTCGCGCGACCGCTCGGCCTGATCGCGGGCGGGTTCATTCTCGCCTCCGGCGCGCTGGGCCTGGCGCGCGTCATCCACTTCGAGCTGTACGAACGGTTCACCGACCTCGACATCGAGGGGCAGCTCACCCTGGTGAGCCAGATCTGCTCGCTCCTCATCGGGCCCGTCGTGATCGTCCTGCTCGCGCGCAAGGGCGTCGCACGGGCTCCCGCCGCCGGCCCCTGGGGCGGCCCGAACTCGTGGGGCGGTGGCTGGGGTGCCCCACCGCCCGGTCAGCCCGGGCCGCAGGGCTACCAGCCGCCGCAGGCCCCCGGCTTCGGGCCGCCCTCGTCCCCGCCGCCCCGCTGGTGAACCGGGGGCGGACGGGGCCCGGCGGGCGGCTCAGGCGCCGGACATCCCCAGCGACCGCTTGAGGAAGTCCACCTGGAGCAGGAGCAGGTTCTCCGCGACCTGCTCCTGGGGCGTCATGTGCGTCACCCCGCTCAGCGGCAGCACCTCGTGCGGCCGCCCGGCCGCCAGCAGCGCCGAGGACAGCCGCAGGGCGTGCGCGACCACCACGTTGTCGTCGGCGAGCCCGTGCACGATCATCATCGGGCGCACCTCGGAAGCGGGTTCGGACAGCCCGTCGTCGGTGACCAGGGAGTTGGCCGCGTACACCTCCGGCTGTCGGGCCGGGTCCCCGAGGTAGCGCTCGGTGTAGTGGGTGTCGTACAGCCGCCAGTCCGTGACCGGGGCGCCCACCACGGCCGCGTGGAAGACGTCCGGGCGGCGCAGCGCCGCGAGGCCCGCCAGGTAACCGCCGTACGACCAGCCGCGGATCGCCACCCGGGACAGATCCAGGGGGAACCGGCCCGCGAGCCCCTCCAGCGCGTCGATCTGGTCGTCCAGGGTGAGGCCGAAGTCGTCCCGCACCGCCTTCTCCCAGGCCGGCGAGCGGCCCGGCGCACCACGCCCGTCCGCCACGACCACCGCGAAGCCCTGGTCCGCGAACCACTGTGACGTCAGGTGCGGGTTGTGGGCGGCGACCACCCGGCGGCCGTGCGGGCCGCCGTACGGATCCAGCAGCACCGGAAGCGGACCGTCCGACTCCTGGTAGTCCGACGGAAGCAGCACGGCGCACGGAATCCGCCGTGCGCCCCCCTCGGTCAGGGTCACGCGGGCGGTGAGCACCGGCTCCTGGGCGAAGCTCGCGACACGGAACAGCCGCTTGCCGTCCCGCACGACCCACGCGGCGGTGCCGGGCTCCTCGGGAACGGCCGAGACCACCACCGACAGAGCACCCGAGCGGACCGCGGAGTGCACACCCACCCCTTCGGAAATCCGCTCGATTCCCAGCTCGTTGACCCGGTACACATGGATCTGGCCGATCTCCGGCTCCACCGCGTCCTCACCGGCCACCGCCGAGATCAGGATGTCCGACTCCCCGATGTCCAGCACCGCCTGGACGTGCAGTTGCGACCCGGTGAGCGGCCGGTCCCCGACCGCCAGCACCCGCGCGCCGCCCTCGTCGGCGATCCGCACCAACCGCCCGTCCGGCGCCCACGCGGGCACCCCGGGGAAAAGATCCAGCCAGACCGGGTCCTCGTCGACATGGACGAGCCGGGTCGCGCCGGTCTCCGGGTCCACCGCCAGATACCGCTGACTGCGCTGGTCACGGGCCTGCACCAGCAGCAGCGGGGCACCCGCGGACGACCAGTGCACCTGGGCCAGGTACGGGAACGCCTCCCGGTCCCAGACCACTTCGGTGCGGTCCCCCTCCAGGTCCATGACGAAGAGCCGCACCTCCGCGTCGGGCGTCCCGGCCGCCGGGTAGGCGACCTCGGCCGGCTTGCGCTCGGGTGTGCCGGATCGGCGATGTACCACCGCTGTACGGGGCTCTCGTCGGCCCGCGCGACCAGCAGCCGGTCCGACTCGGGCGACCACCAGAAACCCCGGTAGCGGTGCATCTCCTCGGCCGCGATGAACTCGGCCAGACCATAGGTGACCTGGGGGTCCTCCGGCTCGGCCAGCGCCCGGTCGCCCTCGCCCGTCGCGTCCACCACCCGCAGCGCGCCCTTGGCCACGTACGCGATGTGCCGGCCGTCGGGGGACGGGCGGGGGTCGATCACCGGACCCGGCACCGGCAGCGCCCGCGCGGTCCCGGCCCGCAGCTCGGCCACGTACACCTTTCCGGACAGCGCGAACGCGGCCAACTCCGCCGCCGCGTCCACCGCGTAGGAGACGATCCCCGCCGAACCCTCCCGGGTCCGCTCCCGCCGGGCCCGCTCCTGCGCCGACAGCTTCTCCGCCGAACCCCCCAGCAGCACATCGGGGTCGGCCGCGATCCGCTCCTCGCCGGTCGCCGGGTCGAGCACCCAGAGCCGGGTGGTCCGGTCCGTTCCGGACGTGGACCGCAGGAAGATCACACGTGTCTCATCCGGTGAGACGGTGAAGGCGCGAGGTGCGCCGAGAGTGAAGCGCTGGGTCCGGGCGTGCTGACGGGGAAAAGACAGCTTCTGCGAGGTCATGGCTCTGAACCTAGTGCCGAACTCGGCCGCGTGGCACGGTTCGTGCGCCCCTCGTGCTGCTGTGCCCCGATCAATGCGTTGGCACGGAAAGTTATGATCCGTAGCGCTCGGTGGGTAGGAACCCGCTGACAACCTGCTGACACCGTGTACCCCCGTTCCGACCGTCCGAACGTACCGATGGAGGTGAACCGCCGTGGCGCTCTCGATTTCGGCGGTAGTGCTGCTGGCGATCATCGTCTTCCTGCTGATCCGGAAATCCGGACTGAAGGGAGGGCACGCGGTGGTCTGCATGCTGCTCGGGTTCTACATCGCGAGCTCGTCCATCGCGCCGACCATCTCCGATCTGACGACCAACGTGGCGGGAATGATCAGCAGCATCAAGTTCTGACCCGGGCGGGCGCCGGCGACCGGCGACCGGCGGGGGCAGGGGCGCGGGGGCGCGGGGGGCCTCCGGGCTCGTAGGGTGGTCCCCATGAAGGACCTCCCCGCCCGCCGTCTGCTGCTCGTGCACGCGCACCCCGACGACGAGTCGATCAACAACGGCGCCACCATGGCCAGGTATGCGGCCGAGGGTGCCCACGTCACCCTGGTGACGTGCACGCTCGGCGAGGAGGGCGAGGTCATCCCGCCCTCGCTCGCCCGCCTCACCGCGGACCGGGACGACGCGCTGGGCGCCCACCGGATCGGCGAGCTGGCCGCGGCGATGCGGGAGCTCGGCATCACCGACCACCGCTTCCTCGGCGGCGCGGGCCGCTACCGGGACTCCGGGATGATGGGCGCCGAACAGAACGGCCGCCCCGGCTCCTTCTGGTCCACCCCGGTGGACGAGGCGGCCGCCCACCTCGTCGAGGTGATCCGCGAGGTCCGCCCCCAGGTCCTGGTCACCTACGACCCGGACGGCGGCTACGGCCACCCCGACCACATCCAGGCCCACCGCGTCGCGATGCGCGCCGCCGATCTGGCCGCCGACCCGGCGCACGGCTCCGGCGCCCCGCACACCATCGCCAAGATCTACTGGAACCGGGTGGAGCGCGAGGTGCTGGAGGCCGCCTTCGACCGGCTGCGCACCACCGCGCCCGGCGCCTTCCCCGGCATCGCCGCCGTGGCCGACGTCCCGGGCGTGACCGACGCGGAGCAGATCACCGCGGAGATCGACGGATCGGCGTACGCCGGGGCGAAGTCGGCGGCGATGCGCGCCCACGCCACCCAGATCGCGGTGGACGGCCCCTTCTTCGCCCTCTCCAACGATCTCGGCCAGCCCCTGCTGACGACCGAGTGCTACCAACTGGTGCGCGGCGTTCGCGGAGTGGCCGGACCGGAGCGCGAGAGCGACCTGTTCGCCGGTGTCCCGCTCGCGGGCGCCCCGGGCGCCGGGGGAGGCGCGGCATGAGCGACGCCCCCAAGAAGGCCCGCGGCCGCGCGGACTCCTCCCACGCGCCGCGCCGGAACGCACCCCCCAGGGAGCCCGCGCCCATCGGTTTCGCCGCCCGGCCGAACCCGGCCCGGATCGCCGCCCACTTGGGCCTCGCGGTCCTCGGCGCGCTCGTCGCCCTCGCCGGAACCCTCGTCCAAGCGGCCTGGTTCCCCGGTGGGTTGATCATCGCCCTGCTCGGCTCCGCCGGACTCTTCTACGGCGGCCGCATCCTGACCCGCACCCAGATCGGCGCGCTCGCCCCGGCGGGGGGCTGGTTCATCACCGTCTTCCTGCTGCTGAGCGGCCGGCCGGAGGGCGACTACGTCTTCGGCGACGAACTCGGCCTGGTGCTCTTCATGCTCGGCGGCACGGCGGTCGCTGTGATCTGTGCCACCACCTCCAAGGTGCCGCAATCAGCCATCCGCAGCGGCCGGTCCGGTACATGAAGTGCCACGTCCGGGCCGTCGGCGACCCTCACAGGTGTGAGGCACGGGTGGAGGTTTCCCCCGGCCGCGGAGTGTCCGACGGCGGCGGCCAGTATGGTGGTGCGCGCGCCGAGCCGTCCCCTGGCCTGCGGCATGGGGGAAGTACGGGCGGCGGAGCCAATCGGGAGAACCTGCTTTGAGTCGTGAAACTGACAGTTCGTCCTCCGGGCCCCAGGGCCGCGGCGGAGCCGCGTACCCCTCGGGTACGCCGCCGTACGGATCCCGCCAGTATCCGTCGCTCCACCCGTCGCAGGACGGCTCTGACGAGAACCCGGAATCCGTGGATCCGCCCCGGCCCGAGGAACCCAAGACCGAGACGACGCTGACGACGCGCATCCGGATCAACATCCCCGGCTCGCGTCCCATCCCGCCGGTCGTCATGCGTACGCCGATGGCGGAGAGCGACATCTCCGGCGGCGGCCGTTCCGACGCCGAGCGCACGGGCGCGACTCCGCGGCCCGGCACGCCGCCGGCCGCACCGGGCACCGGTGCGAGCGCCGGTGCCGGCACCGGACCCTCGGACCGCTCCGGCGGCCCGGGCTCCGGCTCGAACGGCGGCGCCCCCGCGGACCGGTCCCGGGACGGCGGCCCGGCCGCCGACCCGACGCCCGCGGAGAAGCCGGCCCGGGAGAAGAGCGGCAGCGACTGGTTCGCTCCGCGCAAGGCCCCGACCGCAGGCCCGGCGACGGGCGGCCAGGGCGGTCCGGGTGCGCCCGGTGGTCCCGGCGGCGCGGGTGGTCCGGGCGGCCAGAGCGGCCCCGGTGGCGCGGGTGGTCCGGGTGCAGGCGGTCCCGGCTCCGGCGGTCCCGGCGGTCCCGGCGGTCCCGGTGGTCCCGGTGGTGCGTCCGACGGGGGCGCGGGACCTTCGCGCCCCGACCTGCCGTACTTCTCGGACGCGCCGAAGTCCGGCGGTGGACCGGGCGCGCCCGGCTCCGGCCCCGGCCGCAGTGCGCTCGACAGCTACGGCACCGAGCCTCCCGGCGGAGGCCCGCGCGCCACCCCCGGTCCCGGCATGCGTACGCCCGGTCCGTCCGGCCCCACCACGGGACCGGCCACCGGCGCCTCCTCGCTGACCCCGAACCTCGACGGTGTCCCGGGCCTCGGCGGCCCCGGCCCGATGGTCCCGGGCACCCCCGGCGGCGTACCGCCCCGGATGTCCGACGACACCGCGATCCTCACCCCGCAGGCCCCGGCGCCCGAGCCCGGCCCCGGTGGCCATGTCTCGGGCGACACCCTCACCAGCGGCATCCCCGTGGTGCCCAGCGAGCCGCGCACCCCGTTCCCGGGCGGGCCGGGCACCCCCGGCGCCCCGGTGACGGGCCACGGAGGCCCCGGCGGACCGGGTGGTCCCACGCCGGGGCCCACCGTCCCGCGCCCCGCGTCGCAGACCGCGTCCGCCCCCGCCGCCCCCGCGAAGAAGGGCCGCTCCAAGCTGGTCCTGCTCGGCGTGGCCGCGGTCGTGCTGCTCGGCATCGCGTACGGGGCGGGCCTCCTGCTGAACCACGCCGAGGTCCCCAAGGGCACCACGGTGCTCGGCGTCGACATCGGCGGCGGCACGAAGGAAGAGGCGGTCACCAAGCTCGAAGCCGCCCTCGGTGAGCGGGCCAAGACGCCTCTCACGCTGTCGGTGGACGGCAAGGAGGAGAAGCTCGACCCCGAGAAGGCCGGTCTCACCCTGGACAGCCAGGAGACCGTGCGCGGCGCGGCGGGCAGCGACTACAACCCCGTCTCGGTGATCGGTTCGCTGTTCGGCGGGGAGCGCCCCGCCGACCCGGTGATCCCGGTCGACGAGGAGAAGCTCGGCGTGGCGCTGACCGACCTGGCGGGCGCTTCCGGTTCGGCCAACGACGGCACGATCCGCTTCGAGCCGAACAAGGCCGTTGCGGTGCCGGGCAAGCCGGGCAAGACGCTGGACGCCGGCCAGTCCCTGATCTCGGTCCGGGACGCCTACCGCGCCCAGGTCCAGACCGGGCAGCCCAAGGTGGTCGAACTCCCCGTCACCACCAGCGAACCCACCATCACCCAGGCCGAACTGAACCGGGCGATGAAGGAGTTCGCCGAGCCCGCGATGTCCGACCTGATCACCATCAAGGCCGGTCCCAAGCAGATCCAGTTCGGCCCGGCCCGGTCGCTGCCGCAGATCCTGTCCATGAAGCCGGTGGACGGCCGACTGGTCGACGTCTACGACAAGAAGGCGATCGAGACGCTGCTCGACGGCGTCTTCGACGGCATCATGGCCGTCAAGGCCGACGGAAAGAAGCACCAGGTCGGCCCGGACGACGTGGCCCAGGCGATGAAGACCGCCCTGACCGGGAAGACCCCGGCCGAGCGCACGGTCACCATCAACCTGACCGGCGAGGGCTGAGCCCCCGCCCGTACGCACCGTTGACGGCCCCCGCCCGGATGCCCGGGCGGGGGCCGCTTGGCGTGCGCGAACGCCTCAGGAGATGCCGCTGAATCCACCATCCCGCGAAGTGCGCGGTCCGGGCGCGCCGGGGGCGGCCGCCGGCTTCACCAGCTGATGCCGTGCCCGTCGTGGCGGAGGCGGAGGCGGAGGCGGTGGTCGTGGACAGGCGGACGCGCCGCGTGCGCGGGACCATGGGGCCATGAGTTCCCCCGCCGGCCCGGAGCGCCCGTCCCGCGAAGCCGATCAGATCAAGGTCTGGTTCCGGCTGCCCCCGCGTGAGGACGGGCCGCTGCCGTACGAGACCGAGGGGTTGTGGGCGACCCGGCTCGGCCCGGACACCGCGCGGGTGGACAACGCGCCCTTCCTGCGCGACGGTCTCGCCGAGGGGAGACCGTACGGTTCCGGACGGACGGCGACGGGGTGCACTGGGCCGGCGAGCGGGTGGCGGACTCGGGCAACTGCACCGTACGCGTGCTGCCCGTGCCGGACGGTCCGCTCGGGCGCGACGTACGGGCCGTGCACGAGCGGCTCGCCGGGTTGGGGCTCACGGGCGAGGTCTTCAGCGCCGACTTTCCGTTGGTCGCCCTGACCGTGCCGGGCGGCGCGGATCTGCGCGGAGTGAAGGCGCTGCTCACCCGGGGGCGGGACGAGGGCTGGTGGCACTTCGAGGTCTCGTGCGTCACGGACGCCTGGCGGGCGGCGTAGCGTGGGGGTGCGGGGAGCGCCCGGGTGCGTGGAGACGGCTGGTTACGCCTCCGGCTCGCCGATCGTCCGGATCACCCGGGCCGGATTGCCGACCGCCACCACGTTCGCGGGCAGGTCCCTCGTGACGACCGCCCCCGCGCCGACCACCGTGTTCTCCCCGATGGTGACCCCGGGGCAGACGACGACCCCGCCACCCAGCCACACGTTGTCGCCGATGGTGATCGGCTCGGCGGCCTCCCACTTGGCGCGGCGCTGCTCGGGGTCGATGGGGTGGGTCGGGGTGAGCAGCTGGACGTTCGGGCCCATCTGGACGTCCGCGCCGATCGTGATGCGGGCGACGTCCAGGAGGACCGCGCCGAAGTTGATGAACGTACGCGGGCCGATGGTGGTCCGGTAGCCGTAGTCGACCCGCAGCGGCGGCCGTACCTCCACGCCCTCGCCCACCTTGCCGAGCAGCTCGGCCAGCACCGCGCGCCGGGCCTCGGGGTCGGCGGCCGACGTGGCGTTGTAGCGCTCGCTCAGCACGGCCGCGTGCAGGGCCTCCGCCGCCAGTTCGGGGTCGTCGGCGAGGTACGGCTCGCCCGCGAGCATGGCTTCCTTCTGGCTGCGCCTGGTCTCGTCGCTCATGTCGTCTCTTCCGGTGCGGGGTGTGTGGTGCGGGGCGTACGGGAAGCACGCGGTGATCCGTCCGCTCCGAGCAGTCTGCCCCCGTCGGCGCCCGGCGACGTACGCAGCCCCGGCGCCAGCGCCAGTGTCACCACCACGGAGAGGCCCGCGACCGCCGCCATGCCCGTCGCGGGGGAGGTCAGCTGGGCGATACCGCCCGCCACGGCCGCGCCCGCCCCCTGCATCGCGAGCATCCCCGAGGAGCTGAGCCCGAGCGCCTGGCCGCTCAGCTCGGGCGGGGTGAGGGCCAGCAGCCGTTCCTGGAGCAGCAGGCTCGCGGCGAAGCCCACACTCGCCACGACGACCAGCGCCAGGGCGAGGGGCAGCCCCGGGCGCACCGCGAAGAGGAGGTAGGGCGCGGCGAGCAGCAGTCGCAGCGGAGCCCCCAGCCGCGCCCGCCACCGGGTCGTGACGAACCGTCCGACCAGCGTGTCCCCGGCCAGCATCCCCAGGGCCCCGCCGGCGAAGAGGAGCCCGGCGTGCCCGGGCGCGTACGCCACGTACAGGGACTCGCAGCCGACGACGAGACCGTTGGGGACCCAGAGGGCGAGGAAGACGTACCGGCGCGGCGTGGACGACCAGAGCAGCGCGTTCGTCCGCCAGGTCTCGCGGACCGAGGGGCGGCCGGTCGCCCTGGGAGGCCGGGCGGTCAGCCCGAACCGGGTCACGGCCGCCGCGATGACGTAGAGAGCCGCCCCGATCAGCAGCGTGCCGCGCGCCGAGAACACCGCCACCAGCGCCCCGCCCACCGCGAATCCGCAGATCTGCATCGCGCCGCCCGCCATGTTCAGCACCGAGCGGCCGAGCAGGAACCCCTCACGCGGCACGATCTCGTTGAGCAGCCCGTACCGCACGCCACCACCCGGCGACGCGGCCACGCCCACCACGAGCAGAACGGCGAACGCGACCCCCAACGGCGCAGGCGGCCCCCGCCGACAGCAGGGCGAGGGCGGTCAGCGCGGCGCGCGGCGGCAGCCGGTCCGCCGCCGACAGCAGGGTCAGCGCCCCGGCCACCTGGGCCAGCGAGGGGCCGAACATCGCCAGCGCCGACAGCAGGGGTCCGACACGAGGGTCCGGGGCGAGGCCGGTCGCGGACGGACGGCCGCGAAGAAGGGGGTGAACTCCGGGGTCCGGAACAGTTCGCGGTAGGTGCGCATGGGGGGAGTCTCGGGACGCCGGCACGGGGGCGGTTACTGTTTCGCGCGGACGCGAAAGCCGGGGCGGGGCGTGCGGGGTCTCCTGAACCGGGGCGGCCGGGCCGACCGCGCGGCCCGGCGGACGGGGCCGACAGGGCGGCCTCGTCGACAGGGTCGGGCACGGCCCACGGGGCGGCCTGATGGAGACGGTCGGGCGCGGCCCGCAGGGCTGACGGAGAACGGGCGGTGGTGGGCGTGGGCTGGTGGCAGGTCAGTGCGGACACGCTCGCCGGCAGCCGGTTCGTCGTCTCGCCGCTCGCGGAGGCCGTCGCGAGCCTGCTGCTCCTGGAGCGGGCCACCGCCGCGCACCCGGGGGAGCGTGCCTGGCTGGAGGCCCATCTGCCCGCGTACCGGCGACGGGCGGCCGACGACCCGGTCTCCGCCCTCGTGATCCGCTCCGCCCTCGCGCCCCGCTGGACCGCCGACTTCCTCACCCCCGCCCCGGTACCCGTACCGCCGGGCCAGACCCCGCCCTCCTTCGCCGAGGAGTTGGCGCGGGTCCGGGCCACCCCGCCCGACCGGGCGCGCGCCGATCTGGAGGAGGCGCTGGGCGGGCCGCTGCCCGCCGCGCTGGACCGGGACGACCTGGCCGAGCGTGCCGCCGACGCCCTGGAGTGGGTCTGGACGCACACCGTGCTGCCCGACTGGCCGAGGCGGCGGCGGATCCTGGAGGCCGACGTGATCGCCCGTACCGCCCAGTTGGGACGGGCCGGCTGGGCCGGGGCCCTGAACGGCATGCGGCCCGGCATCCGTTGGCTGGGCGGCAGCCGGTTGCAGATCAACACCTACGACAACCCGCCCCGCGAACTGGACCGCGCCCAGCTCCTGTTCATCCCCGTCACCCCGGACCAGTCCTGGGTCTGCTGGGACATCCCGCACCGGTACGGGCTGGTGTACCCGTGTTCCGGGGTGCTCGCCGAGGCGGGCCGCGTTTCCGCACCCATCGCCCTGGGCGCGCTGATCGGCCCCGCGCGGGCAGCCGTCCTGTTGCTGCTGGCCTCCCCGCTCAGCACGACGCAGCTCGTCGCGCTGACCGGCCAGGGGCTGGGTTCGGTCGGCCGCCATCTGCGGATCCTGTTGGACGCCGGGCTGGTCCGCCGCCGCCGGGCGGGCCGCTCCGTGCTCTATTTCCGTACGGAGGCGGGCGACGCCCTGGTGCACGGCGCGGGCTGAGGGGAGGCGAAAGCGCCCGGTGCGCGCCCCGCACGCCCCCGGCCGGTGCCCTTTCCTGGCGGGGCGACGAGCGGATACGCATCAGTACGTGGTGCGCTCCGCATGGTTGGCGCGCATGTACGAGTCGTGACAACGGTGACTAGGGGCGCCGCTGGTCGTTGTGACAGTTTCTCTCTCGCCGCGAACGACGCGAATGAACCGAGCGAGGGGCCGTGCGTGAATCCGGAGTACGCCGCGTACTGCCAGGCGGACCGCCGCTTCTACGACGCACCCCACCGTTCCCCCGGACCTGACGACGGAACCGTCGACGAGGAGAAGGCGTACTACGCCGCCGTCCGTGGCTCCGCCCCCGAGGGGTGGACCCGCACCCGGCGCGGTGACTGGCTCGCCTACCACCCCGACGGGCTGCGGCTGCCGGCCCAGGGCTGGAAGATCCACGTCTCGGCCGCCCTCGACAACGCGGCCTCCGTGCTCGACCGGGTCTTCGCCCACTGTCTGGAGCACCGGCTCGCCTTCAAGTGCGTACCGAACGCGGGCTGCTGGCCCTGCGGAACGCCAAGTACGCGGACCGGGCGGGCAGCGGGAAGTTCATCACCGTCTACCCGCCGTCCGAGGAAGCGTTCCCCGAGGTGTGCACCGCCCTGATGCAGCTCCTGGAGGGCGAGCACGGCCCGTACATCCTGAGCGATCTGCGGTGCGGGAACGGGCCCGTGCACACCCGGTACGGCGCGTTCGCCGCCCGCTTCTGCTCCGGTCCGGACGGCCGGCCCGTGCCCGCCGTCGCCGACCCGCGGGGCCGGCTCGTCCCGGACGACCGGGGCCCCGCCTTCCGCGTCCCCTCCTGGGTGACCCCGCCCGGCTTTCTGATGCCGCACCTCGAAGCCCGGGCCGCCGTAGGCCTCGCCGACCTCCCGTACACCGTCGAGAAGGCACTGCACTTCTCCAACGGCGGCGGGGTCTACCTCGGCCGCGACACCCACACCGGCGAACAGGTCGTCCTCAAGGAGGCCCGGCCGTACGCAGGTCTGGCCGCCGACGGGGCGGACGCGGTGGCCCGTCTGGAGCGGGAGAGGACCGCCCTGGAGCACCTGGCCGGGCTGGACTGCGTCCCGGCCGTCCGGGACGTGTTCCAGGTCGGCGACCACCACTTCCTGGTCCTCCAGTACATCCCCGGCACCACCCTCAACACCGTCTTCGCCCGTCGCTTCCCGCTCGCCCGGCAGCACCCTTCGGCCGAGCTGCTCGCCGAACACGCCGCGTGGGCGGAGGAGTTGTACGGGCAGGTCGAGCGGGCCGTCGCGGCGGTGCACGACCGGGGCATCGTCATCAGCGATCTGCACATGAGCAACGTGATGGTCGACGAGGAGGCCGGGCGGATCGTCCTGCTCGACTTCGAGGCCGCCTCCCCGGCCGCCGAACGCCGTCGGCAGATCGTCGCCAACCCGGCCTTCGTCGCCCCGCCCGACCGGCGCGGCACCGACATCGAGTTGTACGGGCAGGTCGAGCGGGCCGTCGCGGCGGTGCACGACCGGGGCATCGTCATCAGCGATCTGCACATGAGCAACGTGATGGTCGACGAGGAGGCCGGGCGGATCGTCCTGCTCGACTTCGAGGCCGCCTCCCCGGCCGCCGAACGCCGTCGGCAGATCGTCGCCAACCCGGCCTTCGTCGCCCCGCCCGACCGGCGCGGCACCGACATCGACCGCTACGCGCTCGCCTGTCTGCGGCTCGCCCTGTACCTGCCGCTCACCACACTGTTCGGCATCGACCGCACGAAGGCCGCCGGGCTCGCCCGGGACATCGCCCGCGCCTTCCCGGTGACAGAGGTCGCGCTGCGTCCGGCGGTCGAGGAGATCCTGCGGGACGTGCGGGAAACGGGGGAGGCTGCCTCCCGGACGGCTCCGGCAGCGGCCCGCGGCACGGCTTTTGCTGCCGGCCTCCGCGACTGGCCGCGCGCCCGGGACACGCTGGCCCGGGCCATCACCGCCTCCTGCACACCGGAGCGCGACGACCGCTGCTTCCCCGGGGACATCGCCCAGTTCGCCACCGCCACCGGCGGCCAGTCCTTCGCGTACGGGGCGGCCGGGGTGCTCTACGCCCTCCACGAGACCGGCGCCCCGCCGTGCGCACCGGCCGAGGACTGGCTCCTGCGGCACGCCAAGGACCCCGCGTCCGGCAGCCCCCTCGGCTTCTACGACGGGCTCACCGGCATCGCCTGGACCCTGCACCGGATCGGCCGCACCGCCGAGGCCGCCGACCTCCTCCGCATCATCCTCGACCAGCCCCTGGAGGGCCTCGCGCCCGGCCTGCACAACGGGTACGCGGGCATCGGCCTCGCCCTCGACGACCTGGCCCGCACCGCCTCCGCCGCCGACGCCCCGGCCCTGTCCACCGCCGCGGCCGGCTGCACCGCACTCGCCGTCCGCGCGCTCGTGGACGGCCCGCCGTCGCCCCGCACCGGGCTGCTGCACGGCGCGAGCGGCATCGCCCTGCTGCTGATCCGCCGGTACGCGACCACCGGGGACACCGCCCTGCTGGACCTGGCCGCCACCGCACTCCGCCGCGACCTGGAACGCTGCCGGGCCGGGGACGACGGGGCGCTCCTCGTCGTCGAGGGCAAACGGCTGATGCCGTACGTCGGTTCGGGCAGCGCGGGTATCGCGGCCGTCATCGACGCCTACCTCGCCCAGCGCCCCGACCCGGAGCTGGCAGCGGCGGGCCGGGCCCTCCTCCCGGCCGCGTTCTCCGCCTTCTACGTCCAGCCCGGACTGCTCAGGGGCTCCGCCGGACTCCTGCTGCACCTCGCGGCCACCCCGCTGTGCGACCCGGCGGACCGGCGGCGCGCGGTCGACCGCCACACCGACCTGCTGGGCAGCCACGCCCTGCCGTACGGCGGCGGACTCGCCTTCCCCGGCGAGCAGTTGATGCGCCTGTCGATGGACCTGGCCACCGGGACCGCCGGCGCTCTCCTCGCCCTGGGCGCCGCGTCGGGCCGCCCCACCGGACTTCCCTTCCTGCCCGCCGCTCCGGCGGCGCAACCGGCCGCGACAGCGGCCCCACGGACCGGCCCCTCCAGGGGTCGTGGCAACACCACCGTTCAGTAAGCAACCGTCCCCGAAAGGACACATCATGGCCCTTCTCGACCTTCAGGCGATGGACACCCCGGCCGAGGACTCCTTCGGCGAGCTCGCCACGGGCAGCCAGGTCTCGCTGCTGGTCTGTGAGTACAGCTCCCTCAGCGTGGTCCTCTGCACCCCGTGACCCGCCCCGGCCGGCCCGTCGGTGCGCACCACCGACGGGCCGGCCGGCCACGTGCCCCCAGGGGCCGTCCCGCCGACCGATCCGAAAGGCGAGCCCGTGCCGCTGCCGCCCCCGGACCCGAGCCCCGGCGAGGCGTCCGGCGTCCGGCGGCTCGCCCGGCTCCACCCGGCCGCCCTCACCTGGCTGTTCCTCTGCTCCACCGGCGGGGCGCTCGCCGCCCTCGCCCTGCCCGCCGCCCTCGGCCACACCGTCGACCGGCTCGTCTCCGGCGGACCCGTGCCCTGGTCCGGGTTGCTGCTCTGCGCCGCCCTGACCCTCGCCGAGACCGGGTTCGACGCGGCGGCCGCCGTGACCGGCACGACCACCACCGCCCGGCTCACCGCGTCCCTGCGCACCCGCACCGCCGCCCGGATCCTGGCCGCCGAACCGCGCAGGGCCCTCGCCCTGCCCACCGGTGACCTCACCGCCCGGCTCACCGCCCGCACCGCCGACGCCGCGTCCGCGCCCGTCACCGCCGCCGGAGCCGTCGCGGGCGTCCTGCTTCCGCTCGGCGCGCTCGTCGGCCTCTTCCTCATCGACGTCTGGACGGCCGCCGCCCTCCTCCTGGGCGCGCCGCTCCTCGTCGCCCTGCTGCGCACCTTCACCCGGCACACCGCCGACGCCGGGGCCGACTACCAGCGCGCCCAGTCGCTCATCGCCCACCGGCTCACCGAAGCCCTGGAGGGCGCCGACACCATCCGCGCCGCCCGCACCGGAGCCCGCGAACACCGCCGCGTCCTGGAACCCCTGGCCGCCCTCGCCGACCACGGCCGCCGGACCTGGACCGTGTACGGGCGGGCCGTCGGCCGCAGCGGACTCCTGCTGCCCCTGCTCATGCTGCTGGTCCTCGCGGTCGCCGGACTCCGGCTCGCCGCGGGCGCGATCGGCGTCGGCGACCTCGTCGCCGCCTCCCGCTACGCGAGCCTCGCCGTCGGCATCGGCGCCCTCACCGGAGCGCTCGGCTCCCTGGCCCGCAGCCGCGCCGCCGCCCGGAGCCTCGACCCCCTCCTCACCCTCGCCCCGCTGCCGCACCGCGGCCTGGGCCCGGTCCCCGACGCCCCCGGACACCTCGAACTCCGGGACGTCGGCGTGGCACAGGACGGCCACCCCCTGCTGACCGGCGTCCACCTGACCGTCCCCGGCGGCACGTCCCTGGCCGTCGTCGGACGCTCCGGCTCCGGCAAGTCCCAGCTCGCCGCGGTCGCCGGGCGGCTGCTCGACCCGGACACCGGCAGCGTGCTGCTGGACGGCGTCCCGCTGGACGCCATGGAACCGGCCCGGCTCCGCCGCGAGGTGGCGTACGCCTTCGCCCGCCCCGCCCTCCTCGGCACCACCGTCGAGGACACGATCGCCCACGGCCCCTGGACCGCCTCGTCCGACGCCGTACGCGAAGCGGCCCGCGCCGCCCGCGCCGACGGGTTCCTCGCGCTGCTCCCGTACGGGTACGCCACCCCGGTGGCCGACGCCCCGCTCTCCGGCGGCGAACGCCAACGCCTGGGGCTGGCCCGCGCGTTCGCCCATCCGGGCCGGTTGCTGATCCTGGACGACGCGCTGTCGAGCCTCGACACCGTGACCGAGCACCACGTCCGCCGCGCCCTCGACGCGCGGGCGGGGCAGTGCACCCGGATCATCGTCGCCCACCGGCTCTCCTCGGCCGCGCGGGCGGACCGGGTCGCCTGGCTGGAGGACGGCCGGCTCCGCGCGACGGGCCGCCACGACGAGCTGTGGCAGGACCCGGACTACCGGGCGGTCTTCAGCACGGGCAGCAGCGGTACGGGCAGCAGCGGTACAGGCGGCACGACGGCCGCCGGAAGCAGCGGCGCGGACGCCACAGCCGACGCCACGGCCACCGGTACGAACACCACCGTCACCGGTACGGAAACCACCGCCACCAGTACGAACACCACGGCCACCGGTACGAACACCACCGCCACCAGTACGGACACCACCGCACCTTCCCCTCTCGCCGCAGCGGAGACCCGATGAAGCCCGGCCACGCCCCGGCGCGCCCCGCCCGCGACACGGCTCTGCGCCGGGTCGCCCGCGAGGCCCGGCCCTTCCTGCGGGCGCGCACCGGGGCGATCCTGCGGCTGGTCGGATGGTCCCTGCTGGAGTTCGCGCAGACCTTCCTCAGCGGATACGGGGTCGCCCGCGCCCTCGACGACGGCTTCCTCGCCGGACGTCCGGCGTCCGGCCTCCTCTGGCTGGCCGTCGCCGCCGTCGCCGTGCTGCCCTCCGTGCTCGCCGCCCGAGGCGTGTTCGGCCGGCTCGCCGACCTGGTGGAGCCGCTGCGCGACGGGCTGGTGCGGCGCGCGGTGGCGCGGGCGCTGTCCGGCGCGCTCGGCGGCTCCGGCGACGTCAGCACCCGGTCCCTCTCCCAGGTCACCCATCAGAGTGAGATCGCCCGGGACGGCTGGGCCGGACTCGTCCTGACCCTGCGGTCGTTCGTGTTCACGGCCGCCGGAGCCGTCACCGGCCTGCTGGCCCTCTCACCCGCCCTCCTCCTGATCGTGCTGCCGCCGCTGGTCCTGGGGGCCGCCCTGTTCCTCGGCACCCTGCCGCCGATGGCCGCCCGCCAGCGCGCCTACCTCGCCGCCGACGAGGCGTACGCCGCCCACGCGGGCGAGCTCGCCGCCTCCGTGAGGGACATCGCCGCCGCCGGGACCGCCGAACGGACGGTGGCCGAGTCCCGGGCCCTCGCCGACACGCAGCTCGCCGCCTCCCGTTCGCTGGCCCGCTGGTCGGCCGTACGGGTGGTGGCCCTCGCGGTCTGCGGCCGGTTCCCCCCGCTCCTGCTGCTCCTGGGCGCGCCCTGGCTGTTGCGGAACGGGCTCACGCCGGGCGGTCTCGTCGGTGCGCTGACCTACCTCACCCAGGCGCTCGCCCCTGCGGTCCAGGCGCTGATGACCATGCTGGGCACGGCGGGCGGCCGCCTCGTCGTGGTCCTGGACCGTTTCACGGACGCCCCGCCCCCGCCCGCCGAGGAACCGGCCCCGGCCACCTCTCACGAGGACCCGTCGCCTCCTCCACCCCCCGACCGGGACGCCCCGGTCGCCGAGCTCCACGCGGTCACCTTCGCCTACGGGCCCCGCGCCCACCCCGTTCTGGACCGGCTCTCGCTGACGGTCGGGGCGGGCGAGCACCTGGCGGTCGTCGGCCCGAGCGGCAGTGGCAAGTCGACCCTGGCCGCCGTCCTCGCCGGGACCGAGCGGCCCACCGGGGGAGCGGTGCGGTGGCGGGGGCGCCCGGCGAGGCCGGCCGACGCCACGGCCGTACGCGTCCTGCTGCCCCAGCACGCCTATGTGTTCAGCGGGACGCTGCGGGACAACCTCCGCTACCTCCGGCCCGACGCCCGGGACCAGGAGATCGCGGCCATGGCGGACGCGGTCGGCCTGGACGCGCTGCTCTCCCGGCTCGGCTCCCTCGACGCGGCCGTCGAACCGGGCCGGCTCTCCCAGGGCGAACGGCAGCTCGTAGCCCTCGGCCGCGCCTATCTCGCCGCACCGCCGCTGCTGATCCTCGACGAGGCCACCAGCCGGCTCGACCCGGCCGCCGAGACCCGCGCCGAGCTGGCGTTCGCCGCCCTGCCGGGCGCACTCGTCGTCGTCGCGCACCGGCTCAGCTCGGCCCGTCGCGCCGACCGCACCCTGGTGATGGACGGCCCGCGCACCCGGTGCGGCACCCCCGCCGAACTCCTGCGCTCCAGTGCCCTCTACCGCGACCTGTCCGGCCTCTGGGAACCGGAAGGACCGCAAGGACCGCGGCCGGAAGAGCGGGGAGCGCGGCGGCACGAGCGGCGGCGGGACGACGAGCGCGGCATCGTCAGATCCACCCCGCCTCCTTCGCCCGTCTGATCGCGTCCAGCCGATTCCGTGCCCCGGACTTCCGGATGGCGGCGGCCAGGTAATTGCGGACCGTTCCCGGGGTCAGATGCAGCCGCGCGGCTATCCCCGCCACGTTGTCACCCTCCTCGGCCATCGAGAGCACGCTCAATTCCCTCGGCGACAACGGCATGTCGGCCACCTGGAGGAGACTGAAGGCCAGCGACTCGTCGATATGCCGTCCGCCGTCCGCCAGCTTGTGCATCACCTCGGAGAGATCGTCCACCGGGCGGTACTTGTCGATGTAGCCGAGCGCCCCCGCCTCGTACGCCCGCCGCAGGCCGCGCGGCTGGTCGCTACAGGTGAGCACGGCGAGGGGATACGTTCCTCCGTGCGGTGCGGTGGCCGTCTTCACCTCGGCGAGTACGTCCCGTGCGCCCGGACAGTCGAGGTCGGTGAGCAGCACATCGGGGCCGGTTCCGTGCAAGGCGGCCTGTATCGCACCGCGTTCGGCGGTGCGAACCTCTATGCCCCGCCCCGTGCCGAGGAGCGAGGCCAGCGACGCGCGCCACAACGGCACGGTGTGGACCAGCAGCACGGTTGTCATCAATCTGCCCTCAGCTCTTCTCTTCCGGCCGCCCAACGCGGAATGCGATGGGCCGTGCGCGCCCCGTGACGGGTTTCCAGTTGAGCGCATGGGCATTCGTCTACGCCGACGAACCGGCCGAATAACGCGGCTGTTGGGCGCGGAAGGGGGCGTTCGGATGTAAACCGGGAGCGCACGTCGCTCACGGCCCCATTCCTCTCGTTCACGGCCGGGGTGCTTGCACGAGTGAGGTCAGGCAGATTTCCGCGGACCGGCATGTCCACGGAACCGCCGATCCGCGGGAGCCTTTACCGGAAGGCGGGGTTCAGTTCAGCAGGGCGCGCGCCGCCCGGGCCTTGCGCCGGATGTTCTCGGCCGCCGTCGGCTCGATCCCGGCGAGGACCTCCGCATATTCCTCCATCTCCGCCGCCCCGCGCAGGAACTCACCGCGCTGGACCAGGAGCTGGGCGTGCTCGTAGCGGAGCCTGGCCGGGTGCGAGGGCAGGAGCAGCGACAGCTCCACCGCCCACAGGGCCACATCCGTGCGCTCGGGCCGGGCCGCTGCCCACGCCCGGATGTTGTTCAGGATCCGCAGCACGATCTCCAGCGGACGGGCCGGCACCATCATCGACGGCTCCAGCGGCGCCCCGGTCGCCCCCCTCACCAGCAGCTCCGCGTCCCGGTCGGACAGCGGCGCGCCCCCGGCGAACGGATCGGCCAGAACCAGGTGTTCCAGGTCGCCGAAGCCGACCACGAAGTGCCCGGGCAGCGCGACCCCGCACACCGGTGCGCCCGCCCTCCTCGCGACCTCGATCCAGACGACGGACAGCAGGATCGGCAGGCCCCGGCGGCGGCGCAGCACCTGCTGGAGGAGCGAGGAGTCCAGCCGCTGGTAGTCGGCCGAGGAGCCGCCGAATCCGCAGCGCTCACCCAGCAGTTCGGCCAGCGCCGAGGCCCAGTCGGCGGGGGAGCGGGAGCCGTGGGGCAGCAGCCCCGCCAGCCGGTCCAGCTCGATCTGCGCGGCATCGAAGCCGTACGGGTCGGGGACGGGTTCCCCCGGAGTCACCGGGACGACCTCGGCCGGTCCGACCGGTCCGGCCTCCGCGCCCAGCAGCAGGCAGAGGAGGGCGAGGTCAGGCCGCTCGGACCGGGCCTCCTCGGCGAACTGCCGCCGCCGATCGGCCGCCCCGGAATCCAGCCCGCTCATGTCCGACCCACGTTCCTGCCCGTCCTGTTCCCGCCCTGGCCCCGGCCCCCGTGACGACGCCGGCCCCGGTCCCGGCCCCCGGAGTCCGCCGCGTGCCCCCTCACGCCGAGCGGTAGTGGTGGTACCGGTGATGGCCCGCGAACCCCATGCCGTCGTACAGCGCCCGCGCCCCCTCATTGTCCTCCTCGACCTGGAGCCAGGCCGCCGAGGCGCCCTCGTCCAGCGCCCGGCCGGCCAGCGCGGCCATCACCGCCGTGGCCAGCCCGCGCCGCCGCTGCTCCGGCGCGACCTCCACGGCCATGAACCCCGCCCACCGGCCGTCCACCACACACCGGCCGATCGCGTCCGGCGCGTCGCCGCTGCCCGGCACCGTGGCGAACCAGACCGAAGGGCCGCTGCCCAGCACCCGCAGCACATGCGGGCCGGGGGTGGAGAACCGCTGGTAGCGGGCGAGCCAGGCCGCGTCCGGCTCCCGGGTCAGCCGGACCGCGGACACATCCGCCTCCCGGTCACCGACCGGGGCCAGCGCGGCGATCCGCACCTCCGCCGACACCTCGCGCCGCCAGCCGTGTCCCTCCAGCTCGGCGCACAACAACTCCTGCGTGCCCTCGGCCCCGGTCGCCGTCTGGACGTACGCGGGCAGACCCCGCTCCTCGTACCAGCGGCGGACGCGCCCGAGCGCCTCGCCGAGCGGCAGACCCGGATCGCCGAGCGGAAGTGCGGAGTTGGCGCGCCGGGTGAAACCCCCGGCCGCGCGCAGCCGCCAGTCGCCCAGCGTTTCGTTCTCCACCGGCTGCCAGGCGCGCGCGGTGACGGCCGCCAGCTCCTCGAAGGAGGCGGCGGGACCCCGCCGCCGGGCCGGGGCGGCGGGTACGACCTTGCCCGCGACCAGGGAAGATTCCACGATGTGGACGGATTCCCCGCTCCTTTGTGTGATCGCCATCACACCGTCGTTCCATGATGTGAGCACGCCGACCACGTCGGTGAACTCCACGCCCGTGCCGCCACTGTTCGTCCGACGCCGCACGGATACGCGTTTGCCCACGTCAGCGGGTGTGATGCGGACTTCCAGCCGTCCGCCGATGGTGAATTCCACAGCTCTGTCCGCCCCTCCTGTTCGGATCGTGCCCGAGAACGGAGATACTAGGGGCGGGCATCGACGACGCCGCGCTCCCGCGCGAGAGCCAACGCCCTACCGAGGAGGAACGACAGCGTGACCTACGTCATCGCGCAGCCTTGTGTCGACGTGAAGGACAAGGCCTGCATCGAAGAGTGCCCCGTCGACTGCATCTACGAGGGCCAGCGGTCCTTGTACATCCACCCGGACGAGTGCGTCGACTGTGGAGCCTGTGAGCCGGTGTGCCCGGTCGAGGCCATCTTCTACGAGGACGACACTCCGGAGGAGTGGAAGGACTACTACAAGGCGAACGTCGAGTTCTTCGACGACCTCGGCTCGCCGGGCGGTGCTTCCAAGCTCGGTCTCATCGAGCGCGACCACGCGTTCATCGCCGGACTGCCGCCGCAGAACCAGTAAGCGGCGGCACCACGCGCGCAGCCCGGTCCCGTACGGCTCGTCCCGTGCGGGACCGAGCCGTTTCCCCGTGCCGCCGTATCCGAACCCCCCGAGAAAGCAGAGCTCCGTGTCCGCAGTCTCCTCCCGCCTCCCCGTCTTCCCCTGGGACAAGCTCGCGCCCTACAAGTCGACGGCCCAGGCCCACCCGGACGGCATCGTGGACCTGTCGGTCGGCACCCCGGTCGACCCGGTCCCCGAGCTGATCCAGCGGGCGCTGGTCGCCGCCGCGGACAGCCCCGGCTACCCGACGGTGTGGGGCACCGAGGCCCTGCGGGACGCGCTCACCGGCTGGGTGGAGCGCCGCCTCGGTGCGGTCGGCGTCAGCCACGCCAACGTGCTGCCGGTCGTCGGCTCGAAGGAACTGGTGGCCTGGCTGCCGACGCAGCTCGGGCTCGGCGCGGGCGACCAGGTGGCCTACCCCCGGCTCGCCTACCCGACGTACGAGGTCGGCGCCCGGCTCTGCGGCGCGGAGCCCGTCGTCTACGACGACCCGACCGAGCTGGACCCGGCGGGGCTGAAGCTGCTCTGGCTCAACTCGCCGTCCAACCCCACCGGCAAGGTGCTGTCGAAGGACGAGCTGACCCGGATCGTGGCCTGGGCGCGCGAGCACGGCGTCCTCGTCTTCAGCGACGAGTGCTACCTGGAGCTGGGCTGGGACGCCGAACCGGTCTCGGTGCTGCACCCGGACGTCTGCGGTGGCCACTACGACGGCATCGTGGCGGTCCACTCCCTCTCCAAGCGCTCCAACCTGGCCGGATACCGGGCCGCGTTCATCGCGGGCGACGCGGCCGTCCTCGGTGAGCTGTTGCTGATCCGCAAGCACGGCGGGATGATGACGCCCGCCCCGGTCCAGGCCGCCACCGTCGCCGCCCTCGGCGACGACGTGCACGTCTCCGAGCAGCGCGCCCGGTACGCCGACCGGCGCCTGGCCCTGCGCGGGGCCCTGGAGGCGCACGGCTTCCGGGTCGAGCACAGCGAGGCGAGCCTCTACCTGTGGGTGACCCGCGACGAGCCGTGCTGGGACACCGTGGCGTACCTCGCGGAGCGGGGCATCCTGGTCGCGCCCGGCGACTTCTACGGCCCGGCGGGCGCGAGCTTCGTCCGGGTGGCGTTCACCGCGACGGACGAGCGGGTGGCGGCGGCGGTCAAGCGCCTGTCCTGACCCGGACGCGAGAGAGGGCCTGGGTACGCGGGGCCCCGGACGACGCGGGGACCCGGACAAGCGGGGCCCGGACGACGCGAGCGGGCCTGAGGAGTGCGCACTCCTCAGGCCCGCTCGCGTGTGGGTGATCCGGTCAGCCGATCGGCAGGCCGTTCAGCGGCAGGGCGTCGGTGGGCAGACCGCCCTTGCCGAGGCTGTCGGTGGGCAGCCCCTCGCCGAGGCCGTCGGTGGGCAGACCGCCACCGGCGGCCTCGGCCACCCCGCCGACCGCCTGGCCCGCGTTGCCCGCGGCCTGGCCGGCGGTCTCCTGGGCGGCCGGGACGGCGACCTTGGCGGACTTGCCGACGGTCTCGCCCGCCGCCGGGAGCGCGGTCCCGACGAGTCGGCCACCGGTCTCACCGGCGGCCTGGGTGCCCTGCCGGGCGGCGCTGTCCAGGGTGTCGCCCGCGTTCGCGCCGTCCAGTGCGGTCAGGCCGCCCAGCTCGGGGGCCGCCGGGAGATCTGCGGCGCTCGCGGCACCGGCCGCACCGACCACGGGGGTCGCGCCGGCGGCGATCAGCAGCGCGGCACGAGCGATCCGACGGGTCAGGGGGAGGGACATGATGCTCCTTCAGCGGGTTGTGCACGAATTTCCTTGTCCGGTGATCGGACGCACTGACAACCGCTTCGGGGGAGGGGAAGGTTGCGGTGGGCGAAGGTAAAGACTGAGTAATGGGTCCGATTATCCGCAGCGGAAGAACCCGGGCAAACAATCCATACCGCCGAGACCCGATGAACCGTCACTTCCCTTGTGCGGCAAGGGAATCGGAGCAAGGCTGCGCGACTGCGGGGAGGGTGGTGGAAAGAGCTTGGGGATGTGGCCCCCATGGCCCGAACGAGGGACGGGGCGTACTACTGAACGACCTGGATCCTGACCGCGTTCGTGCCCGTTTCCTTGTTCTTCGCGCGTTCCGTCCGCCAGCCCGTGCCGGCGTCCCAGACCCGGTCCGCATAGCTCACGCGCTCGATCCGCAGCGCCTCGGACTGCGCCACGGCCCAGTGCGCCAGCTCCCAGCCGCGCCGCGGCGAGGCCTTGTCCTCGGCCCGCGCCGAGGTCGCCGGGACGGGCACCGAGACGGTCGAGGCGGCGGACGCGCCCGCGGCCTTCGCGGCGGGCAGCACGTCCTTGCCGAAGGCCCGCACCAACTCGGCCCGCACCCGCCCGGCATCCCCCGGGCCCTCGGCCGTGGCCGTCGACGGAGTGCAGTTCAACGAGGCCGCCCTGCGCCCGGTCAGCGCGGCCGCGAGCAGCGCGGCGTCCGGCTCGTGCTTCGCGTACGCCTGCGGGAACCCGCTGCGCTGCACGCGCTGCGCGGCCACGGTCAGCGGGAGGCGCGAATAGCCCGGCACCTCGGCCAGGCCCTCGTAGAACTTCCCGGCCGAGTAGACCGGGTCCATGATCTGCTCCACGGTGCCCCAGCCCTGCGAGGGCCGCTGCTGGAACAGGCCCACCGAGTCCCGGTCCCCGTAGTCGATGTTGCGGAGCGTGGACTCCTGGAGCGCGGTCGCCAGCGCGATCGTCACCGCCCGCTCGGGCATCCCCCGAGTGGTGCCCACCGCCGAGATCGTCGCCGCGTTGACGGCCTGGGCCAGGCTCATCTCGTAGCGCTGCGTCTCGCCCTCGTCCCCGTCCTTCGCCTCCACGACACAGCGCGGCGGGTTCTTCGAACCGGAGGAGTCGTACTGCACGGCCAGATATCCGCCGAGCGCCGCGAGCACGGCGAAGGCGGCCCCGTAGCGGAAGAGGCGTCGTCGGCGAGGGCTGACTGTCCTGGACACGGGGCCCACCGTACTGGAGGCCCCGGGCGGGGCCGATACCCAAGTCCCTTAGGGTCGGGTCCATGGCCGACAGCACCCTTGCCCCCGCCCTTGACCTCACCCTGGACGGACCGGCGCTCACCGCCCGGCTCGTCGACTTCCCCTCGGTCAGCGGGGAGGAGAAGGCCCTCGCCGACGCGATCGAATCGGCCCTGCGCACCCTGCCGCACCTCACCGTCGACCGGTACGGCAACAACGTCGTCGCCCGCACGAACCTGGGCCGCGCCGAGCGCGTCGTCCTCGCGGGGCACATCGACACCGTGCCGATCGCCGACAACGTCCCCTCCCGCCTCGACGGGAACGGCGTCCTCTGGGGCTGCGGGACCTCCGACATGAAGTCCGGCGTCGCCGTCCAGCTCCGGATCGCCGCCACGGTCCCCGAACCCAACCGCGACCTGACCTTCATCTTCTACGACAACGAAGAGGTCGCCGCCCACCTCAACGGACTCGGCCACATCGCCGACGCGCACCCCGAGTGGCTCGCCGGGGACTTCGCCGTCCTGCTGGAGCCCTCCGACGGCGAGGTCGAGGGCGGCTGCCAGGGCACCCTGCGGGTCCACCTGCGGACCACGGGGGAGCGGGCCCACTCGGCGCGCAGCTGGATGGGGTCCAACGCGATCCACGCCGCCGCCCCGATCCTGGCCGCCCTCGCCGCGTACGAGCCCCGCCGCCCCGTCATCGACGGCCTCGAATACCACGAGGGCCTCAACGCGGTCGGCATCGAGGGCGGCGTCGCCACCAACGTCATCCCGGACGCCTGCACCGTCGTCGTCAACTACCGCTACGCCCCCGACCGCACCGAGGAGGAGGCCATCGCCCACGTCCGCGAGGTCTTCGCCGACTGCCCAGTGACCGAGATCGTCATCGACGACCACTCCGGCGCCGCGATGCCCGGCCTCTCCCACCCCGCCGCCCAGGCGTTCATGACCGCCGTCGGCGGCACGGCACGGCCCAAGTTCGGCTGGACCGACGTCTCCCGCTTCGGCGCGCTCGGCGTTCCCGCGGTGAACTACGGACCCGGCGACCCGATGTACGCCCACAAGCGCGACGAGCACGTGGCCGTCGAGAAGATCACCCACTGCGAGGACCGCCTCCGCTCCTGGCTGACCGGCTGACGCACGGCATTCCCCCGTACGTAACCTCCGCCGCTCTACGCTGGCCGCACGCAGCACGACACGTACGACCCAGCACGAAGCAGGTCGGTGGAGGGAGCGGAACATGGGCAACGCCGAGGACGCACGGATCCCCGAGGGCGCGGAGGTTCCCGAGGGAGCGGTCAGCCCCGAGGAACAGTGGCTGGGCCCGGTCCTGCGCCGCAGGGAGCAGGTCCAGCCCGGCACGACCGATCAGCGGCTGCTGGACTCCGAGGGCGACTCCGAGTGGGTGCACACCGACCCCTGGCGGGTCATGCGCATCCAGTCGGAGTTCGTCGAGGGCTTCGGCGCGCTCGCCGAACTGCCGAGCGCGATCAGCGTCTTCGGCTCGGCCCGCACCCCCGCCGGATCACCGGAGTACGAGGCCGGGGTGGCGATCGGCAAGGCCCTGGTCGACGCGGGCTTCGCGGTGATCACCGGCGGCGGCCCGGGCGCGATGGAAGCGGCCAACAAGGGCGCCCGGGAGGCCAAGGGCGTCTCCGTCGGCCTCGGCATCGAGCTGCCCTTCGAGTCGGGCCTCAACCCGCACGTCGACATCGGCGTCAACTTCCGCTACTTCTTCGTCCGCAAGACGATGTTCGTGAAGTACGCCCAGGGCTTCGTGGTCCTGCCCGGCGGCCTCGGCACCCTGGACGAACTCTTCGAGGCCCTCACCCTGGTCCAGACCGGCAAGGTCACCCGCTTCCCGATCGTCCTGTTCGGCACGGCGTACTGGGGCGGCCTGGTCGACTGGCTCCGCGACACGGTGGTGGCCCAGGGCAAGGCCTCGGAGAAGGACCTGCTGCTGTTCCACGTGACGGACGACGTGGAGGAAGCGGTGATGCTGGTCACGAAGGAAGTCGGCCGGTAACCATTTTGGGCCGGGCCACTGCGGGCCCGGTCGGCTCAGCCCCTTGGGCGCTTGAGGAGCGGGGTCCAGGGGCGGCGCCCCGGGCCCCGCCCGCCGAGGAGGCGACAACGCGGCGGCAGATCTACGCCAGCCCCCGCCGGGCCACCGCCGGAGCCCGATGCCCGGCGATGGAGGCCACCATGTCCAGAACCTGCCGCGTCTCCGCCACCTCATGCACCCGGTACACCCGCGCCCCCAGCCACGCCGACACCGCCGTCGTCGCCAGCGTCCCGATGACCCGCTCCTTCACCGGCCGGTCCAGCGTCTCGCCCACGAAGTCCTTGTTGGACAGGGACACCAGCACCGGCCACCCGGTCTCCGCCATCTCCTCGAGGCGCCGCGTCGCCTCCAGCGAATGCCGGGTGTTCTTCCCGAAGTCATGACCCGGATCGATCATGATCCCGTCCGTCCGCACCCCGAGCTCCACCGCCCGCTCCGCGAGCCCCACCGTCACACGCAGGATGTCCGCCATGACGTCGTCGTACGCGATCCGGTGCGGCCGCGTCCGCGGCTCCGCGCCGCCCGCGTGCGTGCACACGAGCCCCGCCCCGTACCGCGCGGCGACCTCCGCCAGCTTCGGGTCCACCCCGCCCCACGCGTCGTTCAGCACATCCGCCCCGGCCTCGCAGACCGCCTCGCCCACGTCGTGCCGCCAGGTGTCCACGCTGATCACCACGTCCGGGTGGCGGCGGCGGACCTCGGCGACGAACCCGACCGTGCGGCGCGCCTCCTCCTCGGCGGTCACCTCCTCGCCGGGCCCCGCCTTCACCCCGCCGATGTCGATGATCGCGGCGCCCTCGGCCACCGCCTGCTCGACCCGGGCGAGCGCCGGCTCGTCCCGGAACGTGGCGCCCCGGTCGTAGAAGGAGTCCGGGGTCCGGTTCACGATCGCCATGATCACCGGCTCGTGGGGACCGAATTCCCGCCGCCCCAGCCTGAGTGCACCGCTGCGCATCCCGTCTTTCCTCCTCCTCGGACAACCGCCTACGACCCGCCTGCCGACCCTACGGCCTTTCGTGGCCCGGCCCCGACCTGTCGGTGCCGCATGGCACGATCGGAGCCGGACGAGGTTTCCGCCCCCGGGGAGATGCGCGTGTTCTGGTTCTTGCTGCTCACGATGGTCGTGGTCGTCACCGCGGTCACCCTCGCGGTGGTCGGAGGCGGTGGGAGCGCGGTGCTCCAGGACGTACCGCCCGAGAGGTTCACCGACCCGCTGCCCGCGGCCCGCCCGGTCGGGCGGGCGGACATCGAGGCGCTGCGGCTGCCGATGGCGCTGCGCGGCTACCGGATGGTGGACGTCGACGAGGCGCTGTCCCGGCTCGGTGCCGAGCTGGCCGAGCGCGACGCCCGGATCGCGGAGCTGGAATCCACCCTGGCCGGGGACCGGGCGGCTGCCGTGACGACGGGCACCGACCTGTTCAAGCAGCCCGGCGACCGGCCCGCGGCGGCACCGGCCGACCGCGCGGACGGCCCGGACCGCACCGAGGAGGACGGCCGATGAGCGCCGCCCTCCCCGCCCCGGACGGCCCGGACCGCACCGAGGAGGACGGCCGATGAGCGCCGCCCTCCCCGCCCCGGACGGCGGACTGCGCTGCCCCTGGGGCCTGTCCACCGAGGACTACCTCACCTACCACGACACCGAGTGGGGCCGGTCGGTCCACGGGGACGACGCCCTGTTCGAACGGCTCTGCCTGGAGGCCTTCCAGTCCGGGCTCTCCTGGCTCACGATCCTGCGCCGCCGCGAGACCTTCCGTACCGCCTTCGAGGGATTCCGGATCGAGGCGGTCGCGAAGTTCACCGACGCCGACCGGGAACGGCTCCTGGCCGACCCGGGGATCATCCGCAACAAGGCCAAGGTCGACGCGACCCTCGCCAACGCGAAGGTGCTCGCCGGCTGGTCGGCCGGGGAGCTGGACGAGCTGATCTGGTCCTACGCCCCCGACCCGGCCGGCCGGCCCGCCCCGCGCACGCTGTCGGACGTCCCGGCCGTCACACCGGAGTCCACCGCGCTCGCCAAGGCGCTGAAGAAGCGTTCGATCCGCTTCGTCGGCCCCACCACCGCCTACGCGCTGATGCAGGCCTGCGGACTGGTGGACGACCACCTCGCGGACTGCGTGGCGCGCGGCGGCGGCAGCACACCGAGCTGAGCCGCGGCTACTTGCCCAGATAGACCGGCTTCTCCTTGGCGAGGAAGGCCTCCACCGCGATGGTATGGTCCTGCGACGCGCCCGCCCGGGTCTGGAGCTCGTCCTCCTTCTCCAGCGTCTCGGCGAGCGTGTGCCCGGCGCCGTACGCCATCGACTCCTTCAGTGCCGCGTACGCCACCGTGGGGCCGGCGGCCAGGGTGCGGGCCACCGCCGCGGCCTGTCCGGCCAGCTCGTCGGCCGGGACGACCCGGTTGACGATCCCCAGCTCCAGCGCGTCCTGGGCGGAGATCGACCGGGGGAAGAACAGCAGGTCGGCGGCGCGGCTCTGCCCGATCAGCCGGGGCAGCGTCCAGGACACGCCCGAGTCCGCCGTGAGCGCGACGCCCGCGAACGAGGTGGTGAAGGAGGCGGTGTCCGCGACCACCCGGTAGTCGGCCGCCAGCGCGAAACCGAACCCGGCTCCGGCCGCGACCCCGTTCACCCCGGCGACGACCGGCTTCGGCATCTCCGTGATCGCCCGCACGATCGGGTTGTAGTGCTCCCGTACGGTGCTCAGCGCGTTGCCGTCGCCCGCCTCGCGGGTCGCCATGAGCGTGGCGACATGCTCCTTGAGGTCCTGGCCGACGCAGAAGGCGCGCCCGGTGGCCGTGAGCAGCACCGCCCGTACCGCCGAGTCCGCCGACGCCTCCAGCAGGGCGTCCCGGAGCGCGACCTTCGCCGCCGTGTTCAGCGCGTTCATCGCGTCGGGCCGGTTGAGCGTGATCGTCGCGAGCCCCTCGCTCACGTCGTACAGAACGGTGTTCGCCTGCTCGTCGGTCATTCCGTTTTCCCCTCGCTGCTCGGGCATCGTTGCTCCTTGCAGGCAAGCATGGCCGACGCGGACCGGGGCAGAGATGTGACCTGCGTCTAACAATTGGCCCTCACCCAGGGGTCCGGGGCGGCGCAGTATCGCAGCCGGATCGCCGAATTGGGTGGTTTTGAGAGAGCGCGTTGCGCAAGCGATGCAGACCGATGTTGGTCATCGGGGTCGTTGATGCGGGATAATGGCGAAGAAGCAATGTGTTCGATGCCGGTGAGGCAGCGCCTGTCATGGGGCCGCCGGTTGCGATGAGCTGGTTTCAGGAAGGGGAACGAGCATGGCGGCCATGAAGCCGCGGACGGGCGACGGCCCGCTCGAGGTGACAAAGGAGGGGCGGGGCATCGTCATGCGCGTTCCGCTCGAAGGCGGCGGTCGGCTTGTTGTCGAGCTGACCCCGGACGAGGCCGATGCCCTCGGCGACGCGCTGAAGAAAGTCGTGGGCTGACGCGGAACGCCCCATCACCTTCCACCACTGCCCGGCACGGTCTCCGTGCCGGGCAGTGGTGCGTTCCGCTCGTGCCCGGTCCCCGGTCCCCGGTCCCGCGCCGCTCAGCCGCGCCGGACCGCGCAGAGCAGCCCGTCGCCGACCGGCAGCAGGGTCGACATCAGCTCCTGGCTCTCGCGCACCGCGCGCAGCAGCTCCCGCAGCCGCAGCACCTCGGCCGGCTGGGCGGCCGAGTCGATGGTGCGGCCGTCCGCGAAGACGCCCTCGAAGCAGACCAGACCGCCCGGACGCAGCAGGCGCAACGATTCAGCGAGCACATCGAGGCTCTCCAGCCGGTCGCCGTCGCAGAAGACGAGGTCGTAACCGCCGTCCGCGAGCCGGGGCAGGACGTCCAGGGCGCGACCGGGGATGAACCGGGCCCGGTTGGTGGCGAAACCCGCCGCGCGGAACGCCTCCCGGGCGAACTGCTGACGCTCGGGCTCGGGGTCCACCGTGGTCAGGACCCCGTCCGGCCGCATTCCGTGCAGGAGGTAGATGCCGGACACGCCGGTGCCCGTGCCGATTTCCGCCACCGCTTTGGCGTCCGCGGCGGCGGCCAGCAGGCGCAGCGCGGCGCCGGTACCCGGTGACACCGGGCGAAGTCCCAGCTCGTGAGCCCGCTCCCGGGCCACGTGCAGTGCTTCGTCCTCGGCGACAAAGGCGTCGGCGAACGCCCAGCTCGTCTGCCGGTTGGCGGTAATGACCCTCTCCTGTCCCCGTAGTTGGCGCAACGGTGACTGTATCCGCTGGACCCGGGAACCCGCAGATGGGACCGGGCGTTGTGCAAGGAGTGGGGAAAGCGCAGCGACCGGGTCCGCGGATCGGTCCGGTGAGCTGGGTGGAAGTCCCGGGTGACGCCCGGCCCCAACAGGGAAAAGGCTTATCCGGAGCTAACGGGCGAGGTGGCTATGGTAGGGGCTCCACTGGACACCACCAGAGCCGATAGGGGAGGTGCGGCTGCGCCTGTGGACCGGGGAGGGGTGCTGCGGCGCCTGCTCAGGTCGGCCGGTGAGCCGAAATCCGTGACCAACATTGCTGACCGTTCTTCCGAAGACTCCGCACCGACCGCGACCTTCGCCTCTGATGCGGACTCTCAGGCGTGGACCCCGCCCTCATGGGAAGAGATCGTCAGCACGCACAGCGGTCGCGTGTACCGCCTTGCCTACCGTCTGACGGGAAACCAGCACGACGCCGAGGACCTGACCCAGGAGGTCTTCGTCCGGGTGTTCCGCTCGCTGTCGACGTACACCCCCGGCACCTTCGAGGGCTGGCTGCACCGCATCACGACCAACCTCTTCCTGGACATGGTCCGGCGCAAGCAGCGCATCCGCTTCGACTCGCTCGGCGACGACGCGGCCGAGCGGCTGCCGAGCCGTGAGCCGTCCCCGCAGCAGATCTTCAACGACACCCACTTCGACGCCGACGTGCAGCAGGCGCTCGACACCCTCGCGCCCGAATTCCGCGCGGCCGTGGTTCTCTGCGACATCGAGGGCCTGAGTTACGAGGAGATCGCCGCGACCCTCGGGGTGAAGCTGGGCACCGTCCGCAGCCGGATCCACCGCGGCCGTTCGCATCTGCGCAAGGCGCTCAAGCACCGTTCGCCCGAGGCCCGCGCCGAGCAGCGCTCCCTGGCGGACGCGGTCCTGGCGGGGGAGGGCGGACCGGCGTGAGTGGCACAGGACCCACCGGTCCCACCCCTGCCGAAGCGCACCTGGGGGACCGGCTCGCCGCGCTGGTCGACGGCGAGCTGAAACACGACGCCCGTGAGCGGGTCCTGGCCCACCTGGCGACCTGCGCCAAGTGCAAGGCCGAGGCCGACGCCCAGCGCCGCCTCAAGAGCGCCTTCGCCATGTCCGCCTCACCCTCGCCCTCCGAGGGGTTCCTGGCCCGCCTCCAGGGCCTTCCCGGGGGCCCCGGCGGCGACGACAACGGCGCCGGTGGACCGTTCGGCGGCCGCGGGCCCTTCGCCGACGAGTTCTTCCCCGGCCTGCGGCCCTCCGTCGGCAGCACGCGCGCCGACACCCGGCCCTCCCCGCTGGACGGTTTCGGCTATCTCCCGGCTGCCCACGGCTCCACCGCCGTGCTGCGCGGCGGGGCGGCCGCCGGTTCGGCCTTCCGCATACACGAGGTGGGCCGTGACGCGGACCGCTCGCCCTGGCGCGGACGGCGTTTCGCGTTCGCCGCGGCCAGCGCCGTCTCCCTCGCCGCCATCGCGCTGGGCGGCACCCTGTCGCTGGACTCCGGCCCCGAATCCGCCCTGCGCGCCGAGGGCGCCGGGAACAACGTCACCCCGCTCGACGCCGGGACCCGCGCCGAGAACGGCGCCACGGCGGTCAGCCGCCGGGGCGGCGGCGTTCTCGCGGTGACCGGTAACGGCCGGGCGGCCGAACGGCCGGGCTCCGGCAACGCCGGGACCGGGACGAACACGGTGCCCCCGTCGCTCACCGGCACCCCGGTGGCTCCGGCCGTCACCCCTCCGGTGAACCGGCAGGGACCTCCGACCGCTCCGCCGCTGTTCGGCGCTTCGACGTCGGGCGGACACCCGTTCATGCTCCCCGTGCTGAACGTGTCCGTGCCGCCGCTGATACGCCCGGCGACCTCCGCCACGCCGCTGCTGGCGGCGGCGCTCGGCAGCGGTGGGGTGCCCAAGACGGTTCCCTCCTCGCTGTCCTCGAAGCCGCCCCCGGGCACGCCCGCCAACGATCTGGCGAGCCCGCTTTCCCCCCGGCCCTGACGGGACCCTGCGCAGGGTTTCGCAAACCTGGTTGAATTCCGGTGAGGGACGCCTCTGTGGGGCGTACAACAGAGGCCAGTTGCGGGGAGAGCATGGACGACGGGAAGCCCACCGGGCCGCAGGCGAAGTGGTGGAGCCGCCCCACGGCGAGGCGTGCCGACCACCCGGAGCCGCACAGCGTCCCGGCCCCGGCCGGCGCGCCGAAGCCGGTGGAGCCCGCCGCCCCGGACCAGGCGCCGCCGGCTCCGGCTGTCCCGGACGCGGCCCCGGCCGCCCCGGATCAGGTGGTTCCGCACCCGCGTCCGGCCGGGCAGCCGCTGCATGAGCCCGATGAGTACGGCACCCCGCCCTACGGCGGCCCTGGTCCCTGGGCGCCCGCCCCGCCGGTGCAGCGGCCGACCCCCGCCCACGGCACCGTCGTACCGCCGGAGGCCGGAGGACCGCAGTACGCCGCGACGAACGGCTCCGGCCCGGCCCCGGCCGACGGCCACACGTCCCCGCACGGCCGGCCCACCGGCGGCTTCGCGCCGCCCCCGCCCGCGGCCACCGACGCCTTCGCGCCGCCGCCCCCGCAGTCCCAGGCCCACGTGAACGCCCCGCATGCCCCGCACGCGGCGGCGGCCCACGAGCAGCGCCGGCCCGGCCACCCGGGGCACGAGCTGCAGCCCCGGTCGACGCAGTGGCTCCAGTACGACCCCTGGGGCGCTCCCGGGCAGCCGCTGACCCGGCCCGGTCCGCCCGGGGGCGCCGAGCCCGGCCGGAGGAAGAAGCGCCGCGGCGGGGCCTTCGTCGGGGTGCTCCTGCTGGCCCTGGTCGCCAGCGGCATCGGCGGTGGAGTCGGCGCGTATATCGAGCGCAACGGCGGGCTGACCACCGTCGAACTGCCCCAGGCCGGCCGCGACAGCGGCGACCGGGCCCCCGACAGCGTCGCCGGCATCGCCGCCAGCGCCCTGCCCAGCGTGGTCACCCTGCACGTCAGCGGCACCGCCGAGTCCGGCACCGGCACCGGCTTCGTCCTCGACGGCCAGGGCCACATCCTCACCAACAACCACGTCGTCGCCCCGGCCGGATCCAGCGGCGACATCACCGTCACGTTCAGCACCGGCGAGACGGCCTCCGCCGAGCTCGTCGGCAAGGACAGCGGCTACGACCTCGCGGTCGTCCGGGTCCGCGGCGTCTCCGGTCTCAAGCCCCTGCCCCTGGGCAACTCCGACAACGTCCAGGTCGGCGACCCCGTGGTGGCCATCGGCGCCCCCTTCGACCTGTCCAACACGGTGACCTCGGGCATCATCAGCGCCAAGCAGCGGCCGATCACCGCGGGCGGCGACAAGGGCGACGGCAGCGACATCAGCTACGTCGACGCCCTCCAGACCGACGCCCCGATCAACCCGGGCAACTCCGGCGGCCCCCTCGTCGACTCCCAAGCCCACGTCATCGGCATCAACAGCGCCATCCGCGCGGCCGACAGCGGCCGGGGCCCCGAGTCCGGCGGCCAGTCCGGCTCCATCGGCCTCGGCTTCGCCATACCCATCAACCAGGGCAAGCGCGTCGCCGAGGAGCTGATCAGCACCGGCAAGGCCACCCACCCGGTGATCGGCGTCACGCTGGACATGAAGTACACCGGCGACGGGGCCAAGGTCGGCACGAAGGGCGCCGACGGCGGACCCGCCGTCGCCAAGGACGGTCCCGCGGACAAGGCGGGCATCAGGTCCGGCGACATCATCACGCAGGTCGAGGGCCAGCGCGTGCACAGCGGCGAGGAGCTGATCGTGAAGATCCGGGCCCACCGCCCCGGCGACGATCTCGACCTCAAGCTGACCCGCGGCGGCGAGGAACGGACCGTGACCCTGAAGCTCGGCTCGGCGAGCGGCACATGATCCGGCTCGTGAGTCGGCACGGCACCCGGCACGTGCGCGCCACCGCGAGGTACCGCCCGGACACCTTCGACAGGTACCTTTGAGCGGTCCGGGCAGCAGGCGGCCCCGGGCCGCGATCGCACGGAGAACACGCGGAGAACACGAGGAGCAACAAGGTGTTCAATGACATAGGCGCACTGGAGCTGTTGACGCTCGGGGTGCTGGCCGTGCTGGTCTTCGGCCCCGACAAGCTGCCCAAGCTGATCCAGGACGTCACGCGCACCATCCGCAAGATCCGCGAGTTCTCGGACAGCGCCAAGGAAGACATCCGCTCCGAGCTGGGCCCGCAGTTCAAGGACTTCGAGTTCGAGGACCTCAACCCCAAGACGTTCGTCCGCAAGCAGCTGATGGACGGCAACGACGACCTGGGGCTGAAGGAGATCCGCGAGAGCTTCGACCTGCGCAAGGATCTGGCCGAGGTCACCGACGCCGTCAACGGCCGCACCCCGGCCGCGTCCGATACCGCCAACAGTGCGGCGAACGGCTCTGCGGGCGCGTCGTCCGGCGCCCCCTCCACCAGCCTGACCAAGACCGGTGACACCGCTCCTGACCTGCTGAAGAAGGCTCCCGCACCGAATCCGCCCGAGCGCCCGCCGTTCGACTCCGACGCCACCTGAGCCCTGGTCAATCCCGACTCGTCCGGACGGTATCGCTATTCTCCATCTGTCCGGTTGCGAGGACGCCCAAGCCCGCGGGGGGCGGGCCGCTCCGGATCTTGACCGATCGAGGAGGCGGCCGCGCACATGGAGACGACGAGTCGGATTGATACGGACGGTGTCCCGGGCACGGCCACGGCGGAGGGGGAGCCGCAGGAGGCCCCTACGGCCCGGCGGGCCGCCGACGGCTATCTGGCGGCGACCTTCCCCTGGTACGGGCTGGACGAGGCCTTCACGGGCCCGCGCTGGCTGATGCAGGTCGGCACCGCGGCCGACGGGACCGTGCAGCACGGTGCGACGGGCCACGGTGACGAGCCGTCGGTGAAGTCGGACGGCTCCGCCGACAAGGAGCGGTTCGCCGCGGTGATCACGGTGGCCGCGAGCCCCGTACGGCGCAGCGGCGACGGTACGGGCGTGCTGGACGCCACCACGGTGTCCTCGGCGGCCTGGCTCGCGGGCTCGGGCCTGCTGGCGTACACGTGGCCGCCGCAGATGGACCACACCCTGCGCGACGACTGGCTGGACCAGCAGACCGAGACGGCCTTCACCCTCGCCGACGACCTCGGCAGCGCGCCCTGGACGACGCTCTTCCTGCCGGTGGACGGGGTTCCGGTGGAGTTCCACTACCGCGAGTCCGAGTTCGGCTGGGTCCTCGCCGGATCCGCCCACGAGGGCGTGCACATCGGCGCGTACGGCCGGGGGATGAGCGCGTACGGTCTCGGCTTCGCGGTCATCAAGGACATCGAGACGTACGCGTAACAACGGCGCGAGCCCGGAGCACGACGAGCACGCGACAGGGCGGGCCGGACGACCACCGGCCCGCCCTGTCGTCCGTGTGGACGTGGGTGCGTCAGAACTTGTTGCGCGGGGTGATGCCCAGGGACATGCCCGACAGGCCGCGCTGACGGCCGCCCAGCTTCCGTGCGATCGCCCGCAGCGCGCTGCCGGCCGGGGAGTCGGGGTCGGACAGGACGACCGGCTTGCCCTCGTCGCCGCCCTCGCGCAGCCGTACGTCGATCGGGATCGAGCCCAGCACCGGCACCTCGGCGCCGACTGTCCGCGTCAGCCCCTCCGCGACCCGCGCGCCGCCGCCCGAGCCGAACACGTCGACCATCTCGTCGCAGTGCGGGCACGGCATGCCCGACATGTTCTCCACCACGCCGACGATCTTCTGGTGGGTCTGCACGGCGATCGAGCCCGCCCGCTCGGCCACCTCGGCCGCCGCCTGCTGCGGGGTCGTGACGACCAGGATCTCGGCGCCCGGCACGAGCTGCGCCACCGAGATCGCGATGTCGCCGGTGCCCGGCGGCAGGTCCAGCAGCAGGACGTCCAGATCGCCCCAGTACACATCGGCGAGGAACTGCTGGAGTGCCCGGTGCAGCATCGGACCGCGCCAGACCACGGGCGCGTTGCCCGGGGTGAACATCCCGATGGAGATGACCTTCACGCCGTGTGCGGACGGCGGCATGATCATGTTCTCGACCTGGGTGGGCTTGCCGTCCGCGCCCAGCATCCGGGGCACGCTGTGCCCGTAGATGTCGGCGTCCACGACGCCGACCTTCAGCCCGTCGGCGGCCATCGCCGCGGCGAGGTTCACCGTCACCGAGGACTTGCCGACGCCGCCCTTGCCGGAGGCGACCGCGTACACCCGGGTCAGCGATCCGGGCTGGGCGAAGGGCACCTCCCGCTCGGCGGTGCCGCCGCGCAGCGCGCCCGCCAGCTCCTTGCGCTGTTCGTCGCTCATGACGTCGAGGGTCACCTCGACGCGCGAGACACCCTCGACCCGGGCGACCGCCTCGGTCACGTTCCGGGTGATCGTGTCGCGCATCGGGCAGCCGGAGACCGTGAGATACACGGTGACAGCGACTACACCGTCAGGATCGATCTCGACCGATTTCACCATGCCCAGCTCGGTGATCGGGCGGTGGATCTCCGGGTCGTTCACTGTCGACAGTGCCTCAAGCACCGCGTCTTCCGTAGCCATACAGACTATGTTACGGCGCGCGGGGCCACGGACGGGTAGCCCGTCAGCGGTCGCCTTCGTCACTCTCGGCCGGGAACAGCATCTGCCGCTCCTCCATGTCCTTCACCATGTCCTGGAGCTCCGAGCGGATCCAGTCCCGGGTGGCGACCTCGCCCAGGCCCATCCGCAGGGCGGCGATCTCCCGGGTCAGGTACTCGGTGTCGGCGATGGAGCGCTCGTTCTGCTTGCGGTCCTGCTCGTGCGTGACCCGGTCGCGGTCGTCCTGCCGGTTCTGCGCGAGGAGGATCAGCGGTGCGGCGTACGAGGCCTGGAGCGAGAGCATCAGCGTCAGGAAGATGAACGGGTACTGATCGAACCGCAGGTCCTTGGGCGCGAAGATGTTCCACAGCACCCAGACGACGATGAACAGCGTCATCCAGACGATGAACCGCCCGGTCCCCAGGAACCGCGCGATCCGCTCCGAGAACCGGCCGAACGCCTCCGGGTCGTACTCCGGCAGCAGCCTCCGGCGCGGCGCCTTCGGCTGGTCCAGCCGGGTGCGCGGAGGCCGCATCAGCCCGGAGGAGCCGGTCGAGGACGCCTTCGTACGCTCGTCACCCGCCACGTCCGACCCCCTCCTCCCCGTGCAGATCCGTCGTCAGGTCCGTCTCGCGCCAGTCGTCCGGCAGCAGATGGTCCAGGACGTCGTCCACGGTCACCGCGCCCAGCAGTGAACCGCTCTCGTCCACGACCGGCGCCGAGACCATGTTGTACGCGGCCAGATAGCTGGTGACCAGCGGCAGCGGGGTGTCCGGCGGCAGCGGCACCAGATCGCTGTCGACGATCGAACTGACCAGAGTGAACGGCGGGTCGCGCAGCAGCCGCTGGAAGTGCACCGTGCCCAGGTACTTGCCCGTCGGGGTCTCGTCGGGCGAGCGGCACACGTACACCTGCGCCGCCAGCGCCGGCGACAGGTCCGCCTGCCGTACCCGGGCCAGCGCGTCCGCCACCGTGGCGTCCGGGCGCAGCACGATCGGCTCGGTCGTCATCAGACCGCCCGCCGTCCGCTCCTCGTACGACATCAGCCGGCGTACGTCGGCGGCGTCGTCCGGCCGCATCAGCGCCAGCAGCCGTTCCTTGTCGTCCTCGGGCAGCTCGGAGAGCAGGTCCGCCGCGTCGTCGGGGTCCATCGCCTCCAGGACGTCGGCCGCCCGCTCCTCGGCGAGCTTTCCGATGATCTCCACCTGGTCGTCCTCGGGCAGCTCCTCCAGGACGTCGGCGAGCCGGTCGTCGTCCAGGGCGGCCGCCACCTCCACCCGGCGCTTGGGCGAGAGGTGGTGCAGGGCGTTGGCCACGTCGGTGGGCCGCAGCCGCTCGAACGTGGCGACCAGGTTCTCCGCGCCCTGCCCGTGCTCCTCCAGCGAGAAGCCGCTGACCGCCGACCACTCCACCGTCAGCGTCTCGCCCTTGCGGCGCAGCGCACCGCCGCGCCCCTTGCGGACGAAGTACTTGTCGATCTCCCAGTCGCGGCGGGCGGGCAGCTGCTGGATGGCCACGTCCAGGACGGTGACCTCCTCACCTTCCTGGCCATGGCCGTCCACCAGCCGGACCCGCCGGTCCAGGAACTCGCCGAGGACGAGCCGCTCGGTGGGCCGCTGTTCGAAGCGCCGCATGTTGACGACGCCGGTGGTGATGACCTGGCCGGACTCGACGCCCGTCACCCGGGTCATCGGCAGGAAGATCCGTCGGCGGCTGATCACCTCGACCACCAGCCCCAGGATGCGCGGTGGACGTCCGCCGACCCGCAACATGGCCACCAGGTCGCGAACCCGGCCGACCTGGTCCCCGTTGGGGTCGAAGACGGGCACCCCGGACAGGTGGGAGACGAAGACCCTGGGGGTGACCGCCGCCATCCGGCGCCTCCTTCGTCCGTCCGTGTCCATGTGGTCCCGCATCCGGCCGGAACCGTCTCGCCGTTCTGCCGGAACCGTTCCGCCGGCCTGCCGGAACCGTTTCGTCCGGTCCGTGGCCGTGCGTCCCCGGTCGTCTCTGTCTGCCGCCGCCCACCAGCGGATTTCGCCGGTACGCCGGGATCAGGCTAGCCCGTACCGGCGCGCCGCGCCCCGGCGGACCCGTCCGTGCGGCTGGCTGCCGGACGGTGCGCGCCGCACGGGTACGCTGCCGTCTGCTACCCCCGATCGCAGTGGAGAGGCAGTGCGCCCGTGACCTCTTTTGCCCCGGCCGTGCGGAACCATCGCCGGACCGCCCTCGCTCTCGTGCTGTGCGGAGGGCTCACCGTGGTCCTGGCCGCCTGCGGCACGGAGGAGGACCCGGACAAGGGGACCAATGGCGTCGCCAGACTCTCCGCCGCCGAGATCGACAAGAAGGCCAGAGCGGCGGCGGACGCGGCCAGTGCCGTACGCCTGTCGGGCACGCTCGTCAGCAAGGGCGGCACCTACCGGCTGGACATGAAGCTCAACGCCAGGGGCGGCATGGGCTCGGTGACCTCGAAGAAGCAGAGCTTCGCCCTGCTGCGGGTCGAGGACGAACTCTTCCTCAAGGCGCCCGCCGAGTTCTGGACCCACGAGGGCAGCGAGGGCGGGAGCGAGACCGCCGACGTGGCCGCCGCCGACAAGCTGGGCGGCAAGTACGTGAAGGTCCCCGAGGATGACCCCAGCTACCGGCAGCTGCGCGGCTTCACCGACAAGAAGGTCCTGCTCGACGGGCTCCTGGCGCTCCACGGCACGCTGAACAAGGGCGGCCGGGACACGGTCGCCGGAGAGCGCACCATCCAGATCCTCGGCGGCAAGGGGGAGGGCGGGGCCTTCGACGTCTCGCTGGAGAAGGAGCCGTATCCGGTACGGGTGGCCCGGGCCGGCGGCGGGGGCACCGTCTCGCTGGCCGACTGGGGGCAGGCCTTCCCGCTGGAGGCACCCGAGAAGGACGACACCGTCGACTACGGCGGGCAGCTTCCGAAGTCCTCCGGCTGAGCCCCGGCCTGACTCCTCCGGCCTGGGCCGACGCCCCTCGCGGGGCCGCTCAGCCCTTCCGGCGGCGCTTCAGCAGCAGCCGGGGGAGCGCCGCCGGGACGGGCTCGCGGGTGGTGGCCGCGGTCGGCAGCGGAACGGCCGCCAGCGAGGAGTCCGGCAGCGCGGTGCTCACCGCCTCCGGCGTCAGCCGCACCACCGTGCACGTGCGCGCCCACCGCTCGGGCATCGCCTCGGCGTCCGGCGCGTTCAGCCGCTTGCCCTTCAGCTCGGCGACCGCAGCCTCCCACTCCTCGGAGTGCGGCGCCAGGAAACGTACCGCCGCGCTCCAGGCGACGATCCGGCCGCCCTTGTCCTTGCTGCGTACGGTCACCTCGGCGCGGCCCCCGTCGGCCAGGCCCTGAGGCAGCGGCTGCTCGCCGGGGCCGCCGCCGACCAGGAGCGCCGCGCCCTCGTGCCAGACATGCCAGACGGCACGGGCGGGCCCGGAGCCCCGGACCCAGACCAGGCCCGACTTCTTGGTGGCCTCCTCGGCGAGGGCCCGCTCCAGCAGGCCGGCGGCGTCGGTCGCGGCGGCGTCAGTCATGGGGCGAGCTTAGACGGGCCTCGCGTCCCGATGAGCCCGTGCTCACAGCCAGCCGTTGCGCTTCAGGATGCGGTGGATCGAGAAACAGACGACCCCGATGACGCCGAGCACCAGCGGATAGCCGTACTTCCACTCCAGCTCCGGCATGTGGTCGAAGTTCATGCCGTAGACCCCGCAGATCATCGTCGGCACGGCGATGATCGCCGCCCAGGAGGTGATCTTGCGCATGTCCTCGTTCTGCGTGACCGTAGCCTGCGCCAGATTGGCCTGGAGGATCGAGTTCAGCAGCTCGTCGAAGCCGAGGACCTCTTCCTGGACCCGGGCGAGGTGGTCGGCGACATCGCGGAAGTACTTCTGGATGTCGGGGTCGATCAGCCGCATCGGACGCTCGCTCAGCAGCTGCATGGGCCGCAGCAGCGGGGACACCGCCCGCTTGAACTCCAGCACCTCGCGCTTGAGTTGGTAGATCCGACCGGCGTCCGAGCCGCGTGCGGAGCCCTTCGCCGGGGTGGAGAAGACATCGATCTCCACCTCGTCGATGTCGTCCTGCACCGCCTCGGCCACCGCGATGTACCCGTCGACCACGTGGTCGGCGATGGCGTGCAGCACGGCGGACGGGCCCTTGGCGAGCAGCTCCGGATCGTCCTGGAGCCGGTGGCGCAGGGCGCGCAGGGAGCCCTGGCCGCCGTGCCGGACGGTGATGACGAAGTCCCGGCCCGTGAAGCACATCACCTCGCCGGTCTCCACGACCTCGCTGGTGGCGGTCAGTTCGGCGTGCTCCACGTAGTGGATCGTCTTGAAGACGGTGAACAGCGTGTCGTCGTACCGCTCCAGCTTGGGCCGCTGGTGGGCGTGGACGGCGTCCTCCACCGCCAGCGGGTGGAGCCCGAACTCCCGCGCGATGCCCGCGAATTCGGCCTCCGTCGGCTCGTGCAGGCCGATCCAGGCGAAGCCGCCCTCCTCCCGCACCTGGAGCATCGCCTCGTGCGGGGTCGGGGCGGCGGGCGTCACCAGTCGGCGGCCGTCGCGGTAGACCGCGCAGTCGACGACGGCGCTGGAGGCGGACGGGTCGCGGGTGGTGTCGTACGCGCTGTACGGGGCGCTGTTCTTACGGAGGGACGGGCGCAGGGACGGGCGCACGGCGGCGCGCAGGTCACGGATCATCGACATGGCTGGCTCCTTCACGGAGGGCCGTCGGCGAGGGCGTGGAACAGCCCGGAATGGGGACGTGTGCTCACGTCCGCAAAGCGGGCTCCACCGCGCGGGCGCGATGACGGCGTTCGCTACAGACAGGCAAAAATGCGCTACAGGCAGGCAGGAACGAAGGGCTCTTCCGTCACGCGAACCGCTGTGGGGGAGTCGTCCGGACACGACGGCGATGTCGGCCCCGGGCGACCGACGAGAGGCGTCGGATCAACGGGAAAGGCGAGGCGCGGAAGAGCGGTCGGTACTGCACGGTCGACTTGGATCCATGGCAGTCCCCACCTCCTCCGGCCGGTCCCCCGTGGGGGACGACGTGTCGTCGGGACGAAGAAGAGCGACGCTTCTGCGTGCTGTCCCGACCGGCGGCCAGGCTATCAGCCGCTCAAGGCCCAATCCCGTACTTTGCCCATTCACTACGCGATCTATGCTCGCCGCATGGCAGAAATTCTTCCGCTGGTCGAGGCCCGGCTCCGCTCCGCCCTCGGGGAGCCGGACGCCCGTGCCGATGTGACGTTCCTCGGCACGGACCGCATCCAGGTGCTTCGCTTCCTCGACGGCGACATCGTGCGCTACGCGACGCTCGGCATGTCGGGCGCGCCGATGGCCGATCCGACCTCCCCGCTCGCCGACCCCGTGAAGGGGCCCCGCGCCGAGCTGATCCTGTCCGTACGGGTCGGGATCGCCGACACCGACCAGGTGCTGCGCCCGCTCGCCGTGCTGGCCGCCTCCCCGCAGGTCGAGGGGCTGATCGTGACCCCGGGCGCCTCGCTGGACCTGGGTGAACCGCTGTGGACCGGGGCGCCGTTCACCTCGGTCCTGGTCGCGGAGCCCGGAGGGCTCGTGGAGGACCTGGAGCTGGACGAGCCGATGGACCCGGTGCGCTTCCTTCCACTGCTGCCGATGACGCACAACGAGGCCGCCTGGAAGCGGGTGCGCGGTGCGCAGGAGCTCCAGGAGCGGTGGCTGACGCACGGTACGGACCTGCGTGATCCGCAGCGCACGTCCGTACCGCTGGACTGACCGGCTCTTCTGCGGGGCGGTCAGTCGGCGAAGACCGTCACGCCGTCCTCCAGCGCGTGGACCGGCTCCCGTTCCTCGGCCTCGTGGGTCAGTGCCGTACGGCGTACTCCCACGACGGCCGCTCCGGCCAGGGCGGCGAGTGAGGCCACCACGAACGGGACGTGGATGTCGGTCCACTCCTCGATCTTCGGGGCGAGGAAGGGCGCCGCCGCCGCGGCGAACCAGCGGACGAAGTTGTATCCGGCGCTCGCCACCGGGCGCGGGGCGTCGGAGACCCCGAGGGCCAGCTCGGTGTAGACGGTGTTGTTCATGCCGATGAACGCGCCGGAGACGACCGTGGCGACGATCGCCGTGGTGTGGCTGCCGTACCCGAGGACCAGCAGGTCGGCGGCGAGCAGCACCAGCGAGGCTCCGAGCACTTTGGGCGAGCCGAAGCGGCGCTGGAGGCGCGGGGCGACCAGCACGGAGAAGACGGCCAGCAGGCCCCAGGCGAAGAAGACCGCGCCCGACCTGTACGGCGTCATGTCCAGCACGAACGGCGTGAAGGCCAGGATCGTGAAGAAGGCGTAGTTGTAGAAGAACGCCGAGGCCGCCACCGAGGCCAGCCCGCCGTGGCCCAGCGCCTTGACCGGATCGAGCAGGGAGGTCGTGACGGCGGGCTTCGGCTGTTCCTTGAGGAACGCGGCGATGCAGAGGAAGCCGATCGCCATCAGCGCCGCCGTACCGAAGAACGGGTAGCGCCAGCTGGCGTCCCCCAGCAGCGCGCCGAGCAGCGGCCCGCACGCCATGCCGAGGCCGAGCGCCGACTCGTACAGCAGGATCGCCGCCGCGCTGCCGCCCGCCGCCGCTCCGACGATCACCGCGAGTGCGGTCGAGACGAAGAGGGCGTTGCCCAGGCCCCAGCCGGCCCGGAACCCGACCAGTTCGGCGACGGAGGACGAGGTGCCGGAGAGCGCGGCGAAGACGACCACGAGCGCGAGACCGGCCAGCAGGGTCTTGCGGCCGCCGATGCGGCTGGACACGAAGCCGGTGATCAGCATCGCGAACGCGGTGATCAGGAAGTACGAGGTGAACAGCAGCGACACCTGGCTCGCCGAGGCGTCGAGACCCTGGGCGATGGACGGCAGGATCGGGTCCACCAGGCCGATCCCCATGAAGGCCACGACCGAGGCGCCCGCCGTGGCCCAGACGGCCTTCGGCTGACGCAGGATGCCGCCTCCCGTCGCACCTTCGTCGAACGGATCCTCTTGCCGCATGGGCTCTCTCCTTCTCTTCCGGCCTTCTCTGTCCGGCCTCGCAAGGTCGATGCATCATGCACAGAATAAGTTAGACAATCTAATAAATGCAAGCTACATCTATTTACTCGGGCGAGGGCCACGCTCCGGACGGGTGATCGTCCTTGACGGGAGCACCGGCGGAGAGGACGGTTGGTCCTTATGAGGGGCGAACCCAGTTGCCCGAAGTGCGGTGGCCGGGTCAGGGCGCCCGGTCTCTTCGCCGACGCCTGGCAGTGCTCCGTGCACGGCCAGGTCCACCCGATGCAGCCGGTCGTCCCACCCAGCGTCGAGGCGCTCGGCGTCGTGGTGCACCGCACCCAGGTCCCCGTCTGGATGCCCTGGCCGCTCCCCGTGGGCTGGCTGTTCACCGGGGCCGCCAGCGCGGGCGACGACCGCAGCGGCGGACGCGCGAGCGCCGTGGCCTGTTCCGGACCCGGCCCGCTGGGCGGGATGGGGGAGCTGCTCCTCGTCGCCGAGGAGCTCGGCGTCGGACTCGGCGCCCGGTACGCCGGTATCGAGGGCCCCGACCCCGGCCACCACCTGAACGTGGACTCCGCCCCCGACGCCAAGGTCCACGCCGCCGGCCGTCCCACCCCGCTCTGGCACGTCAGGAACGCCCCAGAGGACCGCGCCGTCTTCGCCGGAGAGGCGCGGGGGCTCTGGCTCTGGGCGATCCTGTGGCCCGAGCAGTCCGGCCTCCTGATGTACGACGAACTCGTCCTCACCGATCTGCGGGACGCCGGGGGAGAGGTCGACCTCGTCCCCTGCGGCGCCCTCACCCCCCGCCTCCTCGCCGCCCCGGAGGCGCCGCCCCGGCAGGGGAAGAGCGAGCGGTAGATCACGTCGGGCAGGGGGCTTTCGCGGCCCGAGGCCCGGCGGGCGACGGTTATCCTTGAGCGGCCCCCCGTCCGCCCGCGAACCTCGGAGTCAGCCGTCGTGCGTATCGACCTGCACACCCACTCCACCGCGTCGGACGGCACGGACACCCCCGCCGAGCTGGTCGCCAACGCCGCCGCCGCGGGCCTGGACGTCGTCGCGCTCACCGACCACGACACCGTGGGCGGCCACAAGCAGGCCATCGACGCACTGCCCGAGGGGCTCACCCTCGTCACCGGCGCCGAACTCTCCTGCCGCGTCGACGGCGTGGGCATGCATCTGCTCGCCTACCTCTTCGACCCGGCCGACGCCGAGCTGGAGCGCGCCCGGGAACTCGTCCGCGACGACCGGGTGCCGCGCGCCCAGGAGATGGTCCGCAAGCTGCGCGCCCTCGACGTCCCCATCACCTGGGAGCAGGTCGCCCGCATCGCCGGGGACGGCTCGGTCGGCCGCCCGCACGTCGCCGCCGCCCTCGTCGAACTCGGCGTCGTCCCCACCGTCTCCGACGCCTTCACGTCCGACTGGCTGGGCAACGGCGGCCGGGCGTACGCGGAGAAGCACGAGTTCGACCCCTTCGAGGCCGTCCGCCTGGTGAAGGCGGCGGGCGGGGTCGCCGTCTTCGCCCACCCGGGCGCGGTGAAACGCGGCGCGGTGGTCCCCGAGTCCACGATCGTCGCCCTCGCCGAGGCCGGCCTCGACGGCCTCGAGGTCGACCACATGGACCACGACGAGCCCACCCGGGCCCGGCTGCGCGGCCTCGCCCGCGAACTGGGGCTGCTCACGACCGGCTCCAGCGACTACCACGGCAGCCGGAAATCCATCGAGCTCGGCGCGTGCACCACCGATCCCGAGATCTACGGCGAGATCACCCGGCGCGCGACCGGGGCCTTCCCGGTGCCGGGCGCCGGTGGAGCCGTCCGCCGCTGAGGCTCGCAGCACCTTCGCCGTACCCCGTTCTTCTCCCCGCGCGCCCCTGTGCGTACCGTCGCGTGCCCGACGCACCGTGACGCCCGCTGCCCGGACCCGCACCCCTCCGTACCCCCCGCTCATCTCTCGCAAGGCTCACTGTGTTCGACGTCGCTGTCTTCGGATCCCTCTTTCTCACCCTATTTGTGATCATGGACCCGCCCGGGATCACGCCGATCTTCCTCGCCCTCACCGCGGGCCGCCCCGCCAAGGTGCAGCGCAAGATGGCGCTCCAGGCGGTCACGGTCGCGTTCGGCGTGATCGCCGTCTTCGGTCTGCTCGGTCAGCAGATCCTCGACTACCTGCATGTCTCCGTGCCCGCGCTGATGATCGCGGGCGGACTCCTCCTGCTGCTCATCGCGCTCGACCTGCTGACCGGCAAGACGGACGAGCCGACGCAGACCAAGGACGTCAACGTGGCGCTCGTACCACTGGGCATGCCGCTGCTCGCCGGGCCCGGAGCCATCGTCTCGGTCATCCTCGCGGTGCAGCACGCCGACGGCGTCGGCGGCCAGCTCTCGGTGTGGTCCGCGATCGTCGCCATGCACGTGGTGCTCTGGCTGACCATGCGCTACTCGCTGGTCATCATCCGCGTGATCAAGGACGGCGGCGTGGTGCTGGTGACCCGGCTCGCGGGCATGATGCTCTCCGCCATCGCCGTCCAGCAGATCATCAACGGCGTCACCCAGGTCATCCAGAACTCCTGAGCCGGCCCCTCCGCGGCCCCGCACGCCACAGCACCCCCGCACGGACGTTCCGTGCGGGGGTGCCTCGTCTTTGCAACGTCAGGTGTTACGAGGCCGAACTGTCGGCCGGCCGGATGTAGATGCGCTGGCCTGTCGCCGCGGCCTGCTGCACGATCCGGTTGACGGAGGCGGCGTCCACGACGGTGCTGTCCACGGCGGTACCGTCGACGTCGTCGAGTCGCATGATTTCGAAGCGCACAGTGCTTCCCTTCGTCTGATCCTCCTGCTGGAGAACTGCTGGCGCCGAGGGGGCGTCCCCACCGGCAAGACTAGGAACGCGAGGTTTCCCTCGCGTTCCACAAGGGTGACAACGAGTTGCCTCTTGCAAACATTCCCTACGCTAAGGAAATTTTTTGGATGTCTAAATACCCGTCGGTAGCCACACCGCCACAGACCATGAGGTTCGCATGAACGAGGCGGACCCGCAGCTCGTCGGGGTCACCGCGGAGACCGGCCTCGCCGCCCGCCTGGACCGCACCAACGAGCTGCTCCAGCGCATGCTCGTCGAGGTGGCGAAGACCCCCTCGACGCACGCCATCTTCGTGGACGCCGGCTATGTCTACGCCGCGGCCGGGCTGCTCGTCACCGGCACCGAGGACCGGCGCTCCTTCGACCTCGATGCCGAAGGGCTGATCGAGGCCTTCATCGACAAGGCCCGCACGATCTTCGCGGACAGCAGGCTGCTGCGCGTCTACTGGTACGACGGGGCCCGGCGCCGGATCCACACCACCGAGCAGCAGGCCATCGCCGAACTCCCCGATGTCAAGGTGCGGCTCGGCAACCTCAACGCCAACAACCAGCAGAAGGGCGTCGACTCGCTCATCCGCACCGACCTCGAATCCCTCGCCCGGCACCGCGCCATCAGCGACGCGGCGCTCGTCGGCGGCGACGAGGACCTGGTCTCGGCGGTCGAGGCCGCCCAGGGGTACGGGGCCCGCGTCCACCTCTGGGGCATCGAGGCCGCCGAGGGCCGCAACCAGGCCGAACCCCTGCTCTGGGAGGTCGACAGCCAGCGCACCTTCGATCTCGACTTCTGCCGCCCCTACGTCACCCGGCGCCCCGTCACGACGTACGAGGACGACACCCCGGCGCCCTCCCGGGAGGACGTCCGCTTCGTCGGCGCGCAGATCGCGGCCGCCTGGCTCGCCGCCCGGGGCCGGGAATCCCTCGCCGACCTGCTGCCGGGCCACCCCTATCTGCCGGGCTCCGTCGACCAGGACCTCCTGGTGGAGGCCGAACGGCTGCTCCAGCACTCGCTGCGCGGCCACGCGCATCTGCGGCGGGCGCTCCGCGACGGCTTCTGGCAGCACCTGCAGGCGCAGTACTGACCCAGCGGCTTTCTCCGCGGCACGGGCCCCGGGCGGGCGGCCTCGTCAGGCGTCCGGCAGGCCGTCCCAGAACGCGGCCAGCGCCTTGGCGGTCTCCTGCGGGCGGGCCGTGTTGGGGGAGTGCTCGGCACCGGCGATGGTGGTGCGGCGGGCCCCGAGACGCCGGGCCATGGCGTCGAACAGCTCCACCGGCCACACGTCGTCGCGCTCCCCGGACAGCACATGGACGGGCAGCCCGACGGCGGCCAGCTCGTCCACCCGGTCCGGCTCGGCCGCCAACTGGGCCCCGGTGGCGATCAACTGCGCCGGGTTGTGGGCGAGCCAGCGACGGCGCATGTCCGCGCCGTCGCCGGTGTCCGCGTCCTGCGGGGGATCCAGCGCCTGCATCGCCTGCCACACCTCGTCCATGGACAGCACGGCCAGCGCGTCGCTCAGCATCTTCACCTTGTCCCGCTGCGCCGCGACGACCTCGGCCGGGCCCGAGGACATCAGCGTCAGCGAACGGAACGGGGCGGCGTCCAGCAGGACGGCGGCGCGGGCGATCTGGCCGCCGAGCGAGTGCCCGAGCAGGTGCAGTCTCCCCGGCCCCTCGCCCAGAGCCGCCGCCTGGGCCAGCACATCACGCGCCAACTCGCCCTGGGCGTAACTCTCCTGACGATCCGTCCCCCTGGACTCGTACTGCCCCCGGCCGTCCACGGCGACCACCCGGTAGCCCGCCCCGGTCAGCGGTTCCAGCAGCGCGATGAAGTCCTCCTTGCTGCCGGTGTAGCCGGGCAGCAGCAGGGCGGTGGCCCGGGCGGGGGTACGCGGGACGGCGTCCAGGACGGCGAAGTCGCCGCGCTCGGTGGCCAGGACGCGGGCGTCGGCGCAGGGCGGCGGGGTGAAGGTGGGCGGGCGGCTCATACGGCGAGGCTATCCCCGCCGCCCCGGGCCCGCCGCCACCGGGCGGCCTTCCGGACGACGAACGGCCCCGGCCCTCGCGGAGTGCGGGGGCCGGGGCCGTGGTCGTGGTCGTGCCTGTCGTGCGGTGTCGCCGGAGGCGTCAGCCCTCGGTCGTCGTGACCGACGCGGTGCCCGCGGGGCGGGTGGCCCGGCGGCGACGCGGCTTCGGCTCGGCGGCGGCCTCGCTCACCACGGCCTCGGCCGCGGAGACCACGGCGGCCTCCTGCGTCGCGGTCGAGGTGACGCTGCGGGTGGCGCGGCGGCGGCGCGGCTTGGCCTCCGCCCCGTCGGCCGGAGCCTCGACGGCGGGCTGCTCGGTGGCGACGGCCTTCGGCGCGGCCTTGGCCTTCTTCGCCGGGGCCTTCTTCGCCACGGGCTCCGCCGTCTCCGCCTTCGCGCGGGACTTCGTCGCCCTGGCCGTCCGGGCCTTCGGCTCGGCGGCCGACGCGGACTCGGTGGCCGACTCGGTGGCCTTGGGCTCGGCCTTCGCCTTGGGCTCGGCCTTCGCCTTCGACTCCGTCTTCGGCTTCGTGGTGCGGGCCGGGCGGCGACGCGTCTTGACCTCGGGCTCCGGCTCGGCGGCCGGGGCGATCTGGAAGTCGACCTCGTCGGCCGGCTTCACGATCCGGGTGCGACGGCGCGGCCGGACGGCCTTCGGCTCGGCGACCGGCTCGATCACACCCGCCGCGACGGCCACCGTCTGGAAGTCGACCGGGGCCGGGGCGGCCGGAGCGGCGTCGACGGGCGCGGCCGTCTCCTCGGCCACCGGCTTCGCCGCGGCGCGGCTGCGACGGCGGCGCGGCTTGGTCTCCGCCTCCGCGACCGGCTCGGCCACGGGCGCGGCCTCGGCCACGGGGGCGGCCTCGGCCACGGGGGCGGGAACCGCCGGCGCCTCGGCGACGGCCACGGCCGCCTCGGCGGCAGCGGCCTCGGCCGCACCGGCCCGCGTACGGCGGCGACGGCGCGGCGTACGCGGCGCCTCGGGCGCCTCGTCACCGGCCGGGGAGACCGGGGTGGCCTCCTTGGCGGGTGCGGGCACCGTCGGCGTCGCGGCGTCCGCCTCCGTGACGGCCCCGCCACGGGTGCGGCGGCGCTGGCGCGGCGTACGGGTGCGCGGCTCGCGCTCCTCACGGGCGGGTGCCGGAGCGGCGGCCTTGCGGCCGCGGCCGCCGGTCTCGCCGAGGTCCTCGACCTCTTCGGCTCGCAGGCCCGCACGGGTCCGCTCGGCTCGCGGCAGCACGCCCTTGGTGCCCGCCGGGATGCCCAGCTCCTCGAAGAGGTGCGGCGAGGTGGAGTACGTCTCCGGCGGGTCCGGGAACTTCAGGTCCAGCGCCTTGTTGATCAGCTGCCAGCGCGGGATGTCGTCCCAGTCGACCAGCGTGATCGCGATGCCCTTGGCGCCCGCGCGGCCGGTGCGGCCGATGCGGTGGAGGTAGGTCTTCTCGTCCTCCGGCGACTGGTAGTTGACGACGTGGGTCACACCCTCGACGTCGATGCCGCGTGCGGCGACGTCGGTGCAGACCAGGACGTCGACCTTGCCGTTGCGGAAGGCGCGCAGCGCCTGCTCACGGGCGCCCTGGCCGAGGTCGCCGTGGACCGCGCCCGAGGCGAAGCCGCGCTTCTCCAGCTGCTCGGCGATGTCCGCCGCCGTGCGCTTCGTACGGCAGAAGATCATCGCGAGACCGCGGCCCTCGGCCTGGAGGATGCGGGCGAGCATCTCCGGCTTGTCCATGTTGTGGGCGCGGTAGACGTGCTGGACCGTGTTCTTGACGGTCGTGCCCTCGTCGTCGGGCGACGTGGCGTTGATGTGCGTCGGCTGCGACATGTAGCGACGCGCCAGGCTGATGACGGCGCCGGGCATCGTGGCCGAGAACAGCATGGTCTGGCGCTTGGCCGGCAGCATCGTGATGATGCGCTCGACGTCGGGAAGGAAGCCGAGGTCCAGCATCTCGTCGGCCTCGTCGAGGACGAGCCCGCGGATGTGGGAGAGGTCGAGCTTCCGCTGGCCCGCCAGGTCCAGCAGACGGCCCGGGGTGCCGACGATCACGTCGACGCCCTTCTTGAGGGCCTCGACCTGGGGCTCGTACGCCCGGCCGCCGTAGATCGCCAGGACGCGGACGTTGCGCACCTTGCCGGCCGTGAGCAGGTCGTTGGTGACCTGCTGGCACAGCTCGCGGGTGGGGACGACGACCAGCGCCTGCGGGGCGTCGGTCAGCTCCTCGGGCTTGGCCCGCCCGGCCTCGACGTCGGCGGGGACGGTCACGCGCTCCAGGAGCGGAAGACCGAAGCCGAGCGTCTTTCCGGTGCCGGTCTTGGCCTGGCCGATGACGTCGGAGCCGGAGAGGGCGACGGGGAGCGTCAGCTCCTGGATGGGGAAGGGGGACATGATGCCGACCGCCTCAAGGGCTTCGGCCGTCTCGGGGAAAATACCGAGGTCGCGGAACGTAGTCAGGGTGCTGCCTCTTCTGTGAGACGCGGTCCGAGGCGAACGCTGGGGGTCGTACCGTGCCGGGGTTGGTCATCCGGCCGTGGTGGGGCCGGGTGGCGCGGGACCACTGCCGTCGCTCGAGCGCTCGTGCCGCTGAGGGGGCCCCTCATCTGCAGTCATACGTGTCGTACGCACCGCGTGGAGGGCTGTCGGGTCGGAGCCGATCGGGCCTCCGACCGGGCATCCTCATTCAAGGGCGCGCCCCTGGCACAGCACAGTGCTCAGTAAGCGCAATACCACTGTACCCCGGATTCGCGCATGTGTGTTGGACGAATTCATCGGAACGGTATGGCGGCCCCGGTTGACCAGGCCCTTCCGCCCTGCGCCCGGAGGGCTATCGTTCCGTTTCATGGAGACGCCAGACCACGCCACCGATACCCCCGCCGACCCCTCCGCGACCACCCAGATCGCCACCCAGGACTGGGCCACCGCGGCCACGGACCCGCAGTACCGGGCCGCCGTCGTGGACCTGCTCGGCGCCCTCGCCTACGGAGAGCTGGCGGCCTTTGAACGGCTGGCCGAGGACGCGAAACTCGCGCCCACCCTCGGGGACAAGGCGGAGCTGGCGAAGATGGCCGCCGCCGAGTTCCACCACTTCGAGCAGCTGACCGAGCGGCTCACCGCGGTCGACGAGGAGCCGACCGCCGCGATGGAGCCGTTCGCCAAGGCGCTCGACGACTTCCATCGCCAGACCGCCCCGTCCGACTGGCTGGAGGGCCTGGTCAAGGCGTACGTCGGCGACTCGATCGCGAGCGACTTCTACCGTGAGGTCGCGGCCCGTCTCGACACCGACACCCGCTCCCTCGTGCTGTCCGTGCTCGACGACACCGGCCACGGGAACTTCGCGGTGGAGAAGGTGCGCGCCGCCATCGAGGCCGACCCGCGGGTCGGCGGGCGGCTCGCACTGTGGGCCCGCCGGCTGATGGGCGAGGCGCTCTCGCAGGCCCAGCGGGTGGTCGCCGACCGCGACGCTCTCTCGACGATGCTGGTGGGCGGCGTCGCGGACGGCTTCGACCTGGCCGAGGTGGGCCGGATGTTCTCCCGGATCACCGAGGCCCACACCAAGCGGATGGCTGCTCTCGGTCTCGCCGCGTAACGCCGCGGGCAGGGCTACTGGGCCGCCGCCGACCGAGTGAGGCGGCGGCCGCGTGGCCGGATCAGGAGCGAGAGCGTCACCGCTCCGACCGACACGGCTCCGATCAGCGTCGCCAGGACATGGCCGGGACCCAGCGCGGCATGCGTCAGATACGCGCCGAACAGGGCACCCAGCGTGCCGGTGAGATAAACCGCACGGCCGGCCGGCAGACGGTCGGCCAGTGATCGGAGCGCCACCCAGGAGAGGGCCAGTCCGAGCACGGCGGCGCCGAAGGATTCCCAGATCACAGAGGATCACCTCGCGGGGGTGTGCGGGGCGGGCAAATCGGTCGTAGGCGGTACTACCCCCCGACCGCGGCGAGCAACCCTCCGACGGCCCCTTCGACCCGTACGGGAACGGGGGGACCGGCCGTCCCGCGCGCGACCGCCCCGCACACGACACCGGCGTGCACGACACGACACAGGAGCGGCCCGGCGGGAAGATCCCGCCGGGCCGCTCCTGTGATCACCCGATCAACGCGTCCCGTGGACTACAGCGCCCCGAACCCCACCCGCCGGGTGGTCGGCTCACCGATCTCCACATACGCGATCCGGTCGGCCGGCACGAGGACCTTGCGGCCCTTGTCGTCCGTGAGGCTGAGCAGCTCCGCCTTGCCGCCCAGTGCCGCGGCGACCGCGCTCTCGACGTCCTCGGCGGAAAGCCCGCTCTCCAGAACGATCTCGCGGGGCGTGTGCTGCACCCCGATCTTGACCTCCACGGCTATGTCCCTCCGACGGTCAGTCCCTGCGCGGCGAACCGCGCCGTACGCAGCCACATTAGCCCGGCGGAAGCGGCGCTCAGGGCCCGACCGGCAACGCCCGCAGCGAACACGGCGTCAGGCGTCCCGGCCCGGAGGGGTCAGTGCTGCTCGACACCGTGCAGCGGGAAGCCCGCGATGCCCCGCCAGGCCAGCGAGGTGAGGAGCTGCACGGCCGTGTCCCGGGGGATGGAGGACTGGCTGGAGAGCCAGTAACGGGCCACCACCTGGGAGACGCCGCCGAGCCCCACCGCCAGCAGCATGGACTCGTCCTTGGACAGGCCCGTGTCCCCGGCGATCACGTCGGAGATCGCCTCGGCGCACTGGAGGGACACCCGGTCCACCCGCTCGCGCACGGCGGGCTCGTTGGTCAGGTCGGACTCGAAGACCAGCCGGAAAGCGCCGCCCTCGTCCTCCACGTACGCGAAGTAGGCGTCCATCGTCGCCTCGACGCGCAGCTTGTTGTCCGTCGTCGAGGCCAGCGCCGTGCGGACGGCCTGGAGCAGCGACTCGCAGTGCTGGTCGAGAAGGGCCAGATAGAGCTCCAGCTTCCCGGGGAAGTGCTGGTAGAGCACCGGCTTGCTGACCCCGGCCCGCTCGGCGATGTCGTCCATCGCGGCGGAGTGGTAACCCTGCGCGACGAAGACCTCCTGCGCGGCGCCCAGCAGCTGATTGCGTCGGGCGCGGCGGGGCAGGCGGGTGCCCCGCGGGCGCGCCGCCTCTGTCTGCTCGATGGCTGTCACGCCGCCTCCCAAATAATGTGTGCCAGCACAGCCGGTCCGTGCACGCTGCGCCGTACAGCCATCGTACTTTTGGGTAACCCGGGAGTGCGCGGCGCGGACGCAGAATTTCATGGACCGGACGACTGCGGAAGCCACAGTTCTTTGCGGTCGTGAGTGAAACCGGGGCGTTTCAGCGGTAATCGTCCTCGTCGAGGGGGATCACCCTGCGCTGTTCCGCGACATCGGCCTCGTTGGCGGCGGCCGGGTCGACGATCCCGGCCCGTTCGTCGTGCTCCGGCCGGACGTCCGCACGCTGCTCGGCGGCGTCGGCCTCCGGGGCCTCCGGCCCCGGCTCGTCCGGCTCCGCGCCCTCGAAGGTGTCCGGGTCGCTCGGGTCGACCGTCATGTGGCAGCTCCCTTCCTGTCGTTCCCCAAGAAGCCTAGGAGCTACGCGTCTACCCCGCGATGCGGCCTTGTGACGGCGAACACATGAATCAGTGCGTGATCGTCTCGTAACATTGGCGCATGTCTTCGACCGAGCTGCCGGGTGTCCAGGCCGCCGCCGCCGCGGTGGCCCCCACGGTCAGTGCCGTCCGGGTCGCCGACGGCGAACGGCTGCGCTCCGTGTCCCTGCCGGGGATCGGTCTGAACATCCGCTGCCGGCCGGGGGACCGGACCGGACTGCCCCCCGCGCTGTACGTGCACGGGCTCGGCGGCTCGTCGCAGAACTGGTCCGCGCTGATGCCGCTGCTGTCCGACCTGGTCGACGGGGAAGCGGTCGACCTGCCCGGATTCGGGGATTCGCCGCCGCCCGACGACGGCGACTACTCGGTGACCGGACATGCCCGTGCGGTGATCCGGCTGCTGGACGCGGAGGAGCGGGGGCCCGTCCATCTCTTCGGCAATTCGCTGGGCGGCGCTGTCGCCACCCGGGTCGCCGCCGTCCGCCCCGACCTGGTGCGCACCCTCACCCTGATCTCGCCCGCCCTGCCGGAGTGGCGGGTGCAACGGCCGGCCGTTCCGACCGGTCTGCTGGCGGTGCCGGGGGTCGCTTCCCTGTTCGCCCGGCTCACGAAGGACTGGACGGCGGAGCAGCGGACGCGTGGAGTCATGGCACTCTGTTACGGCGATCCGGCACGGGTCTCCGAGGAAGCCTTCCGCCATGCGGTGGCCGAGATGGAGCGCCGGCTGGAGCTGCCGTACTTCTGGGACGCGATGACGCGTTCGGCCCGGGGCATCGTCGACGCGTACACCCTGGGCGGCCAGCACGGACTGTGGCGCCAGGCCGAGCGGGTGCTGGCACCGACCCAGCTCGTGTACGGCGGACGGGACCAGCTCGTCTCGTACCGGATGGCGCGCAGGGCGTCCGCGGCCTTCCGCGACGCCCGGCTGCTGACCCTGCCCGACGCGGGGCACGTGGCGATGATGGAGTACCCGGAGGCGGTCGCCCAGGCGTTCCGGGAACTGTTGGACGATAGCGGCGGGAGCTGATCCGGGGCGTGGGACGACACAGCCGAAAGGGCTCCGGGGCGATCCGCCCGGACGCGACAGCGGCGGAGCCGGGCGGTGAGCGCGCCGCGGCGCGTCCCGCGTCCGGCACCGGCCGTCGCAGGCGGACCGCGGACGGGCGGAATCTGTTCTCCCCGCTGACCGGTGACGGGCAGGGCCCGTTCCCGCCCGACGCCCCGCAGGTGCGCGGCGGCCACCCCGAACAGCGCGAGGGGGGCGGTGGCTGGGGCGGCACCTGGAGCACCGGGCCGCAGCCCCGTTACGGACAGGGGCCCGGCGCCCCCGCACCTCACGGCGCCCCCCATCCGCAGGCCCCCCACCAGTACCCCGGCCCGGACGGCCGTCCCGGCGACGCCCGGCCGTATCCCGGCGGGTCCGCCGGGCCCCCCGGACCCCAGGACGCCGCCGCCCGGCAGCAGGCAGTGGCCCGTCAGGTGTCCGCCCAGCGCGCGGCCCAGCGCGCCGCGGACGGCCGGGCGGCACAGCGGCAGGCGGGCGGACCCCCGGTGCCGGGCCCGCGCCAGGAGTTCGTGGACGCCTTCGACGCCGAGGCCTCCGGGACCGCGTCCACGCCGTCGGCCGACGGCCCGGACGACGCCGAGGCGGCGGAGCCGGACGAACGGACCGCGCCCCGGGGCGGCAAGGGGCGGACGTTCACCGGGATCGCCGCCGCCGCGGTGACCACCGTGCTCGCGGTCGTCGTCGCCGGACAGGTCGCCGAGGACTCCGGTGACCGTGCCGCCGAGGCGCGCGCCGCCGAGGTGGAGCGGCAGGGCCTGGGCGAAGAGGCATCGCGCTCCGACGCCCGCCCGACGCCGAAGCAGCCCAAGCCCGAGGTCAAGCCCCTCTCGTACGCGGACAGGATGGCGCAGCCGTATCCGCTCGCCGCCGACCTCAGGGCGAGCGGCGAGTTCGAGGCGGTGCCCGGTCTGGCCAAGGCCCCCGGGAAGGGGCAGAAGCACCGCTACCGCATCGACGTGGAGAAGGGGCTCGGCCTCGACGCCGGTCTGTTCGCCGAAGCCGTGCAGAAGACGCTCAACGACGACCGGAGCTGGGCGCACAACGGCGCGATGACCTTCGAGCGCATCTCGTCGGGGCAGCCGGACTTCGTGATCACCCTCGCCAGTCCCGGGACCACCGGCGACTGGTGTGCCAAGTCCGGTCTGGACACCACGATCGACAACGTCTCCTGCGACTCCGCATCGACCGACCGCATCATGATCAACGCCTATCGCTGGGCGCAGGGCGCCGCCACCTTCGGCCCGGACAAGCTGCTGCCCTACCGTCAGATGCTCATCAACCACGAGGTCGGCCACCGGCTCGGGTACAACCACGTGAGCTGCCGCACCCCCGGCGCCCTGGCCCCGGTCATGCAGCAGCAGACCAAGACGCTCGAACTCGAAGGCATCAAGTGCAAGCCCAACCCCTGGGTGCACCCCAAGGGCTGAGGCCGCAAGGCCTGCCGGTCGGCCATCAGGAGTTGGCCCGGGCCTGACTCACCGTGACAACCGACCGCCGTATCGCGACGGAACGCGACCGGCACGGGAAAGTTACGACGGTTCACCCCTTTCGGTGGTGCGACGGACAACCGTCCGTCGCACCACCGGCGTATCCGCTTAACGTCGTCCCGCTGTGAGTCGCCGGTTCAACGGCGGCCGCCCACAAGGGAGATCGGGGGGTGTACTCGTGCGGATCGGACTGCTCACCGACGGTGGTTACCCGTATGCGACCGGTGAGTCCAGGCTCTGGTGCGACCGACTGGTGCGCGGGCTGCCGCAGCACGAGTTCGACCTGTTCGCGCTGAGCCGCTCCGCCCACCAGGAGGCCCAGGGCTGGGTCCAACTGCCGTATCAGGTCAGCCGGGTGCGCGTCGCGCCGCTGTGGGCCCCCGAGGACGGCACCCTGCGCGGCAGCGGCGAACGCGGCCTGCTGGCCCGGCTGGTGACCGGCGGCGAGCAGTCCTACGGGCGGCGCGAGCGCAAGCGCTTCACCGAGCACTTCACCGCCCTCGCCACCGCGGTCTGCACCCCCGACCCGGCCGGTACGGCACCGGGCGAGGGCCCCGGTGCCGGGCTCTTCACCGCCGGCCTCCACGGGCTGGCCGAGCTGGCCCGCGAGCGCGGCGGACTCCACCTCGCCCTGCGCTCCGAGACGACCGTGCGGATCCTGGAGGCGGCCTCCCGCGCCCACGGCACCGGCCGGACCGTGCAGAGCGCCAAAGTCCCCGACCTCCTCGCCTTCGCCGCCGAGCTGGAGCGCGCGCTGCGCCCGCTCTCGCTCGACTGGTACGACCAGGAGAGCCTCGGCGCGGTCGACCTCTGCCATGCGGCCTCCGGGGGGCGGCCGCCCTCCCGGGACTCCTGGCCAAACGCTTCTTCGGGGTGCCGCTGCTGGTCACCGAGCACGGCGTCCCGCTGCGCGCGCACTACCTGGCCGCCGCGTCCGGCACCTCGTACGGAGCACCCGTGCGCGCCCTCCTCGCCGCGTTCCACGGCCGCCTCGCCACCGAGATCTACCGGCAGGCCGCGCTCGTCACCCCCGGCAACACCCACGTCCGCCGCTGGCAGCAGCGCTGCGGAGCCGACCCCGCCAAGCAGCGCACGGTCTACCCGGGCATGGCCGCCGAGCGCTTCGGTCCGGTCGGCGAGGACGTCGACCGGCTCGGCGCGGCGGGCGGGAACGCCGAGGCGGGCGGCCCCGACACGCTGGTCTGGGTCGGCCGGATCGAGCCCGCCAAGGACCTGATGGCCCTCCTCCACGCCTTCGCCGAGGTCCGCCGGGCCCGGCCCGCCGCCCGGCTGCGGATCTTCGGTGCCCCGGCGGAGGGCGACGAGGCCGCCGCCTACTTCGCGCACTGCACGGCCCTGGCCGCCCAGCTCTTCCCGGACGAGGCCACCGGCGCCCACACCGAGGGCCGCAGCCCGGTCACCTTCGAGGAGATCGGCGGGCCCGAGATCCCCGATCTCGCCGAGGCGTACGGGGCGGGCGGCGTGGTCGTCCTCTCCAGCACCGTCGAGGGCTTCCCCGTCAGCCTCGTCGAAGCCATGTTCTGCGGCCGGGCCACCGTCTCCACCGACGTGGGCGCGGTCGTCGAAGTCATCGGCGGCACCGGTCTGGTCGTGCCCCCGCGCAACCCCAAGGCGCTCGCGGACGCCTGCGTCGCGCTGCTGCGCGACCCCGAGCGCCGGGCCCGGCTGGGCGCCGCCGCCCGGGCCCGCGCGCTCGAACTCTTCACCGTCGAACAGAACCTCGCGGCATTTCGCGGCATTTACCTGGAGCTGATGTCGCAGACCCCGGTGCGCCGGGAGGCCGACACGGTGGACGCCCACGGCGACCCGCTGCCGTTCGCCACCCCGCCGGAGGCCCGCCTCCTCGGCCACTGGACCCAGCCCGCGTCCCACCTCCGGCCGCCGCAGGACCCCGAGTGCCCCGCCGCCGTGCCCGGCCGGGCCGCCGCGTCAGGGGCCCGGCTGCCGGACCGGCCCGGCGAACCTGAGCCCGAGCACGCCCGTGAGCCGGAGCCCGAGGGCGTCTGCGCGGTCGCGGCCGGACCCGCGGGGGGCGGCGATGCGTGACCACCCGGCCCTTGACGCCTCGACCCTCGATGCCACGGCCCCTCACTCGACGCTCCCCGACCACGGAGACCCCCCGATGACCCGTCCGGACGACCCGGCGACGAACCCCGCTGCCGCCCCGGAACGCCCCGCGGAGATCCCGCCCCGCGCCCCGGCCCGCCGGGCGCCGGGCGCCACCGCCCGGCGGGGTCCGGCGGACCCGGTGAGAACCCTGCTGCACGACCACCGCGACCTGTGCGAACGCGCCGTGGACCCGCTGGAGATCGCCGCCGGCCTGGAGGCCCATGGACTCACCGACCGCACCGCCGCCCGCTACCGCCACCGGGACGTCTTCGCCCTCGCCGAGGAGCTGTACGCCCGCATGCCGCCCCGGACGCACGATTCCCCCATCGGCGGGCCCCCGGCCCCGGCCCCGACACCGAGGCGCGGGCCGCCTGGACGCTCCTCGCCCTGCTGCCCGGGGCCGCCTGCCTGGCGACGGCCGGGGTGCTCCGGGTCACCGAGGGCCTCCTCGGCGACGGGGTGCGGGCCCTCGTCACCGTCGCCGGCGCGCTGCTCGCCTGCCTGGCGCTCCGGGCGTGCCTGGGCCGCGGCCCGCTGCGCGCCCCCGAAGGAGCCGGCCGCGCCGGGATGTACGCCTGCTGGCTCCTCAGCTACACGGTGTACGGCGAGGAACTGCTCGCCCAGGTCATGACCGGCGGCCCGGACGGCCCGTGGGACGGTGACGCCGCCCCGCTGCTCGGCCTCGCCGCCGCCGTCGCCCCGGCCGCCTGGTGCGCCCACCTCTTCACCGTCCGAGCCCACCGCAAACTCTCCGGCAGCCGCGCCCTGGAGGAGTTCGGCGCGGGCGTGCGCCCCCTGCTCCTGACGGCCGTCTGCCTCTTCCTCGGCGCGCTGCTGCCCCTGCTGTACCTGGCCGACCTCGGCCTCGGCGGGGGAGGCGTGCCCGTGGCGGCCGTCGCCCTGGGAGTGCTGTTCTTCGTGGCCCGGCTGCTCGCCGCCCACGGCCTGCCCGAGCCGGGCACCGTCGCGCTGGCCGGTGCGTGCGCCGTGGAGGCCGGTGCCCCCGCCCTCGTCCTCGCCGCCCGGCTCCCCGGGCTCGAACCCCTGGCCCAGCCCGTGGACCTCCTCGTCTCGACAGGCGGGACGGGTGCCGTGTCCGCCCTCGCCTGCGGCGGGGCCGCGCTCGGACTCCTGCTGCACGCCGCCCTCGCGCTCTCCCGGGCCTCCGCCCACACCCGGGCCTGAGGGCGACCCGAGGGCCGGCCGCTCCACCGACGTACCACCTCGAACACCACCGACGTACCACCCCGCACCACTCCCGCGGAGCCGACGCCGCGGGCCCGTCCCGGCACCGTACGACCGACTGACTGACCTAGGAGAAACCCGCCATGACCCCCCAGTCCCCCGCACCGGCAGTGAGCCGTCGGCACCGAGGCGGTGCGCGATGAGGGTGCTGCTGCTCGGAGCCAACGGATTCCTCGGCCGCTTCGTCGCCGACCGTCTCCTCGCCGACCCCGCCGTTCACCTCACGGCCCTCGGGCGCGGCGACGACGCCGACGTCCGGTTCGACCTCGCGGGCGGCAGCCCCGGGGCCCTCACCCGCTTCCTGGACGCCGTCCACCCCGGGGTCGTCGTCAACTGCGCGGGCGCCACCCGCGGCAACGCCCGCGACCTCACCCGGCACAACACCGTCGCCGTCGCCACCGTCTGCGAGGCGCTGCGCCGCAGCGGCTGCGGCGCCCGGCTCGTCCAGGTCGGCTGTGCCTCGGAGTACGGGCCCTCGCAGCCCGGCTCCTCCACCGCCGAGGACGCGGTCCCGCGCCCCGGCGGCCCGTACGGGGTCAGCAAGCTCGCCGCCACCGAACTGGTCCTCGGCTCCGGCCTCGACGCCGTCGTCCTGCGGGTCTTCTCACCGGTCGGGCCCGGCACCCCGGCGGGCTCTCCGCTCGGCCGGCTCGCCGAGGCGATGCGCCGGGCCATGCAGGCGGGCGACGGCGAGCTGAAGCTCAGCGGGCTCGGTGTGCAGCGGGACTTCGTCGACGTACGGGATGTGGCGCGGGCCGTCCACGCCGCCTCGCTCTCCGCCGCCCAGGGCGTCGTCAACATCGGCACGGGGCGCGCCGTCCGGCTCCGTGACGCCGCCGCCGTACTCGCCCGCGTCGCCGGATACGCGGGCGCGCTCCACGAGCTGGACCCGCCCGCTCAGCGGCTGCCCATCGGGGCCCCGCGCACCTCCGCCGAGTCCGTCATGGAACACCTCTCCGCCACCCCGTCCCCGTATCCGGACGGCTGCGGCGCCTGGCAGCAGGCCGATGTCCGTACCGCGCGGGACCGGCTCGGCTGGCGCCCCCGGATCAACCTGGAGGAGTCCCTCGCCGACATCTGGATGGAGGCGGCGTGCCGTATCTGACCGCCCCCGCCGACGCCCGCAGGACCGCGGGAGGCGAACAGCTCGGCTTCGGCGTCCCCGGTTACGCCCACCCGCTGCTCGCCCCCGCCGAATGGGCCGAGCTGGCCCGCCCCGGCACCCCGCTGCACTGGGCCGTCCTCAACATCGCGAACGGCCCCGGCTCCCGGCCCGACCCGCACTGCCTGGAGGCGGCGGGCCGGCTGCGCAACGCCCGCGAACGCGCCCTGCACGGCGAGGCCCCGAGCGACACCGTCCGCGCCTCGGGCGGACGGCTGCTGGGCCACCTCGACCTGGCCCACGGTGAGCGGCCCTTCGGCGAACTGATCGCGGACGCCCGGTCCTTCATCGACTGGTACCGCGTCGGCGGCTTCTACCTCGCCCGCTGCCCCGCCGACCGCGACCGCATGCCCGCCGTCCGGCGGCTCACCGGCACCCTGCACGCCCTGCTGGCGGAGAGCGACAGCGCGGACGGCGGGGGCCGCCTGGTGCTGGGCCACGGCACCCACCCGTACCCCGGGTACGCGGAGGCCGCCGACCAGCTGGTCACCTTCCAGGGCCCCTGGACCGACTACCGCTGGTCCCAGGTGGCGGAGTGGACGGCCGACTACCCGCCGGACCGGTTCGCCCACTTCGTCCACGGGGTCCCGCGCACCCACCTGGAAGAGGCCATGCGGATCGCCCGCTGGCAGGGCGCCGGGACGATCTTCTTCACCGACCGGAGCGACCGGAGCGACCGGGACGGCTGTGGCGAGCGAAATGGACAAAGTGATCCATTTGCGGCGCTGCCCAGTTACTGGGACGAAATCGTCTCGCGGATCGGACCTGGTATCTCGGAATGAGGAGGGGCGTGGCAGTGTTACGAGGAGAACAACCGTACGTAGTCGACCGTAAGAAGCCGGTCTACGTAGAATCCGACCACCTGCATTGTTGAGGTTCCTGTGTCGCTGCCACCCCTGGTCGAGCCAGCCGCTGAGCTCACCGTCGACGAGGTCCGCAGGTACTCCCGCCACCTGATCATCCCGGATGTCGGGATGGACGGACAGAAGCGCCTGAAGAACGCCAAGGTGCTGTGTGTCGGCGCCGGCGGCCTCGGCTCGCCGGCCCTGATGTACCTGGCCGCGGCCGGTGTCGGCACGCTCGGCATCGTGGAGTTCGACGAGGTCGACGAGTCGAACCTGCAGCGCCAGATCATCCACAGCCAGTCCGACATCGGCCGGTCCAAGGCGGAGTCCGCCAAGGACTCGGTGCTGGGCATCAACCCGTACGTCAACGTGGTCCTTCACGAAGAGCGGCTCGAAGCCGAGAACGTGATGGAGATCTTCGCGCAGTACGACCTGATCGTGGACGGCACGGACAACTTCGCCACCCGCTATCTCGTCAACGACGCCGCGGTGTTGCTGAACAAGCCGTACGTGTGGGGCTCGATCTACCGCTTCGACGGCCAGGCCTCCGTGTTCTGGTCCGAGCACGGCCCCTGCTACCGCTGCCTCTACCCGGAGCCCCCGCCGCCGGGCATGGTCCCCTCCTGCGCCGAGGGCGGCGTGCTGGGCGTTCTCTGCGCGTCGGTCGGCTCCATCCAGGTCACCGAGGCCATCAAGCTGCTCGCCGGGGTCGGAGACCCGCTGGTCGGCCGGCTGATGATCTACGACGCCCTGGAGATGCAGTACCGCCAGGTCAAGGTCCGCAAGGACCCCGACTGCGCGGTTTGCGGCGAGAACCCCACCGTCACCGAGCTCATCGACTACGAGGCCTTCTGCGGCGTCGTGTCCGAGGAGGCCCAGGAAGCGGCCGCCGGTTCCACGATCACTCCCAAGCAGCTCAAGGAGTGGATCGACGGCGACGAGAAGATCGAGATCATCGACGTCCGCGAGCCGAACGAGTACGAGATCGTCGCGATCCCCGGCTCCCGGCTGATCCCGAAGAACGAGTTCCTGATGGGCAACGCCCTCCAGGACCTCCCGCAGGACAGGCGCATTGTCCTGAACTGCAAGACCGGTGTCCGCAGCGCCGAGGTCCTCGCGGTCCTCAAGTCCGCGGGCTTCGCCGACGCGGTGCACGTGGGCGGCGGCGTGATCGGCTGGGTCAACCAGATCGAGCCCGAGAAGCCGGTCTACTAGTACACGCATGACGCAGGACACGCATGACGTTCGAGGGGCCGGCCCGCACGGGCCGGCCCCTCTCCGCTTCTCCGCGCAGGCTATCCGCAGGTCTTCCCGTCCGCCGGGACCTTCCCGTCCAGGAAGTAGTCGTCGATCGTCGACGTCACGCAGTCGTTGGAGCCGTAAGCCCCGTGCCCCTCGCCCTGGTTGGTGACCAGGACGCCGACGCCCCCGCCCAGCTCGTCCGCCATCCGCCGCGCCCCCTCGTACGGGGTCGCCGGGTCGCCCGTCGTCCCGACGACCAGGATCGGGCCCGCGCCCGGCGCACTGGTCTCCGGCGTCTCGTGCTCCCCGTCGACCGGCCACCGCGCACACCAGCCCGCGGTGTCCCAGGCCAGGAACGGGCCGAAGACCGGCGACAGCCGACGGAACTCCGGCACCAGCGCACGGGCCTCGTCCAGGGTCGGGCGGGAGGCCGAGTCCGCGCAGGAGATGGCCCGCTGGGAGTGGCTCCGGGTGTCGTAACGGCCCTGCGCGTCACGGCCGTTGTACGCGTCGGCGAGCCGGAGCAGTTCATCGCCCGTGCCGTTGTTCTCCGCCTCGTCGAGCGCGGCCGTCAGCTCGGGCCAGGACGACTCGGAGTACAGCGGGGTGACGATGCCGGTGATGGCCAGCGACTCGGTCAGCTCCCGGCCCGAGCCGGTCGGCAGGGAGCTCCGGTCGATCCGGGCCAGCAGTCGGGCGATGCGCTCGGAGCCCGCACGCGGGTCCTGGCCGCGGTCCCTGAGGTAGTTCTCCAGGGCGCGCTGGAAGCCCCTGGTCTGGTTGCGGGCGTGCGCGACGCCGTCGGCCGTCGGGTCGACGACCGCGTCCAGCACGGTGCGCCCCACGTGGTGCGGGAAGAGGTGCGCGTACGTCCCGCCCAGCTCCGTGCCGTACGAGAAGCCGAGGTAGGACAGCTTGTCGTCGCCCAGGACCTGGCGGATCAGGTCCAGGTCGCGGGCGGCGTTGGACGTACCGACGTGCGGCAGGACCTCGCCCGAGCGGCGCTCGCAGCCCGCGCCGAAGTCCGCCGCGTCGGCGAAGAACGCGGCCTCCTCCGCCGCCGTGTCGGGGGTCAGGTCGACGGTCCGGTGGGCATGCTCCTGTTCCTGGTCGGAACGGCAGCGCACCCCGGAGCTGGCGGCGACCCCGCGCGGATCGAAACTCACCAGGTCGTACCGGGAGTTGAGCTTCTCGTACTGCCCGGCGGCGCGCGGGAGGGTGGCGACGCCGGAACCGCCCGGGCCGCCGAAGTTGACCAGCAGCGAGCCGATGCGCCGCCCCCGGTCGCGGGCCTCCTTGCGGATCAACGCGATGGAGAGCGTCTCGCCGGCCGGCTCCGCGTAGTCCAGCGGTACGTCCACGCTCGCGCAACGCCATGGCGGACCGGGCGCGCTGCCGCCACGCGGGGCCGTGCAGCGCTTCCAGCCGAGGCGCTGGGAGGTGAGCGCCGAGGGGAGCCGCGGAGTCGTGGGGGAGCCCTGGACGGCTGGGGGAGTGGGCGTCGCGGGAGCCTCGGCGGGGCGGCTGTCCGCGGTCCCGGAGGGCCCCGGCTCGCTGCTCAACAGGCCACAGCCGGTGAGGACTACGGCGGCGAGGAGAGCCGCGCCCGTCCGTGCGGCGGCTCGCCGGGTGCCGCGGTGTGTACGCATGAACCGGCTTCCCTCCCTCGGGGGTGTGCGGTCATGCTAACCACCCTGTGTCGTAAGGGAGTCGGGGAAGAGGGTCAGCCGCAGACCGTGCCTGACTTCGGCACGCGGCCGTTCAACAGATAGCCGTCCACCGCCCGTTGCACACACGCGTCCTTGCTGTTGTACGCCCCGTGCCCCTCGCCCTTGTACGTCAGCTCCACGCCGACGCCCTTGCCCAGCTTCTCCACCATCGCCTTCGCCCCCGCGTACGGGGTGGCCGGGTCACCGGTGTTGCCGATGACCAGGATCGGCGCCGCCCCGGGGGCGCTGACGTCCGGGGTCTCCCACGCTCCCGCCACCGGCCAGCCGGTGCAGCTCATCAGCCCCCAGCCCAGGTACTCGCCGAACAGCGGGGACGCCTTGCGGAACGCGGGCAGTGCCGCCTTCGTCTGCTCCAGGGTGAACCGCTGCTTGGAGTCGGCGCAGTTGATGGCGATGTTCGCCGCGTTGGAGTTGTCGTAACGCCCGTCCTCGGAGCGGCCGTTGAGCGAGTCGGCCAGGGCGAGCAGCAGCCCGCCGTTCCCGCCGCCCGCCTCGTCGAGGCCCTGTTCCAGCAGCGGCCAGGTCTCCTGGGAGTAGAGGGCGGACGCGATACCGGTGGTGGCCAGCGTCTGGGTCAGCGTCCGGTCGCCGAGCCCGTCGATGGGCTCCTCCTCCAGCTCCCCCAGGAGATCGGCGATACCCTGCTCGACCTCCTGCGGGGTGGCCCCGGGCAGGGCGCAGTCGTCGCGCTCCGCACAGTCCTTCGTGAAGTTGTCCAGAGCGAGCTGGAACCCCTCGGCCTGGCCGAGGGAGGACTGCTCGGCGTCCTTCGTGGGGTCGACCACCGCGTCGAAGACCGCCCGGCCGACCTTGTCCGGGAAGAGGTGGGCGTACACACCGCCCAGTTCGGTGCCGTACGAGATACCGAAGTAGTGCAGCTGGTCGTCGCCCAGCACCGTCCGCAGCAGGTCCATGTCGCGGGCGGCGTTCGTCGTGCCCACGAAGGGGAGTTCGGGGCCCGAGTTCTCCTCGCAGTCCGCGATGTAGTCCTTCTGCCCCTGCACGAACTGCTTCTCCTCGGCCGCGTCGTCCGGGGTGGAGTCCTCCTGGTAGAAGGCGTCCAGCTGGGCGTCGTCCGCGCACTGGACGCCCTCGCTGCGGCCGACCCCGCGCGGGTCGAAGCTCACCAGGTCGTACCGGGTGCGGAGCCTGTCGTACTCGGTGCCGAACGCGGGCAGGGTCGCGACGCCGGACGCGCCGGGCCCGCCGAAGTTGAACACCAGCGAGCCGATCCGCCGCTGCTGGTCCTTGGCCTTGGCCCGCACCAGCGCCAGTTCGATCGTGCGGCCGTCCGGCTTCGCGTAATCGAGGGGTACGTCCATGAAGGAGCACTCCCACACCACACCGCCGGGCAGCGGGGACGGTGACTCGCCGCCGCCCTGGGCCGTGTTCGGGGGCGGGCAGGGGGACCACTCCAGCTTCTGCGAGGACAGGTCGCCGGCGGTGGCGGTCGGCGAGGCGGTCGAGGCCCCGGTCGGCGTCGAGGACCCGTTCCCGTCGCCGTCGTCCGAACAGGCCGCCAGCGGCAGCAGCACGGTGGCGGTGGCGGCGAGGGCGGCGGCACGCATGGCGGGGGAAGTCCTCATGCCCCCATCGTGCGGCGGGCCGCCGGGGAACGCGGCCGGGCGCGGTCCATGCGGGTGGTGGCGGGGCGCGACCGGTGGACGGCGGCCGGGCCGCTCCCGGTGGACGCCGGCCGGGCCGCTACCGCCGTTGCCCGCCCGGCCGGATCACAGCTCGCCCTTGCGGGTCAGCTGGTTGAAGGCGAGCCACCCCGGCAGCACCGGCAGCCACAGCGTCATCACGCGGTACAGCAGCACCGCGGGCGCCGCGACCTCCTTCGGCAGCCCGACCGCGATCAGGCCCAGCGTCAGGGCCCCCTCGACCGCGCCCATACCGCCCGGCGTCGGGGCGGCCGAGCCGAGCGCGTTCCCGGCGAGGAAGACCACCGCGATGCTGGCGTAGCTCAGCTGGGGGACGTCCGGGCCGCTGAACGCGCGGATCGAGGCGTCCAGGCAGAGCACGAACAGGCCGGTCAGCAGCAGCATGCCGCCGATGCCGGTGAGCAGCTTCTGCGGCCGCTGCACCACGTCCAGCATGCGCGGCACGACCCCGGCGAACAGCGAGCGCACCCGGGTGACCACGAACTTCCGCAGGAACGGGATCGCCGTCACCACCAGCACCAGCACCGCGACCGTCAGCAGACCCGCGATCACCGTCCGGGACGGGGTCAGCGAGTCCGGTGTCTTCTCCGTACCCGTGAGATAACCGAACAGCGCCAGCAGCATGATGTGGGCGCCGAGCCCGAAGAGCTGCGACGCCCCGACGCTCGCCACCGCGAGACCGGGGCGCACCCCGGCCCGCTGGAGGAAGCGGGTGTTCAGCGCCACGCCGCCGACCGCCGCGGGTGCCACGATCTTCACGAACGAGCCGGCCACCTGCGCCTGCACGGTCTTCAGGAACGACACCCGCTCCGGCACGAATCCCAGCAGGCTCATCGCCGCCGCCACATAGCTCAGCGCCGAGAAGCCGAGGGCCGCCGCCACCCAGCCCCACTCCGCCTGCTCCACGACCGCCCCGAAGTCGGCCTGGGTGACCTGAGAGATCAGGAAGTACGCGGCGATGGCCCCGGCGATGAAGCTGAACAGGGTGCGCGGCTTGATCCGCTCCAGGCGGACCGGTTCGACCGGGGCCTGCGGGCGGATCAGCAGCACCTGACGGCGGATCTGGGCGAGCAGATCCTCCTCGCGGGCCTCCTCCAGCGCATCGTCGATGGCGCGCTTCTCGGCCTGCTTCTCGGTGCGCAGCGATCGGCGCTCGGCCTTGGACTCCGCCTTGGACGCGGTCTTGGACCCGGACCCGGATCCGGTCGCGGGGCTGCCCGCCGCCTGCTCGGTGCTCGCCTGCTCCGCCCTCGCCTGTTTGGCCGCCTGCGAGGCCTCCACCACCGCCTCCCGCTCGCGCTGCGAACGCTCGCGGGCGATCCGGCGCAGCGTCGCGCGCGTGGAGCGGCTCAGCGCGATCGGCTGGAGCAGCGGCAGGCAGTCCGCCACCGCGTCCGGGCCGAGCACGGCCAGCGCCCCGGCGACCGACCGCTCGGCCCCCACCCGCAGCCCCAGCGTGGTCAGCAGCTGGGCCACGTCCATCCGCAGCACCAGATCGCCCGCCGCGATCTCGCCGCCGCGCAGATCCGTCACGAACGCCTTGCCGGAACGATCCACCAGGAGCGCGTCGCCGGTCAGCCGGCGGTGCGCGATCCGCCGCGACTGGAGGGCCTTCACCTGACGCCAGGCGCTGCGCACCAGATCGTCGGTGATCTCCTCGTCCTCCATCTGATCCAGCGACCGGCCGCCGATGTGCTCGTAGACCAGCATGACCGCGTCGGGGCCCAGCTCCGAGGTGGCGATCAGCTTGGGCGCGTTCGCCCCGGCGGCGATGGCCGCGTACGCCAGCAGCGCCTCCTGCTCCAGCGCCTGCCGCAACGACTGGATCGAGCGCCGCTGGGTGAGCGTCCGCAGCGTGATCCGCCGCCAGGCCCGGTAGAAGAACCCCTGGGCCTGCTGCTCCCGGTCGACGACGGTGACGTCCAGCGGCGGCCCGTCCTCCAACGTGACCAGATAACGCCGTCCCCGGTCGCCCTGGTCGGCGTTGTCCTTGTCCGGGATGTCCTCGGTGCGCATCGCCGCGACCGGGCGGAAGCCCACGTGCCGCAGGCCCGCCATCAGGTGCTGGCCGGTGGGGCGGACGTTCGGCGAGCCGACCGCGTACAGCGTCCCGTACGCCACCGTCCAGCCGATCAGCACGGTGAGGACGATCGAGAACGGGGTGGTGTACCCGCCGACCAGCATCGCGAACGCGTCGAGCAGCAGCACCACCCACAGCACCACGCGCCAGCGCGGCCGGCGCGCCATCCCGACCGCCGTCATGTAGGCGATGACCGGCGCGAGATAGCCGTGCACCGGGTCGGTGAGACCGCCCGAGGTCTGCGGCTGGGTCAGCGCGTCCTGGATGGTGCCGGGCGCGGTCCGCGAGACCCAGAGGTCGGTGGCGAGCGTCACCCCGTGGGCGAGCACGGCGGCGAGCACCCCGTCCGCGATGCGCAGCCCGTCGCGTTTGATGAGGCGTTCGATGGCGAAGGCGACCGGCACCAGCAGCACGGCGATGCTGGACACCAGCCCGGCGATCTTGATCAGCAGATCGGGCGCCTGCTCGGTGCCCTTGGAGATGTCGTCCTCAAGACCGGTGGTGGTGCCCTGGGCGAACGCGGCGATCGCGAACAGCACGCCGATCGCGGCGATGCCGATGAGCAGCCGCATCAGGTCGGAGGGGCGGTGCACCCGGGCGGGGAGCAGCGGCTCGTCCCCGGAGACGCGGTCGGTCAGCGCGGCATCGGCGGAGGCGAGCGTCGAGCCGGCCAGATGTCCGGTGGTGGACGCCGTGGGGCCGTCGGCGCGGGACGGTCCGGCGGCGGCACCGGGCGACGCGGAGGACTCGGGAGCACCCTGCGGGCGCTCCCCGGCATCGGAGGCGTCCGCCGCCTTCGGTGGCTGCACGCCCTGCTCCTTCGTCGCCTCTGGTTCGTCTTCGTGTTCTCGTATCACCGGTCACCGCCCGCATGATGGTGGCACGGCCCGTAGACAGAGGGGGGCATCAGGGTGCATTGCACGGGCGCGGGAAGCGCAACATACGCTCCTTTGCCCCCGCGCGCACGCTGGGTACCCGGACGGACACCGTTTCGGCCGGGCTGTCGGTGACGTACGGCAGGATGGGGCGGATGAGCCAGGACCAGACGGACGGGGGCGGCTCCGGCACCGCCCCGCCCGGCACCGCCCCGCCCGGCGCCGGACCGCCGGATCACCCGGAGCTGCCGGAGTACGCGGAGCGGGTCCTCGACGTGGCGGAGCTGATCCCGCCCGGCCGGGTGATGACGTACGGCGACATCGCGGAGTGGCTGGGCGAGGGAGGCCCCCGCCAGGTCGGCCGGGTCATGGCGTTGTACGGGGCGGCCGTGCCGTGGTGGCGCGTCGTCCGCGCCGACGGGACGCTGCTCCCCGCCCACGAGCTGCGGGCGCTGGAGCACTACCGCGCGGAGGCCACCCCGCTGCGCGAGGCGTCCCGCCTCACGGAGGGGCACGTCCCGCGCATCGACATGCGGCGCGCCCGCTGGGACGGCGGCCACGCGAAAGAGGGCGGTCCCGGTGACGGCGGTCCCGGCGGTCCGGGCGGCGACGGGCCGGGCGAGGAAGCTCACACCGGACAGCTTCCGCCATGTGCCCCCGGCAGGAGCGGCCCGACGCGGCCGCGCACGTGACGAGGGACGCAGCGCAGCCGCTGCCTCCCGCGCCGTCGCTGGCGTAGCGTCGTCCTCGCGCGGCACGCTCCGCCCCTCTCTCCTCGGGCTGTCCCGACTGCCTCGAACCTGTTCCTCATCACCTGTACACCCACCAGGACCGGCGATCCACGTGAGTTCCTCCTCCACCCGGCACAGTCCGCGCCGCGAGTCACGGCCGCGGACCACGGGCGCGTACCGTCTGGTGCGCACTCCGCCGGGTTCCGTGGATCCCCCCCTCCTGGACGCAGGCCAGCGCGCGGTGGTTGATCACCCCGGCGGCCCGCTGCTGGTCCTCGCCGGGCCGGGCACCGGCAAGACCACCACCCTCGTCGAATCCGTCGCGGCCCGGGTGAACCGGGGCGGCGACCCCGCCCGCATCCTCGTCCTCACCTTCAGCCGCAAGGCCGCCGTCGAACTGCGCGACCGGATGGCGGCCCGACTCGGGGCGTCCCGGGGCCCGCAGGCCACCACGTTCCACTCGTACTGCTACGCCCTGGTCCGGGCCCACCAGGACGCCGACCTGTTCGCGGATCCGCTGCGCCTGCTGTCCGGGCCCGAGCAGGACGTCACCGTCCGCGAACTGCTCGCGGGCCAGCTCGACCTGGAGAAGGAGGGCCTGGCCCAGGTCCGCTGGCCCGACGAGCTGCGCGCCTGCCTGACCACCCGCGGCTTCGCCGACGAGGTACGCGCCGTGCTGGCCCGCAGCCGTGAGCTGGGCCTCGGCCCGGACGCACTGGCCGACTTCGCCCGCCGCACCGGCCGCCCGGACTGGACGGCGGCGGCCCAGTTCCTCGCCGAGTACCTCGACATCCTCGACGCCCAGGGCGTTCTGGACTACGCCGAGCTGGTGCACCGCGCGGTTCTGCTCGCCGAGCGCCCCGAGGTGGCGGCGGAGCTGGCCGGCCGTTACGACGCGGTGTACGTCGACGAGTACCAGGACACCGACCCCGCACAGGTGCGTCTGCTGCACGCGCTGGCGGGGAACCGGGGGCGCGCGCCGCACGGCGGGGGTGCGTGCGGCGAGGACGGGCGCGGTGAGGGCGTGCGAGGTGAGGGGGCGCGCACCGGGCGGACGCTGATCGCCTTCGGCGACCCGGACCAGTCGATCTACACGTTCCGTGGCGCCGACGTGAACGGCATCCTCGACTTCCCGGACACCTTCCGCCGGGCGGACGGGAGCCCCGCGCCCGTCGGCGTCCTCACCACGTCCCGCCGCTCCGGGGCCGGACTGCTGGCGGCGACCCGGCTGCTGACCCGCCGGATGCCGCTGACCCGGCTGCCCGCCGGCACGGTCCGCGCCCACCGCGAGCTGCACGCCGTCCGGGACGGCGGCCGCGTCGAGACGTACACCTACCCGACCGCGTCCACGGAGCTGGAGAACATCGCGGACCTGCTGCGCCGCGCCCACCTGGAGGAGGGGGTCCCGTGGCAGGAGATGGCCGTGCTGGTACGGGCCGGAGGCCGCTCGCTGCCCGCCGTCCGCCGCGTCCTCACCTCCGCCGGCGTCCCCCTGGAGGTCGACGGCGACGACCTCCCGCTGCGCCACGAACCGGCCGTGGCCCCGCTGCTGACGGCGCTGCGGGCGGTGGCCGAGGCGGCGCTGCAACGTCTCCCCGAGGCGGGCCCGGACGTTGCCGGAACGCCCTCCTGGCTCGACACCGAGACCGCCCTCACCCTCCTCACCTCCCCGCTCGGCTCCATGGACGCCGCCGACCTGCGCCGCCTCGGTCGCGCCCTGCGCGACGAGGAGCGGGCCGCCGGGACCCGGGTCCCCGCACCCTCCGACGAGCTGCTGGCCCGCGCCCTCGCCGAGCCCGAACGCCTCGTCACGCACGACCCGGCGTACGCCCACGGGGCGCAGCGCCTCGGCGCACTCCTGCGCAAGGCCCGCGAGCTCCTCGAAGGCGGCGGCACCGCCGAGGAGGCCCTGTGGACGCTGTGGAACGGCACGCCCTGGCCCGGCAGACTGGAACGGGCCGCGCTGCGCGGCGGGGCGGGCGGCCGCAACGCCGACCGCGACCTCGACGCGGTGTGCGCCCTGTTCGACACCGCCGCGCGCGCCGAGGAGCGCACCGGCGGGCGCGGGGCCCTCAACTTCCTGGAAGAGGTCGACGCCCAGGACATCGCCGCCGACACCCTCTCCCGGCGGACCGCCCGCCCCGACGCCGTACGCCTGATGACCGCCCACCGCTCCAAGGGCCTGGAGTGGCGGCTCGTCGTCGTCGCCGGGGTCCAGGAGGGCATCTGGCCCGACCTGCGCCGCCGGGGCTCCCTGCTGGAGGCGGACCGGATCGGCCGCGACGGGCTCGCCGACCCCCTCCCGCCCGGCGCCATCCTCGCCGAGGAGCGCCGCCTCTTCTACGTCGCCGCGACCCGCGCCCGCGAACGCCTCGTCGTCACCGCCGTGAAGGCCCCGGCCGACGACGGCGACCAGCCCTCCCGTTTCCTCACCGAGCTGGGCGTCGAACCCCGCGACGTCACCGGCCGCCCGCGCCGCCCCCTCGCCGTCGCCGCTCTCGTCGCCGAGCTGCGCGCCACCACCGTCGACCCGGCCGCGTCCGACGCGCTGCGCGAGGCCGCCGCCCACCGGCTCGCCCGGCTCGCCGCGCTCACCGACGACGAGGGGCAGCCGCTGGTGCCCGCGGCCCACCCGTACCGCTGGTGGGGCCTGGAGGAGCCGACCCGCTCCGCCGTTCCGCTGCGCGACCGCGACCAGCCCGTCACCCTCTCCGGCTCCGCCCTCGACCAGCTCGCCAACACCTGCGCCCTCCAGTGGTTCCTGGGCCGCGAGGTGAAGGCCGACGCCCCGGCCACCGCCGCCCAGGGGTTCGGCAACGTCGTCCACGTCCTCGCCGACGAGGTCGCCTCCGGCCGGACCCCCGCCGACCTGGACGTCCTGATGGAGCGCCTGGACTCGGTGTGGAACGGCCTCGCCTTCGACGCCCCCTGGAAGTCCGAGCAGGAGAAGGGCCAGGCCCGCGCCGCCCTGGAGCGCTTCCTGCACTGGCACGTCCTGGACCGGGGCGGCCGGACCCCCGCCGCGAGCGAGCACGACTTCGACGTGACGCTGGAGGCGGGGGAGTACGCCGTCCGCATCCGGGGCTCCATGGACCGGGTGGAGGAGGACGCCGAGGGCCGGGCGTACGTCGTCGACTTCAAGACCGGCAAGGGCGCCCCCACCAGGGACGAGGTCGCCGCCCACCCCCAGCTCGCCGTCTACCAGCTCGCCGTCCGCGAGGGTGCGGTCGACGAGGTCTTCGACGGCAGACGTCCCGAACCCGGCGGCGCCGAACTGGTCCAGCTCCGGCAGCCCGCCCCCAAGAAGGAGGGAGGCGAGGCCTTCCCCAAGGTCCAGGCGCAGGAGCCGCTGGCGGGGGAGTGGGTCTTGGATCTGCTCGCCACCGCCGCCGGGAAGGTTTTGGACGAACGGTTCACGCCCACCACCGGAACGCACTGTTCCCACTGCACCTTCCGGGCCTCGTGCAGCGCACAGCCGGAGGGACGGCAGGTGGTGGAGTAGCGGCCGCATCCGGTCGCCGGGCGCTGGAGCAGCCGCCGCATCCGGTTCGTGCCGGGCGCTGGAGCAGCCGCCGCATCCGGTTCGTGCCGGGTTGTCGGCGGTCCCGGTTACCGTTGACCGGGTGTCCCCACGCATCACCGATCCCGAGCAGCTCAAGGAGCTCCTCGGGATTCCGTTCACCCCGGAGCAGACGGCCTGCATCGTCGCGCCGCCCGCCCCGCAGGTGATCGTGGCCGGAGCCGGGTCGGGCAAGACCACGGTGATGGCCGCCCGCGTGGTCTGGCTGGTCGGCACCGGACAGGTCGCGCCCGAACAGGTCCTCGGCCTCACCTTCACCAACAAGGCGGCGGGCGAGCTGGCCGAGCGCGTCCGCAAGGCGCTGATCGCCGCGGGGGTCACCGACCCCGACGTCATCGACCCGGACAACCCCCCGGGCGAGCCCACCATCTCCACCTACCACGCGTTCGCCGGCCGTCTCCTCACCGAGCACGGCCTGCGCATCGGCCTGGAGCCCTCCACCCGCCTCCTCGCCGACGCCACGCGCTACCAGTTGGCGGCAAAGGTGCTGCGCGAGGCCCCGGGCCCGTATCCGGCGCTCACCCGCTCCTTCTCCACGCTGGTCAGCGATCTGCTCGCGCTCGACGGTGAACTGTCCGAACACCTCGTACGGCCCGGGACGCTGGAGACGTACGACACCGAACTGCTGCGGGACCTGGCCGCCGCCAAGCTCAGCAACGCCGACCTGCGCAAGATCCCCGAGACCGCCGAGGCCCGCCGCTCGCTCCTCGGCCTCACCGAGCGGTACCGGGCCGCCAAGCGCAGCCGGGACCTGCTGGACTTCGGCGACCAGATCGCGCTCTCCGCCGAGCTGGCCCTGACCCGGCCCGAGGTCGGGAGGATCCTGCGCGAGGAGTTCCGGGTCGTCCTCCTCGACGAGTACCAGGACACGTCGGTGGCCCAGCGGCTGCTGCTCTCGGCGCTGTTCGGCAGCGGTACGGATTCCGGAGCGGGCGGTCACGCGGTGACCGCCGTGGGCGATCCCTGCCAGGCGATCTACGGCTGGCGCGGCGCGTCCGTCGCCAACCTGGACGACTTCCCCGAGCACTTCCCGCACGCCGACGGCACCCCCGCCACCCGCTACAGCCTCAGCGAGAACCGGCGCAGCGGCGGCCGTCTCCTCCAGCTCGCCAACGGCCTCGCCGAACCGCTGCGCGCGATGCACGAGGGCGTCGAGGCGCTGCGCCCCGCGCCGGGCGCCGAGCGCGACGGGGTGGTCCGCTGCGCCCTGCTGAGCACCCACACCGAGGAGATCGACTGGCTCGCCGACTCCCTCGCCCACCTCGTGCGCACCGGCACCCCGCCCGGCGAGATCGCCGTTCTGTGCCGCACCGCCGGGGACTTCCCCGAGATCCAGGCCGCCCTGGTCGCCCGGGACATCCCGGTCGAGGTCGTCGGCCTCGCCGGACTGCTGCACCTGCCCGAGGTGGCGGACCTGGTCGCGGTCTGCGAGGTCCTCCAGGACCCGGGGGCCAACGCCTCACTGGTCCGCCTGCTCACCGGACCGCGCTGGCGCATCGGCCCCCGCGACCTCGCGCTCCTCGGCCGCCGCGCCCGCCTCCTGGTGCACCGGGCGGGCCAGGCGGACGACGCCGACGCGGACCGGCGGCTCGCGGAGGCCGTCGAGGGCACGGACCCGGCCGAGGTGATATCGCTCGCGGATGCGCTGGACACCTTCCTCGTCGCGGGGGACGCGGCCGACGACGGGCTGCCGTTCTCCGCCGAGGCCCGCGTCCGCTTCGCCCGTCTCGCCCGGGAGCTGCGCGACCTGCGCCGCTCGCTCGCGGACCCCCTGATGGACGTGCTGCACCGGGTCCTGGCCACCACCGGTCTGGAGGTCGAGCTGTCCGCGTCCCCGCAGGCGCTGGCCGCCCGCCGCCGCGAGACGCTGGCCAACTTCCTGGACACAGCGGCCCGGTTCGCCTCGCTGGACGGCGAGGCGTCGCTGCTCGCCTTCCTCGGCTTCCTGCGGACCGCCGCACAGTACGAGAAGGGCCTCGACAACGCGCTGCCCGGCGGCGAGAACACCGTGAAGGTCCTCACCGCTCACAAGTCCAAGGGGCTGGAGTGGGACGTCGTCGCCGTGCCCGGACTGGTCACCGGCCAGTTCCCCAGCGCCCAGTCCCGGGACGCGTGGACCGCCCAGGCCAAGGTGCTCCCGCACGCCCTGCGCGGCGACGCGGCGACGCTTCCGGCCCTCGACAGCTTCGACGCCAAGGGGATCAAGGCGTTCAAGGAGGAGATGAAGGAGCACCAGCACACGGAGGAACTGCGCCTGGGGTACGTCACCTTCACCCGCCCCCGCTCGCTCCTCCTCGGCTCCGGCCACTGGTGGGGCCCGTCCCAGAAGCGGACGCGCGGCCCGTCGGCCTTCCTGGAGGCGCTGTACGAGCACTGCGCCGCCGGTCACGGCGAGATCGAGGCGTGGGCGGACGAGCCCGCCGAGGACGAGGAGAACCCGGCCCTCGCGGAACGCGACGCCGATCTGGCTTGGCCGCTCCCTCTCGACGCCGACGCCCTGGCCCGCCGCCGGGCCGCCCGCGACACGGTCCTGTCCCATCTGGAGCGCCTGGCCGTCCAGGGGGACGAGCAGGCGCCCGCGCACGCCCCCGGCCCCGACGACGTACCGGCGTACGAACCCTGGGACGACGAGCCTCCGCTCGACGAGCCACCGGCCGACGAGGGCTGGGACTGGGACGCGCTTCCCACCGAACGCCCCGGGGAACCCGTTCCGGACACGGCCTCGGAGCCCGTACGGGAACAGGAACGGGAAGGGACACCGCCCCGGAGGCAGCACCGCACATCCCGGCGGCCCGTCACCCGCAGGAGGGCCCGGCGGAACGACTGGCTCCGGAGGGTCCGGCCGACCGGCTCACCCCCGAGGAGGCCCGCACCCTCGCCTCCTGGGACCGGGACCTGGACTCCCTCGCCGGGGAGCTGCGCCGTGCCCGCGCCTCCGTGCGCGAGGTCCCCATCCCCGCCTCGCTCTCCGCCACCCAGCTCCTCCGCCTGGCCGAGGACCCCGACGGCTTCGCCCGGGAGCTCGCCCGGCCGATGCCCCGCCCGCCGCAGCCCGCCGCCCGCCGGGGCACCCGGTTCCACGCCTGGGTCGAGTCCCGGTACGAGGAGCTGCCGCTGCCCATGCTCGGCCCCGACGAGCTGCCCGGTGGCGACGAGAGCGACGCCGAGATCGCCGACGAGCGGGACCTCGCCGAGCTGAAGGAGGCGTTCGAGCGCACCGCGTACGCCCGGCGCACGCCGTACCGCGTGGAGACCCCCTTCCAGATCACCCTGGCGGGCCGGGTGATCCGGGGCCGGATCGACGCCGTCTACCGCACGGGCGACACCTACGAGATCGTCGACTGGAAGACCACCCGCCACCGCACCGCCGACCCCCTCCAGCTCGCCGTCTACCGCCTCGCCTGGGCCGAGCTGCACGATCTGCCGCTCGACGCGGTCACCGCCACCTTCCTCTACGTACGCACGGGCGAGACCGTCCATCCGCAGGGGCTGCCCGGCCGGGCGGAGCTGGAGCGGATCCTGCTGGACGAGCCGGGCGCCGAGGACGGATAGGCTCAAGAGCATGAGCGAGACCCCGGACAGCGCCGTCCGTACGTACACCGAACAGCACAGCGCCGCCTTCCTCGACGACCTCGCCGAGTGGTTGCGCATCCCGTCCGTATCCGCACAGCCGGAGCACGCCGGGGACGTACGGCGCAGTGCCGAATGGCTGAGCGCCAAACTCAAGGAGACCGGCTTCCCGGTCGCCGAGATCTGGGAGACCCCCGGCGCCCCGGCGGTCTTCGCCGAGTGGCCCAGCGAGGACCCCGGCGCCCCGACCGTCCTGGTCTACGGCCACCACGACGTCCAGCCCGCCGCCCGCGAGGACGGCTGGGCCACCGACCCGTTCGAGCCGGTGATCCGGGACGGCCGGATGTACGGACGCGGCGCGGCCGACGACAAGGGCCAGGTGTTCTTCCACACCCTGGGCGTCCGCGCCCACCTCGCCGCGACCGGCCGCACCACCCCCGCCGTCACCCTCAAGCTGCTGATCGAGGGCGAGGAGGAGTCCGGCTCCCCGAACTTCCGCGACCTGGCCGAGCGGCACGCCGACCGGCTCGCCGCCGACGTGGTGATCGTCTCGGACACCGGCATGTGGGACGAGGACACCCCGACCGTCTGTACCGGCATGCGCGGCCTCGCCGAGTGCGAGATCCACCTGTACGGGCCCGCCCAGGACATCCACTCCGGATCGTTCGGCGGAGCCGTCCCCAACCCGGCCACCGAGATCGCCCGGCTGGTCGCCGCCCTCCACGACGAGGACGGGAAGGTCGCGATCCCCGGCTTCTACGACGGGGTCACCGACCTCACCGACACCGAGCGGGCGCTGTTCGCGGAGCTGCCCTTCGACGAGGCGACCTGGCTCCGTACGGCGAAGTCGCAGGCGGCCTCCGGCGAGGCCGGGTACTCCACGCTGGAGCGCGTCTGGGCCCGCCCCACCGCCGAGGTCAACGGCATCGGCGGCGGCTACCAGGGCGCGGGCAGCAAGACGATCATTCCCTCTTCCGCCCTGGTGAAGATCAGCTTCCGACTGGTCGACGGGCAGGACCCCGACGACGTGCAGAAGGCCGTCCGCGCCTGGGTGGAGTCCCGCATCCCGGCGGGCATCCGGCACACCATGACCTTCCAGCCCGCCACCCGCCCCTGCCTCACCCCGCTGGACCACCCGGCCCTCCAGGCCGTGGCCCGCGCGATGGGCCGGGCCTTCGGAAGGAAGATCCTCTTCACCCGTGAAGGAGGCTCCGGCCCCGCCGCCGACCTCAGGGACGTGCTCGGCGCCCCCGTCCTCTTCCTCGGCATCTCCGTACCCTCCGACGGCTGGCACGCCCCCGACGAGAAGGTCGAGCTGGACCTGCTGCTCAAGGGCGTGGAGACGGCCGCCCACCTGTGGGGCGAACTGGCCACGGCGCCAGGCGTGTCCGGCGGATGAACCCCGCCCCACCTCCGTACACCCGATCCACCCAGGGGGAGTAGGAAGCACCTGTGAGCACCTTCGACAACGCCACCGCAGACCGCCCGATCGGCCTCACCGCGCCGAGCGGCATCGACCGCGCGGCACACCACCGTCTCGACGAGGCGTGGCTGGCCGTGGCGTGGAGCCACCCGACGACCCGCGTCTTCGTCGTCTCCGGCGGGCAGGTGCTGATCGACGACACCCCCGACGGGGGCACCGAGATCGTCATGACCCCGGCCTTCGAGGCCCCGGTCACCGAGACCCACCGGTACTTCCTCGGCACCGACGAGGTTGGCGTCAGCTACTTCGCGCTCCAGAAGGACTCGCTGCCCGGCCGCATGGACCAGTCGGCCCGCCCGGCCGGACTCCGCGAGGCGGGTCTGCTCCTCGGCCCCCGGGACGCGGGGCTGATGGTGCACGCCGTCGCCCTGGAGAACTGGCAGCGGCTGCACCGCTTCTGCTCCCGCTGCGGCGAGCGCACCGTCATCGCGGCGGCCGGCCACATCCGCCGCTGCCAGGCCTGCGGGGCCGAGCACTACCCGCGCACCGACCCGGCGGTCATCATGCTGGTCACCGACGACCAGGACCGGGCGCTGCTGGGCCGCCAGGTGCACTGGCCCGAGGGCCGCTTCTCCACGCTCGCCGGGTTCGTCGAGCCGGGGGAGTCGATCGAGCAGTCCGTGGCCCGTGAGGTCTACGAGGAGGCCGGGATCACGGTCGGCGAGGTCGAGTACATCGCGAGCCAGCCGTGGCCGTTCCCCTCCAGCCTGATGCTCGGCTTCATGGCGCGAGCCACCTCCTTCGACATCAACGTCGACGGCGAGGAGATCGAGGAGGCCCGCTGGTTCTCCCGCGAGGACCTCACCGCCGCCTTCGAGTCCGGCGAGATCATGCCGCCGTTCGGCATCTCCATCGCGTCCCGCCTGATCGAACTCTGGTACGGCAAGCCGCTCCCGAAGCCCGGGGCGGTGAAGCGGCCCGGCTGAGGTCCGCCCCCGCCCGTCCGGACACACGACTGCCCCCGGCGGTGCCGGGGGCAGTGGTATGCGCGGCGGACAGTCGTCCCTCCCGCCGGATTCAGGCGGCGAGCGCCTGCTTCACCTGGGCGAGCGACGGGTTCGTCATGACCGACTCGGTGCCCGAGGGGGACACGATCAGCAGGGTGGGGACCGTCTGGTTTCCGCCATTCGCCTTCTCGACGAAAGCGGCCGACTCCGGGTCGTGCTCGATGTTGACCTCGTTGTACGCGATGCCCTCGCGGTCCATCTGGCTCTTCAGCCGACGGCAGTAGCCGCACCAGGTGGTGCTGTACATCGTCACAGTGCCCGCCATGTCGCTGGCGCTCCTTCGTCTCGTCCGTACCGCTGCGCGGCCGGCAGCGTCGCTTGCGGACCGGCCGCTCACCGCAGCGCTCCCGCAAGGTTAAGGAACGCACCGAGAACGGCACCCATTCCCGCGGGGCCGGTACAAGGCCCCGGTATGCCGGTACGAGCCTCGGTGCGCGAGTACGAGCCACGGTATGCCGGTACGAGCCACGGTATGACTAATGGCTCACGCCTGTGGACGACCGCCGCATCCGCCCCCGGGGACCTGGCAGCATGGCGGGGTGACAGCAGCAACGCACTCCACCCTCTTCCCCCAGGTACCCGAGACCCCGGACGCCGTGCTCGACGGGCTCGACCCCGAGCAGCGCGAGGTGGCGCTCGCCCTGCACGGACCGGTGTGCGTGCTGGCCGGAGCCGGTACGGGCAAGACCCGCGCGATCACCCACCGCATCGCGTACGGCGTGCGGGCGGGCATCCTCCAGCCCGCCACGGTCCTCGCCGTCACGTTCACCAACCGGGCCGCCGGAGAGATGCGCGGCCGCCTCCGCCAGCTCGGCGCGACCGGCGTCCAGGCGCGGACCTTCCACTCCGCCGCGCTCCGGCAGCTCCAGTATTTCTGGCCGAAAGCAGTCGGTGGCGAGCTGCCCCGGCTGTTGGAGCGGAAGGTGCAGCTGGTCGCCGAGGCGGCAGCCCGCTGCGAGCTCCGGCTCGACCGCACCGAGCTGCGGGACGTCACCAGCGAGATCGAGTGGGCCAAGGTCACCCAGACCGTCCCCGCCGACTACGCGGCGGCCGTCGCCAAGGCCCAGCGGGACGCCCCCCGCGACCCGGCGGTCCTCTCCCAGATCTACTCCACGTACGAACAGCTCAAGCGCGACCGCTCGGTGATCGACTTCGAGGACGTGCTGCTGCTGATGGTCGGCATCCTCCAGGACCGGGGAGACATCGCCGACCACGTGCGCGGCCAGTACCAGCACTTCGTCGTCGACGAGTACCAGGACGTGAGCCCGCTCCAGCAGCGGCTGCTCGACCTCTGGGTGGGCGACCGGGACAACCTCTGCGTCGTCGGCGACGCCAGCCAGACGATCTACTCCTTCACCGGGGCCACCCCCGACCATCTGCTGAACTTCCGCACCCGCCACCCCGGGGCGACCGTGGTCAAGCTGGTGCGCGACTACCGCTCCACCCCTCAGGTCGTCCACCTCGCCAACGGCCTGCTGAGCCACGCCCACGGCAAGGCCGCCGACCACCGCCTGGAGCTGGTCTCACAGCGCGACAAGGGCCCCGAGCCGGTCTACATGGAGTACGGGGACGAGCCCACCGAGGCCGAGTCCACCGCCCGGCGCATCCGCGACCTGATCGCCGCGGGCGTACCGGCCGGCGAGATCGCCGTGCTCTACCGGGTCAACTCCCAGTCCGAGGTCTACGAGCAGGCCCTCGCGGACGCCGGGGTGCCCTACCAGCTGCGCGGCGCCGAGCGGTTCTTCGAGCGTGCCGAGGTCCGGGAGGCGGGCACCGCCCTGCGCGGCGCGGCCCGCGCGGGGCGCAACGACTCCCTGCTCGACGGGGCGGAGGACCTGGCATCCCAGGTGCGAGCGGTGCTCTCCACCAAGGGCTGGACCACCCGTCCGCCCGCCGGATCGGGCTCCGTGCGTGACCGCTGGGAGTCGCTGGCCGCGCTGGTGCGCCTCGCCGAGGACTTCGAGACGGCGAAACCGGGGGCGACCCTGACCGACCTGGTCCGCGAGCTCGACGAACGGGCGGCCGCCCAGCACGCCCCGACGGTCCAGGGAGTGACCCTGGCGTCGCTGCACGCCGCGAAGGGCCTCGAATGGGACGCCGTGTTCCTGGTCGGCCTGACCGAGGGCATGATGCCGATCGCCTACGCCAAGACCGACGAGCAGGTCGAGGAGGAGCGGCGCCTGCTGTACGTCGGAATCACCCGCGCCCGCGTCCACCTCTCGCTCTCCTGGGCGCTGTCCCGCTCGCCGGGGGGCCGGGCGAGCCGACGGCCGACACGCTTCCTGAACGGGCTGCGGCCGGGCTCCACGGGGTCCGGCGCCCGGGGAGGCGTCGGCGGGAGCGGCGGGATCGACCGGGGTACCGGGCGGACCGCGACCGCCGGACGGGCCCCGGCCGTCGAACGCAAGCCCAGAAGCCCGGTGCGCTGCCGGGTCTGCGGCCGGACGCTCACCGACGCGGGCGAGATGAAGCTGATGCGCTGCGAGGAGTGCCCCTCGGACATGGACGAGGGGCTGTACGAGCGGCTCCACGACTGGCGCGCCGGCCAGGCGGCCCTGCTCGGCCAGCCCGACTACTGCGTCTTCACCGAGAAGACCCTCATGGCGATCGCCGAGGCCGTGCCGGCCACCGAGGGCGAGCTGGTCGTCATCGCCGGTGTCGGCAACCGGAAGTTGAGCCGCTTCGGCGCCGATGTTCTGGCCATCTGCGCAGGTGAGACGGTTGGTGACGGGCCCGAGGAGGGTGCCGGCGAGACCTGAGGAAAACTCGTCCAGAAAATAGTTTGCGCCCGCACCAGTCGTCACCATAGGTTCTTAACCACGGGAACAGCGACTTCTCTGAAGCCCTGGCTCCGTGCTGTACTTAGCTGTACTTATCCGAATACGCAGGATCGGCCCCGGCCGGTCCCATGAGACGCCGAGAGGAGGCGATTGAAGTGATCAGCATCATCGAAACCCAGAAAATGACCGATCTTTCGGTCGTCTCCGCCTGCTCGCTCGGCCTCACCCGTTCCGCGGCTGCCTCGCTCCACGCCACCGGTCTGTCCGGCATTTCTGCCGCCCGTCCGCTGGCCCCGGCGAGCCTCCCCGTGACGCGGGAGCGCAATGAGCGACCGATCGAGGCACCGGCGGCAGCAGTAGCGAAGGCAGCGCAGGCTCAGGCCTATGCCTTTGCGGCAGCCGGTGCCGGAGTCAAGACGCAGACGCAGATGCAGCACCACACGATGTGGGCCTTCCGTGGGCCTGAACCCTGGAGTGATCCAGCCTGATCCAGCATCAGGCCGGCGCCTTCAGGGCCGCGGAACCCCACTCGGGATCCGCGGCCCTTTTGTTTTGTCCGAACGGACGGAACGGAACGAAGGAGCCTCGGGACAAGCAGGACCTGGTACCAGAAGCCGCCAACCGGCCAACAGGCCGGCACGACCAGACGAGGACACCACCCACCGTGCACATCGAAACGCACGCCCCGTCAGTACCGCTTTCCACCCCGATCTCGCCGCCCGGCTCCACGGAGGACTCCCCCTTGACCCCGCTCACCACGCTCACCGCGCTCGACGACGCCATCGAGAACCTCGGTGTGCCCGTCCCGTGCCGCTCCTACGACCCGGAGGTCTTCTTCGCCGAGTCGCCCGCCGACGTCGAGTACGCCAAGTCCCTCTGCCGCACCTGCCCGCTCGTCGAGGCCTGCCTCGCCGGCGCGAAGGACCGCCGCGAGCCGTGGGGTGTCTGGGGTGGCGAGCTCTTCGTCCAGGGTGTCGTCGTGGCCCGCAAGCGTCCGCGTGGCCGCCCGCGCAAGAACCCGGTCGCAGCGTGACCGCGACCTGTGGGGTCCCCGCCCCCACCCGCAGTCTGCGCCTCGGAACGATCGACCGCCCCTCCACACATGACCCCCGGAATCAGGCTCCAATGATCACCCCCACGAAGGAGCCCGTCGGCTCCGCCACCCCCGACGTCACCATCATCGGCGCGAACGACTCGCGTCAGAACAGGACCCGCGAAATGCAACTCATCCCAGAAGCCCTGGCACGTGCGCATATGCACGACCGCCTGCGGGAGGCCCAGGAGGACCGCCAGTCGGCCCGCCTGCTCGCCGCCCGCCGGATGCAGCGCCGGGCGGAGCGCGCCTCGCTGCGCGCCCGCCGCGCGCTGGCCATGGCGGTCATGCACTGACGGTCGCGCACTGACGGTCCGACCGTCACCAGCTGACCCGCACAGCCATCACGCCCTGCGGGGCCGTTCGGACACACGGACGGCCCCGCAGGGCGTTTGCGCTGTCGGTCGTCCGGTCACGGGGATATCGTCGCGACGTGGACGAGGAGACCGATCCCCCGAACAGTCCGAGAACCCCGTACAGCCCGAGCAGCCGGGACAGTCCGCGAATCCGGAACAGTCCGGAGATCCGGAACATTCCGTTGCGGGAAGCGTGGTGTGTGCCCGGTGCGGCACCACCGCCGACGGCGACACCGACACCGTCCCCGTGACCTGGCTCAGCTCCGTCGAGGACGGACGCCGTCTCCACTTCTGCGAGAGCTGCGCCCGCCTCCACATCCGCGCGATCGAGAGCCGCCTCGACTCACTCTGGTGGTGACCCCGGACCCCTTGCCCCCGGGCCCCGGACCTCCTCCCCCGGGCCCGGACCTCCTCCCCCCGGGCCCCGACGCCTGGCCCCGGCCGACCTACGCCTGGACCGCCTCTCCCTCCGGCTCGCCCGCCTCCTCCGACGCCTCGGCGAGGAACCCCGGCAGCCACGTATCGAGCTCGTCGCGCATCCGGACCGTCGCGCCGAGCTGGCACAGCACCCCGATCGTGCTGAGCGTCACCCGGTGTATGAGGACGTAGGCCGGGGGGAGGTTGAGCTGCCTGCCGAGCTGGTGGGCGGGGGAGCGCGGGTCAGCTATCCGGGCGGCCTGGTCACGGATCCAGCCACGGGTGAAGGTGAACTCCTCCACCTGCGTCGGCTCGATGATCGGGAGCAGGTAGTCGAGGACCTCGTCCGGGTCCAGGTCGATCGACTCCTTCACGAAGTTCTCTTCGCAGAGCAGCCCGTACACCCCCGCCGCGTCGCCCTCCAGCGCCATCCGCAAGGAGTCGCCGATGGTCTGCGGCAGCCCGCCCGGAAGCCGGTCGACCGTGCCGAAGTCCAGCACCCCCAGCCGCCACGCACTGACCGGGCCGCCTTCCTCCTCCGGATGCTCCGCGTCCTGGGCCGGGGGCAGCAGCCGGAAGTTGCCCGGATGCGGGTCGGCGTGCAGCAGCCCGGTGCGCGCCGGACCGGAGAAGAGGAAGCGGGCCAGCAGCTGCCCCGCACGGTCCCGCTGCTCCGCCGTGCCCTCCACAATGACCTCGGACAGCGGTATCCCGTCGATCCACTCCGTCACCAGCACCTGGTCGGCCTGATGCACCACCTGCGGGATCACCACATCCGGGTCGTCCTCGAACTCGGCCGCGTGCTCCCGCTGGGCCTGCGCCTCCAGCTCGTAGTCCAGCTCCTCCGACACCCGGTCGCGCAGCTCCTTGATCAACGGCTTGATGTCCATCCCCGGGACCAGCGGACCGAGCAGCCGGGCGAAACGGCTGAGCTGGGCGAGGTCGGAGAGCAACGCCTCGCCCGCCCCGGGATACTGCACCTTCACCGCGACCTCGCGGCCGTCGTGCCACACCGCCCGGTGCACCTGCCCGATCGAGGCGGCAGCCGCCGGCGTGTCCTCGAACTCCAGGAAATACTCCCGCCAGTCCTCGCCGATCCGTTCCTCCAGCACCCCGTGGACCGTGCGCGCGGGCAGCGGCGGCGCGGCCTCCTGAAGCTTGGTCAGCGCGGCCCGGTAGGGACCGGCGATTTCTTCGGGGAGCGCCGACTCGAAGACCGAGAGGGCCTGACCCAGCTTCATGGCCCCGCCCTTCAGCTCACCCAGGGTCTTGAACAACTGGTCCGCCGTGCGCTGTTGCACCTCACGGGCGACCAGCTCGGCCGACTTTCCGCCGATCCGCCTGCCCAGACCCCAGGTGGCACGGCCGGCGAAGCCGAGCGGAAGCGCGGCCAGCTTGGCCGTACGCGTAACCGCCTTCCGGGGAAGATCAGACATGTGCCCCTCCAGTTCCCAGACTGCCGCGCCGCTCGGCCGCCGGTGTCACTCCGGCGGCGGCGGTCACCCCGCCATTGTGTCCTGCGCCGGAACGCCCCCGGAGACCCGTTCCCCTCCAGCGCCCCCGGCGGCACCGCAGGAGCAGTCCGCATGCGGCCCGATCTGCTCGGAACGCCAGTCCAGCAGCGGTAGAGCGGCCTCCCAGCGGGTTCCCGTACAGGCGGGGAGATCCCCGTCCAGGAACGCCAGGGCATGGGCCGCGGCCAGCCCGGCGACCGCCGTCGCGAGCCCCAGATCGCAGGCGGGCACCGCCCCCCGCCGCCCGGAACGCCACTGCGCCAGCATCCGGGGCCACTGCGGATCGCGGTCCGCACGGTGCAGCTCCAGGCAGCCCGCGCAGCCGGTGCCCCCGGGCAGGACGAGCGGCCCGACCACCCCGGTCGCCTCGATCACGCCCGCATAGAGATGGGGAGTGCCCGACGCGATCCAGGGACCCGCGGTGTCCGCGACGGGGGCGTACACCGCGAGGCCGTCCCGGGGAGCGACGACGATCAGGGACAGGCCGGGCTCTCCGGCGCTCTCCGCCGGACCCGGCCCGGGCGCCGAACGGCGGACGAGCCGACGGGCCGCCACATCGCGCCGTTCCCCCACGGACGCCGGAGGCAGGCCCCCGGGCGCCACGTCCCAGGGCTCGGCCCGGCCCCGTCGAGCACCTCCACCTGCCCCACCCCCGCACCGGACAGCACGGAGGCGATGGACGCCCCGACCCGGCCCGCACCCCGCACCTGGACCCGCATCGCCCGCCGGGCCCCCATCCGGCGCAGCCCGCCGCCCGGCTCGGAGCGGACAACCGACAGCGAAGCCACGTCGGGGCGCTGGCGGTCCATCACTTCGACACGACGGCGCAGCACATCGGCTTGTGGACCGGCCGACCTCGGGTCGTCGAGGAGCCCGGCCTCCGTCAACCGGGCCAGCAGGACGTCCACGTGATGTTCCGACAGGTCCAGGGCGCGCGCCTCCTCGTACAGCAGGGGCACACCACGCGTGCCGTCGAGCAGTTCCAGAAAGCTCCCCGTGGCGATGTCCACCGGACCGAGCGTCACGGCATGCGCGGGTGTCACACCGAACTGCACGGTGTTCCGTCCGCGCCAGGCGCGACGCAGTGCGGGCTTCAGCATCGGATACATGACTTCTCCCCCCGAGTAGTGCCACGGGCACGGGTGCGCCCGCGAGCCTGCTGATCCGCGGAACTTCGGGATCTTTCCGCTTCTCCGGAACTTTCCGCTTCTTCCGCAGGACCACCGCCAGAATGCGGGCCCGCCGCGAACCGTGCGTGGAGTTGTCCACAGGTGCGGGCTGTTGATCGGATAATCCGGCATCGTGGTAGAAGCGACCTTGGGGCGGGACATCTTTCCCGGACAGCGGGTAACGTCGTGGCGTGCCCGCCGACCCCTCGTCCGACTCCGCCGGGGAGACCCCGCAGGCCTCCGCGCGCAGCGCCGGAAGCCATCAGCGCAGCGCGGCGGCCCATCCGGCCCGCGCCGCGGCGACGAGCGCGGTCGAGGTCCGCAGAAGCACCCGGCGCAGGAAGTCGGTCACCGCCTACCGCGAGGGCGACCGCACGATCGTGCTCATCCCCGCCCGGATGTCGCAGGCGGAGGAGCGGCGCTGGGTGGGCGTGATGCTGGACAAGCTCGCCGCGCAGGAGAGCAAGCGACGCGTGGGCGACACCGGGCTCGAGGAGCGTGCCGCCCGGCTCTCCGCCCAGTATTTCGACGGTCGCGCCAGGCCCGCCTCGGTGCGCTGGGTGACCAACCAGAACACCCGCTGGGGCTCGTGCACCCCCGCCGAGGGCAGCATCAGACTCTCGCACCGGCTGCAGGGCATGCCGGAGTACGTCGTCGACTACGTGCTCCTCCACGAGCTGGCGCATCTGCTCGTTCCCGGACACGGTCCGGACTTCTGGCGGCTGCTGGAGGCGTATCCGCGTACCGAGCGCGCCCGCGGGTTCCTGGAGGGCGTGGTGGCGGCCGAGGGGCTGCCCCGGCTGCCCGCCGCCCGCGAGGAGTGACCGGGGTCGTTCGCGTTCGCCGATTCTGTACCGGGTGTGTACCGGCTTGGTCCGATGTCGTTGTTTGCGGTTAGCCTGACGCGACGCATTTACCTTCGGGATGGGGGACGGTCGTTACGCATGGCCAGGGAATTCCAACGCGGCCACAAGGCCAAGATCAGTGATCTCACGGCAGGGACGGATCTGTACGTAGGCGTGCAGATCGCCGCGCCCGGGCTGACTTTCGACATCAGCTGCTTCGGTCTGGACGCCAACGAGCAGCTCTCCGACGACCGGTACTTCATCTTCTTCAATCAGCCGAAATCGCCCGAGGAGTCCATCCAGCTCCTGGGCGCGCAGTCCGGTGACACCGAGTCCTTCCGCGTCACGCTCGACCGCATCCCGGCAGCCATCCAGAAGCTCTCCTTCACCGCGACGCTCGACGGCGCCGGGCAGATGTCCCAGATCGGCCCGGGGTACATCCGGATCGTCGCGGGCGGCGAGGAAGTGGTGCGGTACTCCTTCACCGGATCGGAGTTCACCACCGAGCGCGCGGTGATGCTCGGCGACTTCTATCTGAAGGACGTCTGGCGCTTCGCCGCCGTCGGCCAGGGCTTCGACGGCGGTCTCGAAGCGCTCCTGAAGAACTTCGGCGGCGAGGTCGCCGAGGAAGAGGCGCCGCCCGCCCCCGCCGCCGCCCCGGGCTTCGCCCCGCCGGCCCAGGCCGCCGCGCCCCCGGCCTTCGGCGCGCCCCCCGCCCCGGCCGCGCCCCAGGCCCCGCAGCCCGCACCGTCCTTCGGCGCCCCGTCCGCGCCCACGCCGCCGCCCGCGCCGCAGCAGCCGGTGCACACGGCACCGACGATCGCCGCCCCGCTGGCACCCCAGGCCCCCGCGGCTCCCCAGGTCCCGTCCCCGTACGGCCAGCCCCAGCAGCCCCAGCAGCCCCAGCAGCCCCAGTTCGGCCAGGTCCCGGGCCAGGCCGCCCCGCCCGCCGCTCCCTTCGGCCAGCAGGCCCCGCCCTACGGTCAGCCCGCTCCGGCCCCGTACGGTCAGCAGCCCCCCGGTTCCATGCCCCCGGGCGCCCCGCAGGGTGTGCCCCAGGGCGTGCCGGCCACCGGTGCGGGCCTGCAGGCTGCCCTGCAGCCGTACAAGGAGACCGCGACCGGGCAGCGCTGGACCCCGCAGAACCAGCAGCTCATGCGGGTCGACCTGACCATGGGCGGAGCAGGGGTCCTGGCCCGCCAGGGCAGCATGGTGATGTATCAGGGCAAGGTGGACTTCGGCTACAAGAGCGCCGGATTCGTCGGCCGCGCCGTGGGCAACGCCACCGGCCAGGAGATGCAGCTGATGCGCTGTACCGGCCGCGGCCAGGTCTTCCTCGCCGAGGAAGGCTCGCACCTGCACCCGATCGAGCTCCAGGGCGACGGCATCTGCGTCTCCGCCGAGAGCGTCCTCGCCTTCGACGAGTCCCTCCAGTACGAGGTGCGCAGGGTCGAGGGCCACGGCATCCCCGGCGGCGCGCTGTTCACCATGCTGTTCCAGGGCACCGGCACCGTGGTCGTGAAGACCCACGGCACCCCGGTCGTCCTGCCGGTCACGCCCACCACGTTCGCCGACTGCAACGCGGTCGTCGCCTGGTCGGCCGCCTCCCAGGTGATCGTCTCCAGCCAGGTCCGGCTGCGCCGCAACGCGTACCCGGGACACAGCGGCGAGACCGTGAACCTCCAGTTCCGGGGAGCCCCCGGCAACTTCATCGTCGTCCAGCCCTACGAGGTCTGAGGGAGCCCGTCATGAACCAGCAACTCGCGGGCTTCGCCCCGACCCCCGTCACGGCCCGGATGGAGAACCACGGCAGCACCATGCTCAAGGTCGCCATGGCGACCGGGCAGGACCTCTTCGCGCGCACCGGCTCGATGGTCGCGTACGAGGGCTTCATCCAGTACGAGCCCAACCCGCCCGCCGCCCGGCAGATCGCCTCCCAGTGGATCACCGGCGAGGGCGCACCCGTCATGAAGTGCTCCGGCGACGGGCTGCTCTACCTCGCCGACTACGGTGCCGACGTGGTCGTCATCAACCTCGACAACGACTCCATCTCCGTCAACGGCACCAACCTCCTCGCTTTCGACGCCCACCTCACGTGGGGCGTCGAGAAGGTCAAGGGGCTCGCCAAGTTCGCCGGACAGGGCCTGTGGAACGTCGTCGTCCAGGGCACCGGATGGGTCGCCATCACCTCCCGGGGCACCCCGATCGTCGTCGACTGCGGGCGCGGCGAGGACGAGACGTACGTCGACCCGGACGCGCTCGTCGCCTGGTCCCCGAACCTGAAGGTGAAGGGCAAGCGCAGCTTCAAGGCGGGCTCGCTGATCGGACGGGGCAGCGGCGAGGCGTACCAGATGGCCTTCTCCGGCCAGGGCATCGTCGTCGTCCAGCCGAGCGAGGACAGCACGGACCGTCTGCGGATCCGGAACTGACGGGGAGGGAGAACACATCATGCAGAGTCCGCTTTTCAGCTACACCGAGCAGCAGACCCACGACCGGTACGCGATCCAGAACCCGCAGCTCCTGCGGGTCTCGCTGACCGGCCACGACGACATCCTCGCCCGCAAGGGCGCGATGGTCGCCTACCAGGGTCTGATGGACTTCGACGGGGAATACCAGTCGCGGAGCCAGCGCAACGCCCGCGCGCGCACCGGCGAGGGCCTCGACCTGATGCGCGTGTCCGGCCAGGGCACCGTCTACCTCGCCAACCTCGCGCAGTACATCCACGTCGTGGACGTCGACCGCGAGGGGATGACCGTGGACAGCTCCTACGTCCTCGCGCTCGACTCCTCGCTGCACACCGAGGTCATCGCGGTCGACAGCCAGTACGGCATCTCCGGCAGCGGCAAGTACCAGCTCAACATCTCCGGCTCGGGCAAGGTCGCCCTCATGACCTCGGGTCAGCCGCTGATGATGCAGGTAACGCCCGAGAAGTACGTCAACGTCGACGCGGACGCGATCGTCGCCTGGTCCAGCTCCCTGCGGGTGCAGATGCAGGCCCAGACGCACTCCTCCGGCGTCTTCAGGCGTCGTGGCAACACCGGCGAGGGCTGGGAGCTGAGCTTCCTCGGCCAGGGCTTCGCGCTGGTGCAGCCGAGCGAGGTCATGCCTCCGCAGAACGCCCAGATCGGCCAGGGCGCCCGCGCCCAGTTCGGCATGGGCCAGCAGGGCTCCCACGGCCAGAACCAGAACAACGCCTGGAACTGACCGGCACCCGCAGCACAGCCGGTAGCGGTATCCGACAGCGGTAAGGGGCGGCCTCCAGAGAGGCCGCCCCTTACCCATGTCCGTTCAGCCCGCCGTCACAGCCGGGCCCGCGTCGCCTCCAGCAACCGGGCGACCGAGGCGTCGGCCACCCGGGGCACGTCCTCGTAGCCGAACCAGCGCAGCTCCAGGGACTCCTCGCTGATCCGCTCCGCCGCCCCGGCCGGGGCCAGCGCGGCGTACTGCACATCGAGGTGCCAGTTGCAGGGGGACGGAATCGGGTGCCGGTCCAGCCGGACCGGTCCGCCGGACAGCAGGGTGAGTCCCGCGATACCGGACTCCTCCGTCGCCTCCCGGAGCGCCGCCGCCTCCAGGGAGGCGTCCTGAGGCTCGCAGTGGCCGCCCATCTGGAGCCACATCCGCAGCTTCCGGTGCAGGGTCAGCAGAACCTCGCCCCGCTCCGGATCGATCACCAGGGCGCTGGCCGTCAGATGCCCGGCCCCGCACGCCTTCCACATGCCGTCGTCGTGGCGTGCCAGATGGTCCAGATAGGTCTGACGCAGCTCCGCCTGCTCACCGTGTGTGTCCTCGGTCCCCTCGGGGGCGTATCCCTTCAGTACGAGGACGGCGTCGTCGTGCAGGGTCACCGGTCGCGGCCGTCCTTGCCGCCCTCGTCGTCGCCCTTGCCCTCGCCCTGGTCACCGGCGTCGGTCTCGGGGGCCTTCGGCCTGTCCTTGCCGGAGCCCTTCGCCGCCTCGCCCAGCATCTTGTCCAGCTCGGAGAAATCGGCCTGCTCGTGGTGGACGAAGCCGTCCGGGTCGTCCAGGTCGTGGGCGGTCGGCAGCATGTCCGGGTGGGCCCAGAGCGCGTCCCGGCCCTCCAGACCCCGTGCGTCCGTGAGCGAGGCCCACAGGCGCGCGGCGTCCCGCAGCCGGCGCGGGCGCAGCTGGAGACCGATGAGCGTCGCGAACGTCTGCTCGGCCGGTCCACCGGAGGCGCGACACCTGCGCATCGTCTCGCGCAGCGCGTCGGACGAGGTCAGCCGGGACTTCGCGGCCTCGTGGACCACCGCGTCCACCCAGCCCTCCACCAGCGCGAGAGCCGTCTCCAGCCGGGCCAGCGACGCCTTCTGCTCGGGCGTGTCCTCGGGCTGGAACATGCCCTGCTGAAGGGCGTCCTGCAACTGCTCCGGCTGCGAGGGGTCGAACTGGCCGACCACGTCCTCCAGCTTGCTGGTGTCGACCTTGATGCCGCGCGCATACGCCTCGACGGCACCGAAGAGATGCGACCGCAGCCACGGCACATGGGCGAAGAGCCGCTGGTGAGCGGCCTCGCGCAGGGCGAGATACAGCCGGACCTCGTCCTGCGGGACGCTGAGGTCCTTGCCGAACCGCTCCACGTTCAGCGGGAGGAGCGCGGCCTTGCCCGCGGGACCGAGCGGCAGCCCGATGTCGGTGGAACCGACCACCTCACCGGCCAGCGTGCCCACGGCCTGCCCGATCTGCTGGCCGAACATGGCACCGCCCATCGACCGCATCATGCCGATCAGCGGGCCCGCCATGGCCTGCATCTCCTCGGGCAGCACATCACCCATCGCCAGGCCCACCCGCTCGGCCACCGGGTCGACCAGCTGCTGCCAGGCCGGCAGCGAGGCCTCGACCCACTCGGCCCGGCTCCACGCCACCGTGGAGACCGAACCGGACGGCATCGACGTCACACCGTCCAGCCAGAGGTCCGCCAGCCGCAGCGCCTCATCGACCGACGTCCGCTCCGAGGGGCCGACGCTGGCGTCCTTGGAACCGTCCGGGGCGCCCTGCGACACCGTCTGCCGCGCGATCTGCTTGGCCATGTCCCAGTTCACGGGACCGCCCTCGTAACTCAGCATCTGGCCGAGCTGCTGGAAGGCCGCACCGAGATCGTTCGGGTTCATCGAGCCGAACATTGCGGCGAACGGGTTGTCCCCGCCCGCCCCCGGCCCGAAACCGAACGGGTTTCCCATCCCGCCCGCGCTCTGCCCACCTTCGGTGGGGTCCTTCTTCTTGCCCTCGTCGCCGTTCTCCGGCTCCTCCGGCGGAAGGCCGAATCCGAATGGGGTGTCACTCACGGGTTTCCTCGGCTCGTAGGGCCGCCGGCTCGAACCGACGGCGACTGCCCGACATCACCATCCAGCGTAGACACCACGCCCGCTTCGGGCCTCAGTGCTCCGCCGACTCCCGGCCTGCGGCAGGATGGACGCCACCTGGTACGTACGCGTCATGCGGGTACGTACTGAAGACAACCGCTGGAGACGCCCGGTGAGTTCCCCAGATCCGCAGGTTCGCGCAGCGCGAAACCTGACCGACCCCGCGCCCGAGAACACACCCGAAGAGAAACGCCCCAGGTCCCGCAGAAACCGGGGCCCCGTCGTCGCGGTCACCGGCGCCGCCACCGGCATCGGCGAACTGCTGACCGCCCACCTCGCCGCATCCGACGCGATCAAGCAGGTCATCGCGATCGACGAGCGGCGCGGCGAGGTCTCCGAGGCGACCTGGCACATCCTGGACGTACGGGACCCGGCGATCGCCGAGAAGCTGCGCGGCGCGGACGTCGTCGTGCACCTGGCCCTCGACCTCGATCTGGAGACCGACCCCGCCGCGCGCACCGCGTACAACGTACGCGGCACCCAGACCGTGCTCACCGCCGCGGCCGCCGTCGGAGTCCACCGGGTCGTGCTGTGCACCTCGGCGATGGTCTACGGGGCACTCGCCGACAACGACGTCCCCCTCTCCGAGGACGCCGAGCTGCGGGCCACCGCCGAGGCCACCGGCGTCGGCGACCTCCTGGAGATCGAACGGCTCGGCCGCCGGGCCCCGCGCGCCCACCCCGGGCTCAACGTCACGGTCGTGCGCCCCACCGTCCTGGTCGGCGGCACCGACACCGCCCTGACCCGCTACTTCGAGTCCCCGCGCCTCCTGGTCGTCGCCGGATCCCGCCCCACCTGGCAGTTCTGCCATGTCGAGGACCTGGTGACGGCGCTGGAGTACGCCGCCCTGGAGAAGATCGACGGCGAGTTCGCGGTCGGCTGCGACGGCTGGCTGGAGCAGGAGGAGGTCGAGGAGCTCAGCGGCGTACGCCGGATGGAGCTGCCCTCCACCGTCGCGCTCGGGGCCGCCGCCCGGCTCCACCGGATCGGCCTCACCCCGTCCCCGGCGGGCGACCTGGCGTACACGATGCACCCCTGGGTGGTCAGCGTCAGCCGGCTGCACGACGCGGGATGGCGGCCGAAGTGGACGAACGAGGAGGTGCTCGGCGCCCTTCTCGAAGAGGTCGAGGGCCGCCACACGCTCGCCGGACGCCGTCTCGGCCGCAAGGACGCGACCGCCGCCGGAGCCGCCGGAGCCACGGTCGCCCTGCTCGGCGCCGCCGCCGTGGTCCGCCGCGCCCGCAAGGCCCGCCGCCGCATCTGACCGCCCGCCGCCCGCGGGCCCCTGTAGGAGGCTCCAAACCGGCCGCCCGGCCGCCGGTAGAAGAGGCAATTCCGGGATGTCGGAGCCGTACGGCACGATGGGAGCATGGCACCCACCCACGACCACCCCGGCGAATACGCGGCAGTCGACCCCGTCCGGCTGCTGGCGATCCGGGACACCCCGCTCTCCGTCGACGAGGTCTTCCGCGCCGTCGGCGACGACGCGGCGGGCGGCATCGCGCTCTTCGTCGGCACCGTGCGCAACCATGACGCGGGTCAGGACGTCGGCGCGCTCGGCTATTCCTGCCACCCCTCGGCCGAGGACGAGCTGCGCCGAGTGGCGGAGAAGATCGTCGCCGACTTCCCGGTCCGCGCCCTGGCGGCCGTCCACCGAGTGGGTGAACTGGAAGTGGGTGACCTGGCCGTCGTCGTCGCGGTCGCCTGCCCGCACCGCGCCGAGGCCTTCGAGGCCTGCCGCAAGCTCATCGACGACCTCAAGCACGAGGTTCCCATCTGGAAACACCAGCGCTTCTCGGACGGCACGGAGGAGTGGGTCGGAGCCTGCTGAGCGCAAACCGTACCGGGGCGCATCAGCCCCGATTTGCGTAACCGCACCCCCGCCACGAGCGTTGGTCTTCCGGATCGTTAATCTGCTGATCGGGCATCCGGTCGCTCATGGGGTAGGGAGGTCGTGATGGCGGCACTCGCTTGGCTGTTGATTCCACTTATCGCTGCTGTCGGTGGTGCGATATGGGCGAGTTGGGCAGCCCGCAATCGCACGATCGGCGATGTCACCGAACTCGCCGGCTACGCCAGGTTCCGTGACGCGATGGAGAAATCGCACTCCGGTTCCGAGGCTCTCTGAGACCGACGCACGCCGCGTGACCACCTTCCGCCGCGTTCCGGTCGCCTCGTACGGACCGGCCCCGGCGGTGCACTGACAGGCCCTTCCCGTACTGTCGTTCCATGCCACGCCGCACCGCGACGATGCTCGCCTCCGCTCTCGTCCTCATCGCGCTGCTCTGCGCAGGCGTGCTGATCAAAGTGCCGTATTCGGAGATGTCCCCCGGACCGACGGTCAACACGCTCGGCGAGGCACGTGGCGAGCCCGTCCTGCGGATCTCCGGTCGCAAGACGTACCCGGCGTCCGGCCATCTCAACATGACGACCGTCCGCGTCACCGGGGCGGACTACCGGATGAACATCTTCGAGGCCGTCCACGGCTGGCTGGCCCACGACAGCGTCGTGGTGCCGCACGACACGCTCTACCCGGACGGGAAGACCGAGGAGGAGTCCACCCAGGAGAACGCCGAGGAGTTCAGCCAGTCCCAGGAGAGCGCCAAGGTGGCCGCTCTGAAGGAACTGGGCATCCCGGTCTCCACGCAGGTGGTGGTCTCCACGGTGGTCAAGGGCAGCCCCTCCGAGGGCAAGCTGCACGCGGGCGACGTGATCAAGGCCGTCGACGGTACGGCGGTCAAGGAGCCCGAGGATGTCGCGAAGCTCGTCACCGAACACCGGCCCGGCGAGAACGTCACCTTCACCATCGTCCCGGCGAAGGAGGCCGCCGCGGCCGAGAAGGCGGGCCGCGCCCCCGAGGGCGGCGAGAAGGTCACGATCAGGACCGTGAAGGCTCCCCCCGCCGAGGACGGGGGGAGGAGGGCAAGGACCGGGCGATCGTCGGGATCAGGGCCGGCACGGACCACACGTTCCCGTTCGAGATCGACATCGAGCTCGCGGACGTCGGCGGGCCGAGCGCCGGGCTGATGTTCTCCCTCGGGATCATCGACAAGCTCACCCCGGGCGATCTGACCGGCGGCAAGTTCGTCGCGGGCACCGGCACCATCGACGACGCGGGCACCGTCGGGCCGATCGGTGGTATCACGATGAAGCTGGTCGGCGCCCGCAACGCCGGCGCCCGCTACTTCCTCACCCCGGACGACAACTGCGCCTCGGCCGCCGCCGACACACCGGACGGGCTCACCCTCGTACGGGTCAAGACCATCGGGGACGCCACGAAGTCGCTGGAGCGGATCAAGGCCGGCAAGACCGCCGGCCTGCCGAGCTGCTCGACCGGCTGACAGCGCGCACCGCCGGTCCGGAGGACCGGCACGCGCCGATGACCGCCGCGCCCGGGACCCGACCGACGGCCCCGGGCGGCGGCCCGGTCAGGACTCGAACGTCGCCGCGAGCGCCTCGGCGAGGCCGGGCACCAGGCCGGCGCCGGTCAGCACCTCGGTCGGGGAGTCCTTCTCCCGCAGCCGTACGGCGGACTCACGCGCCCCGTCCCGCAGGACGGCCACGGTCATCCGAACCTCCTGCCGGTCGGGGTGCTTGGCCACCCACGCGGTCAGCTGCTTGTCGCTGAGCTTCTCCGGTACGGAGGCCTCGGCGGACGGAGGCAGCATCAGCCGCTCCACCGTCATGGCGCAGCCGACCACGGCGTCGGGCCAGGCGATCGTGGCGAGGAAGTCGTCGAGCGCGGTGCCCGGAGGCAGCTCGTCCTGCTCGATCGGGGTGAGCGCGGCGACCGAGGAACTCGGGTCCTCCAGGCCCAGCTGGGCGGCGAGTCCGGGCTCCTGGGTCCGCAGCCGGTCGGTGTCGACCAGGGCGAAGAGCCGGGCGGGCTGGTCCCAGCCGAGGCTGGAGGCATAGGCGTCGATTTCGAGGACGGCGACGGTCAGCGGACTCGCGGCCATCGGGGGTCCTGCGGGGGAAACGTTGGGCATGGGCAATATCCTGCCTCCTTCCGCCCCGGGAACGGGAACTAGGTAAAGCTTCCGTAAGTTGCATAGGTGGGCTCTAGGATCGCTGGGCCTGTTCACACGACCGCGAACTTCGAGGTGCGCACGTTGGCTTTCCAGATGCCGGACCGCGGCGGAGGCCCGACCGGGCCACGGATCAGAGTCGGCCGCCCGTCCCGGCGCGCCCGTACCCTGCTCATGACTTTGGGTGTCCTGGCGGTTCTCGCCATGGCCTTCGTCATGTTCGCGGGGTTCTGGACGGACTGGCTCTGGTACAGGTCGGTCGCCTATTCATCCGTCTTCACCACCACCCTGTGGACCAAGATCGGGCTGTTCCTCGTCTTCGGACTGCTGATGGCGATCGCCATCGGCGTGAACATCTGGCTCGCGCACCGGCTCCGGCCGCCGCTGAGCGCGATGTCACTGGAGCAGCAGAGCCTGGACCGCTACCGCATGAGCATCGCCCCCTACAAGAAGTGGGTGCTGCTCGCCGTCACGGCGCTCGTCGCGCTGATCGCCGGAGCCTCCGCCTCCGGCCAGTGGCGCACGTGGCTGATGTACGTCAACGGCACGCCGTTCGGGCAGAAGGACCCCCAGTTCCAGCTGGACGTCGCCTTCTACGCCTTCGACCTGCCGTGGTACCGCTTCATGCTGGGCTTCGGCTTCGCGGCGACCGTGCTCTCGCTGATCGCCGCCGCTCTGACCCACTACCTGTACGGCGGGCTGCGCATCACCAGCCCGGGTGCCCGGGCCACCGGGGCGGCCACCGGCCACCTCTCGGTCCTGCTCGGGATCTTCGTCTCCCTGAAGGCCGTCGCCTACTGGCTCGACCGGTACGGGCTGGCGGTGAAGTCCAGTGACTTCAAGGCCACGGACAACTGGACGGGCCTGAGGTACGTCGACGCCAACGCCTATCTCCCGGCGAAGACCATCCTGTTCTGCATCGCCGCGATCTGCGCCGTGCTGTTCTTCGCGACGCTGTGGCGCCGCACCTGGCAGCTCCCGGTCATCGGCTTCGGCCTGATGGTGCTCTCGGCGATCCTGATCGGCGGGCTCTACCCGGCGATCGTGCAGAAGTTCCAGGTCCAGCCGAACGAGCAGGCCAAGGAAGCGCCGTTCATCCAGAAGAACATCGATGCCACACGCGACGCGTACGGCATCGATGACGCCAAGGTGGACGACTACGACGGTCAGGCGACCACGGGCGACGACAGCAAGCTGCGGGCCGCGGCCAACACCGCCGCCAGCTACCGCGTGATGGACCCCAACGTCGTCTCCCCGGCCTTCCAGCAGCTCCAGCAGCGGAGGAACTACTACCAGTTCCCGACGACGCTCGACGTCGACCGCTACAAGGACAAGGACGGCAAGGAGCAGGACACGATCATCGGTCTGCGTGAGCTGAACATCCAGGGCCTCCCCAAGCGGAACTGGATCAACGACCACTTCACGTACACCCACGGCTACGGCGCCATCGCGGCCCGAGGCACCACCACCGGCACCAACCCGACGGGGTCCCCGGACTTCACCGAGTCGGGCCTGCCCTCCACCGGTGAGTTCGGGAAGTACGAGCAGCGGATCTACTACGGCGAGAAGACCGAGCAGTACTCCATCGTCGGCGGGCCCCAGAAGGAGCTCGACTACGAGGAGGACGGCGAGAAGACCACCAGCTACGAGGGCGACAGCGGGGTCAGTCTCTCCAACTCCTTCAACCGTGCCGCGTACGCGGTCGCCTTCAGCGAGCCGCAGATCATGTACTCGGGAGCCATCGGTGACGGCTCGCGGATCCTGTACAACCGCACGCCCAAGGAGCGCGTCGAGGCGGTCGCCCCGTGGCTGACCATCGACGGCGACGCCTATCCGGCGGTCGTCGACGGCCGGATCAAGTGGATCGTCGACGCGTACACCACGACCAACGGCTACCCGTACGCCTCGCGGACGACGCTCGGCGACACCACGGCCGACTCGCTGACCACCAACCAGCGCGCGGTCGTGGCCCAGCAGAACCAGGTCAACTACATCCGCAACTCGGTGAAGGCCACCGTCGACGCGTACGACGGCAAGGTCAAGCTCTACGAGTGGGACACCGAGGACCCGGTCCTCAAGACCTGGCGCAAGGCGTTCCCGGGCACGGTCGAGCCGCGCGGTGACATCCCGCAGGAGCTCATGGACCACCTGCGCTATCCGCAGGACCTCTTCAAGGTCCAGCGCGAGCTGCTCACCCGCTACCACGTCGAGGATCCCGCGCAGTTCTACAGCGGCTCCGACGCGTGGCAGGTGCCGGACGACCCGACCAACAAGGAGCCGGGCTCCGTCCCGCCGTACTACCTGAGCATGAAGATGCCGGGCCAGAGCGAGCAGGAGTTCTCGCTGACCACCACGTTCACACCGAGAGGGCGGCCCAACCTGGGGGCCTTCATGGCGGTGAACGCGGACGCGGCCAGCAAGGACTACGGCACCATGCGGCTGCTCCGGGTCACCTCCACGGTGAAGGGCCCGGGCCAGGTACAGAGTGAGCTCAACGGTAACGACGACGTCGCCGAGTTCGTGAGGAACCTCAAGGGCACCGACTCGGACATCGAGTACGGAAACCTGCTGACGGTTCCGCTGGAGGGCGGCTTCCTCTACATCGAGCCGGTGTACACACGCGGTGGCAACCAGAACTACCCGCTGCTGCGCAAGGTCGCCGCCTCGTACGGTTCGAAGATCGTCTTCGAGAACAACCTCAAGGACGCGCTCAACGCGGTCTTCGGGGTCGAGGACGACGGGTCCACGCCACCGCCGGACTCCGACGACCCGCCCCCGGGCGAGACCGACGAACCCCCGGCCACCGGCAGCGCCGCTCTCAAGAAGGCCATCGCGGACGCCCAGAAGGCGTACTCCGACGGTGAGAAGGCGCTCCAGGAGCAGGACTGGCCGGCTTACGGCAAGGCCCAGGAGGCTCTCCAGGACGCCCTGGAACGAGCCGCCGCCGCGCAGCCCAAGGCGGGCAGCGAAGGGGACAAGGCCGACGGAGCCGAGAAGCCGGCTGGCGACGCCAAGCCGGAAGGTGACGCGAAGCCGGAAGGTGACGCGAAGCCGGACAGTTCGGCCGAGCAGGCCTCCGACCAGGGCAGCTGAGTAAGACCCACCCCGCGTCGTGGTATGGTTTCACCACAACGACGCGGGGTGGAGCAGCTCGGTAGCTCGCTGGGCTCATAACCCAGAGGTCGCAGGTTCAAATCCTGTCCCCGCTACTGAAGACGAAGGCCCGGATCTCATGGAGATCCGGGCCTTCGTCGTGTCTGTTGTGTGTGCGGGCCGTGTCGGTCCCGGGTCGAGGGCGTGAAGTGCGGTTCGCTGGACAGCAGTTGCCTCCAGGCGTGTTTGACTTGTCTCCCTGTGGGCATGTCGACAAAACGCTGTAGTGACCTCACTGGCCGCGATATACCAGGTGTACGCGGGTTACAGGTGGTGCGACGATGGTATTTATGGGGGACAGGGCAACTCTGTTGGAGACAGGGCGGTTTGTGCAGCAGCGCGGCCAAGATGCGGAAAGCGCGGTAGACGCGGCTTTCGCCGCTGCCATCGCCGGGGCGGGCGCACCGGTCCAGCGGACCGGCGCCGCCGACACGGGCGTTGCCGCAGCCCCGTCCGACGACGACACCACGGACGCGATCGACGCCGCGGACAGTGCCGAGAGCGAGGCGCGCCACCGCCGTGCCGCCGACGAGGGCGACACCGCGTCCATGAGTGTTCTGGGCGCGCTGCTGCTGCGCCGCGGCGAACTGGACGGCGCGGAGCGGTATCTGCGCGCCGCCACCGCCGACGGGGACCGGGCTGCCGCGAACAACCTGGGCGTCCTCCTGCACCAGCGCGGCTACCCGGACGAGGCCGCCGGCTGGTGGCGCATCGCCGCCGTGGCCGGTTCCGCCGCGGCCGCCCACGCGCTCGGCCGGCATTTCCGCGAGCGCGGCGACGAACCCGGTGCGGAGTACTGGCTGCGCCAGTCCGCCGAGCAGGGGCACGCGCTGGGCGCGTACGCGCTGGCCGACCTCCTGGAGCACCGCAGCGACGTCGGCGCCGAGCGCTGGCTGCGCGCCGCCGCCGAGCAGGGGCATCGGGAGGCCGCCTACCGGCTGGCCCGCGCCCTGGAGCGGAAGGCCGTCGAGGACCCGCACGAGGCCTTCGGCCTGGGACGGAATGCCACGTCCGGCGGAAGCGGAACGGGCCTCGACCTCCCTGGTGCGACGACCGCGCCCGCACGGAACGCCCGGGCAGCGGCCCCCGCGGGGGGGAAGAGTGCGGTCGACGGCGACAGCCCCGTGGCGGGCCCCGCCGCCGGCCGGGTCGGCGAGGCCGAGCAGTGGTACCGCCAGGCCGCCGCCCGGGGCCACCGGCGTGCCGCCCTGCACCTCGGCGCGATCCTGGAGCAGCGCGGCGAGCTCAAGGAGGCCGGCCGCTGGTACCTCACCTCCGCCAAGGACGGTGAGCCCCGTGCCGCCTGTGCCCTGGGCTTCCTGCTGCGCGACGCGGGCGACGAGGAGAGCGCCGCCGTCTGGTGGCTGCGCGCCGCCCAGGACGGCGACGGCAACGCCGCCAACGCGCTCGGCGCGCTGCACGCCGCACGCGGTGAGCAGCAGACCGCCGAGCGCTGGTACCGGGCCGCCATGGACGCCGGTGACGTCAACGGGGCGTACAACCTCGGGCTGCTCTGCGCCGCGCAGGACCGCATCCCGCAGGCCGAGCAGTGGTACCGCCGTGCCGCGTACGCGGGACACCGGGAGGCCGCCAACGCGCTCGCCGTGCTCCTCCTCCAGGCGGGCGACCACGCCGGGGCCGAGCCCTGGTTCTCCAAGGCGGCCGAGGCGGGCAGCGTCGACGCGGCCTTCAACCTCGGCATCCTGCACGCGGGGCGCGACGAGGACCGTACGGCGCTGGGCTGGTACGAGCGCGCGGCGGCGGCCGGGCACACCGACGCGGCGCTCCAGGTCGCCATGGCCCTGCTGCGCGACGGCGACGACCAGGAGGCCGAGCGGCACCTGCGCTGCGCCGCGGGCGGCGGCAGTGCCGAGGCCGCGTTCCGGCTGGCCGGGGTGCTGGACGCACGCCAGCCGCCGCCGGGCCCGCCCGCGCTGGGTGAGCCGATGCCGGAGAAGACCGAGTGCGAGGAGTGGTACGAGCGGGCCGCCCAGCAGGGCCACCGCCGCGCCCAGGTCCGGGTCGGCATGCTCGCCGCCGCCCGCGGGGACGTGGAGAGCGCCGCCCACTGGTACCGGGAGGCCGCCGAGGCGGGCAGCCGCAACGGGGCCTTCAACCTCGGGCTGCTGCTGGCCCGCGAGGGCAGCGAGCGCGAGGCCGCCCTGTGGTGGACCCGCGCGGCCGGCGCCGGTCACGGCCGTGCCGCTCTGCGCCTGGCACTCCTCGCCGCCCGCCGGGGTGAGCTCACCGAGGGGCAGCGCTGGTGTGCGCGGGCGATGGAGCTGGGCCCGGCCGAGGTGGCCGAGCGGGCCGCGCGGTTGCGTGAGGCGCTGCACCAGGAGCTGACCGCGTGACGGGTACCGCACGGAGGCCGTCCGGGGCCGCTTGAATGAATTTGCGCTGCCCGACCCGTTGACGTAATGTTGCATTCAACGACGCGGGGTGGAGCAGCTCGGTAGCTCGCTGGGCTCATAACCCAGAGGTCGCAGGTTCAAATCCTGTCCCCGCTACTGAAGACGAAGGCCCGGATCTCATGGAGATCCGGGCCTTCGTCATGTTCGGACACGCAGAGAGCCGGGGCCGCCTGTCGCGACAGGCGGCCCCGGACATGCTCGGGCAGGCGGCCGACTCAGGCGGTGGCGGCGCAGGTCGGGCAGATGCCCCGGTACGTCACCTCGACGTCGGAGACCGTGAAGCCGTAGCGCTCGTCCGTCGGCAGGTCCGCCAGCGGGTTGCCCGCCGGGTGGACGTCCCGGATCGCGCCGCACCGCGCGCACACCAGGTGGTGGTGGGGGCGGTGCGCGTTCGGGTCGTAGCGCTTGGCCCGGCGGTCGGTGGAGACCTCCAGCACCTCGCCGAGGGACACCATCTCGCCGAGGGTGTTGTAGACGGTGGCGCGCGAGATCTCGGGCAGCCGGGAAACGGCCCTCGCGTGGACCTCGTCCGCCGTCAGGTGTACGTGGTCCCCGTCGAGGACCTCGGCCACGACACGCCGCTGCGCCGTCATGCGCCAGCCGCGTCCACGAAGTCGTTCCAGCAGGTCGCTCATGCAGCCCAGCCTAACAGTGGAGGGATCGAGTCCCGATCGGGTGTGACTTTGGATGCTCGCTTGACTTAGACATTGTCCATTGTAGGATCGATAACGGCATTGGCCAAGGGACAGGGCTGTACAGGATTTGACCGCTGTGCAGGGATACGACGCAGGAGGCGCACGTGACGCAGGGACCGCTGACGACGGAGGCCGGCGCGCCGGTAGCCGACAACCAGAACAGTGAGACCGCGGGCCCCGGCGGTCCCGTTCTCGTCCAGGACCAGGCGCTTCTGGAGAAGCTCGCCCACTTCAACCGCGAGCGCGTCCCGGAGCGCGTCGTGCACGCCCGCGGCGCCGGCGCGTACGGCACCTTCACGCTGACCCGCGACGTCTCCCAGTGGACCCGGGCGAAGTTCCTCTCCGAGGTCGGCAAGCAGACGGAGACCTTCCTGCGCTTCTCGACCGTCGCGGGCAACCTCGGCTCCGCCGACGCCGTGCGCGACCCGCGTGGTTTCGCGCTGAAGTTCTACACCGAGGAGGGCAACTACGACCTCGTCGGCAACAACACCCCGGTGTTCTTCATCAAGGACGCCATCAAGTTCCCCGACTTCATCCACACCCAGAAGCGCGACCCGTACACCGGCTCGCAGGAGGCGGACAACGTCTGGGACTTCTGGGGCCTGTCGCCCGAGTCGACGCACCAGGTGACCTGGCTCTTCGGCGACCGAGGCATCCCGGCCACGCTGCGCCACATGAACGGGTACGGCTCGCACACCTATCAGTGGAACAACGAGGCCGGCGAGGTCTTCTGGGTCAAGTACCACTTCAAGACCGATCAGGGCATCAAGAACCTCACCCAGGACGAGGCCAACAAGCTCGCCGGTGAGGACCCCGACAGCCACCAGCGCGATCTGCGCGAGGCGATCGAGCGCGGCGACTTCCCGTCCTGGACCGTGCAGGTCCAGATCATGCCGGCGGCGGACGCGGCGACGTACCGTTTCAACCCGTTCGACCTGACCAAGGTGTGGCCGCACGCGGACTACCCGCCGATCGAGATCGGCAAGCTGGAGCTCAACCGCAACCCGGAGAACATCTTCGCCGAGGTCGAGCAGTCGATCTTCAGCCCCGCGCACTTCGTGCCGGGCATCGGCCCGTCCCCGGACAAGATGCTCCAGGGCCGCCTGTTCGCGTACGGCGACGCCCACCGCTACCGCGTCGGCATCAACGCCGACCACCTGCCGGTGAACCGCCCGCACGCCACCGAGGCGCGCACCAACAGCCGGGACGGCTACCTCTACGACGGCCGTCACAAGGGCGCCAAGAACTACGAGCCCAACAGCTTCGGCGGACCCTCCCAGACCGACCGGCCGCTGTGGCAGCCGCTTCCGGTCACCGGCGCCACCGGCAGCACCGAGGCGCCCGGCCACGCCGAGGACAACGACTTCGTCCAGGCGGGCGACCTCTACCGACTGATGTCGGAGGACGAGAAGAGCCGACTGATCGAGAACCTCGCCGGGTTCATCGCCAAGGTCTCGCGCGACGACATCGCCGAGCGCGCGATCAACAACTTCCGCCAGGCGGACGGCGACTTCGGCAAGCGGCTGGAGGCCGCGGTCCAGGCCCTCCGCGGCTGACCGGACGCTTGCCGTCGACGGTGGGCCGGATCCCCTCGCGGGGGTCCGGCCCACCGGTCGTTCTGGCCCCGGCGGGCGTCAGCCGGCCGCCGCCGCGGGCGTGCGCCGACGGGCGGGCGCCCAGCAGCGGATGATGTCGCGCACCGACACGACGCCCACCGGGCCCTCGCCGTCCAGCACGATCAGGTGCCGGAACCCTCCGTGCGTCATGGCTTCCGCGGCCTCCTCCAGCGTCCAGGCCGGGGCGGCGAACACCACGTCGGTGGTGGTGTGGGCGGACGTGGTCTCCCGGTCGGGGTCCATCCCCGATCCGACCGCGTCGAGGATGTCGCGCTCGGTGATGATGCCGAGCCCGCAGGTGTCCGGATCGTGGACGACAGCTGCCCCGACACGGCGGGCCGACATCAGCCGGGCCGCCTGTCGGAGCGTATGGGTGGGGCCGATGGTGAGGACCACCGTGCTCATGGCGTCACGGACGAGCATGAATCGAGCCACCTCCTCGGTGAGCCGACTCTGTGAGTCGATTCACAAGTTCACAAGTGAACGGACTCTCAGAGTTGCACCCTTGGAGCGGGTCGACAAGGGGTGGGCGGGCGTGCGCCGGGGGAGTGCGCGAGCACGCGCGCGAGGGCGAGCGCCGCCGGGCGGTACGGCTCAGCGGCGTCGCCGAGCACGGGTCAGTAGCGCTGGTTGAGATATCCCAGCAGCTCGTCGTGGAGGAGGCCGTTCGAAGCCGCCGCGTTCCCGCCGCCCGGACCGTCCTCCCCGTCCAGCGAGGTGTACCGGCCGCCCGCCTCCTGGACGACGATCGCGGGCGCGGCCATGTCCCACAGCGACAGCTCCGGCTCCGCGCAGATGTCCACGGAACCCTCGGCGACCATCATGTACGGCCAGAAATCCCCGTACCCCCGCGTCCGCCAGCAGGCCCGGGTGAGGTCCAGAAGGCCGTCGAGGCGGCTCTGCGCCTCCCAGCCCGCCAGGGACGAGAACGCGAACGAGGCGTCGGCGATCCGCCCCACCTTCGACACGTGCATCCGGGTCGCCGAGGTGAGGCTGCGGCCGGTGAACGCGCCCGCGCCCTTCGCCGCCCACCAGCGCCGGTTCAGCGCGGGCGCGGAGACCACGCCCACCACCGGTCGGAAGCCCTCCTCGCCCGCCTCCATCAGCGCGATCAGCGTCGCCCACACCGGCACACCGCGCACATAGTTCTTGGTGCCGTCGATCGGGTCGATCACCCAGCGCCGCGGACCGGAGCCCTCGACCCCGTACTCCTCGCCCAGGATCGCGTCCCGCGGGCGGGCCCGATGCAGATGGCCCCGGATCAGCTCCTCGGCGGCCTTGTCGGCCTCGCTCACCGGCGTCATGTCCGGCTTGGTCTCCACCTTCAGGTCGAGAGCCTTGAACCGGTCCATCGTCGCGGCGTCGGCGGCGTCCGCCAGTACGTGGGCGAGGCGCAGATCATCGTGGTAGTCGGGCATGCCGCCACAGTATCCAGCGCCGCCGGACGCGGGCTACAGCGCCCCTGCCGCCCGGAACCCTTGACAGCCCCCGGATGCGCCCCAACTCTGAACGCAGGATCCCGGGGCGGGGGAGGCGACGATGCCGACGGCGCGAGAGGCCCTGCTGGACGCCGCCCTCCGGGCCCTGGCCGGCCGGCCCTGGCACGCCGTGCGCATGGTCGACGTCGCCGCCCTGGCCGATGTCTCGCGCCAGACGCTCTACAACGAGTTCGGCACCAGGAGCGGACTGGCCGAGGCTCTCCTGCGACGAGCCGCCGACGGCTATCTCGCCGGGGTCGACCGGGCCCTGACCGCCCCCGTGCCCGATCGTCCGGCCGCCGTCGCGCTCTGGACCCTCCGGGCCGCCCGCCAGGACGCGCTGGTCAGGGCGCTGCTCACCGGGCACTGGGCGGAGGGGCTGCCCCGGCCGGACCGGAGGCCGGGCTCCGGGGGCCGTCCGGGCGGGAAGCCGCCGCCGCGCCCCGAGGAACTGCTCGCGCTGGTCCGGGACCGGATGGCGGCGGCGTCGCCCGGGGTCGCCGCCGGGCGCTGCGAGATCGTCCTGCGCCTCGCGCTGTCCTGTGTGATCGCGCCGGTGCCGGGCGACGACGCCACGGACAGCCGCGCGCTCCGCCTCCTCCGGGAGGCGGCGCGGCCGGTGGTCCGGGAGAGCGCGTAGCGGGGGCTCAGTGCGCCGAGCCGGACAGCTGGAGGCCGATCACCCCGATGATCACCAGGGAGATCGACACCAGCTTCAGGGTGGAGACCACGTCGCCGAGGAAGACCATGCCGTAGATCGCGGTCCCGGCGGCGCCGATTCCGGTCCACACCGCGTAGGCCGGGCCGACGTCCAGCTTCTTCAGCGCCAGGGTCAGCAGACCGAAGCTGCCGAGCGCGAACGCGGCGAAGGCGATCGTCGGCCAGAGCCGGGTGAATCCGTGGGAGAGCTTCAGACACACGGCGAAGCCGGTCTCCAGCAGTCCTGCGACCACGACCAGCAGCCACGCCATCGTCAGTTGCCTCCCGCATAGGTGACCGGCTTCGGTGCGTGAACGTACCCGGTGGACGGCGTGAAGCACCGCTCACTCGGTGCGATTATGCCTTTACCGGTCGTTGAAGCTCGCAAACATGCCCAGGCCGCCCCGACCGATTGTGGCCAAAAACGCCGTCAGTCGCCCTCGTGCCGCTCGCGGGTGGCGAGAAGCCGGCGCAGGGAGTCCAGGCGCGCCGGGTCGGCGTGCCCCTCGGCGACCCAGGCGTCCAGCGCGCATTCGGGCTGATTCCCGTCGTGGGTGCAGCCGCGCGGGCACTTCTCGGTGCCCGGCTCCAGGTCCGGGAAGGCGTGGATGACACGCGACGGGTCGACGTGGTGCAGCCCGAAGGAGCGCACGCCGGGGGTGTCGACCACCCAGCCCCGGTCGCCGGGCAGCGGCAGGGCGAGGGCCGAGGTCGTGGTGTGCCGGCCCCGGCCGGTGACGGCGTTGACGATGCCCGTGGTCCGCCGCCGGTCCTCCGGAACCAGGGCGTTGACCAGCGTCGTCTTGCCCACCCCGGAGTGCCCGACGAAGGCGGTGACCTTGCCGTCCAGCAGCTCGCGCACCCGCTCCGCCGCGTCCCCGTTCTCCAGCTCCTCACGGCTGGTCACGATGTACGGGACGCCGAGCGGGGTGTACGCCTCCAGCAGCTTGTCCGGCGACGCCAAGTCGGACTTGGTCAGCACGAGGAGCGGGGTGAGCCCGCCGTCGTACGCCGCCACCAGACAGCGGTCGATCATGCGCGGGCGGGGCTCCGGGTCGGCCAGCGCGGTGACGATCGCCAGCTGGTCGGCGTTGGCGACGACCACGCGCTCGTAGGGATCGTCGTCGTCGGCCGTGCGGCGCAGCACCGTACGGCGCGGGGCGATCCGCACGATCCGGGCCAGGGTGTCCTTCTCGCCGGAGAGGTCACCGACGATGGAGACGGTGTCGCCCACCACGGCGGCCTTGCGCCCCAGCTCGCGGGCCTTCATCGCGACCACGGTCCGGCCGTCGACGAGGCAGGTGAGCCGGCCCCGGTCGACGGTGAGGACCATGCCGTCCTCGGCGTCCTCGTGCTTGGGCCGGATGTGCGTACGCGGCCGGTTGCCCTTGCGGTTGGGGCGGACGCGGATGTCGTCCTCGTCGGGGTTCTTCCCGTAGCGGCGCATGATCTAGATCCCGAGCATCCCGGTCCACATGTCCGGGAAGTCCGGCAGCGTCTTGGCGGTCGTGCCCACGTTCTCGATCTCCACGCCCTTCACCGCCAGGCCGATGATCGCCCCGGCCGTGGCCATGCGGTGGTCGTCGTACGTGTGGAAGACGCCGCCGTGCAGCGGGCGCGGGCGGATGTGCAGTCCGTCGGCCGTCTCGGTGACATCGCCGCCCAGCTCGTTGATCTCCTTGGTCAGCGCGGCCAGCCGGTCCGTCTCGTGCAGCCGCAGATGCGCGACGCCGCTCAGCGTGGAGGGGGAGTCGGCCAGGGCGGCGACCGCCGCGATGCCCGGGGTCAGCTCACCGACCTCGCCGAGGTCCACGTCGATGCCGTGGATCCGGCCCGTACCCGTGAAGGTCAGTCCGTGCTCGGTCAGCTCGCAGGAGCCACCCATCTCGGTGAAGATCTCGCGCAGCGCGTCACCCGGCTGGGTGGTGCGCTCGGGCCAGTCCGGGATCGTGACCCGGCCGCCGGTCACCAGGGCCGCCGCCAGGAACGGCTGGGCGTTGGACAGATCCGGCTCGATCGTCAGGTCCCGGCCGAGCAGGGCGGAGGGGGAGACCCGCCAGACGTTGGGCTCACCGCCCGTCTCCGGCTCGTCCACCTGGGCGCCGACGGCCCGCAGCATGTCGACCGTCATCCGGATGTGCGGCATCGAGGGGAGCACGGCCCCGGTGTGCCGGACCTCCACGCCCTGGTTGAACCGAGGCCCCGACAGCAGCAGCGCCGAGACGAACTGCGAGGACGACGAGGCGTCGATCGAGACCGGACCGCCCTCCAGCGCCCCGCCGCCGTGCACGGTCAGCGGCAGCGCGCCGCGCCCGTCGTCGTCGATCCGCGCGCCGAGCGCCCGCAGGCCCTCGATCACCCCGGTCAGCGGGCGCTCGTAGGAGCGGGGGTCGCCGTCGAAGCGGATCGGGCCGTCGGCGAGCGTGGCGACGGGCGGCAGGAAGCGCATGACCGTGCCCGCGTTGCCGACGTCGACCGTGGCCGGGCCGTGCAGCCCCGCCGGGATGACCCGCCAGGCCTCGCCCGAGCTGTCCGGCGAGGCGGCGGCGGACGGGCTGCTCGCGGACGAGGAGGAGACGGTCTCCTCGATGCCGACGCCCATGGCACGCAGCGCCTCGGCCATGAGCAGGGTGTCGCGGGAGCGCAGCGGGCGGCGCAGCCAGCCCGGGTCGGCGGCCAGCGAGGCCAGCACGAGCGCGCGGTTGGTGACCGATTTCGATCCGGGCACGGTGACGGTGGCGTCGACGGCCCCGCTCGCGTGGGGGGCGGGCCAGAGGGCGGGCTGCACGGAACTCTCGGTCATGGCCTTTACTTTAGTGGCTCCACGCCGACCCGGATCCGGTCCAAAAGGGCGGAAACCGTCCCGTAACCAGTAAGTGGTACGGACCGGAGCGGCCGGCCCCGCCTCACCAGCCCAGCAGCCACCGCCCGCCGCCGATCAGCGAGCACAGCGACACCGCGTGGAAGAGGAACAGCCACAGCACCGCCGGGGCGTGCGTGAGCCGGGCCAGCTGGTCCGCGTCGGAGTCCGGGGCGCCGCCGTACCGCCGCTTGGACTGGAGCTCGAACGGCGGCCGCACTCCGCCCAGCAGCAGGAACCACACCACCACGTACGCGAACGCCGACTGCACGTCGGAGGAGGCCAGCCAGGACACCAGCAGGAAGGTGGTGCCGGTCAGGATGACGGTGAGGGCCCCGTACACATTGCGGATCATCACCAGCATCACCGCGAGCAGAGCTGTCGCCACCCACAGCAGGAGGGTGATCCTGCCGTTCGTCAGCAGCCAGGCGCCGCCCAGACCCAGCAGGGACGGGGCCGTGTAGCCCGCCGCCGCCGTGAGGATCATGCCGATCCCCGTCGGCTTGCCGCGGCTCACGGTCAGCCCGCTGGTGTCCGAGTGCAGCCGGATGCCGGAGAGCTGCCGTCCGGTGAGCAGGGCCACCAGGCCGTGGCCGCCCTCGTGCGCGATGGTGATCGTGTTGCGGGCGAGCCGCCACAGCGGATTCGGCACGACCGCGATGAGCGCGAGCGTCGCCGTCACCACCACCAGCCACTGCTCGGGGGCGGGCTGGGTGCCGGTCACGCGATCCCACAGATCGCCCAATTCGGTGCTGTTCATCGGCCGGGCGACTCCTTGCGGTCGGGGCGGGCGGTCGTGGCAGTCTGGCACTTATGTGCGGACGGTATGCAGCGAGTCGGAAGCCCGAGGACCTGACCGGACTCTTCGGTGTCGAGAAGTGGGAGCCCACCGAGACCCTGGAGCCGGACTGGAACGTGGCGCCGACCAAAGAGGTCTACGCGGTTCTGGAGCGTCCCGTGAAAGACGCGGACGACCGGCGTCCGGTTCGCCAGCTGCGCGCCCTGAAATGGGGACTCGTCCCGTCCTGGTCCAAGACCCCCGACGGCGCCGCCCGGATGATCAACGCACGCGCGGAGACCGTGCACGAGAAGCCCTCATTCCGCCGGGCCTTCGCCCAGCGCCGCTGCATCCTGCCCGCCGACGGCTACTACGAGTGGGTCACCGGCGCGGAGGAACGGCAGCTGGAGGAGAAGAAGGGCAGGAAACGCCCCCGCAAGCAGCCGTACTTCGTCACCCCCGCCGACGGTTCCGTCTTCGCGATGGCCGGACTGTACGAGTTCTGGCGCGATACGACCCTGCCCGGCGACCACGAGAACGCCTGGTGGGTGACGTGCTCGGTGATCACCACCGAGGCGGAGACCACACCGCTGGCCGTCGCCCCCGCCGAGGGGCCCGGCGCGCTCGCCGACATCCACCCCCGGATGCCGCTCATGCTCACCCCCGACCGCTGGGATGCCTGGCTGGACCCCTCGCACACCGGCGAGGACGAGCTGCGGGCCCTGCTGGAGCCGCCGCCGGGCGGGCTGATGCGCGCCTACCCGGTCGCCACCGCCGTGAGCAACGTCCGCAACAACGGGCCCGAACTGCTGGAGGAACTGGCCGCACCGGAGGAGTCCACGCTGTTCTGAGGCGTGCGCGGAGGAGTCGACACCGTTCTGAGGCGTACGCGGGGGAGTCCTCGCCGTTCCGAGGCGTGCGCGGGGGAGGATGGCGCGGTGAGCCGTCAACCGCATACGCAGAACGTCACCACCGACGCCGGTGAGGCCCGGATCACCTGGGTCCCCGCCTCCGCGCCCCGCCGCGTCCTCGCCGTGAGCCACGGGGCGGGCGGCGGGATCGAGGCCCGCGATCTGAAGGCGCTCGCCGCCGTCCTGCCCGGACACGGTGTCACCGTCGCCCTGGTGGAGCAGCCCTGGCGGGTGGCCGGCAAGAAGGTGGCGCCCGCCCCGAAGACCCTGGACACCGGCTGGCGCGGACTGTGGCCGGCCCTGACCGTTCCCGGGCTCCCCGTCATCGCCGGAGGCCGCAGCGCCGGGGCCCGCGTGGCCTGCCGGACCGCCGGCGAACTGGGCGCGGTCGCCGTCCTCGCACTCAGCTTCCCGCTGCACCCGCCCGGCAAGCCCGAGAAGTCCCGCGCCGACGAACTGCTCGGCACCGGCGTGCCCACCCTGGTGGTGCAGGGCGGCAACGACCCGTTCGGCAAACCCGACGAGTTCCCGCCCGGCTCGTACACGCTGGCCGAAGTGCCGCACGGCGACCACGGGTTCGCGGTGCCGAAACGGTCCGGACTCACCGGGGAACGGGCGATGGGCATCCTCACCGAAGCGGTCACCGGGTGGCTCACGTCACTCGGATGATCCCGGGCCCACCGGCCGGCACGGTCGTCGCACGCGCGTCGCCGGCCCCGGGAATGCTCCGCGCGGGGGCGCTGTTGTTCGGGACGTCGGTACAACAACGTCGTACGTGGAGAGGGAGTCCGTCGCATGGGTTCGACCATCTGCCCCAGCCGCTCGAACGCCGCTGACCTGGAGTGGACCGTGCTGCCCGCGGCGAGGACCACTTCCGAGCGGCCCATGGGCGGGGGTAATCGACAGGCCGCCACCAAGCAAGGTCGACTATTCTCCGAGACGAGCGGGTCCGGTTTCGGTTCCGCCACATCGTTGGAGGAGGTGGGTCCGGTCACTGGGACCGACACAGGGACCGACGACGGCCGCGCACCCGAGACGCCCGCCGAGCGCAACGCGCGCTTCGAGCGGGACGCCCTCGGTTTTCTCGACCAGATGTACTCGGCCGCGCTGCGCATGACGCGCAACCCCGCCGATGCCGAGGATCTGGTCCAGGAGACCTACGCCAAGGCGTACGGCTCCTTCCACCAGTTCCGTGAGGGCACCAACCTCAAGGCGTGGATGTACCGCATCCTCACCAACACCTTCATCAACTCGTACCGCAAGAAGCAGCGGGAGCCCCAGCGCAGCGCCGCCGAGGAGATCGAGGACTGGCAGCTGGCCCGGGCCGAGTCGCACATGTCGACCGGTCTGCGCTCGGCGGAGTCCCAGGCCCTCGACCATCTCCCGGACTCCGACGTGAAGTCGGCGCTCCAGGCGATCCCCGAGGAGTTCCGCATCGCGGTGTATCTCGCCGATGTCGAGGGCTTTGCCTACAAGGAGATCGCGGACATCATGGGGACTCCCATCGGTACGGTGATGTCCCGGCTGCACCGCGGCCGTCGCCAGCTGCGCGGCATGCTGGAGGACTACGCCCGTGAGCGCGGGCTCGTCGCGGCCGGTGCCGGTGACTCGGACGATCGGAAGGGCTCGGCCTCATGAGCTGCGGAGAGCCGCACGAGACGGATTGCTCGGAGGTCCTCGACCACCTCTACGAGTTTCTCGACCGGGAGATGCCCGAGGGCGACTGCACCAAGTTCGAGGTGCACTTCGAGGAGTGCTCCCCGTGCCTGGAGAAGTACGGCCTGGAACAGGCCGTGAAGAAGCTGGTCAAGCGCTGCTGCGGACAGGACGACGTCCCGACCGACCTGCGCTCCAAGGTGATGGGCCGGATCGATCTGATCCGGGCCGGCGAGGCCGTGCCCGATCAGGACGTGACCGTGCAGGACACGGACCGGTCGGCGACCGCCGCCGAATAGTCACCCGAATGTGCTAATCGGATCCGTAGCGGCTCGGTGAGCCGCGCAACTCGCTAGCGTGGCGCGTCCATCGACCATGCTGGGGGGCGAGTGCGGGCCGTGAGCGGCACACCGGCGGCGGCGCGTGTCTGCGTTCTGACCGCCGTCCTCGGCGCGGTCTGGTGCACGCTTCCCGCGTACGCTGCCGACGCCCCGGTGCCGTGGGGCACCGCGGCCCTGCTGGCCGCCCTCGGGCTCGGCTGCGAGGCGGCCGGCCGGCGCTCGCCGCCCGGAGGCCCCGGACCGGTCGCCGCCGGAGCGTTCCTCCTCGCCGCCGCCTTCCTGCTGCCGCCTTCGGCCGCCGCGCTGGTGGCGGCGAGCGGTTCCCTGGCCGGGCGGGTGGAGCAACCGCCGTACACGGCCCGCCGGATCTGGCGGGCCGCGCAACGCGCCCTCACCTGCGCCGCCGCCTCCTGGACGTACGCGGCCCTCGACGGCCCCGCGACCGTCGGCGGCGGGGGAGCGGCCCCGGACTTCCCTCGCGCCCTGCTGCCCGCCTGCGCCGCCGCGGTCGCCTTCAGCCTGGTGCTGACCGCGCTCGACGGCATCGTCCTCGCGGCGGCGGAACGCAGGCCCGTGCACCGCACCGTGGGCGACCTCCTGCCGCTCGCGCTCGGTCCGCATCTGGTGCACGCGCTCACCGGGCTGATGACGGCCGTCCTGTGGCGGAGCCCGTACGGCCCGCTCTCCGCGCTTCTCGTGCTGCTCCCGATGTACCTCTCCTGCTGGGTGTTCGCGCAGTACCACCGCGAACAGTCCGCCCACCGCGCGACCATCCGCGCCTTGGTCCACGCCGTCGACATCAAGGACACCTACACCCGCGGCCACAGCGAACGTGTCGGTCGCGCCTCCGTTCTGATCGCCCGTGAACTCGGCATGGACGACCGCCGGGTGGAGGGGCTCCGGTTCGCCGGGATCCTGCACGACATCGGCAAGCTCGGCGTCCCCACCCGGGTACTGCGCAAGGACGGGCCGCTCACCCCCGAGGAACGGCGGATCATGGAACTGCACCCGGAGTACGGGCACGAGATCGTCCGGGGCATCGGCTTCCTGGACGAGGCCCGCGACGCGATCCTGCACCACCACGAACGGCTCGACGGCAGCGGCTATCCGTACGGGCTCAGCGGCTCGCGCATCCCCGAGTTCGCCCGGGTCGTGGCTGTCGCCGACGCCTTCGACGCGATGACCTCCACCCGCTCCTACCGCCGCGCCCGCCCGGTCTCCGCCGCGCTGGCCGAGCTGAAGCGGTGCGCGGGCAGCCAGTTCGACCCCCGGATGGTGGGGGCGCTGGACCGCGCCCTGCGCCGGCACGGCTGGAGCGAGGCCGACACCGCCGTCACGGCCGACGAACCGCGCGAGCCGTGCGCATCGCGCGAGCCGTACATGTCGCGTGAGCCGTACCCATCGCCCGAGCCCCGAAGTGGGGTGCCCGCCGCCCGCCGGGACGCACCCCCCGCCCCGCCCGCCCGGAGCGCCGCTCCGCTGTCCGGGCCGTCCCGGGACCGTCGCCGGTGAGGGCCCCGTACGGGAGCGGCCCGCTCGCCCCGGCCGTTCTCGCGGTGCGCGGGGCCGCCCTGCTCCTCGCCCTCGTCGCGCTCGCCCACACATCGGTGCACGGACTCGCCGAGCCGGGCCTCGCCCTGGTCTTCGGGCTCCTCGTCGCCGCCGGGGAGCTGATCCGCCGGGACTCGGCCGCCGGGGAGCGGGAGCCCGCGCCGCTCGCCGCGGCCGGGGCCCTCGCGTACGCCCTGCTCGGGGAGAGCGCCGGGCGGCCGACCACGCACGGGGCGCTCCAGGTGATCGCCGTGGTGGTCGTCGCGCAGGCGCTCTGCGCCGTGCCGCGCAGGGCGCGGGGCCGTCGCAGGGACGCCGACCGGGCCGCCCGCCGGACCCTGACCGTGGGCTTCGCGGCGGTCTGCTTCCAGCCGCTGTACCACTCCGGGCAGGCCGAGCACTGGTTCGGCGACGGGCCGTACTTCCCGCTGTTCCCGCTCGCGGTCCTGGCGCTGACCGCCCTGTGCGACGCCGTGCTCGCCGCCCTCCTGGCGCGTTCGGCGGCCCGCGTGGAGGGGCCCGGCGCCCGGCCCCCGTACGGGTCGCTCCTGGTCGACGAGGTGCGCGCGCTCGCCGGGACCGGCACCGCGATCGGGGTGACCGGGGCCGTGACGGCGCTGGGTGTCGCGGTCGCCGGGCCGTGGGCGCCGGCCGTGCTGTGCGGCCCGCTGCTGCTCACCCAGGTCTCCGCCCGCCGGTACGCAGCCGTCCGCACGACCTGCCGGCAGACGATGGCCTCGCTCGCCCGCGCCACCGAGATCGCCGGTTACACCCCGCCCGGCCACGCCCGCCGGGTCGCCGCGCTCGCCACCGCGGTGGGGCGGGAGCTGGGGCTGACCGGGCCCCGGCTGACCGTGCTGGAACACGCCGCCCTGATGCACGACATCGGCCAGCTCTCCCTCGTCGACCCGGTCGCCGGGGGCGCGACCGCCCTGCTGCCCGCCGCCGAGCAGCGCCGGATCGCCCTGCTCGGCGGGGCGGTGGTCCGCCGTACCGGAGCCGGCCCGGCGGTCGCGGCGGTGGTGGAGCGGCAGGCCGATCCCTACCGGGAGCAACCACTCGCCGCCAGGATCGTCAGGACGGTCAACGCATACGACGACCTGTGCGGGGAAGGCGTCGGCGGGCCGCTCGGCGCGCTGGAGCACCTCAGGCTCGGCACCGGGCACGACCACCAGCCACAGGTGGTCGAGGCGCTGGGACGCGTCCTCGCGCGGGGCGGTCTGACCCCGGCCGGAGCTGGGTAACCCATGGGTAATGAGCGGGCGTCCGGCCGGGCATGGTTGGATGCGAAAGCAGAGTGGATGACGAGGGTGCCCAGTCGGGACAGGCGGGAATCGTGAGGATCTTCGGGAAGGTACGGCATCGGCCGTCCGCCTCTTGGCGGCAGGCCACGGACCGCGCGTTCACGCTGATCGGCGACGGCCGGTACGAGGACGCGGGGGCGCTGCTGACGCGTGCGGCGGATCTGGAGCCCTGGCTCTCGGAGTCCTGGTTCAATCTGGCGCTGCTGCACAAGTTCCGGCACGACTGGGAGCAGGCGCGCGCGGCGGGCCTGCGCGCCGTCGCCCTGCTGGACCGCGAGTCGGGCGCTCCGGACTGGTGGAACGTGGGAATCGCGGCCACCGCGCTCCAGGACTGGCCGCTGGCGCGGCGGGCCTGGCAGGCGTACGGGCTCAAGGTCCCCGGCGGCGGCCAGCACAGCGCGGCCACCACCGAGCCGACCGGCATGGAGCTGGGCAGCGCCGCCGTGCGGCTCTCGCCGGAGGGCGAGGCCGAGGTGGTCTGGGGCCGCCGGCTCGACCCGGCCCGCATCGAGGTGCTCTCGATCCCGCTGCCGTCCTCGGGGCGGCGCTGGGGCGAGGTCGTCCTGCACGACGGGGTGCCCAACGGCGAGCGGGTCACCGCGGCCGGGCCCGCGTATCCGGTCTTCGACGAGATCGAGCTGTGGGCGCCGTCCCCGGTGCCGACCTGGGTGGTGCTGCTGGAGGCGGCGACCGAGGAGGACCGGGACGCGCTGGAGAAGCTGGCGTCGGACGCCGGGTTCGCCGCCGAGGACTGGTCCTCGTCCGTGCGCCTGCTGTGCCGGGCGTGCTCGGAGAGCCGGATGGAGAGCGACGAGGGCGACGGGGAGCACCTGGACCCGCACGACCACAGCGAACCGGGCCACCCGGGACCGCTGGGCCACCGCACCGCCGGGGCCGGCGACCTCTGGGTGCCCGAGCGCGAGTGCGGTCTCGCCGCCCCCGCCGGACTGGTGCGCGGACTCCTGGACGGCTGGGTCGCCGACAGCCCGGACAGCCGCGAGTGGCGGGATCTCGAAGAAGTCTGCTGACCGCTGCCCGTAGGCTGTACGCGCACCGATCGCGGTGCTGCTCCTCCCGCGCTTCCCGGGTTTCGACGGGATGCGGCGGGGTCACCGAGTTCAGGTTTTGCAGGAAGGCGTACGGCGGACATGTCGCAGCAGGAGACGGACGGGCGGATCGACGTGGACGACGAGGGGTTCATCGTCGACACCGAGGACTGCGAGGAGCGCGAGGCGGCCTACCGCGCACGTGGCACCTCGCGTCCGATCACGGTCGTGGGCAACCCGGTGCTGCACAAGGAGTGCAAGGACGTCACCGCGTTCGACGACGAGCTGGCCCAGCTGATCGACGACATGTTCGCCAGCCAGAAGACGGCCGAGGGCGTCGGTCTCGCGGCCAACCAGATCGGCGTGGACCTGAAGGTCTTCGTCTACGACTGCCCGGACGACGACGGCAAGCGCCACACCGGCGTCGTCTGCAACCCGGTCCTGGAGGAGCTGGCCCCCGAGATGCGGGTGCTCGACGACTCCAACGAGGGCTGCCTCTCGGTCCCGACCGCGTACGCCTCGCTCGCCCGCCCCGACTACGCGGTGGTGCGCGGCCAGGACGCCAAGGGCAACCCGATCCGGGTCAAGGGCACCGGGTACTTCGCGCGCTGCCTCCAGCACGAGACGGACCATCTGTACGGCTACCTGTACATCGACCGGCTCTCCAAGCGGGAGCGCAAGGACGCGCTGCGGCAGATGGAAGAGGGCACGCCGCGCTACGAGACGGTCCCGAACAGCTGAGTACGCCGCGGCGGGGACCCGGTGCCGGTTCGTCGGCACCGGGCCCCGCCGCGTTCCGTGCGATCCCCTTGGCAGCTAACTGCATTTTCCCCAGGGGTAGTTGACGCGCGTAGCTGACTGGGCCAAGCTCGCACGCAATCGACCGTGACGTTCAGAGGGAGGCCCCTGTGCTGAGACGCACCGCACGCGTTCTGCTCGGACTTGTCATGACCATTTCATTCGCTTTGGGTGGTGTCGTACTGACCGCCGGCACCGCGCAGGCCGACGGCTGCTACACCTGGACCCGCACCCTGAAGGCCGGTGCCACCGGCAACGATGTCACCCAGCTCCAGATCCGGGTGGCCGGATACCCGGGCTACAACGCGGTGCTCGCCATCGACGGCTCGTACGGCCCCGCCACCACCGCCGCCGTCAAGCGGTTCCAGGCGGCCTACGGCCTGGCCGCCGACGGGATCGCCGGACCCGCGACCCAGGCCAAGCTCTACGCGCTCCAGGACAACGACTGCACGCCGATCCACTTCACGTACCCCGAGCTCAACAAGTGCAACAGCACCTGGGCCGGCGGCGCGGTCGCGGCGGGCACGGCCAAGGCCAACGCGCTGAGCAGCATGTGGAAGCTGGAGGCGCTGCGCCACGCGCTGGGTGACCAGTCGATCCGGGTCACCAGCGGATTCCGCTCCTACTCCTGCAACTCGGCCGTCGGCGGAGCGAGCAACAGCCGTCACCTGTACGGCGACGCGGTCGACCTCGGCGCCTCGCCCCACTCCCTGTGCACGCTGGCCAAGCAGGCCCGCTACCACGGCTTCCGGGGCATCCTCGGCCCCGGCTACTCCGGCCACAACGACCACGTGCACGTCAACCAGGGGCCCAGCCGGTTCTGGTCGGCGCCCAGCTGCGGCATCTGACCCGTCCGCACCTCGCTCAGGCGACCTCGCGCACGGCCGTGGCCGCCGGGCCCCGGAACGTGCGGCGGTAGGCGTTCGGCGTGGTGCCCAGTGACCGCACGAACTGGTGTCGCAACGTCGCCGCCGTACCGAAGCCCGTCTGCCCCGCGATCGTGTCGATCGTGCGGTCGGAGGTCTCCAGCAGATGCTGGGCCAGCAGCACCCGCTGCCGCAGCAGCCAGCGGTACGGGGTGGTCCCGGTCTCCTGCTGGAACCGCCGGGCGAAGGTGCGCGGCGACATGTGCGCCTGCGCGGCCAGCTGCTCCACCGTCATCTCCTGGTCGAGGTGCCGCTCCATCCACGCCAGCGTCGAGCCGACCGTGTCGCAGGTGTTCCGGGGCAGCGGGCGGCTGATGTACTGCGCCTGCCCGCCGTCCCGGTGCGGCGGCACCACCATGCGCCGGGCGAGGGTGTTGGCCGCGTCCTGGCCGTACTCCTGCCGGATCAGGTGCAGACAGGCGTCGATCCCCGCGGCGGTGCCCGCGGAACTGATCACCGCGCCCTCGTCCACGTACAGCACGTCCGGCTCGACGATCGCCTTCGGGTAGCGGCGGGACAGCTCCGCCGCGTGCCGCCAGTGCGTGGTGCACCGGCGGCCGTCCAGCAGCCCGGCCGCGCCCAGGACGTACGCCCCCGAGCAGACGCTCAGCACCCGTGAGCCGCGCTCCACGGCCCGGCGCAGCGCGTCGAGCACCTCCTCGGGGTACTCCCGGTCCATGAAGTGGCTGCCCGCCGGCACGGCGATGAGGTCGGCCTCCTCCAGCCGCTCCAGGCCGTGCGGTGTGGTGATGGTGAAGCCGGCGTGGGTGTTCAGGACGGGGCCCTCGGCGGAGACCACCGCGAAGTCGTGCACCGGCAGGCCCTCGTCGCTGCGGTCGAGGCCGAACACCTCGCAGAGCACGCCGAGCTCGAAGGGGTGGACCTCGTCGAGGAGGAGGGCGGCGACATTGGTCAGCATGGAGCAAGTGTGGCAGTTATTCGATGTCCCATGGCAGTCCTGCCACTGATGATTTCTGTTCCGGTGGGCCAGAGTAGAGGCATGAACACATTCCTGAACTACCTGGTCGTAGCAGCACTTTTCGCCCTCGTTCTCGCGCCTGCCGTCCTCGGCTTCGCCCGCGAACGCCGTATCGACCGTCAGCTGCGTGACGCGGAACGGAGGGAGGTGGCGTCCAGGGGAGCGGAGAGCGCCTTGCCGGTCCGGCTACGGCCCGGACCGGCCGTGCCGGCGTTCGACCTCACGTTCGCGCCCGACGCCGACGCCGACGGGGCGCTCCGCGGTCCCGGCGGTCCCGCTCAATGCCCGCTGCTTTCGTAATGGCGGGACTGCCGCCCCCAGAAGCGGTACGCGGCGTACATGAGCACGACGCCGATGGCCGGAGCGCCCCAGGCGAGCCATTCCGGCACGGCGAGTTCCTCCTCACGGTCCATCAGCACGGTCGCCGGCAGATAGGCGACGAAGGCCAGCGGAAAGACGAAGGTCAGCCCGAATCCGGCCACCGGGCCGAAGATCTTCAGCGGGTAGTTGCCGAAGTCGCTGAAGATCATGTCGATGGCGAACTTGATGGGGGAGACCCTCTTCATCCTGAAGACCAGGGCGGAGGCGGCCAGTTGCAGTGATCCTTCCACCAGTGCACCGCCCGCCACGGCGAGCAGGAGGAAGCAGACGGCTCCCGGTGACCAGTCGACCGGTGCCGAGGCCGAGGCGATGGACAGAAGGACCACCCCGCCCGCCAGGTCGCCGAGCGAGCTCAGCCGCACCCTGCGGGTGAGGAGCTGGACCAGCGGCGGCACCGGACGGACGAGATAGCGGTCGTACTCGCCCTCGATGACGACCTCGTCGACGTGGATCAGCTGGTGACCGGGGAGCAGCCACAGCCCGTGGGCGGTGAGCCTGATCCCGTAGAGGAAGGCGATCTCGCCCAGTCCCCAGCCACCGACCTGCCCGAAGCGGTCCAGCACCGCCCAGATGAAGGCCAGCCCGACGCCCTGGTAGAACAGGCCGCCGATGATGTTGATGAACAGGTTCCCCCGGTACTGGAACTCGGCCCGGAACGCCGCACCGGCCAGCAGCAGATAGACCCGTGGACCTCGCATCGCCCCTCATCCCCCCTGCGACATGACGCGGCGCCGGGCGCGCGACCAGACGAACGCGGCCAGCGCGCCGAGTGCGCCGATCCACGCGAGCTGGACCCCGAGGGCGGCCACGATGCCCAACCCCTCGATCCGGCCCAGGTAGACGGCCGCCGGGGTGTACGCGGTGGCCTGGAAGGGCAGCCACTCCGCGGCCGTCCTGACCGGTCCTGGCATGAACCACAGCGGGACCAGGGCTCCGGAGAAGAACTGTGCGACGAAGCGGTAGGCCATGAGGGCGCCGCTCACCTCCAGGGTCCAGAAGGAGACCATGCCGAGCAGCAGCCCGAGCAGCTGGTTCACGAGCAGCGCGCCCAGCAGGGCCACGGGGTAGGCGAACCCCGCCGCCGGGGAAGCGGGCGCCCGGCCCGCGCCGATCAGCAGCGCGAACGGCAGCGCCACCAGCAGGACCGGGACCGCGGCCGATGCCCACCCGAGCTGGCCGGCGAGCATCTGCCCGGGGAAGCCGACGGGCCGCAGCAGGTCCACGGCGACCTTGCCCTCCCGGACCCGCTGGTCGATGGGGGAGGACCGCCACGGGCTGACGAGCTGGTACTGAAGCGTCGTCAGCGTCGCGTACGCCGTCATGGTGGTGAGGCCGAGTCCGTCCACCTCGGCGCGGCCGTCGTAGAGCGCCTTCCAGACCACCGTCAGCAACCAGATCTGGAGCAGCATCATCGCGAAGGACGACAGATAGGCCGTGCGATAGGTGAGCGCGGCGCGGAACTCCATCCGGGCGCAGGCGAGATGGGCCCGGAGCAGCGTCCCGGGCGGCCGCTTCGCGGTGGCGGGCAACGTCTGCGGGGCGGCCGGGGCCGTGGGGGCGGTCATCCGCGGTCCGCGTAGATCCGGTGGATGACGCTCTCCAGCTCGGGTTCCACGATCGACAGGTCGGTCACCCGGTGCCGCTCCAGCACGGCGGCCACCAGTTCGGCGGGCGGGGTGCGGACAGGGTCGAAGCGCAGCCACACCCTGCCGTCCTCCCGGCGGACGACCTCCGCGCCCTCGACGCTCTCCAGCCGGTCGGTCTGCACCACGAGTTCGCGGTGCGGGGCGTAACGGGTCTTCAGCTCGTCCACCGCGCCGTCGTAGGCGACCTTCCCGTGGTCGATGAGGACGATCCGGTCGCAGAGTTCCTCGACGTCGTCCAGGTCATGGGTGGTGAGGACGACCGTCGTACCCGATTCCCGGTTCAGCTCCCCGACGAAGGTGCGTATCCGCTCCTTGGCGATGACATCGAGCCCGACGGTCGGCTCGTCCAGGTAGAGGATGTCCGGGTCGTAGAGCATCGCGGCGGCGAGGTCGCCGCGCATCCGCTGGCCCAGGGAGAGCTGGCGGACGGGGGTGTCGAGGAACGGACCGAGGTCGAGCACCTCGCTGAACTCCCGTTGCCTCTCGTGGAACCGGGCCCGCGGCACGTCGTAGAGACGGCCGATCAGCCAGAGTGAATCGCGCAGCGGCAGGTCCCACCAGAGCTGACTGCGCTGGCCGAAGACCACGCCTATCCGGCGGGCGTTGCGGGACCGGTCCCGCCAGGGTGTGGCACCGGCGACCGTGACCGTGCCGGAGGTGGGCACGAGGATGCCGGTGAGCATCTTGATGGTGGTGGACTTCCCCGCGCCGTTGGGGCCGAGATAGCCGACCATCTCGCCCTGCTGGACCGTGAAGTTCACGCCGTCGACGGCACGCTTGACGATCTGCTCACGGGTCAGCAGCGTGCGGATGCCCGCGAAGGCCCCCTCCTGCCGTTTGGGTCGGCTGAACTCCTTGACCAGGTCTGCCACTTCGATGACGGGCATGCACGCCTCTCCTGGAGCGAGTCGGCCCCGCGGGGCGCAGTCGATCCGAGAGTGTGCACACGGAGTCTTGGTCTAGTCCAACCATTTTCCGGTCGGCCGGTCCTCGTCGTGCCGTGATGGGGACGCGGACCCGGACCCGGACGGCCCCACCGTGCTCAGCAGCACGGTGGGGCCTCTTCTCGTCCGCAGTCCGGAACGGGCCTAGAAGTCGTCGTCGAACCCGACCGAGCCCTCGACGGCCACCTGGTAGGCGGACGGACGGCGCTCGAAGAAGTTCGTCAGCTCCTGGACGCCCTGCAGCTCCATGAAGGAGAACGGGTTCTCCGATCCGTACACCGTCGGGAAGCCGAGGCGGGCGAGCCGCTGGTCGGCGACGCACTGGAGGTACTCGCGCATCGACTCGGTGTTCATGCCCGGCAGTCCGTCGCCGCACAGGTCGCGGCCGAACTGCAGCTCCGCGTCGACGGCCTCCTTCAGCATGTCGGTGACCTGCTGTTGGAGCTCGTCGTCGAAGAGGTCCGGCTCCTCCTTGCGGACCGTGTCCACGACCTCGAACGCGAAGTTCATGTGCATCGTCTCGTCACGGAACACCCAGTTGGTGCCCGTGGCGAGACCGTGCAGCAGGCCGCGCGAGCGGAACCAGTACACGTAGGCGAACGCGCCGTAGAAGAACAGCCCCTCGATGCAGGCCGCGAAGCAGATCAGGTTCAGCAGGAAGCGACGGCGGTCCGCCTTCGTCTCCAGCCGCTCGATCTTCTCGACCGAGTCCATCCACTTGAAGCAGAACTGCGCCTTCTCGCGGATCGAGGGGATCTCCTCGACCGCGTCGAACGCCGCCGCCCGGTCGTCCGGGTCGGGCAGATAGGTGTCCAGCAGCGTCAGATAGAACTGGACGTGCACGGCCTCCTCGAAGAGCTGCCGCGACAGGTACAGCCGCGCCTCGGGGGAGTTGATGTGCTTGTACAGCGTCAGGACCAGGTTGTTCGAGACGATCGAGTCACCGGTCGCGAAGAACGCCACCAGCCGGCCGATCATGTGCTGCTCGCCCGGCGACAGCTTCGCGAGGTCGGCGACGTCCGAGTGGAGGTCGACCTCCTCCACGGTCCAGGTGTTCTTGATCGCGTCCCGGTAGCGCTCGTAGAAGTCCGGGTAGCGCATGGGGCGCAGGGTCAGCTCGAATCCCGGGTCGAGCAGGTTCTTCTCTTGGGCGGTGGTGCTCATTACTGGCAGGCCTCGCAGGACTCGGGGTTTTCCAGGGAGCAGGCGATGGCGTCCGCGTCGGGCGCCTGCGCCTGCTGTACGGGAATGGGGGCGGCGGCCGACGCCTGGCCGGACGCGGCACGGGCGATCCGGGTCGCCGGGCGCGAACGCAGGTAGTACGTCGTCTTCAGCCCCTGCTTCCAGGCGTACGCGTACATCGAGGAGAGCTTGCCGATCGTCGGCGTCTCCAGGAACAGGTTGAGCGACTGGCTCTGGTCGAGGAACGGCGTACGCGCCGCCGCCATGTCGATCAGACCGCGCTGCGGGATCTCCCACGCCGTGCGGTACAGCGCCCGCACGTCATCGGGGATCCACGCGAAGCCCTGCACCGAGCCGCTGGCCTCGCGCAGCGCCTCACGGGTGCGGGCGTCCCACACGCCGAGCTTCTTCAGCTCGTCCACCAGGTAGGCGTTGACCTGGAGGAACTCACCGCTGAGCGTCTCGCGCTTGAACAGGTTGGAGACCTGCGGCTCGATGCACTCGTACACACCGGCGATCGAGGCGATCGTCGCGGTCGGCGCGATGGCCAGCAGCAGCGAGTTGCGCATACCGGTCTTCGCGACCCGGGCACGCAGGGCGTCCCAGCGCTCCGGCCAGTTCAGCTCGGTGTCGTAGTGGTCGGGGTGCAGCACCCCGCGCGCGGCCCGGGTCTCGGACCAGGCGGGCAGGGGGCCCGACCGCTCGGCGAGATCACAGGACGCCTCGTACGCGGCCAGCATGATCCGCTCGGAGATCTTCGTGGAGAGCGCGCGCGCCTCGGGCGAGTCGAAGGGCAGCCGCAGCTGGAAGAAGACGTCCTGGAGGCCCATCGCGCCCAGGCCCACCGGCCGCCAGCGGGAGTTGGAGTTCCCGGCCTGCTCGGTCGGGTAGAAGTTGATGTCGACGACCCGGTCCAGGAAGGTCACGGCCGTACGGACCGTGGAGTCCAGGCGGTCCCAGTCGATCGAGCCGTCTCTGACGAACGCGCCGAGGTTGACCGAGCCCAGGTTGCAGACGGCCGTCTCGCCGTCGTCGGTGACCTCCAGGATCTCCGTGCACAGGTTCGACGAGTGCACGACCCGCCCCGGCTCGGCGGTCTGGTTCGCGGTCCGGTTGGAGGCGTCCTTGAATGTCATCCAGCCCTGGCCGGTCTGGGCGAGGGTCCGCATCATCCGGCCGTACAGCTCACGCGCCGGGATCGTCTTGCGGGCCAGCCCCTCGGCCTCGGCCGCCCGGTAGGCCTCGTCGAACGCGTCGCCCCACAGGTCGACCAGCTCGGGCACGTCCGCCGGGGAGAACAGGGACCACTCGGTGTCCGCCTCGACCCGGCGCATGAACTCGTCCGGGATCCAGTGCGCCAGGTTCAGGTTGTGCGTACGCCGCTGGTCCTCACCGGTGTTGTCGCGGAGCTCCAGGAACTCCTCGATGTCCGCGTGCCAGGTCTCCAGGTAGACCGCTGCCGCGCCCTTGCGCCGGCCGCCCTGGTTCACCGCCGCCACCGAGGCGTCCAGCGTCTTGAGGAACGGCACGATGCCGTTGGAGTGCCCGTTGGTGCCCCGGATCAGCGAACCCCGGGCGCGGATGCGGGAGTACGACAGACCGATGCCGCCCGCGTGCTTCGAGAGCCGCGCCACCTGGTGGTAGCGGTCGTAGATCGAGTCCAGCTCGTCCTTCGGCGAGTCCAGCAGATAGCACGAGGACATCTGCGGGTGCCGGGTGCCGGAGTTGAACAGGGTGGGGGAGGAGGGGAGGTAGTCCAGCTTGCTCATCAGCCCGTAGAGCGCGGCGACCTCGTCCAGCGCCCGCACCGACTCGTCCTCGGCCAGGCCCGCGGCCACGCGCAGCATGAAGTGCTGCGGGGTCTCGATGACCTGCCGGGTGATCGGGTGGCGCAGCAGGTAGCGGCTGTGCAGCGTACGGAGACCGAAGTAGCCGAAGCGGTCGTCCGCGCCCTCGGCCAGCGTCCGCTCGACCAGCTCGTCCAGCGCCTTCGCGTGCAGCTGGACGAAGGCGGCGGTGCGGTCGGCGATCAGGCCCTCGCGGTGGCCCACGGCGACCGAGGCGGAGAAGGACGTCGCGCCCTGGCCGGCCGCCTCGTCGGCGATCGAGAGGGTCAGCAGCCGGGCGGCCAGCCGGGAGTACGCCGGGTCCTCGGAGATCAGCCCCGCCGCCGCCTCGGTGGCCAGCGAGCGCAGCTCGGCCTCGTCGGAACGGGCGTTGCGCCCGCGCAGGGCTGCGGCGGCGACCCGTCCGGGGTCGGTGTCGGGAAGATCGACGGTGAGGTCGGTCAGGGTCCGCAGCAGGGCGGTCCCGGGTCCGTCGTCGGAGGCCTTCCCGGCCGTGGTGGACGCTGCGGACACGGCGGATTCGGTGGCTGAAACCGGATCGGCGGGCGCGATGGTCACGGGGCTTTCCCTCGCTCGGCAGGGGGCCGGCGGAAGGAGGGGAAGCCGGGCAGCGCGAAACCCGGGTCGGGGCAGCACCGCTGACGGCGTCCACCGGCCTATCCGCGAGGCCCGGACGTCTGGCATCCGGTTCGGTCGAGCCGGACGCGCTGTCGACAGGTCTTCGGACTTGCAGGTGCGCAAAAGCACACTGATCACACCGTTGCGGGACAGTTCCGGATTCGCACCGGATTCCCCTGCGGCGACAGCGAGGTCGAGCATACATGTGGGGGCCGCCAGAAGCTGCGGCCCCCACATGTTGTGTCGCGTCGATTTCATGTGCCCCTCAGGACACCGCCTCCAGCGGCAGCCGGAAGGTCATGAGCCGCAGGCCCGGCACCGGCTCCCAGTCCCGTTCGGGGGTCCGGAGAAAGCCGAGCCGACGGTAGATCCTATGGGCCGAGAGCATGCCCGGCTGCGTCGACAGCACCAGCGCCCGGACACCCTCCGTCGACCGGGCCCGCTCGACGCACGCCCGCACGAGAGCCTCGCCCACGCCCCGTCCGCGCCCCGCACGAGCCACGGCCAGCATCCGGAATTCGGCCTCGTCCGGACCGGCGATGTCACGCCACGGCGTGCCGGGAGCGGCATACGTCACACCGCCGAGCACCGCCCCGTCCGCGTCGAGCGCGACCAGCACCTCCGCCTCGGCCGCCCGCTGCTCCACCGCCCGCAGTTTGACGAGATACGGGTCCTGCGGCCCGTCCAGCAGGCCGTCGCCGAGATACGCCTCGGCGACGATCCCGCCGAGCACGCCGTACTCGGCGGGCTCCGCCACTCTGATCGTCAGATCCATCAGCCGCTCGCTCCCACCTCGTTGTTCGGCGCGCCGTCGCCGACCGGCGGCAGATCACCGCGCTCGACCGGCTGCCGCCCGGCGGTCTCCCCGGCGGGCGGCAGGACCCGGTCCAGCTCGTCGTCGTCGGCGCGATGGGCGGCCAGGGCCGCCGACCGCAGCGTCGCCCGGTCCACCTCCCGGCGTGTCCCGCTCAACGTCACCACCAGGTCACCCTGTTCCCGGGCGTACGCATGACCCGACTCCGTGGCCCGGTACCACTGTTCGCCGTCCCGCTCGCACGTCACCAGGGGCTCCTGGCCGCCGCCCGCCGCGGGCCCGTCCGTGCAGTCGGCGTCGGCGTGCGGGAGGCGTTCCACCGACAGCTTGATCTGCCCGCCCTCCGGCTCGGTGTAGACGCTGCCGAATCCGTCGTCGCCGAGCACCCCGACCGACTGGCGGGCCAGGGCGTACCCCGCGGCCTCGGTCACCCACACATGCTCCGCGACGAGCTGGGCGGCGCTCGCCCGTGCCTCCAACTCCGCCCGGTCGGGTGCTGGATCGGCCGAACCGCTCGGGCCCGCCGCTCGGGTGTCGGGTGCCGGCTCGGTGCCGCAGCCCGTCGCCGTCAGGGTCAGGGCCAGGGCCAGGGCCAGGGCCATGGTCAGCGTCGTGGTCAGGTGGAGGGGCCGGAGCCGGGGTGATCGGGAGCGCGATGTCATGGGCACATCCTTATCTACGGTGAGGGCGCCGTGTCCCGCGCGCCCGAGGCCGGACGGGGGGCACGGAAAGGGGCCACGGAAAGGGGCCGCCGCGCCCCTGGACGGGATGCGGCGGCCCCGGTGCGGCCGGCGGTGCTCAGCAGCAGCGGAAGCCCTCGCGGGGATCCGCCTCGCGGGCGTCCGTGCGGCTGCGTTCGAAGGCGCGGCGGGTCATCACCTGTGCCTCCGGATCGTGCGCCCTCGCGTGCGCCACATAGCGGTCGTACGTGGACTCGCCGGTCAGCTCACGGACGTACCAGCGGATCCGTCCGGCCACCCGTCGTACGTCCGCGAGCGTCATGTCCGGCTCCCCGTCTCCGCCGGCTCCTTGCGGATGCCGCCCTCGGGGCCGACGCCGGCGGCGAGCAGTTCGGCCTTCTCCTCCTTGGTGGCGAAGAGCGAGGCCGGGGCGACGAGCTTGGACTCGACGTACGGCGTCTCGTGGAGCTTGACGCTCTCCGGGTCGCGGATGGCCTTGTAGCAGACCCGGCCGGCGTCCACGAGCACCACGATGATGAGGAGGGCGAAGAGCGCGCTGAGCACCCCGTCGACCGTGGAGTTGGTGACGACGGTCCGCATGTCGTCCATGGACTTCGCGGGGGCCAGCACCTCGCCCGCGTCGATGCCCGCCTGGTACTTGTCGCGCTGGGCGAAGAAGCCGATCTTCACGTCGTCGGAGAAGATCTTCTGCCAGCTCGCGGTGAGCGTGACCGCCACGTCCCAGGCGAGCGGGACCGCGGTGACCCACGCCCACTTCAGCCGGCCGGACTTGACGAGCAGCGTGGTGCAGACGGCCAGCGCGACGGCGGCCAGCAGCTGGTTGGCGATGCCGAAGAGCGGGAAGAGCTGGTTGATGCCGCCCAGCGGGTCGTGCACACCGACCCAGAGGAAGTAGCCCCAGCCGCCGACCACGACGGCACTGGCGAACCAGACGCCCGGCTTCCAGCTGACCTCGCGGAACGGCTTGTAGGCGTTGCCCAGCATGTCCTGGAGCATGAAGCGCCCGACCCGGGTCCCGGCGTCCACGGTCGTGAGGATGAAGAGCGCCTCGAACATGATGGCGAAGTGGTACCAGAACGCCTTCATCGCCGTTCCGCCGACCACCGCGGAGAAGATCTCCGACATGCCGAGCGCGAAGGTGGGCGCCCCACCGGTCCGGGAGAGCAGGCTCGCCTCCTCGACGTCCTTGGCGGCCTGGGCCAGGGCGTCCGGGGTGATGGTGAAGCCGAAGTTGGCCACGGCCTGGGAGGCGGACTGGACGCTGTCGCCGATCACACCGACGGGCGCGTTGATGGCGAAGTAGAGGCCGGGGTCGATGATGCAGGCGGCGATCATCGCCATGATCGCGACGAACGACTCGACCAGCATGGCGCCGTAGCCGATCATCCGGATCTGCGTCTCCTTCTGGACCATCTTCGGCGTGGTGCCGGAGGAGACCAGGGAGTGGAAGCCGGAGAGCGCGCCGCAGGCGATGGTGATGAAGACGAACGGGAACATCGAGCCGGCGAAGACCGGCCCCTGGCCGTTGGTGGCGAAGTCGGTGACGGCGGGCATCTTCAGGGTCGGCAGCGCGACGACCACGCCGAGGGCGAGCAGCGCGATCGTGCCGACCTTCATGAAGGTGGAGAGGTAGTCGCGCGGGGCCAGCAGCAGCCATACGGGGAGCACGGAGGCGAGGAACCCGTACACGACCATCCAGATGACCAGCGTGCCCGGCTCCAGCGTGAAGAAGTCCGCCCAGGACGACTCGGCGACCCAGCCGCCCGCGACGATCGCGAGGAGCAGCAGCGCGACGCCGATGACGGAGACCTCGCTGACCTTGCCGGGCCGCAGGATGCGCAGATAGACGCCCATGAAGAGGGCGATCGGGATCGTCATGCCGATGGAGAAGACACCCCACGGGGAGTGCGCGAGCGCGTTCACGATGACCAGCGCGAGGACCGCGAGCAGGATGATCATGATGATGAAGACCGCGACGAGGGCGGCGATCCCGCCGACCGGCCCTATCTCGTCGCGCGCCATCTGACCGAGCGAACGGCCGTTGCGGCGGGTCGAGAAGAAGAGCGTCACCATGTCCTGGACGGCGCCGGCGAAGATGACGCCGACGACGAGCCAGATCGTGCCGGGCAGATATCCCATCTGCGCGGCGAGCACGGGGCCGACCAGGGGCCCCGCGCCGGCGATGGCGGCGAAGTGGTGGCCGAACAGCACCCGGCGGTCGGTGGGATGGAAGTCGACACCGTTGTCCAGCCGTTCGGCCGGGGTCGCGCGGTTCTTGTCGGCCTTCAGCACCCGGTTGGCGATGAAGCGGGAGTAGAAGCGGTACGCGATGGCGTACGAACCGAGGGCCGCCGCCAGCATCCAGGCGGCGGAGACCTCTTCACCCCGCGAGAGCGCGAGAGTGGCCCAGCCGATGGCGCCGGCCAGGGCCACCAGGCTCCAGACGGCTATGGACTTCGGGGTCGGCCCTCGCCGCCCCGATGCCGGTGAGACAGGTGGTGCTGGTGTGGGTGATTCCGCCATGTGGTGCTCCGTCCCCTCGCTGATCACCGGTGCGATGGGCAGGAAATCTATGGGACGCGTCCGACCAGCGTCACCCCCTGTCCGCATTGCGGTCCGGCAACGGTGATGTGTCGCAACAGGACACGGGCGGCACGCCGACCCGGTTCACTGGGCGCGGGCCGCTCAGACCCAGCCCCGGCGGGCCGCCTCCGCACCCGCCTGAAACCTGCTGCGGACCTGCATCCGGGCCGTCAGCTCCGCGTTCATCCGGCGTACGGTACGCAGCGACACCCCCAGGCGGCGGGCCGCGGTCGCGTCCGTGTGCCCCTTCGCCAGCAGCGACAGCAACTCGTCCTCCTGCGGGGTCAGCCCGTTGTCGTCGCGGGCGGGAGCGGAGCCGAGCGGGGTGGCGTTCACCCACAGCTGCTCGAACAGCATCCGGGCCACCGCGACCGCCCCCTTGCTGCGCAACTCCAGGGCGCCCGCCCGCCCGTCGTCGGGGTCCAGCGGCACCAGCGCCACCTCACCGTCCACCACCACCATGACCAGGGGCAGTGTCGGCAGCGTCCGGTTCTCCGCGCCGAGCGACCCCAGCCGGTTCACGTAGCGCAGGGTCGGCGGGTCGTTGCGGAAGCTGTCCTGGTAGATGCTGCGCAGCCGCACCCCGCGCTCCAGCGCCCGCCGGTCGAGGGGCCAGCTCGCCTCCAGCGTGTCCGGGGACTGCGCGCCGCCGGGCAGCAACGAGAGGCATTCCGTCCTGGCCAGCTCGGCCAGTTCGGTCAGCCGCTCGCGTACCGCGTCGAGCCCCTCCAGCCGCTTGACGGCGTCGAATCCGCCGCCGGCCCGCCGCCCCCGGTCCGTGGTGAGGGCCGACATCGCGTCCCGGGCGACTTCGAGCCCCCGCTGCTGCCGTGCCAGTTCGGCCTCCCGGCGGGAGAGGAGGAACGGCAGGCTGGTCGCCGGGTCCAGGGCCCGGAAGACCGGCGGGCCCTGCTCCGCCCCGTGGGGGCCGTCGTCCAGCAGGCACAGCTCCGCCAACTGGTCCAGGGCCCGGCGCACATCGTCCTCGCTCCGCCCCAGCCGGGCCACGATCTCGTCGAGCCGCAGTTCCGGTTCCTCCAGGACGAGCCGGTAGACCAGCTCCGTCCGCGCGTCCAGCCCCAGCACCTCTAACATCCCTGGCTCCCCCGCAGATGTCACGCCGTCCCCGCACGCCGGTGCGGGACGCCCCTTCAGCGCCGGGCGCGAGTGTAGGGGCGGTGCGTTGTGAAGGTATAGACCAGGTCCACGGGATGGATGGGCCCAGCGGGGCGTTCAGGGCCGGAAAAGGCGAGCCCCGGCGATGACCGCAAGGTGCCCCGAAGTCGGCGGCGGATGGCCGCAAGGTGCCTGGCAGTTTGCTGCCGCCACCACATCGTCCCAGGCAGCGGGCCCCGTGAGGCCGTTCCCCCGGCTGGCACTCTGCTGCCCCGCAGCTTTCGGCCACCCGGTAACCGTGGCCCCCGGCGCGGCGATGGCGACAGGATCTGGCCGTCACACGTCATTCACACACCGCTACGTTCCGAGGAGTCTTTCCCATGCGGGCGTTTCCCCTCCCTGCCTTCCGCCACGCGGCGACCGCCGGCTCTCCCGCCCGCGGGGCGGCCCTGTGCGCCGCCTCGGCCCGGGACGGCTTCTCCTGGGGGTGACCCGGGGGAACGGGACGCCTCCGTGTTCCTGGTGACCGCGCTCCTCGTGTGCACCGGGCCCCCGCGCACCGACCGGTGGACAGCCCGCGACCTGGCGCGCTGGCTGCGCTCCCGCCACGTCCGGGCCGGACCGCACACGCCCGGACCGGTCCATGTGTACGTCGTCGAGGGCCCGGACGGCACGGTCCGCGCCGCGCTCTACATGGAGAGTCCCGACCCCCTCCAGGCCGAACTGGCCGCGCTGGAGCACCTCCTGGCCGCCCTGTGCGCCGCAGGGCCCTCCTCCCTCGACTGGCGGCCCGCCGCACTGGGCGGCGTCTTCGCCCGCCCGGGCCCGCACCGATCCCCCGAACCGAAAGGACCGGACCCGCCATGCCACGGGAGCGCCCCTCCGTGTCAGTGATCATCCCCAACCACAACTACGAGAAGACCCTGCGGGCCTGCCTGGAGTCCGTCTACGCCCAGACCCTGCGCCCGCTGGACGTGGTCGTCGTGGACGACGCCAGCACCGACGGCTCCCGCGACATCGCCCGCACCTTCCCGTGCGTCCTGGTGGCCCGCCCGGAGAACGGCGGGGTCTCCGCCGCCCGCAACCTGGGCGTCGCCGCCTCCACCGGGCAGGTGCTGTTCTTCCTCGACTCCGACATAGCCCTGGCCCCCGACGCGATCGAGAACGCCGTCGACCTGCTCATGGACGATCCGGAGACCGGCTGCGTCCACGGCGTCCTCGACCCCGAACCGCTCTTCGACGACGGCCCGGTGGAGGTCTACCACTGCCTGCACGCGCACTTCTGGCGGCGCCGCAGCGCCGGAGTCGTCGGCACCGCCTTCTTCGCGCTGGCCGCGATCGAGCGCTCCGTCTTCGAGGCGACCGGGCCCTTCGACGAGAACCTCCGCGACTCCGAGGACGTCGAGTACAGCGACCGCCTCGCCGCCACCCACCGCATCCGGCTCAGCGAACGGGTGACCGGCCGCCACGACGACGTGGACCGGCTGCTGCCGATGCTCGCCGAGCAGTACCGCCGCTCCCAGCTCCTCGTCCCCGTCGCCGCCGTGGAACGCCGGCGCGGCGGCGGACTGCGGGCCAACCGTACGGGCGGCGTGCTCGCCGCCGGCCTGGTCCCGCTCACGCTGCCGCTCGCCCTGCTCACCCCCTGGCTCCTCGCGGTGCCGCTCGCCTGCGCAGCGGCCTTCGCCCTGGCGGACGTGGGCCTGTCCCGCTTCGTGGCGCGCCGTCAGGGGTGGCCCTTCCTGCTCCGCTTCACCGCGCTGCACTTCGCGGTGCACCTGGCCCTCGTGCTCGGCGCGGTGGCCGGCGGCGTGCGCTGGCTGGTGGACCCGCGCTTCGGCCCCTCGGCGCGGGGCCGCCGCGCCCGTAGCGACGATCCGGCCCCGGCGGCGGCACCGTGAGCGCCGGGCTGAACCAGGAGCCGGAAGCCGTACGGTCCCGAGGACCGCTGCGGGACGCCGAACCCGTGGACGGGGCGGCGCCAAAAGCCGCGTCCCGTCCCTCCCGGTGGGCCCGGGTGCTGCGTCCCGCCGCCGCGCTCGTCCTCGTCGCGGCCACCTGCTTCGCCGTCGGCGGTTCGCTCCGCGCGGCCGGAACGGAGCTGGCCGACGCCGCCGGCCGGCCCGGGGGAGCGCTCCTGCTGAGCGCGGCCGTGGCCGCCAACGCCGCCGGACTCGTCCTGTCGATGCTCTCCTGGCGGGTCCTGGTCGTGGACGGCGGTTCCCCCGCCCGTACCAGCGACACCGCCCGCATCTTCTTCATCGGCGTCATAGCCAAGTTCGTCCCCGGCCGGATCTGGGGCGTCCTCGCCCACGTCCAGCTCGGCAAGGCCGTCGGCATCACCCCCGAGCGGATGATCGCCGCCTTCGGACTCGGCCTCGTCATCGGGATGACCACCGGGGCCACCGCCGGACTCCTCGTCGCCCCGGCCGTGTTCGGCGCGGGCGCCTGGGTCTTCGCCCCGCTCGTGCTGGTCGCCGCGGCCGCCGTGGCCCGGCCCGGCTGGGTGGGCCGGCTCGTCGCGTGGACGATGCGGCTGACCCGCCGCTCCGCCGGGGCCGCCGACAGCTCGCCCCGCGCCCTGCGGCTCTCCATCGGCTGGGCGTGCGCCTCCTGGGCGGTCTCCGGACTCCACCTGTGGGTCATCGCCGTCCTGCTCGGCGCCCCGCCGCTGCTCTCCCTGCCCGTCTGCGTCGGCGGCTTCGCCCTGGCCACCGTCGCCGGGAGCCTCGCTTTCGTCCTGCCCGACGGCTGGGGAGCGCGCGAGCTCGTCCTCCTCGCCCCCCTGGGCGCGGTCATGCCGCTCTCCGCCGCCACCGCCGCCGTCATCGCCAGCCGGCTCGTCTGCGTGCTCAGCGAGGTCGCCGTCACCGGCGCCGCTCTCGCCTGGGCCCGCGCCGCCGGACCCCTGCCCGCCCCCCGACCCGCGCTCCGGGAAGGAGCCGCATGACCTCCGACGCAACCCCCCTGCTCACCGTGGACGACTGCGAACGACTGTCGACGAGCCAGGTGCACGAGCTGTACCGGTCCCACGTCAACAAGAGCCAGGTCTCCCTGATGACCTCCTTCGGCTTCGGCCGCGAACTCGTCGACCACGCCGAAGGGTCCTGGATCCACACCCGGGACGGCCGCCGGATCCTCGACTTCACCGGCGGCGTCGGCGTCCTCAACCACGGCCACAACCACCCGCGCGTCCTCGCCGCCCGCCGCCGCTTCCAGGAACAGCGCCGGATGGAGGTACACAAGACCTACTTCTCGCCCTACATCGCCGCCCTCGGCCACAACCTCGCCCGGCTCCTCCCCGGTGACCTGAACCTCTCCTTCTTCCCCAACTCCGGGGCGGAAGCCGTCGAGGGCGCGGTGAAACTCGCGTACAAGTTCCACGGAGGCCGCCGCCGGCAGATCCTGCACGCCGACATCAGCTTCCACGGCAAGCTGCTCGGCTCGGGCAGCCTCACCGGCAGCGCCCAGAACGCCTTCGCCTTCCCCGGCATCCCCGGTGTCTCCGCCTTCCGGTACGGCGACCTCGACTCCGTACGGCAGGCGGTCGCCGGGGCCCGCGACGCCAAGGGGCGCTGCGACGTCTACGCGATCCTCATCGAGCCCTTCTCGGCCTCCACCATGACCGAGTGCTCCGAGGAGTTCCTGCGCGGGCTGCGGGAGTTGTGCACCGCCGAGAAGATCGTGCTGATCTTCGACGAGATCTACACCGGGTGGGGCAAGACGGGCAGCCTCTTCCACTTCATGCGCTACCCGGACCTGGTCCCGGACGTCGTGACCACCTCGAAGTCCTTCGGCGGCGGCAAGTCCTCCATCTCCGCCTTCGTCGCCCGCGAGCCCGTCTTCCGTACGGCCTACGACAGCCTCGGCGACGCCATGCTCCAGTCCACCAGCACCACCTACTACGGCTTCGGCGAAGAGACCGCCACCGCGCTGGAAGCCGTCAACATCGCGGTCGAGGACGACTACCCGGCCCGCGCCCGCGCCATCGAACGCGTCCTGAAGCCGGGCCTGGAGAGGCTGCGCAAGCAGTACCCCGACCTCATCGCCGACGTCCGGGGCGCCGGTGCGCTGTACGGGATCTTCCTCGACGGCGGCCCCCGCCTCCTGGACCTCGCCGCGAAGATCGCCCCCGGCGGCCTCGCCCGCGACCCGCTGCTGCGCACCAAGGTCATCACCTGCGCGGTCGTCAACGCGATGTACCACGACCACGACGTGTACATGTACTACACGCTCAACGGCCGCAGCCCCCTGGTGGCCGCCCCCTGCCTGGTCGCGGGCCCCGACGAGGTGGAGATCTTCCTCGACGCCTTCGACCGGACCCTGGCCAAGGGCATGAACCGGCTTCTCACCGCCTTCTTCAAGGACAAGGCGGTGTCCCGATGGGCGGCCTGACCATCGCCGTGACCGGCGCCGCGGGCATGCTCGGTTCCCACCTCGTCGCCCGGCTCGCCGCCGACGGCCACGACGTCGTCGGGATCGACCTGCGCGAGGACCCCCGCCCGCCCGCCGGCGCCCGGCACATCGTCGCCGACATCCGGGACGGGGCCGCGCTCGCCCGCGCCTTCGACGGAGCCCACGCGCTGGTGCACTGTGCCGCCGCCCTGCCCTCCTACCCCGTCGACCAGATCCGCTCGATCACCGTCGACGGCACCCGGGCCGTCCTGACCGCCGCTCATCGGGCCCGTGTCGAACGGGTCGTGCACATCTCCTCCACCGCCGTCTACGGGCTGCCGAAGCGGGTCCCCACCCCGGAGGACCACCCCCGCGAGCCCGTCGACCCGTACAGCAGCGCCAAGGCCGAGGCCGAGGAGGTCTGCGAGGAGTTCCGGGGGCGCGGGATGTGCCTGCCGGTCCTGCGCCCCAAGACCTTCCTCGGACCCGGCCGGATGGGCCTCTTCTCGATGCTCTTCGAATGGGCCGAGGAACGGCGCAACTTCCCCGTCCTGGGCCGGGGCGACGTCCGCATCCAGATGTTCGGCATGGCCGACCTGGTCGACGCCGTGGTGCTCGCCCTGCACGCCCCGCCCGAGGTCGCGAACGACGTCTACAACCTGGGCGCCGCCGAATTCGGCACCCTGCGCGAGGACTTCCAGGCCGTGCTGGACGCGGCCGGGCACGGCAGACGCGTGGTCCCGCTGCCGGCAGCACCGGCACTCGCGGTCCTGCGCGCACTCGAGCGCACCAAGCTCTCCCCGGTCTACGGGAGGCTGCTGTTCAAGCTCCTCGACGACAGCTACGTGGACATCGCCCGGGCCACCGAGCGCCTCGGCTTCCGTCCCGCGCTCTCCAACCAGGACGCCATCCTCTCCACCTACGCGTGGTGGCGGACCCAGCGGCGGGGCGGCGCCCCCGCTCCCGGAGCCGGCCGGACCAGCCGGGACCCGTGGCGCCAAGGGGCGCTCGGCCTGGCCAAGGTCTTCTTCTGATCCCCTGGAGCCCTGCCGTGGACATCACCCGGTCGTCCCCCGCGCCCCCGCGCGTGGTGGCAGTCCCGCCCGAACCCGAACCCGTCGACCTCACGGTTCTGACCGAGCCCGCCGATCTGACGGCTCTGTCCGAGCCCGCCCACCTGACGTCTCTGCCCGAGCCCACCGACCTCACCGCTCTGTCCCCGCCCGCCCACGACCGACCGGAGACGGCCGCCGCCCCCACCGCCGTACCGGAGGAACGCCGCCGCAGCCGTCCCCGTGACCTGCTCGCACTGGTGCGCCCCGGCCAGTGGGTGAAGAACCTGGCCGTCGTCCCGCTCGCACTCCTCGACACCCACCCCTGGGGGGCCGCCGAACTCCTGCGCACCGGCTGGGCGATCCTCGGTTTCACCCTCGCCTCCGCCGTCGTCTACGTCGTCAACGACCTCGCAGACCGCGAGCGGGACCGCCTGCACCCGGTCAAACGCCACCGCCCGATCGCCTCCGGCCGCGTATCCCCGGCCGCCGCCACCGTCCTGACCGGGCTCCTCGCCCTCTCGCTGACCGGCTGGGCGGTGGCCGGTCCCGCCTGGCAGTGGTGGCCCACCGCCCTCTACCTGGCGCTGAGTCTCGCGTACTCCCAGGGGCTCAAGCACGTACCGCTGGTGGACGCCTTCATCGTGGCGACCGGCTTCGTCCTCCGGCTCCTCCAGGGGGCGCTGCTCATCGGAGGCCGGCTCTCCGAATGGCTGGCGCTCTGCGTCTTCTCGCTCTGCCTGATGCTGTCCCTCGGCAAACGGCGGCACGAGATGACGGCGGCGGGCCGCGCCCACCGCCCCGCCCTGCGCGGCTACACGCTCGCCTTCCTCGACCACCTCGTCGTCCTGGTCGCCGCGCTGACCGCCGTCAGTTACGTCCTCTACCTCCGCGACGACGCGGCGCTCGCCGCCGGGGCCTCCTTCGTCATCCTGCTCTCCGCCCCCTGCGCCGTCTTCGGCCTCGCCCGCTACCTCCAGCTCCTCCTGGTCGAGGAGGGCGGCGGCAACCCCGTCCACGTCCTCCTCCGGGACCGCGTGACCCTCGTCAACGCCGGCCTGTGGGCGGTTCTCGTCGCCCTCGCCCTCCTCACGCACCCCTCCGGCTGACGGTCTCCGTCCGGCCCGCCCGTCCGCCCCTCCGACCGCCCGAAGGCGACCCATGAACCGGAAGCATCCCCTCGTCTCCATCGTCATCCCCAACTACAACTACGGCCGCGCCCTGGAACTCTGCCTGCGCGCCGCCCTCGCCCAGACCTACGAGCCCCTGGAGGTGCTGCTCGTCGACGACTGCTCCACCGACGACTCCGTCGCCGTCGCCGAGGCCTGCGGGGTACGGGTGATCAGCACCGGCGTCAACAGCGGGGTCGCCACCACCCGCAACACGGGGGCGGCCCACGCCCGGGGCGAGATCGTCGTGTTCGTCGACTCCGACGTGGCGATGGAACCGGACGCGATCGCCAACGCCGTCGCCCTGCTCGACTCGGACCCCCGCATCGGCGCGGTCTGCGGCACCTACGACGCCGAACCCCTCATCCGCGACAGCCTGATCGAGGAGTACCGCTGCCTGCACCAGTTCTACTGGCTGGCCGAAACCGAGGGCCGCATCGGCACCCTGCACACCGCGATCTGCGCCATGCCCGCCCGTGTCTTCGCCGAGATCGGCCCCTTCAACCCCCGGCTGCGCCACACCGAGGACGGCGACTACGCCGCCCGCATCTGCCGGAGCTACGAGGTCCACAGCTCCACCGCCGTCCGGGGCCGGCACGACCACGACGACACCTGGCGGGTCGTGCTGCGCAAGGTCTTCCACCGCACCCGGCTGCACATCCCGCTGTACGTGCGCCGGGGCGACCTTCCCGGCGGCATCGCCACCGGACCCCGGGCCGGGGCCAGCGTCGCGGCCCTGCTCGCCCTGATCACCCTGCCGCTCGGCCTGCTCGCCGCTCCCTGGCTGCTGGTCCCCGCCGCCCTGCTCGCCCTCGCGCTGCTTGCCGACACCGCCCTGTACCGCTTCGTGCTGGGCCGCAGGGGCCCCCTGTTCGCCGCCTACTTCGCCTTCGCGCACACCGTCGTCAACGCGGTCATCGCGGTGGGCGCGGGCGTCGGTGTCCTCCAGTGGCTGGCCTCCCGCCGCTTCCGGCGCCTGTACGAGCCGGGGGCCCACCTCGCCACGGTACGGGCCACGCCATGACGGGGGGCCTGGCGGCGGACAGCGCCGCCCCCGCGGACCCGGACGCGGCCGACGCCCGCCAACCGGGAGAGCGGGAGAGGGACGCCGGCCGGTGGCCCGGCCGGCTGCTGCTCGCCGTAGCCGTGCTGTGGGCCCTGTTCGTCGCCGCCCGCGCGCTCCTCAGCGGCCGGTGGTGGGCGTGGAACGGGCTCGGGCTCGCCCCACCCGTCCTCCATCTCCTCCTCCCGCTCGTCCTGTTGATCCCGGCCGCGCTGATCCGCCACCGACGACGGGCGGCCGTGGGCGTCGTCCTGGTCTCGCTCCTGCTGGGCTCCTGGCAGACCGGGCTGCACCCCGGGGCGCTGCTGCGCGGACAGCCGGCCGTGCCCCCGGGCGCCCTGAAGGTGGTCAACTGGAACACCTTCTTCTGGGACCAGGACAGCGACACCGACGCCTTCTACGGCTACCTGAAGTCCCACTCCGCCGACGTCTACCTCCTGCAGGAGTACCAGAACGCCCGGGGCGACGAGCCCGCCCCGATCGATGACCTGGCCCGGATCCGAAAGGAGTTCCCCGGCTTCCACATCGCCACCGAGGGGGAGTTCCTCACCCTGTCCCGCTTCCCGATCACCTCGGTGCGGGCGCTGCGGCCCGACGGCCTCGCCCCGCCGGACACCTCCTGGGCCGACTACTGGAACATCCGCGTCCTGCGCACCGACATCGAGGTGGACGGCGAGACCCTGTCCCTCTACAACACGCACCTGCCCGATCTGCTGAACGTCGACCGCAACCCCTTGACCGCCTCCTACCACCGCTCCGTACGGCAGCTCTCCGACCGCCGCGACCGCCACTTCCGGGCTCTGCGCGACGACCTCGACGTCAACGAGAACCCGGTGGTCCTCGCCGGGGACCTCAACGTGCTGCCGGGCACCGGGGATCTGCGCTGGTTCGACGGACTGCGGGACGCCGCCGACGCCGGGGACTCGGTGTACCCGGCGACGTTCCCGGTGAGCGGCCCGGCCCTCTGGCGGCTCGACTGGGCGTTCGTGTCGCCCCGCGTGGACCTGCACCGGCAGTCCGTCCAGGACCCGCCCGCCGCGCTCTCCACCCACCGGCTGATCGAGCTGGACCTCTCCCTGCCCGCCTCCGGGGCCACCACCGCCCCGGCCACCGAGGAGGACCGGTCATGACCCGGCGCTCCGCGCGCTCGCCCCGCTTCGACGCGACGATCGTGCTCACCTACTACCTCCCGTACACCAGCGGGCTCACCGAAGTGGCGCGCACGGTCGCCGAAGGGCTGGCCGCGCGGGGCCGCCGGGTCGCCGTCGTCGCCTGCCGACACGAACCCGGACACCCCGCGCGGGAGACCGTGAACGGCGTGGAGGTGTTCCGCGCCCCGGTCGTCGCCCGCGTCGGACGCGGCGCGGTCAGCCCCGCCTTCGCCCCGCTCGCCGGACGGGTCGCCCGCGCCTCCCGGGTCGTCAACCTCCATCTGCCGATGCTGGAGGCCGGGATCGTCGCCCGGCTCGCCGGAGACACCCCGGTCGTCGCCACCCACCACGACGACGTCTGGCTGCCCGGCGGCGCGCTCGCCCCGCTCCAGGTCAGGGTGGTCGACGCCTCGGTTGCCGGGGCGCTGCGCCGCTCGGCGGCCGTCGTCGTCAACAACGCGGACCACGCGGAGCATTCACGCCACTGGCCCCTGATGCGCGAACGCCGTCTGCTCTCCATCGCGCCGCCCTGCCGGGAGCGCGAGCCCGCGCCCGCCGCCTTCCGCGAGACGACGGGCCCGCACATCGGCTTCCTCGGGCGGATCGCCCCGGAGAAGGGGCTGCACCATCTGGTCGACGCCTTCCGGACCTTCCCGGACCCCGAGGCCCGGCTGCTGATCGCGGGGGACTACTCCAAGGTCGCCGGCGGCAGCGTCGTCGGGGCGCTGCGCGCCCGTGCCGGGGACGACGCCCGCATCCGCTTCACCGGCTTCCTCCCCGATGAGCAGGTGGCGGGGTTCTACGCCTCGTTGGACGCCTTCGCCCTCCCGTCCGTCGCCGAGGAGTCCTTCGGCATCTCGCAGGCGGAGGCGATGATGCTCGGCGTCCCCTCGGTCGCGAGCGATGCCCCGGGGATGCGCGTCCCGGTGACGGAGACGGGTTTCGGCCGTCTTTTCCCGCCCGGCGACGCCCACGCCCTGGCCGCGGCCCTGCGCGAGGTGGCCGCCTACCCGCCGGAGCGCCGCGCCGAGGGAGGCCGCGCTGCCCGTGCCCGGTACGGGACGGACCACTGCCTGGACGCCTACGACGCCCTGTTCCGGGAGGCCGGGGCACGGCGGGGCGTCCAGGGAGCCCCCGCGTGATGACGGCCGTCGCCCTCGGCGGGGCCCTGGCGAACGCGGCTGCGGGGGTGCCGGGCCCGCCGCTGTGGGCCGCGCTGGCCTGGGCCGGATTCCTCGCCGCCCACCTCGCCCTCAACGGCCGCTGGTGGTTCTGGCTGCTGCCCTCGCTGCTGCCGCCGCCCCTCTTCGTCGTGGTGCCCGCCCTGCTCCTGGCGCTCGCCGGGGTGACGGGGGACCCCGCGGCCGGAGCGGTGGCGGCCGCGGCTCTGCTGCTGGGGGCCCGGCAGTCCGGTCTGGTGCCCGGCGCACTGGTAAGGGGAGCGCGCCGCCCCCCGCCGGACGGGGCCGTGCGCATCGTCTCCTGGAACACCCAGCACTGGTGCCAGAGCACCGACCCCGAGCCGTTCTACACCTTCCTGCGCGAGCTCGACGCTGACGTCTACCTCCTCCAGGAGTACCACCACGACCGGTTCGACGGCACCTACCGGCTGATCGACGACGAGCGGCGGCTGCGCGCGGCCTTCCCCGATCACGAGGCCGTCATCGCCCGCGGCCTGATCACCCTGTCCCGCCTTCCGGTCGCCGCGACCGTCGAGACGGCCGCTCGCCGGACCCTGCGGGTGGATCTGGAGATGCCCGGCGGCGGTCGGATTCTCGCCACGTTCAACGTCCACATCCCGGTACAGCTGCGGCTGATCAGCCCGTTGCGCGCAGACTTCTACCGCGCGGTCCGCTCCCGGGCCGCCGACCGGCGGCAGGAGTACCGGGGACTCCTCGCGGACGTCGCCGGCTGCCCCCATCCGGCCCTGATCGCCGGGGACTTCAACACCACCGCCGCGATCGGGGACGCCCGCCGCATCGCCCGCCTGGGCGCCGATGCCGTCGCCCTGGCCGGAAAGGTCTGCCCCGTCTCCTGGCAGCCCCGCCCGGGCCTGCGCTGGTGGCGGCTGGACTGGGTGCTCAGCACACCGGGCGCCCGCGTGCACAGCTACCGCTTCCGCGATCCGCGCGGACTGTCCGACCACTGCGTCCAGGAGGTGTCCGTGTCACTCGCCGAACCGGACGAACGGCCCCCGGCCGCCCTCCGTGTCCACCACCACGACGAAGGAACCCACCATGCGTTACCGCTACCTCGGCAAGACCGGCCTGCGGGTCAGTGAACTCTGCCTGGGCGCCATGACGTTCGGCCGGGAGGCCGACGAGGCCACCAGCCACGCCCTGCTGGACCGCTTCACAGAGGCGGGCGGCACCTTCGTGGACACCGCCGACATCTACTCCGCCGGAGCCTCCGAGGAGATCCTCGGCCGCTGGCTGAAGAGACAGCGCCGCGACGACGTGGTGATCGCCACCAAGGTCCGGTACGGCACCGGGGAAGGCCAGAACGACCGAGGTCTGGGCCGGGGGCACCTGATCGCCGGGGTCGAGTCGAGCCTGCGACGGCTGGGCACCGACCACATCGACCTCTACCAGGTGCACGCCTGGGATCCCGGCACCCCGCTGGAGGAGACCCTCGCGACGCTGGACGCCCTGGTCACCTCCGGCAAGGTGCGCTACATCGGGGCCAGCAACTTCTCCGGCTGGCAGCTCCAGAAGGCCGTCGACCTCAGCCGTGCGAACGGCTGGGAGCCCTTCACCGCCCTCCAGCCGCTCTACAACCTGCTGGACCGCTCCGCCGAGTGGGAACTGCTGGAGGTCAGCCGCAACGAGGGCCTCGGCGTCATCCCCTGGAGCCCGCTGCGCGGCGGCTGGCTGAGCGGCGCGATCCGGCGCGGTGCGGAGCGCCCGCCCACGGGCACCCGCGTGGAGACCGCCGAGCGGCTCGGCTGGGGCGAGTCCTGGAGCGCGTACGAGGGCGACGAGCGCACCTGGCGGGTGCTGGACGCCCTGCACGAGGTCGCGGGACGCACGGGCCTGGCGGTGCCGGTGCTGGCCCTCGCCTGGCTGCTCGGCCGACCCGGCGTCACCGCCCCCATCGTGGGCGCGCGCACCCCGGAGCAGCTGGAGACCAACCTGGGGGCCGCGGACCTGGACCTGGACCCGGCCGACGCGGCCCTGCTCACCGCGGCGAGCGACCAGGCGCTCCCGTACCCGTACAGCGTGATCGAGATGGACCCGGAACTGCGCTGACGCTCCTCGTGTGACCGAAAACGGGCGGTGGCCCGGGGAGCCGATCCCCGGGCCACCGCCTTGTGTCCGTGCTGCCGTCGCCTTCGGCGCTCAGTCCGTCGGGCGCTTGAGGCGCGCCACGAACTTGTAGCGGTCGCCCCGGTACACCGAGCGCACCCACTCCACCGGTTCGCCCTGGCCGTCCACCGAATGGCGGGACAGCATGAGCATCGGCAGGCCCACGTCGGTGCCCAGCAGTCCGGCTTCCCGAGGTGTGGCGAGCGAGGTCTCGATGGTCTCCTCCGCCTCGGCGAGGCGGACGTCGTACACCTCGGCGAGCGCGGTGTAGAGCGAGGTGTACTTCACCAGCGAACGGCGCAGAGCCGGAAAGCGTTTGGCCGAAAGATGCGTGGTCTCGATCGCCATCGGTTCGCCGCTGGCGAGGCGGAGCCGCTCGATGCGCAGCACCCGGCCGCCCGTCGAGATGTCCAGCAGTCCGGCGAGGGTGTCGTCCGCCGTGACGTAGCCGATGTCCAGGAGCTGGGACGTCGGTTCCAGCCCCTGGGCGCGCATGTCCTCGGTGTACGAGGTGAGCTGGAGGGCCTGGGAGACCTTCGGCTTGGCGACGAAGGTGCCCTTGCCCTGGATACGTTCCAGCCGGCCCTCGACGACCAGTTCCTGGAGGGCCTGGCGCACGGTGGTGCGCGAGGTGTCGAACTCGGCGGCCAGGGTGCGTTCGGGCGGCACCGGGGTGCCCGGCGGCAGGGTGTCCGTCATATCGAGGAGATGCCGCTTGAGCCGGTAGTACTTCGGTACGCGCGCCGTGCGCGTACCGGTACCGGTCTCGCTCCCCGTACTGCCCCCGTCGGCACTCATGGCCCGCCTTCCCGACGCTTGCGTTGCTGCCGTCACCGGCTCCTCCGTCTGTCGCGGCTCACATGGTGGCACGGTCCGGTCACGGGTCGTCGCCCTCCCTTAGGTGTCGGTCCTATAACGGACGCGAGTGCACTTCTTATACACCCTTGACACCCCTAAAGGTCTAGGCCAAGCTCCCGGTACTGGTCTAAACCATTAAAGGCCAGGTCCAGCCCCAGCAGAACTCGTCGAATGTCTTCGCGGTGGGTGGGGTTGCAGCATCCCTGAGGAGGGTTTGACGTGAAGCGCAAGCTCATCGCGGCGATCGGTGTCGCGGGCATGTTGGTTTCGGTCGCAGCGTGTGGTTCGGATGACAAGAACTCGTCCGCCGACCCCAAGGACCGCAAGGAAACCCTGACCGTCTGGCTCATGGGCGAGGCCCAGTCCACCTGGCCCGAGCTGGTCAAGGACGTCAATGCCGAGTTCAACAAGAAGTACCCGGGCGTCAAGGTCAAGGTTCAATACCAGCAGTGGGCCGACAAGGTCAAGAAGCTGGACACCTCCCTCGGTGGCGACAAATTCCCGGACGTTGTCGAACTCGGCAACACCGAGACCATGCAGTACATCCTCAATGGTGCGCTCGGAGAAATCGACCCCAAGAAGTACGAGAACTCGGACACCTGGATCAAGGGTCTGAAGGACACGTGCTCCTTCGAGGGCAAGACCTACTGCGTTCCCTACTACGCGAGCGCCCGTCTCGCCGTGTACAACAAGGACATGCTGAAGGCCGGCACCGGCAGCGACGTCCTCCCGCAGACCGAGGACGAGTTCCTCGCCGCGATGGACAAGGTCGGCGCCGAGCTGGGCAAGAAGGACAAGCGCGCCTCCTCCCTCTACTTCCCGGGCCGTTACTGGTACGCCGCGATGTCCTACGTCGCCGCCTACGGTGGCCAGATAGCCACGTACGACGAGGGCGGCAAGGAGTGGAAGGCCGCGCTCTCCACCCCGGAGGCGCAGAAGGGCCTGCAGCACTTCGTCGACCTGGTCAAGAAGTACAACAAGGCCGACGTGACGAAGGACGAGCAGGACCACGCCAACGTCATGGCCAACGAGAAGGCCGCCGTGATCTACGGCCAGGCCTGGGAGGCCGGCAGCGTCACGGGCGGCGAGAACGGCAACCCGAAGCTCGAGGGCAAGATCGCCACGGCCGGTATGCCCGGCCCCGAGGGCAAGGCCCTCCCGTCCTTCATCGGCGGCTCGGACCTCGCGACCATCTCCAAGTCCAAGGTCCAGGACCTCGGCGAGGAGTGGATCTCCCTCTTCACCAACGCGAAGTCCATGGAGGTCCTCGCGTCGAAGAACATCCTTCCCAACAACGAGAAGCAGCTCGAGCCGCTGAAGCAGAAGCCGGAGACCGCCGCCATCGCCAACGCGGTGCCGGACGCCTGGTTCACGCCGATCGCGCCGGGCTGGGCCTCCGTGGAGAAGGAGGAGATCCTCCAGAACATGCTCCTGGAGATCGTCAAGGGCGCCTCCGTCGCCGACGCCAGCAAGAAGGCCGACGAGAAGATCAACGAGCTGATCAACAAGGAATCCTGACCTTCCGATCGCCAGGCGGGGGCCCGGCACTGTGCCGGGCCCCCGCGCCTTTCCCGCAAAAGTACGCCGTGAATTCCGGGGCCCGCCCCGGACCCGCGATGGAAGGTCAGCCACGTGTCTGCCGCTGATACCAAGGCCGCCGGGCCGCCGGTCCCCGTACCACCCGACCCGCAGGCGATCGGGAAGTCGTCCCACGACGACGATGCGCCCCGGGTACAGAAGAGGAAGCGGAAGAAGGGTGAACTCCTCCCCTACTTCCTGATCCTCCCGGCGATCGTGGCGATCGCCGCCGTCTACCTCTACCCCCTGGGCAAGACGGTCATCATGTCCTTCCAGGACATGGGCCGCCGCGAGCTGTGGACCGGCGATCCCGCCCCCTGGGTCGGCTTCGAGCAGTTCACCAACATCCTGGGCGACTCCGAGTTCTGGTGGGTCACCTTCCGCACGGTCGTCTTCATGGCCATCTGCGTGACCCTGACCATGGGCATCGGCCTGCTGGTCGCCCTGCTCATGCGCAAGCTCTCCACCTGGGTCCGGCTGGTGCTCACCGCCTGCCTCATCGCCGCCTGGTCGATGCCGCTGATGGTCGCCGCCTCGATCTTCCGCTTCATGGCCGACTCCGACTACGGCCTGATCAACACCCTGATCGCCAAGGTCGTCGGCGAGGACTGGCTCGGACACAACTGGTACCTCAACCCCGTCCAGGGCTTCGGCATCATCACGCTGCTGGTCGTCTGGGGCGCCATCCCGTTCGTCGTCGTCACCCTGTACGCCGCCCTCACCCAGGTCCCCCAGGAACTGGAGGAGGCCGCCGCCCTCGACGGCGCCAGCGCCTACGGCATCTACAAGTTCGTCACCTGGCCGGTCATCAAGCCGGTCTTCACCATGGTCGCCACCCTCTCGGTGATCTGGGACTTCAACGTCTTCGGCCAGATCTGGCTGCTGCGCGGCAACAAGCCCGAGCCGGAGTACGAGACCCTCGGCCTCTACTCCTACTCCAAGGCGTTCGAGTCCACCTCCTTCAGCCAGGGCACCGCCATCGCTCTGATCACGGTGCTGCTGCTGTCCGGCGTGGCCGTGTACTACCTGCGCCAGCTCATGAAGACGGGAGAGGTCGAATGAGCAGCTCGACCCAGACGACACAGGCGCTGCGGCCCGACCGCAAGAAGAGCCGGCTCCACCTCGACCTGCTCGGCCTCGGCATCGCCCTGGTCATGGTCTTCCCGGTCTACTGGCTGGTCATCAGCGCCCTGCGGCCCAACCGGGAGATCCGCAGCTACGACCAGACGCTCTGGCCCACGTCGATCACCTTCGACAACTTCGTCCGGGCCACCGAGCAGCCGAACTTCGCCACCGCCATCCAGTCCAGCCTGATCGTCGCGGTCACCGCGGTGGTCGGCGGCATGATCATCGCGACACTGGCGGCCCTGGCGATCGGCCGGTTCCGGTTCTTCGGCCGCAAGGCCCTGGTCCTGATCATGATCCTGGTCCAGATGCTGCCGCCGACGGCGATGCTCATCCCCATCTACGCCCAGCTCAACGCCATGGGCGGGATCGACGAGTACTGGGGCCTGATCGTCGTCTACCTCGTCTCCACGCTGCCCTTCGCCACCATCATGATCCGCGGCTTCGTCGTGAACATCCCGGTGGAGCTGGAGGAGTCCGCGATGGTGGACGGCTGCACCCGCTTCCAGGCCTTCCGACGGGTGATCTTCCCGCTGCTCGCCCCCGGGCTCGCCGCGGCGTCGATCTTCGCCCTGGTGAACGCGTGGAACGAGTACCTCTTCGCGTACATCCTGATCAACGACAACTCCAAGTACACGCTGAACGTCTGGCTGATGACGTTCACGACCGAGCGCGGAACGGACTACGGCGCCCTCATGGCCGCATCGACCATGATCGCCCTCCCCGTCGTCGTGTTCTTCATGATCATTCAGAAGAAGATGGCCGCAGGCCTCACTTCCGGCGCCGTGAAGGGATAGTGCGGGCCCATGACCACCCTCGTCTCCACCACGGACACCGTGACGCGCGACGCGCTCGCCGTGCTCCAGCCCGGATTCACCGGAACCACCGCGCCGGACTGGCTGCTGCGCCGCGTCGGTGAGGGCCTCGCCTCCGTGGGCCTGTTCGGCCGCAACATCACCTCGCCCGAGCAGCTCACCGCGCTCACCGCGCGGCTGCGCGCCGAACGGGACGACGTCCTCGTCGCCATCGACGAGGAGGGCGGCGACGTGACCCGTCTGGAGGTCACGCACGGCTCCTCGTTCCCCGGCAACTTCGCGCTCGGCTCGGTCGACGACGTCCACCTCACCCGGGCCGTCGCCCAGGAACTCGGCCGCCGGCTCGCCGAGTGCGGCGTCAACCTCAACTGGGCGCCGTCCGCCGACGTCAACTCCAATCCGGGTAACCCGGTCATCGGCGTCCGCTCCTTCGGCGCCGACACCCGGCTGGCCGCCCGGCACACCGCCGCGTACATCGAGGGGCTCCAGGCCGCCGGCGTCGCCGCCTGCACCAAGCACTTCCCCGGACACGGCGACACCGCGGTCGACTCGCACCTCGCGATGCCCCGCATCGATGTGGACCTCGACACCCTGCACGCCCGTGAGCTGGTGCCTTTCCGGGCGGCCATCGCAGCGGGTTCCAAATCGGTGATGAGCGCGCATATCCTGCTTCCCGCACTCGATCCGGACCGCCCGGCGACCCTGAGCCCGCAGATCCTCACCGGTCTGCTGCGCCAGGAGCTGGGCTACGACGGCCTGATCGTCACGGACGCCGTGGAGATGGACGCCATCGCCGGTGCGTACGGAATCGAGCGCGGGTCCGTCCTCGCCCTCGCGGCGGGCGCCGACGCCATCTGTGTGGGCGGCGGCCTGGCCGACGAGGAGACGGTGCTGCGGCTGCGCGACGCCCTCGTCGCGGCCGTGCGCAGCGGGGAACTGACCGAGGAGCGGCTCGCCGACGCGGCCGCCCGTGTACGAGCCCTGGCGTCCTGGACGCAGAGGGTTCGGGGGGACATCCGGGAGTCGGGCGCGGCAGTGCAGGAGGGGACCGCGCCCGGCACCGGAGTCAGCTCCGACATCGGTCTGACCGCCGCCCGCCGCGCGGTCCTGGTGACCGGCTCCGGCGACCGGCTGACCGAGGCGGCGTACGTGGCCTCGTTCGGCGCGGAGGCGAACATCGCGGTCGGCGACGAGACCCCGTGGGGCATCGCCGCCGAGCTGGAGCGGATCCTGCCCGGCACCGGCACGGACACCTACACCGCGGGGACCACCGCCGTGGCGGACGCGGTCCTGGCGGCTGCGGGGGAGCGGCGCATCGTCGCCGTGGTCCGCGACGAGCACCGGCACGCCTGGATGGGCGCGGCGCTCGACGCCCTGCTGGCGGCCCGCCCGGACACGGTGGTGGTCGAGATGGGCCTGCCCCAGTCGCCCCCGAGGGGCGCACTGCACGTGGCCACCCACGGCGCGGCAAGGGTCTGCGGCCAGGCAGCGGCGGAAGCACTGACCGGCACGAAGTCCTGACACCGGCCCTACCCGGCCCGTCCGGCGATCGAGGACAAAGCCTCCCGCCGGACGGGCTGCACCATTCAGCACACAGCACCACACGGCAAAGGGCCGGGACACCACGACGGCGTCCCGGCCCTGAGCCGTACAGGAACAAGGGGCGAGGGGCGAAGCCCTACAGCCCCTGCCACTCCGGCTTCGCCGCATACGTGGCCCGGAAGTAGTCCGCCAGCTTCAGCTTCGATGCCGCCGCCTCGTCCACCACCACCGTCGCGTGCGGGTGCATCTGGAGCGCCGACGCCGGCACGATCGAGGCCACCGGTCCCTCCACCGTCTGGGCGACGGCCTCCGCCTTGCCCTCGCCGGTGGCCAGCAGGATCGGGTGCCGGGCGTCCAGGATCGTCCCGATGCCCTGCGTGATCACGTGGTGCGGCACCTGCTCGATGTCGTCGTCGAAGAAGCGCGCGTTGTCCACCCGGGTCTGCTCGGTCAGCGTCTTGATCCGGGTGCGCGAGGCGAGCGAGGAGCACGGCTCGTTGAAGCCGATGTGCCCGTCCGTGCCGATGCCCAGGAGCTGGAGGTCCACGCCGCCCGCTTCCGCCAGCGCGCGGTCGTACGCCTCGCACGCCGCCTGGACGTCCTCGGCCGAGCCGTCGGGGCCCATGAAGGACGCCTCGGAGAGCCCGAGCGGCTCGATGACCTCGCGCAGCACCACGGAGCGGTACGACTCCGGGTGGCCGGCGGGCAGCCCGACGTACTCGTCGAGCTGGCAGATCCGGGCGCGCGAGGCGTCGACCGCGCCGGAGGCGACCTTCGACGCGAGCGCGCGGTAGATGGGCAGCGGGGTCGAGCCGGTGGCAACGCCGAGCAGGGCGTCGGGCTTGCGGCGGAGCAGCGCGGCGATGGCCTCCGCGATCAGTTCGCCGCCTGCCGTGGCGTCCGGGACGATGACAACTTCCACGCTGTGCCTGCCGATCTGACTAGGGGAGGAGGTGGTATAGACCAATCAAACTCCAATTTAGCAGAATCGGGCAGCCGTACGGAGAAGAGTCCACGCACCGGCGGCCCCCACCCCGGCCCGCTGGCGGCCTGCGGAATTGCCTGGTCGACTTGTCCGGTACGGCGACACCGCAGCCGACAGCACAGGGAGGCCTCCATATGTCCGCCACCTTTCCGGCCGACCCGGGCGGCCAGGGCGACCGCCCCGGCCGCATCATGTCCGGCGAGATGGCCGAGCAGCCCGCGATGCTGCGCCGCATCCTCGACCGGGGCGCGCCCCGCATCCGTGAGGTCGCCGCCGAGATCGCCGCCCGGAAGCCCCGGTTCGTGCTGCTCACCGCGCGCGGAACCTCCGACAACGCGGCCCTGTACGCGAAGTACCTGCTGGAGATCCGCCTCGGCCTGCCCTGCGGTCTCGCCTCGATGTCCACCACGACGGCGTACGGGGCCGAGCCGGACCTGCGGGACGTCCTGGTGATCACCGTCAGCCAGTCGGGCGGCTCACCGGACCTGGTGGCCTCCACGAGGGCCGCCCGGGATGCCGGGGCCGTCACCCTCGCCGTCACCAACAACCCGGACTCCGCGCTCGCCGCCGTCTCCGAGTACCACATCGACATCCTGGCGGGCCCGGAGAAGGCGCTCCCGGCCACCAAGACGTACACCGCCTCCCTGCTCTCCCTGTACCTCTTCGTGGAGGGCCTGGGCGGCCGCGACGGCACCGACGCCGCCGCAGGGCTGCCCGACCTCGCGGGCGCGATCCTGGGCCGCCGGGCCGAGGTCAGGGCGCTGGCCGCCCGCTACCGCTTCGCCGAACGCATGGTGATCACCTCGCGCGGCTACGGCTATCCGACGGCCAAGGAAGCGGCTTTGAAGCTCATGGAGACCAGCTACATCCCCGCTCTCTCCTACTCCGGCGCGGATCTGCTGCACGGACCGCTGGCGATGGTCGACAACATCTCCCCAGTGATCGCCGTGGTCACCGACGGCCGGGGCGGCGAGGCGCTCCAGCCGGTGCTGGACCGGCTGCGCGGGCGCGGCGCGGATCTCTTCGTGGTCGGTCCCAAGGCCGAGGTGGAGGCGGCGTCGGCCGGCTTCTCGCTGCCCACGGCGGGCGTCCCGGAGGAGTTGCAGCCGGTCCTGGAGATCCTGCCGCTGCAGATGCTGGCGTACGAGGTGACGATCGCCCGGGGCCAGGACCCGGACGCGCCCCGCGCCCTGGCGAAGGTCACCGAGACCCGCTGAGGACCGAGGCGGTACGGCCCCGAGAACACCCGCGGGCCGCGGCGCCAGAGCGGGACCCTCAGCCCGCCCGGCACCGCAGCCCGGAGCTGCGGGCCTGCCTTTCGGAACAGGCCGGGCTCACGGGGCCCGGCACGCACATCTGCGGCGTTGTCGTCGGTCGCCGACGCTCCGCGTCGACTCCCTCCTCCGCCTTGCAGCTGCACGCACCGGGCCCCGCTCGCTGATCCGGCCTGTTCCAAAAGGCAGGCCCTGCCTGGCCGGCGGTGTGCGGTGCCCCCGGCCACTGGAGGCACCGGCGCGGTCAGGGCAGAGAGCGCCGGGTGCCTCGGTCCGCTCTCCTGTGCGGGGAGAGCGGAGGTCTTGATGAACCATTGTGGACTAGACCAATACTCGTGTCCATCCGTGTGCACGACATTCTCGGGCCGGCCGCCGCCCCTGTCCATCGCCATACCCCCGTACCCCTGCACGGCTCATCGGCCCCAGTGGTTCGAACGCCTGCGGTATCCCCGGGTACGCTCCCCACGTGCCCTCCATGAACGACCTCGTCCGCCAGCACACCGCTCTGAGCGATACCGACCTCGAGTGGCTCCATCTGCTGGTCTCGGAGTGGCAGCTGCTCTCCGACCTGTCCTTCGCCGACCTCGTGCTGTGGGTGCCCACCCGCGACGGCACGCGGTACGTCTCCGTCGCCCAGATGCGCCCCAACACCGGGCCCACCTCCTACCAGGACGACATGGTCGGCCACCTGGTGCCGCGCGGCCGCCGCCCGCTGCTGGACGCGGCCCTGGACGAGGGCCGGATCGTGCGCGAGGGCGATCCGGAGTGGCGCGAGGAGGTGCCCGTACGGGTCGAGTCCATCCCCGTACGCCGTGACGGGCGGGTCCTCGGCGTGATCGCCCGCAACACCAACCTGCTCACCGTGCGCACTCCGTCCCGGCTGGAGCTCACCTACCTCCAGTCCGCTTCCGACCTGGCCCAGATGATCGCCGCCGGGGCCTTCCCCTTTCCCGGCCAGCAGGTCGACATGGACGCCTCCCCGCGCGTGGGCGACGGCCTGATCCGGCTCGACGCCGACGGGATCGTCCAGTACGCCAGCCCCAACGCCCTCTCCGCCTACCACCGCCTCGGCCTCGCCTCCGACCTGGTCGGCCACCACCTCGGCACCGTCACCGCCGAACTGGCCCCGTCGCGGGGGCCGGTGGACGAGGCCCTGGTCAAGGTCGCCAGTGGTTACGCGCCCCGCGAGTTCGAGGTGGAGTGCGCGGGCGGGGTGATCCAGCTGCGGGCCATCCCGCTCAAGCCCAAGGGCGCCCGGATCGGCTCCCTGGTCCTCCTCCGGGACGTCACCGAACTGCGCCGCCGGGAGCGCGAGTTGATTACCAAGGACGCCACCATCCGGGAGATCCACCACCGGGTGAAGAACAACCTCCAGACGGTGGCCGCCCTGTTGCGTCTCCAGTCCCGCCGGATGGACTCCGAGCAGGGCCGCGAGGCCCTCAACGAGGCGGTCCGGCGCGTCGGTTCGATCGCCATCGTCCATGAGACGCTGTCCCAGAATCTGGACGAGCGGGTGGAGTTCGACGAGATCGCCGACCGGGTCATCGCGATGGTGTCGGAGATCTCCCCGGGCAAGGTGACCTGCCGCCGCACCGGGCGCTTCGGCATCCTCGACGCCGAGGTCGCCACCCCGCTCTCCATGGTCCTGACCGAGGTGCTCCAGAACGCCCTGGAGCACGCCTTCACCCTGGCCGACCACGGCACGGTCGAGGTCTCCGCCGTGCGCGGTGGATCGCCCGCGGAGGGGCGGTTGCTGATCACCGTCACCGACGACGGGCGCGGCCTGCCCGAGGGGTTCGACCCGAAGCAGGCCGGCAACCTCGGGCTCCAGATCGTACGGACCCTGGTGGAGGGGGAGTTGGGCGGCACGTTCGGCATGATCCCGGCCCCCGAACGCGGCACCCAGGTGGTGCTGGACCTCCCGGTGCAGGGTCTCAAGTAAGCGGGGCCGTCTCGGGCGACCCGGCGCACACAGCAGAGCGGGCCCGGACCGTGGTGACGGTCCGGGCCCGCTCCGTGATGCTCACGTTGCGATGCGCTCCGGGGTACTGCGCGCTGCGACTCGAAGGCGGGGCTGTGCGTACGCTCTGTACGCGCCGCCGGGCTGAGGCTTGGTGCGGGGGGTCGCTCAGGCGCTGGCGTTACGCGCCCGGTTGCGAGCGGCGCGGCGCTTCATCGCGCGGCGCTCGTCCTCGCTGAGGCCACCCCAGACGCCGGAGTCCTGACCGGACTCGAGCGCCCACTGCAGGCACTGCTCCATGACGGGGCAGCGGCGGCAGACAGCCTTGGCTTCCTCGATCTGCAGCAGCGCAGGACCGGTGTTGCCGATGGGGAAGAACAGCTCGGGGTCTTCCTCACGACAAACGGCGTTGTGACGCCAGTCCATGGCTGCTACCTCTCCTTGGTATTACACGCTTGTTGCTTGTGAATGTGAACGCTTTCACGAATCCCCCCGCAGATGACAGGCCGACCCCCAGATGGACTGGGTGTGGTCTGTGATGGTGAGGAGGGGTTCTGACTCTCAGTGGAGGCCGGTGTTGCGGGCCGTCCCGAGCGCCATGAAGAGATTCCCAAACCTCAGCGACGGATACAACCCCTTCTGGAAAGTTTTTTTTGATTCCTCGGTGTCGACTAGGTCACAGGCGCACTTCTTGGGGGTGGGACCCAGTCCAAACGTTCGAGTTAAAGGACTTTCGGCCCTTCCACTCACACAATCACACGCAGTGCACGGCGTACGCCTGTGAACGTCACGCTGGTACGCAGTCCCAGGTGGTCACCGTCCATCTGGAAGGGCAGTGGGACCTTTGAATGCAAGGTGAAGTCCGTGAGGTCATGCCGTGAAACGGCATGCTTCCCGCGGGGCCCCTTCTCGGGGCTCGAAGTGAGCAGCTGGGTGCCGTACAGGGCCACCGCCGGAGTGGACAGACGCTTCAGTCCGAGGACGTCCAGCGCGGTGTCGAAGGAGGCCTTCGGCGAGGCGTAGACCGGGCGATTGCCCAGGTAGGTCCAGGGTGCGGTGTTGCAGATTATGGAGAGCGCGAGGTCGGTCACCGGGTCCTGGCCGGGCACGTCGAGCGTGATCGTCCCGTGTCTGCGGTGGGCCTCGTTCAGGAACTGCCGCACCACCTGGCGTACGTACAGGGCGTGCGTCGAACGCTTGCCGCCCTCGCGCTTCTGTTCGACCCGGCCGACGACCCCGGCGTCGAACCCGAGTCCGGCACAGAAAGTGAACCAGCGTTCGGGAACGGACTCGTCCTCGGTCCCCGGGGTGCCGGCGGCCAGGCCCAGGCCGACCGTGCGTTCGGTCCGGTTCTCCAGGGCGTCCAGGATCGCGCCGGTCGCCTCCACCGCGTCGTTCGGCAGCCCCAGGGCGCGCGCGAAGACATTCGTGGACCCGCCGGGGACCACGGCGAGCTTCGGGAGGTTGTCCACGTCCGGGCCCCGGTGCAGCAGACCGTTCACGACCTCGTTCACCGTGCCGTCGCCGCCGAGGGCGACCACCAGGTCGATGTCGTCGCTGTCCGCGGCCCGCCGTCCCAGATCCCGTGCGTGCCCCCGGTACTCCGTGGTCACCGCCTCCAGCTTCATCTCGCTGGCCAGCGCGTGGATGAGCACGTCACGGGTGCGGGCACTGGTGGTGGTAGCAGCTGGATTGACCACGAGGAGTGCGCGCATGACGGCCAGCCTACCTACCGGGCGGTTCGAGACCGAAGCCCGGTTCACTGCGCTCCGGGGCGGTCACGGAACGTGACGCCCTGCCCCGGTCCACCGCCGAACGGGTACGGCTCCCGCACACCCCGGCTTCACTTCCGGGCGCCGGGGATGCCAACCTGAAAGGCGTGAGCACTCAGCAGACACCGTCCACCCCGTCGCCCTCCACCGCGGAGCGTCCGACCAGGATCACCGCCCTCGCCGGGGTCAACGCCCTCGAAGGCGTGGCTCTCGCCGTCGGCGGGATCTACCTGCTGGTCATGGGGCTGCTCGGGAAGCTGGAGAGCACGCAGCAGGCGGAGACGGTCGGGATCACCCTGGTCGCGCTCGGCGCCATCCCGCTGATCGCCGCCCGCGGACTGCTGCTGCTGCGCAGCTGGAGCCGGGGGCCCGCGCTGATCACTCAGATCATGGCGCTGCCGGTGGCCTGGACGCTGCTGCGCTCGCAGGGCGCGCTGATCCCCACCGGGATCGTGCTCGCGGTGGTCGCCGTCACCGGCCTCGTGCTCGTCCTGAACCCGGCGACCACCCAGGACCTGGGCATCCGCCGGGAGCCGAAGGCGACCCCCGACGCCTGAGCCCTGCCGCCGTACTCGTCACTCCTCGACGAGCAGCCGCTCGCGGAGCTGCGCCAGGGTGCGGGCCAGCAGCCGCGAGACGTGCATCTGCGAGATGCCGACCTCCTGGGCGATCTGCGACTGGGTCATGTTCCCGAAGAAACGCAGCAGCAGGATCCGCTTCTCGCGCGGCGGCAGGTCCTCCAGGAGCGGCTTGAGCGACTCCCGGTACTCCACGCCCTCCAGCGCCTCGTCCTCCGAGCCCAGCGTGTCCGCCACGGCCGGCGACTCGTCGTCCGTGTCCGGCACGTCCAGCGAGAGCGTGCTGTACGCGTTGGCCGACTCCAAGCCCTCCAGCACCTCCTCCTCGGAGATGCCGAGCCGCTCCGCCAGCTCGTGCACGGTCGGCGAACGGCCGTGCTGCTGGGAGAGCTCCGCGGTGGCCGTGGTCAGCGACAGACGCAGCTCCTGGAGGCGGCGCGGCACCCGCACCGCCCAGCCCTTGTCCCGGAAGTGGCGCTTGATCTCGCCGACCACCGTGGGGGTGGCGTACGTCGAGAACTCCACCCCCCGGTCCGGGTCGAACCGGTCCACGGACTTGATCAGCCCGATCGTCGCGACCTGCGTCAGGTCGTCCAGCGGCTCGCCGCGATTGCGGAACCGGCGGGCCAGATGCTCCACCAGCGGCAGATGCATGCGCACCAGCCGGTTGCGCAGCTCGGCCTTCTCCGGGGAACCGTCGGGCAGCTCCCGCAGCTCGAAGAACAGGGCCCGGGCCCCGCTGCGGTCGTGTGGATCGTGGTGCCCGTGCTCGCTCATCTGGCCCGCCCGCTCTGCCTGCGACTGCTGCTCCACCGCGACGTCGAAGCCCTCGGACCCGTCCGCTCCGTCCTCCGGATGCGGCCGGGCCTGTTGCTCCGGGATGCCTGCTGGGCGCACCACCCCGGATCGGATCGTCTCGTCCCGCACAGGACCGTCCCCGTTCCCGTCGCTCACGCCGGCCCGGGGCCCGCGCCGCGCTGTTTGTAGAGGCTGATGCTGACCGTACGGTCGTCCGCGACCGAGGAGTCGACCTTGCCGGCCAGCGCGGAGAGCACCGTCCAGGCGAAGGTGTCGCGCTCGGGCGCCCGGCCGTCGGTGGTGGGCGCCGACACCGTCACTTCGAGGGAGTCGTCGACGAGACGGAAGACGCAGCTGAGGACGGAGCCCGGCACGGCCTGCTGGAGCAGGATCGCGCAGGCCTCGTCGACCGCGATGCGAAGATCCTCGATCTCGTCGAGAGTGAAGTCCAAACGCGCTGCGAGACCGGCCGTGGCCGTTCGCAGCACCGACAGGTAGGCACCCGCAGCGGGCAGCCGGACTTCTACGAAGTCCTGATTCCCGGGCTCGCCTGCGATCTGGGACACCCTCACCTCCAAGGTGGCACAAACTCTTTCGAGGTTCCGGGAAAGGGGGCCCGGAGCCATGCGGTCCGTCGACGGTTCTTCGGCTCGGCGACGTTATCGGATCCATGATGCCGTGTCGTACGGACCCCACACCCCGACCGTCACTCATGGTAAGCCCATGAGTACGGACAGTGGCTAGGGGTCTGCGACGTCCAATTACGAAGAACCGGCGCCGCATTGACGTACCCAGGCGTCAGACGATCGAACCGTCCTCGAAGCACCAGCGCCAGCTCTCGCCCGGTTCGAAGCTCCGCATCACGGGGTGACCGGTCGCCCGGAAGTGTCCGGTGGCGTGCCGCAGCGGCGACGAACCGCAGCATTCAAGTCGAGAAAGAAGTCGCGGAAGTCCGCCGAGTCCACCACCAGTGCGTTCCGCTTCCGGGACGGCAAGCTCACCCTCGCCAAGACGCGTGAGCCGCTGGACATCGTCTGGTCCAGGGCGCTGCCCGAAGGGGTGTCTCCGTCCTCGGTGACCGTGTCGCAGGATGCGGCTGGGCGCTGGTTCGTCTCCATGTTGTGCGGGGACCCCAGCATCGAGCCCCTGCCGGCCACGGACGCGGCAGTCGGCATCGACGCCGGGCTCGATCATCTCCTGACCCTTTCCACCGGGGAGAAGATTGCCAACCCCCGGCACGAACGCCGGGATCGCGCCGCGCTGGCGAAGGCCCAACGGCGCATGGCGAAGAAGGACAAGGGGTCCGCGAACCGGTCCAAGGCCCGGCGCGGGGTCGCCACGATCCATGCCCGGATCGCCGACCGTCGCCGCGACCACCTCCACAAGATCACCACTCGGCTCGTGCGTGAGAACCAAACGCTCGTGATCGAGGACCTGACCGTGCGCAACATGGTCAGAAACCGGAAACTCGCCCGTGCCATCAGAGACGCGGCGTGGTCGGAGTTCCGGAGCATGCTGGAGTACAAGGCCCAGTGGTGCGGGCGCGAGGTGATCGCCGTCGACCGGTGGTTCCCCTCGTCCAGGCTGTGCTCCGCCTGCGGCACCTTGCAGGGCAAGATGCCGCTGAACGTCCGCACATGGACGTGTGGCTGCGGCACAACCCACGACCGGGACGTGAAGGCAGCGATCAACCTTCTGGCCGCCGGACGGGCGGTTACAGCCTGCGGAGCTGGTGTAAGACCTCAACGGAATTCTCCGGGCGGGCAGTCGGCGATGAAACAGGAGGTCTTACGGCGCGAGCCGTAAGAATCTCCCTCCTTCAGAGAGGAGAGCGTCAAGATGGGCAGGTTACGACGGATCGACCAAGCACGGTGGGATGGACGCGCTGCCACTGATGGCCCTGATTGCGGCCAGTGCGGCGGTCGGCGGCGGGGCCCGCCGCACTCCGGCGTCCGCCTCCGTTCGCCTTGGTCGCTGTGGGGCTCGTGGCCGGCTGTCTGCCCCTCCTGAGCGCGCTTCGTGCCCCCGCTGCCGCATCCGCCGTTGCTCACACGGCGGCCCTCGACGTACCTCCGAGGACATGAGGTCAAGGACACCTTGCTCATACAGCCGAAGATCAGGGACAGTTCCAACCCCAACGGCTCCTCAAGGGGCGCCCCTCAAGGGGTGCCGGTGATCACGGCGGCCACCCGGCTGCCCCGCGCGAACGCGCCCTCGCCGGCCAGCGCGGTCAGCGCGAACAGCAGCTTGGCGACGTAGACGCGCTCCACGGGCAGCCCGTGCCGGTCCTCGAAGCCGTCGGCGAAGGCGTCCAGCTCCGAGGTCGTACGGGCGTAGCCGCCGAAGGTGAAGCGCTCCTCCAGCGACCAGTACCCGGCCGGGCCGCCGAACGCCTCGCGCTGGAGCCGCGCCACCTCCCCGGCCAGGAAACCCCCACCGACCACCGGCACCCCCAGCGCCCGCTGCCCGGCATCCAGCCCGGCGGCGAGCCCGGCCAGGGTGCCGCCGGTCCCACAGGCCACGGCCGCCACATCGACCTCTCCGGCCAACTCGCGCCCCAGCGCCGTACAGCCCTGTGCGGCCAGGGCGTTGCTGCCGCCCTCCGGGATGACCACCACGTCCCCGAACCGGCTCAGCAGCCCCTCCAGAACCTCGGGGGAGGCCTTCGCCCGGTACGTCGTACGGTCCACGAAGTGCAGCCGCATCCCGTCGGCCGCGCACCGGGCCAGGGAGGGGTTGAGCGGCCGGTGCGCCAGCTCGTCGCCACGGACGACACCGACGGTCCCGAACCCCAGCAGCCGCCCGGCCGCCGCGGTCGCCCGGAGGTGGTTGGAGTACGCACCCCCGAAAGTGAGCACGGCGCGCCCGGCGGCGGCCTCCAGATTGAGGGCGAGTTTGCGCCACTTGTTGCCCGGCAGATCGGGGTGGACCAGATCGTCCCGCTTGAGGAACAGCCGCACCCCGTGGCGGGCGAAACCCTCGTCGTGGACCTCCTGCAAGGGGGAGGGGAGCCGGGGGCTCAGGAGTGCGTCGAGGCGGGGCGGGCCGGGGGTCGGGCTGGTCACGCGCCCATTGTCGCCCGCCTGCCGCCCCGCGGCGTTTCAGGAGGCGGCCAGCCAGAGGTCCGGGCCGAACACCTCGTAGTGGACGTCGGCCGGCCGGACCCCCGCCTCCAGCAGCTGGGCCCGGACGGCCCGCATGAAGGGGAGCGGGCCGCACAGATAGGCGTGCGTTCCCGGCCGTACGGTGATGCCGTCCAGGTCGACGAGGCCGGTGCGGTTCGCCGGCTGCCCGGCCTCCGGGGCCTCGTACCAGAAGTGCGCCTCGGCGTCCGGGAGCTTCTCCGTCAGCCGTACGTGATCGGTGCGCAGGGCGTGGTCGGCCGGTGAGCGGTCGCCGTGCACGACGGTGACCGGGCCCCGGTGGCCCTCCTGGGCGAGGTATTCCAGCATCGACAGCATGGGGGTGCAGCCGATGCCCGCCGAGGCCAGCAGCAGGGGCGCGTCCAGGTGGTCGAGCACCAGGTCCCCGTAGGGGACCGAGACGCGCAGCAGGTCGCCCACGCGGATGTGCTCGTGCAGATGGCGGGAGACCTCGCCGTCGGGCGAGCCCTGGCCGCGCACGCGCTTCACGGTGATCGACCGGAGCCGGGAGCCGGGGGCGCAGGAGAGGCTGTACTGGCGTATCTGGCGGGCCCCGTCCGGGAGTTCGACCTGTACGGAGACGTACTGGCCAGGGCGGAAGGCGGGCGCGGGCATGTCCTCGGCGGGGCGGAGCAGGAACGTGGCGACGTCCTCGGTCTCCTCCACCCGGCCGGCCACCTCCCACGCCTGCCAGACATCGCCCGCCAGGACGCCCCGCTGGGCGTAGAGGCGTTCCTCGACGGCGATGAGGGAGCCCGCCATCAGCCAGTAGACCTCGTCCCAGGCGGCGGCGACCTCCGGGGTGACCGCGTCGCCCAGGACGTCGGCGATGGCCGCGAACAGATGGGTGTGCACCACCTCGTACTGCTCCGCGGTCACCCCGAGCGAGGCGTGCTTGTGGGCGATGCGCTCCAGCATCACGTCGGGCCGGGTGCCGGGCCGCTCGACCAGCGCGGTCGCGAACGCGGCGATGGACCCGGCCAGGGCCCTGCGCTGTTCGCCGGAGGCCTGGTTGCCCCGGTTGAACAGGTCCCGCAGCAGCTCGGGGTGGGCGGCGAAGAGCTTCTCGTAGAAGAGGTCGGCGATGTCCCCGATGGCCGCGCCGACGACGGGAAGCGTGGCGCGGACGGTGGCGGTGGACCGGTCGGAGAGCATGGGGCTCCTAATTTGGAACGTCGGATGCGTATTTAAGGGCAGGGGTAACCGCCCCAGCGGCCGGGCGGGAGTGATCGCGGGGTCCGGGGCGGGGTCAGTCGGGTGGCGGGCCGCTGCCGAGGCCGAGCAGGAGCGGGCCGGTGGGGGAGGCGACGAGGTCGGCGACGGTGATCGGGTCCAGTGCGGCGTAGAAGGCGTCCTGGGCTCCGCGCAGGGCTCCCCGCAGCCGGCAGGCGGAGCGGAGCGGGCAAGGGGTGTCGCCCTCGCACTCGACGACCTCCTCCGGCCCCTCCAGCTCCCGCACCAGCGAGCCGATCGACGCGGAGTGGCCGGCCGAGGTCAGCGAGAGTCCGCCGCCCCGGCCGCGCCGGGCGTCGAGGAGGCCGAGGTGCTGGAGGCGGGCGACGACCTTCGCGGCGTGCGTGTACGGGACCCGCATGGTGGCCGCCACTTCGCGGGTGGTCGGGGCTTCCGTGCCCTCGGCGACGGCGAGCCGCATGAGGACGCGGAGTGCCACGTCGGTGAATCTCGTCAGCCGCATGGCCTCAGCGTAGATAAGTTGCACATGCGATGCAAATTAAGGGTGTGGTTCGGTGACAGGGTCCAACGTGCCCCGTCCGAAGGCGGATTAGTCACACTCTTTTGTGTAATGGCGGGTCCGACCCTCCTGCTGAAAGTCTCTTCCTCGCAGGTCAGCCCATGATCGAGAGGACGTCAGATGTCCGTTGGTGAAGAGGTTCGCGACACGCAGGCGCCGCCGCAGCAGAGTCTGGGGACGGCGGCTGCGCGGAACCTCGCGACGACCACCAAATCCGCGCCGCAGATGCAGGAGATCACCTCGCGGTGGCTGCTGAAGATGCTGCCGTGGGTGCAGGTACAGGGCGGTACGTACCGGGTGAACCGTCGGCTCAGCTATTCGGTCGGTGACGGCCGGGTGACCTTCGTGCAGACCGGAGACCGGGTGGCCGTGATCCCCGCGGAGCTGGGGGAGCTGCCCGCTCTGCGCAACTTCGGGGACGAGGAGGTCCTCGCCGAGCTCGCCCGCAGGTGCGAGCAGCGGGACGTGGACGCGGGGGAGGTGCTCGCCGCCTCGGGGGAAGCGGCGGACCGGGTCTACCTGCTGGCGCACGGCAAGATCGAGAAGATCGGATCCGGCCTCTACGGGGACGAGACGGAGCTCGGAGTCCTCGCCGACGGCGCTTACTTCGGTGACCAGAGCCTGATCGACGGCGATGCCGTCTGGGAGTACACGGCCCGCGCGCTCACCCCGTGCACGCTCCTCACCCTGAGCCGGGCCGATGTGTACAACCTCGCGGAACGCGCCGAATCCCTGCAGGGCCACCTCGCCGGACTGCTCTCGATCCCCGAGCAGCGGACCAACCACTACGGCGAAGCGGCGATCGACCTCTCCGCCGGCCATGTCGGCGAGGCGGTCGTCCCGCACACCTTCGTCGACTACGACGCGGCGCCCCGCGAGTACGAGCTCAGCGTCGCCCAGACCGTGCTGAAGGTCCACAGCAGGGTCGCCGACCTCTACAACCAGCCGATGAACCAGACCGAGCAGCAGTTGCGGCTCACGGTCGAGGCGCTGCGCGAGCGCCAGGAGCACGAGCTGATCAACAACAGGGAGTTCGGACTTCTCAACAACTGCGACTACGGGCAGCGGATCCAGCCGCACGACGGGGTGCCCAGCCCGGACGACATGGACGAGCTGCTCTCGCGCCGTCGCGGATCGAAGCTCTTCCTCGCCCACCCGAAGGCCATCGCCGCCTTCGGCCGGGAGTGCAACCGGCGGGGACTCGTCCCGGAGAGCATCGACATCGGAGGTCACCATGTGCCCGCCTGGCGCGGGGTGCCGATCTTCCCGTCCAACAAGATCCCCGTCACCGACGCCCGGACCACCTCCATCATCTGCATGAGGACCGGCGAGGCCGAGCAGGGCGTCATCGGCCTCCAGCAGACCGGCATCCCCGACGAGATCGAACCGAGTCTCTCGGTCCGTTTCATGGGGATCGACGAGCAGGCGATCATCTCCTACCTCGTGACGGCGTACTACTCCGCCGCCATCCTGGTACCGGACGCCCTCGGAGTGCTGGAGAACGTCGAGGTCAGCCGCTGGCGCTGATCCCTAGCCACCCCGGGGGCCCGGGCGGCAGCCGCCGCCCGGGCCCCCGGGTCCGCACCCATCGCCTCGCCCCAGGGAGTTGACCGTGACCATGACCAGTACGGACGCAGCGACGGAAGGGCACGAGGCCGCGGCGCTCCTGGAGCGCACCCGTGCCGTCGTCGACCCGCATCTGCGATCGGCCGTGGAGTCGTTGCCCGGCGCCATACGCCGCATCGCGATGTACCACTTCGGCTGGCAGAACGCCGACGGAACCCCGGCCTCCGGCCAGGCGGGCAAAGCCATCAGGCCGGCCCTCGTGCTGGCCGCCGCCCGCGCGCTGGGCGGCGATCCGGAACGCGCGATCCGGGCCGCCGTCGCCGTCGAACTCGCCCACAACTTCACCCTGCTCCACGACGACGTCATCGACGAGGACACCACCCGCAGGCACCGGCCCACCGCCTGGGCGGTCTTCGGCGTCCCGGACGCCATCATCACCGGCGACGCCATGCTCGCCCTCGCCCAGCGGCTGCTGGCCGAGGACGCGCACCCGGCCGCCGCGCCCGCCGCCGCCCGGCTCTCCACCTGTGTCATCGAGCTGTGCGCGGGCCAGCAGGCGGACTGCGCCTTCGAGGAGCGCGGCCCCGACGAGGTCACCCTCGACGAGTGCCTCACCATGGCGACCGCCAAGACCGGTGCCCTGCTCGGCTGCGCCTGCGCGCTCGGCGCCCTCTACGCCGGGGCGGAGGACCGGGCGGTCCGCGCGATGGACGGGTTCGGCCGGGAGGCGGGGCTCTCGTTCCAGCTCATCGACGACCTGATCGGCATCTGGGGCGACCCCGACCGCACCGGCAAGCCCGTCGGGGCCGACCTCTCCGCCCACAAGAAGTCCCTTCCCGTGGTTGCCGCCCTCACGTCGGGCACTCCGGCCGCCGCCGAGCTCGCCGCGCTCTACCGGGGGCCCATGAACACCGCCGCCGAGGTGGGCAGGGCGGCCGACGCGGTGGACCGGGCCGGTGGGCGGGACTGGGCCCAGGTCTGCGCGGCCGACCGGATGGCCCGGGCGGTCCACCACCTCTCCCGGGCGGTCCCCGACCCGAGCACGGCGGGCGACCTGCTGGCGCTGGCCGAATTCGTCACCCGCCGGACCAGCTGACCCGCCTCGGATGACCGGCAGCACCCTGTCAACTCTAGTATTCCGGAGGTTGGTTGAAGGAAGGCAGCAGAGAGGCGGCAGCCCGTCATGGGTATACGGATCCAGCAGGCGGAGCAGCGCGACCGGGGGCTCGTCGTCTCGGTCATGGAGGAGGCCTTCCACGACGACCCGGTCAGCAGCTGGGTGTTCCCCGACGAGGCGCACCGGCGCGCGGTGCACGGGAAGTTCCTCGGTGTCTTCGTCGACGTCGCCCTCGACGAGGGCCGTATCGACATCGCCGAGGACGAGGCGGCGGTGGCTCTGTGGCTGGCGGTGCCCGCCGGGGCCCCGGAGGAGGAGGATCCCACGCCCGCCCTGATGCGTGAGACCGCCGACCCGGACAACGACCGCTGCGAGCTGGTGGGCAGACTCACCGGGGCGGTTCACCCGCACGATCGCGCACACGTCTACCTGCTGATGGTCGGCGTCCGTCCCGACCGCCAGGGAGAGGGCATCGGGGCGGAGCTGATCGGGGCGGAGCTGGAGCGCTGCGACCGGGAGGGGCTGCCGGCCTATCTGGAGGCGAGCAGCGCCCGGAGCCGGGCGCTGTACGAGCGGCTCGGATTCCGCTTCCTCGGCCGCACGGTCGACCTGCCGGACGGTCCGTCGATGTACCCCATGTGGCGCGAGCCCCACGCGGATTGATGTCGGTGGCAGGGGCTACAGTCCCTGCTCATGACAGATGAGTCGTGGGCCGGCTGGTACCGGGACAACAAGGGTTCCGACGCCGTCGTTCTCACCACGGACGGACAGCGGATCCGGATCCGGATCAGAGGGGCCGACTTCGAGGGCGAGAGCTTCGACGGCCTGAGGCCCGTCGCGGGCGTACCGCCGGAGAACGGGACGTTCGGCCTGCGGGACGGCGCGCTCACCGACTGCGTCCTGGAGTGGGACCGGCCGCTGCCCGTCCTCGTGGCGGGCACGCTCCGCCACGCCACGCTCAGCTGTCTGCTCTCGCTGCGCCGGGCCGAACCGGATCTCCATCTCGCCCTCCACCTGGACGGCGCGGTGTACGAATCGGCGCGCGCCGAGCGTGACTTCGCCGGTGCCCTGGCCGCCGTCGAGCGGATCCTGCCGGACGACGTCAGTCTCCAGCCCCGTGTCGCCCGGTCCGGGGCCGCCTGACCGGAAGTCGTCCAGCCGCCACCGTCAAGAGACCGTCACTGCCGAACAGGCCGTCGCTGCCGAACCGCTCGCCTCCGCCCCGTACCGCGTCCCGGTGCGGGGCGGACGCGCGTCTCCTCCGTTGCCTCCGCTCCGTTGCCTCCGCCACATTGTTCTACTAGCATGCGAACAACGGAGGTTTTCCATGACAAGCAAGAACCTTGGCCGCGTCACTCTCGCCGCACTGCCCTTTCTGCTCGCACTCCTCATCGACCTCACGCTCTACGCCGTCGTCAAGGACCGCCTGCCCGACCGGCTGGCCGTCCACTTCGACGTCGGCGGATCCGCCAACGGATACATGAGCTTCAGCTCCTATCTGCTCTACACGCTCCCCACGCTGCTCGTGCTCGGCGCGTTGTGGGCGTTCATCGCGGTCAGGGGCAGGCTTTACGGCCGCGCCGACCGCTGGTTCATCGGCGGAGGCTTCGCCGCGTCCGCGTTCCTCGGCTATCTGCTGATCGCCGTCCTGTTCGTCAACGTGGACGTCCCCGATGGCGGTTCGGCCGACGGGTTCCCGCTCTGGCACATCGCGGTGGCCCTCGCGGCGGCCGCCCTCGCCGGAGCCCTCGGGGCTCTGCTGTCCCGTCTGACCCCCCTGCCCGAGGACCCTCGCGGCCCCGCCCCGGCGACCCGGGAAAGGATCGTGCTCGCCGACGGCGAGGTGGCGGCCTGGGGGCGCGGCATCGGTGCCTGGTGGGCCCCCGTCGCCGTGCTGGTGCTGCTGGCGGCCGGAGTCACCGTGGGACGGGAGCAGAGCTGGTTCATCGGGGTGCCGTTGATCCTGTTCGCCCTGGTGACGGGCACCTTCTGCCGCCCCCACGTCAGCGTGGACCGGCGCGGTCTCACCGTCTCCGGTCTGCTGCCCCGGCCCCGGGTGCGGGTGCCGCTGGAGCGGATGGAGGTCGCGGACAGCCGACCGGTCAACGCCCTCGCGGAGTACGGCGGCTGGGGCTATCGCATCCGTCCCGAGCGCAGCGGGGTCATCACCCGCTCGGGCGAGGCCATCGTCGTCAGCCTGACGAGCGGCCGCGAGTTCGCCGTCACCGTCGCGGACTCGGCCACCGGCGCCGCTCTGCTCAACACGCTGCTCGACCGGCAGCGGGCGGGGCGCTGACCATGCTCTTCCGGGTCGATCCGACCTCCACCGTGCCGCTCGGTGACCAGATCGCCGCCTCGGTCCGGCGTGCGGTCGCCGACGGTGCGGTGGCCCCGGGCGAGCGGCTGCCCGCCGCCCGGGCGCTCGCCGAATCCCTCGGCGTGAACGTCCACACCGTGCTGCGCGGTTACCAACGGCTGCGCGAGGAAGGGCTCATCGAGCTGCGCCGCGGCCGGGGCGCGGCGATCACCGCGGGCGCCTCGCCGCAGCGCGCCCGGCTGCTGGAGAGAGTGCGCGAAGCGGTCGCCCACGCCCGGGACCTGGGCATGACCGAGGACGAACTGCTGACCCTCGTCCGTAACGAACTCGACGCCTGACAGGGGGAGGCGTCGGGGATCGCGCAGAGGACCGTTCCCGAAGCGGAACGGTCCTCTGTCGTGTGGGGGGTTCCGGCCGGTCCCGGGACACAGGACCGGCCGGACGAGCGCGAAGGACGTCGGATGCGCGAGGACGTCAGATCCGCGAAGACATCAGATGCGCGAGGACGTCAGATCCGCGAAGACATCAGATGCGCAAGGACGTCAGAAGCGCGATGCCGCCGGGGATGCGATGCTTCAGGAAGCGGAACGGGCGAGCGAGGCCAGACCGTTCTGCCACAGCTGGTTGACGCGAGCCCGCTCGTCGGCGTCCGGCTGGGCGTTGGTGCAGGACGGGCCGGGGCCGCCGCCGGACATCAACTCGCTGCACGGTCCGGAGTAGTTGTCCGGCAGGCCGAGCACGTGCCCGGTCTCGTGCGTGGTGACGCGGGTCGAGTCGTACTGCTGGTTCTGAGCGTAGTCCAGGAAGATGTACCCGCGGCCGTGGCCGTCGGTGCTCGCGTAGGAGCCGCGCGGGTCGTTGCCCTCACGGTAGGTGAAGTCCGCGTTGGAGCCTTCCTGCAGCTGAACGTTGGAGACCGAGCTGTTCCAGATCCGCGTGCTGTTGGCTATCTGGGCGCGGAAGGACGGCGCGCTCGACGCGTTGTAGGTGACCGTGACGGCCTTGATGCCCGGGTCGGAGGCGCGCTTCTCGGCGACGGACTTCATGACCGCGTCGAGGAAGGCGCGGTTGGCGGCGGCGTTCTCACCGGAGCCGTTGTACGCGGCGATGGTGGAGGAAACGGAAGGGGCGGCAGGGGCCGGAGCGGCGACGGCGACGGGTGCGGTGCCGAGCGCGGCGACGAGGCCGAGCCCGGCGGCAGCGGTGGCCACGGCGTTCCTGAGGTGTCTCATGGGGGGATTTCTCCTACCTGTCCGAACGAACCCACGCCGTGGGGGTGTCCGTCGGGCGGACAAGGCGTGGGGCGGTACGGGGAAGAGTGTGGTGCAGCACACAGTCGCCGGGGATGATGCCGAACGGCGATAGCACCGCCCTATCGACACCCGGCCCTTCTCTTCGTGCACGTCAGAAGCTCACCGTCATGCCGTGCCCACGTCATTATCACGGCATCGTCACAGCTCTCGGGGCCCAACACTCCCTGAATTGACGCTGTTTGGTGGGGTTGCGACGTCTGGTGTGCGGCGGGCGGCGGTCATAGTCTCCGCAGCATGGAGCTGGAGGTGAGACACCTCAGGGCGTTGTGCGCCATCGCCGACGCGGGCAGTCTGCACCAGGCGGCCCGTCGCCTCGGCGTGAGCCAGCCCTCCCTGACCACTCAGCTGCAACGGATCGAGAACGTTCTCGGCGCCGAACTGTTCCTCCGCGAACGGACCGGCTGCCGCCCGACCTCCCTGGGGCGCGCCGTCCTGAGCCGGGCCCGGCCCCTCGTCGACGGCATGAGCGACCTGGTCACCGCGGCGCTGGCGGAGGCCGAGGCCGCCCGGCCCCGCGGCTCCCGGCTGCGCATCGGCTCCACCGCGAGCCGGGTCATCGGCGGCTGGCTGCGCCGGCTGCGGGTCGCCCTGCCCGGCACCGACATCTCCCTGCGGGTCGATGTCTCCGCCCACGCGCTGCTGCGCTCGGTCGCGGCGAGCCGCCTGGACGTCGCCTTCGTACACGAGGTGGAGGGCTGTCCGCTCACCTTGCCGGAGGGCCTGGAGCAGCGCGTACTCCTGGACCGGGAACCGCAGTTCATCTCCCTCTCCCGGGACCACCCGGCCGCCCGCCGTCGCGTGGTGGAGCTCGGCGATCTGGCGGGCGACCCGTGGATGGTCGATCCCACGGTGGACGGCGAGTGGGACGGGGTGCGCCGGGTGCTCGGCGCCGCCGGACTGAACCCGCCGGTCCTGCACGGCGACTACCTCACCGCCGCCTCCCTCGTCGTGCTCGGCGAGGCGGTCGCCCCCTGCCAGCCGACGTCGGGCCCGCGCGACGACATGGTGATCCGCCCGCTGCTGGGCGATCCGCTCGCCGTGCGCCTCCTCCTGGTGTCCCGGCCCGGGACCGACATCGAGGTGGTGTACGCGCAGTTGGAGGACGCCTACCGGGACGCCGCCCGACGGGCGAGCGGTTACCACGACTGGCTCCTGCGCCACCGCTCCCCGCTGGCCCGTACGTCCTGACCCGTACGGTTCCGCACTGCCCTGGTGAGTTCCCCGTTCCGCTGACAGCGTGCCCGGGTTCCCCCGCCGCCCGCCGGTGGGCAGAGTCGTTCCATGAGGCTTCTGATGCTGGGCGGTACGGAATTCGTCGGACGGGCCGTCACCGACGCGGCGCTGGAGCGGGGCTGGGATGTCACGGTGTTCCACCGCGGCCGCCACGCGCCCCCGCCCGGCGTGAGCGTGCTGACGGGGGACCGCGCCGCGGGCGTGCGAGGGCTTGCGGCACTGGCGGAGAGCGGGCGGGACTGGGACCTGGTCGTCGACACCTGGAGCGGTGCGCCGGCCGCCGTCCGGGACGCCGCCCGCCTGCTCTCCGGCCGGGCGGGGCACTTCAGTTACGTCTCCAGCCGCTCGGTGTACGCCCACCCGGCCGCCCCCGGACTCGACGAGGACGGCCCGCTGGTGACCGGCGCCTCGCCCGACGACGGCGGGGACGCGCCGTACGACCGGGCCAAGCGCGGCGGTGAGCTGGCCGTCCTCGACGCCTTCGGGGGCCGGGCCCTGCTGGCGCGGGCCGGGCTGATCATCGGCCCCGGGGAGAACATCGGCCGGCTCCCCTGGTGGCTGTCGAGGATCGCCCGCGGCGGACCGGTGATCGCCCCCGGCCGGCCCGACACGGAGCTCCAGTACATCGACGCCCGGGACCTGGCGGAGTGGATCCTGGACGCGGCGGCGGACGGGCTCCACGGCCCGTACAACACCGTCAGTCGCCCCGGCCACGCGACCATGGGCGAGCTGCTGGAGGCCTGCGTGCGGGCCACCGGCTCCGACGCCGAGCTGCGCTGGACCGATCCGGAGGTGCTGCTGGCCGCCGGGGCCGAGCCCTGGAGCGACCTCCCGATCTGGCTGCCGCCGGGCGAGCTGTACGACACGCTCCACCGGGGCGACCCCGCCAAGGCGTACGCGGCGGGGCTGCGCTGCCGCCCGGTGGAGGAGACCGTCGCGGACACCTGGGCCTGGCTGCGGGCGCTCGGCGGCACCGCGCCCCGGCGCCCCGATCGCCCGGCCGTCGGCCTCGACCCCGAACTGGAGGCGAAGCTGCTGGCGCTCTGACGGCTGCCGACGGCCCGGTGCCCCGGGCTCCGCCATGCCGCTCCTGCGCGCGTGTCGCGCGGAGAACCAACCTATAGGCCTACGTAACCGGGCAAGAGCGGCGTGTCATACAAAATGACAAAGTGATGACCATGCATATTGCGCGGCATGGAACAGAAGGCGCGCAGGCGCGGCAACGCAATCCGGGCAGCAGTGACAGTGGCCACGGCAGCGGCGATGGTGGGCGTGCTGGCCCCGGCCGCTGGGGCCGATCCGCTGCCGGGCGGACTGGGACCCTGCCTCGGCAGCTCCTGCCCGCCCAGCTGGAACGACCCCAACAACGGCCCGGTCGTCGGCTTCGACAGAAACATCAACGTCTTCGTCGGCGGGGACTTCCTGGTCCGCGAGGCGGCGGCCGAGGCGGAGGGCAAGGTCGTCACGCTCGGCGAGTTCGACATGAACAAGCGGGAGGGAGTCTCGCAGGTCTACAACGTCGGCATCGCGGGCGTCGGTTCGCGGGTGCCGCCGCCGGACGGTTCCGACTATCTGACGACGGGCGGGGACATCGCCATCGCCGCCGGTCAGCGCCTCCTCGCCGAGGAGGGCGAGCACTCCGGCCGCGTCGCGTACGCGGGAGAGCTCACGGGCACGGTGAACCCCACCACCGCCCCGCGCTTCGACGAGGACGCTGCCGCCCCGTACACCCAGCTGCGCCCGCAGCTCACCGAGGCCAGTCAGTGCTACGCGTACGACGGCGGCGAGCACCGAGCGGCGACGGGCACGTGGCAGCAGGTCGCCGACACCATCACGTTCACCGGCGACGGCACGTCCGCGATCCAGATCTTCGACGTGGACGCGGACCTGGCGACGGCGGCGGGCGGCAACACGGGGTTCGTCTTCAACGGCATCCCCGAGGGTGCGACCGTCCTGGTCAATGTGTACGGCAGCACCCGCAGCGTCGCCACGTACATGGGCTCGTTCCCCAACGAGGGCCTCCGCGAGAACCTGCTGTGGAACTTCCCGGACGCCACCGAACTGGCGCTGACGGGCCCGGCCCAGTTCGAGGGCAGCATCCTGGTCGGCCAGCCGACGAGCACCACCGTACTCAGCATGAGCGGCACCAACGGCCGCTTCTACACGGCGGGTTCGCTCACCCACACCTCGCAGGGCCAGTCTGGCGGCCAGGAGATCCACGCGTATCCCTTCGACGGGGACCTGCCGTCGTGCACCCCCGACCCGACCCCGACCCCGACGGATCCGACGCCGACCCCGACGGATCCGACGCCGACCCCGACGGATCCGACGCCGACCCCGACGGATCCGACGCCGACCCCGACGGATCCGACGCCGACCCCGACGGACCCCACGCCGACCCCGACCGATCCCACCCCGACGCCGACGGATCCGACGCCGAACCCCACGGACCCGACGCCGACGCCGACCGATCCCACGCCGACGCCGACGGATCCGACGCCGAACCCCACGGACCCCACGCCGACCCCCACCGAACCGACTCCGACCCCGACCGACCCGACGGCGACCCCCACTGAGCCGACTCCGACTCCGACTCCGACCGCCACCCATCACACGCCGCGCCCCACGCACTCGCCGAGCCACCCGGGTGAGCTGCCCGACACCGGCTCCCGGGGCGGCGAATGGATCATCGGGTCCATCGCGGCAGCGCTGGTGGCCGCCGGCGGTACGGTCCTCGTGGCCACGCGCAGGGCTCGTCGCCGCACCTTCTGACCGGCGCGAAGCAGCGCCCGGTAGCGTGGTTCGATGACCGAACCGCTGCTGCACCTCGCCGAAGCACCTCTGTGGGAGGCGGCCCGCGGGACAGGGACGTACGAGATGTCCACCCGCGGCCGCACCCTCCAGGAGGAGGGCTTCATCCATCTCTCGCTGCCCCACCAACTCCCCGGTGTGGCGAGGATGCTGTACGGGGGCGACGACCGGGAGCTCGTGGTCCTGGTCGTCGACCCCGGCCGCCTCACCGATCCCGTCCGGTACGAGGCGATGAAGCCCGGCGGCGAGGCGTTCCCGCATCTGTACGGCCCGCTCCCCGTGGGCGCGGTCGTCGATGTGCGGCCCCTGGCCGACTGGTACCACGACCGACGAGAGGAAGAGGAATCCCAGTGATCGGCCCCCTCACCGCGGTGACCGGAGCGAGCGGAGCGGTCGGTGGCCGGGTCGCCCGACGGCTGGCCCGGACCGGCGTCCCCGTACGGCTCCTCGGCCGCGATCCCGCCCGGCTGCCCGACGTGCCCGGCGCCGACCACGCGCCCCCCGCCCCCTACGGCGACGGGGAGGCCATGCGCCGCGCCCTCGACGGAGCCCACACCCTGTTCCTGGTCTCCGCCCACGAGAGCCCGTACCGGGTCCGCGAGCACACCACCGCCATCGACGCCGCCGTGGCGGTGGGGGTGGAGCGGATCGTGTACGTCTCCTTCCAAGGGGCCGCGCCCGACGCCACGTTCACCTTCGCCCGTGACCACTGGGACACCGAGGCCCACATCCGTACCGCCGAGATCCGCCACACCTTCCTGCGGGACAACTGGTACCTCGCGGGGCTGCCCGCGATGACCGGGACCGACGGCGTTCTGCGCGGACCCGGCGGCGACGGGCGGGTGGCGGCCGTCGCCCACGAGGACATCGCCGACGCGGCGGCGGCCGTCCTGCTGGACGAGGGCACGGACCACGACGGCCGGGTCTACGACCTCACCGGACCCGAGGCGTTCACCCTCGCCGAGGCGGCCGACGAGCTGAGCCGCGTCACCGGACGGCCCGTCGTCTACGTCCCCGAGACCCGGGAGGAGGCCTACGCCTCCCGGGCCGGCTACGGGGCCGAGGACTGGGAGGTGGCCGGCTGGGTCACCTCCTACGAGGCCATCGCCAACGGCGAGCTGGCCGCCGTCTCGGACGCGGTGCCCACGCTCACCGGACGCCCGGCGCAGAGCTTCGCCCAGTTCCTGGTGGAGAACCCGGACAGCTACCGCCATCTGCTGCCCGGCGGCTGACCGGGACAGCCCTGCCTCAGCGCCACGGGATGTGACGCCACGGACTGCCCTCGCTCTCCGTCAGCAGACGGTGGGCGAGGACGTTCTGTTCGTAGAACGGCCCGTACTCCTCCTCGTCGAACCGCAGCACCCGCCCCAGCGCGTACCCGGCGGAGAACTCCTCCCACGACCGGTAGGCCGACTTGCTCAGCGCCCCGGCGTACACGATCGCCGCCTCGGCGTCGGCCGGACCGCAGAACCGCGCCGACAACCCCCAGCGCGCCAGGTTCACCGCCCGGCCGTAGTCGTACGCGACCGTCGTGCGCACCCGGCCGTCCGGCGGCAGCAGCCCGTCCGCGCGGAACCGGGCCTCGTAACGCATGATCCGGCGCACCAGGTCCTCGATGCCCTTGACCGAGCTCGCGTCGGCCCCGAGGTCCTGGGCGTGACCGGCGGCTGTCTCCCGCCACAGATCGGCCGAGGGCAGCTCGCCGATCGCCGCCGCCAACTGTTCGCGGGCGCGCAGCGCGAAGTCCGGTTCCGGTGGACTGTTGGCCGCGTCCAGCAGGAAGTCCAGCTGCCGGCGCCACCCCTCGTGGTCGGTGATGCCCCAGGAGTCGCGGAGCTGCTCGCGCTCGTCGACGTACTCGCGGTAGACGGTGCCGACCTCGTTCCACGGGACGGCGTTCCCGATCGCCAGATGCACCCCGCAGGCCAGGCCGTACGCCAGCGGCCCGTGCAGCGCGCCGTGCCGCAGGGCGACGAGCCGGTTGGCGGAGGCCCGGTCGTTCTCCGCGTACGCCCGTTGCCACAGGGCCAGGTCGGGCGGGGCGGCGGGAAGCAGCAACTGACCGGGCGTTCCCACGTTCACGCCCAGCCACACCTGCGGATCGGACCAGCCGAACTCGGCGACCCACCGCAGCGAGACCCCTCGGAAGACCCAGTCCGGGTGCCACGCGGGCAGCATGCCCCGGGTGAGGAGGGGCCGGCAGACGAAGCCCGCCGGGTCGACGTGACGCCGCCACATCACCGTGTCCGGATCGGCGTCCACCTCGGCGCGCGGGGCCGGGATGTACAGCTCGGTTCCGGCCAGCGCGGCCAGTTGACCCCGTACGTCGCCGCGCAGAGCGGCCTCGTGGAGGAGCTGCTCGGTCTCGGACGGCGGGACCCAGGCGGCGGGGGTCCACGGAGCGGAGGCGGGCCCTCCGGGGGCCGGGGGAGCGGCGTGCGGGCCCGGGCCCGGGTTCGGGTTCGGATTCATGAGGTTCATGACCAGGGGAGGTTCCGGTAGGGGCCGGCGGGGTCCTGGGTCAGGGCGCGGTGCTCGGCGAGCGACTGTCGGTACGTGGCCTCCGCCGCCTCCGGGCCGTCGTCCTCCGCCCGGTGGACCAGCCGGGCCATGAGGTAGCCGAGGGAGAAGTCCGACCAGGAGGAGTAGGCGCTCCGGGCGAGTTCGCCGAGGCGCAGGACGTCCTGCTCGGCCTCGTACGGATCGGTGTACCGGGCGCCGAGCGCGAGCCGTACGACATTGACCGCCCGGCCGAGGTCGAAGGCGGCCAGGGTGTCGACGCGCCCGTCCGGGGCGAGCGCGCCATCGGCCCGGAGCTTGTCCTCGTACAGGGTGATCCAGCGCAACGACCGCTCCGCCAGCGCCCGGTCGCCGGCGTCACGTGCGGTGAACGCCCGGCCCACCGCCTGGGCCCACTCCTCGCGCGTCGGTGTCCGCCCCGTGCGGGCGGCCACGGTGTGCCGGGTGCGCAGGACGGCTTCCTGGACGCGCCCGACCAGCTGGTTCTTCATCAGTGACGCGAGGCGGTCGCGGTACTCGGCGCGGTGCTGGATGCCCCACGGACGGCGCAGCCGGGCCCGGTCGGCCGCGTAGTCCTCGTAGGCGGCGCCGAGCCGGTTCCAGATGAGGCCGTTGGTGACGGCCAGGTGGGCGCCGAGCGCCAGTCCGCGGGCGAGCGGGCCGTGCAGGGGTCCGCCGCTGTCGGTGAGCAGCATCCCCTGCTCGGGCCCGCCGAGGCGTTCGGCGGCCTTCAGCCAGGCCTTGAGGCGCCCGGGCCGGGCGTCGACCATTGCCGCGTAAGGGGTGCCGTGGTTCACCGCGAGGCGGCGCACGTCGTACGGCCAGGTCCGGGCCAGTTCGCCGAGGCCCACCTCGCGGAAGACCCACTCGGGGTGCCAGGGCGGCAGCATCCCCTGGGTCAGGACCGGGACGCAGGTCCGCCGGGTGGCCTCGTCACGGATCGTGGGCAGCGGGGCCGTCCAGCCCGGGATGTCCGCGTGCAGCCGGGCGACGAGCACGTACAGCCGCATCCGCGCGAGCAGCTCCACCAAGGCGTCGGCGCTCCCGGCCCTGACGGCGGCGGACAGCGCGCGCTCGTTCTCCGTGGGCGGCACCGTACCGACGCCCCCTGTTCCTGCCCCGTTCCCCGTCGTCACGGAGCCGATCCTACGAAACGGGCCCCGCGCCCGGCCCGGGTGGTCAGAGGCCCGCCGGGCGCACCACCCCCGACTCGTACGCGTACACCGCCGCCTGGGTCCGGTCGCGGAGGCCCAACTTGACCAGGATGCGGCCCACATGGGTCTTCACCGTCTGCTCGGCGACGATCAGCTGCCGGGCGATCTCGGCGTTCGACAGGCCGCCCGCGATCAGCGTCAGCACCTCCGTCTCCCGCTCGGTCAGGTCCCCCACCCGCTCCTTGAGCGGCGCGCGGGGCGCCCCGGCCGTCCGGGAGAACTCCACGATCAGCCTCTTGGTGATGTTCGGGGAGAGCAGCGCGTCGCCGGCCGCCACCACCCGTACCGCGTGGGCGAGTTCATCGGCCGAGGCGTCCTTGAGCAGAAAGCCGGAGGCGCCCGCGCGCAGCGCCTCGTAGACGTACTCGTCGAGATCGAACGTGGTCAGGACGAGCACCTTCACCGTCGAGCCCTCGGCGGAGGTGATCCGCCGGGTCGCCTCGATGCCGCCCAGCTCGGGCATCCGGATGTCCATCAGGACGACGTCCGGGGCGAGTTCGGCGACCTTGTCGATCGCGTCCAGCCCGTTCACGGCCTGGCCGACGACCTCGATGTCCGGCTCGGCGTTGAGCAGCACCGTGAAGCCCTGGCGGACCATCATCTGGTCGTCGGCGATCACGGCACGAATGGGCGGGGTCATGGGACTTCCTCGGTTGTCTTGTTCGGTTCGGCCGTCTTGGTGCCGGCGTCGACGGGCAGGATCGCGGTGACTTCCCAGCCGCCCTCGGGGGTCGGCCCGGTGGCCAGCTCACCACCGAGCATCGCCGCGCGCTCACGCATCCCGAGCAGCCCGTGGCGTACGCCGGGGGAGGGGGTGGCCGGGCGCTCCGGCGGGGAGTTGACGACCCGGACGGTCAGCCCGGTGGGCCGGTGGCCGATCACCACCTCGGCGCTCGCCCCGGGCGCGTGGCGCATCACATTGCTCAGGGACTCCTGCACGATGCGGTACGCGGACAGCTCGACGCCCGGCGGGAGGGGACGGAGTTCGCCGGTGGTGCGGAGGGCGACCGCGAGGCCGGTCGAGCGCACGGTGGCGACCAGGCCGTCGAGCCCGTCGAGCCCGGGCTGCGGGGCGTGCCGGGTGTCGTCGCCCTGCGCCGGGGCGTCCTCCGAGCGCAGGACGCCCAGCACCCGGCGCAGCTCGGCGAGGGCTTCCAGGGCGTTCTCGCGGATGCCGGCCAGATTCTCCCGCAGTTCCTCGGTGGGGCGCTCCACCAGATGCGGGGCGACCTGGGCCTGGATGGAGATCACCGACATGTGGTGGGCGACCACGTCGTGCAGCTCGCGCGCTATCCGGTTGCGCTCCTCCAGCAGGGTGCGCCGGGCCCGCTCCTCGGTGGTCAACTCGGCCTGCACGACGAGGTCCTTACGGGCCAGGCGCAGGCTGCGCAGCGCGCTGCCGAGCACGGTCGCGGTGGCGAAGACGAGCAGGGTCGCGGCGAGGCCGGAATGAGGCAGCGGAGGCGTGCGCAAGGCCAGGAAAAGCGCGGGCGCCGTCGAGAGCACCAGTGCGGCCACCGCACGGCGGCGCCGGACCCGCAACGCCAGCAGGAACAGGGCGCCGCCCTGCAGGGCCACGCCCCCGAAGGGGTTGGGATACAGAGCCCGGGGGCTCAGCGGGAGACCGCTGACCCACTCGGACGGGTGGTCCAGGGGAGCGGTGGCCACGGTGGCCAGGATCGCCACGACCGCCAGCGCCGTCGCCGCCCACCACGCCCCCACCGGCCGGCTCATCCCGGCCACCAGAGCCGCGGCCTGGGCGACGGCCACCAGCACCGCCAGGCCGCTGACCTCGGCTCCGTGCGGGGTGAGCTCGACGGTACGGACCGCGGTGAAGCCGACCGCGATGATCACCAGCACCACCAGGAACACCGGCCGCCACACCGGCGCGCCAGGCTCGCCCATGCGCGGCACCCGGTCGGCGGGCGCTGCCCACAGCTCTTCGTACAGCGCACGCGGCGCACGGCGTACCGCCGCCCGCAGGCGCATCGCTCTCGACGACCTCACGGCCCCCACCGCCCCCTCGGCTCCGCTTGCCCTCAGACTAGGCACGACGCGCCCTCCCCTTCCGCTCGGGGGCGGCCTCCCGTACGACGAGGGAGCCCCCGACCGTACGGTGTCCGCCCTGTTCGTAACCCCGGAACGCCGCCCAGCACCCCAGCAGCGCCAGGGCGAACACCGGCAACCAGAGCAGTCGGGCGACCACCCAGTCGGCCCCGTCGGGCACGGTGTGCAGCCCCGGCAGCGGCCCGTCCGCGAGCAGCAGCGCGCTCGCCGTCACCACGATCATCGCGGTCTGGTGCCAGAGGAACACGGTCATCGCCGCCAGGTTCACCACCGCCACCACGGCCCACGCCGCGGGCCTGCGCAGCACCCGGCGCAGCGGCCCGAGCAGCAGCGCCGCCCCGCACTGGGCCAGCCCGAACGCGACGGCGGCCAGGCTCGGCGGGTCCAGGTTGGACATCCGGCCGCCCGGAACGCCGACCATGGACGCCGGATAGCCGGCCCACAGCACGAGTCCGGCCGCCGCCGTCGCCCCGCCGAGCAGCAGTGCCCAGCGGCTCGTCCGGCCGCGCAGCCCGCCCCGGGCCACCAGCGCCCCCAGGCAGTACGGCACCAGCCACCCCGCGACCACGTTGACCCACCCCAGCTCCTGCGGACCGCCAAGACCCAGGCGTACGAGGTCGACGTGCAGCACGATCACGAGCGGCCACAGCGGGTGCAGCCGCGCCACCAGCGGAGTCAGCGCGGTCAGCACGGCGAAGACCAGCAGGAACCACAGCGGGGACCAGACCAGCTTGCCCAGCGCCCGGACGGTCGACTCGCCCACCCCGGCCGCCAGCATCGCCGCGGCCGCGAGCGTCCACACCACCAGCACCGCCGCCACCGGCCGGAACAGCCGAGCCAGACGGCCGCCCACCCACGGCCCGTACGGCACACCCCGCTTCTGTGCCGAGGCCCAACTCCCCGCAGCCACCATCCCGCCCACCAGGAAGAACACCGCGAGCGTCTGGAAGACCCAGGAGACGAGGGTGAGGTGCGGCATTTCGGTCAGCGGGCTCGCCCCGCGCACCGTGCCGCTGTCGGCCACGAGCGCGGTGACCAGCCAGTGCCCGCCCACCACACCGAGGATCGCCAGGGCCCGCAGGGCGTCGACGGCGCGGTCGCGGCCGGGCGGGGTGGCGGCCTCGATCCGCGCGACGAGCCCGGTCACCGGGAGGTCTCCAGCGGTTCGGCACCGGCCACGATCCGGGCCAGGTTCGTCAGCGAACGCGAACCGCGCAGCAGATAGTCGCTGTGACCGCCGTCGCCCGCGTCGAACACCTCGGCCCCGAACTCCTCCGCCACCGGGTCGGTCCCGAACCCCACTGTGGCGGCGAACGGCACCCGCAGCCGGACATGGGGCACGCGGGCGATCCAGTCGTCACCGCCGCGCCCCGCCCACACCCGCGCACCGGTACGGAGCGCGGTGGCATCCTCGCTGCCGACCCCGGGGCTGCCGTAGAGGACGAGGGCGTCGGCGGAGGTCCCCGGCGCGGACCGGGCGCATATCACCGAACCGTACGAGTGGCAGAGCAGGCTGATCCGGGCGGCGGGGCGCACCGCGCGCACCTCGTCCACCAGCGCCCGGAGCCCCGGTGCGGCCTCGTCGGCGCGCCCGGTCGTCAGAGCGGCCGGGCTGACGGTGGCGGGGGAGCGGTACCCCAGCCAGACGATGACGGCCCCGCCCTCGCCCAACTCCTCGCGGAGGGCGGTCGCATCGCGCCGGAGCCGCCAGTACGCGTCCAGGCCGACGCCGGCTCCCGGCACCAGGACCGCGATCCGCCGAGCCGAGGACAGCTCGCCCACGACCTCGACGCTCCGGCCGCCGTCCCGCCCGTCGAAGAACAGGAACTGCCGCCCCGTCACGGCCATCCCCCGCAGGGAGTCCGCCCGCTTCAGGTCCCCGTGCGCCTCCGCCGTCCGCCCGGCCGCCCGGATGTCGCTCCGGCTGACCGCGTACCGCTCCGCCAACGCCGCCGTGCTCGCGTCCCGCAGCGGCCCGAGCACGGTCGGCGCGGGGGCGGGCACGGCCTCGGGCCGGGCCGCTCCGGACACCGGCACGGCCACCGCGAAGGTGACGAGGGCGGCGAGCAGGGAGCGGCGCAGGCGGGGTCTGCGCGGGCGGTCGGGCATGAGGCGAGGTCCTTCCGTACCGGGGGATCCAGGTGCTTCCGATACAGAAGGTAGGGAGGAGGGGCGGTAGTTGACGTCCCGCTCAGGAGGGCACCTGCGGCGTGGCTCTGAGGTATGACGCGGACGACGCGGCCCCGGGGTTCGGCTCCGGCCGGTGTGATGAGGGCGACGGGTGGCTCGGGATGCCGACTCCGACCGATCCGACCGCTCCGACGCGTACGACACGGGCAACGCGGCCCGGTGTCCCAGCTCCGGCCTGTGTGCTCCGGCCCGCAGCTTCTGGTCCTCAGCTCCGGCCCGTGTGCTCCGGCCCTCAGCTTCTGGTCCTCAGCTCGGGCCCCCAGCTCCGGCCCGTGTGCTCCAGGATCGCGGCGGCGAGCGGGGCGTGGACCTCGCGGGGCAGGGCGTGGCCCATGCCGGGGATCTCGACGAGCCGGGCGCCGCGGATCACCTGGGCGAGGTGCTCGGCGTGCGGGGCCGGCGCGACCGGTTCGGCGGGGGCCGAGGTGATCAGCGTGAGCACCTCGGTGGCGGCGAGCTGCCCGGTGCGCTCCATGCCGGAACAGTCGGCGCGGGCGTGCGCGGTGCCGGCGTGGTGGTGGCCGGTGTGCGCGATGACCCTGCGCTCCAGTTCCCGGGCGTACGCGGCGTCGAACGGGATCAGACCGCCCCCGAGCACCTGCCAGTGCTCCACGCGCCGCTCCAGCTCCGCCGCCGGGCCCCGGTCCTCGACGGGCCGAGACCACAGCTCCAGCAACTCCGGGGAGACGCCGGGCAGTTCCTCCGGCGGGATGCGGCGGCCGTCCGGCGCGACGTACGGGGTGGAGCTGAGCGCGTTCGTCCCGATGACGGTGGCGCTGAGCAGCCGCTCGGGGTGGTCGGCGACGAGCAACTGCGTGAGCATGCCGCCCACCGACATCCCCACCACATGGGCGCGCTCCACACCGAACGCGTCCAGCACGGCGACGGCGTCCTCGGCCAACGCGGTGAGCAGATAGGGCTGTTCGTCGAAGGACGCGGTGGAACGGCCGGTGTCCCGGTGGTCGTACCGGATCACCCGGTGCCGTACGGCCAGCAGCTCGACAAGCTCGTCGGGCCAGCCGAGCCCGGACGTCTGCGCACCCATCACCAGGAGCAGGGCGGGCGCGTCCGGAGCGCCGCGCTCCTCGGCCCAGAGACGGACGCCGGGGGCGGCGTCGACGAAGCGTTCCATGGTGGACCTCACTGTTCCGATGGACGCCATGAACGAAACGAGACGTCTCGTCTCGTTTTGAGATTAGCGCATCGCTCGGCATGAGGCCAGTGGCGGCGCGGTGCGGTGCGATGCGATGCGGTGCGGTGTGGGCCGGTCGACTCCGGGCGAGTTGGTGGCCGCAGGGCGCTGCCCCGGCCTGTCGGGGGTACCGAACCGTGTGAGCGGTCGTCTGGGAGTGCCGGCCGCCGGACAGCTTCGCCGGTACCCGCGCCTCCGCGGCCCGTGGTGGCGGCCGGCCCCCGCGGAACTCGTCGTCAGGCCGGGGCGGCGGGTGTGTCCCGTTCCAGGCGGGCGCGCAGCGTGCCTTCGAAGTCTTCTGCGCGGGAGAGCTGGACGCGGAGCTTCTCGACCTGCTCGGCGGCTTCCTGCTGGTAGGTGCGGACGCGTTCCAGGAGGGCTTCGTGCTCGTCGGCGGCGAGGGTGGTGCCGGCGTCGAGGCGGTCGGTGGCGTCGAGCAGGTCACGCATCTGGTCCAGGCTGAAACCGAGCGGCTTCATGCGGCGGATGACCATGAGGCGGGCGACGTCGTACTCGGTATAGAGGCGGAAACCGCCCCGGGAGCGGGCGGAGGGGACGACGAGGCCGGTCTCCTCGTAGTGGCGGATGGTGCGCAGGGAGAGTTCGGTCCGTGCGGCGACCTCGCCGATCTGCATGTGCTTGCCGTCCACGCCCGTGATCCCCTGGCCCTTCTCCTCTGTCGGCGGCCTCGGCCTCGGTGGGCGCCGCCGATCTCTACCCTAACGTTAGGGTAGAGTTGTCGTCGTGAGGGCGGCTCCCGCCAGCCCTGCTGTTACCGTGCCGGGGCCGATGGTGCCCCGGCGAAGTATCGATTCTTGCAGGAGAGAAGCGTGCGCGAGTCCATGACGCCCGGCGCCGCCGCCTGCCCACCGTGATGCTTCGCCCCCGGACGTGAGCCTGGCCGCGCCGGCGGCTGTTCCCGGCTCCGTCCCCCCGCGACTTTCGGCTCCGTATGTCGCGGCGCCGCCCGCGGAGTGCCGTCCCGGCTTCTCCGTGCCCTCCCGCACGTCCCGGCCTGCCGAACGGGGTGTGCCCGAGCACGACAGGTTCCGTCTCCCTTGTCTTCTGCCGCCACTGCTGTGTCCCCCGCCGCGCGCCTGCGTGGCCTGAAGCCCGACTGGATCTCCCACCCGAAGGTCTGGCGCACGGAGGTCCTGGCCGGCCTGGTCGTCGCCCTCGCGCTGATCCCTGAGGCCATCTCGTTCTCGATCATCGCGGGCGTGGACCCGGCGATCGGTCTGTTCGCTTCCTTCACCATGGCCGTCGTCATCTCGATCGTCGGCGGCCGGCGGGCGATGATCTCCGCCGCGACCGGCGCCGTCGCCCTGGTGATCGCGCCGCTGAACCGCGAGCACGGCCTCGGCTATCTCATCGCCGCCGTCATCCTCGCCGGTGTCTTCCAGGTCGTCCTCGGCGCGCTGGGCGTGGCGAAACTGATGCGGTTCATCCCGCGCTCGGTGATGGTCGGCTTCGTCAACGCGCTCGCCATCCTGATCTTCATGGCCCAGATCCCGGAGATGCGCGACGTCCCGTGGGCCGTCTACCCGCTGATCGCCGCCGGTCTGGCCCTCATGGTGTTCTTCCCGAAGATCACGTCAGTGATCCCCGCCCCGCTCGTCTCCATCGTCATCCTCACCGTGATCACCGTCGGCGCGGCCATCGCGGTGCCGACCGTGGGCGACAAGGGCGAACTGCCGGCCTCCCTGCCCGTCCCGGGCCTGCCGGACGTTCCGTTCACGCTGGACACGCTGACGACGATCGCCCCGTACGCGTTCGCCATGGCGCTGGTCGGTCTGATGGAGTCGCTGATGACGGCCAAGCTGGTCGACGACATCACCGACACCCACTCCAACAAGACCCGCGAGTCGATCGGCCAGGGGGTCGCCAACATCGTCACCGGCTTCTTCGGCGGCATGGGCGGCTGCGCCATGATCGGCCAGACGATGATCAACGTGAAGGTCTCCGGCGCCCGCACCCGCGTCTCGACCTTCCTGGCGGGCGCGTTCCTGATGGTGCTGTGCATCGTCTTCGGCCCGGTCGTCTCCGACATCCCCATGGCGGCCCTCGTCGCCGTCATGATCATGGTGTCGTTCGCGACCTTCGACTGGCACTCCATCGCCCCGAAGACCCTCAAGCGGATGCCCGCCGGGGAGATCGCCGTCATGGTGATCACCGTCGCCGCGGTCGTCACCACCCACAACCTCGCCATCGGCGTCGTCCTGGGATCCGTCACCGCCATGGTCATCTTCGCCAAGCGGGTCGCCCACCTCGCCGAGGTCACCGCCGTGGTCGACCCGGACGGCACGACAGTGGTCTACCGGGTCACGGGTGAGCTGTTCTTCGCCTCCTCCAACGACCTGGTGGGTCAGTTCGACTACGCCACCGACCCGGACAAGGTGATCATCGACCTGAGCTCGGCGCACGTCTGGGACGCCTCCTCCGTTGCCGCCCTCGACGCGATCGAGACCAAGTACGCCCAGCGTGGCAAGGCCGTGGAGATCACCGGGCTCAACACCCCGAGCGCTCACCTGCACGACAAGCTCAGCGGCGAACTCGCCGCCGGTCACTGACCAGCTCCACGACCAGGAGACCGCCTCCTGAAACGCCCGATGGGGTACGACCGGAGACCGGTCGTACCCCATCGGAACAAGAACGAAGGTCAAGCCTTCTTGGTCTCCTAGTAATGGGCCGGGTCGGTGACCTGCAGGGATCTTCCCTGTGGGGCGCTGACCTGGCCTTTTGCTGATGGCTGGCGATGGGGTGCGACGGTCCTGATCGGGTGTCCTGCGGACTGTGTGCGGACTGGGCCCACGGGATAGCTGGAGCGGCCTAATCTGAGGCTGCCGGTCGCGACGCTTGCTGTCAGTCAGCGCTGAGAGAATTGGGCCATGGTGGGAGATGTGTTCCGTTTTCACATGCCTCGGGTCTGCAGAATCCGTGGCGCGCATGCCATAGCGGAGGATTCGATTCCTCGAGTCGCCGAGGCGTTTCGCACTGGTGATGACGACGTGGTCGTCGAGGGCGGAAGGCTGCGTGACGGAGCACTCGCGCTTCCCGCGGTAGTCGCGGCTGACGGCGCGATGGTCGTACTGGGCGAGCCAGGGGCAGGGAAGACTTCAGTCCTGAGACATCTTGTCAAGACGTTGCCCCGGGTGATGGACACGTGGGACCCGAGCACCGACGCATGTCTGTGGGTGGCGGGCGGGGACTTGACCGAGAACTCGTACCAGGATGAGTTGGGCTGCCATCTCGACTCATTGCCCCCAGAACGAGATGCCGCGGACAGCGCTGGAGTGCTGTGGGTTGTCTTGGACCAGGTAGACGAGAGCTCGCTGCGTCAACGTTTGCCAGGGCGGTTGAAGAAGTCGTTGCGCGGCCGGAATACCAGCAGGGTTCGGTTTCTCATGGCCTGTCGCACGGCGGACTATCCCCAGGCGCTCACCCCTGTCCTGTCCGAGGCGTTCGGAGCGTGCTGGTGTGTCGACCTGGTTCCCTTGAGTCGCGATGAGGCCGTAGCGCTGGCCGACAGTGCTGACGTACCGGGTGAAGCGCTGGTTACGGCGGCTGAGGAGGTCGGCGCTGCTGTGCTTGCCGGTGTTCCGTTGACCTTGGAACTGCTGGTTTTGACCTATCGGGTCGATGGCCGATTGCACGGCACGCCACAGGACCTATTCGCCCGAGGCGTCGCACACCTCACGGAGGATCATGACCAGTTTAGGGAACGTAGGGCCGTGACCAGCACCGTCCCGCAGCGGCTCACAGTGGCGGGACGCATCGCTGCCTGGATGCTGCTTTCCGGGCACCGAACAGTGTGGCGCGGCCGCGCGTTCGAGGCCGGCCCTTACGACTTGGAGGGCGGCGCACTGGCGGACGGCCAGGAGCGGACTGCGGCGGGCGCGTTCGACGTCACGCGTCAGGCAGTCGAGGAAACCTTGGGGACGGCGCTGTTTACGGTGCCGGACCAGAATAGAGTGGAGTTCCGGCACTCATCGGTGGCCGCCTACCTTGCGGCTCGGTATCTCACTGACCGGGGGACGACGCAGCAGCAACTGGAAAACCTCTTCCTGGTTGGCGCACCGGATGGAGAAACGGCCAGCATTCCTGCGCCTCTGCGGGAGACCGCCGCTTGGCTGGTGGCCATGAACCCCACAGCCACCGATTGGCTGGCTGCTGCCGACCCGGAAAGCCTGGCGGTGCACAGTTCCCTTGTGCGCTCCGACGAGGTCCGTCGGCTGACTGTAAGCCGCCTGCTTGAGCGTGCGGCCCAGGTTGAACTGAGTGACACGCGCTGGCAGCTTTCCCGCTGGGACCTGAGCCACCCGCTGTTTGCGGACCAGCTTGCCGACGTGTTGGAAACAGCCCCAAGTGAAGGTGCGGCCGATTGGCCGACCACAGCGAGAATCCGCCTGGCCATCCAGCTTGCCCAGGAAGCAGGTGAGGCTCACCCCAGACTGGCCGACGCACTCCTACGGCTGGTAGGGAACGACGCTTGGCACCAGACGGAGCGTCGGCTGGCAGCGCGCGCGGCGTATGCCTGCGGTGACGCCGACTGCACCGTGCCCGTCCTCACCAGAGTCCTCACCTCGCTTGCCGAGCCTTCTTACGCGGAGCGGGTAGACGCGGACCAAGACCTGCGGGGCACTTTGCTGACCCTTCTGTGGCCGGAACACTTGGACATGGCGTCGGTACTTGCCGCACTGCGCCCTCCGTCTCCACACTTGTACGGCAATTACGCCCAGTTCTTGAGAAACATGCCAAGCCAGTGCACGGATGAGCACCTGTCAGAACTTCTAGCCTGGGTCCAGGCGGCCGTGCTCAAGCCGGAGCCACCGGAGGGCGGCTTCGTATTCTCGCCCGATCGCATCGAGACTCCGCTGCTTGATTCCACAATTGACCGTACGCTCCGCAGTGAGGACGCTGCACAGCATCTGAGTACCCTGGCGAAAATCATCCTGGGCCTCTTCCGCGCGCACCATAAGGTCCGCCTTCCGGACTGCCTGCAACCTGACGGGCAAGGGCAGGAGCCCGTGCACGTTCAGACACTCCGAAGACTCTTGACCCAGGCGCTTGTCAGCGAGGCTATCCAGGCGAAGATCGATCCTCGTGAAGCGGCCTATCTGATCGTTTATGACTGGGACCGCCGACCGCCGCTGCGGTGGAACGGTGCTACCTCGATCCCCGATTCGGCCATCCGCCACCAGCTGGTGGACGAGGCGGATTTTGCATGGGCGCTGGATGAGGTGGCTGCTGCGGCGGCGTCCGGAGACGATGCGCTCGTCGCTGCGTACGGTGAACTGGCCTCCTGCCTGTTTCTGCGTGATGATCACGAGGCGTTCGAGCTGGCCTACGATGAGCAGCACCCAGCGTGGCCGTATATGCGTCCCTTCTATGAACCGATTGCTCTCGACAGCAGACTGGCGCAGACGCTGCGCCGGCGATATGAAGCAGCGAATGAGACTTGGCCCGAAGCCGTGGAGTTCCTTGCTGAGCAGGTGCGGCTCCTTACTGAGGCCAGGGAAGGAAGCAACGACAGCCTGTGGCGGTTTCTGTACCGCTTGCGTGTCAACCCGCAGACGGGCAGGGGTGAGGACCTGTCTGGCTCCATTTCTACATGGCCAGGGGCAGTCGCAGTTGACGACAGCCTCTCGGACTTGCCCGAGCTCGCATTGCGCTATCTCGCCACTGAACACGACCAAGCTGATTCCTGGCTTCAGAACTCCCAGCGAAACAAGCGTTCCTGGGCCGGATACGCCCTGTTGGTCGAGTTGCATGGCTGCAAGCGGCTCGCCGAGTTGCCTCCATCGGCGTGGAGCTCGTGGACTGCCGCGATCCTCACCGAGATCCTGGGTATGTCAACGAGTTTCATGGAGCCAGTGCGGGTAGACCTCCTCCGCCTGGCCAGCCAGCATGCGGCCGATTCCTTGGCTACGCGCATCACTCAATTGGTGCCGTCGGCCCTTTCGAACGCTCGGCAACCCATCGAACTCAACTCTGTCGATCCGGGCTGGGCCACGGAGGTGTGTACGGCGATGGAGTACCTTGCCACGGAAATTTCAGCCTCCCTCGGGGTCGTACCGAGGGTGGCTTCCGGTGCAGAGCCGGGCGTGTCGGCAGCTGAAGAAGCAGTGGTGGTCGTCCCCGACAATGAGGAGGCACGAGAGGCCGTCCTTCGCACGTGGCACAGCATCCTCAGCTCCCTCCTTCGCGTAGAGAGCGCGACCGCCTACAACCTCATTGACATTGCTCTCGGTCAGACGATCACGAGGACTGCAGTCCTGGCAGCCCAAGTTCTGTTGGGCGCTGACGCAGAGTCGCACTGGCCGCGCATTGAAGGACTCGCTACGGCAGACAGTGAATTTGGCCGCCGCTTGGCCGAAGCGTGTGCACGAAACGAAACCGAGTGGATCCAGAGTTCCCTCGATGAGACGGGTGTTGCGGGTCTCTACTTGTGGCTCAGCGGTTTGTATGACCCCGATCAAGACCAGAACCTCCTCGAAGCGCACTGGGTGAGTGCAGAGGAACAAGCGAGAGAATGGCGAGACCGCCTACTCCGTGAACTAAGTCAACGGGCCACTGCGGAATCCGTTCACCAATTGCGGCAACTGGCTGCCCGATACCCCGACAGGCTTGCCGTGGCTGCTGCACTTGTCTCGGCCACAAAGCAATATGCCGCCGCGAACTGGATGCAGGTGCGTCCCGAAGACGTAATGAGGGTTCTCCAGGACCCGTCACGGCGCGTCATCCGCACCAGCACAGATCTCATCGACGTTGTGCAGGAGATCCTTGAAGAGGTAGGCCGAGATCTTCCCTCGCACGGCGAACTGCTTTGGGATCGGACGCCGGGTAAGCGTCCCCGGAAGAAGCCCGTGACGGCCACGGAGGATGAGGCCATTCCGGACGTCTGGCGTCCCAAACCCGAATCTGCCCTCTGCGCTTACCTCGCACACGAGCTGAATCTGAGGCTGGCCGGGCACCGAGTCGCGGTGAACCGAGAGGTACTGATTCGCCCCACGGATCCTTACGGCGCGGGTGACCGCACCGACATCCTTATCGAGGCGCTTCCATCAGCCGGTGACGATCCCAGCGAGGCTTCGCGGCCGAATGTGAAACTGGTCATCGAGGTCAAGGGTGCCTGGAACGACGAGGTTCTGACGGCTCAGGAGGAGCAGTTGTCGGGCAGGTACCTGCCCGAGGCGAGGACGGACGCAGGGATCTTTCTCGTTGGCTGGTACCCGATTGAGCTCTGGGACGCCGTAGGGGACAAGCGCAGGACACAGGCGAAGAAGCTCGCGCCCGACACACTGCTGTCTGATCTGCAGACGCAGGCGACTCGCCTCTCTCAGGCCGCCTCAGTTCACCTTCGCCCGTTGGTGCTCACTGTGCCACGACCACACAGGCAGTAGATCGGCGTGCGCAAAAGCGCGCCTTGCCGTACGGAAGAGCTGAGGATCGCCGCGCGGCGTATGAGCCGTGCTTGCGGTGCTGCGGAGCGGGGCTGTGGGCGGGTTTCAGAGGCTAAGGGGCATTGAATCGGAACCCGATGGCGAGGTGGCCGCAGAACGGTCGGTATCTCTAACGCCAGCCGTTGAGGGAGACCTCCGGGCCGCCCTTGAGGTACCGGTGGAGGGCGCTGGCGGTGGTGTCCACGAAGTTCTCGGGGATGGCGTCGGCGTCGACCCAGCAGACCTGGGAATGCTTGCGGGGTTCGCGGTTTTCGGGTTCGCCGGTCCAGTCGTGGGCGGCGAAGACGACGGTGAGGAAGCCGTTGGGGGCTTCGACGCCCCAGGCGCCGTGGATGATGTGGGCGACCTTGAGGGACTCGGGCTTCACCGTGAGGCCGGTCTCCTCATAGAGCTCGCGGACCGCGGTTTCGGTGATGGGCTCGCCCGGCTCGCTCTTGCCGACCGGGAGGTCCCACATTCCCTGGGCGAACTTCGCGTTCTCGCTGCGTTGGAGAAGGACGACGCGGTTGCTGGCCTTGTCGTGGACGATGACGGCGGCAACCAGCAGGGTCATGGATTCGAGCGCCGGCTTCAGGGCCTTCGGCTGATCGTCGGTCTGCTCGGTCACGGTGTTCCCTTCGTCGGGCGGGTTGTTGGGCATGTTAGGCGAGTGCCTCGCGGGCGCGGCGGGCGAGATCGGCGGCGCCGGGAACCCGGCGGCACTGGTAAACCGCGAGCGTGGAGCGGATCGACGTGATCGCCTTCCGGGTCCGGTCGGAGGTCATGCCCTCCATGAGGACCAGGGCCTGGGTCCAGGCTGCGACGGCCTCATCGGCGCGGGCCTGGGCGGCGAGGCTGTCGCCGAGGTCGGCGTGGGTGAGGGCGTGGACGCGCTTGTACTTCATAGGGTCCCAGCGGGTGAGGGCGTCCCGGTGCTGCTGCTCGGTGCCGATGTGGTCGGCGAGGTCGGTCAGGGTACGGGCGGTGTGGCTGGCCACGGTGCCGGCGGCGGGGCCGCTCACGCGGGAGTAGCTGGGCTGGGGGTTGTCATCACGGAGGAGGGCGTCTTCGGCGGCGAGCAGGGCGCGTGCGGCCAAGGGGTGCTCGTCGACGGCTGCGTAGGCGCGGGCGTGGGTGATGTGGAGGAGGGCTTCGGTCTGGCCGTCGACGTGGCCGAGACCTGTGCGGAGGGCGCCTTCGACGAGGTCAACGCAGTGGTGGGGCTGCTTGAGGCTCAGGGCCTGGTGGGCGAGGGCGCGCATCATCCAGGCGGCGTGGCCGTGGGGGTCGGCTTCGCAGGCGAGCTTGTAGCCGACCTGGTAGTAGCGCTGGGCGGCGCCTTCCTGGCCGAGATCGTGGTGTTTCCAGCCTGCGAGGTAGGCGAGTTCGGCGACGGCGCCGAAGGCGGCCCTGCGTAAGGCTTCGCTGGGGAAGCGTCCGCGCAGCATGGGTGCGGCGGTGTCGGCGAGATACGCGGTGACGGTGGTCAGGCCGTGCCCGCCGCCGAGGCGCTCGTCGGCCGCACTGAAGGCCGCGGTGATCTGGCGTACGACGTCCACGTCCTCCGTGCCGACCAGGGACGTGCCGGTGCGGGCGCGGAGCATGCGGGCGGTGGCTTCGTGGTCGTATCCGAGGGGCATGGCGACGCCGGCTGTGGTGAAGGCCGCGATGGCGAGGAAGCGGCGGCGCTCGACGTCGGCACGGCCCAGGTCGGTGGCGGCGAGGACAGGGTCGGATTCCGCCGGAGCTTCGTCACCGCTGGCCTGGAGGCCGATCTCGGTCTGGGTGACCGTGCGCCCCGCTCGGCGGGACAGCGCCTCGGCCAGGTACTGACCTACCCGGCCGGACGGGGCACGGGTGCCGTTCACCCAGTGCGAGATGGCCGACTTGTTGGTCTGGAGGACCTCGCCGTTCTCGGCGGCGATGCGCCGCACGTCTCTGGCGAGGGCCTCGTAGGTGCAGTCGACCGCCGCGATGACGTCGCGCAGACGGGAGTTGGGTTCTCGCTGCGCCGTCACGATCGCCTCCGCCCTGGGGCTGTAAACCGCGTATACCGCTTCAACTGCCTTCCACCGTACCCACTCAGCGTGACCACCGGTTCACTTATCAGCAGCCGCCCGGAACGGCACGACCGTGATCCAGGCTCCCCCTTGGTCCGGGCGGCACCCCGAAGTTCCGTACGCCCACACGAGGCTCGGGCATTCCTGTGCCCGAGACCGGACGAACAGAGACGGAGACACGGTGACCACCATCCACACCACGGCCATCACGGTCGAGCTGCCCGAGACGTTCGACCCGCGCTGGAGCCGCCTGCCCGGCATCCAGGTCGACGGTCGGCGCATCACGATCGACCCGGCCGAGTACTTCTTCCGCTTCGAGTCGAACACATGGCTCGTCGCCGACTGGGAGCTGGTCAAGTCCCAGCTCCTGGACGTGGACGAGACGACCGAGAGCGCGGTCGAGCAGCTCGCGCTCGACTTCATCAAGCAGCACAGCGAGTCCACCTCCGACGCGGCCCGCGTCCTGGCCACCGCGTACGAGGTGTACGCGTACCTCTTCCGCGAGGAGCACCTGGCCGGCCTCGGCCTGCCGCAGATCACCGCCGACCACCTGCGGATGCTCCGCGAGGCGGCCACGCTCATGGCGCTCAACAAGGTCGAGCTGGACGGGCACATCTCCAACGTCGGCCCGTGCTGGTTCTTCCCCGCCGCCACCTCCGTCGTCTTCGACCTGGACGACGAGATGGGCGGGATGCTCGACGAGGTATACCACGGCGGCTGGTTCAACGAGCACCGCCGGATCGAGTCCATCAAGGCCCACGCGGCGCTCGGCGGCCGGCTCGTGCATGGGTGCCAGTCCGTGCCGGACCAGTCGGGCGGCGTGGTCGCGCCCTACGGTGCCTCGATGGCGAACTTCCGCGACGACCTCGCCGCGTTCAAGGCGGGCTGGATCGAGCAGGTCTACGCCCACCGCGTGAACCCCGCCGCGTAACCCACCCGATCAGGCTCCGGGACGGGCCGGCATCCCTCGCCCGCCCCGGACGCCACCATCTCCCCGGAGCCCTCCCGTGACCACGAACCCCAGCGCCGAACTCCTCGACAACCTGCTCACCGCTACCGGCCAGACCACCGCCGTACGGGAGGAGGTACGCGTGTGGTCCATGTCCGGCGTCGAACGCGTGGCCTTCCCCGACGGCACCACGGCCATCTTCAAGTACGCCAAGAAGCCCTTCGACAGCGAGGACCAGGCCCTCCGCCTGGCCCACACCCTCGGCGTCCCCGTCCCCCAGATCCACGCCTCCGCCGTCCTGAATGGCTGGCTCGGCATGCTCATGGAGGACCTCGGGCCGTCCGTCCGCGAGGCCGACGATCTCGACGGCGTCGCTGCGGCCGTGGTCCTGCACGGCACCCGTACGGCTCCGCCCTTGCCCGTCCTCGACCAGAACCGGCTACGGACGCTGCCGGCCAGGGCGCTGGAGCATCTCGAACGGCTGCGCAAGGCCGATCGGTGGCAGGACGCCGACGATGTCGAGGACGCGCTCGACCGGATCGCCCAGGCCGCCGAGGCCCGCTCGGCCGGAGCGACGCTGGAACCGTTCGGTTGGGTGCACTCCGAGTTCCACTCCACCAGCCTCCACATCGGCGAGCGCGGCTGGCGATTGCTCGACTTCGCCCGCGCCTTCACCGGCCCCGGCCTGCTCGACCTCGCCAGCTGGCACGGCACCATCGAGCCCCCGCACCCCGTCCGCCTGCGCGTCTTCCTGGAGCAGTACGTCACAGCCGGCGGCACCCCCGACGCCCTCGCCCCGCGCGGCGGGCTCACCGCCGAGAACTGGGCCCTGGGCTGGCACCGCATGTGGGCCGTCGAGTGGTTCATGGAGCAGTCCATCCGCTGGATCAACGACCCGGCCACCGACCCCGCCTACGCCAAGGCCGTCCGCCGCCACCTCACCGACGTCCTCCACCTCCTGGAGATCTGACGTGCTCGCCCAGGCATCCCCATGGCACGCCCACGCCCTCCAACGCACCACCGCCGGACTCGCCGAACCCCTTTCCGTACCCGCCCGGATGGAATGGACCACGAGACCCGGCCAAGGTCCCGGCGCCGAGTGCCTCGGCGCCGACCTGCGCGGCAAGCGACTCCTGGAACTCGGCTGCGGCCCCGGCCACAACGCCGCCCACCTCGCCACCCGCCACGGAGCCCACGTCACCGGCGTCGACCTGGTCGGCCTCCAGGTCCGCCGTGCCCGCTCCCACTACGGACGGCTGAACAACCTCACCTTCGTCGCCGGCCACGCCCTGCACTACCTGCACGCCTCCGACGAGCAGTTCGACGCGGTCTACTCCGTCTTCGGCGCCGTCGGCCTCGTCGCCCCCGAGTTCCTGTTGCCGGCCATCGCGCAGCGCCTCATGCCCGGACGAGTGCTCGCCTTCTCCGTCCCCCACCCGCAGCGTGGCGGCCGAAGCCCTTCGGGCGACGACCGGCCCCGCCGCGACTTCGTCACCTTGCCCGACCGCACCCGGCTCCCCATCGCCCGCTGGGAATTCGACACCGACCGCTGGGAGAAGCACCTCAGCCAGGCCGGCTTCTGGCTCACCTCGGCCCAGGAGTTCCACGACCCCCGCATGGGCCACTGGCCCACCACCCTGCTGATCCGCGCCCGCAAGCTCTGACCAGCCGTTCGCCCCGGCTTCCCTTGGAGGGACCGATGCGCCCGCCCTATCTGCTCCTCGACATCGACGGCGTCCTCATACCCTTCCCCAACGCGGATGGCTCGACCCCGGCCACCCACGCCCGCCACGACGTCGTCCCCACCAGCCGGAGCGCCGACAACCCGGTCACCGTCTGGCTCGACCCCGACCACGGCCGCCTTCTCATGGACGTGATCCGCACCGGCCTGGTCACCCCGGTCTGGTGCACCAGCTGGCGACAGGACGCCACCACCCTCATCGGGCCCCTCCTGGGCCTCCCGACGCTGCCGTACGTCGATCTCCCGCGTCCGCAGATCACCACCAGCCACCCCAACGGCTACCTGTGGAAGCGCGACCACGTCGACGCCTGGCTCGGCGACGTCCCCGCCGTCTGGATCGACGACGACTTCACCGGCCTCGACCATGAATGGGCGGCGGAGCGCACTGCGAAGGGAACGTCGACCCTCCTCATTCAGCCCGACCCACACCACGGGCTGCAGCCCGAGCACCTGACCGGGCTGACGACGTGGGTCTCGCAGTTACCCACAGCCCGCGCCGCCTGACGCCCTGATGCCCTCGCTGCCACGAGCAGCGAGGGCATCAGAGTGTTGCTCGAGCGTGAGCTGGCTCCGCACACGAGAACGGGAGTCGTTTATCAACGACTCCCGGAGTCACTGCGAGACCTCGCCGCTTGATCAACGTCGATGAGTTCGGGAGTCGCTGACGGCCGGGCCGGCGGTTCGAGGTTCCACTCGGCAAAGCGGGCCGGGCCCAGGGCAGCGGCGTGCGACGCGCGCCTCACTCGTCGGCCGGTGCATGGCCGGCGAGGCGCTCGGGATCGTGTTGCACGCGCTTCATGGCGGCATCGGCGAGTGCCTGTCGCCGATGGGTGAGTTCCCGGTCCAGCTTCTGCACGGCGTCCTCGGCAAGCCCATCGTCGGTCATCTGCCAAAAGTGCGGCTCGTAAGCCTGGCGGACGCGAGTCGGCCGGGAGAAGAGCGCCGTTATCACGGGGTCGGCGATCGCGGCCACGGCAGCTTCTAGCCCCTCGGGCGGCTCGGCGTGGCGGATGAGACCGAACTCGAGAAGGCGCCGACAGCCGTCCTCCCAGGCATCGTCACGCAGGCCGAAGACCTGCATGCGGGGCCGCGTGGTGAGGAAGACGCCCGACATGCGGTGCTTCGTGGGCGCCCACTGGCTCATCCTTCTCAGGATGAGCCAGGTGGCGACCTCGGAAGGATTGAGCACCTGGATCCAGCCCTTCAGGAAGAAGTCCTTGGGGAGCGTGATCGTCCTAGTGGCTGTCCAGCTACGGGCGGGGACGGTGTAGTGGTCCGGGGTCGGCATATCGCCCCGCCCGCCTTCCTCCATGAGCGAGAAGTCCTCGTACAACCGCTGTCCTCGCGCGCCCCGAGGTATGGAGACCAAGGCGTCTTCCTGGCCGAGATCTTCCAGAGTTCTCAGGGCTCCCTTGACTTGCCGAAGCCGCAGGTCCTCCAGCTTCCTCGTACGCCACCGCTCCTCCGCGCGTGCACTACCGCGGAGCTCGGGAGGCATGTTCTGCAACGCGGCGTCGTACGCACCCGACGCAGTGTCGTACGCACCGTCGATGGCAACGAGGGTGGACCACGATTCGGGCCCCTTCAGCGGGCGTACGTTCTGCCAGGGGTCTCCTGTGTCCAGCCGGCACTGCGCCTCGAAGACGGCCAGCAGGTAGAAGCGCAGCGCTATCCCCCGCGGAAGGACCAGCTTGGTGAGTCTCGACCGTTCCCCGTCGGCCCGCAGCAAAGCGCTGCGCAGGATGATCGAGTCCGGCTTCTTCCCGGCCTTCCAGATTCCGCCCAGGGCCTCAGACGCTTTCGTGACCGAACCGGTCCTTCGCATCTGCTGCAGCCGGCGCAGTCTGCGCTCGTTCGTCTCCCGTGCATCAGCCACGAAAGGAAGGTTAGCGTTTTGATCCCGACGTTTTGATCCGGGTAAAGGCCGTCGATGACGGCCTTTACCCGGATCAAAACGTTGATCATCTCCTGGCGAAGGCTCTTCCAGGCCCCCCACCATGGACTTCAGGCCCGCTCAACGCGGGCGACGGCCACGCCGTTCGCACAGACGCGAACGGCCCCGGGGTCCAGCCGGGGCCGCCTGCTCGAGGATCTCTTCAAGGAGAACAGTACGTGTCGGATTCCCATACCCCCCAGCCCCTGCCGCAGCGCTGGGCGATCATCCTGCTCGCCGGCGTCCTGGCGGGCGCCATCGTCCTGATCCTGGCAGGCCCGCTGCCCGGGCTCGGTGCCGCAGGCGCGACGGTGCTCGCCCTGCACAAGCTGATGGCGTAGCGAAACCGGTGGAGGGTGCTGCCGGCATCCTCCACCGGCGCCGTCAGGCGCCCCTGGCCGCTCTGTGCCCAACTGGGCGGCACCGCGGGTGCCTCCCGAACTCGTGAACATCGACTTGGCCGACTTTGAGGTGCCTCCCGCGCTCATCGACAAACGACTCCCGTTCTCGTGGACAAAGCCAGTGAGCCGTCTGCGGTCTGTGGCACGTATCGGCGCCGCTGGTGTCGGAGTCGGCTGGAACACTGCGGTCGTGATCAACGAGATGACCTCAGACCTTTCTGGTGCTCCCGCCAGCTCCCTGCCACCCAGAGCACAGGCAGAGCTCGCCAGCACCGCCTGGGAAGAGCTGCCGCACGTCTGTACGGGCCGGCACGGTGTGCCTGACACACCGGACATCCTTGGCGCTGTGCTCGCCACCGACCCGGCCCGCCGGATACGGGCGGTAGGAGATCTGTATCGGCTGCTCCTCAATCAGGAGCAGGTGTTTCCGGCGACCGCTCCGGCAGCCTTGGTCCTGGCCTATCTTCTCGACGATCCGCGCACCCTCGCCGAAGACCGGTGGGAGTGCAGGGCCGGTCGGCGGTCGCTTCGCGTCGAACTGCTGAACTGGCTGGCTTTGTTCGCCGACATCGCCCGCCTGGACGTCGAAGACGGCGTCGGCACGGCGCAGAATCTGGCCGCCGCCCGCGCGGCAAGGCCAATACTCCACGACCGCATCGCGGATTTCTGCGCCGCCGACGATCCACTGGTTAGGGAGGCCGCGCTCGCGGCCACCGCCCTGCTCCTGGCCGACCCCGCCCTCGCCTCGTCCGTACCCCGGTACGCGCCCGCCGTTCGCGAGGTCCTGGCCGTGAGCGCGGACTCGTACTACCGGTGGATCGCCCGGGAACGGCTGGCCGCCTGGGGTGAGGATGTCACCGGTCTCGTCACCGCGGAGGAGGAGCGCCGCGCGGCCCTGGACCGGGCAGGCGCGCTGGCGGAGGACCCGTTCGGCGGCCAGGAACAGGAGCAGGCGATCCGCTGGCTGGAAGGGCAACCCGAGGACACCGCGGCTCCGAAACGACTCGGCCGCCGGCGTGAGGACCGAACCGCTCCCATACCGGCCGCCCCGCACAAGCCAGCACCCGAGCCGCCCGTGGCTGCCCCAGGAAGCGAGGCGGGGTACCGCGGCCCGTGGCGAATCGCCCGGGAGGAGGAACGTGCCGAGTGGACGTTCACGTCGTACGCAGGAGTTGGCCCTCTGCACTTCGGGATGACCTTGGAGGAGATCACCCGCGTCCTCGGCGAAGGACCGGCCGTCTCGTCCTACTCCCACCACGGCGAAGACCGGCAGCTCAACTACGCCGACTTCACTGAGAGCGGGATCAGCGCCCTCTTTCACGACGGCCGCCTGGGGTGCGTCGCGCCAGACGCCCTCACCGGCCCCCAGGTGAGACTGGACGCAGCCCCGCTGACCGGCTGCGCGCCTTCCCACTTGGAGGACTGGCTCGTCCACCGCACAACGCGGCCCGGCAGCCTGGCGTACAGCGTCGCTGGCGATCCGGTCTTCGCCGATCTCGGCCTGGCGATCCGCTCTCAGCGGGCCGGCGACGTCGTCCTGACCCGCCCCCTTTTCCTGCTCCACGACTGGCTCGACCTGTGGCACGCACTGCCCAGCGAGGAGTGGAACTGCTCGTGAAGCGTTGTTCGCCGGTCGGCCTCACCTGAGTGCGAGGCCGACCGGAGCGACACACTCGTCCAAGGGAGCGATGTCGGCGGTCGCCTATGCTGCCGATTGGGTGGGGAATCAATGCGAGCAGCTCCGAGGCTGGCCAGCAGCGGGCTGCCGCCTTCAACGAGCCCCATTGAGACGAACCTGGTCGCGCGGCTGACTGCCCTGAGTGCGGGTGCCGGCTGAGCCGGATCGCAGGCGGTGCTGCTAAGCCGAACCGATCGCTACTCTCTTCGCATGGTCGAGAACGGAGATCGCCAGTTCCCCGCCGCGCTTGCCGCCGCCATGGCTGTCCGGCTCAAGTGCATTGGCGAGGACGGTGTCGACTTCGAACCCTACGCGTCCTTCCTGACCGCCGATGAGACCACCGAGTGGTTCCGCGCGTGGACAGGCAACGGCGAGCTGAACGGCGACGACTTCCGCGTATTCGGCCAGGACGGCACCGGCGGGAACGCGGCATTCTGGCTTGTTCGTCCCGGTCGGGAACTGGTCGAGCAGCCCGTTGTCTTTCTGGGCTCCGAAGGAGAGACAGGCGTCGTCGCTCGCGACCTGGGTGCCTTCCTGTGGCTGCTGGCTGACGGCTTCGGCCCGTGGGAAGCAGCCACCTCATACGAGCCCGAGTCGGATTGGGCTCCTCAGGTCAATCGCGACCTGGCGGCTATCGCGGAGCGATTCGCTCCGGACCGCGGCGCGTCGGCAGTGGCGATCATCGCGCAGGCCACACAGGAGTTTCCTGACTTCGACGACACCATCATGAAGCTCTGCCGTTGAGCCGGACCCGATGCCCTGCCACGAGCCGTGGCGGGGCATCGGGCCGGGGTCAGAGGTACCGACTGCGCTCTTCGGGCCTCGTAGCCACTGGTGCGGCCGGAGGGTGTGGCGTGGCGGGCATGGACGACGTTCCGCTGATCGTGCTTCGGCTGCGAGCTGCTTGCGTCCGCCGGTTCGGCTGAGCGGTGATGCGCCAATTGAGGACCTCGGCGGGGTGCTCGGCGCTGTCGAGCTCTCGTTGGGTGCCTACGTCAGCCAGGAGACGTCGGGGGTTGTGGCCGGCTGTTTCGGCTTGGGCGAGGGTTGTGGTCAGGGCGGTCCAAGTGGGGTCGGCGAGGATTCGGTCGGCGTGGTCGGGGAGGGCCGCGCGAACGTCCTGTTCGAAGCGGTGGGCGGTTGCGGATCGTGGTGCGCGGCGGGTCAGGCCAGCCAAGACGGGTGTGGCGGCCTGCTGGTAGCCCGCCTGGAGGTGGCGGAGGGCTTCTTCGGCCGCAGCGGCCTGTTGTTCGTGGCCGCGCTGCTCGTGCCACTTGGCGGCGGCGCGGGCCAGGTGCACGGTGGCGAAGAGCAGGGCGATGGCGAGTCCGCCCGGCTCGCTGGAGGCGTAGGCGAGTTCCTTGGCAGCCTTGCGCAGGGCGGTGGCGGCCTGGTGGTCGGCGCGGGTGGCGGAGCGGCGGGCGCGGTTGAACGCCGTCGCCGCCGCCCGTAGTTCCGCCCGGTGCGGGCCGGTCGTGGCGCTGGCGATGTTGTACAGGGCGTCGCCGAAGGCGGCCAGGTGGCCCTGGGCGGCGGCATCGTCACCGGAGTCGAGGACGATGCGTGCCGTGTGTATGACGGTGGTGGTGTGCCGCCATGGGTCGGCGGGGTCCGCCACATACCGCGGGTGGTCGGCCACCTTCTGGTCGGGGAGGCGTTCGCGCAGGCGGTTGATGGAGAGGTCGGGGGCGAGTTTTGAGCCGCCGTACCAGACGGGTTCGCCGGCCGCGTTGGTGTCGCCGGGTGCGGCGAGGCTGTAGCCGATCACGTCACCGGTCTCGGGGCCGAGGCGGGTCTTGACCTTGATTCCGAGGGACTGCAGCACGGAGAAGTAGTCGGCTTCGGTTCGTACGGCGGCGGCGACCGCGTATGCCTGCTCGCGCAGCCAGTGCCGTGCCGTGACCGCCTGACCCTGGCGCTCGGCCTTGGCGCGTTCGGCGCCGGTGGGGGTGCGGGGCGCGGTGAGGTCGCCGGACTTCAGGCGGCGCAGGCCGAACTCGGCCTCGATCTTGCGGCACTCGGCTTGGGCCCGCTGTCCGTCGTGGTGGGTGCGTGGGCGGCGCCCGTCGGCGCGGACGGTGGTGGCCATGATGTGGATGTGGTCGTCGGCGTGGCGCACCGCGATCCACCGGCATGCCTTGGCGTCGCCTTCGGGGGCGATGCCTGTGGCGTGGACTATGCGGCGGGCGACCTCGGCCCACTCGGCGTCGGTGAGGTAGCGGTCGCCGGGCGCCGTACGGACCGGGCAGTGCCAGACATGCTGAGGTGGTTTCTTGCCGCCCAGCTCGCGGGTGCGCAGGTCGACGTGGGTGTCGAGGCGCTTGGCGAGCAGGGAGTAGGTGGCTGCCGGGTCGCGGCCGGGGTCGGGGGCGCCGGCCATGTCCCAGGCGGCGACGATGTGAGGGTCGATGTGTTCGTCGCGGCGGCCGGGTCCGAAGAGGTAGACGATCAGTCCGCGGGTGTCGGAGCCGGTGGAGACGTCAGGAACCATGCGCGGTGCCTTCCGTCAGGAGCTGGTCGATCAGTCGGTAGCTGCTCTCGGCAGCTTGCTCGACGCGGTCCAGCACCGCCTCGGCGCGCTCGGGCACTGTTCCTCGATGGATGGCTGCGGTGATTTGGTTGAGGTTGCCGCCGATGCGGTTCAGCGCGACCGTGTGTGCCTCGACTGCCTCGACCAGTGGGCGGACCGGGTCGTCCTCCGGACTACCGACCAGCCCCGCCTTGCCGAGGGCGACGGCCAGGGCGGCGTCGCCGACGAATCCGGCGAACTTCTGACCGCGCTGGTGGGCGGCGGCGCTGATCACGCCCACCGCTGTCCGTGTGAAGCGGATGGTCTTCTCCTGGTCGCGCTTCTCCACGGTGCGCTTGCGGTTCATCAGTGCGGGCAGGGCGGGGGCGTCGAGGTCCCGCCAGGAGGGCTGCTCGACAGGCGGTTGGACGTCGGTCGGTGTCTGGGAGCGGAGGGCGGCGGAGTCGGCTATGACCCCTTCCAGCTCGGGCGCCCCCTGGCGCTCGGCCTCCTCCTCCGCCACCCCTGGGGCGGGGGCAAGCGCGGACGAAGCCTCGTTAGAGGCTCGTTCGCTCCAGCTTGCTGCTGATCGGCGGGTCAGGCCGAAGAATCCCTTGCGGCGGCGGGTGGGGGAGTTGTCGGTGCTCGTTTCGGGCATGGTGGTGCTCCGGTGGTCGTGTGGGGTGGGGCTTCGTCACGTCCGTTGCATCCGTCCCGTAGCTGGTCAGGACAGGTACGGAGGCGGCCGCAGGTACGGAGTGATCCGTATCGGCAAGGAACTCCGTCCCCGCGCTGACCTGCGCGGGGACGGATGCGACGGATTGATACGGAGCTCGTGTCAGCGCGTGGGCCTGGGGCTGGCAGGCCCGCCGGGCGGGCCGATGGGCAACGTCCCCGACGGAGGGGCCGGTGGCTTGCCCGGGGCTCGACGTGCGAGCGCCGTCTCCTCGGCTGTGGGTGCCGGTTGGGCGGGGTCGGGGCAGTAGCGGGCCCAGGCGTCGAGGAACTGGTTACGGGCGTACGCCTTGGCCTGCCTGCCGTTCTCGAAGCGGTGGTTGGCCGGGCTGATGCCGAAGTCGCGCAGCAGGTTGGCCAGGTGGTAGGCGTTCAGGCCCTTCGTCCCGTACTCGGCCCAGGGTGCCTCGGCGTCCTGGATGAGGGCGGCGAGCAGGTCGTGGCTGCGCAGCGCCTCCTTGTCGCCCTGTTGCTCGAACACGCGGCGTATATCCCGCAGCAACCGGGTCTTCAGCGTCGTCTGCTCGTCCTGGACCACTTCGTTCCGGGTCAGCGCCAGGCAGGCGGCACGGGCCTGCGCGGGCCAGCGGCCGCCGGCCAGGTCGGCGACGATGACCAGCGGCTCCCACGTATCGGCCGCGCGGTCCTCGACCGGCATCTGTGGAACCAGGCCCTCAGCGGTGCTCCGCAGCGGGGCCAGCCAGGCGGTCAGCCGGTTCCGTAGCGCGTTCAGTTCCGGAACGGAGTACCGCGAGCGGAACGGGGCGATGCGCTCGCCCGGCTTGCGCTTCTGCATGCGGAGCACGACCGCCCGGTCCATGATCGTGTCCGGCAGTTCGCCGATCCCGGCGAGCGCTGCCATGGCGAAGGTGGGAAACGCCGTCGGCTTGTGCTCCGGCCCGGAGATTCGCCAGGCAGGCCGGTTGCGCTGGTGCCCCGCGTTCAGCAGTCCGCGTAGGTCCTCCTTGTCGCCGGCCTTGGGGCCGAAGATGGTGTCGGCCTCGTCCACCAGCAGCGTCGGCGGGTTCTTGCCGACGACGCGGAACACCACCGCAGGCGACGTGTTCACCGTCATCATCGGCTGGTGCACGGTCTCATGGAGCACGTCCAGGACCCGGGACTTGCCGCACCCCTTGGTCGGCCCCACCACCGCCAGCCGTGGCGCGTGCTGGAGCGCGGGTTGGATGTGGGAGGCCGCCACCCACAGGGTGACCGCCGTCAGAGCCTCGTTGCTCGGCAGCACTACGTACCGGCCGATAGCCGCACGTAGGTCATCCAGCAACGCGGCTCCTTCGTCGGCCGTCTCGCCGGCCGAACCGGTGCGGTCCCCGGTCCCCAATCCGCCGTCGGGGACCACGGTCCCCGCAGATGCGTGGGGACCGTGGCTCTCACCATCGGCTCGGAGCACGGCGTGCTCGCCCGGGATTCGGGGACCGGGTTCGGGGACCAGCGGACCGGAAGTCTCCGTCCGGTCCCCGGCTTCCGCTCCGGCGGGACCGGTCCCCAGGGCACTGACCTGCACAGATGCCGCGCTGGGGGTGTTTCGGTCCCCGACCGGAACACCCGTCGAAGCATCGCCGCTGGCGTGTGCAGCGGGGGACCGTGGCTCCGTTCGGTCCCTGTTGCGCCAGGGGATGCCCTGGCCGGGGACCGCGGTGGTGGGCCAGACAACCTCGGATGTGTTCGAGGTGGCGGGGGACGTAGAGTCCTCCATCGACGTTCCTCTCAGGTGGGGGACGGGGCGGGCAAGGTCCCGACCTTCACCGGTTCGTTCGTTCAGGGATGGGCGACGTGCAGGGGAATCTCCGGCCCTCGGCGTTGGCGCGCCGGGGGCCGTTGCTGTGTCAGGGGCTGCCGGTGGCTCATGAGGCCAGGCCCCACTCGTCTCGGCCGTCGATCAGCGTGCGCTCGTAGCGCAGCAGCTCGGCCTCGGGGTACAGCACCCGCTTGCCGACCTTGATCCCGCGCGGCCCCTTCTTGATCTGGCGCCAGTAGCGGACGGTGCTCTCGGCTGTGCGGTAGCGCACCGCGACCTCGGCGGTGGTCAGGTATCGCATGCATTCCCTTTCGGCTAGATGGCAATTCGATCTGCATAGGTTGTACCTCGCGATCGCCGGTTAGCCAAATCGGGAAGCCCATGTTTCAATTCGGATAGCGATGGTGATGATGGAGGTTCGATGGCAGGCGACAGGCCAGAGGGTGGCGAGGTGCCGCTCCTCTACAGCGAGGGGAATGTGGCCGCGCGCGTGGCCCTGGAGCGCGAGGTCAGAGGGTGGAGCACAACTGAGCTGGCGGATCGGGTGACCAGAGCCGGCGTGAAGATGAACCAGACGGCGGTCTGGCGCATCGAGAACGGCACGCCGCGTCGGCGCATCAATCTCGATGAGGCCCTCGCCTTCAGCCGCGTCTTCGAGCTCCCTCTCGAAGAGCTGATGTCCCCGCCCCTGGAGGGGCTCGACATCGATAGCCGGCGCCTCGTCCAGGAGGCCGTCGAAGCGTTCTACGAGGCCCGCGACGCGCGCGACCGTCTACACCACGCAGTGGTCGCGATCTCCGACCACATCAAGGCCCATCCCGACAGCTCGCGGGCCATCCATGAGCAGTGCCTCCGCCTCATGGGCGACGAGCGCGACGCTCGCACGCTCAGCAGTGACATCGAGGACGGCGGCCACTACTGACAACCGACACGAAGGAGAGGCCACTTGGCCAACATTCAGAAGCGCCCCAACGGCAAATGGCGGGCCCGCTACCGCGACCTCGACGGCAAGGAGCACGCCCGCCACTTCGAGCGGAAGATCGACGCCCAGCGGTGGCTCGACGAGGTCACGGCCAGCATCGTGACCGGCCAGTACGTCGATCCGCGCGCCGGACGGATCACGTTCGAGAAGTATGCGAAGAAGTGGGAGGAGTCGCTGATCGCCAGCGAGGCGGGCGAGCGCATCACCGACAACGCGCTGCGACTGCACCTCATCCCGGCGCTCGGCTCCCGAGCCATGGCGGCGATACGCCGCAACGACATCCAGGTGTTCTTCAAGCACCTGTCCGACCAGCTCGGCCCCGGCAGCGTGCGGAACGTTTACGACGTCCTCGTACGCGTCATGACGGCGGCCGTGGACGACAAGGCCATCGCCTCCAGCCCGTGTCGCCGGATCACCCTCCCGGCCATGCCAGACGAGGAGGTCACCCCGCCCACGGTCGCCCAGGTCGAGGCCATGGCCCGGGTGATGCCGCCGTACATCCGCGCGGCGATCGTCACGCTCGCCGGGTCAGGCTTGCGCATAGGCGAGTTGCTCGGCCTCAAGGTGTCGGATGTCGACTTCAAGGCAGGCGCCATCCGCGTCGAGCGGCAGCGGCTCCAGTCAGGGAAGATCGGGCCGCCGAAGACCGCCAAGTCCCGGCGTACGGTCCCCGTCGGCGAGGTCGTCACCGACGCGCTCCTCGCGCATCTCGCCGCACGGCCCTCCAAGGAGTGGCTGTTCACCATGGAGGAGGGCGAGCCGCTCAACTATCGGCGGTGGAAGACCGAGTGGAATGGCGCTCGCAAGGCGCTCCAGGCGGCCGAGAATGGGGCCGCCGAGCGGGAAGGCCGTAAGGCCGTCGAGCTGCCGCACATGGTGACCCACGACCTGCGGCACTTCTACGCCTCCGCGCTCATCGCCGGCGGTGCGAGCGTCAAGCAGGTGCAGCTCGTCCTCGGGCACGCGTCCGCCGTCATCACGCTGCGGATCTACGCGCACCTGTGGCCCGGCGAAGAAGACCGCACCCGGGCCGTCATGGACGCCGTGCTCGGCGACCTGCGGACCGGGTGCGGACAGGTAGGCGACGCGACCCGCGAAACCGCAGGTCAGAACGCCTAACCAGAGATCAAGCCTTCTTGGTCTCCCAGAAGATCCGGTCGACCTCGGCGATCAGGTCGAGCGCCTTCTGGCCCGTCTTCGGGTCGTTCGAGCCCTTGGCCGCGGAGAGCGCCTTCAGGGTGTCGTTGACGAGCTGGTGCAGCTCCGGGTACTTCTCGAAGTGCGGGGGCTTGAAGTAGTCGCTCCAGAGCACCGAGATGTGGTGCTTCGCGAGCTCGGCGCGCTGCTCCTTGATCAGGATGGCGCGGGTGCGGAAGTCCGCGTCCTCGTTGGCCTGGTACTTCTCCTGGACGGCCTTGACCGACTCGGCCTCGATGCGGGCCTGGGCCGGGTCGTACACGCCGCAGGGCAGGTCGCAGTGGGCGCTGACCTTCACCTTGGGGGCAAACAGGCGGGAAAGCATGGAGCTGTCCTCCTCGTGATCGTCTTCTCAGGTGGGACATTACTCCGTGGAGTGCCGCTTTCCGTGGCTGCCCCAGGGGCTTAGGTCAAAAGTCCGGTGTGAGAATCGGGCCGTCGGCCGAATGTACGGGGCGGTCCGCGGAAGGGTGTCCTACGGGACGGTGTACGGAGGAGGATCGGGCGGTGGCGCAGATGCCGGAGCGGCGACAGGTGTCCGGGGGCGGGCGGGTGACGCGGCGTCCGTTGCGGGTGGTGGAGGTGACGGGGCCGTCGATGGTGCCCACGCTCTACCACGGCGATCTGCTGCTCGTGCAGTACGGCGTGCCCGTCCGCCCCGGTGACGTGGTCATCCTGCGGCACCCCTTCCAGCAGGACCTGCTGGTGGTGAAGCGGGCCGTCGAGCGGCGGCCCGGAGGATGGTGGGTCCGGGGCGACAACACCTTCGCGGGCGGGGACAGCACGGACTACGGGGCCGTGCCCGAGGAACTCGTGCTGGCCCGGGTGCGGGCCCGCTACCGGCCCCTGGCGAAGGGTCAGCGGTCGGTGACGGCGGTGCTGGGCTGGGCGGTCTCCGCGCTGCGGCCGGTGCGCTCGGCCTCCTCGCGCTTGCGGGCCCGGTAGGCGGCCACGTTCGCCCGGGTCGCGCAGCGGTCGGAGCAGTAGCGCCTGGAGCGGTTGGTGGACGTGTCCAGGTAGGCGTTGCGGCAGGGTGCCGCCTCGCAGAGGCCGAGGCGGTCCACGCCGTGCCCGGTGAGGTGGAAGGCCAGGCCCATCGCCGCGATGGCCGCGTAGCCCGCGGTCGCGTTCGACGGGTGGTCCGCCAGGTGCATGTGCCAGTCCGGCCTGCCGTCCTCGTCCCGGAAGTCGTGCCCCGAGATCTGCGGGCTCACGGGGAACTCCAGCAGCAGCGAGTTCAGCAGGTCGACCGCGAGCGTCTCCTCGCCGCCGTCGGCCGCCTCGAAGACCGCGCGCAGCCGTGCCCGTACGGAACGGAACCGGGTCACGTCCGCCTCCGTCGCCCGCCGCGCCGCCTGCTGGCTGCCGCCGAACAGCTCCCGGACCGCCTCGACGGAGGTGAGCGTGTCCTTGCCGCGGGCCGGCTCCTCGGTGTTGACCAGGCGCACGGCGTAGTCCGAGTAAGAGGCCAGTTCCACTTGTAGTCCTTACGGCGTCGGTCTAGAGTCAGGGCATCGACAAGTGTAATGGTCGAGGTGCCCTCATGGGCATTACGGCAGGTATGACGTGGAGGCTGACGTGACGGAGACGGCTACGGGCACCGACTGGCAGTCCTGGCAGGAGAGCTGGGACCGGCAGCAGGAGTGGTACATGCCCGATCGCGAGGAGCGGTTCCGGGTGATGCTGGACATGGTCGAGGCGGTCGTCGGACCGGAACCGCGGGTGCTCGACCTCGCGTGCGGTACGGGAAGTATTACGGACCGGCTCCTCAAGCGGTTCCCGAACGCCACGAGTACCGGCGTCGATCTCGACCCCGCGCTCCTGGCCATCGCCCGCGGCACCTTCGAGGGCGACGACCGGGTCACCTTCGTCACCGCCGACCTCAAGGAGCCGGACTGGACCGATCGGCTGCCCCACACCTCGTACGACGCCGTCCTCACCGCCACCGCCCTGCACTGGCTGCACAGCGAGCCGCTGGCCGCGCTGTACGGGCAGCTCGGCGGGCTCGTCCGGGACGGCGGGGTCTTCATGAACGCGGACCACATGATCGACACCGACACGCCCCGCATCAACGCCGCCGAGCGCGCCCACCGGCACGCCGCCATGGACCGCGCCAAGGCCGCGGGCGCCCTGGACTGGGCGGAGTGGTGGGCCGTCGCCGCCAAGGACCCCGTCCTCGCCGCACCCACCGCCGAGCGGTTCAAGATCTACGGCGAGCACGCCGACGGCGACATGCCCTCCGTCGACTGGCACGTTCGTACGCTCGTCGCCTCCGGCTTCGGTGAGGTCCGCGCGGTCTGGGCGTCCCCCTCGGACAGTCTCGTCCTCGCGGTGAAGTAGGGCGCGCGAAGGGAAGAGGGCGGTACGGACACGTGTCCGTACCGCCCTCTTCTGTGCCGGGCTGTCAGCCCGCCGCTACAGCACCTTCGACAGGAACGACTTCGTCCGGTCGTGCTGCGGGTTGGTCAGCACCTCGCGCGGGTGACCCGACTCGACCACCACACCGTCGTCCATGAAGACCAGCGCGTCGCCCACCTCGCGGGCGAAGCCCATCTCGTGGGTGACGACGATCATCGTCATGCCGTCCTCGGCGAGGCCCCGCATGACGTCCAGGACGTCGCCGACCAGTTCGGGGTCGAGCGCGGAGGTCGGCTCGTCGAAGAGCATCAGCTTCGGCTCCATCGCCAGCGCGCGGGCGATGGCCACGCGCTGCTGCTGACCGCCGGAGAGCTGCGAGGGGTAGTTCTTCGCCTTGTCGCCGAGACCCACCCGGTCCAGCAGCTTCTCGGCGCGGGCCCGGGCCACGGCCCTGGCCTCGCCCTTGACCTGGATCGGCGCCTCCATGACGTTCTCCAGCGCCGTCATGTGCGGGAACAGGTTGAAGCGCTGGAAGACCATGCCGATGTCACGGCGCTGGAGGGCGACCTCGCTGTCCCTCAGCTCGTAGAGTTTGTCGCCCTTCTGCCGGTAGCCGACCAGCTCGCCGTCGACCGAGAGCCGGCCGGCGTTGATCTTCTCCAGGTGGTTGATGCACCGCAGGAAGGTCGACTTGCCGGAGCCGGACGGGCCGATCAGGCAGAACACCTCACGCGGGGCGACCTCCAGGTCGATGCCCTTGAGGATGTGGGCGGCGCCGAAGGACTTGTGGACGCCCTCGGCCTTCACCATGGGATTGGTCATGAGGAGGCACCTCCGGAGGGCCGGTTGCTGAACGCGGCGAGGTTCACCTTGACGCGCTGCCACGGGGTGAGCGGCAGCGAACGCAGCGAGCCGCGGGCGAAGCGGCGCTCCAGGTAGTACTGGCCGACGCTGAACACACTGGTCATCACGATGTACCAGATGGACGCGACGAACAGCATCTCCATCACCGCGTACGACGTGGAGCCGATCTGCGAGGTGGAGCGGAGCAGTTCGTTGTACGTGACCGCGTAGACGAGCGACGAGGTCTTCAGCATGTTGATGAACTCGTTGCCGGTCGGCGGGATGATCACCCGCAGCGCCTGCGGGAGCACCACGCGGCGCATGGTCTTCGCCTGGGTCATGCCCAGCGCGTGCGAGGCCTCGGTCTGACCCTCGTCGACGGACTGGATGCCGGCGCGGCAGATCTCCGCCATGTAGGCGGCCTCGTTCAGGGCGAGACCCAGCAGGGCACACATGAACGGGGTCATGACGTCCGTCATCTCGTCCTTGTAGATGAACGGGATGTTCAGGACCGGGAAGATCAGCGCCAGGTTGAACCAGAGCAGCAGCTGTACGTAGACCGGGGTACCCCGGAAGAACCAGATGTACAGCCAGGCCACCCAACTGGTGACCGGGTTCTTCGACAGCCGCATCACGGCGAGCACGACGCCGAGGATCACGCCGAGCACCATCGCGAGGACGCTGATCAGCAGGGTGCGGCCCGCACCGGCGACGACGTTGCTGTCGAACAGCTTGTCGCCGACGGCCTGCCACTGGATGTTGCCCTGGGAGAAGGCGTAGCCGAGGGCGACGAGGAGGCCGATCACCACGACGCCGCTGATCCAACGGCCGACATGGCGGACGGGAATGGCCTTGATGTTCTCCGGGGCCGTGGTGGCGGCCTTGGAGACGGACACCTGGCCGGCCGGTGAGGCGGCGGGTGCCTTGTCGAACTTGTCAGTCATCGTGACTGCCCTTCGGTGAAGCGTCCGGTCACTTGCCGCCGTTGATGGCGGCCTTGTCGATCGCTCCCGTGCCGGCGCCCCACTTGTCGAGCACCTTCTGGTACGAACCGTCGGCGATGATCGCGTCGACGGCCTCCTTCAGGGCGTCGCGCAGACCGGTGTTGGTCTTCTTGACGGCGATGCCGAACGGGCCGGCGTCGATCTGCTCGCCCACGACCTCGAACGCGTTGCCGCCGTCGGCCTTGCGGGCCAGGTCGACCGCGACCGGGTAGTCGTTGACCCCGGCGACCGCGCCGCCGGACTTCACGCGGGTCTGGGCCTCGGTGTCGTTCTCGAAGGCCTCGATCTTGATGGCCTTCTCGCCGCCGTCCGTGCAGGCCTTCGACTGCTTCTTGAGGGCCTCCTCGTACGTGGTGCCCCGCTGCACCGCCGCGGGCTTCCCGCACAGGTCCTCGATGGACTTGATGTTCTGCGGGTTGCCCTTCTTGGTGTACACGGCCGTACCGGCGAGGAAGTAGTCGACGAAGTCGACGCCCTCGCCCAGCTTCTTGCCGGAGTCGTCCAGGCCCTCCTGGCGCTGCTTGTTGTCCGTGATCGACGACATCGCGATGTCGTGGCGGCCGGAGTTCAGGGCGGTGATGAGGCCGTCGAAGGAACCCGAGGTGAACTCGAACTTCACGCCGAGCTGCTTGCCGAGCGCTTCGGCCAGATCGGGGTCGACGCCCACGATCTTCCCGTTCTCCACCGACTCCATCGGGGCGTATTCGGCATTCGTGCCGACCTTGATCACACCGGACTTCTGGTACTTCTCGGGCAGCTTCGAGAAGAGCGGAGCACCGCTCTTGGTCTCCTTGCCGCTGCCGCTCTCCTGGGAGGCGCTGTCGGTCTGGTCGCCACAGGCGGTGAGGAGCAGCGTGCCGGCGACCGCGATGGCGCCGACCGCCGCGATCCGGGCCCTGGCGGTCGTGCGACGCGTGGTGCTTGCGGTCATGTCGGGATCCTCCGGCAGGTGAGGGTGAGGTGCTGGTGGGGCGGCTTGGCACGCACCTTCGAGTGTCGCCACCTCGTGTGAACGGCATCCTGCCATTCGGACTGGCCCATTCAGGGGTCCTGCCATGTCAAAATCGGATAACGGGCGACCCCCGAACATCAACGGCCGGTACCTCGGGACCGGACCTTCTGTGGGGATTCATTCCTCCCGCCGGAGAATCTTCGGCGCGTCTCGACTGGTGGACGGCATTTATACCGGTTTGCCGACTTGTCCAGATATTCGACTATGAGTCACGTCACCGCGTCGATATGGACTCGTCCGTAACACCGTTCGTCCGGTAAGAAAGACGTTTACACCCCTCATCCGGGGCTCAGGGCGCGTGTGCGGCGCGCCCGCGCGTATGTACCTCTCCCTGCCAGGGCGGGCCAACCGCTCGGTGCGGGGCACGTACGCGGTGCCCGCCCACCCCTCCTCAACCAGGAGTGGCCACCCTCAAACGATGAAGACTTAAGGGGTCAACACCATGGCAGCGGAGATCGTCAATCCTCGCAGCGACAGCACCATCGACAACGCCACGGACCGTGGCATCCAGCGCACGAGCGCGACGGACACCGGGGCCGACGAGCCCTTCGATCCGGCCTTCGCCCTCCACCGGGGCGGGAAGATGGCCGTGCAGGCCACCGTCCCGATCCGGGACAAGGACGACCTTTCCCTGGCGTACACGCCGGGAGTGGCGAAAGTGTGCAGCGCCATCGCCGACAACCCCGAGCTCGTCCACGACTACACCTGGAAGTCCCAGGTCGTGGCCGTCGTGACGGACGGCACCGCCGTTCTCGGCCTCGGCGACATCGGCCCCGAGGCGTCCCTCCCCGTGATGGAGGGCAAGGCCATCCTCTTCAAGCAGTTCGGTGGCGTCGACGCGGTGCCGATCGCGCTCGCGACCACCGACGCCGACGAGATCGTCGACACCGTCGTCCGGCTCGCCCCGTCCTTCGGCGGCGTGAACCTGGAGGACATCTCGGCACCCCGCTGCTTCGAGATCGAGCGCAAGCTCCAGGAGCGGCTGGACATCCCGGTCTTCCACGACGACCAGCACGGCACCGCGGTCGTCACCCTCGCCGCGCTGCGCAACGCCGCGAAGCTCTCCGGGCGGACGCTCGGCGATCTGCGCGGTGTCATCTCCGGCGCGGGCGCGGCGGGCGTGGCCATCGCCAAGTTCCTGCTGGAGGCGGGGATCGGCGACGTCGCGGTGGCCGACCGCAAGGGCATCGTCAGCCGCGACCGCGACGACCTCACCGAGGTCAAGCGCGAGCTGGCCGAGCTGACGAACCGGGCCGGGATCTCCGGTTCGCTGGAGCAGGCGCTCGCCGGTGCGGACGTCTTCATCGGCGTCTCCGGCGGCACGGTCCCGGAGGCGGCGGTGGCCTCGATGGCGCCCGGCGCGTACGTCTTCGCGATGGCCAACCCGAACCCGGAGGTCCACCCGGAGGTCGCGCACAAGTACGCGGCCGTCGTGGCGACCGGGCGGTCGGACTTCCCTAACCAGATCAACAACGTGCTCGCCTTCCCGGGCATCTTCGCGGGCGCGCTCCAGGTCCGGGCCTCCCGGATCACGGAGGGCATGAAGATCGCCGCGGCGAACGCGCTGGCGGATGTCGTGGGCGATGAGCTGGCGGCGGACTACGTGATCCCGTCCCCGTTCGACGAGCGGGTCGCGCCTGCCGTCACGGCCGCGGTGGCCGCGGCGGCGCGGGCGGAGGGGGTGGCTCGGCGCTGAGGTTGTCGCCGGGCGAGGCGTGATGGGCGGGGCCTGTACGTGTACGGGCCCCGCCCGTGTACCCAGCCCCTGCGGCGACGGAGCAGCGGGGGTCCGGGGGGCGCTGCCCCGGACCCCGCCCCTCCATCGCCGCAGGGGCTCAGTAATGCGGCTCAAACGCCGCAGGCGCTGGGTTTGTTGGTGTGCGTCACACGGGGAGGCGGTTTCGCGGGGGCCCCGGCCCGCCTATCGTCGACCCATGTTCGCCGCCTACGCAGCCCGCATCGACCCCGACCACCCCCTCGACGGACTGGAGCTGGGCGATCGCCCGGCCCCCGAGGCGCGTCCCGGGTGGTCCACCGTCACCGTCCGGGCCGCCTCCCTCAACCACCATGACCTCTGGTCCCTGCGCGGCGTCGGCCTGTCGCAGGACCGGCTGCCGATGATCCTCGGCTGCGACGCGGCCGGCGTCGACCAGGACGGCAACGAGGTCGTCCTGCACTCCGTCATCGGGCAGTCCGGGCACGGTGTCGGGCCGAACGAGCCGCGCTCCATCCTCACCGAGCGCTACCAGGGCACCTTCGCCGAGCAGGTCACCGTCCCCACCTGGAACATCCTGCCCAAGCCGGAGGGACTCAGCTTCGCCGAGGCCGCCTGCCTGCCGACCGCCTGGCTCACCGCGTACCGGATGCTGTTCACCAACGCCGGGGTGCGGCCCGGGGACTCCGTGCTCGTCCAGGGCGCCGGCGGTGGGGTCGCCACCGCCGCGATCGCGCTCGGCAAGGCCGCCGGGCTGCGGGTCTTCGCCACCAGCCGGGACAAGGCCAAGCGTGAGCGGGCGGTCGAACTCGGCGCGCTGGAGGCGTACGAGCCCGGCGCCCGGCTTCCGCAGCGCGTGGACGCCGTCATCGAGACCGTGGGGGCCGCCACCTGGTCCCACTCCGTGAAGTCGCTGCGCCCCGGCGGCACGCTCGTCATCTCCGGGGCCACCAGCGGCGACCGGCCCGCGCACGCCGAGCTGACCCGGATCTTCTTCCTGGAGCTGAAGGTCGTCGGCTCCACCATGGGGTCCAAGGACGAGCTGGAGGACCTGCTCGCGTTCTGCGCGACCACCGGCGTGCGCCCGGTCATCGACGAGGTGCTGCCGCTCGACCGGGCCCGCGAGGGGTTCCAGCGGCTGGAGTCCGGCGACCTGTTCGGGAAGATCGTGCTCACGCCGACCTCCTAGGGACGACAGGAACTCCTCCGCCACAGATACTTGAACACGTCTCAGCTTTGCTGATGAGATGCCGCCCATGCGAATGGGCAGAGCACTCATGGCACTTGTCGTCGCGTCCGTGCTCGCGGCGGGGGCCCTCGCCCCCGCCGCCTCGGCGCGCCCCGCACCCGGCTCCCCTTCCCCGACCCCGACCCCGTCCCCGTCCTCATCCGCGTCCGCGTCCTCGGCCTCGTACGAACGCGCCATACCGCCCCTCACCGACGACCGGGGCCGCGCCCTCACCCTGCGCGGCTGGAACGTCGAGGACAAGGCGAACCGCGGCGAGGACGCCCTCAGCGCGATCACCGAGCGGCACTTCCGCGACCTGCGGGCCGGCGGCTTCAACTTCGCCCGGCTGCTGGTCTTCTGGGACGACCTGGAGCCCCGGCGCGGCCAGTACAGCGCGCGCTACCTCCGGAAGATCGAGCGCATCCTCGACTGGGCCCGCAAACACCGCGTCCACGTCCTCATCGACGCCCATCAGGACGTCTTCGGGCCCGCGTTCGGGCACCGGGGCATCCCGGAATGGGCCACCAGGACCGACGGGCTGCCGTTCACCCCGAACCCCGACGACTGGTTCTCCGAGTATTTCCAGCCCGCCGTGCAGCGGGCCTTCACCCACCTCTACGAGGACCCCGACCTCCAGCGCGCCCAGGCCGCCATGTGGCAGGTCCTCGCCGAACGATTCGGCCGCCACCCCGCCGTCATCGGCTACGACCTGATCAACGAGCCCATGGGCGAGCTGAGGGAGGGCGAGGACCTGGCGACCGCCGCCCGTCGCATCGAGGCCGAGCACCTCACGCCGATGTACAACCGGCTCGCCCGCGCCGTCCGGGCCGAGGACCGCTCCACCTGGATCTTCGTCGAGCCGACCCCCATCGTCGGGGAGGGCGTGCCCACGGGGCTGGGGCGCATCAAGGACAGCCGGACCGTGTACGCCCCGCACTTCTACAACACCGCCATGGAGGCGGGCGCCGACTACGACCCGGACGCGGGCTGGATCGAGGCGTACGAGGCCGCCGTCACCGCGTACCCCGCCCGCCACCGGATGCCCGTGGTCGTGGGGGAGTGGGGGCCGCTGAACAACGCCCTCCCCAACATGGGCCGCTTCTACCGTGAGGCCGTCGCCTCCCTGAACCGCTACAGCTCCGGCTGGGCGGGGTACGTCTGGTGCTACGGCGGCGGCTACTGCGCGGTCGACGAGCGCGGCCGCTTCCGTACGAACAAGGAGCGGACCGCCACCCCGTACGCCCCTGCCGTCGCCGGAACCGTCCGCTCCGACACATACGACGCGGGTACGCGCACCTACCGCCTCGCCTACCGGGCCGCCGTCCGGCCCGGGGTGACGGAGCTGTCCCTGCCCCCCTCCTCCCGGGGGTGGCGTGTCTCCGTCACCGGCCCCGCCCGCGTCCTCGGCGACGGGGTGCGCGGTGGATGGCCGGTCGTCGTGGCGCGGCCCGGTTCGGAGGTGGTGGTGACCGTGCGGGAAGCTGGCCCGTATGGACGAACTGACCACCCCTGAAGGGTTTCTGCTGCGCCCCTGGCTGCCCGACGACGCCTCGGCGGTGCTCCGCGCGTTCGCCCCGGCCGAGATGGACCGCCAGACGGACCGCCCCGTGGACGACCGGTCCGGGGCGCTGGCCTGGATCGCGGAACGCGCACGTGAACGTGGGGCGCGCACCGGCTACTCCTGGGCCGTCGTGGGGGAGGAGGGCGAGGCGCTCGGCTGTGTGGCGCTCAACGTCGTCAACCGGACCCACGACAGCGGCTGGGTCTCCTACTGGACCACCGAATCCGCCCGCGGCCGGGGCGTCGCCCCGGCCGGCGTGCGGGCCCTCGCCCGCTGGGCCTTCGACGAGCTCGGGCTGTACCGGCTGGAGCTGGGACACCGCACCGACAACGTCGCCTCCTGCCGGGTCGCGACCCGCTCCGGATTCGCGTCCGAGGGCATCGAGCGGGCCAAGCTGCGGTACGGCAAGGTCCGGTACGACGTCGAGCGGCATGCCCGCCTCGCCGACGATGTTGTCAACTTTGATTGACATGCGACAGACGTCAACGTAGGTTGACATCATGACCGAAGCAACGGATCTGGCCGCGCGCGCCGGTGACCGCGACCCGCGCGTCGGGCTGCGGGCGGTGGCCGCGCTGCGGCGGCTGCTGGAGCAGCTCGAAGCCGTACAAGTCGGAAGCGCCCGCGAGCAGGGCTGGTCCTGGCAGGAGATCGCCGCCGAGCTGGGCGTCAGCCGGCAGGCCGTGCACAAGAAGTACGGGAGGCGTTGATGTTCGAGCGATTCACCCGAGGGGCCCGCGCGGCCGTGAAAGGCGCCGTGGCCCAGGCCGAGCGGGCCGGAGCCGGCTCGGTCACCGAGGAACACCTGCTGCTCGCGCTGCTGGAACAGGAGGGCGGCCGGGCCGCGTTCGCCGTCACCGCGCTCGGCCTCCACGACCGCCGGTCCTCCCTGGAGGCGTCCTTCGCCGAGGCCCGGCGCCGTGGCGGACTGACCAGGGCCGACACCGAGGCCCTCGCCGGTATCGGGATCGACGTCGGCGCGATCGTCTCCCGTGTCGAGGAAACCCACGGCGAGGGCGCCCTCGACGCCGGCCGTGGTGGCCGCCGGTGGTGGCGGTCCGGGCACCGCCCCTTCACCCCGGGTGCGAAGTCCGTGCTGGAGAACTCCCTCCGGGTCGCCCTCGGCCGCGGTGACCGGTTCATCGGCGAGGAGCACCTCCTCCTGGCCCTCACCGCGAAGCCCGGATCCGTCGCCGACGTCCTCGCCGAGCACGGCGCGACCCACACGGCCGTGCGGCGCGCGCTGTACGGCTCCGACGACGGCGCGGCGGGCCAGGGGCACGCCCAGGCCGGGTGAGCGGAGGGGGCGGGGCTGCCTCCCCGCCCCCTCTCAGGCCCGTTTGTCGTCCTCGTCCTCCGCTGTCAGCAGCGCCTCGATCCGCACCGCCGCCTCGCCCAGGTGGCGGCGGGCCTCCGCGAGCCGGGGCTCCGTCACCCCCTGATCGCGGGCCGTGTCCCGGATGCCGTCGCGGAACCGGTCCAGCAGGCGGTCCAGATCGCGCACCGGGTCGCCCGTCGTCGGCACGTCCTGCCCCCAGTCCGCACCGGGAGCCGGGTCCGGGACGGGCGGGGGGGTCTCCGGGTCGGGCTTGCCGAACGGAGGCCAGGCGCCGGACCGGGCGAAGCCGCCGAGCTGGCCGGTGATCTCCGCGAGGCCTTCCCGTACCCCGGAGGGCCAGTCGCCCCGGGCGAAGTGCTCCTGCACCTGGCGGGCGGCGTTCTGCATCTGCTCCCGCGCTTTCTCCTGGGCCTCCTTGGCCTGGCGGCGGGCCTGCTGGGCGTCCTCGCGGGCCCGCCGGGACTCGTCCTTCGCCCGGCGGGCCTGCTCCTTCCACTCCTGCTTGGCCCGGCGCAGCTCCTCCTTCGCCGTGCGCCAGGCCTCGCTGTCGCCGAGGTCGCCCAGACTGCCGAAGTCGCCGAAGTCGCCGAAGGGGGACGACTCGCCCTTTCCCTTCGCCTTGCCGGACCCGGACCCGGACCCGGACTCGGTCTTCGTGCCGTGCCGGGACTCCGACGCCGCTGCCCGCACATCGCTGCGGAGCCGGCCCGCCGCGCCCCGTACGTCGTCGCGTATCTCTGCGGCCAGCTCGGAGAGCGAGTCGCGGATCTCCAGCTCCAGGTCGGCCAGTTCGCCGCTGCGGCCCGCCAGCTCCTCGCGGCCGCCGTCGGTGATCGAGTAGACCTTGCGGCCGCCCTCGGTGGCGTGGGTGACCAGGCCCTCGGCCTCCAGCTTGGCCAGCCGCGGGTAGACCGTGCCGGCGGAGGGGGCGTAGAGGCCCTGGAAGCGTTCCTCCAGCAGGCGGATGATCTCGTAACCGTGGCGCGGAGCCTCGTCCAGGAGCTTGAGGAGATACAGGCGCAGACGGCCGTGGGCGAATACGGGGGGCATGTCAGAGAACCTTTCCGGTCGGCTCGGCGGCGTACGCGTCGTCCTCGGCGGGCGGCCTGCGCAGGAGGGCGATCGAACCGGACACGGTCGTCGCCCGCAGGGTCCCCGTCCCGGCGCCCAGCGTGCCGGTGATCTTCTTCGCGCCCCACTGCCCGCCGACCCGCAGGTCCTCGAAGGCGTTGGAGACGGCCCCGCTCGCGGTGTTCGCCTCGACCCTGGCGTCCGCGGGGTGCGGCAGCCGGATCGCGATCTCGCCGGACACCGTGGTCAGCCGGATGTCCGTGGGCTTCCCGGACGGGTCGACGTCCAGCACCATGTCGCCGCTGACCGACTCGGCCCGGACCGAGGCCCCCGCCCCGTCGATCACCGTGAGATCACCGGCCACGGAGTGGAAGCGCAGGTCCCCCGTGACGCTCTGGGCCTCCAGGCTGCCCGACACGGACTCCCCGCGCACCGCGCCCGTCAGCCCGACGAGTGTGGAGTCCCCCGTGATGCCGCGGACCTCGGTGCGGCCGCTGATGCCGGAGACGACGGCCCCCGCGCCGATCACGCCGACCTCGACCGAGGCCGTCGTGGGCACGACGAGCGAGACGACGGCGCTGCGGCGGCGGCCCTTGGGGTCGAGCCAGCGCAGCAGGTCCTGCCAGGGCAGATCCTCGTACGCCACGGTGAGCCGGCCGTCCTCCTGGGTCACGATCAGCGGCGGCCCGTCGAGCGCGGAGACCTCCAGCCGGGCGCCAGGCTCGTCGGTCCCGACCACGTTGACCGCGCCGTCGACGATACGCACCTGGAGCGCCGCCACCGGATCGTCGAAGGAGAGCTTCCGCGGCTCATCGATGGTCCATGTCGACACAGGCATGGATATGACCTCCCGGGAAGCGTGGCAACGCAACATATCGCGTCTCGTGAGGAACACGATATATCGCGGATGGGGGAAGTCAAGGGAGCTTGCGCCCGGCGGAGGTCAGCACCATGCCTCCAAAATCGATCAAACATGGGCATATTGCCCTAGCGTATGAGCCATGAACGCGACATCCACCGGGGCCCTCCTGCTCTGCCGGGCCGATCCCGAGACCGTACGGCCGCTCGCCCACCTGCTGCGCGAGCAGATGCTGCTGGTCCGCGCGGGCGAGGAGTGGAGCGTGCTCGTCCCGGAGGGGAAGCCCTGGCGGGCCGGGGGCGCGGAGCAGGACGCCGAGCCGGTCGACCGGATCCTCGGCGGCTGGGCCACCGCGCTCGCCGTCGGTTCCACCTGGCCGGTGCTCGCCCTGTGGTGGGACGCCGACCGGGCCGGATACACCCTCGCCGCCGGATTCCGCCGGCCCGTGGGCTACATCTGGCTGACCGACGGCACCCCGGTCGGCGAGGACGAGGCCATGCGCACCTTCGCCGCCCGGCTCGGCCTCGACCCGGTGCTCGACGTACAGGCGCTGGAGGAGCTGACCCGCCCCGACCCGGAGACGGACGCGGAGGCCCGGCTGCGCGGACTGCTCGCCGTCCTCGCCGGCGCCGGGCTGACCCTGCCCGCCGGACTCTCCCCGGGCGAGAGCGCCGACCGGCTGCGCAGCGTCGCGGCGGCGCAGCGCCAGGTGGACCGCGTCGAATGGGCCGGCTGGCGCGATGCCGTACGGGTCGAACTGGACGCGGTCGAGAGCAGCCGGGTCGGTCCATGGGTACGCGGCCCCCGCGCCCGGGCCGTCGCCGCCGTCCAGCTCGCGGCCGGGCTCCCGCTCCTGCTGTGGGGCGCGCGGCGCCGCAGCGGTGGCTGGGCGGCGGCCGGCGCGGTGCTCCTGGCGCAGGGCGCGCTGGGGCTCGCGTACGAGCGGGCCAGGGCGGGCGCCGAAAGCTAGGGGGCGTCTGGACCTTACGCGTCCTCGTCGTCCTCGTCGTCCAGCCGGGCCAGCCACGTCGCGAGGCGCTCGACGGGCACCTCGAAGTCGGGGTTGAGGTCGACGAACGTCCGCAGCTGCTCGGCGAGCCACTCGAAGGTGACCTCCTCCTCGCCGCGCCGCTTCTCCAGTTCCTCGATGCCACGGTCCGTGAAGTACATGGGAGAAGGATATCCAGCGGGCGAACGCCGGGGACCCGGCCCCGCGACAAGCGCGGAACCGGGCCCCGGAGTGTTCGGCGTTACGGTCCTCAGGCCTCGAAGACCTCGTTGACCAGCTGCGTCTGCTCCGCCTGGTGACGCTTGGCGGAGCCGACCGCCGGGGACGAGCCGTGCGGCCGCGAGATGCGGCGCAGGCGCTCGCCGTGCGGCACGTCCGCGCCGACCGCGAGATCCAGGTGGTCGATCAGGTTGAGCGCGATGAACGGCCACGCACCCTGGTTCGCCGGCTCCTCCTGCGCCCACAGGTACTTCTCGGCGTTCGGGTACTTCGCGATCTCGGCCTGGATCTCCGCACCCGGCAGCGGGTACAGCCGCTCCAGCCGGATGATCGCGGTCTCCGTGTCGCCCCGCTTCTCCCGCTCGGCGTCCAGGTCGTAGAAGAGCTTGCCCGAGACGAAGACGACCTTGCGGACGTCCTCCGCCTTGACGGTGTCGTCGCCGATCACCGGGCGGAAGCCGCCGGAGGTGAACTCCTCGATGGACGAGGCCGCCGCCTTCAGGCGCAGCATCGACTTCGGGGTGAAGACGATGAGCGGCTTGTGGTGCGGGTTGTGCACCTGCCAGCGCAGCAGGTGGAAGTAGTTCGACGGAAGGGTCGGCATCGCGACCGTCATGTTGTCCTGCGCGCACATCTGGAGGAAGCGCTCGGGGCGGGCGGAGCTGTGGTCCGGGCCCTGGCCCTCGTAACCGTGCGGCAGGAGCAGCGTGACGCCGGAGGTCTGGCCCCACTTCTGCTCGGCCGAGGAGATGAACTCGTCCACGACGGTCTGCGCGCCGTTGACGAAGTCACCGAACTGGGCCTCCCAGATGACCAGCGACTCCGGGCGGGCCAGCGAGTAGCCGTACTCGAAGCCCATCGCCGCGTACTCGCTGAGCAGCGAGTCGTAGACGTTGTACCGGGCCTGGTCGTCCGCCAGGTACAGCAGCGGGGTGTAGTCCTCGCCGGTGACCTGGTCGACCAGGACCGCGTGGCGCTGGCCGAACGTGCCGCGGCGGCTGTCCTGGCCGGCGAGCCGGACCGGGGTGCCCTCCATCAGCAGCGAACCGATGGCCAGGGTCTCGCCCATGCCCCAGTCGATCGTGCCGTTCTCCACCGAGGCGGCGCGACGCTGCATCTGCGGCAGCAGACGCGGGTGCACGGTGATCGAGTCGGGGATGTTGACCTGGGACTCGGCGATCCGCTTGACGACCTCGGCGGAGACGGCCGTCTCCACGGCCACCGGGAACGCGGCCTGCGGCTCCGGGACGTGCGGGGACGCCGGCTGCGAGGTGGCCTCGCGGACCTCGGCGAACACCTTCTCCAGCTGACCCTGGAAGTCCTGGAGCGCCTGCTCCGCCTCTTCCAGCGTGATGTCGCCGCGACCGATGAGGGACTCGGTGTAGAGCTTGCGCACCGAGCGCTTCTTGTCGATCAGGGTGTACATCTGCGGGTTGGTGAACTCCGGGTTGTCGCCCTCGTTGTGACCGCGGCGGCGGTAGCAGATGAGGTCGATCACGACGTCCTTGTTGAACGCCTGCCGGAACTCGAAGGCGAGCCGCGCGACGCGGACCACGGCCTCCGGGTCGTCGCCGTTGACGTGGATGATCGGCGCCTCGATCATGCGTGCCACGTCGGTGGCGTACATCGAGGAGCGCGAGGACTCCGGGGCGGCGGTGAAGCCGACCTGGTTGTTGATCACCACGTGCACGGTGCCGCCGGTGCGGTAGCCGCGCAGCTGCGACATGTTGAGCGTCTCGGCGACGACGCCCTGGCCCGCGAAGGCCGCGTCGCCGTGGAGCGCGACCGGCAGGACCGTGAAGTCCGTACCGCCCTTGTTGATGATGTCCTGCTTGGCGCGGGCGATGCCCTCCAGGACCGGGTCGACCGCCTCCAGGTGCGAGGGGTTGGCGGCCAGCGAGACCTTGATCTGCTCGCCGTCCAGACCGGTGAAGGTGCCCTCGGCGCCCAGGTGGTACTTGACGTCGCCGGAGCCGTGCATCGAGCGCGGGTCGAGGTTGCCCTCGAACTCGCGGAAGATCTGCGCGTACGACTTGCCGACGATGTTCGCCAGGACGTTCAGGCGGCCGCGGTGGGCCATGCCGATGACGACCTCGTCGAGGCGGGCCTCGGCGGCGGAGTCGAGGACGGCGTCGAGCAGCGGGATGACGGACTCGCCGCCCTCCAGCGAGAACCGCTTCTGGCCGACGTACTTCGTCTGCAGGAACGTCTCGAACGCCTCCGCGGCGTTCAGCCGGCGCAGGATGCGCAGCTGCTCCTCGCGCTCCGGCTTCGGGCGCGGGCGCTCCACCCGGTCCTGGAGCCACTTGCGCTGCTTCGGGTCCTGGATGTGCATGAACTCGATGCCGGTGGTGCGGCAGTACGACTCACGGAGCACGCCGAGGATGTCGCGGAGCTTCATCATCGTCTTGCCGGCGAACCCGCCGACCGCGAACTCCCGCTCCAGGTCCCACAGGGTGAGGCCGTGCTCGGTGATGTCCAGGTCGGGGTGCTTGCGCTGGTGGTACTCCAGCGGGTCGGTGTCGGCCATGACGTGGCCCCGGACCCGGTAGGAGTGGATCAGCTCGAAGACCCGCGCGGCCTTCGTGACGTCGTCGTCGTGCGAGGCGTCGATGTCCTTGAGCCAGCGGACCGGCTCGTAGGGGATGCGCAGCGCCTTGAAGATCTCGTCGTAGAACTCGTTCTCGCCGAGCAGCAGCTGGGAGAGGACGCGCAGGAACTCGCCGGAGGCGGCGCCCTGGATGACCCGGTGGTCGTAGGTCGACGTGAGCGTCATGACCTTCGAGATGCCGAGCTTGTTGAGGGTGTCCTGCGAGGTGCCCTGGAACTCCGCCGGGTAGTCCATCGCGCCGACGCCCATGATGAGGCCCTGACCGGGCATCAGGCGGGGCACCGAGTGGACGGTGCCGATGCCGCCGGGGTTGGTCAGCGAGGCGGTGACGCCGGTGAAGTCGTCCATGCCGAGCTTGCCGATGCGGGCACGCCGGACGATGTCCTCGTACGCCTGCCAGAACTCGAAGAAGTTGAGCGTCTCGGCCTTCTTGATGGCCGCGACGACCAGCTGGCGGTCCCCGTTCGGCTTCACCAGGTCGATGGCCAGACCCAGGTTGACGTGCTCCGGCTTGACCAGGGTCGGCTTGCCGTCCTTCTCCGCGAAGGAGTAGTTCATCGACGGCATGGCCTTGAGGGCCTGCACCATCGCGTACCCGATGAGGTGCGTGAAGGAGATCTTCCCGCCGCGGGCGCGCTTGAGGTGGTTGTTGATGACGATGCGGTTGTCGAAGAGCAGCTTCACCGGGACCGCGCGGACGGACGTGGCCGTCGGCAGCTCCAGCGAGGCGTTCATGTTCTTCGCGACGGCGGCCGAGGGGCCGCGCAGCGTCACGTACTCCGGTCCGGCCGGGGCCTCGGTGGACTCGTCGGCCTTCGCCTCGGGCTTGGCGGGCGCGGCGGCGGGCTTCGCGGCCGCGGGCTTCGCCGGGGCCGGGGCGGTCTTCGCCGGAGCCGCCGGGGCGGCCTTCGCCGGGGCCGGCTGCGCGGGGGCGGCCGGAGCGGCGGCGGGCGCGGCCTTCGCCGGAGCCGGAGAGGCCGCGGGCTCGGTCACCGGAGCCCCCGAGGCCCCGGGAGCGGGCTTGTCCGCCGTGCCGGCGGTACCCGGCTTGTAGTCGGCGAAGAAGTCCCACCAGGCGCGATCGACCGAACTGGGATCCTGGAGGTACTGCTGGTAGATCTCGTCGACGAGCCATTCGTTGGCGCCGAAAGCCGCGGCCGGGTTGGTGCCCGGGCTGGCTTGGTCGGTCGAGACGCTTGAGTTACTGGGGGACTGAGACGACACGGCGGCAACCGCCCTCTTCCGCTTCACAAGGTGATGGACAGCGGAAATCAAGGCTACGCCCCCCGAACCGTTCCTTGCAGGCCGGGCCGGTGCTTCGTCGTGCACATCACATCGAAGGGCGGGTTTCGGCGCAGGAAATGGCGGGAAACAAGCGAGGTTCCACTGCACTTCGGGTACGCAGGACCGTGGATACGGTCCTGCGACCGTATCCCCTTGAGGCCCCCTACGGGCAGGACACGGATGAACGTGCCCTTCCGGTTCGACCCTATGTCAACGAGACCGTCAACCGTGCTGCTCGGGGATTCCCGGGAGGGTGACCTGGATCCGGCAGCCCCGTACGGATTCGGCCACCCTGATCCGGCCGCCGTGCAGATCGACCGCCCAACGGGCGATGGCGAGCCCCAGGCCCGTACCGCCGTCGCTGCCCGGACCGTGCGGGGAGGGCGCCTGGCCCCGGTTGAAACGCTCGAACACCCGGTGCCGCTCCGCCTCCGGGATGCCGGGCCCCTCGTCCATGACTTCCAGCTCCAGCGACTCGGGGTGGGCCCCGCGCCGCGCCAGCACCGTCACCCGGCCGTGCGGCGGGCTGTGCTTGACCGCGTTGTCGATGAGGTTCGCGACCACTTGGTGCAGCCGCTCGGCGTCCGCGTGCGCGGTCAGCTCCGGCGGCGAGACGTCCAGATGCAGATGGACGTCCGTACGGGAGTGATTGCCCGAACCCGACGACAGGCGTCGCTGCGAGGCGGCGAGATTGGCCTCCTTCAGTACGCCCGACAGATACGGCCAGACCTCGAAACGGCGTGCCTTGAGTGCGACGACCCCGTTGTCCAGGCGCGACAGGTCCAGCAGCGTCTCGACCAGCCGGCCGAGCCGTTCCGTCTGCCTCAACGCCGTGCGCATCGTCTCCGGATCGGCGGCGGACACCCCGTCCACCACGTTCTCCAGTACGGCTCTCAGCGCCGCGATGGGCGTGCGCAGCTCATGGCTGACATTGGCGACCAGCTCTTTTCGATGCCGGTCCTCCGCCTCCAGATCGTCCGCCATGCGGTTGATCGTCTGCGCCAGGTCGCCCAGCTCGTCCCGCCGCCCGGCGCCGCTCACCCGGCGCGTGTAGTCGCCGTGCGAGATCGACCGGGCCACCGCTCTCATCTCGTCCAGGGGTGCGGTCAGACCGTGCGCCACGAACTGGGTGATCAGCAGCGTGGCGATGACCGAGAACACCGTGATGAAGCGGAACTCCGTACGGGTCCGCAGTGCGACGATCAGCAGGCCCGTGGTGATGAACACCGAGACCACGACGAGCGTGCCGAGCTTGGCCTTGATGGAGAAGGGCCGCAGTCCGGACCCTGGCCGGGTCATGGCGCCGGAGTCTCCAGGGCGTATCCCACGCCGTGCACCGTACGGATCCGCTCCGCGCCGATCTTCCGGCGCAGCGCCTTGATGTGGCTGTCGACCGTGCGGGTGCCCGAGGCGTCCGCCCAGTCCCACACCTCGGCCAGCAGCTGCTCCCGGGAGAGCACCGCGCGCGGGGTGTTGGCGAGGCAGACCAGCAGGTCGAACTCGGTCGGCGTGAGGTGGACGTCCTCGGCGCGCACCCGGACCCGGCGCTGCGCGTGGTCGATCTCCAGCTCACCCAGGCGCAGTATCCCGCTGCGCGGGGTGACGGCGGCCAGCGCGGCCCGCTCCACCCGGCGCAGCAGCACGTGCACCCGGGCGGCCAGCTCCCGCATCGAGAACGGCTTGGTCATGTAGTCGTCGGCGCCGACCCCGAGCCCGACCAGCATGTCGGTCTCGTCGTCGCGTGCGGTGAGCATCAGCACCGGCACCGGGCGCGCCGCCTGCACCCGGCGGCAGACCTCCAGGCCGTCGAAGCCCGGGAGCATGATGTCGAGCACCATCAGATCGGGCTGCCAGGCCTCGGCCGCGTCCACGGCCGCGGGGCCGTCCAGCGCGGTCTGCACCAGGAAGCCCTCCGCCCGCAGCCGGGCGGAAATGGCGTCGACGATCGTGGCGTCGTCCTCGACCACCAGCACCCGGCGCTGAGCCCCCGGGGTGGCCGCGACGCCGTTGTGGGTGGTGTGTGTCTGTTCCATCGCCCCGCCCCTGCCCGTTCTCGCGGGAGCCATTCCCCCGGAGGCACGGTCTTCGCTCGTGGTTTTCGTGGGTGATCCCGTGTGCCGGTCAGCAGCGTAAAGGCAGCAGAGGGCTCCCGGCTACGCAGGGTGTTGCCCCGGGGCGACGAGTTCGGGCCGGGCGGGGCCGCCGGATCGTCTGCCTTGTGCCGGTTGACCCGTGCCACCGCCGGGCCACGCATACCGGGAGGGGGGTTCAGCCGGCCCGGAGTGCGAGATGGACCACGTCGGGCACACCTCGGGCAACGGCCACTTCTTCCGTCCGAACCCCGCTGAACCCGGCATTCCGCAATGCCTGTTCGAAGGCGGGCGAGGGCTGCGCGGACCAGACGGCGAGCACGCCGCCCGGGGTCAACCGGTCGTGGCAGTGCGCCAGACCGGCGGGCGAGTAGAGGCTTTCGTTGCCCTCCGTGACCGTCCAGTCGGGACCGTTGTCGATGTCCAGGCAGAGCGCGTCGTAACGCTCCGTGGTGGTACGGAGGTGGGTCACCAGGTCCGTGTGCAGGATCCCGGCCCTGGGGTCGGCCAGCGCCGGTCCGGAGATCCGGTCCAGCGGCCCGTCCCGGTGCCAGTCCACGATCGCCTGCTCCCGCTCCACGACCGTGATCCGCCCCCAGCGCTCCTCCTCGGCGGCCCGCACCAGGGAGAAGCCGACGCCCAGGCCGCCGATGAGCACCGACGGGCCGGTCCGGCCGGCGGGCAGCGCGGCCAGCGCGGCGTCGATCAGCAGCCGCTCGGAGCGCCCGTCGGAGGTGTCCATCAGGAAGCAGCCGTTGGCGATGATCTCGAAGTGCTCCCCGCGCTCACGCAGGACGACCTCGCCGAAGGGGCCGTCACGGCGGTCGAGCACGACGGGGGCGCCGGCGGCGCGCACGGGCGGCGCCTCCGTCGGTTCGGGGGCGGGCCAGGTGGATGTCGCGGACATGGGGGCGGCTCTCCGGTATCCGGTCGTGGCGGTCGGTGCCCGTCCATCCTCCCCGCCGCGCGGGGCGAGGGCCAGCGCCTTCCCGTATCGGGCAGGGGAACAACCGCCCGCTGCGGATCGCTCCCGTACGAGGAGGGGTGCCCTGGTGCCGGGGGTGCGGCGGGCGGCGGGGCGGGCTGATCGCTCAGAGCGAACATCGATCGGGGAACAATCAGCGACTCACAACCATTGAGTCCACATAGCTCAACTTGCCTGCCGAAGGGGAGATCATGACTAACGAGTCCCAGGCGTTCACACCGATCGACCTGCCCGTGCTGCCGCTCGACGACGAGGTCGTCCTGCCCGGCATGGTGGTGCCGCTGGACCTGTCCGACACCGAGGTGCGCGCCGCCGTCGAGGCCGCGCAGGCCGCAGCCCGCCCCGGCGGTGGCAAGCCCCAGGTGCTGCTGGTCCCGCGGATCGACGGCACGTACACGGGGACCGGTGTCCTCGGCACCGTCGAGCAGGTCGGACGCCTGTCGGACGGCGACCCGGGCGCCCTCATCCGGGCCCGCGACCGGGTCCGCATCGGAGCCGGGACCAGCGGTCCCGGCCGGGCGCTCTGGGTCGAGGGGACCGTGCTGGAGACCGCCGCCCCCGACCCGCTGCCCGGATCCGTCGCCGAGCTGGTCAAGGAGTACAAGGCGCTCGCCACCAGCTGGCTGAAGAAGCGCGGCGCCTGGCAGGTCGTGGACCGCATCCAGCAGATCGACGACGTCTCCGCGCTCGCCGACAACTCCGGATACTCACCGTTCCTCTCCACCGCCCAGAAGGTCCAGCTCCTGGAGACCGCGGACCCGGTCGCCCGGCTGAAGCTCGCCATCCAGTGGCTGAGCGAGCACCTCGCCGAACAGGACGTCGCCGAGTCCATCGCCAAGGACGTCCAGGACGGCGTCGACAAGCAGCAGCGCGAATTCCTGCTGCGCCGCCAGCTGGACGCCGTGCGCAAGGAGCTCGCCGAGCTCAACGGCGACCCGGAGGGCGAGTCCGACGACTACCGGGCCCGCGTCGAGGCCGCCGAACTGCCCGAGCACGTCCGCGAGGCCGCGCTCAAGGAGGTCGAGAAGCTGGAGCGGTCCAGCGACCAGTCGCCCGAGGGCTCCTGGATCCGCACCTGGCTGGACACCGTCCTCGAACTGCCCTGGACCGAGCGCACCGAGGACGCCTACGACATCCGCGGCGCCCAGGAGGTCCTGGACGCCGAGCACGCCGGCCTCGCCGACGTGAAGGAACGCATCACGGAGTACCTGGCGGTGCGCAAGAGGCGCGCCGACCGCGGCCTCGGTGTCGTCGGCGGCCGTCGTGGCGGTGCGGTCCTCGCCCTCGTCGGGCCGCCCGGCGTCGGCAAGACCTCGCTCGGCGAGTCCGTCGCGCACGCCATGGGCCGCAAGTTCGTCCGCGTCGCGCTCGGCGGGGTCCGGGACGAGGCGGAGATCCGGGGCCACCGGCGTACGTACGTCGGCGCGCTCCCCGGCCGGATCGTGCGGGCCATCAAGGAGGCCGGCTCGATGAACCCGGTCGTCCTGCTCGACGAGATCGACAAGGTCGGCTCCGACTTCCGGGGCGACCCGGCCGCCGCCCTCCTCGAAGTCCTCGACCCGGCGCAGAACCACACCTTCCGCGACCACTACCTGGAGGTCGAGCTCGACCTCAGCGACGTGGTCTTCCTGGCCACCGCCAACGTCCTCGAAGCCATCCCGGAGGCCCTGCTCGACCGCATGGAGCTGGTTCGCCTCGACGGTTACACCGAGGACGAGAAGGTCGTCATCGCCCGGGACCACCTGGTCCCGCGCCAGCTGGAGCGGGCCGGTCTGGAGAAGGACGAGGTGGCCCTGGAGGAGTCGGCGCTGCGCAAGCTGGCCGGCGAGTACACCCGCGAGGCGGGCGTACGGAATCTGGAGCGGGCGGTCGCCCGGCTGCTGCGCAAGGTCGCGGCCCAGCACGAACTGGGCGACCGCGAGCTGCCGTTCACGGTGACCGAAGCGGATCTGCGCGGCCTGATCGGGCGCCCGCACCACGTGCCCGAGTCCGCCCAGGACCCGGCCGAGCGCCGCACCGCGGTGCCGGGTGTGGCCACCGGGCTCGCGGTGACCGGGGCGGGCGGCGACGTCCTCTTCGTCGAGGCGTCCCTCGCCGACCCGGAGACCGGGGCGTCCGGACTGACCCTGACCGGTCAGCTCGGGGACGTCATGAAGGAGTCGGCGCAGATCGCGCTGAGCTTCCTGCGGTCGCACGGCGCCGAGCTGGAGCTGCCGGTCGCGGACCTCAAGGACCGGGGCGTGCACGTCCACTTCCCGGCGGGCGCGGTCCCCAAGGACGGCCCCAGCGCCGGCATCACGCTGACGACCGCGCTGGCCTCGCTGCTCTCCGGACGCCTCGTCCGTACGGATGTGGCGATGACCGGTGAGGTGTCGCTGACCGGGCGGGTCCTGCCGATCGGCGGAGTCAAGCAGAAGCTGCTGGCCGCGCACCGGGCGGGCATCACGACCGTGGTGATCCCCCAGCGCAACGAGGCCGACCTGGACGACGTCCCGGCCGAGGTGCTGGAGAAGCTGGACGTCCACCCGGTCACCGACGTCCGCCAGGTGCTGGAGATCGCCCTCGCGCCGGCCACGGCCCGGGCGGAGGAGAGGATCCCGGCGGCGGCTGCCTGACCGCGCCGTACGACGGCCCGATGGCCCGGACGGCCCGCTCTCCGCTACGGCGGACGGCGGGCCGTTCCGCGTGTCCGGGCCGTGGCCCACGGGCCTGGTCTCCCGGGGCCCGCGGCTCAGGGGCGGTAGATCGTGCCCGGCTGCGGCTCGGCGGGGGCCATCAGCTCCGGGACGGTCACGAAGGTGTAGCCGTCCTTCTGGAGCGCGTCGACGATCCCGGGCACGGCGGGCACGGTGCCCTTGTAGATGTCGTGCAGCAGGATGACGCCGTCCTTGCTCGCCTGGTCCAGGATCCGCTTCTTGATCAGCGCGGAGTCGTTCGTCGAGTAGTCCTTGGCCGTGGCGCTCCACAGCACCTGGGAGAGCCCGAGATCCTTGCTGATCTCCGAGACCGTGTCGTCGGTGCGGCCCTGCGGCGGACGCATCAGCCGGGGCTTCTTGCCGGTGATCTTCTCGATGGCCAGCTGGGTCTTCTCCAGTTCGGCCCGTATCTCGTCCGGCTTCTGGTCGGTCAGGACCTTGTGCGTCCACGTGTGGTTGGCGACCTCGTGGCCCTCGTCCTCGATGCGCTGCACCACGTCGGGGTGCTTGACGACGTGGTGCTTGCCCAGCAGGAAGAAGGTGGCGTGCACCTTCTTCTCCTTGAGGATGTCCAGCAGCTCCGGCGTGTCCTCGCCCGGGCCCGCGTCGAAGGTCAGGGCTATGCACTTGGCCTTGCGGCAGTCGACCGGACCGAACTCGCCCTTGGCGTCGGCAGCCGCCTCCCCGCGTGCCGAACCGGGCGCGGTCGTCTCCATCGAGCAGCCGCTCAACGTCAGTGTGAGCGCCGTCACCAGCACCGCGGCCAACCTCATGCCGGGCAACGGCATCTTTCCGGGCACGACACACCACTCCTCTGCGCGGGAAAATCCGCACAGACGTGCGGTACGGCGATGAGTATACAGAGTGTGTATACATCGAGTGCATAGCGGGGCCGGGGTGGCCGCGGACCCCGGATCGGGTCCGGGTCGCCGCGGTCGGCCCGCTCCTGCGAAATACTGGCCGAGCTGCGGCGATGACCGGTCGCGGCGGAAGCTTTCATCGGCAGGGAACCGTACGAGGGGTACTGACGTGCGCGGAGACGACAGCGAGCCGGAGCCGGGCGCGTCCGGCGTGAGCGGCGTGGACCGCGCATTCCTGGCGCTGGAGCGTGAGCTGGCCGTGTTCCTGCGCCGGGCGCGCGCCAGCTCGGGCGAGATGGCCCGGGAGGTCCACCCCGAACTGGAGCCCGCCGCCTACGGTCTGCTCGTCCGTCTGGAGGCGGCGGGCCGGCAGCGGGCCACTGAACTGGCCGCCTACTTCGGTGTCGGCAAGGCCACCATGAGCCGCCAGTTGCACTCCTTGGAGAACCTCGGCCTGGTGGCCCGCGAACCCGATCCGGCCGACGGGCGCGCCTGGCTCGTCCACCTCACCGAGGACGGTCTGGCCCGCTTCCGCAGCGTCCGGGACGCCCGCCGTGGCCGCTATGTGAGCAAACTGGCCGACTGGGACCGGGCGGAAGTCGCCGAGCTGGCCCGGCTCCTGCACCAGCTGAACGCCCGCGCGGAGAGCTGACCCGGCCCCGGACCGCCGGTCAGACCAGCTCGACCAGGAGCGCGGTCGCGTCGTCGTGCGTCTTGCCGCGCCCCAGCCGTACGCGCCCGGCCGCCGCGTCGGCCTCCTCCAGCTCCCGCACCCGGTCGATCAGATCCTGGGGCCCCGCCTTCCGCAGCAGCCCCAGCGTGTCCGCCCAGTCGCCCTCGCCGAACATCTCCGTCCAGCGTGCCGCGCCGTCCGTGAGCGCGGCCAGCGCCCGGACGTCCGTCGCCGAGACGCTGCCGGTCACCGCGCGCGAGGCCACGGCGGGATCGGCGGCGGCCGTGAAGAAGCCGCCCTCCTTGTTGCGCACCGTGGCGTCGGCGATCTCGTTCGAGGCGAGCGATCCCGGCGGCAACCGCGTCAGCCGGTCGTCCAGGACCGCGCGGACCGCGCCGTCGGAGGACTCCAGCAACAGGACCGAGTCGGACAGCACCAGGTACTCGATCGCGCGTTCGTCCCACCGCGCCAGGGCCACCGTCGCCTGAGGCGTACGCACGTGAGAAAGGTCACAAGTGGCCCGATGGGCTTCCGCCGTACGGGAGATGGCCGCGGCCAGGATCTCGGCCAGGGGCACATCAGGGCGGGAATGGGACAGTTCCACCAGCGCGCCGCCCAGCCGCGCGGTGAACCACGGGACCGTGTGCACACAACCGTCATCCCCGCGCGGCGGGGTGACGCCGTCGAGCAGCACCAGCACGCCACCCTGGCCGGATGCGGGAAGAGTCCCGGAGACCCAGTCCTCGTTGGGGCGTTCGGGACTGCCGGGGGCGGTGGCGAGTTCGATGCGCATACCGCCAGTCTGCACGAGCCCTTCACCATCCCCGCACGTGGCCGAAGATGGCCTGTACCAGCAGGTCAACGCGGGCGCACCCGCCGGAAGGGAGAGCTCCGGGGAGCGTGCGGGCGGGCATCTTGCCAAAGGCGGAGCGGAAGTTCCACCCCGCGGTCCACGCATGGTCAGGAGCGCGATGGGGGAGACTTGTTCGCCAACTCCGGAGTGATGTTCACTCCTTCGAGTGGCGGAGCGGTTGATGCGCGCCCCCCTCTCTCATAAGCGCTGGAATGGTCGGAAGCCGTACCAGGAGCGGGGCGCCCTTCCATGTGACCGTGCGTCACCTCTGCTTCAAGGGTGGACGAGTCAAGATTGCGAGCACCGGTGCAGAAGAAGCGGCCGCGGAGCAAGGGCACGACGCGCGACGGTTCCGGGGCGACGCCTCCGGCACCCGGTGCGGACAAGCGGACCGTGCGGGTGCGCAGCCGACTGGTCGCCGGGGTCGCGGTCGTCGGCGTCATCGTCGTGGCGGCGGGCACCCCCGCCGTGCTCGGCGCCTCCGCCGACCTCACCGAGTCGCAGCGGCTGGTCACCCTCGCCGAGCTGAACCAGCAGGCAGTCACCCTCGGGCACTCCCTCGCCGACGAGCGTGACGCCGTCACCGCGTACATCGCCGCCGGCCGGGCCGAGGAGGGCGACGGCGGCGCGGGCGCGAAGAACCGCACCGCCCGCACCACCCGAGTCGACCAGCAGATCGACGAGATCCACGAGGCGGCCTCCGCCGCCCTGCGCCGGGACCTCTCGACGGTCCCCTCCCTGCGCCGTACGGCGCTGACCGGCAAGGGCTCCGCCCTGGAGGCGCACCGGGCGTACTCCGACCTCATCGCCAAGCTGCACGGCATCGCCGCCGAACTGGCGGAGAAGACCCCGCCGCGCGCCGCCGACGCCACCCGGGCCCCGCTGACCCTCGGCGGCGCCTCCGAACAGGCCTCCGCCACCCGTGGGCTCCTCCTCGCCGCGCTCGCCGTGCCGAGCCCCGAGCCGACGGCCCCGCAGACAGACCCCTTCACCGGGCTGCCCGTGCAGACCCAGGACGAGGGCGCCACCCGCGCCGACCGCGACCGCGACGCGCTGAGCGCCGCCGCCCAGCAGGCCCGGGTACGGGAGCTGGCCGCGCTCGCCGACTTCGACCAGGCGGCGGACCCGGAGGCCCGCGACAAGCTCTCCGCCACCGTCACCGGCCCCGAGGTCAACGACGCGGAGAAGTACCTCACCCGCCTCACCGACCGTCCCGAGCTGTCGGAGGCGGAGCGCGGGGTCAGCCCGCAGAAGCTGGAGGCCGCGCTCTCCGCCCGCGTCGACCGGATGCGCAGCGTCGAGTCCGCCCTGACCACCGGCCAGGTCCAGCACCTGGAGGGGCTGCGCGACGACGACGTCACCGCCCTCGAACTGGCCATCGCCCTGCTCGGCGGCTGCTTCCTGCTCGCCGTCGGCGTCTCCACCGCCGTCGCCCGCACCCTCACCCAGCCGCTCGCCGTCCTGCGCATCGGCGCCGCGCGCCTGGCCGAGGACCCTTCGAGCGCCGAACCGGTCCGCTACACCGGCCGCAACGACGAGTTCGCCCAGGTCGTCCGGTCGATGAACGCCCTCCACGGCCGGCTCGCCGAGCTCCACCAGGACCTCGGCGGACGCGTCGAGAGCCTCACGGCCGAGCGGTCCGGCCTGATCAAGAGCCGGGAATCCCTGGCCGAGCAGCGGACCGAACTCCAGGAGCGGACCGCCGAGCTGGCCACCCAGCTGGGACAGCTGAAGAACACGGTCCACCACACCTTCGTCAACCTCTCGCTGCGCACCCTCGGCCTCGTCGAGAGGCAGCTCGGCGTCATCGAGGGCCTGGAGGAGCGCGAGCAGGACCCGGAGCGCCTGGCCACCCTCTTCAAGCTCGACCACATGGCCACGGTCATGCGCCGCCACAGCGAGAACATGCTCGTCCTCGCGGGCGCCGAGCACGGCCACGGCCACGCCGGGCCGATCCCGCTGGTGGACGTGGCGCGCGCCGCCGTCAGCGAGATCGAGCGGTACGAGCGGGTCACCATCCAGTCCCTGCCGCCGCACGCCCAGATCGCCGGGTTCGCCGCCGACGACCTCAGCCATCTGCTGGCGGAACTCCTGGAGAACGCCACCTCCTTCTCCCCGCCGGACTCCCATGTCGAGCTGTCCGGCTGGCTGCTGGAGAGCGGCGAGGTGATGCTCTCCGTGTCGGACGAGGGCATCGGCATGTCGACGGTCCGGATGGACGAGCTGAATGCCAGGCTGGCGGACCCGGCCTCGTTCGAGGTCGGTGAGCAGAATGCCGACGGCGCCGGACTCGGTCTCCAGGTGACGTCGCTGCTGGCCGCCCGGCACGGGGTGCGGGTCCAGTTGCGCGAGCAGAAGGGGAGTGGAGTGACGGCCGTCGTCGTCCTGCCGCAGGCCCTGCTGCCCAAGACGCTGCCCGCCGCCACCCCGCCCGCCGTGCAACTGCCCGGTGACGGGCCCACGCTCAACCTCCCGGGCTCGGTGGCGGAAGCCAACTCCAACGCCCTGCCCAGCCGTTCGCCGCAGCCGGCCGCGCCGTCCGAGCCGGCCGGCGACGCGGAGAACACCCCCGCGGCGCCCGCCGACGCCGAGCCCGGCCCGGCCGACGCCGACCCGATGATCGCCGCCGCCGAGCGGACGATCCGCGAGAACGCCGCCGCCTCCGAGAGCGCCGACGAGAGCCCGGAAGCCACTGACGTACCGCCGCGGGAAGAGGCGCAGGACGTCCAGCAGCCGGTCACGGAAGCCGAGTCCGCAGCCGAGACGGATGCGGAATCGAATGCGGAAACCGACGTCGAGAGCGACGTCGAGACCGACTCCGAGATCACGCTCCAGGTCCGGCTGCCGAAGCCGCCCCCCGTGCCGGTGGCCCCGGCCGAGCAGGCCGACCCGGCGGCCCCCGCGACCGCCGACCCGTACGCCATCGGCCCCGACCGCCACGAACGCCCGGCCGAGACCGGACCCGGCGACCAGGACCCGGACGGGCCCGCGTTCCGCCCCGCGCCCCACGCCGAGGCGTCCGGAGCGCCCGGAGAAGCCGGGGTGCCCGACGCTCCCGCCGAGACCGTTCCCGGCCCGCGCCGCCCCGAGGGCGGCCGAGTCACCGACAAGGGTCTGCCCAAGCGCACCCCCAAGGTGGTCCGGCCCGACTCGACCCCCGCCCCCGGCCGCACCGGCAGCCTCGACCGGGACGCCCTGCGCCGCCGGCTCGGCAGCTTCCACCAGGCCGCCAAGGAGGGCCGGCGCGACGTCGAGGCGGAGATCGCCGAGACCGGCAGCATCGCCGTCGCCGGGCCCGGGGGCGTATCCGTGGGACGTACGGGGCACGAGAGCACGACCGCACACGTCACGAGCGCCGCACAGGACACAGGGAACGAAGAGACGGGGGACACAGTCGAGGAGGCACGCAGTTGACTGCGCCCAGCACATTCGGGCTGAGTACCGAGGCCCGGAACCTTCACTGGTTGCTGAGCAATCTCGTGGAGGAGGTGCCAGGGGTCCACTCGGTCACCGTCGTCTCGTCCGACGGGCTGATGCTGCTCTCCTCCGACCCCGGCCATCACGAGGCGAAGGCCGCCGGGCCGTCGGACGGCCCCAAGGGATCCAGCGCCGACCTGGCCACGATCGTCTCCGGCATCGGTTCGCTGACCGTCGGAGCCGCGAAGCTGATGGACGGCGGCGGCGTGAAACAGACGATGGTCGCCATGGACGAGGGCAGCGTCTTCGTCATGTCGATCAGCGACGGCTCCCTCCTCGGCGTCCACGCCACCCCGGACTGCGACATGAGCGTCGTCGCGTACCACATGGCCCTCTTCGTCGGCCGGGCCGGACACGTCCTCACCCCCGAACTCCGCAGCGAGCTGCGCAAATCGATGGAGAGCGCCCTGTGACCACCGCCGCAGCGGAACCCGCCCCCCGGCTCCCCGTGCGCGGGGCCGACAAGCGACCCGCCCGGGTCCGCCCGTACTCCCTCACCGGCGGCCGCACCCGGTTCGGGCACGTCCTGCTGGTCGAGACGTTCGTCGCCGCCCTCGAAGCACCCGAGGAGCGCCGCGAACTCACCAACGGCAACCTCGCCTCGCGGGTCATGCCGGAGCTCCAGGCCATCGTCGAAATCTGCCGCCGCATGCGTACGGTCGCGGAGATCTCGGCCCTGCTCAAGATGCCGCTCGGAGTCGTCCGGGTGCTGCTCAGCGACCTGGCCGACCAAGGAAAGATCCGCGTGTACGGAACCGGTCACGGCACCGGCCAGCCCGACCGCGCACTGCTCGAAAGGGTGCTCAATGGACTTCGCCGTCTCTGAGGCGCCGCTCTTCGCCCCGCGTCAGCCGGGCTCCCGGGAGGACCGGCCGTCGCGACCCCAGGACCAGGCCGAGGAGTCCCTCCAGGCCTGGCAGCTCGACCACACCCGTGCCCCCACCGCCACCAAGATCGTGGTGGCGGGCGGATTCGGCGTCGGCAAGACGACGTTCGTCGGCTCGGTCTCCGAGATCACACCGCTCCAGACCGAAGCGCTGATGACCCAGGCCAGCGAGGAGACCGACGACCTCTCCGCGACGCCCGAAAAGACCACCACCACCGTGGCGATGGACTTCGGCCGGCTCACGCTGGAGGACGACCTCGTCCTGTACGTCTTCGGCACCCCCGGCCAGCAGCGCTTCTGGTTCATGTGGGACGACCTGGTGCGCGGGGCGATCGGCGCGGTCGTCCTCGCCGACACCCGGCGACTGGAGGACTGCTTCCCGGCGCTCGACTACTTCGAGAGCTGCAATCTTCCCTACATCGTGGCGGTCAACCACTTCGAGGGGACGCCCGGTTACGCGGCGGAGGACGTCAGGGAGGCCCTGACCGTACCGCCGCAGGTGCCGATAGTGATCATGGACGCGCGTAACAGGATCACCGTCGTCGAGTCACTGCTGGCCCTCGTGGGTCATGCTCTCGACGTCACCCCCGCCTGACGCCTCGAATCAGAAACGACGGAGCACGGAGAGCCGCGATGCGGAAGATACTCATAGTCGGAGCCGGTCAGTCCGGGCTCCAGCTGGCCCTGGGGCTGCAGTCCAGAGGCTACGAAGTCACCCTGATGTCCAACCGCACCGCCGACGAGATCCGCTCCGGCCGGGTCATGTCGACGCAGTGCATGTTCCACACCGCGCTCCAGCACGAGCGGGACTACCAGCTGAACTTCTGGGAGTCCCAGGCCCCGAAGATCGAGGGACTCGGCGTCTCCGTCGCCGCCCCGGACTCCTCCCGCGCCATCGACTGGGTCGGCAAGCTGGACGGGTACGCCCAGTCCGTCGACCAGCGCGTGAAGATGGCCGGCTGGATGGAGACCTTCGCCCAGCGCGGCGGGCAGCTCGTCATCCACGGGGCGGCCGTCTCCGACCTGGACTACTTCTCCCGCACCTACGACCTCGTGATGGTCTCGGCGGGCAAGGGCGAGCTGGTCTCCATGTTCGGCCGCGACGCGGCCCGTTCCCCGTTCGACGCCCCGCAGCGCGCACTGGCCGTCGCCTACGTCCACGGCATGGGCCCGCGCCCGGAGCACCCGGAGTTCGACGCGGTCCGCTGCAACCTGGTGCCGGGAGTCGGCGAACTGTTCGTCATGCCGACGCTCACCACCTCCGGCCGCGCCGACATCCTCTTCTGGGAGGGCATCCCGGGCGGACCGCTCGACGCCTTCCAGGGCATCAAGGACCCCTCCGAGCACCTGGCGAAGACGCTGGAGCTGATGGAGAAGTTCACTCCGTGGGAGTACGCCCGCGCCACCAAGGTCGAGCTGACCGACGCCAACGGCACCCTCGCCGGCCGCTACGCCCCCACGGTCCGCAAGCCGATCGGACGGCTGCCCGGCGGCGGCCTGGTCCTCGGCGTCGCGGACGTCGTCGTGGCCAACGACCCGATCACCGGCCAGGGCTCCAACTCGGCGTCCAAATGCGCCAACTCCTACCTGGACTCGATCATCGAGCACGGCGACAAGGAGTTCGACGCGGCGTGGATGCAGTCCACGTTCGACCGTTACTGGGAGACCGCGCAGCATGTCACCAAGTGGACCAACGCCATGCTCGGCGTCCCGCCGGAGCACGTGCTGAACCTGATCGGCGCCGCCGGTCAGCTCCAGCCGGTCGCGAACCGCTTCGCCAACGGGTTCAACAACCCGGCGGACTTCGAGAACTTCTTCTACGAGCCCGAGAAGACGAACGCCTACCTGGCCTCGGTCGCCGGGGCCTGAGCGCCCCGATCACCGCTTCGGCGGCCGGTCCCGCACCGCCGGTCCGGCCGCCGATCCGTTCCCGCGGGCTGCCGACGGCCTACGAGGCGTCGGGCGCCGCGTCCGTGCCGTACCCCGTGTCCGCGCCGTCGCGTGCGCCCTCGGGCAGCTCCGGACGGGTGTACGTGGACAGCGGGGTGCCGCCGGGGTCGGGGCGTACGGCCCCCAGCAGCGGGTTCGACGCCAGCGGTGACACCTTGACCTTCGCGCCGGGGCGGGGCGCCTGCACCACCAGGCCGTCGCCGATGTACAGCGCCACATGGGTGGCCTTCGGGAAGTAGATCACCAGGTCGCCGGGGCGCAGCGCGGAGACCGGCACCCTCGGGAGCTGCTTCCACTGCTCCTGCGAGGTGCGCGGGATCGTCCGCCCCGCCGCCGACCAGGCCCGGGAGGTGAGCCCGGAGCAGTCGAAGGAGTCGGGGCCCTCGGCTCCCCACACGTACGGCTTGCCGATCTGCCGGACCGCGTACGCCACCGCCGCGCCGCCCTGCCGGGTGGGCGGCCGGGTGGAGCTGAGGGCCCCGGAGGCCACCAGCTCCCGCTGGGCCTTGTCCACCCCCCGCTGTTCGAGACCGGCGAGCTGCGCGATCTGCTCCTCGGAGAGCGTGGCCAGCAGCCCTTCGACCTCCCTGAGCTTGCCGTTCACGGCGTCGCGCTGCTTCTTCTGCCGTGCGGCCAGCTTCTTCTGCTGGTCCAGCGCCTTGCGGGAGGCGGCGGCCAGCCGGTCGGCCCGCCGGGTTGCGTCGGTGAGCCGGTCCACCGTCGCCGCGCGGTTCGCCGCGAGCCGCCCCACGACATGGCTCTGGTCCAGGGCCCGCTGGGGATCGTGCGCCAGCAGCAGCCGGAGGTACGCGGAGAACTCCGTACGCCCCTGGTACTGCTCCCGGGCCAGCCGCCCGGCGTCCCCGCGGCTGACCTCCAGCGCGGCCCGCGCCTTCGCCAGGTCCGCGTTCACCTTCTTCAGCTGGGCGGTGCGCTGCTTCAGCTTCTCGGCGGTGGCGTTGTAGGTCTCGCTCGCCTCCTCCGCCGCCTGGTAGCGGGTCTGGAGTTCGCGCAGCAGGGCGGCGACGCTCCTGGGCGCCTCGGGGGCGGCGAGGGCGGTCTCGGCGTCGACCTCCGCCGCGTCCTGGTCCGTTGCGTCCGCGTCCGCCGCGTCTTCGTCCGCCGCCTCTTCGTCCGTCGCGTCCGTGTCCGTGTCCGTCGCGCCGGTCTCCTCCGACGGTACGGGCCCCGGCTCGGCCGCTGCGACGGTGGCGGGCGAGACCGTGAGCGCCGTGGTCAGCACGGTCGTGCAGACCGCGCGCAGAATCCTGCCTGACACGACATCACCTCCGTGACGGAGACGGGGTCCGGCAGTGGACCCGTCCATAAGTGAGCGAATCCTATTAATCCGGTCACTCGGTGTCGGGTGATGCAAGCACCGCGCGGCGCGCCGTCCGGGGCTTCCCCCGGACGGCGGCGGTGATGACGTGAGGGTGTCGGCCTGCCTCAGGCCACCGGGAAGGCGTAGAAGGACCTGTCCCGCTGGACGACGACCGTCTCGCCGAAGGCGAGCGTCCGGTACGACGCGCGGACCGTCTCCCCCTTCGGGTCGGCCGACCCGATGTCCTGGAACTTCCACAGCCGTTCGCCGTCGGCTGCCGCGAACGCGGTGACCTGGACGGCGTCGGCGGCGATCAGGGTCTTCTCGCTGCCACTCAGCGTGAGCGAGGGGGCGGGGCCGGTGCCCGGCACCTCGGTGGAGCGCCGCCACACGAGCCGGCCGCTCTCCCGCTCGACCGCGCCGACCAGTCGGCTGCGTTCGGTGGTGTGGATCAGGGGCCCGGCGATCAGCGGGGTGCCGAACCACGAGTCCTTGCTGCCCTCGACGCGCCACAGCGGCTTCGACGTGTCCGCCTCGAAGGCCTGGAGGTCCTGGCCGACCGCCGCGTACAGCGTCCCGTCCTCGTCGCCCGTGGTGGCGGCCTCCAGGGACGAGGCGCCGTACTGCTTGGTCCACAGCAACTTGCCGGTCTTCTGGTCGAACGAGCGGACCGACCCCTTCCCCTTGGCCTTCTTGACCTCGGCAGCCGTCAGACTGGCCGCGTCCTGCCGTACGAGGACGTCGGCGGAGCGCTCCGCGACCACCCGGTAGGCGGGGGCGCCGGGGTCGCGGCCCGCGGGCACGGAGGTGCGCCACAGCTCCTTGCGCTGCACGATGTCGTACGCGAAGAAGTAGGCCTCGACGACTTCCTTGTCCTTGCCCTTCTTCTTGCCCTTCTTCGGCTTCGGGGCCTTCTCGACGACCGTGTGCGCCCCGGTGAACCAGATGACCGGGCCTGAACTCCCGGCCAGCCGCCCGACGGTGAGCCCCGGCAGGTCGTCGAAGGCCTCCGTGTAGCGCACGCGGTGCACGACCTTGCCGTTCTTCGGCGACAGCCACAGGAACTCCGTCGGGCTCGCCACGAAGACCAGATCCGCGCCCGCCGCCAGCGCGGCCTGCCCCTTCGCCCCGTCCGCGCGCTGCCACAGCCGCTTGCCGGTGCGCAGGTCCACGGCGCTGGCCTGGCTCTCGCTGGTCACCACGAGCAGCTTGTCCCGCCAGAGCGCGGTGGTGAGCGGGGACGACTCGGAGGCCGGGTGCGCGTAGATCCAGCGCGGCTCGGGAGCCTGCCCGGGGAGCGTGGGGCGGGGCTTGGGCGCCGGCTTGTCGTCCGTCGCCTCGGCGGTGCCCCCGGACCCGAGCGCGGCGACCGAACCGCCGCCCACGATCAGCCCGCCGACAGCCGCCGCCGCGATGGTCAGCAGGGTCCGGCGGCTCGCGGCGGGGTCGGGTGCCGGGGCCGGTGCGGGAGGCAGCGGCAACGACACCATCGGCCCACCGCCGGGACCGCCCGGACCCGCGGGCCCGGCCGGGAGCGCTGCCGCGGGGTACGGGGCGGGTCCGCCGTGCGTGTGTCCCGGTTGCTGCGGGGGACGGGGCCGGCGGGCAGGGCGAGGGGCGCGGCGGGCTGCGCGGGGTGCGCCGCCGGGAGGGCGCCCGGGGCCTGGGGCGCGGTGAGTTCGTGGGGGAGGGCGAGCTGGGTGGTGGGCCGGTCGTTCCGGGGCGGGCGCGGCCCGGTGTTGAGGAAGCGGGTGGTGCCCCGGTCCTCACCGGCGTCCCCGTCCCCATCGCCGTTCCCGTCCGTGTTCCCGTCCGTGTTCCGCGCGGGCGCGGGCGCGTCGGCGTCGGCGGGCTTCCGGAGCGCCCGGGGGTCCGTGGGCCGGGCGTCCTCGAGGGCCGCCGGGACATCCGCCGTACCGGAATCCGCCGTGGCGTCCCCCTCCTCCGGCACCTCCAGGGCCAGGACCCGCGCCTCCTGGTCCGCGACCGCCGCCGCGAGCGGTTCGGGCAGCCAGCCGCCCCGGGCGAGGCCCGCCGCGCCCTCCAGGGCCAGTTCGGCGGCGACCGTGCCGGCCGTGGGCCGCTGACGCGGGTCCTTCGCCAGGCAGTTCGCGATCAGCTCGCGCAACTCCTCCGGTACGGCGTCGAGTTCGGGTTCGTCCTCGGCGATCCGACGGGTGGCCTCCTCGGCCGGGCCCTCCGTGAACGGGGTCGTCCCGGTCGCCGCGTACGCCAGGAGCAGCCCCAGCACGAAGAGGTCGGACGCGGCGGAGACCTCCTTGCCCTCGATCTGTTCGGGCGTCAGATAGCCGAGCCGTACCGACAGCTGCCCGCCCGGGCGGGCCTCTGCCGAGGCCGCAGCGCCCAGCGGGCCGAAGGCGGTGAGGCGGGGGCCGTCGGCGGCCAGCAGCACCGTGTTGGGGGCCAGGCCCTGGAGCACGGACCCGGCGGCGTGCACCCGGGAGAGGATCTCGGCGATGCCCGCGCCCAGTATCCGCAGGGCACGCTCGGGCAGCGGACCGGCGATCCCGATCGCCTCGGCCAGCGGCAGCGCGGGGACGTAGCCCGCCGCCGTCCACAGCGGTTCCGGCTCGTCGGCGGGTGTCTCCGCCGCGTCGCCGGGGTCCAGGGGCGGGGCGACCCAGCCGCCCGCGAGGCGGTCGGCGGTGCGGGCCTCGGCCTGGAAGCGGCGGCTGAAGACGGGGACGGCGGCCAGCTCGGGGCGGGCGGCGGTGACGAGGGCCGTCTCGCCGGACGCGAGATCCCGGGCCACGTACCGCACGGCGCTCGCGCCCTCGTCGAAGCGGGCCAGCGCGGTGAAGCGACCGAAGCGGCGTGGATCGTCCTGACGCAGCGCCTCCATGGCGCACCCCCTTGTGACCGTTGTACGGCGACCGGATGGCCCGTCCCCGGCGCCTGACCGTCGATCTTAGAGCCTGTGCCGTACGCGAGGACCGCCCGCCGTCGTTCAGTCGCGGCGGGGCGGTTTGGACCAGGGCCACTTGAGCGTGCGGTGCTCACGGCCGCCGGGGGCGTACTCGTACACCCAGCCGCGCTGGAGCCCGAGCCGCTTGGTGTAGCCGGCCGGGACCCGCTGGTAGGCGTACACCGTCGCGGGGCCGCCGTCGGGGGAGGGCACGGGGACCTCGTACCACTTCGGCGGATGGCCGGTCGGGCCCAGCAGGATCGGCAGGACCCGGCCGTCCAGGGGGCCGCCGCGGAAAGGGGTGTTCTCGCTCTTCACCCCGTCAGTCTGACGCAGGGGGCGCGGGCAGCAGGTGCGCCGCCTCCGCGACGATGGGAATCACCCGTTCCATCAGCTGTCCGGCCGGCCCCTCGGAGGTCTCCAGGGCCAGCAGGTCGCTCACGACGGCGGCGGTCTCCGGGTCGGTGGCCGCGGTCGCGGCGAGCAGGGCGATCAGATGGTCGACCAGCCAGCCGCGCAGCTCGGCCGCGGCGGGCTGCTTCCCGTCGTCCAGCCACATCAGCGAGGCCGCCTCGACGGCCGCGATCCAACTGCGCACCATCATCCGCAGCCTCGGCCCGGCGGGCTGCTCCCCGGCCCCGCCCATCCGCCCGAGGTGCCGCAGGATCTCGTCGGCCGCCGCCCGGCGCACCCCGTCCACGATCGTCGTCGTCCGGGAGGTCTCCACGACGCTCCCGCCGCGCAGCAGGGCGCTGAACCCGGTGTCGTGTTCGTCGACGAAACGCAGATAACGGTCCAGGACCCGGGCCACCCGCTCGGTCGGCGGCCCCACCGGCGGTTCGGTGAAGCACAGCGTCAGCTCGTCCGCCGCCGAACCGAGCGCGGCCTCGTACAACTGCTGCCGTCCGCCCGGGAAGTAGCGGTAGACGAGCGGCCGGGACACCCCGGCCGCCACCGCCACCTCGTCGAGCGAGACCTCGTCGGGCGCCCGGTGGGCGAAGAGGCCCAGCGCGGCGAGCAGCAGCTGGGCGCGGCGCTCCTCGACGCTGAGCCTGCGGTACGTCGCCCGGGGCGGCGGGACTGCGGCGGTTGAGGTCATGCCGCCGAGCCTAGACGCTGTCGGCCGGTACACCTCAGGGCCTTTCGTTTGGATCATGTCGGGCTCGCGGGGTCCGGCACGCACTCCCCCAAGCTCTCGGCTTCGCTCGAGCAGGGAGGGGCCCCTGCCGCGTTGTCGTCGATCACCAACTTCCCCAAACTCTCGGCTTCGCTCGAGCAGGGGAGACCCCATCGCGTTGCCTCAATGCTCCGCCTTGCAGCTGCACGCACTGGACCGCTCCCTGATGCGACCTGATCTCAACGAAAGGCCCTAGGCCAGCAGACCGGAGCTTCGCCACAGCCGGCGGCCGACGCCGTTCAGCAGCCCGATGTCGTCGAAGAAGTCGGTGAGCCGTTTCGCGCCGGACTGCATGACCTCCGCGCGGTGCCCGCTCGCCTTCACCTGGGCGACGGCCTCCCGGCGGTCCAGGCCGACGTTCTCGTACACCTGCGGGTTCACGAAGCAGACGGAGAACACCCGGGCCGCCTCGCCGCAGCTGACCTTGGTCAGTTCCCGCTCCCAGCGCGGGGCGGTCACCATCTGGCGGCGCAGCTCCTCCCGGGCGTACCGGACGTGCCGGGCCTCCTCGATGACATGGATCCGGGTCACTCCGCGCACCAGGGTCTGCACCCGCTCGTCCGGGAAGGTCAGACGCTGCATCCAGTCGAGGATCTCCTCGCCGAGCAGGGTCGCGGCGAACGAACCGGGGGTGGTGGAGACGGTCTTCAGGACCCGCGCGAGGTTGTGGTAGACGCGCGGCACCGGATACGTCGGGGCGCCGCCCCAGTCGATCATGCGGCCGAACATCATCGAGTGCCGGCACTCGTCGGCTATCTCGGTGAGCGCGTAGCGGACGTGGTTGCTGGTGACGGGCTTGTCGTAGATGTGCCGCACCAGCAGCTGCATCAGGATGATCTCGAACCAGATGCCGAGCGAGGCCAGGGCCGCCGCCTCGTGCCGGGAGAGGTCGAGCCGCTGCTCCTCGGACATCCGGTCCCACATCGGGGTCCCGTACAGCGAGAGCAGCTCGGGCGGCCAGAACCACTTGCCCTCCTCGACGGCCGCGTCCCAGTCGAGTTCGGTGTCGGGGTCGAAGGAGTGCTTGGCCGAGGATTCGAGCAGCCGCAGGGCGATCTGCTCGCGGTCGCGGAGCGGCCCGAGCGCGTCGCGGAGCAGGGTCATATCGCGAGCGGTGACGGTCGTCATGGCGGGAGCACCTCACACAGGGGGACCGAAAACAGGAGTTATCAGGAACCGGGGTCATCAGGAACAGGAGTCACTGGGAACAGGGAGTACGGGGAACGGGGGTCACGGAGAACGGGGGTCACCGGCGGTCACTCCTTATGAGACTGCTCGTCAGCAAGGCCGTCAATCCCTTGCGCACGGTTCCGTCCGACTTGTTGACCCGATGTCTACCAACGTGTGAACCTGCCGGGGAGGCGGCTGACGCACGCGCTCAACTGCCTTCGGCGTCACGGAACTTGTCGATCACGTCCCGCTGTCCGAGGCGAAGGAGCCGTCCGTGTCCACCCATGAGCTCTACATCACCCCGCCCGCCGAACCGATCTGGCAGGTCCCCGCCACCGGAGCCGCCCGGTTCAGCTGGGACTACGACGACGGCCGCGAACGCCTCCTCGCCCTCTACCAGAAGGGCAAGGACAAGCAGTGGGACGGCAACAAGCGCATCGACTGGTCCCTGGAGGTCGACCCCGCCGACCCGCTCGGCACCCCGGACGAGGCGCTCACCCTGTACGGGACGCCGCACTGGGCGAAGATGACGGAGAGGGACCGGGGCGAGCTGCGCAAGCACTACACCTCCTGGCAGTTCAGCCAGTTCCTCCACGGCGAGCAGGGCGCGATGGTGTGCGCGGCGCGCATCGTGGAGTCCGTCCCCGACCTGGACGCCAAGTTCTACTCCGCCACCCAGACCATGGACGAGGCCCGGCACGCGGAGATCTACGGCCGGTTCCTGCACGAGAAGATCGGCATGCTCTACCCGGTCAACGACAACCTCCAGGGGCTGCTGGGCGACACCCTGCGCGACTCCCGCTGGGACATGCCCTACCTCGGGATGCAGGTCCTCATCGAGGGTCTGGCGCTGGCCGCCTTCGGGATGATCCGCGACACCACGACCAAGCCGCTGCCCAAGCAGATCCTCGCGTACGTCATGCAGGACGAGGCCCGGCACGTCGCCTTCGGGCGAATGGCCCTGCGCGACTACTACCAGCAGTTGAGCGACGCCGAACTGCGCGAGCGCGAGGAGTTCGTCATCGAGGGCTGCTACCTGATGCGGGACCGGCTCAGCGGGGTCGAGGTCCTGGAGAACTTCGGCATCGGCAAGCAGGAGGCGAAGGACCTCTCGGAGCACTCGGAGTACCTCCAGCTCTTCCGGAAGCTGCTCTTCAGCCGCATCGTCCCCTGTGTCAAGGACATCGGCCTGTGGGGCCCGCGCCTCCAGAAGGCGTACGTCGACATGGGCGTCCTCGAACTCGGCGACTCCAACCTCGACCTGCTGATGTCCCAGGACGAGGAGATAGCCGAGCAACTGGACCGCGACCGCTTCGCCGCCGAGGAGGAGGCCCGGGTGGCGGAGGTCGCGGAGGCGATCGAGGAAGGCGGCGAGGCGGCCGCCTGAGCCACCTCGATGCGCCGGCCAAGACGCCGGCCCGAGATGCCTCGGTGCCGCCGTCCGAGATCCGTTTGATGCTCCGGCCCGAGACGCCGGCCTGAGGCGGCTTGGTGCGGCGGACCGGGACACCTTGCTTTCGACCTGGTACCGATATCCGTCGCGTCGAAATCCTGTTCGCGAAGCTGCCGTACCGTGAGCGCATGACCACCCCGCCCCACCCGCCGCAGGGCCCGTACGGGCCGCCGCACCCGCAGAACCCGTACGGCGGCCCGCCGCCGGCCGCGCCGGGTGCCGTGCCGCACCAGCAGCCCTACGGCTACCCGCAGCAGCCGCCGCCCCCGCCCCAGCAGGGCGGCTGGGGGCAGCCCGGCCCTCCCGGCACCGGTGGCGGCTGGCCGCCCCAGGGCCCGCAGCCCCCGCGCCGCAAGCGGACCGGGCTGATCATCGGGATCGCGGTCGGCGCGGTCGTGGCGGCGGGCGGGATCGTCTTCGGCGTCACCCAGCTCGCCGACAAGGGCGCCGACCTGGTGTATCCGAAGGCTGAGTACGAACTCGCCGTGCAGCAGAAGCTCCTGGACGGCGAGTTCAGCCTGGAGCAGGACCTCTCGGAGACCGAGGGCGAGGAGATCGAGAAGACCCCCGACGCCAGCATCCGGGACGCGGAGGCGGTCGTCGCGCAGTACACCTCGGCCAAGGGCGGCGCGTTGGTGCTCTCCGGGATGTACGGGCGGCTGGCCAGCCCCGACTTCATGCGCGGCAAGATCATGGAGGGGGCGGCGGAGGCCGATGGCGCGACGCTCGTCGTGCCCCCGAAGACGTTCCGGCCCGAGGGGCACTCGATCACGATCGAGTGCCAGGTCGTGCGGTCGAAGGAGTCCGGCGGCATCGCCAACATCCCCATGTGCGCCTGGGGTGACGACAACACCGCCGCGATGATCGGGGTGATCCGCCCGGAGACCCTGCTCAAGGATCCCCAGTCCATCGACCTGGCGGCGGTCGCGGCGGAGACGGCCAAGGTCCGTGAGGAGGCCCGCCGGCCGCTCGGCTGACCCGCCGCTCAGTCCCGCCCGGCCCGGGGCGGCGTCCGCGCCGGGGGCAGGGCGTCCTCCACGGCGCGGGCCGCGGCGAGCAGCTCCAGGTCCGCACCGCGCGGTGCCACCATCTGGAGCCCCACCGGGCAGCCGTCCCCGGTGAACCCGGCGGGCAGGCTCGCCGCCGGGTGCCCGCTCAGGTTGAACGCCCAGGTGAGCGCCGTGGAGTAGCGGGTTCCCGGGCCCTCGTGGCCGTGCGGCCGGTTCGGGGTGGCCGGGGTCAGCAGCAGGGCCCCGCCGACGAGCAGCGCGTCCAGCCGCTCGTCGTTCGTCCGCCGCACCCGCACCGTCTCCGGGTCGTCCGGCGAGCCGCCCCGTACGGCGGTCCAGGCGCCCGCCGGGTCGAGCAGCCCGGCGTCACGGTCCAGCAGGCGTACGGTCCCCGCCGCGACGAGCCGGTCCACGGCCGCCCGGACGACGGCCGCCACCTCCGGGTCCACCTCCGCGAACCCGAGGCCCTCGCTGTACACGGCGGGCAGAGGGAGACCCGGGGGCGGCCGGTCGGGGGCCCCGTCCGGCGCGCCGCCGCCGTCCAGCACCCGGCGCAGACACGGCTCCGCTGCCGCCGCCGACCGGGCGAGCACCCCGGCGGAGGCCAGCCCGGTCCGGTCGGGGGAGGGCAGCAGCCCGTTCGTCGTCTTCAGTCCGAACACTCCGCACCAGGCGGCCGGGATCCGGACCGAGCCGGCCCCGTCGCTGCCCGTCGCCGCCTCCGCCATTCCGGTCGCCACCGCGACCGCCGACCCGGCCGAGGATCCGCCCGGAGTGCGGTCCGCCCGCCACGGGTTGACCGTACGGCCGTGCGCGCCCTGCCCCCAGGTCTGCCAGACGGCGCCGGGGCCGGGCACCGAGGTCGCGCCCACCGGGACCCCGCCTGCCGCGATCAGCCGGCGGGCCGCGTACGACCGGATGCCGGAGGGGCCCTTCACCGCGAACGGCAGCCCGCCCAGGGGGAGTCGCCGGGCCACGGCTTCCCGCTCCCGGGCCGACGCGGTCTTTGGCCAGACCTCGATGAACGCGTGCAGCGCCGGGTCCAGGCGCTCGATCCGCTCCAGGGCCCGCGCAACGGCGGAGGTCGCAGGTGTCATGCGGCCAGTCTGCCGGTGCGGGCCCCGCAACGGACTCGGAGCCCGGACTACTCCTGCTCCTCCAGCGCCGCCTCCATCACGGCCCGGGCGATCGGGGCCGCGCTGCCGCCGCCGCTGATGTCGGCCCGGTCGGCGGCGGCGTCCTCCACCACCACCGCCACCGCGACGGCGGGGCGGCCCGAGTCGGCGGCCTGGGCCCAGGAGATGAACCAGGCGTACGGCAGACCGGAGTTGTCGACGCCGTGCTGGGCGGTGCCGGTCTTGCCGCCGACCCGGACCCCGTCGATCGCCGCCTTCGACCCGGTGCCGTTCTCCACCACCTCGACCATCATCCGCTGGAGCTGCACCGCCGTCGCCGGGTTCATCGGCCGCTCGTACGACTCCGACCGCTCCTGCCGGACCGTGTGGCCGGTGTTCGTGGTCACCCGGTCCACCAGATGCGGGCGCCGCAGGTCCCCGCCGTTGGCCACCGCCGAGGCGACCATCGCCATCTGGAGCGGGGTCGCCTTCGTGTTGAACTGCCCGATCGAGGACAGGGCGAGCTGGTCCTCGCTCATGTCCGTGTCGAAGTTGCTCCTGGCCACCCCGGACGGAATGCGCAGCCCCGTGTCGTTGAAGCCGAACCTCTCCGCCGTCTCCACCATCCCGTCGAGGCCGACCTCCACCCCCAGATGGGCCATCACCGTGTTGCAGGAGACCCGGATCGCGTCCGCCAGCGACGCGTTCTCGCAGCCCCGGGCCTCGTTCGGCAGGGTCGTGTCCGTTCCCGGCAGGACGTACGGCGACGGGGTGTCCGTGGCCGCGTCGGGGTCCGTCACCACCCGGGAGTCCAGGGCTGCCGCGGCCGTCACGATCTTGAAGGTGGAGCCCGGCGGATAGGTCTGCCGGATGGCCCGGTTGAGCATCGGCATGCTCGTGGAGGCGTTCAGCCGGGACCACGCGTCGGTCACCGCCGCACCGGTCCCGGACAGCCGCTCGGGGTCGTACGACGGGGTCGAGACCAGGGCCAGGATCGCACCCGTCGACGGATCCAGGGCCGCCACCGCGCCCCGCCGCCCGCGCAGCCCGTCGTACGCGGCCTGCTGCATCGACGCCCTGATCGTGGTGACGACATCGCCGCCCGGCTGCCGGCCCCGGGTGAACTCGTTCCAGAAGGGCAGCGGGGCCAGCAGCGAGTCCGTACCGGAGAGCACGGCGTCCTCGGCGTTCTCGATCAGCGTGGTGCCGTACGTCTGCGAGGCGTATCCGGTCACCGGCGCGTACAGCGGGCCGTGCAGATAGGTGCGCTCGAAGCTGAGCTGCTCGCCGGTCTCCTTGCTGCCGGTCACGGGCCGGTCGCCGACCAGGATGTTCCCGCGCGGCTGGTCGTAACGGACGATGGCGGAACGGCGGTTGGCCGGGTTGTCGTCCAGCTCGTCGGCCTCGAAGAGCTGGACGCGGGCCGCGTTGACGAGCAGCGCCACGAGCAGCAGGAGACAGAAGGCGGCGGCCCGCCGGATGTAGCGGATCACCGGTTTCCCTCCTCCACGGCCGCCGCGACGACCCCGGTCTCCACCTGCTCCGGGTGGGGGCGGCGCGCGACATCGCTGACCCGGATCAGCAGCGCCACGATGATCCAGTTGGTGACGACGGACGAGCCGCCCTGCGCGAGGAACGGCATCGCCATCCCGGTCAGCGGGATCAGCCCCATCACCCCGCCCGCGATCACGAACACCTGGAGCGCCAGGATCGAGGCGAGACCGATGGCGAGCAGCCGGCCGAACGGGTCGCGCAGGGCGAGCCCGGCCCGGTAGCCGCGCGCCACGAGCAGCGCGTAGAGCAGGAAGATCGCGGTCAGCCCGCTCAGCCCCAGCTCCTCACCGGCCGTCGCCAGGATGAAGTCGGTCTTCGCGGCGAAGCCGATCAGGATGGAGTTCCCGGCGCCGAGCCCCGTCCCGAACATCCCGCCCGCCGCGAACGCGAACAGCGACTGGGCGAGCTGGCCCGGCCCCCGCCCCGCGTCGATCGAGGCGAACGGGTCGAGCCAGTCCTGCACCCGGCCGTGGACATGCGGTTCGAAGGACCCGACGACGAACGCCCCGACGGCCGCCAGAAGCAGGCCCACCGCGATCCAGCCGGTCCGGCCCGTCGCCACGTACAGCATGATGACGAACAGCCCGAAGAAGAGCAGCGAGGTGCCGAGGTCGCGCTCCAGCACCAGCACGCCGACGCTCAGCAGCCAGATCGCCACGATGGGCCCGAGCACCCGGCCCGCCGGCAGTTGCAGCTTCCACACCCTGCGGCCGGTGTACGCGAGCGCGTTGCGGTTGGCGGCCAGATAGGCGGCGAAGAACACCGCCAGCAGGATCTTCGCGAACTCCCCGGGCTGGAAGGAGAGTCCGCCGACCCGGATCCAGATCTTCGCCCCGTTCACCGCCGGGAAGAAGATCGGCACGATCAGGAGGACCAGGGCCGTGGCCACCGAGAGATACGCGTACCGCTGGAGCACCCGGTGATCGCGCAGCAGCACCACCGCGGCGGTGAACAGCGCGACGCCGAGCGTGGACCAGACGAGCTGGGTGGGCGCGGCCTGGTCCCTCGGCGTCTCCAGATCGAGCCGGTAGATCAACACCAGGCCGAGGCCGTTGAGCAGGACGGCGATCGGCAGCAGCAGCGGATCGGCGTACGGGGCCCGGAAGCGCACCGCGGCATGGGCGAGCAGCGCGAGCGCCCCGAGCCCGGCACCGTACCCGGCGACGTCCGGCGGCACGGCGCCGTCGTGGGTGAGCCCGACCGCCGCGTAGCCGAAGACGGAGATCAGGACGCCCCCCACGAGGAGGGTGAGCTCCATCCCGCGCCGCTTGGGGAGGCGGAGCTCGGGCGGGGGAGCGTCCGCCCTCGTTGCGGTCATGCTCCGCAACGTAGCAAGAGGAGGGCGGTATTTCCCTTATGTCACACCTTTGCTATGCCGCACCTTCCCGATTCCGGGGCCCCCTCCGCGTACGCACCCGCCGTGGAGGACGCATGCGCCCGCCCGTGGAGCGCGCGGCGACAGGGGCCGGGCTCCACGGGCGGGCGCGGGTGCGGATGTGCGGGTGATGCGAGGTCAGCACCACTTCGGCGCGGCGCCGATGTTCTCGATGTAGCGGGCCGAACCCCAGGCCCAGGTGCCGTCGGTCAGCAGGTACCAGCGGTTGTTGCCGTCGACGTTGTCGCCCTGCGTCTTGCAGAAGATGTTGACGACCGAGCCGTACTTCACCGAGCCGACGATCCGGCTGCTGCGCGTCGGCTTGTCACGGAGCAGCAGGTACGGCTTGGCGATGACCCGTCCCTTGTACGTCCGCTTCGGCGCCTGGGGCCGCGCCTGGCCCTGCTGCTGCGCCTCCTGGCGGGCCTCCTTCTGCTGCGCCTCGTGCTCGCGCTGGAGCGCCGAGGCGGAGAGCTCGTCGGACGTCGGGTCCGGAGCGGTGGCCTCCGCACGCTGACCGACGGGCTGGGGGTCGGCCGCCATGGCGGCGGGAGCGGCGGCCGTGAGCGCCGCGAGCGTGCCGGTGGCCACGCAGAGACCGAGCCGGCGGAGCCGCGAGGGGCGGGACAGGGGGGACATGCTGCCTCCATGCGATGAGAAAGCGGAACGTGGGGGACACGAGCTGGGCTCGTGGTCGTCACGCTAAAATCGCCACTCGCGGTCTGCAACGCGTCACGATGTGTGAGGGCTGTTCCCCGTTGAGCCGTCCGGGTCGTCCAGGCCCCGCCGACCCCTGTCCGCACCGGGATTCCCGTCGGAATCGGCGTCGTCGAGCCGCACGTACTCCGGCAGGGTCAACCGGGCGAGCGCCCCGCCGTCCGGCGCACTGCCGAAGTCCAGCCGGGCGCCGATGACCTGGGCCTGGCCGAGCGCGATGGTCAGCCCGAGGCCGTGCCCCTTGCCCGCGCCGTCCGTGCGGAACCGCTGCGGTCCGCCGTCCAGCAGATACGCAGGGAACCCGGGCCCGCGGTCCGTCACGGTGACCACCGCGCCGTCCACGCTCAGCACCACCGGAGGCTCCCCGTGCCGGTGGGCGTTGGCCACCAGGTTGCCGATCACCCGCTCCAGCCGCCGCCGGTCGGTCTCCACCCGGGCCGCGCCGCTCACCCGTACCTCGGTGTCGGTGCCCGACGCCCGGACGACCCGCTCCGCGATCGGCGCGAGATCGTGCACGGCGAGGTCGACCTGCTCGGTACGGGCGTCGAGGCGGGAGATCTCCAGCAGGTCCTCCGTCAGCGCCCGCATCGCCTTCACCCGGTCCCGGACCAGCTCCGCCGGGCGGCCCGGCGGCAGCAGTTCGGCGGCGGCCGACAGACCGGTCAGCGGGGTGCGCAGCTCGTGCGCCACATCGGCGGTGAACCGCTGCTCGGTCTGGAGCTTGCGCTGGAGGGTCGAGGCCATCGTGTCGAGAGCGCCCGCCACGATCGCCACCTCGTCCTGGGCCCGGACCGGCCTCGCGGTACGCGGGTCGTTCACCCGGGCGTCGAGATCGCCCGCGCTGATCCGGCGGGCCACCCGGGCGCTCTGGTGGAGCCGGCGGGTCACCCGGCCGACGGCGAACAGCCCGACGAGCAGGGTGGCGGCGATGGCCAGCAGCGAGGAACCGATGATCGCGCGGTCGAGGCCGCCGATGGTGCGGGCGCTGTGGCTGTAGTCCGTCCAGGTGGCGAGCGCCCGCCCGTCCGCCGGGCCCGCCGCCCACATGGCCGGGCCGCCCTGGCCGTCCGGGTCGCCCGGACGGTGCGGCCCGTCCGCGACGACGGTGCCCCGCTCGCCGCCGGCGGCCAGGGAGCGCAGCGAGGCGGGCAGTCCGGGCGGATCGATGCCGGACCCCCGGGGCAGCGGCTCCCCGGCCTCGTACGCGTCGGTGACGACCTCCAGCCGGGCCAGCGCCTTCTCGCGGGCGTGCTCGACGGTCTGCCGGGTGACGGCGGTGTGCACGAGAATGCCGAGGAGGGCGGCCAGGGTGCAGCACATGGCGGTCAGGAAGACCGCGGACTTCCAGGTGAGGCTCGCGGTCCAGGAGGGCGAGCGGAAGCGGCGGCGCCGTCTCATCGCGTCCCCGTGGCGGAGCCGGACGGCGTCGACGCGCCCGGATCCGAGGAGGCGTCGGCGGACGGGGCCGGCATGCCCGTCGGCGTGCGCCGGTGGCCCGGGGCCTTCCGGTGCTCGGGCGTCCGCAGGATCTCGTCCCGGGTGGGCAGCATCGCGCGCTGCCGGTCGTCCCAGGACCAGGCGGTGCGGTATTCGTACCCCGGGATGACCGAAGGGGCCCGCATGATCAGATCCCGGCCCGCCAGCTCCACGCTGATGACGGCGTCGTAGGTGGACATGATCCGGGTCAGCCCGCCCCCGTCCGGCATGTAGACGCGCACGGCGAGCTGCCGGTCGGGCATCCGGATGCCGAGCACCAGTTCGTCCCTGCCGTCGCCGGTCAGGTCGCGGTAGTACGGCGGGAGGACCGGGCAGTCGTCCGGAGCGGTCCGGCACGCCTTGATCTGCCGCACGGTGGAGTCCGGCAGCTCGTCCAGGCCGCTGTCCCGGTCCGTCTTCGCCTTCAGCCCGGCCTGCGTCACGGTCACCGGGTCCAGCCGCCGCACATCACCGCCGGTGACCCGGATCCCGGGGATCCGCGCGGTCTCGCCCTCCCCGTAGTCGTACGGGGCGGAGGAGGCGGGCGGCAGCTCCGGCCACAGGCTCTTGGGCTCGACGGCCGACGGCGCCTCCCCCGCGCTCCTCAGCCCGCCCGCCGTGCCGCAGCCGGACAGCAGGGTGAGCGCGGCGACGGCGGACACGACGGTGCGGGTCGCCGCCGGGGCGCGGTGCGGACGCAACTCTCGCCTCCTCCTCGACGACAGAGGCTTCACACCCTAATGGGGTGGCCGTGTGCAATGCCCGGTTCGCACCACTGCGTACATTGCGTGGCTCCGAGCCCGCCGCAGGGCCGGCGCCGGTCCCGACCGGCGATGGGTCAGCTCTGGTACGGGTTCTGTCCCGGCGGCGTGACGCCGGGCCGCTGCGGGGCCCGGCCGTAGGCGTTGCCGTCCTGCCCGGCCGCGGCCTGGGCGAGCAGCCGGTCCGCCTCCTCCTGGGGTATCTGCCGCTCCCCGCCGCAGAACGTGCACTGCGTGGCGTACTTCGTCGAGAACGGGAACAGCGGCACGAAGAACAGCGTGAACTTCGTGACGCGCTTGCGCAGGGTGTGCGCCGCCGGGTTGCCGCACCAGCCGCACACCATCGTCAGGACGGCCAGCTGATAGAGGTAGCCCTTGGTACCGAAAATGATCACGGCGTGCTTCCTTTCCCCGTCCCCCGGAGCGCCTGCCGGCACAGTGCCAGGAGCTTTTCGTCCTCGTGGATGTCATGACTGCCGTACCCGCCGTCCATCGCGTTGTGACGGCGTACGGAGACGAGTTCGCCCCGCAGGACGTGTGCTGCGGCCGACCCCTCGGGGACCGGCCCCATCCGTGCCAGGCATTCTGCCACCCGGACCCGGACGTGGCGGTTCTGTTCCCAGGCGGCGAGCAGCGCCGCGACGCTCTCCCGCGACCGGCCGGACACCTCCCACAGCGCGATCGCCGCATCGACCCGCAGCCACAGCTCCTCGTGGGCCAGCAGCCCGCGCAGCCGGGGCGCGACCACCGCGGCGCGCGGCCCGAGCGCCCCCAGCGCCACCGCCGCCGCCCGCCGGTCGTGAACCTGGTCCGACTGAAGGCCCTCGATCAGCACCGGCAGCACCGCGTCCGCGTCCCCGGAGACCGCCCACAGCGCCTCGGCCGCCTCCGTCGCGGAGGCCGTACCCGGCCGGCGGATCAGCGCCCGCAGCTCGGGGACGGCCTCCCGCGCGGCGGGCCCGAAGGCCCCCAGCGCCCGCAGGGCCGCCGTACGCAGCCACTCGCCCCGGTACTCCGGCGCCCCGCGCAGCACCCGCAGCACCTCGGGGGCCGCCTCGCCCGCCCGGAGCGCGGTCAGCCCGGCCAGCAGCGGGCTCGCGCGGTCGTAGGCGCCCTCGTCCAGCTCCACCTCCGCGAGTCTGCGCCGCAGCGCGCCGGCGAGCGGCCGGGCCGCCGCCCCCAGGTGGCCCACCGCGAACCCCACGTCGTGCGCCACCTGCTCCCGCTCCAGCGCCGCCGCGAGCGCGGGCACCGCGCGGGCGTCGCCGAGCCGGGCCAGGGCCTTCACGGTGGAGCCGAGTCCGGGCGGACCGCCGGCCCAGGTCCTGACCCAGCCCCCGGGATCGGCGGCCAGCCGGGCGGCCAGGGCGTCGGCGGCGGGCGCGGCGAGTTGGAAAAGCTCCTCCAGCACGTGGGACGCGGCCTCGGCGAGCCGGGGCTCCGGGTCGGACAGCTGCTCGCCGACGAGCGCCACCAACTCCTCGTAGGGGCCGCGCCAGGCCCGTATGAGCCCGCCGCTCATCCGCACGGCATCGATGCGCTGACGGCGGTCGGGGCTGCGCAACTGGTCGGCGAGCAGCGCGGTGCGGTCGCCCACCCGGTCGTCGAGGCCGACGTGCAGGGTGCGCAGCAGGTCCGCGGCCCAGGGGGCGCCGCGCCCGGCGTTCTCCTGGGCGGACAGCGAGCGCAGCTGTCCCACGAGCGTCGGCGTCACGACGTGCTCGCCCCGCCCGGTCTCCGCCGAGGCCACGGGCTCGGGCTCGTCGTCGTCCCGCGCGGCGGTCCCCCCGGGAGGGGCGCCCGCTCCCGGAGCGTCGGGCTCCTCCGGGCTGCCGGACTCGTCCGGCGCCGAACGCATCTCGCGCAGCAGCCCCGAGACCACCGGCACCACATCGCCGGGCAGCCCGTCGGGCGAACAGCGTGCCAGCTGGGCCAGGGCCGCGAGCCGCAGCCCCGGGGAGCCGGCCCGGGAGGCCAGCAGGCCCAGCCACTCACCGACCCGCTCCGCCAGCGGCCGGTGCCGCAGGGCGACCCGTCCGGCCGCCTCCACCAGGGCGAGCCGCACCTCCTCGTCGGGCTCCACCGGCAGCCGCTCGCGCAGCAGGGCCAGCACCCGCACGGGGTGCCGGTGCAGCGTGGCGAGGGCCAGCGGGGCCGCGAGCCGCACCCCGGGGTCCTCGTCGGCGATCAGCTCGAAGAACACCCCGGCGCCCGCGGTGACCGCGGCCGCCGCCATCGCGTAGTTCGCGGCGCCCTCGATCTCGTCCTCGTCGATCTCCGCCTCGTCGTCCTCGTCGAGGTCGAAGCCCCCGATGCTGGTGAGCAGTTCGACGACGCCGCCCCGGTCCTGCACCCCCGGGTCCACGACCAGCTCGAACAGGAACGGGATGCACGCGAGCGTGCACGCGTACACATCGCCCTGGTGGTGCACCGCCCCGTACATGCCGTCGAGCGCGGCCTCCCGCTCCGCCGGATCGTCCGACGCGAGCCCCCGCAGCAGCTCCGGTACGTCGTCGGCCGGCCCGTAGGCATGCTCCATCGAAGCCCAGTCGACCTCGTCGATCCCCGAGAACACGCCATCCCCTCCCCACGATCACGACAGCGCCCGGACCGGCACGCCACGCGGCGTGTCCTGCCCGTCACACCCCTCCCGGCGCGCCCCGCAGAAAGCGCCTGCGCAGAGTGTGCACCACGGCTCCGACAATCCACCCGCCACTTGTGGCCTTTCCTCGCGCCCGTAACCAGGTCATGACCGGGTCACGATGTTTCGGCGGTGCGGGGGACCGGGCGACCCTGCCCCGGGTCGTTCAGCGGGGCGAGCAGATCACCGTGCCGGTCCAGCCGGGCGGCCATGTCCCCGGCGCGGAACACCAGGGCCCCGGCCTCCCGGCACCCCGCGATCTCGTCCCAGGTCACGGGGGCCGAGACGGTGGGCTCGGGGCGGGCGCGCAGCGTGTAGGGCGTGGCGGTCGTCTTCGACGCGGAGTTCTGGCTGAAGTCGACGAAGACCTTGCCCGGTCGCAGGGAGCGCTTCATCCGGTGCAGGGCCAGCGCCGGAAGGGCCTTCTCCGCCTCCAGGGCGAGCCGCTTCGCGTACGCGGACACCTCGCCGGACGGCGTGGGCTCCAGCGGAACCAGCAGATGCAGCCCCTTGGACCCGGACGTCTTCCCGTACGCCGCCAGCCCGTCCGCCGCGAGCCGCTCCCGCAGCCAGAGCGCCACCGCGCAGCACTCCACGACGGTCGCGGGGGAGCCGGGGTCCAGGTCGAAGACCATCCGGTCGGCGACCCGCGGTGTAGCCGTCCGCCACTGCGGGGTGTGGAACTCCACCACCAGGTTCGCCGCCCACATCAACGAGGCCAGATCGCGTACGACCACCTGCCGGGCGCCCTGGTCCTCGCTCCGGGGGACAGGGGCGGTCTCCACCCAGGCGGGGGTACCGGGTGGCGGATTCTTGGTGAAGAAGACCTGGCCGCCCGGCCCGTCCGGATACCGCAGGAAGGACACGGGGCGGTCGGCGAGCTGGGGCAGGATCACGCTGCCCACGGTGGCCGCGTAGTAGTGCAGCACCTCGCCCTTGGTCGTTCCCGTGGCCGGATACAGGATCTTGTCGAGATTGCTGAGCGGGACCCGTCGCCCCTCCACCTCGGTGATCGGCGTCATACGATAAGAGTCACACGAAATCAGAACATAGCGTCTCTATTCGCCAGAGCGTCCTCCACGGTCGACAAGGGGTGAACGGTGAGGTCCATATGGAACGGCGCGATCTCCTTCGGGCTGGTCAGCATCCCGATCAAACTGGTCAACGCCACCGAGAACCACTCGATCCACTTCCGGCAGGTCCACCTCGCCGACGGTGGCCGGATCCGGTACCGCAAGGTCTGCGAACTGGACGAGGAAGAGGTCTCGGGCGGTGAGATCGGCAAGGCCTACGAGGACGCCGACGGCACGATGATCCCGATCACCGACGAGGACCTCGCCCAGCTCCCGCTGCCCACCGCGAAGACCATCGAGATCGTCGCCTTCGTGCCCTCGGACCAGATCGACCCGCTCCAGATGGACGCGGCGTACTACCTCTCCGCCAACGGCGTACCCGCCGCCAAGCCGTACACCCTGCTGCGCGAGGCCCTCAAGCGCAGCAACAAGGTCGCCGTCGCCAAGTACGCCCTGCGCGGCCGCGAACGGCTCGGCATGCTCCGCGTCGTGGACGACGTGATCGCCATGCACGGACTGCTCTGGCCCGACGAGATCCGCGCCCCCGAGGGCGTCGCGCCGGAGGGCGACGTCACGGTCCGCGACGCCGAACTCGATCTGGCGGACGCCCTGATGGACACCCTCGGCGAGGTCGACATGGACAGCCTCCACGACGACTACCGGGAGGCGGTGGAGGAACTCATCGCCGCGAAGGCCTCCGGGGAGACCGTGCGCCCGGCCGAGTCCGGGGAGGCGGGCGGCGGCAAGGTCATCGACCTGATCGCGGCCCTGGAGAACAGCGTGCAGGCGGCGAAGAAGTCCCGGGGCGAGGAGAACGCACGGGCGGAGGACGGGGGCGACGACGAGATGGCCGACGTGCACCCCATCAAGAAGACGTCGGGGAAGCCGTCCACCCAGTCCAGGAAGGGCAGCACCGCGGCGGCGAAGAAGTCCACCCCCAAGTCCACCGGCGGAAAGAAGTCCACGTCGACGGCGAAGAAGGCCACCGGAAGCCGGTCGACCGCGAAGAAGACGGCAACGCAGACGGCGGCGAAGAAGCAGACGTCGTCGAGCGGCGGCAGCGGGACGAAGAAGACGGCATCGTCCCGCAAGCGCACCTCGGCCTGACGGGGCCGGCGCCCGACGCTCCCCGCTGTCCGACGTCCCCCGTACGCTACGGCCCATGAGCGAAGAGGTCCCCTCGGGACGGGTGATCGACGGCCGTTTCACGTTGGTCGAGCGGCTCGGCAGCGGCGGCATGGGCATGGTCTGGCGGGCCCGCGACGAGGCGCTCCACCGCGACGTCGCGCTCAAGGAGGTGCGGCCCCCGGACCCGGCGCTCGCGGAGTACGACCCCGAGGGCGCCCGTACCCTGCGCGCCCGGGTGCTCCGTGAGGCCCGCGCCCTGGCCCGGGTCGACCACCCCAACGTGGTCACCGTCCACCACATCGTCGACCCCGGCGAGGACGGCTACCCGTGGATCGTGATGGAGCTGGTGGCCGGCTCCTCCCTGCACGACCGGCTCGCCACCGGCCCCATGGCACCCGCCGACGCCGCCGAGCTGGGGCGCGGCATCCTCTCCGCCCTCAGCGCCGCCCACGCGGTGGGCATCCAGCACCGTGACGTCAAGCCCGCCAACGTCCTGCTGCGACCCGACGGCCGCCCCGTCCTCACGGACTTCGGCATCGCCGCCATCCGTGAGTCGACCAGCCTCACCGCGACGGGCGCCCTCATCGGCTCGCCCGACTACATAGCCCCCGAGCGCATCCGCGGCACGGAGGGCGACCCGTCCTCCGACCTCTGGTCGCTCGGCATGATGCTGTACGTCGCCGTCGAGGGCAGGCACCCGCTGCGCCGGGCCACCACCCTGGCCACGCTGGCCGCCGTGCTCGACGAGGAGATCCCGCCGCCGGTACGGGCGGGAGCCCTGGCCCCGGTGCTGAGCGCGCTCCTCACCCGGGACATCCCGGCCCGCCCGGACGCCGAGACCCTCGACCGACTGCTGGCCGAGGCGTCGCGGGGCGGCGGGAGCACAGACCCGACCCCCACGGAGCCGGTACGGGAACGACCCGAGGGCGCACGCGAGGGGCACGCGCACGGCGGATACGCGCACGACGGGCACGCGCGCGACGGGGAAGCACACCCCACCCCCACCCCCGCCTCCGCGCACCCCGGGTCCGTCCACGCCGCGCCCACGCAGTCGGGCGCCACGCCGCCGCCGAGGCCCGGACCCGCGCCCTTCGGGTCACCGGTGTCCGACCGAAAGCAGCCGGTACCTGCCCGGCCCGGCGGGTCCGACGTCCCGGAGGACCGTGCTCCGACGGGCTACGCCACCCCGCCCGCCGGCTCCGACGCCACCCGGGGCGAGCGCCGCCACCGCGTCGAGCGCCGGGTCTGGCGGATCAGCGCCGCGTCGTCCGTCGTCTCGGCCGTGGTGATCGCGGGCGCCATCCTCTGGACGAACGGTGCCTTCTCCTCCCAGGGCTCCGACAGCGACGACCGCCCGCGCGACCGGGCGAGCGCCCCGCGGACCTCGGCCCCGGCACCGACCCCGATCACCGACGGATCCGACGGCACCGGCGAGCAGGACCCCCGGGGCCGGAGGCGGAGGCGGAAGGGAAGGCGGTGAACCTCCTGACCCCGGACGGAGCGCGGACCGCGATCGCCGCGCTGAAGCCGCTCATGGGCGGAACGAAGGTCACCGACTTCACCCTCTACGGCGAACACGCCTCCGCCGAGGCCCCGTTGAAGTCCAACGCCGCGCTGTACGACCGCTTCAGCTACCGCGACGGCCGGGCGAAGAACGACGACATGGGCGGCACCCTGATGTCCGGGTCCACGACGGTCGACCTGAACTCCGTCGACTGGGACGCGCTGCCCGCCCTGCTGAAGACGGCGGAGAAGTCGCTCAACGTCGACGAACCGGAGAGCAGTTACGTGATCGTGGACCCCTCGTCGCCCTTCCACAACGACCGCCCGGTGCTGCGCGTGTACGTCTCCGACGCGCACGGCGGCGCCTTCCTCACCGCCGAGCTGGACGGCCGGGTCATCGAGAGGAACCCGCGCCCCAAGGGCTGACCACCGGCTGGATCGGATCGGGGAGCCGCGGCAGGTCCAGGCCCAAGGGGCTGCGCTCGATGACGTACGTGCAACTGGTGTAGGTGTAGCCCGGCTGGACCCTGGTCCCGGAGGAGTAGCTGTCCACCCGGGAGGTCGCGCCCGTGCCGTGCTTGTAGAGGAAGTGGTACTCCCCGGCGGGCAGGCGGAGCCGGGCCTTCGGGTAGCTCCTGCCGCTCGCCCCGCAGGCGCGTCGTGCGCCTTCGGAGGCGCTGTACCGCTCGCAGCCCGCGCACGCCCTCAGCGTGACGGTGCCGGTGACCGGACCGGTGTAGAGGACCTCGACCGTGTTCGGCGCGTCATTGCTGATGACCAGCTCCATCCGGGCCCCGCCGGGCCGCTTCGACGGCGGCAGCCGCTTGCCCGCGGCCGGCCGGTCGTCGGCTATCTCCGCGGCTGTCGCGATGTTCCGGGCCTGCCCCGCCCGCCCGTCGCTCTTGTACGTCCGCGCGAAGTCGGTCAACGTCGTGCGCGCGGCGCCGAACTTCCCGTCCTTGAACTGGTCGACCCCGCAGGCGTACACCCCGTCCACGACCCCCTTGTCGGCATCGGCGCGCAGCTTCTTCACGCTGTCGGCGGGCAGCTCGGAGGCGGTGGCGCCGAGGGCGCGCAGTGTGGTGGTGGCCGCGCACGGATCGGCGCCCTTCAACGCCGCGACCTGGCTCTTGATCCGCTCGTCGATCGCGGGCGCGACCCGCCGGGCGGAGGCGGACTCGGGGAAGGTACGCAACAACTCGCCCAGCTCCGCGCCGCCCCCGCCCGCCGCGCCCAGGCGCGAGACCCCGCAGCCGTACAGCGACTCGGCGAGGGGCTCGTCCGGCCAGACGGCCAGCTCACCCAGCAGCTTCCTGTCCACAGAGTCCGGCAGCGTCCGCAGATACGTCAACGGCGCGACGGCCTCGCAGTGCCGCTTCTTCGCGTACGGTGCGGAGACCGCGTCGTAGTAGGCCTTCAGCCGGTCCGGGACGAGCTTCGCGGCCCGGGACCCGGGGTGGTCCTCGCCGAGCGCGCGATAGACGTCGAGGGCCTTCCCGTACTCGCCCTTCGCCTCCCCGAACGGCTGCCGCGACGCGGTGGCGACCCGCTCGTCCCCGGTCTCCAGCCGCTCCAGCAGCATCTGCTCCCGCGCCTCGTCCCGCGCGGAGCCGTACACCACGGCCCCGCCCGCCGGAACGGCCAGCAGCACCACACCCAGCCCGACCGCCGGCCCGGGCCGCCACGCCCCGCCCACCGCCGAACGCCGGGCGATCCGCCCTCCGTCGACGGCGGCGACCAGGGGAACGAGCAGATACCCGACGAGCACACCCGCGGGCACGCCGTCCGGATCGGCGGGCAACGCCACCCACAACAACACCGCCGTGGCCGCCCAGCACACCACGGCCCGCCCCCAGCGCCCCACCAGGGCGTAACCGAGCCCGAGCCCGGTCACATTGAGCAAAGCGGCGGCGGCCGCCCGTAACGCCGCACCGGGTGGCGGAGGCCCGACGGACGGCGCATGAGAAGGCGGAGGAGGCACGGTCCCGTCGCCCCCGTACCCCCCGATCACGTCGCGATCACCGGACTCCATAACGGTCCCCCCACCGTCGAGCCGAAAAGTCATGGGGAATCTGCCCCGTTCTGTCACCGGTCACGCACGGCCGCGGCAGCCTCTTCCTGCGCCGGGCCACCGCCGCCCCGCCCCACCCCCTAAACTGACGGACGCCGCGACTGGCGCGCGCCCCGGCAGGGGTGCTCCGTGGAACCGACCACGAGGAAGCGGCACACCCCGGGCGTCCCCGGGGCGTCATCTCCGGAGAGCCGTCCGCCTGGGCATCCGGGTCCACGCCGCCTGCCGCGGCCGACCCGGAAGGCTTCTTCCATGACCACCCGGTCCACCATCGGCACCACCCCCACCGCGCCCCGCCACCCGGCCCTCATCGCGTCCGACCCCGAACTGGCCGCCCTGATCGGCGCGGAGGAGCGGCTCCAGGCCGATACCCTGCGCCTGATCCCCAGCGAGAACTACGTCTCCGCCGCCGTGCTCGAAGCCTCGGGCACCGTGCTCCAGAACAAGTATTCCGAGGGCTACCCCGGCAAGCGGTACTACGAGGGCCAGCAGGTCATCGACCAGGTCGAGACACTGGCGATCCGCCGCGCCCAGGCCCTCTTCGGGATGGACCACGCCAACGTCCAGCCGTACTCCGGCTCCCCGGCCAACCTCGCCGCCTACCTGGCCTTCCTCCAGCCCGGTGACACCGTCCTCGGCATGTCCCTGCCGATGGGCGGCCACCTCACGCACGGCTGGGACGTCTCGGCCACCGGGCGCTGGTTCCGCGGCGTCCGGTACGGGGTACGCCGGGACACCGGCCTGATCGACCTGGACGAGGTCCGCGACCTGGCCCTCGCCGAGCGGCCCAGGCTCATCTTCTGCGGCGGTACGGCCGTTCCCCGCACGATCGACTTCGCGGGCTTCGCGGAGATCGCCCGCGAGACGGGGGCCGTCCTGGTCGCGGACATCGCGCACATCGCCGGCCTGATCGCGGGCGGCGCACACCCCTCGCCCGCCGGTCACGCGGACGTCGTCTCCACCACCACCCACAAGACCCTGCGCGGCCCGCGCGGCGCGATGCTGCTCTCCACCGCCGAGCACGCCCGCGCCATCGACCGCGCCGTCTTCCCCGGCCTCCAGGGCGGTCCGCACAACCAGACCACGGCCGCCATCGCGGTCGCCCTCGGCGAAGCCGCCACCGCCGGCTTCTGCTCCTACGCCCACCAGGTCGTGGCCAACGCGCGCGCCCTGGGGGAGGAGTTGGCGGCCCGCGGCTTCGACCTGGTCTCCGGCGGCACCGACAACCACCTGTTGCTCATCGACCTCACCGACAAGGACGTCCCCGGCAAGACCGCGGCCAAGGCCCTCGACCGCGCGGGCATCGTCGTCAACTACAACACCGTCCCCTACGACACCGTCCCCTACGACACCCGCAAGCCCTTCGACCCCTCCGGCATCCGGATCGGCACCCCGGCCCTCACCTCCCGGGGCGTCCCGGCCTCCGCGATGGGCACGGTCGCCACCTGGATCACCACGGCGGTGGAAGCGGCACGCACGGGCGACGAGAACGCGATCAGGAAGGTACGGGGCGAGGTGAAGGAGCTCATGGACGCCTACCCGGCACCGGGACTGCCGGTCGGCTGACGAGGCACTCTGCGCGCCTTCTTCACCTGTTCTCCGCCCGCCCAACCCCCCTCTGTGGCACCGTGGATCGACTGATGACCCGGGTGTCCGGGCATCCGCGTAGGGGGGAATTCCATGCGACTTCGTACCGCCGCGGCCTCGGCCGTCCTCGTCCTGTGCGCCACGGCGGGCCTGGCCGCCTGTTCGTCCTCGCCGGGCACCGCGGAGGCCGAGCGGCCGGCCGCCCCCACCGGACCGGCTTCCGTCAAGGAACTCGCGGAGAACATCGAGGCGGGCACGTTGCAGACGGGGCCGCCCGAGCTGAACGAGCAGAGCGTGGCGGGCCCCGAGAAGTGCGCCCGCTCCGCCGCCGACATCCCCGCGGAGTGCGCCGTCGACCCCTCGTTCGCCGAAGTCACCGAGGGGGAGCGGGCCGCCGAGCCGCCCACCCTGCCGTGAGCCCATCCCCGGTGAGCGGGTGAGAGAACCGGAACGGGAGGGCGGGCACACCACCGTGTGCCCGCCCTCCCGTTCCGCGTACCGCACCGCACCGCCCGCGCCCGTGCGACTCTCAGGATCACGGGCACCGTTAACCACTTGCGTCACAGGGGCCCCTTCCTTCCGTCACAGCGATCTCTTAGTCTCACACCCTGTTCACATTTGATAATTGATGATCTCGCCACAGAGGTCAGGCGCGGGGGTAGTGAAGCATGCGTGAAAACTGGCGCTCGAAGTTGAGCGCTCTCGCCGGGGCGTCGGCACTCGCCCTCTCGGCCGTCACCGCGACGCCGGCGCTCGCCGACGACACCCCGGAGGCCCCCGTGGAAGTCCAGCTGCGCGGAGACGTGAAGATCGTCGAAGGTCTCGCCACGGAACCCGGCACGGAGATCCCCTTCCCGACGGACGAGGACGAGACGACGGGACCGGCGGCCACGATGGCGGCCGCCAAGGCCGCTCCGCCGTCGAGCACCTGCCTCGGCGCGACCGCCGCCTACGGCTCCAGCGGGTGCTTCCAGCACAACGGCGACATCATCTGGGCCGGCGACACGAAGAAGGACGGCATGTCCGCGGCCGTCGGGGTCTACACCGACTACGGGCGCGCCGAGGAGGTCTGCGTCAACAAGCTCGGCGTGAACACCTGGGCGACCTGCAACAAGGACTACCGCGAGAGTGGCAACGTACGCCTGCGGATCCTGCGCTACGACGGCGACACCGGAAAGTTCTACCAGCCCGAGGCCTGGTCCGGCTGGATCCCGGTCGACGGCAAGTACTGATCACCCCGCTGAGGGCGAGCCGGGCCGCGCCCCGGAGCGAGCCGGGACAACTTCGCGGGGCGGCTACGGCCGCCTCGCGAGGCGGTAGACCGCGTACGTGATGCCCAGAATGACGTCCACGACGGCCCACAGGACGATGACCAGGCCCACGCCGATCGCGGTGCCGGCGTTCTCGGCGTCGTTGCAGCTCTGCTTGTCGAGCGTCCCGCAGTCCTCGGGGGTGCCCGAGCCGGAAGCGATCCCGGCGATCAGCCAGATCAGGAAGAGGAGTTGGACGCCCAGGAAGACCCACAGGAAAATCCGGTGCTTCTTGTGCGGCTTCTGCTGCGGTGGTTGGGGTTGCCACTGCGGGGCGTTGGACTGGGGGATGCTCATGACGATCACGCTTCGTTCACGTCGTCAAGGGGCTCGCGGTCACCGTGACAGCGCGCTCACCTCTGCTGTACCCGCCTGCGCGGCTTCACCCCGAGGCTCTTCGGCTACGCCCATCATCTCTCCGCCCGGCGACTTCGGCGCGCCTGGCGGAACGAGAAGAGCCTGACCGGCATAAATGCAGGTCAGGCTCTCAATCCGGAAGTGCCCCCGGCAGGATTCGAACCTGCGCACCCGGCTCCGGAGGCCGATGCTCTATCCCCTGAGCTACGGGGGCGAATCGCGGTGTTGCTCTGCGACGGGTGAAACACTACCAGCTCCCACGGGGTGTCCGTGAACAGGTATTCCGCTGGAGCGGCGGGGCGGGCGGTGACCACCCGTCCGGGGGCGGAATGGACAAAACCCGGACGCCGCCCCTCCGGCCGACCTACTCTCGAAGGGTGTCAGGGGCGTACGGCCGCGTGCTTGTTGTCGACGACAACAAGGTCATCCGGCAGCTGATCAGGGTCAATCTCGAGCTGGAGGGCTTCGAGGTCGTGACCGCGGCCGATGGTGTCGAGGCCCTGGACCTGGTCGGGAGGGTACGCCCCGACGCCATCACCCTCGACGTCGTGATGCCCCGGCTGGACGGTCTGGAGACCGCCACCCGGCTGCGCTCCGACCCCCGCACCCGCGATCTCCCCATCGCCGTCATCAGCGCCTGTACGCCTTACGAGGTCGACGCGGGCGTGGCGGCCGGGGTCGACGCGTTCCTGGCGAAGCCGTTCGAGCCGAGCGAGCTGGTGCGGATCATGCGCCGGCTGGTGACCGGGGAGGAAGAGCCCTCGGCGGACGGGCGGCGCGGTGCCGGGCGGGCGGGGAGCCCCGCCGGCTGACCGGCGTGCCGGACCGGACCGGACCGGCTGCCCCGTGCCGTGGAACCGGGCCCGGCTGACCGGATGGCGAAACCGGTTCGCAAAGCGCCCCCCTCTCTCACCTACGCTTGACCCGTGACCCCCGCCGATCTCTCCCGGACCGTGCTGCACGCCGTGCGCCGCGCGGTCGACGAGGATGCGTTGCGCGCGCCCGTGCCCGCGCGCGTGCGGGTGGAGCGGACCCGGCCCGGCGGCAGCGGCGACTACGCCTGCGCCGTCGCCCTCCAGCTCGCCGGCCCCGCCGCGCTGCCCGCCCTGGAGGTCGCCCGCATCCTGCGCGACCGCGTCGCCGCCGAGCCCGGCGTCGGGCGGGTCGAGATCACCGGACCCGGATTCCTGAGCTTCACCCTCGACGCCCCGGGCGTCAGCGACCGGGCCGTGCTCGCCGCCGTACGGGAACAGGGCCTCGCGTACGGGCACGGGGACGCCCTCCGGGACGAGATCCACCAGTTCCACCACGCGCGGGAGGTCCGCGCCGCCGTCACCGCCCAGGCCGTGCGCCGGCTCCTCACCGCCCAGGGCGCCCGGGTCCGCACCACCTGCGAACAGGTGCCCGACCCGGACTGGGGCCGCCTCGGCGTCACCGTCGACGGGCACGGGACACCTCCCGTACCGCTCACCGGGATCCGGCCCGTTCCCGCCGGGGCCACCGCGGGGGAGCTGCTGGAGCGGCTCGGGCCCGACGCGGCCCGCTGGGGGCTCCTGCGCGCCGCGGGACACGACCGCGCCGCCCTCGGCCCCGAACTGCTCGTCCAGGGCGAGGCCAATCCGCTCTTCCGGGTCCGTTACGCCCATGCCAGGGCTCGCGCTCTCACCCGCGGGGCCGCCGCCCTCGGCTTCACCGCGGAGGCAGCCGCGCACGCCACGCACGGTGAAGGCCCCGCCCCGTACGGCGCGCAGGCCGCGAACGCCGAGCCCGCCCCGTACGGCGAGATCGGCACCGAGCCCACCCCGTACGACGCCGCCGCCCGCCCCCTCCTCGACCTCATCGCCGACCACCCCGGCGTCCTGCTCGCCGGAGCCCGTCACCGCGCGCCCGACCGGGTCGCCCGGCAGCTGGAAGCCGTCGCGCACGCGTTCTTCGACTTCCACGACTCCTGCCCGCCCCTGCCCGCCGGTGACGAGAAACCCTCGGCCGCCCACCGCGCCCGGCTGGCCCTCGCCGAAGCCGCCGGGACGGTGCTGGCAGGCGGCCTGTCCCTGCTCGGCATCCGCGCGCCCGAACATCTCTGACGAGATCAGAAGAGACCCGAGAGAGCATCACAATGAGCCGCTCCGCACACCCCGCAGGCCCCCGTCACGCCGACGTCCTCCCCGAGGGGCACTACTCCGCGCCCGCCGCCGACCTCAACGCCCTCGACGAGAAGGTGTGGTCGCGCACCGTCACCCGTGACGCGGACGGTGCCCTCACCGTCGGCGGGATCGCCGTCGCCCGGCTCGCCGAGGAGTTCGGCACCCCCGCCTACTTCCTGGACGAGAGCGACTTCCGGGCCCGCTGCCGCGCCTGGGCCGACGCGTTCGGGCCCGACGCCGACGTCTTCTACGCCGGCAAGGCCTTCCTCTCCCGTGCCGTCGTGCGCTGGTTGAAGGAGGAAGGGCTGAATCTCGACGTGTGCTCCGGTGGTGAACTGACCACCGCCCTCGACGCCGGTATGCCCGCCGAGCGCATCGCCTTCCACGGCAACAACAAGACCGTCGCCGAGATCGAGCGCGCCGTCGAGGCCGGTGTCGGGCGGATCGTGCTCGACTCCTTCCAGGAGATCGTCCGCGTCGCCCACATCGCCCAGCGCCACGGCGTGCGCCAGCGCGTGCAGATCCGCGTCACCGTCGGCGTGGAGGCCCACACCCACGAGTTCATCGCCACCGCGCACGAGGACCAGAAGTTCGGCATCGCGCTCGCCGACGGGCAGGCCGCCGAGGCGGTGCGCCGCGCGCTCTCCCTCGACGGGCTCGAACTCATCGGCGTCCACTCCCACATCGGCTCGCAGATCTTCGACATGGCCGGCTTCGAGGTCTCCGCCCGGCGCGTGGTGCAGCTGCTCGCCGAGATCCGCGACGAACACGGCGTCGAGCTGCCCGAGATCGACCTCGGCGGCGGCCTCGGCATCGCGTACACCTCCGACGACGACCCCCGCGAGCCGCACGAGATCGCCAAGGCGCTCAGCGACATCGTCACCCGCGAGTGCGAGGCCGCGAAGCTCCGTACGCCCCGCATCTCCGTCGAGCCGGGGCGGGCCATCGTCGGACCCACCGCGTTCACGCTGTACGAGGTCGGCACGATCAAGCCCCTCGAAGGGCTGCGGACGTATGTCAGCGTCGACGGCGGAATGTCGGACAATATTCGTACCGCGCTGTACGACGCCGAGTACAGCGTGGCGCTCGTCTCGCGCACCTCGGACGCCGAGCCGATGCTCGTCCGGGTCGTCGGCAAGCACTGCGAGAGCGGGGACATCGTGGTCAAGGACGCGTTCCTCCCCGCCGACCTGGCGCCCGGGGACCTGATCGCGGTCCCCGCCACCGGCGCGTACTGCCGCTCGATGGCGAGCAACTACAACCACGCCCTGCGCCCCCCGGTCGTCGCGGTGCGCGACGGCGAGGCGCGAGTGATCGTCCGGCGAGAGACGGAGGAAGATCTCCTGCGTCTCGATGTCGGCTGATGAAATAGTCATCTCAGGATCCGGACGGGGGTCAGAAACTCCCGTCCGGTGAGTGAGACTGGTCCCCACATGTGCATGTATGAGAAACGAGGTCGGATGATGCGTACGCGTCCGCTGAAGGTGGCGCTGCTGGGCTGCGGTGTGGTCGGCTCAGAGGTGGCGCGCATCATGACGACGCACGCCGACGACCTCGCGGCGCGCATCGGCGCGCCCGTAGAGCTCGCCGGTGTGGCCGTCCGCCGGCCCTCGAAGGTGCGTGAGGGCATCGACCCCGCACTGATCACCACCGACGCGACCGCGCTCGTGCAGCGCGGCGACATCGACGTCGTCGTCGAGGTCATCGGGGGCATCGAACCCGCCCGTACGCTCATCACCACCGCGTTCGAGAACGGCGCGAGCGTCGTCTCCGCGAACAAGGCGCTGCTCGCCGAGGACGGCGCCGCCCTGCACGCCGCCGCCGAGAAGTACGGCCGCGACCTCTACTACGAGGCCGCCGTCGCCGGGGCCATCCCGCTGGTGCGGCCGCTGCGCGAGTCCCTCGCGGGCGACAAGGTCAACCGGGTGCTCGGCATCGTCAACGGCACGACCAACTTCATCCTCGACAAGATGGACACCAGCGGCGCCGGCTACTCCGAGGCGCTCGACGAGGCCACCGCCCTCGGCTACGCCGAGGCCGACCCGACCGCCGACGTCGAGGGCTTCGACGCCGCGGCGAAGGCCGCGATCCTCGCCGGGATCGCCTTCCACACCCGCGTGAAGATCGGCGACGTGCACCGTGAGGGCATCACCGAGGTCACCGCCGCCGACATCGCCTCCGCCCGCCGCATGGGCTGCACGGTCAAGCTGCTCGCCATCTGCGAGCGCGCCGCCGACGGGGCCTCCGTCACCGCCCGCGTCCACCCCGCGATGATCCCGCTCAGCCACCCGCTGGCCTCCGTCCGCGAGGCGTACAACGCGGTGTTCGTGGAGGCCGAGGCCGCCGGACAGCTCATGTTCTACGGGCCCGGCGCCGGCGGCTCCCCGACCGCCTCCGCGGTCCTCGGCGACCTTGTCGCGGTCTGCCGCAACAAACTGGGCGAGGCCACCGGACCCGGTGAGTCCGCCTACACGCGCCTGCCGGTCAGCCCCATGGGCGAGGTCGTCACGCGCTACCACATCAGCCTCGACGTGGCCGACAAGCCGGGCGTCCTCGCCCAGGTCGCGACGGTCTTCGCCGAGCAGGGCGTATCCATCGATACGGTCCGCCAGCAGGGAAAGGACGGCGAGGCATCCCTCGTCGTCGTCACCCACCGCGCGCCCGACGCCGCCCTCTCCGGGACCGTCGAAGCGCTGCGCAAGCTCGACACCGTACGCGGTGTCGCCAGCATCATGCGTGTTGAAGGGGAGTAAAGGACCCATGACCAGCAAGGGCACCCACCAGTGGCGCGGCATCATCGAGGAGTACCGGGACCGGCTTCCGGTCACGGCGACGACGCCGGTCGTCACGCTTCGTGAGGGCGGTACGCCGCTCGTACCGGCGCAGGTCCTCTCCGAGCGCACGGGCTGCGAGGTGCACCTCAAGGTCGAGGGCGCCAACCCCACCGGTTCCTTCAAGGACCGCGGCATGACCATGGCCATCACCCGGGCCAAGGAGGAGGGGGCGAAGGCCGTCATCTGCGCCTCCACCGGCAACACCTCCGCCTCCGCCGCGGCGTACGCGGTCCGAGCGGGCATGGTCTGCGCCGTCCTCGTGCCGCAGGGCAAGATCGCGCTCGGCAAGATGGGCCAGGCGCTCGTGCACGGCGCCAAGATCCTCCAGGTCGACGGCAACTTCGACGACTGCCTCACCCTGGCCCGCGCGCTCTCGGACAACTACCCGGTGGCACTGGTCAATTCGGTCAACCCGGTCCGTATCGAGGGCCAGAAGACCGCCGCGTTCGAGATCGTCGACGCGCTCGGCGACGCCCCCGACATCCACGTTCTGCCGGTCGGCAACGCGGGCAACATCACCGCGTACTGGAAGGGGTACACCGAGTACGCCGGTGACGGCGTCTCCTCCCGCTCCCCGCGCATGTGGGGCTTCCAGGCCTCCGGTTCGGCGCCGATCGTGCGCGGCGAGGTCGTCAAGGACCCGTCCACCATCGCCACCGCGATCCGCATCGGGAACCCGGCGTCCTGGGACTACGCGCTGGCCGCGCGGGACGAGTCGGGCGGTTTCATCGACGAGGTGACGGACCGGCAGATCCTGTCCGCCTACCGTCTGTTGGCCTCCCAGGAGGGCGTCTTCGTGGAGCCCGCGTCGGCCGCGTCCGTCGCCGGTCTGCTCAAGGCCGCCGAGGAGGGCAAGGTCGACCCCGGCCAGAAGATCGTCTGCACGGTCACCGGCAACGGCCTCAAGGACCCCGACTGGGCCGTCGCGGGCGCCCCGCAGCCGGTCACGGTCCCGGTCGACGCGGCCACCGCCGCCGAAAAGCTCGGCCTCGTCTGAGGCTCTTGCCGGACGGGCCGCGGCAGCCGCCGCGGCCCGGGTCCGCCGACCCGGGGCGAGGCCACCCCGCCGACCCGGGCGATGGCACTCGGCCAACCGTGACAACCCAGCTCAACCGCCCTCTTTCCGGGGCGGAGAGCGCATAGGAGGCGGGCGACACGCATCGTGCGCCTCCTGTGCGCCCTATGTCGCGACAGAACCTTCCTTCGATAAGCTGTACCCCATCCGACCGACACCCGCCCGACGGTCCGCTGCGGTACGGCAGCCGTCGTGGGCGAACGCGGGACGGGCCACCGGATCCCCGTGCACACCCCGGTGCGCACCACGTCCCGCCCCGTCCCCGCAGACCCCGCCGCCGCAGATCCACCGCACTGCATCCCCGCCGCCTTACAAGGAGTGGTCCGACCGATGGCCGGTCCCGCGTTCCGAGCCGCCGCCGTCCGGGTGCGCGTCCCCGCCACCAGCGCCAACCTGGGGCCGGGTTTCGACGCCCTCGGCCTCTCGCTGGGGCTGTACGACGACGTCGTCGTCCGGGTCGCCGACTCCGGGCTGCACATCGACATCGCGGGCGAGGGCAGTGAGACCCTGCCCCGCGACGAGAGCCACCTGCTCGTGCGCTCCCTGCGCACCGCGTTCGACCTGCTCGGCGGCCAGCCCCGCGGGCTGGAGATCGTCTGCGCCAACCGCATCCCGCACGGCCGCGGCCTCGGCTCCTCCTCCGCCGCCATCTGCGCCGGAATCGTCGCCGCCCGCGCCGTGACGACCGGCGGCGACGCCCGCCTCGACGACGCCGCCCTGCTGGAGCTGGCGACCGAGATCGAGGGACACCCCGACAACGTCGCGGCCTGTCTGCTCGGCGGATTCACCCTCGCCTGGATGGACGGCGGCTCGGCCCGGGCGATCCGGATGGACCCCGCCGAATCCGTCGTGCCCGTCGTCTTCGTGCCCGGACGCCCGGTGCTCACCGAGACGGCGCGCGGCCTGCTCCCGCGCACCGTCCCGCACGTCGACGCGGCCCTCAACGCCGGCCGGGCGGCCCTGCTCGTCGAGGCCCTGACCCGCCGCCCCGAGCTGCTGCTCGCCGCCACCGAGGACCGGATCCACCAGGAATACCGGGGCCCGGCCATGCCGGAGAGCGTGGAGCTGGTGCACCGCCTGCGCGCCGACGGCGTGCCCGCGGTCATCTCCGGCGCCGGACCCACGGTCCTGGCTCTGGCGGAGGAGGGTTCGGCCGACAAGGTCGCCCGCCTGGCGGGGGAGGGCTGGGCGGCGAATCGGCTCGCCCTCGACGCGTCGGGCGCGAGTGTGCTGCCGCTGGCCGCGTAACCGCATGTGATTACCGGTGAGCGAGAGGGGGAATGTTTGTTGGAGCCGGTAGTGTTAACCTCAAGTCTGCAACCGACGTCTTTGAGGCGCGTTGCTTCGTGTCCCCCTCCGGGACCACCATTCTTCCGGGAGCCTCCCCAACTGCCTGAGCAGCCCGCCTGAGCAGTTTCGAGCACGCTCCGGAACCGGCACGACACCCCTCGCTCGTCCAGGAGTGGGCCGAGCAGGGGGATCTCGCGCCGGACCCCGCACGTTCATCTCTCCGCCGTACCCGGCGGACCACCGCCCCGGCAAGGTCCGCGATCCAGCAAGATCAACAGACCGCAGTCGGACAGCACAACCGGTCGCCGAGCCAGAAGGCCGACGTCCGCTCCAGGGAAGGACCCTTCGTGAGCGACACCACCGATCTGATGGGCGTGACTGCCGACAAGAACGTCGACAGCGCCGCGCCCGCCGAAGGTGCTGCCACTGGCACCACCGCACGGCGCCGCCGCTCCGGCACCGGCCTCGAGGGCATGGTCCTGGCCGAGCTGCAGCAGGTCGCGTCCGGCCTCGGCATCAGGGGCACCGCGCGCATGCGCAAGAGCCAGCTGATCGAGGTCATCAAGGAGGCGCAGGCGGGTGGCGGATCCGCCGCCCCCAAGGCCTCCTCCCAGGCCGCAGAGGCCCCCGCCGAGGCGGAGAGCAAGCCAAAGCGCCGCGCGACCTCGAAGGCGCGCACCGGGGACGAGGGCGCCGCTGCCGCCGCCGAGAAGAGCACGGCCGCCCAGCAGCAGATCGACATCCCCGGTCAGCCGGCCAGCGACGAACAGCCCGCGGGCGAGCGCCGCCGCCGCCGCGCCACCGCGCAGGCGGGCAGCCCCGACACCAAGACCGAGGCGAAGACCGAGGTCAAGGTCAAGGCGGAGCCCGAGGACCGGCAGAAGACCGAGGAGCGGGCCGAGCCCAAGGGCGACGCCCGGGGCGAGAACGCCACCGACACGGCCGAGGGCCGTCGCGGCGACCGGCAGGGCCAGGGGCGCGGCGACCGCGAGGGCCGCCGCGAGCGCCAGCGCGACCGCCGCAACAAGGGCGACGACCAGGGCCAGCAGGGCGGCGGCGGGCAGCGCCCGCAGCGCCAGGGCCAGGGTCAGGGCCAGCAGAACCGGGACAACGGTCCGCAGGACGACTTCGACGACGAGGCGGGCGGCCGTCGCGGCCGTCGTGGCCGCTACCGAGACCGCCGTGGCCGCCGCGGGCGCGACGACTTCGCCGGCGATGTGCAGGTGGCCGAGGACGACGTCCTGATCCCCGTCGCGGGCATCCTGGACATCCTCGACAACTACGCGTTCATCCGGACCTCCGGCTACCTCCCGGGCCCGAACGACGTGTACGTCTCGCTCGCCCAGGTCCGCAAGAACGGCCTGCGCAAGGGCGACCACGTCACCGGCGCGGTGCGCCAGCCCAAGGACGGCGAGCGGCGCGAGAAGTTCAACGCGCTGGTCCGCCTCGACTCGGTCAACGGCATGGCGCCCGAGTCCGGCCGCGGCCGCCCCGAGTTCCAGAAGCTGACCCCGCTCTACCCGCAGGACCGGCTCCGTCTGGAGACCGACTCCAACATCCTGACGACGCGGATCATCGACCTGGTGGCCCCGATCGGCAAGGGCCAGCGCGGGCTCATCGTGGCCCCGCCGAAGACCGGCAAGACCATGATCCTGCAGGCCATCGCCAACGCGATCACGGTCAACAGCCCCGAGTGCCACCTGATGGTCGTCCTGGTCGACGAGCGTCCGGAAGAGGTCACCGACATGCAGCGGTCGGTGAAGGGCGAGGTCATCTCCTCGACCTTCGACCGTCCCGCCGAGGACCACACCACCGTCGCCGAGCTGGCCATCGAGCGCGCCAAGCGCCTCGTCGAGCTGGGTCACGACGTGGTCGTCCTGCTCGACTCGATCACCCGCCTGGGCCGCGCGTACAACCTCGCGGCGCCGGCCTCCGGCCGCATCCTCTCCGGTGGTGTCGACTCGACCGCGCTCTACCCCCCGAAGCGCTTCTTCGGCGCCGCGCGCAACATCGAGGACGGCGGCTCGCTGACCATCCTGGCCACCGCGCTCGTCGAGACCGGCTCGCGCATGGACGAGGTGATCTTCGAGGAGTTCAAGGGCACCGGCAACATGGAGCTCAAGCTCGACCGGAAGCTCTCGGACAAGCGCATCTTCCCGGCGGTGGACGTCGACGCGTCCTCCACCCGTAAGGAAGAGATCCTGCTCGGCACCGACGAGCTGGCGGTCGTCTGGAAGCTGCGCCGGGTGCTGCACGCGCTCGACCAGCAGCAGGCGATCGAACTCCTCCTGGACCGGATGAAGAAGACCCAGTCCAACGCGGAGTTCCTGCTCCAGATCCAGAAGACGACGCCGGGCAGCGGCAACGGCAACGACTGACCGGCCGGACGCGTCAAAGGCTCCGCCCCCTCACCCCGGTGAGGGGGCGGAGCCTTTTTCCGTCGCCCCGGTTCCCTTTTCCTCTTCTTTTCCTTCCCTGCACATTCCCTTGCCGTTGTTACTGACGTAATGTCTGGGGCAGTTGAGGTGGGGGGCCATCGAGGCGGAACGGCGGAGGCGCGAGCCCCGCGGAGATCCGCCCTGCGCAGCGGACAGTTCACGCACCCCCGCCGTTTCCCGACCGGCGGGGCTTTTCGTGCCGCCGGTTCCTATCCGAAGGATCACCGCGTGCACATACGCACCACGGGGGGCCGCCACGCGCGCCGGCTCAGACTCGCCGTTCCGGCGGCGGCCGTCACCGTCCTCGCCCTCGTCGGCACCGCCCTGACGATGTCCACGTCGCAGGCCGAGGAGCCGGCGCCGTCGCTGCCGACGGCAGCGCCCGAACGACCCGCAGCTCCGGCCGAGTCGGAGCTGCGCGAGCGAGTGGCCGACGCGTCCGCATCGGACCGCGAGGTGCTCCCGCCGGCCAAGTTCGCCGGGGACGGCCCCGGCACCGCCGCCCCGATGGTCATCGGCGGAACGCAGACCTCGATCTCCAGCGCCCCCTGGATGGCGCAGCTCTGGTACTACGACGACCAGGGCACCCCGGCCGACGAGAGCGACGACACCGGCTTCTTCTGCGGCGGCGTCGTCATCGCGCCCACGAAGATCGCCACGGCCGCGCACTGCGTCAAGGGTTACGACTGGAACGCCAACGGCGCGGTCGTCACCGGCAGCACCTCCACCGAGCCCAACAGCAGCGGCACCGTCTCCTGGCCCTACCGCCAGTGGAACAGCCCGGTCTACAAGGACGTGCAGGGCGCGGCCGACAACGACGTCGCCGTCCTCACCCTGTTCGAGCCGGTCACGGCCAAGTCCCTTCCGGTCGCGGCCAACACGGACACCGGCCTCTACGCCGCGGGTACCCAGGCCAAGGTCTACGGCTGGGGCCGCACCAGCTCCACCAGCGACGACATCTCCACCACCCTGCGCTCGGCGACCCTGCCGATCGTCTCGGACTCGGCGTGCCGCGCTTCGTACGGCAGCTACTTCGTCGCGGGCCACATGGTCTGCGCGGGCAAGACCGGCGCGAGCGACGCGGAGACCGTCGGGGCGTGCAACGGTGACTCCGGCGGCCCGCTGGTCATCGGCGGCAAGCTGGCCGGCATCGTCTCCTGGGGCATCGAGGACTGCGTCGGAGAGGGCGCGTACAGCGTCTTCGCGAAGGTGACCTCCTACACGGCCGCCATCAACGCGCGCGCCTACGACACCAACATGACCTGGGACCACCGGGCGGACCTGATGGCCCGCAACAAGTCCAACAAGACGATGTACCAGTTCAAGTCGACCGGCACCGGCATGACGAAGGCCACGTACAGCAGCGGCTGGGGCGACATCAACGTCCTGCTCCAGACGGACCTGAACCGGGACGACAACCAGGACCTGCTGGTGCGCGGTACGGACGGCAACCTGTACTGGCAGTGGTACAGCATCGCCGCCGACGCGTGGCAGACCAAGCGCCTGGCCACCGGCTGGGGCACCCGCAAGCAGATCCTCGCCCCCGGCGACCTGACGAGCGACGGCCACCCGGACGTCCTTTCGACCGACTCCTCCGGCGGCTTCTGGCTGTACCCGGGCAAGGGCGACGGCACCTTCGCCAGCCGGATCAAGATCGGCAGTGGTGGCCTGAACTTCACCATGGTCCGCGGCAGCGGCGACTTCACCAACGACGGGAAGGCCGACATCATCGCCCGCGGCAGCGGCGGCAAGATGTACCTCTTCAAGGGCACCGGCAAGGCAAGTGCCCCGTTCGCGTCCAAGGTCCTCGTCCGGACCTGGGACGTGGCCACGGCCCTGGTCACCACCGGTGACTTCACCGGCGACGGCCACGCGGACATCATCGTCCGGGTGAAGACCGGAGAGCTGTACCTCTACCCGGGCACCGGCAGGTCCGACAGCGGCATCTTCGGCGCCCGCAAGCTCCTGGGCAGCGGCGCCAACAACTACGACCTGTTCGGCTGATCCGAGACCTTGACCACATCCCGTCAGGCTCACCAGCGGTCCGCGCGATCGCTGTACGGGGCACGAAACCCCAGGTGAACGCCGCATCACGGCTCGTACGCCGGTAAGACCCGTGGCCCCCGTCCTCCGACGGGGGCCACAGGCGTCTGTGCAACCCTTCTTGGTGCTTCGGCCGTCCCAGGACCTGACAGGGGAGGCCGACCGCGCGTGGAACACCACGGCAGGGGACACGCGGGCAACGGGAGTGACGAGGGAGACGCGTGAGCGAGCAGAGCAGGGGCACGGGCCGCATACGCGGCACCGGCAGCCGACGGAGGAAACCGACCCGCCGGCACCGCGCCAAGGTCGTCGCGGCCTGGACGGTGGCGGGAGTCGTGGTCGTCGGCGGGGCCGGGCTCGGCTACGCCTACCTGGCGCTCGACGGCAACCTCTCCAGCATCGACATCGACGCCAAGCTCGGCGCCGACCGTCCCGACGACGTGGACGACGGCTCGCAGGACATCCTGGTGCTGGGCTCCGACTCGCGCTCCGGCGGCAACGGGAAGTACGGCCAGGACGAGGGCGGGGCCCGCTCCGACACGGCGATGGTCGTCCACGTCGACAAGGGCCACAAGTCCGCGAGCGTCGTCTCGATACCGCGCGACACCCTGATCGAGCGCCCCGCCTGCGAGAGCGACACCACCGGCGACCAGGTCCCCGCCGCGCACCGGGCGATGTTCAACACCGCGTACGAGGTCGGCGGGCCCGCCTGCGCGGTCAAGACCGTCGAGTCGATGTCCGGCATCCGCATGGACCACTACCTGGAAGTCGACTTCACCGGCTTCGAGAAGCTCATCGACGAGCTCGGCGGCGTCGAGATCACCACGAGGACCGCGATCAACGACTCCAAGAGCCACCTCGCCCTGGAGCCCGGCACCCACACCCTGAACGGCGAGCAGTCCCTCGGCCTCGTCCGTACCCGCAAGAGCGTCGGCGACGGCAGCGACCTGGGACGTATCCAGCTCCAGCAGGCGTTCATCAAGGCGCTCATGGAGCAGACGAAGAGCGTCGGGGTGTTCTCCAGCCCCCAGAAGCTCTTCGGGCTCGCGGACGCCGCCACCAAGGCCGTCACCACCGACTCCGGACTCGGCTCGGTCAAGAAGCTCACCGGATTCGCCGGCGGCCTCAAGGGGCTCGGCGCCGACAACGTCCACATGGTGACCCTGCCCGTGGAGTACGACCCGGCCGACCCGAACCGGGTCCTGCCGCAGGAGGAGGCGGGCCGGCAGGTCTGGGCCGCCCTCAGGCACGACCGGCCGATCCCCGCCTCCGCCACCGAGAAGTCGGCCGGCGACAAGGGTGACGCCGCGAACGTCGTCGAGTAGCCCACCGGTCACCCCGGGTGCACGGCCGGGCGGCGGGAATACCCGGGCCCCGCCCCCGGTTTTGGGAGATACGGCCGGTCCTGGCAGACTGGTACGTCGGTCCCGGTTCACGGCCCCGCAAATCCGCGCGGACGACCCGGAGCCCTCCCGAAACTAGGAGACACCTTGAAGCGCGACATTCACCCCGAGTACGTCGAGACGCAGGTCAGCTGCACCTGCGGTGCGTCGTTCACCACCCGGAGCACCATCGACAGCGGCGCCATCCGTGCCGACGTCTGCTCCGAGTGCCACCCGTTCTACACGGGCAAGCAGAAGATCCTCGACACCGGCGGCCGCGTGGCCCGCTTCGAGGCCCGCTTCGGCAAGGCTGCCGGCTCCGCCAGCAAGTAGCGAGCCACTGCGCCGGTTCCTGGCGCCCTCTTCCCGGGGGCGTCGGAACCGGCGTTTTTTCCGGTCGGGTGGCCCGGGAGAGCCCCCGGGCGACACCCCACCGGGCCCTTCGCCCTCCAGCAGGCCCGCAGATTTCAGAGCAACCAGGAGCCCCCGCATGTTCGAGGCGGTCGAGGAACTGATCGGTGAACACACCGGTCTCGAGAAGAAGCTCGCCGACCCGTCGGTCCACGCCGACCAGGCGAACGCGCGCAAGCTGAACAAGCGCTACGCGGAGCTGACCCCGATCGTCTCCACGTACCGGGCCTGGAAGCAGACCGGCGAGGACATCGAGACCGCCCGCGAGTACGCCGCGGACGACCCCGACTTCGCCGCCGAGGTCAAGGAGCTGGAGAAGGAGCGCGAAGAGCTCACCGAGAAGCTCCGCCTCCTCCTCGTCCCGCGCGACCCCAGCGACGACAAGGACGTGCTCCTGGAGATCAAGGCGGGCGCCGGCGGCGACGAGTCCGCCCTGTTCGCCGGTGACCTGCTGCGCATGTATCTGCGCTACGCCGAGCGCGTCGGCTGGAAGACCGAGATCATCGACTCCACCGAGTCCGAGCTCGGCGGCTACAAGGACGTCCAGGTCGCGGTGAAGACCAAGGGCGGCAACGGCGCCACCGAGCCCGGCCAGGGCGTCTGGGCCCGGATGAAGTACGAGGGCGGCGTGCACCGCGTGCAGCGCGTGCCCTCCACCGAGTCCCAGGGCCGCATCCACACCTCCGCCGCGGGCGTGCTCGTCACCCCCGAGGCCGAGGAGGTCGATGTCGAGATCCACGCCAACGATCTCCGTATCGACGTCTACCGCTCCTCGGGACCCGGCGGCCAGTCCGTCAACACGACCGACTCCGCCGTCCGCATCACGCACCTGCCGACCGGTGTCGTCGCCTCCTGCCAGAACGAGAAGAGCCAGCTCCAGAACAAGGAGCAGGCCATGCGCATCCTGCGGTCCCGGCTGCTCGCCGCCGCCCAGGAGGCCGCCGAGCAGGAAGCCTCCGACGTCCGCCGCAGCCAGGTCCGTACCGTCGACCGCTCCGAGAAGATCCGGACCTACAACTTCCCGGAAAACCGCATCTCGGACCACCGCGTCGGCTTCAAGGCGTACAACTTGGACCAGGTGCTCGACGGTGAGCTGGACGCGGTCATCCAGGCGTGCGTCGACGCCGACTCCGCCGCCAAGCTCGCCAACGCGTAAGCGACCCGCCCGCCCCGCACACCCCGTACGGAGAACCGCGATGAACCTGCTGCTCGCCGAGGTGGCCCAGGCCACCCAGCGGCTGGCCGACGCCGGTGTCCCCTCACCGCGATTCGACGCCGAGGAACTCGCGGCCTTCGTCCACGGGGTGAAGCGGGGCGCGCTCCACACGGTCCCCGACAGCGACTTCGACGCCCGGTACTGGGAGACCATCGCCCGGCGCGAGGCCCGCGAACCCCTCCAGCACATCACCGGCCGCGCCTTCTTCCGCTACCTGGAGCTCCAGGTCGGACCCGGCGTCTTCGTGCCCCGCCCGGAGACCGAGTCGGTCGTCGGCTGGGCCATAGACGCCGTGCGCGCGATGGACGTCGTCGAGCCCGTCGTCGTCGACCTGTGCACCGGATCGGGCGCCATCGCGCTCGCCATGGCCCAGGAGGTCCCCCGCTCCCGCGTCCACGCCGTGGAGCTCTCCGAGGACGCCCTCAGGTGGACGCGGAAGAACGCAGAGGGGTCCCGGGTCACCGTCCACAAGGGAGACGCCCTGAGCGCCCTTCCCGAGCTCGACGGCCAGGTCGACCTGGTGATCTCCAACCCGCCGTACATCCCGCTCACCGAATGGGAGTACGTCGCCCCCGAGGCCCGCGACCACGACCCGGAGATGGCCCTCTTCTCCGGCGAGGACGGCCTCGACACCATCCGCGGCATCGAGCGCACCGCCCACCGGCTGCTCCGCCCCGGCGGCCTCGTCGTCATCGAGCACGCCGACACCCAGGGCGGCCAGGTCCCCTGGATCTTCACCGAGGAGCGGGGCTGGGCGGATGCCGCCGACCACCCCGACCTCAACAAGCGCCCCCGGTTCGCCACCGCCCGCAAGGCCATGCCGTGACCGGCCCCCGGCACCACCACCCGTACCCGTACCTGTCCGAGGAGGCCGGCTGATGGCTCGGCGATACGACTGCAACGACGCCACCGACCGGACCACCGGGCTGCGCGAGGCCGCATCGGCCGTCCGCCGGGGCGAACTGGTCGTGCTGCCCACCGACACCGTGTACGGGATCGGTGCGGACGCCTTCACCTCGGAGGCCGTCGCGGACCTGCTGGACGCCAAGGGCCGGGGCCGCAACATGCCCACCCCCGTCCTCATCGGCTCCCCGAACACCCTGCACGGCCTGGTCACCGACTTCTCCGAGGAGGCCTGGGAGCTCGTCGACGCCTTCTGGCCCGGCGCCCTCACCCTCGTCGCCCGGCACCAGCCCTCCCTCCAGTGGGACCTCGGCGACACCCGGGGCACCGTCGCCATCCGGATGCCGCTGCACCCGGTCGCCATCGAGCTGCTGACCGAGGTCGGCCCGATGGCCGTCTCCAGCGCCAACCTCACCGGGCACCCCTCGCCCGAGGACTGCGACGCCGCCCAGGGCATGCTCGGCGACTCCGTCTCCGTCTACCTCGACGGCGGCCCGACGCCCGGCATCGTGCCGTCCTCCATCGTCGACGTCACCGGCGCCACCCCGGTCCTGCTGCGCGCCGGCGCCCTCTCCGCGGAGGAGCTGCGCAAGGTGGTCCCCGACCTCGAGGTGGCCAATTGACCGCCCCCGAGGGGCGTGGCATAGCAGGGCGGACCGACACCTTCCGCATCCTCCACGTCAGCACCGGCAACGTCTGCCGCTCGCCCATCACCGAGCGGCTGACCCGCCATGCCCTGGTGGACCGCCTCGGGGACCCGCTCAGCGGCGGCCTCATCGTGGAGAGCGCGGGCACCTGGGGCCATGAGGGCGCCCCCATGGAGGCCAACGCCGAGGTCGTCCTCGCCGACTTCGGCGCGGACGCCAGCGGCTTCGTCGGCCGCGAACTGCTCGACGAGCACGTCATCCGCGCCGACCTGGTCCTCACCGCCACCCGCGACCACCGCGCCCAGGTCATCTCCATGGGCCACTCCGCCGGCCACCTTCACGCTCAAGGAGTTCACCCGGCTGGTCCGGGCGATAGACCCGGCCACCCTGCCCGACCCGCGCGACGAGGGCGTCGTCGAGCGCGCCCGCGCCCTGGTGCGCGCCGCCGCGGCCCTGCGCGGCTGGCTGCTGGCCCCGACCGCCGAGGCGGACGAGGTCTTCGACCCCTACGGCGCGCCCATCACCTTCTTCCGCTCCATCGGCGACGAGATCAACCAGGCCCTCGACCCGGTCGTCACCGCGCTCACCGGCGTACGCGCCCCGCACTGACGGGCGCGCACGCGCCGCCGTACGCCGACGTGTACGCCCCCCACCGGGCAGCCCGTGCCCCCCGCGCCGGCAGCCGTGCGGAGGCAGCCCCACCGGACGGCCCGGGCGTCCCGTGCCGTCCGCCGGTGCGCCGACCGGCGTACGGCACCCCACGACAGCGGGCACGGCGCCCCGCCCCGGCGTACGTTGGAGCTGACACCGGCACTCCTCGCCGGCGCACCCACCTCCAGGCCCGGAGCCGTCCCATGCCGGTCACCTCTCCCGCCGCACCCGCGGCCGCGCCGCCCGCACCCGAGCGCCCCGACTCCCTGCCCCAGGACTTCGGCCCGCTGCTGAGCCAGGATCCGGAGATAGCCGGGATCCTGCTCGCGGAGCGGGACCGGCAGGCGGGCACCCTCCAGCTGATCGCCGCCGAGAACTTCACCTCGCCCGCGGTCCTCGCCGCCCTCGGCTCCCCGCTCGCCAACAAGTACGCCGAGGGGTACCCGGGCGCCCGCCACCACGGGGGCTGCGAGTACGCGGACGCCGCCGAACGCGTCGCGGTGCGCCGGGCCACCGCCCTCTTCGGCGCCGAGCACGCCAATGTGCAGCCGCACTCCGGCTCCTCCGCCGTCCTCGCCGCCTACGCCGCGCTGCTGCGCCCCGGCGACACGGTCCTCGCGATGGGGCTCCCGTACGGCGGACACCTCACCCACGGGGCGCCGGGCAACTTCTCCGGCCGGTGGTTCGACTTCGCCGGCTACGGGGTCGACCCGGACACCGGGCTCATCGACCACACCCGGCTCCGCGCCCTGGCCCGCGCCCGCCGCCCCAAGGCCATCGTCTGCGGCTCGATCTCCTACCCCCGGCACCCGGACTACGAGGCGTTCCGGGAGATCGCCGACGAGGTCGGGGCGTATCTGATCGTGGACGCCGCCCATCCGATGGGGCTGATCGCCGGGGGAGCGGCGCCCAACCCGGTTCCGTACGCCGACGTGGTCTGCGCCACCACACACAAGGTGCTGCGCGGGCCGCGCGGCGGCATGATCCTGTGCGGCGCGGAGCTGGCCGAACGGATCGACCGGGCGGTGTTCCCGTTCACGCAGGGCGGGGCGCAGATGCACACGGTGGCGGCGAAGGCGGTCGCGTTCGGTGAGGCGGCCACCCCCGCGTACACGCTCTACGCCCACCAGGTCGTCGCCCACGCCCGGGTGCTCGCCGCCGGCCTGGAGGCGGAGGGCTTCGAGGTGACGACGGGCGGCACGGACACCCATATCGTCGTCGCGGACCCGGCCCCGCTCGGCGTCGACGGCCGCACCGCCCGGGAGCGCCTGGCGGCGGCCGGTATGGTCCTGGACACCTGTGCCCTGCCGTACGGGGACGCCCGGGGCATCCGGCTCGGCACCGCCGCGATCACCACGCAGGGGATGGACGACGGGGACATGGCCCGGATCGCGGCCCTGTTCGGAGCGGCCGTACGGGAGCCGGCCGATGTGAGCACGATCGCGGCGGAGGTCCGGGCGCTGGCGGAGCGGAATCCTCCCTATCCGGGGTAGGCGAGGCGCAGGGAACCATCACCCGTACCGTGGAGTCCTTGTATCAGAGACTAGGGTGTGGGGCTGAGATGGCCGGCGAAACCTGTGGGGCAGCCCGTGCGTGATTACCTGCTGACGCTCTGTGTCACGGCAGCGGTGACCTATCTGCTGACCGGACCGGTGCGTAAGTTCGCCATCGCGATCGGGGCGATGCCCGCGATCCGCGCGCGCGACGTCCACCGGGAGCCGACACCCCGGCTCGGTGGGATCGCCATGTTCGGCGGGCTGTGTGCGGGGCTGATCGTCGCCGACCACCTGTTCAATCTGAAGGGCGTCTTCGAACTCTCCAACGAGCCACGGGCGTTGCTCTCCGGCGCCGCCCTGATCTGGCTGATCGGCGTGCTCGACGACAAGTTCGAGATCGACGCCCTGATCAAGCTCGGCGGCCAGATGATCGCCGCCGCCGTCATGGTCATCCAGGGGCTCACGATCCTGTGGCTGCCGATCCCCGGCGTCGGCACGGTCGCCCTCACCCAGTGGCAGGGCACGCTCCTCACGGTGGCGCTGGTCGTCATCACGATCAACGCGGTCAACTTCGTCGACGGCCTGGACGGGCTCGCGGCGGGCATGGTGTGCATCGCCTCGGCGGCGTTCTTCCTGTACGCCTACCGGCTCTGGATGGGGTACGGCATCGAGGCGGCGGCCCCCGCGACGCTGTTCGCGGCGATCCTGATGGGCATGTGCCTGGGCTTCCTGCCGCACAACATGCACCCGGCGCGGATCTTCATGGGCGACTCGGGCTCGATGCTGATCGGCCTGGTGCTGGCGGCCGGCGCGATCTCGATCACGGGCCAGGTCGACCCGGACAACATGCGGATCTTCTTCGAGGGCAGTGAGCGCGGGGCGACCCACGCGATGTTCCCGGTCTTCATCCCGCTGCTGCTGCCACTGACGATCATCGCGATCCCGGCCGCCGACCTGATCCTGGCCATCGTCCGGCGCACCTGGAACGGCCAGTCGCCGTTCGCCGCCGACCGGGGCCACCTGCACCACCGGCTGCTGGAGATCGGACACTCGCACAGCCGGGCCGTGCTGATCATGTACTTCTGGTCGGCCCTCATCGCCTTCGGCACGGTCAGCTACTCGGTGCACTCGGCCTCCATGTGGATCGTGTTCGTGATCGTGGGCGCGAGCGCGGTCGGTCTGATCCTGCTGCTGATGCCGCGCTTCACTCCGCGTACTCCGCACTGGGCCAACCGTTTCGTGCCGCCGCGCTACCGCCACCGGAGTGCGGGGCAGGAATCCTCTCCCTCGCTCTCCACGGGCGAGCAGCCGGCGTCGATGGCCGCAGGGGTCCAACAGGGCGCGGCAGGCGCTCAGATGGGCGAGGAGGACGTCGAACGGGCCCCTGTGGCAGTCGGGGTGTCCGGCGTCAACGGAGCTACCGCGATCGGCGCTCGTTCGCGTTTCCCCGAACGCCGTTCCGTCGATTCCTCCCGTTGACGATTCGGAAGTCGCGGTGCATTAGCAGACATTGCGACGCCTTGTCGTGCACACACGCGCGGGTTAACTCTCATGTGTGACAGTTGGCACACTTTCCAGGTAAAGACCTCATCAAATAGTTTGTGATACCGTTCACGAGACCCGGTGACGGAGCCGAAGGACCCTAGTGAGACGGTCCATTGGCCTGGTAATCCGCCCCGCGGACCGGGCCTACGCTCGTCCATGACGACGCCCCATTCCTCCTCTCAGACCAGTGGAGCTGCCGCCATGCAGTCCGACATGCGCGAAGTACTGCGCATCGCCACCCCCACCGCCGCGGTGGGAGCCATCGCCACGCTCGTCGGCGGGCTCGTCGTCGGCGGCAAGGGGGCGATCGGCGCCGTCGTGGGCTGCGTGGTGGTCATCTGCTTCATGGCCCTCGGACAGCTGGCGCTGCAGTGGGTCGCCAAGGCGATGCCGCACCTCTTCCAGGGCATGGGACTGCTGGTCTACTCGGTCCAGCTCGTGCTCCTGCTCGGCCTCATCATGGCCATCAGGAACACCACTCTCTTCGACCTCCAGGTCTTCGCGCTCACGCTGGTCGTCTCGGTGATCACGTGGATCGTCACGCAGACCGTGCTGCACGCCAGGAGCAAGACCCTGTACGTCGATCCCGACGGTGAGAGCGGGAAGGCCCCGGGCGGAACCGAGGGGAAGCATGACCAGTAGGGCCGGGATAAAGCCCTGTTCGACATGCTGCTATCGTCCGGTCTCGGTTGCGGTACTGCGGGCGCGGACAACACGGCTGTCGCCTGATACATCGCGAGGCTTCGGGCCCGGCCGCCGCCTCCTCACCGTAAGAACCAGTCCGGTGCCGACCTGCGGCTGCCAGCCGCTCCGATACAACGAGGTAGCCGTATCCATGCGCCATGCAGAAGGAGCTCCTGGTGACTGCTGACGCCCAGACGCTCGCCTTCGAGGTTGACTGCCACCTGTTCCAGGGCTCGTGCGGATTCCCAGCCCCGAGCGCGTGGTCGTTCATCTTCGACCCGATCTTCACCATCGGGCCGGTCGAGTTCAACAAGCCGATGCTGCTCGCGATCATCGGGACCTTCGCCATCCTGGCTCTGTTCTGGGCCGGCTTCTCCAAGCCCAAGGTCATCCCGGGCAAGCTCCAGATGATCGCCGAGGCGCTCTACGACTTCGTGCACCGGGGCATCGCCAAGGAGATCATCGGCAAGAAGGGCGAGCCCTTCGTCCCGCTGCTGGTGTCCCTGTTCTTCTTCGTCTGGATGCTGAACCTCTGGGCGATCATTCCGATCGCACAGTTCCCGGTGAGCTCGCTCATCGCGTACCCGGTCGGACTGGCCCTGCTCGTGTGGGCCACCTACATGACGGTGACCTTCCGGAGCAACGGCTTCGTCGGCGGTATCCGCAACCTGTGTGTACCCAGCGGCCTGCCCAAGCCGATCTACGTGCTCCTGACGCCGATCGAGTTCGTCTCGAACATCTTCGTGCGCCCCTTCACGCTGGCGGTCCGACTCTTCGCGAACATGTTCGCCGGCCACATCCTGATCCTGGTCTTCACGATCGCGACCTGGTACATGCTCGGCACCGTGCTCGGCACCGTCTACGCCACCGCGTCGTTCGCCGTGACCCTGGCCCTGACCGTCTTCGAGATGTTCATCCAGGCGCTTCAGGCCTACGTGTTCACCGTGCTGACCGCCACGTACTTGTCCCAGGCGCTCGAAGAAGCGCACTGAGGACACCCGGGCCACCGCCCGGACACCCCCTAGACGTCCGGTGGACGCTATCTCCACCGGCCACTCAAGAGAAGGAATCACAGATCCATGTCTGAGACTCTCGCAGCCGTCACGGGCAACATCGGCACCATCGGCTACGGCCTCGCGGCGATCGGCCCCGGCGTCGGCATCGGCATCATCTTCGGTAACGGTGTGCAGGCCATCGCCCGCCAGCCCGAGGCGGCCGGCCTGGTCCAGCGCAACATGCTGCTCGGCTTCGCGGTCATTGAGGCCCTGGCCCTGATCGGCTTCGTCGCCCCCTTCATCTACCCGAAGTAGTCCCGGCGACCTGACGATACGTTTCCGACGAAAGGTCCACCATGTTGCATCTGGCAGCCGAGGAGCCGCAGTCACCGCTGCTGCCGGTCTGGCCCGAGATCGTCATCGGTCTGATCTGCTTCAGCATTGTCTTCTTCGCGTTCTACAAGAAGCTCCTCCCGGCCATCAACAAGGCCCTGGACGAGCGTCGCGAGGCGATCGAAGGTGGCATCGAGAAGGCCGAAGCGGCTCAGACCGAGGCGCAGAGCGTTCTTGAGCAGTACAAGGCCCAGCTCGCCGAGGCCCGTCACGAGGCCGCGCGTCTGCGCCAGGAGGCGCAGGAGCAGGGCGCCGTCATCATCCAGGAGATGAAGGCGGAGGGTCAGCGCCAGCGCGAGGAGATCATCGCCGCCGGCCACACCCAGATCGAGGCCGACCGCAAGGCCGCCGCCTCGGCGCTGCGTCAGGACGTGGGCAAGCTCGCCACCGACCTGGCCGGCAAGCTCGTCGGCGAGTCCCTCCAGGACCACGCCCGGCAGAGCGGCACCGTCGACCGGTTCCTCGACGAGCTCGAGGCGAAGGCCGAGGCGGCCCGATGAACGGCGCGAGCCGCGAAGCACTGGCTGCCGCACGCGAGCGTCTCGACGCGCTGACCGACAACACGTCGGTCGACGCGGCGAAGCTCGCCGAGGAGCTGGCCTCGGTCACCTCGCTGCTCGACCGCGAAGTATCCCTGCGCCGGGTTCTCACCGACCCGGCCCAGAGCGGCCAGAGCAAGGCCGAGCTGGCCACGCGCCTGCTCAGCGGACAGGTCGGCGGCGAGACCGTCGACCTGGTCTCCGGACTCGTCCGGTCCCGCTGGTCGCACTCCCGTGACCTGGTGGACTCGGTCGAGGAGCTGGCGAACACCGCCGACCTCACCGCGGCCCAGCGCGGCGGCCGCCTCGACGACGTCGAGGACGAGCTGTTCCGGTTCGGCCGGATCGTCGGCTCCGACACGGAGCTGCGTTCCGCGCTGACCAGCCGTACGGCCACGGCGTCCGCCAAGGGCGAGCTGCTGCGCAGCCTGCTCGGCGGCAAGGCGCAGCCGGTCACCGAGCGGATCATCGTCCGCCTCGTGACCCACCCGCGTGGACGTAGCCTGGAAGCAGGGCTGGACTCGCTGTCCAAGCTCGCCGCGGAGCGCCGGAACCGCATGGTCGCCGTCGTCACCTCGGCGGTGCCGCTCAGCGACCGGCAGAAGCAGCGCCTCGGCGCCGCTCTGGCGAAGCTCTACGGCCGCGAGATGCACCTGAACCTGGACGTGGACCCCTCGGTCCTCGGCGGGGTCTCGGTGCGCGTCGGTGACGAGGTCATCAACGGCACCGTCGCGGAGCGTCTCGACGATGCGACCCGTCGCATGGCCGGCTGAGACAGAGCAAGACCAAAGCAAGACCAGCGGCCCGGTTGGGCCGTGCAGAAATTGCAGAAGATTCCTGGGGGTCGGCCCCCAGACCCCCTTAAGAAACTTCGGGCCCAACAAGGAGAGCAGGGAACCCAGATGGCGGAGCTCACGATCCGGCCGGAGGAGATCCGGGACGCACTGGATAACTTTGTCCAGTCGTACCAGCCGGACGCGGCCTCGCGCGAGGAGGTCGGTACGGTCAGCGTTGCCGGCGACGGCATCGCGAAGGTGGAGGGTCTGCCCTCCGCCATGGCGAACGAGCTGCTGAAGTTCGAGGACGGCACCCTCGGTCTCGCCCTCAACCTCGAGGAGCGCGAGATCGGTGCGATCGTCCTCGGCGAGTTCAGCGGAATCGAGGAGGGCCAGCCGGTGCAGCGCACCGGTGAGGTGCTCTCCGTCGGCGTCGGCGAGGGCTACCTCGGCCGCGTCGTCGACCCGCTCGGCAACCCGATCGACGGTCTCGGCGAGATCGAGACCGACAGCCGCCGCGCCCTCGAGCTGCAGGCCCCTGGCGTCATGGTCCGCAAGTCGGTGCACGAGCCGATGCAGACCGGCTACAAGGCCGTCGACGCCATGGTGCCGATCGGCCGCGGCCAGCGTCAGCTGATCATCGGCGACCGTCAGACGGGTAAGACCGCGCTGGCCGTCGACACGATCATCAACCAGCGCGACAACTGGCGCTCGGGCGACGTGAACAAGCAGGTCCGCTGCATCTACGTCGCCATCGGTCAGAAGGGTTCCACCATCGCCTCCGTGCGTGGTGCGCTCGAAGAGGCCGGTGCGCTGGAGTACACGACCATCGTCGCCGCCCCGGCGTCCGACCCGGCCGGCTTCAAGTACCTGGCGCCGTACACCGGTTCGGCCATCGGCCAGCACTGGATGTACCAGGGCAAGCACGTCCTGATCATCTTCGACGACCTCTCGAAGCAGGCCGACGCCTACCGCGCCGTGTCCCTGCTGCTGCGCCGCCCGCCGGGCCGCGAGGCCTACCCGGGTGACGTCTTCTACCTGCACTCGCGTCTGCTGGAGCGCTGCGCCAAGCTCTCCGACGAGATGGGCGCCGGTTCGATGACGGGCCTCCCGATCGTCGAGACCAAGGCGAACGACGTGTCGGCGTTCATTCCGACCAACGTCATCTCCATCACCGACGGCCAGTGCTTCCTGGAGTCCGACCTGTTCAACGCGGGTCAGCGTCCGGCGCTCAACGTCGGTATCTCGGTCTCCCGAGTCGGTGGCTCCGCCCAGCACAAGGCCATGAAGCAGGTCTCCGGCCGGCTCCGCGTGGACCTCGCCCAGTACCGCGAGCTGGAGGCGTTCGCCGCCTTCGGTTCCGACCTGGACGCGGCCTCGAAGGCCTCGCTGGAGCGCGGTAAGCGCATGGTCGAGCTGCTGAAGCAGCCGCAGTACGCCCCGTTCCCGATGGAGGAGCAGGTCGTCTCCGTCTGGGCCGGCACCACGGGCAAGATGGACGACGTCCCGGTCGAGGACATCCGTCGCTTCGAAGCTGAGCTGCTGGAGTTCCTGCGCCGCGAGCGCAAGGACCTCCTGACCAGCATCGCCGAGGGCGGCAAGATGTCCGACGACACGCTGCAGTCGATCGCCGACGCGATCGCCGCCTTCAAGCAGCAGTTCGAGACCTCGGACGGCAAGCTCCTGGGCGAGGGCTGATCGATGGGCGCTCAGCTTCGCGTTTACAAGCGCCGCATCCAAGCCGTCACCGCGACCAAGAAGATCACCAAGGCGATGGAGATGATCGCCGCCTCGCGCATCGTCAAGGCGCAGCGCAAGGTGGCGGCATCGCAGCCGTACGCGACCGAGCTCACCCGCGCGGTGACCGCGGTGGCGACCGGCTCCGACGCCAACCACCCGCTCACCACCGAGGTCGAGACCCCGACCCGGGCCGCGGTCCTGCTCATCACGAGCGACCGCGGTCTGGCCGGCGGTTACTCCTCCAACGCCATCAAGGCCGCGGAGCGACTGCGGGAGCGCCTTGCCTCCGAGGGCAAGGAGGTCGACACGTACATCGTCGGCCGCAAGGGTGTCGCGTACTACGGCTTCCGCGAGCGCAAGGTCGAGGACTCCTGGACCGGCTTCACCGACAACCCGGCGTACAGCGATGCCAAGCGCATCGCCGCCCCGTTGATCGCGGCCATCCAGAAGGAAACGGCCGAGGGCGGCGTCGACGAGCTGCACATCGTCTTCACGGAATTCGTGTCGATGATGACGCAGAACGCGGTCGACGCCCGGATGCTGCCGCTTTCGCTCGACGATGTGGCCGGGGAGAGCACCCGCAAGGGTGAGATCCTGCCGCTCTTCGAGTTCGAGCCGTCGGCCGAGGACGTCCTCGACGCCCTTCTGCCGCGCTACGTCGAGAGCCGTATCTACAACGCACTGCTGCAGGCGGCCGCTTCCGAGCACGCCGCCCGCCGCCGTGCGATGAAGTCGGCCACCGACAACGCCGGGGACCTCATCAAGAGCCTGTCCCGGCTTGCCAACGCGGCCCGCCAGGCCGAAATCACCCAGGAAATCAGCGAGATCGTCGGCGGTGCCAGTGCTCTGGCCGACGCGACCGCGGGGAGTGACAAGTAATGACGACCACTGTTGAGACGGCCGCTGCCACGGGCCGCGTCGCCCGGGTCATCGGCCCGGTCGTCGACGTGGAGTTCCCCGTCGACGCGATGCCGGAGATCTACAACGCCCTCCACGTCGAGGTCGCCGACCCGGCCGAGGACGGCGCCCGCAAGACGCTGACCCTGGAAGTGGCCCAGCACCTGGGCGACGGCGTGGTCCGCGCGATCTCGATGCAGCCCACCGACGGTCTGGTCCGCCAGGCCCCGGTGACCGACACGGGCACGGGCATCACCGTCCCCGTCGGTGACGTGACCAAGGGCAAGGTCTTCAACACCCTCGGTCAGATCCTGAACGAGCCCGAGGCCGAGTCGCAGATCACCGAGCGCTGGCCGATCCACCGCAAGGCTCCGGCCTTCGACCAGCTCGAGTCCAAGACCGAGATGTTCGAGACCGGCCTGAAGGTCGTCGACCTCCTCACCCCGTACGTCAAGGGTGGAAAGATCGGTCTGTTCGGTGGTGCGGGCGTCGGCAAGACGGTCCTCATCCAGGAAATGATCATGCGTGTGGCGAAGCTGCACGACGGTGTGTCGGTGTTCGCCGGTGTCGGTGAGCGCACCCGTGAGGGCAACGACCTCATCGACGAGATGACCGAGTCGGGCGTTCTGGACAAGACCGCGCTCGTCTTCGGCCAGATGGACGAGCCGCCGGGGACGCGTCTGCGCGTGGCCCTGTCCGCCCTGACCATGGCGGAGTACTTCCGCGATGTGCAGAAGCAGGACGTGCTGCTCTTCATCGACAACATCTTCCGCTTCACGCAGGCCGGCTCCGAGGTCTCCACGCTGCTCGGCCGCATGCCGTCCGCGGTGGGTTACCAGCCGACCCTGGCCGACGAGATGGGTGTGCTCCAGGAGCGCATCACCTCGACGCGTGGTCACTCGATCACCTCGATGCAGGCGATCTACGTCCCCGCGGACGACCTGACCGACCCGGCCCCGGCCACCACGTTCGCCCACCTCGACGCGACGACGGTTCTCTCCCGTCCGATCTCCGAGAAGGGCATCTACCCGGCCGTGGACCCGCTGGACTCCACGTCCCGCATCCTGGACCCGCGTTACATCTCCCAGGACCACTACGCCGCGGCCAGCCGCGTCAAGGGGATCCTGCAGAAGTACAAGGACCTCCAGGACATCATCGCGATCCTCGGTATCGACGAGCTGGGCGAGGAGGACAAGCTCGTCGTCCACCGTGCCCGTCGCGTCGAGCGCTTCCTGTCGCAGAACACCCACGCCGCTAAGCAGTTCACCGGCCTGGACGGTTCGGACGTCCCGCTCGACGAGTCGATCGCCGCGTTCAACGCGATCTGCGACGGGGAGTACGACCACTTCCCCGAGCAGGCGTTCTTCATGTGCGGTGGCCTGGACGACCTCAAGGCCAAGGCCAAGGAGCTCGGCGTCTCCTGAGCCTCCGGCTCACCGAGGGGGGTGGGTGTGGTCCCACCCCCCTCACCACGCCCCGTAGAATTGACCCAACACCCGGCCGGGCGGCCGGGTGGTGACCCGAGGAGCCACCCTTGGCTGCTGAGCTGCATGTCGAGCTGGTCGCCGCGGACCGAAGTGTCTGGTCCGGCGAGGCCACCCTGGTCGTCGCGCGTACCACGTCCGGCGACATCGGCGTCATGCCCGGTCACCAGCCGCTTCTCGGTGTGCTGGAATCGGGCCCGGTGACGATCCGCACGAGCGAGGGCGGCACCGTCGTCGCCGCCGTGCACGGTGGATTCATCTCGTTCGCGGACGACAAGCTGTCGCTGCTGGCCGAGATCGCCGAGCTGGCCGACGAGATCGATGTCGAGCGCGCCGAGCGGGCGCTGGAGCTCGCGAAGTCGGATGCCGACGCTGCCGCCGAGCGGCGCGCCGAGATCCGTCTGCGCGCGGTGGCGGTGCGCTAGCACCCCCACTGACAGATGTTTTTACTCAGCCGCGGCCCGAGCTGGAGCGATCCAGCCGTGTCGCGGCTGAGGCGATGCAGGTGCAATACGGTTGCGGTGTTCGTTACTCGACGATGCGAGGAGGTCGGTGGAGATGGTCCTCGCGTTGTGGGTGGGCTTGTCCGTCGTCATCGTGGTCCTGCTGGGGCTGTTCGTCTTCGGTCTGCGCCGGCGGCTGATCCAGCGCTCCGGAGGGACTTTCGACTGCAGTCTGCGCTGGGATGTCTCCGAGGAACCGGACTCCCTCGGCAAAGGCTGGGTGTACGGGGTCGCCCGCTACAGCGGTGACCGCGTCGACTGGTTCCGGGTCTTCTCCTACGCTCCTCGCCCCCGCCGGGGCCTGGAGCGTTCTGCGATCGAGGTGATCGCCCGCCGGATGCCGGAGGGCGAGGAGGAGCTCGCCCTGCTGTCCGACTCCGTCGTGCTCGCCTGTCTCCACCGGGAGACGCGCCTGGAGCTGGCGATGAGCGAGGACGCGCTGACCGGCTTCCTCGCCTGGCTGGAGGCGGCACCGCCCGGCCAGCGGGTCAATGTGGCCTGATATGCAGTCCCGCTGGTAGGGGGTCCCCCCGGACGAAGTCTGGGGGAGGGTGAACGTGGCGTAGCGGGCCGTACCCGCCGTACGCACGACCGTACGCAGCGAAAAACCGGGGAGACGGGGGGCGGACCCGTCTCCCCGGTGCTTTTCCGGGGTGGTGCTTTACGTGCTTCGCGCTACGGCGTGGGGATTACTTCAGGCCGTTGGCCATCGCGCTCACGAGCTCGCCGTTGGTGGTGTCACCGGAGAACTCCCAGGAGAACGCGCCTCCCAGGCCCTGGTTCTTCGCCCAGGTCATCTTCGAGCCGACGGTGGCCGGGGTGTCGTAGCTCCACCAGTTGGTGCCGCAGTGGGCGTACGCGGTGCCGGCGATGGTGCCGGTCGACGGGCAGGAGCTCTTGAGGACCTTGTAGTCCTCGATGCCCGCCTCGTACGTGCCCTGCGCCGCGCCGGTCGCCGTGCCGCCCGGGGCGGCCTGGGTGACGCCGGTCCAGCCGCGGCCGTAGAAGCCGATGCCGAGGAGCAGCTTCTTGGCCGGGACGCCCTTCGCCTTCAGCTTGGCGATGGCGTCGGCGGACGTGAAGCCCTGCTGCGGGATGCCGGCGTACGAGGTCAGCGGGGAGTGCGGGGCCGTGGGGCCCTGCTTCGCCCAGGCGCCGAAGAAGTCGTACGTCATCACGTTGTACCAGTCGAAGGACTTGGCGGCGCCCGCGTAGTCCGCGGCATCGATCTTGCCGCCGTCGGAGGCGTCCGCGGTGATGGCGGCGGTGACCAGGTAGTTCGCGCCGAACTTCGCGCGCATCGCGTCGGCCATGGTCTTGATCGCGGCCGGGCCGCTGGTGTCACAGCTCAGACCACAGGCGTTGGGGTACTCCCAGTCCAGGTCGATGCCGTCGAAGACATCGGCCCAGCGCGGGTCCTCGACCAGGTCGTAGCAGGACTGGGCGAAGGCCGCGGGGTTCTGGACGGCCTGGCCGAAGCCGCCGGACCAGGTCCAGCCGCCGAACGACCAGAGGACCTTGATGTGCGGGTACTTGGCCTTCAGCTTGCGCAGCTGGTTGAAGTTGCCGCGCAGCGGCTGGTCCCAGGTGTCCGCGACGCCGTCGACGGACTGGTCGGCGGTGTACGCCTTGTCGTAGTCGGCGTACGCGTCGCCGATGGTGCACTTGCCGTTCTGCACGTTGCCGAAGGCGTAGTTGATGTGCGTGATCTTCGCGGCCGTGCCGGACGTCACCAGGTTCTTCACGTGGTAGTTGCGCCCGTAGACGCCCCAGTTGGTGAAGTAGCCCATGTTGATCTTGTCGCCGCCGGGCTGCTCGCCGCCGCCACCGGTGGTGCGAACGGCGGTGGAGGCGGAGACCGGGCCGGTCTGGTCGGCGGTGTCCCGGGCCTGCACGGCGTAGGAGTAGTCGGTGCCCGCCGTCAGGCCGGTGTTGGTGTACGTGGTGCCGGTGACCGTGGCGACCTTCGCGCCGTCACGCAGGACGTCGTAGTTCTTGACGCCCTTGTCGTCGGTGGCCGCGCTCCAGCTGAGCTTCACCGAGGTGTCGGTGATGTCGCTCGCGGTGGGCTTGCCGGGGGCGGAGGGCGCGTTGTCGCCGGGCACGGAGCCGCCGTCACAGGAGGCGCCGTTCAGCTTGCAGCCCGTGGGGGAGCCGGAGCCGGTGCCGTTGAAACCGAAGCTGACGCTGGCGCCGGGCGCGACGGTCCCGTTCCAGGAGAGGTTCTTGGCGGTGTAGTGGTTGCCGCTCTTGGTGAGGTTGGCGTCCCAGGCGGAGCCCGCCGCGGTGCCCGAGGGGAAGTCCCACTCGATGGTCCAGGAGGAGAGCGCGGTGGTGCCGGTGTTCTTCACCGTCCACTGGCCCTCGAAGCCGCTGCCCCAGTCCGACTTCTTGGTGTACGTGGCGGTGGCCGACGTGGCCGCCGAGGCGGGGGTGGCGAGTCCGACCATCGCGGCCAGCGGGACGACCAGCGCGGTCAGGCCCGCGACGACCTTGGATCTGCCGCTGAATGCGGGCACCCATCGGAATCTGGAACGGCGTAGGGGGGTTTCAGTGCTCAACGGTGCTCCTCGGGTGAGGTCCAACAAACGGGGGTGATTCGTGGACTGCAAACCCTGCGCCGCCCTGAGTACGGGTGCTCTCGTACTCACCGCAGTGTTCCGGTGACAGTAGGAAGGTCTGGACCAATCGTCAAGAGGTCTGGACCAAAGATCGCGGTCCAGCTCAGATCCCCAACTCCTGCGCCAGAACCGCCGCCTGGACCCGACTGCGCAGCTCCAGCTTCCCGAGCAGCCTGCTGACATGGGTCTTCACCGTGGCCTCCGCCATCGACAGCCGCGCCGCGATCTCCGCGTTCGACAGCCCTTCGCCCAGGCACCCCAGCACCTCCCGCTCCCGCCGGGTCAGGGTGTCCAGCACCACCGGATCGGCCGTCTCCCTCGCGCGTGCGGGCGTGGTCCCCGCGAACTCCGCGATGAGCCGACGGGTCACCGCCGGGGCGATCAGCCCCTCGCCGCGCGCCACCGTCCGTACCGCCTCCAGCAGTTCGCGGGCGTCGGTGTTCTTCAGCAGAAAGCCACTGGCGCCCGCGCGCAGCGCCCCGAAGACGTACTCGTCCAGGTCGAACGTGGTCAGCACCAGGACGTCCGCCAGCTCCTCGGCCACCACCTGCCGGGTCGCCGACACCCCGTCCAGCCGGGGCATCTGCACATCCATCAGGACGAGATCCGGACGGAGTTCACGAGCCAGGCGCACCGCCGCCTCGCCGTCCCCCGCCTCCCCGACGACCTCGATGTCCGGCGCGCTGGAGAGGATCAGTACGAGCCCCGCGCGTACCGCCGCCTGGTCCTCGGCCACCAGTACCCGGATCGTCATTCCCGCATCTCCCTCTCCCGTACGGGCAGTTCGGCCCGTACCCGCCAGATCTTCGTGCCGTCGCCGCTCGGTTCGGCCCCCGCCGCGAAGGCCCCGCCGAGCAGGGCCACCCGCTCCCGCATGCCCACGAGACCCGCCCCCGAGCCGGGCGCGGTCGGCCCGGCCCGGTTGCCGAACGTACTGGTCACCTCGACCGTCAACACCTCTCCGGCTTGGCCGAGCCGCACCACGACCGGGCCCGGCGCCGCGTGCTTGACGGCGTTGGTCAGGGACTCCTGCACGATCCGGTACGCGGCCAGCTCGACCGGCGTCGGCAGCGCCCCGGCCGCCGGGTCCCGGGTGTCCCGAAGGGTGCAGACCAGCCCGCCGGACGCCCCGTTGACGTTCGTCTGCTCGATCAGGGAGTCCAGGGCGGCGAGCGTCGGGGCCGCGGCCGGCGCCCGGTCCTCGCCGCCCTCCCGCAGCAGCCCGATCAGCCGGCGCATCTCCGCGAGTCCCTCGACGCTGTTCTCGCGGATCACCTTCAGGGCGTTCCGCGAGGTCTCCGGGTCGTCGATGGACAGGGCCGCCGTGGAGTGGATCGCCACGGCGGAGAGGTGGTTGGCCACCATGTCGTGCAGCTCCCGGGCCATCCGGGCCCGTTCGGCGATCACCGCCTGGGTCCGGTCCATCTCGGCGAGTCGGGCGGTCTGGGCGGCGGCCAGCCGGGCCGCGTCGGCGGCGGTGCGATGGCTGCGCACGCTCACTCCCGTGAGGGCGGGGATGAAGGAGACCAGCCCGATGACCAGGCCGATCAGCAACGCCTCGGGCTTGCGGAACCAGGCCAGGAAGCCGATCGTCGACGCCACGGTGACCAGCAGCGTGGCCACCGGGAGGCGGCGGGCGGCGGCCGGGGTCCCGTACAGCACGGCCGCGTACATGACGTCCGTGAACATCAGGATGGTGGCGAGGCTGCCCCGGGTGAACTGGTCCGCCACCAGCGCGAGCGTGCCGACGGTCAGCGCCGTGCGCGGGGCGTCGCGGCGCAGCAGTTCGGCCGCGGCCATGGCGGTCAGCGGTACGAGGGTGACCCAGGGCGCGGAGAAGGGGTGGCCGCCCTGGGTGTGGAGGCCCAGCAGCCACAGCAGCAGCCCTCCGAGCAGCCCGGACACGGCGAGGGCCACCGCGTCGCGGTCGGGGCGGATCGAGGTGAGCACCCCTCCATCCAACACGCAGCACCGCCTCCGGACCTCCCTTCGCGGGCTGATCCACGACTACATCGAAGGATGCAGTCCGGTTTCGTCACTGCCGACGACGCCACCGCGCCCTGCGGCCGGGAGGCTGGAAGGGAACGGGAGGAGAGAGTCGTGATCGCCCTACTGGTCGTGGCCTGCGAGGTCGCATTCTGGGTTCTGCTGGCCGCCGGACTCGCCCTGCGGTATGTCGCGAGGAAGCCGAGGCTCGGCGCGGCCGTGCTGCTGTGCGAGCCGCTGCTGGAGGTCGTGCTGCTGGTGGTGACGGCCATCGACCTGAAGAACGGGGCCGAGCCCGACTGGAAGCACGGGCTGGCCGCCGTCTACATCGGCTTCACGGCGGGGCTCGGCCACCACACCATCAAGAAGGTGGACGCCTGGGTCGCCCACCGCTGGTTCGGCGGCCCGCCGCCGGTCAAGCCGCCGAAGTACGGCACGGCCCGCGCGATCCACGAGTGGCGTACGGCCGCCCGCTGGATCCTCGCCGCGGTGGTCGCCCTCGCCCTGCTCCAGGCGGCGGTCTGGTACGTCGGCCCGGACGGGGCGATCAGCTCGCTGCGGTCCTGGCAGCAGAAGATGGGCCTCGTGATCGGGATCAACCTGATCATCGCGGGGGGCTACACGGTGTGGCCGAAGCAGCCCCCCAAGGACGCGGTGACGGACCGCGAGCCCGCCGACCGCTTTTAGGACCTGTCGTGCCCGGCCGCCGGGCGGGCATGTACGACAGGCCCTGGGCCTCACGGCCTACCGCTCGCCGCCCGGCACCCACAGCACGTCCCCGACCTCCTTGTTCGCGCACCGCGCCAGGATGAACAGGAGGTCGGAGAGGCGGTTGAGGTAGGTGGCGGTGAGGGGATTCATCGACTCGCCGTGCACCTCCAGGGCCGCCCAGGTGGACCGCTCGGCCCGCCGGACCACCGTGCACGCCTGGTGCAGCAGAGCCGCCCCCGGCGTACCGCCCGGCAGGATGAAGCTGCGGAGCTTCTCCAGCTCCTCCAGGAAGCGGTCGCAGTCCGCCTCCAGCTTGTCGACGTAGGACTGCTCGACCCGCAGCGGCGGGTACTTCGGGTCCTCGACCACCGGGGTGGAGAGGTCCGCGCCCACGTCGAACAGGTCGTTCTGGACGCGGACGAGGACCTTCACCACGTCCTCCGGCAGCTGCCCGAGCGCGATGGCGGTCCCGATCACCGCGTTGGCCTCATTGGCGTCCGCGTACGCCGAGATCCGCAGATCGGTCTTGGCGGTGCGGCTCATGTCGCCGAGGGCCGTCGTGCCCTGGTCGCCGGTCCGGGTGTAGATGCGCGTCAGATTGACCATGGGGCCAGCGTAGTGACGCGGGAGCCTCAACTACGCGCGGCGCGGAGCCGAATGACGCGTCCCGGTGTGATGTCCGTCATCTGAGACGTGACGCGCATCTCTTCACCGCCCCAGCGCGCCCGACGGGTACTAACCTCCGCCGGAGAGTATGTGAACCCCCGTGAACTCAAGCGCACGGGCGAACAGAAACCAAGGGGTGCGAACGTGGCCAGGAAGCTCGCCGTCATCGGGGCCGGACTCATGGGATCCGGGATCGCGCAGGTCTCCGCCCAGGCGGGCTGGGACGTCGTGCTGCGGGACGTCACCGACGCCGCGCTGACCCGGGGCCATGACGGGATCAAGGCCTCGTACGACAAGTTCGTCGCCAAGGGCAAGCTGGAGGCGGCCGACGCCGAGGCCGCGCTCGGCCGCATCACCACGACCACCGACCTCGACGCCGTGGCCGACGCGGACGTCGTCGTGGAGGCCGTCTTCGAGAAGCTCGAGGTCAAGCACGAGATCTTCCGCGCCCTCGACAAGGTCGTCGGCGAGCACACCGTCCTCGCCTCCAACACCTCCGCCATCCCGATCACCAAGATCGCGGCCGTGACCGAGCGCCCCGAGCGCGTGGTCGGTGTGCACTTCTTCTCGCCGGTCCCGATGATGCAGCTCTGCGAGCTGGTGCGCGGCTACAAGACCAGCGACGAAACCCTCGCCACCGCAAGGCAGTTCGCCGAGTCGGTCGGCAAGACCTGCATCGTCGTCAACCGCGACGTGGCGGGCTTCGTCACCACCCGGCTGATCTCGGCGCTCGTCGTCGAGGCCGCCAAGCTGTACGAGTCGGGCGTCGCGACCGCCGAGGACATCGACATCGCCTGCAAGCTGGGCTTCGGCCACGCCATGGGCCCGCTCGCCACCGCGGACCTGACCGGCGTCGATATCCTGCTGCACGCCACGAGCAACATCTACACCGAGTCGCAGGACGAGAAGTTCGCCGCCCCCGAACTGATGCGCCGGATGGTCGACGCAGGTGACATCGGGCGCAAGAGCGGGCAGGGCTTCTACACGTACTGATCGGATCCTCGACGGATCCTGATCGGATCCGCCCTCTCGGCCCGGCCGGCTCACCGCCGTCCGGGCCCGGGAAGCCGGGGATTCTACCCGGCGGTGACCGGCAGCCGATGAACCGGAGTCACTCCACCGAGTGAATTCGGTATCGGTTCGCTCACAGACGGCAACTTCCCCGTCGTCGCGGCCGTCAGTGGTGGCAGAGGCACGGTCGGCGACGACGGCGGATCAGACGGACAGACAGACGACGGACTTACTACGGAGCATGAGCGGGGAGCGCATATGCACATCAGGGGCGACCACGCCGAGCTGGTCGTCGGGGGCCGCCTCGACGTCCGAAGCGCGGCGGACGCCCGTACGGTCCTGCACTCCGCCGTGGACGACGGAGTCGGCGACCTCGTGCTGGACCTGACCGGGCTGGACTCCTGGGACGCCACCGGGCTCGGCGTCATCATGGGGGCCCACCGCCGGGCCGGACGGGCCGGCCGCCGCCTCGTGCTGCGCGGCGTGCCACCGCAGATGCAGCGGCTCCTGGTGGCCACCCGGCTGCACCGCATCCTGGCCATCGAGGGCGGCATCGCAGCGGAGTCGCTGCCACGCGTCTGAGGTGTACGGCGGGCGGGCCCGGGCATCAGACACGGAAGTCACGCAATCCTCACCGGAACGTGACGTCCTGGACGGCGTGGCACCCCGGCGGTTTATGCATACTGTGCCAAGGTCTAGGGTTCGGCCGTCCGCCGAATGACAACGAACCCATGGCGGACACCGGACCGGAAGCGACAGCGGGGCGCGTGTGAGGCCGGGAGGGGCGACCACGCACGACGCGTCTGGGGGACTTTGCGATGGACCCGACACACCGGGCACCCGATGAGTACGGGCAGGACCACGACCGCTCCGACGGCGAACCCGGCCAGCGCCGGCCGTCCCGTGACTCCGGCGGCGCCGACTTCGGCCCGCAGACGCCGCAGCAGGTCCGCGTCGTCCAGCTGACCGTCGGCGACCTGCTGCTCACGGTCAACCCCGTCGACGGCAGCGAGGTCGAGGCCATCCCGCCCGGCTCCGGACCCGACGCCCCGGTCCGCCGTACCCCCGCCGAACGCGCCGACCACGAACGCGCGGGTGCGCCCCCCGTGCCCGCCGGTCCGCCCGCCCCGCAGCTGCCGCTCCTGGAGCGCCAGGAGGAGCGCGAGCGCCTGGTCCGCCTGCTGGCGCGCGGCCGCAGCGTCCGCCTCACCGGCCAGCCCGGCTCCGGCCGCACCGCGCTGCTCGACGCCGTCGCCGCCGACTGCGCCGGCCTGGCCCCCGACGGGGTCGTCCGCCTCAACGGCCGCGGCCGTACCGGCGCCGACCTGCTGCACGCCCTCTTCGACGCCGTCTACAAGGCCCCGGGCCATCGTCCCGACCGGGACGAACTGCTCGCGCTCGTCCGCTCCATCGGCGCCGTCGTCGTCGTCGACGACCTGGAGGCCGGCGGGGCGGCCCTCGACGAACTGCTCGCCGCCACCCCCGAGTGCGCCTTCCTGCTCGCCGCCACCACCGAGACCACCCCCGGCGTCGACGCCCACCTGGAGGAGGTCCTCCTCGCCGGCCTCGGCCGCGGCGCCTCGCTGACCCTGCTGGAGAAGGTCGTCGAGCGTCCCCTCACCGAGGAGGAGCGGAACTGGGCGGGCGACCTCTGGTTCGAGTCCGAGGGCCTGCCGCTCCGCTTCGTCCAGGCCGGATCCCTCCTCGTCCAGCGCGACCGGCTGCGCACCGCCCCCGAGGAGGCCTTCGACGAGTACGACTACTTCGAGCCACGCGCCGACGACGCGCCCCCGGCCCCCGTCGCACCCACCGCCGAATCCCTCGACGTCCCCCTGCCGAGCCTCGGCGAGGGCGCCGCGCCCGCCGAGCTGCTCGCCTCCCGGCTCAGCGAGGCGGCCCGCGCCACCCTGCGCTTCGCCGTCGCCCTCGGCGGCGAGGTGCCCCACCAGGCCCATCTGCCGGCCCTCGTGGGCGACACCCACGCGGACGCCGCGCTCGGCGAGCTCGCGGGCTGCGGCCTCCTCTCCCCGGCCGGGCCGCGCTACCGGCTCGCCGCCGGAGTCCTCGCCCAGCTCGTGGCGGCCGGCTACGAGGACGACGCCGCCGCCCACGCCCGTACCGCCGCCCAGCACTACGCCTGGTGGACCTCGCACCCCTCGGTCACCCCGCAGCGGGCCGTCGCCGAGGCCGACGCGATCGTCGCCTCCCTGGCCCGGCTGGTCCCGGGCGACGAGGCGGGAGCGGCCAGCGCGGCCGTCCTGCTGGCCCGCAGCGCCTCCCCGGCCTTCGCCGCCGGGCTGGGCTGGGGTGCCTGGGAGCGGGCGCTCAGGATCGGCCAGGAGGCCGCCAGGATGGTCGGCGAGGTCGCCGAAGAGGCGTACTTCCACCATGAGTTGGGCGTCCTCGCGCTCTGCACCGGCAACCCGGACCGGGCCCGGACCGAGCTGGAGACCTCGATCGGGATGCGCGGCGTGCTCGCCGACAAGTCCGGGGCCGTGGCCGGACGCCGTGCCCTCGCCCTGGTCGCGGACCGCTCCGGCGACTTCGCCCCTCTCGGCGGCGCCCCCTCGGGCGACGAGGCGACCGCCGTACGCCAGGGCCTTCCCGGTACCCCGCCGGGCGGGATATCCGCGGCGCCCCTGTTCCTCCGCGACACCGCCGGGGAGGAGCCCACGGTCATCTCCTCGCTGCCGCCCGCCCCCGCCGCGCGCAAGGTCTCCGGCCGTGCCGTCCTGGGCGGCGCCCGGCGCAACCTGGCCGCCGCGGGCGCGGGAGCCCTGCTGATCGCGGTGCTCGGCACCGTCGTCACCCTCGGCGTCACCTCGGACGGCGACGAGCCCGACAGCCGTAACGTCACCACCGAGCAGACGGCCACCGAGGACCCGGCCGACGAGGGTTCGACCGACGACGGGACGGACGACGTCCCGTCCCCGACCGAGGCCACCACCGACGAGACGTCCGCGACCCCGGGCGCCTCCGGATCGGCGAGCCCCAGCACCTCCGGCTCGCCCTCCCCGAGCGCCTCCTCGTCGAGCGGTACGTCGCCGACGGGCGAGCCGACGGACGGGGAGAGCAGCACGCCGGGCAGCCCGACGCCGACGAAGACGTCGCCCCGGCCCACGAAGACCGAGACCGAGAGCCCGAGCCCCACGCCCTCCGAGTCGGAGAGCGAGTCGCCGGACCCGACGCCCACCGACGAGCCCCCGGAGCCGCCCCCGGCGGAGACCTCCTCCGCGGTCGGCGGGCCGGCGGAATCCGCCTCCGCCTCGGCCCCCGTCGAGTCCGCGAGCGCATCGGAGTCCGACGCGGCGGCCTGAGCGGTCGGCCGGACGGCGAAGAGCCGGGTGGTTCACGCGAAAGCGTGAACCACCCGGCTCTTCGCCGAGAGGCGGCGGACGGTCAGAACAGCCGCAGCTTGTCGTCCTCGATGCCCCGCATCGCGTCGTAGTCCAGGACCAGACAGCCGATGCCGCGGTCCGTCGCCAGCACCCGGGCCTGCGGCTTGATCTCCTGAGCCGCGAAGACACCGCGCACCGGCGCCAGGTGCGGGTCGCGGTTCAGCAGCTCCAGATAGCGGGTCAGCTGCTCCACCCCGTCGATGTCACCGCGCCGCTTCAGCTCCACGGCCACCGTCTGCCCGTTCGCGTCCCGGCACAGGATGTCCACCGGGCCGATCGCGGTGGGGTACTCACGGCGGATCAGGGTGTGTCCCTCACCGAGGATCTCGATCCGGTCCGCGAGCAGCTCCTGGAGGTGTGCTTCCACGCCGTCCTTGATGAGCCCCGGGTCGACGCCCAGCTCGTAGGACGAGTCGTGGAGGACTTCCTCCATCGTGATGATCAGCTTCTCGCCCGCCTTGTTCACCACCGTCCAGACGCCTTCCTCACCGTCGACGCCCTCCTTGAGGGTGCACGGCGGGGACATCCAGTTGAGCGGTTTGTACGCCCGGTCGTCGGCGTGGATGGAGACACTTCCGTCCGCCTTCACCAGGATCAGTCGGGGGGCGGAGGGCAGGTGGGCTGTGAGCCGGCCCGCGTAGTCCACGGAGCAACGGGCGATGACGAGACGGATGGCACTTGCCCTTCTCTACAGCAGCGGAACTGCGTGTTTCGGGTGCGGCCGAGGAGAGGCCGTGGGGCGCGAGTGGGATACGAGGCGTATGGCGTTCGCCTCGTACCCCACGGGCTTCGACAGGGCCGACAGTCTACGGGGGAAACGGAACCGTAGCTCTTCGGCCCCCCACCTGCCGCCGAGACGCGCGCCGCGTTCACCGCCGACCGGTTGGCCGATCTCCTGTCCGTGGACGCCTGGGCGGACCATGTCGGCGGCCCTGTCACCACGGTCGACGTCGCCTGTGAGCACGGAGAGATGCTGACCGACGATCAGGCGGTGGAACGTATAGGAGTTTCCCTAGCACGCGCGCTGTAAAGTCATATGAACAGGGAATCGGGAGAAGGGGCGTTATCGATGAGCACCAATCCTTTTGAGGACGAGGACGGCACTTATCTCGTCCTGGTGAATGACGAGGCGCAGTATTCGCTGTGGCCGTCGTTCGCGGAGGTGCCCGCCGGCTGGTCGGTGGCTCTTCAGGAGACCGACCGGAAGTCGGCGCTCGACTTCGTCAACGAGAACTGGACGGACATGCGTCCCAAGAGCCTGGTGGAGGCGATGGGGGGCTGACCCCTCACGCTGACCACCCACCCGACCGCCCCGCCGGACCCGTCCGGCGGGGCGGTCGCGCGTGCGGCGGCCCGGGCTGCGGCGGCCCGGGGCACGACCGTACGGGCGGAGCCCGGCGCGACCGGACGAAAGTCGTGCCGATCGGGTCGGAAGGCAGGACGAAAGTGGGTGCGCCCCGGGCCGATCGCGCGTTGTGCCGGACCGGCAGCGCTCCGTAGGCTCGACGAGCGAAAGGGCGGGCCGAACGGTTCCGGCCCGCGAGAAGTCCCCCCTCCTTTTCCCCGAGCACATCGCCGTCTGCGCCTCTCTTCCGGGAGTCATCTTGTCTGCCACGATCCTTGTCGGCACAGAAGCCGAAGTCGGCGGACTGACAGGCTGGTTCGTCGACCTGATGGAGTCGATCGGCGGTCCCGGGGCCGGCCTCGCCATCTTCGTGGAGAACGTCTTCCCCCCACTGCCCAGCGAGCTCTTCCTCCCCCTGGCCGGATTCACCGCGGCCCAGGGCAAGATGTCCCTGCTCTCGGCGCTGGTGTGGACCACGCTGGGATCGGTGCTGGGGGCCATCCTGCTCTACTACATCGGAGCCACGATCGGCCGCGAGCGGATTCGGGCCATCGCCGGGAAACTTCCTCTCGTCAACGTCTCGGATCTGGACAAGACCGAGGCCTGGTTCGCCAAGCACGGCACGAAGGCGGTCTTCCTGGGCCGGATGCTGCCGATCTTCCGGAGCCTGATCTCGGTACCCGCGGGTATCGAGCGGATGCCCATCGTCACCTTCACCGTGCTCACCACCCTGGGCAGCGCGATCTGGAACACCGCCCTGGTGATGGCGGGCTACAAGCTCGGCGACAACTGGCACCGCGTGGAGGACTACGCCGGAGTGATGCAGAAGTTCGTCATCGCCGGTGTGCTGATCTTCCTCGTCTGGTTCGTCTGGACCCGGGTGCAGCGCCGTCGCCGCTCGAAGAACAGCGGTGCGCACGCGCGCTGACCCGTTCCCCCGCCCCACCCGGCCCCTCCCAGGAGAGTTCATGATCACGCTTCGGCGCCTGACGAAGCAGTACGGTGACAAAAAGGTGGTCGACGGTCTCACCTTCGACGTGCCCGAGGCCAAGGTGACCGGCTTCCTCGGCCCCAACGGCGCCGGCAAGTCCACCACCATGCGGGTCATCCTGGGGCTCGACCGGCCCACCCAGGGCGAGGCCCTGATCGGCGGCAAGGCGTACGCGGACCTGGAGCACCCGCTCCGGCACGTGGGCGCCCTGCTGGACGCCAAGGCGCTGCACCCGGCCAGGACCGCCCGTAAACACCTGCTCGCCATGGCGCGCAGCAACGGCTTTCCGGCCGGAAGAGTGGACGAGGTGCTCGACACGGTCGGCCTCACCTCGGCCGCCGACAAGCGGATGGGGGCGTTCTCGCTCGGCATGGGCCAGCGTCTCGGCATCGCCGGAGCACTGCTCGGGGACCCGGAACTGCTGATCTTCGACGAGCCGGTCAACGGCCTCGACCCCGACGGTGTCCGCTGGATCCGCGGACTGATGCGCTCGCTCGCACAGGAGGGGCGGACGGTCTTCGTCTCCAGTCATCTGATGAGCGAGATGCAGCTGACCGCCGACCATCTGATAGTGATCGCCCGCGGGCGCATGATCATGGACGCTCCGACCGAGGAGGTCATCGCCGGCAGCACGTTCGGCGTCGTCAAGGTCCGGGTCCCCGACCCGCACCAGATGCACACCTTCGCCAACGGCCTGGTCGCGGACCGGATCGGCGTCCGCCAGACCGGCCCGGAACACCTCACGCTCTCCGGCGCCGGCATCGAACGGATCGGTGACATCGCCCACCACCTGGGCATCAGGCTGCACGAACTGACCGCCCCCGAACCATCGTTGGAGGAGGCGTTCATGGAACTGACCAACGAGGGCGTCGAATACCGCGCTCCGGGCACCCGCTCGGAAGCACCGCGGAACGCCCAGCCCGGAGGGGGTCGATGATGGCCGACACGATGCAGCTTCGTCCCAGGGCCGCCGGCCGTGCCGGAGCCCCCCGCGGCGGTCGCTTCAAGGGCGCGGTGGCCTCGGAGTGGACCAAGCTCTGGTCCCTGCGCTCCACCTGGCTCACCCTGGTCGCGGCGGTGGCCATGCAGGCCGTGTACGTCTTCTTCACCAGCGCCTCGATCGCCTCCCAGAACGAGAGCGGCCGCGCCGACGCCATGCAGTCCTCGGCACCGGAGTCGGCCGTGGACGCGGTCTTCGTCTCCCAGCTGGCCGTGATCACCCTGGCCGTGCTGGTCATCGCGAGCGAGTACGCCACCGGCAGCATCCGCTCCACCCTCCAGTGGGTTCCGGTGCGCTCCCGGATGCTCCTGGCCAAATGCGCGGTCGTGGGCCCGGTGCTCCTGGCGACTGGGGTCGTGATGGGCGCGGTGGGCGTCGCCGTCGCCGACGTCGTGCTCGGTGAGTACGGCACGGAGTACGGCACCGGGAACGCGGTGCGGGCGATCGTGGGCATCGGACTGGTGATGGCGCTGTGCGGGATGCTGACCATCGGCCTCGGAGCGGTGCTGCGCAGCGTGGCCAGCACCATGGCCGTCGCCTTCGTCCTGCTGCTGATCGTGCCGATGATCCTCCAGATGAGCAAGGTCCCGGTGCTGGAGAAGGCCGTCGACTACCTGCCGAGCATGGCGGGGCAGCGCTTCATGCTCGGCGACGGCGAGCACTACCCGGACTGGCTGGGCCTCGGCATCCTCGCCGGGTGGACGGTGGCCCTGCTGGCCGCCGGATATCTGGTCCTTCGCGAGCGCGACGCCTGACCGGCCCCCTGAACCGCCAGGGCCTCCCCCGTCCCTGGCACCCGGCACCCCCGTCCCGGCGTCTCCGGAACGGGGGTGCCACCCCGTTCGGGGCGCGTCACTGCCGTACGAGGCCCGCCTCGTACCCGATGATCGCCGCCTGCACCCGGTTCTTGACGCCCAGACGGGTCAGCAGCGTGCTCACGTAGCTCTTGATCGTGCCCTCCGCCAGGTGCATCCGGTCGGCCAGTTCGGCGTTCGAGAGACCCGCGGCCAGCAGGCCGAGGATGGTGCGCTCGCGATCGGACAGCGCCCCCGTCAGCTCGCGCGCGGTCGCCTCCCGGCTCATCCGACGTGCCCCCAGCCCGGCGATGACCCGCTTGGCCACCTTCGGAGAGAGGTACGCCGCACCGTCGGCCACCGCCCGGACCCCGTCGATGAGCTCACGCGGGCTGCTGGCCTTCAGCATGAAACCGAGCGCGCCCTCGTTGAGCGCGCCGGCGATGTAGTCGTCCTCCAGGAACGTGGTCAGCACGATCAGCGCCGTGTCCGGTGAAGCGGCCCGGATGGCGGACATGGCGCCGAGGCCGTCGAGCCGCGGCATCTGCACGTCCAGCAGGGCGACGTCCGGGCGGTGCTGCCGGATCAGCTCGATGGCCTCGAGACCGTCCTCCGCTTCGGCGACCACCTCGATGTCCGCCGCGGAGGTGAGGATCGACCGCAACCCCGCCCGGACCAGGCCCTCGTCGTCGGCGAGTACCACCCGCACCACCATGTGCCGCTCCTCCCGCTGCCGCCCCGCGCCCGTTTCGTGATCATCCTAGGGCCTGGCGTCCCGCCCGTTCAGTCGTCGCTGGGGGAGAACGCGCTACGGCTCACCAGCCGGCCGTCGGCGAAGCACAGCCGGTAGATGTCGGCGGGGGCGAACATGTCCGTGGTCGAGCGGTAGTAGCGGCAGGTCGAACCGGCGGGCGGATCGGTCTCCGAGACGTTCCGCCGGCCCTGGCGGTACTCGTAGGCGGGCAGCGCCTGTTCGACCGTAGTCTGCTCCTGACCGACCCGGAGCTCCTCGAAGTCGGTCGGCTTCAGCACCGAGTGGAGCGTCTGGTAGACGAGCACGACGCTCGCCACCACCGCGATCAGCACCCCGGTGGTGAGGGCGCTCACCGTGAACACCAGGCCGTACCGTGCCCGGCTGCGGGCCTTGCGCAACTCACGTTCGGCCACCGGAAGCGGCCCGGCGGCGGTGGACACGGCGACGCCGCCGCCACCGCCGGGCCCCTCGTGCGGCAGCACCGCGACCACCGCGAAGCCGCCGTCGGGGGTCGGGCCCGCCTCCAGACTGCCGCCCGCCAGCACCAGGCGCTCGTGCAGTCCTACCAGGCCGAAGCTGCCGCCGACCGCGGTCGGCGCCGGTCCGCCCGGCGCCGGGCCGTTGGTCACCCGGACCTCGGTCTCCTCCTCCCGGTGGGTGACCTCCACCCGGACCTCACTGTCCGGCGCGTGCTTCGCCGCGTTGGTCAGGGACTCCAGGACGACCCGCCGGGCGGCCAGGTCGGCGACCTTGGACAGGTCCGCCTCGCCCCGCCGGTGCAGCTCCACCCGCACCCCGGACGCCTGGGCCCGGTCCACGAGTTCGTCCATGTCCTGCCCGAGCGGCTCCTCCGCCGCGTTGTGCAGCATCCCGATGGTGTCGCGCAGGTTCTCGGCGGCGGCGGCCGCCGCTTCGCGCAACTGCACCACCGCCTCCCGGTGCTTCTCCGAGAGGTCCGTCTGCACCTCCAGCGCCCCCGCCTGGAGCGAGATCAGGGTGAGTTCGTGACCGAGCGAGTCGTGCATGTCCTGGGCGATCCGGGCACGCTCGCGCATCCGGGCCTGCTGGGAGAGCAGGTCCTGCTCCCGCTCCAGCTGCCGGGCATGCTGCCAGCCGCCCACGGTCAGCTCGTCGCGCAGCCGTACGTACCGACCCACGACCCAGGGAAAGACCATCACCAGCGGAAGCGCCGCGACCGTGGTGAACCAGCTCCACAGTTCGTCCAGCACTACCAGGTTGACCAGCGAGCCGACCGCCAGGACGGCCGCGAACGACAGGAGCGCCCAGCGAGGCGAGGACATCCGGCGCCCGGCCAGATAGCTCATCACCAGCAGCGTCACCGAGAGCCAGACGTTGAGGATGCTCAGAACGGCGGCAATCATCAGCGACAGCGGTGGGGAGGTGCGGCCCACGTGCACCGCGAGGTGGACCAGCAGTACCGCGCCGAGCAGTTCCCACCGGAACAGGCCGCTGTCCGCGCGGTCCAGGACCAGCGGGACGAGCGACGGCGTGAGCAGGAACGCGAGCAACACGTCACGGGGGACGGGCCGGTGGAGCAGGGGTAATCCGCCCTGCGTCCGGAGCCGGGCGGGTGACCGGAGGCTTGAGCTCACGCACGCGGAGATTACCAGCTGGCCCCGGGGGCACCGCAGTTGACGCCGCCCCGCATCCGGCAGGCCACTTCGCGTCAACCTGCGCATCCGGGCGCGGCAGCCCGTCCGGGGGCTCGACACGATTTCCCCATCCGTCGCCTCCCGTCACTCGGTGCACGCGGCACCGGGGCGGCGCGGGCTTGCCCCTCTTTGCGCCCCTTCGTTATTGGCCGGTTGTGTTCCCAATCTCCTGGTGCGGCCCCGACTACGCGCTTACCGTGGAAGCAGGAGGTCGCCGCCCGTGTACGCTGCGTCGTCGCCCCCCTTCCCTGCCCGTAAGGCCCCGGCCACTCTCCGGGGTCGCGAGAGGAGAACCCATGTCGCTCGACGTCTCACCGGCGCTGTTGGAACAGGCCGAGCGAGGCGAGGTCGACGAAGCCGACTTCGTCGACTGCGTCCGGACCTCCCTGCCCTTCGCATGGGAGATGATCAGCTCGCTGGTGGCACAGCTGAAGGTCGACGGCGGAGAGTTCGCCGACAACCAGACGCCGCCGCCGGACGAGCAGGCTCGTGGTCAGCTGCTGCGCGCGCTCGCGAGTGATGCGATACGCGGCGCGCTCCAGCGGCACTTCGGCGTGCGTCTCGCATTCCAGAACTGCCACCGCGTCGCGGTGTTCCCGCTGGACGCCTCGGTCGACGACCGACTGGCCAAGTTCACTTCGGTGAGGGGCCAGTTGCTCAACCAGTCGCCCGAACTACGGGACTGCTGAACGCTTCTGCTGCCGTTCCGGGCCGCGGGAGGTGCAACTGGCTCCGGGGCGGCAGCTCCCGTACCACCGCACCACATGTCCCACGCGAGGTCCTTGTCCATGCACAGGCGCAGCCCCGGGCACAGACAGAGGCGCAGCCCGGGTCAGGTGAGCAGCGGCAGCACGTCGGCGCCCAGCCGCCGCACGTTCTCCTCGGTCGCCGCGAGATCGCCCGACCCCTCCACCAGCAGCGCGAACCGCGTGATCCCGGTCCGCTCGGCGGTGGCCGCGAGCCGGTCCGCGGCCAGCCGCGCCGTGCCCACCGGGTGCAGCCCGCACAGCAGTTCCGTGTACGCGACCGGGTCCCGCATCACGCGATGCCTGCCGTCGACCGTGACATGGGCGTCGAGCCCCTGGCGCAACCAGCCCGGCATCGTCTTCACCAGCATCTCCGTGGCGTCCCCGGCACCGTCTGCGATCTGGGCCACCCCGGCGGACACATGCGCGGCCCCCTCCACCACCTCCGGCGGATGCCCGGCCTCCCGCGCGGCCGTACGCCACAGGGTGACCATCTCCGCCTTCTCCTCGTCACCGCAGTGCATGCCCAGCAGCATCGGCAGCGCCCGCGCCGCCGCGAGCCGCACACTCTTCGGCGAGGTGCACGCCACGACGACCTCCGGCCCCGCGCCACCCGGCCCCGCGTCCGCCGAGCCCGCCAGCAGCTCGTCGGCGCGCGGCACCACCGCCACCTCGCGGAAGCCGAACCGCTCGCCGCGCCCCGCGACGCGCGGCTCCCGCAGCCAGTCGAGCACCAGGTCCAGCGCCTCGGGGAAGCCGTTCTCGTACGCGTCGAGACCGCCCCCGAACACCTCCAGGTCCACCCAGGGTCCGCCCCGGCCCACCCCGAGCGAGAAGCGTCCGCCGCTGGTCAGATGCAGCAGCGCGGTCTGCTCGGCGAGCGCGACCGGGTGGTGGTTGGGCAGCACGCTGACCGCCGTGCCGACCCGGATTCTGCGGGTCCGGCCCAGCAGCAGCGCGGCCAGCGTCGTCGCCGACGGGCAGACCCCGTACGGCACGAAGTGGTGCTCGGCCAGCCAGACCGAGTCGAGCCCGCTCTCCTCCGCGGCCTCGGTGGACCGGACGGCCCGGTGCAGTGCCTCACCCGGCCCCTGGCCCGGGAACTGGGCTGCCAGAACGAACGTTCCGATGCGCATCGCCTATTGCCTCCTTGCGGCCGACGCGTTTCTCCCCCACCGGCAACAACGTCTGACACGTGCCAAAGGCACGGTCCGGGCGGAAGTTGTTGCGATTTTCCGCTAACTCACCCCACTGCCGGACCGGACCGGCGAGCTGACCGACGAATGCCCCGGACGGGACCGCCTAGGCTTGGTGGAACCCAGCCCGACCCGCTCCCGTGAGGTGTCCCGTGTCCCCGCGCCGCAACCGCCCCCGTGGCGGCGAGAGTCCCGACCACCGCCCCGGCACGGCGCCCGGCAGGTACGGCGGGGGAGGGGCCACCGAGAGCTGGCAGGGCGAGGAGTGGTCGGTGCGCCCGGTCAGCGGCGCGAGCGCCCAGGGCAAGCGGTACCGCTGCCCCGGCTGTGACCAGGAGATCCCCTCCGGGATCCCGCATCTGGTGGCCTGGCCGGAGTACGGCGGCATCGACGACCGCAGGCACTGGCACAAGGCCTGCTGGAACGCGAAGGACCGCCGCACCACCCGGGTGCAGCGGTCCCGGAACGCACCGCGTTACTGAAAGCCCCTGCCTCAGACGTCGCGCCGGTTCAGCAGGGCGAGTGCCCCGCCAAGCGCTACGGCGACCAGGCCCAGCATCACCACCAGCGGTTCCCAGGAGGACGGGCCGGAATTGGTCATCGTCGTGCCGTAGAGCGCGCTGAGCTGGTTGGGGATCGAGTACTCGATCAGAAGGCGCTGAGCGCTCCGCAGAGCATCGGCGAACATGAAGAGCGCGAGGACCAGCGGCAGCAGCACCACGCCGATCATGATGGTGATCGCGCCCGCCGAGTGCCGCACGATCGCGCCGACCCCGAGCGACAGCAGGCCGAGGCCCGCCATGTAGAGCCCGACGCCGACCGTCGCGAGCGCCCACCGACCTCCCGACGCGGCGACCGTGCCGTTCAGGATCAGGGTCTGGAGCACCGCGACCACCGCGGCGGTCACCGTCGTGATGACGAAGGTCAGCGAGAAGAAGACGATCGCCTTCGCCGCGAGCACCCGGGCCCGGCTCGGGCACGCCGTCAGCGTCGTGCGGATCATGCCGGTGCTGTACTCGGAGCCGATGGTCAGCACCCCGAGCGTGATCACGCAGAGCGAGCCCAGCAGCACCCCGAAGAAGCCGAGGGCCAGGGCCGGCTCGTTCGCCAGGCCGGCGTCGTTCGCCGCGAGCAGCAGCGCGGTGCCCACGCCGAGCGTCAGCATCAGCGTGACCATCACGCCGAGCGTCCAGACCGTGGCGCGCACGGAACGGAGCTTGGTCCACTCCGAGGCGATCGCGTCGCCCAGGGTGGCGGGCCGGATCGGGATCGGCGACTCGTAGCAGCCCGGGTGACCCGCCTCCGATCCCTGCCTGCGGTCCTGCGGGGTGGCCGGGGACGTCATCTCGGGTCCTTGCTGGTCTGCTCTCCGGCCGGGGCGGCGGAAGAGGGCTCGGCGGCCGGGGCGGGCTCGGCGAGGGGGGACGGCTCTGCGGCGGGGGAGGGGGCGGCGGGCGCGGGGGCCGGGGCCGGGCGTGGACCGGGCGGTGGCGGGGCGTACCAGCCTTCCTGCGGAACCGCCACCGGCTCGGGGGGCACGTCGGCGTGGCCGCCGAGCGGATTGCCGTACGCGTCCAGCGGCGGCGGCTCCGCGAGCCCCGCCTTGGCGTCGTCCGTCGAGCGGTAGTCCACCAGGCCCTGCGTGAGGCGCATGTAGGCCTCCTCCAGCGACGCCTGGTGCGGGGACAGCTCCCAGAGCCGTACGTCGCAGCCGTGCGCCAGGTCGCTGATCCTCGGCAGCGGCAGCCCGGTGACCCGCAGGGCCCCGCCCGGCTCCGACAGGACCCGGCCGCCCGCCTCGATGAGCGTGGCCGTCAGCTTCTGCCGGTCCTCGGGGCCGTCCTCGGGCACCCGGACCCGGGCGAAGTCGGCGGAGTTGGCGGAGATGAAGTCCGTGACGCTCATGTCGGAGAGCAGCCGACCGCGCCCGATCACGATCAGATGGTCGGCGGTGAGGGCCATCTCGCTCATCAGATGGGACGAGACGAAGACCGTACGCCCCTCGGCGGCCAGCATCTTCATCAGGTTGCGGACCCAGTGGATGCCCTCCGGGTCGAGGCCGTTGACCGGTTCGTCGAACAGCAGGACCTGCGGATCGCCGAGCAGCGCCGCGGCGATCCCGAGCCGCTGCCCCATCCCGAGCGAGAAACCGCTGGAGCGCCGTTTGGCGACGTCCTGGAGGCCGACGACGCCGAGCACCTCGTCGACCCGGGCCGCCGGGATACCGGCCAGCTGGGCCAGGGACAGCAAGTGGTTACGGGCCGTGCGGCCGCCGTGCACGCCCTTGGCGTCCAGCAGGGCGCCCACCTGGCGCGGCGCGTTCGGCAGGCTGCGGTACGGGTGGCCCCCGATGGTGGCGTGACCGGCGGTGGGGCGGTCCAGGCCGAGGATCATGCGCATCGTCGTGGACTTGCCCGACCCGTTGGGGCCGAGGAAGCCGGTGACGGCACCCGGCCGCACCTGGAAGGAAAGGTCGTCCACGGCCGTCTTCGCGCCGTAGCGCTTGGTCAGGCCGACTGCCTCGATCATGCTCCAGCCCCATCGACTCACTCTGTCGTTCGGGGCTCGGGCCGCCCGGCCGCACACCCCCGTAAGAGTTAGGAGGATAACCAGGCGCTGTCGGTTCCGGCCAAGTTGCGCACAGTGCGCGAGCGGGCGGTTACGGGCTCTACGCGTCCCGCCGCTTCAGGACCAGGAAGCCGCCGAGCACCGCCGCCAGCACCCAGAGCACCATGATCCCGAGCCCTCCCCAGGGCCCGTACGGGGCGGGCTCGGTGTTCAGCGCGTCCGGGACGACCTGCATGATCTTCGAACCGGCCTGGTCGGGGAAGTACCGGGCGACGTTCTTGGCCCCCGGCACCGCCGAGAGGATCTGCGAGACCAGGAAGAAGAACGGCATCAGGATGCCGAGCGACAGCATGGAGCTGCGCAGCATCGCCGCCACACCCATGGAGAAGATCGCGATCAGACCCATGTAGAGCCCGCCGCCGACGACCGCGCGCAGCACGTTGTCCGCCCCGATGCCGGTGCCCCGGTCGCCCAGCATGGCCTGGCTCAGGAAGAACGAGACGAAGCTGGTGAGCAGCCCCACGAGGAGGGCCAGCACACCTGCCACCGCGATCTTGCTGAAGAGGAACGTGGCGCGCTGGGGCACCGCCGCCAGCGAGGTGCGGATCATGCCGGAGCTGTACTCCGTGCCGACCACGAGCACCCCGAACACGACCATCGCGAGCTGACCGAGAACGGTCCCGGAGAAGCTGACGAAGGTCGGGTCGAACGTGGCCTGCTCGGCCTCGGAGAGGTCGTCGAACGTGGCGTTCAGCAGGGCGCTCAGGGCCGCGCCCATCACGACCGTGACGACGAACGCCGAGATGAGGGTCCAGGTGGTCGAGGAGACCGACCGGATCTTGGTCCATTCCGAGGTGAGAACCGCGGGTACCGAAGCCATGGTCGTCACGCCCCCTTGCCGTCGGTGCCGCCGGGCTTGTTCCAGTCCTCGCCCCAGCCGGCCCCCACCGCGGGGGGTTCGGCCGCCGGATCCCGCTCCGAGTGGGCGTGGTACTCCACCGAGCCGGCGGTCATCTGCATGAACGCCTCCTCCAGCGACGCCCGCTGGGAGCTCAGCTCGTGCAGCACCACCTGGTGCCGGGCCGCCAGCTCGCCCAGCTCCTCGGTCGTGGCGCCGTCGATCTCCAGGACGCCGCCCGCCGTCTCCACGGCCGTGAAGCCCTCCTGGTGCAGCACGTCACGCAGCCGTTCGTACTGCGGTGAGCGCAGCCGCGTATAACTGCGGGAGTTCTCCTGGATGAAGTCCGCCATCGAGGTGTCGGCGAGCAGCTTGCCCTGGCCGATCACGATCAAGTGGTCGGCGGTCAGCGCCATTTCGCTCATCAGGTGCGAGGAGACGAAGATGGTCCGGCCCTCCGACGCGAGCGCCTTCATCAGGTTGCGGATCCAGTGGATGCCCTCCGGGTCCAGTCCGTTGACCGGTTCGTCGAACATCAGGATCTCGGGGTCGCCCAGCAACGCGGAGGCGATACCGAGCCGCTGGCCCATGCCGAGGGAGAACCCCTTGGACTTCTTCTTCGCGACGGCGCTCAGACCGACCATGTCGAGCACCTCGTCGACCCGGCCGCTCGGGATGCGGTTGCTCTGCGCCAGGCACAGCAGGTTGTTGTACGCGCTGCGGCCGCCGTGCATCGCCTTGGCGTCGAGGAGCGCCCCGATGTACTTCAGCGGTTCCTGGAGGTCGCGGTAGTGCTTGCCGTCGATGCGCACCGTACCGCTGGTGGGGTTGTCGAGATCGAGCATCATCCGCATCGTGGTGGACTTGCCCGCCCCGTTGGGGCCGAGGAAGCCGGTCACGATGCCCGGCCTGACCTGAAACGACAGATGATCGACGGCGACCTTGCTGCCGAAACGTTTGGTGAGTCCCTCGAGCTCGATCATGCGCACACGCTAGAACGCCAGAGCGCCCGGCGCCACCACAAAGGCGGAACCGGGCGCACACGGGGGTAGCGGTACCGCGGGGATCAGCGGCTCTGCTGGGCCGGGACGCCGCGGGTGGCGGGCTCGTCCTCCACCGGGGTGCCGGCGGCGGCCACGGCGGCGCCGGTCAGCGTCGCCAGCATCTCGCGGACGTTGGTCAGCTGCGCGTTGATCGAGTCGCGGCGGTTGGTGAGCGCCGCCAGCTCGCGCTCCGATTCGCTGCGGATCCGGTCGGCCTTGGCGTTGGCGTCGGCGACGATGTCCTCGGCCTGGCGCTGGGCGGTCTCCACCGTCTGGCGGGCCCGGCGTTCGGCGTCCGTGCGGAGCTTCTCGGCCTCCAGGCGGAGCTGCTCGGCGCGGTGCTCGATCTCGGCGAGACGCTTCTCGGCCTTGGCCTGACGGGACGCGAGGTCGCGCTCCGACTGCTCGCGGCGCTTGGCCAGGTTGGTCTCGAAGTCGGCCGCGGCCTGGGCGGCCTTGGCGCGGGTCTCCTCGAAGAGGGCGTCGGCCTCCTCGCGCTTCTGCTGGGCGTCCTTCTGCGCGTCGGCGCGCAGGGTGTTCGCCTCGCCCTGGGCCTTCTCGACGATGCGGACGCCCTCGTCCTCGGCCTTGGCCTTGCGCTCGGCGGCGAACGTCTCGGCGTCGTTGCGCACCTGCTGGGCGGCCGACTCGGCGAGCTCGCGGTGCTGCTCGGCCGCGCGACGGGCCTCCTCGCGCAGGTCCTTGGCCTCCTCCTCGGCGAGGCGGAGAATCTTCTCGACACGGGCGCCGAGACCGGCGTACGACGGCTCGGCCTCGTTTACCTGGGCCTGTGCGTTCTGCGTCTCGAGGTGCAGTTCCTCGATGCGCTTTTCCAGAGAGGTGATTCGGGCCAGGGCACTGTCACGGTCCGCGATGAGCTTGGCGATGCGGTCGTCCACCTGACCGCGGTCGTAGCCACGGCGCACGTGCTCGAAGCCGAAGGGGGAGGAAGGGTCACTCATGGGGTTCCTGTCGAATGAGACCGGTGAGGTGATAGAGGGAATCCTAGGGGCCATTGCGGCGTGTCAGCGTGAAGATGCCGGTTTGATCTGGAGAATGACACCCCTTTTGAGTGGCTGACCCCCGGAGTGCTTGCCACTCGAAGGCTTGAATGTCCATGACGAGGCGCGGCACCGTGGACGGTCACCGCTCGGACGACTTGCCCCCCGACCGTGTACCCGCCGCCGCCGGAGCCTTGGCGCCTCCCGCGGAACCACCGGCCGGTTTCCCGCCCCCGCCCGGAGTCTCGAAACCTTCCAACGCTTCCAGCACGTCCTGGACACGGGAGATCTCCGCATTGATGTCCTCGCGTCTGCGCACCAGGACGTCCAGCTCGCGCTTGCCCTCGTCGACCATCGCCTCGGACTCGGCCTTCGCCTCGGCCCGCAGCTTCTCCGCCTCGCGGATCAGCTCGGCCTTCTTGGTCTCGGCCTCCTTCAGCAGCGACTCGGCCCGTTTCACCGCGGCGATACGGACCTTGCTCGCCTCCGAATTGGCCTCCGCCAACAGCTCCTTGGCCTTCGCCTCGGCCTCGTCGCGCTGCTCGGTCGCCGCCTTCATCAGATGGTCGACCCGCTCCCCCGCGGTCTTCATCTGCTCGGACGTCTCCCGGCGGGCCCGCTCGTGCAGCTCCTCGATCTCGCTCTCCAGCCGGGCCCGCAGCTCCTCGGCCCGCTCCCGGATCTGCGTCGCGTCACGCCGGGCGCCGACCAGCAGTTCGTCCGCGTCCGCACGGGCGCGCTCCACCAGGGTGTTGCCCTCGACGGTCGCCTCCGAGGTGATCCGCTGGGCCTCCTTGCGGGCCGCGCCGACCATCGTGTCGGACTGCGTCTCGGCCTCGGTGGCCGTACGCAGCGCCTCCTCCCGCGCCTTGTTGATGAGCTGGTCCGCCTGCTCGGCCGCGTCCGCCCGGCGCTTGGCCGCGGCCTCGCGCGCCTCGTCCAGCACCCGGTCCGCCTCCTGGCGGGCCGACGAGCGCAGCTCCTCCGCCGCCGACTCCGCGTCGGCGCGCAGCCGCTCGGCCTCCTCGTGGGCGCGGGCCGCGTGTTCCTGTGCGGAGCCCAGCCGCTCGGCCGCCTCGCTGCGCAGCCGCTCCGACTCGGCGGTCGCCTCGGCCAGCATCCGGTCCGCCTTCTCGGTGGACTCGCTGCGGCGGCGGTTGGCCTCCGTGGTGGCCTCGACGACGAGCTGCTCGGAGGACTGGGCGGCCTCGTTGCGGATACGTTCGCTCTCGGTGGTCGCCTCGCCGATCAGCCGGTCCGCCTGGGCCGCGGCCTCGGAACGGATCCGGTTGGCGTCCTGCCGGGCCTCGGCACGGGCGCGGGAGGCGTCCTGCTCGGCCGACGCCAGCGCGTCGGACCCCTCGGTGCGCATCCGCTGGCTGTACTCGGAGGCGTCCGCGCGCAGCCGCTCCGACTCGGTGATCGCCTCGGAGACCGTCCGCTCGGCCAGCGCCTTCGCGGCCTCCGTCTCCTCGTGCGCCTCCTGCCGGAGCCGGGCCGACTCCTCGTTGGCCTCCCGGCGCAGCCGTACCGCGTCCTCCGAGGCCCGCTCCCGCTCCGCGTGCGCGTCGGCGCGGACCCGGTCCGCCTCCTCCTGCGCCTCGGTACGGGTGCGCTCCGCGGCGTGGTCCGCGGCGAGGCGCAGCCCGGTGATCTCCTCCTCGGCCTGCTCGTGCAGACCCTGGACGGAGTCCCGTACCTGCTGCGCGGTCTGCTCGGCCGCCGCGACCAGCTCGGTCGCCCGGGCGTCCGCCTCCTCGACCAGCCGGCGCGCCTCGGCCTCCGCCTCCTCGACCCGCTTGCGGGCGGAGGCGAGCAGCTCCTCGCTCTGCTCGCGGGCCCGCTCCCGCTCCTGCTCGGCCTCGGACCGGGCGGCGCCGAGGGTCTCCTCGGCCTCCCGGCGGCGGCGGGTCGCCTCCTCCTGGGCGGCGGCCAGCGCCTCGGCGGCCTCGGCCCCGACCCGCTCGGCGGCGGCCGCGGCCTCCGCGCGCACCCGGTCGGCGCTCTCCTGCGCCTCGGACTTGAGCCGCTCCGCCTCGGCGGCCGCCTCGCTCCGCAGCCGTACGGCGACGTTCTCGCCCTCGGCCCGGGACTGGGCGGCGTCCGCGGCGGCCTCGTCGCGCAGCCGCTCCGCCTCCGTCTCGGCCTGCTCGGTCAGCGCCCGCAGCCGCTCGGCGGCCTCCGCGCGCAGCCGCTCCGACTCCTCGTTCGTCTCGCGGCGGATCCGCTCGGCCTCGGTACGGGCCTCACCCAGCGCCTCCTCGGCGGCGGCGAGCTTCGCCTCGGCCTCGGTGCGCAGGCGAGTCAGCTCTTCGGTGGCCTCCGCCTGCCGGGCGGCGACCCCGCGCTCGGTCTCCTCGCGGAGCTCGGCCGCCGCCGCCTCCGCGGCCGCCGTGACGGCCGCCGCCTGCTCCTCGGCCTCGGCCCGCAGCGCGTCGGCCTCGGTCCGGGTGCGCTCCAGCGTCTCCTCGGCCTGCTTGCGCAGGGTCGCGGCCCGCTCGGCGGCCTCGGCGCGGATGCGCTCGCTCTCGCCGTTCGCCTTGGCGCGCACCTCGTCCGCGTCGGAGCGGGCCTTGGTCAGCAGCTCCTCGGCGGTGCGAGCGCCCTCCTCCAGCTGCTGGACCGCCTCGCGGCGGGCCTCGCCCCGGATCCGCTCGCCCTCGGCGACCGCCTCGGAGCGCAGCTGCTCGGCCTCGCCGCGCAGCCGGCGGGCCTCCTCCTGGAGCTCGACCGTCCTGGCCCGGTACTCCTTGGTGTCGTCCTTGGCCGCGCCCTTCAGCTCGTCGGCCTGCTCCGCCGCCTCGCCGCGCAACCGGTCGGCCTCGGCCTCGGCCTCGCGGCGGATCCGCTCGGCCTCCTCGCTTGCGGCCTTCGTCGTCGACCGCGCGTCCTCGGCTGCCTTGGTGAGCACCTCCTCGGCGCTGCGGGCGGCCTTGGCGAGCTGGGCGGCGGCGTCCTCGGCGGCGGCCGTGTTGGCCTTCTCGGCCGCCTCCGCCACCAACCGCTCCGCCTCGGCGCGGGCGTCGGCGAGGGCCTGCTCGGCCTCTTCCTTGAGGGTGTCGGCGCTTTTGGTGGCCTCGCCGACCAGCCGGGCGATCTCCGACTTGGCCGTACGGGTGCGCTGTTCGTTCTGCGACTCGGCGGCGGCCAGCTGCTTGGCGGCGGCCTCCTTCGCCTCGGCGAGGACCTTCTCGGCCTCCAGGCGGGATTCGCGCAGCCGGGTCTCCGCCTCCGCGAGACGCTGCTCGGCGGTGCGGTTCAGCTCGGCGGTCTGCTGGCGGGCCTGGTCGGTCTCCGCGGTCGTGGTGGAGCGCAGCTGCTCCGCGTGGCTGGTGGCCTCCTGCGCCTGGGCGGAGGCGGCCCCGAGCAGCCGCTCGGCGTCCTTGCGGGCGCGCAGCAGGATCGCTTCCGCTTCGGCCCGGGCGGCCTCGGCCTCCGAGCCGGTCCGCCGCCGGGTCTCCTCCGCCAGCCGGGCGGCTTCGTCGCGGGCGGCGGCCAGCGCCTGTTCGGCCTCGGCGCGGGACTCCTCCAGCAGCCGGCGGGCCTGCGACTCGGTGCGGGCGCGCAGCTGTTCGGCCCAGGCGACGTTCTCGTTGACGTGCGACTCGACGGTCTGGCGGCGCTCCGCCAGCTCCTGGTCGAGCCGCTGCCTGCGTTGGACGGCCTCGGTGTGCAACTCGGCCTGGAGGCGCGCCTGGTGCTCGGCGTGCTCCTGGAGGATCCGCTGGGTCTGGGCGCGGGCCTCGCGCAGCTCGCGCTCGGCGTCGCTGCGCATCTGCTCGGCCTGGGCCTGGGCGTTCCGCAGCATCTGCTCGGCCTGGTAGCCGATGTCCGCGCTGTCGTAGGCGGGACGGTTCGCGAGATTGCGCCGGGCCTCGTGCAGCTTGGCACGCAAGACCTCGACCTGGTAGCCGAGGTCCTCGGCGTGCTGGACGGCCTTCTCCCGATCGGTCTTCAGCCGGTCCATCTCGGCTTCGAACCGCGAGAGATGGTCGTCTTCAGCTCGGTGGCTCTCCTGGCGTTCGTAGCCCCGCACTGCGCGGTCCCATCCTTCCCCGAGCTCTCAACTTCTCCGAGCAGGGGAGACCCCAACCCTGGTCGTAACTCTGCACACGGGGGCTCGCCGACGAGCGGTCCCCCGGGGAATGGTGACAGACAAACGACGAGGACGCGGTACGGCCCCGACCCGGCCCCGGCCCGGAACCGCCCACTCTACCGGGCCGGGTATGCGGCGGTCAGTGGTCCGCCCGGCTCGTGACCAGTTCGGTGAGGACACCGTGGCAGTCCTTGGGGTGCAGGAACGTGATCCGGGACCCCATGGACCCCGTCCTGGGCTCGTCGTACAGCACCCGGACGCCCTTCTCGCGGATGTCCGCGGCGTCCCCGTCGACATCCTCCGTGCCGAAGGCGATGTGGTGCACGCCTTCACCGTTCTTCGCCAGCCACTTGCCCACGGCGGAGTCCTCCCGGGTGGGCTCCAGCAGCTGGAGGTAGGAGGCGCCGCCGTCCGAGGTCTCGTTGATCTTGAGCATGGCCTCGCGGACCCCCTGCTCCTCGTTGACCTCCGAGTGGAACACCTCGAACCCGTACGTGGCACGGTAGAAGTCCACCGTCTTGTCCAGGTCGAAACAGGCGATCCCGATGTGATCGATTCGCGTCAGCATGGATTCAGCATGGAGCCGCCGCCGCGCTCCCGCCATGGTTACGCAACGTGCGCGCCGTCACACCGGTAGCCGGATGACGGGCGCGGGAGCGCTCAGTACATTCAGGTAAACCCTCGTTCACATCCGATCCCAAGGGGCCGAGCCCATGCCAGCAACGACCGGTACCACCACCTCAGTGATCGTCGCGGGCGCCCGGACGCCCATGGGCCGTCTCCTCGGCTCCCTGAAGAGCTTCTCCGCGGCCGACCTCGGCGGCGTCGCGATCAAGGCCGCGCTGGACCGGGCCGGTATCGGCGGCGACCAGGTCCAGTACGTGATCATGGGTCAGGTGCTCCAGGCCGGCGCGGGCCAGATTCCCGCCCGGCAGGCCGCGATCAAGGCCGGCATCCCGATGAACGTCCCCGCCCTCACCGTCAACAAGGTGTGTCTGTCCGGGCTCGACGCCATCGCGCTGGCCGACCAGCTCATCCGCGCCGGGGAGTTCGACGTCGTGGTCGCGGGCGGTCAGGAGTCCATGACCAACGCCCCGCACCTGCTCCCCAAGTCCCGCGAGGGCTACAAGTACGGTGCGATCGAGATGCTGGACTCGATGGCGTACGACGGTCTCACCGACGCCTACGAGAACATCCCCATGGGCGAGTCCACCGAGAAGCACAACGGCCGCCTCGGCCTCGACCGCGCCGCCCAGGACGAGATCGGCGCGCTGTCCCACCAGCGGGCCGCCGCCGCCCAGAAGAACGGTCTCTTCGAGGCGGAGATCACCCCGGTCGAGATCCCGCAGCGCAAGGGCGACCCGGTCCTCTTCTCGAAGGACGAGGGCATCCGCGCCGAGACGACCGTGGAGACCCTCGGCAAGCTGCGCCCCGCCTTCGCCAAGGACGGCACGATCACCGCCGGCACCTCCTCGCAGATCTCCGACGGCGCCGCCGCGGTCGTCGTGATGAGCAGGGCCAGGGCCGAGGAGCTGGGCCTCGACTGGATCGCCGAGATCGGTGCCCACGGAAACGTCGCGGGCCCCGACAACTCCCTCCAGTCGCAGCCCTCCAACGCCATCAAGCACGCCCTGGAGAAGGACGGTCTGACCGTCGACGACCTCGACCTGATCGAGATCAACGAGGCGTTCGCCGCCGTCGCCGTCCAGTCCATGAAGGACCTGGGCGTCACCTCGGACAAGGTCAACGTCAACGGCGGCGCGATCGCGCTGGGCCACCCCATCGGGATGTCCGGTGCCCGGGTCGTCCTGCACCTGGCCCTGGAGCTGAAGCGGCGCGGCGGCGGCACCGGCGCGGCGGCGCTCTGCGGCGGCGGGGGTCAGGGCGACGCGTTGATCATCCGCGTCCCGGGCAAGTAACACCGGAACGACACGAGGCTAGGCGAGAACGGAGCGGTGAACGTGGACGTGGACGTCCCCACGCTGGTCGAGCAGGCGCGAGCAGGCAGGCCGCGCGCGGTGGCCCGGCTGATCTCGCTGGTGGAGGGGGCGTCCCCGCAGCTCCGTGAGGTGATGGCGGCACTGGCCCCGCTGGCGGGTCATGCGTACGTCGTCGGCCTCACGGGCTCGCCGGGCGTCGGCAAGTCCACCTCCACCTCGGCCCTGGTCTCCGCCTACCGCCGGGCGGGCAAGCGGGTCGGCGTGCTCGCCGTCGACCCGTCCTCGCCGTTCTCCGGCGGGGCGCTGCTGGGCGACCGGGTCCGGATGTCGGACCACGCGTCCGACCCCGGCGTCTACATCCGCTCGATGGCGACCCGGGGCCACCTCGGCGGTCTCGCCTGGGCCGCCCCGCAGGCCATCCGCGTCCTGGACGCGGCGGGCTGCGACGTGGTCCTCGTCGAGACGGTCGGCGTCGGCCAGTCCGAGGTGGAGATCGCCTCGCAGGCCGACACCTCCGTCGTGCTGCTCGCCCCGGGCATGGGCGACGGCATCCAGGCGGCGAAGGCCGGAATCCTGGAGATCGGCGATGTGTACGTGGTCAACAAGGCCGACCGCGACGGCGCCGACGCCACCGCCCGCGAGCTGAACCACATGCTGGGCCTGGGGGAGTCCCGGGGCCCCGGCGACTGGCGCCCCCCGATCGTGAAGACGGTCGCGGCCCGGGGCCAGGGCACCGACGAGGTCGTCGAGGCCCTGGAGAAGCACCGGGCCTGGATGGAGGAGCACGGCGTCCTGGCCGAACGCCGCACGGCCCGCGCCGCCCACGAGGTCGAGTCGATCGCGGTCACCGCGCTCCGCGAGAGGATCGCCGACCTCCGCGGTGACCGCCGCCTGCACGCCCTGGCCGAACGCATCGTGGCGGGGAGCCTGGACCCGTACGCGGCGGCGGACGAGCTGGTGGCGGGTCTCACCGAGGCCTCCTGAGCCTCTGAGCGTGCGCTGAAGGCCCCCTGAGCGGATGTGTGCCGCTCAGGGGGCCTTCCCGTGCGCTCAGGGGGCCCTTCCCGTGTACGGGGCCGCGTGCGGGCTCCCGTCAGTCGTCGTCGCCGTCCCGGTCGTCGCGGTGGTCGTCACGGTCGCCGTCGTCGCCGTCGTCGTCGCGGTCCACGGTGACCTTGCCGGTCTGGGCGTCCACGCGCAGTTCGTGCTGCTTGCCGTCCTTGCCCGCGATGTCGACGTCCCAGCGCAGGACCTGGCCCCGGCGGCCGTTGTCGTCGTCATCGTCGTCATCGTCGTCCAGGTCGATCGACGTGACGGTGCCCGGCGCGGTCTTCAGGGCCGCTGCCGCCGCCCGGTCCAGGGTGACGGCCGAGGAGCGGGGCGCGTGGCGGTCGCGGTCGTCGTTGTCGTCGTCGCGGGTCTTCAGGACCTTGCCGTTGGTGGCGTCCACCGTCACGTCGTGCCACTTCTTGTCGGAGCCCCGGACGTCCAGCTCCCAGACGGCCCGGCCGTCGTGGTCGTCGTCGTCCTCGTCCAGCTCGGCCTCGGTGACCGTGCCCGGGACGCTCTTCAGCGCGGCGGCGACCGCCTGGTCGAGGGCGATCCGGGCGCTCTTCGCGGCGGCCGGGGCCCGGTCGTCCGCGCGGTCGTCGGAAGCGTCGTCCGTACGGTCGTCCCGGTCGTCGTCGGCGAGGCTCACGGACCCGGCGGACCCGGCGGACCCGGCGGACCCGGCGGACGTGCGGTCGCGGTCCCCGTCGCTGTCCGCGAAGGCGACGGTGGCGGCGGTGGTGCCGCCGATCAGAACGGCCGCGGTGATCGCCGCGATGGTGACGTTGCGCTTCATGAGGTTCCTCCCCGAGAGCTGCTGTGCTGTGCTGGTTGACGGGGCCCACACTGCCGACCCGATGCTGAACGCAGCCTGAAGCCACCTGAAGGCTTCTTCAGGTGGAGTTTGCGAGGCTGTGCGCATGCGCCTGTTGATCGTGGAGGACGAGAAGCGCCTCGCGGTGTCCCTGGCCGGGGGACTCACCGCCGAGGGCTTCGCCGTGGATGTCGTGCACGACGGCCTGGAGGGGCTGCACCGGGCGAGCGAGGGCGGCTACGACCTGGTGATCCTCGACATCATGCTGCCCGGCATGAACGGCTACCGCGTCTGCTCCCACCTGCGCGCCGCCGGACACGAGGTGCCCATCCTCATGCTGACCGCCAAGGACGGCGAGTACGACGAGGCCGAGGGCCTGGACACCGGCGCCGACGACTATCTGACCAAGCCCTTCAGCTACGTCGTCCTCGTCGCCCGAGTCCGTGCCCTGCTGCGCCGGCGCGGGGCCAAAACCGCCGCGCCCGTCCTGACCGTCGGCCCCCTGCGCATCGACACCGCCGCTCGCCGGGTGATCCGCGGCGACGACGAAATCCCCCTGACCGCGAAGGAGTTCGCCGTGCTGGAGCAACTCGCCCTGCGCGCCGGGCAGGTGGTCAGCAAGGCGGAGATCCTGGAGCACGTGTGGGACTTCGCCTACGACGGCGATCCGAACATCGTCGAGGTCTACGTCTCCACCCTGCGCCGCAAGTTGGGCGCCGCCACCATCCGCACCGTACGCGGCGCCGGCTACCGGCTGGAGGCGAAGTGAGGTCCGTCCGGGCCAGGGCTGCCCTCGGGGCCACCCTGGTCGTCGCCGTCGCCCTGATCGGGGCCGGTCTCGCCGTGCTCCTGGTGCTGCGGGCCAACCTGATCGGCCAGGCGGACCTCCAGGCCGAGGTGGCGGCCCGCGAGGTGGCCGGGGCGCTGGCCACGGGCACGCCGTACGCGGACGTGGAGCCGGACGACGAGGAGGACCACCCGGTCCAGGTGATCGACGAGGAGGACCGGGTCGTCCTCGTCTCCAAGGACCTGCGGGCCGTCACCGGCACCGGTGCGACGGGCGTCACCCCCGTCCCCTCGGCCTCGGCCGGGGCCACTCCGGCACCCGACGACGATGACGACGACGGGGACGGGGACGGGGGCGACGACGGGGACGACGACCGCAGCCGCCCGGGCCGGGGCGAGGTCTCCTCCGACGACCCGGACTTCTCCGACGGCACCGCCACCGTGGACCGCACCACCGCCGACTACCGCTTCGCGGCCGTCGAGGCGACCACCCCCGACGGCGTGACCCTCACCGTGTACGCGGGCGCCCCGCTCGCCGCCGAGCAGGAAGCCGTGGACACGGTGCGCGGGGCCATGCTGACCGGGCTGCCGGTGCTGCTGGTGGTCGTCGCCGGGGTGACCTGGCTGGTGACGCGCCGGGCGCTGCGCCCGGTCGAGGGCATCCGCCGCGAGATGGCGGCCATCACCGCGTCCGAGGACCTGGCCCGCCGGGTGCCGGAGCCCGATTCGCGGGACGAGATCGCGGCCCTGGCCCGGACGACGAACGAGACGCTGACCGTTCTGGAGGCGTCCGTGGAGCGGCAGCGGCGGTTCGTGGCGGACGCCTCGCACGAGCTGCGTTCCCCGATCGCCTCGCTCCGCACCCAGCTGGAGGTGGCCGAGGCCCATCCGGAGCTGCTGGACCTCCCGGGCGCGGTCGCCGACACCGTACGGCTCCAGGTGCTGGCGGCGGATCTGCTGCTGCTGGCCCGGCTGGACGCGGGGGAGAAGCCCGGTGGCGGGACGGTCGAGCTGGGCGCGCTGGTCCGCGAGGAGGTGTCGCAGCGGACCGGGGACCGGATCGCGGTGGCGGTGGAGACCCGGGAGGGCGGCGTGTTCGAGGTGACCGGGTCGCGCGGTCAGCTGTCCCGGGTGATCGGCAATCTGCTGGACAACGCCCAGCGGCATGCCGAAGGCAGAGTCGCGGTGTCGGTGGCGGCCGACGGGCGAGGGGTGCGGGTCGAGGTCCGGGACGACGGGGCCGGCGTACCCGAGGACGAGCGGGAGCGGATCTTCGAACGGTTCGTCCGGCTCGACGACGCCCGCAGCCGGGACGACGGCGGCGCCGGCCTGGGCCTCGCCATCGCCCGGGACGTCGCCGCCCGCCACGGCGGAACGCTGACGGTGCACCGGGCGGCCGAGGGCGGCGCCGCCTTCCGGCTGTGGCTGCCGCGCCCGGCCTGAGGCGGCGGGTGCGGGGCCCTGCCACGCCCGGGCCGGGGCGGCGGGGGCGAAGGCCCTGGTGGCCCCGGAGCCGCTACAGCTTGCCGCGCTTGCCGCGCAGGTGTTCCGCGATCGGTGTCAGCGCCGCGTGCAGTTCGCTCAGCGCCTCGGGGGACAGCAGGTCGATGAAGTGCTGCCGCACCGATTCGACGTGGTGCGGGGAGACCTTCCGCATGGTCTCCGCGCCGTGCTCGGTGAGGACCGCGAAGAGGCCGCGCCGGTCCGACTCGCAGTGCGTACGCCGTACGAGCCCGGCGGTCTCCATGCGGGTGATCTGGTGCGAGAGCCGGCTCTTGGACTGGAGGGTGGCGGCGGCGAGGTCGCTCATCCGCATCCGCTGGTCGTCCGACTCGGAGAGGTTGACCAGGATCTCGTAGTCGTTCATGGTCAGGCCGAACGGCTGGAGGTCCTTCTCCAGCTGGTGCATCAGCAGCCTGCTGACGTCCAGGTGGGTGCGCCAGGCGCACTGCTCCGCGTCGCTCAGCCAGCGGGTGGCCGTCTCGGTCTCCATATATGGATTCTACCTAAGAAGTTGAAAGCCGGACGAAATGGGGAGGTCTGAGGAGTGTGACAACCGGCGCAGACGTTCGACGTCACACTCCGCAGACTACCGCTCACAAGCCGAAGCGACGCTGGAGGTCCCCCAGCTGGCCGGGCATGCGCGGGGCGGAGCCGTGCTGACCCCCGCCGCCCGGGACCCCCGGCTCGTTCGGTACGAAGCCGGTCGCCTGCTCCGCCATCAGCGCCTCGGACGACTGGAGCAGCACCGTGCCCGCCCCGACGAACTCGAACTGGTGCTCCTCGCCCGACGTCCCGCCGACCCCCGTCAGTGACCGGATTCCGCCCATCACGCCCGTCATGTACCCGTGGTCGTAGTGGTGGCAGGGGGAGGGGCAGTCGGCCCACCCCACCAGCGCCTGAGGGTCCACCCGCAGCGGCGGCTCCATGAAGACCACCGGACCGTTGGACGCGGCCACGAACTTCCCCGTGCCGATCAGCGTCACGAACCCCGGCACGATCGACTGCTTCAGCGCGAGCGAGGGCTCGTACGCCAGCAGGTTCCCGGACCGGATCGTCAGGTTTCCGTCGTCCAGGTCGAAGGAGTTCACATCGAAGGCCCGGTCGGCCAGCAGCATCTTCCCGCTGCCCTCCGCCACCACCCAGTCGCTCGCGTGCAGCGGCGAATGGAAGCTCGTGCGCACCAGCCGCTCGAACCGGCCGTGCCCGATCCCGTCGAAGTCGATCTGCCCGTAGTAGGCGATCATCTTGCCCTTCTGAAGGAACCACCGGCTCCCCTTGAGCTCCACGCAGAAGGTGTAGGAGTTGACGTTGTCGTCCGACGGCAGCGTCATCGGATCGAAGATCACAGGGGTGCTCACGACTTCTCCTCGATCACCGGCGCGCTCACAGCTTCTCCTCCGACGCCTGGACGTACACCGCACCGCTCCCGCTCAGCTCCAGCTGGAACGCCTCGCCGGAGCCCCGCCCCACCATGTCCCGCCAGCCGACCGCCGTGGACAGCTTGTTGCGGACCTCCCCGTGGTGGGCGACATAGGCCTGCGGGTCCACATGGACGTCCCGGCCCGGGGCGATCGGCAGCTCGATCACCCCGCCGTGCGCCATCACCGCGACCGCGCCGTGGCCCTTGAGCGTGGTGGTGAACAGGCCCTGGCCGGTCACCTGGCCGCGCACCATGCCCATCACCCCGCCCTGCGAGCCCATGAACATCGTGCCCTGCTGGAGCGTCCCGTCGAAGGCGAGGAGCCGGTCCGCCTCCACGTACAGGGTGTCGCCGGACAGGTTGATCACCTGGATGTGGTGGCCGCCGTGGCCGAACATCACCGTGCCCGACCCCTCGACCGTCATCAGCGGCGTCGCCTCGCCCGCCACCCGGCGGCCGATCATCGACGCGAGGCCGCCCTGGCCGCCCTGGATGTTCGGGGTGAAGGACACCTCGCCCCGGTACGCCAGCATCGCGCCGCGCTGGCTGAAGAGCTTCTGGCCCGGGGCGAGCGTGGCCTCGACCATCTTGGAATTGATCTCACGGAACGGCATCAGACATCACCCCCGACGGTGTTGCGCTCGCTCGGCTGCACGTAGACCAGACCGTCGCCCTCGAACCGCATCTGGAACGCCTCGCCCGAACCCTCGCCCATCAGCGTCCGGAAGTTCACCCCGCTCTGGAGCTGCTGGCGCAGATTGCCCTGGTGGGCGATGTACGCGCCGGGGTCGACCATCAGCGGGTACTGCGGCGACACCCGCAGCAGCACCGCCGCCCCGTCCGACATGATCGCCGCCTGTCCGGTGCCCTCCACCGTGGTGGTGAACAGCCCGTTGCCGCTCGCCCCGCCCCGCACCCCGGTGAACGTGGTGCCCGTGCGCAGCCCGGCGTCGGTGGCCAGCAGATTGCTCGCCTCCACGTACAGCTTGTCGCCGTGCAGGGAGACCAGGTTGATCTCGCTCGCCCGGTCGGCGAAGTAGCAGGTGCCCTGCCCGGACACCTCCATCACGGTCATCTGCTCGCCGGTCAGCCGGCGCGTCACCATGCCGCGCAGCCCCTCACCGCCGCCGGTCATCTTCTTGAAGGTCATCCGGCCGTCGTACGCGACCATCGATCCGTTCTTCGCCTTGACGGAATCGCCGGCCAGATCGACGGCGAGCGTCTTGCTGCCTTGGAGTCGGAACATCGCCACGCCCCGAAGGTAGCCCGCCGCCCCGCCCCTGTACCAGGCCATACGGAACCGTTGTGCCCCTGATGCGTACCCGGACCGGCCCTGATATGCGGTGATACGCGCGGCCGTGCCCCGCGACCGCCCCCGGCTCCGGGGGTGTACCCGCGCGATGCCACAATGGGGGCGGCTTGTGCCCGCGTTCACAAGCCCGCACGCCCCCTCCCACCGAAGGTGCCCCCGTGGACATCAAGACCGCTTCCGCCCTGCACCGGCTGCGCCTCATCTCGCTTCCCGAGGCGCTCTCCTTCCCGGCGCTCCTCATTTTCGGCTCGTTGCTCATGCGCGTTTCGGACATCGACTTCCTCATGCCGCCCCTCGGCATGATCCACGGCGTCCTCTTCACGATCTACGTCGTGTTCCTGCTGGACGTCTGGGTCAAGGCCAAGTGGCCGCTCAAGCGTGTCGCGCTCTTCTTCCTCCTCGCCGTCATCCCCTTCGGCGGCCTCTACGGCGACAAGCTCCTCAAGCAGTACGAGGCCGACGGCGTCATCGCCGCCCGCGCCCGCCGCGAGGGTACGGTCAGCGCATGATCGTCGCGTTCTCGGTCTCGCCGCTCGGCGTCGGTGAGGACGTCGGGGAGTACGTCGCCGACGCCGTACGGGTCGTCCGGGAGTCCGGGCTGCCCAACAGGACCGACGCGATGTTCACCTCCGTCGAGGGGGAGTGGGACGAGGTCATGGACGTCGTCAAGCGCGCCGTGGCCGCCGTCGAGGCCCGCGCCGGCCGCGTCTCCCTGGTACTGAAGGCCGACATCCGGCCCGGTGTCACCGACGGTCTGACCTCGAAGGTCGAGACCGTGGAGCGGTATCTCGGGGGCTCCTGACCCTCTGCCGCACCGTCCGCGCGGCCCGTCGCGCGTTCACCCGAAAAGCCCCCGGCGCCACACGGCCGGGGGCTTTTCCGGTCCCGGACCAAAAACCCCTCACTCGGACCTGTCAGGTCGACACGCCGTTAGCTGTCCCCTTCTGTGGGGATATCAACCCGTTCGACAGTGGGAGGCACGGTGCGGTCGGAGGGCTACGACTACGACACCTACAGCCGGCTCGCGGGTCCGCTCACGGAGCCGGAACCGACGGGGTACCGGGTGCGGTACAAGAGCCTGCTCTCGACGGAGAAGCACCGAATAAGAGCCGTCCTGCTGATGGCGCTCGCCCCCGTGCTCACCGGCATCCTCCTGCTCTACCTGGTCTGGCCCACGCACTGGACCGACCGGGAGAACGGGGAACGCTGGCTGGTCGTCGCCGACACCGTGATGCTGGTGTCGATCGCCCTGATCGAGCTGTTCATGCTGGTCAACGTGGTCTCCATCGCGCACGCCACCCTCGTCGCGCGGGACCCGGTCCCGGTGACGCCCGAGCGCGGCACCCGGGTCGCCTTCCTGACCACGTACGTCCCCGGCAAGGAACCGCTCTCCATGGTCCGCGCCACCCTCAAGGGCGCCGTACAGCTCGAACACCCCGGTCCGCTGGACGTCTGGCTGCTCGACGAGGGCGACGACCCCGGCGCCCGGATGCTCTGCGCGGAGCTCGGCGTCCACCACTTCACCCGGCGCGGTGTCCCCGAGTGGAACCGCGACAAGGGCGCCCACAAGGCGAAGACCAAGCACGGCAACTACAACGCCTGGATCGCCCTGCACGGCGGTGACTACGACTTCTTCGCCTCCGTCGACACCGACCACGTGCCCATGCCCAACTTCCTGGAGCGGATGATGGGCTACTTCCGCGACCCGGACGTCGCCTTCGTCGTCGGGCCGCAGGTCTACGGGAACTACGACTCGGCCGTCACCAAGGCCGCCGAGTCGCAGCAGTTCCTCTTCCACGCCCTGATCCAGCGCGCGGGCAACCGCTACGGCGCCCCGATGTTCGTCGGCACCAACAACGTCGTGCGCATCGCCGCGCTGCGGCAGGTCGGCGGCCTGTACGACTCGATCACCGAGGACATGGCCACCGGCTTCGAGATCCACCGCCGCCGCAACCCGCGCACCGGGCGCTACTGGCGTTCCGTCTACACCCCCGACGTGCTCGCCGTGGGCGAGGGGCCCGCCTCCTGGACGGACTTCTTCACCCAGCAGCTGCGCTGGTCGAGGGGGACGTACGAGACGCTGTTCAAGCAGTACGGCAAGGCGCTCTTCCGGGTGCCCCCCGGCCGCCTCCTCAGCTACACGCTGATGCTCGTCTACTACCCGATGACCGCCGTCAACTGGCTTCTCGGCATTCTGAGCTGTGTGCTGTTCCTCTGGTTCGGCGCGTCCGGCACCCAGGTCGCCGCCTCCATCTGGCTGATGCTCTACAGCGACGCCGCCGCCCTCCAGATCGGGCTGTACCTCTGGAACCGCCGCCACAACGTCTCGCCGCACGAGCCCGAGGGCTCGGGCGGCCTCGCGGGCATGGCCATGTCCGCGCTCTCCGCGCCGATCTACCTGAAGTCCCTCGGCTCCGCCGTGCTGCGCACCGACGGCCGGTTCGTCGTCACCCCCAAGGGCGGCCAGGCCTCCCCGGACCGGCTGCTCACCTTCCGTATCCACCTCTTCTGGGCGGCGGTCCTGCTGTCCTCGCTCGCGGCGTCGGTGTATCTCGACCACACCCACGTCGCGATGCGCACCTGGGCGACGCTGGGTCTCGCGATATCCCTCTCCCCGGTCGTCGTCTGGGCCTGGACCGTCCGGCAGGACAAGCGCGCCGAGGCCGCGCGCGCCGTCCCCGTGCCGACGCCCCCGCCGCCCGAACCGGCGTACGTCACCACGACGACGGCCTCCGCCCCGTCACCGACCACCACGGCGGGCGCCGGCACCACCGCCACCACCACCGCAGGAGGGAACTGAGCCATGGCCTACCGGCCCTCGAAGAGGATGAAGAAGACACTCCTGGGCGGCGGCGCGGTGGTACTGCTCGCCGGGCTGAACGCCCCCGCCGCGCTCTCCTTCGCCGAGGACAGGTACCACGCGTACAAGATCGACCAGCCGGCGTACAAAGCGGAGTACGGCTCCTGGGAGCGGGTGAACATCCCGAAGGAGTACCGCACCAACGCGATCCACGCGGCGCTCCTGCACACCGGGAAGGTGCTGATCGTCGCGGGCTCCGGCAACGACGAGAAGCACTTCGACGCGGGCACCTTCGACACCGTGCTGTGGGATCCGGCCGAGAACACCTTCCAGAAGATCCCGACCCCGAGGACTTCTTCTGCGGGGGCCACGCCCAGCTCCCCGACGGCCGCCTCCTGATCGCGGGCGGCACCGCCCGCTACGAGGTGCTCGATGACAAGGTGAAGCGGGCCGGCGGCGGGATGCGGGTCAAGAACGAGAACCCGGACAAGCCGCTGAAGCTCAAGAAGGGCACGGTCTTCCGCTCGCCGTCGGGCGTCGAGTACCGGGCCACGTTCGACGTCACCGTGCCCAAGGCGAAGCGCGAGTTCGAGGTCGACTACTTCGAGAACGGCCAGATGAAGCCGTGGAAGACCAAGGTGACCGCCGCCGAGCAGCGCGTCTTCGTCGAGGCGGTGGACGAGGGGCCGGACGCGGTGACCACGGATGCCGCCCAGTACGAGATCGTCGGGCTGAAGGGCAAGGAGGCCGACAACTCCTACGGCCTCGCCGAGAAGATCACCATGGACAAGCAGGACTTCCAGGGGATCCGGGCCGCCTACGAGTTCGACCCGACGGCGGAGAAGTACATCAAGGTCGACCCCATGAAGGAGGCCCGCTGGTATCCGACGCTCGTCGGCCTGGAGGACGGCCGGGTGCTCTCCGTCTCCGGCCTCGACGACGTCGGCGCGATCCTGCCGGGCGACAACGAGATCTACGACCCGAAGACCAAGAAGTGGTCCGAGGGCCCCTTCCAGTACTTCCCGACCTACCCGGCGCTCTTCCTGACCAAGGGCGGCAAGCTCTTCTACCCGGGCGCGAACGCCGGTTACGGCCCGGCGGACAAGGGGCGCGAGCCCGGGATCTGGGACATCAAGAAGAACACCTTCACCAAGGTTCCCGGCCTCACCGATACCGACCAGCTGGAGACGGCGGCCTCGCTGATGCTGCCGCCCGTGCAGGACCAGAAGGTGATGGTGCTGGGCGGCGGCGGGGTCGGTGAGTCCAAGAAGTCCACGGCCCGCACGGCCGTCATCGACCTGAAGGAGGCCAGCCCGGCCTTCAAGCCCGGCCCCGACCTGCCGCAGGGCACCCGCTACCTGAACAGCGTGATCATGCCCGACGACACCGTCTTCACCACGGGCGGATCCGAGGACTACCGGGGGCGCAGTGCCAGCAACATCCTCAAGTCGCAGACGTACGACCCGAAGACCAACACCTTCAAGGAAGCCGCCGCGCCGACCGTGGGCCGCAACTACCACTCCGAGGCGCTGCTGCTGCCCGACGGACGGGTCGCCACCTTCGGCTCCGACTCGCTCTACGACGACAAGGACAACACCAAGCTCGGCAAGTTCGAGCAGCGCATGGAGGTCTACACCCCGCCCGCCCTGCACCGCGGCAAGGACAAGCGCCCGGTGATCGGGAACGGCCCCGAGAACGCGGAGCGCGGCACGACGGTCACCTACGAGAGCGCCGACGCGGACCGGATCGCCACCGCCCGGCTCATGCGCCCGAGCGCCGTCACCCACACCACCGACGTGGAGCAGCGCTCCATCGAGCTGGGGCTGAAGAAGGCCGGCGGCAAGCTGAGCGTGACCGTGCCGGACGATCCCACCCTGGTGCCGCCCGGCTGGTACATGCTCTTCGTCACGGACACCGACGGCATCCCCTCCGAAGCGAAATGGGTCAAGGTCGGCTGACGAGGCACAGCCGGGAGGAGCTCCCTCAACGGCGGTCGTACGCCCGAGGGCCGCTTCTCCCGGCGCTGGGAGCCGGTCGTCGCCCGGAGCCGGGGAACCGGGGTCAGGAGGCGGCGCGCCGGGCGAGGCCGAGCGCGTACTCCGGCCACCAGTCGCCGGCCGGCGGGCCGCCGCGGCAGGTGCCGTCGGAGTCGCCCGGCCGCTTGATCCACAGATAGGCGTCGAGTCGCTCGTCGCCGGTGTCGGTGGTCGGGGGCGTGCCGAGCCCCCGGCCCGGCGGATTGCACCAGGCTTCCTCACGGCCCCCGGACAGGGGGCCGTTGCCGTTGCGGCTGGTGTCGATGACGAAGTGCGAGCCGCCCACCGCGTCGGAGAGCTGCTCGGCGTACGTCTTCACGCTGTCGTTCGACTGGAAGTTGGAGACGTTCAGGGAGAAGCCGTCGGCCCGCTCGACGCCCGCCTCCCGCAGCGGCTGCGCCATCTTGGCCGGCTCGTCGATCCAGTCCGGGTTGCCCGCGTCCAGGTAGACCTTGGTGTTCGGGAGGGCCTTGAGGGTGTCCACCGCCTCGGAGAGGAGCTGGTAGCGCTCGGTGTGGTGCTCGGGCGGGGTGCAGCCGTCCGCGATGTGGGGGAGGGCGTCCGGCTCCAGGATCACGATGGCGGGGGCGTCCCCGACGGCGCCCGCGAACTCCCCGATCCAGGCACGGTAGGTGTCCGCGTCCTTCGCGCCGCCCGCGGAGTACAGGCCGCAGTCGCGGTGCGGGATGTTGTACGCCACGAGCACGACGGTCTTCTTCGTCCGGGCGGCGGACCGCACGGCGGCCCGGATCCCCGGGGCCGGGTCGTCCCACGCGGGCCAGTCGGCCACGGGCCGCTCGGAGATCCGCCGCAGCGTCTTCGCCTCCGCGTCGCGGCCCTCCTTCTCCCAGGCGCGCACCTGGCGGGCCGCGTCGCTGTCCGGGTCGACCCAGAACGGGGAGGCCGCGCTCGGGGCGGGCTCCCCCGGACGAGCCCGTCCCCCTCCTCGGCGGCCCCGGTGACGCGCGGCTGTGGCGTCGAGCACCCCGCGGTGAGGGCGGTCGCCAGGGCGAGGGCGGCCAGGACGTGGACGGTACGGGGGAGAGCGCGCGGGACGATGCTGCGGCCGGACATCCAGACCCCTTGGGCGGCGGTGGCTGACGGACACGGAAACACGAGGAGACAAGGGCAATCGTGACACAATGGTTACAGGGAGTGGCGGCACGACACCGTCCGTGACGCGTCTGTACGCAGGCCCTGCTGGACCTGTGTCGCGCATACCCTGTGCCCGCGGAACGCGTGACGCCTCTACGCCCGCCGGGGCCGTGACGCTCTGCCCCGACGCCGGCCCGCCCGCCCTCACTCAGAGGCGGCCAGTGCGATCCCCAGCGGCGTGCGCTCGTACAGCACCTGGTGCCCGTAGCGCCGCGAGGTCAGCAGCCCGGCCCCGCGCAGCACGGACAGATGGGCCGACACGGACGAGGCGGCCAGGCCCAGCCGGTGCGCCAGCGCGCTCGTCCCGGCCGGTTCGTCCAGCGCGCACAGCACATCGGCCCGGACCCGGCCCAGCAGTCGGGCGAGGGCTTCCGGCGTCCGCTCCCCGGCCTCGCTCCACAGCCCGCCGATCCCGCGCGCCGGGTAGATCAGTCCGGGCTGCCAGGGCTCCAGGTGGCCGCCCACCACCTCGGGCCAGACGAAGACGCTCGGCATCAGTACCAGCCCCTGGCCGCCCAGCACCTGTGGTGGTCGCCCCGCGTGCCCTTCACGGTGAGCGTCGAACCGTTCCAGCTCAGCTGGGTGCTCATCTCGCCCAACAACCCCTCCAGGCCGCTGTCCGCCAGCCGGCGGGAGTGGTAGGCGATGTCCGCCTCCAGCAGGGCCCGCAGCCGGGGCCAGTAGGGCTCGATCAGGGTCCGCCAGACCTGCTCCAGCAGATCGGCGAGCTCGTGCACGGCCCGGGCCGGGTCGGCCAGCAGGCGCCGGCCCGTCGCGGATTCCCGGGCGCCGGGCCGTTCCGCCAGCGCCAGCGCCATGTCCGCCCACGCCACCTCCGGGTCGACCGCCCGGACGCCCGCGATCTCCTCGTCGAAGGTGGCGAACGGGCCGATCGGCGGCGGGCAGATGAAGTCCGGGTTGTGGCCGCCGTCCGGCATCAGCAGCCACAGCGGCTCCAGGTCCAGGGCCGCGGCCGCCGCCCGGATCCGCCGCAGCCACGGCAGGTGGTAGCCGTGCCGGTGGCGACGGGCCAGGGTGCGCACGGCCTCCTGGGTCTCGAACAGCGGCGACAGGGCGAACCGGCAGCGCAGCAGGTCGCTCTCGCTGAAGTGCAGCTGGAACGGCATACCCCTCCTTCCGCCGCAAAGCCCTCGCGGGCCTCGACATTCGGCCTGAGCCGAAAGTCTACGGAGGGCGGGTGCCCCGGCCTCAGTCTCGTTCCATGCCGACCGACAGCCCCGCCCCGGCGGACACACCCCGTACCCCGCCCGCCCCGGCGGCGCAGATCCCGGCTCCGCCCCCGGAGCGTGCCGCCCACTCCGACCCGGGCCCCGGGCCCACGCTCCGGGGCCCCGACGCTCCGAACTCCGAGCCGGCCACCCCGCGCGGCTACCGCGCGGTCTTCGCCGTCGCCGAGTTCCGGGCCGTCTTCGCCGCCCATCTGCTCTCGCTGCTCGGCGTCGTCGTCAGCGAGCTGGCGCTCACCGTGCTCGTCTACGACCTCACCGGCTCCCCGCTGCTCAGCGCGCTGACGTTCGCGCTGGGCCTGCTCCCCTACATCGTCGGCGGCACCCTCTTCGCCGGGGTGGCCGACCGCTACCCGGCCCGCCGCGTCCTGGTCGTCTGCGACCTGCTCTGCGCGGCGTGCGTCGCCGTGATGCTGGTGCCCGCCACCCCGGTCGCCGGACTCCTCGCGCTGCGCTGCCTGGTCGCCGCGATCGCGCCCGTCTTCACCGGGACCCGGATGGCGGCGCTCACCGACATCCTCGGCGAGGGCGACCTCTACGTCCTGGGCCGCTCCCTCCTGCGGATCGTCTCGCAGAGCGCGATGCTCATCGGGTTCGGAACCGGCGGGGTGCTGCTCACCGTGCTGTCCCCGCGCGGCGCGATCACCGTCACCGTGGTGACCTTCCTCTGCTCGGCCGCCCTCCTGCGCTTCGGCACCCGGGACCGGCCCGCCCGCGCCACCACCGGCGACGGCGGCGGGACGCTCCTCAAGGAGTCGCTCTCGGGCGCCCGCCTGATCCTGGGTGACCGCCGCATCCGCGCCCTGATGCTGCTGTTCTGGCTGCCCGCGATGTTCGTCGTGGCCCCGGAGGCGCTCGCCGCCCCCTACGCCGACGCCATCGGGGCCCCGCCCGCCGCGCTCGGGCTGCTGCTCTGCGCGATGGCCGTCGGGCACATCGGGGCCGAACTGTTCGTGGGGTCCGCGCTCAGCCCCCGTAACCGCTCCCGGATCGTCCTGCCGGTCGCCGCCGTCGGGCTCCTGCCGCTGCTCGTGTACGCGGTCCGGCCCGGGCTGCCGCTCGCCCTGGCCGCCCTCGCGCTGGCCGGGGCCGGGGCGGCGTACGTCATCGGGCTCGACCAGTGGTTCGTCGACGCCGTCCCCCAGGAGCTGCGCGGCCGGGCCATGACCCTGCTCACCGCCGGGCTGATGACCGTCCAGGGCCTCGGGATGGCGCTGGCGGGGCTCGCTGCCGAGTTCTTCCCGGTCCACCAAGTGGTCGCCGGATCCGGAATCATCGGTACCGTCTGCGCGCTCCTGCTCGTCGCCGAGGTCCGCCGGACGGACTCCGGGCAGATGTCCGATACCGAAGAACGAGACGGGGCTGACCGGCATGTGACCAGTCGGTAAGGTCAGTGCCGTGCCGAAGCCGCTCAGCCTTCCCTTCGATCCCATCGCCCGCGCCGACGAGCTCTGGCAGCAGCGCTGGGGACCCGTGCCCTCGATGGGGGCGATCACCTCGATCATGCGGGCCCAGCAGATCCTGCTCGCCGAGGTCGACGCCGTCGTCAAGCCGTACGGGCTGACCTTCGCCCGGTACGAGGCGCTGGTGCTGCTCACCTTCTCCAAGGCCGGTGAGCTGCCGATGTCCAAGATCGGCGAGCGGCTGATGGTGCACCCCACCTCGGTCACCAACACCGTGGACCGGCTGGTCAGATCCGGGCTGGTCGACAAGCGGCCCAACCCCAACGACGGCCGGGGCACCCTCGCCTCCATCACGGACAAGGGCCGTGACGTCGTCGAGGCGGCCACCCGGGACCTGGTCGCGGTGGACTTCGGTCTAGGGGTGTACGACTCCGAGGAGTGCGCCGAGATCTTCGCCATGCTGCGCCCCCTGCGGGTCGCGGCCAAGGACTTCGAGGAGAAGTGAGCGCGGCCTTCCGCGAGGGGCCTCTTCCGCCGGGGCGGGGCCCTTCCCGTAGGAGGGGTCGCGCGAAGATCGGCCCGGTCACCCGGTTACGCTCGATGCCATGAAACAGAACGTGCTCACCCGCTACCGGGTGATGGCCTACGTCACCGCCATCTGGCTGCTCGTCTTCACCGCGGCGATCATCGCGAAGTACGGCTTCGAGACCGGCGACACCATGCTGATCTCCCAGATCCACGGCGTGCTGTTCATCGTCTACGTCGTCTTCGCCTTCGATCTCGGCTCCAAGGCGAAGTGGCCCTTCGGCAAGCTCCTGTGGGTGCTGGCCGCGGGCTGCATCCCCTTCGCCTCGTTCTTCGTCGAACCGAAGGTCAGCCGCGAGGCCCGCGCCCTGGTCACCGACCCGGCCCCGGCCGCCGCGAAGGCCTGACCCGGCACCCCCCGACCGCCCCGCGCGCAAAGCGCCGGGCGGTTTGCCATCGACATTTACTAGGACGTCCTAGTAAATTTGAAGCATGGACGCTGACGCGATCGAGGAAGGCCGCCTCCGCTGGCAGGCCCGTTACGACAAGGCCCGCAAGCGTGACGCGGACTTCACCACGCTCTCCGGGGACCCGGTCGAGCCCGCGTACGGGCCCCGCCCCGGTGACACGTACGAGGGGTTCGAGCGGATCGGCTGGCCGGGGGAGTACCCCTTCACCCGCGGACTGCACCCCACCGGCTACCGGGGCCGTACGTGGACGATCCGCCAGTTCGCCGGCTTCGGCAACGCCGAGCAGACCAACGAGCGCTACAAGATGATCCTCGCGGCCGGCGGCGGGGGCCTCAGCGTCGCCTTCGACATGCCGACGCTCATGGGCCGCGACTCCGACGACCCGCGCTCGCTCGGCGAGGTCGGTCACTGCGGGGTCGCCATCGACTCCGCCGCCGACATGGAGATCCTCTTCGGTGACATCCCCCTCGGCGATGTCACCACCTCCATGACGATCAGCGGCCCGGCCGTCCCCGTCTTCTGCATGTACCTGGTCGCCGCCGAGCGTCAGGGCGTGGACCCGGGCGTGCTCAACGGCACCCTCCAGACCGACATCTTCAAGGAGTACATCGCGCAGAAGGAGTGGCTCTTCCAGCCCGAGCCCCATCTGCGCCTCATCGGCGACCTGATGGAGCACTGCGCCGCCTCCATCCCCGCCTACAAGCCGCTCTCCGTCTCCGGCTACCACATCCGCGAGGCCGGAGCCACGGCCGCGCAGGAGCTGGCGTACACCCTGGCCGACGGCTTCGGCTACGTGGAGCTGGGCCTCTCCCGGGGCCTGGACGTCGACACCTTCGCCCCCGGCCTCTCCTTCTTCTTCGACGCCCACCTCGACTTCTTCGAGGAGATCGCCAAGTTCCGCGCCGCCCGCCGCATCTGGGCCCGCTGGATGAAGGAGACGTACGGCGCCAAGACCGACAAGGCGCAGTGGCTGCGCTTCCACACCCAGACCGCCGGGGTCTCCCTCACCGCGCAGCAGCCGTACAACAACGTCGTCCGCACCGCCGTGGAGGCGCTCTCCGCCGTCCTCGGCGGCACGAACTCGCTCCACACCAACGCCCTCGACGAGACCCTAGCGCTCCCCTCCGAGCAGGCCGCCGAGATCGCCCTGCGCACCCAGCAGGTGCTGATGGAGGAGACCGGCGTCGCCAATGTGGCCGACCCGCTGGGCGGCTCCTGGTACGTGGAGCAGCTCACCGACCGGATCGAGGCCGAGGCCGAGAAGATCTTCGACCAGATCAAGGAGCGCGGCACCCGGGCCCACCCCGACGGGCAGCACCCCATCGGTCCCATGACCTCCGGCATCCTGCGCGGCATCGAGGACGGCTGGTTCACCGGCGAGATCGCCGAGTCCGCCTTCCAGTACCAGCGGGCCCTGGAGAAGGGCGACAAGCGGGTCGTCGGCGTCAACGTCCACCACGGCTCGGTCACCGGCGACCTGGAGATCCTGCGCGTCAGCCACGAGGTCGAGCGCGACCAGGTCAGCCAGCTCGCCGACCGCAAGGCCGCCCGCGACGACGCCAAGGTCACCGCCGCGCTGGACGCGATGCTCGCCGCCGCCCGCGACGGCTCCAACATGATCGCGCCGATGCTCGACGCCGTACGGGCCGAGGCCACCCTCGGCGAGATCTGCGGGGTGCTGCGCGACGAGTGGGGCGTCTACACGGAGCCGCCGGGCTTCTGAGGAGGACCCGGCCGGGGCGGGCGTCCGCCCCGGCCGCGGACCGGCCCGCTCGGCCGGGCAGGCGGCAGGTGCGCATACGCGCGGGGCGACTCCTCCGGCCGGGAGCCGAGACGCTGAAGGGCGCCCCGTCACACGTGAAGGACCCCTGGCGCCCTCGTCTCACCCCGCCTGGGCGCCGGCCAGCCCCAGCAGCAGCAGCGAGGTGAAGCCGCTCGCCCACTCGGCGTCCACCGGCTCCGCGCTCACCAAGGTCCGGTGCACCACCGCTCCGGCGATCACGTCGAAGATCAGGTCCGCGTTGCGGGCGGCGGCCGACGCGTCGTCCTCGTACCGCAGTTCGCCACGGGCCTGGGCACGCTCCCGCCCCAGCAGCACCAGCCGCTTCTGCCGGTCCACGATGGCCGAGCGGATCCGGTGGCGCAGCGAGTCGTCCCGGGTGGCTTCGGCGACCACGGCCATCAGCGCCGTACGGGCCTCCGGCCGTTCCAGCAGCGCGGCGAACTGGAGCACGACGCCCTGCACATCGGCGGCCAGGCTGCCCCGGTCGGGCAGTTCCAGTTCGTCGAAGAGGACCGCGACCGCGTCCACGACCAGCTCGTTCTTGCCCGCCCAGCGCCGGTAGAGGGTCGTCTTGGCGACCCCGGCCCGGGTGGCCACATCGCTCATCGTCAGCTTCGACCAGCCGAGGTCGACCAGCGACGCCCGCGTCGCCTCAAGGATCGCGGCATCGGCCGCGGTGCTGCGCGGACGTCCTGTTCGGGTGGCTTTGGGGGCGGGGTCGCTCATGATGCGGCGACCATACCGGTCGGTAGGGAGAACGGTTGTGCCCCGGTGCCCGTGAGACAGATCACCGGGACGACCTGTTCCGGCGGGCTGATCGGCAGTTACGCTACGGGTCGTAGCGTAAGGAGGGCGGCTCGGAACGCCCCCGGACGCCACGGAGCACGAGCGACAGCCACCGGGGCCTCAGCGGGCCCCAGGCGCCGGGTGGGGACCCGGAGCCGCACGGACCGGCCGGATGGGGATCCGGCGGGTCCACCAGGGTCTTTCCAGGCCCACCAGGGTCTTTCAGGGACCCGCGGCCGTTCCGGTCCGTACGCCCCCGCATGCCGGCTGGGGCCCCGGGCCGGGCCGGTTCTCGCGCTCGCTTTTCGCGGCGGAGCGCTCTCGGGGGAGGATGTACGTATGCAGCCTAGGAACATGTCCATGAGCGGCGTTGTCGACCTCGCCGCGGTCAAGGCGGCCGGAGAGGCCAAGGCCAAGGCGGAGCAGGCCCGCGCGGAGGCCGCCCGCACCGGGGGCGTCGGCGCCGTGCCGCCCGCCGCCCTGGTGATCGACGTCGATGAAGCCGGTTTCGAGCGCGATGTCCTCCAGCGCTCCGCCGAGGTCCCCGTCGTCATCGACTTCTGGGCCGAGTGGTGCGAGCCGTGCAAGCAGCTGGGCCCCCTGCTGGAGCGCCTGGCCGTCGAGTACAACGGCCGCTTCCTGCTGGCCAAGGTCGACGTCGACGCCAACCAGATGCTGATGCAGCAGTTCGGCATCCAGGGTATTCCGGCCGTTTTCGCCGTCGTCGCCGGTCAGGCCCTCCCGCTCTTCCAGGGCGCCGCCCCCGAGGCCCAGATCCGCGAGACGCTGGATCAGCTGATCCAGGTCGGCGAGGAGCGCTTCGGTCTCACCGGGATCGTCGTCGACCCGGACGCCGGGGCGCCGGGCGCGGCCCCCGCCGAGGCGCCGGCCGGCCCGTACGACGCGCTGCTGGAGGCCGCCGCGTCCGCGCTCGACGCCAATGACTTCCCCGGCGCGATCCAGGCGTACAAGAACGTCCTCGTGGACGACCCGGGCAACCCGGAGGCCAAGCTCGGCCTCGCCCAGGCGGAGCTGCTCGGCCGCGTCCAGGGCATGGACCCGCAGGCGGTCCGCAAGGAGGCGGCGGACAACCCGGGCGATGTGGACGCGCAGATCGCCGCCGCCGATCTCGACCTGGTCGGCGGCCATGTCGAGGACGCCTTCGGACGGCTCGTCGAGGCGGTCCGCCGCACGGCCGGCGACGACCGGAACACCGCCCGGCTGCGGCTGCTGGAGCTGTTCGAGGTGATCGGTCCGGAGGACCCCAGGGTCACCGCCGCGCGCACCGCGCTGGCCCGCGTCCTGTTCTGACGAGGCCGGCTCCTCGCTCCGGACGAGCCCGATTGTGCCGATGTGACAAGGCGGCCGCACTGCCCACCGGGCGGTGCGGCCGTTTTGCTGTTCGGGTGCCGAAGAAGGACGCCGGAAGCCTTCGCTTTACCAAATCTTGACAAAGATGCAAGCTGTTACTCGCAGTAAGTCCGGGGGGTTGTTCTGTCCTGTTTCCAGGAAGTTTCCCGCCATTCCGGTGTCCCTTTCGTGCCACCCTGCGTCGCCGCTCGATGCCGCCCTGTCGTCCTGTGGTTATCGGGCCGTTACTAGTCAGTAACGATCCCTCTTGTGCCAGGGCCGTGAATGCACCACGATCGGCCACGCTCGGTCCCCTACCTTCGGCCCGGTCTCCAGCCGGGCCCGAGGGTCTGTTGGGTCCCCACCGAGTGGGTCGGCGGCAGAGGCGCCGACCGTGGACAGGGGGGTTCCCGCTCACGGGCGGGGCCTGTCCGACCGGCCGTGCGGAAAGCGCGGCCAGTGGTTGTCGCTCGGGGGTGAACGCCGGTGCATCGGATGCGGGACACGTCTCCGATACGGGCGCTCTCCTTCCCGAGGACGTAGCACTTCTCCCATCCCAGGACGGGCACGATGCCCGGCCGGAGATGTACGTCCGAGAAGAAGGAGCAAGTATGGGTTCCCAGGTTCGCGGTGGGACGAGATGGAAGCGGTTCGCTCTGGTCATGGTGCCGAGCGTCGCCGCGACGGCCGCGGTGGGCATAGGCCTGGCCCAGGGTGCGCTGGCGGCTTCGTTCAGCGTTTCCGGCCAGAGCTTCAAGGTCAGCACCGACCGTCTTGAGGGCGACAACTTCGTCCAGTACGGCAGCGTCGCGGTCGGCAAGGACATCGAGGGCAAGAAGGACCAGGCGCACGCGGTCGCGGTGTCGGGCTTCAGCGACGCCAAGATCACCAACATGTGCCAGTCGGTCGTCACGCCGAAGGTCCCCTTCCTCGGCAACGTCAGCCTCATGCTGAACGCCGGCACGAACCCGGAGAAGCCGGTCGTCGCGACCAACCTCTACCTGGACGTCGCGGAGCTCGATGCCGACGCCGACTTCGAGAACATCGACATCGGTGTCGCGGCCGGATCGCTGCAGAAGAAGGGCAAGCCGGGGAGCATCGGCATCCAGCCGGGCACCGAGGCCAAGCAGGGCGGATTCGCGCAGCGCGCCGACAAGGCCGTGCTGACCAACGTGAAGCAGACGGCGTGGGCGACCACGGCCGGCACCTTCAAGCTCAGCGACCTGAAGCTGAGGCTGCACACGGGCGTCAAGGAGTGCTTCTAAGCACTCGCCCGGGTGGCCGGAACACCCCCGGCGGGTCTTCCGGCCGCCCACCCCTTCTCCTTTACGGCAGTACCGGTTCCAGGGAGCTGTTTTCCATGAGCCCCGAGTCCACAGGGCAGAACGAGCACTACATCCGCGTCGCCCGACGACGCTTCCGCGCCTGGCGGGGCGACCGGCCGTTCTGGGCGGGTCTGTTCACCATCCTCGGCGGTGTGCCCATCGCCTACTTCCCCTACGCCGACCTGCACCTCGGCAGCATGACGCTGACGATGTCCACCACCGCCGGCGCCGGTTCCCTGATCATCGGGGTCCTGCTGATCACCCTGGGCCTGACGATGTGGTTCCACCACATCGTCCGGGTCTTCGCCGGTATCGCGGCCATCCTGCTCGCGCTGATCTCCATACCCGTGGCCAACATCGGCGGCTTCATCATCGGGTTCCTCCTCTCGCTCATCGGCGGAGCCCTGTCCATCTCCTGGGCGCCGGGCCGGCCGGAGGGCGAGGAGGCGCGGGCCGACGAGCGGACCGCGCCGTCGAGCGAGCAGCCGTACGCGGAGCGCCCCGAGGCCGAACTCCAGGGTGCTGCGGCCGTACCGCAGCAGCAGAGCGCCGAGTCGGACACGGCGGCGGACGCCGACGGCGGGAGGCACCGTGCGGGGTGACGACGGACAGCAGACGAACGCCTACCCCGGCGACGGCCTCCGCGAGCGCAAGGGCCCCCGTCACGCGGCCCCCAGGAAGTCGCTGCTGACCAAGCTCCACCTGCCCAGCGGCAAGAAGGCGCTGGCGCTCGCGGCGATGCCGACCGCGGTCTTCGTGGGGATGGGGCTGACCCCCAAGCTCGCCCTGGCCGACGACGGCGCCGACATCCCCTTCGCGCCGGGGCCGTGCGTCACCCGGTCCGACGAGCCGAGCGAGAGCGAGTCGCCGACGGCGACTCCGTCCCCCTCGGCCACCGAGAAGGACGACGCCTCCGGCAAGGACGACACCGCGACCCCGAAGCCCTCGGCGAGCGGTTCCGCGTCCGACCCGGCCAAGGACCCGGCGGCCGACGACGCGAAGCCGGACGCGGACACGTCGGCGCGGTCCGCGGAGAAGCCCGCCGAGGAGCCCTCCGCGACCCCGACGCCCACCAGATCGAAGAACCCCCTCGACCCGCTCGGCCTCGGAGACGCGCTCAAGGACCTCTTCGACGGTCCGGACGACGACGACGCCACGGACGAGGCCGAGGAGTCGGCCGACCCGTCCCCGAGCCCCACCACCGAGGCCCCCGAGCCGTCCGCGAAGCCGGAGGACGCGGCGAAGGAGCAGGCGAAGGACCCGGTCGAGGGCGCGGCCGACAAGGCGGAGGAGACGTCCGACAGGACGGCCGACGCCATCCGCGAGGCGGCCGGGAAGGCCGGCAAGGACGTCGAGGAGCTCGACGAGGACGTCAAGGGACTCGACCCCAAGAAGGACGAGAACATCCCCGACGGCGCCAAGCCCCGCTCCCCGTGCCCCGAGGCCGACCCGGACGCGCTCGCCGCGGCCGAGCTGGAGCCCGGCATCCCGCTGCTCCCGTCCGACCCGTGGACGCTGAAGTCGACGCTGCTCACGCTCAACGGGCTCGACTACCACGGCATCGTCGAGGTGAAGAAGGCGGACGGCAGCATCAAAAAGGTGCTGAAGTTCACCGCCAGCTCCATCGACATCAAGGACCTGCACCAGCTGACCGTCGGCCCCGCCGGAACCACGGGCCACGTGAAGTCGCGGCCCGGCTCCACGTCGACGATCCGCAACGGTGAGGTGACGATGTACACGGAGGAGCTGAAGGGCAACCTCTTCGGCCTCATCCCGATCACCTTCAGCCCACAGACCCCGCCGCCGCTGAACGTCCCCTTCGCCTTCTTCACCAAGGTGACGGTCAAGCAGGCCGGTCAGTTCGGCGGCACGCTCACCGTGCCCGGACTGAAGAACTACCTGGAGGGCGGCAACGGCTAGCCGCCGCCCCACGGACCCGTCCGGGAGCCGCACACGGCCGTGGCCCGCACCCCCTGTCAGGAGGGGATGCGGGCCACGGCCGTACCGGCGGGCGCCGCGGGTCAGTCCCGCTCGCCGCCGCCCAGGTGGTGCACCCGGACCATGTTGGTGGTGCCGGGGATGCCGGGGGGCGAGCCGGCGGTGATGACCATCGTGTCGCCGTCGCTGTAGCGGTTCAGCTTGAGCAGCTCCGCGTCGACCAGGTCCACCATCGCGTCGGTGTTGTCCACGTGCGGGACGACGTACGACTCGACGCCCCAGCTCAGGGCGAGCTGGTTGCGGGTGTTCTCGTCCGTGGTGAAGGCCAGGATCGGCTGGGCCGTGCGATAGCGGGAGAGGCGGCGGGCGGTGTCGCCGGACTGGGTGAAGGCGACCAGGGCCTTGCCGTTGAGGAAGTCCGCGATCTCGCAGGCCGCGCGGGCCACCGACCCGCCCTGCGTACGGGGCTTCTTGCCCGGGACCAGCGGCTGGAGGCCCTTGGAGAGCAGCTCCTCCTCGGCGGCGCAGACGATCTTCGACATCGTCTTGACCGTCTCGATGGGGTACGCGCCCACGGAGGACTCGGCGGACAGCATGACCGCGTCCGCGCCGTCCAGGATCGCGTTGGCGACGTCGGACGCCTCGGCGCGGGTCGGCCGCGAGTTGGTGATCATCGACTCCATCATCTGGGTCGCCACGATCACCGGCTTGGCGTTGCGCCGGCACAGCTCCACCAGGCGCTTCTGCACCATCGGGACCTTCTCCAGCGGGTATTCGACGGCCAGGTCGCCACGGGCCACCATCACACCGTCGAACGCCATGACGACGCCCTCCATGTGCTCGACCGCCTGCGGCTTCTCCACCTTGGCGATGACGGGGACCCGGCGGCCCTCCTCGTCCATCACCTTGTGCACGTCCTTGACGTCGTTCGCGTCCCGGACGAAGGAGAGGGCGACCAGGTCGCAGCCCATCCGCAGGGCGAAGCGCAGGTCCTCGACGTCCTTCTCGGACAGGGCCGGGACGTTGACCGCCGCACCGGGCAGGTTGATGCCCTTGTGGTCGGAGATGACACCGCCCTCGATGACGATGGTCTTCACCCGGGGGCCCTCGACCGCGACGACCTTCAGCTCGACGTTGCCGTCGTTGATCAGGATCGGGTCGCCCTTGACGACGTCGCCGGGCAGGCCCTTGTAGGTCGTGCCGCAGATCGACTTGTCGCCGGGGACGTCCTCGGAGGTGATGGTGAACTCGTCCCCGCGGACCAGCTCGACCGGGCCCTCGGCGAACTTCGCCAGCCGGATCTTCGGGCCCTGGAGGTCGGCGAGCACGCCCACCGCGCGGCCGGTCTCGGCGGCCGCCTGGCGGACACGGTCGTAACGGCCCTGGTGTTCCTCGTGGGAGCCGTGGCTGAAGTTGAAACGGGCCACGCTCATGCCGGCCTCGATCAGAGCGACGAGCTGCTCGTGCGAGTCGACGGCGGGACCGAGGGTACAGACGATTTTGGAACGGCGCATGAGGCGGATCCTATCGGTTTGTTTCGTTGCGGAATATTCCGTCTGGTGGAAGATACAAAGGGGCGCGGGGGTGCTCAGTTGTCGCTGTGCACCGGGCTGACGGCATCACCCCGGCTGACCAGCGCGAACGTCTGCTCGGCGATCTCCAGCTCCTCGTCCGTCGGCACCACGGCGACCGCCACCCGGGCGTATTCCGGCGAGATCAACCGCGGCTGACCGGACCGTACGGAGTTGAGCGAGGCGTCCACCGCCATGCCCAGCTCCTCCAGGCCCGCGATGGCAGCTTCCCGCACCGGGGCCGCGTTCTCCCCGACCCCCGCCGTGAACGCCACCGCGTCCACCCGCCCGAGCACCGCCGTGTAGGCGCCGATGTACTTCTTCAGCCGGTGGATGTAGATGTCGAAGGCCAGCGCCGCCCGCTCGTCGCCCTCGTCGATCCGGCGGCGGATCACCCGCATGTCGTTGTCGCCGCACAGGCCGACCAGACCGCTCCTCTTGTTCAGCAGGACGTCGATCTCGTCGGCCGACATGCCCGCCACCCGCTTCAGGTGGAAGGTGACCGCCGGATCGATGTCCCCGGAGCGCGTACCCATCACGAGCCCTTCCAAGGGCGTCAGCCCCATCGAGGTCTCCACGCACTGCCCGCCCGCGACCGCCGAGGCCGACGCCCCGTTGCCCAGGTGCAGCACGATGACGTTCACCTCCTCGGGGGTCTTCCCCAGCAGCTCGGCCGTCCTGCGCGAGACGTACGCGTGCGAGGTGCCGTGGAAGCCGTAGCGGCGGATCCGGTGCGCGTCGGCGGTCTCCACGTCGATCGCGTACCGCGCGGCCGCCTCCGGCATCGTCGTGTGGAACGCCGTGTCGAACACCGCCACCTGCGGCAGGTCCGACCGCAGCGCCTGCGCGGTGCGGATGCCGGTGATGTTCGCCGGGTTGTGCAGCGGGGCGACCGGGACGAGCCGCTCGATCTCCTTCAGCACCTCGTCGGTGATGACGGTCGGCGCGCTGAACCGCAGCCCGCCGTGCACCACCCGGTGCCCGATCGCGGCCAGTTCGCGGGAGTCCAGGCCGAGCCCGTCCGCCGCCAGCTCCTCGGCCGCCGCCTTCAGCGCCTCCTCGTGGTCCGCGATCCGGCCCGTACGCTCCCGGGGCTCGGCACCGCCGCCGGTCAGCGGCGTGTGCACCAGGCGCGAGGTCTCCTCGCCGATCCGCTCCACCAGACCCGAGGCGAGCCGCGCACGGTCCCGCATGTCGAGCAGCTGGTACTTCACCGACGAGGAGCCGGAGTTGAGGACGAGGACGCGGTGCGGTTCCACAGGGGCTGCCGTGCTTTCGTGATCGGGGAAGGGGGCGGGGACAGGGGGCGTCGTCATGCGGGGCGCTCCTCGCTCTGCGCCTGGATCGCCGTGATCGCCACCGTGTTGACGATGTCCTGGACGAGCGCGCCGCGCGAGAGGTCGTTGACGGGCTTGCGCAGGCCCTGGAGCACCGGGCCGACCGCCACGGCGCCCGCCGAGCGCTGCACGGCCTTGTAGGTGTTGTTGCCGGTGTTCAGGTCCGGGAAGATCAGCACGGTCGCCTGCCCGGCCACCTCCGAATCCGGCAGCTTCGTCGCCGCGACGGACGGCTCGACCGCCGCGTCGTACTGGATCGGCCCCTCCACCCGCAGCTCGGGCCGTTCCGCCCGCACCCGCTCGGTCGCCTCGCGCACCTTGTCCACGTCCGCGCCGGAGCCCGAGGTCCCGGTGGAGTACGACAGCATCGCCACGCGCGGCTCCACGCCGAAACGGGCCGCCGTCACCGCCGACTGCACCGCGATGTCCGCGAGCTGCTCGGCGTTCGGATCCGGGTTGACCGCGCAGTCGCCGTACACGAGGACCTTGTCGGCCAGGCACATGAAGAAGACGGAGGAGACGATCGACGCGTCCGGCTTGGTCTTGATGATCTCGAACGCCGGGCGGATCGTGGCCGCCGTGGAGTGCACCGACCCGGACACCATCCCGTCGGCCAGCCCCTCCTGCACCATCAGCGTGCCGAAGTAGTTCACGTCCGCCACCACGTCGTACGCCAGCTCCACCGTCACCCCGCGGTGCGCGCGCAGTTGCGCGTACCGCTCGGCGAAGGTCTGCCGCAGCTCCGAGGTGTGCGGGTCGATCAGCTGGGTCTCGGCGAGGTCGAAGCCGAGGTCGGCGGCCTTCTTGCGGATCACGTCCACATCGCCGAGGAGCGTGAGGTCGCAGACGTCCCGGCGCAGCAGCACATCGGCGGCGCGCAGGACCCGCTCCTCGGTGCCCTCCGGGAGCACCACGCGCTTGCGGTCGGAACGGGCCTGCTCCAGCAGCTCGTGCTCGAACATCATCGGCGTGACCCGGGCGCTGCGGGCCACCGAGATCCGGTCGAGCAGCGCCGCCGTGTCCACGTGACGCTCGAACAGGCCGAGGGCGGTCTCCGCCTTGCGCGGGGTCGCCGCGTTCAACTTCCCTTCGAGGGTGAAGAGTTCGGCGGCGGTGGGGAAGGAACCGCCGGCCACCGACACGACCGGGGTCCCCGGTGCGAGCCGGGCGGCCAGCGTGAGTATCTCCTCGCCGGGCCGCTCGTCCAGAGTCAGCAGCACACCCGCGATGGGCGGGGTGCCCGCGCTGTGCGCGGCCAGCGACCCCACCACCAGGTCCGCCCGGTCCCCGGGGGTGACCACCATGCAGCCGGGCGTCAGCGCCTTCAGCAGGTTCGGCAGCATCGCCCCGCCGAAGACGAAGTCCAGTGTGTCGCGCGCCAGCCCCGAATCGTCGCCGAGCAGCACCGTGCCGTTCAGCGCCGCGGTGATCTGGGCGACCGTCGGGGCGGAGAGCGCCGGGTCGTCCGGCAGTACGGAGACGGGGACGGGCAGCCGGGCCGCGAGCCGCTCCGCTATCGTCGCGCGGTCCCCGGCGGCGACCCGGTTCACCACCATGGCCAGCACGTCGCAGCCGAGACCGGCGTAGGCGCGGTAGGCGTTGCGGGTCTCGGCGCGCACGGACTCCGCGGTCTGTCCCTTGCCGCCGACCACCGCGATGACGGAGGCCCCGAACTCGTTGGCCAGCCGGGCGTTCAGCGCCAGCTCGTCGGGGAGCTGGGTGGCCGCGAAGTCGCTGCCCAGCACGAGGACCGCCTCGTATTCCCTGGCCACCTGGTGGAACCGGTCGACGAGCCGCGAGACCAGCTCGTCGGTGCCCTTCTCCGCCTGCACGGTGGAGGCCTCGTGGTAGTCCAGGCCGTAGACGGTGGCCGGGCTCTGGGAGAGCCGGTAGCGGGCCCGCAGCAGCTCGTAGAGCCGGTCGGGGCCGTCGTGGACCAGCGGGCGGAAGACCCCGACCCGGTCCACCTGACGCGTCAGAAGCTCCATGACTCCCAGCTCGACGACCTGCCGGCCGTCCCCCCGGTCGATCCCGGTCACGTACACGCTCCGCGCCACGCGTGCTCTCCCGTCCATGTTCGGTGCCGCGACCCGCGGGGCGTCCGGACGTGCGGTGCTGCCCCCGTGCCCGCCCGGTGTTCCGCCGGATGCGGCATTGGCCTGCATTGCCTCTTGACGATACCTGCGGGGGCCGCTATATCGCCCGCCGGAGGCCCCGGAGGGCGACGGCCACAGGCCCCGTCGTCCGGGTCCTCCTTCCCCACGAGTGCCCGCCCCGGCCCGGCCGAAAGCGCGGGGACGACGCTCGGCGTGGGACAATCGACGCGGTTCAGGGCAGGGGGGCCGCCACGGTCGGTTCCCTGGAAAAGCGCGACTAGCGAGCAGGAGACATACCTCGATGCGCATCGGCATTCTCACCGCGGGCGGCGACTGCCCCGGCCTGAACGCAGTGATCCGGTCGGTCGTCCACCGGGCCGTCGTCGGCCACGGCGACGAGGTCATCGGCTTCGAGGACGGCTTCAAGGGGCTGCTCGACGGCCACTTCCGCCCCCTCGACCTCAACGCGGTCAGCGGCATCCTCGCCCGCGGCGGCACCATCCTCGGCTCGGCCCGCCTGGAGCGCGACCGGCTGCGCGAGGCCGCCGAGAACTGCGAGGAGCTGTCCCGCCGTTACGGCATCGACGCGCTCATCCCGATCGGCGGCGAGGGCACGCTCACCGCGGCCCGCATGCTCTCCGACGCCGGGATGCCGGTCGTCGGCGTCCCGAAGACCATCGACAACGACATCTCCTCCACCGACCGCACGTTCGGGTTCGACACGGCGGTGGGCGTCGCGACCGAGGCCATAGACCGTCTGAAGACCACCGCCGAGTCCCACCAGCGCGTCATGGTCGTCGAGGTCATGGGCCGGCACGCCGGCTGGATCGCGCTGGAGTCCGGGATGGCCGGCGGCGCCCACGGCATCTGCCTGCCCGAGCGCCCCTTCCAGGTCGACGACCTGGTCAAGATGGTCGAGGAACGGTTCGCGCGCGGCAAGAAGTTCGCCGTCATCTGCGTCGCCGAGGGCGCACACCCGGCCGAGGGCTCCATGCCGTACGCCAAGGGCGAGATCGACCAGTACGGCCACGAGCGCTTCCAGGGCATCGGCAACCGCCTCGCCATCGAGCTGGAGACCCGGCTCGGCAAAGAGGCCCGGCCGGTCATTCTCGGCCATGTCCAGCGCGGCGGCACGCCCACCGCGTACGACCGGGTGCTCGCCACCCGTTTCGGCTGGCACGCCGTGGAGGCCGTGCACCGCGGCGAGTTCGGCCGGATGACCGCCCTGCGCGGCACCGACATCGCGATGGTCCCGCTCGCCGAGGCCGTCACCCAGCTGAAGCGGGTGCCCTCCGACCGGATGGACGAGGCCGAGTCGGTCTTCTAGGCCTGCTCCAGGGTGCCTGAGAACCGCACGGGCCGCACGGGCGGCCCGTGCGGAGTCATACCCGGGCGGTCCGCCAGAACTGCTCCACCACGCGGGCCAGGAACGCCCGGCCCGCGTCGCCCGTCGATCCGGAGCGCTCCCGGCCCGTGCTGCTCCAGCTGAGCGTCGAGACCATCAGGGCCTGGTAGTCGGTGTGCAGTTGTTCCAGCACATCCTGGATCAGCGCCCGGTCCAGCGGCACGATCTTGGCCACCGGCCGGACGTACGCCTGCCAGCGCGTGGTGACCGCGCTGGTCAGCAACCCCGCCAGCTCCTCGTCGCGGCCCGTCGCCGTCAGGAACTGGGCCGCCGACAGACCCAGCGTCCGGCACAGCGCCGCCGACTGCTTCTCGTTGCCCCGCCAGCGCCCGGACTCCTCCATCCGCTGATACGAGGCGCCGGTCATCCCCAGCTGCCGGGCCAGCTCGTCCACGGTCAGGTCCCGGGTCATCCGGTGTTCGCGCAGGGTGGCCGCGGCGGCCAGCAGCTCCCCGGGCGCGCACCACAGGACGCCGGCGAGGGCGGTCAGCTCGCGTTCCCCGGGGGTCGCGATGCCGCGCTCCCAGGCGACGACGGTCTCCGCGCTGATCCGGAGTCCGTACTGGGCGGCGAGCCCGTAGGCGACATGACCGGGAGCCATCCCCAGTGCCTCGCGGAGACGGCGGGCGGCGGGGGCGTTGAAGGGCGGGGTGGGGTGCACGGGCCCACCGTAGGAGTCCATTTCCGCCCTGGCTACGGTACGTTCCCCACAGAACACGCTTCGTAGGAACCTCCAGCCGCGAACCGGGCGGGCGGTACGGGAAACCCGCCCCACCAGCGCTTTCCCCTCCACCCCCGGCAAGGCCCTCCAGAGCGGGAAAAGACGACCGGAAAGCGCTTGTCCACCGACGGTCTCCCGGCGGGTCAGCGCCCGGCGGTCAGCCAGCTGTAGTGCAACTCCGGTCGGCCGACCTGCCCATAATGCGGACGCCTCACGGCGCTGCCGACGGTCACCAGATGTTCCAGATACCGCCGGGCCGTGATCCGGGAGATGCCCAGACGCTCCCCGGCGGCGGCCGCGGTCACCCCTTCCGGGGACTCCTTCAGCACCCGGGTCACCCCCTCCAGCGTCGGTCCGCTGAGCCCCTTCGGCAGCGCGGCCGGATGCGCGACCCGCAACGCGCCCAGCGCCCGGTCCACCTCCTCCTGGCCGCTCGCCTCCCCGGCGACGCCCCGGAACTCCGCGTACCGCACCAGCCGGTCCCGCAGGGTGGGGTACGTGAACGGCTTCAGCACGTACTGCACGACGCCCAGCGACACCCCCTCCCGCACCACCGTCAGATCCCGGGCCGAGGTCACCGCGATCACATCGGCCCCGTGGCCGGAGGCGCGCAGCGAACGCAGCAGCCCGAGCCCGTGCCCGTCGGGCAGATAGAGGTCGAGCAGCAGCAGGTCCACCGGGGTCCGCTCCAGCGCGCGCACCGCCGCCGCCCGGGTGTGGGCCACCGCGGTCACGGTGAAGCCCTCGACCCGCTCCACGTACATCTGGTGGGCGTCGGCGGCCACCGGATCGTCCTCCACCACCAGCACGCGGATCATGCCGTGACCTCCTTCCCCCGGGCCTCGGCCGCCGCCGCCCCCGCCGTACGCCCCCCGAGCGGCAGTCGTACGGTGAACCGCGCGCCGCCGTCCGGACCGGCGTCCAGCTCCACCGTGCCCCCGTTGCGGTGGGCCGCCTGCCGCACCAGCGCGAGGCCGAGGCCGCGCCCCGCCCCGTGCGTCGACCAGCCCCGCCGGAACACCTCGTCCGCGGCCTCCGGCCCGATGCCCGCCCCGGTGTCAGCGACCCGCAGCAGCAGCTCCCGCTCGTCCGCGAGCGCGGTGACCGTCACCCGGGCCCGCCCCGCCGGACCCCCGGCCGCCCCAGGCCCGGGGATATCGGCCTCCGTCTCCTCCGCGCTCTCGTGGCCCTCCGACGCCGCGTCCACCGCGTTGTCGATCAGATTGCCCAGGATCGTCACCAGATCCCGCTGGGCCAGCGACGGCGGCAGCGCCCCGTCGTCGATCAGGCTGTCCTCCGCGAGCACCAGCTCCACCCCGCGTTCGTGTCCCTGGGCCGCCTTGCCGAGCAGCAGCGCCGCCAGCACCGGTTCCTCCACCGCGCCCACCACCCGGTCGGTCAGCACCTGGGCCAGCTCCAGCTCCGCCGTCGCGAAGTCCACGGCTTCCTCCACCCGGCCCAGCTCGATCAGCGACACCACGGTGTGCAGCCGGTTCGCCGCCTCGTGGGCCTGGGAACGCAGCGCCTGCGTGAAACCGCGCTCGGAGTCCAGCTCCCCGGTCAGCGCCTGGAGCTCGGTGTGGTCCCGCAGGGTCACCACCGTGCCCCGCTGCTCACCGCCCACCACCGGGCGGGTGTTGACCACGATCACCCGGTCCGACGTGAGGTGCAGCTCGTCCACCCGGGACTCCGACGCCAGCAGCGCCCCGGTCAGCGGTGCGGGCAGGGCCAGCTCGTCGACCGTACGGCCGACCGCCTCGGTGTCCGGCTCCAGACCCAGCAGCTCCCGCCCCGCGTCGTTGATCAGCGCGATCCGCCGCTGCCCGTCCAGCATCAGCAGCCCCTCGCGCACCGCGTGCAGGGTGGCCTGGTGGTAGTCGTGCAGCCGGCTCAGCTCGGCCGCGTTCATGCCGTGGGTGTGCCGCCGCAGCCGGGCGTTGATCACGTACGTGCCGATCCCGCCGAGGGCCAGCGCCCCGCCCGCCGCCAGCGCCAGGGCGCCGAGCTGCTCCCGCACCTGCGAGGAGACCCGGTCCACGGTGATGCCCGCGCTGACCAGGCCGACGATCCTCCCGCCGTCGCGGATCGGGGTCACCACCCGTATCGAGGGCCCCAGCGTGCCGGTGTACGTCTCGGTGAAGGTCTGCCCGCGCAGGGCCTTCGCCGTGTTGCCCAGGAAGGTGTCCCCGATCCGGCCGGCGTCCGGATGCGTCCAGCGCACCCGCTCGGTGTCCATGATCGTGACGAAGGCGATCCCGGTGTCCTCGCGCACCCGCTCCGCGTACGGCTGAAGCACGGCCGACGGGTCCGGGGTACGGATGGCCTCCCGTACGGAGGGGGAATCGGCCACGGCGAGGGCCGCCACCCGCACCTGCCGGGCGGCCGTCTCCTCGGCCTGCGCGCTGCCGGAGACGTACGCGAACACGGCGCACCCGGCCACCACGGCGGCGATGAGCACGACCTGCATGGCGAAGAGCTGGCCCGCCAGGCTGCGGGGGCGGGTACGGGGGAGGCGCATACCCCACAGTCTGCCTCGCCCGGCCGGAGGCTCCCCGAGGTCTCCCGGTTGGCCGGAAAGGGGCTGTGAACGATATGAACGCAAGGGTGACCGGGGTCACAGGCCGGTGGATAGTCACCGAAGCCCCCAGGGACGGGGGCACACGTTCTGACCGAGCCGAGGAGCCCCACCATGGCTGTGACAGCCAGACAACGGGACCGCACCCACTACCTGTACATCGCCGTGATCGCCGCCGTGGCGCTCGGCATCCTGGTGGGCTTCGCGGCCCCCGGGGTGGCCGTCGAACTGAAGCCCATCGGCGCCGGATTCGTGAACCTGATCAAGATGATGATCTCGCCGATCATCTTCTGCACGATCGTCCTGGGCGTCGGCTCGGTCCGCAAGGCGGCCAAGGTCGGGGCGGTCGGCGGTCTGGCGCTGGGCTACTTCCTGGTCATGTCGACCGTGGCCCTCGCCATCGGCCTGCTCGTCGGCAACTTCCTGGAGCCCGGCTCCACCCTCCACATCACGGAGGCCGCCCGCGAGGCGGGCGTGGAGCAGGCCGGGGGCGCCGGCGAGTCCACCGCGGACTTCCTGCTCGGCATCATCCCGACCACGATCGTCTCCGCCTTCACCGAGGGCGAGGTCCTCCAGACCCTCCTCGTCGCGCTCCTCGCGGGCTTCGCGCTCCAGGCGATGGGCAAGGCCGGCGAGCCGATCATCCGTGGCATCACCCACATCCAGCGCCTCGTCTTCCGCATCCTCGCCATGATCATGTGGGCCGCCCCGGTCGGCGCGTTCGGCGCGATCGCCGCGGTGGTCGGCGAGACCGGCCTCGACGCCCTGAAGTCCCTGGCGATCATCATGGTCGGCTTCTACGTCACCTGCGCGCTCTTCGTCTTCGTCGTGCTCGGCGCGCTGCTCCGCATGATCGCCGGGGTGAACCTGTTCTCGCTGCTGAAGTACCTGGGCCGCGAGTTCCTGCTGATCCTCTCCACCTCCTCCTCCGAGTCGGCGCTGCCGCGGCTGATCGCGAAGATGGAGCACATGGGTGTCAGCAAGCCCGTCGTCGGCATCACCGTGCCGACCGGCTACTCCTTCAACCTCGACGGCACCGCGATCTACCTCACGATGTCCTCGCTCTTCATCGCCAACGCGATGGGCGACCCGCTGAGCGCGGGCGAGCAGATCTCGCTGCTGGTCTTCATGGTCATCGCCTCGAAGGGCGCGGCCGGCGTGACCGGCGCGGGCCTGGCGACCCTGGCCGGCGGCCTCCAGTCGCACCGCCCCGAACTCGTCGACGGCGTCGGCCTGATCGTCGGTATCGACCGCTTCATGAGCGAGGCCCGTGCCCTGACCAACTTCGCGGGCAACGCGGTCGCCACGGTGCTGGTCGGCCACTGGACCAAGGAGATCGACAAGGACCGGGTGGGCGAGGTGCTGGCCGGACGGATCCCGTTCGACGAGAAGACCCTCGTCGACGACGGCCACGGCCCGGCCCCCTCCGACGAGGTCCCCGAGCAGCGGGACAGCGTGCCCGCCGAACAGCCCGCCAAGGTCTGACCCTCGCGACCACCGGCCCCCGCGCCACCCACCAGGACCGCCGCGGCTTCCCCCCCCGGTCGCCGCGGTCCGCCCGAGGACACCCGTATCCCCCGGTACGGGTGTCCTCGCGTCGGCGGCGGGTACCGGTGCCCCGTGGCCGGACACGGCTGCCCGCGTCCGTGGCCGGTACCGATCCCTTGTGTCCGTGTTCTGTCACGACGGCCACGGCACACACAACCCTCTCCGTCCGGCACCGGTCCTGAGAGGTGAAGGACCGCAGTCAGCCCCCGTGCGTCCCACGACAGCGCCCCACGACCGAAGGACTTCCATGCGTATCGCCCCTTCCCGCAGCCGTACCCTGCGCGGCGGGACCGCCGTCGTGGCCGCCGCAGCCCTGGTGGCGCTGGGCGCCGTTCCGGCGCTCGCCGCCGGCCCGGAGGAGCCCGACCTCGGCGTCGGAACGATCGCACCGGTCGGGGGAGTGCAGCCCGGCAGCTCCTTCTCCACCCCGCTGACCTTCCTCAACAAGGGGACGGCGGAGGTACCCGAGGTCTGGGTGACGTACGCCGTGTCCCCGGGCCTGAAGGCCGACGAGACGTACAAGAACTGCGCGTACTACACCACTCCCTCCTACGACGAGATGCCCGAGCGCAACGTCGCCTCCTGCCGGATCGAGCAGCCGCTGAAGCCGGGCGTCCTCTACGGCACGGCGAAGCCCGTATCGCTCAAGGCGCTCGACTCCGCGTTCCGCGACGACCTGCGGGTGACGGTCGGCGTCGAGGAGCCCGACCCGGGCGACGGCGGCTCCACCGAGCCGGTGCCGGGAACGGGCGACCCGCTCACCCTGGTCGAGAAGGGCCCGGCCGCCGACGCCGACCGGACGAACCACCCCGAGCCGGCCGCCGAGGCCGACGTCACCGCCGCGAACACCGCGGACTTCGCCCTGACCGGCGACGAGCGCAAGGGGAAACCCGGCGAGAAGGTCACCGCGACGGTGAAGTTCACCAACAAGGGCCCCGCCCGCGTCCAGGGCACGCGTGACGAGAGCGTCACCACCGTCGACATCCGCATCCCGAAGGGCACGTCCGTCGTCAAGCCGCACGGATTCTGCGACGCGGTCACCAAGACCCACTACCGCTGCGGGACCTCCCAGTCCTGGGTGGACGTGAACGGCGGCGAGAGCTACCCCTTCGTCCTGCGCATCGACAAGGCGGTCGGCCGCACCACCGGCGAGGTCTCCTTCACCGGGCAGGAGCGCCCCTTCGACCGGAACGCCGAGAACGACACCGCGCAGATCGTGATCGACACCGGCAAGGACGAGGGCACAGCAGGCTCCTCGGGCTCCAACGGTTCCTCCGGCTCCACCGGTTCCACCGGCGGCTCCTCGTCCACGGGCGGCTCCGACACCACCGGCTCCACGGCCAGCACCGGCGGGACGACCGGCTCATCCGGCGGCTCCTCGTCCACGGGCGGCCCGACGACCGGCGGCGCCACTCCGCAGACCGGCGGCAACCTCGCGGCGACCGGCTCGGACTCCACCGGCCCGCTCATCGGCATGGCGGCCGCGGCGGTGGCGGCGGGCGGCGGCATCGTCTGGGCCGTGCGCCGGCGCACGGCGGTCCAGGGCGGCTGACGTCCCGGTGCTCGACCCCGTGTCCTCGAAGCCGACGCCCTCACCCTTGCGTTGACGTCGGCGTCAAGGAATGCGTTCCTGCCCATGCGCGAGGACAACCATGATCAGGACCGAAGGCCTCGCCGAGGCCACCGAGGAGACCTTCGAGGCGGAAGTGCTGGAAGCAGCGCTGCCCGTGCTGGTCCAGTTCACCGCCGACTGGTGCGGCCCCTGCCGCCATCTCGCCCCGGTGCTGCGCGAGATCGCCCGCGAGGAGGCCGACCGGATCAGGGTCGTCCTGCTCGACGTCGACCGTGCGCCCGGTATCGCCGTCCGGTACGGCGTACTGGCGACGCCGACCCTGATGGTCTTCCGGGCGGGTGAGCCGGTGACCTCGCTCGTCGGCGCCCGGCCGAAGCGCAGACTGCTCCAGGAGCTGGCGGGCGTACTCGACCCGGCCTGACGCGACACCGGCCCGACGGGGGCATGCGGGCGAACCGATCCCGACCAGGCGGAACGCCTTGACCTGCACCCTTTCCCGGAGGTGCGTATCTGACAGTCAAGTGGGCTCTGGTCAGCCCCCGTTCACCCGCCCAGCATGGTTCCCATGACGCAAGCGCACACGACCACCGCACCCACCCGCACCTCCGCCCCCGTCACCGTGCTCGGCCTCGGTGACATGGGCCGCTCCCTGGCCCGCGCCTTCCTCGCCGCGGGCCACCCCACCACCGTCTGGAACCGTTCGCCCGAGAAGGGCGAGGACGTCGTCGCGCAGGGCGCGGTGCGCGCCGCGTCCGCCGAGGAGGCCGTGCGGGCGAGCGGGCTCGTCGTGGTCTGCCTCGTCGACTACGACGCCTCCGACGCGGTCCTGGAGCCACTGGCCGAAGCGCTGGCCGGGCGGGTCCTCGTCAACCTGACCTCGGACACCCCGGCCCGCTCGCGGCAGACCGCCGACTGGGCCGCGAAGCACGCGCTGGCCTACCTCGACGGGGCGATCATGGTGCCGGTCGACGTGGTCGGCACGGCGGACGCCCTGGTCTTCCACTCCGGCGACCGCGCCGCCTTCGCCGCGCACGAGGCCACCCTCAAGGCGCTCGGCGAGCCCGCCACCTATCTCGGCGAGGACCACGGCCTCGCCGCCGCCTACGACATGGCGATGCTGGACTTCTTCTACGGGGCCATGGGCGGCCTCGTCCACGCCTTCGCGCTGGCCCGCGCCGAGGGCATCGACGGCGCGTCCCTCGCCCCGTACCTCAACACGATCGCGGGCATCCTGCCGCCGATCGCCGAGCTCACGGCCGTCGACGTCGACACCCGTACGTACGCGAACGACGGCGGCAACCTCGCCATGATGGCGGCGAGCGTCGATCACATCCTGCACACCGCGAAGGGCCACCGCCTGGACGTCGCGCAGCTGGCGGGGCTCAAGTCGGTCACCGACCGGGCCATCGCCGAGGGCCACGGCTCCTCGTCCTGGTCGAGCATCATCGAGGTGATCGCCGCCGACCGCTGACCGGGCCCGGAACGGGGAAGGGGCCGGCACCGCGTCGCATCGGACGCGGTACCGGCCCCGGCCCTTCACGGGCCGGTACGGATCACGCCGGGCGGAACCACACCGTCGCCAGCGGCGGCAGCGTCAGGGAGATGCTGGACGGCCGGCCGTGTGCGGGCACCGCCTCCGCCTTCAGCGGCTCCTCGTTGCGCACATCGCCCCCACCGTACCGGGCCGAGTCGGTGTTCAGGATCTCCACCCAGCCCTCCGTGCCGGTCTCCGGCACTCCCAGGCGGTAGTCGGTGCGGACCGCCGGGGAGAAGTGCGAGACCGCGAGCAGCGGGGAGCCGTCCGCGTCGTACCGCAGGAACGCGAGCACGTTGTCCTCGGCGGCCCCGCCGTCCACCCAGCTGAACCCCTCCGGCGAGGTGTCCCGCTGCCACAGCGCGGGCACCGCCCCGTACACCGCGTTCAGATCGCCCACCAGGGTCCGCACCCCACGGTGGTCGCCGGACGCCTCGTAGGACGGGTCCAGCAGCCACCAGTCCGGGCCGTGGCCCTCCGACCACTCCGCACCCTGGGCGAACTCCTGCCCCATGAAAAGAAGTTGCTTGCCCGGGTGGGCCCACATGAAGCCCAGATAGGCGCGGTGGTTGGCGCGCCGCTGCCACCAGTCGCCGGGCATCTTCGTCACCAGCGCCTGCTTGCCGTGCACCACCTCGTCGTGCGAGATCGGCAGCACGTAGTTCTCGCTGTACGCGTACACCATCGAGAACGTCATCTCGTTGTGGTGGTACTTGCGGTGGACCGGCTCCTTCGCCATGTACTGGAGCGAGTCGTGCATCCAGCCCATGTTCCACTTCAGTCCGAAGCCCAGGCCCCCGCTGTCGGTGGGGCGGGTGACGCCGTCCCAGGCGGTGGACTCCTCGGCGATGGTGACGACGCCCGGATTGCGGCGGTAGACGGTCGCGTTCATCTCCTGGAGGAAGGCGACCGCGTCCAGGTTCTCCCGGCCGCCGAACTCGTTGGGCGACCACTGGCCGTCCTCGCGGGAGTAGTCGAGGTAGAGCATCGAGGCGACCGCGTCGACCCGCAGCCCGTCGATGTGGAACTCCTCGCACCAGTACGTGGCGTTGGCGACCAGGAAGTTGCGGACCTCGGTGCGGCCGTAGTCGAACTCCAGCGTCCCCCAGTCCGGGTGAGCCGCGCGCTGCGGATCGGAGTGCTCGTACAGCGGACGCCCGTCGAACTCGGCCAACGCCCAGTCGTCGCGCGGGAAATGGGCGGGGACCCAGTCCATGATGACGCCGATGCCCGCCCGGTGCAGGGCGTCGACGAGGAAGCGGAAGTCGTCCGGGGTGCCCAGCCGCGAGGTCGGCGCGTAGAACCCGGTGACCTGATAGCCCCAGGAGCCGCCGAAGGGATGCTCCGCGACCGGCATCAGCTCGACGTGTGTGAACCCGAGGTCCTTGACGTACGCGGGCAGCTGCTCGGCCAGTTGACGGTAGGTCAGGCCCGGTCGCCAGGAGGCGAGATGTACCTCGTACACCGAGAACGGGGCTTCGTGGACCGGCCGGTCGCCCCGGTGTGCCATCCAGTCCGCGTCCTGCCACTCGTGGTGCTTGGCGGTGACGATCGACGCCGTCGCGGGCGGCACCTCGGTGCGCCGGGCCATCGGGTCGGCCCGCACCGTGTGCGAACCGTCCGGGCGGCAGATGTCGAACTTGTACAGCGCGCCCTCGCCGACCCCCGGCAGGAACAGCTCCCACACCCCGGTCGCGCCGAGCGAACGCATCGGGAAGCCCGTGCCGTCCCAGTAGTTGAAGTCACCGGTGATCCGCACACCCCGCGCGTTCGGCGCCCACAGGGTGAACCGGGTCCCGGCCACCCCCTGGTGCTCCATCGGCTCCGCGCCGAGCGCCCGCCACAGCTCCTCGTGGCGGCCCTCGCCGATCAGATGCAGATCCAGCTCGCCGATCGCGGGCCAGAAGCGGTACGGGTCCTCCACCTCGATGGTGTTGTCGTCGTACGCCACTTCCAGCCGGTACGCGGGCACCTGCGGCACCGGCAGCACACCGGAGAAGAAGCCGTCGCCGTCGTCGTGCAGCTCGGCCCGCACCCCCGTCGCCAGCACGGTGACGGTCCGGGCGAACGGCCGCAGCGCCCGGATGAGCACCCCGCCCGGGATCGGGTGGGCGCCCAGCACGTCGTGCGGCGCGTGATGGTCGCCGGCCAGCAGGCGGCCGCGGTCCGCGCCGTCCAGCGCCGGAGCGGGGCGGGCGCCCTGGCCGTCACCGGCCTGCCGGGGGCGCGGCGGACCGGCGTCCGCCCGCTTGGACCGGACGCGCTTGGCGGGCGCGGCCTTGGTGGCGGCGGGCGCGGGCGTGGCCGTCGCGACGGCGGAGGTCTCGGCGGAGGTCTCCGCAGGGGGTTCGGCGACGGTCTCGACAGCCACCTCGGCGGGGACGTCGGCGGACTTGCGGGATGCCTTGCGGGACGGCTTGCGGGCGGTCACAGGGACTGCCTCCTCGGGGAGTGAAGGGGGAGAGCACGGGCGAGGGGAGCGGGGCGGAGGGGCCAAGGGGTCGAGGGGGAAGGCTCAGGCCGCCGCGGACTGGGCCAGCCGCTGGATGGCAGCCATCGGGACCGGCAGCCAGTCGGGGCGGTGCCGGGCCTCGTACACCACCTCGTACACGGCCTTGTCGGTCTCGTGAGCGCGCAGCAGCTCGGGTTCGCCGCGCGGATCGCTGCCCGAGGCCTGCGCGTACCCCTCGCAGTAGGCGGCACGGCAGCGGGCCGCCCACTCCGGGTTCCACGGGCGGTGCGAGCGGGCCGCGTAGTCGAAGGACCGCAGCATGCCCGCGACATCGCGCACCGGGGGCGCGGGCATCCGGCGCTCGGGCAGCGGGCGGGCCGGTTCGCCCTCGAAGTCGATCAGCGACCAGAAGCCGTCGGCGGAGCGCAGCGTCTGGCCGAGGTGGAGATCGCCGTGCACCCGCTGCTGGGCCCAGCCACTGCCCCGGACCCCGAGGTCCGTCACCGCGTCGAACGCGGCGCGCAGCCCGGGCACGTACGGCACGAGCGCCGGGACCGCCTGGGCGGCGGCCTCCAGCCGCTGGGTCATCTGGGCGACGAGCTGCCGGGTCTGGGTGCCGCGCAGCGCCGGGGTCGGCAGCGCGGCGGCGAGCGCGGTGTGCACCTCGGCGGTGGCCCGGCCCAGCGCCCGCGCCTCGGGCAGGAAGTCGCGGCCCGCGGCGAGCGCGGCCAGCGCGAGCTGCCAGCCGTCACGCGCCCCGTGCAGGAAGGGCTGGAGGACGCCGAGAGTGAGCGGTTCGGCGCCGGGGGCCTCGAACCAGGCGACCGGGGCGGGCACCCGTTCGCACCCCTCGCCGGTCAGCGCGAGCGGCAGCTCCAGGTCCGGGTTGGTGCCCGGGAAGACCCGTCGGAAGATCTTCAGGATGAACGCGTCCCCGTAGACCAGCGAGGAGTTGGACTGCTCGGCGTCGAGGACCCGGGGCGTGAGACCGGCCGGGATCTCGCCGGTCCGCTCGAAGCGCAGCGAACCGAGGCTGCCGGGGCGGCGGAACCGTTCCAGCAGCACATCGGCGAGCCGGGGGTCGTGCAGCGCGTCGTACACGGCCCGCCCGGCGAGGGGCCCCCGCTCCACCCGGCCGACCAGGGCCCCGGCGAGCAGCGGCGGCAGTGACGTCCGTACGCCCAGGAGCAGTTGGTAGCAGTCGTCGGACGCCCGGACCGACCGGGAGGGCTGCTCGACCCGCAGCAGCAGGTGCAGGAGTCCGGGGCCCGCCGTGCCGTCCAGTGGCACCATCTCGGTGGCCGAGACCAGCCGGAAGCCGGTGACCGGCCGGCCCTTGCCGGCGAACCAGCGCTGCCGGGGCAGCCATTCGTGGAGCAGTGGAGCGAGGGACGGAAGCAGGGCCCCGTCCCTCGTACTGCCGGTGGTCGCGCTGTTCCTCGTGCTCTTCGCCAGGGCGACGTGAGTGGATGCAGCCTCCGACATGGCATCGCGTCCTTTCCCCGGGCACACAGGATGCGAAGAGTGTCCCGGATTGCGGCAATGGCTGTCCGGCTGTGCGGGACGTGTCGGGAGAGGAAGGTGCTTACGGACTCGAACGGCGGAACCGTGAAGGCCCGGGGCGAGGGAACCGGTGAGGGCCCGAGGCCTTCGTTTCGCTCAGAGTGCCCCGTGCGGGGCGGTGGAAACCCGCCCCGCACGCGACCGGTGCCTTCTCAGGCCGGCGGCGCGTCCTTGCGCAGCCGGAACCAGTAGAAGCCGTGTCCCGCAAGGGTCAGCAGATAGGGCCACTGACCGATGGCCGGGAAGCGTACCCCGCCGATCAATTCCACCGGATGACGTCCGTTGAACGAGCGGAGGTCCAGTTCCGTCGGCTGCGCGAACCGCGAGAAGTTGTGCACGCACAGGACGAGGTCGTCCCCGTACTCGCGGGTGAACGCCAGCACCGCCGGGTTGGAGGAGGGGAGCTCGGTGTACTCGCCGAGACCGAAGGCCGGATTCTGCTTCCGGATCTCGATCATCCGGCGGGTCCAGTGCAGCAGCGAGGACGGCGAGGCCATCGACGCCTCCACGTTGGTGACCTGGTAGCCGTAGACCGGGTCCATGATCGTGGGGAGGTAGAGCCGTCCCGGATCGCTGGAGGAGAATCCGGCGTTGCGGTCGGGCGTCCACTGCATCGGGGTGCGCACCGCGTCCCGGTCGCCCAGCCAGATGTTGTCGCCCATCCCGATCTCGTCCCCGTAGTAGAGGATCGGGGAGCCGGGCAGCGACAGCAGCAGCGCGGTGAACAGCTCGATCTGGTTGCGGTCGTTGTCCAGCAGCGGGGCGAGCCGCCTGCGGATGCCGATGTTGGCGCGCATCCGCGGGTCCTTGGCGTACTCCGCGTACATGTAGTCGCGCTCTTCGTCCGTGACCATTTCGAGGGTGAGCTCGTCGTGGTTGCGCAGGAAGATGCCCCACTGGCAGTTCTTCGGGATCTGAGGGGTCTTGGCCAGGATTTCGGAGACCGGGTATCGGCTCTCCCGGCGCACCGCCATGAAGATCCGCGGCATCACGGGGAAGTGGAACGCCATGTGGCACTCGTCGCCGCCCGCCTCGTAGTCGCCGAAGTAGTCGACGACGTCCTCCGGCCACTGGTTGGCCTCGGCGAGGAGCACGGTGTCCGGGTAGTTGGCGTCGATCTCCTTGCGGACCCGCTTGAGGAAGTGGTGGGTCTCGGGGAGGTTCTCGCAGTTGGTGCCCTCGCGCTGGTAGAGGTAGGGCACCGCGTCGACCCGGAAGCCGTCGATGCCCAGGTCCAGCCAGAACCGCAGGGCCGCCAGGATCTCCTCCTGGACCGCCGGGTTCTCGTAGTTGAGGTCCGGCTGGTGCGAGAAGAAGCGGTGCCAGTAGTACTGCTTGCGCACCGGGTCGAAGGTCCAGTTGGACGTCTCGGTGTCGACGAAGATGATCCGGGCGTCCTGGAACTGCTTGTCGTCGTCCGCCCAGACGTAGTAGTCGCCGTACGGCCCGTCGGGGTCGGTGCGGGACTGCTGGAACCACTCGTGCTGATCGCTCGTGTGGTTCATGACGAAGTCGATGATGACGCGCATGCCGCGCTGGTGCGCGGCGTCCACGAACTCCACGAAGTCGGCGAGATCGCCGAACTCCGGCAGCACGGCGGTGTAGTCGGAGACGTCGTAGCCCCCGTCGCGCAGCGGCGACTTGAAGAACGGCGGCAGCCAGAGGCAGTCGACACCGAGCCACTGGAGGTAGTCCAGCTTGGCGGTGATGCCCTTGAGGTCGCCGATTCCGTCGCCGTTGGAGTCCTGGAAGGACCGGACGAGCACCTCGTAGAAGACGGCTCGTTTGAACCAGTCGGGATCGCGGTCCTTGGCGGGGGTGTCCTCGAACGTGTCGGGGACAGGCTCATTGACGATCATGGTGTGGGTGACCCTCCGGTCGGCGGGGACGGTCGCAGGACGGCGATGTGCGCGGGCGTGATGCCCGGCTCTAGGCGCACATAGAAGGCCCTGCCCCAGTGGTAGGTATCGCCGGTGAGCTCGTCGCGCACCGGTACGCGCTCGTGCCAGGAAAGGCCGAGCCGCTCCATGTCCAACGAGACCGTGGCCTCCTGGGTGTGGTGCGGGTCGAGGTTCACGACCACCAGAACGGTGTTCGGTCCGGAGCGCTTGCTGTAGGCGATCAGCGCTTCGTTGTCGGTGTGGTGGAAGTGGACGTCGCGCAGCTGCCGCAGAGCGGGGTTACGCCGGCGGATCCGGTTCAGCGAGGTGATCAGGGGGGTCAGCGTGCGGCCCTCGCGTTCCGCCGACTCCCAGTCCCTCGGGCGCAGTTCGTACTTCTCCGAGTGCAGGTACTCCTCGCTCCCCGGCTTGACCGGGGTGTTCTCGCACAGCTCGAATCCCGCGTACACGCCCCAGGAAGGGGCCAGCGTCGCGGCCAGCACCGCCCGCGCCTCGAAGGCCGGGCGGCCGCCTTCCTGGAGGTAGCCGGGAAGGATGTCGGGGGTGTTCACGAAGAAGTTGGGCCGCATGTAGGAGGCGGCGTCCCCGGCCAGCTCCGTGACGTAATCGGTCAGCTCCTGCTTGGTGTTGCGCCAGGTGAAGTACGTGTACGACTGCTGGAAGCCGATCGCACCGAGCGTGTGCATCATCGCCGGGCGGGTGAACGCCTCCGCCAGGAAGATGACATCGGGGTCGGTCCCGTTGATCTCCGCGATGACCTTCTCCCAGAACACCACCGGCTTGGTGTGCGGGTTGTCGACCCGGAAGATACGCACCCCGTGGTCCATCCAGAAGCGCAGGATCCTTGACGTCTCCGCCACCAGACCGCGCATGTCCTTGTCGAAGGCGATCGGATAGATGTCCTGGTACTTCTTCGGCGGGTTCTCGGCGTACGCGATCGAACCGTCGGCGCGGTGGTGGAACCAGTCGGGGTGCTCCTTGACCCACGGGTGGTCCGGCGAGCACTGGAGCGCGAAGTCCAGCGCGATCTCCATCCGCAGATTCCGGGCCGTCGACACGAAGTGGTCGAAGTCCTCCAGCGTGCCCAGCTCCGGGTGGACCGCGTCGTGCCCGCCGTCCGGCGAACCGATCGCCCACGGCACGCCCGGGTCGTGCTCCCCGGGCGTCAGGGTGTTGTTCGGGCCCTTGCGGTGGGTCGTCCCGATCGGGTGGACCGGCGGCAGGTACACCACGTCGAACCCCATCGCGGCGACCGCCGGCAGCCGCTCGGCGGCGGTCCGGAAGGTGCCGCTGACCAGCCGGGTCGGCGCGTCGGGCGAGGTGTCCGCCGGATCCACCGGCACCCGCTTCGCGCCCTCGGAGCGCGGGAACAGTTCGTACCAGGACCCGAAGAGCGCCCGCTCGCGCTCCACCCGGACCGCCAGCGGCTTGGACCGGGTGACCAGTTCACGCAGCGGATAGCGGGCCAGCACCGCGTCGGCGGCCGGGGTCAGGGCCGCGGCCAGCCGTGCCTCGGCCGGGTGGGCGGTGTCGCGCAGCGCGTCCACCGCGGCCAGCACCGCCTCACGGCCGTGCTTCTTCGGCACGCCGCCGGCCGCCCGTTCCAGCAGCGCCGCGCCCTCGGCCAGCACCAGGTCCGTGTCGATGCCCGCCGGGATCTTGATCGCGGCGTGGTGCCGCCAGGTGGTGACCGGATCGCTCCAGGCCTCCACCGTGTACGTCCAGCGGCCCTCGGCGTCCGGGGTGATGTCCGCACCCCACCGGTCCGTGCCCTGCGCCAGCTCGCGCATCGGGGTCCACGGCCCGACCCGCCCGCTCGGATCGCGCAGCACGACATTGGCGGCCACCGCGTCATGGCCTTCGCGGAAGACGGTGGCGGTGACCTGGAAGGTCTCACCGACGACGGCCTTCGCCGCCCGTCTGCCGCAGTCGACGAGGGGACGGACGTCCAGGACGGGAATACGACCGATCATGGAATCACCTGAGGGCTGGAGGAGCTCGGCGTGCACGGGGGACGGCACGGGCGCGGAGGACCGACCGCGTGTGCCGCGAAGACGGGAATCTGTCCTTTGTAACTGCTCAGCTGTCCGCTGACGGGCTGTGGGCATGGCCGCTCCTGTCCGCGTTCACTCGAATGGCACTCGAATGGGTGGGTCGCGGGGGTTTCGCGCATGTTTCGGGATGCGCGGGAGAACGTGTGCGGGCCGGGTCGTGCCGTGTACCGGGGAAGCCTTCCCCGCGTCGGAGGGTGGGAAATCCGGCGCCGTGTTAACTACTCGGTCGTAACGGGCCGCTCGGGCTCCGCCGCGCGCTGCGCGCACGCCCCGGTGGGCGCGGGAGACCCGAAGCGCCCCTACGGGTTCCGGATACCCGTTCTGCGGCGCCACACGGCAGCTTTCCCTGTGTCAGGAAGGTCCACAAGGCTGCGTACGGGAGGGAAATCGGCCAAACCCCCAGGTGGGAGGAGTGGCGGGAGGCCACCGGTGGGGTGCGTGGGGCGTCTGTGGGGAGGCGCGCGGCGGACGGCCCCCGGACCGGGCGCGCCGCCCGCGCGCCGTGGCAGCCCGCCACGGACGGCCGCTACCGTCAGGGGTGACGGAAGGGACGCACACCGTGGTGCGTCCGCTCGGATGCGCAAGTCCCCTGTAAAGGTGGAGCAGTGAAGGCCATTCGTCGATTCACCGTGCGTCCTGTCCTCCCCGAACCCCTCCGACCCCTCCACGACCTCGCGCGCAACCTGCGCTGGTCGTGGCACACCGAGACCCGCGAGCTCTTCCGGGCCGCCGACCCCGAGGGCTGGCGGCCCGCGGACGCCGACCCCGTGCGCCTGCTCGGCTCGCTGTCCGCCGGCCGGCTGACCGAACTGGCCGGGGACGCGGAGTACCTCGGCCGCCTCGCCGCGGCCTCCGCCGATCTGGCGCAGTATCTGGACGGCCCGCGCTGGTACCAGGAACAGCGGGCCGCCGGAGCCGAACTCCCCTCCGGTATCGCCTACTTCTCACCCGAATTCGGTGTCACCGCCGCCCTGCCCCAGTACAGCGGCGGCCTCGGCATCCTGGCCGGCGACCACCTCAAGGCCGCCAGCGACCTCGGCGTCCCGCTCATCGGCGTCGGGCTGCTGTACCGGCACGGCTACTTCCGCCAGACCCTCTCGCGCGAGGGCTGGCAGCAGGAGCACTATCCCGTTCTCGACCCCAACGAACTCCCGCTCGACCTGGTCCGCGAGGCCGACGGCACCCCCGCCCGGGTCGTCCTCGCACTGCCCGGCGGACGCTCGCTGTACGCGTGCATCTGGCTCGCCCGGGTCGGCCGGGTGCCGCTGCTCCTTCTCGACTCGGACGTCGAGGAGAACGCCCCCGGCGAACGCGATGTCACCGACCGGCTCTACGGCGGCGGCAGCGACCACCGCCTCCTCCAGGAGATGCTGCTCGGCATCGGCGGGGTGCGTGCCGTACGCACCTGGTGCCGGCTGACCGGCACCCCGGAACCGGAGGTGTTCCACACCAACGAGGGCCACGCCGGCTTCCTCGGTCTGGAGCGCATCCGCGAACTCATCCCCACCGGAATCGACTTCGAGGCCGCCCTGGAAGTGGTCCGGGCCGGGACCGTCTTCACCACCCACACCCCGGTGCCCGCCGGCATAGACCGTTTCGACCGGGCGCTCGTCGCCCGCCACTTCGGCGCCGAGGGCGAACTGCCCGGCGTCCCCGTCGAGAAGATCCTGCCGCTCGGCACCGAGACCTACCCCGGCGGCGAACCGGAGCTGTTCAACATGGCGGTGATGGGCCTCAGGCTCGCCCAGCGCGCCAACGGCGTCTCCACCCTGCACGGGGCGGTCAGCCGGGAGATGTTCTCCGGGCTCTGGCCGGGCTTCGACCCCGCCGAGGTCCCGATCACCTCCGTCACCAACGGGGTCCACGCCCCGACCTGGGTCGCCCCCGAGGTGTTCCGGCTCGGCGCGGGCCAGGTCGGCGAGGGCCGCGCCCACCAAGTGCTGGCCGGCGGCCCGGTGGCCGACGAGGCCTCCGCGCAGACCGGCACGCCCCGCCGGTGGGACGCGGTGACCGGCATCGGCGACCAGGAGATCTGGGACCTGCGCCGGGATCTGCGCGGCCAACTCGTCACCGAGGTCCGCCGCCGCCTCTACGCCTCCTGGCGCAGGCGCGGCGCGGGCACCGCCGAACTGGGCTGGATCGACGGCGTCCTCGACCCGGACATCCTGACCATCGGCTTCGCCCGCCGCGTCCCCTCGTACAAGCGGCTGACGTTGATGCTGCGCGACCGCGACCGGCTGCGGGAGCTGCTGCTCCACCCGACGCATCCGATCCAGATCGTCGTCGCGGGCAAGGCCCACCCGGCCGACGACGGCGGGAAGCGGCTGGTGCAGGAGCTGGTGCGGTTCGCGGACGACCCGCGCGTGCGCCACCGCATCGTGTTCCTGCCGGACTACGGCATGGGCATGGCGCAGAAGCTCTACCCGGGCTGCGACGTCTGGCTCAACAACCCGCTGCGCCCGCTGGAGGCCTGCGGCACGAGCGGGATGAAGGCGGCGCTCAACGGCTGCCTCAACCTGTCGGTGCGCGACGGCTGGTGGGACGAGTGGTTCGACCCGGACTTCGGCTGGGAGATCCCCACCGCCGACGGCTCGGCGGTCGACGAGGACCGGCGGGACGAGCTGGAGTCGAACGCCCTCTACGCACTGATCGAGGACCGGGTCGCCCCGCGCTTCTACGACCGGGGGGCCGGGGGCCTGCCCGGCCGGTGGATCGAGATGGTCCGCTCCACCCTGGTGAACCTCGGCCCGAAGGTGCTCGCGGGACGGATGGTGCGCGAGTACGTGGAACGCCTGTACGCCCCCGCCGCCCAGGCCCGCCGGGCACTGGAGCCCCAGTCGGCACGGGATCTCGCCGCGTGGAAGGCCAAGGTCAGGGCTGCCTGGCGCGGGGTCTCCGTCGACCATGTGGAGACGGTCGCCGGGGACGCCTCGGGCGGTTCGGCGGAGCTGGGGGCCACCCTGGCGCTGCGCGTGCGGATCGCGCTCGGCGGCCTGGAGCCGGACGACGTGGAGGTCCAGGTGGTCGCGGGCCGGGTCGACCCGGGCGACACCATCGCGGACGCCCAGACCTTCCCGCTGAAGCCTGCGGGCGGTCAGGACCTGGAGGACCGCTGGCTGTACGAGGGCCCGCTCACCCCGGACCGGACGGGACCGTACGGCTACACCGTGCGCGTCCTGCCCGCCCACCGGCTGCTGGCCACCAGCGCCGAACTGGGCCTGGTCGCCCTGCCGACCGAGGCGACGGGGGAGGGCGGGGGCGTGCTGATGCGCTGAGCGCGCGCCCCGGCGGGACGAGCCACGGCGGACGGCCCGGGAGGGGGTGGAACCCCCTCCCGGGCCGTCCGGTGCTTGTCAGCGGATCAGAAGGTCAGCTTGAAGCTGTTGATCCGGCCGGTGTCCGAGCGGTACACGTCCTGCACCCGCAGCTTCCACTGCCCGTTGGCCACCTTGGACGAGGCGTTGACCGTGTAGGTCGCCACCACGTTGTCCGCGGAGTCCGAGGCGGAGGAGTTCTTCAGCCGGAAGGTGCCGCCGTCCGGGGCCACCAGGTCGATGACCAGGTCACCGCGGTAGGTGTGGGTGATGTTGACGTCCGCCTTGAGGGTGCTCGGGGCGTTGCCCGCGATACCGGTGACGTTGACCGCGCTGGTGACGGCCGCGCCCGCGTCCGGGATGTTCACCGGGGTGGTGTTCTCGAACACCTTGCCGCCCGGGTCGGGGTCGCCGCCGCCGGGGCGGGAGCCCACGTTGATGCCGGCCCAGGCGTGGGCCACGGCCGCGTACTCGGGGCTGGTGGCGCCGTACAGCTCACTGGCGACCGCGAGCGTGCCGGTGCGTGCGGCGGCGTAGTTGGTCGTCGAGGTGAACTTGGTGGTGAGCGCCTTGAACCAGATCAGCGACGCCTTGTCCCGGCCGATGCCGGTGACCGGCAGTCCGTCGGAGGTCGGGGAGTCGTAGCTGACGCCGTTGATCGTCTTGGCGCCACTGCCCTCGGAGAGCATGTAGTACCAGTGGTTGGCCGGGCCCGAGGAGTAGTGGACGTCGACGTTGCCGATGCCGGAGTACCAGTAGTCCTTGGAGCTGCCGTCCCGGCTGGGCTTGTCCATGTAGCGCAGCGGGGTGCCGTTGCCGCGGATGTCGATTTTCTCGCCGACCAGGTAGTCGCCCTTGTCCTGGGCGTTGTTCGCGTTGAACTCGACGGCGGCGGCGAAGATGTCGGACGTCGCCTCGTTGAGACCGCCGGACTCACCGCTGTAGACGAGGCGTGCGGTGTTCGATGTGATGCCATGGGTCATCTCGTGGGCGGCCACGTCGATGGAGGTCAGCGGCTTGGCGTTGCCGTCGCCGTCGCCGTACGTCATGCAGAAGCAGCTGTCCTGCCAGAAGGCGTTGACGTAGTTGTTGCCGTAGTGGACGCGGGAGTACGCGCCGACGCCGTCGCCCCGGATGCCGTTGCGACCGTGCACGTTCTTGAAGTAGTCCCACGTGAGCGCGGCGCCGTAGTGGGCGTCGGCACCCGCGGTCTCGGCGTTCTGCGGGGTGCCGTCGCCCCAGACGTCGTCCGGACCGGAGAACAGCGTCCCGGTGCCGGAGCTGCCCCGGTTCAGGTTGTACGTCTTGTGGTTGCCGCGCGTGGTGTCGGTCAGGGTGTACGAGGGTGCGGTGCCCAGGGTGACCTGGCCGCTGTACTGCGTGTTGCCCGTGCCGTTGTGGACGGCCTGCCACTCGTAGAGCTTCTCGCCCGTGGTGGCGTCCGTGACCACGTGCAGCTCGTTCGGGGTGCCGTCGTGCTGGAGTCCGCCGACCACCGTCTCGTACGCCAGCCGCGGGGAGCCGCCGCCCGCCCAGACCACCTTGCGCGGGGCGTTCTCCGCCTTCTTGGCCTTCGAGCCCTCGGCCCGGGCCGCGCCGAGCGCCTGCTTCTCGGCTGCGGCCGGGGCCACGTCGGCGGTCAGGCCGACGGCCTTCAGCTGCGCGCCGGTCGCCTTCGACGCCTTGCTCACGCCCTGGGTCTTCCCGGCCGCGGACTCCTTGACCACGAGGTCGCCGCCGAGCACGGGAAGCCCGTTGAGGGTGCGCTCGTAGCGGGTGTGCGTGGTGCCGTCGCGGTCCTGGACCACGTCACGGACCACGAGCTTCTCGGTGGACCCGAGACCGAGCTCCTTGGCGGTGGCCGCCTTCGTGGCGTTCGCCTCGCTGAGCAGCTCCGCGCGCTGGGCGGGGGAGAGCTTGGCGGGCAGGGCGCCCGGGTCGGCCTTCGTGCCGGCGGTGATCCCGCCGAGCGGGGCCGAGGCGGGGGCGGAGGTGGCGGTCGCGGTACCGGACGGAACGGCGACGGCCATGAGGGCTGCGGCGGCTATCAGAGCGCCGGTCGCGGTGGCGCGACGGCTGGGCGTGGATCTCACGCGGACTCCTTCTGCGAGGGGGGTACCGGGCGGCCTGGAGGGGCCGTCCGGACGGTGCAGGCGGTGCGCAGAACGGGGTGAAGAGTGTCAGCAGACGGCCATGTCTGTCAGGAGCGCGTCAATAACTTGGCCGGATTTCGTTCGTTGCCGGAAAGGTCATGTTCGTTAAGCGGACGTTTCGCCGATCATTGCCACCGTGTTACCGGGCGTTCTGGAGCCCGGTATTCACAGGGTGGTCACAGGTTTCGTGCGCAAAGACCACCGGGCCGACCCGGGCGGGGAGGGGCGTGATGACCGCCAGGTGAGACGACGTCGGGTTCTGGCCAGATCCGCGCGCCGGAACGTGCCGGTCCGTCAGGGTAGGGGGATCCCTTGGGGCCGCAGTGCGTTCAGGCGGTCGCGTCCGGCGGGTACACCGTGTCCAGGAGGTCGCGCACGAAGTGTTCCGGGTCGTCGAGCCCTGCCGCCGCGAGCGTGCCGGGCCCGTTCGTCAGGAGATGCGGCACCGCCGCGTGCAGGGCGAGGGTGACGACGGCGGCCCGCTGCGGGGTCACCGGCAGCCCGGCGGCGCGCTGGGCCAGCTCGAACCCCGCGAAGTCGCCGCTCGCCATCGGGTCGAGGATGCCGGAGAGCCAGGGCCGCCGGGTCGCCTCGGCCTGGAGCTCCAGCACCGCGAGGATCCGGGAGCGGCCCGGCCCCGCGACGTTCTCCAGGAGCGAGCGGAAGAGGCGGACCAGGGCCTCGCGGTCCCCCGGACCCGGGCCGGCGGCCAGCTGTCCGGTGAGTGCCAGGTACTGCTCCAGGCAGCGTTCCGCCACCGCGCGGAGCACGGCGTCCCGGGTCGGGAAGTAGTTCTTGGTGGTGCCGGGCGGCACCTCGGCGGCCCGGTCCACGGCCCGGTGCGTCAGTCCGCGCCCGCCGTCCCGGGCCAGCACCTCGATCGCCGCGTCCCGCAGCCGGTCCCGCCGGTCCGGATTCACCCGCGCTCGCTCCCTCGTCCCGTCGCCTGTCCTTGTCGATGCTACCCCAGTCGTGGTACCACGGATGTGGTGGTTCTTGGGGGCGGCTCTCTTCTGAAGGGGCCGTACGAGCATCGGGAGCGCGACATGACAGGGACAGCGACCGTGGTCGGCGCGGGCATCGCCGGGCTGGCGACCGCGATCGGCCTCCGCCGCGCGGGCTGGAGCGTGACCGTGCTGGAGCGCCGCCCCGAACCGGAGCGGTACGGCGCGGCCTTCGGCATCCACCCCACCGCGCAGTCCGCGCTCGACCGGCTCGGTGTCGGCGACGCCCTGCGCGAGCACGCCGTGCCCTACCGCGACGCGCACATCCGCACCCCCGACGGGACGTCCATCGCCCGCCTCCCGCTGGAACGCATCGAACGCACAGCAGGCCGCCCCGAACTCCTCATCTCCCGGCCGTACTTGCTCGACGCCCTGCTGGCGGGCCTGGACGCCTTCGGTGACGTACCGGTCAGACTCGGCGAGCGGGTCACGGATGTGGACGCCCTCGCCGCCGGGCAGGACCTGGTGATCGGCGCCGACGGCATCCGCAGCGCCGTCCGCACCGCCCGCTTCGGCGACCGCAGCGGCCCGCGCCAGGTCGGCACCGTCGCCTGGATCGGCATCGCGGACATCGAGAGCCCGGTGCACGGCGAGACCTGGGGGAGCGGCCGCTTCTTCGGGCTGACCCCGGTCGAACCGGGCCGCACCAACTGGTACGCCACCGCCCCCGAGGCCACCACGGCCGAAGAACTGCGTGGCCTCTTCGCGGGCTGGCACGACCCGATCCCGCGGATCCTGGACGCCACCGACCCGGCGACCTGGATCCGTTACGAGATGCGCCATCTGTATCCGGCGCTGCCGTCCTTCGTCTCCGCCGACGCCTCGGCGGGCCGGGTGGCGCTGGTCGGCGACGCGGCCCATGCCATGACGCCCAACCTGGGCCAGGGCGCCTGCACCGCGATCCTGGACGCGGACGCCCTGACCCGCGCGCTCGCGGCGGCGCCCCCGGGCCCGGCGGGCGTCGCCGGAGCCCTGCGCGCCTACGACCGGGAGCGCCGCCGCAGCGCACAGCGGACCGCCTTCGCCTCACGGACGCTGCACCGCTTCATGAGCACGGAACGCACCCGGCTGCGCAACGCGACGGTACGGCTGCTGCCGGGGTGAGGACGGCGAACCCGGTCGCCCGGGTGCCCCGTGCGGCCGGGCCGGAGTACGGCCTGCACGTCGTACGGGCGCCCTGCCGCCGTCAGTTCGGGCCCCACTCGAACCTGGTCACGGTGAAAGTCTCAGCGTCCTGTGGCGGACGCGTCCAGGAGCGGGTGGTGCATGTGTGCAGCCGCCCTCGGGTGATCGCGTGGCGCGGCAGGTGGACTCCGAACTCGTCGGCTACCGCCTCCAGCAGCGCCCGTTCCGTCCCGATGGCCTCCGCCGTTCCGACGGGCCCCTCCCGGGAGGTGAAGAACCGGCCCGGGTCCAGGTCCGGTGGGATCTGCCCGGTCCGCCGCACCTCTCCGTCCGCGTACGTGAAGGCGTACAGCTCCGCACCGCCCCGCGCCACGGAGAGGTGGAAGAACGGGTCCCCATGCCCGCCCCGCAGACCGCCCCACACGACCACAGCGCGGCCGTCCGCGCAGGCGGCAGCGGCCGGAGAGACGAACAGCCGCGGTGCGAGACGCGGACGGCTGCCGTCGAAGGCGAAACTCCAGCGAGCGCCTGCCCGGCCGACCGCTACAAGGGCCCTGTCGTCGAAGGCGGAGAACTCCCGCCCGCGGAGCGACCGGCTGTGCGCTTCGTGGAGGGTCATGGGCCCGTCCAACGCGGCCCCCTCCCCGTCCGCGAGGCGTCCGGGCAGGTCCTGCGGCTCCACCCCTTCGACCAGGACGAACCGGTAGGACGTGTGGTCGCCGGGGGCGGCCGGGTCCGCGAGCCAGGACAGACCCTCCGGATCGGAGTGATCCGCACCGTCGCTCCGTGGCTCACCCGGCTGTCCGCCCCGGGGAGTGGACAGCAGCACGCGGCCCCGCTCCGGGGTCAGCAGCGGGCCGAGCAGAGGATCGGCCACCCAGCCCAGCGGCGCCAGATGGTCGGGCCCCAGCGGCTGCCACAGCGGCAGGGCGTCCAGCATCGTCCGCCACGCCCCGTCGGTGTCGCCCCACCGAGCCGACTCCCGCGCCCGGTCGACCGCCTCCCCGAACGGCCCGGCCGCCGTGTACCCGTACGTGCCCGAGCGCACCTGCTCCAGCAGCGTGTGCGCCAGCGTCACCACGTCCTCGGTGGCTCCCCTGAGGCGGTACTTCAGCGTGGAGTCGTCCCGGTGCCGGTGCGCCGCGTGATCGGCGACCAACGGCGGGAGCAGTTCGGGGGCGTACCGGGGGTCTGTCGCCAGATCCTCGTACGACAGGTCCGTCCGTCCGAGCAGGCGGCGTATCTGGTCGCCCAGCCCGGCGGCCCTCGGCCTGCCGTATTCGCTCGCCCCGTCCAGCGCCCGCTCGGCCTCTTCCCAGTCGCCGCCCAGCGCCAGCAGCCGGGCCTCCGCCACCCGGGCGTCCAGCCGCCGCGTCGTGGCGTTGACGAACTCCGGCTCCCCGCCCGGCGTACGGGCCCGCAAGCGGTGGAACTCCCGGTGCATCTCCCGCATGAACGTGGCGAAGTCCGGGAACCGCCGGGGTGATTCGGCCCGCCAGCTCGCCCAGGTGTACACGGCCCACTCGCCGCCCTCGTCCACGTCCTCGGGGTCCAGCACCACGTAGGTCGCGTCGGACTCGACGTCGAGCTGGAGCCCGCGGCGCCAGATCCCCACGTCCCGCAGTTCCTCGGGGGTGGGGTCGCCGTCCAGGAACTCCTCGAACATCGCCGAGAGCCCTGACGCGTCGTTGTGCCAGCGGGCCTCCGAGGTCCCCGCCAGCAGGGTGACGAACCCGCCCGCGTGCCGCCACCCGTCGCTGACGGCGAGGAACTCCCGGTACGACGGGGGCAACCGCCGGCCGAGTCGTTCCTCCAGGGCCGCTATCCGGCCCTCGGCCGCCGCCGGGAACCCCAGCCAACGATCCCGCCGGGCGGTCTCATCCTCCCGCGCGTGCGTCCCGTCGTCGGAGAGGGAGTCCGACCACTCCCCGCTCCAGCCGCGCAGGAACGGTCCCCAGGTGAAGGGCGTCGCATCCGTCATACGACCGATGCTGCCACCCGCCACTGACAGCGCCCCGCGACGTCCGGACCACGCGGGGCCACGGCAGAGTGGGGGCATGGACGTACTCGAAGTTGCCCGTGCCTTTGTCCTGGAGCGTCACCCCGACGCCCGCGCCGCGTTCCTCGGCGGCAGTGTCCTGACGAGCCGCCGCACCGCCCGGTCCGACCTGGACGTCGTCGTCCTGCTCGACGGCCCGCCCGCCCCGTACCGCGAGAGCCTGCGGTACGGGGACTGGCCCCTGGAACTGTTCGCGCACACCGAGGACTCCTGGCACAGCTTCGTGATCCCGGAGATCGCGCAGCGGAGATCGCCCCTGCTGTGGATGTGCGCCGACGGGGTGCTGCTGCTCGACGCGGACGGGACAGGAGCACGGATTGCCCAGACGGCGAAACGTCTCGCGGCCGCGGGGCCGCCCCCGGTCACCGTCACGGCGCTCGAAGACGCCCGGTACGCGCTGACGGATCTGCTCGACGACTTCGCCGACGTTACGGACGCGGGGGAGCGGTTGTTCGTCGTGGCCGAACTCGTCCGGCGGACCGGCGAGCTGGCGCTGCTGACCCACGGCACGTGGCTCGGCGGCGGCAAGTGGCTCGCCCGGCGCCTCGAACCCGTCGCGCCGGATCTGGCTGCGCGCCTGGACGAGGCGGCGCAGGCCGCGCTGCGCGGCGCGCCGGAGGGCCTGACCTCGCTGGTCACGGAGGTCCTCGACGGGGCGGGCGGCCCCGTCTGGGAGGGGTACCGCCGCAGTGGACCGCGGAAGACGGCCTGAACCCCGGCCGCAATTCCCCGCTGTCAGCGGGGTTATCCCCAGCGCAGCCCCCTGCGCAGCCGGCCTGCCGTGACCGCGCTTGCGACGCCGAGGGCCGCGCCCGCGGTCACGTCGCCGGGGTAGTGGACGCCGGTATGGACACGGGAGTAGGCGACGGCGCTCGCCAGGCTCCAGAGCGGCAGCAGGGCCTCCGGCAGGACAGTGCCGGCTCCTACGGCGAACGCGACGGCCGAGGCGGTGTGGCCGGACGGGAAGGAGGCGGAAGCGGGCATGGGGACCTGGCGTGCGATCGTGACCCGGGCTGCCTCCCGGTCGGGGCGCCGCCGGTGGACCAGGCGTTTGGCGAGCAGGTTCGCGGATACGGAGGCCACGGCGACCGCGCCGAGCCCCGCACAGGCCGCCCGCCGGGGCCGTCCGGGGAAGACGGCGAGCCCGGCGGCGATCCCCAGCGAGAGCTTGGAGTGGTCCGCCGCCCGCGACAGCCGCCGCAGCGCCGCGTCCAGCGTGGGTGTGGGCGTGGTGGCCACCGCCGCGTACACCGCACCGTCAATGGCGCGCAGGTCGCGCAGCGCGGCGGCGACGATCGACCCCGCGGTCCCCGCCTGGCGCACCCCGCCCGTCTCGTCGTCGGGAACACCGGTGGCGCTGTGTCCGTCCGCCGCCCTCATCGCGCCCGCCCGAGGGCCAGCGCCGTGATCCAGCGCCAGTTCAGCGGTGAAGCCGGCGCCACCGTGCCCGGCCGGGTGCGGGGGACCAGGACGCGCAGGGCCCGGCGACGCACCGTACAGACGACCGGGGTGGGCAGCATCAGCGCCTCACCGTCCACCGCGACCGGAATCACGTCGTCCGGGGCGGTCACCTCGACCCCGCGCACCGTCGCGAAGACGACGCCCTGTGCGCGTTCGCCCCGCACGGCGAGGTCGGCGGCCTGGGCCGCGCTCTCCACGCGCACGGCGATCACCCCGAGCTTGCCGCGGTCCAGGCGCGGCCGCAGACCAGCGGCGAGCGGATCGGGCGCGGCATAGGGGTTGTTGGTGACGAGAACGGCCTGCTGTCCGGTGAGCAGCTTCTCCCCGGCGGCCGCGTCGAGGCGCCTGCCCTCCGTCCCGAGCAGGTCGGGCAGCAGTGCGAGCGCGGTCCCCGCTTTCGCGTCGCGGTACTCGGGCCGCTGCACGATATCCGCGTACGCCCCGAAGGACACGGTGTTGACGAAGGGCCGCCCGTTCACCATGGCCAGGTCGACGCGGAGTTCCTCGCCGTCGGTCAGCGCGTCCAGACAGCGGGCCGGGTCGGTGCGGTCGAGGCCGAGGTCCATGGCGAAGTGGTTGCGCGTGCCCGCCGAGATCACCAGGAAGGGCAGCCCGTGCTCGGCCGCGACGCCCGCGACCAGCGCCTGGGTACCGTCACCGCCGGCCACTCCGAGCAGGTCGGCACCGTTCGCGGCGGCCTCGCGCGCCAGCTCCTCCACATCGGTCCCACCGCCCTCGGTGTCGAGCACGTGCACCCGCGCACCGAGCCGTTCGGCCTTCTCCACGAGCCCGAAGCGGCCGACCTTCCCGCCCCCGGAGCGCGGATTCATGATGACGAAGGGCTGCCGCGGCCGCCTTCCGGCGCTGCCGCGCACCACGTACGCCTTGCCGTGCGCGCGCATCGCCGCCCGCCCGCAGACCAGGGCCAGGCCGTACAGCGCCAGGGCGAGCAGCGCCCAGACCCAGACGCCCCGCCAGATGTAGTAGACGAGCACCGCGACCGGCGCGGCGACCGCGAGCAGCGCGCCGAGCAGGCGGGGCAGCCCGCGCAGGGAGAGCAGCCACCACAGGCCGACGGCGGACAGGACGAGACCCGCGATCCCGGCGACGAAGACCAGTGCCCCGACGTCGACGAGCGCCAGGCACAGCACCGCGACCACGGCCGCGAGCGCCACCAGCGCGCACCGGGCCAGGAACCGCGCAGCTCCGCGCGAGGGCCGACGACCGGTCACCCTTACCACCTCCGGACCGATTCTCGACGATGCCGCCCGGCCCGGCATCCGGGGCCGGGCCGGGCGGCATCGCGTCCGGCCCCGCGCAACCGCGGATCCTGGACGCCACCGACCCGGCGACCTGGATCCGCTACGAGATGCGCCACCTGTATCCGGCGCTGCCGTCCTTCGTCTCCGCCGACGCCTCGGCGGGCCGGGTGGCGCTGGTCGGCGACGCGGCCCACGCCATGACGCCCAACCTGGGCCAGGGCGCCTGCACCGCGATCCTGGACGCGGACGCCCTGACCCGCGCGCTCGCGGCGGCGCCCCCGGGCCCGGCGGGCGTCGCCGGAGCCCTGCGCGCCTACGACCGGGAGCGCCGCCGCAGCGCACAGCGGACCGCCTTCGCCTCCCGGACGCTGCACCGCTTCATGAGCACGGAACGCACCCGGCTGCGCAACACGACGGTACGGCTGCTGCCGGGGCGAGGCCCCGGGCGCGGGGTTCGGATCCGGGGTGCCCACCGCGCGGGAACGGGCGCGGCGGCCGGAGCGCCGGGCCGTGGCAGGCAGCGGCTCGGACAGGGGAGCGGGATCCGCAGGCGCGGGCCAGAGGCGGAAGTTGCCGGGCTCCGGCAGTTCTGACCACCGGACATGGGGGGATTCTCACCTGTACGGCGGCGGTCGTCGTGCGGCTCAATGGAGCCGCAGCCGCCCCCGCGCGGCTGCCGCGCGGCCCCACCCGCACGATCCGCTCGCCCGCACGCGTCCCGCCGGGACCCGGCCGGGGGAGCGGGCGGGCCCCCGCGGGGCCTTTGTCCTGGATCACGGTTGCTTTCCGTGGCCACGTACAACCCCGCACCACCCACAACTGTCATATCTCCTGGCCACACCCGTGTCTCCCTCCACCTTCGAAACCGGACGGCCCTCCCAGCCTTCGCGCCGCCCCCGCGGCGCCCAGACTCACCCGAGGTCCTCATCTCATGAAGCTCCGCCGCGCCATGGCGCTCGCAGCAGCGACCGCCGTGCTCGCCCCCGTCACCCTCCTGTCGTCGTCCGTGGCCTTCGCGACCCCCGGTCCCACCCCCGGGGCCACCGAGTCCTCCGCCGTGCCGGAGGAGTCCGAGACGGCTCCGCCCACCGGTGAGGAGACCCCGGCGGCCGAGGAGTCCGAGACTCCTCCCGCCGCCGAGGGTGACGAGCAGCCTCCGGCCGCCGAGGAGGACGAGAAGCCCGCCGGTGACGAGAAGCCCGGGACCGTTCCGGCACCCGCCTCGACCTCCGCCTCGCCTTCCGCCTCGCCCACCTCGCCTGCCGAGATGTGTGACGTCATGGAGGAGCCCACGTTCGACAAGAACCTGAGCACCACCCTCTCCGGCCTGCCGTCCAAGGTCGTCGCGGGCAGCGGGTTCCACGGCTTCAAGCTGAACGTGGTCAACAAGGGCGACAACGCCTACAAGCGCGTCGACCTCGGTGTGTTCGCGGGGCAGGTCGACACCGAGACGTGGGAGGAGACCACCGGTCACCTCACGCTCCAGTTCAAGGACCCGGAGTCGGGCGCGTGGACGGACATATCGCTGGACGTGGAGGACGAGAACGCGGGTTACCTCGGCTACACCGACATCCGGGCCAAGGAGTCCTTCGCGATCGACATGCGGCTGAGTGTCGACAAGAAGTCCCCCGCAGGCTTCGGCTACGCCCTCACCATCGGCCTCTACGCCGACGACCAGGGCAACTGCGTCTTCGCCGACAGCCGGCAGTTCTACGAGTTCGACGTTCTCGGCGCCGGTGAGGACCCGGGCAAGCCGAACGAGGCCGAGCCGCAGGAAGGCGGCAAGAAGCCGCTGCCGGACATGCCCGTGGGCAACACCGAGGTGAAGCCCGAGGGCACCCTGGCCCAGACCGGTTCGGACTCCGACCTGCCCCTCATCGCGACCCTCGGCGGAGTGGCGATCCTCGCCGGCGCCGGTGTCGTCTTCGCCCTCGGCCGCCGCCGCAAGGGCGACGCGACCGCCTGAGACAGGTGACGCGAGGGGGCGCGGCCCGGCCGGGCCGCACCCCCCGTGCTGTGACGAGGGTGAGGCCGGGGGCATAGGGCGTCAGGTAGGAGAGGGTCTGTCAGTCGCGGGCTCCGGCGAGGAGCTCTTTCGGACCGACTGCGGGACGAGCCATTCCGAATGATCAGTGGTCGTAGGTGATCAGCGATCGTGTGATGGGCTGGTCGGTCTTGTGGTTGTGCCAGCGGTGTCCCGCGGGTGGTAGAGCTCTTGGGCGCGGGCCAGGTCGATAGGCCCGTCCTGGTGCAGGTGCAGGAAGAAGTCCAGCTGCCACGCTTGCGCCCTGCCGGCCTGGCGGTTGGTGGTGGTCACCCAGGGCGGGTAGACGCGGAAGGCTCGTTTCCCACCGGAACCATTCGCTGATACGACACCGTGTTGGCGGAGCGCGCCCATGGGAAAGAGGAACTGGCCGAAGTGGTGATGGTCGCGGGTGCTGATGATGAAGAGGTCGACGGGGTCCGTGGCGTCGAAGGGCTGGATGGGCCCGGCCGGGGACCTCTTCCAGACCGTGACGAATTGGCCGACCTTGGTGGGGGTCGTCTTGGCTGCGCGGAACCGGATGGAGAGGCCGTCAAGGGTGAACTCGTGGGCGGCGTAAGCGGCACCCTCGGCTTCGGGCACTGGCTGCGAGCAGGTGAACCCGCAGGGGTCGTAGACGAGTGCCTTCGCCGCGATGAGATCTCCGTGGGCCGGGGCGGTGCTCAACCACGGTCTGGGATGGAGATCGGATGAGTACGCGCGGTTCGTCGTCATTCGTTCACCCTGTCACGGGCGTGGACGCAGTCGGCTCGACTTGGGGGGCGTCGCTCTCGTCGAGGTCGTCCGAATGCTGACGGGGTGTTCGGGAACGCAGACACGGCGTCCAAGATCGTTCTGTGACGAATGAGCTGGTCTGCCTCGCCGTCGCGCAGGCGCTGCTGGGGTTCACGCCCGAGTCCCGCCGGCTGCGGTTCGTGCGTTCCCGGCTGGGAGCGATGTTCCCGTACGTCCCGAAGCAGCCGGGCTGGAACAAGCGGCTTCGGATCGCGTTGCCGCTGTTCAAGCGGGTGATACGCATGCTGGCGGCGGATACGGACTTCTGGTTCGACAACCACTGGATCGTCGACTCCACGCCGGTGGAGTGCGGCCGCTCGCGTCCGACGGTGAAGCGGTCGGACATGGCCGGCTGGGCCGGATACGGGTACAGCGCCTCGCACTCCCGGTTCTTCTGGGGCTTGCGGCTGTTCCTGGTCCGCACCCCGACTGGGATGCCCATCCTGTGGGCGCCCGCGAACCCGAAGAGGGACGAGCGGGAGGTGTCACTTCGCTCGTCGGCAATGCTCGTCGGCCGTGCGCCGGGGCCTACTGACAACACTGCGCGAGGAAGACCCCGCATGCGTACTCCTGGACGGGACCCTCGCCGAGTGCGACAGCGTCGGTGGCAGTCGCGCCGACCGCGCGGCCGAGCACCGCCGCCACAGGGCGAACGTCCAAGTCGTCACCGAGTCGTGCGTGGCGGGCGCCGATCCCCTCACCCGCTCAGCGGTCACGGTGAAACGCTCACTGCCCCGGCTCAGCTCAGGCTGTCCCGCCACGTCCGGTGCAGCCCCGCGAACCGCCCCGTCCCGCCGATCAGTTCCGCGGGCGCGCCGTCCTCCACGATCCGGCCGTGCTCCATCACCAGCACCCGGTCCGCGATCTCCACCGTCGAGAGCCGGTGGGCGATCACCACCGCTGTGCGGCCGTGCAGCACCGTGTCCATGGCCCGTTGCACCGCACGCTCGCCGGGGATGTCCAGGGAGCTGGTCGCCTCGTCCAGGATCAGCACCGACGGGTTCGCCAGCAGGGCGCGGGCGAAGGCCACCAACTGGCGCTGGCCCGCCGAGATCCGGCCGCCCCGTTTGCGTACGTCGGTGTCGTAGCCGTCCGGGAGCGCGGCGATGAAGTCGTGCGCGCCGATCGCCTTCGCGGCGTGCTCGATCTCCTCGCGGGTGGCGTCCGGGCGGCCGATCGCGATGTTCTCCGCGACCGTCCCGGAGAACAGGAACGCCTCCTGCGTCACCATCACCACACCCCGGCGCAGCTCGGCGGTGGACAGGTCGCGCAGGTCCGTGCCGTCCAGCAGGACCCGGCCCTCGGTCGGGTCGTAGAAGCGCGCCAGCAGCTTGGCCAGCGTCGACTTGCCCGCGCCGGTGGAGCCGACGACCGCCACCGTCCGGCCCGCCGGGATACGCAGGTCGAAGGCGGGCAGCACCTCGCCGCCCGTACGGTAGGCGAACCGCACCCCGTCGAACACGACCTCCCGGCCCGGGAGGTCGCCCGAGCGCGGCGGCAGTTCGATGGGGTGGCCGGTCTCGGGGACGTTCGGCGTCTGCGCCAGCAGCCCGGCGATCTTCGCCAGCGAAGCCGCCGCCGACTCGTACGAGTTGAGGAACATCCCCAGCCGGTCGATCGGGTCGTACAGCCGGCGCAGATACAGCACCGCCGCCGCCAGCACCCCGAGCGCCAGCGTGCCCTCCGCCACCCGGTAGGCGCCCCACAGCACCATCCCGGCCACCGCCGTGTTGGCGATCAGCCGCGAGCCGACGACGTAGCGGGCCATCTCCAGGATCGCGTCGCCGTTAGACCGCTCGTGGCGGGTGTTCAGCTCGGTGAAGGCGGCGTCGTTGCTCCGTTCCCGGCGGAACGCCTGGACCGGGCGGATGCCGTTCATCGTCTCCGCGAACTTCACGATCACCGCCGCGATCGCCGTGGACCGCGCCGTGAACGCGACGGACGCCCGCCGCCGGTACATCCGGACCATCAGATACAGCGGTACGAAGGAGAGCGTGGCGATCGCGCCGATCCCCGGGTCCAGCCAGAGCAGCACCAGGGCGATCGACACGAACGAGAGGACCACGCCGATCAGTTCCTGCAGCCCTTCGCTCAGCAGCTCCCGCAGCGACTCCACGTCGGTCGTCGAGCGCGAGATCAGCCGGCCCGAGGTGTAGCGCTCGTGGAAGTCGATGCTCAGCGCCTGCGCGTGCCGGAAGATCCTGCCGCGCAGCTCCAGCAGCACGTCCTGGTTGATCCGCGCGGCGGCCCGGATGAATCCGTACTGGAGGACGCCCGCGCCGACCGAACAGAGCGCGTAGCCGACGGCGACCGCGACCAGCGGGCCGTAGTCGTGGTCCCGGAACGCCGGAACTCCGCTGTCGATCGCATACGCCACGAGCAGCGGGCCCGCCTGCATCGCCACCTGCTGCACCACCAGCAGCAGGGCCGCCATCGCCACCCTGCCGCGCATCGGGGCCAGCAGCGAGAACAGCAGCGCCAGGGTCGCCCCGGGCGGCGCGGGCAGGTCGTCCTGGTCGAACGGGTCGCCGGAGGAACGGGGTTCGGGCGCGGCCGGGTCCTTCTTCCGCAGGCCGTCGCCCTCGGCCGCGGGAAGCGAGGCGTCGTCGGTGGTCGTCGTCATCGGGCACTGCCCTCCTCGGCGGGAATCTGCTCGGCGGGAATCGCCTCGGCGGGGGCGCTCGGCGCCGTTGCGGGGGCCGTCCGTTCGGACACGGGGCCGGGCTCCGCGCCCGACATCAGCCACGCGTACTCCGCGTTGTCGCGCAGCAGCTCCTGATGCGTGCCGACCGCGGCGATCCGGCCCCCGGACAGCAGCGCCACCCGGTCCGCCAGCATCACGGTCGACGGGCGGTGCGCCACGACCACCGCCGTCGTCCGCGCCAGGACCTCCCGCAGCGCGGCCTCCACCAGCGTCTCCGTGTGCACGTCCAGTGCGGAGAGCGGGTCGTCCAGCACCAGGAAGCGCGGCTCACCGACCACCGCACGGGCCAGCGCCAGCCGCTGGCGCTGGCCGCCGGAGAGGCTCAGGCCCTGCTCGCCGACCTCCGTGTCCAGCCCGCGCGGCAGCTCGTGCACGAAATCCGCCTGAGCCACCGACAGCGCCCGGCGCACCTGAGCCTCGTCCGCGTCCGCCGCGCCCATCGTCACGTTCTCGCCGACCGTCGCGGAGAACAGCGTCGGCTCCTCGAACGCCACCGAAACCAGCTCCCGCAGCCGCGAGCGCTCCATCGTGGCGATGTCCTCGCCGTCCAGCGTGATCCGCCCGCCGGTCACCTCGTGCAGCCGGGGCACCAGCGCCGTCAGCGTCGTCTTGCCCGACCCCGTGCCCCCGACGAGGGCCAGCGTCTCCCCGGGCCGGATGTGCAGATCGATCCCGGACAGGACGGGCGGGGAGTCCGGGTCCGCGTCCGGATAGCGGAACGCGACGTCCTCGAACACCATCCCCGGCGCGGTGGCCGGCGCGCCCTCGCGTACGGCGACGGCGCCCCGCTCCTCCGCCACGTCCATGACCTCGAAGTACCGGTCGGTGGCGGTCGCCGACTCCTGGCTCATGGCCAGCAGGAAGCCGATCGACTCCACCGGCCAGCGCAGCGCGAGCGCCGTGGACAGGAACGCCACCAGCGTGCCCGCCGACAGCGTCCCGTCCGCCACCTGGATCGTGCCGAGCACCAGCGCCGCGCCGATCGCCAGCTCCGGGATGGCGGTGATCAGAGCCCAGATCCCGGCGAGCAGCCGGGCCTTGCCCAGCTCCGTGTCGCGCAGCCGGTGCGCCAGCTCCCTGAACGCCCGCGCCTGGCTGCGGTGGCGGCCGAAGCCCTTGACGATGCGGATGCCCAGCACGCTCTCCTCGACGACCGTCGTGAGGTCGCCGACCTGGTCCTGGGCCCGGCGCGCGACCAACGAGTACTTCGTCTCGAACAGTGAGCACAGGATGATCAGCGGCACCGCGGGCACCAGCAGCACGAGACCGAGCGTCCAGTCCTGGACGAACAGAAGGACGAACCCGACGAGGATCGTCGCCGTGTTGACGACCAGGAACGTCAGCGGGAACGCCAGGAACATCCGCAGCAGCATCAGGTCCGTCGTCCCGCGCGACAGCAGTTGACCCGAGGCCCAGCGGTCGTGGAACGCGACCGGCAGCCGTTGCAGATGGCGGAAGAGGTCCGCCCGCATCGACGCCTCGACCCCGGCCAGCGGACGCGCCACCAGCCACCGCCGGAACCCGAACAGCAGCGCCTCCGCGATGCCGAGCAGCAGCAGATACAGCGCCCCCAGCCACACCCCGCCCGGGTCGCGGTCGGCGACCGGGCCGTCCACCATCCACTTCAGGACCAGCGGGATCACCAGGCTCAGGCAGGACGCCAGGATCGCCACGAACGCGGCCGTGAACAGGCGCACCCGCACGGGTCGGACATAGGGCCACAGGCGCAGGAGGGAGCGCACGGCGGACCGGTCCGTGCGCTCTGCAGGCATTTTGGGCATCAGGGCCGACCATACGTTTCACCACTGACATCGGGCCTCCCCTTTTCCGGCCTCCCGCCCCTCGCCGCCCGCTGCCGGCTGCCCCACCGCGTGGCCCCGGCGGTCCCGGTCGTACTGCTCCCTCAACCGATCGGTTGATACGACGTCGAGCGTGACGGCGGATACCGGCCCGGCCCACCCCCCGGAACCCTGAGGGCATGGCAATCATCGAAGTCAACGAGGTGCGCAAGACCTATGCGGGCCGCGACGTGGTCGACGGCGTCTCGTTCTCCGTCGACGAGGGCGAGATCTTCGGCATCCTCGGGCCCAACGGGGCGGGCAAGACCACCACCGTCGAATGCGTGGAGGGCCTGCGCATCCCCGACGCGGGCACGGTCAGGGTCGCCGGGCTCGACCCCGTCGCCGACCACGACCGGGTGACCCTGCTGCTCGGCGCCCAGCTCCAGGAGAGCGAGCTCCAGGCCAAACTGACCGTACGGGAGGCCCTGGAGCTCTACGCCGCCCTCTACCCGGCCCCCGTCGACTGGCGGCCGCTCGCCGACCGGCTCGGCCTGACCGACCGGCTCTCCACCCGCTTCGCGAAGCTCTCCGGTGGCCAGAAACAACGCCTGTTCATCGCCCTCGCCCTGATCGGCGACCCGAAGGTCGTCGTCCTCGACGAGCTGACCACCGGGCTCGACCCGCGCGCCCGCCGCGACACCTGGAAGCTCATCGGGGAGATCCGCGACGGCGGGGTGACCGTCCTGCTCGTCACCCACTTCATGGAGGAGGCCCAGCGCCTCTGCGACCGGATCGCCGTCATCGACCGGGGCAAGGTCGTCGCCCTGGACACCCCGGCCGGGCTGATCCGGCGGGCCACCGGCTCCACCGTGCTCTCCTTCGTCCCCTCCCGGGCGCTCACCGGCCCCGAACTCGCCCGCCTCACCGCGCTTCCCGGCGTCGCGACCGTGAACCCGCCCGACCGCGAGGGGGCGCTCACCCTGCACGGCACCGACGAGACGGTCACCCCGTTCGTCGCCCTGCTCGCCGAACTCGGCGTCACCGCCCTGCGGCTGCGCATCACCGAGACCAGCCTCGACGAAGCCTTCCTCGACCTCACCGGACAGGACGTCTGACATGCCGACCGAGACCACCACCGCACCGGCCACCGCCGCAGAGCCCCCCGTCGCCCGGCGACGCGGTCCCGCGGCCGCCGTCCTGATCGCCGAGACCCGGCTCTTCCTCCGCGAACCGGGCAACCTGTTCTGGATCTTCGTCTTCCCCTCCGTCCTCCTGGTGATCCTCGGCTTCGTCCCCGCCTTCAAGGAGCCGCAGGACGACCTCGGCGGACGGCGCGTCATCGACCTGTACGTCTCCATCGCGATCCTGCTCGCCATGATCACGGCGGCGGTCCAGGCGATGCCGCCCGTCCTCACCGCCTACCGCGAGCGGGGGATCCTGCGCCGGATGTCCGCCACCCCGGTGCGGCCCTCCGCCCTGCTCTTCGCCCAGATCCTGCTGCACGGCGCGGCCTGCCTCGCCTCCGCGCTCCTCGTCACCACCGTCGGGCGGATCGCCTACGGGGTCGCACTGCCCGAACAGCTCCCCGGCTACCTGCTGGCGCTCCTGCTCGCCGTCGCCGCCGCTCTGACCCTGGGCTCCATGATCTGCGCCCTGGCCCGGACGACGAAGGCGGCCACCGCGTTCGGCACGGGCGCCTACCTCGTGATGATGTTCAGCGCCGGGGTGTGGCTGCCCGTCCAGGCGATGCCCGACGCCCTGCGCCGCATCGTCGGGATCACCCCGTTCGGGGCCGCCTCCCAGGCGCTGGAGCAGGCCGCGTCCGGGAGCTGGCCGGGCTGGGTCCACCTCGGGATCCTCGCCCTGTGGACCGTGGTTCTGGGCGTCGCGGCCGCTCGACTCTTCCGGTGGCAGTGACGGAGACTGCGTGCATGACGCAGCCGCCCCGCTCCCCGTGCCCTTCCGGCCCGGCGGGGCCTCGCACGATCGAGGACCGCTGGGAGCAGTTCTACCGGTACGGCCCCCACGCCGTCCTCACCCTGTCCGTCCTGGTCGGGGGCGTCGCCGCCGACCTGATCATGACCCGCACCGAGATGTACGCCGCCGGGGTCCTGGTCGCGGTCGCGTACGGGCTCCAGTTCTGGTGGGGCCGGGCCCGTCCCCGTAACGTGCCCGGCGGACCGGCCGGGGTGGCCTACTACACCGCACGGACCGTCCTCGCCCTCGCCCTGTCCTGGCTCAATCCCTTCTTCGCGATCTACGCCGCCCTCGGCTACTTCGACGTCGAGCCCCTGCTCCCCAGGCGTTTCGTCCGCGCCGGCCTGCTCACCACCGCCGTCACCCTGGCCGGTTCGCAGAGCGGCGGCCTGCCCCCCGCCTCGCTGATGAACTGGGTCGCCTTCTGCGTGCTCTACGTCGTCAACGCCACGCTCGCCCTCTTCTTCTGGCAGGTCGGGATGCGCGAGGAGGAGAAGGCCCGGGTCCAGGCCGAGACCATCGCCGAGCTGGAGCGCACCAACCTCCGGCTGGAGCAGGCCATGGCCGAGAACGCGGCCCTGCACGCCCAGCTCCTGGTTCAGGCACGCGAGGCCGGGGTCGACGACGAACGGCGCCGGCTCGCCGCCGAGATCCACGACACCCTCGCCCAGGGCCTCACCGGGATCATCGCCCAGCTCCAGGTGGTCACCTCCCTCACCGACCGCGACCCGGAGACCGCCCGCGTCCACCTGGACCGCGCCGCCGCGCTCGCGCGCCACAGTCTCGGCGAGGCCCGCCGCTCCGTGCACAATCTGGCCCCCGCCGCGCTGGAGCACGACGAGCTGACCGGGGCGATGGAGAAGACCGTCGCGGCCTGGGCCGAACAGCACCGCGTCCGGGCCGACTTCACCGTCACCGGCACCGTCGAACCGGTCCACGACGAGATCGCCGCCACCCTGCTGCGCATCGCGGGCGAGGCGCTGGCGAACACCGGCCGGCACGCCGCGGCGTCCCGGGTCGGGGTGACGCTGTCGTTCATGGACGACGAACTGACCCTGGACGTACGGGACGACGGCCGCGGCTTCGACCCGGCGGCCGCCGCTCCGGCGAGCCGCACGGGCGGCTTCGGCCTCGGCGGCATGCGGGCCCGCGCGGAGCGCATCGCGGGCGCGGTCGAGGTCGAGTCGGAACCGGGCGGCGGCACGGCGGTGTCGGCCAGGGTCCCCCTGGTCAGACACCCGTGAACGGCCCTGCGGGGCAACCGGGCCGGGCCTGCGCGAGCGGCCCCGCCCCAGTCCCTGGCCAGAGGCCCACGACCCCCCGTACGGTGCGATCATGACCGACACCCCCGCCCGCGCCGTCAGCCTCGTCGTCGTCGACGACCACCCGGTGGTCCGGGACGGGCTGCGCGGCATGTTCACCGCCGCCCCCGGCTTCGAGGTGCTCGGCGAGGCGGCCAACGGCGTGGACGCGCTCGCCGTCGTCGAGGAACTCGACCCCGACGTCGTCCTGATGGACCTGCGGATGCCCGGCGGCGGGGGAGTGGCGGCCATCGCGGAGCTGACCCGGCGCGGCGCCCGCTCGAAGGTCCTGGTGCTGACCACGTACGACACCGACTCCGACACGCTGCCCGCGATCGAGGCGGGCGCGACCGGCTATCTCCTCAAGGACGCCCCGCGCGACGAGCTGTTCGCCGCCGTCCGGGCCGCCGCCGACGGGCGCAGCGTCCTGTCGCCCGCCGTCGCCTCCCGGCTGATGACCCGGGTCCGCACCCCCGCCCCCGACCCCGCCGAGACCTCCCTGTCGGCCCGCGAGCGGGAGGTGCTGGTCCTGGTGGCGCGGGGCACCACCAACCGGGAGATCGCCGCCGAACTCTTCATCAGCGAGGCGACCGTGAAGACCCATCTCACCCATGTCTTCGCCAAGCTGGGAGCCAAGGACCGGGCCGCGGCCGTCGCCGTCGGCTACGACCGGGGCATCCTCGGCTGACCGGCCCCGTCCCGCCGCTCCACCACCCGCAGCAGCAGCACCGACCGGGCCGGCACCGTCATCTCCGTACCGCCGTCCAGCAGCGTGCCCGGGGCGTCGGCCTGATCCTCCCGCGAGGTGTCCAGGACCAGTTCGTACGCGTCTGCCCACGGCGCCCCGGGAAGGGCGAAGGACGTCGGCTCCGCGCCCGCGTGCAGGACGGCCAGGAAGCTGTCGTCGGACACCGGCTCGCCCCGTGCGTCCCGCCCCGGAATGTCCCGGCCCGAGAGGTAGAGGCCGAGCGTGGCGGCGGGGGCGTACCAGTCGCCCTCCGTCATCTCCCGGCCGTCCCGGGCGAACCACGCCAGATCCCGCAGCCCGTCCGGGGCCTGCGCCCGGCCGGAGAAGAACGCGCGGCGGCGCAGCACCGGGTGGGTCCGGCGCAGCGTCAGCACCCGGGCCGTCAGCGCGGCCAGCTCCCGCCACTGCGGCTGGTCCAGCAGCGACCAGTCGACCCACCCGGTCTCGTTGTCCTGGCAGTAGGCGTTGTTGTTCCCGCCCTGGGTGCGGCCCATCTCGTCGCCCGCCACCAGCATCGGCACCCCGGTGGAGAGCAGCAGCGTGGTCAGCAGATTGCGGAGCTGACGGCGGCGCAGCGCGTTGATCTGCGGATCGTCGCTCTCGCCCTCCGCCCCGCAGTTCCACGCCCGGTTGTCGTTCGTCCCGTCCCGGTTGCCCTCCCCGTTCGCCTCGTTGTGCTTCTGCTCGTAGGAGACCAGGTCGCGCAGGGTGAAGCCGTCGTGCGCGGTGACGAAGTTGACCGATGCGTACGGACGGCGCCCGCCCCAGGCGTACAGGTCGCTGGAGCCGGTCAGCCGGTAGCCGAGATCCCGTACGTCGGGGAGCGCGCCCCGCCAGAAGTCGCGCACGGCGTCGCGGTACCGGTCGTTCCACTCGGTCCACAGCGGAGGGAACGCCCCGACCTGGTAGCCGCCGTTGCCGACGTCCCACGGCTCGGCGATCAGTTTGACCCGGCGCAGCACGGGGTCCTGGGCGATCACCGCGAGGAAAGGGGAGAGCATGTCGACGTCGTGCATCGAGCGGGCCAGCGCCGCCGCCAGGTCGAAGCGGAAGCCGTCGACGCCCATCTCGGTGACCCAGTAGCGCAGCGAGTCGGTGATGAGCCGCAGCACCTGCGGCTGCACGACGTGCAGGGTGTTGCCGCAGCCGGTGTAGTCGGCGTAGCGGCGCGGGTCGCCCTCCAGACGGTAGTAGCCGCGGTTGTCGATGCCGCGCAGCGACAGCATCGGGCCCAGCTCGCCCGCCTCCGCGGTGTGGTTGTAGACGACGTCGAGGATCACCTCGATCCCGGCGTCGTGCAGCGCGCGCACCATCCGCTTGAACTCGCCGACCTGCTGGCCGGCGGTGCCGGAGGCGGAGTAGCCGGCGTGCGGGGCGAAGTAGCCGATGGAGTTGTAGCCCCAGTGGTTGCGCAGCCCGCGCCGCAGCAGATGGTCCTCGTGGGCGAACTGGTGCACCGGCAGCAGCTCGACGGCGGTCACCCCCAGCCGGGTGAGGTGCTCGATCGCCGCCGGGTGCGCGAGACCGGCGTACGTGCCGCGCAGCTCGCGCGGGATGTCCGGATGCAGCTTGGTGAAGCCTCGTACGTGCAGCTCGTAGATGACGGAGTCGGCCCACGGGGTCTTGGGCCGCCGGTCCTCCACCCAGTCGTCGTCATCGTGGACGACCACCCCCTTGGGGACGTACGGGGCCGAGTCCCGGTCGTCGCGCACGGTGTCGGCGACATGCTGGTCCGGCCAGTCCCGGACATGCCCGTACACCTCGGGCGGCAGGGTGAAGGTCCCGTCGACGGCACGCGCGTACGGGTCGAGCAGCAGCTTCGCCGCGTTCCAGCGGGCCCCCGTCCACGGGTCCCAGCGGCCGTGCACCCGGTAGCCGTAACGCTGACCGGGCCGTACGCCGGGGACGAAGCCGTGCCAGATCTCATGGGTCAGCTCGGTCAGCGGGCAGCGCGTCTCGACGCCCCGCTCGTCGAACAGGCAGAGCTCGACCGCCTCGGCCCCGCCCGCCCACAGCGCGAAGTTCGTCCCCGCCACCCCGTCCGGGCCGACCCGGAAACGGGCTCCCAGCGGCATCGGGGCCCCGGGCCACACGGCGGGGGCCGCGGCCGACGCCCGTACGGCCTCGGCGCGCCCGGTGCGCCGCACCTCCACGATCTCCGCCCGGACGGCGGCCACCGTCCCCGGATCCCGCACCGCCTCCCGCTCGGGACCCTGTACTGCCTCCTGCTCGGCTGCGCTCGACACCGTGTAGCCTCCCGCGGCTCGTGGGACGGGCACCTACGAGGGGGCTCGCGGCGTCCCGGCCGCGGCCCCCTCCAGGCAGTCCTCCCCTGTGTTCTGCCCACCGGGCGGCCCGCACTCACGTTTCCCCCGACCGGCCCTGGTCGTTGGGGGAGCGTGAACCACACAGCGAAGAGCGCACGCGCCTCCTCGGCCGCCGTGCTGACCTGGGCAGGACTGCTGACCGTGCTGGCCCTGCTGACCGGCTGCACCGACACCCGCGAGGCCCTGCTCAACGGCAAGGCACGGTCCCCCGGCGACGTCATCAGCGTCTTCCCCGAGAACGGGGCCGAGGACGTCGACGAGGAGACCCGGATCGCGGTGAAGATCCCCGACGGGCGGCTGGAAAGCGTGAAGGTCATGCGGATCGAGGACGCGCAACAGCAGACGGTGGCGGGGCGCATCGCCGAGGACGGGCGCTCCTGGGCCCCGGAGCCCAGGATGGCCCGGCTCGCCCTCGCCGCGAAGTACAGCATCGACGCGGTGGCCGTGGACGCACAGGGCCGCCGCTCCGCCCGGCACTCCACGTTCACCACGCTCGTACCGGAGCACCGCTTCATCGGCTACTTCAAACCGGAGAACCGGTCCACCGTCGGCACCGGCATGATCGTTTCCTTTGCCTTCAACCGGCCGGTCGCCGACCGGGCCGCGGTGGAGAAGGCCATCCGGGTGACGGCCGATCCGGTGGTGGAGGTCGTCGGCCACTGGTTCGGCAAGGACCGGCTCGACTTCCGCCCGAAGACGTACTGGAAACCCGGCACCGAGGTCACCGTCGACATCGGGCTGCGGGACGTCGAGGGCGCCCCGGGCGTCTACGGCAGTCAGGACAAGACCGTGGTCTTCACCGTCGGCCGCCACCAGATCTCCCGGGTCGACGCGGAGGCCAAGACCATGGAGGTACGCCGGGACGGCGAGCTCGTCAGCACGGTCCCGATCACCGCGGGAGCCCCGAAGACGACGACGTACAACGGGAAGATGGTGGTCACCGAGATGCACGAGGTGACCCGGATGAACGGGGCGACCGTCGGCTTCACGGACAAGGAGGGCAAGGGCGAGTACGACATCAAGGACGTCCCGCACGCGATCCGGCTCACCACCTCCGGCACCTTCCTGCACGGCAACTACTGGGCCGACGAGTCCGTCTTCGGCGAGGAGAACGTCAGCCACGGCTGCATCGGGCTGCGCGATGCCAAGGGCGGCGGCGGCTCCACTCCCGGCGGCTGGTTCTTCGACCGGACCCTGATCGGTGACGTGGTCGAGGTGGTCAACTCCAAGGACAAGAAGGTCGCCCCGGACAACGGGCTCAGCGGCTGGAACATGACCTGGAAGAAGTGGACGGCGGGCTCCGCCCTGCGCTGAGATCCGGACGCGGACCGTCCAGCCCCACGCCCGAAGCGCGGCCCCGGCCGCCTCGTCCCCGCACCCCCGCCGCTCCCGGCCGCTCAGGCCCGGCACCCCGCGCCACCTGCACAGCTCCCCCCAAAGGCGTCCGGACCAGTTGGGACGGAACGGTGACATTCCGGAGGGAGTTCACCACGCCCGCGATGTGATTATCTTGCGACGGGCGTGCAGGTGTAGCGCGCGGGGGTGCGGGTCCTGGCGGGAGCCGGGCCGTGCGAGGGGAGACGAACACAGTGAACGGGCAGCCGATATCGGGGGCATCGGCCGGGGCGAGCGGGAAGCGGCGCGGCGGGCCGGGGTTCCTGGCCCTGGTTCTGGGAGCACTGCTGGTGCTGGTGACGGCGTGCGGAGGCGGCGGCAGCGCCGACGCGGGGGACAAGAAGGGGCCGGCGGGCGGTTCGAAGAAGGAGGACACGACCGCCTCGCAGGCGGTCGTGACCATCGCACCCGAGGACGGGGCGGAGTCCGTGGCGACCAGCGGCGCCCTGAAGATCGGTGCCGAGCAGGGCAAGCTGACCACGGTGAAGGTCGCCGACCCCAAGGGCAACGAGGTCGAGGGCGAGATCTCCGCCGACGGCGCGAGCTGGACGCCCGAGCGCCACCTCGCCGCCTCCACCAAGTACACGGTGCACGCGGTCGCCAAGGACTCCGAGGGCCGTGAGTCGGCGAAGGACACCGCCTTCACCACGCTCGTCCCGGCGAACACCTTCATCGGGCACTACACGCCCGAGGACGGCTCCACCGTCGGCGTCGGCATGCCGGTCTCCATCAACTTCACCCGTGGCATCACCGACCCGGACGCGGTGGAGAAGGGCATCAAGGTGACGGCCGAGCCGGCCGTCGAGATCGAGGGCCACTGGTTCGGCAACGACCGCCTCGACTTCCGCCCGGAGAAGTACTGGAAGCCGGGCACCAAGGTGACCGTCGAGCTCAACCTCGACGGCGTCGAGGGCCGGCCGGGCGTCTACGGCCAGCAGGCCAAGACGGTGAAGTTCACCATCGGCCGCAGCCAGGTCTCCACCGTCGACGCGAGCAGCAAGCGGATGAAGGTGGTCCGCGACGGCAAGCAGATCAAGGACATCCCGATCTCCGCGGGCGCCCCGGCGACGACCACGTACAACGGTCAGATGGTCATCAGCGAGAAGCTCAAGGTGACCCGGATGAACGGCGACACCGTCGGCTTCGGCGGCGAGTACGACATCAAGGACGTCCCGCACGCCATGCGGCTGTCCACCTCGGGCACGTTCCTGCACGGCAACTACTGGGGCGCGTCCTCGATCTTCGGCAACACCAACACCAGCCACGGCTGTGTCGGTCTGCGCGATGTGCGCGGCGGCTACGACAACCAGACCCCGGCGGCCTGGTTCTACAACCGGTCGATGATCGGCGACGTGGTCATCGTGAAGAACTCCAAGGACAAGCAGATCCAGCCGGACAACGGCCTCAACGGCTGGAACATGGACTGGGAGGAGTGGAAGAAGTAACCCTCTTCCCCTCCCGTTCACCCCTGAACGAGCCGGCGGGCCCGGTGCTGTGACCAACGGCACCGGGCCCGCCGTCGTTAGCGGTGGTTAACCTCTAGCCATGACTGTGACCTTCGAAGTACGCGACGGCGTCGGCACCATCCAGCTCGACCGGCCGCCCATGAACGCCCTGGACGTCGCGATCCAGGACCGGCTGCGGGAGCTGGCCGAGGAGGCGACCCGGCGCGAGGACGTGCGGGCCGTGATCCTCTACGGCGGCGAGAAGGTGTTCGCGGCGGGCGCGGACATCAAGGAGATGCAGGCGATGGACCACACGGCGATGGTCCTCCGCTCCAAGGGCCTCCAGGACGCCTTCACCGCCGTCGCCCGCATCCCCAAGCCGGTCGTCGCCGCCGTCACCGGCTACGCGCTCGGCGGTGGCTGCGAACTGGCGCTCTGCGCCGACTACCGGATCGCCGCCGACAACGCCAAGCTCGGCCAGCCGGAGATCCTCCTCGGCCTGATCCCCGGCGCCGGCGGCACCCAGCGTCTGGCCCGCCTGATCGGCCCCTCCCGCGCCAAGGACCTCATCTTCACCGGCCGCATGGTCAGGGCGGAGGAGGCTCTGACTCTGGGCCTGGTCGACCGCGTGGTCCCGGCCGCCGAGGTCTACGACCAGGCCCACGCCTGGGCCGCCGGACTGGCCAAGGGCCCCGCGCTGGCGCTGCGCGCGGCCAAGGAGTCGATCGACGCGGGCCTGGAGACGGACCTCGACACCGGACTCACCATCGAGCGGAACTGGTTCTCCGGCCTGTTCGCCACGGAGGACCGCGAGCGGGGCATGCGCAGCTTCGTGGAGGAGGGGCCGGGGAAGGCCACATTCCGCTGATCCGTAGTCAGATGACTCGTGATCCGTAGTCAGGTCGGGCCCGCCGATAGTCGGGTCGGGTGGGCCCCGCGTGCGGGGTTCACCAATCAGGGCGGATTATCCGGGCCTTAAGACAACCTTAAGGCCCGGTGTCGTCGTCGTCCGGGGCGTTCGCGGTGGGTGGGGCGTCGTCGCAGCTCAGGCGGGCCGTTCGAGGTGTTGGATTGCCTCTGGCACATGCCGCGAGCCTTCCGTGGACCGTGTTGCTCCGGGGTGCGGATTCCCTCGGAACGGCCCCGGAAGGTGATGTGTGCGGCCATGATGGTGGGCATGGCGGGCCTGGAGGGTGTGGATCAGCCGCGACCGCGCAGCAGCGCGACGGCGGCACGCAGTTCGTCGATCACGGATGACGAACAGGCGTTCAAGGTACTGGAGTTGTTCGGAAATCCGACCGAGGGGGAAGTCCGGCTGCCGTCCCGGCCGGAGTCGGCGGCGACGGCCCGTCGGCTCACCTCCTGCGTCGTGCTCCGCCAGTGGGCCCTCTCGCCGCAGACCGCCGAGTACGCGGTGCTCCTCGTCTCCGAGCTCGTCGGCAACGCGGTGCGCCACACCGGGGCGCGGGTCTTCGGGTTACGCATGGTGCGCCGCCGGGGGTGGATCCGCGTCGAGGTGCGTGACCCCTCGCGTGGGCTGCCCTGTCTGATGCCGGTGCGCGAGATGGACGTCAGTGGCCGCGGACTCTTCCTCGTCGACAAGCTCTCCGACCGGTGGGGTGTGGACCTGTTGCCGCGCGGCAAGACCACCTGGTTCGAGATGCGGATCTCCGACCGCTGATACGCGGAGGGCTCCGCCCCGCAGGAACGCAGAAGCCCCCGGTCGGCCGTGGTGCGGCGCTGCGGGGGCTTCTGTGGGGGGCCGCGAAATGGGGGGTGTGTCCGCGGCCGCTTGTGACGACCTGAGCCCGGGTCGATGGGGGTCGTGGCTCCGACTATGGCAGATGGGTGACCCCGGTGCCAAAGCGACTTGTCCGAACATTTAAGGAACAAACGGGCAACTCTCGATTGAATCGCAGGTGTGCTCGGTCACTCGCCTGGCTTTCTATGCATTTTTATGGCAGTGCTTGAATGATTCATTGATCATCTGATGAACTGCGCAATCACCTCATTTCGGTCGGCGCGCCCCTACTGTGTCCCCGGGAACCGGTCGTACCCGTGGAACGTGAGGTGGTCGGGGCATGGACGGACGCAGGGCTCCGATGGGCCGCCGTGACGTGCTGGGCGCGGGGGCCGGTGCGCTGGCCGCCGCCCTTGCCGCGGGCTGCGCCGCCCCGGCCCCCGGTACCCCGGCCGCCCCCGGGCCCAGCGCCCCGGGCCCCACCGGATTCGCCGCCCCGGGCGCCGCCCCCGCCGCCCCGCGCCGCTTCCCCGGGCTGCCCTTCCGGATCGCGCACGGCCCCCGCGACCGGCCCCGCGTCGCCCTCACCTTCGACGGGCGGGGCGACCCGGACCTCGTCGGCACCGCACTCGCCCGGTGCGAACGGGCCGGGGCGCGCGTCACGGTCCTCGCGGTCGGCACCTGGCTCGCCGAGCACCCGGGACTGGCCCGCCGGATCCTCGACGGGGGCCACGAGATCGGCAACCACACCGAGCACCACCTCGACCTCGCGGCCCTGGACGAGCGCGCCGCGTACGAGGAGATCGCCGCCTGCGCCCGGCGGCTGCGCCGGCTCACCGGGTCCATCGGCACCTGGTTCCGGCCCTCGCCCACCGCCTACGCCTCCCCACTCGTCCAACGCCTCGCCCGCCGGGCCGGCTACCCCCACGTCCTCGGCTGCGACGTGGAGTCGCACGACCACGCGGCCACCCGCGTCGCCGCCGTCACCCGGAAGGTCGCCGGGGAGCTGCGCAACGGATCGGTGGTGGAGCTGAGCCTCGGCCGCCCGGTCACCGTCGAGGCGCTGCCGCTGCTCCTGGCCGAGATCGGCCGCCGCGGGCTGCACGCGGTGACGGCCACGGAGCTGCTGGCCCGACCGGCCACCGCCGTCACCCGGACGGCCCGATAATCTGACCCCCGACATTCGGCATCACGAAGGGGCGGAACAGTGGCGGACATCGAGTCGGCGCGCGCGGTATTCGAGAAGTTCGACGCGAACGGCGACGGCCTCATCACGGCCAACGAGTACAAGAGCGCGATGGCCCAGCTGGGCGACCCCTTCGTCACCGAGACGGTGGCGCAGGCGATCATCAACGCACACGACGCCAACGGCGACGGGCAGCTCACCTTCGACGAGTTCTGGGCCGCGCAGAACAAGGCCTGAGCGGAGCGGACGCGGAGCAGAGCGTCATCCGTCGCGGCGGCCGGTCCCGCGCTGCGGGGCCGGCCGCCGCCGCGTACGCCCGGAGGGACCCCTCCTGCCCGCCGTGCGCGGCTTGCTGTGGCTTTGTCCACCGACGAGGATCGAGCCGTGATGTTCTCCGGACCCCCGGCCGACCCGGCCACGCCGACGATGCCGGCAGACAGCGCGCCGAGTGCCGTGCCGCTCGTCGGCGAGACAGGCGAGATATCCGAGGGCGCGTCCGGGCCGACGCCGCCCCGCCGTTCGTGGACGGCCCCTCTCCTGCTCGGCGCGGCGGGCCTCCTCGCCCTTCTCATCGCGCTGTTCGGGCCCGGCCTCGTGGCCCGCGGCACCGGCGAACTCCGGATACCCGGCGCGGGGCTCACCACCGTGCTCCGCACCGTTCTGTTTGCCGCGCTCGCCCTCCACCTGGGCGAGCTGGTCGCCCCGCAGCTCATCCGGCCCGTCCGGGGCCGCCCCCGTACCGCCGTACGGAGCTGGGCCGTGCTCGCCTCGCTCGCCGGGGCCGCCGCCGCGGCCGGGCAGATCGTCCGGCTCGCCGCCGTCAGCGACCTCGGCATCACCGAGACCTACGGCACCCGCGAGGGCGGACTGCTCCTTCTCATCGCCAACGGCATGGTCGTCGCCGCCCTCTGCGCCGCGAGCAGACGCCCGGCCCTCGCACTCGCCCCGCTCGCCGTCGTCATCGGCGCGGAGGCCCTGCGCGCCCACCCGGAGGCGTACAGCCCGGAGTTCGGCGCCGCCCTCACCGTCGTCCATCTGACGGCCGCGTCGCTGTGGACCGGCGGCCTGCTGTACGTCCTGCGCACCATGTGGCTCTGGCGCGGCTCACCCGTCGCGGCCCGCGCCCTGCTCGGCCGGTACGCGCGCCTGGCGATCTGGCTGTACGTCGCCCTCGCCGCCACCGGCACCGCCTCGACCCTGCGCCGACTGCCGCTGGACGTGGTGTTCACCTCCGCCTACGGCCGCGCGCTGCTGCTCAAGCTGGCGCTGATGGCCGTCGTCAGCGCGCTGGCCCTGGCGGCGCGGCGGCGGATGCTCCGGGACACCGACCCGGCCGTCGCCCACCGCCTCGCCCGCCGCGAGCAGGTCGTGCTGGGCCTGGTCGTGGTGGTCTCGGCGGTCCTCACCGTCGTCCCCGACCCGCACTGGATCTCGCTGAGGCCCTGAGCTGAGACGTCGTCTCGGTAGGCGAGGTGCCGTCGGATGAACGGTGCTGTTCCCAGGACGAGTGCGGCGAACGCGGTCAGTCGTTGAAGGCCGGGCTGAGCGGCGGGGTTGCTGTGCTGGATGCCGTAGACCGCGTACCGGGTGGCGGCGAGGTCGGTCGCCATGATGGCGCAGGCGAGGCCGGTCCCTCGGCGTTTACCCCGGACCAGGAGCATGGCGGCGAAGGCCAGGAAGTGTTCGGCCTTGCGCTCGTAGCGGCGGTGCAGGCCGCGGCAGCCGCCCGGCCAGGGCATCGTGCGCTCGATCGTCCAGCGATGCAGGCCCCCGTTCGCGGCGGAGCACCGGGGCGGGATCACCGTCTTCGACTCCACAGGGTTCGCGCTCGAGGACAACGTGGCCTTCGACGTCCTGCTCGAACTCGCCGCCGAGGCGCGCCTGGGGGACCACCTCCGGATCGAGCAGCTGCCGGAGGACGCGCTCAACCCCTACGCCTGCGCGTAGGCGTGTCGCGGGCCGTCCCCACCGCTGCCACCGACGGGGACGGCCCGTTCCGCACCGACGACCGGCCTACGACTCCAGGTAGCGGAGGACCGCCAGGATCCGTCGGCTGTAGCCGGTGGTGTGGGTCAGTTCCAGTTTGTCGAAGACGGCGTTGAGGTTCTTCTCCACCGAACTCAGCGAGATGTGCAGCTTCTGCGCGATGGCCGTGTTCGTGTGGCCCTGTGCCAGCGCCTCCAGGACCGTCCGCTCCCGGCGTGTCAGCCGCGCCAGCGGGTCCCCGTGGGTGGTCCGGATGACCAGCTGCCGTACGACCTCCGGGTCGATCGCCGCCCCGCCGGCGTGGATCCGCTCCAGGGCGTCGAGGAATTCCTCGACCTGCGCCACCCGGTCCTTCAGGAGGTAGCCGACCCGCTCGGCGTTGGACGCGAGGAGTTGGGCCGCGTAGTTGCGCTCGATGTGCTGGGAGAGGACGAGCACGCTCACCTCGGGAAAACGCTCCCGGATCTCGACGGCCGCCCGCAGCCCCTCGTCGGTGTGGGTCGGGGGCATCCGGATGTCGACGACGACGATGTCGGGCCGCTGTTCCTCGACCTCCTTGAGCAGCGTGACGGCGTCCCCGAGGGCCGCCAGGACCTCGTGGCCCTCCTCGACGAGGAGCCTGACCAGGCCTTCTCGCAGCAGGGTCGAGTCCTCGGCCAGGATTACGCGCACGGCAGCTCCGCGGTGATGGTGGTCGGTCCCCCGAGGGGGCTGTGGATGTGCAGGACGCCGTCGAGCGCGCCCACCCGGCTGCGCAGTCCGGTCAGCCCGCTGCCGGTCTCCCCCGCGCCGCCCGTACCATCGTCCTCGACGCGTACGGTGAGTCGCGCCTCGTCGCGCGTCACCGCCACGGAGATCGCCGAGGCGGAGGAGTGTTTCGCCGCGTTCGTCACGGACTCCGACACGACGAAGTAGGCGGCGGTCTCGACCGGCCGGGGGAGCGGGCCGTCGACGTCGAAGCGGGTCCGCAGCGGAATGGCGCACCGCTCGGCGACCCCGCCGAGGGCCTCTTCGAGCCCGAGGTTGTCGAGCGCCGAGGGGTACACCCGCCAGGCCACCTCGCGCAGTTCGGTCAGCACGCCCTGGGACTCCTCGTGCGCCTGGCGCAGCAGCGCGTCGGCCTGTTCGGGGTCGCGGCCCCGGCGGGCCCGGCCGATCAGCATGGCGAGGGCCACCAGACGCTGCTGGACCCCGTCGTGCAGGTCGCGCTCGATGCGCCGCCGTTCGGTGTCCACGGCCTCGACGACCGCGGCCCGGCTGGTGGCGAGTTCGTCGATACGGCGCTGGAGCAGCTCCCGCTCGGAGGGACCGAAGCACTCCCGGGCGGTGCGGGTGTCGAGCGCGGCCAGCGAGTACAGACCCTGGACGTCGAGGAAGAGGAGCACGCTGCCGAGGAGGACCTGGGTGAGCAGCTCGTCCCAGCCGAGGGTGCCCCGGGCCACCCCGTACGCCAGGATGCCGGCCAGGAGGGCGCCGAAGGCCAGGAGTCCGATCACGACCGCGCAGAGAAGCCCCGTGCAGCTGCGGACCGCGAGGTAGCGGAGGATCTTCTGGTCGGAGGTCTTGTAGTGCCCGGGGAAGAGGTCGCCGAAGAAGACGGAGCGGCGGGCCCGTTCGAGGGTGACCAGGCGCCGGGCTCCGGCCATCAACAGCACCAGGGCGTGGGCCCGGGTACGCGGCCAGAGCAGGAACGGGCCGACGGCCGTACCGACGACGAGGAAGTACAGAGCGCCGACGAGCGCGGTCACGCAGCCGACGAGGGACCCCAGGCCGCGTCGCAGCCAGGGCGGGGTGGTCGTACGGGTGACGGTCTCGTCCTCACCGGAGCCGTTCCCGCCGGACTCGGCCGGCGGTCGGTCGGGAGCGGTACCTGCTAAATCCCGTTGCACGGGCCTCGAGACTAGTGCGCCCGTATAGCCCGGGCAAGATCGCCCGGGCGGTACGGAGAGAGGGGTCCTGCAGTCGGGGCCGGGGCCGAGGGTCACGAGGCGCGCCGGTGGGACCGGCTGCGGCCGCGCAGCCGGACGGCCACGTAGGCCGCGAGGGCGATGACGACGAGGACCAGGACGGTCTTCGACAGGACACCGACGTAGGTCTCCACGACGTCCCACTGGTCGCCCAGCCAGTAGCCGGCCATCACGAGGATGCTGTTCCAGATGAGGCTGCCGAGGGTGGTGAGCATGATGAACAGGGGCATGGGCATCCGTTCGACCCCGGCGGGCACCGAGATCAGGCTCCGGAAGATCGGCACCATCCTGCCGAGGAAGACGGCCTTCGTGCCGTGCTTGGCGAACCACTCCTCGGTACGGACCAGGTCCGAGGGCTTGACCAGGGGCAGCTTCCCCCAGATCGCGTGCATCCGCTCGCGGCCGAAGAGCATTCCGATCCAGTAGAGCGCCACCGCGCCGACCACGGAGCCGAGTGTCGTCCAGAACAGCGCCGAGGCCAGGCTCAGTACGCCCTGACCCGCAGCAAAGCCGGTCAGCGGCAGGATGACCTCGCTGGGCAGGGGCGGGAAGAGGTTCTCCAGGGCGATGGCGAGGCCGGCTCCCGGACCGCCCAGCGTGTCGACGAGGTCGGCGGCCCAGCCGGCGACGCCGCCAGCGGGCTGCTCGGCGATCGCCAGGACCGTGTGGTTCATGGGGCTCATAAGGGACTCCAAGCCGACGGGGACGGTAGGGGCGGGCTGCCCCGTCCTTCTTCCTCAAACTTAGAAATCGCTGCTCAGCGCCGGTATGAGGGTTGCCGCTCGCCCTGGTGCTGTACTCCGCACTTCCCACCCTGCGGAAAACCGCAGGGTCCGGGGTGCGGGGGCCGGAGGTCCCGCCGCCGGACGGCCCCAAGACCGTACGGCGGCTGTGCGAAGGCCGTGCCGGCCGCGCTGATCCGTTCCTGCCAGGACCCCGGGAATCCCTGTTCCTTTCCGCGGGGTCTACGTTGAATTTCTTTCGAGCCGAACACGGCCCGCCCGCCGGATCACCACCGCGGTACGTCTCGAGGTGCCCCGGATCCCCGCCGGGCGCGGACGACATCGGAGCCCGCCCTGGCCACCGTCCCCTGAACGGCGACGACGGTCACCCCCGACCGCCGTCGTCCCGACCGCCGGGGTTTTCGCCGCAGCGCCGCCCGCGTACCCGCACAGCGGCGAAGACTCCGGACGTCCCCCTTCCGCAGCGGCCCGGCAGGCCCACGCCCCCGGGGAAGCCACTGTGTCCCATGTCTTCGTCACCGCGTTCGACACACTCCTGGACGGGTCCGACCAGGCGCTCGGGCCGTTCGGCGCCGCCGTCAACGCCGAGCTCGACCGGCGGGAGGACTTCCCCGCGGAGGCCTGCGCCGCGCTCGACGCCCTGGGCCTGGCCGCCCACTGCGTCGACGTCCGGCACGGCGGCCGGTTGCGCGACATGCCCGAACTGGTCGGCCTCCAGCGGGCCGTGGCCCGCAGGGACCTCACCGCCCCGGGTGCGCCGCACCTAGGGCGAGGCGGCGGCCGCGCTCGACGTGGCCGAGACCGTGGTCGAGGTCGCCGCCCGACCCATCCCCACCCTCACCCCGGAGCTCGCCCTCGTGCCCGCCGTCACCAAGGCCCTCGTGCCGAACCTCGTCCAGGACACCCTGGACAGGATCACCGAACTCCTGGGCGTGCGGGGTTTCCTGAGCGAGGGATACCTGGACGGCTCGTTCGCCAAGCTGGAGCGGGACCACCGGATCGTGGCGGTGCTCGACGGCAGCGCCGCCGTCACTGGTACGCGGTCTACGGCATCCAGCACAGCAACCCCGCCGCTCAGCCCGGCCTTCAACAACTGACCGCGTTCGCCGCGCTCGTCCTGGGAACAGCACCCTTCGTCCGACGGCACCTCGCCGACTGAGACGACGTTCAAGGGCGATACGGATCCCAGGTCCGCAGCTCGTCGTCGCGCGGGGCCAGGACCACGGACGGACCGTCCCGGTCGTCCCGGTCGTCCTGGGCGAAGAACCGCACCGGGCGTCGCGCGTCCCAGGCCGGCCACCCCGGGTCCCCGTCCGTCGCGAAGTCCACCCACGCCCGGTGCATCGCGTCCGCCAGCACCTGCGGGGCGTCCGGGCCGGTCAGGGCCTGGGTGTCGGGGTGCGTGAGCGTGTCGAAGACGAAGCCCAGCTCCAGGGCGTGGCAGGCGCCGAGCCGCTGTACGGGGGTGCGCCAGCCGAACTCGTACACGTACGTGGCACCGGGCGCGTCCGTCCGGGCGTCGGCCAGCCGGTTGAGCGGGACCCGCAACAGCAGGTCCGTCGCGAGCGCGCCGAGGATCTCACCCGGCGTGGCGTCCGGGCGGTTGGCACGGTAGGTGCGGGCGGTCGCGTTCGGCACCCGGAACTTCAGCAGGGCCAGGCGCAGCTTCAGCCGGCTGATCCCCTCGGTGAGGCCGCCGGGCACGAACCAGAGCCGGTACTCCTCGGTGTTCGTCCCCAGCAGCAGGTCGACGCCGGTGGACGCGCCCGTCCGCAGCGCTTCCGACGGGTCCTGCGGCAGCAGGTCGCCGTCGACGACCAGCTGGAAGGAGTTGCGGCCGGTCAGGGGGTTTCCGCCGCTGGTGACCTCGGTCTGCGCGGTCAGCAGCTCCTCCGGGTCCACGGCGGCCAGTGCGGCGGCCGTCGCGGGGACCCCGAGCCGCTTCGCGATCAGCTCGGTGGTCCCGCGCGCCGCGTCCGGGGGAAGCGCGGCGGGCGCCCCGCTCTGGAGCACCGCCCGCCGGAAGAGCCCCGCCGACCGGGGCGCGGCCAGCAGCCCGGCGACGGAGATCGCGCCCGCCGACTCCCCGGCCACCGTCACCCGGTCCGGGTCGCCGCCGAACGCCGCGATGTTGTCGCGCACCCACTCCAGGGCGGCCAGCTGGTCCAACAGGCCCCGGTTGGCGGGCGCGTCCGGGAAGACGCCGAAGCCCTCGACGCCCAGGCGGTAGTTGACGGAGACGAGGACCACTCCGTCCCGGGCGAACGCCCACCCGTCGTACACCGGCACCGCCGAAGAGCCGTGCACCAGCGAGCCGCCGTGGATCCACACGAGGACGGGCAGCCCGGCGGCCCGGTCCGGCTCCGGCGAGGGCGTCCACACATTGAGGTTCAGCCACGCGTCGCCGGGCACCGACGGGTCCGGCAGCAGCCGGTCCAGCGGCGGGGCGTAGGGCCGCTTGGGGGCGGTCGGACCGTACGCCACGGCCTCGCGCACCCCGGTCCACGGCTCCGGCGGTTCGGGCGCGCGGAACCTCCGCGCGCCCACCGGCGCAGCCGCGTACGGGATGCCGCGGAAGACCGCGACACCCCGCTCCACCGCCCCGCGCACGGTGCCGTGCCCCGTCGTCACCTCCGGGGCGCCCGCCACGATGTCGGTCATGGTGCCTGCCAACTCCTCTCGCGGTGCGGTGGTGCGGCCGCCTGCTCGGGACGCGGGCGGTTACTTCAGGTAGACCAGCCCGTCCGTGGTCAGGGTCGGGCGGCCCGTCGTGCCGACGACGACGATCTTGACCGTGTGCTTGCCGCTGACGGGCCACGACGTCGTCCAGATCGCGTCCCGGTACTTGGTGGTGGCGGACTTCAGGTCCACCGTGGCGGCCTTCTTGCCGTCGACATAGACGTATGCCTGCCCCGAAGTGGCGGCCCGCGACACCACCCAGGCGGCTGACCGGCCGGTGAACGTCCAGGCCAGGCTGGCGTTCTTGGTGCCGCTGGAGTACGACTTGCCGCCCAGATAGCTGCTGGAGGACCTCGTCGTCCAGGTGCCGGTCTTCGTGGCGGCGGACTCCTGGAGGATCACCGGGGTGCCGGAGACGGAGGCGGCGGCCGTATTGCCCGCGTGGTCGTACGCCGTCATCTTCCACGCGGTCGCCGTGCCGGGCTTCGCGGTGTGCGAGGCGCTGCCCGTGGTGGGGCCGTACGTCTTCGCGACGGGCGCGGTGAGCCGGACCTCCTTGAGGGCGGCGGTGTCCGTGGCCTTCCACTTCAGGGTGAGCGGGACGGCGGTGGCGTTCACCGTGCCCGCGCGCAGGGTGAGGGCGGGCTTGGTGGAGAAGACCGGCGGTGTCGTCTCGGCGACCACGGTCGCGGCCGGGGAGAGCGAGGTCTTCCCCGACTGGTGGGTGGCCCGGACCTGGACGGTGTGCTTGCCGGCGGCGAGGGTGGCGGCGGCCGAGGTGACGTCGCCCTTGACGGTGGCCACGGGCTTTCCGCCGACGAGCAGTTCGTAACTCCTGACGAGGGAGGCGGGCGTGGTCGCCCGCCACCCGACGGTGATCTTCGACCGGGTGTAGTACGTGGAGCCGGAGGCGCTCGCCCCGGTCACCGAGGCGATGGCGAGCCCGGTGACGGGCCCGGCGGCCAGCGAACGGACGGCGGGGAGCTGGGCGTACAGGCTTCCGCCGGGGCATTCGGTGTTGAACCCGTCGCGGTGCCCGGAGATCTGCTGGAAGGGGTAGGCCTGGCCCGCGGTGAACGGCTTCCCGGCGAAGTTCTTGCCGTTCGCCCCGGCGGTCAGCTGGACCGAACCGGCCGGGTCGCCCCGGTACTGGCCGAGCTTCCACGCGGCGACGCGCGCGACCGCGGTGGTGGCCGCGGTCGCGGCCCGGGTGTCCGTGTACATGCCGATCACGGCGATCCCGGTGGTGTCCCGGTTGAACCCGTAGGTGTGGGCCCCCATCACGGGCCGGTCCACGCCGCCCTTGCGGCCCTCGAAGACCGTGCCGCACTTGTCGACGACGAAGTTGTAGCCGAGGTCCTTCCAGCCCTGCGACTTCACGTGGTACGCGTGCAGACCGCGCACGATGGCGGCCGAGTCGGCGCAGGAGTAGGCGTTCGTCTGCGCGGTGTGGTGCACGAAGACGGCCTTGACCCCGTCCAGGTAGTCGGGCGCCTCGCTGTTGAGAGATTCGTCCGCCTTCCAGTCCGTACGGGAGACGATCGGCGGCTGCGGAACGGTGGACGGCGGCGCGGGCGGGACCGTCGGCGACGGGGAACCGGTGGGCGTCGTCGTGGGCGAGGCGGACGGCGTCGGGGACGCGGTGCTCGGGGTGGGGGTGGGGCTCGGCGGCGGTGCGGGGAGGGGGACTCGACGGTCGGGGTGGGCGACGGCTCGTCCGTGGGCGTCGCGCCCGGCTCCTCCGCGGGCGGGGTGACCGGGGGCTCCTCGCCGGGCGAGGGCTCGTCGGAGGGGGGCTCGTCCTCGGTGAACGCGGCCGGTTCGGCGGCGAGCGGGGAGGGTTTGGCGCCGGACGGTGCGGTGTCCGATGCGAGCGGGGCCGGGTCGCCGCCCGGGTCGACCGTGTCGAGCCGCAGCCCTTCGGGCAGCCCGGCCCGAGCACCGTCGGCGGTGCTCACCCGGACCTCGACGCCGTCGGAGGGGCCGACCCAGCGGGGTTCGGTGGTGCCCCGGACACCGGACCGGCCGGCTTCGGTACGCCCGTCGACCTCCGTGTCCAGCGGCAGCCAGCCGGTCCATTCGCCGGTGGCGGCCGACCGGGTACGGGCCTCGACCCGGCCCGTCACCTTCGCGGCCGGGTCGGTCCAGGTGACGCCGAGCAGGCTGAAGGGTTCGGTGTCGCGGGGCGCGAGCGAGGCGGAGCCGCCGTCGGCGGAGGTCTTCAGCGCGGTCCGGTGCACATCGGCCTTCACCGGGGAGGCCTTGGCGTCCGCCGCGCGTCCGTCGCGGCCGGGGCCGGGGCCGGAGGCGCCGGTCACGCCCTGGAACACCAGGACACCCGCCACGGCCGCCGTGGTGACGGCGGCCGTGGTCCAGATTCTTCGCTGAGCTTTCACGTGTGATCCCCGGGAAACGACGTGGACGGGAAGGCAGGGCGTTCCGGCCGGTCGGTCGCTGACCGGGGGCACGACGGTGTCGTCGGCCCGGTCGGTGGGGCGACCCGGGACATGTTCGCGGGCCCAGTCTTCCATGCGCTCGGACCGGGGTGGCCGGGCCCCCCGGGGGCCCGGCCACCCCGGTCCGAGCCGCGTGCTCAGCCGTTCAGGCCGTTCAGGCGGCGAAGTACTGGGACAGCGAGTCCCGTTCGTCCAGCTCCACCAGATCCGGACGGGTGTAGCGCTCGGCGCGCGCGTGGTAGTCGAAGTCGCCCCGGACGAGCCCCCGGTAGTCCTGGACACAGCGCTCCAGGGCCGCCCGGGTCGGGCCGGTGATGCCCGCCGCCTCGATCTCCTCGATCAGTTCCTTTTCCGCCCGCTGCACCCGCTCGGCTATCCGGGCCAGTTGGATCCCGGCCTCGTCCACGGCTTCCTGGAGGGTGCATCCCCGGTCGCGCTGAATGAGGCGTACGGCGTTGTGCTCGTAGCCCAGAGCGGCTTCCTTCTCGAAGGAGCAGATGTCATTGCAGAGCCCGGAATGATCGGTGACCGCGTTCCGCAGCGCGATATACGCGGGCAGGCTGCGGGAGGATTCCGGAAGATCGATTTCCGCGGTGATCTCGTGCAGGCAGAGAAAAGGCTGCATGGCGACCGAATCCCGCCGGTGCTTGGCGAATTCGGACCGGCTCGGCACCTGCCCGGCCGCCCGCTCGACGGCCTCGGCGTAGTACGTCCACAGCCAGGCGGCGGTGTCCCGCCGGAACTGCCGGTTCCACTGTGACGACCGCCCCGGGCAGGTCCGGTCCCGCAGCCCGGCGAGCGCCCGCTCCATCGGTCCGGTCGGCGCGGCCCCGTCGAGGACGTCCACCAGGCGGGTGATCGCCTTCTCGCACATCAGCGGATTGCGTCCGGCCGGCCCGTCGTCGAACTCGTCGTCCACCAGGAAGGCCCAGAAGAGCCATTGACAGAACAGGTCGAGATGGTCCTGCGAAGCCTTCGGGAAGATGAGGGATATCCACAGTTCGGGACGGGTCCGGATCATTTTCTTCCGGGCCGGAACGGACAGGTCGAGTCCCTCGGATTCGGCCCATTCCCAGGCGGCCTCACGGGTTTTCGCCAGGCCTGGGTGGCATCCAGCACTCTGGAACGGCATATGAAACGCCGGTAACGTGATCTGGCTCATTGCTGCCCCTCGTCTGATGAATACGGGCGGACGATGTGAACGGCACATTCCGGGTGACGGAGCGGGGGACGGGCCCGTCGGGACGCGGCTGTCGGAGCCTCGGCGGCCGGGAGCGGAGCGCCGTCGAGAGGCAGGAGGGCTGGCCAATCGCTGTGCTCCTTCCTCCGCCGGGTGGTGCGGCACCGGGGCAGGGCCGACGAGCCGGTGGGCGGGTGCGTCACCATGGGTGATGCCCAGTCAACCCCGTGTGGGGGTTCCGAGGGAAGCCATATGTGACTGAAATTGTTTGATCGTCAATAACTCTCTGATCGTTACTGAGGCGTTGGTGAACTTGTGGGGCGACAGCCCTGGCTCAGGTGCGCCGGAAGAACTCGACCTCGCCGACCGCGACCGGCCGCCCCTCGCCCTGCCCGGTGGCCTCCCGCAGCACCAGCTCGACGGAGCGGACGTCGCTGATGCCCATCCGCACCGTCTGCTTGCCCGGCTTGTCGTTGAAGGTCACCGCTTTCCGGTGCACCTTGCCGTCCTCCGTGGTGACGAGCAGGTCCGCCCGGGTCGGTCGCGCGCCCCGCCGGAACTCCTGCGGCTCCTTCGACACTCCGGTGTGCACGACGATGCCGACCAGCCGGAACGGCGCCCCGAACGAGCAGGTCAGGGACGCGTCGAGCGCGGGCGCGCCCCAGTACTCGTTCGTCAGACCGTCGACCGCCGCGCTCGCCGGATGACCGGGAGCCGCCGCGCTCGCGGTCACCCCGGTGGGGCTGATCTCCGCCGTGCCGCCGAGCTTGTCCCGGACGTCCTCGTAGACGTACCGCCCCAGCGGGAAGAACAGGAAGCCCGCGGCCACCAGGCCGGCCACGGCCAGCACCAGCAGCGTCCGCCGCAGCGCCCGGCCCGAACCGCCCCGCATACGCCGGCGGAAGGGCCACACCGTGCGCCACCACGGCAGGGCGGCGGGCTGCTCCCGGACCTGCAACGGAGCGGCGCACCGCCGGCAGAACTTCCGCCCGGCCAGGTTCGGCGTGCCGCAGGCCGGGCAGGGCGGCCCCTCCGGCGCCTCGTCCGCCGCCACCGGCCGCACGACGGGCCGCCGGGCCACGGGCCGCGCCGGCTGAACGGCCCGCACCGGCTCGTCCACCTCGGACGCGGCGCCGGAAGCCGACCCGGACGGGGGCGCGGACGCCGAAGCCGACACCGGTGAGGATGCCGGGACTCCGGGGCGTACGGGGTCGGGCGCGGCCTCCGGGGCTGGAGCCTTGGCCTCGGTCGCCGGCTTCGGCGTCGGCCCGCGAGCGGGCTCGGGGACCGACTCCGGCTCCGGCCTGGCTGTCGGCTTCGCCCTCGGCTCGGGGGCGGGCTCGGGGACCGGCTCCGGTTTCGGGAGCGGCTCCGGTGTCGGGGGCGGCACCGGTTCGGCCTCCCGCGTGCGCCCCTGCCGTACGGGCTCCGAGGACCAGCCCAGGTACGTCCCGCAGTTGCCGCAGAAGTCGTCCCTCTCGCCGTTGGCCGTACCGCATGCCGGGCACGAACGCGTCACGTCAGCCTCCAGTCTCTTCGGGCGGGCCCGGCAGGACCTCCACCCGGCAGGTCAGGTGCACCGGGCACGAGGCGGTGGCGACCTCCAGGACGCGGTGGGCGTCCACCGCTTCCACCCGGTCGCCCGCGCGCACCGGCCAGACCCGGACGAGGAGTTCACCGGTCGGCGGCGGCGGAAGGGCCGCCCCCGACTCGACCGACCAGGTGGCGCCCCCGCCGTCCCGGACCTCCGCGTGCACCCCGCAGACCAGCCGCAGCCGCTCGACGAGACCCCGCCGGGTGCCGCGCCACCGGTGCAGCTCGACGGCGCGTGCGACGACCGCCCGGCGCAGCTCCACCGGCCACGCCGGATCGGCCTCCACACCCACCCAGGACGCCAGCCACGGCAGGAAGTCGGCCGGGGCGAGCGCCGGGTCGACGTACGCGGGAAGGTTGTCCAGCGTGGACAGGACCGGGGCCAGCACCGTGTCCAGGCCCGCCGTGAACCGCTGGGCCAGGTCGTCGTCCGCGTACAGGGCGGGCAGCAGCTCCCCGATCGGGTAGCGGCTGGGCAGCCCGGGTACCGCCGCCCGCGTCATACGGCCTCACCGGTCCCGCTCGCGGTGACCACCACCTGGTGCTGGTGCGAGAAGACCAGGGCCCCCGGCGCCACGTCGACCCGGTCCACCGCCGCCCCGCGCCTGCCCGTGATCGGATCCGCCGGGAACAGCCGGACGTCCTCCACGAGCCCCGCCCCCTCCACGTTCTGGAGCACGGCGAAGACCTCCCCGTACTGCACGGGCCTGCCGAACGGCCACCCCCGCCCGTCCGCCCCACCCCGCAACGGGTCGATGTGGCGGAACAGCGCCTCCAACGCCCGCACCCGCACCCGGTCCACCTCGCCGGGCGCGGCGACCAGCCGGGCGACGACCGTGACGCCCTGGTAGGCGGGCGGTTCGACGATCAACCGGGTGCCGACCAGGCGCCGTTCGTCGAGCCGCTCGGTGACCGTCCTGAGCACCGCGTCCGACGGGATCAGCTGCTCGAACCGCACCTGTCCGTCCTCGTCGGCCACCGCGTCCGGCACCACCAGCACCCGTACCGCGCCCGCCTCGCCCGGCACGGCGGGCAGGCACCGCACCCGGCGCAGGGACGGCGCGGCCTCCCGGGCGATCAGCTCGTAGTCCTCGGCGGTGACGGCCCGCTCCTGCACCCGCAGGATGGTGGGCGCGCGCACCTTGGCGTTCTCGACGGTCTCCCCGTCGACGCCCCCGGTCGCCGCCTCGCGGTTGTTCACGCCCGCGACGTACGGCACGGAACTGCGCAGCACGGAGATCGCGCCCCGGGCGACGTTCCCGTCCGAGCCGCCCCCGTGCGGTAGCGCGGGACGCGGAGCCGGGCGCCCTTCGCGGGCACCGCCCCGTACGCGCGCATCGTGCCGTCCGGCTCCCGCACCTCCGGCGGGAACGCGAACTCCCCGGCGACCGCGTCGACCCGGACGTGCCGGTCACCGGGCCCGGACGCGCCGAAGTGCTCGACCGGGGTCCAGCTCTCCCAGCCCTCGTCCGTCGACACCTGGACGACCGGCGGGTCCCCGTCCAGAAGCAGCGGCGCCCGGCTCACCGTGAACCGCTGCCCGGCGACGCCCTCCGACACCCCGAGCGGCACGTCGAGGACGGTCTCCGCGTGCTCGGCCGTCGTCGTGCCGCCGACCGTGAACACCTCGGCCTCCCGGATCGTCGGCGACTCCGAGTAGAACGGCTGGCCCGGCTCCGGGGCGGTCACCCGGCAGCGCAGCCATCCCGCCCGGGTCCCGGCCACGACGGACGCCGTGTGCCCGGCCGGGACGAACACCACCACCTCACCGGGCCGGTTGAGGCCGCCGGTGGAGTCGGTGCCGGTCGCGCAGGTCACCCAGCGGGCCCCGTCCCACGCCTCCCACACCAGCGGCGGCTGCCGCGGATCGACGCCCACGCCCTCCACCCGGCTGTCCAGCCGGACGGCGACCATGCACCGGGGCACGGCCGTCGGCAGCCCGAAGAGCAGAGCGTCACCGGGCTCCGGCCGGGCCTGGAAGCACGGGATGTCCTTGCCCGCGCCCAGCGGCGCCGTCCGGTCCGTCTGCTCGCCCGACACCGGCGCGGTCACCAGCCGGACCAGCGAACTCGGCACGATCGGCAGGTCCTCGGAGGTGGAGAACACCACCGGCTCCTCGGCCTCACCGCGCGCCGTGGCCACCTCCGTACCGGCGGGCAGGTGCACGGTCTCCGGCTGCGGCGCGGACAGCCAGAAGTCGATCTCGGCCCGCGCCGCGGTCGGCGGGAACAGCGTCACGCCGAGCAGATCGAGGAAGGCCGCGTAGTTCTTGTCGGGCACCCGGTTCAGCCGGTACAGCAGCTGGTCGACCATGTACGCGAACGTCTCGATCAGCGTGACTCCGGGGTCCGACACATTGTGGTCGGTCCACTCGGGGGAGCGCTGCTGGACGAACCGCTTGGCCTCGTCCACGAGTTGCTGGAAACGCCGGTCGTCCAGGTTGGGTGAGGGCAGTGCCATCAGATCCTCCCCGCTTCCTGAGAGGTCTCCGAGGCCGCCCCCGCAGTGGCCGAACCCTCGGACGACGGGATCGTGTAGAAGGGAAAGACCAGGTTGCGCAGGTCGTTGGTGGCCCGCACGGTGTAGTGCACGTCGATGTAGAGCGTGCCCTCCTCGACGGCGTCGAAGGCGACCGCCACATCCGTCACCTCGATCCGCGGCTCCCACCGCTCCAGCGAGGTGCGGACCTCCTGCGCGATCCGCCCGGCGGTCGCTCCGTCGCCGGGCGCGAAGACGTACTCGTGGATGCCGCAGCCGAACTCGGGGCGCATCGGCCGCTCGCCCGGCGCGGTGCCGAGGATCAGCCCGATGGCCTCCTCGATCTCCTTGTCCCGTTCGACCAGGGCGATCCCGCCCGTCGGCCCGGTCCGCAGAGGGAAGCCCCAGCCGCGCCCGATGAAGCCGCCGCCGCGTCCGGCGTATCCGTCGCCGTTCACATCGGGCCTCCGATCAGAACGTTGAACGCACCGCTGACGATGGGCGCGCCACAGGTGGTCGTGTCGCCCATCCGAGCCGCGGGGAGCCCGCCGATCAGCACCGCGCCGCCGATCGCGGCGGCCGGGTTGGGCATGATCACGTTGCCGGGGCCGAGCGCCGCGTGCGGGGGGACGACGCACCCGTGCAGGCTTCCGGTGACGGCCGCGGGCCGGCCGCCGATGAGCACGGTGGCCACGGCCACCGCGCCCGGGGGCGGGGTGCCGATGAGACCGCCGTGGGCGGTGCTGTCGCCCGTGCGGGCTGCGGGGGGCATGGCCGGGGTTCTCCTTGCTGTGGGAAGGGGGGCGAAGGGAAAGGGAGTGAGGGGGCGAGGGGTCAAAAGGAGCTGTCGGGCGGTCAGTTGATCCTGATGAGCTTGGCCTTGAGGACCGCGAGCAGTCCGCCGTCGACCGTGACTCCCGTCTTGCCGTTGACGGTCACCGAGCGGCCCTTGATGTTCACGTCGCCCGTGGCACCCGCGTCGAGCGTGATGCCCGAGGCGGACAGCGTCACGGAACTCAACTCGCGTGTCCCGCCCCGTGCTTTGACGGTGAGCGTGATCTCGCCCTTCTTCTCGTCGAGGACGACGTCGAGCCGTTTGTCGCCGGTGGCGATCCGCACCCCCGCCGGCCCGCGCGGGGCATCGAGCAGCTCCAGCCGGTTCCCCGAACGGGACACCAGGGAGCGGCGGTTGACCTTGCCGCTGGTCGGGTCGACGAGCGGGACATCGTGCGGGGAGGGCTTGTCGACCCCGTTGTAGAGCCCGCCGAGCACGTACGGGCTGTCCAGCAGCCCCTGCTCGAACCCGACCAGCACCTCGTCGTTGACCTCGGGGCTGAACACCCCGCCGCCGCCCTGGCCGCCCCACTGCACGGTGCGGACCCAGTCGGTGACGTACGTGTCGTCGAGCCAGGGGAACTTCAGGCGCACCCAGCCGCGTTGACCCGCGCCCTCCTCGCGGATGTCGGTGACCACCCCGATCGCCAGACCCGGCATGCGCGGGCCGCGCGAGGGGGCGTTCGCACCGGCGGTCAGCCCGGAGAGGGACCGGTCCGGCGAGGCGCTGACGATCACCGTCGTGCGGTAGCCGGTGTCCGGTTCGAGGACGTGGTGCGCGGCGGTCGCGGTGTAGCGGCCGGAGAACGCGGGCCCCACGTTGCCGAGCGCCACCGGCATGCCCGCCCGCAGCTGCGGATTGCCGTACGCCACCGCCTCGACCTCCCCGAACCCGGCGCTGACGGACGCCGCCAGCGCCCCGGCCACGGCCCGGGTCTCCGCCTGGGTGCGGTACGGGGTGTCGGCGATCGTCGTCCGGGAGCCGCCGGAGCCGAAGATCTGCGCCGCGTCCGACGGGCTCATCCCCGGGGCGACGGTGTCGCTGCGCACGGACTGCTGCCGGGCCACCAGCCGGGTCTTGGTGTCGACGTTCCAGCCGCGCACCTCCACGCTGTCCGACCCGTCGGCACCGGTCAGCACCGCGCGCAGGGCCAGCAGGTTGTTCCCGTACTCCAAAACCATCGGATTGCGCGTGGCGGACGTCGACGGCGAAGGGGCCGAGGAGGCCGGGTCCGGCTTCGTGAACTGCAACAGGCCCTTGTCGTCGACCCGTACGGTGGCCCCGCTCTCGGCCGCGAGATGCTGGAGGAACTCCCAGTCCGACACGTTCGGCTGGGTCAGCTGCTTGTACGTGACCGGCGCCGCCTCGATCCGCCCGCAGGCAAGACCCGCCCCGGCGGCGACCTCGCGGACGATGTCCGCCGTCTTCATGTTCCGGTACGCCACCACCTTCCGGCCGCGCTGGAGCCGGTGCGCCTTGGAGAACGCCCGTACGACGGTGAACGACCCGGTGGTGTCGGTGTCCAGCTCGACCGCTGTGACCTCCCCGGTGAACAGCCGCTCGCGCGCCCGGTCCTGCACGGTGACCACGGAGATCTTCAGCGGGGTCCCCATACCGATACCGGTCTTGGTGAGAAAGGTGTGGTCGGGGTCCCGGTACATCAGGACGGCGGTGTCCGGCAGGCCCACGTTCTCGTCGACCACACAGCTCACCAGCTGGGCGGCCCAGGCGGCGGGCAGCTCGGCGGGCGCCTCGACGATCGGGTCGGCGGCGAACGAACGGCCCGGGGACTCCTTTCCGCTCATCGGCCGCCCTCCGCCGCGTGGTCCTCGCGACCGGGCACCAGAAGTTCCTGGCCGGGCGTCAACCGCATCGGGTCGTCGATGCCGTTGGCGTACGCGATGGTGCGCCACGCGGTGGCGTCGCCGTACTCCCGCCAGGCCAGCAGCGGCAGGCTGTCCCCGGCCACCACCCGGTGCGTGCGCCGCGCCTCCTTCGAACCGGAGGTGGGGTTCTGGCCCGCCGGGTCGACGCTCGCCTCCTCGATCGAGAGGGAGCAGGTGGCGCGCAGCGGCTTACCGTCGACGTCGAACAGGGTGTACGAGACCGAGAGGTTGGAGAGCACCCCGTCGAACGACGTCGTCCTCGACGTTCCCCAGTCGAACCGCACCCAGGGGCTGGCGGGCGTCTTGCGGGCCAGACTGCTGGGGGTGGGGACACAGGCGGTCATCAACTGCTCCACGGCCTTCTCCACGGAGTTGTCGTGGGTGGCGGTCGCGTCGAGGAACACCTCCAGCGACAGGGCGCGGGGCCCGCTGCCGACGAACTCGGGCAGCGCGGACTGCCCGGCCATCCGGGACGGGGTGCGCCGCCACTCCGTGCTCTTGCTGAGCGAGAGCTTGGCGGGGTTGAACTGCAACGTGAGGCGGGCGAGCGTGCCGCCGGGCTTGGCGCCGACGGACGACGGCGGCTCCATGATGGTCAGTTGGGCACGAGCGCGGCTCGCGCGGAGAGCGGGTGACATTGCGTTCCTCCTTCCTGCGTCCTGGTCCTGTCCCTGGCGGACGCGCTGTTCTCCGTCAGGAGGGCTCCAGGCCCTCGTGCGCGATCTCCAACGTCTCGATCGCCGCTTGGGAGTTGGCCGGATCGAAGGACGGCCCCTGCCACCGGACCGGCACGATGCCGTGGACCTGCCAGCTGATGATCCGGCTCAGATCGGGGCGCAGCGCCACGATCTCGCCGTCCTTCGGCTCGACCCGCTGGATCGTCTCGTTCAACCAGCGCGCGATCTTGAGGGTGTCGGTGGTCACCGGGCGGGTCAGCGTGATGTTCGTCCAGGTGATCCGCCCCGGCAGCTGCCAGGTGAAGCCGTTGTTCCCGCCCTCGGCGTACGTCTCCATCTCCACCTCGGCGCCCAGGCCCGAGCAGGTGTGGAACGCGCCCAAGTCGCTGCCGCCGATCGCGAGCTTGAAGAACACGCTCGTCGCGAAGATGTTGTCGGTCATGCGCGTCTCTCGTCTTCTCTGCGGTCTGTCGTGCGGTACGAGCGTCGGGAGGGGGAACCGGTGCCGGTGCGGTCACCGGCGGCCGTCGTGCAGCCGCCCGCCGCGTTCCCGGCCCCGGCGCAGATCGGCGCGGATGAGCCGGCTCACCGGGTCGAGGAGCCGCCGGGCCAGCTCCTCGATCTCCGTCCCGCTCAGCCGGTTCGCCGGGGGAGCGTCGGAAGCGTCGGTGGGGCCGGTGGCCGCCCCCGTCGCCCCGGTAGCGGGCTTCGCCGGGGCGGCCTGGACGGGCACCCCGGTGACGCCCCGGTAGCGGGCTTCGCCGGGGCGGCCTGGACGGGCACCCCGGTGACCCCGACGCTGGACCGCCTGGGCCCTGGACTCCGGGCGGCCCGGCCCGGCACTCCGCGCGGGCGGGCGGGATGGCACCCGTACGGAGGGAGGCGGGGATCCGACGGGAGCGGCACCGCCCCCGGGGGCCGGCCCGGCGGCCGGCGGACCGGCGCCGTCGGGCACGACCGGCATCGCCTGACGCTGTACGGGTACGGGAACGGCGTCCGCCGACCGGGGCGCCGCGGGCGGGTGGGGCCGGACGACGGGTGGCTGCGCGGGACCCGGTTGCGGGGCACGGCGGGCCACCGGTCCGGAGGCCTGGTGCGGCGGCGCGACGGGAGGCACGGGCGAGGACGTCGCGGCCGGCGCGGAGCGTCGGACGAGTCGCTGGAGCACGTCACCGGCGGACGGCCCGCGCCGGGGGCCGGTCGCCGCGGAGCGCTGGACCGTGGCTCCGGCCGTCGCACCCGAGGGTGCCGGCTCCGGGGCACCGGTGCCCCGTCCGTCACCGGCGCGTGCCCCGGCAGGCTCCGGCTGTGCCACGTCGCGCCGCCAGGTGGCCGCGACGACCGGGCGGGACGATCCGCCGCCCGTCGCCACCGGGGGCCCCGAAAACCCTTCGGGGGAGCCGGTGTTGATGCTCAGGGGCCGGTCCGGGAGCAGGGTGCGTGCTCGCTCGATCCTGAGGGAGGGCGTGGACCTGGACGTGGGTGCCGTGCCGCCGGAGCCGTGTGCCGTCGCCGTGCCGTTCCGGGGGACGGGCCGGATGCGTACCGGGGGCGGGGGAGCGGCGGCGGCCGAGCGCTGGACGGGGGCGGGGCCGGGCCCGGTCGAGGGCGCGGTGGGTTCGGCGGGCCTGTCGGGAACGGCGGGGCCCGGCCTCACGGGCATCGCGGCGGGTGGGGCCGGCGGTGCCGGGGCGGGGCCCGGGTCCCGGTCCGGGTTCGGGCGCGTCACGGTCGACGGAAGGTCACCGAGCAACGGAGCGACACCGCCGAGCCGGGCGTTCGGCGGCAGCGAGGGGAGCGGCGCACCGATCCCGCCGCGCACCCGGGGGGAGGCGTTCGGGCCGACGGCCGGCGCGCGCCGCACCGAGGGGAAGGGGTCGGACCGATTCGACGACGGCTGGCGCCGTGCCGGTGGCCCGGCCGGACCGGAGGACGAAGGCGCGGATTTCACGGGTGCCGCGGGTGCTGGGGGTGTTGCGGGTGCTGGGGCTGGAGGGCTCGACGGCCTGACAGGGCCCTGCGGGGTCGGCGGCGATGTCTGGCGTTGCAGCACCGGCATGGATGCTGCTGGAGGCACGGCACCGGGAGCGGACGGAACGACGCCGGCCGGTCCGTCGTTACCCGCCGGCTCGGCCCCGGCGGGCATCGCCCGCAGCGGCTTGCCGAGGGCCGGGCGTACCGCCTCGGGGGCGAGCCGGCCGGGGGCGGAGCCGAGGTCGGAGGGCGGGGGAGCGGGCCGGTCCGGGGCGACCGTGCCCGTACGGTCCGGGGCGACCGACTCCGTACGGTCCTGACCGCTCCGCCGCTTGGGGGCGGCTCGCTGGACCGTCGTCGGTGCGGCTGTCGAGGACGCCGCCGAGAGGGAGGCGGGGAGGGGCGGGCCGGCGGGTGTGGCAGGCGCGGCGGGCGCGAGGGCGGTGATCTGCCGCAGCGGCATGGCCGGACGTCGGGCCACGGTCAGCGGCGGCGTGATCCGCTCCGGACGCACGGCAGCGGGCCGCGAGGGCGGGCGGACGGCAGCCTCGGCGTTGTTCCCGGTCCCGAGCGTGGGCCGGCCGGGAACGGAGAGGCCCCCCAGAGGCGCGCCTGAGCCGCCCGAGCCGGATGAGCGGCCCGAGCCGCCCGAATCCGACGATCCGGACCGGAGCGATGACATGGACGAGCCCGCCAGGGCCGAGGAGTTGGACGAGGTCGCCGATCCGGCCGCAGACGGGGTCGGCGACCCGGAACCGGCCGTGTTCGCGGGCCCGGATATCGACCCGGACCGCGCCGCATGCGCGGACCCGGACGCCTCCACGGACCGGGCCGGGCCGACCGGCCCCGCCGTACCTGACGCGGCCGTACGTCCCGTCGAAGCTGTCGAGCGCGACACGTACACCGTCCCCGGCGCACCCGGTGATGACGACCGGTCGGCGGGTTCGAAGGCACCCGACGACTGGTTCCCGGGCCCCGGAGCACCCGAGGACGACCGGCCCCCGGGCCTCGGGGCTCTGGACGACGACCCCGGCCCGGCCCCCGGAGCGCCGTCGGCCGACGACTGTGACGTAGCCCCCGAAGCACGCGACGAGGACGGTTTCCCGGGCCCCGCCGGACCCGACGACGACCGGCTCGTGGCCGACCGGCCGCCGGAAGCCGCCGACCGCCGGACCGGCGGCGACCCCGGGCCCGGCTTCCTCGCCCCCGTCTCCGCACCCGTTCCCGTGCCGCGTGCGGATGTCCTCCCCGCCGAGGCGGACGGCAGGCCCGTAGCGGGCCCGAGGGGCGCAGCCGGATCGTCGGCGTCGGCGGGCCGGACCGCGCGCAGCAGCAGCGGGCCGCCGGGGGACGCCGAGGGGCGTGCGGAGCCCGGGCGGGCGACTCCGTGGATGAGGCCGACCGGGGCCGACGGCAGGACGGCATGGCCGAGTTCGCCGCCGAGGGACGGGTTCTGCCAGGAGGCCAGGCGCGAGCGGAACCGCAGCCCGTCGCTCACCCCGATCGAGGACCGGGCGACGGTCACCGACGGCGGGGCCACCCGCCGCCATCCGCCGTCCCAGCCACCGTCGCCTTCGACACCGCCCCCGGCCCCGCCGGACGCAGCGCCCCCGGCGGGGCCGGCCGGCACAGCCGACACGTCGTCGCGCACGCCCCCGCCCCGGGTCTCGCTCTCCCGCGGCGGAGCCGCAGGCCCCTGACGGCCCGTCCGGCGCAGCCAGTCCCCGAACCCCACACGATCACCCGCCTTCGTTGACGCGGGTGTTGATCCGCGCTATCTCCCGCACCCACTGCTGACGCTCGCCGTGGGTGAGGTCGAGAATGTCCTCACGCTGCCAATGGAAGTGGTAGGCGACGTACGCGATCTCCTCCCGCAGCCGGGGAAGCGCGTACGTCACGATTCCCCCAGGCGCCCACCCGAGAGGTCCACCTCGAACGAGCCGTGGCACAGCGGGCAGGTCACCGCGGCATGCGTGTGGCCCTCGCTGTTGATCCGGCGGTAGAAGTCCTGGAGGAACGCCACGTCGGTCGCGTACATCCGCTCGACGATCCCCGTGTGGACATCGCTGATCGGGCCGAGCCGCGTGATCACCTGGGCCAGCAGCACCACGGACAGGTACGCCGGGTTCTCCTTCACCCGCAGGTCGATCTGGGGCTTCAGCTCGTCCCGGGCCGTCGCGAGCCGCATGGTGCCGTCCCGGTGCACCTGGCCCTCGTCGTCGACGTACCCGCGCGGCAGCTCGAAGGCGAACTCCGTCTGCAACGTCTCCCGTTCGCGCCGGGGCGCACGGGCGGGCGCCGGGGCGACCGGGGCCTCCTGGCGGGTGGCGGTCGCGGCGGCCAGGTTGTCGAGGGTCTCCTCCAGCCCGGCGCCCGGCGTAACGGTCCGGCGCCTCATTCGACCACGATCTCCTCGAAGGTGATGGTCACCGTCTCGGTCGCCGCGCTGGACTCGCCGGCCTTGAGCGAGGGTCCTTCCCACTTGGAGGCCCAGCCCTGCATCAGCTGGATGCGGCGGACGGTCTCACCGGTCGAGTCCTTGATCTCGATCGTGAGGTTCTGCCGGGCGGTGTCGACGGCCCCGTTGTTGAGGGTCTCCTTGATCCAGGTGGTGAACTCGCTGCTCTTGTCGAGCCCGCGGGTGATCGTCACCTCGCCCGCCTGGCGGGCGCCCGGCTGCTTGCGGATGATCTGCTTGCCGTCGGCGGTCACCTGACGGACCTCGACGACTTCTTCCTCGACGGTCATGCCGCTGATCTCCTGGATGGACTCCACGAGGTAGCCGCCGAGCTGAACGCCGAAGACGTGGGTGGAAAGAGCGTCGCCCTCTGCCATGACTGTGTGTCACCTGTTCCGGTTGCGGTGGTGCTGCGGGTGGTGGGGAAGGACCGCGAGGGTCACTCGTCGACGAGGCTGGTGCTGTCCGAGAACTGCGAGAGCCGGAAGATCACGAACTCCGCGGGCTTCACCGGCGCCACCCCGATCTCGCAGACGACCTGACCGAGGTCGATCGACTCCTGGGGGTTGTTGCTCCGGTCGCACCGCACGTAGAACGCCTCCTCGGCGGTGCGGCCGAACAGGGCCCCGCGGCGCCACTCCTCGGTGAGGAACGCGGTGACGTTGCGCCGGATGCTCGACCAGAGGCGGTCGTCGTTCGGCTCGAACACCACCCACTGGGTGCCCAGGAGGATCGATTCCTCCAGGTAGTTGAAGAGACGCCGGACGTTGAGGTAGCGCCAGGCCGGGTCGGAGGAGAGGGTGCGGGCGCCCCAGATGCGGATGCCGCGGCCGGGGAAGGCGCGCACGCAGTTCACCCCGATGGGGTTGAGGAGGTCCTGCTCGCCCTTGGAGAGCCGGATCTCCAGGTCCACCGCACCCCGGATGACCTCGTTGGCGGGAGCCTTGTGGACTCCTCGCTCGTTGTCGCTGCGCGCCCAGACACCGGCCACGTGACCGCTCGGCGGGACCAGGGAGTTGCGGCCGCTCGCCGGGTCGAAGACCTTGACCCACGGGTAGTAGAGGGCGGCGTAGCGGGAGTCGTAACCGGCGTCCTCGTTGCGCCAGGTGCGGACGCGCTGGGCGTTCATGCCGGGCGGGGTGTCGAGGACGGCGACGCGGTCGCCCATCTGCTCGCAGTGCGAGATGACGGCGAGCTGCACGGTCTTGACGCCCTCGGCGTCGATGTCGCCGCGCTGGAAGGCGCTCATCAGGTCCGGGACGGCGACCATCGTGATCTCGTCGATCGCTTCCAGACCGGCGAACCCGGTACGCGCGGAGGCGTCGCCCACGTACTCGGAGGCGTCGAGCCGGGCCACCCCGTTGCCGGGCGCCGCCGCCGTCGCGGGGGCGAGGGCCACGGTCTGCTTCTCCGGGCGGCTCTGCGCCGTGCCGGGCTGCTCGGTGACCTGGATCAGCCGGGAGTCGCGGGTCTGGGCGACCAGGTAGCCCTTGACGTTCTTGCGGGTGGAGACGTCGTAGGTCTCCACGGCCTTGCCGCCCTGGCGCACCAGCAGCCGGAAGCGGTCCTCCGGCGGGTTCTCGCCCTCGGCGTCGGCGATCTCCACGGAGAGGCCGTCGCCCGTGCCGGGCTTGGCGGAGACCAGGAAGCCGCCGAGCGCGACGGGTGCGGGGGCCTGGGCGACGGACCCCTGGCCGGCGGGGTCGGCGCCCTGCGCGGGACCGCCGATGCGCACGATGTAGGCCGCGCCGCCGCCGTTGGCGAAGAAGCCGTAGACGGCGTGTGCCAGATAGGTGTCGGCGGTGAAGGCGCCGAACGTCTGCACGTACTGGTCCCAGTTGGTCACCAGCGTCGGCTGGTGGAAGGGGCCCGTCCCCGCGAAGCCGACGAAGGCTGCGACCGCGGTGCCGACTCCTTCGATGGGCCGTGCTCCGGACTGCACCTCCTCCACGTAAACACCGGGGGTGAGGTACGACGGCATGCTCGCTCCTTCTGGACGGTCACTCGATCACCGCCCAGTCTTGACCGGCCGCGCGGGCCGGGAGTAGGTCCCTGGGGCCTGGACACGGGGCAAGGAGCCTGCCCTTTCCGGGCCCTCGTACGCCGGGTAACCCTGCCCTCGGCGGCCCGGCCGGGACTCTTCGCCCCTATTCCCGTTCGCCCACGCGCATTCCACCTTCCTCGTGAAGAGAACGAGAACACCGTCACAGGGAAGGCGGCAACCCGGCGGCATCGGCCGGGGTGCGGGGGAAAGGGCGGACGGCGCGCCGGGGACCCCATGTGTTTGGTATCTCTTTTTCCCGGTAAACCGGCGATGGCCCATAGCCGTCCGGGGGTGCGGGGTAAACGCGCCGAGGGGATGTGATTCGGCCAGAATGAGCCGGGAAGACTGGCGGATTCGATCGGGTGCGGACGAGGGAAACGGGCGCGAAAGCGCTCCGAACGGGCATCGGCCGACCTTCGGCGAACCGTCAGTACCGCTCCTGAGCAGGCCCGTTCGTGCATGCGGCCACGTGTAGCGGATATTCTTCCGGTGCCGCTGGCGTCGCGGACGACCGATCCGGGGGAGATCTCCGATGCGGTGGGGAGGGTGAATTCGCCACCGCCCGGCACGCCGGGTTTCCTCCCGGCCGGGTTTCTGTTGTTGTCTCGTCAACAGGCTCGGCAGAGGGTTCGGCGCCACTGATTCCGCCGTGCTCCGAACGTCCTTCTCATGTCCCCCTGTCGTTCCTCCCATGTCCCTCTAACGTCCTTCTATCGCGCGAGATCGCTCAGTACACCGCTGACATTCAGAACCTGATGGCACCCGGAAGCTTGTGTTCCGGTTGCCGGAGTGCCGGGCTTGGCGCAGGTGACGGAAGCGGTGACGGTGGCGTTCTCCGGAACCTGAATGGGGGTGACCCAGTGATAGTCCTGGTTGCGGAAGGTTTCCAGAGCGATCGTCGTGATCTTGTTCTCGCCGAAGGAGATCGTCACGAGGCCCTCGTCGCCCTGGAAGTTCGCCACCACGACGTCCGTGACGCGGAACACCTTCCCGGCCGGAACCTTGTAGGTGCCTTCCCCCGTGGCTCCCGCACGGGTCTGTACGTCGATGGTCCGGGAAGCCTGCTCGCCCCCGCCCCCGCCGCCGCCTCCGTTCCCGCCCGTGCCGCCGCCCCCGCCCGGGCCGGAGCCGGTCCCGCCGGGGCCCGTGCCGTCCGGACCGGTCCCCTGGCCCTGGCCGCCTGCCGGGTTCTCCGCACCGCCGGGCGGCGTCGACCCCTGCTCCTTGCCCCGCTCGGTCTCCTCCTGCGCGGCCTTCGTCCCGGCCTGCTCGGCCGTGCTCTGCACCGCGGGCCGCACCAGGGCGAACCAGGCGAGCAGCAGGGCCAGCAGCGCGGCCAGCACGATCAGCAGCCACTTGGGCAGCACCGGTATCTGGGCGAACTCCCCGGGCAGCGGCTCGGCTTCGCCGGTCTGCCCGGCCTCGGCAGTCGTTCCGGGCTCGGCGTCCGCTTCGCCGCCCTCGGTCGCCAGGACCTCGAACGGCCAGGTGACGGGCTCGCCGAACCAGATCAGCTTCCGGGCCCGGACCTTCAGCGCCACCTCCCCGGACTCACCCGGCTCCAGCCGCTTCTTGTCCGGGGCCAGGGCGAGGCGGAGATCCTCCCCGTCCTGCCGGCCCGCCAGGGCCACGTCGACCGGGGTGTTGCCCTTGTTCTGCACGGCGGTACGGAACCGGGCACCCAGCCAGCCCCGGCGGCGGCGCGGTTCCAGCTCCGCGCGCAGCTCGTGGAAGGGCTCCACGGTCACCGTGGACTCCGGGACCACCACCGACTCCGGCCGCTCGGCGGGCAGCACCCGTACGGCCAGGGGGGTTTCGCCCGCCCGGACCTCGTGGGAGCGGGGCGGGGCGAAGGTGAGGGTCACCGTCTCGGAGGTGCCCGGGTACAGCGACACACGCACCGGCTCGACGGTGGTCCAGGCGGCACAGTCGCCGACCACTTCGAGGGTGTAGGCCTCGACGATGTCGCCGTCGTTGCGCACGGTCAGGGTGGTCGTCGCGGTACCGCCCGGCGACACCGTCACCGTGGGGCTTGCGAGTTCGGCAGATGTGGTCACTCTGCGACGGTAGGCCGCCGGTGTCGCGCGGCAGCAGAGACGCAAGGGCAGGAAGCGGGCAGCGGTGGTGCCCCGCGGGCCCACCGGCACGGTGTCCCCGCGCCCGCCCGCCGGGCCCGGGCGCCCTGCCCCGCCCGGCGGGGCGATCACGAGCACAGCAGGCATATCGGGCTGAAGTACCTGAGGAAGACGGGCACGGAACGATGACGATCACGGAAACGACGAACAGCACGGCGGCACGCGGGCAGTACCGCAGGCCCGACACCGCCGACCGCCGCACGCCCGGCGCCGGGGGAGCCCCCGGGGGCAGGGTCTCCGTCGCGGTGTACGCGGAGGACCTGATCCTGCAGACCGGCATGATCCACCAACTCCGCGTGCGACCGGAGATAGAACTGCTCCCGGAGGCCGAGGCGGACCGGGCGCAGGTCTCCCTGGTCGTGGTGGACACGGTGGGCGAGCCCACCGTCCAGCTCCTGCACCGCCTCCAGCGCAACACCGCCACCCGCACCGGACTGGTCGTCGGCTACTTCGAGTCGGGCGCCCTCCAGACCATGATCGAGTGCGGGGTCGCCGCCGTCCTCCGGCGCGGAGAGGCCGACCAGGACCGGCTCGTCCACCTGGTGCGCGCGATGGCCAACGGCGAGGGCGTCCTGCCGGGCGATCTGCTCGGCAAGCTTCTCGACCACGTCAGCTCCCTCCAACGCACGGTCCTCGACCCCCGAGGACTCACCCTGTCCACCCTCACCGCGCGCGAGGCGGAGATGATCCGGCTGGTCTCGGAGGGCTGCGACACCGCGGAGATCGCGCAGAAGACCTCGTACTCGGAACGCACCGTCAAGAACGTGCTGCACGAGGTCGCGACCCGCCTCGAACTGCGCAACCGGGCCCACGCGGTGGGGTACGCGATGCGCCACGGGCTGATCTGAGGGAGGGCGGCCGCCGCAAAGGGCAGCGGTCCCTTCCCCCGTTCCGGGTACTCGCGGCCTGTTCCCCGCCCCGGCGCGAACGCGAGGCTGGCCGGTGGAGAGTCGATCGACAGACTGTGAGGTGGGCCGTGACCGGCACTGCTGGCCCGGCGAAGCGTTCCCGGCTGGGCCGACTGACCGGCGCGGTGGTGCTGTTGGCGCCGCTGCTGCTGGTCGGTTCGGCCGCCGCACCGGACGGGGCGGGCCAGGCCGTCGCCGCCCCGGCCGACGCCGAACCGGGCCCGGCGGGGCGCATCGCCTTCGCCGGTACCGAACACCGGAGCCTGGGGCGGGCCAACGGCGAGGACACCACCGACCCGCTGTTCGGCGACGGGCCCGCCCACTACGACCAGGACCCCTCCGCCCGCGGTGACGTCCTGGTCTTCACCAGCCTGCGCGACAGCGCCGAACCCCAGGTGTACGTACGGGGCGCGGACGGGTCGGTGCGCCGGCTCACCGAGGGCCGGGACGCGGCCCGGCCCGAACTCTCCCCGGACGGACGGACCGTCGTCTTCGACTCGGCGGAGCCCGGCCCCGGCGGCACGGTCCAGCGCGACCTGTGGTCGGTCGGCGTCGACGGCTCGAATCTCCGGCGGCTCACCGACACCGCCGACAACGAGGAGTCCCCGACCTGGTCCCCGGACGGCACGAGGATCGCGTACGCCTGTGACGCCGACACCGCGCTCGGCCGGCAGATATACGTACGGGATGTCGCCGGCGGCCCGCAGACCCGGATCAGCGACGGGCCGGCCGGTGAGGCCACCGAGCCGTCCTGGAACCCGGGCGCGGACCCCGCCGACCGCAACACCGTCGCGTACACCCTCACCACCGACCCGGACCCCGACGTCGACGACGGCACAGAACTGCGGGCCACCGAGGGCCTCGGCACCGACCGCCCGCTGCTGGCGGGCGGGCACGCCGCGTGGGGCACCCGGTCGGCCTCCTGGCTGCCCGACGGGAAGGACGTCGTCTTCCTCAGCCCTTACCACACCTGCGGCTGCGACGACTTCGACCACGTCTACCGGGTGACCGCCTTCGACGGCACGAACCCGCCGGACCAACTGGTCAACGAGAACCGCCAGGTGGGGCCGCCCACCTGGTTCCCCCCGGCCGGGACCGTCGTCGTTCCCCGGATCACCCCGGACCCCAGGACCGTGAAGAAGCCCGACGAACTGCTGGCCGCCGCGCAGATCGTGACGCTCCAGGACGTGCGCCAGGACGGCTCCGACCCCCGCGACCTGGGCCTCACCATCCTGAAGGAGGACCCGGCGGCCCGCACCAACGAGAACCCCGCCGTGGACCCCCTGTTCAGCCCGGCCGCGGGCTTCGACCCGTGGACCGAGCGGCAGAGCTACACCCCCGACGGCCGCCGCATCGTCGTCACCCGCTTCGAGGACACCGATGCCGGGCGGATCGAGCGGATCTGGATGGCCGACGCCGACGGCAGGAACGCGGCGGTGCTGCCGCTCGCCGGGCGCGGCCCGAACGACTGGGACACCGACCCCGCCTTCTCGCCCGACGGCACCAGGCTCGCCTTCACCCGCACCTCGCCCGGCGGCAGCGGCGACGCGGCGGGACCCAGCCGCATCCTCGTCGCCGACGTCGCCAGCGGTGAGATTCTCGACGAGATCCGGCCGCCCGAGGGCCAGCAGACCGGCGGCGACGCCCAGCCGACGTGGTCCTCCGACGGCGTCAACCTCGCCTTCACCCGTAACCACGTCATCAACGGCAACGGCGGCAACAAGCACATCTGGGTCGTTCCGGTGGCCGACCTCGGCCGGCAGCGGGACCTGAGCGCCACCATCTGCCCCGGCGACTGCGACGTCATCGACGACAGCCCCGCGTTCTCCCCGGACGGCCTGAAGGTGGCGTTCAACCGCAAGGACGGCGGCGGCAGGGTCAACCAGCAGGCCGGCGTCCTCATCAAGCCCCTGCGCGGCGGCGGCTGCCGCGTCGTGCTGCCCTCCGTCCAGAAGGACAACCCCGACGGCTGCGACCTGCCGGTCCCCGACACCACCGCGACCGGCCCCCACCAGCCCCGCGACGTGGCCTGGACCCCCGGCGGCGACAAACTGGTGTTCACCGCGCGCCGGGAACTCGCCCCGAACTCCATGGAGCAGCTCTCCGTCCTCGACATCGCCTCCGGTGAGCTGGCCCCCGTCGACAACACCCACGCCGGCCGGCAGAAGGAGCCCGCCCTCCAGCAGTCCGTCGATCTGTCGCTCACCGCGCCGCCCACCCGGCCCGCATTGGAGGTCGGCTCCGAAACCGAGGTGACGATCACCGTCACCAACCGGGGCCCCGCCCCCTCGCCCGGCACCACCCTCACCGTCGACGCCCCGCCCGGCGTACGGCTGGAGGAACTGACCACCGACACCGCGACCTGCGCACCCGGCACCCCTCAGTGCGACCTGGGCACCGTCCCGCCCGGCGCCGACATGGAGATCACCGCCCGGCTGACCGGCGTCACCACCGGCATCCAGCGCGTCAACTGGTCCGTCACCGGGGCGGTCATCGACCCGAACCCCACGGACAACGCCACCGGCACGATCGTCCCGGTCGAGGACGCCCTACCGCCCACCCCGCCCCCGACGACGCCCCCACCGGCCACGGCCCCGCCCACGACACCCCCGCCGTCCCCGGCCCCCACGCCGACGACCCCCGCGCCCGCCCCGCCACCGGCGACCACACCGCCCCCGCCGCCGGCCCCCGCACCCCCGCCGCCCGCGCCCGAAGCGGGACCCGCCGTCACCGTGCGGGCCCAGCCCAGCCCCGGCTACGTCGGCGGCAAAGTGGTCGTCACGTACACCGTGCGCAACGGCAGGAACGCCCTGGCCACCGGCCTCCGGCTGGACCTCGGGCTGCCCCGGGGCATCCCCGCCGGCCCGCTCCCGGCAGGCTGCGCCGCGGGCGCCTGCGCGCTCCCCGACCTCGCATCCCGCGCCTCCACGGTCATCAGCGTCGTCCTCTCGCCCGACAAGGCGCTCCGGACGACGATCACCGCGTCGCTCACCACCACCGGCACCGACGCGAACCTCCGCGACAACGTCTCCCGGATCCCGCTGCGCATCCTGCGACCCCGGATCATCGCGGTGCCCGAGGTCGGCAAACCCGGCTTCGTCACCTCCGTACGCGGCAAGGACTTCCCGCCCGGCGCACCCGTCACGCTCAGCTGGAAGCCCGGCATCACCGCCGCCTCCGCCCCGACCCGGCCGCTGGGCGACGGCACGTTCATCGCCCAGCTCCTCGTCCTGGCCAAGGACGAGATCGGGCCGCGCGACATCACCGCGAAGGGCCCCGGGTTCAGCCCGGTGAAGACGGACTTCCTCGTCGTGCTCGGCACCATCACCCCGCCCGACGAGGTGATCCGCCGATGATCCACGAAGTCGACGAAGGGCTGAGGCTGTTGCTCGCCGAGGCCGGACTGGAGGACAGCGGCGTCGACCTGGTCTTCGACGCCCCGACGAAGGACTGGTCGGCCCGTCGCAACGCCCCGACCATCAGCGTCTTCCTGCACGGCATCCGCGAGGACGCGGCCCGGCGGCGTACCGGCACGGCCGAGACGCATGACGAGGAAGGTGTCGTCACCGGGTGGCGGACCCCGCCGCGCTGGTTCGAGCTGACCTATCTGGTCACCGCCTGGACCAACCGCCCGCAGGACGAACACCGCCTGCTCTCCGAGGTGTTGCGCACCCTCGTCCGCACGGACACGCTGCCCGCCCGGCTGCACACCGGCAGCCTCGCCGAACTCGGCCTGACCGTCGAGCTGGAGGCGGCCGGACCCGGAGCCGGCGGCCCGTCCGCCTCCGACGTCTGGTCCGCGCTCGGCGGCGAGTTGAAGGCCGCCATCGACCTCCGGGTCCTCGCCCCGCTGGCCGGCGAACGCACCGCCGCCGGACCGCCGGTCACCGATGGCCTCGTCATGAAGGCCGCACCGCACGTGGACGGCGACCCCGGCGACCCCGGCCGCCGCCTGCGCTACGACGGGGCGACCGACCCCGGCGGGCAGGGCTTCGCCGCACCCCGGGAACGGCGACTGCCGCCCGGCCGACGCAGGCGGGGGAACGCAGCACGATGACCCCGGCAGCGCAACAGGCCGTACCGAGGCGTGAGGTGACCGACATCGAGGTGCTCTGGGAGCGGCTCGGCCACGTCGAACAGCGGGTCCGGGAAGCCGTCGCCGCCCGCCGCGCCGCCGACCCGGACCCCGACGACCCCTACCGGGGGCAGTACCTCACCCCCGAGGCGGCGGCCCGCATCCTGGAGACCCGCGACGCGTTCACGCCCGTACCGGCGCACGGTGACGGGCGCGCGGCCGCGGCCGGCGCGGAGGGCGGCGGCCGACTCGGCGAACTGGCCGAACGCTTCGGTCTGGCACCGCCGGACGTCGACCTCCTGCTGATCGCCCTGGCCCCGGACATCGACACCCGCTTCGAGCGGCTGTACGGCTACCTCAACGACGACCTCACCCGCCGCCGCCCCACCATCGGGCTCGCCCTGGAGCTCTGCGGGCTGCCCGCCGCCGGCTCCGGCCGCTTCCGGTTCTCGCCGTCCTCCCCGCTCGTCGCGGGCGGCCTGGTGGAGATCGCCGACATCGAACGGCCTCTGCTCTCCAGGCTGTTGTGCGTCCCCGACCGCGTCACCGCCCATCTCCTCGGCGACGACGAGATCGACGGCCGACTGCGCGGGATCGTCCGGGAGGACACCCGCACCCCGGAGCCGGACGAGCGGCCCGAGGTCCCCCGGGTCGCGGCCGCCCTCGGCACGGGCAGCGGCCTGGTCCATCTGCTCGACCGGGGCGGCGACCCGCACGGCGTCGCGGTCGCGGCCCTGCACGCCGCGGCCCGGCGCCCGCTCGCCGTCGACATCGCCGCGCTCGCCACAGCACCCCAACCAGCCCCTCTCGTGCGCGCGTTGGCGACCGAAGCCCGACTCGGCCGCGCCGGGGTCGTCCTCGGCCCGCTCGAAACACTCGCCCCCGAACGCCCCGAGGGGGCCCGGCTGCTCGGGTCCCTGTGCGCGGCGCTCGGCTCCACGCCCCTGATCGCGTACGGGAAGAGGAACTGGGATCCGCTGTGGACCCAGGAGAGCCCGGTGCCCGTCACCGTCCCGCCCCCCGGCCCCGACGGCATGGCACGGCAGTGGCGGCGGGCGCTCGTCGAAGCGGGCCGCTCGGTCGGCCTGCCCGCCGCGCACGCCACCGCCGGCGACGCGCTCGTCGAGGCGGCCGCCGCCTACCGGCTCGACTCCGGACAACTGCGCCGGGCCGCGACCGTCGCCTCCCGGCTGGCCGCCCTGGAGCCCCGGCCGGTCGGCCCGGAGGACCTGCGGGCGGCGGTCCGCGCCCAGAACGGCGCGGGCCTGGAACGGCTCGCCCGCCGCATCGAGCCCGGCGTCGGCTGGGACGACCTGGTGCTGCCCCCGGCCACCCGCACCCAGCTCGCCGAACTCGCCCTGCGCGCCCGCCACCGCGAGACGGTCCTCGGGCAGTGGCGGATGCGGCCGGGCGGCGGCCGGGGGAGAGGCGTCATAGCCCTGTTCGCCGGGGAGTCCGGCACCGGCAAGACCATGTCCGCCGAGGTGGTCGCCGCCGAACTGGGCATGGAGCTCTACGTGGTGGATTTGTCCACGGTGGTCGACAAGTACATCGGGGAGACCGAGAAGAACCTGGAGCGCATCTTCGTCGAGGCGTCCGACGTGAACGGCATCCTGCTGTTCGACGAGGCCGACGCGATCTTCGGCAAGCGCTCACAGGTGAACGACTCCCGCGACAAGCACGCCAACATGGAGTCCGCCTACCTCCTCCAGCGCATGGAGTCCTTCGACGGCATCGCCGTGCTCACCACCAACCTCCGGGCCAACCTCGACGAGGCGTTCACCCGCCGCCTGGACGTGATCGCGGAGTTCCCGATGCCCGACGCCCGCCAGCGCCTCGCCCTGTGGGACCGCTGCCTGGGCCCGGCGATCCCGCGCGACGCCACGCTCGACCTGGAGTTCTGCGCGGACCGCTTCGAGCTGGCGGGCGGCTCGATCCGGGCCTGTGCGGTGACCGCCGCCTACCTGGCGGCGGAGTCCGGGACCCCGCTGACCATGGACCAGCTCGTCACGGCGGTGCTCCAGGAGTACCGCAAGCTGGGGCGGCTGGTGCTGGAGAGCGAGTTCGGCCCGTGGCTGGCGAAGGAACGGGCGCGCGCCGGGCGGTAGCCCGTACGGGAAGGAGACGGGTACCGGTGCAGGGCGCAGGACCCGTGCCCGTTCCCTTCCCCGCGCCGTACGCGTACCCGTACGGGTCAGAACGCCACCGCGTCGCGGATCAGCGGGCAGGTCATGCAGTGCCCGCCGCCCCGGCCCCGCCCCAGCTCCGCGCCGACGATCGTGATGACCTCCACCCCGGCCCGCCGCAGCAGGGCGTTCGTCTGGGTGTTGCGGTCGTAGGTGAAGACCACACCGGGTTCCAGGGCCACCGCGTTGTTGCCGCTGTCCCACTGCTGGCGCTCCGAGGCGTAGACGTCGCCGCCCGTCTCGATCACCCGCAACTGGGGCAGGCCCAGGGCGCGGGCCACCACCTCGGTGAACGGCGTGGCGCCCTCGTCGGTGATCTCGATCCCGGGCGCCCGGTCCGAGGGCCGCAGCGAGAACGTATGGACGGCGTCCATGATGCGCGGGTACAGCGTGACGATGTCCCGGTCCGCGAAGGTGAACACCGTGTCGAGGTGCATGGCCGAACGGAGCTTCGGCATCCCGGCGACGATGACGTGCTCGGCCGCCCCCTGCGCGAACAGCGCCGCCGCGACCTGGGTGATCGCCTGGCGGGAGGTCCGTTCGCTCATGCCCATGAGGATGACGCCGTTGCCGACCGGCATGATGTCCCCACCCTCGAACGTGGCCCGGCCCCAGTCCCTCTCCGGGTCGCCCCACCAGATCGTGGAGCCCCGGAAGTCCGGGTGGAAGGTGTAGATCGCCTTCATCAGCAGGGTCTCGTCGTGCCGGGCGGGCCAGTACAGCGGGTTGAGCGTCACCCCGCTGTAGAGCCAGCAGGTGGTGTCCCGGGTGTAGAGGGTGTTGGGCAGCGGCGGCATCAGATACTCCCGCGCCCCCGTGCCCTCCCGGGCGAGCCCCACGTACGCCGAACGGAACTCCTCCGGGAGATCAGCGATGGCCAGACCGCCGATGAGATGGTCGGACAGCCGGCGCGGCGTCAGCGAATCGAGGAAGGCGCGGGTGTCGTCGACCAGCCCGAGACCCACCTCGTTCGCGTCGATCTTCCGGTCGAGCAGCCAGGACCTGGCCTCCGGGATCTCCACGGTGGCGGCGAGCAGCGCGTGCAGTTCGACGACCTCCACCCCGCGGTCGGTGAGCCGGTCGACGAAGTCGGCGTGGTCCCGCTGGGCGTTCTCCACCCACATCACGTCGTCGAACAGCAGATCGTCGGAGTTGGTCGGGGTCAGCCGGCGGTGGGCCATCCCGGGGGCGCAGACCAGGACCTTGCGCAGCCGCCCCACTTCGGAGTGGACGCCGAGGACGGAAGCGGGGCCGGTGGGTGTCACGGTGAGCCTTTCACTCGATGAATCGGGGTTCTGTCCGTACGGGGCCGGCGCTCACAGCTCGATCCACCCGAGGGCCAGCGCCGTGACGCCGACGGCCGCACCGGCCACCGACACCGCGCAGATGACCGCTTCACCCGGGGAGAAGATCCGGCGCCCCCGTTCCCGGCGGGACTTGGCGAAGAGGAAGGTCGCCGGGGCGTAGAGGATGAAGGAGACAAGGACGAACTTGGGTCCTGCCGCGTACAGCAGGAACGCGGTGTAGAGCGTCGCGACGACGGCGATGACCAGCTCGCGGCGGGCGGAGCGCCCCACGGCACCCCAGCGCTCGGGCCGGGCCGCGACCTTCACCGCGAAGCCTGCGGCCAGCAGGAACGGGATCAGGCTCAGCGCGCTGGTCAGATCGAGGGCGAAGGTGAACGCGTCGTCGGAGAAGAGCGTCACGACGAGCACGACCTGGCTCAGACACGTGGTCAGGAGCAGCGCGTTCTCCGGCACGTCCGCAGCCGTCGACTGCCCCAGGAAGCGCGGCATGTCCTTGTCCCGGGCGGCGACGAAGAGGACCTCGGCGGCCATGAGGGTCCAGGCGAGGTAGGCGCCGAGCACGGAGACGATGAGGCCGACGCTGATGAAGACCTTCCCCCACGTCCCGACGGCCGACTCCAGCACCCCGGCCATCGACGGCTGCCGCAGTTCGGCGATCCCGGCCATCGGCAGCAGCCCGTAGCTGACGATCGTGACGGACGCGAAGACGGCGAACACGCTCAGGAAGCCCAGGACGGTGGCCCGGCCGACGTCCTCGCGGCGCTTGGCGTGCCGCGAGTACACGCTGGCCCCCTCGACGCCGAGGAACACGAAGACCGTCGCGAGCATGGTGCCTCTGACCTGGTCGAAGAGGGTGCCGGCTTCGGCGGTCCCGCTGAAGTTGTCGGCGAAGACGGACGGTTCGAAGAAGAAGAGCGCCAGGACGACGAAGAAGAGGATCGGCACGATCTTCGCGACGGTGACGATCCGGTTGATCGCCGCCGCCTCCTTCACACCTCGCCGGATCAGCAGGAAGAACCCCCACAGCCCCACCGAGGAGACGACCACGGCCGTGACCGTGTCGCCGTCGCCCAGCACGGGCGCCACCGCGCCGACCGTCGACATGATGAGCACCCAGTAGGTGACGTTGCCGACGCAGGCGCTGGCCCAGTAGCCGAAGGCGGAGAAGAAGCCGAGGTACTCCCCGAACCCCGCCTTCGCGTACGCGTACACCCCGGCGTCCAGGTCCGGCCGCCGCACGGCGAGCGCCTGGAAGACGAAGGCGAGCATCAGCATGCCCGTCCCGGCGACCGCCCAGGCGATCAGAGCCCCCGCGACCCCGGTCTCCTGCGCGAACCGACTGGGCAGCGAGAAGACCCCGGCCCCGACCATCGAGCCGACCACCATCGCGGTCAGGGTCAGGAGCGACAGTTTGGCGGCCGGTCGGGGCGGGGCCTCGGGGTGGCTCATGGTTTCCCTCGTCGATGCGGTCATCGGCCAATCAGGGAAAGCTAGCAATATGCCGGATGTTTTGTCCCGAAATGAGATCGCGTGTGACCGGGGGTCGCTCGCCTGGTCGCGCGAGCGGCCCCCGGCCGGCTCCGTGAGGGTGGTGCCCTGTGGGTGCCCTGTTTGCGCCTGGTCGGTGCCTAGTTGGTGTTGAGGGTCAGCCCGTAGTAGCGGAGGGTGTCGTCGAGCGGCTGGAAGTACGAGGAGCCGCGCGAGTTGACCCCGCCGGTGCACCGCTGGTCGGTCGGGCCGCCGGAGGTCATGCCCTGGGCCTGGTTGCCGGAGATGTACGCGCCGCCGCTGTCACCGCCCTCGACGCAGACGCTGGAGGTGGCCAGGCCGCTGACGACCGTGTCGGGGCCGCCGTTGCGGTCGACGTAGGTGACGGTGTTGTTGTAGGAGCCGATCGTGCCGCAGGTCCAGCCGGTGGTGGCGCCGGACTTGCAGACCGCGGCGCCGGACGAGGCGCGGGTGCCGCCCCGGACGGCGACCGGGCTGCTGTTGCCCCAGGTGCCGACGCTGGTGGTGATCGAGTGGCCGGAGTTGATGGTCAGGATGCCCATGTCGACACTGCGGGTGCCGAGCGCGTACCGGGTCTTGTAGCCCTGGGCGAAGGCCGCCCCGTCGTAGCGCAAAGTGTTCGTGACGCAGTGCCCGGCGGTCACCAGGTACTGCCTCCCGGAGCTGTCGCGGGCGCCGTAGCCGACGGAGCACCACTGGCTGGTGTTGTTGAACGTCATCTTGCTGCCGGGATAGATCGCGGCCTTGGCCTCCAGCTTCTCCTCGCCCCGTACGATCCGGACGGCGGAGCCGTGCTCGGCGGCCTTGGCGAGGAACGCCTTGGCGGCGGCTCCCCGTTCGTTGTTGACCTTGACGGTCACCTGGTCGGCGGGCAGGTCCACGGACCAGGCGACCACGCCGGAGGGGGTCTTGGCGGCGGCGAGGCGGTCCAGCTCGGCCTTGATTCCGTCCAGGACGGCCTGGCCTCTGGCGGGCACGCGGGCGTCGAGGCCGGCCTGCTCGATCCTGGCCTCCTCGGCCTGGTCGTCGGCGTTGACGGTCAGCCGGCCCGACGCGTCGAAGAACGCCCCGTCGCCGGATATGCCGCGCTTCTGGAGGTCGGCGAGCCTGGCCTGCTGGGCGTCCTGACGCTCCAGCCGGTCGACCGCGGCCTTCTCGCTCACACCGAGCGACGCGGCCAACGCCTCGACCATCTCGGGCTGGTAACGGGGAGTGGTCGCCACGTCCTGTGCCTGGGCCATGCTCTGGGTTCCCAGAACGGTGGCGGCCGAGAGCAGGACGCCCGCGGCGGCAAGGCTGTATTTACGTGTGTTGCGCACGCTGATTCCTTCCGGATGACAGCCGGGAACCCGTATGGGGGGTGAAGCGCCGGGCCCCGTCTGACGGCGAGTTCAGAACTCGCCGCGAGCTGAACTATCGAGGCCCGGCGTTCACCGGGATACCCGGGTCGGCGCATTCACGGATACGCAGATAATGCGGGGGCGGCTGCAGAGCCCGGGGGCATCAAAGCGCCCTAGAGCCGCCGGAGTTCCCACAGCCGCCAGATGGCGTCCTCGGCGAGGAGATGCCCGCCCAGAATGTCGGCGCGCGTCACGACCTGGCGTTGTCTGTGCCAGACGGGAATGAGGGGAGCGTCTTTGGCGACCGTGTCCTGGACCGCCCGGAACCGCTGCATGGCCTTGCTGCGATCGGTGAACCGCTGGGTGTCCCTGATGGCGTGGTCGACCTCGGCCGATGTGTAACCGTTGCCCAGGACGTTTCCGGTCCCCACCAACGGCTGGACGAAGGTGTCCGCGTCGGGGAAGTCCGGTATCCACTGATAGAGGTGGACGTCGAACTCGCCCTTCAGGCAGCGCTTCTGATAGGTGGTGAAGTCGCGTTCCTCCACCAGCTCGACCCGGAACAGACCGTCCTTCTCCCACTGCTCCTTCAGCGCGCGCGCCTCGACGGCGGCGATGCCGGTCTGGTGGCCGAGTCTGATACGCACCGGAGTGGTGATTCCGGCGGTCCGCAGGCGCCGGGCCGCGGACGCGGTGTCCGCCTCCGGGTAGCGGTCGAAGAACGCCGTGCTGTGTCCGACGACGCCTTGCGGGACGAGCGAGTACAGCGGAGTCACCGTGTGCTCGAACACCTCGCTCGCCAGGTGCCCGCGGTCGATGAGCGAGGCCAGGGCTCTGCGGGTCTCGGCCTGCCCCAAGGGCTTGCGCGGGGAACGCACGTTCAGCACGAGGTAGTGCGCCTCGGCGCTGTCCCCGGTGGAGAGGCGTATGTCGGCGTCGCCGGGGTCGATCCCGGCGAGGGCGGCGGCCGGAAGCCCCGCGTAGGCGATGTCGACCGTGCGGGCGTTCCAGGCCTCCTCGACGTGTCGCGATGTCTCGAAGTAGTGGACCTCGACCGCGACCCTGCGCTTGGTCACGGCGCCGTCGTACGCCGCGTTCGGTTTCAGCGTGAGGGACTTCTCGGCCGTGTAGGAGGCGATGACATAGGGTCCCGACCCCGATGCGCTCTTCTCCTCCCGCAGCCGGTCCGCCGGGAACTCCGCGGGGTCGACGATGGCGCCGGCCCCCGTGGCGATTTTCGACGGCCAGGTGGCGTCCGCGCTCGCGAGATGGAACGTCACGAGGGAACCCCGGGCGTCCACGGAAAGGAGATTCGCGAACAGCGGTCCCGGCCCCAGGGGATCGCGGATGCGCAGAATGCGCTCGAACGAATGCTCCACCGCCGTCGCCGTGAGGGGGTTCCCATTGGAGAACGTGAGGCCGTCACGGAGTTCGCACCGGTACGTGGTGAGTGCGGCGGAGGTGAATGCGCAGGACTCGGCGGCGTCGGGTGTCGGGGCGGGCGACCCCGGCTCGAAGGTGAGCAGGTTCTGGTAAATGTTGGTGAAAACCGCCCAGGAACCGGCGTCGTACACCCCGGCGGGATCCAGTCCGGCCAGAACGCTGGACGTCCCGATGGTGATGGGCTTTCCGTCCGCGGTATCCGTGGCGGGTAACTGGCAGCCGCTGGCGAACAGAAGTGCGAAAGATCCTGCCACGATTCCGGGGCGGATGAATGTCATGGAGGTGCTCATGCTTTCCTTGGTCATGGGCATGGTGATGCTGTGCGTCGGTGGACGGAACCTAGTGACAGAGCGTGCGCATTTTCATCCGGGGGCGTGAATCACGGATACGGCGTTGTGCGAACGGTCCCGACCGCCCCGGTACTACGGCCACCGGGCGGGGTGCAGGGGGTACGCCGCTCGCCCGCCGTAGCCGCACTCCGGCCGGCCGGAGCGAGGCCGGCCTGCCGTGGGGCGCCGGGGTCCGGAGGGGGTGCGCGGGAGATACGTATAGGTGATCGGGTCATTCCGGATATTGCGGGCCGCGACCACCTCGTACGTTGGGAGAACCTGCCAGTGGTGGACCCGACGTGAGGGAACCAGCCCCGTCGGCGCGCATCCGTCGCGGCCGCGCAGCCGGTCGGGCAGGAAACCGCGACACCGAGGAGATGGCGTCATGGCCGAGCTCTACTTCCAGGTCAATGTCCCCACCCGGAACGCCGTGCGGCCCGATCGGTGCGGCCTGCACATCTTCACCGGGTGCGCGGAGACCGAGTCGGATGCCCTGCGCATCGCGCGCGAGGCGTGCGACGCGGCGGTGGCCGCACAGAAGGCGGGCTTCGCCATCCCGCGCCGGCGCCCCGACGGCTGGGGAGCGCGCGGGGTCCGTTCCGGCTGGGTGTTCGACTGGGCGGCCGCGACCGTGGCCGTCTGGGAGCACGACCGGAGCTTCTGGGCGGCCAGGCCTCTGCTGCCCCTGGACGCTCCGCGGAGCCAGTGAGCTCAGATCCGGTGGGCGAGGTCGCGGCGGGAGAGCGCGCCGGTCTTCCGCATGGCACCGGCGATGTGCTGCTCCACGGTCCGCGGGGAGAGGTGCAGGGTCGCGGCGATCTCCCGGTTGGTCAGCCCGGAGGACGCGAGCTGGGCGACCTCCGCCTCCCGGGGAGACAGCTGGTCGGAGTGCGACGGGCGCCCGGGCGGCCGCCCCTTCTTGGCGGGCTGCCGGGTACGCAGCAGGGCCCTGGCCCGCGTCGCGTCCCAGACGGCGCCCAGCTCGGTGAAGTGCTGGGCGCAGGCCTCCAGCTCGGCGATGGCCGAGGCGGTGGTGGCGCGGTCGCGGGCGGGGGCGGCGGGAACCTCACCTGACGCACGCGCACGGCCCTCCCCGGCTTCCGCGCCCTCCCCACCCCTCGCCTCCGCCGCATCCGCCGCGAGCTCACACCGCCCCGCGCACTCGGTGGTCAGTGCCTGGCTGTAGGGGCGCGGAAGCTCCGCGTAGACCGCGGCCGCCTTCCGGTACGCCTCGGCCGCCGACAGCAGACCGTCCGGCCGCCCCTCGGCCAGGGCCTCGTTCTCGGCGAGTACGGCCCTGCTCCAGGCCAGCGCGGCCCTGGCGGCGGGCGCGTCCGCCTCTCCGAGACCCCGGGCGAAATCCCGGACCATGGCGTGCGCCGTGGCCGTGTCGCCCGCCCGCGCCAGAGCCTCCACGGCCCACGGTGCCAGTTCCGCGGCCCAGGGCCACACCCCCTTCTCGGCAACCACCGTCCACGCCGCCCGCGCCTGTTCCGCCGCGTCCGCCACCTCCTGTCGGGCCAGCGTCAGGCGGATCACGGCACCGGCCGCCGTCGCGCCCAGGGGGACCGGCAGGTTCTCCGTACCGAACGTTCCGCGCTGGGACAGCCAGGACCGGGCCTCCCCCCAGTCCCCCTGGGCGACGGCCAGCAAGCCGCGTACGACGTAGGCGTCCGAGGAGAGGAACGGCATGTCCGCGGTGTCGGCGACGAACTCCTCGCACCGCTTGGCCAGGCCCAGCCACTGGCCGGTCCAGAACTCCTGGAGCAGCCGCGTCCCGGACGCGCTGTGCTCGGTGTACGGTGCGCCGCTGCGCGTGGCCAGCTCACGGCCCTCGGTCAGCAGACCGTCCACGCGCCGGTAGAAGCCGAGCCAGACGGCGGAGTCGGCGGCGTTGCACAGCCCGCGCGCCGCCTGCCGGGCGCAGGCGCGGTCCGTGCTCTGCACGGGCAGCCGCTCCACCAGGTCCCAGGCCTCGGGATCGGCCCAACTCATGGCGAGACCCACATGGTTGGCCAGCACCGCGGTGCGCATGGCGTCGTCCCCGCTGTCGTCCGCGGCGGCCGAGGCCTTGATCAGCCACCCCCGGTGGACGTCGAGGGAAGCGCCCGGCCAGTAGGGGGTGACCAGGGCCGCCATCGCGCGGGCGGCCAGCACGGACCGCACCTCGCGCAGTTCGGCCGCGGCGACCTCCAGCACCCGCCAGCCCTCCTCGAACCGGCCCATCTGGTTGGAGAGCATCAGCCCCAGGTCGAGCCGCAGCTCCCCGCGTACGGCCGGCGGAAGATCCGCGTCCCGCACGATCTGCTCCAGCACCTCCACGGTCTGGTCCGAGCGCAGCCCGGTCACCGCGTTACGGGCCAGCAGCGGCGCCAACCGGGCGCGGGCCTGCGGGGGGATGCCGGGGGTGGCGAGCGTCCGCTCCAGCAGGGTGATCGCTTCCTGGTGCCGGCCGGACGCCGCCGCCGACTCGGCCGCCTTCTCCACCGCCCTGAGCCAGCCGCGGTACTCGCCGGCCGCCCGGTGGTGTTCGCCCACGGCCGCCCAGGCCACGGGCTGTCTGCGGCCGAGCGCACGGGCCGCCCGCCGGTGCAGATCCTGCCGTACGGGACCGGGCACGGTGTCCCGTACGGCAGCGGCCGCCAGCGGGACGGCGAAGCCGTAGCGGCCCTCGCCCAGCTCCGCCAGGGCCGCGCTCTCCAGGGCCCGCAGCAGCGCGTCGCTCCCCGGCCTGGCGCCGAGCCCCGAGACCGCGATCAGCTCGTCCCCGGCGGCGGGCCCGTCCAGAACGGCAGCCGCCCAGACCAGCGGCCGGTGCGCCGGGGACAGTGCGTAGGTACGGCTGAGCACCAACTCCGCCAGCCGGGTGGGCACACCGGCGGCGGCCACCTCGGCGGCCGTACCGCTGAAGGCGGGCCGCTGTTCCCGCAGCATGGCCAGCAGGTCGACGACCGCCCGGGGAACTCCACCGGTACGCTCGCGCAGCGCGCTCACGGCCTCGGCCGTACAGCTCTCGCCCAGCGCCTCCGCCGCGACCCGGCGGACGCGTTCCTCGTCCCAGGACGCCAGGCGGTCCCTGAGCACGGTCAGCCGGAAGGGATACGTCATGGCGGAGCCGCCCAACGGCATCCCGGGGACGGGGAGTTCCTCGGGACGGTAGGTCACGGCGGCCGCCGAACCGGGCTCCAGCCCCGCCAGCACCCGCCGCAGCCGCCGCAGCTCGTCCTCGTCCGCCCGGTGGACGTCGTCCACCAGCAACAGAGTCGGCTCCCGCCAGGTCTCGTCCTCCTCCGGCAGCCCACCCTCCGCCCCGCACCGCCACCACAGCCGGGCCACGTCGGACGTCTCGGGCAGATCGGCCAGCGCCCGCAGCAGATGCGTCTTGCCGAGCCCGGCGGAGCCTTCGACGAACAGCAGCACCGGCCCTGCGTCACGGTCGGTGAAAGCGCGGGCGAGGGACCGCCGGGCAGAACCACACGTCGCGATCACGTCGCCACCCTCGCTCTCCGTCGTCCCGTGGCCCGGGCCCACCACAGTGATGCCCAGGCCCATTCTCGGCGAACGACAACGGACGTACCTCTTCACGGGCAGTCGCCCGCGGTCACGGTCCGCGCACGCGGGGCGAGGCGGGTGCTGCCCGGACGTGACGCGGAGGCCCGGACGTGCGGAAGGCCCTTCGGCGAAACGGCGCGCAGCGGAGCACGCCCGGCCGACTGCTGACCACAGGGCGCAGGGCCCTTCCGGCTGGGACCCGGAGGACGACGCGCGCAGGCTCCTTCCGCAAGCCCGGTCACCGCGGCCCGAAGCTATGCCACGGCTGTGCCCACGGATATCCGAGGAGCCCGATCCACGGATACGCAATCAATGTCACCGGAGATACGGCCGTGCCACCTGAGACACAGCCGTCCCGCAGGGGCCGGCCCGTGCTCACGCGTCGCGCCCGCGCAGAACCAGCAGGCCTGCGGCGGCCGCCGCGACCGCTCAGCCCCAGCGAGTGCTTGCCGCCCGTGGCACGATGTGCGCTGTTGACGAGTCTTGTCACTGCGGGCGGGTGCATCTCGTGCTTCCGGTCAGTGTCGGGCTCCCCCTCCGCGATAGCCGCAGGCTAACGCGCCGCCGTGACCAGGGCGGCGATGTCACCTTTATGGCCGCGCCGCTGGAGTTCGGCCGCGCCGGCCAGAGCTGCGGCGGAGGAGAGTTCGACCAGCCAGCCATGAGAGGCGGCTTCAGCCTGGGCCCTTGCCAGGTCGTCATCGTCGAGGACCAGAACATCGCCATCGCTATGGCGAACTGCCCTTACAGCAGCGGCCGTTGCTTGAGGATCGCTGATCGACAGCGCTTCCACCCGGTCGGGGTACTCGCTTGGCAGAGGCTGCTCACGCCCGTTCCTGACTGCTTCGTGGAGGCTGGGGAAGCGCACCACTGCGAGCATTCGGGGGACTCTGGGGATCCAGCCGAGCTGCCGGATCTCGTCGAATCCTGCCACCATCGCGCAGAGGGCGTCGCCACGGGAGACCGGTACCGCGATCCAGTCGGGGACCGACCAGTCCCGTTGTGCAGCGATCTCGTAGGCCAGTGAGCGATAGGCGCGAACTCCGACGGGCTGGCTGCTCACCGGTGGAGTCCGATAGTTGCTGATGGGGTACCAGCCCTGCTCGCGGACTCCTCGTTCGAGTTCGGTCCACCGCCCGTGCCACGATTCGGAGAAGCGGATCTCGGCCCCCATCGCCCGCAGCGAACGCTCCATCTCCGGCGAAGCCGTTCCGCCTTCCTTGGCGAGAATGACGCAGTGCAGCCCTGCGGCAGCGGCATACGCAGCCGTGGATACGGCCGCATTCCCGGTCGAGGCGACCGCAACCGTACCGAATCCCTGTGCCTGTGCCCAGGACACGGCCATACTCGCCATCCGGTCTTTGAATGATCCGGTCGGATTTGCCCGCTCATCCTTGACCCAGACTCCTGGCATGTGTCTCAGGGGAACCAGGGGCGTATCTCCCTCCCCCAGAGAGACCCGGCTCGGCAGGGGAGGGAAGAATTCGCGCCACTTCCACATTGATTTATCAGTCTGCGCGGGGGTGGGGCGCTGGGGGCTGGTGCCTTCACGGTGTAGCTCCACGGACATGTGTACTCCGCGGTCCCGACAATGAGGGCAAGGGTGCACCTCGTGGGATATTCCGCCCTCCCACTGGCAACTTGGGCACCGCAGGCCCCAGACGCCATCATCGTTGGCCAAAATTGATCACCCTTTCAAAATCTGCAAGTGATCTTATGCGTTCATCAAGTCTTATAGTTGACGGATTGACGTGACTCAATCTATGACGGGGCACTTCGTGAATCGGCATGCGCGTATGCCGCTTGAGGCGGTGGGAGAGGGCGACGCCATCGTCGACGCCTCAAGTGACCTATGCGCTTGCGCTCGCATGTCAGAAGGGCGATCTTCGATGTGGCGTCGCAGGCGGGTCCGGAGGCAAGCCGACGTCAATCCATCGGCTAACGAGCTCGTGCACGGTAGGCGGTGAGATGTCGAGGCTGTCGGCGGGGCTCGGTGTTCAACTCTGCCGTGTCGACGTCAGGTCCGCGGTCTGCTGATGGGACAGCAGGCCGGCGACGGCTTGGACGGTGTCGCTCATGTGCTCGCGGCGGCCGAGGTGGCGGGCCAGGGCACGCCAATTCTTCAGATGGGCGATGCCGTGCTCGACCCGGATTCGCCTTGAGGAGTGTGCCTTGCGCTGGCGTTCGTACATTTCCTCGTACCAGTCCGGGGCGTTCTTCTGGAACTTGCGGTGCGGTGGTGTCACCACCGCACCGCCGGTCTGCGCGCCAAGGCCCTGGTAGCCGGCATCGGCGAGAATCTCGACCGCGGGCCCGTCGGCCAGGAGCTTGACCAGCCCTGATTGGCGGGCGTGAGTGATGTCCGCGCAGCTTGCGGGTCGTGCTGGGCTGCACCACAGCACGCGGCCTTCGGCGTCCGTGACCACCATGGACTTGACGGCGTTCTGCTTGTTCTTGCCGGAGATGAACTTGTCGCGGTCCTTCCGTCCGGAGGAGGGCCGACGGACCCGGATCTCGGTGCCGTCGATGATGCCGGTCGTCCCGCTCGCGCCGAGGTGGTCGACGACGTCGGCCAGAGTTCGCAGCCGCACGTCGGGGCTGACCGTGCAGCCTCGCTCGGCGAGCAGGGGCCGCACCTCGCCGACGGCCCGGGTGATGGTGGAGCGGTCCACGCCGAACCAGCAGGGCAGCACGTCGTGGGTGACCCCGTGACGAAGATGGACGAGCGTGGCCAGCAGCCGATCGACAAACACCAGCCGGTGCTTTGCGCCGGCGCCCACGGCCCGCTTCCGTGGCCGGGAGGTGAGCCGGGCCTGGTGACGCTCTTGCCACAACGGGCCGATCTCTTCGACGAGTTCAGCAATCACTCCCACAGCCAGGCCCGTGATCCGCCGATTGCTGATGATCACCGCACGCGTTGAGTTCCCCACCACAAGACCATGATCGAGGATCAGGAGCTCGACGTCTCACCGCCTACCGTGCACGAGCTCGTAAGGCTTGTCCCGCAAACTGCCTGCTCAGTGCCTGATGGCATGATCGATGCGTGATCAGTGAACCCGGCCGTCCTGGCGCGATGAGGTATGTCCTGTTCGATGTCGACGGCACGTTGATCGACGCCGTGGACAACCAGCGCCTGGTCTGGCACACGTGGGCGGAGCGGTACGGACTGGACGCTGATGAGGTCTACCGGGTGGCTCTGCAGACGAGGCCGATGGAGACGTTCGCGCGGGTTGCCCCCGACCAGGACCCCCAGGAGTGCCTGGCCGCCCTGCACCGGCTGGAGGACGAGGACGTTCGAGACGGTTCATACGCTGCCTTCGACGGTGCCGCTGAACTGTTGAATGTCTTGGAGGGCGGGACGTGGGCGCTCGTGACGTCGAACTACGAGCACCGGGTACGTGGGCGTTTCGCACGGACGGGTTTGCCGGTTCCGAAGGTCGTCGTGGATGCAGCCGCTGTGGCGGAGGGCAAGCCGTCGCCTGTGCCGTATCTGCAGGCAGCCGCGCACCTCGGCGCCAAGCCGGAGGACTGCCTGGTCATCGAGGACGCCCCCTCCGGGGTGCGGTCCGGACTGCGTGCCGGGATGACGGTGTGGGGCGTCAACACCCCTGTGGCGGTCGATGGCGTGCATCGTCACTTCGGCAGCCTGCGGGAAGCGGTCCGGGACATTCTTGCCTTCTCGTCCGGGGCCCGACCTGACCGGCTGGAGGCTTGAGCCGCAAGGGAACGACCGTGCTGTGGCTGGTGTGGGGGAGCCGTGGCCTGGGGGGAAGCAGGCGCACACCCCCTCCCGCAAACTCCACCACCTCAACCTCGCCGGATGAACGAGCAGGCCCTGAGCACTCGCGCACGTGAATCCACTCGATGATCATTGCGGGAGAGGCGTCAGCACTCGATGATGTTCACCGCGAGCCCGCCCCGCGCCGTCTCCTTGTGCTTCACGCTCATGTCGGTCGCATGTGGTCGTGCTTCTGACCTGCCGATTTGGTGCCATGAGCGCGTTTTGCGTCCTTGCCAAGCGCCGGGACATCCTTTGGTTCTGCGATGAGCGGCAGCGCGGTCGAGCCGGTGTCTGTTCGGCCGAGGAGGCTTACTGCCCGAGGCCTTCCGCGCAGCGCTCTGATTCGCACAAGAGGCGGGTCGAGTCGCGGCCTCGCGGTCAGACCTTGATGACGCGGATGCTGGGGCCGCAGAGCGTCAGGAGGTCTTCGGGGTCCGATGTCAGGACGGTCGCTGGGCCCGGCGAGGTGAGTGCGGTGGCGGCCACGATGGCGTCGAGGGCGTACGTGTGACCGTGCAGTCCGGCCGCGGCCAGGAGCTTGCTCGCATGGCGGGCGATGGCTTCGGTGGGCGGGATGATGTTCACGCGGGAGACTGCGTAGTCGAAGCGGGCCTGGTTGACCCTGGGGTCGCGTGCTTCGACGAGGGTGACGGAGCTGGTGACGACGCGGATGTCTTCGGCTTCGGCCGCGGCCAACCACTCGGTGATCTCAGGCGTGCGTCGCACCAGTTTGGACAGGCCTTCGCAGTCCAGGACGAGCGTGCCGCTCACGCGGCGTCCGCGGCGTCGCCGCGGAGAATGGCGCGTTTGGCGTCGACCGCCGCCTGATCGACCGGGCCGTGTTCGGTTTCCGCGTCTTCGATGAGCTCGCGCAGCCGGTCCCGTTCCAGTTGGCGCTGGATGAGGGTCTCGACGTAGGCGGACATGCCTCGTTTGCCCGTACGTGCCTTGAGGGCAGCGATGGTGCCTTCGTGGAGGGAGACCGATACGGGCCGGACGGGTCCTTCGCCGGGCGCCTGGGAGGTAGCCATGGGGCCGAGTTTAACAAATCTCTTGTTATTGGATGCGGGTGACCTTCCAGGCGGGTGTGTCGGAGGGACATCCATTGCTGCGCGGGTGTCGCGAGCTTCCAGGTCAAGCGCCCATCGGCGAGGGATCCGTCAGGGACTTCGCGGGGACTCTCACGTCTGTCCCACGGGAATTCCAGGGACTTTCCGCCGCGTGAGCGGGGAAGGTCCTGACAGTGCTGAAAGACGTAAACGCGCTGGTCAGGGCCTAAACCTCAGCACTCGATGATGTTCACCGCGAGCCCGCCCCGCGCCGTCTCCTTGTACTTCACGCTCATGTCGGCCCCGGTCTCCTTCATGGTCTTGATGACCTTGTCGAGGGAGACCTTGTGGCTGCCGTCGCCCCGCAGCGCCATCCGCGCGGCCGTCACCGCCTTCACCGCCGCCATGCCGTTGCGCTCGATGCAGGGGATCTGGACGAGGCCGCCGACCGGGTCGCACGTCAGGCCCAGGTTGTGTTCCATGCCGATCTCGGCGGCGTTCTCCACCTGCTCGGGGGAACCGCCGAGGACCTCGGCCAGGGCGCCGGCCGCCATCGAGCAGGCCGAGCCGACCTCGCCCTGGCAGCCGACCTCGGCGCCGGAGATCGAGGCGTTCTCCTTGAAGAGGAGGCCGATCGCTCCTGCCGCGAGGAGGAAGCGGACGACGCTGTCCTCCTTCTCCGTCTCGGTGCACCCGTGGGAGGCGAAGTTCATGTAGTAGTGCAGAACGGCCGGGATGATGCCCGCCGCGCCGTTCGTGGGGGCGGTGACGACGCGGCCGCCCGCCGCGTTCTCCTCGTTTACCGCCATCGCGTAAAGGGTGATCCACTCCATCGCGTGGGCCTGCGGGTCGCCCTCGGCGCGCAGCTGGCGGGCCGAGTTCGCCGCGCGGCGGCGGACCTTGAGACCGCCGGGGAGGATGCCCTCGCGGGACATACCGCGCGAGACGCAGGCCTGCATGACGCGCCAGATGTCCAGCAGACCGGAGCGGATCTCCGCCTCCGTGCGCCAGGCCAGCTCGTTCTCCAGCATCATCGAGGAGATGGACAGGCCGGTCTCGCGGGAGAGCCGCAGCAGCTCGTCGCCGGTGCGGAAGGGGTGCTTGAGGGCCGTGTCGTCCGGGACGATCGGGTTCTCGCCGGCCACCGCGTCCTCGTCCACGACGAAGCCGCCGCCGACCGAGTAGTACGTCTTCTCCAGGACCGGGGCGCCCTCGGTGTCGTACGCGAGGACCGTCATGCCGTTGGCGTGGTACGGGAGTGCCTTGCGGCGGTGCAGGACCAGGTCGTCGTCGAAGGCGAACGGGATCTCGTGCATGCCCAGCAGGTTGATCCGGCCGGTGGAGCGGATCTCGTCCACGCGCGTGTCCGCCGTCTCCACGTCGACCGTCTGCGGCGACTCGCCCTCCAGGCCGAGCAGGACCGCCTTGGGCGTGCCGTGCCCGTGGCCGGTCGCGCCGAGCGAGCCGTACAGCTCGGCCCGTATCGAGGCGGTGTGCGCGAGCAGGCCCTCGTTCTTCAGGCGGCGCGCGAACATCCGGGCGGCCCTCATCGGGCCCACCGTGTGGGAGCTGGAGGGGCCGATGCCGACCGAGAAGAGGTCGAAGACCGAGATGGCCACGGGAGGACTCCTTGGGGGGTGGGAAGACGCCGTTGTCTGCCTGGTGGTGCGGGACAAGCGGGGCAAGCGGGAGAAAAGCCGATTCGGGGGGCAAGGAACAGGGCACCGCGCTCACTGCTCCCAGTGTGCGCGGTGCCCCGTCACGATGCGCGGAACCGCAGGCCAGGTGCTACTTCAGGCCGGGGTACAGCGGGAACTTCTCGGCCAGCGCGGCGACGCGGGCCTTCAGGTCGTCCGCGTCGTACGACGGCTTGAGGGCGGACGCGATGATCTCCGCGACCTCCGCGAAGTCCTCGGCGCCGAAGCCGCGGGTGGCCAGTGCCGGGGTGCCGATCCGCAGGCCCGAGGTGACCATCGGAGGACGCGGGTCGTTCGGAATGGCGTTCCGGTTGACCGTGATGCCCAGCTCGTGGAGCCGGTCCTCGGCCTGCTGGCCGTCCAGCTCGGAGTTGCGCAGGTCGACCAGGACCAGGTGCACGTCGGTGCCGCCGGAGAGGACGGAGACGCCCACCTCGGTGACGTCCGGCTGGACCAGGCGCTCGGCCAGGATCCGGGCGCCGTCCAGGGTGCGCTGCTGGCGCTCCTTGAACTCCTCGCCCGCCGCGACCTTGAACGAGACCGCCTTCGCCGCGATCACGTGCTCCAGCGGACCGCCCTGCTGACCCGGGAAGACCGCCGAGTTGATCTTCTTGGCGAGCTCCTGGGTGGAGAGGATCACGCCACCGCGCGGGCCGCCCAGCGTCTTGTGCGTGGTGGTGGTGACGACATGGGCGTGCGGCACCGGGTTGGGGTGCAGCCCGGCCGCGACCAGTCCCGCGAAGTGCGCCATGTCGACCATCAGGTACGCGCCGACCTCGTCCGCGATCCGGCGGAAGGCGGCGAAGTCGAGCTGGCGCGGGTAGGCGGACCAGCCGGCCACGATCAGCTTCGGCTGGGACTCCTTGGCGAGGCGCTCGACCTCCTCCATGTCCACGACACCGCTCTCGTCGACGTGGTAGGGGACCACGTTGTAGAGCTTGCCGGAGAAGTTGATCTTCATGCCGTGGGTCAGGTGACCGCCGTGGGCCAGGTTCAGGCCCATGATCGTGTCGCCCGGCTTCAGCAGCGCGAACATCGCGGCGGCGTTCGCCTGCGCACCGGAGTGCGGCTGGACGTTCGCGGCCTCGGCGCCGAACAGGGCCTTGATCCGGTCGATCGCGATCTGCTCGACGACGTCGACGTGCTCACAGCCGCCGTAGTAGCGCCGGCCGGGGTAGCCCTCGGCGTACTTGTTGGTGAGGACGGAGCCCTGCGCCTCCATGACGGCGACCGGAGCGAAGTTCTCCGAGGCGATCATTTCGAGGGTGGACTGCTGACGGTGGAGCTCGGCGTCGACGGCGGCGGCGACGTCCGGGTCCAGCTCGTGGAGGGAGGAGTTCAGAAGCGACATCAGGGGGTCCCTTAAGGTCTCAGTTGCCGGAGAACGCGGTGTACTCGTCGGCGGAGAGCAGATCGGCCGGCTCCTCCGCGACGCGCACCTTGAACAGCCAGCCGCCCTCGAAGGGAGCGGAGTTCACCAGCGAGGGGTCGTCCACGACGTCCTGGTTGGCCGCCGTCACCTCACCGGTCACCGGCGAGTACAGATCGCTGACGGACTTGGTCGACTCCAGTTCGCCGCAGGTCTCGCCCGCGGTCACCGTGTCACCGACCTCCGGGAGCTGGGCGTAGACGACGTCACCGAGCGCGTTGGCCGCGTACTCCGTGATGCCGATCGTGGCCACGCCGTCCTCGACGGCCGACAGCCACTCGTGCTCCTTGCTGTACCGCAGCTGCTGGGGGTTGCTCATGACCTGAATTCTCCTGTACGCGGGGGAGTGCTGATGAACGGTGGTCTTACGGTGTGAGACGGAGGTACGTCACTTCTGTGACGCCCGCACGCCGGTATGTGGGCCCGGGTTGTTCCGGGATATCACTTCTGGCGCTTGTAGAACGGCAGCGCGACGACCTCGTACGGCTCGTGCGTGCCCCGGATGTCCACGCCCACGCCCCCGGTGCCCGGGGCGGCGAAGGCCGCGTCCACGTACGCCATGGCGATCGGCTTGCCCAGGGTGGGGGAGGGGGCGCCGGAGGTCACCTCTCCGATCACCTTGCCGTCCGCGACGACCGGGAAACCGGCGCGCGGGACTCGGCGGCCCTCGGCGATCAGGCCGACCAGCTTGCGCGGCGGGGCGGTCTCGGCGCGCTCGGCGGCGGCCTTCAGCGCCTCGCGGCCGATGAAGTCGCCTTCCTTCTCGAACTTCACGACCCGGCCGAGACCCGCGTCGAAGGGGGTCAGCGCGGTCGTCAGCTCGTGCCCGTACAGCGGCATGCCCGCCTCCAGGCGCAGCGTGTCCCGGCAGGAGAGCCCGCACGGGATCAGGCCGTGCGGCGCGCCGGCCTCCGTCAGCGCCTGCCACAGGGCCTCGGCGTGCTCGGGCGCGACGAACAGCTCGAAGCCGTCCTCGCCGGTGTAGCCGGTACGGGCGATGAGCGCCGGGACCCCGGCGACCGTGCCCGGCAGGCCCGCGTAGTACTTCAGCCCGTCCAGGTCGGCGTCGGTGACGGCCTTCATGATGGCGGGGGACTCGGGGCCCTGGACCGCGAGCAGCGCGTACGCGTCCCGGTCGTCGCGCACCTCGGCGTCGAAGCCGCCGACGCGCTCGGTCAGCGCGTCCAGCACGATCTGGGCGTTGCCCGCGTTGGCGACCACCATGTACTCGGTCTCGCCCAGCCGGTAGACGATCAGGTCGTCGACGATCCCGCCGTCCTCCTGGACGATCATCGTGTAGCGGGCCCGGCCATTGCCGACGGTGGCGATGTTGCCCACCAGCGCGTAGCTCAGGAAGGCGGCGGCCTCCGGCCCGGTGACGGTGATCTCGCCCATGTGGGAGAGGTCGAAGAGGCCGGCCCGGGTGCGTACGGCGTGGTGCTCGTCGCGCTCGCTCGCGTATCGCAGGGGCATGTCCCAGCCCGCGAAGTCGGTCATGGTGGCGCCGAGCGAGCGGTGCAGCGCGTCGAGGGCAGTGAGACGGGGGGCAGTGCTCATGGATACGGCTCCAGGGCATGACGACGTCAGGACGGAAATCCTCCCCATCTGTCATCGGAACCTGAGAGGTTCGCCGATAGCCCCTGACGGGGTATACCCCGGAGGGCACCCCTGTTCAGGGGGCTCGGCTTGCACCTTGGGTGGAGTCGCGGGGCGACTCGCTTTTCAGATCTGCCTCATCCACGCGGTACGGGGCCTGAGAGATTCAAGGGAGGATCTTGCTCCTTCGGCGCCCGGCTCACACTGTGGCCGGAACTCTCCCGCGTGGATTCGAACGGCCGGTATGCAGTTGGCGGGGTCATCATCGCACGCATTGGGGGAGAGTGGGGGGTCAGGTCTCCACGCAGGTGAAGACATCGACGGCAGGCCCGGGGCCGGTTGTGCCGTATTGCCTTTTCTTTACACTTCAGGGGCAGGCGTGGGAGACCGACAGCAGGGGGATGGGCGATGACGTTGCAGCGGTCGGTACCGGCCGCGGGGGTCGCGCACGGCGCGATGCCCGCACAGCCCGGCGCACCCGTGCGGGAACTGCTGGAGACCCGTGCGCCGGTGGTACGCGACCTGCGCGGGCGCACCGACTGCGGCCCCTTCGACCTCGATCTCCCCGCCGGTGACATCGTCGTGGTCTCCGGCCTGCCCGGCAGCGGCAAGTCGACCCTCATCCGGCGGGCCGTGCGGGGGCGCTCGATCGACTCCCAGAACACCCGCGACGGCTGGGCCGCCGCCCTGCCCGGGTTACTCCCGTACGCCTTGTACCGCCCCCTCGTCCGCGCCGCGCACTACCTCGGCCTCCGCAAGGCCCTGCGCTCCGGTGAATCCGTCGTCGTGCACGACTGCGGCACCCAGACCTGGGTACGCCGCTGGCTCGCCCGGCACGCGGTGAGCCGGGGCCGCACCCTCCATCTGATCCTGCTCGACGTGACGCCCGAGGTGGCCCGGCAGGGGCAGCGCGCACGCGGGCGCGGGGTCTCCGGCTACGCCTTCGCCCGCCACCGGCACGCGGTGGCCCGGCTGCTCCGCGACACCGAACAGGGCCTGCTGCCCGCCGGCTGCACCTCCGCGGTGCTGCTCGACCGCGAGGCCGCGGGGGCGCTCGGCCGCATCTCCTTCACGGACGCCGGAGCTTCCACCGCCCGCTGAGGTTAGGGTGCTGGCCGGAGCAGTGGGCCGCCGCGGCGGCCCGGGCGGTTGAGAGAGGGCACAGAGCCAGTGGACATTCCGGCACCCGCACCGGCCCACCCCCAGCAAGGGTGGCCCGCCAACGAGCTCGAAGAGGTGCTGACGGCCTCGCTCGGCGTCCCGGACGCGGGCGGCCGCCTCGTCGAGGTGCTCGGCCGCAGCTCCGTCTGGGTGCCCCTGCCGAACGGCGGCACCCCCGCGAGCGCGGACCTCGACCTGCCGATGATGGAGATCGACGGCGCGGCCTTCGTCCCCGTCTTCAGCTCCGAGGCCCAGTTCCTCAGCTGCGTCGGCAGCCACATGTCCTTCACCGTCGCGCCCGCGCGCGACTTCGCCCGCGGCCTGCCCCCGCAGGTCGGCATCGCCGTGAACCCGGGCGGCGCCGTCGGCATACCTCTGCCGCCGCCCGCCGTCGCCGAGCTCTGCCGGGCGGGCCGCACCGCCCTGGACGGGCCCGCCACCGGCGGCCGGGTCCGGCTGTTCGAGCCGGACTGGCAGCACGACCCGGTCGACTTCCTCACCGCCGTGTCCGAGGAGTTCGAGGCCACCGGAGTCGTGAGCACCGCCCGCCGGACGCTGGCCAGCATCGAGGGCGGCGACCCGGTCCTCTTCGTCGGCGTCGAGTTCGCCACCTGGGACGGAGCGGGTCAGAGCGCCCCCATGGACGCCCTCGGCCGGGCGCTCGGCCGGGTCCAGGTGCCCTGGCCGGTCAACCTGGTCCTGCTCGATGTGGCCCAGGACCTCGTCGGCGACTGGATGCGGGAGAAAGTACGCCCGTTCTACCGCCGCGAGGGCCACTGAGGCCACCGGATCCACCGGCGGAAGGGCCACCGGCGGCCCCGGGACCGGGCGCCGCGGGACCGTGGCGTCAAGTCGGTGTCTGAAGTGGCGCATAAGCTGGTTTGATGGCGTGGTCGCTCCCGTGTGCCCGGGAGCGATGGCGTGAATGCGACGGATCTGCGACGGATCGACGAGGGGCGGAACCCAGGGTGAGTGCGTCAGGCACCGCGGCGGCCGGAAAGGTGGAGCAACTGCTCCGCCAGGTGACCCCCGGGCGTTACGACGCCTACGAGGAGCTGCTCTCCGCTGTCGCCGAGGGTCGGATCTGGATGCTTCTCTGGCACGGCACGGCCGGCTCACCGGACGCCCAGTACGGAAACATGGAGATCGACGGGTTGGGGTACGCCCCCTGCGTCACCTCCGCCCAGGAGCTCTCCGCCAGTGGCTGGAACCGTGCCCACGAGCTGGTCACCGGACGCGATATCGCCCGCGCCCTGTTCCCCGACCGCTGGGGCATCTGGCTCAACCCGCACGCCCCCGGGGGCGGCGTCGGCATCCCCTGGCTCGATCTGCGCCGTATCGCCACCGGCCTGGACCGGCTGCCCGCCGGACCGCTCCGGCTGAGTGAACCCGCCATCGAACTCCCGCAGTTCTACGCCCTGCTCACCCAGAACGCCCACCGCACCCCCGCGATCCGCTCCCTGCGCCGCGCCTGGGTGCACCCCGCGGTCGGCGTCCCGTATCTCGCGATCGGCCTCGACCTCTACGACACCGGCCGCGCCTCCGTCGAATCGGTGCGCGAGATGATGCGGCAGTCGGTCGGCGCGGTCCCCGAGGGGCTGCCGGTCTCCACCGTCGCGCTGTCCGACGAGTACGACCCGGTCGGCATGTGGCTGCGCGCCAACACCCGCCCGTTTTACGACCGCGAGGCCCACGCCCCGGCGGGCCCCCCGCCGGCCGCCGCCCCCGGCTACGGCTACCCGCCCCTTCCTCGCTGAGCCGAAGGCCTCGCCGATCTGAGGGCCTCGCCGACCCGGAGGGCCCGCCGCCCCGGAGGGCCGGCCGGGCCTGGAGGGTCCGCCGACCCCGAGGCTCCGGGAGGCTCCGGCCGGTCCCCGGAGGCCGCGTCACCGGGGACGAGTCGGCCCCTCGGTCACCCTCCGTCGAACTCCCCTCCATGTCCGGCTTGTTAACTTCCCCCGTGAGGATGTCCCGGAACTGGACGGTTTGTTAACTGTCCGGGTCTCGACTAGGTCTCACCGCTATCCGGACTGTTCTCTTGCGGCAGGCACCGTCTGTAGTGTGCGGCCATCAAACCTCACCACATGGCGAACCAGGGGTGGACCCATGCGAATATTCAAGTCCCGGGCTGTCCGGGCGATCACGACAGCGGTCGCTGTCGGTCTGATCGCCACGGGCTGTTCCAGCGATCGGGACGGGGGTGACGCCAAGGGGGGCGACAAGGACACCTTCGTCTTCGCCGGAGCCGGCGACCCCGGTTCCCTCGACCCGGCCCTCGCGAGCGACGGCGAGACGTTCCGCGTCACCCGTCAGGCCTTCGAGGCGCTTCTGGAGCACGAGTCCGGCGGCAGCGAGCTCGTCGGTGGTCTGGCCGAGAAGTGGTCGAGCGACGAGGCCGGCAAGGTCTGGACGTTCAACCTGCGCCAGAACGTCAAGTTCCACGACGGCGAGGCGTTCAACGCCGCCGCGGTCTGCGCGAACTACGACTACTGGTTCAACTGGAAGGGCACGTACCAGTCCAGCGCGGTCTCCTACTACTGGCAGACCATCATGGGCGGGTTCGCGAAGAACGAAGACCCCGAGACGCCCAAGGCGAACTACAAGTCCTGCACCGCCAAGGACGAGAACACCGCCGTCATCGAGGTCAACGAGCCCTCGGCGAACCTGCCGGGCGGATTCTCGCTCCAGGCCCTGGCGATCCACTCGCCGAAGGCCCTCAAGGAGTACGCGAAGCAGAACGCGACCGCCAAGGGCGACGCGATCACGTACCCCAAGTACAGCCAGGAGGCCGGCACGGTCGCCGGTACCGGCCCGTACAAGATCACCAAGTGGAACAAGGGCAACAAGGAAGTCTCCTTGGAGCGCTTCGACGACTACTGGGGTGAGAAGGCCAAGGTGAAGAACCTGGTCTTCCGCACCATCTCCACCGAGGAGACCCGCCGCCAGGCGCTCCAGGCGGGTGACATCGACGGCTACGACCTGGTCGCGCCGGCCGATGTGACGACGCTGGAGAAGGAGGGTTACGAGGTTCCGACCCGTGACGTCTTCAACATCTTCTACCTCGGCATGAGCCAGTCGGCGAACCCGGCGCTGAAGAAGCCCGAGGTCCGTCAGGCGATCACCCACGCCATCGACCGCGAGAACCTCGTCAACACCCAGCTGCCCGAGGGCGGCAAGGTCGCGACCCAGTTCATGCCCGACACGGTCGCCGGCTTCTCGGACAAGGTGAAAACCTACCCGTTCGACACCGCCAAGGCGAAGGACCTCCTCAAGCAGGCCGGCGAGGAGAAGCTCAGCATCGACTTCTGCTACCCGACCGAGGTCACCCGCCCGTACATGCCTGCCCCGCAGGACATGTTCGAGCTGATGAAGGCTGACCTGGAGAAGGCCGGCATCACCGTCAAGCCGAAGGCCATGAAGTGGGCCCCGGACTACCTGGACGCCACCGAGGCGGGCTCCTGCGCCCTGCACATGCTCGGCTGGACCGGTGACTTCAACGACGGCTACAACTTCATCGGCACCTGGTTCGCCGGACCGGACAAGCAGTGGGGCTTCAAGGACCAGAAGGTCTTCGACGCCGTGAACGCCGCCTCCAAGGTCACGGACCAGGACGCCCGCACCGAGGCGTACAAGAAGGCCAACGAGGCCATCGCCGAGTACATCCCGGGCGTGCCGATCTCCTCGTCGCCGCCGGCCATCGCGTTCGCCAAGAACGTCAACCCGCCGAAGGTCTCCCCGCTGACGCAGGAGCACTTCGCCGAGGTCTCCTTCAAGTAATCGCACACCAGCGGGTCCGCCCGGCCACAGCAACCAGGTGGCCGGGCGGACCCGCATCGACGCACGTGAGAAAGGGGCATGCGGGGTGCTGCGACTCGTCGTAAGAAGACTTCTCCAGCTCATTCCCACCCTGCTCGGCCTGTCGGTCCTGCTGTTCCTCTGGCTGAACCGACTGCCCGGCGGACCCGCCTCAGCGATCCTGGGCGAGCGGGCCACCGAAGCCGAAGTGGCGAGAATCAACCGTGCACTCGGGCTCGACGAGCCGGTGCACGTCCAGTACTGGCGCTTCCTCAAGCGCATCTTCGAGCTCGACCTCGGGACCTCCACCCAGACCGGCCAGCCGGTGTGGGACGAGTTCGCCCTGCGCTTCCCGGCCACCGTGGAGCTCAGCGTCGCCGCGATCCTGATCGCCGTCGCCGTCGGCATCCCGATGGGCTACCTGGCGGCCAAGCGGCGCGGCGGCTGGCTGGATGTCGCCTCGGTCTCCGGATCGCTGCTCGGCATCTGCATCCCGGTCTTCTTCCTGGCCATGCTGCTGCGCGGGATCTTCTCCGTGGAGCTGGGCTGGTTCCCCAGCCAGGGCCGCCTCACCACCGGCATCAACGCCACCGACGTCACCGGATTCGCGGTGCTGGACGGGGTGTTGACCGGCGAGTTCGACGCCAGCTGGGACGCGATCATGCACCTGGTCCTGCCCGCCGTCGCCCTCGCCTCCATCCCGCTCGCCGTGATCGTCCGGATGACCCGGGCCAGCGTCCTGGAGGTGCTCGGCGAGGACTACATCCGTACCGCCGAGTCCAAGGGCCTCGACAAGGGCACCGTGCGCGGCCGGCACGTGCTGCGCAACGCACTGCTGCCGGTGATCACCGCGGTCGGCCTGCTGACCGGCAGCCTGCTCTCCGGTGCGGTCCTCACGGAGTCCGTCTTCGACTTCGGCGGCATCGGCTCCTTCATCCGTACCGCGATCGACGGCCGCGACTACCCGGTCCTCGTCGGGTTCATTCTCTTCATCGCGATGGTGTACGTGCTGATCAACCTGCTGGTCGACCTCGCGTACAGCATCATCGACCCGAGAGTGCGGGTGCACTGACGTGACGATCCTGACCAACAAAGCAGACAAGATCGACCGTCTTGCCGAGCTGACCCAGAGCAGCGAGAGCGTCAGCGGCAGCAGCCTGTGGCGCGAGGCGTTCCGGCGCATGCGCTCCAGCAAGATGGCGATCATCGGCGCGGCCATCATCGCCGTGTTCGTCCTGGTCGCCGTCGTCGGGCCGATGCTGGCCCCGCACGGTGCGACCGCGCAGACCTGGCGCAGCGAAGTCTTCCCCAACCAGGGCAAGTTCGTCGGCATGCGCGGCGAGAACTGGTTCGGCCTGGACCACCTGGGCCGCGACATGTTCTCCCGCTGGCTCGTCGGCGCCCGGCAGACGCTGCTCGTGGGTGTGGTCTCCATGCTCATCGGCCTGATAGTCGGCGCGCTCGTCGGTGTGCTCTCCGGAGCCGCCGCCACCCTCGGCGGCAAGGCCGGGCAGCGCGTCGACACCGTGATCATGCGCTTCACCGACATCATGCTGTCGCTGCCCTCGCTGCTGCTCGCGGTCTCCATCGCCGCCGTGCTCGGCCAGTCGCTGACCACCGTGATGATCGCCGTGGGTGTCGTCCAGATCCCCATCTTCGCCCGCCTGCTGCGCGGTTCGATGCTGGTGCAGGGCGGCGCGGACTACGTGCTGGCCGCGAAGGCGGTCGGTATCCGGCGCAAGCGGATCGTGCTCACGCAGATCCTGCCGAATTCGCTGAGCCCCGTGATCGTCCAGGCCACGCTGAGCCTGGCCACCGCGATCATCGAGGCCGCCGCCCTGTCCTACCTGGGGCTCGGCAACCCCGACCCGGCCGTTCCCGAGTGGGGCGTCATGCTCTCCCAGGCGCAGCGCTTCTTCGACAACGAGCCGATGATGGCCGCGTACCCGGCCATCGGGATCATCATCACCGCCCTCGGCTTCACCCTGCTGGGCGAGGCCATGCGCGAAGCCCTCGACCCGAAGTTGCGAGGCTGAAGTCCCATGTCACTGCTCTCCGTTGAGGAACTCAGCGTCACCTTCACCGCCCGCGGCCGCAAGGACGCCACGGCCGTGGACGGTGTCTCCTTCACCGTCGACCAGGGCCAGGTCGTGGGCCTGGTCGGCGAGTCGGGCTGCGGCAAGTCCGTCACCTCGCTCGCCCTGATGGGGCTGCTGCCCCGCAAGGGCGTGCGGGTCGGCGGCCGCGCCGAGTTCGACGGCCAGAACCTGCTGACCATGAACGAGCGCAAGCTCCGCGACATGCGCGGCAGCCAGCTCGCGATGATCTTCCAGGACCCGTTGTCCTCGCTGAACCCGGTCGTTCCGATCGGCATCCAGGTCACCGAGATCCTCCAGCGCCACCGCGGGCTGAAGGGCGAGAAGGCCCGCAAGGAAGCGGTGTCCCTGCTCGACCGGGTCGGCATCCCCGACCCGGACCGGCGGCTCAAGGAGTACCCGCACCAGCTCTCCGGCGGTATGCGCCAGCGGGCGCTGATCGCCATGGCGGTCGCCTGCGCCCCCCGGCTGCTGATCGCCGACGAGCCGACGACGGCCCTGGACGTCACCATCCAGGCGCAGATCCTGGAGCTTCTGAAGGAACTGGTCGACCAGGAGGGCACCGCCCTGCTGATGATCACGCACGACCTCGGCGTCGTCGCGGGTCTCTGCGACGAGGTCAACGTCCTGTACGCCGGACGGGCGGTGGAATCGGCGGGCCGCCGCGAGCTGTTCGCCCACCCCACCCACCCGTACGCGCACGGGCTGCTCGGCTCCATCCCGCGTCTGGACGCACCGCGCGGCGAGCCGCTCAACCCGATCCGCGGCTCCATCAACGACAAGATCGCCTGGGCCGACGGCTGCGCGTTCGCGCCCCGGTGCGACCACTACACGATGGAGTGCCTCACCGGCACCCCCGAACTGACCGAACCACGCGCGGCCGGACACCAGGTGCGCTGCGTCAACCCGGTCCTGCCCAAGGCGGAGGTCCCGGCATGAGCCTTCTCGAACTGGACGACGTCAAAGTCCACTTCCCGGTCAAGAAGGGCCTCTTCTTCGACCGCACGGTGGGCCACGTCTACGCGGTCGACGGCGTCTCGCTGACCATCGAGGCCGGCCAGACGTACGGCCTGGTCGGCGAGTCGGGCTGCGGCAAGACGACCCTCGGCCGGGCGGTCCTGCGGCTGAACGACATCACCGACGGCGGGGTCGTCTTCGACGGCACCGACCTGGCGAAGCTGCCGTCCGAGGAGATGCGGGCCTTCCGCCGCCGCCTCCAGATGGTCTTCCAGGACCCGCTGGGCAGCCTCAACCCCCGGCAGAACATCGAGTCGATCCTCTCCGAGGGCATGGCCGCCCACGGCATCGGCAAGGACCAGGCGGAGCGCCGGGAGAAGATCAAGGACATCCTGGCCAAGGTCGGGCTGCCGTCCAACGCGCTCTCCCGCTACCCGCACGAGTTCTCCGGCGGCCAGCGCCAGCGCATCGGCATCGCCCGCGCGCTGGTCCTGGAGCCGGACGTGATCATCTGCGACGAGCCGGTCTCCGCGCTCGACGTCTCGGTCCAGGCGCAGGTGATCAACCTGCTGGAGGAGCTCCAGGAGTCCCTCGGCCTGACCTACCTGGTGATCGCGCACGACCTCGCGGTCGTCCGGCACATCTCGGACGTCATCGGGGTGATGTACCTCGGCGGGCTCGTCGAGGAGGCCCCGAGCGACGCGCTGTACGCGAAGCCCCGGCATCCGTACACCAAGGCGCTGATGTCGGCCGTCCCGGTGCCCGACCCCGAGGTCGAGGACCGCCGCGAGCGCATCCTCCTCCACGGCGACCTGCCCTCCCCGGCGAACCCGCCGGCCGGCTGCCGCTTCCACACCCGCTGCCCGTGGGTGCAGGAGACCAAGTGCGCCACGGAGCGCCCGCCGCTGCTGGACACCGGCGACGGGCACAAGGTGGCCTGCCACTACACGGCCGAGATCGAGGCCGGAACGGTGAAGCAGACCCTGGCGGCCGGCATCGAGGCGGTCATCGGGACGGAGGCGGTCGCGACCGAAGCCGTGGAGGTCTCCGAGGGGGAGGCCGAGGCCCCGGCGCCCGAGACCCCCGGGAAGGAGGCCGGAGCCGAGGCCCCCGAGAAGGAGCCCGCGACCGTACCGGCCCAGGCCGACGCGGATGCCACGCGGAAGGCCGCGGGGGCCACGGAGAAGGCGGAGGACGGCCCCCAGGCCTAGGGAGCGTCCGGGACCGGCACAATTGCCCGGTGCTCACCGAACTGTTCACGCCCTCCGTCCAGCATGCGCTCGACCTCGTCGGGATCTTCGTCTTCGCGATCTCGGGCGCCCTGCTCGCCGTCCGCAAGAACTTCGATGTCTTCGGCATCGCGGTTCTCGCGGAGGTGACAGCGCTGGGCGGAGGGCTGTTCCGTGACGTCATGATCGGCGCGATCCCGCCCGCCGCCTTCACCGACCTCGGCTACTTCATCACCCCGCTCTTCGCCGCCGGCCTGGTCTTCTTCCTCCACCCGCACGTGGAGCGCATCCAGGTCGGCGTCAACGTCTTCGACGCGGCGGGGCTCGGCCTGTTCTGCGTGACCGGCACGGTCAAGGCGTACGAGTACGGCCTCGGGCTCACCGCGTCCGCGGCGCTCGGCCTGGCCACGGCGGTCGGCGGCGGTGTCCTGCGCGATGTGCTCGCCAACGAGGTCCCCTCGCTGCTGCGCTGGGACCGGGACCTGTACGCGGTGCCCGCGATCGTCGGCGCGACCATGGTGGTCCTGTGCATCCGCTTCGACACCCTCAACGCCCTGACCAGCGGCATGGCGGTGATCGCCGCGTTCGCCCTGCGGCTGCTGGCGCTGCGCTTCCACTGGCGGGCGCCCCGGGCCTACAACCGTTCGTCGGCGCGGGCCGAGGAGGGGCCGGCGGCGACGTAGGGCGAGGCGGCCGGGTAACGGCGCTCACAAAAAGCTACCGCTCAGTAGGGTGATGGATGTACCGTGCATGCCATGGCACAGGCAGCGACTGAGGCAGTGACCGGAGCGGCGGAGACCGCACGGGCGACCATCGGTGACAGCGAGTTCGACCGGGACACGGCGGTCACCCTGCGCGAGGACGGCGTCTACGACGCCGAGCTCTCCGCCGGCTGGACGATCATCCACGCCGTCAACGGCGGCTATCTGCTGGCCCTGCTCGGCCGAGCCCTGGGCGAGGCCCTGCCGCACCCCGACCCGTTCTCCGTCTCGGCGCACTACCTCACCGCCTCCGTGCCCGGCCCGGCGGTGATCCGCACCCAGACCGTCCGGACCGGCCGGACCCTCTCCACGGGTCAGGCCTCCCTCTTCCAGTACGCGGAGGACGGCAGCGAGGTCGAGCGCATCCGGGTCCTGGCCACCTACGGCGATCTGGACGCGCTCCCCGACGACGTCCGCACCACGGCCCTGCCGCCCGCCATGCCCGACCGGGACCACTGCCTCGGCCCCAGCGACGGCGCACCCAGGATCCCCGGCAGCTCGGCCATCACCGACCGCCTCGACATCAAGCTCGACCCGGCCACCGTCGGCTGGGCGGTCGGCGCGCCCTCCGGCAAGGGCGAGATGCGCGGCTGGTTCGGCCTGGCCGACGGCCGCGATCCGGACCCGCTGTCGCTGCTGCTCACCGTGGACGCCCTGCCGCCGACCTCGTTCGAGCTGGGCCTGACCGGCTGGACGCCCACCGTCGAGCTGACCACCCACATCCGCTGCCGCCCCGCCCCGGGCCCGCTGCGCGTCGCCATCACCACCCGCAACCTCGCGGGCGGCTTCCTGGAGGAGGACGCCGAGGTCTGGGACAGCGCCGACCGCCTCGTCGCCCAGTCCCGCCAGCTCGCCAAGGCCCCGCGGACTTCCTGACCTAAGGGGTGTCCGGGTCCACCCCGTGGGCCCGGGCGTTCGCGGCGATCACCCGGCACAGCCAGCCGCCCAGACCCGGGGCGACGGAGTCGTAGTGCGCGACCCACCCCGGGTCCTCCGCATACGTCCGGCCGATGCACACCTGCAGGGTGTACGTGCAGTCGAAGTACGTCGAGATCTGCGCGCGGTGCCGTTCGGCGAGGGCGTTCGCGCGGTCCGAGCCCGGATCGGCGCCGTCGCGGTGGGCGGAGGCCAGGTCGGCCTCCAGTGCCTCGTTGGCCGCCGCCACGTCCTTCCAGTCCTCGGGGCTCATCGCGGCCGCCCGCTCCGCGTACTGGGCCCACTGCTCCGTTCCGCCCCAGCGCTCCTCGGCCTCCTCGGTCCAGGAGGGCTGCCAGTCGGCCCCGAAGATCTCCACCTGCTCCTCGGGCGTCAGCCGGATGCCGGGCCTCGACTCCAGCAGCATCCGGTCGACCGCGCCGACCATCCGCTCCAGCCGGGAGATCCGGTCCACGAGCTGCCCCCGCTGCCGGCGCAGATGCTCGCGCGCGTCGACCTCCGGGTCGTCCAGGAGCCGCCCGATCGCGGACAGCGGGATGCCGATCTCCCGGTAGACGAGGACCCGGTGGAGCCGGGCGACGTCGTCGTCCCCGTACACCCGGTAGCCGGACCGGGTGCGCCCGCCCGGCCGCACCAGGCCGATCGCGTCCCAGTGGTGCAGCGTCTTCACGCTGACCCCGACGAGCGCGGCGGCCCGCCCCACGGTCAGTCCGTCGGCGTGCGGTTCTCCGGGGTGGTGGTCCTTGCTGCTCACCGGACCAGTCTCCCGCGGAGGGGGCGCGGCGGTCGCGGGCCGGCCGGTCACGCGGTCGTGGCCACGCCCGCGCATCCGAGGACCTGCCGGGCGGGCAGGGCGACGCTCGCGGCGGCGGTCAGCCCGGTGGCGGCGAGGTGGGCGTCCACGAAACGCAGCCCGGCCGCGTACCCGGCGAAGTCCGGCAGCCCCACCGGCGGCTGCCCCAGCTGAACGGCGGTGCGGTCGCCGAACACGTACGGGGACAGGTTCTGCATGCCCGCCACGTCGATCCCGGCCGCCACCTTCGCGCAGACCTCGTCGAGCTCCGGGCCGCGCAGGGACGTCGCCCAGGGGCCCATGGCGGCCTCGCCGGCCAGCTCCCGCACGAACGCCTCGGCCAGCCCCTCGGCCACGACCTGCTCGCCGACCGTGACCGCCATCGGGTCCCAGGCCACGTTGGAGTAGCGGACGTTGTGGTGCAGCTCATGGGCGGCGGCGTGCTCGATCTTGGCCAGACCGGTCCCGGTGGGCCACATCATCAGCAGGATCGCGCCCGGGATGCCGCCGAGGCCGAAGTACCCCTGGTTGAGGGTCATCAGCGGGTCGTCCGGGTCGCCGAGCACCAGGACCACGTGCACGGTGTCGGCGGTCCGCGCCTCGGGCGCCGCCGCGCCCAGCAGCTCCCGCGCGGCGGCGAGGGAGTCCTCGACCCGCCGCCACACCCCGGCCTCCCGCATCCGGTCCAGGGCGGGCAGGAGGCGCGGGTCGTCCCGGTCGATCGGGAATCCGCTGCCCGCGCGGTGCGTCTCGACCAGATCGCCGACCCCCACCCCGGACATCACCTCCTGCAACGGGGCGAATACCTCGCGCAGGGCGTCGGGTCGTTGGGCCAGGGGGCGGTGCAGGAGGTCGAGCAGGGCGGATGCGGTGTCATGGACGACGATCTTCATAGCCGGGACCGTAGAGCCTCCTGCAACGGGAGGGTCAAGGGCGACCGAGGGCGCTCGTGGGTCGTCGTCGGGGGGCGTCGCGGTCAGCCCTCGTCCAGCCAGTGCGACCGGCCGATGGTGACCAGTCGCAGCCGCCGCCGGGCCACCCGGACGACCTCCGCCTCACCCTCCGGTCCGGCCTCCAGCAGGGTCGACGCGGTGATCACCATGTGGTCCACATAGAGGCCGCCGAGCATCAGCAGGTCCTCCTCGCTCCAGCCGGCGGATCCCGGCTCCTGGCCGAGCGCGCACGCCACCTCCTCGGCGAACCGCCGCAGTTGAGCCACGATGGCCGCGCGCACCGGGCCGACCCCGCCGTGCTGCTCACGTGCGATGAACCGGAAGTGGGCGGGCTGCGCGCCGACATGACGCGCTATCACCGCCACGCTGCGGTCCAGCCGCTCCTCGCTGTCGCCCGTCTCCGCGAGCACCGCGGCGATCAGCCCGTGCAGGCTGCCCAGGGTCTCCTCCACCAGGGCGACGCCGAGCGCCGCGGTGTCCTCGAAGTGCCGGTAGAAGGCCGTCGGGGTGACCCCGGCCGTACGGGTGACCTCCCGCAGTCCCAGGCTGCTCAGACTCTGGTGCTCCAGGAGGGCGAGCGCCGCGTCCAGGAGGGCCTGTCGCGTTCTGAGCTTCTGGGTCCGGCGAACGCCGACGGGAGTGTGACTCATGCCATTCAGTAAACAACCGTTCTCCGAGTCAGGGGAAGGGTGCGGGGTTTAGGCTTTCGAGTCAGTGAACACTCGTACTCCGAACGGCCTTCGTCGTCGCACAGAGAGGTTCCGCCGTGCTCGTCCTCGTCGCCGCGCTGCTCCTGCTGGGAATCCTCCTCGGGGCGGTCGCCCACATCCCGCTGCCGCTGACCCTGGCCGCCGCGGCCGTGATCGGCTGCTGGCTGCTGATCTTCGGCGTACGCGAGCGCACTTCGCGCCGCCCCCACTGACTTGCCGCACGCACCGCCCCGTAGCACCCGCACCCGCCGAGCCTGCCGTTTCCCGGACCGATCCGAAGGAGCTCGCACCATGACTCTCACCCTCATCGACCGCACCCGCCGCACGGACGCGACCCCCGGCAAGGACGCGGACGCCACCCCGGGCAAGGACGTCGTCACCACGGGCACGGTGCCGCGGAAGAGCCCCGAGGCCGCTCCGCGCCGGGCCGCCGGCCGTGAGGCGGACGGTCTCGCCGTCGCCTCGTTCGTCCTCGGCCTCGTCGGGCTGCTGGTCTTCAACATCGTGCTCGGACCCATGGCGATCGTGATGGCGCTGCTGGCCCTGACCCGTCACACCCGCCGCCGGGGGCGCGCCTTCCTCGGACTCGCCCTCGGCGTCGCCGACCTCGCCGTGCTCGCCGCCCTGGTCACCGCCAACGGCACGGTCGCCTGGAGCATCGGCGGCTGACGCTCGCGGCCCCGCGGGCCACGCTCCCCGTACCGGGCCGGGGGCCTCGGGCGGTCTCCGCACCGGTCCACCGCACCCCCCCCCGAAAGCGTGCGCGGGGGCCGGGCCGTGACGCGCCCGGCATGCGCCCCGCCCCGGGCTCGTAGAATCGGCCCCACCATGGCTTACCTCGACCACGCCGCGACCACCCCGATGCTTCCCGAAGCGATCGGGGCGATGACCGCCCAGCTCTCCGTCACCGGCAACGCGTCCTCGCTGCACGCCGCCGGACGCCGGGCCCGCCGCACCGTCGAGGAGTCCAGAGAAGCCCTCGCCGACTCCCTCGGCGCCCGCCCCAGCGAGGTGGTGTTCACCTCCGGCGGCACGGAGGCCGACAACCTCGCCGTCAAGGGCCTCTACTGGTCCCGCCGCGACGCCGACCCCCGCCGCACCCGGGTCCTCGCCGGCCCCGTCGAACACCACGCCGTCCTCGACGCCGTCGACTGGCTCGCCGAACACGAGGGCGCGAACGTCGACTACCTCCCCGTCGACCGCCACGGCCGGGTCCATCCCGAAGCCCTGCGCGAGGCGATCCTCCGCAACCCCGACGACATCGCGATGATCACCGTGATGTGGGCCAACAACGAGATCGGCACGATCATGCCGGTACGTGAACTGGCATCGGTGGCAGCGGAGTTCGGGATCCCCATGCACGCCGACGCGGTCCAGGCCTTCGGCCAGCTGGAGGTCGACTTCGCCGCCTCCGGGCTGGCCGCGATGACGGTCAGCGGGCACAAGATCGGCGGCCCGTTCGGCATCGGCGCCCTGCTGCTGGGCCGCGACCACGCCCCCGTACCCGTGCTGCACGGCGGCGGCCAGGAGCGGCACGTCCGCTCCGGCACCCTCGACGTGCCCGCCATCGCCTCCTTCGCGGTCGCCGGGCGGCTGGCGGCCGAGCGGCGCGCGGAGTTCGCCCGGAGGGTCGGCGCCCTGCGCGACGAGCTCGTGGCCGCCGTGCGCCTCGCCGTGCCGGACGCCGTGCTCGGCGGCGATCCCGACCCGGCCGGCCGCCTGCCCGCCAACGCCCACTTCAGCTTCCCCGGCTGTGAGGGCGACTCCCTGCTCCTGCTGCTGGACGCGCAGGGCATCGAATGCTCCACCGGCTCCGCCTGCACCGCCGGGATCGCCCAGCCCAGCCACGTACTCCTGGCCACCGGGACCGATCCGGATCTGGCCCGGGGCACCCTGCGTTTCTCGCTCGGCCACACCTCGACCGAGGACGACGTGAAGGCGCTCGCCGAGGCGATCGGCCCGGCGGTCGAGCGGGCGAGGACGGCCGGGCTCAGCTGAGGGGCGCGAACGCCGGGCTCAGCTGACGAGGGCCGTCCCCCAGAGGCGCTATGCCTTCGCCGACGGTGAGGGCGTCGGGCTCGGCGGCGCCGTCGCGGCCCGCCGCACCAGCTCCATGTACCGGTCCCAGTCCCAGTGCGGCCCCGGATCGGTGTGGTCGGTGCCCGGCACCTCCACATGCCCGATGATGTGCTCCCGGTCGATGGGTATGCCGTGCCGCGCGCAGATCGACGCCGTGAGCCGCGCCGACGACGCGTACATCTCCTTCGTGAGGTCCTGAGGCCGGTCCACGAACCCCTCGTGCTCGATGCCGACCGCGCGCTCGTTGTAGGAGCGGTTGCCCGCCTGGTACGCCACGTCCAGCTCGCGGATCATCTGCACCACCCGCCCGTCCTGCCCCACGATGTAGTGCGTCGCGGCCCGGTGGGCGGGGTCCTGGAACACCTTCACCGCGCTGGCGAAGCTGCCTTGGGTGACATGGATGATCACCCGGTCGACGGGGAAGTCGTCGGGCCGGTCCGCGCGCCGCCAGTTCGCCTCCGACGCGGCCACCCAGGTCGCTCCCGCGTAGTCCAGCTCGCCCGGCTTCCGGGGCTTCTCGACTCCGGGGACCCGCCACCACAGGCGTTTCACCTCGTCGCGCGCGAGCACCGCGGCGGCACCGGCGGCCGCCACCGCGCCACCGCCGATCAGCAGTGCGCGGCGGCTGACGCCGTCCGCGGGCTTCTTCCGCGAAGGCTTACGCCCGGCCCGGGTGCTCCCGTTGTTCCCCATGTGGTCGTCAACGCTTATCCGTGAGCGTTCGGTTCCCGGCGACCCGTACCCTGGAGGGGCTATGACTCAGACTTCCCAGCGCCCCCTGCGTGTCCTCGCCGCGATGTCGGGCGGCGTGGACTCCGCCGTCGCCGCCGCCCGCGCCGTCGAGGCGGGCCACGACGTGACCGGTGTCCACCTCGCCCTGTCCGCGAACCCCCAGTCCTTCCGGACCGGTGCGCGCGGCTGCTGCACCATCGAGGACTCCCGGGACGCCCGCCGCGCGGCAGACGTCATCGGTATCCCGTTCTACGTCTGGGACCTGGCGGAACGCTTCCGCGAGGACGTGGTGGAGGACTTCGTCGCGGAGTACGAGGCCGGGCGCACGCCCAACCCCTGCCTGCGCTGCAACGAGAAGATCAAGTTCGCCGCGCTGCTCGACAAGGCGCTCGCCCTCGGCTTCGACGCCGTCTGCACCGGCCACTACGCCACGGTCGTGCTCACCGAGGACGGCAGCCGCGAGCTGCACCGCGCGTCCGACATGGCCAAGGACCAGAGCTATGTGCTCGGCGTCCTGGACGAGAAGCAGCTCGCCCACGCCATGTTCCCGCTCGGCGACACGCTCACCACCAAGGACGAGATCCGTGCCGAGGCCGAGCGCCGGGGCCTGGCCGTCGCCAAGAAGCCCGACAGCCACGACATCTGCTTCATCGCCGACGGCGACACCCAGGGCTTCCTCGCCGACCGCCTCGGCGGCCCGGCCGAGGGCGACATCCTCGACGAGTCGGGTACGAAGCTGGGCACCCACGAGGGCGCGTTCGGCTTCACCATCGGCCAGCGCAAGGGCCTGAAGATCGGCCACCCGGCCCCCGACGGCAAGCCGCGCTACGTCCTCGACATCTCCCCGGTGAACAACACGGTCACCGTCGGCCCCGTCGAGGCCCTGGACGTCACCGCCCTGACCGCGATCAAGCCCCGCTGGTGCGGAACGCCCCCGTCCGGCCCGGGTACGTACACCGCCCAGCTGCGCGCCCACGGCGGCGAGACCGAGGTCACCGCCGAGCTGGTCGACGGCTCCGAGCTGAACGTCACCTTCACCGAGCCGGTCCGGGGCGTCGCCCCCGGCCAGGCGGTCGTCCTCTACGACGGCACGCGCGTGGTCGGCTCGGCCACCATCGCCACGACGGTTCGCCGCGAGCGGGTGGCGACGGGCGGCTGAGACCGGCCCGCGTACCGGTCAGGTCGCTGTCGCCTGCCGGTACGCGTGCACGTCCTACGACGCCCGCCCGTACGCGTACACGTCCCTGGCGAAGAACTCCGTCAGCACCGGCGCGAGCACCTGCGGCGCCACCTCGCGCGTCTGGCCCGTCAGCGTGCGGTGCCGGCCCCGCGGCAGGGCCTCGGCCAGGGTCCGGGTCGCCGCCCGTGCCGGGGCGCTGCTGAAGCCGCCGCAGATCACCAGGGCCCGGGCGGTGACGGCCGAGAACCGCTCGGCGGGGATCGCCCCGTCGCCCAGCAGCGCGTCGTCGTACGCCAGCGTGTGCGCCATCGACTCCAGCTCCGGCCACACCGGGGCCCGCCGCATCCGGGCGGCCGTCTCCTCGGCGACCCCCGTCAGGGACAGGAACAGCTCCACCGCCGCGCCCCGGTCCCCGGCCGCCAGCAGCCGCCGCAGCCGGGCCGTGCAGCGGGCCTTGAACCGCAGACCGGACGCGCCCGGCGTGTAGGGCGGCTCGTACACGGCGAGCAGCTCCACCGGCAGCCCGGCGGCGGCCGCCTCCAGCGCCAGCGCCCCGCCGGCGGACATCCCGAACACCGACGCGCCCGCCCCGGCCGCACCGACGACGGCGGCCAGGTCCTCGACCTCCCGCGCCACGGTGCAGCGCCCGGTGTCACCGCTGGCGCCCCGGCCCCGCCGGTCGTAGGTGACCACCGTGAAGCGCGGCGCCAGCAGAGCGGCCAGCACGGCGTCGGTCGCCGCGACGCTCAGCGCCCCGCCGACCAGCACCAGCGGCGGCCCCTCGCCCTGGCGGCGGTAGGCGATCGGCGTGCCGTCGGCGGAGAGAATCCTGTCCATGCGAGAGGAGACCGGGGCGGCCCGGAAAACTCATCGCTCGCCCGGAAAAAAACTTCCCGGGCGAGCGGATCGAAGAGTCAGTCCGCCACCGTCTCCGTGTCGTAGAAGCAGAAGTGGTCCTTGATCGCGGCGACTTCGGGCTTCGGGTCCGGGTAGGCCCAGACGAGGTCGGCGGCCCCGGGCCGGGACCAGTAGGAGGCGTCGCCCTTGAACGGGCAGTGGGTGGAGGTGGCCGACGCGGTGAGCAGTTCGGTGCGGACATCCTCGGGCGGCAGGTAGTAGCGGGCCGGACAGCCCGTCTCGCGGAGCACGAGCGGACGGCGGCTCTCGGCCAGCACCTGTCCGTCGTGCACGGCCCGCACGTGCTCGGTGCCCTGCTCGACGGTGATGCGGTGTCCTCGGGTGGCAGTCATGCCTGTTTCAGCGACGTACGGGGCCGGGTTCTTCCCCGTACGCCGATCGATCCCCTACGCCGATCCGTCCCCGGAACGGGGGAGTGCCCGAGGCGGGTCGTACGGTGGCGCCATGAACATCTGCGTCTTCCTCTCCGCCGCCGACCTCGACGACCGTTACACCGTGCCCGCCCGGGAGTTCGCCGAGCTGCTCGGCAGGGGCGGGCACACCCTGGTCTGGGGCGGCTCCGAGAGCGGTCTGATGAAGGTCGTCGCGGACGGAGTGCAGGCGGCGGGCGGGCGTCTCGTGGGCGTATCGGTCGACTTCCTCGCCGCGAAGGCCCGCACCGACGCCGACGAGATGGTCATCGCCCGTGACCTCGCCGAGCGCAAGGCGCTGCTCCTGGAGAAGGCCGACGCCGTGGTCATCATGGTCGGCGGGACCGGGACGCTGGACGAGGCCACCGAGATCCTGGAGCTGAAGAAGCACGGCAAGCACACCAAGCCCGTCGTCCTGCTCAACACGGCGGGCTTCTACGACGGCCTGCGCCAGCAGTTCCAGCGCATGGAGGACGAGGGCTTCCTGCCGCTGCCCCTGACCGATCTCGTCTTCTTCGCCAAGGACGGCGTCGGCGCGCTCGCCTACCTGGAGGAGTCCGCCGGACTCCAGTGAGCGGCCCGGACCGGGGGCCGGCGCCCCCCACCCGGGCGAGACCGCCGGGACCCGGGAGCGGGCCCGGACCTAGGATCGCCCCATGGCTACCCACCTCATCACCGGCGCCGGGTCCGGCATCGGCGCAGCTGTCGCCCGCCGTCTCCAGGAGCGCGGCGACGACCTCGTCCTGCTCGCCCGCGACGCCGGCCGCGCCAAGGAGTTCGCCGAGCGCTACCCGGGCGCGCGCACGCTCGTCGGCGACCTCGGCAACCCCGACCGGCTGTCCTGGGCGTTCGGCCAGCAGGCCATGCCCGAGCGGATCGACACCTTGCTGAACATCGCGGGCGTCGTCGAACTCGGCGAGGTCGGGGAGCTCACGCCCAAGGCCTGGCGCTTCCAGATCGACGCCAACCTGATCGCCCCCGCCGAGGTCACCCGCCTCCTCCTCCCGCAGCTCCGCGTCGCCCAGGGCCACGTCGTCTTCGTGAACTCCGGCGCCGGACTCAACGCCCACGCCGGGTGGAGCGCGTACGCCGCGAGCAAGCACGGTCTCAAGGCGCTCGCCGACTCGCTGCGCCACGAGGAGCATGGCAACGGAGTCCGCGTCACCTCCGTCTACCCCGGCCGTACCGCCAGCCCCATGCAGGCCAAGGTGCACCAGCAGGAGGGCAAGGAGTACGACGCCGAGCGCTGGATCGACCCCGAGTCGGTGGCCACCACGATCCTCATGGCGATCGACCTGCCGCGCGACGCCGAGGTCAACGACCTCACGGTCCGGCCCGGCCGCTGACGCCCTGGCGAGCAGATGCCCCGCCGGTGACCGTAGGCTTCCCGCGTGAGCGAGAAGAGCAAGTTCAGCGGGTGTCCGGCGACCGGCATCGGATCGATGCCCGGGGGAGACGCGAGGGAGGCGGCGAAGACCGTCACCGGCTCCTTCGCCGACGGCCAGGGCATGCCGTACGTGGCCGAACTGCCCGCGCGCGGACCGGGCGCCGACATGATCGGCCGGAGCGTCGGCCTGCTCGTCGAGATGTACGGGCACGTCGAGCCGAGCGGCTGGCGGATCAGCGACCGGCCCGGCCGCGACACCCGCAGGGCCCGTTCCTGGCTGGGGGAGGACCTGGACGCCCTGGAGGAGTTCGCCCAGGGGTACGAAGGGCTGCTCAAGGTCCAGGCCGTCGGGCCCTGGACGCTCGCCGCCGCCCTCGAACTGCGCGGCGGCGAAGCCATGCTGGCCGACGCGGGCGCCTGCCGCGACCTGGCCGGATCCCTGGCGGAGGGGCTCCGCGCCCACCTCGCGGAGGTCCGCCGCCGGATGCCCGGCGCGAACGTCGTCCTCCAGCTCGACGAACCCTCCCTGACCGCCGTCCTGCTGGGCCGGGTCCGCTCGGCCAGCGGCTACCGCACCTACCGCGCGGTCGACCGCCAGATCGTCGAGGCGACCCTGCGCGACGTCCTCGCGGCGGCCGGCGAGGACGGGACCACGCTCGTCCACTCCTGCGCCCCCGAGGTGCCCGTCGCGCTGCTGCGCCGGGCCGGGGCCGACGGCATCTCGCTCGACTTCTCGTTGCTCACGGAGCGTGAGGAGGAGGCGATCGGGGAAGCCGTCGAGGGCGGCACCCAGCTGTTCCTGGGCGTGGTGCCCTCCACGGACGCGGCTTCGGAGGGATTGTCGGACCCGGGCGGTAGCGTCATGGGAGTCAGGACGCTGTGGCGCAGGCTGGGGCTGAATCCGGGGACTCTCGCCGAGTCCGTCACGATCACTCCGTCGTGCGGTCTCGCGGGTGCGTCGCCCGCGTACGCCCGTACCGCGCTCGCCCACAGCGCCCGGGCGGCGAAGTCGCTCGCGGACAACCCTGAGTGACGGGGACGACGGGTACACAGGAGGACGGGACGATGGCGGGCGAAGAGCGGGTGGAGCAGGAGAGTTCGGTCCCGGCGGACGCGCGGGAGGAGCACGCGCTGCTGGCCGAGCAGATCGAGGAGCACCGCTTCCGGTATTACGTGAAGGACCAGCCGGTCGTCAGCGACGCCGAGTTCGACCGGCTGCTGCGTTCGCTGGAGGCCCTGGAGGAGGAGCACCCGGCGCTGCGCACCCCGGACTCCCCGACCCAGAAGGTCGCCGGGCCGTACATCACGGAGTTCACCTCCGTCGAGCACCGCGAGCGGATGCTCTCCCTGGACAACGCCTTCGACGACGAGGAGCTGGCCGCCTGGGCCGACCGCGTCGCCAAGGAGACCGGCACCCCCGACCACCACTTCCTGTGCGAGCTGAAGGTCGACGGCCTCGCCGTCAACCTCACCTACGAGCACGGCCGTCTCACCCGGGCGGCCACCCGCGGCGACGGTCGCACGGGCGAGGACATCACCCCCAACGTCCGCACGATCGCCGAGATCCCGCACCGCCTCAAGGGCGAGGACATCCCGGAGCTCGTCGAGATCCGCGGCGAGGTCTTCTTCCCCATGGAGGGCTTCGAGGAGCTGAACGCCCGGCTGGTCGCCGCCGACGACAAGCCGTTCGCCAACCCGCGCAACGCGGCGGCCGGATCGCTGCGGCAGAAGGACCCCAAGGTCACCGCGAGCCGCCCCCTGCACATGGTGGTGCACGGCATCGGCGCCCACGAGGGCCTGAGCATCGACCGCCTCTCCCAGGCCTACGACCTGCTCCACTCCTGGGGCCTGCCCACCGCCCAGCACAACAGGGTCGTCGACTCCCTCGCCGGCGTACGGGAGTTCATCGCGTACTTCGGCGAGCACCGGCACTCCGTGGAGCACGAGATCGACGGCGTCGTCGTCAAGCTCGACGAGATCCCGCTCCAGGGCCGCCTGGGCTCCACCTCGCGCGCCCCCCGCTGGGCCATCGCCTGGAAGTACGCCCCCGAAGAGGTCAACACCAAGCTGGTCAACATCCGCGTCGGCGTCGGCCGCACCGGCCGGGTCACCCCGTACGCCCAGGTCGAGCCGGTCGAAGTGGCCGGTTCCGAGGTCGAGTTCGCCACCCTGCACAACCAGAACGTGGTCAGGGCCAAGGGTGTCCTCATCGGCGACACCGTCGTCCTGCGCAAGGCGGGCGACGTCATCCCGGAGATCCTCGGCCCCGTCGTCGACCTGCGCGACGGCACCGAGAAAGCCTTCGAGATGCCGACCCACTGCCCCGAGTGCGGGACGGAGCTGCGCCCGATGAAGGAGGGCGACATCGACCTCCGCTGCCCCAACGCCCGCACCTGCCCCGCCCAGTTGCGCGAGCGCGTCTTCTACCTCGCCGGGCGCAAGAGCCTCGACATCGACCACTTCGGCTATGTGGCCGCCGCCGCCCTGACCCGCCCGCTGGAACCCGCCGATCCCGTCCTCAAGGACGAGAGCGATCTGTTCTCGCTCACCATCGAGCAGCTGCTGCCGATCCGGGCGTACGTCCTGGACCAGGACAGCGGGCTGCCCAAGCGCGATCCGAAGACCGGCGAGGAGAAGATCGCGACGGTCTTCGCCAACCAGCAGGGCGAGCCGAAGAAGAACGCGCTGGCCATGCTGGAGGGCATCGCCGCCGCCAAGGAAGCGCCCCTCGCCCGGATCCTCACCGGCCTCTCGATCCGGCACGTGGGCCCGGTCGCCGCCCAGGAGCTGGCCCGTCAGTTCCGTTCCGTCGACCGCATCGACGAGGCGACCGAGGAGGAGCTGGCCGCCGCCGACGGCGTCGGGCCGACCATCGCCGCGTCGGTCAAGCAGTGGTTCGCCGAGGACTGGCACCGCGAGATTCTGCGCAAGTGGCGCGAGGCCGGGGTGCGGATGGCCGACGAGGGTTCCGACGAGGACGAGGGCCCCCGCCCCCTCGAAGGGCTCACCGTCGTCGTGACCGGCACCCTCGCCGGCCACACCCGCGACGGCGCCAAGGAAGCGCTCCAGACGCTCGGCGCCAAGGTCACCGGATCGGTGTCGAAGAAGACCGCGTTCGTGGTCGTCGGCGAGAACCCCGGCTCCAAGTACGACAAGGCGATGCAGCTGAAGGTGCCCGTGCTCGACGAGGGCGGATTCGCCATCCTTCTCCAGGACGGCCCCGAACGCGCCCGGGAAGCCGCCCTGTCCGTTCCCGAAGCCGAGCCCGGGGCCGCCCCGGAGGGCGGCGGGGCGTAGACGGGGGCGCGGACGGGGAGTGACCGCCCGCCGGGTCGCCGTTCGCCGCCCGTTTCCCGGATCGAGACGCCTTCGAGACGATGCCCCGGCGTGGCGCGCTCCGTGCGGGGAAGGAAACGGGGCAGAGGGGTGAAGAAGGGTCAGTCGCTCCCCGAATGGCCCTGCCGTACCACTCGTTCGGACCAATAGCAGATGGTGACGGGTGGTCGGTTCGCATTCGGGCAAGAGCTGTAGAGCGCTGCCCCTGGAAGCCTTTCGCGGCCTACTGTTGAGAGGTGCGCCCGCCGTGCACGGCCCTCGACCGGGCCGTGGTGCCACGGAATCGGGCGCCACCGAGGGTCATCGGCACCGCCGGCTGTGAGAGGGACGGAATGAAACCGACCGAGAGCGCCGCCCCGGTGTCGCGGCTGCAAGGTTTCGTCGGCCTCACGCCCCCGGTGGGGGCCGCCGTCGTGGGGATCGCCGCGTTACTGCTGGCGGTCGGGTCCTACCGCACGGTCCAGCAGGGCCACGCGCTCTTCCCGGACGGGGTGGTCGGCTGGTCCTTCGCCGTGCTCACCGGGGTCATCGTCGGCCATCTGGTGGCCCTCGGCCGCGACCGGTGGTGGGGCGGCACCGGCTCCGGCGCCGCCCTCACCCTCGCCGTGCTCCTGCTGTACGGCTGGCTGCCGGCCGTCCTGGTCAGTCTCGCCGTCGTGGTGCTCGTCGGGACCGCCCGCCGGCACCGCTGGTGGCAGGGGCTGCTGCACGGCGGCGTCGACATGCTGGGCATCGGCGCGGCGGCGCTCGTGCTGGCCGCGTTCGGCGTGGTCCCCACCGTCGAGGAGCCCTGGCGGCCACTCGACTGGGGCATCGCGGCCGTCCCGGAACTGCTCCTGACCGCGTCGACGTATCTGCTCGTCACCCGGGTCCTCCTGTGGTACGCCCAGGCACCGCACAACGGCGGGCTGCCCACCATCGCCCGCACCGCGATGCTGCGCCAGGGGCTTGTCGCCGTCGCGCTCCTCGGGCTCGCCCCGCTGATCTGCGCCGTCGCGATGTCCATGCCCATCCTGCTGCCGCTCTTCGCGGTGCCGCTGATCGCCCTGGACTCCACCCTCTGGATCGCCCGCGCCCGCGCCGAGGAGCAGTTGCGCGATCCACTGACCGGACTGCCCAACCGGCAGTGGCTGCTGGAGCGGACCTGGTCGGCGCTGGAGGACGCGGAGTCCATCGGCACCCGCTCCGCGCTGGTCCTCATCGACCTGGACCGCTTCCGCGCGGTCAACGACACCCTCGGCCACCTGGCCGGGGACCGGCTGCTGCTCCAGATAGCGGAGCGCCTGCGGCTCGCCCTGCCGCGCGGTGCGGAGGCGGCCCGCCTCGGTGGCGACGAGTTCGCCGTCCTGCTCCCGCACACCGATTCCACCACCAGCGCCCAGCAGGTCGCCCGCCATCTCGTCGCCGAGCTGTCCTCGCCGCTCGACCTCGACGGGCTGACCCTCGTCCTGGAGGCCAGCGCCGGAGTCGCCGTCTACCCCGACCACGCCCTGGACGCCGAAGGGCTGCTGCGCCGGGCGGACGTCGCGATGTACCAGGCCAAGCGGGACCGCACGGGCGTGGAGGTCTACGAGTCCAAGCGGGACAGCAACACCCCCGATCGGCTCGGCCTCCTCGGCGATCTGCGCCGGGCGCTGGACGCGGGCGAGGTCGAACTGCACTACCAGCCCAAAGTCCGCTTCGACGGGCAGGTCGCCGGGCTGGAGGCCCTGGTGCGCTGGGTGCACCCGGAGCGCGGCCGGGTCCCCCCGGACGAGTTCATCGCCATCGCCGAGTCCTCCGGGCTGATGCCGCACCTCACGGAGTACGTCCTGGAGACCGCGCTCGCCCAGGTCGCCCGCTGGCGGGCGCAGGGCCTGCGCGTGCCCGTCGCGGTCAACGTCTCCCCGCGCGACGTCCACACCCCCGGCTTCGCGGGGAGCGTCGCGGCCCGCCTGGCCCGCCACGGCGTGCCCGCGGGAGCGCTCCAACTGGAGATCACCGAACATGTGCTGCTGGAGGACCCGCAGCGCGCGGCCGACACCCTGGCCGGGCTCACCGCGCACGGCGTGAAGATGTCTCTGGACGACTTCGGCACCGGCTACTCCTCGCTCGTCCATCTGCGCCGGCTCCCGGTCAGCGAGCTGAAGATCGACCGCTCCTTCGTGGCCCGGCTGGCCGTGGACCACGAGGACGCGGAGATCGTCCGCTGCACCATCGACCTGGCCCACTCGCTGGGCCTGGTCGTCGTCGCCGAGGGCGTCGAGGACGATACGACCTGGGAGCGGCTGCGGGATCTGCGGTGCGACGCGGTGCAGGGCTGGCTGGTGGCGGCCGCGATGCCGCCGCAGGAGACCACGGCCTGGCTGCGGGCCCGCGGCGAGCACGGCTGGCGGCGGCCCGCCGAGCTGAAGGCCCAGGCGGCGGCCGCCGCGGGGTCGGCGACGGCTTCGGCGACCGGCTCGATGAACGGGTCGCTGAACGGCGCGGTGAACAGCGCGGCGGAGCCGGACGCCCCCTGAAGATCCCGGGGAGCGGACCAGGCAGAGGCGTAGCCCGATCGGGCGGGGGCACCCGCCCCCCGGAGACCCCATAGGATTGGGCTCAAAACCACACACCAACCCCTGAGGATCGCTGCATGCCTGGCATCACGCGCGAGGAGGTCGCCCACCTCGCCCGGCTGGCGCGTCTGGAGCTGAAGGGCGAAGAGCTCGATCACTTCGCCGGTCAGCTCGACGACATCATCGGCGCGGTCGCCCGCGTCTCCGAGGTCGCCGACCAAGACGTACCGCCGACCTCCCACCCGCTGCCGCTGACCAACGTCATGCGCGCGGACGAGGTCCGTCCGTCGCTCACCCCCGCGCAGGCGCTCTCCGGCGCCCCGGCCCAGGAGCAGCAGCGTTTCAAGGTGCCGCAGATCCTGGGGGAGGACTAAACAGCCATGACGGACATCATCAAGCTCACCGCGGCCGAGATCGCCGCGAAGATCGCCTCCGGCGAGCTGACCGCCGTCGAGGTCACCGAGGCCCACCTGGCCCGGATCGACGCCGTCGACGAGAAGGTCCACGCCTTCCTGCACATCGACCGCGAGGGCGCGCTCGCCCAGGCCCGTGCCGTGGACGCCAAGCGCGAGGCGGGCGAGAAGCTCGGCCCGCTGGCCGGCGTCCCGCTCGCGCTGAAGGACATCTTCACCACCAAGGACATGCCGACCACCGTCGGTTCCAAGATCCTCGAAGGCTGGGTCCCGCCGTACGACGCGACGCTCACGCGGAAGCTGCGCGACGCCGACGTCGTCATCCTCGGCAAGACCAACATGGACGAGTTCGCCATGGGGTCCTCCACCGAGAACAGCGCCTACGGCCCCACCGGCAACCCCTGGGACCTCACCCGGATCCCCGGCGGCTCCGGCGGCGGCTCCTCCGCTGCCCTCGCCTCCTACGAGGCCCCGCTCGCCATCGGCACGGACACCGGCGGCTCCATCCGCCAGCCCGCCGCCGTCACCGGCACGGTCGGCGTCAAGCCCACCTACGGCGGCGTCTCCCGCTACGGCATGGTCGCCTTCTCGTCCTCCCTCGACCAGGGCGGGCCCTGCGCCCGTACGGTCCTGGACGCGGCGCTGCTGCACGAGGCCATCGCCGGGCACGACCCGCTGGACTCCACGTCCATCGACGCGCCGGTCCCGCCGGTCGTCGAGGCCGCGCGCAACGGCTCGGTCCAGGGCATGCGCGTCGGCGTCGTCAAGCAGTTCCGCGGCGAGGGCTACCAGGCCGGTGTCCTCCAGCGCTTCGACGAGTCGGTCGAGCTGCTGAAGTCGCTGGGCGCCGACATCGTCGAGCTGGACTGCCCGTCCTTCGACCTGGCGCTCTCCGCCTACTACCTGATCGCGCCCTCGGAGTGCTCCTCCAACCTGGCCCGCTTCGACGCCATGCGCTACGGCCTGCGGGTCGGCGACGACGGCACGAAGTCGGCCGAGGAGGTCACCGCCCTCACCCGCGAGGCGGGCTTCGGCGACGAGGTCAAGCGCCGCATCATCCTGGGCACCTACGCGCTCAGCTCCGGCTACTACGACGCGTACTACGGCTCGGCCCAGAAGGTCCGCACGCTCATCACCCAGGACTTCGAGAAGGCCTTCGAGCAGGTCGACGTGATCGTCTCCCCGACGACCCCGACCACCGCCTTCCCGATCGGCGAGCGCGCCGACGACCCGATGGCGATGTACCTCGCGGACCTGTGCACCATCCCCACCAACCTGGCCGGCAACTCCGCCATGTCGCTGCCCTGCGGCCTGGCCCCCGAGGACGGTCTGCCGGTCGGACTGCAGATCATCGCCCCCGCTATGAAGGACGACCGGCTCTACAAGGTCGGAGCGGCCGTCGAGGCCGCCTTCGTGCAAAAGTGGGGGCACCCGCTGCTTGAGGAGGCTCCGTCGCTGTGAGTGCCATGGCAAAGAAGGCCAGTAACTTCAAGAAGTCCAAGACCGGGCTGTACGTCTCGCTCGGCAGCACCGCGTTCGGCGCGATCAGCGTCGCCAAGCAGGCGAAGCTCGCCCGTAACGACAACGACGTGCTGCGGCTCGTCGACGCGGCGGTCTCCGCGGCCGCCATCGTCACCGGACTCGCGATCCTCTATCGCGAACTGAAGCGTCTCGGCGACGACGACGTTCTGCTGGGCTGAGAGGGAAAAGTTTCACCGTGACTGTCACTGACCTGGTGTCGTACGAGGACGCGCTCGCGTCCTACGACCCCGTCATGGGCCTCGAAGTCCATGTCGAGCTCGGCACCAAGACGAAGATGTTCTGCGGCTGCTCCACGGAGCTGAAGCAGGACGCCAACTCCCAGACCTGTCCGGTCTGCCTCGGACTGCCCGGCGCGCTGCCCGTCGTCAACGAGATCGGCGTGGAGTCGGCCATCAAGATCGGTCTCGCGCTCCACTGCGAGATCGCCGAGTGGTGCCGCTTCGCCCGGAAGAACTACTTCTATCCGGACATGCCGAAGAACTTCCAGACCTCGCAGTACGACGAGCCGATCGCCTTCAACGGCTATCTGGACGTCCAGCTGGAGGACGGCGAGATCTTCCGCGTGGAGATCGAGCGCGCCCACATGGAGGAGGACACCGGCAAGTCGACGCACGTCGGCGGCGCCACCGGCCGTATCCACGGCGCGTCCCACTCCCTGCTCGACTACAACCGGGCCGGCATCCCGCTCATCGAGATCGTCACCAAGCCGATCGAGGGAGCCGGCGCCCGCGCCCCCGAGGTCGCCAAGGCGTACGTCGCCGAACTCCGTGAGCTGATCAAGGCCCTCGGGGTCTCCGAGGCCCGCATGGAGATGGGCCAGATGCGCTGCGACGTCAACCTGTCGCTGCGCCCCAACGGCACGGAGACGTTCGGCACCCGCTCCGAGACGAAGAACGTCAACTCGCTGCGTTCCGTCGAGCGGGCCGCCCGTTTCGAGATCCAGCGGCACGCCGCCGTGCTGTCCGCGGGCGGCACGATCGTGCAGGAGACCCGGCACTTCCACGAGGAGGACGGCTCCACCACGGCCGGCCGCATCAAGGACAACGCCGAGGACTACCGCTACTTCCCCGAGCCGGACCTGGTCCCCGTCGCGCCCGCGCGCGACTGGGTCGAGGAGCTGCGCAAGGGCCTCCCCGAGCTGCCCCGGCTGCGCCGGGCGCGGCTCAAGGAGGAGTGGGGCGTCTCCGAGCACGACATGCAGTCCATCCTCAACGCGGGCGCGGTCGACCTGATCGTCGCCACGATCGAGGCGGGCGCCCCCTCGGACCAGGCCCGCAAGTGGTGGATGGGCGAGCTCGCCCGTAACGCCAACGAGACCGGCCGCGGCCTTGACGAACTCCCGATCACCCCGGCGCAGGTCGCCCGGGTGGCCGCGCTCGTCGCCAAGGGCGACCTCAACGACAAGCTGGCCCGGCAGGTCATCGAGGGCGTCCTCGCGGGCGAGGGCGACCCGGACACCGTCGTCGAGAAGCGCGGCCTGAAGGTCGTCTCCGACGAGGGCGCGCTGTCCACGGCCGTCGACGAGGCCATCGCGGGCAACGCGGCCATCGCGGACAAGATCCGCGGCGGCAAGGTCGCGGCGGCGGGCGCGCTCGTCGGCGCGGTCATGAAGGCCACCCGGGGCCAGGCCGACGCGGCGCGTGTGCGCGAGCTGATCCTGGAGAAGCTCGGCGTCGAGGGCTGATCACCTGATCGTCCCCGAAGGGGCGGTGCACCCGTACGTACTCACGTACCCGCGGGCGCACCGCCCCTTCATCCGTGAACCCCTCGCTCTGAGAGACCCCCCCTGGACACCGTCACCGCCGAGATCGTCTCCTTCGCCCTGCTCCTGGGCGTCCTCGCCTTCGCCGTCCTGCGCCCCCGGGGCCTGCCGGAGGCGACCGTCGCCGTGCCCGCCGCCGTGCTCGTGGTGGCCCTGGGCGCGGTCTCCTGGCCCGAGGCGCGGGAACAGGTCGGCGAGCTGCTGCCCGTCGTCGGGTTTCTCGCGGCGATCCTCGTACTGGCGCAGCTCTGCGCGGACGAAGGGCTGTTCCGGGCCGCCGGGGAGCTGGTCGCCCGCGCCTGTCGCGGGCAGACCCGGCCCCTGCTCGGCGGGGTCTTCGTCGTGGCCTCGCTCATCACCGCGGTCCTCAGCCTGGACGCCACCGTCGTCCTGCTCACCCCGGTGGTCCTCGCCACCGCCGCCCGGGTCGGCGCGCGGCCACGCCCGTACGTCTACGCCTGCGCGCACCTCGCCAACTCCGCCTCCCTCCTGCTCCCCGTCTCCAACCTCACCAACCTGCTGGCGTTCACCGCGAGCGGTCTCTCCTTCACCCGGTTCGCCGCGCTGATGGCGCTGCCGTGGCTCGCCGCCATCGCCGTCGAGTACGCCGTCTTCCGCCGGGCCTTCCAGGCCGACCTGGCCGCCGGGGCGCACGCGCCGGATCCCGGGGCGGAGCGCACACCGGTCCCCGTCTTCACGCTCGTCGTGCTGGCGCTGACGCTGGCCGGGTTCGTCGTGACCTCGTTCGAGGGGGCCGAGCCGCTGTGGGCGGCGCTGGCGGGGGCCCTGGTGCTCGCCGTACGGGCGCTCGCCAAGCGGGAAACCACACCGCTGGCCGTCGTCCGCTCGGCCAACCCGCTGTTCTGCCTCTTCGTCCTCGCGCTGGGCGTCGTCGTCAAGGCGGTCGTCGACAACGGCCTCGGCGACGGGATCGCCGCCCTACTGCCGGACGGCGACACCCTGCCCGCCCTCCTCGGCGTCGCCGTGGTCGCGGCCCTGCTCGCCAACCTGATCAACAACCTGCCCGCGATTCTCGCCCTGCTGCCGATCGTCGCGGCGGCCGGGCCCGGGCCGCTGCTCGCCGCCCTGATCGGGGTGAACCTCGGGCCGAACCTCACGTACGTCGGTTCGCTGGCCACGCTCCTGTGGCGGCGCATCCTGCACGCGCACGGGGACACCCCCGAGCTGGGCCACTTCACCCGGCTGGGGATCGCGACCGTACCGGCGACGCTGCTCGCCGCCACCCTCGCACTCTGGGGATCCTTGCACCTCATCGGGGTGTGAGGGCGCCGTCACTGACGGTTGGACTTTCGGGACGACCTGTTGGACGTTCACCACCGGGCCGTACGCAGTCCTTCCCGCCGCCACCCGGTCTGACTAGCTTCCCGGCTGTGACCACCCGAACCAGGAGGCTCTTTTGACCACGGACATGTCACGGCGACGGCTCTTCGCGCTGGGCGGCGGCGCACTCGGCGCCGCTGCGGCCGGATCGTTCCTGCCGCCGTCGCTCCAGGCCGCCATCGCCGCGCAGCCCGCCCACGCGGGGTCCGGCGGGCTGGGGTCGATCAAGCATGTGGTGATCCTGATGCAGGAGAACCGATCCTTCGACCACTACTTCGGCACCCTGCGCGGCGTACGGGGCTTCGGCGACCGCAACGCCATCGAGCTGCCCACCGGCGGCACCGTGTTCGAGCAGCCCGGGGCGGCCGGCTCCACCGTGCTGCCCTTCCCCGTGCGCGGGGCGGCCGAGGAGCAGAAGAAGGACCTCCAGTACATCGGCGCCCTCGACCACTCCTGGAACGGCGGCGCGAAGGCCTGGGGCGGCGGCTGGATGAACGGCTGGATCAGCGCCAAGACCGCGGCGACGATGGCGTACTACGACCGCCGCGACATCCCGCTCCACTACGAGCTGGCCGACACCTTCACCGTCTGCGACGCCTACCACTCCTCCATCCACACCTCCACCAGCCCCAACCGCAACCATCTCTGGAGCGGCCGGACCGGATTCGAGGCGAACGGGAAGCGGGCCGTCGGCAACGACGCCTACAACGAGGGCGCCCACCCCGGCTACGACTGGTCGACGTACGCCGAGCGGCTGGAGAAGGCGGGCCGCACGTGGCGGACGTACACCGAGTGGGAGAACTTCACCGACAACCAGATCGAGTTCTACGCCACCTTCAAGGCGATCGCCCGCAAGGCCCTGGCCAAGACCGGCGGCCACACCTACATGGAAGCCTTCTACGCCAAGGTCCGGGGTGCCTCCGAGGCCGAGCGCGCCCGGCTCCTCGGGCTCCTCGAGGAGGGCGTCGCCACGCTCACGAAGCAGGAGCGCAGCCTGTTCGAGCGGGCGCTGCGGCGGGTACCCACCGGGACCCTGGCGGACGAGTTCGCCAAGGACGTGGCGGCCGGAACGCTGCCGGAGGTCTCCTACCTGGTCCCCTCGGCGATCGACTCCGAGCACCCGAGCACCTCCTCGCCGGTGCACAGCGCCACCATCGTCTACAAGATCCTCGACGCGCTCGGCCGGCACCCCGACGTCTGGCGGCACACCGCCGTGCTGATCAACTACGACGAGAACGACGGCTTCTTCGACCACGTCCCGCCGCCCGTCGCACCCCCCGAGGTGACCGAGGAGCAGTGGGAGGGCCGGCCCACCGGCCTCGGGATCCGGGTGCCGCTGCTGGTCGTCTCGCCGTGGACCGTCGGCGGCTACGTCTGCTCCGAGGTCTTCGACCACACCTCCGTCATCCGCTTCCTGGAGCGCTGGACCGGGGTGGAGGAGCCCAACATCGGCGACTGGCGGCGCCGCGTCACCGGTGACCTCACCTCCGCCTTCGACTTCACCCGGGCGCGCCGGCAGCCCGCCGTGCAGAGCCCCGGGGCCATCCCGCCCTTCGAGGGCCGCTGGCAGCCGAAGCCGCCCGCCGTCCAGCACCTTCCCGAGCAGGAGCCCGGCGTACGCCCGGCGCGCCCGCTGCCCTACCGGCCGGACGCCCAGGCACGGCGGGTGGAGGGCGGACTGCGGGTGGAGCTGGAGAACAGCGGCCGGTCATCGGCGCATTTCGCGCTCTACCCGTACGCGGGCGAGTTCCCGGCCCCGCAGCACAAGGACGTCCGGGGCCGCGCGCACTGGACGGTCCCGGTGCCGGGCGAGGCGTACCGCTTGACGGTCACCGGGCCGAACGGCTTCCGGCGCGAGTTCGCCGGACCGGCCGACGGGGGAGCGGAGGTCGCCGGCCGCATCGACCACCGCGACCGCGACATCCACCTCACCCTGCGCAACACCGGCCGCCGCCCGCTGACCTTCCTGGTGCGGCCGCTCGGTTACGTCGACGAGGACGACGTACGGGACTGGACCCGCCGCGTCACGGTCAAGCCGGGCCGCAGCCGGTCGCTGGTGCACTCGGCGGCCGACGCGCACGGCTGGTACGACCTCGACATCACCGTGGACGGGGAGGACGGCTTCCGGCGGCGGCTCATGGGGCACATCGAGAACGGCCGGGCGAGCGTCTCGGGCTGACCGACCGCAGCGGCCGCAGGTCCTGGTCTGTCCCGTATAAGGGGCAGATCAGGCCCTGTGACCATGGCCACGAAACGGACAAAGGATCACGATCTGCTGTCAGAGTTGGCGATCTCAGGTCATGAGACGTTTACGGGCAGATCACGTCATCTGCGGGTAAAGGTCCACGAACCCGCAGGGAGCTCGTCCGTTGGCTGCCATCGCCCGCTGGTGCATCAGGCACCGCCTCGTCGCCGTCCTCATCTGGCTCGCCGCCCTCGGCGGCACCGCCGCGGCGGCGGGCATCGCCGGTTCGGCGTACTCCAACGACTACGAGGTCCCCGGCACCGAATCCGGCCGGGCCACCGAGCTCCTCTCGCGCGGCTTCACCGACCTCGGCGGCGACACCGACACCGTCGTCTGGCACACCACCGACTCCACCGTCCAAGCCGCCGACGTCGAACAGACGATGACCCGCACGCTCCACGCGATCGAGGACCTGCCGGGCGTCGGCGCGGTCACCGGACCGTACGGCACCGCGGGCCCCGGCCAGATCAGCGAGGACGGCCACACCGCCTACGCCACCGTCACCTTCGACCGCCCCGCCGACGAGATCCCCGCCTCCCAGGCCCGGGCCCTCGTCGACACCGCGAAGGCCGCCGAGGCCGACGGGCTCCAGGTCGAGCTGGGCGGCACCGCCGTCGCCCTCACCGAAGCGCCCTCCGTCCACTTCGCCGAGGGCATCGGCGTGATCGTCGCGGCCGTCGTGCTCTTCCTCGCCTTCGGGTCCCTCGCCGCCAGCCTGCTGCCCATCGCCACCGCTCTGGTCTCCGTCGGCACCGCCTACGCGGGCACCGTGCTGCTCGGCCATCTGATGACCGTGGCCGACTTCGCCCCGATGCTCGGCATGCTCATCGGGCTCGGCGTGGGCATCGACTACGCCCTGTTCATCGTCACCCGGCACCGCAGAGGACTCCGGCGCGGCATGTCCGTGCCCGAAGCGGCCCGGAACGCCGTCGCGACCACCGGCCGCGCCGTCGTCTTCGCCGGGGTCACCGTCTGCATCGCCCTGCTGGGCATGCTGATCCTGCGGCTCGACTTCCTCAACGGCGTCGCCATCGCCGCTTCGTTCACCGTCGTCCTCACCGTGCTGGCCTCGGTCACCCTGCTGCCCGCCCTGCTCTCCCTCATCGGGATGCGGGCGCTCAGCCGCCGCGAACGCCGGCAGCTCGCCGAACACGGACCGCGCCCCGAACTGCCCACCGGCTTCGCCGCCCGCTGGTCCGCCTTCGTCGAACGCCACCCCAAGCTCCTCGGCGGGGTCGCCGCCGTCGTCATGCTGGTCCTCGCCCTGCCCGCCCTCGGCCTCCACCTGGGCACATCGGACCAGGGCAACAACCCGGCCACCGCCACCACCCGGCAGGCCTACGACCTGCTCGCCGACGGCTTCGGCCCCGGCGTCAACGGCCCCCTCACCATCGCCGCCCAGCTCGACAGCGCGGGCGACCGGCTCGCCCTGGACTCGCTGCCCGAGAAGCTGCGCACCACCGAAGGCGTCGCGTCCGTCAGTCCGGTCACGTACAACGGCGGCGGCGACACCGCCTTCCTCACCGTCGTCCCCGACTCCTCGCCCCAGTCGCAGGAGACCAGCGAGCTGGTCGACCGGATCCGGGGCGACGTGCTGCCGCCGGTCCAGGACGACACCTCGCTGGAGGCCCATGTCGGCGGGGTGACGGCGAGCTACGACGACTTCGCCGAGATCATCGTCGGGAAGCTTCCCCTGTTCGTCGGGGTCGTCATCGGGCTCGGCTGCCTCCTGCTGCTCCTGGCCTTCCGTTCCATCGGCATCCCGGTCAAGGCCGCCGTGATGAACGTGGCCGCCGTCGCCTCCTCCTTCGGCGTCGTCGTGGCCGTCTTCCAGTGGGGCTGGGGGAGCGAACTGCTCGGCCTCGGCAGCGCCGGGCCCATCGAACCCTTCCTCCCCGTGATCATGGTCTCGGTCCTCTTCGGCCTCTCCATGGACTACCAGGTCTTCCTGGTCGGCCGGATGTACGAGGAGTGGCTGGAGACCGGCGACAACCGGCGTTCCGTACGGGTCGGCCTCGCCGAGACCGGGCGGGTCATCAACTCCGCCGCCGTGATCATGATCTCGGTTTTCCTCGCCTTCGTGCTCAGCGGTGACCGGGTCATCGCCATGTTCGGTATCGCGCTCGCGACCGCCGTCGCCCTGGACGCCTTCGTCCTGCGCACCCTGCTGGTGCCCGCCCTGATGCACCTGCTCGGCGGGGCGAACTGGTGGCTGCCGGGCTGGCTGGAGAAGCGGCTGCCCCGGATCTCCATCGAACCGCCCGACTGCGTACCGCTCCATGCGAAGATCCCCGGGGCGCGCGCCACGGAGGAGGGTGTCGCGCAGACGGAGAAGGAGCACGATGTTCGCCATATCCCTGGGTGACGACAATGCGGAGCTGCGGCCGCTGGAGATCTGGCAGGACGAGGAGTTCCTCGCCCACATGGACCGGGCCCGCGAGCTGGTCGACCCCTGGATCCCCTTCGCCTCCTTCGCCACGGACCGGGAATCCGCCCGCGACCTGCTCCGGCGGTACGCGGAGAAGCAGGCCGCGGACACCGGGCGGCTGTACGGGATCTGGCTGGACGGCACCCTCGTCGGCGGCGGCCTCTTCCGGATCTTCGACACGGCCTCCGGCAACTGCGAGATCGGCGTCTGGCTGGAGCCGGCGGCCCAGGGCCGCGGCCTGATCACCCGGGCCGCCGAGCGGCTGATCGACTGGGCGGTGTACGAGCGCGGCATGCACCGCGTCGAGTGGGACGCCTCCGCCGCGAACACGAAGTCGATCGCGGTGGCGAAGCGGCTGGGCATGACCCGGGACGGGGTGATCCGGCAGAACTACCTCTACCGGGGCGTACGCCACGACTCCGAGGTCTGGTCGGTCCTCGCCCCGGAGTGGAGGGCCCGCGCGGGGCGCTGAGCCCCGGCGCACGCCCGGCGTTAAGGGGGCTCTCATCCGGGCCCCCTAGCGTCGGCACATGAACACCACCCCCTCCAGGACGACGACCCCCGACGAGACGGCTGCCGCGGACGCCGCGGCGACGAAGGACACGGAGACGAAGGACGCCCCGGGGACGCCGCCGGGGCCCGGCGCCTCCGCGACGGCCCCCGACGACCTCGCCACGCAGCCCGAGGGCGACGCGGCCGACGACGGCCTCGCGGACGAGGACCTGGAGCCCGACCCCTTCGAGGAGGCCCGGCACGGCGTCGGCGCGGGCGCGGCGGCCGTCGTCTCCGCGGCCCTCGGCGTCGTCGCCCTGACCGGCGCGTGGACCGGCCGGGTCGCCGCCGAACGCGAGACGCTCATCGGCCAGATCAAGACCTCCGGCGGCGGCAGCGCGGCCCAGCAGATCTCGGAGATCTACGGGGACGCCTGGCACACCACCGCCCTGGTCAACGGCGTCTTCGCCCTCCTGGCCCTGCTCGTCGGCGTCGTCGTCCTGGTCCGCCCCGCGTTCGGCGCCCCCGCCGACCGGCCGCAGCCCGCCTGGGTCCGCGCGGTCGCCCTGGCCGGTGTCGCCCTCGGCGTCCTCGGCGTGCTGATCTCGGCGGGCATGTACCTCGACCTCTTCGTCTCCCTGCCCAGCGCGGGCGCCCCGACCGGCGGCTGACCGGCCCGCGTACCCGCGTAGGGAGGACGGGCCCGCCTCCTACGACAACTCCTCAGGCACCCGCCCACCCCTCGGGCACCGGACGGGCCCACCTAAGGCTCCCACCCCCGTGAAGATGCGGAACTCGCCCGATGCCCCGCCCCCACCTGGCCGACGAGAGTGGACACACAGCGAACACAGGGCCCCGGCCGACCGGCCGGACCACCCCTCCGGTCCGCTGCACGACCAGGAACCAGGGGAACACCATGTACGAGTACGAGATCTACCGCTCCACCTCCGCCGAGCTGATCCGCCGGGCCGACACCGAGCGCGAGATCGGCCGGGCGCGCCGCGCCCGCCGGGCCGCCCGCCGTACCGGACGCCACGACCCGGAGGGGAAGGTGAGGCAGGGCGACCGCAGCCGCTTCGCCCCGGCCGCCTGACGATGGCCCGGCCCGGTACGGCCCCCGTGCCGGCCCCCGGTCCCGCCGCCGTCCCTTCCGTACCGGGCGCGGCGGGCCCGGACTCGGCCCCACCGGGAGCGGGGGCAGCGACGGCGGCGGTCGGGGACCGGGCGGGGAGCATGATCACCCTGCGCGAAAAGACTCCCGCCGCCTCGTATGCGTATGCGATGCTCGGCGGCGTGGAGACCAGGTCAGTCAGCCCCGTGTTCGTCGGGCGCGCCGAGGAGCTCGCCTCGCTCACCGAGGCGCTCGCGCGGGCCGCTTCCGGCGATCCGCAGGCGCTGCTGGTCGGCGGCGAGGCGGGCGTCGGCAAGACCCGTCTGGTCGAGCAGTTCGTCTCGGCGGCCGAACGGCGCGGCGCCGTGGTCGCCGTCGGGTCCTGCGTCGAGATCGGGGCCGACGGGCTGCCGTTCGCCCCCTTCCCGACCGCCCTGCGCGCTCTGCGGCGTGCCCTGCCCGAGGAGATGGCCGCCGCCTGCGCCGGCAAGGAGGGCGAGCTGGCCCGTCTCCTGCCCGAGCTGGGCGAGGCCCACCGCGACGCCACCGACGAGCACAGCATCGCCCGCCTCTTCGAGCTCACCGGACGCCTGCTGGAGCAGATCTCCGCCGACCGCCCGGTCGTCCTGGTCCTGGAGGACCTGCACTGGGCGGACGCCTCCACCCGGCATCTGCTCGCCTATCTCTTCCGCACCTTGAGCACCGGTCGCCTCATGGTCGTCGGCACCTACCGCGCCGACGACATCCACCGCCGCCATCCCCTGCGCCCCCTCCTCGCCGAGCTGGACCGGCTGCGGACCGTCACCCGCGTCGAACTCGACCGGTTCAGCCACGACGAGGTCGGCCGCCAGCTCGCCGGCATCCTCGCCGAGACCCCCGAGGCCGCACTCGTCGACGAGATCTTCGAACGCTCCGACGGCAACGCCTTCTTCGTCGAGGAGCTGGCCGGCTCCCTGGAGTGCTGCGGTGACAGCTCCGGGCTCTCCGAATCGCTCCGCGACCTCCTGCTCGTCCGGGTGGAGGCACTCCCCGAGCACGCCCAGCGGATCGCCCGAATCGTGGCCGAGGGCGGCTCCTTCGTCGAACACGAGCTGCTGGCCGCCGTCGCCGGGCTCGACGAGGACGACCTCCACGAGGCCCTGCGCGCCGCCGTCGGCGCCAACCTGCTGCAACCCGCGCCCGACAGCGACGGCTACCGCTTCCGGCACTCCCTGGTCCGCGAGGCCGTCAGCGACGACCTGCTGCCCGGGGAGCGCACCCGCGTCAACCGCCGGTACGCCGAAGCCCTGGAGGCCGACCCCTCCCTCGTCCGCGACGACGAACGCGCCACGCGCCTCGCCAGCTACTGGTACGCCGCCCACGACGCCGCCAAGGCTCTGCCCGCCGTGCTCCGGGCCGCCGTCGAGGCCCGCCGCCGCTACGCCTACTCCGAGCAACTGCGGCTCCTGGAGCGGGCGATGGAGCTCTGGGACGACGTCCCCGACGAAGTCCTCGCCACCCTCCGGCCGTTCGACTACGCCGAGGTCTACCCGGCCTCCGCCTGCGACCCGGAGAACACGCCCCTGCGCTACCTCGACGTGATGGCCGAGGCCACCGTCGCCGCCCACTTCGGCGGCGACCGCAAACGCGCGCTGGCCATCTCCAAGAAGGCCCTGCGGGTCCTGGCCGCCGAAGCCGACCCGCTGCGCGAGGCCTGGTTCCTCGTGCAGCGCAGCCGACTGGTGCAGGGGCTCGACAAGGGGGACGGCTGGGAGGAGCTGGCCGCCGCCCAGGAGCTCGTACGCGGGTTGCCTCCGTCGCCCGTTCAGGCCGACGTCCATACGAACGTGGCCGGTTGGAAGGCGCTCCGCCAGCCGGGACCGCAAGCCCTCGCGGACAGCGACCGCGCCGTGGAGTACGCCCGGCTCGTCGGCGACGAGTACATCGAGCTGCACGCCCGCCTCACCCGAGGCTGGCTCGTCGCGGACGCGGGCGGCGTCGAGGAGGGCCTCGCGGAGATGTACGCGGTCCGGGACCGCGCCGAACAGCTCCACCTGATGAACCTCCTCGGCCGGGTCAGCGTCAACCTGCCCTCCTCGCTGGAGGCGATGGGCCGCTCGCTGGAGGCCGTCGCCGCCGCCGACCACGGCATCGAGATCTGCCACAGCCACGGCCTGGCCGACTCCGGCGCCTGGGTGTACGCCAACCAGTCCCAGTCCCTGTTCTCCCTCGGGCACTGGGCCCAGAGCGAGAGCGCCGCCGCGTCCGCCGCCCGCCTGGCGCTGGGCCCCCGGGCCAAGGGCCTCGCCGCGCTGCGCCGTACCGAACTGGCCGTCGCCCGCGGGGACACGGCCGAGGCGGAGGAGCAGCTCGCCCTGGTCCGCAGGCACTTCGGGCACCGCGACCCGCAGCACCAGCACACGATCGACCCCGGGCGGCACGGCATGGTGCTGGCCGTCTCCCAGGGCAGGCTCGGCGCGGCACGGACCGCGTTCGAGGAGCTGGCCAGAGCAGGCTTCCCTCCCGGCACCCAGCGCTACGCCCTGCCGCTGCTCCAGACCGCCGCCATGATCGAGGCGGACCATCGCGGACTGCCCGCCGCCGAACAGGACCGTCCGGAGCTGCTCGCCCTGATCCGGCGGTGCGTGAAGAGCCTCCCGATGCTCGTCCCCGTATGGGAGGCCTACGGCGTCTTCATCGAGGCGGAGCTGGCCCGTGCGGAGGGCACGGACACACCCGGCCACTGGGCCCGCGCCGCGGAGGCCTTCGGCCCGCTGAGCCGCCCGTACCAACTGGCCCAGATCCACCGCCGCTGGGCGGAGTCCCTGCTCATCGCCCCCGGCTGCCGGTCCACCGCCACGGCCCTGCTGCACCGCGCCCACGAGACCGCCGGACGGCTCGGCGCGCGCCCGCTCGCCGAGGCGGTGGAACAGCTGGCCGCCCGCGCCCGCATCGCCCTCGACGACTCCGGGACGGCACCGGGCCCCGACGGCGGGGTCCCTCCGGCCCTCCTGGCCCCCGCGTCCGCCACCGACGGCCCCGGCCGGTCGCCGGCCGAGGAGGAGGACCCGGCCATCGCGGCCGTGGCGTCCTTCGGGCTGACCCCGCGCGAACAGGACGTGCACCGGCTGGTCGCGGCCGGACACACCAACCGGAGGATCGCCGAGGAACTGTTCATCTCCCCGAAGACCGCGAGCGTCCACGTCTCCAACATCCTGGCCAAGCTGGGCGTCTCCAGCCGCGGCGAGGCGGCCGCCCTCGCCCACCGCCTGAGGCTCTACCCGGCGGCGTAGGACGGGCCCGCGCGGGCGGCCGCTACTCCACCTCCACCTGGAGGATCCGGTCGTCCCCGTCCTGCACCGTGCCCCGTCCGTCCGTGTTGCTGGTGAGCAGCCACAGGCGGTCGCCCCCCGCGCTCACCACCGTGCGCAGCCGGCCGTGCTCCTCCGCCAGGAACGCCTGGGGGTCCGCGAGAGGCTCCCCGGCCTTCTCGCCGGACAGCGGGATCCGCCACAGCCGCTCACCGCGCAGCCCGGCCATCCAGATCGAGCCCTCCGCGTACGCGATCCCGCTGGGGGAGGCCTCCGAGGTCTTCCACTGCGCCACCGGGTCGATGAACCCGTCCTCGCCCTCCCGGCCCTCCACCTCGGGCCAGCCGTAGTTCCCGCCGGGCTCGATCAGATTCAGCTCGTCCCAGGTGTTCTGCCCGAACTCGGCGGCCCACAGCCGCTTCTCCGCGTCCCAGGCGAGCCCCTGCACATTGCGGTGGCCGTACGAATACACCACCGAGTCCGCCTCCGGATTGCCGTGCACTGGCTCGCCGTCGGGCGTCATCCGCAGGATCTTGCCCGCCAGCGACTCCTTGTCCTGCGACAGCTCCGTGTTCCCGGCCTCGCCCGTGCCCGCGTACAGCATCTTGTCCGGGCCGAAGGCGATCCGGCCGCCGTTGTGGATGCTGCCCTTGGGGATACCGCGCAGGACGGTGTCCGGGGCGCCGAGCTGCTGCCCCGCCGGGCGCTTCTCGTCGTAACTCATCCGGACGATCCGGTTGTCGGACGTGGTCGTGAAGTACGCGTACACCAACTGGTCCGCGCCGAAGGTGGACGAGACGGCGAGCCCGAGCAGTCCGCCCTCGCCGGCCGGGGCGACCCCGGGCACCGAGCCCAGCAGCGTCTGCTTGCCGCTCTCGCCGTCGATCCGGTGGATCGTGCCCTCGTCCCGCGAGGACACCAGCAGATCGCCGCCCGGCAGCGCCGCCAGACCCCACGGCGACTTCAGGTTCTCCGTCAGCGTCGAGACGACCTTCGCCGAGCCCTTCTCGGGCGGCAGGTCCGCCGACCGGCTCTGCGAGGCCGGGGAGCGGATCCCGAGGCGGTCGGGGAACCGGCCGGCCGTCCGGACGCACCGCCCTCCCCGTCACCGTCGCCGGAACACGCGGCGGACAGCAGCAGGGCGGCCGACGCCACCGCGGCCAGCACCCCCCTGCGCACGGCCGGGGACTGCACACGTCCGAACAGAGAACCACGCACGGAACCGATCCTTTCGACGGCTGCCCGACCACCTGCTCCTGCACCTTCACCTGTTCCTACTGCCCCGGCCGGTCCAGAAGTTCCCGATCCGCCCATTCTCCCGCCGTACGGGTCGCCCCGCTCAGTCCCAGGACTCGTGGGCGGCGGGCAGCGCGTCGATCTCCGCCAGATCCCGGTCGTCCAGGACCACCCGCGCCGCCCCGGCGTTCTCCACCGCCCACCGCTCCCGCTTCGCCCCCGGCACCGGCACCACATGCGGGCCCTGGCGCAGCACCCACGCCAGCGCCACCTGCGCCACGGTCGCCCCCCGGCGCTCCGCCACCCGCCGCAGACCGGCCACCACCGGCTGGTTCGCCGCCATCACCTCCGCCGTGAACCGCGGATGCCTGGCCCGCAGGTCCTCCGGCTCGAACCCCTGCCCCGGCTTCAGCGTCCCGGTCAGATAGCCGCTGCCCAGCGGCATCGCGGCCAGCAGCCCGACCCCGCGCGCCACGCACCACGGCAGCAGCTCCGTCAGCGCCTCCCGCGACCACACCGACAGCTCCGCCTCGACGGCGCTGACCGGGAAGACCTGCTGGATCCGCTCCAACTGCCGGATCGTTCCCTCGAACGGACCCTCGCCCGACCGGCGCGGGGCCCGCGCTCCCACGGCGCACAGCCCCAGCGAGCGCACCTTGCCCACGGTGACCAGCTCCGCCATCGCGCCCCAGGTCTCCTCCACCGGCACCTCGGGGTCGGCCCGGTGCAGCTGGTACAGGTCGATCACATCGGTCTGGAGCCGTCGCAGCGAGGCGTCGCAGGCCCGCCGGACGTACCCCGGCCGGCCGTTCGCGACGATGTGCTGATCGCCCACCAGCAGCCCGCACTTGGTGGAGACGAACGCCTCCTCGCGGCGGCCCTTCAACGCCCGCCCCACCAGCAGCTCATTGGTGAACGGGCCGTACATGTCCGCGGTGTCGAGCAGCCGGACGCCCGCGTCCAGTGCCGCGTGCACCGTCCGCACCGAGCGGTCGCCGAGCCGCTGCGACGCGCTGTAACCCCAGCTCATCGGCATACAGCCGAGCCCGACCGCACCCACGGCAAGCCCCGCGGCCCCGATAGTCCTGCACTCCAACTCCCCGAACCCTCCATGCTCTCCCGTCGGCACGGGGCCGTACCGCACCCAAAAGTAACCTCTGGCGTCCCCGGGTCTTCGCGCAGCCGCCCTGGAGCGCTCGTACACCCGTCGCATAGCCTCCCGACCATGACTGCGACGACTGCTGACGTATGGCTGCCCTTTCCGGCCGAGGAGATCGACGGGCTCCCGGAAGGGCCCAACTATCTCTTCTGGAACGGTGGCCCGGACTTCCCCGCCGATCCGGCCGACTGCGCCTATTACGTCGTTCCCTACATGCAGGGCCCCGAGGTCGCGCAGCGCCCGCTCGCCTCGATGACCTCGGTCCAGGTGGTGCAGACGCTCTCCGCCGGCATCGACCACGTCGAGCCCGGCCTCCCCCTGCTGCCCGCCGGGGTGCGGCTCTGCAACGCCAAGGGGGTGCACGAGGCGTCCACCGCCGAGCTGACCCTCGCGCTGATCCTGGCCTCCCTGCGCGGCATCCCCGGGTTCGTCCACGGCCAGGAGAAGGAGGAGTGGCGGTCCGGCTTCTACCCGGCGCTCGCCGACAAGTCCGTCCTCATCGTGGGGTACGGCTCCATCGGCTCGGCCATCGAGGACCGGCTCGCTCCCTTCGAGTGCGCGCGGGTGGCGCGCGTCGCGCGCTCCGCGCGGACCACCGCACGCGGCGCCGTACACACGCTCGACGATCTGCCCGCCCTGCTGCCCGAGGCCGACATCGTGATCCTCTCCACTCCGCTGAACCCGTCCACGCAGGGGCTGGTGGGCGCCGACTTCCTCGCCGCGATGCCCGACGGCGCCCTCCTCGTGAACGTCGCGCGCGGCGGAGTCGTCGACACCAAAGCCCTGTTGACCGAACTGGAATCCGGTCGGCTGCGGGCCGCCCTCGATGTCACCGACCCCGAACCCCTGCCCCAGGGCCATCCTCTCTGGCATGCTCCGAATGTCTTGATCACACCTCATGTGGGCGGCAGCACCTCGGCGTTCGAACCCCGCGCCAAGCGGCTGCTGGCCGCACAGCTCACCCGGTTCGCCGCCGGAGAGCCGTTGCACAACGTGGTCGCGACCACCGGCTGACCCCGCTGCGGCGGCCACGCTACGGGGCGGTCCGGATGCACGCAGTGCCGCTCACCTCGCATTTCGTCACGGAGCGTAGAGAAGCTATGGCCCTGAGTGACGGATCTGGTGTATCGTCCGACCCGGGGGGCTGCGCCGTGAAAGGGACGGCGCGGGGGGAGCACCGGAACGCGAGGGGGCGACGGGCGATGTGCTGGCCATGGAGAGACGAGCCGACGCGGACGGGCGGGCGGTCGCGGCCGTCCGCGTCCAGGGGGCGCACCACCCGTCGATGGCCGGATCCATGCCCCGGAGCGGTGACCCGGGAGCGGCCGGGGCCGCCGCGGAGCGAGCGGCGCCGGAGGGGCTCCGCGCGGAGCCAGGCGCCTGGGACCGCCTGCCCGGCGGGCCCGGGGCGGGGAGCCCTCCGGTGAGCGCGCTGGGGGCCCTGCTCGCCCCGCGGTCCGAGTCCGGCTCCACCGGGATGCGGTCCCGGATCCTGCTCGGCCTCGTCTGCGCCGGATATTCGGTGGGTGCCGCCTTCGGCTGGGGGTCACCGCAAGTCGCCGTCTTCATGGGCGACTTCGGCCTTGCCGCCGCGGCGCTGGTCGCGGCGGTCTCGTGCTTCCTGTACGCACGGACGGGCGCGGGCCGGCTGCGGCCGGCCTGGCTGCTGTTCTCGCTTTCCTCCCTGATGGCGGCCTGCGGAAACGCCGTCTGGGGGTGGTACGAGGTGATCCTCGGCGTCCCCGTGCCCACGCCCTCCCTCGCCGACGTGTTCTTCCTCTGCTTCGCACCGCCCGCCATCGTCGGGCTGCTCGTCCTCGCCAAACGGCCCGTCACCCGGGCCGGCTGGGTCTGCCTCGCCCTGGACGCCTGGCTGATCGGCGGCTCCCTGCTGACGCTCGCCTGGAGCCTCGCCCTCGCGCACACCGCGCACATGGCGGGCGTCCAGGACACCAGCGTCGCGCCCGCGGCCCTCTCGCTGGCCTATCCGCTGCTCGACATCGTGCTCGTCTCGATGGTGCTCGCCCTGCACTTCCGGCGGGCCGGGGTGAACCGCTCCGCGGTCAACACCGCCATCGCCGCCCTGGCGCTCACCGTGCTGAGCGACGCGGTGTTCACCTCGCCGCTGCTGCGCTCCACGTACCACTCGGGCCAGCTCCTCGACGCCGGCTGGTTCGCCGGGTCGCTGCTCCTCGCCTACGCCCCCTGGGGCGCCCGGCGAGGCGCCCGCCGCCCCGCCCGGCCGGGCCCCCCGCGCGCCATCGCCAGCCGCCCGATCGCCGGTTCTCTCGCCGCCCTCACCCCGTATCTCGCCGCCGCCGTCTGCACCCTGGGGATCCTGTACAACGTGGTCGACGGCCGCCGGGTGGACCGGGTCGTCATCTTCACCGGCTGCACCGTCGTCCTGGCACTGGTCGTCCGGCAGGGCATCATGCTGCTGGACAACATCTCCCTCACCCAGGAGCTGGCCCAGAAGGAGAACCACTTCCGCTCCCTGGTGCAGGGATCCAGCGACGTCATCATGATCGCCGCGCCCAACGGCACCCTGCGCTACGTCAGCCCCGCCGCCGCCGGGGTCTACGGGCGCGACGCGGAGGACCTGGTCGGCGCCGAGCTGTCCTCGATCATCCACCCCGACGATCTCGGCCGGGTCGTCCACGAGGTGCGGCGCTTCCTCGCCGCACCGCCCCACGAGGAGCCCACCACTCGCATCGAGTGCCGCTTCCGTTCCGGCACAGGCGACTGGCTCAACGTCGAGTCCACCGTCAACCGCCACCAGGGCGGCCTCCTCCTCAACAGCCGGGACGTCACCGAACGGGTCAGACTCCAGGCCCAGTTGCAGCACAACGCCGAGCACGACCCGCTCACCGACCTGCCCAACCGGGCCCTGTTCACCGCCCGGGTCCGCCAGGCGCTCGGCGGCCGCCGGGCCGGTGACCTCGGCACCGCCGTCCTCTTCATCGACCTCGACGGCTTCAAGCAGGTCAACGACACCATCGGCCACCAGGCGGGCGACGAACTGCTGATCCAGGCCGGCCGCCGCCTCCAGGACTCCGTCCGGGCCGGCGACACCGCCGCCCGGCTCGGCGGCGACGAGTTCGCCGCGCTCATCATGGGCGACGGCACCCGCGACCAGGGCGCCCGCGAGTACCAGGTCCACGAGATCGCCGACCGGCTGCGCCTCACCCTCTCCCAGCCCTACCGGATCGGCGCCAGCGAGGTCCGGGTGGCCGCGTCCATCGGCGTGGCCTTCGCCGAGCCCGCCATCACCCCCACGGACCTCATGCGCAACGCCGACCTCGCGATGTACCGCGCCAAGGCCGGCGGCAAGGACCGGGTCGAGCTGTACGCCCCGCAGATGCAGGCCGACGTCGTACGCCGCTCCGAGCTGGCCACCCGACTGCGCACCGCCCTGCGCGACGGCGAGTTCGCCCTGCTCCACCAGCCCGTCGTCCACCTCGCCAGCGGCTCGGTCGCCGCCGTCGCCGCCCAGGCCCGCTGGCGCTCCGCCCAGGGCATCCTGTTCACCCCCGCCGAGTTCCTGCGGGTCTCCGGCGACGACGACCGCACCGCCGAGCTGGGCCGCTGGCTCCTGGAGGAGGCCGTGGCCCAGGCCGCCGACCGGGCCAGGGCCGGACACCCCGTCGCCGTCTCCGTACGGCTCTCCGCCGCCCGGCTGCTGGACGCCGCCCCGCCGCCCGGCTCCATCGAGGCGCTGCTGACCCGCCACGGGCTGCCCTCCGGCGCGCTGATGATCGAGGTGGCCGACAGTGACCCCCGCGTCTCGTTCGACGCCCTGGAGCAGCGGCTCGTGGCCCTGCGCCGACTCGGCGTACGGATCGCGCTCGACGGCTTCGGCAGCGGGTTCGCGGCGATCAACGCGCTGCGCCGGCTCCCCATCGACGTACTGAAGCTCGACCGGAACCTGGTGGAGGGGGTGGTCGAATCGGCCAGGCTGCACAAGATCACCAGCGGCCTCCTGCGGATCGCCTGCGACCTCGGCCTCCAGTCCGTCGCCGACGGCGTCGACGTTCCCGAGCAGGTCCTCGCCCTGCGCGCCATGGGGTGCACCCACGGCCAGGGAATGGCCTTCTCCGGCCCGCTCGACGAGTACCGGCTGCGACGCGCCCTGGTCCGCGGGGAGTTCCCCGTACCGGGCATCCCGAGCCCCCGGCCGGTGATGGCGGGCGGCTCGATCCCACTGCTCACCGGATCACATACTGAGACGCCTGTCCCACCCACTTGACACGTCATGCGTGCCGGAGAGAGGGTCAATGCCATGCGCACCCGAATTCTCGTACTTGGAAAGCGCGTCGGCTGAAGCAGAGTCACTCCACGACACTCTGCGGACCGCACCCGGCGCGCTCCCCTCGCTTGCCTCACGGCACGAGGGGTTTTTTGTTGCACTGACACCTCTCAAAACGCTGCAAAACACCCGCGAAAACCCTCAGCTTCGAGAAGAGAATGCCGATGACCGAGCAGGCCACCGGGGCCCACCACCCGCAGCCGCGCGCCCGTACCGGCGGACAGCCGTCCGTCACCGTTGAGCACGTCACGGGCGCGCAGTCCCTCATCCGTTCTCTCGAGGAAGTCGGCGCCGACACGGTATTCGGCATCCCCGGCGGCGCGATCCTCCCCGCCTACGACCCGATGATGGACTCCACCCGGGTCCGCCACGTCCTGGTCCGTCACGAGCAGGGCGCCGGCCACGCCGCCACCGGGTACGCGCAGGCCACCGGCAAGGTCGGCGTCTGCATGGCCACCTCCGGCCCCGGCGCCACCAACCTGGTCACCCCGATCGCCGACGCGCACATGGACTCCGTCCCGCTCGTCGCGATCACCGGTCAGGTCGCCTCCAAGGCGATCGGCACCGACGCCTTCCAGGAAGCCGACATCTGCGGCATCACGATGCCGATCACCAAGCACAACTTCCTGGTCACCAAGGCCGAGGACATCCCGCACACCATCGCCGAGGCCTTCCACATCGCCTCCACCGGCCGCCCCGGACCGGTCCTCGTCGACATCGCCAAGGACGCCCTCCAGGCCCGGACCACCTTCAGCTGGCCGCCCACCCAGGACCTGCCCGGCTACCGCCCGGTGACCAAGCCGCACGCCAAGCAGATCCGCGAGGCCGCCAAGCTGATCACCCAGGCCAAGCGCCCCGTGCTCTACGTCGGCGGCGGCGTGCTGAAGGCCGGGGCCACCGCCGAGCTGAAGGTCCTCGCGGAGCTGACCGGAGCGCCCGTCACCACCACCCTGATGGCGCTCGGCGCCTTCCCCGACAGCCACCCGCTGCACGTGGGAATGCCGGGCATGCACGGTGCGGTCACCGCCGTCACCGCGCTGCAGAAGGCCGACCTGATCGTCGCCCTCGGAGCCCGCTTCGACGACCGCGTCACCGGCAAGCTGGACAGCTTCGCCCCGTACGCCAAGATCGTCCACGCCGACATCGACCCGGCCGAGATCGGCAAGAACCGCACCGCCGACGTGCCGATCGTCGGTGACGCCCGCGAGGTCCTGGCCGACCTGGTCCAGGCCGTCCAGGCCGAGCACACCGAGGGCAACACCGGCGACTACGCCGCCTGGTGGAAGGACCTCAACCGCTGGCGCGACACCTATCCGCTGGGCTACGACCTGCCCGAGGACGGCAGCCTCTCCCCGCAACAGGTCATCCAGCGCATCGGCGAACTCGCCCCCGAGGGCACGATCTTCGCGGCGGGCGTCGGCCAGCACCAGATGTGGGCCGCCCACTTCATCGACTACGAGCGGCCCGCCACCTGGCTCAACAGCGGCGGCGCCGGGACGATGGGCTACGCGGTCCCGGCCGCGATGGGCGCCAAGGCCGGCGCCCCCGACCGCACGGTCTGGGCCATCGACGGCGACGGCTGCTTCCAGATGACCAACCAGGAACTGACCACCTGCGCGCTCAACAACATCCCGATCAAGGTCGCCGTCATCAACAACGGCGCCCTCGGGATGGTCCGCCAGTGGCAGACCCTCTTCTACAACCAGCGCTACTCCAACACCGTGCTGCACTCCGGCGCGGACACGGACGGCAACGCCGCCAAGGGCACCCGCGTCCCGGACTTCGTCAAGCTGTCCGAGGCCATGGGCTGCCACGCCATCCGCTGCGAGGACCCGGCCGACCTGGACAAGGTCATCGAAGAGGCCAACGCCATCAACGACCGCCCCGTCGTGATCGACTTCATCGTCCACGAGGACGCCATGGTCTGGCCGATGGTCGCCGCCGGCACCTCCAACGACGAGGTCCAGGCCGCGCGCGGCGTCCGCCCCGACTTCGGCGACAACGAAGACGACTGAGAGACAGAGAGAGAACGACTCCCATGTCCGAAAAGCACACGCTCTCCGTCCTGGTCGAGAACAAGCCCGGTGTCCTCGCCCGGATCACCGCCCTGTTCTCCCGACGCGGCTTCAACATCGACTCGCTCGCGGTCGGTACGACCGAGCACCCCGACATCTCCCGCATCACCATCGTCGTGAATGTCGAGGACCTGCCCCTGGAGCAGGTGACCAAGCAGCTCAACAAGCTGGTCAACGTCCTGAAGATCGTCGAACTCGAGCCGTCCGCTGCGATCCAGCGGGAGCTCGTCCTGGTGAAGGTCCGAGCCGACAGCGAGACCCGCTCCCAGATCGTCGAGATCGTCCAGCTGTTCCGCGCCAAGACCGTCGACGTCTCCCCGGAGGCCGTCACGATCGAGGCGACCGGAGGGGCCGACAAGCTGGAGGCGATGCTCAAGATGCTGGAGCAGTACGGCATCAAGGAGCTCGTCCAGTCCGGCACCATCGCCATAGGGCGCGGCGCGCGCTCGATCACCGACCGGTCCCTGCGCGCCCTCGACCGCTCGGCCTGAGCGGACGGACCCCGGGCGGAGCCGCAAGCTCCGCTCGCATGGCGAGACCCGACAACGCACACGACGCACCCGCCGTACGGTGGGACGCAACACCTGCACACCAAGGAGAAGACCCAGTGGCCGAGCTGTTCTACGACGACGATGCCGACCTGTCCATCATCCAGGGCCGCAAGGTCGCGGTTCTCGGTTACGGCAGCCAGGGCCACGCCCACGCGCTGTCGCTCCGCGACTCCGGCGTCGACGTCCGCGTCGGTCTGCACGAGGGCTCGAAGTCCAAGGCCAAGGCCGAGGAGCAGGGCCTGCGCGTGGTGACCCCCTCCGAGGCGGCCGCCGAGGCCGACGTCATCATGATCCTCGTCCCGGACCCGATCCAGGCCCAGGTCTACGAGGAGTCCGTCAAGGACAACCTCAAGGCGGGCGACGCGCTGTTCTTCGGCCACGGCCTGAACATCCGCTTCGGCTTCATCAAGCCCCCGGCCGACGTCGACGTCTGCATGGTCGCCCCCAAGGGCCCCGGCCACCTGGTCCGCCGCCAGTACGAGGAGGGGCGCGGCGTCCCCTGCATCGTGGCCGTCGAGCAGGACTCCACGGGCAAGGGCCTGGAACTCGCCCTGTCGTACGCCAAGGGCATCGGCGGCACCCGCGCCGGCGTCATCAAGACCACCTTCACCGAGGAGACGGAGACCGACCTGTTCGGTGAGCAGGCCGTCCTCTGCGGTGGCACCGCCGCCCTGGTCAAGGCCGGTTTCGAGACGCTGACCGAGGCCGGCTACCAGCCCGAGATCGCGTACTTCGAGTGCCTGCACGAGCTGAAGCTCATCGTCGACCTCATGTACGAGGGCGGCCTGGAGAAGATGCGCTGGTCCATCTCGGAGACCGCCGAGTGGGGCGACTACGTGACCGGCCCCCGGATCATCACCGACGCCACCAAGGCCGAGATGAAGAAGGTCCTCGCCGAGATCCAGGACGGCACCTTCGCCAAGAACTGGATGGCCGAGTACCACAACGGTCTGCCCAAGTACAACGAGTACAAGAAGGCCGACAGCGACCACCTGCTGGAGACCACGGGCCGCGAGCTGCGCAAGCTCATGAGCTGGGTGAACGACGAAGAGGCCTAGGCCTCGGGGGAGCGGGGCGGGTCCGTCGGGGGCCCGCCCCGCTCCGCAGTACCCCGGGGCGTTCCGTACGGCTGTACACCATGTCCACCCTCGTGCGGGTGATCCTTCCACGAGGTCGCGGTACACGGCCCCGCGCATGACTACACTTCTCAACACATACACGCGTCAGGGCCCACAGTGTCGTGCGTCTACCACGCGGCTAGCCCCTCCACCGCCTGCGGCCGTCGGGACGGCCGTCCGCACTGGACTTGTGAGGACTCACGTGAGCTCGAAACCTGTCGTACTCATCGCTGAAGAGCTGTCGCCCGCCACGGTCGACGCCCTGGGTCCGGATTTCGAGATCCGGCACTGCAACGGCGCGGACCGCGCCGAGCTGCTCCCCGCGATCGCCGACGTCGACGCGATCCTGGTGCGCTCCGCCACCAAGGTCGACGCCGAGGCCCTCGCCGCCGCCAAGAAGCTCCGGGTCGTGGCCCGCGCGGGCGTCGGCCTGGACAACGTGGACGTCTCCGCCGCCACCAAGGCCGGCGTGATGGTCGTCAACGCCCCGACCTCCAACATCGTCACCGCCGCCGAGCTGGCCTGCGGTCTGCTGGTGGCCACCGCGCGCAACATCCCGCAGGCCAACACCGCGCTCAAGAACGGCGAGTGGAAGCGCTCCAAGTACACCGGGGTCGAGCTCAGCGAGAAGGTCCTCGGCGTCGTCGGCCTCGGCCGCATCGGCGTCCTGGTGGCCCAGCGCATGTCGGCGTTCGGCATGAAGATCGTCGCCTACGACCCCTACGTCCAGCCGGCCCGCGCCGCGCAGATGGGCGTCAAGCTCCTCAGCCTGGACGAGCTGCTGGAGGTCGCCGACTTCATCACCGTGCACCTGCCGAAGACCCCCGAGACCCTCGGTCTCATCGGCGACGAGGCGCTGCACAAGGTGAAGCCGTCGGTCCGCATCGTCAACGCCGCGCGCGGCGGGATCGTCGACGAGGAGGCCCTGTACTCCGCCCTCAAGGAGGGCCGCGTCGCCGGCGCCGGCCTCGATGTGTACGCGAAGGAGCCCTGCACGGACTCCCCGCTGTTCCAGTTCGACCAGGTCGTCTGCACCCCGCACCTCGGCGCCTCCACCGACGAGGCGCAGGAGAAGGCGGGTATCGCGGTCGCCAAGTCGGTGCGCCTCGCGCTCGCCGGTGAGCTGGTCCCGGACGCGGTGAACGTCCAGGGCGGCGTCATCGCCGAGGACGTACGCCCCGGTCTCCCGCTCGCCGAGAAGCTCGGCCGGATCTTCACCGCGCTCGCGGGCGAGGTCGCGGCCCGGCTCGACGTCGAGGTGTACGGCGAGATCACCCAGCACGACGTCAAGGTGCTGGAGCTCTCCGCGCTCAAGGGCGTCTTCGAGGACGTCGTCGACGAGACCGTCTCCTACGTCAACGCCCCGCTGTTCGCGCAGGAGCGCGGTGTCGAGGTCCGCCTCACCACCAGCTCCGAGTCGCCCGACCACCGCAATGTGGTCACCGTGCGCGGCACGCTCGGCAGCGGCGAGGAGGTCGCGGTCTCCGGCACGCTGGCCGGCCCGAAGCACCTCCAGAAGATCGTGGCCATCGGCGAGCACGACGTGGACCTGGCGCTCGCCGACCACATGGCCGTCCTGCGCTACCAGGACCGTCCCGGTGTGGTCGGCACGGTCGGCAAGATCCTCGGCGAGGCCGGGCTGAACATCGCGGGCATGCAGGTCTCGCGGGCCGCCGAGGGCGGCGAGGCGCTCGTCGTCCTCACCGTCGACGAGACGGTCCCGCAGCCGGTGCTGACCGAGATCGCCGAGGAGATCGGCGCGTCCTCGGCCCGCTCGGTGAACCTCACCGACTGACCCACCCTGTACGACCCGGCTGCCGGGCGCCCCTCCACCAGGGGTGCCCGGCAGCCGCGTTTCCGGGGCCGAGCGGTCCGATCCGCCCCTATGGGCCCGGGGTTGGGCCCTGGGGCCCACGACGTGCGAGGCGCCCCGACCCTAGGGTGACCGGTTGTCATGTCACTCATGGGCACCGGGGGTCGGATCACGTATGTCTGCTATCGGTGGCATACCCGTAGCGGGAGGCCCGGCTCCGGCCGCTGCTCCCCGGCGTGACCTCCCGGGCCCGCTCGCCCTGGTCCGGGTGCTGCTCCTGGTCCTGCTCGGCGCGACGGTCCTCGGCGCGGTTGGTCTCTCCGGCTCCGCGATCGCCGCCGACGCCATGGGCGCCCAGGTATTCGGCATCCTGCTGTACGCGTCCGCCCCCGGGGTGCTCTGCGCCCTGCTGGCCCGGCATCTGCGTACGGGCGGCCGGCGCGTGCTGTGGGGGATCGTCGCCGTCCAGATCTGGCTGGTCATCGGCGGCCTCGGCAATCTGTCGGACGGCTCGCCGGACGGATTCACGCAGCTGGTGCTGCCCGTCCTGATCCTGGTGCTGCTGCGCCGTCCGCAGAGCCGCGCGTGGTTCCTGCTGCCGCCCCGGGAGCGCGGGGAGCCGCCGAAGTTCTCACTCCCGCACATGATCACCTGGCGCCGGGACCGCGGGCAGTCCGCGCTGGAGTACCTGGGCCTGGTCCTGATCGTCGTCGCGCTGATCGGCGCCCTGACGGTGGGTGGCCTCGGCGGCCGGATCACGGAGGGGCTCCAGTCGGCGATCTGCTCGCTGACGGGCAGCTCCTGCCCGGTGTCGCCCGGGGGCAGTGACACCGTCGCGGGAGACGACCCGGGCGGCGGCGCGGACGGCGGTGCGTCGGGGGGCGCGGACGGCGGAGCCGACGGGGGCGCTGACGGGGGTGGGGCCGACGGTGGTTCGACCACCACGGGTGGTACGACCACGGGCGGCACGACCGGCGGCGACGCGACGGGCGGCACAGGCGGGACGGAGGGCTCCGGTGGCGCGGGCGGCCCCGGCGGCCCCGGCGGTTCCGAAGGCGCCCAGGGCACCGGGGGGACGGAGGGCACGGGCGGAACGCAAGGCGCAGGCTCCTCCGGTGGCACCGGAGGCCCCGACGACGGGCGGCCCGGTACCGGCGAGGACACCTACTCCGAGGACAACGAGGAGCCCGAGGCCGCCTACGACGTACAGGCGTCCGACGACGGGGACGGCGAGGGCGAGGGCAAAGAGCAGGCCGAGGAGCAGGAGGACTGCAGCGGCTGGGGCTTCTTCGGCTGCGCCTGGGACCGTACGACCCAGGTCTTCAAGGGGCTGGTGGTCGACGGGATCTGGGGCGACATCACCGGCATCATCGACCTGTTCAAGCCGGAGACCTGGTCGGGCCTGGTCGACTACGGCAAGCAGCTCGGCGACCAGTGGGTCACCGACTCCGAGGGCGCGGGCGACAAGTGGGCCGACGGCGACTACCTGGGCGCGATCCTGGACTGGGGCGGGGCCTCCGTCAACACGGTGATCACGGTCGGGGACGACATCTTCGTCGGGGACGAGGTCCGCGAGCGCTGGAACAACGGCGAGAAGACCCGGGCCGTCACCGATGTCATCTGGAACGTCGGCTCGCTGTTCATCCCCGGCTACAACGTGGCGAAGGTGGTCGGCAAGGCCGGCAAGCTCGGCAAGGCGGGCAAGGTGGCCTCCGAGGTCGCGGACGCGGCGGGCGATGCGAGCGCCGCCGCCCGTCGGGCCCGGCAGGCAGCGGACGCGGGCGACCTCGACGGCGTACGCAAGGCGGCGAAGGAGGCCGACGAGGCGGCGGACAGCGCCGAGGACGCGGCGCGCCGCACCGGTTGCGTCATCGCCGGCGGTCCGCCCAGGGTGCCGTACGGAGGCGGAGGCGGCGGTGTGCCGGGCGCGGGCACCGGCGTGCTCGCGGGCGGCTCCCCGGGCCGGATCGTCCTCGCCGAGGGCGGCTGCGACGAGGCGGCCAAGAAGGCGGCCGACGAGGCGCGGGCGGCGGAACGCCAGGCGCACCTGGACCAGAAGCGGCTGGAGGAGCCGGACCGGGCGCGCCGGGCGGAGGCGGACAAGAAGAAGTACCCGGAGCCGCAGCGCAACGACACCTCCGACCCGCGCAACTACAACCCGCCGTCCTGGGCCGACGATCTCAAGGACCGCACGTTCGGCGACGCCGACGGGGGCGACGGCTACTGGGCCAGCCGGGACCGCAACCCCGCGCCGAACTGGAAGAACGAGTCCTGGCTCCGCTACCAGGAGCAGGTGACCGGCACCAACCGCGGCCAGGAGTACGTCGTCCCGCACCCGCGCGAGGGCAAACCGGCGGTGGAGTACGACGGTTGGGACTCCTCCCGCCAGACGTTCCTGGAGGCCAAGAACGGGTACGGCAGCTATCTGTCCCAGTCGGACAGGGGCTCCCTGACCCCGTCCGGGAAGGACAAGTTCGTCACCGAGGCCCGCGCCCAGGTCGAGGCGGCCGGCGGCCGGAGCGTGGAGTGGCACTTCTCCGACCCCGACGTGGCCAAGGCCGCCCGCAAGGCGTTCCGTGACGAGGGGCTGCCGATCAAGGTGGTGCACACCAAGCCCCACCCGGGCGACAGCACCAGAAAGCCGGGAGCTTTCGACGAGTAGTTCCTACCCGGCCCGGGGGCTTCGGGCCGAGTAGCCTGCAACGCGTGGTGATCCCCGGCCGCCGGCCGGCCGGGGTAGCCGCGTGCAGCGGGCAGGGCGACGGAGGAGAGACGAGCATGCGACGTGTAGTGCGGGGCTTCTGGGGTCCCCGGCCGGAGCCGGTCGAGGCGGTGGCCGACAGATGGCTGCGGACCCTCGACGGGATCGCCGAGCTGGTCCCGCAGGCGGCCGACGTCTGGAGTCAGGTCCACGGGAACGGACCCGCCACCGCCTTCACCGCCGACCGGGACGCCCTGCTCGGCGCGCTCCGTGCCGCCCAGAGCGCGACCGACTGGTCGGACCTCACCGGGACCGGGCTGCGGCTCGTCGGGACCGGCGCGGCCGGCTGGCAGGCCGAGGTCAGCGGACTGGCCGGGGGCGCGCCGGAGTTCCTGCTCCAGTCGCTCGCGATCATCCTGCACGCCCCGGACGAGGCAGTGGTGCCCGAGGAGGCTCTGCTCACCCTCCTCGCCCGGGTGTGGGAGCCGGACTTCGGCGATGTGAGCGACGACGACGTGCTGGACGCGCTGGAGGACGACGCCGACTACTCCGTCGGCGACCCCGTCGTCGGACGCACCGGCTACCTCTCCCCGGCCCGCGCCGCCCTCGTCCCCGACGACCTGGAGACCGTCCGCGAACCGCTCCCCGGCGGTGGGGAGTTGCTGAGCATCGCGGCCCCGGGCGACAGCGCGACCGTGGTGCGGGTGTACGAACGGCTCCGTGAGGCGGGGGCCCTGGCGCCGCTGCCCCGCCCGATGGACCGGGCGGTGCTGTGACCTCGCGGGCGGGGGAGCCCTTCGACCTCGGCCGGGCGTTGACCGAGGTCGAGGAACTCCTCACCGTCCCCCTGCCGCCCACCGGCCCCACGACCGCGCTGGGCGACCCGGCGACCGGCGAGTGGACCGCCACCCAGGGGCCCGGCTTCCGTATCGTCCCGCTCTGGGAGGGCGATCCGATGACCGGTGTGTACGCCCCCGAGTGGAGCGACGCGGAGGAGGCGGCGGAGGCCCGGCTGAGGTCCCTCGCGGCGGAGCTGGGTCACCGCTGGGGCCCGCACACCGAGGTCCCCCTGCATGTGCCGTTGCTCCGGTGGCAGGGCGGCTCGGCGGTGGACCAGCTGTTCGACGCCCTGTTCCGGCAGGACCTGTACGGGGACCTGATGGTGTGGGGCCCGGTGGGCGCCGCCGGCCGTCGGCTCGCCCTGACGCTCGGGCGGAGCGACGGTGACCAGCCACCCGTGCTGGCGGCTCTGGTCAGCGACCGGGCTGTGGCGGCGAGCGATGAGAGTGCGCCGTCGTAGCGGGCAGATCCTGCTCCGCCCAGACGACCTTTCCCTCCGGTGTCCGGCAGGAGCCCCACCGGCGGCAGAGCATGTTGATCAGTTGGAGACCGCGGCCGCCCTCGGCGCTGAGGGGGGCGTGCTGGATCTGGGGCAGATCCGGCCCGATGTCCGAGACCTCGACGCACAGCCGGTCGTGGCGCAGCAGGCGCAGCCCGCTCGGCCCACCGCCGTAGCGGAGGGCGTTGCCGACGAGTTCGCTCACGACCAGCTCGGTGACGTCCATCAGCTCGGAGAGCGACCAGCGTTCCAGCTGGGCGCGGACCAGACGGCGTGCCGCCCCGGCGGCCGACCCGTCGTCCGGGAGCGACCAGACGACCACTTCGGCGTCGGGCTGCGCCAGGGTCTCCGCCACGAGCATGACGGCGTCGTCGAAACGCCCGCCACCGCAGCTTTCGGTCCCGGTCCACATCGCCTCGCAGCTGTCCGCCAGAGTGGCCGGCGGGCCGTCGACCGACGCGCGCAGGCGTTCCAGCCGGACATCGACGTCCTCGTGCCGGTTCTTGATCAGCCCGTCGGTGTACATCACGATGCGGCTGCCCTCCGGCACCTTGGCCGTCACCTCGTCGTAGGGGATGACCCCCGAGCCGAGGGGGGCGCCCGGGGGCACGTCCAGGAAGGCGGCACGGCCGGCGGCGTCGATCATCAAGGGCGGCAGGTGACCCGCGCTGGCCAGCCGGTACGTCCGCTCGGCGTGGTCGTAGACGGCGCACAGGCAGGTGGCGACCTGGTCCTCCTCCAGGTCGCGGGCGGCCAGGTCGAGCCGGGCCAGTACGCGTTCCGGTGAGATGTCCAGACCCAGGAGCGTACGGGCGACGGAGCGCAGCCGGCCCATGGTCGCCGCGGCCGCCAGTCCATGGCCCATCACGTCCCCCACGACGAGGGCGCTGCGTCCGCTCGGCAGGGCCACCACGTCGAACCAGTCGCCGCCCACGCCGCCGGGGTCGACGGCGGGCCGGTAGCTCGACACGACCTGGAGGCCCGGCGTGGAGGGGGCGGCGCGGGGGAGCAGGGCGCGTTGCAGCTTGACGACGGCCGCGCGCTCACGCCCGTACAGGCGGGCGTTGTCCACGAACACCGCGGCCTTCGCCGCCAGCTCGCACGCCAGGGCCACGTCGGCGTGCGAGAACGGCGGCCGGTCCCCGGACCGGAGGAAGTCGACGAGTCCCAGGAGGACACCCCGGGAGACGAGGGGCAGGGCCAGGTAGCTGTGCACTCCCGCGCGGCGCAGGACGAGGGCGGCGTGCGAGGTGGGGGCGATGTACTCGTACTGTTCCGGTGCGATGCGCCGCACCAGTGCCGGTCGGCGCGTGGTCAGGCACTGGTGGGCCACTTTGGAGGGGTGGGAGGTGGTGAGCTCCCCCACCGGGTCCGGTTCCAGGTTCCTGAGCTCGTCGATGTGTGCCACGGCCATGGCCCGGGTCAGGGGCGCATCGGACGATCCGCTCCGTTCCCCCTCGCCTCCGCACAGGATGGATTCCAGCAGGTCGACCGCGGTCGCGTCGGCCAGCTCCGGTACGGCGTAGTCCGCCAGCTCCTGGGCGGTCCGGTCCAGGTCGAGCGTGGTACCGATGTGGTCGCCCGCCGCGTTGAGCCATTCCAGGCGGCGGGTGCCGCTCATGGCCCTGGCCGCGCCCACGGCCCGCCGGAGGATCCGTGGAACGGGCAGCCGGTCGAGTGCGGCAGCGAGCGGTGTGCCGGGCCGGCCGGGACGGTGGTCCACGTGGTACCCCTTTTCGCGCAGGGGGCATTCTGATCAGCACTTCGATTGTGCCCGCACTGAGCCGGTCCGGCCTCCGGAAGCCCCGGTCCGGGACGGACCCGGGCCACGCTCCGCAGCCGCTGATAAGGTCCGTCGACATCCGCTGTCCCGTGCCGGTGTCCCGTGCTGGAGAGGGTTCATGAAGCTGCTCCCCCTGTTCCTCCGAAGGCCCATCGAAGCGGTGTACGAACGTCGGCTCGCCGCCACCCTGGTGGGCCTGCCGCGCCCCCAGCACGTCGGGATCATGGTCGACGGCAATCGGCGCTGGGCCCGCAAGGCCGGGCACACGGATGTCCGGGAGGGCTACCGTGCGGGCGGTGCCAAGGTGACCACGTTCCTGGGCTGGTGCACGGCCGCCGGGATCGAGCACGTGACCCTCTTCATGCTCTCCGACGACAACCTGGGCCGCCCGGCCGAGGAGCTGGGGCCGCTGATCGAGGTCATCGAGGAGACCGTCCGGGACATCACGGCCGAGGGCCGGGACTGGGAGGTCCGGGCGATCGGCTCGCTCGACATGCTGCCCGGCACCAGCGCCCGGGTGCTCAAGGAGGCCACCGCCGCCACGGCCGGGCGCGGCGGCCTCAAGGTGGACGTGGCGGTCGGCTACGGCGGCCGGCGCGAGATCGTCGACGCCGTGAAGAGCGCCTTCGAGGAGCACATCGCGGCCGGCGGCGACCCCGCCGAGCTGGTCGCCCGGTTCGGGATCGACGACATCTCCCGCCACCTCTACTCACCCGTGGCCGACCACACCGACTTCATCATCCGCACCTCCGGGGAGCAGCGCCTGTCCGGCTTCCTGCTCTGGCAGTCCGCGTACGCCGAGATGCACTGGGTGGACTGTTACTGGCCGGCGTTCCGGCACGTGGACTTCCTGCGCGCGCTGCGCTCGTACGCCAGCCGGGAACGCCGCTTCGGCAAGTAGCGCCCGGCGCTCCGGCGCGTGAGGTGCGCTCAGAGCGCCGCGTCGCGGTGGGTGGGGCGGCCGTCGACGACCGTGAGCAGCACCGGCAGGCCCGGCAGCTCGACGGCCGGCGTGGTCAGCGGGCTGTCCGCGAAGACCGTGAAGTCGGCGCGGCAGCCCACGGCGAGCCGCCCGGCCTCGTGCTCGTCGCCCGCCGCCCAGGCGGCGTTGACCGTCATGCCCTGGAGCGCTTCGAGAGCGGTGAGCGCCTGGCCGGGGCCGTGCGGCGGCTGGGTGAGGTCGCGGCCGGGGCGGCGGTGGCGGGCGCCCGCCATGACGCCCAGCGGCGGGAAGGGAGCGATCGGCCAGTCGGAGCCGAGGACCACCCGTGCGCCCGCGTCCCACAGGTCGCGGCAGCGCCAGGCCCGGGAGGCGCGCTCCTCGCCGAGCCGCCGCGACCAGTTGTCGGTGTGGTCGGCCCGGGTGAAGTCGCAGCAGTGCGTGGGCTGCATGGAGGCCACCACGCCCAGCTCCGCGAACCGGGCCACGGTGTCGTCGGGCACCGTCTCGATGTGCTCGATCCGGTGGCGTACGGCAGGGCCTTCGGCGGTCCGGGCCGTCGCCACCGAGTCCAGGGCGTGGCGTACGGCGGCGTCCCCGATCGCGTGGGTGGCGGTGGGCACCCCGGCGCGGTGCAGCTCCCCGATGACCCGGGTGTAGACCTCGGGGTCGGGCCAGAAGGCGTGGGTCGACTCGCCGTGGCAGTCGGGGCGCTCCAGCCAGGCGGTGCCGTTGTCGATCGTGCCGTCCATGAACAGCTTGACGCCCGCCGTCCGCCACAGGGTCCCGCCCGTACCCTGCTGCCCGATCAGCTCCCGTACCGCGTCCGCGTCCGCACCGGGCTGGCACCAGGGCGCGACCCGCAGCCGCAGCGGCAGGTCGCCCGCCGCGTCCAGCTCGGCGTACAGGGCGAGGCTGTCCCCGTTCGCGTCCATGGCGTGGCCGCCGGTGAGCCCGGCGGCGGCCATCGAGCGCAGGGCGGCGACCAGCCGGTCGCGGCTCTCCTCACGGGTGGGCCGGGGCGCGGCCCGCTCGACGAGTTCGCAGGCGGCGTCCTCCAGCAGCAGCCCGGTCGGCCGCCCCGCCGCGTCGCAGACCACTTCGGCGGCCTGGTCGAACGTCCGGGGGCCGTCCACCCCCGCCAGCTCCAGCGCGCGCGGGCTGGCCAGCATCGAGTGGGCGTCGAAGAGCTGGAGCAGGGCCGGTACGCCGTCGAGCACGGGGGAGAGGGCGGCGGACTCCACCGGCGCGTCGCCGAAGGCGTTCGGGTCCAGACCCCAGGCGTGCAGCCACGCGCCCGGGGCCAGCCGCCGCACCTCGCCCGCGAGGGCTTCGCGCACCCCCGCCAGGTCCGTACAGCCGGAGAGGTCGAGTCCATGCGTCAGTTCGGCCCCCGAGACCGGGTGGAGATGCCCGTCGACCAGGCCCGGGGTGACCACCGCGCCCTTGAGGTCGATCACCGTGGTCGAGGCATCGGCCAGTCCCCGGATCTCCCGGTCGCCACCCAGCGCGGCAATCCGCCCGCCGGACACGGCGAGCGCGGTCTCCGGCAGGAACCGGCCCGTGGCCGGGTCGAGCAGTCGGGCGGAGAGGAGGACGAGAGAGGTACGCACGGTGGCTCCAGGGCGTTCGGTCGGCAGGTGGGAAAACAGGCCGGTCGGTGACAAGGCGGTCGGCGAAAGGCGTCGGGCGCGGGCGCCAGGCGTGGGCGGCCGGGTGAGGACGCGGCCAGGTGCGGGCTCTCAGCTGCCGGAGGTGCTCAAGGTGCCCTCCGTCAGGCCCAGTTCGCGCTCCGCCGTGGTGTGCGCCATCCGGGCCACCGCGGCAGGCCGCCCGCTCGTGTCGGTGTTGGCGTGGGCGCCGAGCCCGTCCAGCACGACCAGGATCTGGACGGTCGTCACCGACGGGTCCGGGGTGCGGAACTCGCCACGCTTTACGCCCTCCCGGATCAGGCCCTCCAGGCGTCCGCGCCAGGCGGCCTCCTGTTCGGCCACCCGGTCCCGCAGGGCGGGCCGGTAGCGGCTGAGGTGACGGGCGTTGATCCAGAGCCGGCTGATCGCGTCGTACGCCTCGCCCGACGTGCGGCCGAGGAAGCCCGCCAGCCGCCGCACCGGGGAGATGTCCGGCGGACCCTCGGGCAGCAGCGCGTCCAGCTCACCGCTCGCCGCACTGCCGAAGGCCTCGGCCACCAGCTCCTCGGCGGACGGGAAGTAGTGGCTGATCAGCCCGGGCCGGACGCCGAGGTCGTCGCCGATCCGGCGCAGGGTCACGCACTCCAGCCCCTCGGCGAGGGCGACGGCGGCGGCCGCGTCGACGATCTCCGCACGCCGGGCGGCAGGGCTTTTCCGAACACGGGGGCGCTGAACGCTTGACGACATGCCGTGAACGTTATTGAGTGTGCGACCAATAAGCAAGCAGGTGGGTACGACAGCACTCGGAGGGCCCATGGCGTCCACGATTCCCGACCCGGTACCGGGCCGGCACGACACCGCGTACGCCCCGGAGGAAGCCGCTCCCGCGGCGGGAACCCCGCGCCCGGCGGCAGGCCTTCCCGCCCCGGAGCGCACGGTGCCCCGCATCGAGGCCCACGGCATCGACCACATCCCCGACGCCGACCGGCGCGGACGGCCGCGTGAACTGTTCGCCGTCTGGGCGGCCGCCACCGTCAACTACCTGAGCCTGCTGGCCGGCGGGGTGCTCGTCCTGCTCGGTCTGACCCTGGCGCAGGCGCTCGCGGTGATCGTGGTCGGCAATCTGTTCTGGCTGCTCACGGGCGTCCTCGCGATCTCCGGACCGGCCTCGGGCACCCCGAGCGAGGTGATCACCCGGGCGATCTACGGCGTGCGCGGCAACCGGGTCAACAACGCGGTCGTCGGCTGGGCGATCTCCGTCTGCTACTTCGCCCTCAACCTGGCCGCCGCCGCGAGCGCCGCCACCGCGCTCGTCGAGCGTGCGGGCATCGCCCCCGGCGACGGGGTGACGGCCGCCGTCGTGGTGGTGATCGCCGCACTCACGCTGGTCATCAGCGTCTGGGGGCACGCCGCGATCATGAAGCTCTACCTGCCGATCACGCTCGTCCTGGCCCTCGCCTTCACGGTCGTCGCCCTCAGCGTGTCCGGCCACGCCGATCTCTCCTACCGGCCCGCCGAACCCCTGGGCGGGGCCGCCCTGTGGGCCACGCTCGCCGCCGGTCTCGCGCTCATCGCCTCGGGCCCGCTGTCGTACACCACCAGCGCCGACTTCTCCCGCTATCTGCCCCGTACGACATCGAAACGGGCGGTCGTCGGCTGGACCGCGCTCGGCGGCTTCGCGCCCAGCGTCGTCGTCTGCTCGCTGGGCGCGCTGGCGGCCACGGCGGTGGACATGAGCGACCCGCAGTCCGGGCTCGAATCGATCCTGCCCCGCTGGTTCACCGCCGCCTTCCTGCTGGCCCTGGTCCTCGGCACGATCGCCATCAACGCCCTGACCGCCTACAGCGCGGGCCTCGCCCTCCAGGCCGTGGGGCTGCGGATCCGGCGCTCCTACAGCGTGCTCGTGGACGGGGCCGCGGCGGTCACCCTGACCCTGTACGCCCTGCTGGTCTCCGACCTGCTCGACACCATGAGCGACGTCCTCCAGCTCACCGTCGTCCTGCTCGGCCCCAGCACCGCCCTCTACGCCACCGACATCCTGCTGCGCCGCAACCGTTACGACGGCCCCGCGCTGACGGACGAGAGCCGCGGCAGCCGGTTCTGGTACACGGGCGGCGTCCACATCCCCGGTGCCCTTGCCCTCACGGCGGGCGTCACCGCCGCGGCGCTCTGCGTGGACACCGTCTACACCGGACCCGTCGCGGCGGCACTGGGCGGCGTGGACCTGTCCCTTCCGGCGGGCATGCTCGTCGCGTCCGGGTGCTACGCGCTCCTGACGCGTCCGCGACGGGACGCCCCGCGCCCCGGCCGGGACGCCGCCTAGAGCCGCGCCCGCTTCACCGCCATGTGCAGCAGCAGTCGGTCCTCCCCGTCGTTCAGGTCGAGGCCGGTGATCTGCTGGATCCGGGAGAGCCGGTAGTACAGCGTCTGGCGGTGGATGCCCAGGGCGGCGGCCGTCCGGCTCGCCTGGCCCGCGCAGTCCAGGAAGACCTCCGCCGTGTGTGCCAGCTCCCGGTGCAGCGGGGTCAGCAGCGAGGCGACGGCCGGGTCCCCGGGGTCCGTGCCGGTGCCGGGGAGCGCGGTCAGCAGGCGGTACGGGCCGATCGCCGACCACTGGGCGACCGGGCCCAGACGGGGCTCGGCCCGGGCCGTGCGGGCCGCCGCCGTCGCCTCGCGCCAGGAGACCGTCAGCGTGTCCAGGCCCCGGCGCGGCGTGGCGATCCCCCCGGTGACGGCCGGGTCCGCGCCGGTGCGCAACCGGTCCGCGGCGCTCAGGGCCGGGTCCAGGCGGTCCGGCGAGCGCAGCCGGACGAGCGCGGCCAGCGACAGCGGCCCGGCGGCCCCCGGCGCGGGGACCGTCGCCAGCGCGGCCGCCGACGCCACGCCCCGTACCGACGGCGTGTCGTCGGCCCACGGCGTCACGCACACCACCGTGTGCAGCCCCTCCGCGTCCCGGCCCAGGGCCTCGCCCAGCGCGGCGACGGCCGTGTCGTGCTGCCGGCCGGGGCCCGCCGTGAGCACCGCGCCGAACTCCCGCGAGAGGTCCGCGCCCGCCCGCGCCTCGCCGAAGAGCAGCGCCCCGATCCGGGCGGCCACCTCCATCGCGGCGGCGAGCTGCTCCCCGGTCGGGCCCGGGTCCGTGTCGAGCAGCCAGACGTAACCGAGGACGACACCCCGATGGCGTACCGGAAGACAGATCCGGTCCCGGAACACCCCGGCCTCGGGCGCGGCGGGGATCCGGACGGGGCCGGTGGCCCGGGTGATGCCGAACCCCTCGAACCAGGCGCGGACGGCGGGCGTGGAGCGTCGGGTCAGGATCGAGCGGGTGCGGACCGGGTCCATGGCCGTGTCGTCGTCGCTGTCATGGGCTCCGAAGGCGACCAGGCCGAAGTCCCGGTTCTCCAGGGTGGCCGGGGCGTCGAGGAGGGACGAGATCTCGTCGACCAGTTCCTGGTAATCGCCTGTCACTCCGCCATTCTGCACCTCCGCGCGACCTTCCTCATACAGATGTCTGAGATGGCGACCACGGATGCGTGACAGGTGTCGATGGCACAGCCCGCACCGGGTACCTAGATTTCACAGTGGTTATCCGTGCCGTACCGGTTCGTTCGTGTTCGTGCCGTTACGGCCTTTCGTCCGTACATTCGTGGAGGTGCCCCGTGCTGGGTCCCGTGATTCTCGCCGCATCGCGCAGCGACAAGATGCGCCGGTTCATCTCGGCCGCGCCCGGCACCAAGCAGGTCGTCGACCGCTTCATCGCCGGCGAGACCGTGGACCAGGTCGTCCCGATCGTCGAGGACGCCGCGGACAAGGGCCTGGAGGTCACGCTCGACGTCGTCGGCGAGGACATCACGACCCCCGCGCAGGCCGAGGCCGCCCGCGACGCCTACCTGGAGCTCATCGAGCGCCTGAAGGCCCTGGACCTGGGCCCGCGCGCCGAGATGTCCGTGAAGCTGTCGATGTTCGGGCAAGCGCTGGAGGGCGGCCACGAGCTGGCCCTCGCGAACGTCCGCCCGGTCGTCGAGGCCGCCGCCGCCATCGGCACCACGGTCACCCTGGACGCCGAGGACCACACCACCCTCGACTCGATGTTCGCCATCCACGAGGAGCTGCGGAAGGACTTCCCGCAGACCGGCTGCGTCATCCAGTCGTACCTGTTCCGCACCGAGGACGACGCCCGCCGCCTGGCCGCCGAGGGCAGCCGCGTACGCATCGTGAAGGGCGCCTACAAGGAGCCCGCCTCCGTCGCGTACCAGGACAAGGCCGAGATCGACAAGGCGTACGTCCGCATCACCCGGATCCTGATGGAGGGCGAGGGCTACCCGATGATCGGGTCGCACGATCCCCGTCTCATCGCCATCGCCCAGGAGCTCGGCCGCCAGGCCGGGCGCAAACTGGACGAGTACGAGTTCCAGATGCTGTACGGCATCCGCAGCGACGAGCACGTCCGGCTCGCGGCCGAGGGCCACCGGATGCGCGTCTACACGGCGTACGGCACCGACTGGTACGGATACTTCATGCGCCGCCTCGCGGAGAAGCCGGCCAACCTGCTGTTCTTCGGCCGCTCGATCCTCACCAAGGGCTGAGCAGCCCCCGGGCTGACCCACACCCCCGCCGACATCAAGGAGACAAGGCACTCATGGACGCCGTCACCCAGGTCCCCGCGCCGGTCAACGAGCCGGTCCACTCCTATGCGCCCGGCTCCCCGGAGCGCGCCCGCCTGGAGATGAAGCTCAAGGAGCTCAGCGACAACCCGATCGACCTGCCGATGACCATCGGCGGCGAGAAGCGGATGGGCGGCGGCGAGCGGGTCAACGTCGTGCAGCCGCACAACCACAAGGCCGTCATCGGCACCTTCGCCGGCGCCACCGAGCAGGACGCACAGGACGCCATCGACGCGGCCCTCGCCGCCGCTCCGGCCTGGCGTGCGATGTCCTTCGACGACCGCGCCGCGATCATCCTGCGCGCCGCCGAGCTGCTCTCGGGCCCCTGGCGCGAGACGCTGGCCGCCTCCACCATGCTCGGCCAGTCCAAGACCGCCCAGCAGGCCGAGATCGACACCCCCTGCGAGCTCATCGACTTCTGGCGCTTCAACGTGCACTACGCGCGCCAGATCCTCGCCGAGCAGCCCCCGGCCAACTCCCCGGGCGTGTGGAACCGCATGGACCACCGCCCGCTGGAGGGCTTCGTCTACGCGATCACGCCGTTCAACTTCACGGCCATCGCCGGCAACCTGCCCACCGCCCCCGCCCTCATGGGCAACGTCGTGGTGTGGAAGCCGTCCCCGACGCAGACCCACGCCGCCGTGCTGCTGATGCAGCTCCTGGAGGAGGCCGGGCTGCCCAAGGGCGTCATCAACCTGGTCACCGGTGACGGCATCGCCGTCTCCGAGGTGGCGCTGAACCACCGCGACCTGGCCGGTATCCACTTCACCGGCTCGACCCCCACCTTCCAGCACCTGTGGAAGACGGTCGGCAACAACATCGCCAACTACCGCACCTACCCGCGGCTCGTCGGCGAGACCGGCGGCAAGGACTTCGTCGTCGCGCACCCCAGCGCCGACCGCGCCGTCCTGAAGACCGCGCTGACCCGCGGCTCCTTCGAGTTCCAGGGCCAGAAGTGCTCCGCGTCCTCGCGGGCGTACGTCCCCGCCTCGATCTGGAACTCCGGTTTCAAGGAGGAGTTCGCGGCCGAGGTCGACTCCATCAAGATGGGTGACGTCACCGACCTGACGAACTTCATCGGGGCCGTCATCGACGACCGCTCGTTCGCCAAGAACAAGGCCGCGATCGACCGCGCCAAGTCCGACCCGACCTGCACGGTCATCGCGGGCGGCACCTACGACGACTCGGTGGGCTACTTCGTCCGCCCGACCGTCATCGTGTGCACCGACCCCGAGAACGAGGTCTTCACGACCGAGTACTTCGGCCCGATCCTCGCGATCCACGTCTACGAGGACGAGAACTACGACGCCATGCTGGAGCAGATGGAGTCGGTCTCCGACTACGCGCTGACCGGCTCGGTCATCGCGGGCGACCGCGCGGCCGCCGCGTACACGATGGACAAGCTCCGCTACGCCGCGGGCAACTTCTACATCAACGACAAGTCGACCGGCGCCGTCGTCGGCCAGCAGCCCTTCGGCGGCGGCCGTGCCTCCGGCACCAACGACAAGGCGGGCGCCCCGCAGAACCTCCAGCGCTGGACCCTGACCCGGGCCATCAAGGAGACGCTGGTCCCGCCGACCGACTACATCTACCCCCACCAGGGCTGACGCCCTCCCGGGGCGCCGCAGCACGGCGCCCCGGACCCGGGGTCTTCCCCAGGACCCCCTCAGAGCACCGCCCCCCGACCGGCCCCCCTGCCGGCCGGGGGGCGGTTTCCATGTGCGGGGGCCACTCGGCGTCCGCTCGTGCGGGACCCCAACGGCCCCCGGGTCACGCGGTCTTGTGGTTTAAGTAATGGGCATGTCAAATTCCTTCTCGGTACGTCCCCACACGTCACCTCAGAAGGAGTCCCCCCATGAGACGCAACTCCCGCGCGCGCCTCGGCGTTTCCCTGCTGCTCGTCGCCGGCGCCCTCGGCCTCGGAGCCGCCCCCTCCACCGCCGCCGGCACCCCAGCCGCCGCCCCCTCGGCGATCCCCGCCCCCTCCGCGTACGCCCTCGACGCCAAGGTGGAACGTTCCCTCGGCGCCGCCACCGCCGGAACCTACCTCGACGCGAAGACCGGGAAGCTGGTCGTCACCGTCACCACCGACCGGGCCGAGGAGCAGGCCCGCGCGGCCGGCGCCACCGTCCGCCGGGTGGCCCGCAGCGCCGCCCAGCTCGATGCCGCCATGGAGACCCTGGAGGCCGAGGCCAAGATCACCGGCACCTCCTGGGGTATCGACCCGCGCAGTAACCGGGTCGCCGTCGAGGCCGACTCCTCGGTCTCCGCCCGGGACATGGCCCGTCTCGAAGCCGTCGCCGAACGGCTCGGCGGTGCGGTCGACATCAAGCGCGTCCCCGGGGAGTTCCGCCGTGAGGTGCTGGGCGGCGGCGCGATCTACGGCGGCGGCAGCCGCTGCTCGGCCGCCTTCAACGTCACCAAGGGCGGGGCCCGCTACTTCGTGACCGCCGGGCACTGCACCAACATCTCCGCCAACTGGTCGGCCGGCTCCGGCGGCCCGGTCATCGGCGTCCGGGAGGGCACCAGCTTCCCGACCAACGACTACGGCATCGTCCGCTACACCGACGGCTCCTCGCCCGCCGGAACCGTCGACCTCTACAACGGCTCGACCCGTGACATCACCTCCGCCGCCAACGCCGTGGTCGGCCAGGCGATCCAGAAGAGCGGCTCCACGACCAAGCTGACCTCCGGCACGGTCACCGCCGTCAACGTCACCGTCAACTACGGCGACGGGCCCGTCTACAACATGGTCCGCACCACCGCCTGCTCGGCCGGCGGCGACAGCGGCGGCGCGCACTTCGCCGGATCCGTGGCCCTCGGCATCCACTCCGGCAGCTCCGGCTGCTCGGGCACCGCGGGCTCGGCCATCCACCAGCCGGTCACCGAGGCGCTCTCGGCGTACGGCGTGACGGTGTACTGAGCCACGCCCCCTACGGCGTGACGGCCGGTCGAGCCGCCGCCCGTCACCGCTTTCCCGGCCCGCCCGGACCGCCGATCGCCGCGGTCCGGGCGGGCTTATCCGCGTGCGGTCCGTGCCGCCCGGGCGCGAGGATGGGGCCCATGACCGAGCCCACCGTGCGCACCGCCCCCACTTTCGAACTGACCGCCGCCGAGCGCGCGGAGATCCGCGAGCTGCTCGACGCCGCCTTCGACGGCGACTTCGCCGACGAGGACTGGGACCACGCCCTCGGCGGCGTCCACGCCCTGATCCGGGACGCGGACGGCCTGCTGCTCGCCCACGGCTCCGTCGTCCAGCGCCGGGTCCTGCACGCGGACCGTTCCTACCGGGTCGGTTACGTCGAGGGCGTCGCCGTCCGCGCCGGCCACCGGCGGGGTGGCCTCGGCCACCGGGTCATGGCCGCCCTGGAGCACGTCATCGACGCGGCCCACGACTTCGGGGCCCTCTCCGCCTCCGCCGCCGGAGCGGCCCTGTACGCCGCGCGCGGCTGGCAGATCTGGCCGGGCCGGCTCACCGCCCTCGGCCCGGACGGCCCCCTCCCGCTCCCGGAGGAGGAGGGCAGCACCTATGTCCGCCCGGCGGCCGGACATTCCCTGCCCGGGCCCGCCCTCCCGTTGGCCTTCGACTGGCGGAACGGCGACCTCCTCTGAGCCGACGGGCCTCTCCGGGCTGCTAGGGGTCGCTCCGGCTGCCCCGGGCCGCCGGGCGGCTCGCGGACGGACTGCCTCCACGGCTGTGACCTGCACCGATCCAAGAGGCCGTCTCAGATAGTAGGAAGTCCGACTAACTGTGGAGACAGGACGGCCCGACTGTCCTAACTTGGTAGAAGCCGAACGCATCGCTCGATCGAGCGACCGGCGGATGGTGGCGCACGCCCGGAGCAGGTAACCCCTGCCGCGTACGCTCCCCGCCCCTTCCGGCACCTCGAAATCCGATCCCGTTTCCCACCACCGCGCGGCGCTGTGCCGCCCGCGCCGGTGCCACGCGATCTCAGGAATCTCAAGGAGTCGATCCATCATGGCCGAGACCACTGTCCGCCGCGTCCGTCACACCTCCCGCCAGGCCGAGGCCGAGCGCCGCAACGCGGCCGCCGCCCTCCAGCGCGCCCTGGACCGCCGCGACAACGGCGGCGAGACCGGCCACTGAGCCGCCGTCCGCAGCCGTATCCGCCCTTTTGCCGCTCCACCCACCCCACCCCGAGCATCCTTGCGTGCGTCCACATCGTGGACGTCGGATGTCATGGGGTGGGACGCACCGTTAGGCTCCCGGCATGTCTCGCAGCATCGATCTCGCAGTGATCCCCGGTGACGGAATCGGCCAGGAAGTCGTGGCCCAGGGCCTCAAGGTCCTCAACGCTGTCCTCCCGCAGGATGTGAAGCTGGAGACCAAGGAGTACGACCTCGGCGCCCAGCGCTGGCACCGCACCGGCGACACCCTCCCGGACGCGGAGCTGGAGGCCCTCAGGAACCACGACGCCATCCTGCTCGGCGCGATCGGCGACCCGTCCGTGCCGTCGGGTGTCCTGGAGCGCGGGCTGCTGCTGAAGCTGCGTTTCGCCTTCGACCACTTCATCAACCTGCGCCCCTCCAAGCTCTTCCCGAACACCGCGACCCCGCTCGCCGGTCGCCCCGACATCGATTTCGTCGTCGTCCGCGAGGGCACCGAGGGCCCGTACACGGGCAACGGCGGCTCGCTGCGCACCGGCACCCCGCCGAGGTCGCCACCGAGGTCAGCGTCAACACGGCGTACGGCGTCGAGCGCGTGGTCCGGGACGCCTTCGAGCGGGCGGCCGCCCGGCCCCGCAAGAAGCTGACGCTGGTCCACAAGAACAACGTCCTCGTCTACGCCGGCCACCTGTGGAAGAACACCTTCGACCGGGTCGCCGCCGAGTATCCGCAGGTCAGCACCGACTATCTGCACGTCGACGCGGCGACGATCTTCTTCGTCACCCAGCCGGAGCGCTTCGACGTCATCGTCACCGACAATCTGTTCGGCGACATCCTCACCGACCTGGCCGCCGCCGTGACCGGCGGAATCGGCCTGGCCGCCTCCGGCAACATCAACCCGACGGGCGCGTTCCCGTCGATGTTCGAGCCGGTCCACGGCTCCGCCCCCGACATCGCGGGGCAGGGCAAGGCCGACCCGACCGCCACGATCCTCTCCGTCGCCCTCCTGCTGCGTCACCTCGGCTACGACACCGAGGCCGCGCGCATCGAGGACGCCGTCTCCGCCGATCTCGCGGAGCGCGACGGGGTCACGCGTACGACCGACGAGATCGGCGACGCCCTCGCGGTACGCGTAGCGAGCTGACCCGACGACTCCCCTTCGAAGCCGCCGGGTCGCATCAGCGCCCGGCGGCTTCACCTGTGCGGCCTCCGGGTGCCACCATCGACCTCTGGACCGCATTCACACCATTTCGTGCACGGCCCCCCGCAAGTGATAATCGAACGCGGGGCCGTGGCTCGCGGTGAAGCTCGGACGTCCTAGGACCTGACCGGAAAGCGTCGGGCCGAGGTGGCGTGAGCGCGGTCCATCACACACAAGACCGGTGAAGGACACGCACTCATGACGACGCCCACGATCGAGCTCAAGCCCTCCTCGAACCCGCTGTCCGACGCGGAGCGCGCGGCGATCCTGGCCAGCCCCGGATTCGGCCGGCACTTCACCGATCACATGGTGACGATCCGCTGGACCGAGGGCCGCGGCTGGCACGACGCCCAGCTGGTCCCCTACGGCCCGCTGTCGCTGGACCCGGCCAACATGACCCTGCACTACGCGCAGGAGATCTTCGAGGGGCTCAAGGCCTACCGCCAGCCCGACGGCACGGTCGCCTCCTTCCGCCCCGATGCCAACGCCCGCCGCTTCCAGCGCTCGGCCGCCCGGCTCGCCATGCCCGAGCTGCCCGTCGAGACGTTCATCGCGGCGTGCGACGCGCTGGTCCAGCAGGACAAGGCGTGGGTCCCGGCCCACGGCGGCGAGGAGTCCCTCTACCTGCGCCCGTTCATGATCGCCACCGAGGTCGGCCTCGGCGTGAAGCCGGCCAACGAGTACCTCTTCCTGGTCATCGCCTCGCCCGCCGGCGCCTACTTCCCCGGCGGCGTGAAGCCGGTCTCCATCTGGCTCTCCGAGAACCGCGTCCGCGCCGTCCCCGGCGGCATGGGCGACGCCAAGACCGGCGGCAACTACGCCGCCTCCCTCCTCGCCCAGGCCGAGGCCGCCGAGCACGGCTGCGCCCAGGTCGCCTACCTCGACGCGGTCGAGCACAAGTGGGTCGAGGAGCTCGGCGGCATGAACCTCTACTTCGTGTACGGCCAGGAGGACGGCTCGAAGAAGATCGTCACCCCGTCCCTCACCGGCTCGCTGCTCGCCGGCGTCACCCGCGACTCCCTCCTCAAGGTCGCCCGCGACCTCGGTTACGGCTCCGAGGAAGGCCGGATCTCCATCGACCAGTGGCGCGACGACACCGCGAACGGCACCCTCCTGGAGGTCTTCGCCTGCGGCACCGCCGCCGTCATCACCCCCGTCGGCCTGGTGAAGTCCGAGGGCGGCGAGTGGACCCAGAGCGGCGGTGAGCCCGGCGAGGTGACCATGAAGCTGCGGGAGCGCCTCCTCGACATCCAGCGCGGTGTCGTCGAGGACGCCCACGGCTGGATGCACCCGCTCGGCTGAGAGCTTCCGCGGCCCCGAAAGGCCGCACCGGCTCCGCGGCCGGTGCGGCCTTTTCCGTACCCGGCACATTGAGCGTTGCTCTAATCGCGAATCAGAGGGCCTTTCGGACATCATGCACTGGCGGTTAGAGTGCTGCTCTAAACCCTCGTTCCAGGAGTCTCCATGCCGACCGCCCCCGCCCTCTTCCGCATGCCTCCCGAGTGGGCCCCGCACGAGCGGACCTGGATGGCCTGGCCGGGGCCCAACCCCACCTTCGGCTCCGACGCCGAGCTGGCCGAGGCCCGCCGCGCCTGGGCCGCCGTCGCCCGGGCCGTACGCCGCTTCGAGCCGGTCACGGTGGTCGTCGGGCCGGGGCAGGAGGAGGGGGCGGCGGCACTGCTCGGGCCCGACGTCGAACTGGTCGTACGGCCGCTCGACGACGCCTGGATGCGGGACATCGGCCCCACCTTCGTCACCGACGGCCGCACCCTCGCCGCCGTCGACTGGACGTTCAACGGCTGGGGCGCCCAGGGCTGGGCCCGCTGGGAGAGCGACCAGCACATCGCCCGGGCCGTCGCCGAGCTGACCGGGACCCCCGCCCACAGCTCCCCGCTCGTCAACGAGGGCGGCGCGATCCACGTCGACGGGGAAGGCACCGTCCTGCTCACCGAGACCGTCCAGCTCGGCAAGGAGCGCAACCCCGGCTGGACCAAGGAGCAGGTCGAGGCCGAGATCCACGCCCGCCTCGGCACCGAGAAGGCGATCTGGCTGCCCCGGGGGCTGACCGGCGACTACGGGACGTACGGCACGCTCGGCCATGTCGACATCGTCGCCGCCTTCGCCCGCCCCGGCACCGTCCTCGCCCATGTCCAGCCCGACCCGGCCCACCCCGACCACGAGGTCACCCGGGAGCTGCTGGCCGTCCTGCGCGCCGCCACCGACGCCAGGGGCCGCGCCCTGGAGGTCGTCGAGGTGGCCGCGCCCACCGTGCTGCGCGACGAGGACGGCGAGTGGGTCGACTACTCCTACATCAACCACTACCTCTGCAACGACGGCGTGGTCCTCTGCGCCTTCGACGACCCGCGCGACGAGCAGGCCGCCGCGATTTTCCGGGGCCTCTTCCCGGACCGTACGGTGACCCTCGTCGACGCCCGTACGATCTTCGCCGGCGGTGGAGGCATCCACTGCGTCACCCAGCAGCAGCCGAAGGTACGAACGAACCCATGACCCCCGCCCCCCGTCGCACCCACCACGCCGCCCCGCCCCGCGAGGACGTCCTCGCCGCCGCCATGGCCGCCATCGCCGAGCGTGGGCTCGACGGGCTGACCATGGCCGGGCTCGGGCGGGACGTGGGGATGAGCAGCGGACACCTGCTCTACTACTTCCGCACCAAGGACGAACTGCTGCTGCGGACCCTGGAGTGGAGCGAGGACCGCCTCGGGGCCGAGCGCCGCGCCCTGCTCGCCCGGCCCGGGAGCGCCCGCGAACGGCTGGACGCGTACATCGGCCTCTACCTCCCCGCCGGACACCGCGACCCCCACTGGACGCTCTGGCTGGAGGTCTGGGGCCGCTCGCAGAACGCCGACGACGACGCCCGCGCCCGGCAGGCCGCCATCGAGGGGGCCTGGCACCGCGACCTGGTGGCGCTGCTCGCCGAGGGGGTCTCGCGCGGGGAATTCCGGCCGGTGGACGCCGACCGGTTCGCCGCCCGGCTGCGGGCGCTCCTGGACGGGTTCAGCGTCCACGTCACGGTCGGGATCCCGGGGACGGGCCGCGAGCAGGTGCTCGTACAGGCGGCGGAGTTCCTGGACGAGACGCTGTCACCGGGCGCCACGTGAGGATGCGAGCAGCGTCACGACCGCATTCTGAGACACCGCCGTCACGGAGCGGATGCTGTGCCAGACTGATGCCGTGTCCTCGTTCGTCATGATTATTGGCAGCAGGCGCGCCGGTCCGCAGTGACCGTTCCGTACCACCCCGTACGGCACGGCCACCGTGCCCCAGACCCGCGCGCAGACCTCTCGCACCCGCGAGGGGTTTTTTGTTTTTCGGCCCGCATCCGGGTCGGAACGAGGCGAGCGGGATGATGGGGGCAAGTGGAACTCGATCGTCCGGATCCACTCATCCGACAGGAGCCAGATCAGCATGACCACCAAGGCCAACGCCACCGACGACAGTTTCCATGTCTTCGACACCACACTGCGCGACGGTGCTCAGCGTGAGGGCATCAACCTGACGGTCGCCGACAAGCTGACCATCGCCCGTCATCTGGACACCTTCGGTGTGGGGTACATCGAGGGCGGCTGGCCGGGGGCCAACCCCCGCGACACGGAGTTCTTCGCCCGCGCCCAGAAGGAGATCACCTTCGAGAACGCCCAACTCGTGGCGTTCGGCGCGACCCGCAGGGCCGGTGGCAACGCGGCCGACGACCCGCAGGTCAAAGCGCTCCTGAACTCCGGCGCCCCGGTGATCACCCTGGTGGCCAAGTCCCACGACCGCCATGTGGAACTGGCCCTGCGCACCACCCTGGAGGAGAACCTGGAGATGGTCCGCGACACCGTCTCCCACCTGCGAGAACAGGGCCGCCGGGTCTTCGTGGACTGCGAGCACTTCTTCGACGGCTACCGGGCCAACGCCGAGTACGCCAAGTCCGTGGTCCGTACCGCGCACGAGGCGGGCGCCGAGGTCGTCATCCTCTGCGACACCAACGGCGGCATGCTCCCCGCCCAGGTCCAGGCCGTCGTCGCCACCGTCATCGCCGACACCGGCGCCCGGCTCGGCATCCACGCCCAGGACGACACCGGCTGCGCCGTCGCCAACACCCTGGCCGCCGTCGACGCGGGCGCCACCCACGTCCAGTGCACGGCCAACGGCTACGGCGAACGGGTCGGCAACGCCAACCTCTTCCCGGTCGTCGCCGCCCTGGAACTCAAGTACGGCATGAAGGTGCTGCCCGAGGGCGCGCTCGCCGAGATGACCCGGATCTCCCACGCCATCGCCGAGGTCGTCAACCTCACCCCCTCCACCCACCAGCCGTACGTGGGTGTCTCGGCCTTCGCCCACAAGGCCGGGCTGCACGCCTCCGCGATCAAGGTCGACCCGGACCTGTACCAGCACATCGACCCCGAGCTGGTCGGCAACACCATGCGGATGCTGGTCTCCGACATGGCGGGCCGCGCCTCCATCGAACTGAAGGGCAAGGAGCTCGGCATCGACCTCGGCGACGACCGCGCCCTGGTCGGCCGGGTCGTGGAGCGGGTCAAGGAGCGCGAACTCCAGGGCTACACCTACGAGGCCGCCGACGCCTCCTTCGAACTCCTGCTGCGCGGCGAGGTCGAGGGCCGGGCCCGCCGCTACTTCCGTACCGAGTCATGGCGGGCGATCGTCGAGGACCGCCCGGACGGCACCCACGCCAACGAGGCCACGGTCAAGCTCTGGGCCAAGGGCGAGCGCATCGTCGCCACCGCTGAGGGCAACGGCCCGGTCAACGCCCTGGACCGGGCGCTGCGCGTCGCCCTGGAGCGGATCTACCCGCAGCTCGCCAAGCTGGAGCTGATCGACTACAAGGTCCGCATCCTGGAGGGCCGCACCGGCACCGAGTCCACCACCCGCGTCCTCATCACCACGGGCGACGGCACCGGCGACTGGGCGACCGTGGGGGTCGCCGAGAACGTCATCGCCGCCTCCTGGCAGGCCCTGGAGGACGCGTACACCTACGGACTGCTGCGCGCGGGCGTGGAGCCCACCGAGTAGCCCACCACGGACCCTTCGTCACAGAGCCGCCGCCCGGTACCGGGCGGCGGCTCTGTGACGTTCCAGGAGCATTCAACAAATGAACACACAACGCCGCCTGTCCGCCCCGCAGACGAGACCCGCCCAATCTCGACGTGAAGTATTGACGGCCCTGTATCGGCGCGGTTAACTCACGCCGCAACGCCGGTACCGGTTCCGGAACCGGTACCGGAGCACCTCTCCCCATGCCTGCCCGCGCCCTGCCCCCGCCTGCCCTCTTCCGCCCCGCCTGGCCCCCTGGAGGACCGGATGCGCGTCACCATCGCCGATGTCGCCCGTGAGGCCGGCGTCAGCAAGACGACCGTGTCCCGGGTCATCAACACCAAGGGCGAGGTGGACCGGACCACGGCCGCCCGTGTTCGTGAAGTGATCGCACAGCTCGGCTACGTACCCAGCTCCGGTGCCGTCGGTCTCGCCCGCGGCTCCAGCCGTACGGTCGGGATGCTCGTGCCCTCGCTGACCTGGCCGTGGATGGGCGAACTGCTCCAGGGCGTCGTCGACACCGTCGAGGCCGCCGACTACGGGCTGCTGCTGTTCACCTGCAACCGCGGGGCCGAGTCCGTCCAGCGCTTCACCAGCCAGGTGTCCGCGCGCGCCTTCGACGGGCTCGTCGTCGTGGAACCCGAGAACACCCTCGGCCACCTCACCGAACTGCACCGCGACGGCCTGCCGATCGTGCTCATCGACGACCGCGGCCACCACCCCGAGTTCCCCTCCGTCGTGACCACCAACCACGAGGGAGGCGCGTCCGCGGCCCGCCACCTGCACGCCGCCGGACGCACCCGGCCCCTGGTCCTGACCGGCCCCCAGCACTTCGGCTGCGTACGGGACCGGCTGGACGGCTTCCGTTCCGTCCTGCCCACCGATCTGGTCGTCGAAGGGGACTTCACCGAACGCGGCGGCCGGCTCGCCGTCGAGGAACTCCTCGCGCGGGACGTCACGTTCGACTCCGTCTTCGCGCACAACGACATCAGCGCCGCGGGCGTGCTCCGCGCCCTGCGGGCCGCCGGCCGCCGGGTCCCGGACGACATCGCCGTCGTCGGCTTCGACGACATCCCGATGGCCGAACACACCGAACCACCGCTGACCACCGTGCGCCAGCCCACCCGCCGCATGGGCGAGACGGCGGCCCGGATGCTGCTCTCCCACCTCGCCGGCACGCCCGTACCCGACGGACCGGCCGTGCTGCCCACCGAACTGGTCGTGCGCCACTCGGCGCCGTGACGGACCCGGCCGCCCGGCCGCGCCCCGCCTCGCACCTTCCGCCCGCCGGGATCTCCCAGACCCGGCAGCCCCTTCCTGGAGTCGCCATGTCCGTACGCCGTCGCACCACTCTCAGAGCGGTCGCCGCAGCCACCGTCGTGGTGGCGCTCGCCGCCGGTTGCTCGAACGCCAACTCGGGTGCCAAGAAGGGCGGCGGGGCCGCCGGTGTACTGACCCTCGGCAAACCGGACGGGCCGCAGACGAACAACAGCAACCCGTTCCTGACGACCTCGGCCGGGGCGGTCCTCGGCTACCGGCACATGATCTACGAGCCGCTGGCGATGACGAACATGATCCGGCCCACCGAGAAGGCCGACCCCTGGCTCGCCACCGAGTGGACCTGGGAGGACAACTTCACCAAGGTCACCTTCACACTGGACGAGCGGGCCACGTGGGCCGACGGCAAGCCCCTGACCGCCGCCGACGTCGAGTTCACCTTCAATCTGCTGAAGAAGCACCCGGCGCTCAACGGGGACGGCGTCCCCTTCGACGGGGTCGCCGTCAAGGGCAAGCAGGTCGTGCTGACTTTCCAGGAGTCGCAGTTCGTCAACCAGAACAAGATCATCCAGACCTTCATCGTGCCCAAGCACATCTGGGAGAAGGTCGACAACCCGGAGACCTGGCCCAACCGCACGCCGGTCGGCTCCGGACCGTACAAGCTCAAGACGTTCACCCCGCAGACCACCACTCTGACCGCCACGCCGACCTACTGGAACGGCGAGACCAAGGTCAAGGAACTGCGCTACACCGCCTACAACGACAACAGCGCCGCCACCACCGCCCTGGCCACCGGCAAGATGGAGTGGTCCTTCGTCTTCATGCCGAACCACAAGCAACTGTTCCTCGACAAGGACCCCAAGAACCACCACCTCTGGTTCCCCTCGGGCCTCGGCGTCCACGGACTGTGGTTCAACACCACCCGCAAGCCCTTCGACAACCCGGCCCTGCGCCGGGCCATGGCGATGGTCGTCGACCGCAAGGCCATCCACGTCCAGGCCCAGGCCACGCTCTACCCGGAGATCACCAACCCCACCGGCATCCCGCTCCCCGCCGGTGAGCCCTTCCTCGCCCCCGAGTACGAGAACGCCACCACCAAGCCCGACGTCGCCGGCGCCAAGAAGCTGCTCGCCGAGGCCGGATTCAAGCTCAGCGGCGGGGTGCTCAAGGACCCCGGCGGCAAGCCGGTCACCCTCACCCTCACCGACCCGGCCGGCTGGAACGACTACATCACCGGGCTCGCGATCATCAAGGACAACATCAAGGAACTCGGCATCGAGGCCAAGGTCAAGACCCAGACCGCCGAGGCCTGGGGCACCGACGTGGCCAACGGCAACTTCGACGCCACCCTGCACTGGACCAACAGCGGCGCCACCCCCTACGACATGTACCAGAACATCATGGACGGGGCGATCGTCCAGCCCATCGGCAAGAGCTCCCAGGCGGGCAACTTCGGCCGCTTCAAGAACGCCGAGGCGACCGCCGCGCTCAAGGAGTACGCGGGCGCCACCACCGACGCCGCCCGCACCAAGGCCCTCAACACCCTCCAGAGGATCTTCGTCGAGCAGGCCCCCATGATCCCGACGGCCGCCGCGCCCATCGGGGCCGAGTACTCCACGAAGAACTGGATCGGCTGGCCCACCGAGGCCGACCCCTACGCCCCGCCGCAGCACACCCAGCGGACCGCGCTGGAGATCGTGCTCAACCTCAAGCCCTCCTCCAAGTAGGCACGGGGAAAGACCGGACGGGAAGAAGACGGGAAACCGGCCATGACCAGCGATCAGCCCGAGCACGCGCGGACCGGCTCCGAGCCCGCGCCCACCGGCACCGACGTGGTGCTGGAAGCGCGCGGAGTCACCAAACACTTTCCCCTGCGCCGCACCGCCCGCGACCTGTTCGCCCGCGAACGCCGCAGCGTCCACGCCGTCGACGACGTCTCGCTCCGGCTGAGACGCGGCACCGTCACGGCTCTGGTGGGGGAGTCCGGCTCGGGCAAGTCCACCGTCGCCCGCCTGCTCGCCCAGCTCCATCCGCTCACCTCGGGCGAGATACGGCTGGGCGGCGAGCCGGTGGTCGCCGGTCGTGGCCGGTCCTTCCGCCGTTACGTCCGCCGGGTCCAGCTGATCTTCCAGGACCCCTTCGCCTCGCTGAACCCGGTGCACACCGTGCGCTACCACCTGACCCGCGCCCTGAAGATCCACGGCCGGGCGGGCAGCGGGGAGGCGGAGCTGGAGGAGAACCTGGCCGCCCTGCTCGACCGGGTCCAGCTGACCCCGCCGCAGCAGTTCCTGGACAAGTTCCCGCACGAACTCTCGGGCGGGCAGCGCCAGCGCGTCGCCATCGCCCGGGCGCTCGGCGCCGACCCGCAGGTACTGCTGGCCGACGAACCCGTCTCGATGCTCGACGTCTCGATCCGGCTCGGCGTCCTCAACCTCCTGCGCGACCTCAAGGAACGCCTCCACCTGGCGATCCTCTACATCACCCACGACATCGCCTCGGCCCGCTACTTCGCCGACACCACCCTCGTCATGTACGCGGGCCGGATCGTCGAGGGCGGCGGCAGCGAACGCGTCACCCAGCACCCCGCCCACCCCTACACCCAGCTGCTGATCGCCTCCGCGCCCGACCCGGACCGGATCGTCGCCGACGAGGAACAGGAGGAGGCCGGCACCGGCGAACCGCCCTCCCTGATCACCCCGCCCGCCGGCTGCCGCTTCCACCCCCGCTGCCCGCAGGCGATGGAGCGCTGCCGCACCGAACTGCCGCCGCGCTTCGACCTGCCCGAGGGGCAGTGGGCGGCCTGCTGGCTGTACGAGGGCGGGGCGTCGCACCCCCCGGGCGCAGCCGGCCCAGCGGCAGCGAGCCCCCGCGCCGCGAAGGAGGCCACCCGGTGAAGTACCTCCTCCAGCGCCTCGCGTTCTACGCCGTCACCGCGTGGGCCGCGATCACCATCAACTTCCTCATCCCCCGGCTCATGCCGGGCGACCCCGTACAGGCCCTCCTCAGTCGCTACCAGGGGCAGCTCGACACCAAGGCCATCGACTCGCTCAAGGCCCTCTTCGGCCTCGACGAGCAGCAGTCGATGTGGCAGCAGTACACCGACTACTGGGCCCACCTCCTCGACGGCGACCTCGGCCTCTCCTTCACCTTCTTCCCCACCCCGGTCAGCGAGGTCATCGGCCAGTCCCTGCCCTGGACCCTGGCCCTCGTCGGCACCACCACGCTCATCAGCTTCGTCCTCGGCACCGGCATCGGCGTCTACAGCGGCTGGAAGCGCGGCTCCTGGCTGGACGGACTGCTGCCCGTCACCACCTTCATCTCCTCCATCCCGTACTTCTGGCTGGGTCTCGTCGCCATCGCCGTGTTCGCCGAGAAGTGGGCGCTGTTCCCCAACTCCGGCGGCTACGACAACGCGCTCGTCCCCGCCTTCGACTGGCCGTTCATCTCCAGCGCCCTCTACCACGCGGTCCTGCCCGGTGTGACGATCGTCCTCAGCGCGGTCGCCGGCTGGATCCTCGGCATGCGGAACATGATGGTCACCGTCTCCTCCGAGGACTACGTGATGGTCGCCCAGGCCAAGGGGCTCTCCGAGCGGCGCGTGATGTTCGGCTACGCGGCCCGCAACGCGGTCCTCCCCAACATCTCCGGTTTCGCCCTCTCCCTCGGCTTCATCGTCGGCGGCACCCTGCTCGTCGAGATGGTCTTCACCTACCCGGGCATCGGCTTCCAGCTGCTCCAGGCGGTCGGCGCCAAGGACTACCCCCTGATGCAGGGCGTGTTCCTCATCATCACGCTCTCCGTCCTCGCCGCGAACCTGCTCGCCGACCTCGTCTACGCCGCCCTCGACCCCCGTACCCGGAAGGAGGCGTAGCCCGTGCCCACCACCCGCGTCCGCGCCGCCCGCCCCCGTACCCGGAAGGCCTGAGGCCCCATGTCCATCACCGCCACCGACGTCGCCGTCCTCGACGACGCGCCCCCGCCCACGGCTCCCACCCGCCGGGCCCGGCTCCGGTTCCTGCGCGGCGGCAAGACCCGCACCGGCCTGATCATCCTGGCGTTCTTCGTCCTGCTGGCCGTCGCCGGGCCCTGGCTCGCCCCCTACGACCCCGACGCCATGAGCGACCAGCTCCTCCAACCGCCCTCCGGCGACCACTGGTTCGGCACCACGCACACCGGGCAGGACGTCTTCTCGCAGATCCTCGTCGGCACCCGGGGCGTCCTCGTCGTCGGACTGCTCGCCGCCGCCATCGCCACCGCGCTGTCCGTCCTGATCGGGGTCAGCGCCGGGTTCCTCGGCGGAGCGGTCGACGAGATCCTCTCCGCGCTCTCCAACATCTTCCTGGTGCTGCCCGGACTCCCGTTGATCATCATCGTCGCCAGTTTCGTCCCCGACACCGGCGACCTCGTCATCGCCGTCGCCATCGCCCTGACCTCCTGGGCCTGGGGATCGCGGATCCTGCGAGCCCAGACCCTGTCGCTGCGCCACCGCGACTACGTGGAGGCCGCCCGCGCCACCGGCGAGTCGACCCCGCGCATCATCCTCTTCGAGATCCTGCCGAACCTGACCGCCGTCATCGCCTCCGGCTTCGTCGGCACGGTCATCTTCGCCGTCCTCACCGAGATCACCCTCGCCTTCATCGGCGTCGCCGACATCTCCCACTGGAACTGGGGCACCGTCCTCTTCTGGGCCCAGTCCAACCAGGCCCTCGCCCAGGGAGCCTGGTGGTGGTTCGTCCCGGCCGGCCTGTGCATCGCCCTGCTGGGCACCGCGCTCGCCCTCATCAACTTCGGCATCGACGAGTTCGTCAACCCCCGCCTGCGCACCGCCACCGGCTCCTCCCGGAAGGTGAGGATGCGCGTCGGCTTCACTCCGGTCGCCCGGAAGTCCACCGGCGGCGGACCCCGCGAGCACAGCAGCAAGGAGCCGCGCCCATGAGCGCCGAGCCGGTCCTGACCATCAGCGGACTCAACGTCGACTACGGCACCGACGCGGGCGCCGTCCACGCCCTGCGCGACATCGACCTCACCCTGAACCGGGGCGAAGTCCTCGGCCTGGCCGGGGAGTCGGGCTCCGGCAAGTCGACGCTCGCCTACGCCGTGACCCGGCTGCTGTCCCCGCCCGGCGTGATCACCGGGGGAGAGGTCCACTACCACCGCCCCGGTGGCGACCACGTCGACATCCTCTCCCTCGCCCCGCGGCAGCTGCGCGCCTTCCGCTGGCAGGAGCTGTCCATCGTCTTCCAGGGGGCGATGAACTCCCTCAACCCGGTGCACACGGTCCACAGTCAGCTCACCGACGTCCTCGCCGCCCACCGACCCGAGTTGAAGAAGCGCCAACGCACGGACCGCGCGAAGGAGTTGCTGGATCTCGTCGGCATCTCCGCCGACCGGCTCGCCGCCTACCCGCACCAGCTCTCCGGCGGGATGCGCCAGCGCGTGATGATCGCCATGGCGCTCGCCCTGGAACCCGAGATCGTCATCATGGACGAGCCGACCACCGCGCTCGACGTCGTCATGCAGCGGCAGATCCTGCGGCGGCTCGTCCGGTTGAGGGAACAGCTGAACTTCTCGGTCGTGTTCATCACCCACGACATCTCCCTCCTGATCGAATTCTCGGACCGGATCGCGATCATGTACGGGGGCCGCATCGTGGAGCAGGCGGGCGCTGCGGAGATCTACCGCGACCCCCGCCACCCCTACAGCGACGGGCTCCTCCACTCCTTCCCCGCGCTCCACGGCCCGCGCCGAGAACTGACCGGCATCCCCGGCTCCCCGCCGCACCTCTCCGCGATGCCCACCGGCTGCGCCTTCCACCCGCGCTGCGGCAAGGCCTTCGCCCCGTGCGCCGGGCAGATCCCGCCGCTCGCCCCGCCCGCCGACGGACCCGGCCGGACGGTCGCCTGCCATCTGCACGCCTGACCCGGATCCTCCCCTGCTACGTACGGAGACCGATGAACCTCGCCACCACTCCTCAGCGCATCCTCGTCCCGGCCCCGGTGCGCGGGCTCCCCGCCGATTTCCGCTGGGGCGTCGCCACCTCCTCGTACCAGATCGAGGGGGCCGCCGCCGAGGACGGCCGCACCCCGTCCATCTGGGACACCTTCTGCCGGGTCCCCGGGGCGGTGGAGGGCGGCGAGCACGGCGACATGGCCTGCGACCACTACCACCGGATGCCCGAGGACGTGGAGCTGATCGCGGGCCTGGGCGTGGACACGTACCGCTTCTCGCTCGCCTGGCCCCGCATCCAGCCGGGCGGCCGGGGCCCCGCCAACCGGAAGGGGCTGGACTTCTACAAGCGGCTGATCGAAGAGCTCTCGGGGCGCGGCGTCACCCCCTGGATCACGCTCTACCACTGGGACCTGCCGCAGGAGTTGGAGGACGCGGGCGGCTGGCCCGCGCGCGACACCGCCCTGCGCTTCGCGGAGTACGCCTCCCTCGCCTACGAGGCCCTCGGTGACCGGGTCGAGCACTGGACCACGCTCAACGAGCCCTGGTGCTCGGCGATGCTCGGTTACGCCTACGGACTGCACGCCCCCGGCCGCCGCGACCCGGCCGACGCCATGGCCGCCGTCCACCATCTGCTCCTGGGCCACGGCCTCGCCGCCGGCGCGCTGCGCGACGCGGCCGGGGACAACCCGCTGGAGCTGGGCATCACCCTCAACCTCGGCACCGCGACCCCGGAGACCGGCAGCGAGGCCGACCGCGAGGCGTGCCGCCGCGCCGACGGCATGGGGACCCGGCTCTACCTCGACCCGCTCGTCCACGCCCGCTATCCCGAGGACATCGTCGCGGACCTGGCCGCCCAGCACATCGAACTCCCGGTCCGAGACGGCGATCTGGCCGCCATCGCCACGCCGCTCGACGTGCTCGGCGTCAACTTCTACCGGGGCATGCAGTTCTCCGGCGTCACCGAGGACGGCTCGCCGCTCGACGCCGAAGGGCTGCCGGTCGTCCGGGCCGTGGACCGCGACCTGCCGCGAACCGCGATGGACTGGGAGATCACCCCGGCCGAACTCACCGATCTGCTGGTGCGGTTGGAGCGCGACTACGGGCTGCCGACCGTCATCACGGAGAACGGTGCGGCCTTCGACGACACGGTCGCCGCCGACGGCTCCGTCCCCGACGCCGACCGCACGGCCTACCTCGCCGACCACATCGCCGCCGTCGTCGCCGCCCGCGCCCAAGGGGCCGACGTCCGGGGCTACTTCGCCTGGTCGCTGATGGACAACTTCGAGTGGGCCTACGGCTACGCCAAGCGTTTCGGCATCGTCCGCGTCGACTACGACACCCAGGCCCGCACGCTCAAGGACAGCGCCAAGTGGTACCGCGACACGATCCGCCTCACCCGCGACGACACCGCGTAGCGCACCGACACCCCTGATCCATGACGACGTTCGACACCCCCGACCCCGGAAAGAGAGCGCTCCCGAAAATGCCCCGCATTCCGTACGCCCGCCCCCGCAAGGGCAGAAGCAGACCCGCGACGGCCGCCTTCGCCGCCGCAGCCGTCCTGGCCACCCTGCTCGCCGGGTCGGCCACCGGCCCCGCGGCCGCGGCCGACGAACCCGCCCCCGTCCTCATCGACCGCTTCGAGGGCGAGGTGCCGCTCGGCAACACCCCGCCCGCCGACGCCATCTTCACCTGGGGCGGCGACGCGGACGACCACCCGCGGATCGAGCTGGCGAGACGCGCCGACGCCCCCGAGGGCGAGCAGGTCCTCGAAGGCTCCTACGACATCAGCGCGTACGGCGGGTTCAGCCACGAGTTCGCCGTGGACACCCCGCCGCAGAACTGGACCGCCCACCAGGGCATCCGCTTCTGGTGGTACGGCCAGAACACCGCACCCCTGCCGCCCGGTTCGGGCAAGCGCGTCAACTTCGAGATCAAGGACGGCGGCGCCAACGGCGGCGCGTCCGAGCTGTGGACGACCTCCTTCACCGACGACTGGGAGGGCTGGCACCTCGTCGAGATCCCCTTCGCGGACTTCGTCTACCGCGCCGACTACCAGCCCGTCGGCGGTATCGACCAGGTCCTGGGCCTGAACGAGATGTGGGGCTACGCCCTCACCCTCCCCGGCGGAGCGCCCGGCGAATTCGCCCTGGACGCGGTCGAGCTGTACGGCAAGGCGGACCCGGCGCTCACCGCGAGCGTGGTCACCGACACGGCCGTACGCCCGGTGAAGAACGGCGCGACCGCCGAGTTGACGCTCTCCGTCGCCACCACCGGCTCCGTCCCCACCGAGGAGCCGGTGACCGTCGCGTACACCACCGAGGGCGGCACGGCGGAGGCCGGCAAGGACTACACCCCGGTCACCGGCAGCCACACCTTCCCCGCCGGCACCGCCTCCGGCACCACCCACAAGGTCACTGTGCGCACGGCGAAGGCGTCGAAGCCCGCCGAGGCGAAGACGATCCCGCTGGAGCTGACCGTCACCGGAGCGAAGGCCCCCCGGGAGAACCCGCAGGTCGTCATCGACGCCCATGGACTCCCCTACCAGAACGCCAAGCTGCCGGTGAAGCAGCGGGTGGCGGACCTGCTGGGCCGGATGTCGCTCGCCGAGAAGGCCGGCCAGATGACCCAGGCCGAGCGCAACGCGCTCCGCGCCCCCGGTGACATCGCCGCCTACGACCTCGGCTCGCTGCTCTCCGGCGGCGGCTCGGTCCCCACCCCGAACACGGCGGCGGCCTGGGCCAAGATGGTCGACGCCTACCAGCTGCGCGCCCAGGCCACCCGCTTCCAGATCCCGCTGATCTACGGCGTGGACGCGGTGCACGGCCACAACAACGTCGTCGGCGCGACGATCATGCCGCACAACATCGGCATCGGCGCGGGCCGTGACCCGAAGAGCGCCGAGAAGACCGGTGCGGTCACCGCGAAGGAAGTCCGCTCCACCGGCGTACCGTGGGACTTCGCCCCCTGCGTCTGCGTCACCCGCGACGAACGCTGGGGCCGCAGCTACGAGGCGTTCGGCGAGGACCCGGCCCTCGTCGAGGCCATGGAGACCGTCATCCAGGGCATGCAGGGCAGCCCGTCCGGCAAGGACCTGCACCGCAACGACAAGGTGCTCGGCAGCGCCAAGCACTTCGTCGGCGACGGCGGCACCGGATTCGGCTCCTCCACCACCGGCTCGTACACGACCGACCAGGGCATCACCGAGGTCACCCGCCAGGAGCTGGAAGCGGTGCACCTGTCGCCGTTCGAGGAGTCGGTGAAGCGGGGCGTCGGCACGATCATGCCGTCGTACTCCTCCCTCGACATCCTGGGCGACGGTCAGGGCCCGGTGAAGATGCACGCCAACGCCGAGATGATCAACGGCGTCCTCAAGGACCGGATGGGCTTCGAGGGCTTCGTCATCAGCGACTGGCAGGCCATCGACCAGATCCCCGGCGACTACCCGAGCGACGTCCGTACCTCCGTCAACGCCGGACTCGACATGATCATGGTCCCGACGGCGTACCAGGACTTCACCAAGACGCTCGAGGACGAGGTGACGGCGGGCCGGATCAGCGAGGCCCGCGTCGATGACGCGGTCGCCCGCATCCTCACCCAGAAGTTCCGCCTGGGCCTCTTCGAGAAGCCGTACGCGGACACCACCCACCTCGGCAAGGTCGGTTCGGCCGAACACCGCGCGGTGGCCCGGGAGGCGGTCGCGAAGTCGCAGGTGCTCCTGAAGAACGACGGGGCGGTCCTGCCCCTCAAGCCGAACCAGAAGGTGTACGTCGCCGGGTCCAACGCCGACGACATCGGCAACCAGGCCGGCGGCTGGACGATCAGCTGGCAGGGCTCCTCCGGCAGGATCACCCCGGGCACGACGATCCTGGAGGGGATGAAGAAGGCGGCGAAGGACCCCGACTCGGTCATGTACTCCCGCGACGCCTCGGCCGCCACGGACGGCTACGACGTCGGTGTGGTGGTCGTCGGCGAGACCCCGTACGCCGAGGGCATCGGGGACGTCGGCAACGGCCACGACCTGGAGCTGACGGCGGCCGACAAGGCAGCCGTGGACACGGTCTGCGCGGCCATGAAGTGCGCCGTCCTCATCGTCTCCGGACGCCCCCAGCTCATCGGCGACCAGCTCGGGGACATGGACGCCCTGATCGCCTCCTGGCTGCCGGGCTCCGAGGGCGACGGCGTGGCCGACGTGCTCTACGGCAAGCGCGCCTTCACCGGGCAGCTCCCGGTGACCTGGCCGAAGTCGGAGGCCCAGCTCCCGATCAACGTAGGGGACGCCACGTACGACCCCCAGTTCCCGTACGGCTGGGGCCTGACCACCCTGAAGAAGCCCCCGGCCGGGGGTGAGCTGACCCTCACGGCCCTCGCCGTGGCCGCCCAGGTCGCCGAGAAGGCGAAGCTGGGGAAGACCCCGGCGGGCAAGGCGATCGTGGACCAGGCCCGGCTGCTGGTCCAGCAGAAGATCGACGGCACGTTCGGCCAGGCGGTCGCGGCGCCCTTCGCGGAGGCGGACCACCTGCTGCTCACGGGTGACCTGACGGGCGCGGTGGCCAAGCTGCGCACGGCCTACCGAGCCGCGTAGGCACCCCGCTCTCCGGACGGGCGACGGCGTTCGTCGCCCGTCTGGAGTAGCGTTAAGTATGAGGAAAAGGCTCTTCCCCGCGCTGTTGGCGGGCCTGCTGCTCATCTTCGCGGCAGCGGCTCTCGCCCTCACCTCCCCCGCGTCGGCGGCCCCGGCCGCCACCATTCAGGACGCCGCCCAGGCCCTGCGCGACGACCCGGTGTACGTGGACCCGGGCGCCCGCGATCAGCTCTCCGTCGCTGACGAGAAGGCCCTGGAAGACAAGATCACGAACGCCGACAAGCCGGTCTTCGTCGCCGTCCTCCCTGATACCCCGGCCTTCCCCGAGGAAGGCCTCCTCCAGACCCTGCGCAGCGACACCGGCATCACCGGCGTCTACGCGATCCGCCTCGGCGGCGGCTTCGACGCGGGCGCGGACCCGCAGGTCATGCCCACCCGGGCGGTCGAGAACCTCACCGCCGCCGTGGAGAACCCCACCACCGCCGGCAACGCCGACGCCCAGCTCAACGCCTTCGTCGACCGCGCCGTCGAACAGGCCCGGGGCACCGCCCCCGCCTCCTGGTCCGGCGGAGGCGCGGCGGACGGGCCCGGGGCCCCGGTCGGCGGCCTGATCACGCTCGGCGCACTCGTCGCGGCGGGCGGCGCCGGCGCGTACGCGGTCTCCCGCCGGAACAAGCGCCGCAAGGAGGAAGAGGAGCGCGCCGCCCTCGACAAGCTCCGGGTCGTCGTCGACGAGGACATCACCGCGTACGGCGAAACCCTGGAACGCCTGGACTTCCACCCGGCCGAGAAGGGCGCGGACGACACCATGCGCGCCGACTACGAACGGGCCCTCGACTCCTACGAGAGCGCCAAGACCACGATGGACCGGGCCACCCACCCCTCGGACGTGCGCCGGGTCACCCAGTCCCTGGAGGACGGCCGCCACTCCCTCGCGGTCCTGGAGGCCCGCCGCACCGGCAGGGCGATCCCGGCCCGTCGCCCGCCGTGCTTCTTCGACCCCCGCCACGGCCCCTCGGTCACCGACGTGCTCTGGACCCCGTCCGGCGGCGCGGCCCGCGAGGTCCCGGTCTGCGGCGCGGACGAGGTCCGCCTGAGCCGGGGCGAGGACCCCATGAGCCGCACGGTCGACGTCGGTGACGGCAACCGCCGCCCGTACTGGGAAGCGGGCCCGGCATACGGCCCCTGGGCGGGCGGCTACTTCGGCGGCGGCCTGCTCCCCGGCCTCCTCGTCGGCACCATGCTCGGCTCGATGCTCGCCACCCCGGCGTACGCCTCCGAGTACGGCGGCGGTGACTTCGGCGACGGCGGCGCGGGCGGCGACTGGGGCGGCGGCGACTTCTCCGGCTCCGACTTCGACTCCTCCGGATTCGGCGGAGGCGGCTTCGGTGACGGCGGAGGCTTCGGGGGCGGCTTCGACGGCGGAGGCTTCTGAGGCCCCGGCATCACGATCTCCCTCAGCGCCCCGGGTTCCGGTGGATCCCCTCAGCCGGGGCCCGGGGCCCACGGGGGCCCCGGGGGCGGCGGACGCCGCCCCCGGGCCGTACCCGCTCAGCCTGCTGTGACCCGCAAGGTGCCCGATGCCGTGACGTCGTCGCCCGAGCCGTCCGCCGGGACGGCGGTCAGCCGCCAGGTGTAGCCGCCCTCCGGAACCGGATCGCCGGAGCCGGACGTACCGTCCCAGTCGACCCGTACGGTGCCGCGCGTGTCCTCGCCCGTCCAGGTGCGGACGGTCTCACCGGTCGAGCGGCGCACCAGTGTCACCTTCCAGGACGCGGCGGGCTTGGACAGCCACCAGGCGGCGCTCCATTCGCCCGCCGAGGTGGCGGGAACGGCGGAGTGGGTGACGACCGGCGGGGAGACGGCCTGCTGCGGGGCGGTGACGTGAAGGGTGTCGTCGGTCCCGACCCAGGCGAGCTTGCCCGCCGCCGCGTCCAGGGTCCACGTCGTGCCGCGCCCGTCGTCGTCCGTGGCCGGCTTGAGGCCGGTGACCGTGCCCAGGTCGCCGGTGGAGCCGTCGGGGCGCAGAGCGGTCAGGCGCAGATCCCCGGACGCCTCGCGCGCGGCCAGGAACCGGTCGCCGAGGAGGACCCGGGACACCGGGGCGGGGTAGTCGCGGTGGGTCGCCGTGTCGTACACGCCCGCCGCGTCCTGGGCGGCACAGCTCCAGTACAGCAGGGTCCCGCTGCGCTGGAGTTCGCTCGGCACACAGTCGACGCCGAGGTCGTGGCTCGCGGTCGCCCGCCCGGATCGCGGATCGACCACGTTCACCGTGCCGGGCTTGCCGGGCGCCGACTTGTACAGCCGGTCCTCGGCCAGCGTCGCGCCCTGTGCCCGCTGGTCCCGGACGACGAGGTCGCGGGCGATGTCGACGACGTACTGCCGCCCGCCCGCCTCGTACAGCACGAACTCCGGTGACGTGTCGAGGATCCGGCCGCCCGTGCCGGGCAGAACCAGGCCCTCGGACGGCTGCTCCGGGTCGTCGCCGGTGACCAGCGTGTCCCTGCCGGTGGCCGGGTCGGTGACCAGCCGGGCCAGGCCCTCGTCCGTACCGTCGGCGAACCGGCCCGCCGCGAGACCGGGGAAGTCGGCGAGCCGGTCGCCCTCCGCCGGGTCGAGGCCGGTCCCGACCGCCCTGCCGTGCAACGTGTCCTTCCCGACCAGCGAGTTGACGAACCGCAGCCGCCCCCGGTCGAGGCTCAGCGCCCCGATCTCACCGTCCGCCGTCTTGACCTCGGGCACCTCCCGCATCACCAGGTCGAAGACGGTTCCGCTGCCGTCCTGGCTGAACGAGTGGATGGCCCGGCCGCCGTCGGCGTCCTTGCCCAGGGCCAGTACGCCCCCGTACCCCTCGGCCCGGAGCTGGGCGAACTCCACGGTGGGCAGGAGCGTGCGCTCGGTGTCCACGCCGGCGTGGGGTGTGAGACGCAGAGCGCCGCCGAGGCCTTCGTGCCAGACGATGCTGTCCCGCACCACGAACGCGGTGACCTCGCTGTCCGGGGACCGGGTGTCCAGCGGGACGACCTGGGGCGTGCCCGTGCCGCTGCGCGGGAGTATCCGGACGCCCTGACCCCCGCTGCCGTTCCGCGAGAACCAGCTGACGTTCATCTGGGTGATGCGGAAGCTGCTCGCGTCACCGGTCACCGGCAGCGGTTTCACCCGGCCGTCGTACGCGGTGAGGATGCCGTAGCCCGGCGAGCCGTCCGCCAGCCGGTAGCCGATGAGGACCTCGCTGCCCTGCCCGCCGAGCACCACGGGCACGGCGTCCGTGGTCGCTCCGGCGGGCAGCCGCACGAGGGGATCCGCCGACGGATCCCCGCCGCGGGGCACCCGCATCTCGTACGTGCCGTCGCCCTTGTCGACGGTGGCGATCGTCCAGCCGGCCGCGAAGCGGAGATTGCGGTACTGGGCGGGCACGGTGGAGGTGTGGGTGAAGGCCGGGTCCTCGATGCCGATCCGGACGATGTCCGTCCCGCCGTCCGCGCGCTGCTGGGTGTAGATCGCCCGGTTGTGCTCGTCGTGGCCCCCCACGAGCAGGTTCTCCGGCACGCCCGCCAGCTCGGTGACGACCCTGGTCCGTCTGTTGTACGAGTTCGTCCAGAGGTAGTCGCCGCCCTCGCGGTGCAGCACGCCGTACCTGCCGGTCGCCAGGATCTTCTCCGGGCCCTCGCCGAAGGCGTCGGGCGCGGGTATCAGGACTTCGGCCGCCTCCCCCTTCCCGGTGGCGTGTGCCGTGGCCGGCAGCGCGGTGGCGAGCCCTGCCGCCAGGACCACCGCCACGGCTGCCGCTCCTGCGGTCCGCCCGGTACGCCGGCTGCGGCTGTTCGTGTACAGGTGTCGGGACACCTGACCCCCCTTGTCAGTTGACCGATGGTGCGCATCTGCGATGCGACGCGATCAACCTTATGCATATGTGGGGGAGTTGTGCGCAGAACATGCGCAACGGGTGACGCGAGGGAGCCCCTACCTCCAGCTCGCCCACCAGGCGGCCACCCCGCCGAGGACGATCAGCACGCACATCACCGCGTTGCTCCGCCGGTAGTCCACGAGGATCGCGGCGAACTCGCGGAGCGTGGCGTTGGGCCAGAAGTACCCGGCGGTCGGCGAGCCCACCACCTGGCCCCGGATCCGGACCCGGCGGGCGGTGAGCGCGGCACGGAAGGCGTGGTAGTTGTTCGTGACGACGACGCACCGGTAGTCGGGCTTCGCCCTCTCCATGATCGCCTTGCTGAACCGCAGGTTCTCCTCGGTGTTCGTCGACCGGTCCTCCCGCTCGATGAGATGCGCGGGGAACCCCTGGGCCACCAGGTGGTCGGCCATGGCGTGGGACTCGGGCAGGTCCTCGTCCGGCCCCTGCCCGCCCGAGGTGATGAGGACGGGCGACCCGCCGCGTGCGGAGAGCCGGGCATGCACGTCCTGCCCCCGCTTCAGCCGGCTCGCGAGCAGCGGCGGAACGGTGGAACCGCCGACGAGACCGGAACCGAGCACCACCACGAAGTCGGCCTTGCGGCGCACACGGAGCCGCCCGTAGAGGAACCCGTAACAGACGAAGCACAGGAACAGGAACGAGAAGTAGACCGCCAGCCCGCCCGCCGCCGTCGCCGCCCCGATCAGCACCGGAGTCCGCAGCACGGCGGCGGTGACCAGCAGGGCGACGACGGCGAGAGAGGCCAGGGCGGCCAGCAGGGACAGCAGGTTGGACGGGCTCCGGCCCTCCTTGCGCACCATGCGTACGCCGTTGAGGAACAGGAAGCACGTCAGCACGAGCACGGCCACCGCGCCCAGGACCAGCAGCGACCACAGGGCGACCGGAGCCCAGGCGGAATCGGACGCGACCAGCCGGTACAGCGAGGCCGCCAGCGCACAGAGCAGGGCGAGCCCCAGGATGACGGCGTTGCTGAACTTCCGGCGCTCGCGCAGCACGCTCACACAGAAGACGAGGAAGAGGAGCGCCGCGGGGGCGTAGACCACCATGGGCACAGATTAGGCAGCGCACCGGCGGCCGTTCACGGCGAGGTGGGGGCGAGGCGTGCGGGGGAGAAGCCGCCAGGAATCGGGGCGTGCCCTTTGCGGGGTTCCGGCCGTTGAACGGGGCATGAAGAAGCGAAGCGTACTCGCCGCCGTCACCCTCGCCACCGGAGCGGTCATCGCCGCCATCGCCCCGCACCCGGGAGGCGCGGACTCCGCGCACGCGGCCGAACCGGCCCTCTCCCTGGGCGCGCTGGACGACGTCGGCGACCTCGGCAAGCTGGTCGACGGCGCGGCCGGGGCCACCACCTCCACCGCGGGCACCGTCACCAGCACCGTGGAAGACGCCAAGCTCAGCTGAACCGGATCGGAACGGCGATGGGGGCGGCCGAAAGACCGCCCCCATCCCCCTTTTGGCCGTTCCCCGGCGTTCCGCGGGCGGGCTCGGCCGGCCGTGCGCCCCGGGTCAGGCCAGAAAGTCGACCTGCGGGCAGGAGCCCGCTCCGGCGGCGGCCCGGTAGACGGGCCAGGCCAGGGCGAGGTCCTGCCAGGGCAGTCCGACGGGGGCGTAGACGGTGATCTGGTCGCTCGATTCGCGGCCCGCCCGCTCACCGCCGAGCACCTGCCCGAGAGACGCGTGCGCGGCGTCGGCGCTCAGCCCGGTGTTGCCGAGCGCCCCCATGGAGACGGCGAGTTCACGGTCGTCGACCACGGTGCGGGCGCGTCGCAGTGCGTCTGCGGCGATTTCGATCTTGCCGGGCTCATCCGCGCCGAGCGTGGTGACGTGCATTCCCGGGCGCAGATCGGCGGCAGCCAGCAGGGGGATGCGTGACCAGGTCGCGAGGACGACGATGTCCGCGCGCGCGGCGGCGCTCCGAGGCTCGACGACCGTCTCGACCGGAATGCCCAGAAGCTCTTCGTGTTCCGCAGCGAAAGTGGCCGCCCGCACGGGGTCGGTGTCGCACACGGTCAGCCTGGACACCGTGCGCAGGCGGACGAGACCCCGCAGCACCATCCGGGCCTGTGCGCCCGCACCGACGACGCTCACCGACTCGGTGTGCTCGTCGGCGAGCACGTGGGTGGCCAGAGCCGCGGCAAGCCCGGTGCGCCAAGCGGTGACCGAGGCCGAGTCCATTACGGCCAGCAACTCTCCGTCCGCCAGGTCGTGCAGGCAGACGAGGCCCCGCAGTGCGGGAACCGCATCGGGAAACTTCGCGTTGACCTTCACCGTGTAGGCCGGGATCCCGTCGATCACCCCGGGCAGAAGCGCTGTCGCCGTACCCGGACCGGGCAGGTCCGTACGGATCCGCAACGGCCGGACCTTCGGAGCGGGCGCGGTGAATCCCGCACGAAGCCCGGCCATCACGGTGTCGGGGTCGAGCAGGTCGGTGATGCGGGAACGGGTCAGCAGCAGGGTCACCGGGCCACCTTCGCTCGTACGCCGTGGCAGGGCAACCGGCAAGAAGATCACCCCGCAACCGGCGTCGTCCACGTCACGCGTCAGCGGCCGGCCGCGTCGATCCCGTACGACCGGATGAGACGGGCCAGTTGGCGGCCCGCCGCCAGGAGGGGTTCCTCGCTCCGGTTGACCTGGGCGGTGACCTCGGCGCCCTCGATGGCGCTGATGACGGTGGTCGCCACTTCCCGGGCGTCGTCCGCGGGGAATCCGCAGCCCAGCAGTTTGCCGAGGACGAGTCGCTCCCAGCCGTTCAGCGCGTCGGCGCACGCCTTCTGGAGCTCCGAGTCGGCCCCGAGCGTCTCCAGGGCCGCAGCCGTCACCGGACAACCGTCGATCCAGCCCGACTCCTTGAGCCCGGCCGCCAACTGGCGGGTGCAGGAGATCACCGCCTCCGCCGGCTCGGGCTCGCTGTCCAGCGCATCCTTCAGCAGCGCCGCGAACTCCTGGTCGCCGTGGCGGATCGCGGCGACGGCGACGGCTTCCTTGCCGCCCGGGAAGAAGTGGTAGATCGAGCCGAGCGTGGCCTGCGACTCCTTGGCGATCTGCTTGATGCCGGTGCCGACGTACCCCTGCCGCTGGAGCAGGCGTGCGGTCGCCACGACGATCCGGTCCCGGGTGCTGGTCTGCATGCCGTCACTGTAGCGGGAATTGGGTAGAGCGTTCGTTCTAGAGCTGTGCTACGTTCTCGGCACGCACTGAATAGAGCGTTCGTTTTAGTCGGGTGACGAGGCGGAGGGGCTTCCGCCTGCCCCGACCCGACCGTCGGAGGCAGCAATGAACGCAGCGATAACCAAGGCGGCGACGGGTTCCGTGACCGTCGTGGGACTGGGGCCCATGGGCCGGGCGATGGCCGCGGCCCTCCTCGACCGCGGCTACGCAGTCACGGTCTGGAACCGCACAGCTTCCCGCGCGGACGACCTGGTGGCCCGGGGCGCGGTCCTCGCGCCGAGCCCCGCCGACGCGGTCGCGGCGAACGAGGTGGTCATCCTCAGCCTCACGGACTACGTGGCGGTCGATGCCGCACTGGAGCCGGCCGCTCAGGTCCTGAGCGGCAAGGTGTTGGTCAACCTCACCTCCGCCACGCCCGAGGAGGCCCGCGCCGGAGCGCGCCGGGCGGTCGAACGCGGTGCCGTACAGCTCACCGGCGGGGTCACCTCGCCGCCCTCCGGCATCGGGCAGCCCGACGCGGCCACCTTCTACAGCGGGCCGCGCGAGGCGTTCGACCGGCACCGGCCGGTGCTCGAGACGCTGACGGGGCGGCTCGAGCACCAGGGTGAGGACCCGGGGCTCGCCGCGCTCTCCTACCAGCTCGGTATGGTCATGTTCTGGACCTCGATGCTGAGCTTCTGGCAGGCCGTCGCCCTCGCCCGTGCCAACGGCCTGACGGCTGCCGACATCCTGCCGCACGCCACCGACACGGCGGACTCGCTCGCCCAGTTCTTCGCCTTCTACGCCGAACGCATCGACGCCGGGGTGCACGACGGGGACGTCGACCGCCTGGCCATGGGAGTGGCGAGCGCCGAGCACGTTCTGCGCACCCACACCGAAGCGGGCGTCGACACCAGCCTCCCTGCCGCGGTCGTCGGCCTGTTCCGGCGGGGCATGGAAGCGGGCCGCGCCGAGGACAGCTTCTCGTCCCTGGTGGAGCTGCTGGCGAGGCCCGGCGGCCCGACCGAACCGGGCACGGACGGTCGGGTCCGGCAGGATGGCCCGTCCCTACGGTGAACGGGCAAGGGAAGGAGCCAGGAGTTGCTGGAACGGCTGAACGACGCGATGGAGCACATCGAGGCCCACCTCGGTGAGCGCATCGAGGCGGCGGACCTCGCCCGGATCGCGATGACGTCGGAGTACCACTTCCGCCGGATGTTCTCCGCGCTCGCGGGGCTCCCGCTGTCGGAGTACATCCGCCGCCGCCGCATGACGGTCGCGGGAGCGGAGGTGCTCGGCGACCGCGACCGTTCGCTGCTGGACGTGGCGACGCGGTACGGCTACGACACGGGGGAGGGCTTCGCCCGCGCCTTCCGGGCGGTGCACGGCATCGGCCCCGGCGAGGCGCGCCGCACGGGCGCGGTTCTGCGGTCCCAGCAACGCCTGACCTTCCGACTCGTCGTCGAAGGGAGTAGCGCCATGCGCTACGGCTTGGTGGAGAAGAACGCGTTCCGGGTGGTCGGGAAGAAGGCCCGCGTCCCGCTCATCCACGAGGGACCGAATCCGGCCATCGCGGAGTTCATCCGCGGCATCGGCAGGGAGGAGCTGGACCGCATCGCGGCCCTCTCGGACCAGGAGCCGGCGGGCATCGTCGGAGTGAGCGACCAGCTCGACCCCAGCCGCGCGGAGGGCACCGAACTCGACTACTGGCACGGGGCGGTGACCGCAGTGGAGCCCCCGGAGGACCTGGACGCCCTGGACGTGCCGGCGGGCACGTGGGCGGTCTTCGAGAGCGAGGGCGAGTTCCCGCAGGCCCTCCAGTACCTCTGGCGGGACGTGTTCACGCAGTGGTTCCCGTCGAACCCGTACGTTTCCCGGCCCGGCCCGGAGATCCTGCGGGTGCGGCTGGCGGAGGACGGGAAGCGGGCCGAGGCGGAGCTGTGGATCCCGGTGGAGCGGTCGGCCGAAAGGTGACCGTGCCGAGCGAAATATGCGGCACGACAGAGGTTTACGGCCAGGGGGCATATGCGGTGACCTATTGGTCCAGACCTATTGTGCGGGCGTGCCCGGCTCGCTAGCTTTCTCCTGGCGGCGCGCGCTGTTCGGATCGGCTCGACTCATTCATTCACTGACGCACAGTCATGTGCGTTGACTGAAAAAGGAGTTACCGACATGCGCAGACGTATTGCCGCTCTCGCGGTGACCGTGGCGACGGCCGGCGCGATGCTGCTCGGCACCGCTTCGACGGCCTCCGCGACGGGCCCCGGCTTCTACCTCCGGAGCCACCACGCCGGCCTGGCGGAGTGCCAGGCGGTGGGGAACGCCGGCGCCGACAACGCCCTCTGGAGCCGTGTCTTCATCTGCAACCCGTTCGCGGGCAAGCCGGGCGTGTACGAGTTGTGGGTGCGCTACTGAGATAGCGGGCGGACAGCGAACAGCCCCGGCCGCGGCGGCGACCGGGGCGGTGCCGGGCGTTCAGAGGGTGGCGCTGCTGCCGTGGATGAAGGCGTCCCAGGCGGCGGGCTCGACGGTGAGGACGGGACCGTCGGTCACCTTGGAGTCGCGGATGTGGACGGCGGCGGGGTGGGTGGCGATTTCGACGCAGTCGCCGCCGTCACCGTTGCTGTAACTGGACTTGCGCCAGTGGTAGGCGACTTCGATGCAGTTGCCGCCGTCGCCGTTGCTGTAGCTGGACTTGAACCAGTGGAGGGCGGTGGGGCCAGGGGCGGGGTGTGCGGCGCGGGACATGTCTCTCCAAGCAGTGCGTCAAGCAGTGCGTCAAGCAGCGCGTCCAGTAGCCGGGTGCTCTCCGCGACGGTGAGCGCCTGGGAACGCAGCATCCCATACCTCTGCATCAGCGCACTGACGTCGGCGGGCTCGTCGTACAGCTCTCCGCGCAGCTGGCCGTCGACGTAGGCGAGCCCGTCGTGGTCGGGTGTCTCCAGCAGAATGAGCGGCCCCGAAAGACCGGCGTGCCGAGGGGTCTTGCGAGGCATGATCTGAATGGTGACGAACGGCAGATCCATGCAGCGCCGCAGGTGGAGGGGCTGCTCCCGCATGACATCGGGATCGCCCATCTGGGCGTGCAGGATGCTCTCCTCCAGGATGAAGTGAAGGATGGGCCGGGGTTTGCGCTCCAGGATCTTCTGGCGGCCGAGCCGGTCCGCCACCCGCTTCTCGATCTCCTCCGTTTCGAGCGGCGGGTAGTTGCAGCCGAAGATGAAGCGGGCGTACGCCTCGGTCTGGAGCAGTCCCGGGATGAGCTGAGACTCGTACGAGATCAGACTCACCGCGTCGTTCCGGCCCCGCTGCCAACCCGTCAGAACCCGTACAAAACCTTTTGTACGTCTCTCCGCTCTGCTCCAGCGTAGTAACTCCGTGTGAGCGTGGAAGCATGAACGAGACAACCCAACTCCCGTACTTCCGCGCCGCCTTCTACTGCCGTGAGCGCAGGTCGATCCCGGTCGTACGCAAGTTCGCCCGCAAGGTGCTCGTCGAGTGGGAGTGTGAGCAGCGGGCCGACGATGTGCTGCTCTGCGTGACCGAGCTGGCGACCAACGCGCTCCGGCACGGCGTGCCCCCGGGGCGTGGCTTCAAGCTCCACATCTACCTGGAGCGGGTCGAGAGCATCATCCGCGTCGAGATGCACGACAGCGGTGACGGCGAGGTGCGTCGGGCGGACGGACTGCCGGGGGCCGACGACGAACGCGGGCGCGGGCTGCTGCTCGTCGCGGCGCTGGCGGACAAGTGGGGTGTGGCCGAGCGGAACCCCGGAAAGATCGTGTGGTGCGAGTTCAGCATCGAACGACTTGCTATTTCGGCAAGGATGTTTGTCGTTTTGGCCGTACGGGCGCACTCTCGTCATCGAGCGGTGGTCATGCCGTGTGACGAAGGAGGAGCGACATGGAGCAGCAGCGGTACGACGTGGTGATCGTGGGTGGCGGGGCCGCCGGTCTGAGCGGGGCCCTGGCCCTGGCGCGGGCCCGGCGCTCGGTGCTGGTGATCGACGCGGGGGAGCCCCGTAACGCTCCTGCCTCGCACGTGCACAACTACCTGGGCCGCGAGTCGACCCCGCCGGGCGAGCTGCTGGCGATCGGCCGGGGCGAGGCCGCCGGGTACGGGGCGGAGATCGTCGAGGGCCGGGTGGCCTCGGCCCAGCGGCTGCCCGGGAACGGGGAAGAGCGGGGCTTCCGGGTGGTGACCGAGGACGGCCGGAGCGTCGAGGCGCGCCGGCTGCTGGTGACGACCGGGCTCGTGGACGAGCTGCCGCCCGTGCCGGGTCTTGCCGAGCGGTGGGGGCGCGAGGTGTTGCACTGCCCGTACTGCCACGGCCACGAGGTGGCGGACCGCCCGATCGGCGTGCTCGCCACCGGCCCGCTCGCCGTGCACCAGGCGCTGATGTGGCGGCAGTGGAGCGACGACGTGACCCTCTTCCTCCACACGGGCCCGGAGCCCACGGAGGAGGAGTACGAGCAGCTGGCGGCCCGGGGGGTCGCGGTCGTGGACGGCGAGGTGACGGGGCTGGAGGTCGCGGACGACCGGTTCACCGGCGTGACGCTGGCGTCCGGCCGGGTCGTACCGCGCGAGGCGCTGGTGGTGCAGGCACGGTTCACCGCCCGTTCGGCGGTCCTGGAGTCGCTGGGGCTGGAGCCCGTGGCGCAGGAGATGGGCGGGACGGTGATCGGTTCGTACATCCCGACCGATCCGACCGGCGCGACGACGGTTCGCGGGGTCTGGGCGGCGGGCAACGTCACCCGTCTCACCGAGCAGGTCATCGGTGCCGCCGCGGCGGGCCTCATGGCGGGGGGCGCGGTCAACGGAGACCTGATCACCGAGGACACCCGGCTGGCGGTGGCGGCCCGGCGGGCGTAGCGGCTCTTCGCCGTCGAGAAGCGAACGGGTCCGATGAGTTCGCGGCCCGGGACCGGTCCAAGTACATGACACCCGAGGTTGATGACGGCCAGGGGCGGGGTCAGGGCTACCGAGGGTCGTCATCCGAGGAAAGGACACCGCCATGTCGGAGCTTCTCGTCGACTTCATCACCTCCCTGGACGGTTACGCATCGGGGGAGGGCTGGCCCGGATTCTGGGGCCTCGAAGGCCCGGAGTACCTGGCCTGGCTCGGTGAGCAGCCCGAGGTCACTCACCTCATGGGAGCGAACACCTACCGCCTGATGTCCGGCTTCGCCGCCGGCGAGGTTCCGGGCGGCCAGGACGAGTTCAGGCCCGAGGAAGAGGCGTCCGTCGACGAACTCACGCGCGCGCCCAAGGTGGTGTTCTCCTCTTCCCTGGAGGAGCCGCTGACGTGGGCCAACTGCACCCTCGTCCGCGACGACGCCGTCGGGGCGGTCCGCGCGATGAAGGAGAACGGCTCGGGGCTCCTCAGCACGATCGGCAGCCTCAGCCTGTGCCGGTCCCTGCTGCGGGCCGGGCTCGTCGACCGCTTCCGGGTCGTGATGTTCCCGGTGATCACCGGGGCCACGGGCTCGGAACGCATCTACGACGGCTATCCCGACGTCGCCCTGGAGATGATCGAGCACCGCACCTTCGACGGCCGGACCCAGCTGGTGGAGTACAAGCCCCGCGTGCTCGATCACCCGCCGCTCGGTCTCCCCGCGTGACGGAGCCACGCCCTCACGTGCCGAATGCCGCCGCCCGCCCCCGTCCGGCGTAACGCGGGCACACGGAATACGGGCCGCCGGAGTGACGGACTTCGCCCGGCGGGTGTGTGAATTCCGGTTACGGGGATACGCGGAGGGTGCCCGGGGAGCAACCAGGACCGCCGGGAGCCGGAACACCAGAAGGAGACTTTTCGTGGGCATCATCGCGTGGATCCTCATCGGCCTGCTCGCGGGCGCCATCGCCAAGGCACTGATGCCGGGCAAGGACCCGGGAGGCTGCCTCATCACGATGCTGATCGGGATCGTGGGCGGGCTGCTCGGCGGCTGGCTCGGCAAGGTGATCTTCGGGGTCGACTCGATCGACGGGTTCTTCAGCCTGTCGACGTGGATCGCCGCCGTTGTCGGTTCGGTGATCGTGCTCGCCCTCTACCGCGTGGTCACGGGGAACAGGGCGCGCTGACGCGGGTGACCGCGTCGGCCCGACGGGACGATTCGTCCGCATATGCCTACATTGGCAGAGGCGCGACAGGGCAGCCGTGGAGCCGGGCCGAGCCGAGGCCTCCGCTCCCGCGCACGACCGACACGAGGACACGAGGACACGAGGACATGACGGACACGACCCGTAAGCCGACCACCTCCGACTCCGGTGCCCCGGTGGAGAGCGACGAGCATTCGCTCACCGTCGGCCCGGGCGGGCCGATCCTGCTCCAGGACTCCTACCTGATCGAGCAGATGGCCCAGTTCAACCGCGAACGCATTCCCGAACGCCAGCCGCACGCCAAGGGCAGCGGCGCCTTCGGGAAGTTCGAGGTGACCGCGGACGTCTCCGCGTACACGAAGGCCGCGCTCTTCCAGCCCGGCACCACGACCGACCTGGTCATCAGGTTCTCCACCGTCGCCGGCGAGCGGGGCAGCCCGGACACCTGGCGGGACCCGCGCGGCTTCGCCGTGAAGTTCTACACCAGCGAAGGCAACTACGACATGGTGGGCAACAACACCCCGTGTTCTTCGTGAAGGACCCGATGAAGTTCCAGCACTTCATCCGGTCGCAGAAACGCCGGGCTGACAACAACCTCCGCGACCACGACATGCAGTGGGACTTCTGGACCCTCTCGCCGGAGTCGGCCCACCAGGTCACCTGGCTGATGGGTGACCGGGGCATCCCGCGCACCTGGCGTCACATGAACGGCTACACCTCGCACACGTACATGTGGATCAACGCCGAGGGTCAGCGGTTCTGGGTGAAGTACCACTTCAAGACCGACCAGGGCATCGAGAACTTCACGCAGCACGAGGCGGACCAGATGGCCGCCGCGGACACGGACTACCACACGCGTGATCTCTTCGAGCACATCCGGGACGGCGACTTCCCGAGCTGGACGCTGAAGGTCCAGATCATGCCGTACGAGGACGCGAAGGACTACCGGTTCAACCCGTTCGACCTGACCAAGGTGTGGCCGCACGGCGACTACCCGCTGATCGAGGTCGGCCGCATGACGCTGGACCGCAACCCGACGGACAACCACGCCGAGATCGAGCAGGCGGCGTTCCAGCCGAACAACCTCGTCCCCGGCATCGGCCCGAGCCCGGACCGGATGCTGCTGGCCCGCCTGTTCAGCTACGCGGACTCGCACCGCTATCGCATCGGCGGCAACTACCAGCAGTTGCCCGTCAACGCGCCCGTCGTCCCGGTGCACACGTACTCCAAGGACGGGGCGATGGCGTACCGGAAGACCACCGACCCGGTCTACGCCCCGAACTCCAAGGGCGGCCCTGCGGCCGACACGGCCCGCTACGGCACTCCGCCGAGCTGGTACGCCGACGGCGACATCACCCGGGCGGCCTACGTCGACCACGCCGAGGACGACGACTGGGGCCAGGCGGGCACGATGGTCCGCGAGGTCCTGGACGACGCGGCGCGCGACCGGCTGGTGGACAACGTGGTCGGCCACCTGCTGAACGGGGTGACCGAGCCGGTTCTCCAGCGTGCGTTCCAGTACTGGTCCAACATCGACGGAACCATCGGCAAGCGCATCGAGGAGGGCGTCCGCGCGAAGGCCGGCGAGAAGGACCCGAAGGCGGCAGAGCAGGCCAACCCGGCCCGCTCGTCGATGCAGCGCAAGGCGTAGCGCCACTCCGGGCCCACGCCACAGGCCCCCGCCCGTCGGCCGACGGGCGGGGGCCTGTGGCGTGGGCCCGGTCGGTCGCCCGCGTACCGAGGGCCGGGGAGGCCGTGCCGATCGCCGGTTCCAGGCCGGCCTCATCCCCGGGGGGCGACGATGCGGCGATACGACTGGTACGGCGGCGAGGAGTCCGAGCGGAACCCGGACGCCGAGGCCGAGGCGCTCAAGGCGAAGGTGCACGCCCGTATCGCGGGAGGCTGCGGGCTGACGGTGCTACTGGCGGTCGTGGCGGGCGCGGTCCTGCTGGGCGTGGTGGTGGCGGCGATCTGGGCCTGGATCTCCAGCCGCCACTGATCCGGCCGGGCGGTGATTCCGTGGCACGCGCCACCGCCGCCCGGCCCTCCTCAGTGCTGAACCAGCCCGCCGACGGGGACAGCTTCCACGTGCCCGGTGGGCGGGAGGGTCTGCGCCAGGGTGATCCCGATGTCCACCAGTGACGACCTGCGCAGGCGGGCGACCCCGGACAGCGGAGTCCACACGGCCTCGGCGGTGTCGCCGTTCGGCTCGGGACGGAGCGTGCCGCCGGTGACGCGGACACCGTAGAAGACGCCGACGTTCTGCAGCTCGGGCTCGCCCGGACGGCGGCGTTCGCCCGCTGGGACCACCCGTGAGTCCACGCCGAGCAGGCGCTCGACCACGGCCTCCAGACCGGTCTCCTCGGCGACCTCCCGGGTCACCGCGTCGAACGGGTCCTCCGCGTGCTCGACCCCGCCGCCCGGGAGGGTCCAGGTGCGGTCGCCGTCCGGGCCCACGGCCAGCGCGAGCAGCACCCGGCCGTCCTCGATGCACACCGCGTACGCGGCCAGTCGCCGATCCATGGCGCGAGGCTATCCCTGGAATCCGGAAACGGTGTCCGGGGCCGGGGACCCCCCTCCCGGCTCAAGATCATCAACGTGCAGAATGACCCGTATGTCGATGACGAACACTCCGCAGGCAGCCACGCTCGACGACGCCCCGGAGATCAGCCGTACCCTGGCCCGCGCCTTCGCCGACGACCCGATGATGGAGTGGTTCTTCCCCGGCGGGGCCTCGCGCGAGCCCGACCTGGTCCGGTACTTCACCACGATCTTCACCCGGCAGTACGGCCGCCACGGGGTGTGCGAGCGCACCGCGTCGGCGGCCGCGTTCTGGGTGGCGCCGGAGGGGCAGGAGAAGACCGTGCCCGACGCGGAGACGGTCGCGGAGCTGGAGGAGATCCTCGGCGACCGGGCGCCGCTGTTCCGGGACGCGGTCGCGGCGGCCGCCGAGCAGGGCCCGAAGGAGCCGCACTGGTATCTGGCGGTCGTCGGCGCGGACCCGGCCGCCCGGGGCCAGGGCCACGGAGCGGCGCTGCTGCGTTCCGGACTCGCCCAGGCCGATGCGGCGGGCCTGCCGGTCTACCTGGAGTCCTCCAAGCCGGACAACCTGCCGTTCTACGAGCACTTCGGCTTCACGGTGCTGGGCGAGGCGGCCCTGCCGGGCGGGGGCCCGGTGCTGTGGGTGATGCGGCGCGAGCCGCGTGCTGTCTGACCGGACAGGGGCAGGGGCAGGGGCGCTCCCGCGAGGGCGGGAACGTTTCTCCGGAATCCGGGCGGGGAGCGGCCCGGCGGGGCGGGTCGCCCAGCAGAGCCGGGGTCGGCCGGTCAGTCGGGGTAGCCGGAGAAGAATGCTTTCTCCACCCGGGGTCGTGCTTCGGATCCGTCCGCACGCGCCACCGGCGACCGGCGGGCATCGGCCCAGATGGCCTCCAGTCCGAGCGGGCGGCCCAGGTCGTGACTGCTCCAGGGCTGCCAGGGGTCTGCCATCGCGCGGGAGCCGCCGTGCGATGGCGACCCCGGCGGGGCGTCGCGTTCGATGCCGTCGAGTCGCCGTTCGAAATCCGCCTGCAAGCGGTTCATCGTGGCGAGGAAGTCCCTGAGCAGGATGGTTTCTTCAGTCATGGGGTCGGCACATTTCTCTGCGAGACTTCAGCTGTCACATCCCGACAACGACAGGGCCGGGCCGAGGGGACGCGGCATTCGGGTGAGCGTGCGGAGAGGTGACGGACCGGCGCGCACGAGAGGGGCGCGCGCCTTCGGGCGACGCATCGGCACGGCCGGCCGCTCGGGCGGCGACCGCGATCTACGGCCGAGGGCGTAGGGCGAGTGCCCGATGCGCAGGCGACGCTTCGCTCCGTAAGGTCCGGGGACGCGTGGTCCTCCACCATCGACGAACCCCACCCCGCCAGGAGGTTCCCCGATGCCGACAGACGCCACCGCCCATGTGCGCATCGCCCGCCCGTCCCGCGACCTCGCGGCGGCCGAACGCTTCTGGGTCGCGGGGCTCGGCCTCGCCGTCCAGTACCGCCACCAGGCCGACGGCACCCCCGGCCACCACTCGCTGCTCATGGCCGGCCGGCCCGGCGCCGCCTGGCACCTGGAACTCGTCCACGACCCGTCGGCCCCGGTCGAACCGCGCCCGACGCCCGAGGACCTGCTGGTGGTCTACCTCGGGGAGGAGGTCCCGGACGCCCTGGTGGAGCGGCTCGAACAGCACGGCGGCACCCGGGTGCCCGCCCACAATCCGTACTGGGACACCTGGGGCGTCACACTCCGGGACCCGGACGGCTATCTGCTGGTGCTGTCGACCCGGACGTGGCCGTGATCGGCCTCTGGCGTCATCCGCCCGGGCGGCGTCCGGCTATGAACCACACGTATAAACCGCGCGTATAGACTCTGTGTATAGTCGGGGCATGGCTGCTACCGATGCGATCGCCCCACCCCGTCCGCGCTCGAAGAATGTCCCGGGCGCGTCTGCTCTGTGCCTCGGCGCCGGGCTCGTCGGGGGCATCTTGACGAACCTGTCGCAGGGCTGGCTGCCCGGGGCGTGGAACAACTTGGCGAACTCCGGAGCGGTCTGGACGGTGTTCGCGTTCGTCGCTGGGGTCGCCCTCGCGAACCGTACCGACGGCCATCGCGTTCTGGCGGCAGCCGGAGCCCTGGCGGAGATCGGGCTCGTCGTCGGCTATTACGGGTACGCCGAGTTCGGGCGGAACGGAATGGGCTCTCTCACTTTTCCGTTGCTCTGGCTCGCCATGGCGTGTGTCGCGGGGCCGCTGTTCGGCATCGCGGGCGCGTGGTCGAGGCGCGGTGCGCAACCCTGGCGGCGTTACATGGCGCTCGGCGCGCTCGGCGGTCTCTTCGGCAGTGAAGGCCTCCACTACTGGCTCGTCCTGGGGTACGCGCCTCAGGCGGTGGCCTGCGGGGCTCTCGCCTGCGGCCTTCCGGTGCTGCTGGGGCGCACCTGGAAGGAGCGCGGCCTGAGCCTCGCCGTGGCGATCCCCGCGTCCTTCCTCACGTACCAAATCCTCTACGGCCTCCTGGACGCGGTGTCCGGCTGAGTGGGTCCACAGGCCTGGAACGCGTCTGTCGGTGGTGGCGTCCAGCGTTCGTGCGGAGACCGTCACCCAGGTCATCCGCGGCCAGTCGACCCCTCGGCCCATGAGTTGCCGGACGCCGTGCGCGCCCCCCGTACGGACCGTCGTGCGTGCGCGCCGACCGTACGGACCGTCGTGCCGTCACCTGTGTCGGCCGAGATCGCACGTGTCACTCGCCACCGACGCGGGCCTCCGCTCCCTCCCACGTCTGAGGCGCCCACACCCCCGACCGCTTCAGCGACGCCGGGCAGTGGCGGAAGATCTCGTCGATCTCGACGACCAGCGCCAGCTTCGGGCGCTGGCCCTTCAGCGTCATCGCGTCGAAGAACGGGGCGTCCGTGAGGATGCGGGCGCGGCCGTTGACGCGCAGGACGTCCATCGCGCCCGGTATCAGGTAGAGCAGGCCCACCCGCGGATTCGCCAGGATGTTGTGGAAGCTGTCCGCGCGGCGGTTGCCCGGACGGTCGGGGAGGGCGATCGTGCCCCGGTCCAGGACATGAGTGAAGCCGGGGGTGTCGCCGCGCGGGGTCGCGTCGCAGTTGCCGTCCGCGTCGGACGTGGCCAGGGTGCAGAACGGTGAGCGGGCCAGCAGGTCCAGGTCGTCGTCGGTGAGCCGGTCGTGGACCTTGTCGATGACGATCGGGTGCGGAGTGCCCAGAAGCTCGCGCAGTTCGTCCGCCGAGCACAGAGGCACGGTCCCGGCCAGCGGATCGGTGGCGGGCGCGGTGGGATCGGCGGCGTACGACAAGGCGGTGCTCCGGAGTTCGTGGGTGCGGCAGCGCGCCACGTGACAGGCGCTGTTAGGGTGACCTTACTTTGGGCCCCCTTGTGTTCCCCGCCCGGGGTGGAACGGCCCTGTTCCCTGTCCGGGCGGACCGGTGACGAGGGTGTCTCGCGTGTCCAGGGGGCCCCGGCGCCGACGAACCAGCGTGAGGAACGAAGAGCAGTGCACCACCGCATTCCGGCTGCCCCGGCGGCCGGGTCGTGAGCGGCTCGGCCCTCCTGGAGAAGGAGAAACCTTCCGGCGGCGGCCAGGAAGCGCGGCGCAAGCGCAGCCGCCCCGTGCTCGCCCTCGGGCTGCTTGCCGCCCTCGCCGTCCTGTTCCTCACCGCCGTCGCCAGCCTCGCCATCGGCTCGGGCGACGTGCCCTTCCGTGACGTCGTGGACGGGGTGCTCGACCCGGACACGGCCGTCAAGGGCCAGCTCATCGTTCTGGAGGTCCGCATCCCGCGCACCGTCGCCGGGCTGCTGGCCGGCGCGGCGCTCGGCCTCGCGGGCACGGTGATGCAGGGCGTCGCCCGTAATCCCCTCGCCGACCCCCAGCTCCTCGGCATCAACGCCGGCGCGTCCGTGGCCGTCGTCTGCTCGATCACCCTGCTCGGGTTCACGGTCGCCACCCAGTTCATCTGGTTCGGCTTCCTCGGCGCGCTGCTCGCCGCCCTCCTCGTGTACGGGGTCGGCTCGCTCGGGCGGGAAGGTGCGACACCGGTGAAGCTGGCGCTGGCGGGGGCCGCGACCGCCGCCGTCCTCACCTCGATCACCAGCGCGATCCTGCTCCAGGACCGGGGCAGCTACGACCAGTTCCGGTTCTGGCAGCTCGGTGCGCTGACCGCCCGCAGCTCCGAGGTGCTGTGGCAGGTCTCGCCGTTCATCCTCGTCGGCACCGTTCTCGCCCTGGCTCTCGGACCGCAGCTCAACGCCCTCTCCCTCGGCGACGACCTCGCCCGCGGCCTCGGCCAGCGCGTCGGGGCCATCCGCATGGTCTCCGCCCTGGCCGTGGTGATCCTCTGCGGCGGGGCCACCGTCGTCGCCGGGCCCATCGGCTTCGTCGGGCTCGCCGTACCGCACGCCGCCCGCCTCATCACCGGGCCCGACTACCGCTGGGTGCTCCCGTACAGCATGGTGCTCGCCCCGGTCATGCTGCTCGTCGCCGACATCGCCGGCCGGGTCATCGCCCGCCCCGGCGAGGTGCAGGTCGGCGTGATCACGGCCGCCATCGGCTGCATCCCCTTCATCTGGCTGGTCCGGCGCAGGAAGCTGGTGGAACTGTGAGCCGGGCGCCCGTCGTGACGAAGGACGCCCCGGACGCGGACCGGGAGCGGCTCGCCGACGCCGTACGCCAGGTCACCGCCGTACGCGGCCGGGGCCTGCGCAGCTCGGTCCTGGCCGGTTCCGGCCTGTTCGTGGCCGTGGTGGTCGTGTTCGGGCTCTCGCTCGGCTTCGGCGACATGGTGATGCCGATCGGGAAGGTCGTGGCCACCCTGTTCGGCGGCGGCGACGGCGGATCGCAGTTCGTCGTGCTGGAACTGCGGCTGCCCCGCGCCCTCCTCGCGATCCTCGTCGGCATCGCGTTCGGACTCTCCGGAGCCGTCTTCCAGACCGTCCTGCGCAACCCCCTCGCCAGCCCCGACCTCATCGGCATCAGCGCCGGGGCCAGCGCGGTCGCCGTCACCGCCGCCCTGCTCTTCCAGGTCAGCGGACTCGGGCTCTCGGCGAGCGCCCTGACCGGCTCCCTCGTCGCCGGAGCCGCCATCTATCTGCTCGCCTGGCGGCAGGGCATCGCCGGACAGCGCCTGGTCCTCGTCGGCATCGGCGTCGGCATGGGGCTCTCCAGCGTCGTCTGGTACGTGATGGCCCGCTCCGAGGTCACCGACGCACAGGAGGCGTTCCGCTGGCTCGCGGGAAGCCTCAACGGCCGCTCCTGGAACCAGGTGTGGCCGCTGCTCATCGCCCTCGGCCTCCTCGTACCGCTGACCGTCCTCGCCGCCCACGCGCTGCGCCCCCTCCAGCTCGGGGACGACGCCGCCGCCGGGCTCGGCGCGAAGGTCGAGCACGGCCGGCTCGCGCTGCTGGCCTGCGCCACCGCGCTCGCCGGGATCGCGACCGCCGCCGCGGGACCCATCGGGTTCGTGGCGTTCGTCGCCGCCCCGATCGCCCGCCGGCTGGTCCCGGGCCGGGGCGCGGCCCTGCCGCAGGCCGCCCTGACCGGGGCGCTGATCGTCCTGGTCGCGGACTTCGCGGCGCAGCACCTGTTCCCCGTACAGCTGCCGGTGGGCGTGGTCACCAGCATCATCGGGGCCCCGTATCTGCTCCTGCTCCTGGCCCGCGCCAACCGCGTGGGCAGCGGGGGCTGACATGGAGAAGTCCCAGGACATGGCGACATGTCGAGAAGACGATGACGAAAGGCGTGGCCCTGCCGTGGCCGAACACACTCTGGAAGCCCGGGACGTCCGGCTCGGCTACGGCGAACGTGAGATCGTCCCCGGTCTGAGCGTGGCCGTGCCGCCCGGGAAGATCTCGGTCATCGTCGGCCCCAACGCCTGTGGCAAGTCGACCTTGTTGCGGGCGATGGCCCGGCTGCTGGCCCCCTCCGCCGGGGCCGTGCTCCTGGACGGCCGGTCCATCCAGGAGACGCCCACCAAGGAGGTCGCCTCCGTGCTCGGCATCCTGCCGCAGAGCCCCACCGCCCCGGAGGGCATCACGGTCTCCGACCTGGTCGGGCGAGGCCGCTACCCGCACCAGGGCTGGTTCCGCCGCTGGAGCGCCGAGGACGACCGGGCGGTCGCGCAGGCGCTGCTGTCGACGGACGTCCTCGAACTCGCCGACCGGTCGGTGGACGAGCTGTCCGGCGGCCAGCGTCAGCGGGTCTGGATCGCGATGGCACTCGCCCAGCGCACGGACATCCTGCTGCTGGACGAACCGACGACCTTCCTCGACGCCAGCCATCAGCTCGACGTCCTGGACCTGCTCACCGACCTCAACCGCGAGCAGGGCGTCACGATGGTGGCCGTGCTGCACGATCTGAACCTGGCCTGCCGGTACGCGGACCACATGATCGCGATGAAGGCGGGGCGGATCGTCGCGGAGGGCCGGCCGGTCGACATCGTGACGGCGGACCTGGTCGGCGAGGTCTTCGGGATGCGCTGCTCGGTGATCGAGGACCCGGCGTCGGCCACCCCGATGGTCGTGCCGCTGGGCCGCCACCACGTGAAGGACCCGGCCGCCTGAGCCCAGTACGTGCGGGAGCGGACACCCGGGCCCGCGGGGCCAGGAGTACGTCTGGTCAACCCGATGGCACCGTTGTCATTAGGTGAGGCTAACCTAAAGATATGAATGCTTCCGCTTCCCGCGCCCGGCGCGCCCGCCGCACCCCCGCCCTCGTGGCCGGCGCCGTCGCCGCCCTGCTCGTCGGCCTCTCGGCCTGTGGTTCGTCGGACGACTCCGACAGCTCCGCGGCCTCCTCCGTCTCCGGCGGCGCGTCCGAGGGTGCCTTCCCCGCCGAGGTGGCGACGAAGTTCGGCGAGGTCACCGTCGACAAGCGGCCCAAGCGCATCGTCGCGCTCGGCTGGGGCGACGCCGAGACCGTGCTCGCGCTCGGCGGCCAGCCGGTCGGGGCCAGCGACTGGCTGCCGTTCGGGGGCGAGGGCGTCGGCCCGTGGGCCAAGGGGATGTACGAGAAGAAGCCCGAGCTCATCGGCACGATGGAGCCGGAGTTCGAGAAGATCGCCTCCCTCCAGCCCGACCTGATCCTGGACACCAAGTCCAGCGGCGACCAGACCCGCTACGACACCCTGAAGAAGATCGCCCCGACCGTGGGCGTGCCGAAGGGCGGCGACCAGTACAAGATCTCGTGGGAGCAGCAGACCACGATGATCGCCGCCGCCATGGGCGTACCGGAGAAGGGTAAGGAGCTGATCGCGGAGACGGAGAAGAAATTCGAGGCCGCCGCGAAGGCCCACCCCGGTTTCAAGGGCAAGACCATCACGGTCGGCTCGCGTACGTCCGAGGGGTTCGGTGTCTACGTCGGTGGCACCGGGCGCGTCGACTTCGTCGAGCGGCTCGGCTTCAAGAACAACCCGAAGGCCGAGGCCCAGGCGGGCGAGGGCTTCTCCGTGTCCGTATCCAAGGAGAACCTGGACCTGCTCGACGCCGACCTGACGGTCATGACCCCGATCGGCATCCCGGCCACGGACATCAGCGACGACCCGCTGTACAAGGCCGTCCCGTCGGTGAAGGCGGGCCACGCCCTCGTCTTCGACGACAAGGACATCTCCCAGGCGTTCGCGACGGACTCGGTCCTGTCCGTCTCGTACGCGCTGGAGAAGGTCGTCCCACTCTTCGCGGAGAAGGTCGCGAAGTAGCCGTAACCTCCGTACGCACGCGCGGCGCCCCGTCCCGGAAGATCCGGGTGCGGGGCGCCGCGCGTGTGCGTATCGAGCCGGTCAGGCTGCCGGGGCGGCCTTGATCGCGGAGATGTCGAAGGTCAGCTTCACCTTGTCGCTGACCATCACGCCACCGGTCTCCAGCGCCGCGTTCCAGGTCAGGCCCCAGTCGGAGCGCAGGATGTCCGCGCTGCCCTCGAACCCGACGCGCTCGTTGCCGTAGACGTCCGTGGCGGAGCCGTTGAACTCCAGGTCGATGGAGAGCGGGCGCGTGACGTCCTTGATGGTGAGGTCTCCGGTGATCCGGTAGGTCTCGCCGCTCAGCTGCTCGGCCTTGGTCGAGCGGAACGTCATCAGCGGGAACGTCTCGGCGTCGAAGAAGTCGCCGCTGACCAGGTGGCCGTCGCGGTCGGCGATCCCGGTGTCCACGCTGGCGATCTTCACGTCGATGGAGGCGGAGGAGTTCGCCGGGTCCGTGCCGTCCAGCACCAGGGTGCCCTCGTGCTCGCCGAAGGAGCCGCGCACATTGGTGACCATCGCGTGGCGCACCGTGAAGCCGATGCTGCTGTGCGCCGGGTCAACGGTGTACGTGCCGGTCAGGGCGGCGAGCGCCGGGTCGACCGCGGGGGCCTCGGCGACGGCGGCGGTGGACGGCTTGCGGTTGAACAGAGCCATGGCTCCTCCTCGGGGGACGGGGTGCGTCAAGATTGTTTAACCTTCAACGAGATCGACCATAACGCCATCTTGTTCAAAGTTCAACCGTTCTTGCGCGTTGCCCTCTGGTGACGCGCGTAGAACTCGGCCCGACAACTGCGGCGGCTGCTGAGAGGCGTACGCCGGGGGCCCCGCACCGGGGCGGCCCCCCGGCTCCTCAGGGCCTACGGGATCGGGGCGGCGTCCGGGCCCTCCTGCTCCAGCAGGTCCCGGGCGAAGTCCTCCCACTGCGCGTACCGGTCCGGATGCGCGGACCGCTGGACCGCCTGGCACACATCGCCCGGCTCCATCGACTCCCAGCCGTCGATCTGGAGCAGTCCCGGATTGGCGCTGGGTGAAGGCAGCCCGTAGAAGGACTTGGACGCGGTCGGTACGTGCGTGATCTGCGCCGGAGTGCCCCAGCCCATGCTCGGGCGCTGCTGGAAGACACCGAGCGAGTCGTGGTCGACCGGCGAGGTGTAGTTGACGAACTTCGACTCCTGCATCGCCGTCATCAGGGCGATGACCTGCGCCTCCTCGGAGAGCTCCGCCCCCTTTCCGACGCCGATGACCGTCCTGGCGTGGGCGAGCTGTTCCGGGCCGAGGTCCGAGGGGGCGGCGAAGAACGTTCGCAGCTCGCTGTCCGGGGCGGCCCTGAGCAGCTGCGCGGTGGCGGTGTCCACCCGGCCGGTCGGGGGCAGGCCGTAGCTCTGCTGGAACGCGCGCAGACCGTGTGCGCCCGAGGCCTGCGGGGCGGGTGACGGCGGCGGGGCGGGGTCCGCGTGCGCCGGGGGCGCGGCGGTCAGCAGGAGTCCGGCGGCGACGGCCGTGAGCAGCCGGTGGGGGAGTCGGTTCATTCGCATACGGCACCGTCCCGGGGTGGTGCCACGAAGTCAAGAACGCCACACATCGTGTCAATTGATGGAATATCGGGTTTCCATCCGGTGAGGGGGTCCGGAGTGGACGTGCGTGTGCCCCCGCCGCACGGAGAATTCCAGGGGCCGGGGCACACGCGGGCCTACCGGGCGGGGGTCAGGAGCCCACGCTCACCGTGAAGCGGCGCGGATTTCCGTCGTGCGCCGCGCCCGAGACGTCCGGCTCACCGTCCGGGCGTACGTCGTCGTACGGGAACGCGTAACCGATCGGGCTGTTCGCGTGGACCACCCGGGACCAGTGGTTGGTGACCGCGGCCTTGTAGTAGTCCGACGCGGACGTGCCGTTCGGCTGGCTCGGGTGGGTCAGCATGATCGAGCGGTTGAAGCCCGCGGCCAGCCGCGCCAGGATCGCCTTCTTGTCGTCGGAGTCGTCCGGGTTGTTGGTGAACGGCCCGTGGTTGCAGGTGAAGATGTCCTTCGTCTGCGGCTTGGTGAAGGTGTGGCCGCCCTCGAAGGTGAGGACGTCGCCGCTCACCCGGCCCGCCCGCGTGCCCCGGCCGCCCTGGAGGTCGATCCGCAGGTCCTCGGAGCGGTACTTCTCCCACACCTCGTCGATCTGCGCCTCGAACAGACCCCGGAACGGCATCTCGTCCGGCCGGTCGAAGTACGGGGCCATGATGTTCTGCGGCGAGACGACCCGCAGCACCTTGCCGTCGTCGCCCCGGGTGATCAGCTGGTCCCAGGGCTGCCCGTCGGCGGCCGCCTGGGCGGTGAGGCCCTCCGCGATCCGGTCCACCGCGCCCTCCGGGTGCGGGGCCACGACGTGCGTGGCGTCCCCCTCCAGCGTGATGCCGATCGGGAGCGCGGTGATCAGGTCCACGTAGCTGATGTTGGAGTACAGCTGCTCGGTGTTGAAGGTGAACTCGGCGAACGCCCAGGTCCGCCCGTAGTTCGGGTCCGTCGGCGTCGCGAAGGCCGGTTCCACGAGGGACGGACCCGGGTTGAGGAAGAAGTCCAGCTTGTCGTCGCGGACGAAGTAGACCCGGGACCCGTACATCTGCGGCAGGGTCAGCACGACCGGGCCCGCGCCCGCGCCCTTGAGCGGGATGGCGCAGTCGACGGGCAGCGGCGTCCGCGGCGCGCCGGGGGAGTCGGGGCGGTAGACGCCGCCGTCCGGCTTCAGCAGCACCCAGCGGTCGGTGCCCAGCTCGCGGCCGGTCACATACGCGTGCACCGTGCCCGGCAACGACTTGTTCTCCAGGGCGATTTCGCAGGTGGCGGGGGCCGCCGACGCGCGGGGGCTCAGAGCGGTGCCCCAGGCGGGGTACGTGAGCGCCGCGGCCGATGCGGCGGCGCCGGTCAGGAACATTCGACGTGAAATCACGAGAGGACTCCCGAGGTGGTGGGGGGCCGCAGGCGGGGGTGGGGGGTGGTGCGGGGAGGGTCAGGAACCGTGGGGGGTGCCTGCGGTGCGCACCACTCTCGCGAGGCCCGGCGCGACCGTCAATACATGTGACTGAGAGCGCTCTCAAAAGTTTTGAGTCTTCACAACTCGACGCCCCGAGAAGGTACTTGCCGGAACCGAGCGGGTGCGAACCGTGACCGGAGGGGGCTTCCCGGCCAAGAGGTGAACGGTCCGCGAGCCGGGCCCCGCCGATGCGACTTGGACTAACGCATCGGGGTTGTTGGACGGAGTCGGCCCCCTGGGCGGAAGTTCGTTGACGGTGTCCGGACACGACGACTACTCAGGGGCCATGTCGCCAAGATTCCCTCGCCCCGGCCTGGTCGCCGCGGCCTCCGCAGCCGTCCTGGCGCTCGTGGGGGCCGCCCTCCCCGCCGCGGCCGCCGCCCCCTCGCCCCCCGCCCCGGCCGGAGAGGCCAAGGCCGACGGGTCCGCCGTGATCCGGTCCGACCGGCTCGCCGTAGCCGTCGCCGACGACTTCCCGCGCGTCCTGTCGTACACCGACCTGGCGAGCGGCGGGCGACTGCTCGGCTCCACCCGGCCGGTCACCGCCGTCACCCTCAACGGGACCGCCCGTCCGGTGCAGCTCAAGGGGGCGCCGGAGGTCACCGGTGCCGCCGCCCGCTACACCCTCGCCTTCGACTCCCTGCCGGGTGTGGAGATCGACGCCTCGCTCTCCGTCTCCGGACGGGCCACCACGTTCCAGGTGACCGCCGTCCGCGACACGCCCGCCTTCCGGGTCGGGACCATCGACATCCCCGGGCACGACCTGATCTCCGTCGGATCCGCCGAGTCCGGTGCCGCCACCGCCTTCACGAAGCTCGACCCGGACTCCACCCGCACCGCCGACGTCTTCGCGAAGGTCACCGGGGAGACCAAGCCCGACTCCGCGCCCGTCGGAGCCAGTTACGCGATCCTCAACACCGGCTCCCTCGCCGCGGCCATCGAGTCCAACTCCTCGTACGACAAGCCCTCCGGGGCCACCGGCGGCGACGACGCCCGCTTCTGGCACCAGGCGCGCACCGAGGAGGCCGGCGGCGTCCGGGTCGGCGTCTGGTCCGGCCAGTGGACCTACCGGGGCGAGGGCGCACCCGAGCCGGAGAGCGGCGAGAACCTGCCCTGGGCCAAGGTCGTCGTCACCCCGGACGCCAACGGGGACAAGGCCGTCGACTGGCAGGACGGGGCGATCGCCTTCCGCTCCATCGGCGTCGTCGCGCCCGGCAGCGAGGACACCCCCAAGCGGGTCGTCACCCATATCCCGTTCAACTTCGCCAGCCAGGCCACCCACCCCTTCCTGCGCACCCTGGACGACGTCAAGCGGATCTCGAAGGCCACCGACGGCCTCGGTCAGCTCGCCGTCCTCAAGGGGTATGGCTCCGAGGGCCATGACTCCGCCCACCCGGACTACGGCGGCAACTACAACAAGCGGGCCGGCGGGCTGAAGGACCTCAACACGCTGCTGAAGGAGGGCGGGAAGTGGGGCGCGGACTTCGGCGTCCACGTCAACGCCACCGAGTCCTACCCGGAGGCCAAGGCCTTCTCCGAGCAGCTCGTCGACAAGACCAAGCCCGGCTGGAACTGGCTCAACCAGAGCTACTACATCGACCAGCGCCGCGACATCAACAGCGGCGACCTGGCCGAGCGCTTCCGGCAACTGCGCGACGAGACCGACAAGAACCTCGACTTCCTCTACATCGACGTCTACTACAGCCACGGCTGGATCGCCGACAAGACGATCCAGACCGTCCAGAAGCAGGGCTGGACCGTCGGCACCGAGTGGGCCGACAAGTTCGAGCGCGCCTCGCTCTGGTCCCACTGGGCCAACGACCTCGACTACGGCGGGGCCACCAACAAGGGCCTCAACTCGCAGATCATCCGGTTCATCCGCAACGGCGAGAAGGACATCTGGAACAACCACCCGGTTCTCGGCCAGAGCGCCCTGGAGGACTTCGAGGGCTGGACCGGCGAGACCGACTGGAACGCCTTCACCGACAACATCTGGCAGAAGAACCTCCCCGCCAAGTACCTCCAGCAGCAGAGGATCACCCGCTGGGACGGCAACGACATCACCTTCACCGGCGGGGTGCGCGGCACGGTCGAGGACGGCAGGAGGACCTTCTACGACCAGGGCCGCAAGGTGCTCAGCGGCACCGACTACCTGCTCCCGTGGGACGGCGGCAAGAAGCTCTACCACTACAGCGAGACCGGCGGGACCAGCACCTGGGAGGTGCCCGGCAGGGGTGCGTACACCCTCTACGAGCTGACCGACAACGGCCGCGAGAAGGTCGCCACCGTCCGCCCCTCCGGCGGGAAGGTCACGCTCACCGCCACCGCCGGACAGGCGTACGTCCTCTACCCCGACCGGGCGCCGAAGGAGACCTCGGCGGACTGGGGCAAGGGGACCGGGGTCACCGACCCCGGCTTCAACGACCGGGACCTCAAGGGCTGGGCGAAGACCGGCACGGCCGTCCGTGACACCGACGACCAGGGCCGCAACAGCGCCGCACTCTCCGGGACCTCCACGGCCGCGCTCTCCCAGACCGTCACCCGTCTCAAGCCCGGCAAGCGCTACACCGCCTCCGCCCTGATCGAGGTCGAGCCCGGCAAGAGCCGCCGCACCACCGTGAGCGCCGGCGGGAAGTCGGTCGCCGTCGAACGCTCCACGGCGAAGGACTACGTCGCCGCCTCCGACTGGCACGGCACCCGTTTCCAGCGCGCCAAGGTCACCTTCACCGCCCCCGCGAACGGCCGTACCACCCTGCGCATCGAGGCGGCGGCGGGCTCCGCCGCGAAGGTCCGCGCCGATGACGTACGCATCGTCGAGAACGCCCCGGCCACCCGCACCGGCACCGTGGCGTACGAGGACTTCGAGGCCGTCGACCAGGGCTGGGGCCCCTTCCTCAAGGGTGACGCGGGCGGCTCCACCGACCCCCGCACCCACATCTCCCAGCTGAACGCCCCGTACACCCAGTCCGGCTGGAACGGGAAGCTCATCGATGACGTGCTCGGCGGGAAGGAATCCCTGAAGTCCCACGAGGAGAACACCGGGCTGGTCTACCGCACCGCCCCCTGGACCGTCCCGATGAAGGACGGCCACCGGTACCGGGTCGAGTTCGCCTACCAGTCCAGCCACGCCGGCGCCTACAGCTGGGTCGAGGGCTACGACCGGGTCGCCGACGGCAAGGCCGCCTCGACCGAGACCCGGACCACCCCGATCGGGCAGCAGCGCACCACCGGACAGTTCAACCGGACCCTCACCGCGGGCTGCGGTGACACCTGGACCGGGCTGCGCAAGCTCCCCGGGGCGCCCGAGGGTGCGGACTTCGTGCTCGACGGCTTCACCGTCACCGACCTCGGACCGGCCCCGGCGGGCGAGGAGGCCGTCTGCGGCACCCTCGGCGTGGCCGCCGACGCCGAGACCCTGGAGCCCGGCGCCCCGAACACCGTCAAGGCGACCTTCGGCAACGACGAGGCGAGCGCCGCCACCGACGTGAAGCTCGCGCTGACCGTGCCCGAGGGCTGGCAGGCGGAGCCGGCGGGCCCGGTCGCCTTCGACTCGGTCGCTCCGGGCGCGAAGGTCACCGCCGGCTGGCGGGTCACCCCGCCGGTGGACGCCCCCTACGCCACGTACGCGCTGGAGGCGGAGGCCACGTACACCGTCGAGGGCGCCGGTCGCACGCTCGGCGCGGAAACCTCCGTCCGTACGCTCCCGCCGCCGCCCACGAAGGACAGCTGGGCCAGTGACCTGGACTGGACCGCCTCCCAGAACGGCTGGGGACCGGTCGAGCGCGACCGGTCCAACGGGGAGGCCGGGGCCGGGGACGGCGGACCGCTGAAGATCGGCGGCGTCGCCTACGAGAAGGGCCTGGGCACGCACGCCCCGGCGAAGATCCGCTACTACCTGGGCGGGAAGTGCACCTCCTTCACCGCCGAGGTGGGGGTGGACGACGTCCAGACGACCCGGGGAAGTGTGCGATTCTCGGTCGCCGCCGACGGTACGGAGAAGGTGGCGTCGCCCGTACGGGGGGCGACCGACCCCGCCTGGAAGCTCACCGCCGACGTCACCGGCGCGGCGTACGTCGACCTGGTCGTCCAGGACGGCGGCGACGGCAACGGGAACGACCACGCCGACTGGGGCAACGCCCGCTTCCACTGCGGGGGTTGACCGCCGGACGGACAGATTCCCGGGGCGCGGCGAGCGACGGGGGAGCCAGCTGCGCCATACTGAGGGGGCCTTCGGGCCCCCTCAGGGGCATGTGGTCCACCGCACACCCTTCGCTTGTGGAGTCTCCACAACCGGAGTCGGCGTTTCGCTGGTGGATCGCCTGCCCGGCGGCATGGTTCTGTTCACTCCCACCACGAAACCGGGCAGGAGACTGTACGGAGTCGACGGCGAGATTCTGGGTCGGGGTTCGTAGGGTCGATGCATGACCGTTGTGGACGAAACCCAGGGTGAGCCGACCGACGCCCGAGGCCGGGTGGCCGAACTGCTGGCCCTGCGCGAGCAGGCGCGGCGCGGACCGAGCGAGCGGGCGACCGAGGCACAGCACGCCAAGGGCAAGCTGACCGCCCGGGAGCGGATCGAGCTGCTGCTGGACCCGGGTTCGTTCAAGGAGGTCGAGCAGCTCCGCCGGCACCGGGCCACCGGGTTCGGCCTGGAGGCCAAGAAGCCCTACACCGACGGTGTCATCACCGGCTGGGGCACGGTCGAGGGCCGCACGGTCTTCGTCTACGCGCACGACTTCCGGATCTTCGGCGGCGCGCTGGGCGAGGCCCACGCCACGAAGATCCACAAGATCATGGACATGGCCATCTCGGCCGGCGCCCCGCTGGTGTCGCTGAACGACGGCGCCGGCGCCCGTATCCAGGAGGGCGTCTCGGCGCTCGCCGGCTACGGCGGCATCTTCCAGCGCAACACGCGCGCCTCCGGTGTCATCCCGCAGATCAGCGTGATGCTCGGCCCGTGCGCGGGCGGCGCGGCCTACAGCCCGGCGCTGACCGACTTCGTGTTCATGGTCCGCGAGACCTCGCAGATGTTCATCACCGGACCGGACGTCGTGAAGGCGGTCACCGGCGAGGAGATCACCCAGAACGGCCTCGGCGGCGCGGACGTGCACGCGGAGACCTCCGGCGTCGCGCACTTCGCGTACGACGACGAGGAGACCTGCATCGCCGAGGTCCGCTACCTCATCGGGATGCTCCCCTCCAACAACCGCGAGAACCCGCCGACCGTGGAGAGCGACGACCCCGCCGACCGGCGCGGTGACGTGCTGCTCGACCTGGTGCCGGCCGACGGCAACCGCCCGTACGACATGCACAAGGTGATCGAGGAGCTCGTCGACGACGGCGACTACCTGGAGGTCCACGAGCGCTGGGCCCGCAACATCGTCTGCGCCATGGCCCGTATGGACGGCCAGGTCGTCGGCATCGTCGCCAACCAGCCGCAGTCGCTGGCCGGGGTCCTGGACATCGAGGCGTCCGAGAAGGCCGCGCGCTTCGTCCAGATGTGCGACGCCTTCAACATCCCGATCATCACCCTTCTGGACGTTCCCGGCTTCCTGCCGGGCGTCGACCAGGAGCACGGTGGGATCATCCGCCACGGCGCCAAGCTCCTGTACGCCTACTGCAACGCCACCGTGCCGCGGATCTCGCTGATCCTGCGGAAGGCCTACGGAGGCGCGTACATCGTCATGGACAGCCAGTCCATCGGGGCCGACCTCACCTACGCCTGGCCCACCAACGAGATCGCGGTGATGGGCGCCGAGGGTGCGGCCAACGTCATCTTCCGCCGCCAGATCGCGGACGCCGAGGACCCCGAGGCCATGCGCGCCCGCATGGTCAAGGAGTACAAGGCCGAGCTGATGCACCCCTACTACGCGGCCGAGCGCGGCCTGGTCGACGACGTGATCGACCCCGCCGAGACCCGCGAGGTGCTCATCGCCTCGCTCGCCATGCTCCGCAACAAGCACGCCGACCTGCCGTCCCGCAAGCACGGCAACCCCCCGCAGTAGTCGCCCCGCAGCGGCGCGATCCGCCGCACGGTCCCTGACAGCTGCCGAGAAGACGGAGACACCCACCATGAGCCTCACCCCCGCCGAGTCCGTCCTGCGCGTCGAGAAGGGCCACGCGGCCCCCGAGGAGCTGGCGGCCATCACCGCAGTCCTGATGGCCCGTGCCGCCGCCCAGCCGGCCGCCCCCGCCCACCGCGGCCGCGACACCGCCGGCTGGCGCCGCCTGGAGCGCACGCCGGGCTTCCGCGCCCCGCACAGCTGGCAGGGCTGACCACCCCGGCCGGACGTCACGCGAAGGGCCCCGCACTCCTCAGGAGTGCGGGGCCCTTCGCGTACGGGACCGGCGGAGGGTCTAGCGCAGGCGCGCCATCAGGGCGTGCTCGACGAGCGTGATGAGCGCGCTCTTGGCGTCCGCGCGGTGGCGGGCGTCCGTCGTCAGGATCGGGGTGTCCGGCCCGATCTGGAGCGCTTCGCGGACCTCGTCGGGGGTGTAGGGCTGGTGTCCGTCGAAGCCGTTGAGGGCGATGACGAAGGGGAGGCCGCTGTTCTCGAAGTAGTCGACGGCCGGGAAGCAGTCGGCGAGACGGCGGGTGTCGACGAGGACGACGGCGCCGATGGCGCCGCGGACCAGGTCGTCCCACATGAACCAGAAGCGGTCCTGCCCGGGCGTCCCGAACAGGTACAGGATCAGGTCCTGGTCCAGGGTGATACGTCCGAAGTCCATGGCCACCGTCGTGGTGGTCTTGTCCCCGGTGTGGGTCAGGTCGTCGATGCCCGCCGAGGCGGACGTCATCACGGCTTCGGTGCGCAGCGGGTTGATCTCCGAGACGGCACCGACAAACGTGGTCTTACCCACGCCGAAGCCCCCTGCCACCACGATCTTCGCCGAGGTAGTGGAGCGGGCCGCTCCGCCGCTAGAGCTTGCGAAGTCCACTGAGCACCCTTTCGAGCAGTGTCACATCTGGCTGGCCGCCGGCGGCCTCGTCGCCGCCGGGCTGATGGATAGCGACGAGTCCGGCCTCGGCCAGGTCGGCGACGAGGATCCGGGCAACGCCGAGGGGGATCGAGAGAAGGGCCGAGATCTCGGCGACCGACTTGATCTCGATGCAGAGCCGGCAGATCCGCTGGTGCTCGGGCAACTGCCCTTGCAGCCGGGCCGGATCGGCCGTCGTGCTGACCAGCGCCTCGATGGCGAGCTGGTAACGCGGTCGGGTCCGGCCGCCGGTCATGGCGTACGGACGGACCAGCGGGTTGTGCGCGGCGGGCTTGGCGGGCTCGGGAGCCCGCCGCTGCTGCACCGGCTGGATGCGCTGCTGCTGGGACGTGTCGTGCCGCTGCTGCGGTTGCTGCGGCCATCCCTGGCCCGGCTGCTGCTGGGGCCACTCGGACCCCGGGCCGCCGGGCACACCGTGCTGCTGGTGCTCCTGCTGCTGATATGGCTGATACTGCCCGGGGCCCTGACCACCGGATGCGGCGGGGAAGCCGAAACGGTTGTCACCGTGCTCACCCGGAACCCTCTGGTCACCGTTGTATGAGTGCCCGCTTGTGGGTGCTGCCACGTTTCCTCCTCCGACTGCCGGTCGCCGATCCCAGTGGGGCCGCGCCACCGCACTTTATGGCGCGGTGGCGAGAAACGCACTGTCTGTCTACTAGTTAAGAAGACTTCCCTGAAGTTCGGCGCGGAGGTCCGGAGTCAGGACACTGCCCGCGCGGTCCACCAGAAGGGCCATTTCGTACCCAACCAGACCGATATCGGCGTCCGGGTGGGCCAGAACGGCAAGCGAGGATCCGTCGGAGATGGACATGATGAAGAGGAATCCCCGCTCCATCTCCACAACGGTCTGATTCACGGCGCCGCCCTCGAAGATCCGCGAGGCGCCCGCGGTCAGCGACGTCAGACCGGAGGCGACGGCCGCCAGCTGGTCGGCGCGGTCGCGCGGGAAACCTTCGGACATCGCCAGCAGGAGTCCGTCGGCGGAGACCACCACCGTGTGCGACACCCCGGGGGTGTTGTCCACGAAATTGGTGATCAACCAGTTGAGATTCTGCGCCGCCTGGCTCATCGGGCTCACACTAACGCTCCTGGTTGTAGGTGGTACTGGTGTCCGACCCCGCGCTGCGTCCCCGCTGGATCCCCCGCCGCAGGTTGCTCAACCTGCCGCGGACGTCCTCGGGAGCGCGGGAGACCTGTGGGCCGCCCTGCTGGGTCTGCTCCGCCGTGCCCTCGACCAGGTTGGCCTTGGGTACGCGCCGGGGGAGACCGGAGGGGGTGATTCCGCCCGCCTTCGGCTCACGGAGCTTCTCGGCCCGCTCCCAGCGCTCGTCGTTCGTCGAGCGCCAGTCGTCGGGGCCGTCCCCGTCCGTCTGCGGGTCCTGCCGCTGTTCCTGCTGCGGGCGGGGCCGCTGGGCCGGAGCGGGCTGGTCGTTGCCGCGGCCGCCGGGACCGGGCTGCCAGTGCTGCTGACCGCCGCGGCGCGGCAGACCGGCTTCGGTCAGCTCGGGGCCGACGTTCGGGGTGGGTCCCGGACGGTCGAAGCCTACGCGCTCCGAAGGCTCCGCGGGCGTGCTCGGAACAGATTCCGGTTCGGTCCGGGCGATCGGCTCGTAACCGTTCTGAACAGGCCAGTCGTCCTGGTGGGACGGGTCCGCCGAGACCGGGTACGCATCGGCGTACGGACCCTGCTGACCCTCCGGGACGGCATATGCCGATTCCGCGTAGCCGTCCTGCGGCTGCTGCTGCCCCTGCTGCGGGTAGCCGTCCCCGGCGCCGTACTGCTGCTGCTCGTACGAGCCCTGGTACTGCCGCTGCTGCTGCCCGTACTGGTCCTGGCCGTACTGCTCTTCGGCGTAGCCCTGCTGGGGCTGCTGCTGGTCGCCGTACGGGCCGCCCGCGTACGACTCCGGTGCGTAGCCCTGCTGTTCCTGGGCGTTGTCCGCGAAGGGGCCGCCGACGCCCGTCTGGGCCTCCAGGGCCGCCCTGCGCTCCTCGCGCATCAGCGAACGGTTGACCGGGTCCAGCTGACCCGGGTCCGCCGGGGTCTCGTAGCGCGAGTCGTCGAAGCCGAGCTCCGCCGCCGTACGCATCGGGGCCTGGTGCGGAGCCGCATCGAAGGCCGACTGCTGCTCGGGGATGATCGAGGAGACGGTGAAGTCGTCCTGGGCGCCGTGCGGATCGCCACCGCCACCGTGGGTGATGGCGTCCGGCAGCATGATCAGCGAGGTGGTTCCGGCCTGCTCGCCCGAGGGGCGCAGCTGGACCCGGATCCCGTGCCGGTCGGCCAGCCGGCCCACCACGAACAGGCCCATGCGCTGGGACACCGCGGCGTCCACGGTCGGCGGGTTGGCCAGCTTGTGGTTGATGTCGGCGAAGTCCTCGGCGGTGAGGCCGATTCCCTTGTCGTGGATCTCGACCATGACACGGCCGTCGGGCAGCCGCGTCGCGGTGACCTTGACCTTGGTCTGCGGCGAGGAGAACGTGGTGGCGTTCTCCAGCAGCTCGGCGAGCAGGTGCACGAGGTCGGTCACGGCCCGGCCGTGGATCTCGGCCTCGGGGACACCGGAGAGCTGGATGCGCTCGTAGGACTCCACCTCGGAGGAGGCGGCCCGCAGGACGTCCACCAGCGGCACCGGCTGGTCCCAGCGGCGGCCGGGCTCCTCGCCCGCGAGGACGAGGAGGTTCTCGCCGTTGCGGCGCATACGGGTCGCCAGGTGGTCCAGCTTGAAGAGGCTCTCCAGCTGGTCCGGGTCGGCCTCGTTGTTCTCCAGGTCGGTGATGAGGGTCAGCTGGCCCTCGATGAGCGACTGGTTGCGGCGCGAGAGGTTCGTGAAGATCGCGTTGACGTTGCCCCGCAGCATGGCCTGCTCGGCGGCGAGCCGGACGGCCTCGCGGTGCACCTGGTCGAAGGCGCGGGCGACCTCGCCGATCTCGTCCTGCGTGGTGATCGGGATCGGCTGCACCCGGGTGTCGACCCGGCCCGGGTCGGTACGCGAGAGCTGGTCGACGAGGGAGGGCAGACGCTGCTCGGCGATGCCGAAGGCGGCGGTGCGCAGCTGGCGCATCGAGCGGCTCATCTGGCGGGCCATGAGCCCGGCCAGGAGGAACGCGGCCAGCAGCGCGATGACGACGATGAGGCCGTTGACGATGGCGTCGGTCTTGGCGTCGGACGAGATGTTCGCCGCCTCGTTCACCGCCTTGGTGACCAGCTCGTCCTCGACGGTGGCGTACCCCTCGAACTTCGCGGTCGCCGCGGCCATCCAGGTCTCGGGCGTGATGCCCTTCTTCGCCAGCTCCGCGGGGTCCTGCCCCTTGCCGATCTCCTGGGCCATGCCGTCGAAGACCGAGCCGTCGATGCTCGGCGGCTCCACGAAGGGCTCGCCCGCGGCCTCGGCCTGCTCCTTCGCGGCCTTCAGCTGCTTGGCGCCCTCGGCGGCCTTGCCGGCCATGACCTGCTTGAGGCGGTCGACGTCGGCCTGGGTGCCACCGGAGTTGAACTCGCCGAGCGCGATCTGCTCCAGGTAGTTGTACGAGCCGAATGCCTTGACCTGGGCGTCGTAGGTGGCGGGCTTCTTGCTCGGGCGCACCAGGAGGTGCGTGCCGATCGAGCGCTGAAGCGATTCTGCAGCCTTGGACAGCTCGATCGCGTAGACCGTGCGGCCGTAGCTGGTGATGTTGCCGGTGCCGAGGCCGAGCTCGTTGGAGAACTCCATCAGCGAGTGCTGGACCTGTACGTAGCCCTCTTCGGTCTTCACCGGGTCCAGGGCCTGCGAATAGGCGGCCTTGCGCAGCTCGGGAAGCTTGGGCTCCTCGCCCCTGAAGAGCTTCAGACGGCGCTCCAGACCGGGCTTGGACGGCATGTCCTTCACCGCGGCGTCGAACTTCCGCGCGGCCTCGTCCGTGGTGGCCCGGGTCTGCTCGACCACATCGGCGTCACGGTCGCCCGAGAGCAGCGGCTGGGCGGTGAGGTCCCGCTCGTTCAGCAGCGCCTGCCCGTACTCGGACGCGGCGCGTACGACGACGGCGATCTTCTCGGCCTCCTGGGCCTCGCCCCAGGTGTCGATGGAGCCCTTCACCTGGAAGCCGCCCATGACCAGGCCGACCAGCACCGGGATCAGGAGGATCGCGTTCAGCCGGGTGGCCACCCGCCAGTTGCGCGGGGACAGTCGACTGGCGCTGCCCGCAGCCGCGGACTCCGTGTCGGACACATCCGCAGGGGACGCCGCAGCGCGCGGCGGCGGGGTGAAGTTGCCCCGCTCGGGCTGCGCCGCGGAGCCCTCGTTGCTTCGCCTCACTCGACCAACAACCTCTCGGCGTCGGCACCTACGTTGTGCCGGATTATTTCGTTCAGGGCCGTACTACTGGGGAGTTCGTCGCATTGCAGCACGGGGACCGGTCCCGTTCCAAACACTCGGAACCGTGGATTCCAAGTGGCCCAGGCCTCAGATAAATCGGGCATAAAGAGCGAGCCCCGTCAAAAGGCGGGGCTCATGTGAGCGCAGTGGCACCGAATGGATGCATCGGGTGGCGGTGCGGAGTCAATTCTCTGTCGAAACGTTATGAACGCGGGGGCGGATCGTGTCAAACGACACAGGCCGCCCCCGCGTGACTACTGCAACTTCCGTATACCGATATCGACTTGTGCCTGGTGGGAGTACTACTTCAGGCGTGCCATCAGGGCGTGCTCGACCAGCGTGATCAGGCCGCTCTTGGCGTCCGCGCGGTGGCGGGCGTCCGTCGTGATGATGGGCGCGTCGGGCCCGATCTGGAGCGCTTCGCGGACCTCGTCGGGGGTGTAGGGCTGGTGTCCGTCGAAGCCGTTGAGGGCGATGACGAAGGGGAGGCCGCTGTTCTCGAAGTAGTCGACGGCCGGGAAGCAGTCGGCGAGACGGCGGGTGTCGACGAGGACGACGGCGCCGATGGCGCCGCGGACCAGGTCGTCCCACATGAACCAGAAGCGGTCCTGCCCGGGCGTCCCGAACAGGTACAGGATCAGGTCCTGGTCGAGCGTGATGCGGCCGAAGTCCATGGCGACGGTGGTCGTCGTCTTGTCCCCGGTGTGGGTCAGGTCGTCGATGCCCGCGGACGCCGACGTCATGACGGCTTCGGTGCGCAGCGGATTGATCTCCGACACGGCCCCGACGAACGTGGTCTTGCCCACGCCGAAGCCGCCCGCCACCACGATCTTCGCCGAGGTGGTGGCACGGCCCGTACCGCCGCTAGAGCTTGCGAAGTCCACTGAGCACCCTTTCGAGCAGTGTCACATCCGGCGCGCCGCCGGCCTCTCCGTTGCCCGGCTGGTGGATGGCCACCATGCCGGCTTCCGCCAGGTCCGCCACCAGGATCCGGGCGACGCCGAGCGGCATCGACAGCAGCGCCGACACCTCCGCCACCGACTTGACCTCACGGCAGAGGTGGCAGATCCGCTGGTGCTCGGGGAGCAGGGTCCCCAGATGCGCGGGGTCTGCCGTCGTGCTGACCAGTGCCTCTATCGCGAGCTGATAGCGCGGCCGGGTCCGGCCGCCGGTCATGGCGTAGGGGCGAACCAGCGGCTGGTCGCCTTCCCCGTCGTACGACGCGTGGTGCAGTGCGCCGTACGGATCGGGTGAGGCGGGTGGCGGGGTCATGAATCCTCCGGGCGTGACAGCAGGTTCTCGGCTTGCCGTCTGCAAGGGGCCGGTGAGGGGACTAAAGCGGCCTGTCGGGTGAGGGTTGTGGGCATTACCTGGGGGGATCGTGTCGTGAATCCGCTGGATGGCCGTCTAGTGGAGCAGACTGCCTTGGAGCTCGGCGCGGAGATCGGGCGTGAGGACGGTGCCGGCACGGTCGACCAGGAGGGCCATTTCGTACCCGACCAGACCGATGTCGGCGTCCGGGTGGGCCAGAACGGCCAGCGACGAGCCGTCGGAGATGGACATGAGGAAAAGGAATCCCCGCTCCATCTCCACAACCGTCTGACTGACGGCGCCGCCCTCGAAGATCCTGGACGCACCCGCGGTCAGCGAGGTGAGACCCGACGCGACAGCGGCGAGCTGGTCGGCGCGGTCGCGCGGAAATCCTTCGGACATCGCCAGCAGCAGGCCATCCGCGGAGACCACCACCGTGTGGGACACCCCTGGGGTGTTGTCCACGAAGTTGGTGATCAGCCAGTTCAGATTCTGCGCGGCCTGACTCATGGGGCTCAACTAACGCTCCTGCTGGTGAGTGGGGCCGAGATGGAAACTGCCGGTCTGCGAGCCGTTGTTGTTGGCCTGCCGACCCTGCTGGATGCCCCGGCGGAGATTGGTCAGACGACCGCGCACGTCATCGGGCGCGCGCGAAACCTGAGGTCCGGACTGGTGATTCTGCTGCTGTGCGGTCCCCGGAACCAAATTGGCGCGGGGAACACGGCGAGGCAGCCCGGAAGTGGTGACCCCGCCGGCGGCGGGCTTCTTGACCCGCTCGGCCTGGCGTACGAGTTCATCGTTGGGCGAGGCCCGCCACGAGCTGGTGACCGATGCGTCGTCCGCACCGCGCTGAGGCAGCGGCGGAGCCGGCACACCGGTGGGCTCCGGAGCGGCCGGCGCCTGCGGTTCGGCGGGCGGCTGCTGACCGCCCTGGCCCGGACCGTGGAACCAGTTCGTCTCCAGCGTGTCGTACAGCGGCGTACGCCCGTCCCCGGGCCCGGCCGGCGGCAGGGCCTCCGGCTGCTGGGGCTGCTGGGGGAGCGCCGGCCGGTACGGCGCCTCGCCCGCCGGGGAGGCGGACGGACGCGGCGCGCCGAAGTCGTTGCCGCGCGACGCGGGCAGCTGGTGACCCTCGCCCTGCTGGGGCTGGTGCGGGACACCGAAGTCCGGCCGCGCGAACTGCGCGGTGCTCGCCGGGTCCTGGCCCGGCGGAGCCTGCTGCGGGTACGAGCGGTCCTGCGGAACCCCCTGACCCGAGAAGTCGGGCCGGGCGAACTCGGAGGTGGCCCCGGGACCCTGGCGGTCGTCGGAGGGCCGCTGGTTCGCCGGAGCGTCGAACGACGGGTCCTGGCCGGGACCCGCCGGACGGGCGAACTGCCCGGTCGTGTCGTGCTCCTCGTGACCGCGCGGTGCGTCGGCGCCCCAGCTGGTGGTACCGGGACGCTGCGGCTGCGGGTTGCCCCCGGGCAGCTCGGCGCGCGGCCCACCGGTCGGCGGCAGCTGACGGCCGGGGCCGCCGGGCTGCTGGAAACCGCCCTGCTCCTGGCGGCCCTGGGGCTGCTGCGCCTGGCCGCCCTGGCCCTGCTGGTTCTGCCAGCCGGACGGGGCCTGCTGGTTCTGCGGGGCGAACTGGCCCTGGCGGCCGTTCTGACCGGAGGAAGCCGGAGCGCCGTGCCCGAACAGGTTGGGCTGCGCACCGTCACCGCGGCCGGGCGCATCGCCCTGCGGGCCGCCCTGGGCGCCGCGGGCGCCGAGCCGGGCGCTGTTGCCGAAGGCGCCGGAGAGGCCGCCGCCCTGGCGCTGCGGAGCCGGGCCCTGGCCCGGGAAGTCCTGGCCGGGGCCGCCGTCGTTCGGCTGGCCGCCGCCCTGCGGGCCCTGCGGCCGGCCCGCCGAGCCGTCCCGGGGCGGCAGCGCCGCCCGGGGGCCCGCGCCGGAGCCGACCTGGCCGCGCTGACCGCCGCCGAGGCTCTTGCCGCCCGGACCGCCCGGACCGCCCGGACCGCTGCCGAGACCGGCGCGCTGGGCGTTGCCCGCACCGTTGCCGTTGCCGTTGCCCGCGAGCAGACCGCCCGGGGCGCCGGACTGCTGACCGGAGCCCTGCTTGGACGGCGGCTGCTTGCCGCCGTGCGCGACGTCGACGGGCAGCATGACCAGCGCGGTCGTACCGCCGGAGTCGGAGGGACGCAGCTGGATCCGGATGCCGTGACGCAGCGACAGCCGGCCGACCACGAACAGACCCATGCGGCGGGAGACGGAGACGTCCACCGTCGGAGGCTGGGCGAGCCGCTCGTTGATCGCCGCGAGGTCCTCGGGGGAGAGCCCGATGCCGGTGTCGTGGATCTCGACCAGGACGCGGCCGTCGGGCAGCGCGTGACCGGTGACCTTGACCTTCGTCTGCGGCGAGGAGAACGACGTGGCGTTCTCCAGCAGCTCGGCGAGCAGGTGCACGAGGTCGTTGACGACGCGTCCCGCGACCTCGGTGGCGGGCACCGCGGACAGCTCGATGCGCTCGTACTGCTCCACCTCGGACGCGGCGGCGCGGAGGACGTCGACCAGCGGGACGGGGCGGGTCCACCGGCGGCCCGGCTCCTCGCCCGCGAGGACGAGGAGGTTCTCGCCGTTCCGGCGCATACGGGTCGCGAGGTGGTCGAGCTTGAAGAGCGAGGACAGCTGGTCCGGGTCGGCCTCGCGCGACTCCAGCTCGGAGATGAGCGAGAGCTGGCGCTGGATGAGGCCCTGGGAGCGGCGCGAGAGGTTAGTGAACATCGCGTTGACGTTGCCCCGGAGGAGGGCCTGCTCGGCGGCGAGGCGGACGGCCTCGCGGTGCACGTCGTCGAAGGCCGCGGCCACCTGGCCGATCTCGTCCCGGGAGTGCACGCCGACCGACTCGACGGAGGTGTCGACGTCCTGCGGGTCGGTCTCGGAGAGCTGCTTGACGAGCTCGGGCAGCCGGTCCTGGGCGACGCGGGTGGCGGTGTCCTGGAGGCGGCGCAGCGACCGGATCATGGAGCGGGCCACCACGAACGCGCCGACGAGCGAGACGCCGAGCACGATGAAGATGACCGCACCGTTGACGATCGCGTCGCGCTGGGACGCCTGGCGCAGCTCGCGGGCCTTGGCCTCCATGTCGCTGAGGAGGGTGGCCTCGATCGTCTCCATGGCCTTGATCTTGATGGTGCTCTGGTCGTACCAGTCCAGGTACGACCGGACCTGCTTGCCCTCGATCCCGTTCGTGGTGGACAGGATCCGCTTGGCGTACATGTTCCCGGCGTTGATCTCCGGGTTGCCGTTGTCCAGAGGCGCCATGAGCTCTTCGGCGCTCTGCCCGGTCGTCGCGTAGATCTGCTTGAACGACAGGAGGGCGCGGGACTCCTTCTGGAGCGCGTTCTCACCGAATTGCCGGTCGTTCGGGTTGAGGTGCGGCTCCTTGACCGAGCCTCCGGGCAGCGCCGCGGCGATGATCGCGCGCTGGACGGAGGCGTACTCCTTGGCGGAGGAGAACGCCGCCAGGGCTCGGGTCCGCTTGATCATGTCCGGGTTGCTGGTCGCCTGCGCCATGTCCTGCGAGAGGCTCAGCAGCGAGGTGATCAGCTGGCTGTACTGGTCGATCGTGTTGAGACTCGGCGCGCCCTCCTCGTACGCCGTCTTGCGGATCGAACGGATGTTGCCGAGCTGGGAGGCGATCGCCCTGACGCTTCCGTGGATGCTCTCCAGCGACTCGTTGCCCTGGGTGTCACCGATCGTGTCGGTCTCGTCGAGGAAGGCGTTCTTGGCGCGGTCGGTCTTGTCCCGGGGCCCGGTGACCTTGTAGTCGGTGGGCTTGGACTTGTTCGACAGCGGACCGGCCGACTGGTCGCGCTCCACCTGAAGAGCCTGGGCGAGCGAGGTCGCCTGCTTGGTCATCTTCGTCAGCAGCTGCATGTGCTCCAGCTGCTGCATGTCGGTCATCGACTCCTGGATCCGCAGACCGCCGAGGCTGGTCGCGGCGACCACCGGGAGGGCGAGGAGCGAGACCAGTCGCGTACTGATGCGCCAGTTACGGAGCGCTATTCGCGAACCCGTGTCGACCGGGCCGCGCGACTGGGCGGCCGTGTCCGGCTCCGCACCGCTCGTCGTGGAGCCCGGGCGCTGCGCACGGTCGCTGTTGTCGCCGGCAGCGGCCGGCCCGGGGTTCTGGGCGTGCTGGGGCGAGGAACCGCGGTCGGTCCCGCCGCGCGGCTCCTGTTCCGCCGGAGCGCTGCCATCCCTCTTGAAACGTCCCTGCACTAGCGTCGCAACCTCTGGACCAGGCGTCCCGCCCGCGTGTGCGGACAGGACGGTGTCGGCGTCGTGGGGCGCTGGACGCGCCCCATGGTGGTCGTGTGAGTGACCGGCGTACTTCCCCCTCCCGCCGCCACTCGGCGCTGCGTTGCGCCCCGGCGCGCCGGCCTGAAACCCGCGGCGGTGCGTGGAATTCCAGCACAGTGCAGGATCTCCAACAAGGCCCATGTACCGGGCTGTGACCTGCGTGACACGTTGTGATGAACGAGTAACAAGCAGTGGAGAGTGATCGTGGGTAAAGCGGACTATTGCGGAGGAGTTACCTAGGGGTGGGGGGTGTCCCAGTCGCGATGATCAGGAGCGGAATGGTGGATTCAGTGATGCAATGTCCGTTTCTGAGATCATGATCCGCTGCCCGGAATGGGCCAATTGTCGATTAGTTCGTGAGCAAACTCACATGATGATCGTCGCCTCATCCCGGCTCCGGCGGGGAATCGGATGTTTAGCCTGACGCTTTACAGGGATGGCGAATCCGACAAGCCGGCGCCGCGACGAGCGACGCCCTCACCGACAGGGTCCTGACGGCAGATGAAGACGACGACGATGTTCCGCAACATTGCCAACCCCCGGCGCACCACGCTGGCGCACCTCAAGGACGCCGAAGCGCTGCAGACGCCCCCGGCACCGGAGCACGCCGCCGACCTGCCCAACGTCACGGCCAACCCGCGCCGCACGATCCTCATGGAAGCCCCGGCCGCGGTCGCGCAGTAGGCCACCGGGCAATGCGCGAGGCTGTACCCCCTCACGGCGTTAGCCTGGAGCGTCAGTCTTCAGCCAGCCAGCAAGTGAGGGGCGACAGCATCCCGTGCGCATCGCCAGGTTCTCCATCGACGGCAATGTCGCCTTCGGCGCCGTCGAAGGGCAGGGCACCGTGGAATCCGGTGACCTCGTCCTCGACATCATCAAGGGCATTCCGTACGCCGACTTCGAGCTCTCGGGCACCAAGGTCCCGCTGAACAAGGTCCGGCTGCTGCCCCCCGTGCTCCCCAACAAGGTCGTGGCCATCGGCCGCAACTACGCGGAGCACGCCGCCGAACTCGGCCACGAGGTCCCCGACGCGCCGATCACCTTCTTCAAGCCCACCACCTCGGTGATCGGCTCCGGCGACGCGATCGAGTACCCCTCCTTCTCCGAAGAGCTGCACCACGAGGCCGAGCTGGCCGTGGTCATCGGCCGCATGTGCCGCGAGGTCCCCCGTGAACGCGTGAAGGACGTCATCCTCGGCTACACCTGCGCCAACGACGTCACCGCCCGCGATGTGCAGAAACGTGAGAAGCAGTGGGCCCGCGCCAAGGGCTTCGACACCTCCTGCCCGCTGGGCCCCTGGGTGGAGACCGACGTGGACCCCCACGACCTCACCATCCAGGCGACGGTCAACGGCGAGCAGCGACAGCTCGGCCGCACCAGCGACATGGTCCGCTCCATCGAGGACCTGGTCGTCCACATCACGGAGGCCATGACCCTCCTCCCGGGCGACGTCATCCTCACGGGCACCCCAGCGGGGGTCGGGCCCCTGCACGTCGGCGACGAGGTCGCCGTCACCATCGAAGGCATCGGCACTCTCACCAACAAGGTGATCAAGCGTGGCTAACGCACCTGTACGCGTCCGTTTCTGTCCCTCCCCGACCGGCAACCCCCACGTGGGCCTGGTCCGGACGGCGCTCTTCAACTGGGCCTTCGCCCGGCACCACCAGGGCACCCTGGTCTTCCGGATCGAGGACACCGACGCGGCGCGCGACTCCGAGGACTCCTACCGGCAGCTGCTCGACTCGATGCGCTGGCTGGGCCTGGACTGGGACGAGGGCCCCGAGATCGGCGGTCCGCACGCCCCCTACCGCCAGTCGGAGCGGATGGACCTGTACAAGGACGTCGCCGAGAAGCTCCTCGCCGCCGGGTACGCCTACCCCTGCTACTGCACCACCGAGGAGCTGGACACCCGCCGCGACGCCGCCCGCGCCGCCGGGAAGCCCTCCGGTTACGACGGCCACTGCCGCGACCTCACCGCCGAGCAGAAGGCGGCGTACGAGGCCGAGGGCCGCACCTCGATCGTCCGCTTCCGGATGCCCGACGAGGCCATCACCTTCACCGACCTGGTCCGCGGCGAGATCACCGTCCAGCCGGAGAACGTCCCCGACTACGGCATCGTCCGCGCCAACGGAGCCCCGCTCTACACCCTGGTCAACCCGGTCGACGACGCCCTGATGGAGATCACCCACGTCCTGCGCGGCGAGGACCTGCTCTCCTCCACCCCGCGCCAGATCGCGCTGTACCGGGCGCTCATCGAGCTGGGCATCGCCAAGGACACCCCCGCCTTCGGCCACCTGCCGTACGTCATGGGCGAGGGCAACAAGAAGCTCTCCAAGCGTGACCCGCAGGCTTCCCTCAACCTCTACCGGGAGCGCGGCTTCCTCCCCGAGGGCCTGCTGAACTACCTCTCGCTGCTCGGCTGGTCGATCGCCGAGGACCGCGACATCTTCTCGACGGACGAGCTGATCGCCGCGTTCGACATCGGGGACGTCAACGCCAACCCGGCCCGCTTCGACCTCAAGAAGGCCGAGCACATCAACGCCGAGCACATCCGCATGCTCGACGTGAAGACCTTCACCGAGGCCTGCGGCCCCTGGCTGAAGGCCCCCTTCGCGCCCTGGGCCCCGGAGGCCTTCGACGCGGAGAAGTGGGCCCGGATCGCCCCGTACGCCCAGACCCGGGTCACCGTGCTCTCCGACATCACCGACAACGTCGACTTCCTCTTCCTCGACGAGCCGGTGGAGGACGAGGCCTCCTGGACCAAGGCGATGAAGGGCGACCCGGTGGCCCTGCTCACCACGGCCCGCGCCAACCTGGAGGCGGCCGACTGGAGCGACCCCGAGTCGCTGAAGAACGCCGTCCTGACCGCCGGTGAGGCCCACGGCCTCAAGCTCGGCAAGGCCCAGGCCCCGGTCCGGGTCGCCGTGACCGGCCGCACCGTCGGCCTGCCGCTCTTCGAGTCCCTGGAGATCCTGGGCCGCGAGAAGAGTCTGGCCCGCGTGGACGCCGCGCTGGCGAAGCTGGCCGGGTAACCGGACCGGACACCTCCGAGGAGGGCCGCAGCCGACCGGCTGCGGCCCTCCTCGTTTTCCCCTCCGCCGCGGCCCGCCGACGGCTACCGTGAGATCCATGCCGATCCGCGCCGTGCTCTGGGACATCGACGACACGATCTTCGACTACGCGGGCGCCGACCGCACCGGCATGCGGCTCCACCTGGAGGGCGTGGGACTGCCCGAGGCGTACGCATCGGTCGACGAGGCCCTCGACGCCTGGAAGGCGATCACCGTCCGGCACTGGGCGCGCGTCGCCGCCGGGGAGACCGACTTCCTCGGGCAGCGCCGGGACCGGGTGCGGGAGTTCCTCGCGCGGGCCCTGACGGATGCCGAGGCCGACGGCTGGTTCGCCGGCCATGTGACCCACTACGAGGCCGCCTGGGCGCTCTTCCCGGACGTGCTGCCGGCCCTGGACCGCCTGGTGCCCGACTACCGGCACGCGATCCTCTCCAACTCCAGCACCGGCCACCAGCACCGCAAGCTCACCGCGCTCGGCGTCCGGGACCGCTTCGAGGCGATGGTCTGCGCCGTGGAGCTCGGCATCTCCAAGCCGGAGGCCGGGGCCTTCCACGCGGCCTGCGAGGCGCTCGCGCTGGAGCCGCACGAAGTGGCGTACGTGGGCGACGAACCGGACATCGACGCGAGCGGTGCCGTCGCCGCCGGACTCACCGGCATCTGGCTCGACCGGCGGGGCAGGGGCGGACGCACCGATCTCGTACGGATCACCGGGCTCGACCAGCTGCCGGGGCTGCTGGCGGGCGATACCCGTTTTGGAGCGCCGGACACCTTCGGGTAATGTTCTTTCTGCGCCGCCCGAGCGGGCCGAAAGATCCGGCCGGGAAGCGCAGACAGAAGTGAAGCCCCCGTCGGGGTTGCATTTCAGTGGGCTATGGTGTAATTGGCAACACTACGGTTTCTGGTACCGTCATTCTAGGTTCGAGTCCTGGTAGCCCAGCGCAGTACAGCAAGACCAGCAGGACAAGCCCCCGTTGTGTAGCGGCCTAGCACGCTGCCCTCTCACGGCAGTAGCGCCGGTTCGAATCCGGTCGGGGGTACAGATCCTTCCCGCGAGAACATCATGGGTCGCAACCATCGCTCTCGATGCAGGATCGCTAGGGCCCCCGTTGTGTAGCGGCCTAGCACGCTGCCCTCTCACGGCAGTAGCGCCGGTTCGAATCCGGTCGGGGGTACTTGTTTCACCATGGGCTATGGTGTAATTGGCAACACTACGGTTTCTGGTACCGTCATTCTAGGTTCGAGTCCTGGTAGCCCAGCGCAAGTCAGCAGTAACCACGCCCCCGTTGTGTAGCGGCCTAGCACGCTGCCCTCTCACGGCAGTAGCGCCGGTTCGAATCCGGTCGGGGGTACAACAGAGCGGTACGGAAAGGCCCTTCACCTCGGTGTAGGGCCTTTCGCGCTCTCGCGGGCCGTGCCGGCGGGGAGCGGTCGACCCCCCCAACTCCCGGAGAAGCTCGGTCACATGGGCGCGTGCCGGGTCAAAGAAAACGGCCGCCACGACGCTGGGGCGGCCTGCTGGAGAGGGCGAGGGGGAGCAGCGGGCGCGGGTCAGCCGCTGCGGCGCAGGGCTTCGGTCAGCCGTGCCGCCGAGTCGATGACCGCCTGGGCGTGCATCCGGCCCGGGTGACGGGTCAGCCGCTCGATCGGCCCGGAGATCGAGACCGCGGCGACCACCCGGTTCGACGGGCCGCGCACCGGAGCGGAGACCGAGGCGACGCCCGGCTCCCGCTCGCCGATGGACTGGGCCCAGCCCCGCCGCCGTACGCCGGAGAGCGCCGTCGCCGTGAACCGGGCGCCCTGGAGGCCCCGGTGCAGGCGCTCCGGCTCCTCCCAGGCCATCAGGATCTGGGCGGAGGAGCCCGCCTTCATCGTGAGCGTGGAGCCGACCGGCACCGTGTCCCGGAGTCCGGACAGCCGTTCCGCCGCCGCCACGCAGATACGCATGTCGCCCTGCCGGCGGTAGAGCTGCGCGCTCTCGCCGGTGATGTCGCGCAGGTGGGTGAGCACCGGTCCGGCCGTGGCCAGCAGGCGGTCCTCGCCCGCCGCGGCTGCCAGTTCCGACAGCCGGGGGCCGAGAATGAACCGGCCCTGCATATCCCTCGCCACCATCCGGTGGTGTTCCAGTGCCACGGCCAGTCGATGGGCCGTGGGCCGTGCGAGCCCGGTCGCCGCGACCAGCCCGGCGAGGGTGGCCGGACCGGACTCCAGGGCGCTCAATACCAGAGCTGCCTTGTCGAGAACGCCGACGCCGCTAGAGTTGTCCATACGACGATACTCCCGTCTCACTCTGTGAAACGCAAGTTCAATTTTCGGCGGAAGTTGCGAACCTGTGGGGGCGGCCGCACAACGGCTCGTAGCCACCGCCCCGCACGGGGGTCCGGACGGAGGCGCACCGAATCTCTAGTTGGGCCGGCGAAGACGCCGGCCGGAGGGAAAGCGATGGGTAGGACACTCGCGGAGAAGGTCTGGGACGACCACGTCGTCCGGCGCGCGGAGGGCGAGCCCGACCTTCTCTTCATCGATCTGCACCTGCTGCACGAGGTGACCAGCCCGCAGGCCTTCGACGGGCTGCGGCAGGCCGGACGTCCCGTGCGGCGCCTCGACCTCACCATCGCCACCGAGGACCACAACACCCCGACCCTCGACATCGACAAGCCGATCGCGGACCCCGTCTCGCGGGCCCAGCTGGAGACGCTGCGCAAGAACTGCGCGGACTTCGGCGTCCGGCTGCACCCGCTCGGCGACGTCGAGCAGGGCGTCGTGCACGTGGTCGGCCCGCAGCTGGGGCTGACCCAGCCCGGCACCACCGTGGTCTGCGGCGACTCCCACACCTCCACGCACGGCGCGTTCGGGGCGCTGGCGTTCGGCATCGGCACCAGCCAGGTCGAGCACGTCCTCGCCACCCAGACGCTGCCGCTGGCCCGCCCGAAGACCATGGCCATCACCGTCGAGGGCGAACTGCCCGACGAGGTCACCGCGAAGGACCTGATCCTGGCGATCATCGCCCGGATCGGTACCGGCGGCGGACAGGGCTACATCCTCGAATACCGCGGCCCCGCCATCGAGAAGCTCTCGATGGAGGCCCGGATGACCATCTGCAACATGTCGATCGAGGCCGGTGCCCGCGCCGGGATGATCGCCCCCGACGCCACCACCTTCGACTACCTCAAGGGCCGCGACCACGCCCCCGAGGGCGAGGACTGGGACGCCGCCGTCGCGTACTGGAAGACCCTGCGCTCCGACGACGACGCGGTGTTCGACGCCGAGGTCGTCATCGACGCCGCCGAACTGGCCCCGTTCGTCACCTGGGGCACCAACCCCGGCCAGGGCGCGCCGCTGTCGGCCAACGTCCCCGACCCGGCTTCGTACGAGGACGCCTCGGAGCGCCACGCCGCCGAAAAGGCCCTGGAATACATGGGGTTGACCGCCGGGCAGCCGCTGCGGGAGATCAACGTCGACACCGTCTTCGTAGGTTCGTGCACGAACGGCCGCATCGAGGACCTGCGCAACGCCGCCGCGATCCTGGACGGCCGCAAAGTCGCCGACGGCGTACGCATGCTGATCGTCCCGGGCTCCGTCCGGGTCGCGCTCCAGGCCGTCTCCGAGGGCCTGGACAAGGTCTTCACCGAGGCCGGCGCCGAATGGCGGCACGCGGGCTGCTCGATGTGCCTCGGCATGAACCCCGACCAGCTGGCCCCCGGCGAGCGCTCCGCCTCCACCTCGAACCGCAACTTCGAGGGCCGGCAGGGCAAGGGCGGCCGCACTCACCTGGTCTCGCCCCAGGTCGCCGCCGCCACCGCGGTGCTGGGCCGTCTGGCCTCGCCCGCCGACCTGTCCGACGCCCGTACCCCCGCCGGAGTCCGATAGCCATGGAAGCCTTCACCACGCACACCGGCCGGGTCGTCCCGCTGCGCCGCAGCAACGTCGACACCGACCAGATCATCCCCGCCCACTGGCTGAAGAAGGTCACTCGCGACGGGTTCGAGGACGGCCTCTTCGAAGCCTGGCGCAAGGACGAGAACTTCGTCCTCAACCGCCCCGAACGCGCACGCGCCTCGGTCCTGGTCGCCGGCCCCGACTTCGGTACGGGCTCCTCCCGCGAACACGCGGTCTGGGCCCTGCAGAACTACGGCTTCAAGGCGGTCATCTCCTCCCGCTTCGCCGACATCTTCCGGGGCAACTCGCTGAAGAACGGCCTGCTCACGGTGGTTCTGGAGCAGAAGGTCGTCGATGCCCTCTGGGAGCTGACGGAGGCCGACCCGACCGCCGAGGTGACCGTCGACCTGGAGGCCCGACAGGTCCGTGCCGAGGGCGTCACCGCCGACTTCGAGCTGGACGAGAACGCCCGCTGGCGGCTGCTGAACGGCCTCGACGACATCAGCCTCACCCTTCAGAACGAAGCGGACATCGCCGCGTACGAGGCGTCCAGGCCCGCCTTCAAGCCGCGTACCATTGCCGCCTGAGCAGCGCTTTTCCAGGACTGCGCCCCCTGCCTCCCGGCAGGGGGCGCAGTCGCTTGTTGAGACCCCGTCGGGCGACAACTCGCCCCAGATGGCACAATCGGTGCATGGAACGCGACAGCCAACTCAAGCTCTATGGCCAAGTCGCCGACCAACTGAAGGAAGCGCACGCGAAGGTGCGTGCACTGCAAGTCCCGGAGGGCGTACGGATGGCGCTGACCCGGAAGCTGTTGGTCGTCACGGCCGCGGCGAAGCACGATCTCCCGGACGCGGCAAGGCGTCTGGACCGGATGATGAAGGACCTCGATGAGGGCCGATTCCCCGAAGGTGACTGACACGTGGAACTGCGCATCGGTCGACTTCGTTGCGGCACTAGGGTGATTAGCCCGTTTCGTGTTTGATTTGCGGTATATATCTGCCTAACGTGCGAAAAAGCTTGAACACTTTCGTTCTGGCAATGTCTCCGAAGGGGAAGACGTGAACAAGGCGCAGCTCGTAGAAGCGATTGCCGACAAGGTCGGCGGCCGTCAGCAGGCCGCGGACGCCGTCGACGCGGTGCTCGACGCGATCGTCCGTGCCGTTGTCGCCGGGGACCGTGTCTCGGTCACCGGCTTCGGCTCGTTCGAGAAGGTCGACCGCCCCGCCCGGTACGCCCGCAACCCGCAGACGGGTGAGCGCGTCCGGGTCAAGAAGACCTCGGTGCCCCGCTTCCGTGCGGGCCAGGGGTTCAAGGACCTGGTGAGCGGCTCGAAGAAGCTCCCCAAGAACGACGTGGCCGTCAAGAAGGCCCCCAAGGGCAGCCTCTCGGGCGGATCTTCCGCCGCCCGCACGACGGTGAAGGCCGCCGCCGCCAAGAAGTCGGCCGCCAAGAAGGCCACGGCGAAGAAGACCACCGCCAAGAAGGCGACTCCGGCGAAGACCACCGCCGCGAAGAAGACCACGGCCAAGAAGACGACCGCGACGGCGAAGAAGACGTCCGCGGCCGCGAAGAAGGCCACCCCGGCCAAGAAGGCCACGGCCACCGCCAAGAAGACCGCGCCCGCCAAGAAGGCCACGGCGACGAAGGCGCCCGCGAAGAAGACCACGGCGCGCAAGACCACGGCCAAGAAGGCCACCGCACGCAAGAAGTGAGCCCCGGGCATCCGCCCGCCTCTCACAACGCGCCGGGCCGGGCTCCCCTACCGGGGGAGCCCGGCCCGCGGGCTGTCCGGAGCGCGTCCGGGCCGGCGAACGACGTCTAGAACGTCTGCAACGTCACCAGGGTGATCCGCAGGGCCGCCCCCTCGCCCTCGCCCTCGATGCGCACCCGCTGCCCCGGGCGCAGCAGCAACAGGCCGCCCGCGTCGAAGGCCGCGGCGTCGAACTCCACCGGGGTGCCGTCGTCCAGCAGCACACTGCCGCCACGGGTCTCGGGGTCGTACGTGTACGAGGTCGCCTGCATGGGCGGCAGCCTATCGGTCACGGGCGAAGACGGGCACGGCCGCGAGCCGTGCCGTGTGCTGTCCCACCCCCAGGGCCAGGGCGACCCGCAGGTCCTCGCCCGTGTCCACGTCCCGGCGCACCGAGTCGACACCGGACAGCGTTATTTCCACCGCCCCCGACGCCCGATGCCGGGCCCCGGACGGACCACCGAAAGCCGGACGGAATTCCGCACCGCTCGCCGCGGCCAGAAATGTCGTCCCGATTCCCGCCGCGTCCCGGAGAAAAGCCCTGGGAAAAGCGGAGGCAAAGTCGAGCACCCGCGCCAATTCATCGGTGCGCAGCGCCGGCAGGTCGGCGTTGAGCGCGGCCACCGCGGCGGCGGGCCGCGAGGCCCGCACCGAGCGCGCGCCGTGGGCCAGCGCCGCGTTGAGCCCGGACCCCGGGGCGTCCGGCACGATCCGTGCCCCGAGCGCGGAGAGGGCCGCCGCGGCCACGGCGTCGTCCGTGACGACCACCACATCCCGCACCCGGGAACAGGCCAGCGCCGCGGCCACCGTGTCCTGGGCGAAGGCCAGGGCCAGCAACGGCCGCGCATCCTCGCCCGCCGCCCTGCCCAGGCGGCTCTTGGCCCGGGCGAGCGGCTTCAGCGGAACGACCAGGGACCAGGGCCCGGCCGGATCGGTGTTCGTGGCGATCTCCCCCTCCGTACGCGTCAGGACCTATTCTCGCCTGCCGGTACGACAACCCGGAGGCCCACCGCCGGACCTGAGGCGTACGGTGTTCTCGACAGAGCAGGGCCCTGGGGCGAGACTTGACCGTCGGTAGCCGGGCCGCAGGTTCACATCCTTAAGGAAGGTATCCACGTGTCCCGCCGCAGAATCGGCTTCTGGTACCGCCTGGCGGCGGTCATCGCCAAGCCGCCACTGGTGGTTCTGTTCAAGCGCGACTGGCGGGGGATGGAGCACGTTCCGGCCGACGGCGGATTCATCAGCGTCGTCAACCACAACTCCTATCTGGACCCGCTCTCCTACGGGCATTTCCAGTACAACACCGGGCGGGTGCCCAGGTTCCTGGCGAAGGCCGGCCTCTTCCGCACCCCGTTCGTCGGGATGATGCTGCGCGGCACCGGACAGATCCCCGTCTACCGCGAGACCACCAACGCCCTGGACGCCTTCCGGGCCGCCGTGGAGGCCATCGAGCGCGGCGAGTGCGTCGCCTTCTACCCCGAGGGCACCCTCACCCGGGACCCCGACATGTGGCCGATGGCCGGGAAGACCGGGGCCGCCCGGGTCGCCCTGATGACCAAGGCGCCCGTCATCCCGGTCGCCCAGTGGGGCGCGAACGAGGTGATGCCGCCCTACGCCAAGGAGAACAAGCTCCGGCTGTTCCCCCGCAAGACGCTGCGGGTGCAGGCCGGGCCGCCCGTCGACCTCAGCCGCTTCCACGGCCTGGAGCCGACGCCCGAGGTGCTGCGCGAGGCGACCGAGGCCATCATGGCGGCGGTCACCCGCCAGCTGGAGGACCTGCGCGGCGAGAAGGCCCCCGCCGAGCTCTACGATCACCGCAAAGCCCGTGCTGAACAACGGCGCAGGGCCCAGGGAAAGGGACCCACGTGACGCACCCCGTAAAAGCGGCCGTCTTCGGAACCGGCTCATGGGGTACGGCCTTCGCCGTGATCCTCGCCGACGCGGGCTGCGACGTCACCCTCTGGGGCCGTCGCGCCGAGGTCGCCGAGGCCATCAACACCACGCACACCAACCCGGACTACCTCCCGGGCATCGCGCTCCCCGACACCGTCCGCGCCACCACCGACGCCGCCGAGGCCCTGCGGGGCGCGGAGTTCGCCTTCCTCGTCGTGCCCTCCCAGACGCTGCGCGCCAACCTCGCCGACTGGGCCCCGCACCTGGGGCCGGACACCGTCCTGGTCTCCCTGATGAAGGGCGTCGAGCTGGGCACCGCCGAGCTGATGAGCGAGGTCATCGCCGACGTCACCAAGGTCTCCGCCGACCGCATCGCCGTCGTCTCGGGCCCCAACCTGGCCAAGGAGATCGCGGAGCGCCGCCCCGCCGCGGCCGTCGTCGCCTGCTCCGACGAGTCCGTCGCCCAGCGCCTCCAGGCCGCCTGCCACACCGCGTACTTCCGCCCGTACACCAACACCGACGTGGTCGGCTGCGAGCTCGGCGGCGCCGTGAAGAACGTCATCGGCCTCGCGGTCGGCATCGCGGACGGCATGGGACTCGGCGACAACACCAAGGGCTCCCTCATCACCCGGGGCCTCGCCGAGACCACCCGACTGGGCCTGGCCATGGGCGCGGACCCGTTGACGTTCGCCGGCCTCGCCGGCCTCGGCGACCTGGTGGCCACCTGCTCCTCGCCGCTCTCGCGGAACCACACCTTCGGCACCAACCTCGGCCGCGGCATGACGCTCCAGGAGACGATCGCCGTCACCAAGCAGACCGCCGAGGGCGTCAAGTCCTGCGAATCGGTCCTCGACCTGGCCCGCAGGCACGGGGTCGACATGCCCATCACCGAGACCGTCGTCTCGATCGTCCACGAGGGCAAGTCCCCGGTCGTCGCCGTCAAGGAGCTGATGTCGCGGAGCGCCAAGGCCGAGCGACGCTGACGCCGCTCTTACCAGCAGGTACGCTCATCGCGATATGAGCAGCGAGAACCTCCCCCAGAGCCCTGAGCGCGCCGAGAGCCCTGAGCAGCAGCGCCGCAAGCCGCGTGTGGCCGTCGTGTTCGGCGGCCGCAGCTCCGAACACGGCATCTCGGTCGTCACGGCCGGCGCCGTCATGAAGGCCATCGACCGGACGAAGTACGACGTCCTGCCGATCGGCATCACGGCGGACGGACGCTGGGCGCTCACCGCCGACGAGCCCGAACGCATGGCCATCACCGACCGCCAGGTACCCGACGTGGACCTGCTCACCGGGGCCGCCGAGGGCAGCGTCGTGCTCTCCGTGGACCCGGGCAGCCGCGAGGTCGTGTACACGGAGCCCGGCGCGGTGCCCAAGGCGCTGGGCGAGGTCGACGTCGTCTTCCCCGTGCTGCACGGCCCGTACGGCGAGGACGGCACCCTCCAGGGCCTTCTCGAACTCTCCGGTGTGCCCTACGTCGGTGCGGGAGTGCTCGCCTCCGCCGTCGGCCAGGACAAGGAGTACATGAAGCGCGTCTTCATCTCCTTCGGGCTGCCCGTCGGACCGTACGAGGTCGTCCGGCCCCGCGAGTGGGACAACGACCCCGCCGCCGCCCGCAAGCGGATCGTGGACTTCGCCGGCGAGCACGGCTGGCCGCTGTTCATCAAGCCCGCCCGCGGCGGCTCCTCGATGGGCATCACCAAGGTCGACGGCATCGAAGGCCTCGACGCGGCGATCGAGGAGGCCCGCCGCCACGACCCGAAGTTCCTCGTCGAGTCGCTGCTGCGCGGCCGGGAGATCGAGTGCGGGGTGCTGGAGTTCGAGGACGGCCCGCGCGCCAGCGTGCCCGCCGAGATCCCGCCGGTCACCGCGCACGACTTCTACGACTTCGAGGCCAAGTACATCGACTCGGCCACGGGCCTGGTGCCGGCGCCGCTCACCGAGGAGCAGACCGCCGAGGTGCAGCGGCTCGCCGTCGCCGCCTTCGACGCGGTCTCCTGCGAGGGCCTGGTGCGCGCCGACTTCTTCCTCACCGAGGACGGCACCTTCGTCATCAACGAGATCAACACGCTGCCGGGCTTCACCCCGATCTCCATGTACCCGCGCATGTGGCAGGAGACCGGCGTGAGCTACCCGGAACTGGTCGACCGGCTGATCCAGGCCGCGTTGACCCGCTCCACCGGACTGCGCTGACGAAGCCGGGGGCGGGACTCAGAATTTCCCGGGGACCGTCTTCGAGACGGGACCGGCGAACGAGGCCAGCGGCGTGATGTCGTGGGCGTACGTCGAATCCAGCGTGACCTCGACGTACGCCTTGCGGTACGTGGTGGTGAACCGCGGACCGGAGCCCTCGGGCTCCTCCAGCATCCACTGCACCCCGTCCGCCTCGACGCCCTCGGACTGCGGGTCGTCCATCTTCACGGGCCGGGGGACCCCGCAGCGCAGTACGATCGCCCCGTCCCCCCAGCCGGCGGTCAGCTCCGAATCCGGGGAGGGGTCACTGCGTTCCAGATCGAGGATCTTCTCCGGCAGTTCCTCGTGCAGGGCCTCGCAGTACGCGGCGGCCTCCGCGGCCGGCGAGGGAACCGGGACCGACGGCTGGGCGTCGCTGAGGGAACAGCCCGCCGCGGCCAGCACGAGCACGGCAGCGGACGGACCGAGGAATATCGAGCGCGGGGAACGGCGGGCGGATGACGTCACCGGCCCAGCCTAGACGGGGGTCAGAGGTGGACGACCGGGCAGGTCAGGGTCCGTGTGATGCCGTCCACCTGCTGCACCTTGGCGACCACCATGCGGCCGAGCTCGTCGACCGTGTCCGCCTGGGCCCGCACGATCACGTCGTACGGACCGGTGACGTCCTCTGCCTGGATGACTCCCGGAATCTTGGAGATGGTCTCGGCGACGATCGACGCCTTGCCCACCTCGGTCTGGATGAGGATGTACGCCTGTACCACGGAACCTCCAGGGCGGCCACGAGGATCATGTGGGGGAAAGGGACGCCACGTTATCGCGTTGCCGCGGGCCGCGGGGAGACCTACGGGCCGGATGCCGCCCACAGCGTGGCGTACGGGGCGCAGAAGTTGACGTATCTCTTGACGGTACCGACAGCACAGACGGCTCGCGACCGGGGGCCCGGACGGGTGTCCGGGGCGATAAAGGAGAGGTGAGACTCGGTGAAGGGAACCGTGGGCGAGTTGGGGGAGTTCGGGCTCATCAGAGAGCTCACGTCCCGGCTCACCACCACTCCGGCGGTACGGCTGGGACCCGGCGACGACGCCGCGGTCGTGGCCGCCCCCGACCGCAGGGTCGTGGCCAGTACGGACATCCTGCTGGAAGGGCGGCACTTCCGCCGTGACTGGTCGACGGCGTACGACGTCGGCCGCAAGGCAGCCGCCCAGAACCTCGCCGACATCGCGGCGATGGGCGCCGTGCCCACCGCGCTGCTTCTCGGCCTGGTCGTCCCCGCCGACCTCCCCGTCACCTGGGCCGCCGAACTGATGGACGGCCTGCGCGACGAATGCCAGGTGGCGGGCGCGGCCGTGGTCGGCGGAGATGTGGTGGGCGGCGACACGATCACCGTCGCCATCACCGCGCTCGGCGACCTGCGCAACCACGAACCGGTCACCCGCGCCGGCGCACGCCCCGGCGACGTCGTCGCGGTCACCGGCTGGCTCGGCTGGTCGGCGGCCGGTTACGCGGTGCTCTCCCGGGGCTTCCGCTCGCCCCGCGCCTTCGTCGAGGCCCACCGCCGCCCCGAGCCGCCGTACCACGCGGGTCCCGCGGCCGCCGGGCTCGGCGCCACCGCGATGACCGACGTCAGCGACGGCCTCGTCGCCGATCTCGGGCATATCGCGGAGGCCAGCAAATGCCGGATCGACCTGCGCTCCGGGCTCATCGACATCCCCTCCCAGATGTCCGACATCGGCCAGGCCGTCGGCGTCGACCCGCTCCAGTGGGTGCTGACCGGGGGAGAGGACCACGCGATCGTGGCGACCTTCCCGCCCGACGCGAAGCTCCCCGCCCGCTGGAAGGTGATCGGCGAGGTCCTCAACCCCTCCGCCCTGCCCCAGGTCACCGTCGACGGCGCCCCCTGGACCAGCAAGGGCGGCTGGGACCACTTCGGTTCCATCGAGGACGCCCACCCGCCCCGGTGACCGTTAGATTGCTGCGTATGCCCATACGTACCGCTGTACCGCCCCGTGTGCTCACCGTCGCCGGATCCGACTCCGGCGGCGGTGCGGGGATCCAGGCCGATCTCAAGACGATGCTCGCCCTCGGCGTGCACGGCATGAGCGTGCTCACCGCCGTCACCGCGCAGAACTCCCTCGGCGTCCAGGGCGCGTGGGAGCTTCCGGTGGACGCCGTACGCGCCCAGTACCGCAGCGTCGTCGACGACATCGGCGTCCAGGCCGTGAAGACCGGCATGCTCGCCTCCGCCGCCCTCGTGGAGACCGTCGCGGAACTCCTCGCCGGAACCGACGCCCCTGTCGTCGTCGACCCGGTCGGTGTCTCCAAGCACGGGGACGCGCTGCTCGCCGCCGAGGCCCTCGACTCCGTACGGACCGAGTTGCTCCCCGTCGCCACCGTCGCCACCCCGAACCTCGACGAAGTGGCCCAGCTCACCGGCGTCCGCGTCACGGACGAGAGCGGGATGCGCCGGGCCGCCGAGGAGATCCTCGGCTTCGGACCGCGCTGGGTCGTGATCAAGGGCGGCCATCTGCCCGGGGAGGCGGTGGACCTGCTCACCGACGGGAGCGCGGAGCACTGGCTGCGCGCCCCCCGGCACGACAACCGCCACACCCACGGCACCGGCTGCACGCTGGCCTCCGCCATCGCCTCCGGGCTCGCGCTGGGGGTGGACGTACCCGCGGCGGTCCAGGGCGCGAAGACGTACGTCACCGGCGCGATCGAGGCCGGGTTCCCGCTCGGCGCCGGTATCGGCCCGGTCGACCACGGCTGGCTGACCCGCCCGGCCGGCTGACGACCGGCCTCCGGACGCACCGGCCCCGGAGCACACCGGCCCCCGAGCACAGCAAAAAGCCGGTCCACCGAGGTGGACCGGCTTTTTGGGCAACCGGAAGGCTGCGCTACGACGGGGACGTCAGCGCGCGACCTTGCCGGCCTTGATGCACGAGGTGCAGACGTTGAGCCGCTTCGGCGTCCGACCGACCACGGCACGCACGCGCTGGATGTTGGGATTCCAGCGACGAGACGTACGGCGGTGCGAGAACGAAACGCTGTTGCCGAAGCTCGGCCCCTTGCCGCAAACGTCGCAGTTGGCAGCCACGGGTCACTCCAAAGACTTCAGGTGCACTTACAGTGAATTCCGGCGCGCCGGAATCAGTTGGACTGAAGTGGCGGTACCGGGGGAATGTCCCGACTCTCATCGGGCAACCGGAGCAGCATACAACGCCTGCTTCGGAGATACGAAACTACCACGGCTCGGCCGCCCGCCCTCCCGCCCCCTGTCCCTGCCGGGACCCCCGCGGGCGGGCTAACCTGCGGTGCAGCCCGTCGCCACGGCCGCTCAAGGAGGACCATCGGTGCCACAGCTCCCCGACGACCTGGACGCCGTCGCGGTACGCACGTGGTGCTCGCTGGCCCTGGAGGCGCTGGGCCGGGAGCGCGCGGAGATCGACGCGATCAACGTCTATCCCATCGCCGACGGGGACACCGGCACCAACCTCTATCTGACGCTCGAGTCCGCCACGGCGGCCGTCGAAGCGGTCTTCGCCGCCCATGAGACCGGCACCACCGCACCCGCCACCGCCGACGCCGTACGCGCCATGGCGCACGGCGCCCTGATCGGAGCCCGCGGGAACTCCGGCACGATCCTGGCCCAGCTGCTGCGCGGCATGGCCGGGGTGCTGGCCGACGGCGGCGACGCGGCTCATCTGCGCCTCGCCCTGACGAGCGCCGCCGACGCGGCCCGGCAGGCCGTCGCCCACCCCGTCGAGGGCACCGTGCTCACCGTCGCCGCCGAGGCCGCCGAGGCCGCCCGGGGCGAGGACCCCGACCTGCGCACCGTCGTCACCGCCGCCTACGAGGGGGCGCGCGCCGCCCTCGCGCGCACCCCCGAGCAGCTCGCGGTCCTCGGCCGGGCCGGCGTGGTCGACGCCGGGGGCCGGGGTCTGGTGGCGGTACTGGGCGCGCTGGTGGAGACGGTGACCGGGCAGGCTCCCGCACGGGGACCGCGTACCGCTTCCGGGAACGCCGCCAAGGCGCCCGTGACCGTGGACGGGGGGTCCGTCGTGGGGCTGCCGGTGGGCGGCACTCCGGTGGAGGGCGTCACGGAGGCCGTCGGGGAGGGGGGCCCTCCCGCGGGCGCTCCGGTGGACGGGCCGCTCGACTGCCCCGAGGACGGTGGTGCCGGGCCCGCGTTCGAGGTGATCTACCTCCTGGAGGCACGGGACGAGCAGGTGGCCCGGCTGCGCACCCGGCTCGACGCGCTCGGCGACTCCCTGGTCGTCGTCGGCGGTGACGGGCTCTGGCACGTCCACGTCCATGTCGACGACGCCGGGGCGGCCGTGGAGGCGGGCGTCGAGGCCGGGCGGCCGTACCGGATCCGGATCACCCACTTCGCCACGGAGAGCGGCCACGACGTCCGCGTCCAGGCCGAACCCGCACGGCGCGCCGTCGTCGTCGTGGTCCCCGGCGACGGCCTGGCCGGGCTCTGCACCGAGGCCGGCGCCACCACCGTGATCGCCCGCCCCGGCGAACCGCCCGCCAGCGGCGAACTGGTCGACGCCATCCGCCGGGCCCACGCCCGCGAGGTGGTCCTGCTGCCCAACGACGCGGCCCTGCGCCACACGGCGGCCGCCGCCGCCGAACAGGCCAGGACCGAGGGGGTCCGGGTCGCCCTCGTCCCCACCCGCGCCGCCGTCCAGGGCATCGCCGCCCTCGCCGTCCACGAGCCGGACCGGGGCTTCGACGAGGACGTGGTCGCCATGACCGCCGCCGCAGGTGCCACCCGCTACGCCGAACTGGCCGTCGCCGAGCGCCAGTCGTGGACCATGGCGGGCATCTGCCAGGCCGGGGACATCCTCGGATTGATCGACGGCGACGTCGCCGTGATCGGCGCCGACGTCCCCGGCACCGCCCGCACCGTGCTCGACCGGATGCTGGCGGCGGGCGGCGAACTCGTCACCCTCGTCCTCGGCGAGGACGTCCCGGACACGCTCGCGGACGCCCTGGAGGAACACGTACGCGAGGGCCACCTCGCCGTGGACACCGTGGTCTACCGGGGCGGCCACCAGCGCGCACCGCTGCTCATCGGCGTCGAGTAGCGGATCCGCCGCCGCGCCCGGCGGACAGCTGTCAGTGCCGTGGTGTGCAATGGACCGCGTGTCCTCGTTCGATGAACCTCTGAAGAAGCTGCTCGGCGGAGCCACCGCGAAGGTGATGGCCGAACACCTCGACCTGCACACGGTCGGGGACCTGCTGCACCACTACCCGCGCCGGTACGAGGAGCGCGGCAAGCTGACCGCGCTGGCCGACCTCCCGCTGGACGAGCACGTCACGGTCGTCGCCCAGGTCGCCGACGCCCGGATCCTGATGTTCAACAACGGCCGGGGCAAACGCCTGGAGGTCACCCTCACCGACGGCAGCGGCCGCCTCCAGCTGGTCTTCTTCGGCCACGGCGTCCACAAGCCGCACAAGGAGCTGCTGCCGGGCCGCCAGGCGATGTTCGCGGGCAAGGTGTCCGTCTTCAACCGCAAGATGCAGCTGGCCCACCCCACCTACCAACTGCTCGACGTCTCCGACGCCGACGAGGCCACCGAGGCCGTGGACGCCTTCGCCGGACGGCTGCTGCCGATCTATCCCGCGTGCAAGCAGCTCGACTCCTGGCGGATCGCCAAGGCCGTGGACGCCGTCCTGCCCAGCGCCCGGGACGCGGTGGACCCGCTGCCCGCCTCCCTGCGCGAGGGGCGCGGCTTCACCCCGCTGCCCGAGGCCCTGCTCAAGGTGCACCGCCCGCAGACCAAGGCGGACATCGAGGACGCCAAGGCCCGCCTCAAATGGGACGAGGCGTTCGTCCTCCAGGTCGCCCTGGCCCGCCGCCGGTACGCCGACACCCAGCTCCCCGCCGCCGCCCGCCGCCCCGTCGCGGACGGCCTGCTGGACGCGTTCGACGCCAAGCTGCCCTTCACCCTCACCGAGGGCCAGGAGAAGGTCAGCAAGGAGATCTTCGACGACCTCGCCACCGAGCACCCGATGCACCGTCTTCTCCAGGGGGAGGTGGGGTCGGGCAAGACCATGGTGGCCCTGCGCGCCATGCTCGCCGTGGTCGACGCGGGCGGCCAGGCCGCGATGCTCGCCCCCACCGAGGTCCTCGCCCAGCAGCACCACCGCTCGATCACCGAGATGCTGGGCGAGCTGGCCGAGGGCGGCATGCTGGGCGGCTCGGAGCAGGGCACCAAGGTGGTCCTGCTCACCGGCTCCATGGGCACGGCCGCCCGCCGTCAGGCCCTGCTCGACCTGGTCACCGGCGAGGCCGGCATCGTCATCGGCACCCACGCCCTCATCGAGGACAAGGTCCAGTTCCACGATCTGGGCCTGGTCGTCGTGGACGAACAGCACCGCTTCGGCGTGGAACAGCGCGACGCGCTCCGGTCGAAGGGGAAGCAGCCGCCCCACCTCCTCGTCATGACCGCCACCCCCATTCCCCGTACGGTCGCGATGACGGTCTTCGGCGACCTGGAGACCTCCGTCCTGGACCAGCTCCCGGCCGGCCGCTCCCCGATCGCCAGCCATGTCGTCCCCGCCAAGGACAAGCCCCACTTCCTCGCCCGCGCCTGGGAACGCGTCCGCGAGGAGGTCGAGAACGGCCACCAGGCGTATGTGGTCTGCCCCCGCATCGGCGACGACGCGGAGGAGGCCGAGGGCAAGGGCGGCAAGAAGGCGAAGGCCAAGAAGGCGGCCCCCGAGGAGGACGGCGACAAGCGCCCGCCGCTCGCCGTCCTGGAGATCGCCGACGAGCTGCGCAAGGGGCCGCTCGCCGGGCTCACCGTCGAGGTGCTGCACGGCCGCATGCACCCTGACGAGAAGGACGACGTCATGCGCCGGTTCGCCGCCGGGGACGTCGACGTCCTGGTCGCGACCACCGTCATCGAGGTCGGCGTCAACGTCCCCAACGCCACCGCCATGGTGATCATGGACGCCGACCGCTTCGGCGTCTCCCAGCTCCACCAGCTCCGCGGCCGCGTCGGCCGGGGCTCCGCCCCCGGACTCTGTCTGCTGGTCAGCGAGGCCCACGAGGCGAGCCCCGCCCGCGCCCGCCTCTCCGCCGTCGCGGCCACCCTCGACGGCTTCGAGCTCTCCCGGATCGACCTGGAGCAGCGCCGCGAGGGCGATGTGCTGGGCCAGGCCCAGTCCGGGGTGCGCTCCTCGCTGCGGATGCTCACCGTCATCGACGACGAGGAGGTCATCGCCGCCGCCCGTGAGGAGGCCGTGGCGATCGTCGCCGCCGACCCGGAGCTGGAGCACCTGCCGGAGCTGCGCACGGTGCTGGCCGCCCTCCTGGACAAGGAGCGCGAGGAGTATCTCGACAAGGGGTGAGCCCCGGGACCGTCCTGCCGGGGCACGCGTACCCGGGGCCGTCCTGCCGGTGTCGGCCGTACGCCATATCGTGGACGCACGGCCCGCGCCCGTACGCGCGCGCCCGATGGACTCCCCCGACCCCGAGGACCCGACACCCATGACCCGCGTGATCGCCGGCTCGGCCGGCGGACGCCGCCTGGCCGTCCCGCCCGGCACCGGCACCCGCCCCACCTCCGACCGTGCGCGCGAGGGCCTCTTCTCCACCTGGCAGGCGCTTCTCGGCACTCTGGAAGGGACCCGGGTCGCCGATCTGTACGCCGGCTCCGGCGCCGTCGGCCTCGAAGCGCTCTCCCGCGGCGCGGTCCACGCCCTGCTCGTGGAGGCCGACCCGAAGGCCGTCCGCACCGTCCGCGACAACGTCCGCACCCTCGGTCTCCCGGGCGCCGACGTCCGTACCGGCAAAGCCGAACAGATCGTGACAGGAACGGCGCCCGCCGACCCGTACGACATCGTCTTCCTCGATCCGCCGTACGCCGTCACCGACGACGATCTTCGCGAGATCCTGCTCACACTCCGTGCTCAGGGGTGGCTCGCGGAGGATGCGCTCGTCACCGTGGAACGCAGCACCCGGGGCGGAGAATTCGGCTGGCCCGCCGGATTCGAGCCACTGCGCTCCCGTCGCTACGGCGAGGGAACGCTTTGGTACGGTCGCGCCGCCGCTACGTGCGAAGACGCACGATGACCGGACCGGAGAGCGAGGGAATCACAGTGCGCCGCGCCGTCTGTCCGGGGTCGTTCGACCCCATCACCAACGGACATCTCGACATCATTGGCCGAGCCTCGAAGCTGTACGACGTGGTGCACGTGGCGGTGATGATCAACCAGTCCAAGAAGGGGCTGTTCACCGTGGACGAGCGGATCGAGCTGATCCGCGAGGTCACCGCCGACTTCGGCAACGTCGAGGTGGAGTCCTTCCACGGCCTGCTGGTCGACTTCTGCAAGCAGCGGGAGATCCCGGCGATCGTGAAGGGCCTGCGGGCCGTCAGCGACTTCGACTACGAGCTGCAGATGGCCCAGATGAACAACGGCCTCTCCGGTGTCGAGACGCTCTTCGTACCGACCAACCCGACGTACAGCTTCCTGTCGTCCTCGCTGGTCAAGGAGGTGGCGACCTGGGGCGGCGACGTCTCGCACCTGCTGCCGCCGACCGTCCACGAGGCGCTCGTGGAGCGGCTCGGCGAGCGCTGAGGCGCTGACGGGCCGTCACCAGGTGTCGGGCGGCGGCCGACTGGCCTTACAGTCGTCCCGTCCGTCTCCAACGGAGCAGCAGCTTCAACAGAGCAGCAGAGAGTGGCGAGCACACGGTGGACGTGCAGAAGAAGCTCGACGAGATCGTCGAAGCGGTCGGGAGCGCCCGATCCATGCCCATGTCGGCCTCGTGCGTGGTCAACCGCGCAGAGCTGCTCGCCATGCTCGAAGAGGTGCGCCAGGCCCTGCCCGGCTCCCTCGCCCAGGCCCAGGAGCTGATCGGCGGCCAGGAGCAGTTCGCCGAGCAGGCCCGCCAGGAGGCCGAGCGGATCATCGAGTCGGCCCACGCCCAGCGCGCGTCGCTGATCTCCGAGACCGAGATCGCCCGGCAGTCGCAGAGCGAGGCCGACCGGATCCTCTCCGAGGCCCGCCGCGAGGCCGAGGAGGTCCGGGCCGAGGCCGACGACTACGTCGACAGCAAGCTCGCCAACTTCGAGGTCGTCCTCACCAAGACCATCGGCTCGGTGGACCGGGGCCGCGAGAAGCTCCTCGGTCGCGGCCAGGGCCTGGACGAGCAGGGCTACGAGGACCCCGACTTCACGGAGGCCCCCGAGCGCAGCGCCGACCCGGAGACGCTCAAGCAGCGGGCCGACGCGTACGTGGACGCCAAGTTCGGCGCCTTCGAGGCCGTCCTCGCCAAGACCCTGGAGGCCGTCGGCCGCGGTCGCCAGAAGCTGCACGGCCGGGTCGCGACCGACGACCTCGGCGCGCACATCGCCGCCCAGGACGCCGCCGGCGGCCAGGGCCACACCAGCGACGCCGACTATCTGGCCGGTCTCGCCGACCTGGCCACCCCCGAACCGCAGCAGGCGCCCCAGCCGCCCCAGCCCGCCTACCCGACGCAGCCGCCGGCCGAGCCGAGCTACGCGCAGGCGGCGTACGGCTACCAGGAGCAGCCGGTCCAACAGGGCATGCAGGACGCGTACGGCTACCAGCAGCAGCCCGATCCGTACGCGGCGTACCAGCAGCAGGGCGGCTACGACCCCAACGGCTACCCGCCCCAGCCCACCGGCCAGCCCGACTACGGCTGGCAGCAGCAGGGGCAGCAGCACGCGCAGGGGCAAGGGCAGGCGCTCGACCAGCAGGGCGGTGGCGCGCTGGACGAGACCAGCCTCTTCGACACCAGCATGATCGACCTGGAGCAGCTGCGCCGGTACGAGCAGGGTCGCTGACCCCGACGGGGCTGACCCGATTGGGTGCTGAGCGGTCCGTCCAGTATCCTGAATCCTCGGTCGCACATAGGTCCGCGATCCCGGCTGCCCGTTTCGTCTACGAATCGGGACCATGTGGCTCCGGACCGTAGACGGCCCCTCCTTCGCAGGACGACACCCATGATTTCGAAAGCAGGAAAAGCCCTGAACGGCCACCTCGACCACCGCAACCCTCTCGTGTTCGATACGCACGAGCTGGGTCGGCGTCCCGGTGCCATGAAGCGGCTGTCCCGCTCGGTGGAAGCACCCGGTTCACCGGTCCTGGGCATCGACGGCGTCATCGGCGTGCCGGAAGGCGCACCCGTGGAGCTGGACCTCCGCCTCGAATCGGTCATGGAAGGGGTGCTTGTCACAGGCACCGCCCGTGCGACCGCCGAGGGGGAGTGCGTAAGGTGTCTGGAGCCGCTGACCGTAGAGGTCGACGCGGACTTCCAGGAAATGTTCTCGTACCCTGACGCCGATGACCGGGGCCGCAGCAGTGCGGCGGAACCGGCCGACGACGCCGAGGACGACGAGGACAGGTTCTTTCTCGAGGACGGCTTGTTCGACCTCGAACCCATGCTGCGTGACGCGGTAGTGCTCGCACTGCCCATGCAGCCGGTGTGCTCGGAGGACTGCGCCGGTCTGTGTTCCGAATGCGGAATCAGGCTGGACGAGAATCCGGGTCACCACCACGACGCCGTCGACATCCGTTGGGCGGCACTGCAAGGACTCGCCGAGACCGTTCAGGACGGCGAGAAGGACAACATGGGCGGCGCCGAACCGGGCGTCGACGAGAAGCAGGAGAAGTAGCCGTGGCTGTTCCGAAGCGGAAGATGTCGCGCAGCAACACGCGCCACCGCCGGTCGCAGTGGAAGGCTGCGGTCCCCACCCTGGTTTCGTGCGAGCGTTGCCAGGAGCCCAAGCTCCAGCACATTGCGTGCCCGAGCTGCGGCACCTACAACAAGCGCCAGGTCCTCGAGGTCTGAGCGGCTGGTGAGAGGCCCGATGTCTGAGTTGTCCAACGCCAAGAAGCAGGCAGACAACGTCAACACAGCCTCGTCCCACACGCTTCTGGAAGGGCGGCTCGGGTATCACCTCGAGTCCGCCCTTCTGGTGCGTGCGCTGACCCACCGTTCGTACGCGTACGAGAACGGCGGCCTGCCCACCAACGAGCGGCTCGAATTCCTCGGGGATTCGGTGCTCGGCCTGGTGGTCACGGACACGCTGTACCGCACCCACCCCGACCTGCCCGAAGGCCAGCTGGCCAAGTTGCGGGCCGCGGTGGTCAACTCGCGTGCGCTGGCGGAAGTGGGCCGCGGCCTCGAACTCGGCTCCTTCATCCGGCTCGGCCGCGGTGAAGAGGGCACGGGGGGCCGGGACAAGGCTTCCATCCTCGCCGACACACTGGAAGCAGTGATCGGCGCGGTCTATCTCGACCAGGGCCTCAGCGCGGCCTCGGAGCTGGTCCACCGGCTCTTCGACCCGCTGATCGACAGGTCCTCGAACCTCGGCGCCGGCCTGGACTGGAAGACCAGCCTCCAGGAGCTCACCGCGAGCGAGAGCCTCGGAGTCCCCGAGTACCTCGTCACGGAGACCGGCCCGGATCACGAGAAGACCTTCACTGCTGCCGCTCGCGTCGGTGGTGTCTCGTACGGCACCGGCACCGGCCGTAGCAAGAAGGAAGCGGAGCAGCAGGCGGCCGAGTCCGCCTGGCGCGAGATCAGCGCCGCCGCAGAGGCACGGCAGGCCGCGGAGAAGTCCGCGGCCGACGGAGGGGCCGCCGACACCCCTGCCGACCCGTCGCCGAACACGGACGCCGCTCCGGCCTGAGCGAGACGGGAACCCCTCGGTGCGAACCGCGCCGAGGGGTTTTCCCTGTCCAGGGGCGGCCCCTCGACCGAGGTGGTCCCGGTGGCACCCGCGGCCTCCGCGTTTCCGCCCGCCTCGTCCCCCGTACTACCGTCGATGTGTCTGGAGTGGTGCACCGTGCCCGAGCTGCCCGAGGTCGAAGTCGTCCGCAGGGGGCTTGAGCGCTGGGTCAGCGGGCGTACCGTCACCGAGGTCGAGGTCCTGCACCCGCGCTCGGTCCGCCGGCACCTCGCGGGCGGCGTCGACTTCGCCGCCCGGCTGCGCGGGGCCCGCCTGGGAGCGGCGATGCGGCGCGGCAAGTACCTCTGGGTCCCGATCGAGGAGGCCTCCGCCTCGCTGCTGGGCCACCTCGGCATGAGCGGACAGCTGCTGGTGCAGCCCGCGGACGCGCCCGACGAGAAGCACCTGCGGATCCGGATGCGGTTCGACGACGCGCTCGGCACCGAACTGCGCTTCGTCGACCAGCGCACCTTCGGCGGGCTCTCGCTGCACGGCAACACCCCCGACGGACTGCCCGACACCATCGCGCACATCGCCCGGGACCCGCTCGACCCGCTCTTCGACGACGCCGCGTTCCACACCGCGCTGCGGCTGCGCCGCACCACCGTCAAACGCGCCCTGCTCGACCAGTCACTGATCAGCGGCGTCGGCAACATCTACGCCGACGAGGCGCTCTGGCGGGCCAAGCTGCACTACGACCGGCCGACCGCGACCCTGACCCGCCCCAAGTCCGCCGAACTGCTCGGCCACGCCCGCGACGTCATGAACGCGGCCCTCGCCCAGGGCGGCACCAGCTTCGACAGCCTGTACGTCAACGTCAACGGCGAGTCCGGCTACTTCGACCGGTCGCTCGACGCGTACGGCCGGGAGGGCGAGCCCTGCAATCGGTGCTCCACCCCGATGCGCCGCCGGGCCTGGATGAACCGCTCCAGCTACTACTGCCCGCGCTGTCAGCGGCCGCCGCGCGCCTCGTCGTAGCGCGCCCGGGCGGCCAGGACCTCGTCCATCCGCCCCTCGACGCAGTGGATGAGACCGAGGAGCTTCTCCGCGACCTCGCGCCCGAACGGGGTGAGCTCGTAGTCCACCCGGGGCGGGTTCACCGGCTGGGCCTCCCGCAGGACGAGCCCGTCCCGCTCCAGGGCGTGCAGGGTCTGGGAGAGCATCTTCTCGCTGACCCCGTCGACGCGGCGGCGCAGCTCGTTGAACCGGAGGCTCTCCTCGTACAGCGCGCCGAGCGTCAGACCGCCCCAGCGCCCGGTGACGTGCTCCAGCGTCGAGCGCGAGGGGCAGGCGCGGGAGAAGACGTCGAACGCGAGGCTGCCGAAGCCGTCCGCACCCCTGCTGCCCGTACCCGTGCTGCCCGTATCCGTATCGCTGGCCATACCAAAAGCTTACTCCCGTACAGCGCTCACCCCGAGGGGGCGCTGTACGGGAGCAAGGGGACCGGCGGGCCGGGTCAGAAGCCGAAGAAGTGATCGGCCGGGTCTGCTACCTGCGGCCATGCAGTCGATCAGCGCAGTGACCTGCGACTGAGCTGTCGATGGTTGTCAGCGTTGGTCGTTGCTATGCGGCCTTCTACGGCCCCAAGGCGGCCCAGGCGGAGCGGACCAAACTAGCTGTGTGCAGGCTGCCGTGCCTCTATCTTTATGCGATGGCGATGTCTAAATCTGCCGTGCAGAGGCTAGGCAAGAGGCTTGAGCTGCCCGGGGCCGTGTCGGAGGAAGATCTCACCCTGCTGGAGGATCTGCTCATCGACTACGACGAACTCCTGACGGCCGCCCGGGGGGTGATCGACGAGCTGTGCGACATCCTTGAGTGGCCGCTGGGCGTCACTCACAGGCTCAAGACTACGGATACCTTGATCCAGAAGCTTCAGCGAGCGAAGGAGCGAGGAGCGAGCACGAACCTGGCTCGTGTACAGGACATCGCTGGCATTCGGGTCTCGGGTCGTCTTACGCTGGCGGAGCAAGACCTCCTCCGAGAGATGATCGTTGACCGGTTTGAGCAGCAAGGTCACGGATGTTCATTCAAGGATCGTCGCGAAGATCCGATGGTGGGCTACAGAGCCGTACACGTGATCGTGTCCATCGATGGCCGGTTTGTCGAGGTTCAGATACGCACAACAGGGCAAGACCTATGGGCCAACGTCTTCGAGCGGATCGCGGACATCTTCGGGCGTGGCATCAGGTATGGAGATCCGCCTGAGTTCGGTGGGGAAGCGGTGACGGACATCATCGCCAGCATGGAGGTCTTCTCGGCTAAGCTGTATGAGCTGGAGAAGATGGTAGAAGATTCGCGAGAAGCTACCCTGGGGCTCCAAGACTCGATTCTCAGTACACTGCGCCACATCTTGCAGCAGACTGAAGCCATCAAGGAAGGCTAGCTACATGAAGGCACTGAAGCACTTCCTGCTCGTCTACGATCGTCGTACTGGTGAGACCGATGTGCGCTGTGAGTACCCGGCCTCTGAGGGGCGAGCCGCACTTCGTGCCAGGTTTAAGCTGGAACGCGAACTGCGCGGGGAGCATGACACTGAGATCGTGGTCCTCACCGGCTCATCTCTTGAAGGTCTGAGGAAGACCCACTCCAGGTACTTTGGCGGAGCAACCGGCAGGGCGCTTGCAGCGGCCTGACCTGCGTGAACGCTAGCGAACCCGATTTGCACAACGGAGCGTAGTCCCGATTATGTTGCCAGGGCGGCGATCGGTACTACGCTCCGTCGCTATGCTGACCTTCGGTCACGGAGCGTAGTACCGATCGCCGCCCTGGCAAGTATTTTTTGCTAAACGCATGCCAAGAATTGACCTTTTCTTTACCGAGGCTGCGACGCTGCAATCTCGCCTTTCGCCACCACTCGCCCTAGCTCCCATCCCGTCCGCCTTCGACCCACACGTCGTGGAGCGGTCGTGGTTCAGGGCGTCAAGGTGGAGCGCGCCACTGTACGAACGACCTTGACGCCCTGGGCCGCGACTGCTCGGCTCTGCCTGGGTCGAAGGTGGTCGGGATGGGAGCCCCACGACGCTCGCCACGCTCCGGCCGGCACTCGCGAACGGTGCCCCCTCCATCCCGGAGTCTGAGCGCCCCCGCCGGAGGCATCGTCTTGAAGCCGCGGGCTTGGTTCTCGTCTCATGCCCCTCGGGCCTATCCACTGCGGGCGCGCGTCGGCGGCGGCAGCGCCGAGCGGGCCGAAGGCAGGAGCGCGGGCGCAGCCAGAGCCGGGAAGCGCGCCCGGCGGAGCGGAGCGCAGCCGGGTGCCTTGATGAGGTAGAGAAACCTGTAACCCGGCCTGCGTGCTGACTAGGGAGCCTGCTCGGCGGAGAGGGCGTCCGCGATAGCTTGCATCTCGTGGGTAACGGCGTTGGCACCCAGAGAAGCGAACGTCTCGGCCTTGTTGGGCTTGTTGGCGTAGCCGATCACGGTGGCTCCAGCAGCCCGTGCGGCTTGGATGTCAGTCACTGAGTCACCGATCAGAGCGCATACAGAAACGTCCACGTGCATCAGTTCAGCGGCGTGGATCAGCGGGTACGGATTCGGCTTCATGAGATGCGGCTGCTCGGACGGGCGGCCCACGATCTCGGCGACGTACCCCCCCAACTCGTGACGGTCCAAGAAGGCCCTCACGCATTGGGCCGAGTTGTTGCTTACCACCGCAATCCCCCGGTTGGACTCCTTGGCTGCCAGCAGCGCAGCCACAGATCCCGGCGTCGGAGCTCCAGCAACCTCAACCGCCCGAACCTCTGCTGCCGTGAGGGCCTGCTCGATCATCTGGCCCAAAGCGGCGTCCGCCTCGTGGGCAATGCTCAGAACCTCGATGGGGTCGGTCGTTCCCATAGCCTTCGCGCCCGCAGCTTGGTCTTCAGCCGAAAGCAGCCGGGTCAGTTCGCTGGCGACTTGCGGTGCCGGCAGCCCGGCGAATACGTCGCAGAGAGGCCCGTCGAAGTCGAACAGCAGAACGCGGGCCCCGGTGAGCGCCTGGCTGAGCGGGTCAGTGGGCATCAAGATCAAAGTCCCTTCCGATGGTTCCCCACACACTGTCGAACCACATGCGGGCCTGCTGCACCTGTTGGGCCCCGCTGGAGGATTCACCGTCGTTGAGGGAGTGGTGGAACAGCACGGTGTCCTTGCCCACCAAGTCGTAGATCTCGATGGTTTCGCCTTGGGCGACGACCTTGTTGGGCCGGATCGGGTAGTACCCAAAAAAGGCATCCTCGCCGTTGACGACGTACAGCTTGAAGAAGGGCGTTCCGCTGTGGACGCGCACCTGGATGCGCGTTTCTGAGACCAGACCCAGGTGCTTCAGCTCGGCGAAGGAGTCACGGATGCTGCGGGTGTAGCTGACCATGATCTCCCGCATGCGGTCGCGGAGGCGCTGATCATCCCCTCCGTCCGTCATCCGGACCGGCGCGGCCTGGGCCACAGACATGTCCGGAACGAGGATCCGCATGGTGATGCTCTGCGGCGTCAGCCTGCCCACGCGGATCTTGTCCAACGGCTCTTGCAGCGCACCGTGCAGGGTTTCGCTGGAGAACCCGGCGAAGTCGATGGTGACCTCATCCCGGCTGAACGCCTGCTCTACATACGGGCGAAGACCAGATGGGCGCTCGGTGCGGTTGCGGACGTAGACCCCGCTGCCCTTACGGGAGACGACGAGTCCCTCGTCTTCCAAATCCCGCAAGGCCCGCTGGATTGTGGCCCGCGCGAAGCCATACAGCTCGGTCAGCTCTTTATGGGACGGGAGCTTCTCCCCGGGGGCGATTCGGCGAGTTCGGATGGCGGCGCTCAGGCTGCTCGCCACCTGCTCGTACGGAGGTCGATCGTCGTCTGGGTCCAACGGTTCGGGAACGAAGCTCATCCGTCGATGGTAGGGGACCGAAGCCCTACCAGGACAGTCATGTCGGTCAAGTTGTTGACATGGCTAGCCATGCTCCCTAACTTGGGACGTGGCCAACCAAGCTAGCCAGGTTGGTCAAGTCGGGGCGGCACCCCTACGGCCAAGCAGATGTGCCGCCCCTCGTCCCCTGAGGGAGCTTCCATCATGCCTGCAACGCTCTTAGCCACGCGTGCCAGTTCGGATTCTGCCGCTGAGCGTGTCTTGCTCACGGTCTTGCGGATGACGGGTGCCGAACGGTCGGTCGCGCTGTACGCCTCGGACATGCCCACGGGCTTCTCCTGGTCGCGGGGCGTCACGCCGCAGGTGATCGCCTGGGTCATGCAGGGCGTTGACCGCCTCGGCTTCGACGACGTGTACCGCTCCGGCATCGAGGTGCAGTACTACAGGGTTCTGCGTCTGGCCGGTCAGGTTCCGGCAGAGGCGCGGCGCTGGCTCCGTGGTCGCTTCCCCGACCGTGCGCGGCTGGGCTGTGTCGAGCGGGCCAACGCCATGCTGACCTTCCGTCTGGGCGACCACGAGCCGGTTTCCGGCTTCGTCGGGGACGACACCTTCCGGGTCTACCGCGCCTACGGCGATGACGCGGACGAGGTGGGCGTGTGAGCTTCCCGGACGACGCCCTGCACGCGGCTGAGTGGGCCGACGAGAAGCGGGCCGAGCAGATCGGAATGTACCTCGACGCCCACGACGTACGCCCCTACACCCGGTTCTTCACCGTGGTCGATGACGCGCACTACGCCGAGGAAGACGCCAAGGTGCGCGGCCTCTACCGGCCGATCGGGCACGGCTACCCGAGGGAGGACGACCAGTGACGTCCTTCCCCGTAGAGCCCTCGGCCGTGGCCGGTACCGCCGCCATCGTGGGCACCGACCCGCTGACGCTGGCTGACCTCTTACGGGTCGCCAACGCTCCAGGCTTCGATCGGTGGCAGGAGCAGGTCCGCCGGACCGGTGGCTGCTCGGACCCGATCCACCTGGAAGGCATGACCACCACCCGCGACGCCAAGTCCGGGCAGGTGCTCTACTCCTACAGCACCCAGGGCGAGCCCGGCGGACGGCTCCGTGTCGCGTGCGGGAACCGGCGGGCTTCCCGCTGCCCCTCCTGCGCCTGGACCTACGCCGGAGACACCTTCCACCTGATCCGCGCCGGGCTCACCGGTGACGTGGCCAAGGGGACTCCGGTCACGGTGCGCACGCACCCCAAGGTCTTCGCCACGCTCACCGCCCCGAGCTTCGGCCCGGTCCACAACCGGCCCACCAAGGGTGTCTGCCGCTGCGGCACGGACCACCCGGAGGACTCCCCGCTGCTGGGTACGGCTCTGAACCCTGGGACGTACGACTATGCGGGGGCGGTGCAGTGGAACAACCACGCCGGGGACCTCTGGCGACGGTTCACCATCTACCTCCGCCGGGAGGTCGCCGCCCGCGCCGGCCTTTCCCAGAAAGCCGCTGCCGAGGTCTGCCGGGTCTCCTTCGGGAAGGTCGCCGAGTTCCAGAAGCGCGGCGCGGTCCACTTCCACGCCATCGTCCGACTCGACGGCCCCGACGGACCCGAGACCCCGCCCCGGGCTGGGCCTCCGTCGCCCTGCTCACGGATGCCATCCAGGCGGCTGCCGCCCGCGCCACGGTCCCGCTCCCGCCCTCCGGCGACTACCCGGCCCGGATGCTGGCGTGGGGCACGCAGGTGGACGTACGGCCCATCGGCGCCGGGAGCGCGAATGAGGATCTGTCGGAGGAGGCGGTTGCCGCGTACGTGGCGAAGTACGCCACCAAAGCCGCAGAGACCACCGGGACGGTTGACCGCCGCATCGGGGAACTGGGCGAGCTGGACAAGCTCACCGACCTGCCCGACCACGCCCGCCACCTGATCGAAGCCTGCTACGCCCTGGACGACGCCTACCCGGACCGGATGCTGTGGCGCTGGGCCCACATGCTCGGCTTCCGAGGCCACTTCTCCACCAAGTCCCGTGCCTACTCCACCACCCTCGGCGCACTGCGCCAGGTGAGGGCCGACTACCGGGCCCGCCAGGAACGCCGCGAACGCGGCCTGCCCGACCCGGACGACGCCCCGGAGGGCTCCACACTGACCCTCGCCCACTGGACGTATGCCGGGCACGGCCACACCCCCGGCGAGTCCTGGCTCGCGGCGACCATCGCCCGCGATATCCAGACCGGCCGTACCACCGCCCGCGAAGCACGCGCCGAACTCGAAGACCTGGACCACCTCGACGCGGTGGAGGGGTGGGCATGAGGCGTGCGCTGCCCGACCGCTACCTGACCCCGCTCGACCTGGCTGACCTCCTGGGCGTGCCCGTCGAGACCGTCTACCAGTGGCGGCGCAAGGACACCGGTCCCCGCGGCTTCCGCGTCGGCCGGCATCTGCGCTACGACCCCGAAGACGTCCGCGCCTGGGTCGCCACCCTCATGGACAAGGAAGCCGCCTGATGGCCGGACACATCCAAGACCGCTGGTACAAGACCGAGCCCGGACCGAGCGGCAAGCCCGTACGCGTCAAGACCGACCGCCACGGCATCGGCCTGCGCTACCGCGCCCGCTACATCGGCCCCGACGGCACCGAGAAGTCCAAGAGCTTCCCCGACAAGCAGAAGCGCAAGGCTGAGACCTGGTTGTCCAACGTCGAAGCAGACATGTCCCGTGGCGACTACATCGCGCCCGAGGCAGGCAAGGTCACCTTCGAGCAGTACGCGACGCGGTGGATGAAGACGCAGATGACGGACCCGGCGACCCGCGAAGCCGTCGAGATGCGGCTGAGGCTCCACGCTCTCCCGCACATCGGTAAGCGGCCCATCGGGTCGTTCAACCCGACCCACCTTCGCCTCTGGATGCGGGGCCTGGAGGACGCGGGCCTGTCCGCCGCCTACCGGCGCGGGATCTTCGCTCACGTATCGACGGTGTTCACGGCCGCAGTCGAGGACCGAGTCATCCGGGCGAATCCGTGCTCGGCGCGATCGGTCAAGGCTCCTCGTCTCGATCCCCGAAAGATCAAGCCTTGGTCTGCCGAGCGCGTCAAGGCTGTTCGGGATGCCTTGCCGGAGAAGTGCCGCGCGATGGTGGATCCCGCTGCCGGATGCGGTCTGCGTCAGGGGGAGGTGTTCGGGCTCGCGGTTGAGGACGTGGACTTCTTCGGTGGTGTCCTCCACGTGGTCCGGCAAGTCAAGTTGCTCCGTGGGCGGCCCGTCTTCGCTCCGCCCAAGGGAGGGAAGGAGCGGGATGTTCCTCTGCCGGAGTCCATCGCCTTCGGGTTGGCCGGCCACCTGACGCGGATGCCTGCTGTCGAGGTGACGTTGCCGTGGAAGACGTTGGACGGCCCGCCCGTCACTGCGGCGCTGATCTTCCGGAGCCCTGAGGGGCACGCACTGAACCGCAACAAGTTCAACGATCGTCAGTGGCGGCCTGCTCTGCGTGCTGCTGGTGTGGCTGAGGGGCGGGATAACGGGATGCACGCGCTGCGGCACTTCTACGCGTCGGTGCTTCTGGACGCGGGGGAGAGCATCAAGGCTCTGAGCGAGTACCTGGGGCATCACGACCCCGGCTTCACGCTGCGGACCTATACCCACCTGATGCCGTCGAGCGAGACCCGCACGCGCGCTGCCGTGGACGCAGTCTGGGCCGCCCCGGTTACCGATGACGGCCCGGAGACGGCCCAGAAGGGGCTATAGGTCGTTGACCTGCGGATTTCTCAAAAGCCGAAGTTCTGGACCCACCACGGGCCGCCGGGGCCCTCGTGGATACCGATGCCGATGGTCTTGTAGTCGCAGTTGAGAATGTTCGCCCGGTGGCCTTCGCTGTTCATCCAGCCCTCCATCACTGCCCGGGCGTCCGCCTGGCCGCGGGCGATGTTCTCCGCCGCCAGCCCCTGGACGCCCGCCTGCGCGGCCCGGTCCCACGGGGTGTCGCCGTCCGGGTCCGTGTGGTCGAAGAAGCCACGGGCCGCCATGTCCTCGCTGAAGTTCTGGGCGAGCGAGGTCAGCGGGGCGCTGGTGGACAGCGGGGAGCAGCCGACCTTCGCGCGCTCCTGGTTCACCAGGGCCAGCACCTCGCTGCGTGCGGAGGCGTCGGTCGGGGAAGGGTTCGGCTTCTTGCTGGGCGGCGGGGCGGTGGAGGTCTTCGGCGGTGCCGGGGCCTTGCTCGTCGGGGCGGAGCTCTTCTCCGGGGCCGAGGTGGGGGCCTTCGACGTCTTCGACGGGGTGGCGGCCGGCTTCTTCGACGTGGAGGGCGCGGCCGACTTCGACGGGGCCTTCGAGGTCTCCGAGGGGGAGGGCGTCTTGGACGGGGTCTCGGACGCCGTCCTCGACGGCGACTTGCTCGGCGCCTTTGGACGCTCGCTGTCCCGGTCGGCGGGGGAGGAGGACCGGTCGGCCGGCGCGGTGGAGCTGCCGCCCTGCGTCAGCAGGTCCGGAGCGCCGCCCGTGCGTACCTGGTCGGCGGCGGTCGGGGAGCCGGTGGTGTACGTGTCGCCGCCGGGGACCAGGCCAGAGGCGACGGCCACGGCGCCGACGGCCACAGCGGCAGAGACGCCGAGGAGTCCGGTCCGGATCGGTACGGCGGACTTCTTCCGGCGTGTGCCCCGGCCCCGGGAAGCGGCCTTGGCCGCGGGCTGCTCAGCGGCGGGGCCTGCGGCGGATCGTCGATGGCGTCCCATGCGCTGTGCCTTCCTGATTCTCCGGACGTCGTTGCGACGTCACGCGACTGCCCCGTTTGCTGAACGGCCCCGATGATCGAATGCGATCGCACGCGGAGCGGTGGAGCGAGCGAATGCCGCTCGACCGACTTTTCCGTCGACGCCCGCCACCCGCCCGATACTCACCCGATCGAGTGAGGCTGCTGCGACGGGACTGTAGCCCATGGGTGAAAGGGGGCGGCGTGGTTCTTGAGCAATTGGCCGGTTAGCGTTCGGGCATGAACGAAGAAGCACGCCTCGTCGTCTGGGTACGCGGCCGAGTACAGCAAGTAGGCTTCCGCTGGTTCACCAGGGCAAACGCTTTGGAGATCGGCGGCCTCATCGGGTTCGCCCTCAATCTCGACGACGGCAGAGTGCAGATCGTGGCAGAAGGACGGCGTGAGAATTGCCACCGTCTGCTGGACTGGCTGAGGTCCGACGACACACCCGGGCGCGTGGACGGGGTCACTGAGATCTGGGACACCCCGCGCGGTGGCTACGAGGGATTCGCCATCCGCTGATCCGGCCCGGAGCGACCCCTTCCGATCCGCTCCGTGAACGCCCTGCGCCGAACCGTCACCGGAACGCCCTCCCGGCCCCCGCCCGGCCCTCGCACCCGAAATGACCTGCGGCGGGACCCGGAGGAGACCGATGGTTGCCAGATGCGGAATGTCGTGCAAGGCTGCGGCATTGACGAAGATCCGCGCACCCTTCGGGGTCCCGCAGGAGAGTCGCGCCGCAAGATCGTCCAGCCGCGCGCCCCCGGGACACCCGGGCACACAGGGTGTGATCGTGTTGACCGTCAAACTTTTTGGTGAGACGCTGAAAACCCCGCGCACCTTAGCTGTTCGGTAGAGCTGACAAGCAGCAGAACCGCAGTGGTGACAGAGCCCTGCCGAGCACCGCGGGTGCGATCCCCTGACGACCCACACCGCATCGGTCGGTCACTCATTGTGGAGGACCATCCATCATGGCAAAGGCGCTTCTCGGTTACGTCGGCGGTTCCGACCCGCGACTCCTCGCCGAGATGCGACGGCTCCAGCAGCGCGTCCAGGACCTGGAATCCGAGCTCACCCGGATCCAGGACGAGAACGACGCGCTCAACGCCGCCGCTCAGCACCAGGAGTCGCTGCTCGACAGCATCGACATCGACGTACCCCAGGGCGAGCCTGCACTGACCTGACCGTGACGGCCCCTTCGGGCCGGTCGGGCCGGGCACGCTCAGTAGCCTCGGAATCTCTCTGATCCGTCCTGCGTCACGGATCGCCGTCCCCGAACACCGGGGTCCCCGCACCGCCGGGGATGTCGATGTCCGGTCATCTGGCGATGCACGGCGCGGGCCACAACTGGATGAACGGTGACGTCGGCAGCACAGCGACGCCGACCAGATTCACAGGGACGCTTCGGCGTCCCTTTTTCTTTGCCCGACGGCCATCCCCGGGCCTGCCCCCCTTCGCTTACCGTCTGATGTGCCCTGCACCTTCATCAGCGAAACCGAGAGTGAAAGGTAGAGTCCGGCGGCGTGCACCTCAAGGCCCTGACCCTGCGTGGTTTCAAATCGTTCGCGTCCGCCACCACCCTGCGGTTCGAACCGGGGATCACCTGCGTCGTCGGACCCAATGGATCCGGAAAATCCAATGTGGTGGACGCGCTCTCCTGGGTCATGGGGGAACAAGGGGCCAAATCCCTGCGCGGCGGCAAGATGGAAGACGTGATCTTCGCCGGGACGACCGGGCGACCGCCGCTCGGCCGCGCGGAAGTCTCGCTGACGATCGACAATTCCGACGGCGCATTGCCCATCGAGTACGCCGAAGTGACGATCACTCGGATCATGTTCCGCAATGGCGGCAGCGAATACCAGATCAACGGCGACACCTGCCGACTGCTCGACATCCAGGAACTCCTCTCCGACTCCGGTATCGGGCGTGAGATGCACGTCATCGTCGGGCAGGGCCAGTTGGACTCCGTGCTGCACGCCGACCCGATGGGCCGCCGGGCCTTCATCGAGGAAGCCGCGGGCGTCCTCAAGCACCGCAAGCGGAAGGAGAAGGCGCTGCGGAAGCTGGACGCGATGGGCGCCAACCTCGCCCGTGTCCAGGACCTCACCGACGAACTGCGCCGCCAGCTCAAACCGCTCGGCCGGCAGGCCGCCGTCGCCCGCCGGGCCGCCGTCATCCAGGCCGATCTGCGCGATGCCCGGCTCCGGCTCCTCGCCGACGACCTGGTGACCCTGCGGGACGCGCTGCGCGACGAGATCGCCGACGAGGCCGAGCTGAAGAAGCGCAAGGACGCGGCCGAGGCCGAGCTGAAGACGGCCCTCCTCCGCGAGGCCGAACTGGAGGGCGAGGTGCGCCGGCTCGCGCCCCGGCTCCAGCGCGCCCAGCAGACCTGGTACGAGCTCTCCCAGCTCGCCGAGCGGGTCCGCGGCACGGTCTCGCTCGCCGACGCCCGGGTCCGCAGCGCCTCCCAGGCGCCCGCCGAGGAGCGCCGCGGCCGCGATCCGGAGGACCTGGAGCGCGAGGCGGCCCGGATCCGCGAACAGGAGGCGGAGCTGACGGCGGCCCTGGAGGCGGCCGAACACGCGCTGGAGGACACCGTCGCCCACCGCGCCGACCTGGAACGCGAGCTGGCCGCCGAGGAGCGCCGGCTCAAGGACGCGGCCCGCGCCATCGCCGACCGGCGTGAAGGGCTCGCCCGGCTGAACGGCCAGGTCAACGCGGCCCGCAGCCGGGCCGGTTCGGCCCAGGCCGAGATCGACCGGCTGGCGGCCTCCCGTGACGAGGCCCAGGAGCGTGCGGTCACCGCCCAGGAGGAGTACGAGCAGCTCAAGGCCGAGGTCGAAGGACTGGACGGCGTCGACGAGGAACTGACCGCCCGCCACGAGGAGGCCAAGCGGGCCCTGGCCGAGGCCCAGGCCGCCCACAGCGCGGCCCGCGACGAGGCCACGGCCGCCGAGCGCAGGCGGGCGGCGGTAGCGGCCCGGCACGAGGCACTGGCCCTCGGGCTCCGCCGCAAGGACGGCACGGGCGCGCTGCTCGGCGCCCGGGACCGGCTGACCGGGCTCCTCGGGCCCGCCGCCGAACTGCTGACCGTCGAGCCCGGGTTCGAGATCCCGGTCGCGGCCGCCCTCGGCACGGCGGCGGACGCGGTGGCCGTCACGGACCCGGCCACCGCCGCCGACGCGATCCGGCTGCTGCGCGGACGGGACGCGGGGCGCGCGTCGATGCTGCTGGGCGGGGAGCGGGTGCCCGTGCCGGGGCAGGGCGGCGAACAGAGGCCGGGTGAGGAGTGTCCCGCCGCCCAGCTCCCCGCGCAGAGCGGTGCGCCGGGCGGTACGGAGACCGGGGCCGGTGCCCATGGCCGTACCGAGAGCGTCACGCTCACCACCACCGCGCCCGCCGTCGCCGACCTCGTGCGAGGGCCCGCCTCGCTGGTCGGGGCCGTCCGCCGCCTCGTCGCGGACATGGTGGTCGTCGCGACACTGGAGGACGCCGAGGAACTGGTCGCCGCGCACCCCGGGCTGACCGCGGTGACCGGGGAGGGGGACGTGCTCTCCGCCCACTTCGCGCACGGCGGGTCGGCCGGGGCGCCCAGCCTGCTGGAGGTGCAGGCCTCCGTCGACGAGGCCGCCGCCGAGCTGGCCGAGCTGGCCGTACGGTGCGAGGAGCTGGCCGAGGCCCAGCGCCGGGCGGGGCAGCGGCGCACGGAGCAGGCCGCGCTCGTCGAGGAGCTGGGGGAGCGCCGCCGGGCGGCCGAGCGGGAGAAGTCCGGCTTCGCCCAGCAGCTCGGGCGGCTCGCCGGGACGGCCCGGAGCGCGGCGGGCGAGGCCGAGCGCATGACCGCCTCCGCCGCCCGCGCCCAGGAGGCCCTGGAGCGGGCCACCGAGGAGGCCGAGGAGCTGGCCGAGCGGCTGCTGGTCGCCGAGGAGACACCGGCCGAGGAGGAGCCCGACACCTCCGTACGGGACCGGCTCGCCGCCGACGGCGCCAACGCCCGCCAGACCGAGATGGAGGCCCGGCTCCAGGCCCGTACGCACGAGGAGCGGGTCAAGGCGCTGGCCGGGCGCGCCGATTCGCTGGACCGGGCCGCCCGGACCGAACGCGAGGCCCGCGCCCGCGCCGAACAGCGCCGGGCCCGGCTGCGGTACGAGTCCGAGGTCGCCTCCGCCGTGGCGTCGGGCGCCCGTCAGCTGCTGGCGCACGTCGAGGTGTCCCTCGTACGGGCCGACCAGGAGCGGACGTCGGCCGAGGCGGCGAAGGGCGAGCGGGAGCGCGAGCTGGCCGTCGAGCGCGACCGGGGCCGGGAGCTGAAGGGCGAGCTGGACAAGCTCACCGACTCGGTGCACCGGGGCGAGGTGCTGGGCGCGGAGAAGCGGCTGCGGATCGAGCAGCTGGAGACGAAGGCCTTGGAGGAGCTGGGCGTGGAGCCCGCGGGGCTGATCTCCGAGTACGGGCCCGATCAGCTGGTGCCGCCGTCGCCCGCCGCCGAGGGCGAGGAGCTGCCGGAGGATCCCGAGCACCCGCGCAACCAGCCGAAGCCGTACCGGCGGCCCGAGCAGGAGAAGCGGCTGCGGTCGGCCGAACGGGCGTACCAGCAACTCGGGAAGGTGAATCCGCTCGCGTTGGAGGAGTTCTCGGCGCTGGAGGAACGGCACAAGTTCCTGTCCGAGCAGCTTGAAGACCTGAAGAAGACCCGGGCCGATCTGCTCCAGGTGATCAAGGAGGTCGACGAGCGGGTCGAGCAGGTCTTCACCGAGGCCTACCACGACACCGCCCGGCAGTTCGAGGGCGTCTTCTCGCGCCTCTTCCCCGGCGGCGAGGGCCGGCTCATCCTCACCGACCCGGACAACATGCTGACCACCGGCGTGGATGTCGAGGCGCGCCCGCCGGGCAAGAAGGTGAAGCGGCTCTCCCTGCTGTCGGGCGGCGAGCGGTCCCTGACGGCGGTGGCGCTGCTGGTCTCGATCTTCAAGGCCCGGCCCAGTCCGTTCTACGTGATGGACGAGGTCGAGGCCGCGCTCGACGACACCAATCTGCAGCGGCTGATCCGGATCATGGAGGAGCTCCAGGAGAGCTCGCAGCTGATCGTGATCACCCACCAGAAGCGGACGATGGAGGTCGCCGACGCGTTGTACGGCGTGTCCATGCAGGGCGACGGGGTCTCGAAGGTCATCAGCCAGCGGCTGCGCTGACTCCTCAGCGAATCATCAGAGGTTCGACGCACCTTTTGGGCACCCCGGGGTACACGGCACCAGACCCGCTGTTTGACTTCGTTTCTTGAACGCATAACCTCTGCAAAGTTGATTTGGTCTTCAAGTGGTGGCGAGACGGATGATGTGCGCCACTGGGAAGGCTCACACCCCACGTCTGCCCCCCGGCCAGGCATCAGGAGTTCACGTGACCAGCAGCACAGCGAACGGACCCGAGTCCGGGGCGAGGGCGGCCCACCCGGAGCACCTCGGCCACGTCATCTTCATCACCGCGGCCGCGGCGATGGGCGGCTTCCTCTTCGGCTACGACAGCTCCGTCATCAACGGCGCCGTCGAGGCGATCCGCGACCGGTACGACATCGGATCCGGAACGCTCGCCCAGGTCATCGCCATCGCGCTGATCGGCTGCGCGATCGGCGCTGCCACCGCGGGCCGGATCGCGGACCGGATCGGCCGCATCCGCTGCATGCAGATCGCCTCGGTGCTCTTCACCGCCAGCGCGATCGGCTCCGCGCTGCCGTTCGCGCTCTGGGACCTGGCGATGTGGCGCATCATCGGCGGCTTCGCCATCGGCATGGCCTCCGTGATCGGCCCGGCCTACATCGCCGAGGTCTCCCCGCCCGCCTACCGCGGCCGGCTCGGCTCCTTCCAGCAGGCCGCGATCGTCATCGGCATCGCCGTCTCCCAGCTGGTCAACTACGCCGTCCTCCAGATCGCCGACGGCGACCAGCGCGGAGAGATCCTGGGTCTGGAGGCCTGGCAGTGGATGCTCGGGGTGATGGTCGTCCCGGCCGTCCTGTACGGACTCCTCTCCTTCGCCATCCCCGAGTCCCCGCGCTTCCTCATCTCGGTGGGCAAGAAGGCCGAGGCCCGCAAGATCCTCGAAGAGGTCGAGGGCGACAAGATCGACCTCGACGCGCGCGTGACCGAGATCGAGACGGCCATGCACCGCGAGCACAAGTCCTCCTTCAAGGACCTGCTCGGCAACCGCTTCTTCTTCCTGCCGATCGTCTGGGTCGGCATCGGCCTCTCGATGTTCCAGCAGCTCGTCGGCATCAACGTGGCGTTCTACTACTCGGCGACGCTGTGGCAGTCCGTCGGCATCGACCCGACCGACTCGTTCTTCTACTCGTTCACCACCTCGATCATCAACATCATCGGCACGGTGATCGCGATGGTGCTGGTCGACCGGGTGGGCCGCAGGCCGCTCGCCCTCGTCGGCTCCATCGGGATGGCGGTCGCGCTCGCCGTCGAGGCCTGGGCCTTCTCCGCCGACCTGGTCGACGGCAAGCTCCCCACCGCCCAGGGCGCCACGGCGCTGGTCGCCGCCCACGTCTTCGTACTCTTCTTCGCCCTGTCGTGGGGTGTCGTCGTCTGGGTCTTCCTGGGCGAGATGTTCCCGAACCGCCTGCGCGCCGCCGCCCTCGGCGTCGCCGTCTTCGCGCAGTGGATGGCCAACTGGGCGATCACCGCCAGCTTCCCGAGCCTGGCCGACTGGAACCTCTCGGGGACGTACATCATCTACGCCTGCTTCGCCGTGCTCTCGATCCCCTTCGTGCTCAAGTTCGTGAAGGAGACCAAGGGCAAAACGCTCGAGGAGATGGGCTGATCCCCGCTGCCCCCTCCTCACGGCGCCGCCCCGGCTCACTCGAGCCGGGGCGGCGCCGTTTCAGGCGATCGCCCCGCAGAACACCCGCAGGCTCCGCCACCCCTCCTCCACCGGCATCCCGCCGCACAGCGGATGCAGCACCAGGCCCTCCGCGCCCAGCCCCGCCGGCTCTTCCGGCGTGACGATCCGGTACACCCCCTCCTCGCGCAGCTCCGTCGCCGCCGAGCGCACCGCCGAGCGGATGTCCTTGGGCTGCCAGGAGGCGTACGTCCGCGCCTCGTGCGGCAGGTGCTCGCCGTACAGCGCCCACGTCCGCTCCGGGTCCTCGGAGACATGCAGCAGCGGGGTGCGCTCGGCGGGCATCACGCAGAAGCCCTCCGTCCCGTGGGCCGCGCACCGCTCCCGGTAGTACGCCTCCAGCTCCGGCAGATGCGCGCTCGGGAACAGCGGCAGCCCCAGCCGCGCCGCCCGCCGCGCCGCCGCCCGCGAGCTGCCGCCCACCAGCAGCGTCGGATGCGGCCGCGTGTACGGGCGCGGGGTGACCCGCGCCGTACGGCCCCGGTACGGGAACGGCTCCCCGGTCCACGCCGCCAGCAGCGTCTCCAGCAGCTCGTCCTGGAGCCTGCCGCGCCGGCCCCACTCCACTCCGGCCCGCTCGTACTCCTCCGGGCGGTAGCCGATCCCCGCCACCGTCACCAGCCGGCCCGCGCTCAGCAGGTCCAGCACCGCGATGTCCTCCGCGAGCCGCAGCGGATCGTGCAGTGGCCCGATGATCGCCGAGACGGTCACCGCGATCCGCCGGGTGGCGCCGAAGACCGCGCCGACGAAGGTGAACGGGGAGGGCAGCCAGGAGTTCGCCACCCCGTGGTGCTCCTCGGTCTGCACCGTGTCGACGCCGTGCGCGTCCGCCTACACCGCCATCTCCAGGGCGGCGCGGTAGCGGGCCGAGAGCGATACGGGGGTGGCGTCGGGCTCGACGAGATTGAACCGGACCACGGTGAAGGCCATCGGGGGCGTCCCTTGGCCGAAGCGGGCGGCTGTACGAGCAGGCGGGCGGGCGACTGCCCCATCGGGCGGCCGCACCGTACCTGGCGAGGCGTCAGAAGTGGAGAGGTTCACATCCGCATTGCGGCCAAAAGGTGCATACGAGGCCCACCGGATCGCCGGGGGACCGCCGGGGCAGCGCCCGCGGTGCGGCCGTGGCCGATACTGGACGGGTTATGGAACTCGTCGAAATCGTCATCCTCGCTGTAGTCATCGCCCTGGTCGCTGTCGGCCTGGTCGGCGGGCTCGTGGTCGGCAGCCGCAAGAAGAAGCAGCTGCCGCCCCCGCCCCCGAGCACGCCGACCATCACCCCTCCCGCCGAACCGCAGGTCGGCGAGGAGGCCGAGACGCCGCGCGACGAAGCGCGGCGCACCATCGACGAAGTCGGCCTCCCGGACGCCACCGCGCCCGTGGAGCAGGAGGCTCCGGTCGCCGAGGCCCCCGCGCTGGAGGTCCCCGAGCCCACCGCCGGCCGGCTCGTCCGCCTGCGGGCCCGGCTCGCCCGCTCGCAGAACTCGCTCGGCAAGGGGCTCCTCACCCTGCTCTCCCGGGACAACCTCGACGAGGACACCTGGGAGGAGATCGAGGACACCCTCCTCACCGCCGACGTCGGCGTCGCCCCCACCCAGGAACTGGTCGAGCGGCTCCGCGAGCGCGTCCGCGTGCTCGGCACCCGTACCCCGGAAGAGCTGCGCACCCTGCTCCGCGAGGAGCTGATCACCCTGCTCGGCCCGGACTTCGACCGCGAGGTCAAGACCGAGGGCGGCGCGGAGACCCCCGGGGTCGTCATGGTCGTCGGGGTCAACGGCACCGGCAAGACCACTACCACCGGCAAGCTGGCCCGGGTGCTCGTCGCCGACGGCCGCAGCGTGGTGCTCGGCGCGGCCGACACCTTCCGCGCCGCCGCCGCCGACCAGCTCCAGACCTGGGGCGAACGCGTCGGGGCTCGTACGGTCCGGGGCCCCGAGGGCGGCGACCCGGCGTCGATCGCCTACGACGCGGTCAAGGAAGGCATCGCCGAGGGCGCGGACGTCGTCCTCATCGACACCGCCGGCCGGCTGCACACCAAGACCGGCCTCATGGACGAGCTGGGCAAGGTCAAGCGCGTCGTGGAGAAGCACGGCCCGCTGGACGAGGTGCTGCTCGTCCTCGACGCCACCACCGGCCAGAACGGTCTGGTCCAGGCCCGGGTGTTCGCCGAGGTCGTGGACATCACCGGCATCGTCCTCACCAAGCTCGACGGCACCGCCAAGGGCGGCATCGTCATCGCGGTCCAGCGCGAGCTGGGCGTGCCCGTGAAGCTGATCGGCCTCGGCGAGGGTCCGGACGACCTCGCCCCGTTCGAGCCGGGCGCCTTCGTGGACGCCCTGATCGGCGACTGAACCGCCCCGCATCCGGTACGGCGGACGGGCGGCGGCTCCTCTCAGGAGCCCGCCGCCCGTCCGCCGTTTCCGTACTGCTCGGAGGGCTGCGAGCGGTGGCAGATCAGGGGGCTATGAGCGGTGGCAGACGTACGCCAGGGTCCCCAGCAGCAGCCGCGCCTGCGGGGGAGCGGCCGCCGTGTCCAGCACCGGGGGCCGCAGCCAGCGGACCGGGCCGAGACCGCCGAGGTCGGACGGCGGGGCGGTGATGTGCGTCCCCGGGCCCAGGGCGCGCAGATCCAGGCCCGCGTCGTCCCAGCCCATCCGGTAGAGCAGCTCGGGCAGCTCGGCGGCGGCCCCGGGGGCGACGAAGAACTGCGCCCGCCCGGTCGGCGTCACCGTGACCGGGCCGAGCGGCAGCCCCATCCGCTCCATCCGCACCAGGGCCCGCCGCCCGGCCTGCTCCGCGACGTCCAGGACATCGAAGGAGCGGCCCACCGGCAGCAGCATCGCGGCGCCGGGCGTCCGGACCCAGGCGTCCGCCGCGCGGTCCAGGCCGGTGCCCGCCGGAACCTCCCCGGCGAAGCCCAGCGGGTGGGCGCCGGGGGAGGGGCAGACCGGATCGCCGCACGAGCAGGCGCCGGCCTCGGCCCGCGCTCCGGGCGCCACCGCCCAGCCCCACAGCCCTGTGTACTCGGCCACCGCCGTGCCCTCCGTGCTGCGGTGGCGCCGCCGCGCACCGGATCGCATCTCCCGGATGCCGCCGATCGTGAAGCCCATGCCCCCTCCAACGGGTACGGCTCGCCGGTGGTTACGACCCGCGTCGCTCGGGTAACCCTCCGTCGCTGCACTCGATCGAGTGGCGTGCGCGGTGGTGTGAAAGGGAGTGCGACACGGTGTACGCGCCCCCGAGTGCTTCCGTGCGCTCGCCCTCGGTCCTGATCCCTCAAGTCAAGCGCGCGCAGCGGTAGTCGGGTTCATTCGAAGGGGTGGCGAATGGTGGCGTTTCCTCAATCTCCCTCGCGAGAGGGGTGATCGTAGGATTACCGTCGGTACACGGACTCTGGGAGTATGTGCACCCACGGGTATGCCGCAGGCAACCCGATTTCCTGTTCGAGGGCGTCCAACTCCCTTACGGACAGCACCGATGCACGGCATTCTGACAACGGTTCGCGCGATGAGGTTTCAGCGGGATGGGGGCGTTCGAGTGAGTGGCAGCGGCGCAGGCGACACGGATGCCGGAAAGCGTCCCAACGAGCAGTTGGGTTCGTGGTTCGTGCGCAGTGGCTGGTCCAAGGGCGAGCTGGCACGCCAGGTCAACCGGCGGGCCCGGCAGATGGGCGCCCACCACATCAGCACCGACACCTCCCGGGTGCGGCGCTGGCTCGACGGCGAGCAGCCCCGGGAGCCGATCCCGCGGATCCTCTCCGAACTGTTCTCGGAACGCTTCGGTGCCGTCGTCGCCGTCGAGCAGCTCGGACTGCGCACCGCCCACCAGTCACCCTCGGTGGCCGGCGTCGACCTCCCCTGGGCCGGCCCGCAGACCGTCGCCCTGCTCAGCGAGTTCTCTCGCAGCGACCTGATGCTCGCCCGGCGCGGCTTCCTCGGCAGCTCGCTGGCGCTGGCCGCGGGGCCCGCGCTCATCGAGCCGATGCAGCGCTGGCTGGTGCCCGTTCCCGTACAGGGGGTCGGCGAACCGGAGGCCCCCGCCGACCACCGACCCTCCCGGCTCTCCCCGCCCGAGCTGGACCTGCTGGAGTCGACCACCGCGATGTTCCGGCAGTGGGACGCCCAGTGCGGCGGCGGACTGCGCCGCAAGGCCGTCGTCGGGCAGCTGCACGAGGTCACCGACCTGCTCCAGGAGCCCCAGCCCGGCCCCACCGCCCAGCGGCTCTTCCGCTGCGCCGCCGAACTGGCCGAGCTCGCGGGCTGGATGAGCTACGACGTCGGCCTCCAGCCCACCGCCCAGAAGTACTTCGTGCTCGCCCTGCACGCCGCCAAGGAGGCCGGCGACAAACCGCTCGGCAGCTACATCCTCTCCAGCATGAGCCGCCAGATGATCCACCTGGGCCGCCCCGACGACGCCCTGGAGCTGATCCACCTCGCGCAGTACGGCAGCCGCGACTGCGCCACCTCCCGTACGCAGGCCATGCTGTATGCGATGGAGGCCCGCGCCTACGCCAACATGGGGCAGCCCAGCAAGTGCAAACGGGCCGTACGGATGGCCGAGGACACCTTCCTGGACGCGGGCCTCGACGGCGAGCCCGAGCCCGACTGGATCCGCTTCTTCTCCGAGGCCGAGCTGAACGGCGAGAACGCCCACTCCTACCGTGACCTGGCCTATGTGGCCGGCCGCAGCCCCACCTACGCCTCGCTCGCCGAGCCCGTCATGGAGAAGGCCGTCGAACTCTTCGGCGAGGACGACGAGCACCAGCGCTCCTACGCGCTCAACCTCATCGGCATGGCCACCGTCCATCTCCTCCAGCGCGAACCGGAGCAGTCCACCGTGCTCGCCGGCCAGGCCCTGAAGATCGCCAAGAAGGTCCGCTCCGAGCGGGTCAACACCCGCCTGCGCAAGACCGTCGACACCGCTGCCAGGGACTTCGGCGATGTCGCCGACGTCGCCCGGCTCACCGAGCTGCTCCACGAACAGCTGCCGGAGACCGCCGAAGCGGTCTGACCGGCATCCGAGGCACCGGCCGCGGCGCCCCTTCCGTACACCCCGACTCGGCTCCCCCATCGCCTGGTCACACGGAGGGTCGCCGTGGCCGGTTTCGTGCTTTCCGGCCCGAAGGGCCGCCCCCCGGGCGTTTCAACCGCACCGTATGCGGCGTGCGCCGCAGGATAGGCAGGGCACCGGACGCGCCACCCCGGATTCATTCGGCCGTAACACGCGATCCCTCTTCGTCACGCTCGCGAAACATCGTGCGGCATCCCATGAAACGGCTCTCCGCCAACCTCGTGGCTCATAACCGGCCCGCACCTGTTCCCCAGTGGTCCCGCAGCATTCCCCCGCACGCCGCGGCCGCACCGACGACGAGGAGACGCCGATGCCCCCAGGCATCACGACGCTTGCCGCAGACGCCCCTGAGCTGTCTGCCGCCAACACCGGGTTCATGCTCATCTGCTCGGCCCTGGTGATGCTCATGACTCCCGGCCTGGCCTTCTTCTACGGAGGCATGGTCCGCGTCAAGAGCACCCTCAACATGCTGATGATGAGCTTCATCAGCCTCGGGATCGTCACGGTCCTGTGGGTGCTCTACGGATTCAGCCTGGCCTTCGGCTCCGACGTCGGCTCCGTCGTCGGCTGGAGCTCCGACTACGTGGGCCTGAGCGGCATCGGACTGAACGAGCTGTGGGACGGCACCACCATCCCGGTGTACGTCTTCGCCGCCTTCCAGCTGATGTTCGCCGTGATCACCCCGGCCCTGATCAGCGGTGCGCTCGCCGACCGAGTGAAGTTCACCGCGTGGGCGCTGTTCATCGTCCTGTGGGTCACCATCGTCTACTTCCCCGTGGCCCACTGGGTCTGGGGTTCCGGCGGCTGGCTCTTCGAGATGGGCGTCATCGACTTCGCCGGTGGTACGGCCGTCCACATCAACGCCGGCGCCGCCGCTCTCGGCGTCATCCTGGTCATCGGCAAGCGCATCGGCTTCAAGAAGGACCCGATGCGGCCGCACAGCCTGCCGCTCGTCATGCTCGGCGCCGCCCTCCTGTGGTTCGGCTGGTTCGGCTTCAACGCCGGATCCTGGCTCGGCAACGACGACGGCGTCGGCGCGGTCATGTTCCTGAACACCCAGGTCGCCACCGCCGCTGCGGTCCTCGGCTGGCTGATCTACGAGAAGCTGCGCCACGGCTCCTTCACCACCCTGGGCGCCGCCTCCGGCGCGGTCGCCGGCCTCGTCGCCATCACCCCGGCGGGCGGCTCCGTCTCCCCGCTCGGCGCGATCGCGGTCGGCGCCATCGCCGGTGTCCTGTGCGCCATGGCGGTCGGCCTGAAGTACAGGTTCGGCTACGACGACTCCCTGGACGTCGTCGGCGTCCACCTCGTCGGCGGCATCATCGGCTCCATCCTGGTCGGCTTCTTCGCCACCGGAGGCGTCCAGTCCGACGCCGCGGGCCTCTTCTACGGCGGCGGGGTGGAACAGCTCGGCAAGCAGGTCGTCGGCGTCGTCGCGGTCCTCGCGTACTCTCTCGTCGTCTCCGCGGTCATCGCCCTGGCCATCCACAAGACGATCGGGATGCGGGTCTCCGAGGACGACGAGATCTCCGGCATCGACCAGGTCGAGCACGCCGAGACGGCGTACGACTTCAGCGGCGCCGGCGGCGGCTCGGTCTCCCGCACCACCGCCCCCGCCCCCGCCACGACGGCAGCACCGAAGGAAAAGAAGGTGGACGCATGAAGCTCATCACCGCGGTCGTGAAGCCCCACCGGCTGGACGAGATCAAGGAGGCCCTCCAGGCCTTCGGCGTCCAGGGGCTCACCGTCACCGAGGCCAGCGGTTACGGGCGCCAGCGCGGCCACACCGAGGTCTACCGGGGCGCCGAGTACACCGTCGACCTGGTCCCCAAGATCCGCATCGAGGTCCTCGTCGAGGACGAGGACGCCGAACAGCTCATCGAGGTCGTCGTCAAGGCCGCCCGGACCGGCAAGATCGGGGACGGGAAGGTCTGGAGCGTTCCGGTCGACACCGCCGTCCGGGTACGGACCGGCGAACGCGGCCCGGACGCCCTCTGACCGACGGCCCACGAACGGAAGGCAGCTGGGTGACGAGTACCGAAGTGACCACCGAAACCGAAGGCTCGGGACCCAGCGGCTACGCGGCGGCCCGGCTGCGCCTCCTCCAGCAGGAGGCGCGGTCCGGGCCGCCGCGCCGTGCGGCCCTCGCCCGCCTCACCGACGACTGGCTCACCGCCCTGTTCACCGCCGCCGCGACCCGGGCCGGGGTACGCGGCGCCGCCCTCGTCGCCGTCGGCGGCTACGGCCGCGGTGAGCTCTCCCCACGCAGCGACCTCGACCTGCTCCTCCTGCACGACGGCAGCGCCGACGCGGCCGCCGTCGCCGCCCTCGCCGACGCCGTCTGGTATCCGGTCTGGGATCTGGGCCTGGCCCTCGACCACTCCGTCCGCACCCCCGGCGAAGCCCGGAAGACGGCGGGGGAGGACCTCAAGGTCCAGCTCGGCCTGCTGGACGCCCGCCCGGTCGCCGGAGACCTCGGGCTCGTCGCCTCCCTGCGCACCGCGATCCTCGCCGACTGGCGCAACCAGGCCCCCAAGCGCCTGCCCGCCCTCCACGAGCTCTGCCAGGAACGCGCGGAGCGGGCCGGCGAGCTCCAGTTCCTCCTGGAACCCGACCTCAAGGAGGCCCGCGGCGGCCTCCGTGACGCCACCGCCCTGCGCGCGGTCGCCGCCTCCTGGGTCGCCGACGCGCCCCGCGAAGGACTCGCCGAGGCCCGCCGCACCCTCCTCGACGCCCGCGACGCCCTCCACCTCACCACCGGGCGCGCCACCGACCGCCTCGCCCTCCAGGAACAGGACCAGGTCGCCGCCGCCCTCGGCCTCCTCGACGCCGACGCCCTGCTGCGCCAGGTCTACGAGGCCGCGCGGACGGTCGCGTACGCCACCGACGTCACCTGGCGCGAGGTCGACCGGGTCCTGCGCGCCCGCTCCGCACGCCCCAGGCTCCGCGCCCTGCTCAGCGGCGGCCTCGGCGGCAGACCCGCCCCCGAGCGCACCCCGCTCGCCGACGGCGTGGTGGAAGCGGACGGCGAGGTGGTCCTCGCCCGCGCCGCCCGTCCCGAACGCGACCCCGTCCTCACTCTGCGCGCCGCCGCGGCCGCCGCCGAGGCCGGACTCCCGCTCTCCCGCCACCTCGTACGCCATCTGGCGGCCACCGCCCGGCCGCTGCCGGTCCCGTGGCCCCCCGAGGCCCGCGAGGAACTGGTCACCCTGCTCGGCGCGGGCGAAGCCACCGTCGGCGTCTGGGAGGCGCTCGAAGCGGAAGGGATCATCACCCGGCTGCTGCCCGACTGGGAACGCGTCCACTGCCGCCCCCAGCGCAACCCCGTCCACACCTGGACCGTCGACCGGCACCTCGTGGAGACCGCCGTCCGCGCCGCCTCCCTCACCCGCCGCGTCCACCGCCCCGACCTCCTCCTGGTCGCCGCCCTCCTGCACGACATCGGCAAGGGCTGGCCCGGCGACCACTCCGTCGCCGGTGAGGTCATCGCCCGGGACATGGCCACCCGGATCGGCTTCGACCAGCACGACGTGGGCGTCGTCGCCACCCTCGTGCGCCACCATCTGCTGCTCGTCGACACCGCCACCCGGCGCGACCTCGACGACCCCGCCACCGTCCAGGCCGTCGCCGGGGCCGTCTCCAGCTCTTCCACCCTGGAGCTGCTGCACGCGCTCACCGAGGCCGACGCGCTGGCCACCGGCCCGGCCGCCTGGTCCGCCTGGCGGGCCTCCCTCGTCGCCGACCTGGTCAAACGGGTCGGAGCCGTGCTCGCCGGGGAGTTCCCCGAGGAGCCCGACGACGAGGCCCCCAGCGCCGAGCACGAACGCCTCGCCATCGAGGCCCTGCGCACCGGCGAACCCGTCCTCGCCCTGCACACCCAGCCCGAGGAGCCCGCCGGGGACGGCGAAGTGGAACCCGTCGGCGTCGAACTCCTCATCGCCCTGCCCGACCGCCCCGGCGTCCTGCCCGCCGCCGCGGGAGTCCTCGCCCTGCACCGCCTCACCGTGCGCGCCGCCGATCTGCGCGCGGTGGAGCTGCCCAACGAGGTGGGGGAGCGCGCGGACCTGCTGCTGCTCAGCTGGCGGGTCGCCGCCGAGTACGGATCCCTCCCGCAGGCCGCCCGCCTCCGCGCCGACCTCGTACGCGCCCTGGACGGCTCGCTGGACATCCGGGCCCGCCTCGCCGAGCGCGAGGCCGCCTATCCGCGCAGGCGAGGCGTCAAGGCTCCGCCGCCCCGGGTCACCGTGGCCGCCGCGGGCTCCCGGCGCGCCACCGTCATCGAGGTCCGCGCCCAGGACGCCCCGGGGCTGCTGCACCGCATCGGCAACGCCCTGGAAGAGAGCGCGGTACGCGTGCGGAGCGCCCATGTCTCCACACTCGGCGCCAACGCCGTGGACGCCTTCTACGTCACCGGGACCGACGGCGAACCTCTCTCCCCGGCCCGGGCCTCGGAGGTCGCCCGGGAGGTCGAGAAGGCCCTCGGCTGACGCGGAGGACGCCTCCGCACGGCCCTCGCCCGGCACCGGATCCGGGCGAGGGCTTGGTGTTCTCCGGGGGGCGGATACCCTGGAGGGCGACTGACCTGCCCCGCCCCCGACCCTGAGGACCGACGAGCGCCGTGTTCGATACTCTCTCCGACCGCCTTAGCGCGACTTTCAAGAACCTCAGGGGCAAGGGCCGCTTGTCCGAGGCGGACATCGACGCCACGGCACGCGAGATCCGTATCGCCCTGCTGGAAGCCGACGTCGCCCTGCCCGTGGTCCGGGCCTTCATCGCCAACGTCAAGGAGCGGGCGCGCGGCGTCGAGGTCTCCCAGGCGCTGAACCCCGCCCAGCAGGTCGTCAAGATCGTCAACGAGGAGCTCGTCGCCATCCTCGGCGGCGAGACCCGGCGGCTGCGGTTCGCCAAGACCGCGCCCACCGTGATCATGCTCGCCGGTCTCCAGGGCGCCGGTAAGACGACGCTGGCCGGAAAGCTCGGCCTCTGGCTCAAGGGCCAGGGCCACTCCCCGCTGCTCGTCGCCTGTGACCTCCAGCGCCCCAACGCCGTCAACCAGCTGAGCGTCGTCGCCGAGCGCGCCGGCGTCGCGGTGTACGCCCCCGAGCCGGGCAACGGCGTCGGCGACCCGGTCCAGGTCGCCAAGGACTCCATCGAGTTCGCCAAGGCCAAGGTCCACGACATCGTCATCGTCGACACCGCCGGCCGCCTCGGCATCGACCAGGAGCTGATGCGGCAGGCCGCGGACATCCGCGACGCCGTCAGCCCCGACGAGATCCTCTTCGTCGTCGACGCGATGATCGGTCAGGACGCGGTCAACACCGCCGAGGCCTTCCGCGACGGCGTCGGCTTCGACGGCGTGGTCCTCTCCAAGCTCGACGGCGACGCCCGCGGTGGTGCGGCCCTGTCGATCGCCCACGTCACGGGCAAGCAGATCATGTTCGCGTCGAACGGCGAGAAGCTGGAGGACTTCGACGCGTTCCACCCGGACCGGATGGCCTCCCGCATCCTCGACATGGGTGACCTGCTCACGCTGATCGAGCAGGCGGAGAAGACGTTCAGCCAGGAAGAGGCCGCCAAAATGGCCTCGAAGCTCCAGTCGAGCAAGGGTGGGAAGGACTTCACCCTCGACGACTTCCTGGCCCAGATGGAGCAGGTCCGCAAGATGGGCTCCATCTCCAAGCTGCTCGGCATGCTGCCCGGCATGGGGCAGATCAAGGACCAGATCAACAACATCGACGAGCGCGACATCGACCGCACCGCCGCGATCATCAAGTCGATGACGCCCAAGGAGCGCGCCGAGCCGACGATCATCAACGGTTCGCGCCGGGCCCGTATCGCCAAGGGTTCGGGCGTCGAGGTCTCCGCGGTCAAGAGCCTGGTGGAGCGCTTCTTCGAGGCCCGCAAGATGATGTCGAAGATGGCCCAGGGCGGCGGCATGCCCGGGATGCCGGGGATGCCCGGCATGGGCGGCGGTCCCGGCCGGCAGAAGAAGCAGGTCAAGCAGGCCAAGGGCAAGCGCAAGAGCGGCAACCCGATGAAGCGCAAGGCCGAGGAGCAGGCCGCGGCGGCCCGCCGTGAGCAGGCGGCGGCCCAGGGCGGCGCGTTCGGGCTGCCCTCCCAGGACGGCGCCAAGGACTTCGAGCTCCCGGACGAGTTCAAGAAGTTCATGTAAGCAACCACGGCACGGGTAAGGGGCGCCCCCTCTCAAGGGCGCCCCTTACGCGTTCGGCAGTCAGGTCACACAGACCAGATAGCGGAAGACGTTCGGCATCCACACCGTGCCGTCCTCCCGCCGGTACGGATGGAGGGCTTCCGCGACCTCCTTCTCCACCTGGGAGCGGTCCGTGGCCCGTACGGCGGCGTCGAAGAGCCCGGTGGACAGCAGCCCGCGCACCGCGCTGCCCACGTCCGCGTAACCGAACGGGCAGGACACTCGTCCCGAGCCGTCCGGCTTCAGCCCGGCCCGCGCCGCCACGTCCTCCAGATCGTCCCGTAGCGTCGGCCGCCACCTGCCCGGCTCCGTACGCGGCGGACGCGCGGTGTCCGCGAGGCGGGCGGCCACCTGAAGCACCGCGGCCGTGGCGCAGCGCTCCGGCGGGCCCCAGCCGGTCAGCACCACCGCCGCGCCCCGGACGGCCAGCGGCACGGCCGAGCGCAGCGCCGGCACCAGCCCCTCGGAGTCCCCGGCCACGCAGCCGATCGGCTCGAAGACCGTGATCAGGTTGTACGGAGCGCCGTCCGCGCCGGCGGGTGCGGGACCCCCGTCCGCCACGAGCCGGGCCCGGCGGCGTGCCGGGTGCGGGGAGTGCGCGGGCGCATCGTCCCAGCCGGCGTCGGGCAGCAGCCGCGCGCGGGCCAGCGCCAGGCGCTCCCGGTCGGAGTCCACACCCGTGACATGCGCTCCCCGGGCCGCCGCGACGAGCATCGCGAGGCCCGAACCGCAGCCGAGGGACAGCATCCGGGTGGACGCCCCGATCTCCATCCGGTCGTACACCGCCTCGTAGAGCGGCGCGAGCATGCGTTCCTGGATCTCGGCCCAGTCGCGTGCGCGGGTACCGGCGTCCGCCGGCGTGGAGGCGTCCGCGCCCAGCTGGTTCCGGACGAGCGTTGGTGTCATGGAAAGTGCCCCAATCCGCCAAGAGGTCGGTCGTGCCCGAGTGGACGTCCCCCGTGTGCGAGTGTTCCGCACCCCGTAGCCAGAGAACTGCGCATCCGCCGTTCCGTCCAGGGGTTGTGGAGCAGTGCTTGCGTGCCCCGGTCGTGCGCCCCGTCCCACGTCTGCTCTCCGACCAGTCTTACCCGACACCCCGCGCCGGGCACGTCGAGCGGAGAGGAGGGTAGTCTTCCGGGCGGATTCGTCAGGGCCGCGCGCCGCCCGCGCACCTGACGGCCGCGGCCGCCGGGCGCACCGCACGCTGTGCACCACCTTGGTGCGAGCTGTGCGTCTTCTCCGCAGTTCTGCGTACCCGCCCTCGTCCGGACGCATCAAGGGCAACTGACTGGTACGTGCAAATTATTTGGGATGCCCCGGAATAGGAACACCACGGCACTCGGGCTCGTTGTCACGACGTGAGCACGACACCACCTGTACTTGCCGCAGAGCTGGCACAGGCGTGGGCCGACATTCAGCGGTACCACCCCGAGCTGCCCGATCTAGCCGCGCCCGAGTCCCTGATCGGAGAGTCCTCGTCCGCCTGTGGCGCCGAGCTCTCCTTCGAGCGACTGCTCCACGAGGCAGTCCACGGCATCGCCGCCGCGAGAGGAGTCCGAGACACCTCCCGCGCCGGCCGCTACCACAACCGACGCTTCCTCGCGATCGCCGAGGAGCTGGGCCTCGATCATGCCGAGGAACCCCACCCCAGCAGCGGATTCTCGCTGGTCACGCTGAATCCGGAAGCCAAGCGCCGGTACCGTCCGACCACCGAACGGCTGCAGCGCGCCCTCAAGGCGCACACCGTCGCCACCGCCGCCGACACCAAGCGCTCCTTCCGCGGACCTGCCGCCCGGCACGGTTCCTCCGGGGGCGGCGTGCGGGTCAAGGCCGTCTGCGACTGCGGACGCAACGTCCGCGTCGTCCCGTCGGTCCTGGCGCAGGCGCCGATCGTCTGCGGCGGCTGCGGCAAGCCGTTCCGGATCCCGGAAGCGGCGGTCGCGGTGGGGTGAGCCGATGTGGTGTGGCACAATGGCTAGCTGTACTCGACAGTCGCACAGGACCCCTCTCTCCTCCGGCTGACGCGTCCATCGGGCACACGAGTACCGCAACCCCACGTGGCATCTTCGTTGTGCCCAACCACGTCAGAGACCAGGAGACACCACTTCCGTGGCAGTCAAGATCAAGCTGAAGCGTCTGGGCAAGATCCGTTCGCCTCACTACCGCATCATCGTCGCCGACTCCCGTACCCGCCGTGACGGCCGGGCCATCGAGGAGATCGGCCTGTACCACCCGGTGCAGAACCCCTCGCGCATCGAGGTCAACTCGGAGCGCGCGCGTTACTGGCTGTCCGTCGGCGCCCAGCCGACCGAGCCGGTTCTCGCGATCCTGAAGCTCACCGGTGACTGGCAGGCCCACAAGGGCCTCCCGGCCCCCGCGCCGCTGCTGCAGCCGGAGCCCAAGGCTGACAAGCGCGCGCTGTTCGAGGCGCTGTCCGCGGACGGCGACGAGGCCAAGGGTGAGGCCATCACCCCCAAGGCCAAGAAGTCCGACAAGAAGGCGGACGAGGCGGCTGACGCTGCCGAGTCCACCGAGTCGACCGAGGCCTGAGCATGCTCGAGGAGGCTCTCGAGCACCTCGTGAAGGGCATCGTCGACAACCCCGACGACGTGCAGGTTGCCGAGCGCACCCTGCGTCGCGGGCGCGTGCTGGAGGTCCGGGTCCACCCCGACGACCTCGGCAAGGTGATCGGCCGTAACGGCCGCACCGCCCGCGCCCTGCGTACGGTCGTGGGTGCGATCGGCGGCCGCGGTATCCGCGTCGACCTCGTCGATGTGGACCAGGTTCGCTGATCAGCGAGTTGAACACCGGCCAGGGCCGGGGAGGGCCTTCGGGCCGTCCCCGGCCTTTGTCGTCGGCCACCCGGACGTCTCCCCCTCCCCGTCCGCACCCCATCAATCGGAGAACAGCGTGCAGTTGGTAGTCGCGCGGATCGGCCGCGCCCACGGCATCAAGGGCGAGGTCACCGTCGAGGTACGAACGGACGAGCCGGAGCTGCGGCTCGGCCCCGGCGCCGTCCTGGCCACCGAACCGGCGGCGACGGGCCCGTTGACCGTCGAGGCCGGCCGGGTCCACAGCGGCCGGCTCCTGCTGCGCTTCGAGGGCGTACGCGACCGCAGCGCCGCCGAGGCTCTCCGCAACACCCTCCTGATCGCCGAGGTGGACCCGGACGAACTGCCCGAGGAAGAGGACGAGTTCTACGACCACCAGCTGATCGACCTCGACGTGGTGCTCGCCGACGGCACCGGGATCGGCCGGATCACCGAGATCTCCCACCTGCCCTCGCAGGACCTGTTCATCGTGGAGCGTCCCGACGGCAGCGAGGTGATGATCCCCTTCGTCGAGGAGATCGTCACCGAGATCGACCTGGAGGAACAGCGCGCGGTGATCACCCCGCCGCCCGGTCTGATCGACGAGAACGAGGCCGTGATCGCCTCCTCCCGCGACGAGGAGACCGGCGAGGCGGCCTCCGGCGACGCGGCCGGGACGCCGAAGGGCGACGCCTGATGCGGCTCGACGTCGTCACGATCTTCCCGGAGTACCTGGAACCGCTGAACGTCTCCCTCGTCGGCAAGGCCCGCGCCCGCGGCGTGCTGGACGTCCACGTCCATGACCTGCGGCAGTGGACGTACGACCGGCACAACACGGTCGACGACACCCCCTACGGCGGCGGGCCCGGCATGGTCATGAAGACCGAGCCCTGGGGCGAGGCCCTGGACGAGTCCCTGGCCGACGGCTACGAGGCCGGGGCACACTCCCCGGTCCTCGTCGTGCCCACGCCCAGCGGCCGGTCGTTCACCCAGGAGCTGGCCGTCGAACTCTCCGCCGAGCCCTGGCTGCTCTTCACCCCGGCCCGGTACGAGGGCATCGACCGCCGGGTGATCGACGAGTACGCCACCCGGGTGCGGGTCGTCGAGGTCTCCATCGGGGACTACGTGCTGGCCGGCGGGGAAGCGGCCGTCCTGGTCATCACGGAGGCGGTCGCCCGACTGCTGCCCGGTGTCCTCGGCAACGCCGAATCCCACCGGGACGACTCCTTCGCCCCGGGCGCGATGGCCAACCTCCTGGAGGGGCCCGTCTACACCAAACCGCCCGAGTGGCGCGGCCGGTCCATCCCGGACGTCCTGCTCACCGGCCACCACGGGAAGATCGCGCGCTGGCGGCGCGACCAGGCCTTCGCCCGTACCGCCCTCAACCGGCCCGATCTGATCGAGCGGTGCGAGGCGAGCGCCTTCGACAAGAAGGACCGCGAGATCCTCTCCATCCTCGGCTTCGCACCGGAGCTCGGCGGCCGATTTTGGCGCAGGCCCACCGTCGTGGAAGAATAGGCCGCTGCTGTCCGTCCGGCGTGCGCCCCTGCCACAGGGGGAAAGACGCCCGCCCGACGCGATCAGCATCCCGAACTCTTCAACGACCTTCCCGTCGATGACCTGTGGCATCGGCGAAGAAAGCAGAAACCATGGCTTCCCTGCTCGATGACGTCAATGCCGCCACCCTGCGGTCCGACGTCCCGGCGTTCCGCCCCGGTGACACCGTCAACGTCCACGTGCGCGTGATCGAGGGCAACCGCTCCCGTATCCAGCAGTTCAAGGGTGTTGTCATCCGCCGCCAGGGCGCGGGCGTCAGCGAGACCTTCACGGTCCGCAAGGTCTCGTTCTCCGTCGGCGTCGAGCGCACCTTCCCGGTGCACAGCCCGATCTTCGAGAAGATCGAGCTCGTCACCCGCGGTGACGTCCGTCGCGCCAAGCTGTACTTCCTCCGTGAGCTGCGCGGCAAGGCCGCGAAGATCAAGGAGAAGCGCGACAACTGAGCTGCCGCCCGGTCATCCCCCTGCGGGTGACCCGTCCACAGCCCGGCCGGATAAGCTTCGGCGGCGATGGACACGCAAGCACAGCACTCGGAGCGCGACCGCTCCTCGGAACCCGACGCGGGGGCCGGGGAGAGGTCGCGCTTTTCGCGTATGCGGGCCCGCCTCGCCTCCGCCCTGTCCTGGCGTCGGGTGCTCACCGGGGCGGTCCTGGCCACCGTCGCCCTGCTGCTGTTCAGCTCCTACGTCGTCCAGCCCTTCCTGATCCCCAGCGGCTCGATGGAGCCCACGCTGCGGGTCGGTGACCGGGTCCTCGTGAACAAGCTGGCATACCGTTTCGGCGCCGAGCCGCAGCGCGGCGACGTGGTGGTCTTCGACGGGAGAGGGTCGTTCGTACGGGAGAACCTCGACGCGAACCCGCTGGCCGGGCTGGCGCGCGGGGCGGCGGCCTCCCTCGGGCTCGCGGAGCCCGCCGACACCGACTTCGTGAAGCGGGTGGTGGGCGTGGGCGGCGACCGGGTCGTGTGCTGCGACGCGAAGGGGAGACTCGCGGTCAACGGCACCGTCGTGGACGAGCCCTATCTGTACCCCGGTGACACCGCTTCCCGGGCGCCCTTCGACATCGTGGTGTCCGCCGGCACCCTCTGGATGATGGGCGACCACCGCAGCCGCTCCAGCGACTCCCGTGACCGCCTCGGATCGCCCGGCGGCGGGATGGTCCCCGTCGAGCGGGTGACCGGCCGCGTGGACTGGCTGGGCTGGCCGCCCGCCCGGATCGGCTCGCTGACCGGGACCGGCGCCTTCGGTGACGTGCGGGCACCTGGCGCGGCGCATGGGTAACCGCGGACGCCCGCGCGGGGCATCAGACCCCCGCGCGTCCCTGCCGACCGGGACCAGGCCGACCGGGCCGCGCTCGCTGCCCACCCGGGCGGAGCGCCGCAAGCTCGCCAGGAAGGTCCGGCGCAAGCGCCGCAGGTCCGCGGTGAAGGAGATACCCGTCCTCGTCGTCGTGGCGCTGCTGATCGCGCTCGTCCTGAAGACGTTCCTGGTCCAGGCGTTCGTCATCCCGTCCGGGTCGATGGAACAGACCATCCGGATCGGCGACCGGGTGCTCGTCGACAAACTGACCCCGTGGTTCGGGTCCGAGCCGCAACGCGGCGACGTCGTGGTCTTCAAGGACCCCGGCGGCTGGCTCCAGCAGGAGAACCCCGGGCAGAAGAAAGACCCGCCGATCGGCGTCAAGCAGGCCACCGAACTGCTGACCTTCATCGGGCTGCTGCCGTCCGACGGCGAGCAGGATCTGATCAAGCGGGTCATCGCGGTCGGCGGTGACACCGTGAAATGCTGCGGCGAGGACGGCCGGGTCACCGTCAACGGCGTACCGCTGGCCGAGACGTACCTCCACCCCGACGACCGGCCCTCGACCATCTCGTTCGAGGTGAAGGTCCCCGAGGGGCGGCTCTTCGTGATGGGGGACCACCGGTCCGACTCCGCCGACTCCCGCTTCCACCTCGACGAACCCGACCGGGGCACGGTCGCCGAGGAGGAGGTCGTGGGGCGAGCCGTCGTGATCGCCTGGCCGTTCGGCCACTGGAGCACTCTGGAGGAGCGCGAGGCCTTCCGCGCGGTCCCGGACTCGCGCGCATCGAGGGCGGCGGCCGGGGCACCGTCGAATAGTCTGGCACCTCCGGATCGCGATGGAATGGTCCGGCTCCCGACCCCTGCGGAACTCCCGCTCGTTATGGGAGTGGTGGGCCTGCGTCTGATGGGGCGCGGGCAGTGGCACGTATTGAGGAGTGGATGTGGGGGATTTGGCGGTCGGCGCACGATCCGGACACGACGAACCCGAGGACCGGCCGGAGCGCGACGAGTCTCCCGCGGGTGGGGCGGCGGTCCCGCCGGAGGGCGAGGGCGACGCCCCGGGCGGCGGTGAGCCTCCGAAGGCCAAGAAGCAGCGTTCCTTCTGGGTGGAACTGCCGCTGCTCGTCGGTATCGCCCTGATCCTGGCGCTGCTGATCAAGACGTTCCTGGTACAGGCGTTCTCGATCCCCTCGGACTCCATGCAGAACACGCTGCAGCGGGGCGACCGGGTGCTGGTCGACAAGCTGACCCCGTGGTTCGGCTCGGAGCCGGAGCGCGGCGAGGTCGTGGTGTTCCACGACCCGGGCGGCTGGCTGGAGGACACCGTGACCCCGGAGCCCAACGCGGTGCAGAAGTTCCTGAGCTTCATCGGCCTGATGCCGTCCTCCGAGGAGAAGGACCTGATCAAGCGGGTCATCGCGGTCGGCGGCGACACCGTGGAGTGCAAGGAGAACGGCCCGGTCACGGTCAACGGGAAGAGCCTGGACGAGAAGTCGTTCATCTTCCCGGGCAACACCCCGTGCAACGACAAGCCCTTCGGCCCGATCAAGGTGCCCGAGGGCCGGATCTTCGTCATGGGCGACCACCGGCAGAACTCCCTGGACTCGCGCTACCACCAGGAGCTCCCGGGGCAGGGCACGGTCTCCAACGACGAAGTCGTCGGCCGCGCCGTCGTCGTCGCCTGGCCGCTGGGTCGCTGGGCGACCCTTCCGGTCCCCGACACCTTCGACCAGCAGGGTCTGAACACGGCTGTCGCGATGGCGCCGGCGGCACTGGGTGTAGCCGGAGCGGTGCCCCTCGTGTTGTGGCGCCGCCGGAGGCTGACCGCCCCGCGTACCGCCGGGTAGGGTGCCGACTCGGATCAGCGATTGTCGATCTCCGACGGGGGAGCGCTGGGATGAGCGGTACAGGAAGCAAGGAAGACGGCCGCGGCCGGCTCGGCGCCATGCTGTCGGGCCTCGCCGTGGCCGTCGGCTGTGTGCTCTTCCTCGGCGGTTTCGCCTGGGCGGCAGTGGTCTACCAGCCGTACACGATCCCGACCGACTCCATGGCCCCGACGGTGAACCCCGGCGACCGGGTGCTCGCCGAGCGGATAGACGGGGCCGACGTCCGACGTGGTGACGTGGTCGTCTTCACCGACGAGGTCTGGGCCGCCACACCGATGGTGAAGCGCGTGGTCGGGGTCGGCGGCGACGAGGTGGCCTGCTGCGACAAGGACGGCCGCCTCACCGTCAACGGGACCCCCGTCGACGAGCCGTACGTCGACCAGGGCCCGACGGCCGCCGGCGGGAAGGCCCCCGCCTCGCCCCAGGAGTTCTCCGCCACTGTGCCGCGGGGCAAGATTTTCCTGCTCGGTGACGAACGGGCCACCTCCCTGGACTCCCGGGTCCACCTCCAGGAGGCCGGCCAGGGCTCCGTACCGCTGAGCGCCGTGCAGGCCCGGGTGGACGCGGTGGCCTGGCCGATGGACGGCATGATCGACCGGCCCTCCTCGTTCGCCGCGCTGCCCGGCGGGGTGTCCGCCGCGGGGCCCCTGCCGTTCCAGCTGGGCGCGATCCTGGTGGGGGCCGCTCTGATCCTCGGCGGGGCGGTGTACGGCCCCGTGGCGGCGCGCCTGGGCCGCCGGAAGACGTCTGCCCGAGGGGCCCGGTGACCTCCGGAGCCCGCAAGGTCGCCCGCGTGGTCCTGCTGGACCCCGACGACCGCGTCCTGCTGCTGCACGGCCATGAGCCGGACGATCCGGCCGACACCTGGTGGTTCACCCCGGGCGGCGGGCTGGAGGGTGACGAGACCCGGGAGCAGGCGGCCCGCCGGGAGCTCGCCGAGGAGACCGGGATCACGGACATCGAGCTGGGCCCGCTGCTCTGGACCCGGATCTGCTCGTTCCCGTTCGACGGGCGCCGCTGGGACCAGGACGAGTGGTACTACCTGGCCCGTACGGCGCAGACCGCCACCGTCCCGCAGGGCCTCACCGACCTGGAGCTGCGCAGCGTCGCCGGTCTGAGGTGGTGGACTTCCGCCGAACTGCTCGCGACGCGTGAGACGGTGTACCCGACCAGACTCGCCGAGCTGCTGCGCACGCTCCTCGACGAGGGTCCCCCGCGTGATCCGCTGGTTCTGGCCCCCGAAATCGTCTAATCGTCCAGGGGCGCCGAAGGCTGACGCACAATGGGGGCACGCACGGCTGAAGGGGAAACATGCCATGAGCGCCGAGGACCTCGAGAAGTACGAGACCGAGATGGAGCTGAAGCTCTACCGGGAGTACCGCGATGTCGTCGGTCTGTTCAAATATGTGATCGAGACCGAACGGCGCTTCTACCTCACCAACGACTACGAGATGCAGGTGCACTCCGTCCAGGGTGAGGTTTTCTTCGAGGTGTCCATGGCGGACGCCTGGGTCTGGGACATGTACCGGCCTGCCAGGTTCGTCAAGCAGGTCCGCGTGCTGACCTTCAAGGACGTCAACATCGAAGAGCTCAACAAGAGCGATCTGGAACTCCCGGGAGGCTGACCCCAGGCGGCCCCCTGGAGCCGGGGCCGCCGAAACGCGCGTCGCACGGTGTCGTCCGACGCCGCACGTCGTACGGAAAAGCCCGGTCACTCGTGTGGGTGGCCGGGTTTTCCACATCCGCGGAGTTGTCCACCAAGATCCACATCTTTCGGCGGGCCGGGTCACAGTCGGTGCCGGAGGTGGTGCCGATATGAACGCACGGGGGGCACTCGGGCGGTACGGCGAAGATCTGGCGGCGCGGCTGCTGACGGAATCCGGGATGACGGTGGTCGGGCGGAACTGGCGCTGTCGCGCCGGCGAGATCGACATCGTGGCCAGGGACGGGGATGCGCTGGTCTTCTGTGAGGTGAAGACGCGCAGGTCGGACGGGTTCGAACATCCCATGGCCGCGGTCGGCCCGGCCAAGGCGGACCGGCTGCGACGGCTCGCCGAGATCTGGCTGGAGCGGTACGGCGGGCCACCGCCGGGCGGGGTCCGCATCGATCTGGTCGGGGTGATCGTGCCCCGGCGCGGGGCCCCGGTCACGGAGCATGCCAGGGGGGTGTCCTGATGGGGTTCGCACGCGCGTGTTCCGTGGCGCTGGTCGGCGTCGAGGGCGTGGTGGTGGAGGTCCAGGCGGACCTGGAGCCGGGGGTCGCGGCCTTCACCCTGGTCGGGCTGCCGGACAAGAGCCTGGTGGAGAGCCGGGACCGGGTGCGGGCGGCCGTCGTCAATTCCGGGGCCGAGTGGCCGCAGAAGAAGCTCACGGTCGGACTCTCTCCGGCCTCCGTCCCGAAAAGCGGTTCGGGTTTCGATCTCGCCGTGGCGTGCGCCGTGCTCGGCGCGGCGGAGCGGATCGACCCGGCGACGATCGCCGACCTGGTGATGATCGGCGAACTGGGCCTGGACGGCCGGGTGCGTCCGGTACGGGGCGTGCTGCCCGCGGTCCTCGCCGCGGCCGAAGCGGGGTACGAGCAGGTCGTCGTCCCCGAGCAGACGGCCGGGGAGGCGGCCCTGGTGCCCGGGATCTCGGTCCTCGGCGTCCGGAGCCTGCGCCAGCTCATCGCCGTCCTGTGCGACGAACCGGTGCCCGATGAGCCCAACGGCGGCCAGGGGCGCCCCGACGCCATGCTGGCCGGGCTCATGATCCCCGGCACCGGCCTCGGTACGGGGCTCGCACCGGCCGCGGCCCGGGGCGACGGGCACCTGCCGGACCTGGCGGACGTCGCGGGACAACTGCGCCCGCGCCAGGCGTTGGAGGTGGCCGCGGCCGGCGGACACCACTTGCTCCTCTCAGGTCCGCCGGGCGCGGGCAAGACCATGCTGGCCGAGCGGCTGCCGGCGGTACTGCCACCGCTGACCCGGCAGGAATCCCTCGAAGTGACGGCGGTCCACTCCGTGGCGGGCATCCTCCCCCCGAGTGAACCGCTCGTCTCCCGGGCGCCCTACTGCGCCCCGCACCACTCGGCGACCATGCAGTCCCTGGTGGGCGGTGGCAACGGAATTCCGAGGCCGGGGGCGGTCTCCCTGGCCCACCGAGGCGTGCTCTTCCTCGACGAGGCCCCCGAGTTCTCGGGCAAGGCCCTGGACGCGCTGCGCCAGCCGCTGGAGTCGGGCCATGTGGTGGTCGCGCGGGCGGCGGGGGTGGTGCGGCTGCCCGCCCGCTTCCTGATGGTGCTGGCCGCCAACCCGTGCCCCTGCGGGCGGCACACGCTCACCGGCGCGGGCTGCGAGTGCCCGCCCTCGGTGGTGCGCCGCTACCAGGCGCGGCTGTCCGGCCCCCTGCTCGACCGGGTGGACCTACGGGTCGAGGTGGAGCCGGTCGACCGCGCGGACCTCCTGGGCCAGGGCGGCCGGGGCGAGTCGACGGCGGTCGTCGCCGCACGGGTACGGGACGCCAGGGCGCGGGCGGCGGAGCGGCTGGCCGGCACCCCGTGGACCACGAACAGCGAGGTCTCGGGCCACGAGCTGCGAACCCGCCTGCTGGTGGCCCCGGGGGCGCTGGCGGCGGCGGAACGGGATCTGGAGCGCGGCATCCTCACCGCCAGGGGCCTCGACCGCGTGCTGAGGGTGGCCTGGACGGTGGCGGACCTACGGGGCGCAGACCGCCCGGACGCCTCGGACGTGGCGGTCGCCCTGGAGCTACGGACGGGCATCCAGCGCGGGGTGCCGATGGGGGCGGGGAAGCGGTGACGGGGGAGCGGGTGCTCGGGGCGGGCCCAGGGCCCGGGGGCGGCGGTGAGCCCGGCTTCGCCCCGGAGTGCGGCTTTGACCGGGAGCGTGGCCCGGGCCCCGGCCGCGGGCTCGATCGCGGGTACGGATCCGACGGGGAGCATGACGGCGGCCGGGGCCGGGGGCGGGGTCGTCGGGAAACGGAGTCGTGGGACCGGGAGCATGATGCTCAGCGGTTGGCCAGGGCCGCGTTGACGCGGGTGCTGGAGCCGGGGGACGAGCGTGCCGGGCGGTGGCTGCGGCTCACCGGGCCGGTCGAGCTGATGCGGAGGCTCACCGCCGAGGACGGCTCCGCCGACAAGCTGCCGGGCATGACCGCCGCGCGGCTCGAGGGCTACCGGCTGCGGGCGGCCGCAGCGGAGCCGAGGCGGGACCTGGAGACGGTCGCCGCGGTGGGCGGGCGCTTCGTCTGCCCGGGCGACCGGGAATGGCCGAGCCAGCTGGACGATCTGGGCGATGCGCGGCCCGTCGGGCTCTGGGTGCGAGGGCGGCCCGACCTGCGGCTGTGGTCCCTGCGCTCGGTCGCGGTGGTCGGTGCCAGGGCCTGCACGCCGTACGGGGCGCACATGGCGGCCACCCTCGGCTCCGGGCTCGCGGAGCGCGGCTGGGTGGTGGTGTCGGGAGCGGCGTTCGGGGTGGACGGGGCCGCCCACCGGGGCGCGCTGGCCGCGGGCGGGGCGACGACGGCGGTGCTGGCGTGCGGCGTCGACGTACCCTACCCGCGCGGACACGCGGAGTTGCTCGGGCGCCTGGCCGAACAGGGACTCATCGTGGCCGAGTTGCCGCCGTCCGCCCACCCCACCCGCAGCCGCTTCATTCTGCGCAACCGCGTCATCGCCGCCCTGACCAGGGGCACGGTCGTGGTCGAGGCCCGGCACCGCAGCGGTTCCCTGGCCACCGCCCGCCAGGCGCAACGGCTCGGCCGCTTCTCGATGGGCGTTCCGGGGCCGGCCACCAGCGGGCTGTCGGCAGGGGTGCACGAGCTGCTGCGCGGCGAGGGCGTGCTCGTCACGGACGCGGACGAAGTGGTCGAGCTGGTCGGGGACATCGGAGACCTCCCGCCGGCCCGCCGCGGCCCGGTGCTGCCCAGGGACCACCTGGACGCGACCACCGCGCGGGTCCTCGACGCGCTCCCTTACCACGGCGTCACCCACCCCCGTGACCTCGCACGCGCCGCGGGGACCTCGGCCGACGAAACGCTCGGTCGACTGTACGAACTTCACTCACTGGGGTTCGTCGAACGCGAAGGCGACGGCTGGCGGTTGACGCCTCCTTCGGCACGCAACGACGACGCGCGGCGAGGCGGTACTTGACCTGGAGCATTCGGGTGAAAAGGTAAGGCCGATGACCTCGCACGATCGATCGGTGACCTGTTCGGGGCCCGCGCCAACGGCGACGGCCCCGGTCCCGGGCGGGCGCGGACGACGTGGGGGGCGACAGGCAATAGCGCGGCGGGGATCTCTCGTCCTGCGCGGACTGCGACGCCGCAGTCACGCTACGCTCACAAGGATTCCGCTTCAGACGCAAGTCCCCCAGCACTTCACGGCAGAACGGCTCAAGGCACCACATGCCCCAGCACACCTCCGGGTCTGACCGCGCGGCGAAACCACCGGTTGCGCGTGGCACTGTGCGCCCTCCCGCTCCTTCCTCCCTCGACGAATTGTGGCGTTCCTACAAGACCTCGGGCGACGAGCGGCTGCGGGAGCAGCTGATCCTGCACTACTCGCCGCTCGTGAAGTACGTCGCGGGCCGGGTGAGCGTGGGGCTGCCCTCCAACGTCGAGCAGGCCGACTTCGTCTCCTCCGGGGTCTTCGGACTGATCGACGCCATCGAGAAGTTCGACATCGAACGGGCCATCAAGTTCGAGACGTACGCGATCACCAGGATCCGCGGCGCGATGATCGACGAACTCCGGGCCCTGGACTGGATTCCCCGGTCCGTCCGGCAGAAGGCGCGGAACGTGGAGCGCGCGTACGCCACGCTGGAGGCGCAGTTCCGTCGTACGCCCTCGGAGGCCGAGGTCGCCTCGGAGATGGGCATCCCCCTGGAGGAACTGCACGCCGTTTTCAGTCAGTTGTCGCTGGCGAACGTGGTCGCCCTGGAGGAACTGCTGCACGTCGGCGGAGAGGGCGGCGACCGGCTGAGCCTGATGGACACCCTGGAGGACACCGCCGCCGACAATCCGGTGGAGGTCGCCGAGGACCGCGAGCTGCGAAGACTGCTCGCGCGAGCCATCAACACCCTCCCCGACCGAGAGAAGACCGTGGTGACCCTCTACTACTACGAGGGCCTCACCCTCGCGGAGATCGGCAACGTCCTCGGGGTGACCGAGAGCCGGGTCAGTCAGATCCACACCAAGTCCGTGCTCCAGCTCCGGGCGAAGCTGGCCGACGCGGGCCGCTGACCTTTCGTCGCTGTCCCCTCACCGGTGTCCCCCGAGCCCCCTTCCGCCCTCGCCGGGCATCCGATCGGTGGCTGTGCCCTCCCTCCGCGCGCTCGCCGCCGTAAAGTGGATGCGTGCCCAGGATTCGAGCGGCCTCCGTGGCCGAGCACCGGACCATGCAGCGCGGCGCCCTCCTGGACGCCGCGCGATCCCTGCTGTCCGAGGGCGGTACGGAAGCGCTGACCTTCCCCGCACTCGCCGAGCGCACCGGCCTCGCGCGGTCCTCCGTGTACGAGTACTTCCGGTCCCGTGCCGCCGTCGTCGAGGAGCTGTGCGCCGTCGACTTCCCCGTCTGGGCGGCCGAGGTCGAGAACGCCATGCAGCGCGCCGAGACGCCCGAGGCGAAGATCGAGGCGTATGTGCGCCGCCAGCTCGACCTCGTCGGGGACCGCCGCCACCGCGCGGTCGTCGCGATCTCCGCGAGCGAGCTGGACGCCGGTGCCCGGGAGAAGATCCGGGCCGCGCACGGCGGGCTGATCGCCATGATCGTCGAAGCTCTCGGTGACCTGGGCCACGCCCAGCCGAGGCTGGCCGCCATACTCCTGCAGGGGTCGGTCGACGCCGCCGTACGCCGGATCGAACTGGGCGTCGCCGAGGAGCCGGGCGTCATCGCGGACACCGCCGTCGCGATGGTCCTGCGCGGTGTGAGCGGCTGACCCGGCCCCACCCCGCCACCCCTCCGCGCAACGCCCCCGCCTCCGTCCTCGGGCCCGGCTCCGGCACTCCGAACACCGGCAGCAACCGCGAAGGTCCTCTCCGCAGCAGCGCGGGCGGCAGCAGCGAGAGCGGGTCCAGGTAGGCGTCCCCGCGCCGCAGCCCCCAGTGCAGGCAGCCCGCCGCACAGTGGGACGCCCCCGCCTCCAGCACCCCGACCGGCTGTCCCGCGCGCACGTCCGTGCCCTCCTCGGCCAGCGGTCGCACCGGCTCGTACGTGGTGCGCAGCGGCGGTGAACCGCTGCCGGCCACCTCGATGGCGAGCACCCCGCGCCCCGCCACCCGCCCCGCGAACGACACCCGGCCGTCGGCGGCCGCCAGCACCCGGGCGCCCGGACCCGCCGCGAGGTCCACGCCGCGGTGGCCGGGCCCGTACGGACCGGCGGGCGGCTCCCACCCCCGTAACAGCGCGGGCCTCCCCGGCAGCGGCCAGCTCCGGGCCCCGCCGCCCGCATCCGCACCCGGCAGGGAGGCCGGCGCCCCGGTCGGCACGACCTCCGTGCCCGGCGCGGAGCGCACGGCCGGGCCGGCCGGGCCCGGCGGTAGCAGCACGTACAGCAGGAGCCCCAGGAGCAGGAGCGGCAGCAGGGGACGGTGGGCGGGGGAGCGGCGTGGGCCGGGCTGGTGGCGCATGCCCGCCACGATGTCCCGGAGGCCGGGATTCCGGGGATCATGGACCGTTCCTGTGGACTACTCGCCGGTTGTGGACATCCCCGTCACCCGCCCGTGGCGCTGCCGTCACCCGGCCACGGACGTTGCCGTCACCCGGCACTCAGCCGGTCCCGTACACTTCTTACGGCGATCCGGGTCACCGGGTCGACTTCGCACGCCCCGCCACCTTCCTCGTTCTCGAAGGTGGCCGCGCTCCTCGGTCCCTCGTGGCACGGCGCGTCGGGGCGTCAGGCGCGAACGCAAACCTGCGGTCGCGATAACCGAGCACCTCAAGGAGTACGGCCATGGCCGTCGTCACGATGCGGGAGCTGCTGGAAAGCGGCGTCCACTTCGGTCACCAGACCCGTCGCTGGAACCCGAAGATGAAGCGCTTCATCTTCACCGAGCGCAACGGCATCTACATCATCGACCTGCTCCAGTCGCTGTCGTACATCGACCGCGCCTACGAGTTCGTCAAGGAGACCGTCGCCCACGGCGGCTCCATCATGTTCGTGGGTACGAAGAAGCAGGCCCAGGAGGCCATCGCCGAGCAGGCGACGCGCGTCGGCATGCCGTACGTCAACCAGCGTTGGCTCGGCGGCATGCTCACCAACTTCTCCACCGTCTACAAGCGCCTCCAGCGCCTGAAGGAGCTGGAGCTCATCGACTTCGAGGACGTGGCCGCCTCCGGCCTCACCAAGAAGGAGCTCCTGGTCCTCTCGCGCGAGAAGGCCAAGCTGGAGAAGACCCTCGGTGGTATCCGCGAGATGCAGAAGGTGCCCAGCGCCGTCTGGATCGTCGACACCAAGAAGGAGCACATCGCCGTCGGTGAGGCGCGCAAGCTCCACATCCCGGTCGTCGCGATCCTCGACACCAACTGCGACCCCGACGAGGTCGACTACAAGATTCCGGGCAACGACGACGCGATCCGCTCCGTCACCCTGCTCACCCGCGTGATCGCCGACGCCGTCGCCGAGGGCCTCATCGCCCGCTCCGGTGCAGCCACCGGTGACTCGAAGCCGGGCGAGAAGGCCGCCGGCGAGCCGCTGGCCGAGTGGGAGCGCGACCTGCTCGAGGGCGACAAGAAGGACGAGACCGCGGCTGCCGCCGAGGTGCAGTCCTCCGCCGAGACCGAGAAGGTCGCCGACGCCGAGAAGCCGGCCGAGGCTGTCGCCGAGGCCGAGGCCGAGGCCGAGGCTCCGGCCGCGGACGCCGAGCAGGCCTGACACCCGTCACGGCTGCTGACGGCGGGGGCCGACGCCACGAGCGTCGCCCCCGCCGTTCACCCGTAGATCTTTCAGACTTCGAGAGAGACATACAGACTCATGGCGAACTACACCGCCGCTGACGTCAAGAAGCTCCGCGAGCTCACCGGCGCCGGCATGATGGACTGCAAGAAGGCGCTCGACGAGGCCGACGGCAACGTCGACAAGGCCGTCGAGGCGCTCCGCATCAAGGGCCAGAAGGGCGTCGCCAAGCGCGAAGGCCGTTCCGCCGAGAACGGTGCCGTCGTCTCCCTCATCTCCGAGGACAAGACGTCCGGCGTCCTCCTCGAGCTGAAGTGCGAGACGGACTTCGTCGCCAAGGGTGACAAGTTCCAGAACGTCGCCAACACGCTCGCCGCGCACGTCGCCGCCACCTCCCCGGCCGACATCGACGCGCTGCTCGCCTCCGAGATCGAGGCCGGCAAGACCGTCCAGGCGTACGTCGACGAGGCCAACGCCAACCTCGGCGAGAAGATCGTCCTGGACCGCTTCGCGCAGTTCACCGGCGCGTTCGTCTCCGTGTACATGCACCGCACCATGCCCGACCTGCCCCCGCAGATCGGTGTTCTGGTCGAGCTGGACAAGGCCGACGCCGACCTGGCCAAGGGCATCGCGCAGCACATCGCCGCCTTCGCCCCGAAGTACCTGTCCCGCGAGGACGTCCCGGCCGAGGTCGTCGAGGCCGAGCGCCGCGTCGCCGAGGAGACCACCCGCGCCGAGGGCAAGCCCGAGGCCGCCCTTCCGAAGATCGTCGAGGGTCGGGTCAACGGCTTCTTCAAGGAGGCCACCCTCCTGGGCCAGCCGTACGCGCTGGACGCCAAGAAGTCCGTCCAGAAGGTCCTGGACGAGGCCGGTGTCACCCTGAAGCGCTTCTCGCGCATCAAGGTCGGCATCTGAGTCCGTCCGGGCGAACAGCGTCGGACCCGATAGGGTCTGACGCAGTCGACGGCCGCACCCACGCCGGACGACCGCAGATCTGACGAGGAGGCCATTGCCGCTGTAGGGACACCAGACCCACCGGCAATGGCCTTCTTCGTATGTGCACGAGGAGAATTTCCATGGACAAGGGCGCGGACGCCATTCCGGCCGACGACAAGCGCGACGACGACAAGGGTTCCGGGCGCTTCATGCTGAAGCTCTCCGGTGAGGCATTCGCCGGCGGCGGCGGTCTCGGCGTCGACCCCGACGTCGTGCACACCATCGCCCGCGAGATCGCCGCCGTCGTCCGCGACGGCGCCCAGATCGCGGTGGTCATCGGAGGAGGCAACTTCTTCCGTGGTGCCGAGCTCCAGCAGCGCGGCATGGACCGGGCCCGGTCCGACTACATGGGCATGCTCGGCACCGTCATGAACTGCCTGGCGCTCCAGGACTTCCTGGAGAAGGAGGGCATCGACTCGCGCGTCCAGACCGCCATCACCATGGGCCAGGTCGCCGAGCCGTACATCCCGCTCCGTGCCGTGCGGCATCTGGAGAAGGGGCGTGTGGTGATCTTCGGCGCCGGTATGGGCATGCCGTACTTCTCCACCGACACCACCGCCGCGCAGCGCGCCCTGGAGATCGACGCCGAGGCGCTGCTCATGGGGAAGAACGGTGTGGACGGGGTCTACGACTCCGACCCGAAGACCAACCCCGGCGCGGTGAAGTTCGACGCACTGGAGTACGGCGAGGTGATCGCCCGCGACCTGAAGGTCGCCGATGCCACCGCCATCACGCTCTGCCGCGACAACAAGCTGCCGATCCTCGTCTTCGAGCTCACCGCCCTGGGCAATATCGCTCGCGCGGTCAAGGGTGAGAAGATCGGCACGCTCGTGAGCGACGAGAGCACCCGGGCCTGACGGCCCCCAGGATGGACAACGGCCTGCCGGTCGGACACCGTGCAGGTGAGGACGCGACGCAGGACCCGCAGGGCGCGGCGATGACGACGCCGGGCCCACCCAAGACACGCAGGAGCACGTGGTGATCGAAGAAATCCTCCTCGAGGCCGAGGAGAAGATGGAGAAGGCCGTTGTCGTCGCGAAAGAGGACTTCGCCGCGATCCGTACCGGCCGTGCGCACCCGGCGATGTTCAACAAGATCGTCGCCGACTACTACGGCGCGCTGACCCCGATCAACCAGCTGGCCTCGTTCTCGGTTCCCGAGGCGCGGATGGCCGTCGTGACGCCGTTCGACAAGACCGCGCTGCGCAACATCGAGCAGGCGATCCGCGACTCCGACCTCGGCGTCAACCCGAGCAACGACGGCAACATCATCCGGGTGACGTTCCCTGAGCTCACCCAGGACCGCCGCAAGGAGTACATCAAGGTCGCCAAGACCAAGGCCGAGGACTCCAAGATCTCGATCCGCTCCATCCGCCGCAAGGCCAAGGAGACCCTCGACAAGCTCGTCAAGGACAAGGAGTCCGGCGAGGACGAGGTGCGCCGCGCCGAGAAGGAGCTCGACGACACCACCGCGAAGTACGTCGCGCAGGTGGACGAGCTGCTCAAGCACAAGGAAGCCGAGCTGCTCGAAGTCTGATGAACGACTCTTCCTGGGGTGCCCCGCAAGGAGCCGGATACTGGGGCACACCCGAGATGAGGGCTGCCCCGGCGGGTCCTGCCCACGATGTGCACGGCGCCCAGCAGACTCGGCCCATGCCCATCGTGCCGGACGTTCCCGACGCAGGTAGAGACGCAGACAGAGAGCCGGAGAGCCGCGACGACCGGGACGGGGACGCCGCTCACACCAGCGGCCCCCTGTTCCGTGACGAGATGCCGCAGGAGCCCATGTCCACCCCGCCGCCGTCCCCGCCGCAGAAGAAGCGCGCGGGGCGTGATCTGCGCGCCGCCATAGGGGTCGGCGTGGGCCTCGGCGCCCTCATCGGCGTCTCGCTGTTCATCGTGAAGGCCGTCTTCATCGGCGTCATAGTGATCGCCGTCGTCGTCGGCCTCTGGGAGCTCACCTCCCGTCTCCAGGAGCGCAAGGGCATCAAGGCGCCCTTGATCCCGCTGGCCGTCGGCGGAGCCGCGATGGTCGTCGCCGGGTACGCCCGGGGCCCCGAGGGCGCCTGGGTCGCCATGGCCCTGACCGCCCTCGCGGTGCTGGTCTGGCGGATGGCCGAGCCACCGGAGGGGTATCTCAAGGACGTCACGGCCGGGGTCTTCGCGGCGTTCTACGTCCCGTTCCTGGCCACCTTCGTCGCCCTCCTGCTCACGGCTGACGACGGGCCTTGGCGGGTCCTGACCTTCCTCGTCCTCACGGTCGTCAGTGACACCGGGGCGTACGCGGTCGGCTGGCGCTTCGGCAAGCACAAGCTCGCCCCGCGCATCAGCCCCGGCAAGACCCGCGAGGGCCTGCTCGGGGCGGTCGCCTTCGCCATGGTCGCCGGCGCGCTCTGCATGGAGTTCCTGATCGACGGCGGCGCCTGGTGGCAGGGCCTGCTGCTCGGCCTGGCGGTCGCGGCCAGCGCCACCCTGGGAGACCTGGGCGAGTCCATGATCAAGCGGGACCTCGGGATCAAGGACATGGGCACCCTGCTCCCCGGCCACGGCGGCATCATGGACCGGCTGGACTCGCTCCTGCCGACCGCACCGGTGGTGTGGCTCCTGCTGGTGCTGTTCGTCGGCTCCGGCTGACCGCCACAGCACCCCGGGACCCCGTCCCACCTGCACGTTTAACGATCGAGGGCCCGTCGTCCACAGGGCGGCGGGCCCTCGCCCGTATGTCTGCCACACTGGATGAACCATGCCTAAGCCCGGAGAACTCACTTTCGTCGCGCCCCGCGGAGCCAAGAAGCCGCCGCGGCACCTCGCCGACCTCACGCCCGCCGAGCGCAAGGAAGCGGTCGCCGCGACCGGCGAGAAGCCGTTCCGCGCCCAGCAGCTCTCGCAGCACTACTTCGCGCGGTACGCGCACGACCCGGCCGAGTGGACCAACATCCCGGCCGCGTCGCGGGAGAAGCTCGCCGAGGCGCTGTTCCCCGAGCTGATGTCCGTCATCCGGCACATCAGCTGCGACGACGACACCACCCGCAAGACCCTGTGGAAGCTGCACGACGGGACGCTCGTCGAATCCGTCCTGATGCGCTATCCGGAGCGCGTCACGATGTGCATCTCCTCGCAGGCCGGCTGCGGGATGAACTGCCCCTTCTGCGCCACCGGGCAGGCCGGCCTCGACCGCAATCTGTCGACCGCCGAGATCGTGCACCAGATCGTCGACGGCATGCGCGCCCTGCGCGACGGCGAGGTGCCCGGCGGTCCCGCCCGGCTCTCCAACATCGTCTTCATGGGCATGGGTGAACCGCTCGCCAACTACAAGCGGGTCGTCGGCGCCATCCGCCGGCTCACCGACCCCGAGCCGGACGGCCTCGGTCTCTCGCAGCGCGGGATCACCGTCTCCACCGTGGGCCTCGTCCCGGCCATGCTGCGCTTCGCCGACGAGGGCTTCAAGTGCCGCCTCGCCGTCTCGCTGCACGCCCCCGACGACGAGCTCCGCGACACCCTGGTCCCCGTCAACACCCGGTGGAAGGTCCGCGAGGTCCTGGACGCCGCCTGGGAGTACGCGGAGAAGTCCGGCCGCCGGATCTCCATCGAGTACGCCCTGATCCGGGACATCAATGACCAGGCCTGGCGCGGCGACCTGCTCGGCCGGCTGCTCAAGGGCAGGCGGGTGCACGTCAACCTGATCCCGCTGAACCCGACGCCCGGCTCCAAGTGGACCGCCTCGCGACCCGAGGACGAGAAGGCGTTCGTCGAGGCCATCGCGGCCCACGGGGTGCCCGTCACCGTCCGGGACACCCGCGGTCAGGAGATCGACGGGGCCTGCGGTCAGCTGGCGGCCTCCGAGCGCTAGGGGGCGGTGGAAACCTCCGGTGTAGCCTGGGGCCGAAATCAACTTCATATTCCGACAGGGGAGCGCCACAGCGCTGAGAGTGCGGCACCAAGGACAGGTTGGCCGCAGACCCTCTGAACCTCGCCCGGGTCATTCCGGGTAGGAAGTTCGGACCTAACTCAAGCTGTTGCGCCCTGCCCGCTTCCGGTACGCCGGACAGCGGGCGGGGCCGCGTCTCTTCCTGGTCACCTCCAGGAGGAATCACATGAACACCACCACCAAGTACGCGGCGACCGCGCTCGCGGCGGCGCTCGGCGTCACCGTGCTCGCCGGCTGCGGCAGCGACGACGGCCCGGCGGGCTCCGGGGCGTCCAAGGGCAGCGGCTCCAAGACCGTGACCCTGGTCAGCCACGACTCCTTCAACGTCTCGGAAGACGTGCTGAAGGCGTTCACGAAGGAGACCGGTTACACGGTCAAGACCCTCAAGAGCGGCGACGCCGGGGCCGCGCTCAACCAGGAGATCCTGACCAAGGGCTCCCCGCGCGGCGACGTCTTCTTCGGCGTCGACAACACCCTGCTCTCCCGCGCCCTCGACAACGGCCTCTTCACCCCGTACGAGGCCAAGGGCCTGGACCGTGTCGCGCCGGACACGCAGACGGACGAGAAGCACCGCGTCACGCCCGTCGACACCGGTGACATCTGCGTCAACTACGACAAGAAGTACTTCGCCGACAAGAAGCTCGCGCCGCCGAAGACCTTCGCGGACCTGATCAAGCCCGCGTACAAGGACCTCCTCGTCACCGAGAACGCCGCCAGTTCCTCGCCCGGCCTCGGCTTCCTCCTCGGCACCGTCGCCGCCGAGGGCGAGGACGGCTACGAGGCGTACTGGAAGAAGCTGAAGGCCAACGGCGTCAAGGTCGTCGACGGCTGGGAGCAGGCGTACAACGAGGAGTTCTCCGGCTCCGCCGGCGGCAAGAAGACCAAGGCCGACCGACCGCTCGTCGTCTCCTACGCCTCCAGCCCGCCCGTCGAGGTGCTCTACGCCGACCCGCAGCCGGAGGAGGCCCCCACCGGGGTCGCCACCGGCACCTGCTTCCGGCAGACCGAGTACGCCGGGCTGCTCACCGGGGCCAAGAACGAGGCGGGCGGCAAGGCGCTGCTGGACTTCATGATCAGCAAGACGTTCCAGGAGGACATGCCGCTGAACATGTTCGTCAACCCGGTCGTGACGGACGCCGAGCTGCCGGAGCTGTTCACGAAGCACGGTGAGAAGGTCGACACGCCTCCCACCGTCACGCCCGAGAAGATCGCCGCCAACCGTGAGCAGTGGATCCAGTCGTGGCAGTCGCTGGTCCTGAAGTAGGGATCGAGAAGAAGGCCGCCCGGCCCGCCGGGGGCGGGTCCGGGCGGCGCGGGGCCGCGGTGCGGCTCGGCCTGATGGCCGTGCCCGTCGCGTTCTTCGCGCTGTTCTTCGCCTATCCCGTGACCGCCATCGTCGGCCGCGGGTTCAAGGCGGAGGGCGACTGGCAGTTCGGGCGGATCGGTGACGTGCTGAGCCGCCCGGACATCCTCGACGTCCTCTGGTTCACCACCTGGCAGGCCCTCGCCTCGACCGCGCTCACCCTGCTCATCGCCCTGCCCGGGGCGTATGTCTTCGCCCGCTTCGACTTCCCGGGCAAGCAGGTGCTGCGGGCGGTCGCCACCGTGCCGTTCGTGCTGCCCACCGTCGTCGTCGGTACCGCGTTCCTGGCGCTGCTCGGGCGCGGCGGGCTCCTCGACGAGCTGTGGGGCGTCCGCCTCGACACCACCGTGTGGGCGATCCTGCTGGCCCACGTCTTCTTCAACTACGCCGTGGTCGTCCGGACGGTGGGCGGGCTCTGGTCCCAGCTCGACCCGCGCCAGGAGGAAGCCGCCCGGGTCCTGGGGGCCGGGCGGTTCGCCGCGTTCCGCCGGGTGACGCTGCCCGCGCTCGCCCCGGCCGTGGCCGCCGCCGCGCTGATGGTCTTCCTCTTCACGTTCACCTCCTTCGGCGTCGTACAGATCCTCGGCGGACCGGCGTACTCCACCCTGGAGGTGGAGATCTACCGGCAGACCGCTCAACTGCTGGACCTGCCGACCGCCGCCGTGCTGACCCTGGTGCAGTTCGCCGCGGTCGGCGGAATCCTCGCCGTGCACGCCGCGACCGTACGCCGCCGGGAACGGGCGCTGAAGCTCGTCGACCCGGCGCAGACCTCCCGCCGGCCACGCGGAGCCGGACAGTGGGCGCTGCTCGGCGGCGTACTGCTCACGGCACTGCTGCTGATCCTGCTGCCGCTCGGCGTGCTGGTGGAGCGTTCCTTCGACGGACCCGGGGGGTACGGTTTCGGGTACTACGAGGCCCTCCAGACGGTCGGGGCGGGCGGCTCCTCCACCTTCCTGGTGCCGCCGCTGGAGGCCGTCGCCAACTCCCTGCGGTACGCGCTCGTCGCGACGCTCATCGCCCTCGTCGTCGGCGGGCTCGCGGCGGCGGCCCTGACCCGGCGGGCCGGGCGGCTGGTCCGGGGCTTCGACGCGCTGCTGATGCTGCCCCTGGGCGTCTCCGCCGTGACCGTCGGCTTCGGCTTCCTGATCACCCTGGACAAGCCGCCGCTCGACCTGCGGACCTCCTGGATCCTGGTCCCGCTGGCCCAGGCGCTGGTCGGTGTCCCCTTCGTCGTCCGGACCATGCTGCCCGTGCTGCGGGCCGTCGACGACCGGCTGCGGGAGGCGGCCGCCGTGCTGGGGGCCTCGCCACTGCGGGCCTGGCGGGAGGTCGATCTGCCGCTGGTCCGGCGGGCGGTGCTGGTCGCGGCGGGCTTCGCGTTCGCCGTCTCCCTCGGGGAGTTCGGCGCGACGGTCTTCATCGCCCGGCCCGACAACCCGACCCTGCCGGTCGCCGTGGCGCGGCTGCTGGGCCGGTCGGGGGAGCTCAACTACGGGCAGGCGATGGCCCTGAGCACGATTCTGATGCTGGTGTGCGCGGTGTCGCTGCTGCTCCTGGAGCGTATCCGCACCGACCGATCCGGGGAGTTCTGAAGACATGCTGAGCTTGCGGGAAGCCACCGTACGGTTCGGGGAGCGGGCCGCACTCGACGCGGTGGACCTGGAGGTCGCCGACCACCGGATCGTCTGCGTCCTCGGGCCCAGCGGCAGCGGGAAATCCACCCTGCTGCGGGCCGTCGCCGGCCTCCAGCCCATGGACGGCGGCCGGGTCCTGCTGGCGGGGCAGGACCAGGCGGGCGTCCCGGTGCACCGGCGCGGACTCGGCCTGATGTTCCAGGACCACCAGCTCTTCCCGCACCGGGACGTCGGCGCCAACGTCGCCTTCGGGCTGCGCATGCACGGCACCGGACGGGCCGAGACGAACGCCCGGGTCCGTGAACTCCTGGAGCTGGTCGGGCTGCCGGGCGCGGAACGCCGGGCCGTAGCGGCCCTCTCCGGCGGCGAACAGCAGCGGGTCGCCCTGGCCCGCGCGCTCGCCCCGAGCCCGAAGCTGCTGATGCTGGACGAGCCCCTCGGTCAGCTCGACCGGAGCCTGCGTGAACGGCTCGTCGTGGAACTGCGCACGCTCTTCCAGGAGTTGGGTACGACCGTGCTGGCCGTCACGCACGACCAGGGTGAGGCGTTCGCGCTCGCCGACCGGGTCGTCGTGATGCGGGACGGCCGGATCGCGCAGGAGGGCACCCCGCTGGACGTCTGGCAGCGCCCCGCCTCCGCGTTCGTCGCCCGGTTCCTCGGCTTCGACAACGTCACCCCCGCCACGGTCACCGGGCAGGCCGCCGCCACCGCCTGGGGCAAGGTCCCGGTGCCCGACGGTTCTCCGCAGGGCGAGGCCGATCTGCTGGTCCGGCCGGCCGGGGTCCGGATGGGCGCCCCCGAGGACGGCCTGCGCTGCACGGTCGGCGTCCGCACCTTCCGGGGGAACCGCGTGAGCGTACGGCTGCTGCCCGAGAACGCGCCGGTGCTGGAGGCCGAATGCGCCCTGCGGGACACCCCGGAGGAGGGCGCGATCGTCGGCGTCGGCTTCGACGCGGCGGAGACGGTGGTGCTGGCGGGCGGATGACCCTCAGGGGCCGTCCGTCCGGAGGCGATGGGCTCCCGCCACCACCAGACCCAGCTCGTACGCGAGGATCACCGCCTGCGCCCGGTCCCGCAGCCCCATCTTCGCGAACAGCCGGTTGATGTGGGTCTTCACCGTGTGGTCGGTGATGGTCAGCCGGTCGGCGATGTCCGCGTTGGACAATCCCCGGGCGATCAGGACGAGCACCTCGGCCTCGCGCGCGGTCAGCCCCTCGACCGAGCGCTTCGGGGGAGCGCTGACCCGCTGCCGGGCGAACTCCGCGATGAGCCGCCCGGTGATCTCGGGGGCCAGCAGGGCGTGGCCGCCCGCCACCACCCGTACGGCGTGCAGCAGTTCGGGAAAGGTCGCGTCCTTCAGCAGGAAGCCGCTGGCCCCGGCGGTGAGGGCGTCGTACACGTACTCGTCCAGGCCGAACGTCGTCAGCATCAGCGCCCTGGTCGCCCCGTTCGACGCCGCGACGATCTCGCGCGCCGCGTCGATGCCGCCGAGGCGGGGCATCCGGATGTCCAACAGGGCCACATCGGGACGCAGTTCGGCCGCCCCGGCCACGGCCTGTACGCCGTCCTCCGCCTCCCCGACCACCTCGATGTCCTCCTGTGTGCTCAACAGGCCGGCGAACGCCGTCCGTACGACGGCCTGGTCGTCGGCCACCAGCACCCGGATCACCACGGCAGCTCCGCCTCCACGAGAAACCCGCCGACCGGACCTCGGCCAGCGGTGAGCGCCCCGCCGAGCAGGGAGGCCCGTTCGGCCATCCCCACCAGCCCGTGCCCCGACCGCCCGGCGGGGCCGGATGGGCCGGGGCCCGGCCCGTCATCGGTCACGCGGATCGTCAACAGACGCGTTCCGTAATGGAGTTCCACGACCGAGTGCGCGCCCGGGGCGTGCCGCCGGGCGTTCGTCAGGGCCTCCTGGACGATCCGGTACGCCGACAGCTCCCAGGACGCGGGCAGCGGGACCCGCTCGCCGTCGATCCGCAGTTCGGCCGTGCCGCCCACCGCCCGGTGCTGGTCGAGGAGGTCGCCGAGACCCGCCAGGGAGGGCTGCGGGGCCGTGAGCGGGGCCGGCGACGTGTCGTCGCCCGACCGCAGCACCCCGAGCAGCCGCCGCAGCTCCGCCATCGAGGAGCGCGCGGTGCCGGCGATTTCCTGGAAGGCGTCCCGCGCCGGGGGCGACAGGTCCGGGGTCGTGTACGTGGCGCTCTCGGCCCGGACCGCGATCACCGAGACCGAGTGGGCGATCATGTCGTGCAACTCCCGCGCTATCGCGGCCCGTTCCCCCTCGGCCGCCTGTCGCCGCTCCATCTCCAGCAGCCGGGACTGGGCCGCCGCCCGGGTGTGCCGGGTCTCCTCGCGCGCCCGCACCGCGTCGCCCGTGCTCACCGCGCCCAGGATCATCACCGTCAGCACCAGCGTCTCGGCGTACAGCCCCAGACTGAACCGGTCGGTCCCCTGGAGCACGGGCAGCCCGGGGGAGCCGTCCCGCGCCCACCGGTCGATGTGCACCAGGTTGACCGTCAGCGCCGCCAGCGAACCGGCCAGCACGAGGATCGCCGGATGCTGCACCCGGTGCCGCCCCAGGGTGTAGCAGCCGATCAGGGACCCGGCGATCGTCGCGTACGCCATGTTGCCGTCGGTCGCGAAGCTCAGCAGGGCCGCGCCCACGGTCAGGAACCCGACGGCGGGCCAGGTCGCCCGCAGCGCCAGCGAGGCCGTACAGAGCACCACCCCGAACGCCGTGATCACCGAACCCGGTACGAGGGCCAGCTCCACGACCGCGAAGAGCGTCAGCCCCGCCGCGGTCAGCCAGGCGTACGAGGGAGCCGCCGCCCAGTGCCGCAGCCGTCGCCGCACCCCGCGGTCCGGCGGCGGTGCTTCGGGGGCGGCGGCCGGGCGGCCCGGCGTGAGGGTGCGTGTCATACGGAGATTCTTCGTCACCGCCGAGGGGCGGCACATCGGAGCACGGGTGGAATGGCCCGTGCCCTGTCATGCCACGGGTTGAGCCGGAGGACCGGAGGCTGGTGTGACGACCCGTGAACGGCCCGTTCCTAGCCTCGGATCCATGGCCACGACGACCCCTCTCATCCCTCCTGACCAGCACCGAAAGCCGCCCCCGCCTCCTTTTGCCGTCCTCTGGTGGGCGCTGTGCGCGGCGGCCGCCCTGGGGCTCGCCGTCTGCTCCTCGCTCGGCCCGCACCGCGTCTGGGGAACGGCCGCCGCGCTCGGCTACCTGGCCGCCGCGCTTCTCGCCCTACGCGGGCGGAGCCCCCGGACGGCCGGTGCGGTCGCCGTCACCGGGGCGGTGCTGCTGCCGCTGCTCTGGCTTCTCGCCGTGGAACGGGCCCAGTTGGAGGTGCGCGTGGTCGCGCGGTCGGCGGGGATGCTGCTCGCCGACGGGACGCCGTACCTCCAACGGCCTCTGGTGCCGGAGGACTTCAACCCGTATCTGCCGGGCATGGCCGTCTTCGGACTGCCGGAGGCCGTGGCCGGGACCGGACCGCTCACCGACCCCCGGCTGTGGATGGGCGCGGCGTTCCTCAGCGCGTTCGCCCTCGCCCTCCCGGCCGGGTCCCGGGCCGCCCCGCTGCGGTGGATCGCCGCCTGCCCGCTGGTCGCGCTGCCGCTCGCGGTGGGGGGCGTCGATCTGCCGGTGGCCGGGCTGATGTGCCTCGGGCTCGCCCTCGCCGGACGGGGCCGAGCGGGCGCGGCGGGGCTGGCGCTCGGTGCGGCCGCCGCCCTCAAGTGGACGGCCTGGCCCGCGATTCCCGTGGCCCTGGCCCTGCTCGCGGCGGCTTCCCGGGGCGCGGACCGCCGGGCGGATCGTGCCGTCCCGCGCTGCGGGCTCGTCGCCCTGCTCACCGCAGCCGCCCTCGTCCTGCCCGCAGCCCTGCGCGACCCGGTAGCCTTCCGCGCCCATGTCGTCGACTTCCCGCTCGGGCTGACCGACGCGGTCTCGTCCGCGGCGAGCCCGCTCCCCGGCCATCTGCTGGCCACCCATGTCCCCGGCGGCCGCACCCCGGCCCTCCTGCTGCTCGGGATGAGCGCCCTCCTCCTCGCCCTCTCCCTCCTCGTCCGGCCCCCTGCGACGGCGGCGGACGCGGCGGTGAGGCTCGCGCTCGGGCTGCTCCTGGCCATCGCGTTCATGCCCGCGAGCCGGTTCGGCTATCTGGTGCACCCGCTGGTGCTCGCGGCGTGGGCGGCGGCCCGGCAGCCACCCGACCAGCACCCCCTTCTCGTACGCGTACGGAAGCTGGTGTCCCGATGACCGGCCGTCGCACGCTCGTGGTGACCAACGACTTCCCGCCGCGCCAGGGCGGTATCGAGACCTTCGTCCGGGCGATGACCGACCGGTTCCCCGTGGACTCCGTCGTCGTCTACACCTCGGCCGAACCCGGGGCGGCCGCCCATGACGCGGCCCTGCCCTACCCGGTGTTCCGGGATCCGGCCCGGACGCTGCTGCCCGTCCCGCGTGTCGCCGCCCGCGCCGCCGAACTCGCCCGCCGCCACGGCTGCGACAGCGTCTGGTTCGGGGCCGCCGCCCCGCTCGGGCTCATGGCGGACCGGCTGCGCCGGGAGAGCGGGGTGCGGCGGACCGTCGCCACGACGCACGGGCACGAGGTGTGGTGGGCCCGGACCCCGGGGGCCCGCTCGCTGCTCCGGCGGATCGGGGAGCGTACGGACACGGTCACCCACCTGGGCGCGGCGACCCGCGCGCCCATCGCCGCCGCGCTCGGCCCGGCCGCCGCCCGCCGCATGGCGCGGCTGGCACCGGGCGTGGACGCGAAGGCCTTCGCGGTACGGCCGGGAGCGCGCGACGCCGCACGCGAACCGGCACACGACGGCGTACGGGAAGGGCCGCTCGATCCGGTCTGCGGCATCCGCGAGCGGTACGGGCTCGGCGGGCGGCCGGTGATCCTGTGCGCGGCGCGGCTCGTCCCGCGCAAGGGGCAGGACACCCTGATCCGCGCCCTCCCCGCCGTCCTGCGCTCGGTGCCCGACGCCGTACTCCTGCTGACCGGCGACGGACCGTACGCCCGGACCCTGCGCCGGCTCGCCACCGGCACCGGGGTCGCGGACGCGGTGGTCCTCGCCGGCGGACGCCCGCACCCGGAGATGCCCGAGCACTACGCCGCCGCCGACGTCTTCGCCATGCCCTGCCGCACCCGCAGGGGCGGCCTGGAGGTGGAGGGACTCGGGATCGTCTTCCTGGAGGCGGCGGCGGCCGGGCTGCCGGTCCTCGTCGGCGATTCGGGCGGCGCGCCGGACACCGTACGGGACGGGGAGACGGGGTACCTGGTCGACGGACGGGACACGGCCGCCGTCGCGTACCGGCTCGTCACGCTGCTGCGGGACCGGGCGGCGGCCGCGGCGATGGGGGAGAAGGGCCGGGCCTGGGTCCGCGAGGCGTGGGGGTGGGACGGCGCGTACGAGACCCTGGCCGGGCTGCTGCGGCCCTGACCGTGGGGCCGCAGCGCGTGCCGTACGCCGCGACAGCGCGCTCCGGGCCCGGCAAGCTGGAGGTCCGGACCGTGTACCCGTACGCCGTACCTCGTACGCCGCACGGCGCCGACAGCGACAGCGACAGCGACGAAGGACCGTGACCATGACCGGTGGCACCCGCGAGGGCATCGACCTCACCCGCGTCCTCGACGCCCCGCAGCAGCGGGTCTTCGCGGCCTGGACGTCACCGGAGGACTTCGCCGCCTGGTACGGAGGTGAGGCGGACGTCCCGCTGGACCGGGTGGCGATGGACGTACGGCCCGGGGGCTCGTGGAGCCTGGTCATCGTGATGCCGGGCGTCGAGATGCCCTTCCACGGGGTCTACCGCGAGGTCAGTGAACCCGACGGGCTCGTCCTCACGCTGAAGGACGGCTCCGCCCCCGAGGACACCGAAGGCGAGACCGTGACCGTCACCTTCAGCGACCTCGGGGGCGGCCGGACCGAACTGGCCTTCCAGCAGCGCGGCGGGAACCTCACCCCCGAGCAGTACGCGGCGGCCGAGGACGGCTGGGAGGCCTTCTTCGACGCCCTCGCCGCCCGACTCGCCGCCCGCCCCTGACGCGGTTCCCCTACGCCAGCGGAAGCGCCGCGAGCTGCGCGATCACCCAGGTCAGCGGGGCGAACAGGGCCAGCAGCGCGCCCGCCCGCAGCAGCGTCGCCCGGCGCAGCGTGGCCGCGGGGGCGCCCATCCTGAGCAGCGCCTGCGCCGTATGGGCCCGGGCGTGCTTGGCCTCCAGCGCCGAGGTCAGCAGCGTCGCCGTCGTGCAGCCGAGGACCAGCACCGCGCCGAGTGCGGTGAGCGGACCGTACGGGCGCTCATCGCCCCCGTACAGCGCCGAAGCGGCGACCGCGGCGGACACCACCGCGCAGACGATGCCGAGCGGGCGGCCGATCCGGCGCGCCTCGTCCATCAGGACCCGGCCCGCCAGCAGCCGTACGGCCCCGGGGCGCACCGCCTGCAAGGCCCGGCCGCACAGATACGTCAGGCTCGGTCCGGCCATCGCCAGCCCGACCGCGGTCAGCGTCCACCCGACCAGCACCGCCACCGGGGTGGAGTCGTACCGTCCGGGCAGCGGGAACGCGTTCCCCGACGCACCCCGTGAGGCGATCGCCTCGACCGCGAGTCCGGCCGCCGTCAGCGCCACGCCCCAGGGGAGCCCGGCCGGGGCCGGTGCGGGCTCCGGCAGCTCCTCGGAGCCGAAGGTGTCGCGCGCCGGGTCGGGCCGTGACCGCAGCGCCAGCGCGCTCGCCGTCGACGCGGCCACCGGCACGAGCGCCAGCAGCATCAGGGCGGCGGCCGGCGGCAGCGGGGTGCCCGCGCCGAGGAACTCCGCCGCGCCCCCGTCGAACGGCATCCCGGTCAGGTCGCCGCGCAGATGGAGGAAGAAGAGCAGCGCCACGACGGAGCCGAGCGTGGTCGACACGGCCGTGGAGACCGCGGCCAGGGCGGACAGCCGGACCGGGCCGAGGCCCAGCGAGGAGAGGCCCGGCCGGGGCCGGGTGCTCGGGTCGGTCCGGGCCACCGCCACGGCGAACTGCACGGTGGCGGCCAGCGGCACGAAGCACCACAGCAGCCGCAGCACCGAACCGGCGGACGCCGGGTGCGCGGCGGCGTACCCGAGGGCGCACAGGAGGAGGAATCCGACACCGGCCGACGCGGCGGCCACGAGCAGCCGCCGGACCTGGACGAGGGGATGGGAACCGCGGGCTAGACGGAGAGCGAGCACGCCGCGCGGCCCTCCGCTTCCGGTTTCGAAGGCAGGGTGACGGTGGCGACGCAGCGGCCGTCCAGCAGGGGCACGGTCCGGTCGGCGAGCGCCGCGACCTCCGCGTCATGGGTGGCCAGCACGACGGTGATGCCGTGCGAGCGGGCCGCCGTGGTGAAGGTGCGCAGCACCTGCGCGCGGTCCGCCCGGTGCAGGGTCGCGGTGGGCTCGTCCGCGAAGATCACGGTCGGGGCGCCGCACAGGGCGCGGGCCACGGAGATCCGCTGGCGCTGCGCCTGGAGCAGGGCGTGCGGCCGCTTCTTGGCGAACGGGGCGATGTCCAGGCGCTCCAGCCACTCCGTGGCGGCCTTCCTGGCGGCCCGGTGCGACACGCCGCGCAGCAGCAGGGGCAACGCGGTGTTCTCCCAGACGGTCAGCTCCGGGACCAGCTCGGGATCGGCGGAGATCCAGCCGAAACGCTCCCGGCGCAGCTGTTCGCGGACCCGGGGGGCCATGGTGTGGACGGGGACGCTGTTGAACCAGACCTCGCCCTCCTGGGGCACGAGCCGGCCCGAGAGGCAGTGCAGCAGCGTCGTCTTGCCGCTGCCGCGCGGGCCGGTGACGGCGAGGATCTCCGCGTCCCGGACGCCGATGGAGACACCGCCGAGACCGGGCGATCCATTGTGGGAGTGGTGCAGTGAACGCGCCCAGATCACGTCGTTGTCCGGCGGGGCCACCATGGCGTACACCTCGGTTCAGGTCAGATTTCCCGTCCCCCGTACGGGGGAACGAAGACGCGGCCGATCGGTCACTGGGCACCGTAGATAGTCGGACCGGTCCGGGAGCACAGCACGCGGCCCGGATGCGCCCCTTGTCACTCGAAGGGGCGCATCCGGGCCGCGTGGACCGATGAAATGACCGCTGGGCGGCTATCGGCCGGGGCACCTGGTGGCGGTCAGAGCTTCGTCCAGGCCTCCGTGAGGACGGTCCGCAGGATGCCCTCGATCTCGTCGAACGTGGACTGGTCGGAGATCAGCGGCGGGGCGAGCTGGATGACCGGGTCGCCTCGGTCGTCGGCCCGGCAGTAGAGACCGTTCTCGAACAGCGCCTTGGAGAGGAAGCCGTACAGGACGCGCTCGGTCTCCTCGTCGGTGAACGTCTCCTTGGTCGCCTTGTCCTTCACCAGCTCGATGCCGTAGAAGTACCCGTTGCCGCGGACGTCGCCGACGATCGGCAGGTCGTGCAGCTTCTGGAGCGTGGTGAGGAAGGCGTTCTCGTTGTCGAGGACGTGCTGGTTGAGGTTCTCGCGCTCGAAGATGTCGAGGTTGGCGAGGCCCACCGCGGCGGAGACCGGGTGGCCGCCGAAGGTGTAGCCGTGCAGGAAGGTGTTGCCGCCCTCGTAGAACGGCTCCGCGATCCGGTCCGAGACGATGCAGGCGCCGATCGGGGAGTAGCCCGAGGTCATGCCCTTCGCGCAGGTGATCATGTCCGGCACGTAGCCGAACTTGTCGCAGGCGAAGATCGTGCCGAGCCGGCCGAAGGCGCAGATGACCTCGTCGGAGACGAGCAGCACGTCGTACTTGTCGCAGATCTCGCGGACCCGCTGGAAGTAGCCGGGCGGCGGCGGGAAGCAGCCGCCCGCGTTCTGCACGGGCTCCAGGAAGACGGCCGCGACGGTCTCGGGGCCCTCGAAGAGGATCTCCTGCTCGATCTGGTCGGCGGCCCAGCGGCCGAAGGCCTCCGGGTCGTCGCCGAAGAGCGGGGCGCGGTAGATGTTGGTGTTCGGCACCTTGTGAGCGCCGGGGACCAGCGGCTCGAAGGGGGCCTTCAGAGCCGGGAGGCCGGTGATGGACAGCGCGCCCTGCGGGGTGCCGTGGTAGGCGACGGCCCGCGAGATCACCTTGTACTTGGTCGGCTGGCCCTTGAGCTTGAAGTACTGCTTGGCCAGCTTCCAGGCGGTCTCGACGGCCTCGCCGCCACCGGTGGTGAAGAAGACCTTGTTGAGGTCGCCCGGGGCGTAGTCGGCGAGCCGCTCGGCCAGCTCGACCGCCTTCGGGTGGGCGTAGGACCACACCGGGAAGAAGGCGAGCTCCTGGCCCTGCTTGTACGCCGTCTCGGCGAGCTCGTGACGACCGTGACCCGCGTTGACCACGAACAGGCCGGAGAGGCCGTCCAGGTAGCGCTTGCCCTTGTCGTCGAAGATGTACGTTCCCTCGCCACGCACGATGGTGGGAACGGGCGCGTTCTCGTAGTCCGACATGCGGGTGAAGTGCATCCACAGGTGGTCGTACGCGGTTCGGCTGAGGTCCTTGCTCACGGCTATCGGGTTCCCCACATATAGGTCTGCTTCTTGAGCTTCAGGTAAACGAAGCTCTCGGTGGAGCGCACGCCGGGAAGGGTCCGGATGCGTTTGTTGATCGTCTCCAGCAGGTGGTCGTCGTCCTCGCAGACGATCTCCACCATCAGGTCGAAGGAGCCCGCGGTCATGACCACGTACTCGCACTCGGCCATGGCCGACAGGGCTTCGGCCACCGGATCGAGGTCGCCCTCGACATTGATGCCGACCATCGCCTGGCGCCGGAGTCCCACGGTGAGGGGGTCCGTGACGGCGACGATCTGCATCACGCCCTGGTCGAGCAGCTTCTGGACGCGCTGGCGCACAGCCGCTTCGGAGAGGCCCACGGCCTTGCCGATCGCGGCGTACGGACGCCGTCCGTCCTCCTGGAGCTGCTCGATGATTGCGAGGGAGACGGCATCGACCGCCGACGGCGATCCGTTCCCTGTCCTGGAGTCTGCGCTGCGACTGGCCACGCACCCACCATGCACCGCTCCTCGTCTGTCTCGCAACCCCAGATCGATGAAATTCGTTGAGAGAGTGCTCGGAGTCGACTGAATCCGAAGTTGGAGGCGGTTGGGTATGTCGAAAGCGTCGCCGAAGCGATTAAGGTGGATGTCTCACCCATCGGACAGCCGACAGGAGGGGTGGTTGTGACCACCGAGGTGCGCCGTCTGCGCAACTACATCAACGGAGAGTTCCGGGACGCCGCGGACGGGCGGACCATCGATGTGGTCAGCCCGGTGACGGAAGAGGTCTACGCAACCTCGCCGCTCTCGGGCCAGGCCGACGTCGATGCCGCCATGGAGGCCGCAGCGGCGGCCTTCCCCGCCTGGCGCGACACCACGCCCGCCGAGCGCCAGAAGGCCCTGCTGAAGATCGCCGACGCCTTCGAGGAGCGGGCCGAGGACCTCATCGCCGCCGAGTCGGAGAACACCGGCAAGCCGATCGGCCTCACCCGCAGCGAAGAGATCCCGCCGATGGTGGACCAGATCCGCTTCTTCGCGGGGGCCGCCCGCCTCCTGGAGGGCCGCTCGGCCGGCGAGTACATGGAGGGCCTGACCTCCATCATCCGCCGTGAGCCGGTCGGCGTCTGCGCCCAGGTCGCGCCGTGGAACTACCCGATGATGATGGCCGTGTGGAAGTTCGCCCCGGCGCTCGCCGCGGGCAACACGGTCGTCATCAAGCCGTCCGACACCACCCCGGCGTCGACGGTCCTCATGGCCGAGATCATCGGGCAGATCCTGCCCAAGGGCGTCTTCAACGTCCTGTGCGGCGACCGGGACACCGGCCGCGCCATGGTCGAGCACCCGGTCCCGGCGATGGCCTCCATCACCGGCTCGGTACGGGCCGGCATGCAGGTCGCCGAGTCCGCCGCCAAGGACGTCAAGCGCGTCCACCTGGAGCTCGGCGGCAAGGCGCCCGTCGTGGTCTTCGAGGACGCCGACATCGCCAAGACGGTCTCGGGCGTCTCCGAGGCGGGCTTCTTCAACGCGGGCCAGGACTGCACGGCCGCCACCCGCGTCCTGGTCCACGAGTCGATCCACGACGAGTTCGTCAGCGCGCTCGCCAAGGCCGCCGCCGACACGAAGACCGGGCAGCCGGACGACGAGGACGTGGCGTACGGCCCGCTGAACAACGCCAACCAGCTGAAGCAGGTCAGCGGCTTCATCGAGCGGCTTCCCGCCCACGCCAAAGTCGAGGCGGGCGGCCACCGGGTCGGCGACAAGGGCTACTTCTACGCCCCGACCGTCGTCTCCGGCCTCAAGCAGGACGACGAGATCATCCAGAACGAGGTCTTCGGCCCCGTCATCACCGTCCAGTCCTTCACCGACGAGGACCAGGCCGTCACGTACGCCAACGGCGTCGAGTACGCGCTCGCCTCCTCGGTCTGGACGCAGAACCACGCCCGCGCCATGCGCATGTCCAAGAACCTCGACTTCGGCTGCGTGTGGATCAACACCCACATCCCGCTGGTCGCCGAGATGCCGCACGGCGGGTTCAAGAAGTCCGGCTACGGCAAGGACCTCTCCGCGTACGGCTTCGAGGACTACACCCGCATCAAGCACGTCATGACGTCCATCGAGGACTGATCCGCGAATCGTCGTCGCGGTCGTACGGCCCCGGGCTCAGGCCCGGGGCCGTACGCGTGTCTGGACAGGGTGTTCGGGGCGGACCGGCTCGGCTGGACGCTTGGTCCATTGTCCGCGCGGGCGCCGACCGGCATTCTGCGCGGGTGCGAGCGATCAGGAAGAACCCCATGTCCCGCCGTTCCCTGCTGCGCGCCTTCGGGGCGGGAGCGGCCGGCGCCACCCTGGCCGGCTGCGGGGTGCCCGCGGCGTTCGTCGAGCCGGGGGACCGCGCCGGGCACGACAGTTCGGCCACCGACCACACCCTGCACTTCGCCAACTGGCCGCTCTACATCGACACCGACGACGAGGACGAGTCCAGGCGCCCCACCCTGGACGCCTTCTCGCAGCGGACCGGGATCTCCGTGACGTACACCGAGGAGATCAATGACAACGACGAGTTCTTCGGGAAGATCAGCCCCGCGCTGATGAACCGCCAGCAGACCGGCCGGGACCTGATCGTCATCAGCGACTGGATGGCCGCCCGCTTCGTCCGGCTCGGCTGGGTCCAGGAGATGGACCGGGCGAAACAGCCCAACGTCGCCAAGTACCTCGACCCCCAACTGCGCACCCCCGCCTTCGACGAGGGGCGCCGTCACAGCGTCCCCTGGCAGTCCGGCATCACCGGCATCGCGTACAACCGCAAGAAGCTCGGCCGCGAGATCCGCTCCACGGGCGACCTCTGGGCGGACGACCTGCGCGGCCGGGTCACCCTGCTCTCCGGGCTCGACGAGTCGTTCGCGCTGCTGATGCAGGGCAACGGCGTCGACATCACCCGGTGGACGGCCGACGACTTCCACGAGATCTGCGAGCAGACCGAGAAGCGGGTCCGCGCGAGGCACATCCGGCGCTTCACCGGCAACGACTACATCAAGGACCTCGCCACCGGCGATGTGCTCGCCTGTCAGGCCTACTCCGGCGACGTCATCCAACTCCAGGCCGACAACCCGGACATCGAGTTCGTCGTGCCCGAGGAGGGCGCCGAACTGTGGGCGGAATCCCTGATGATCCCCAACCTCGCCCGCCACAAGCGCAACGCGGAGAGGCTGGTGGACCACTACTACGAACCCGAGGTCGCCGCCGAACTCGCCGCCTGGGTCAACTACGTCTGTCCGGTCCCCGCCGCCCGCGATGTCCTCGCCTCCTCCAAGGACGAGGAGACGGCCGCACTCGCCGAGGATCCCCTGATCTTCCCCGACGACGCGATGCGCGAACGGCTCGCCATCGCCCGCGACATCACCTCCGAGGAACGGATGGACTTCGCCAAGAAGTGGAACGGCATCGTCGGCTTGTGAAGCGGTAACAGGGGTGCCGTAAAGGGGCGGTAAACCCGGGCGTACGCTGCGCATATGAGCGAAAGACAGGCCCTCACACGGGGGATACGCAGGTGGCTGGTCTTCTTCATCGTCTGTCTGGTGCTGAGCGGGCTCACGGCCTTCCCGCTCGTCACCGAACTCCGCTGGACGGAGGAGCTGCTGAGCGCCTCCGCCTCCCCGGTCCCCGAGCACTTCCCCGGTCTGATGGAGTGGATCACCCGGGTCAGCGAAGGGCTCGACACCATCGACCGCGAGCAGCCCTTCATGCTGTACGGCACCGACTGGCTGGCCTTCGCCCACCTGGTCATCGCGGTCGCCTTCTACGGCCCCTACCGCGACCCGGTCCGCAACATCTGGGTCATCGAGTTCGGCATGATCGCCTGCGCCGGGATCATCCCGCTCGCCCTGATCTGCGGCCCGATCCGCGGCATCCCGTTCTGGTGGAGCCTCATCGACATGTCCTTCGGGGTCTTCGGCGTCATCCCGCTGCTGATCGTCCGCCGCATGATCAAGCGGCTGGAGGTGCTGGAGCGGACGGCCGCCGCGAACCCGGCGCCCGTTCCCGCGGGCGCCTGAGGTTCTCCCGATGACCGCCTGAGCCCCACGCCCCTCCCGGTGACGGCTCGGGTCAGGCCGCGGGCGGCGGGCCGAAGGCGGCCACCACGATACCCATCGCCGTGGCGTTGATGTCCCTCCCCTTCGCGTCCGTCGCGCCGACGCTGTAGACCAGCGTCCGGGAGAGGTCACGCGTGGCCGCCACGGCGGTGTTGTACCCCCAGCGGCCGCCGGTCTTGCCCCAGACCTGGCGGCCGCCCAGGGTGAGCACCGAAAGACCGGCGCTGAACTGCGCCGGTTTCCCGGATCCGTAGGTCCGTACCGAGGCATCGGGCAGCGTGAACATCTCCTCCAGCAGCGGCCCGCGCACCACCCGCCCGCCGAACAGGGCGGTGGTGAAGCGCTCCAGATCAGCGGTGGTGGAGATGATGTCCCCCGCTGCCCACCCGTCGGTCGGCCCCCAGACCGTGACATCCCGCAACTCCACATCCCCGTCCGGCGCCGCGAAGATCTGGTAGCCGCGGTTGTGTGGGCCGCGAATCCGGGGGTCGGAGCCGGGGAAGTACGTGGACCGCAGGCCGAGCGGGCGCAGGATGCGGTCCGCGACCTCCCGCTCGTAGGTGCGCCCGGTCACCCGCTCGATCAGCAGACCCAGCACCGTGTAGTTGATGTTGAGGTAGTGCTGGCTGGAGCCCGGCGCGAACTCCCGCATCTTCGCCGTAGCGGAGGCCACCATGGAGTGCGGTGTGTGGACGTCGAAGCGGTGCGCGTACCACTCCTCCAGGTTCGCGCCCGGCAGGTCCGCCGCGGGGATGCCGCTGGTGTGGTTGAGCAACTGGCGTACGGTCACCTGCCCGTACGAGGCCGGGATCAGGTCCGGCAAGTAGTGCCGGGCGCTGCGGTCCAGGGACAGCCTCCGCTCGCCCGCCAGTTGCAGTACCGCGGCTGCCGTGAACACCTTGGTCACCGAGCCCGCGCGGAAGCGGGCCGCAGGGTCCGCCGGCCGGCCCGAGGGCAGATCGTGCAGCCCGGCGCTGCCGCGCCACGCCCCGGAGGTACCGCCGACCCGGACGAGCGCCGCGACGGCGTCCTGGCGCGGCAGCCCGTCGATCGCGGCGCGCAGGGCCCGGGCGTCCGGAGCGTCCTGGGAGCAGGGTGCCCCGGACGCCGCCGGACGGGAGCCCGGAGCGCGGTCGGCGGGGGCGTCGGCGGAAACGGTGCCGGCGGTCCCGCCGGCGATGCCGAGGACCAGAGCGGTTGCCAGGAGCGTGCGGACAGATCTGCTCACCGGGTGCCTCCGAGAAAGAGAAGTCGTCAACGGCGTGTCGACTTCATCCTGTTGGAGTGGCCGCCCCGGCGGATCACCCGCCCGGGCGGTCCTGGGCGGGGGTGCGGCTCCCGCGTCCGGGGGAGGGCGCGACGGTGGCTCCCCCGTCCGAGGGAGCCACCAACCCGGTCTCGTAGGCGCAGATGACGGCCTGGATGCGGTCGCGCAGCCCCAGCTTGGCCAGCACATGGCCCACATGGGTTTTCACCGTGTGCTCGCTGACCACGAGGGCTGCCGCGATCTCCGCGTTGGACAGGCCCCGCGCCAGGTGCAGCAGGGTCTCCCGCTCCCGGGCGGTCAGGACCTCCAGCCGGCCGGCCGACGGCGCGGGCCTGCCCGCCGGGCGCGCGGTGTACTCGGCAATCAGCCGCCGGGCCACCGACGGGGCGACCAGCGACTCCCCGGCGGCCACCACCCTCACCGCGTGCACCAGATCGTCCCGCCGCACATCCTTGAGCAGAAAGCCGCTGGCGCCCGCGTGCAGCGCCTCGTACACGTACTCGTCCGCGTCGAACGTGGTCAGCATGATCGTCCGGCAGGCCCCCGAGGCGGCGATCTCCCGGCACGCCGCGATGCCGTCCAGTACCGGCATCCGGATGTCCAGCAACGCGATGTCCGCCCCGAACCGGCCCACCGCCGCCACGGCCTGCGCGCCGTCCCCCGCCTCCGCCACCACCTCGATGCCGGGCTGGGCGTCCAGGATCATCGCGAAGCCGCTGCGCACCAGCTCCTGGTCGTCGGCGACCACCACCCGGATCGTCATGCCCGCACCCCTTCCGGTCCGGGGGCGAGCGGTAGTCCGACGAGCAGCTCGAAGCCCCGGCCGCCGGGGCCGCCACCGGTCCGCACGGTGCCGCCGTGCGCGGCGGCCCGCTCCCGGATCCCGATCAGCCCGAGCCCCTGGGTGGCCCCGGGCCCCTGCCCGTCGTCCCGCACCGTGATCGTCAACTCTCGCTCCCCGTACTCCATTTCCACGTCCACGCGATCGGCCCGCGCATGCTTGACGACGTTCGTCAGCGCCTCCTGCACGATCCGGTACACCGTCGCCCCGGTGTCCTGCGGCAGCGCCCGGACCGTCCCGGTCGTCGTGAGGGCGACCTCCGGGCCGCCGCCGCTTACCCGCGCCAGCAGGGCCGGCAGCTCCGCGGGCCCCGGCTGCGGCGAACGGGGCGCGGCCACCTGCCCGGGGCCGTCCTCGCGCAGCACCCCGAGCATCCGGCGCAACTGCACCATCGCGTCCCGGCCCGTCTCCGAGATCGCGTCGAACGCGGCCTCCGCACGCTCGGGGGCGGTGCGGACCGCCACCGGACCGGCCTCCGCCTGCACGATCATCAGGCTCACCGCGTGCGAGAGTATGTCGTGCATCTCCCGCGCGATCCGGGCCCGTTCCCGCGCCGCGGCCCCCTCCGCTTCGATCCGCCGGCCCAGCTCCGCCTGGAGCGCCCGGTCCTCCACCGCCGCCACATAGGCCTTACGGGTGTGGCTCAGCCGCCCGAAGGCGTAGGCGGCGCCGAACACGAAGAGCGAGAACAGCAGCTCCCGGGCCTCGCCCGTGTTCCACGCCACCGACGGGAACACCGCCGCGCCGACCAGCACAGCGACGGCCAACCGGGCGCGTGGCGGCGACAGTTCGGCCACCGTGTAGAAGGTCACGAGACCGGCGTACGGCAGCGGCTGCCCCGGACCGTCGACAGCCAGCGTGTACAGCGCGCCGGCCGCGAGCGTCGCCAGCAGCACGGCGACCGGCGCGTGCCGCCGCGCGACCAGCGGCAGCACGGTCAGGGTCGTCAGACCGTACGCGCCCCAGGTGGCCTCCGGCAGCTCTGGTGCGCGCGGCACGACGAACGGCATGGTCACCGCCGCCTGCACCGCGAGGGTGATCCACAGATCGACGGCCCACGGCCCGCGCAGCCGAGCCGGCAGGCCCGCGCAGCGCATCACGGCTTCCGGGCCACCACACCGAACTGCGCGACCTCCGGCTCCCGCGGGTTCGTCCGCCAGCGGGAGCAGGAGACGATCCCCGGCTCCAGGATCTCCAGGCCGACCAGGAACGAGGCGAACTCCTCGCGGCTGCGGGCGGTGATCGGCGGAGTGGCGTTCTCGTTCCAGAAGCGCATCGCCGCCTCGTTGCCCTCGCCGCCCAGCTCCAGCGTCGGGTGGGTCAGCACCAGGTGGCTGCCCGACGGCACGGCCGCCATCAGCGTCCGCACGATGGACCGGGCCTCGTCCGTGTCCAGCACGAAGTTCAGGATGCCGAGCATCATCACCGCGACCGGTCGGCCCAGGTCCAGGGTGGGTTCGGCGGCCCGCAGGATCTGCGCCGGGCGGTGCGCGTCCGCGTCGATGTACTCGGTCGCGCCCTCCAGTGAACTGGTCAGCAGCGCGCGGGCATGGGCCAGCACGATCGGATCGTTGTCGACATAGACGATGCGGGCGTGCGGCGCGGTGTGCTGGGCGATCTCATGGGTGTTGTTCCCGGTCGGCAGCCCGGTGCCGATGTCGAGGAACTGGTCGACGCCCGCGTCGCCCGCCAGATGGCGCACCGCCCGGCCGAGGAACGCCCGGTCCGCGCGAGCCACTTCACCGATGCTCGGGTACATCCCGGTGACCCGGTCGCCCACCGCCCGGTCCACCGGGTAGTTGTCCTTGCCGCCCAGCCAGTAGTTCCACACCCGCGCGTTGTGCGCGACGTCGGAACGTATCCGGGCGGGGGCTGTCTGCGGGCGGGGGTCCATGAGGTCAACTCCTCGGTGACGGAGGGTTCCGCGTGCCGCGTGGGGTGGGTGCGGCGGCGGGCAGTGCGGGCTCTCGCGAGGCCCTGCGGGCCCTCCCATCATGCCGGACCGATCAAGAGCCCCCGCGCCCGGGTGAGTTGGCGAGGAGCCGATGGAGGGTGTCGATCCGGTTGGTGGTGATCGAGTCGACGCCCCGGTCGATCAGCCGGCGCATCGTGCGCTTCGTGTCGGCCGTCCACGCGGAGACGAGCAGCCCGTCCCGGTGCGCCCGGTCCGTCAGCTCCCGGCTGACCAGCCCGAAGCGGTAGTTCAGCCAGCGCGGCCTCACCGCGGCCAGCAGCTCCGGGCGCGGCGGGGCCAGGGTGTTCCAGGTCAGGGCGATCTCGGCGGACGGGTCGGCGGCGCGCACCCGCAACATCGCGTCCGAGTTCGCGCAGTAGTAGGCCCGCTCGCCCGCTCCGCACTCGCGGACCGTCCCCACGATCTTCCTCACCGAAGCGTCCGTGGAGCCGGGCAGGTCCACCATCACCCGGTGCGCCCCGGCGGCGAGCAGCGCCTCGCGGAGCGTGGGCACCCCGCCGCCGGTCAGCTCCGTCAGCTCCGCGTGGTCCAGCCGGTCCACGCGCCGGTCATGGCCCCACAGCCGCTCCAGCGTCGCGTCGTGCAGCAGGACCGGCACCCCGTCGCGGGTCACCCGTACGTCGATCTCGACCGCGTCCGCCCCCCGTTCGAAGGCGGAGCGGATCGAGGGCAGGGTGTTCTCGCGGGCGAGATACGGATCGCCGCGGTGGGCCACGGCGGTGACGCGGGTTACGGTGTCGGCCATGAGGCCATTGTGACGACCGGGGTCAGCGGCCGGGGGCCCGGAGCCAGTTCGCCGTGTACGTGTCGATCTCCTCGGCCAGCTTCCGCTTGCCCGCCGGGTCCAGGAACGAGGCCTCCACGGCGTTCTTCGCGAGGCCCGCGATACCGCGCTCGTCCAGCTCCAGCAACCGCGCGGCCACCGCGTACTCGTTGTTGAGATCCGTGCCGAACATCGGCGGGTCGTCGCTGTTGACCGTCACCAGCACGCCCGCCTGGACCATCTCGCGGATCGGGTGGCGCTCGATGTCGGTGACCGCGCGCGTGGCGATGTTCGACGTCGGGCAGACCTCCAGGGCGATCCGGTGCTCGGCCAGGTGCTCCAGCAGCTTCGGGTCCCGCACGGAGCTGGTGCCGTGGCCGATGCGCTCGGCGCGCAGCGCGGTCAGCGCGTCCCAGATCGTCTGCGGCCCGGTGGTCTCCCCGGCGTGCGGCACGGAGTGCAGGCCCTCGGCGATGGCCCGGTCGAAGTAGGGCTTGAACTGCGGGCGGTCCACCCCGATCTCGGGCCCGCCGAGCCCGAAGGAGACGAGCCCCTCGGGCCGGTGCTCCACCGCGAGCCGGACGGTCTCCTCGGCCGACTGGAGCCCGGCCTCGCCCGGGATGTCGAAGCACCAGCGCAGGACCACGCCCAGCTCGGCCTCCGCGGCCTTGCGGGCGTCCTCGATGGCCTCCATGAAACCGACCTCGGGGATACCCCGGCGGGTCGAGCTGAACGGGGTCACGGTCAGCTCCGCGTACCGGATGTTCTGCCGGGCCATGTCCCGCGCCACCTCGAAGGTGAGCAGCCGGACGTCCTCGGGGGTGCGGACCAGGTCCACCACCGACAGGTAGACCTCGATGAAGTGCGCGAAGTCGGTGAAGGTGAAGTAGTCGGCCAGCGCCTCCGGGTCCGTGGGGACCTTGGAGTCCGGGTGGCGGGCGGCCAGCTCCGCGACGATCCGGGGCGAGGCCGACCCGACGTGGTGGACATGGAGCTCGGCCTTGGGCAGCCCGGCGATGAAGGGGTGCGGATCGGTCATCGGAATTCTCCCGGTTCGGCGTGACATCGGCCGGGCGGGCCGGCCGCACCGATCATCGCAGGCGGGGTCCGGGCCCGTCAGGCCTGGCCGTAGCATGACGGGACCACGATGGGGGAGGCCCATGTCAGACAACAGAGAGCAGCCCGGGGCGGGGCCGCGCCGCGCGATCCGTGGGCACCGCCGGACAGCACCAGGGTGGATCTGGGCAAGCAGGGCGGACAGACGCCGCCGCCCGCCGCGCACACGCCGCCCGCGGTCCACGACCAGCCGACCGTGACGTCGATGCCGAGCGCCGGACCGGGGGACGGCACCGGCCCGACACCCCAGGCCGGCGGCTTCGGGCCGGCGTCGGACGTACCGCCGCCGCCGATCGGCCCGAACGGCCCCGGCCACGCGGCTCCACCGCCCGCCGCGCACTACGGCTACCCGGCCCCGCCCGCGCAGCCGTACGGCGGATACCCCGGCTACGGCGCCTACGGCGTCGGACCGGCCGCCTGGGGCCCGGCGCCCAACAACGGTCTGGGCACGGCCGCCATGGTGATCGGCATCGTCTCCGTGGTCGGCTTCTGCCTCTACGGCCTCAACATCATCCTCGGTATCCTCGCGCTGATCTTCGGCATCATCGGCCTCGGCCGTGCCAAGCGCGGCGAGGCCACCAACCGGGGCATGGCGCTGGCCGGAGTCATCCTCGGCTCCGTCGGCATCGTCGTCGGCGCCGCGATCCTCGGCCTGATCATCTGGGCCGCCACGAACGCGGACAGTGACGGCGACAGCGAATACGGCGGCACCTACGACGACCCGTTCGCCACGTCGCTGGTCGTGGAGAACCGCCGCTAGAGCGGACACCCAGGGACGTCGTGTCGATCCCGGCCGGGCAGGGAAGCACTCCCGGCCCGGCCGGACGTCGTAGCGGCGGCCCGTACGAGAGGCGTCGTGAGCGGCGCCCGTACGCAAGGGGCTCGGCCCCGCGCCGCACCGCAGAGGGCTCAGCCCGCCCGCAACCTCTCCCGGGCTTCCATCAGCGCGAAGCCCAGCAGATTCAGCCCCCGCCACTCCTGCGGCCGCTTCGCCCGCTCGTCGTCCGCCGCGAGCCCGATGCCCCAGATCCGGTCCAGCGGAGACGCCTCCACCAGCACCCGGTCCCCGGTGCCCAGCAGATAGCCGGCCAGCTCCGGGTCCTGCCCGAACCTGTGCACGCTGCCCGCCACCACCAGGGCGAACCGCTCCCGTATCCACACGTCCTCGTCGAAGCCGCGCACCAGCCGCCCGGCCTTCTTCGCCGCAGCCGGGCTCGTCGCGCTCACCGCCGCCGCCTCGGCCTCCGGATCGCCGAAGAGCCGCGCCTTGCCCGCCATCATCCAGTGCTCGGCGCTCGCATACGTCACCCCGTCCACCGTGAACGGCGACGGCCACCACTGGCTCAGGCAACTGGCTCCCAGCCGTCCGTCCGGGCGCGGGCGGTGCCCCCAGAACGGCAGATACTTCACCCGCCTGCCCCGCGCCACGTCCGCCAGAAGCTCATCGATCGGTCCCATGCATGTGAGTGTGGCATCCGCCACTGACACTCCGTACGGGGATTTCCGCACCGACACGACACATGGTCGACAGATTCCGTCGCGTAACCAAAAGGCAACAACGGAATCACTTGTTGGGGGCGGACCCCTCTGTCAGGATCGGCACTCAATTCACGAAGGAGCTACGCCGACCCCGCCCAGCGGGTACAGCGGCGGAGGAGAGCGTCATGAGCAACGGCTTCCAGGTTCAGGACCGCTTCGCGGAAGGTGCGCAGTACATCGGCGGCAAGCTGCTCCCCGGCACGTCCGGCCGCCACCACGACATCGTGAACCCCGCGACCGGCGAGAGCGTGCTCCGCTACGAGCTGGCGGGCACCGAGGACGTGGACGCGGCCGTCGCCGCCGCCCGCGCCGCCTTCCCCGGCTGGTCCGGCGCCACCCCCGGCGAACGCTCCGACGTCCTGCACCGCTTCGCCGCCGTCCTCGCCGAGCAGGCCGACGACTTCGCGTACGCCGAGTCCCTCCAGTGCGGCAAGCCGATCAAGCTCTCCACCGAGTTCGACGTCCCCGGCACCGTCGACAACGCCGCCTTCTTCGCGGGTGCGGCCCGCCATCTGGAGGGCAAGGCCGCCGCCGAGTACGACGGCGACCACACCTCCTACGTACGGCGCGAGGCGATCGGCGTCGTCGGCTCCATCGCCCCCTGGAACTACCCGCTCCAGATGGCCGCCTGGAAGATCCTCCCGGCCGTCGCGGCGGGCAACACCATCGTCCTCAAGCCCGCCGAACTCACCCCGCTCACCTCGCTGATGTTCGCCCAGGCCGCCACGGAGGCCGGCATCCCCGACGGGGTCATCAACATCGTCACCGGCGCGGGCAAGGAGGCGGGCGAGCACCTCGTCGGCCACCCCGACGTCGTGATGACCTCCTTCACCGGCTCCACCGCCGTCGGCAAGCGGGTCGCCGAGATCGCCACCGCCACCGTCAAGCGCCTCCACCTGGAGCTCGGCGGCAAGGCCCCCTTCGTGGTCTTCGACGACGCCGACCTGGAGGCCGCCGTCCACGGCGCGGTCGCCGGATCGCTCATCAACACCGGCCAGGACTGCACCGCCGCCACCCGCGCCTACGTCCAGCGCCCCCTCTACGACGCCTTCGTGCGGGACGTCGCCTCCCTCATGGAGACCGTCCGGCTCGGCTCACCCTTTGACGCGGCCACCGATCTCGGCCCCCTCATCAGCCACGCCCAGCGCGACCGCGTCGCCGCCTTCGTCGACCGGGCCCGCGGCTACGCCCGCGTCGTCACCGGCGGCGAAGCCCCGGGCGGCGACCTCGCCGACGGCGCGTACTACCGGCCGACCCTCATCGCGGACGCCGCCCAGGACAGCGAGGTCGTCCAGTCGGAGATCTTCGGCCCGGTCCTGGTCGTCCTCCCCTTCGACACCGACGACGAGGGCATCGCGCTCGCCAACGACACCCCGTACGGACTGGCCGCCTCCGCCTGGACCCGCGACCTGTACCGCGCGAACCGCGCCACCCGCGAGATCCAGGCGGGCTGTGTGTGGGTGAACGACCACATCCCGATCCTCTCCGAGATGCCGCACGGCGGATACAAGGCCAGCGGCTTCGGCAAGGACATGTCGGCGTACTCCTTCGAGGAGTACACGCAGGTCAAGCACGTCATGTACGACAACACGGCGGTCGCCCGCAAGGACTGGCACCGCACGATCTTCGGGGACCGATAGCAGCTGCCGCACCAGCGGGCCCCGTCCACGGCGACGGGCCCCGGCGGCCTCCCACCCGAAAGGGCACACAGCGTATGGAGAGTTACGAGCCCGAGCGCCTCACGCCGGCCCAACTGGCGGCCATGAGGCGATCCCTGACCAGCGGACGCGGCGCCCTCACGCGCCGCTCCCTGCTGCGCGCCTCCGGCATGGGGGCGCTGGCCGTCGGCGGCATAGCAACCCTCGGCGCGTGCGGCATCCCGCCCGCCAAGCGCGCCGAGACCGGTACGGCCTTTGACGACCACTCGGACAAGGAGAAGGAGGTCGCCTTCTCCAACTGGACCGAGTACATGGACGTCAGTGAGGACGAGAAGAGCCGTCCCACCCTCCAGGCGTTCACCAAGCGCACCGGGATCAGGGTCAAGTACACCGAGGACATCAACGACAACGTCGAGTTCTTCGGGAAGATCAAACCGCAGCTCGCGGCCGGCCAGAACACCGGGCGCGACCTCATATGCGTCACCGACTGGCTCGCCGCCCGCATCATCCGGCTCGGCTGGGCACAGAAGCTCGACCCCTCGAACCTCCCGCACGCCTTCGCCAACGTCTCCGCCCAGTTCCGCACCCCCGACTGGGACCCGGGCCGCGCCTACTCCTATCCCTGGACCGGCATCCCGACCGTCATCGCGTACAACGTGAAGGCGACCGGCGGCCGCAAGGTCGACTCCGTCACCCAGCTCCTCGACGACCCGAAGCTCAAGGGCCGCGTCTCCTTCCTCTCCGAGATGCGCGACTCCGTCGGGATGACCCTGCTCGACCAGGGCAAGGACCCGGGCAAGTTCACCGACGCCGACTTCGACGGCGCGATCGGCCGGCTCCAGAAGGCCGTCGACAAGAAGCAGATCCGCCGCTTCACCGGCAACGACTACACCGCCGACCTCAGCAAGGGCGACATCGCCGCCTGCGTCGGCTGGGCCGGTGACATCATCCAGCTCCAGGCCGACAACCCGGACATCAGGTTCGCGATCCCGGCCGCCGGTTACATCACCTCCAGCGACAACCTCCTGGTCCCCGCGCAGGCCCGGCACAAGACCAACGCCGAGAAGCTCATCGACTACTACTACGAGCCGCCGGTCGCCGCCCAGCTCGCCGCGTACATCAACTACGTCTGCCCGGTCGACGGCGTACGCGAGGAACTGGCGAAGATCGACGAGTCGATGGCCTCCAACACGCTGATCCTCCCCGACAGGGAGATGGCGGCGAAGTCCCGCTCCTTCCGCTCCCTGAGCACGGAGGAAGAGACGGCGTACGAGGAGAAGTTCGCCAAGCTCATCGGCGCCTGACCCGGCGGCCACCGGAACGCCACCGGCCCCGCCCACTCCGAACTCCCCCGAACACACTGGGACTGCGACCCATGACACAGCAGCAGCAGACCGCGGGCGGCGATGTCCGCCTCGCCGGGATCGGCAAGACCTACGGTTCCTTCACCGCCGTGCACCCGCTCGACCTGACCGTGCCCCAGGGCTCCTTCTTCGCCCTGCTCGGCGCGTCCGGCTGCGGCAAGACCACCACCCTGCGGATGATCGCTGGCCTGGAGGAGGCCACCACCGGCACGGTCTTCCTCGGCGACCGGGACATCACCGACCTGCCCCCGTACAAGCGGCCCGTCAACACCGTCTTCCAGAGCTACGCGCTCTTCCCGCACCTGGACATCACCGAGAACGTGGCCTTCGGGCTGCGCCGGCGCGGCATCAAGTCGGTCAAGAAGCAGGTCGACGAGATGCTGGAGCTCGTCCAGCTCGGCGACTTCGCCCGCCGCAAGCCGCACCAGCTCTCCGGCGGCCAGCAGCAGCGCGTCGCCGTCGCCCGCGCCCTCATCAACCACCCGCAGGTCCTGCTGCTCGACGAACCCCTCGGCGCCCTCGACCTCAAGCTCCGCCGCCAGATGCAGCTGGAGCTGAAGCGCATCCAGACCGAGGTCGGCATCACCTTCGTGCACGTCACCCACGACCAGGAGGAGGCCATGACCATGGCCGACACCGTCGCGGTGATGAACGGCGGCCGCGTCGAGCAGCTCGGCGCCCCCGCCGACCTCTACGAGAACCCGCGCACCACCTTCGTCGCCAACTTCCTCGGCACCTCCAACCTCATCGAGGGCGAGATCGTCTCCACCGCCGACGACCTGGTCGTGGCCGCGGGCGGCGGAAAGCTCACGCTGCCCCGCGAACGGTGTTCGGCCTCCTCCACCAGCAACGGCGCCCGTCTCCTGCTGGGCATCCGGCCCGAGAAGATATCGCTCGCCCACACGGACGACGCCGACACCATCGCCGCGGGCCGCAACCGCGTCACCGGCCGTATCACCGACTCCAGCTTCATCGGCGTCTCCACCCAGTACGTGGTCGAGAGCCCGGCCGGCACCGCCCTCCAGGTGTACGAGCAGAACATCGAACGCGACACCCGCCTGGTCCCCGGCGCCGAGGTCGTCCTGCACTGGAACCCCGCCCACACCTTCGGCCTCGACGCCGCCCAGGACATCGACGCGGGCGCCACCGGCGTGGAGGACGCGGAGTGAGCGCCACCGAGGCGCCGCCCGCGCCGACCCCGGACCCCGAGGCGCCCCGGGAGCTGACGCTCCGCAAGCCCTCCACCCGCAAACGGCTCGTCCCCTACTGGCTGCTGCTGCCCGGCATCCTCTGGCTGCTCGTCTTCTTCGCCCTGCCGCTCGTCTACCAGGCCTCCACCTCCGTACAGACCGGCTCGCTGGAGCAGGGCTTCGAGGTGACCTGGCACTTCCAGACGTACGTGGACGCGCTGCGCGAGTACTACCCGCAGTTCATCCGGTCCCTGCTCTACGCGGGCACCGCCACGATCCTGTGCCTGCTGCTGGGCTACCCGCTCGCCTACCTCATCGCGTTCAAGGCGGGCCGCTGGCGCAACCTCGTCCTGGTGCTGGTCATCGCCCCGTTCTTCACCAGCTTCCTCATCCGTACGCTGGCGTGGAAGACGATCCTCGCCGACGGCGGCGCGGTCGTGGACGTGCTCAACACCCTGCACGTCCTGGACGTCACCAGCTGGCTCGGCTGGACCGAGTCCAACCGGGTCCTGGCCACCCCGATGGCCGTCGTCTGCGGTCTGACGTACAACTTCCTGCCGTTCATGATCCTCCCGCTCTACACCTCGCTGGAGCGGATCGACGGCCGGTTGCACGAGGCGGCGGGCGACCTCTACGCCACCCCCGCCACCACCTTCCGCAAGGTGACGTTCCCGCTCTCCATGCCCGGCGTGGTCTCCGGAACCCTGTTGACGTTCATTCCGGCCAGCGGCGACTACGTCAACGCCGAACTGCTCGGATCCACCGACACCAAGATGGTCGGCAGCGTCATCCAGAGCCAGTTCCTGCGGGTCCTGGACTATCCGACGGCCGCCGCGCTCTCGTTCATCCTCATGGCGATCGTCCTGCTGATGGTCACCTTCTACATCCGCCGCTCCGGGACGGAGGACCTGGTCTGATGCCCGTACTGCGCTGGATACGCCGGAACCTGGTCGTCATCGCGGGTCTGCTGACCCTCGCGTACATGATCCTGCCGAACATCGTCGTGATGGTGTTCTCCTTCAACAAGCCCAAGGGGCGCTTCAACTACGCCTGGCAGCAGTTCTCACTGGACGCCTGGAAGGACCCCTGCGGCGTCGCCGACCTCTGCGGCTCGCTCTCCCTCTCGCTCCAGATCGCCTTCTGGGCGACGCTGGGGGCCACCGCGCTCGGCACCGCGGTCGCCTTCGCGCTCGTCCGCTACCGCTTCCGGGCGCGCGGCGCGATCAGCTCGCTGATCTTCCTGCCGATGGCGATGCCCGAGGTCGTCATGGCCGCTTCCCTGCTCACCCTCTTCCTGAACATGGGCGCCGAGCTCGGCTTCTGGACGGTCCTGATCGCCCACATCATGTTCTGCCTCAGCTTCGTGGTGACCGCCGTCAAGGCGCGCGTCATGTCGATGGACCCGAGACTGGAGGAAGCCGCCCGCGACCTGTACGCGGGCCCTGTGCAGACCTTCGTACGGGTGACCCTCCCCATCGCCGCCCCCGGCATCGCGGCGGGAGCGCTGCTCGCTTTCGCGCTCTCGTTCGACGATTTCATCATCACGAATTTCAACGCGGGCTCCACGGTCACGTTCCCCATGTTCGTCTGGGGATCGGCCCAGCGCGGCACGCCCGTGCAGATCAATGTCATCGGCACCGCCATGTTCGTGATTGCGGTACTGATGGTTCTTGTCGGTCAGCTCATCGCGAGCCGCCGCAAGAGCAGCGCTCAGAACTGAAATTCCTGAAGGAGTTGGAAACCATGGCCCCAGCTGCCATGCGTACTGCTGCACAATCGATCGCCGGCGCCAAGCCGGTCTCCTACTGGCTCGACGACCCGGCCAAACCCGACGCGCTCCCCGCCCTCACCGGCGACGAGCACACCGACCTCCTGGTCGTCGGCGGCGGCTACAGCGGACTGTGGACCGCGCTCATCGCCAAGGAGCGCGATCCGGAGCGGGACGTCGTCCTCATCGAGGGGCACGAGGTGGGCTGGGCCGCCTCGGGCCGCAACGGCGGCTTCTGCGCCGCCTCCCTCACCCACGGGCTGGCCAACGGCGTCGAGCGCTGGCCCGACGAGATCGCGAAGCTGGAGGAGCTGGGGGAGCGGAACCTCGACGCCATCGAGGCCGCCGTCGCCCGCTACGGCATCGACTGCGAGTTCGAGCGGACCGGTGAGATCGACGTCGCCACCGAGCCCCACCAGCTCGATGAGCTGCGGGAATGGCACGAGGAGATCGTCAAGCTCGGTATCACCGGCGTCGACTTCCTGGACCGGGACGCCCTGCGCGCCGAGGTCGACTCGCCCACCTTCCTCGGCGGGCTCTGGGACCGCCGCGGCGTCGCCATGCTGCACCCGGCGAAGCTCGCCTGGGGCCTGAAGCGGGCCTGTCAGGGACGGGGCGTCCGGATCTACGAGCACACGCGCGGCCTCGACCTCGTCCGCTCCGGTACGGGGATGGCGGTCCGCACCCCGTACGGCCGTGTCTTCGCCCGCCGGGTCGCGCTCGGGACCAATGTCTTCCCCTCGCTCGTCAAGCGCGTCCGGCCCTACACCGTGCCGGTCTACGACTACGCGCTGATGACCGAACCGCTCACCCCCGAGCAGCTCGCGTCCATCGGCTGGAAGGGCCGCCAGGGACTCGGCGACAGCGCCAACCAGTTCCATTACTTCCGGCTCTCCGCGGACAACCGGATCCTCTGGGGCGGATACGACGCCATCTATCCGTACGGGGGCCGGCTCAGCTCCGATCTCGACCAGCGTCCGGAGACGTTCCTGAAATTGGCGGAGCAGTTCTTCACCTGCTTCCCGCAGCTTTCCGGGCTGAATTTCACGCATGCCTGGGGCGGTGCGATCGACACCTGTTCCCGCTTCACGGCATTCTTCGGAACGGCCTATCAGGGGCGGGTCGCCTACGCCGCCGGATTCACCGGTCTCGGCGTCGGATCCACTCGCTTCGGGGCCGACGTGATGCTCGATCTGCTCTCCGGCGAAGAGACGGAACGGACCCGGCTGGAGATGGTCCGCTCCAAGCCGATGCCCTTCCCGCCGGAGCCGTTCGCCTGGGCCGGGATCGAGATCACCAAGCGGTCCCTGGCCCGCGCCGACAGCAACGGCGGCCACCGCAACCTGTGGCTGAGGGCCATGGACAAGCTGGGTCTCGGCTTCGACAGCTGACACCCCGCCCGGCATGTGACCCACTTCACTGCCGACTGGTAGCCCGAACCCGCGTCACAGTCGGGGCCGAGCGCTCTCTCGCACGTGTACGCACCGGCGGAACCCCGCCGGTGTTCACGTCAACGGGAGGCTGATCATGACGGGACCGGAAACGAAAGCCGCGATCGAGTGGCTCACATCGGTGGCACCGGATCCGGGCGCCTGCCGGTGGGAATGGGAACGCAACCCGCAGGGGATCGCGCTCCTTCCCGCCGGCAGGCGCTGGGACGTGCTGATCCTCCCCGGTGAGCTGGGCTGTCCCACGCTCGACGTCCTCACCCGCCTCGTCGACCGCCCGGGTCCTGTTCTGGCGGACTTCGGGGAGGCCCGTATGGGCTTCTTCGTCCCGCCGGGCACCGTCTCCCGCTGGATCGGCACGGGGGTCAGGGGCTGCGGCCAGGGCACCTGGATCGTCGTGCCGTATCCGGGGCGTGCCGCCGGGGGAGTGCGCTGGCTCATCCCGCCGGACGGCTCGGGAACCCTCACCGACGCCGCGCTCCTCGAACTCGCCATGCACGAGGCGGCGGGCGCCGCCGCCCGGGACGCCCGGGGTGCCCATGGAGGCTGGGACCCCCGTGAAGGGCGCCCGGAGGGCTGAGCGGGTTGCCAGAGGTCTTGACAACCCTATTGGTCTGGACCATGTTGTGCGCACGCCACACCCCGAATTCCCCCCTGCGCGGAGGCTGTTGTGGAACGCACCGGACCCATCGTCAGATTCTCCAGACTTCTGGCCGCCTGCTCGGCCGGCCTGCTCGCCGTCGGAGCCCTGGTCACCTCGGCTCCGGTGGCGGGCGCCGCCGACGTGGACCTGGTGCGCAACGGCGGCTTCGAGGCGGGCCTGGACGGCTGGAGCTGCGCGAACTCCAGCGGGGCTGCCGTCACCGCACCCAAGCGCACCGGCGCCCTCGCGCTCAAGGCGACGCCGGCCGGCAGCGACCACGCCAAGTGCTCCCAGACCATCACGGTCAAGCCCAACTCCTCGTACACCCTGAGCGCCTGGGTGCAGGGCAGTCACGTCTACCTCGGCGCCTCCGGCACCGGCACCACGGACGTCTCCACCTGGACCCAGTCCTCCGGAGCCTGGAAGCAGCTCACCACCACGTTCACCACCGGCCCGAACACCACGGCGGTGAGCGTCTACACCCACGGCTGGTACGGCACCCCCGCCCACTACGTCGACGACCTCACCCTCGTCGGCCCGGGCGGCGACCCCGTCGTGGTCCCGGCCGTCCCCGGCGGCCTGAAGACCACCGCGCTCACGTCCACCTCCGTGGCGCTCTCCTGGAACCCCGTGTCCGGCGCGAGCGGCTACCACGTCTACCGCGGTGGTACGAAGGTGGCCACGGCCACCGGCCCCTCCGCCACCGTGACGGGCCTGACGCCCTCGACCGCGTACAGCTTCCAGGTCACCGCCACCAACGCGGCCGGGGAATCCGCGAAGTCGGCGGCGATCACGGCGACCACCACGGCAGGCGGAGGCGGGGGCGGCGACACCAAGCTCCCCGCCCGCGCGCTCGTCGGCTATCTGCACTCCAGCTTCGCCAACGGCTCCGGCTACACGCGGATGGCGGACGTGCCCGACTCCTGGGACGTCATCAACCTCGCCTTCGGCGAGCCCACCTCCGTCACCTCCGGCGACATCCGCTTCTCGCTCTGCCCGGCCGCCGAGTGCCCGAACGTCGAGTCCGAGGCGGAGTTCAAGGCCGCGATCAAGGCCAAGCAGGCCGCGGGCAAGAAGGTGCTGATCTCGATCGGCGGCCAGAACGGACAGGTGCGGCTCGGCTCCACCGCCGCCCGGGACGCCTTCGTCACCTCGGTCTCGAAGATCATCGACACCTACGGTCTCGACGGCCTCGACATCGACTTCGAAGGCCACTCGCTCTCCCTGGACACCGGGGACACCGACTTCCGCAACCCGACATCACCGGTGATCGTCAACCTGATCGCCGCGGTGAAGTCCCTCAAGGCGAGGTACGGCTCCGACTTCGTCCTCACGATGGCGCCGGAGACCTTCTTCGTCCAGCTCGGCTACCAGTTCTACGGCTCGGGCCCCTGGGGCGGCCAGGACCCGCGCGCCGGCGCCTACCTGCCGGTCATCCACGCGCTGCGCGACGACCTGACCCTGCTGCACGTCCAGGACTACAACTCGGGCCCGATCATGGGCCTGGACAACCAGTACCACACCATGGGCGGCGCGGACTTCCACATCGCGATGACCGACATGCTGCTCGCGGGCTTCCCGGTGGCGGGCGACACCACCAAGGTCTTCCCCGGCCTGCGCCCCGGCCAGGTCGCCATCGGGCTTCCGGCCTCCACCCACGCGGGCAACGGCCACACCACCCCGGCCGAGGTCAACAAGGCGCTCAACTGCCTGATCAAGAAGACCGACTGCGGCTCCTACCAGACCCGCGGAACCTGGTCCGACCTGCGCGGCCTGATGACCTGGTCGATCAACTGGGACCGCTTCAACAGCTGGGAGTTCAGCCGGAACTTCGACGGATACTTCGGCAGCTGACCCACCCGAGGGGCGCCAGCACCAACGGCCCCAGGCACCAACTGGCCAGCACGTCCAGCGGCCAGTGGTAGCCGTGCAGCACCAGACCGATGCCCGTCGCCGTGGTCAGCAGGATCGCGGCGACGGGCATCATCCACGCCCGGGGCCAGGAAGCCTCCCGCAGCCACGCCGGTCGCCCCAGAGCCAGCAGCACCAGGGCCGAGGCCCCGTACGCCACGGCGGCCGTCGCCGTATGACCGGACGGGTAGTAGTTGACGGCCTCCGTCAGGGGCCCCTGCCGGGCGGTGGCCACCTTCAGCGGGATCACCAGCGCGGGCACCGCCGCCATGGTGAGGGCCGCGGACACGGCGAGCCGCAGGGCACGGCGCCCCAGGGCGTACGCGATCGCGCAGCTCAGCACCGGAAGCGCCACGGGCATCCCGCCGAGGTCGGACAGAACCTGGGTCAGCGGGGCCGGGCCCTGCCCGAAGAGTTCTCCGCCCACCCGCTCGTCGAGCCGGAACAGCGGACCCTCGACGACGACCTGCCAGGTGATCAGCGCGAAGAGAACCGCGAGCAGACCGAGAACACCCCAGACGTATCCGGAAACGAGGGGGGCCGGCCACCCGGGAACAGGGGGGGTTGTTCCGGGATGGCCGGCGGGATCGGTTCGCCGCGCGCCCCGGGGGGTGTGGGGCGGGCGGCCGTCCGATCGGTGAGGAGTCCCGGAGCCATCGGCTCCGGCGTGCGCGAACGCACGCTCCGGACGGTGCTGGGGGAGCCCCGGCCCGGAGTCGGCCGCGGTTTCCCGGGGCCGAGGTGTTTCTCTCATCTGCAGAAACCGTACGGCAGTGGAAGGGCGACCGACAGTCGGCACCGCCTCCCGCCATCGCCCCCGCACACCTTCTTCACAGGCCCTCACCCGGACGCCGTACGGCAGCGGCGCGGGACCGCCGCCGTACGCACCCGGGTTCGAGAGATTCAGAGCGTGCCGAACGCCCGCTCGATGATGTCGAGGCCCTCGTTGAGCAGGTCCTCGCCGATCACCAGCGGCGGCAGGAAGCGCAGGACGTTGCCGTACGTGCCGCAGGTCAGGACGAGCAGGCCCTCGGCGTGACAGGCCTTCGCGAGCGCGCCCGCCGCCTCCGGGTTCGGGTCCTTCGTGCCCGACTTCACCAGCTCGATCGCGATCATCGCGCCGCGGCCGCGGATGTCACCGATGATGTCGCCGTTCGGGAGCTTCGCCCGCATCTCGGCGAGGCGGCCCTTCATGACCTCCTCGATCCGCTTGGCCTTCCCGTTCAGGTCCAGCTCGCGCATCGTCTCGATGGCGCCGAGCGCACCCGCGCAGGCCACCGGGTTTCCGCCGTAGGTACCGCCCAGGCCACCCGCGTGCGCGGCGTCCATGATCTCGGCGCGGCCGGTCACGGCGGAGAGCGGCAGGCCGCCCGCGATGCCCTTGGCGGTGGTGATCAGGTCCGGGACGACGCCCTCGTCCTCGCAGGCGAACCACTGGCCGGTACGGCAGAAGCCGGACTGGATCTCGTCCGCGACGAACACGATGCCGTTGTCCTTGGCGAACTGCGCGATCGCCGGGAGGAAGCCCTTGGCCGGCTCGATGAAGCCGCCCTCGCCGAGCACCGGCTCGATGATGATCGCGGCGACGTTGTCGGCGCCGATCTGCTTGGTGATCGCGTCGATGGCCTGCGCGGACGCCTCGGCCCCGGCGTTCTCGGCCCCGGTCGGCCAGCGGTAGCCGTAGGCGACCGGGACGCGGTAGACCTCGGGCGCGAACGGGCCGAAGCCCTGCTTGTACGGCATGTTCTTCGCCGTCATGCCCATGGTGAGGTTGGTGCGGCCGTGGTAGCCGTGGTCGAAGACGACGACGGCGGTGCGCTTGGTGTAGGCGCGGGCGATCTTCACCGCGTTCTCGACGGCCTCGGCGCCCGAGTTGAACAGCGCGGACTTCTTCGCGTGGTCGCCCGGCGTCAGCTCGGCGAGCTGCTCGCAGACCTCGACGTACCCCTCGTACGGCGTGACCATGAAACAGGTGTGGGTGAAGTCCGCGAGCTGCGCGGAGGCCCGCCGCACGACGGCCTCGGCGGACGCGCCCACGGAGGTCACGGCGATCCCGGACCCGAAGTCGATCAGCCGGTTCCCGTCCACGTCCTCGATGATCCCGCCGCCGGCCCGGGCGGTGAACACCGGCAGGGTGGAGCCCACACCCGCGGCGACGGCCGCGGTACGACGAGCCTGCAGCTCGACGGATTTCGGGCCGGGGATGGCAGTGACGACGCGGCGCTCCTGCGGGATTGCGGTCATGCGGGGCTCCTGGGGGTGTTTCGGACGCTCTTCTTTTCTGCAGGCTAGGGGTGGGGGAGGGGTGCGGGCATGCTCCGATCGGGAGTGGTGGGGGGTGTGTCCTTGTCCTTGGCGGACAGGTGGGGGAGCTGCTGGCCGTGCGGGTGCGGGCCGGGTCCGCGGGGGGCCCGACGGTCACTATCCGGGCGCGTTGCTGAACTCACCGTGGGGGCGCACTAGATTGACCGGGGCAGCGGACGGACCGGCAGGTCAAGGGGGCAGTGGTTCATGGACGACGACGGCACGCGGGGTGTACGGGGACCGAGCGCGGACAAGGCCCCCGGACCGGCCGTTCCGCCACCGCCCGCGCACCCGCCGCGGGTACCGAACCCCGCCACCGGCGCGCATCCGGCCGACCGCCACCCGGGCGACCGGAACGAGGGCCTCCGGTACCCGGCAGACCGGCACCCGGGCCCGTCGGCGGAGCAGCGGCGCTCGGGGGCCGCGTCCGCCCCGTCGATGGAGCACCGCCCGGCCGGTCCCGCCCCGGCGGTCCCGCCCACCGCGCCCCCGCCCCCCGGATCCCCGGTCGACGCCTGGCTGCGCACACCCCGCCCCCAGCAGGAACCGGGTGTCTGGCGGTACGGATACACCCCGCCCCCGCCCGAGGAGTCCGAGCGGGTCTCCGACCGGTCGCTGCTCGTCGGCGCACTCATCGCCCTGCTCTCCGCGCTGCTGCTGTGGTCGCTGTGGCGCAACGGTTACCTCCCCTACCGCCTCGTCCCGCTGAAGCTCTTCACCCCGGGGGAGTGGTGGAACCCGGGCACGTCCGGCGGCCCCCGCACCATCGAGGGCAGCGACGCCCTCACGGTGTACGAGGCGATCCTCTTCGGCCTGCTGGCCTACGGCTGCGGCCGGATCGGCAACTTCTCCGAACTCTTCCGCCGCCATGTCGTGGAGCGCGGCCAGCCCTTCCTCGCCCTTGCTGCGGCCGCCGCGGCTGGCCTCACCCAGCTGCTCGTCTGGAAGGAGACGCTCCCGGTCGTCCGCCCGGTCCTGGTCCTCGTCGCCTCCGTGGCGGGCGGCGAGATCTACCAGAGCCAGACCGTCGTCAACGTGATCTACGGGCTGATCGCCGCCGCCGTCCTCTGGCCCTTCGCCCGGCTCGGCCGCTGGCACGATCTGATCGCCACCCGCTGGGGCAGCGGCTCCGCCCCCGCGCCGGCCGACACCTCGGCCCCCGCCACCACGACCTCCGCCGACCAGTGGCCCGAACTGCGCGCCGCGGGCTGGACCGACGCGGCGGAGACCCTCACCGCCGAGGTCCGCACCGGCCGCATGAACGACGTGGACGTGGCCCGGCTGCGCCACGCCTGGGCGCTTGCCACCCGGCGGCCCGACCGGCTCGGCCCCCTCGCGGAGTCCGTCCTGCGGACCGGCGGGGCCGCTGCCCTGCACCCCTCAGGCCACCGTGACCTCCCCCGGCGGACCGCCCGCCACGACGTGCTCACCGGCCAGGTCAGGATCGGCCGGTGCGCCGACGACCCGCACAACCCCTACATCCGCCGGGGTACGGGCCTCGCCCTGGACCCCGCGCTGCTCGGCACCTCCCTGCTCGCTGTCGGGCCACCCGGCGCCGGGAAGTCCGCTCGGCTGATCCGGCCGGTCGTCGAAGCGCTCGCCCTGCGTGCGCTGGCCGGACAGGCGGCGGTCCTCGCCGTCGGCGGGGCGGGTGAGCCGCTCGGCCCGGACGATGCCTTCGACGTCGTCGTCCGCGTCGGCCACCCCGGCTCCGCCCACGACATCGATCTGTACGGCGGCACCACCGACCCCGACGAGGCGGCAGCCATCCTCGCGGAAGGACTCGTCGGCGATGTCGGCAGCCTCGACAGCCGCCGCGCCGCCACCGTCCTCGCCCAACTGCTCGGCCCGTACCGTACCGCCTACGGCCACTTTCCCTCCGTGCCCGAACTTCGCGAACTCCTCGACGGCACACCGGCCGCGTTCGCCGGACTCCGCGCCTCCCTGGAATCCGCCGGGCACCACGCGATGCTCCGGGAGCTGGACGCGCGAGCCCGGCAGGCGGGCGGCCCCGGTGACCCGGCGCCCGCCCTCGCCGACCGGGTGGCCCTGCTCGACCGGTCCACGTTCGCCGGGTTCTTCGCCACCGGCCCGGACGCCCGCCCCTTCGAGCTGCGCGCGCTCGGCCAGTACCCGCTGCGGGTCCGCGTCGACCTGCCGGAGCGCGGCCACGCGGAGGCGTCCCGGCTGCTGACCAGGCTGCTCCTCGCCCAGTTCACGGCGATCACCGCCGCCCGCACCGACACCTCGCTCTTCGTCTGCCTCGTCCTGGACGACGCCACCCACGCCGTCACCGCCGAGACCGTCCGCGGTATCCGCCGGCTGCGCTCGGTCAACGCCGGTGCGGTGCTCGCCCTGCGTACCGTCGACGACGTCCCCGAGGCCCTGCACACCCCGCTGCTCGGCGCGGTCGGCTGCACGGCGGCCTTCTCCGGCATCACCACCTGGGACGGCAAACGCTTCGCCGAGGCCTGGGGCAAGGAGTGGGTGGAGACCCGCGAGGTCGCCCAGCACACCGTCTTCGCCGACCAGCCCTTCACCCGCGCCCTGCACGCCCTGCGCAAGCTCGTCACCGGCAAGGCCGTGACCACGGACGCCGTGACCGTACGGCAGGTCGAGCGGGAACGCTGGTCGGCGTCCGAGCTGGCGTACGGGGTGCCCGCCGGTCACGCGGTGCTCTCCCTCACCACTGTCCAGGGCGAACACGCACCGCCTCTCCTGGTCCACCTCGACGGCTGAGACGGCTCGACCGGCTACCCGGAAGTAACGCAAAGGTCGACGGAGAGCGGTTACCGGCACCCTGCCAGCCTGGCAGAATCGGAGGGAGCCGTTCATACGGGACGGCGAAATACGGGGCCACCGTCACGGCCGGGGGACCGGTCGTCCGTGCGGCGGCGCCCGCGACATCGTCCCCGACCCCGAGGGTTCCCCGCCCATGCCCCCCACGCTCGCCTCGCTCGTCCAGCACTCGGCGCTCAAGCTCACCGTGCGGGCGGGCGCGGACCGGCTCGGCACCCCCGTGCGCTGGGCCCACGCCAGCGAGCTCGCCGACCCCGTCCCGTACATGGACGGCGGCGAACTCCTCCTCGTGACCGCCACCAACCTCGACGCCGAGAACGCCGACTCCATGCGCCGGTACGTGCGGCGGCTGGCCGGAGCCGGAGTCGCCGGGGTCGGCTTCGCGGTCGGGGTCAACTACGACGACATCCCCGAGGCGCTCGTCGACGCCGCCGAGGAAGCGGGTCTGCCGCTCCTCGAAGTCCCCCGCCGCACCCCGTTCCTCGCCATCAGCAAGGCCGTCTCCGCCGCCATCGCCGCCGACCAGTACCGCGCGGTCACCGCGGGCTTCGAGGCCCAGCGCGAGCTGACGAAGGCCGCGCTCGCCGGGGACGGGCCCGCCGGCCTCCTCGCCCGGCTCGCCGCTCACATCGACGGCTGGGCCGCCCTGTACGACACCTCCGGCGTGGTCCTCGCCGCCGCCCCCGACTGGGCCGCCCGCCGCGCCGCCGCCCTCACCCCCGACGTCGAACGCCTCCGGGACAGACCCGCCCCCGCCAGCATCGTCGTCGCCGACAGCGAGGACCGGGTGGAGCTCCAGTCGCTGGGCACCGGCCGCCGTGCCCGCGGCGCACTGGCCGTCGGCACGGGCGCGGCGCTCGGGACCGCCGAGCGGTACGCCGTGCACTCCGCCGTCGCCCTCCTCACCCTCACCACCGCCCGCTCGCGCTCCCTCCAGGGCGCGGAGCAACGCCTTGGCGCCGCCGTCCTGCGGATGCTCCTCGCCGGCGAGCCCGACCATGCCCGGGCCGTCGCCGGAGACCTCTACGGCGGGCTGCTCGACGCCCCGTTCCGGCTGCTGATCGCCGAGGCAGCCGCGCCCGCCGGACCCGAACTGCTCACCGAGACCATGGAGGCCGCCGCCGCCCGTACCGGCGAGGCGCTCCTCCTGGTCCCCGAGGGCGAACGCGTCGTCGTGCTCGCCGCCGACGGTGGAGCCGCCGTCGCCGCCTGCGCCGCCTACGCCGAGGCCCAGGACGACCGCGCCCCGCGCGAGGGCGGCGCCGAGGACAGCGACGTCGTGGTGGGGCTCTCCGCCCCCGCCGGCCCGATCGCTGTCTCCGCCGCGTACAAGCAGGCCGAACAGGCCCTCTCCGTCGCCCGCCGCCGGGGCCGGGCCCTCGTCGAGCACGAGGAGCTGGCCGCCGGTTCGGTTCTCCCGCTGCTCGCCGACGACGCGGTACGGGCCTTCGCCGACGGCATGCTCCGCGCCCTGCACGAGCACGACGCCAAGGGCCGCGGCGATCTCGTGGCCTCCCTGCGCGCCTGGCTCTCCCGCCACGGCCAGTGGGACGCCGCCGCCGCCGACCTGGGCGTGCACCGGCACACCCTGCGCTACCGGATGCGCCGGGTGGAGGAGATCCTCGGCCGCTCTCTGGACGACCCGGACGTCCGCATGGAGCTGTGGCTCGCCCTCAAGGCGACGGCGGCGACCACGCCCGCCGAGGACTCCAGAGGCTGAACGCCGCCCGTCGGGCGGGCGATCCGCGCTCCACCCACACTCCTTCCGCCAATTCGGCGCACCCGGCCCCCGCTCCGCTCCACGCCGGACAAACGCCCTGAGCGCCTGTCCGCCCTACCGTGGGACCACAGAGGGGAGCCTTCCGGGCGCCCACGACGAGACACATCCCCATCTCCTCACGACCTCCGAAGGGCCGGAACCTCCATGACTTCGCCCCACGCCTTCTGGGTGGCCGGCCGCCGGGCCACCGGTGCCGACAGCTTCGACGTCACCAACCCGTACGACGGGCGCCTCGTCGGCACCGTCAGCGTGCCGACCGACGCCCAGGTCGAGGAGGCCGTCGCCGCCGCCCACGCCGTACGGGACGAGTTCGCCGCCACCCCGGCGCACGTGAGGGCCGCGGCGCTCGACCACGTCGTACGGCGGCTGACGGAGCGCACCGAGGAGATCGCCCAGCTGATCTCGGCGGAGAACGGCAAGCCGATCAAGTGGGCCCGCGGCGAGGTCGGCCGGGCCGTGTCCGTGTTCCGGTTCGCCGCCGAGGAGGCCCGCCGCTTCAACGGCGGTGAGGCCCAGCGGCTCGACACCGACCTCGGCGGCACCGGCCGCCTCGGGCTGACCCGGCGCTTCCCGCGCGGGGCCGTCCTCGGCATCGCGCCCTTCAACTTCCCGTTGAACCTCAGCGCCCACAAGGTCGCCCCGGCCATCGCCGTCGGCGCCCCGATCATCCTGAAGCCGGCCCCGGCGACGCCGATCTCCTCGCTCATCCTCGGCGAGCTGCTGGCCGAGACCGACCTCCCGGCCGGCTCCTGGTCCGTCCTGACGGTCCCGAACGACAAGATGCCCGCCCTGGTCCAGGACGAGCGGCTGCCGGTCATCTCCTTCACCGGCTCGGGCCCGGTCGGCTACGCGATCATGGAGTCGGTGCCCCGCAAGCACTGCACCCTGGAGCTCGGCGGCAACGGCGCGGCGGTCGTCCTCGGCGACTACGCCTCCGACGAGGACCTGGACTGGGCGGCCGGCCGGATCGCCACCTTCTCCAACTACCAGGGCGGCCAGTCCTGCATCTCCGTGCAGCGCGTCATCGCCGACGCCTCGGTCTACGACCGCCTCGTCCCGAAGATCGTCGCCGCCGTCGAGGCCCTCGTCACCGGCGACCCGGCCGACGCCGCCACCGACGTCGGCCCCCTGGTCAGCGAGGACGCGGCCAAGCGCGTCGAGTCCTGGGTCGACGAGGCCGTCCAGGGCGGCGCGGAGCTGCTCACCGGCGGCAAGCGCGACGGCGCCACCTATGCCCCGACCGTCCTCGCCTCCCTCCCCGACGACGTCACGCTCTCCTGCGAAGAGGTCTTCGGCCCGGTCATGTCGATCCAGAAGGCCGACGGCGAGGCCGAGGCGTTCGCCGCCGTCAACTCCTCCAAGTACGGCCTCCAGGCAGGCGTCTTCACCCATGACCTCCAGACCGCCTTCCGCGCCCACCGGGCCCTGGAGGTCGGCGGCGTGATCATCGGCGACGTCCCCTCGTACCGCGCCGACCAGATGCCGTACGGCGGCGCCAAGCAGTCCGGCGTCGGCCGCGAGGGCGTCCGCTACGCCATGGACGACTACACCTACGAGCGCGTCCTGGTCCTCACCGGCCTCGCCCTGTAACACCCGGACCACCCCCGCCCGGACAGCGCATCCGGACGGGGGCGCGGGCGGACGGCCCGAACCCACTGTGCGGGGGTTCGGGCCGTCCGCGTGTCCGTGCGCGGGGGCTGGTGCGGGTGCCGAACCACGGGTACACGGGTTACATACGGACCAGTAAGCAGCGACTAGCAGTCCGTGCGTCCCGGACGGCCCATCCCTCCTGGTCACGCGCGGCGAGGTGAGGTCCCTCATGTCCGCACCACACAACACCCCCCAGGTCCCCGGAGCCCCCAAGGTCACCGAACGGGAAGCGCGCCGGGTCGCCGAGGCCGCCCGGGAGCAGGACTGGCGCAAGCCCAGCTTCGCCAAGGAGCTGTTCCTGGGGCGCTTCCGGCTCGACCTGATCCATCCGCACCCCCTGCCGCCGCCCGACGACATACGGCGCGGCGAGGAGTTCCTGGCGCGGCTGGGGGCGTTCTGCGAGGCCCACATCGACAGCGCCCGGATCGAGCGCGAGGCGCGGATCCCGGACGAGGTGATCAGCGGGCTGAAGGAGCTCGGCGCCCTCGGGATGAAGATCGAGACCAAGTACGGCGGGCTCGGACTCACCCAGGTGTACTACAACAAGGCGCTCGCTCTCGTCGGCTCCGCCAGCCCCGCCATCGGCGCGCTGCTCTCCGCGCATCAGTCGATCGGCGTACCGCAGCCCCTGAAGATCTTCGGCACCCAGGAGCAGAAGGACGTCTACCTGCCCCGGCTGGCCACCACCGACATCTCCGCCTTCCTGCTGACCGAGCCGGACGTCGGCTCCGACCCGGCCCGCCTCGCCACCACCGCCGTGCCCGACGGTCCGGACTACGTCCTCGACGGGGTGAAGCTCTGGACCACCAACGGGGTCGTCGCCGATCTCCTCGTGGTCATGGCCCGGGTGCCCGCCTCCGAAGGACATCCCGGCGGCATCACCGCGTTCGTCGTCGAGGCCGACGCCCCCGGCGTGACCGTGGAGCACCGCAACGCCTTCATGGGCCTGCGCGGCATCGAGAACGGCGTCACCCGCTTCCATGGCGTCCGGGTCCCCGGGGCCTGCCGGATCGGACCCGAGGGGGCCGGGCTGAAGATCGCCCTGACCACCCTCAACACCGGCCGCCTCTCGCTGCCCGCGATGTGCGTCGGCGTCGGCAAGTGGTCGCTGAAGATCGCCCGTGAATGGTCCGCCGTACGCGAGCAGTGGGGTCGGCCCGTCGCCCGGCACGAGGCGGTCGCCTCGAAGATCTCCTTCATCGCGGCCACCACCTTCGCCCTGGAGGCCGTTGTCGACCTCTCCTCGCAGATGGCCGACGAGGATCGCAACGACATCCGCATCGAGGCCGCCCTCGCCAAGCTGTACGGCTCCGAGATGGGCTGGCTGATCGCCGACGAGCTGGTGCAGATCCGCGGCGGGCGCGGATTCGAGACCGCCGAATCGCTGGCCGCCCGCGGGGAGCGGGCCGTCGCGGCCGAGCAGATGCTCCGCGACATGCGGATCAACCGGATCTTCGAGGGCTCCACCGAGATCATGCACCTGCTGATCGCCCGCGAGGCCGTCGACGCCCACCTCAAGGTCGCGGGCGACATCATCGACCCCGACAAGCCGCTCTCCGCCAAGGCGAAGGCGGGCGCCAACGCCGCCGGGTTCTACGCCCGCTGGCTGCCCAAGCTCGTCGCGGGACCGGGGCAGCTGCCGCGTACGTACGCGGAGTTCCACCCGGTCGGGCACCGCGACCTCTCCGGCCACCTCCGGTACGTCGAGCGGAGCTCGCGCAAGCTCGCCCGGTCCACCTTCTACGCCATGTCCCGCTGGCAGGGCCGGATGGAGACCAAACAGGGCTTCCTCGGCCGGATCGTCGACATCGGCGCCGAACTCTTCGCCATGAGCGCCGCCTGCGTCCGCGCCGAGCACCTGCGCGGGGCGGGGGAGCACGGGCGTGAGGCGTACCAGCTCGCCGACGCCTTCTGCGAGCAGGCCCGCATCCGGGTCGAGGAACTGTTCACCCGTCTGTGGTCCAACACCGACGACCTCGACCGGCGCGTGGTCGACGGCGTCCTGTCGGGGACGTACACCTGGCTGGAGGAAGGCGTCATCGACCCCAGCGGCGAAGGCCCCTGGATCGCGGACGCCACCCCGGGCCCCTCCGTCCAGGAGAACCAGCACCGGCCGCTGCGCTAGCGACCCGCCGTACGGGGTGTGCCGGGTGCGCCCACCGCGTCCACGCACCGGACACACCCCGCCAGGCCCGCCCGCCCCGGGGCAGGATGAGCGCCGTGACCGTCATCGACATCCCCGGCTCCAAGTCCGTCACCGCCCGCGCCCTCTTCCTGGCCGCAGCGGCCGACGGCGCCACCACCCTGCTGCGGCCACTGCGCTCGGACGACACCGAGGGCTTCGCGGAAGGCCTGAAGAACCTCGGTTACACGGTCGAGCAGGAGGCCGACCGCTGGCGCGTCCAGGGGCGTCCGGCCGGGCCCGCCGCCACCGAAGCCGACGTCTACTGCCGCGACGGCGCGACCACCGCCCGCTTCCTGCCCACCCTCGTCGCGGCCGCCGCCTCCGGCACGTACCGCTTCGACGCCTCCGCCCAGATGCGCCGCCGCCCGCTCGCCCCGCTCACCCGGGCCCTCACCGCCCTCGGCGTCGACCTGTGCCACGGGGGAGCGGAAGGGCACCACCCGCTGACCGTCCGCGCCGCCGGGATCGAGGGCGGCGAACTCACCCTGGACGCGGGGGAGTCGTCCCAGTACCTCACCGCACTGCTGATGCTCGGGCCGCTCACCGCGAAGGGCCTGCGCATCGAGGTCACCGAGCTGGTCTCCGCGCCGTACGTCGAGATCACCCTCGCGATGATGCGCGACTTCGGCGTGGAGGTGGAGCGGGAGGGGAACACCTTCACCGTCCCTCCCGGCGGCTACCGGGCCACCTCCTACGCCGTCGAGCCCGACGCCTCCACCGCCAGTTACTTCTTCGCCGCCGCCGCCCTCACCGGCCGCGAAGTCACCGTCCCCGGTCTCGGCACCGGCGCGCTCCAGGGCGACCTGCGCTTCGTCGACGTCCTGCGGGACATGGGCGCCGAGGTCGTCGTCGGCCCCGACGCCACCACCGTCCGCTCCACCGGCCGGCTGCGCGGGATCACCGTCAACATGCGCGACATCTCCGACACCATGCCGACCCTCGCCGCCATCGCCCCCTACGCGGACGGACCCGTCGTCATCGAGGACGTCGCCAACACCCGGGTCAAGGAGTGCGACCGACTGGAGGCGTGCGCCGGGAACCTGCGCGCCATGGGCATCACCGTTCACACCGGCCCGGACCGGATCGAGATCCACCCCGGCACGCCGAAGCCCACCGAGATCGCCACCCACGGCGACCACCGGATCGTGATGTCCTTCGCCGTCGCCGGACTGCGCACACCCGGCCTGACGTACGACGATCCCGGCTGCGTACGCAAGACGTTCCCGCGCTTCCACGAGGCGTTCGCGGACTTCGCGCACGGCCTCCAGGGGCGCTGAACGAGGGCGCGGGCGCCGCCCACCGGGACGCGCTGTCCCCGCACACAGCCGGAGCGGCAACAATGGGGGCATGAGCGACAGCCCCGCCCCCCTCGCCGATCCGCATCTCCTCTTCGACGCCGCGGACGGCCGCCGGGATCTCGTGATCCTCGGCTCCACCGGGTCCATCGGCACTCAGGCCATCGACCTGGTCCTGCGCAACCCCGACCGCTTCCGGGTCACGGCGCTCTCGGCCGCCGGCGGCCGGGTCGCCCTGCTGGCCGAGCAGGCCCGCCGGCTGCGCGTGAACACGGTGGCCGTCGCCGCCGAGGACGCGGTCCCCGCCCTGCGCGAGGCGCTGCGGGACCAGTACGGGGCCGGCGAGCCGCTCCCCGAGATCCTCGCCGGACCCGACGCGGCCACCACCCTCGCCGCGAGTGACTGCCACACCGTGCTCAACGGCATCACCGGCTCCATCGGGCTCGCCCCGACCCTCGCCGCGCTGAAGGCGGGCCGCACGCTCGCCCTCGCCAACAAGGAGTCGCTGATCGTCGGCGGCCCGCTGGTGAAGGAGCTCGCCGCCCCCGGCCAGATCATCCCGGTCGACTCCGAGCACGCCGCGCTCTTCCAGGCGCTGGCCGCCGGCACCCGCGCCGACGTCCGCAAACTCGTCGTCACCGCCTCCGGCGGACCCTTCCGGGGCCGTACGCGCGAGGAGCTGGCCGACGTCACCCGCGAGCAGGCGCTCGCCCACCCGACCTGGGCCATGGGACCGGTCATCACCATCAACTCCGCGACCCTGGTCAACAAGGGACTTGAGGTCATCGAGGCGCATCTCCTCTACGACATCCCGTTCGACCGGATCGAGGTCGTGGTCCACCCGCAGTCCTACGTGCACTCGATGGTGGAATTCAGCGACGGCTCCACGCTCGCCCAGGCCACCCCGCCGGACATGGGCGGCCCCATCGCCATCGGCCTCGGCTGGCCCCAACGGGTTCCGGACGCGGCCCCCGCCTTCGACTGGTCCAAGGCCTCCACCTGGGAGTTCTTCCCGCTCGACACCGAGGCCTTCCCGTCCGTCGGTCTCGCCCGGCACGTCGGCGGGCTCGGCGGCACCGCGCCCGCCGTGTTCAACGCGGCCAACGAGGAATGCGTCGACGCGTTCCTCGCCGGACAGCTGCCCTTCAACGGAATCATGGATACGGTCACGGCTGTGGTGTCCGAACACGGCACCCCCGCCCCGGGAACCTCGCTCAGCGTCGCGGACGTCCTCGAAGCGGAAACCTGGGCCCGCGCACGGGCCCGGGAACTCTCGGCGAAAGCGACAGCGGAGGCGCACGCATGAGTCTGACCTCGATCCTGCTGACGGTCCTGGGCATCGCCGTCTTCGTCGTGGGCCTGCTCTTCTCGATCGCCTGGCACGAGCTGGGCCACCTCTCCACGGCCAAGATGTTCGGCATCCGGGTCCCGCAGTACATGGTCGGCTTCGGCCCGACGCTCTGGTCGAGGAAGAGGGGCGACACCGAGTACGGCATCAAGGCCATCCCGGCCGGCGGCTACATCCGCATGATCGGGATGTTCCCGCCGGGCCCCGACGGCCGCCTCGAAGCCCGCTCCACCTCACCGTGGCGCGGCATGATCGAGGACGCCCGCTCCGCCGCCTTCGAGGAACTGGAGCCGGGCGACGAGAAGCGCCTCTTCTACACGCGCAAGCCGTGGAAGCGCGTCATCGTGATGTTCGCCGGCCCTTTCATGAACCTGGTCCTCGCGGTCGCCATCTTCATGGGCGTCGCGATGACCTTCGGCTTCCAGACCCAGACCACCGAGGTCGGCGGCGTCCAGAAGTGCGTGATCGCGCAGAGCGAGAACCGCCAGAAGTGCGAGCCGAAGGACCGCGTCTCGCCGGCCAAGAAGGCCGGGCTCCGCGAGGGGGACAAGATCGTCGCCTTCGCCGGCACGAAGGTCGACGACTGGGCGACGCTCTCGGACCGCATCCGCGAGACGATCGGCCCGGCCACCATCGTCGTCGAACGCGATGGCGAGGAAGTCACGCTCAACGCCGTCCTGCTCAAGAACGACGTCGCCAAGAAGGACGGCAACGGCGAGGTCATCCCGAAGAAGTTCGTCGAGGCGGGCTACCTCGGCTTCGCCGCGAAGACCGAGATCGTGCCGCTCTCCTTCGGCGACTCCGTCGTCCGTATGGGCGACATGATCGAGAACGGCGTCGACTCCATCATCGCCCTGCCCTCCAAGATCCCCGCCCTCTGGGACGCCGCCTTCAGCGACGGCGAACGGGCCGACGACTCGCCGGTCGGCGTGGTGGGCGCGGCCCGGATCGGCGGCGAGGTGATGAACCTCGACATCCCGGCGCAGAACCAGGTCGCGATGATGCTGTTCCTGCTCGCGGGCTTCAACCTCTCGCTGTTCCTGTTCAACATGCTTCCGCTGCTCCCGCTGGACGGCGGGCACATCGCGGGCGCGCTGTGGGAGTCCCTGCGGCGCAATCTGGCCAAGGTCTTCCGGCGCCCCGACCCGGGCCCGTTCGACGTGGCGCGGCTGATGCCGGTCGCCTATGTGGTCGCCGGACTCTTCATCTGCTTCACGCTGTTGGTCCTGGTGGCCGACATCGTGAACCCGGTGAAGATCAGCTGACCGTCCCCCGGGGGGTGTCTCGCACCCCGTCCACCCCCGCTGTCCCCCAGGTGCCGGCCGGGCACACGCGTTGTGTCCGGCCGGTCACCGAGGGGTGGACATGTCGACACGGGTGCGTCCTCCGGGGCTCCGGTGCCGTAACCTCGAAGCCTGGAGCCCGCCGATCTCGGGACCTTGATCCACACCTTGGGGATGCACAGCGCATGACTGCGATTTCTCTCGGAATGCCGGCCGTTCCGACCAAGCTCGCCGACCGCAGGGTCAGCCGACAGATCCAGGTCGGCACGGTCGCGGTCGGCGGCGACGCACCCGTTTCCGTGCAGTCGATGACGACGACCCGTACGTCGGACATCGGCGCCACGCTCCAGCAGATCGCCGAGCTGACGGCGTCCGGCTGCCAGATCGTCCGGGTCGCCTGCCCGACGCAGGACGACGCCGACGCGCTCGCCACCATCGCGAAGAAGTCGCAGATCCCGGTGATCGCCGACATCCACTTCCAGCCGAAGTACGTCTTCGCCGCGATCGACGCCGGCTGCGCGGCCGTCCGGGTCAACCCGGGCAACATCAAGCAGTTCGACGACAAGGTCAAGGAGATCGCCAAGGCGGCCTCCGAGACCCGCACCCCGATCCGTATCGGCGTCAACGCCGGCTCCCTGGACGCGCGGCTCCTGAAGAAGTACGGCAAGGCCACCCCTGAGGCCCTCGTCGAGTCGGCCCTGTGGGAGGCGTCCCTCTTCGAGGAGCACGGCTTCGGCGACATCAAGATCTCGGTCAAGCACAACGACCCGGTCGTCATGGTCAACGCCTACCGTCAGCTCGCCGCCCAGAGCGACTACCCGCTGCACCTCGGCGTCACCGAGGCCGGACCGGCGTTCCAGGGCACCATCAAGTCGGCCGTCGCGTTCGGCGCCCTGCTCTCGGAGGGCATCGGCGACACCATCCGCGTCTCCCTCTCGGCCCCGCCGGCCGAGGAGGTCAAGGTCGGCCTGCAGATCCTGGAGGCGCTGAACCTCAAGCAGCGCCGTCTGGAGATCGTCTCCTGCCCGTCCTGCGGCCGCGCCCAGGTCGACGTGTACAAGCTCGCCGACCAGGTCAGCGCCGGCCTGGAGGGCATGGAGGTCCCGCTGCGCGTGGCGGTCATGGGCTGCGTCGTCAACGGCCCCGGCGAGGCCCGCGAGGCCGACCTCGGCGTCGCCTCCGGCAACGGCAAGGGCCAGATCTTCGTGAAGGGCGAGGTCATCAAGACCGTCCCCGAGTCGAAGATCGTCGAGACCCTCATCGAAGAGGCCATGAAGATCGCCGAGCAGATGGAGCAGGACGGCATCGCGTCCGGCGAACCCCAGGTCTCCATCGGCGTCTGACCCGCGGCTTTCCGCATGATCACCGCCCCGCCGGGCTTCGTGCCCGGCGGGGCGGCTGCGTCCGCCGAGACCGTCTCCCGGACTCGAGCGGTGTTCGACGGGTTTGTCGGTTACAGTGCGGAAATCAGCAGACCGTATGGTGAGGCCCCCTCGTGTTGACGCAGACCACCACCCGGGTCCTCGAACCCAGCGACCTCGGCGCCGCACTCGCCATTCTCGAGAGCGAGCCCGTCGCCAACGCCTTCGTGACCTCCCGCGTGCAGGTCGCGGGGCTCGACCCCTGGCGCCTCGGCGGCGAGATGTGGGGCTGGTACGCCGACGGAATGCTCCGCTCCCTGTGCTACTCCGGAGCCAACCTCGTCCCCATCTGCGCCGGACCCGAAGCCGTCCGCGCCTTCGCCGACCGGGCCCGCAGAGCCGGCCGCCGCTGCTCCTCCATCGTCGGCCCCGCCGAACCCACCACCCAGCTGTGGCGGCTCCTCGAACCCAGCTGGGGACCCGCCCGCGAGGTCCGCGCCAACCAGCCCCTCATGGTCACCGAGAGCGCGGCCGCCGACGTCACCCCCGACCCGCTCGTCCGCCGCATCCGCAAGGACGAGATGGAGGTCCTGATGCCGGCCTGCGTCGCCATGTTCACCGAGGAGGTCGGCATCTCCCCGCTCGCCGGCGACGGCGGCCTCCTCTACCAGGCCCGGGTCGCCGAACTCATCAGCACCGGCCGCTCCTTCGCCCGCATCGACGACGGCAAGGTCGTCTTCAAGGCGGAGATCGGCGCGGCCACCCCCCAGGCCTGCCAGATCCAGGGCGTCTGGGTCGCCCCCGAACACCGGGGGAAGGGCCTCTCCGAAACGGGCATGGCCGCCGTCCTGCGCTACGCCCTGGCCGACGTCGCCCCCGTCGTCAGCCTGTACGTGAACGACTACAACACCCCCGCCCGCAAGGCCTACCAGCGCGTCGGCTTCCGCGAGGTCGGCGCGTTCATGAGCGTCCTGTTCTGAACCGCCGCGCTTTCCCGGGCGCCCGCCCCGGCCAGTAGGGTTCCCGCATGGCAGCAGCCCCCGCGGAAGGCCCCGCAGCACCCGACGCCGAGATCGGCCCCGTCGACCTCGCCGCCCGCGTCGACGAAGCCCTGCACGTCCAGGCGGCGGCCTTCGGGCTCAGCCAGGACGAGATCGACGTACGCCGCCACATCGTCCTCAGGCACCTGGAACACCCCCGTGCCCGGGCGCTCGGCGCCACCACCCCCGACGGACGGCTCGTCGGATTCGTCTACGGGCTGCCCAACGACCGCGCCCAGTGGTGGTCCACCGTCGTCGAGCCCTATCTGCGGGCCACCGGAACCGACGGCTGGCTCGACGACTCCTTCGTCATCATCGAACTCCACGTCCACCCCGACCACCAGCAGCGCGGTATCGGCCGCACCCTGATCACCGCCATCACCGACGCCGTCGACCACCCCCGGTCGATCCTCTCGGCGATCGACAAGGACAGCCCGGCCCGCGCCCTGTACCGCTCCCTCGGCTACCGCGACCTGGCCCGCCAGGTCGTCTTCCCGAGCGCTCCGCAGCCGTACGCCGTCATGGGAGCGCCCCTTCCGCTGCTGCGCTAGGCCTTATGGATTTCCGCCCGCCCGCGCCGCCCGGTTAACCTCGGGCTCACCACTTTCGCGAGCAGGAGTTCACCATGGCCCAGGTCCAGCGCATGTCCCGATTGATGATCAAGACACTGCGCGACGACCCGGCGGACGCCGAGACGCTCAGCCACAAGCTGCTGGTCCGCGCCGGATACGTACGCCGCAACGCGGCCGGCATCTGGACCTGGCTGCCGCTCGGCAAGAAGGTCCTGGACAACATCTCAGGCGTCGTCCGCGAGGAGATGGACGCCATCGGCGCCCAGGAGGTCCTGCTCCCCGCCCTGCTGCCCAAGGAGCCCTACGAGGCGTCCGGGCGCTGGGAGGAGTACGGCGACCTGCTCTTCCGCCTCAAGGACCGCAAGGGCGGCGACTACCTCCTCGGCCCGACCCACGAGGAGATCTTCACCCAGACCGTCAAGGACCAGTGCACGTCCTACAAGGACCTGCCGGTGATGCTCTACCAGATCCAGACGAAGTACCGCGACGAGGCGCGCCCCCGCTCGGGTGTGCTCCGCGGCCGCGAGTTCCAGATGAAGGACTCGTACAGCTTCGACACCACCGACGAGGGCCTCGCGCACTCCTACGCCCTGCACCGGGCCGCGTACATCAAGATCTTCGAGCGGCTCGGCCTGGACCACCGCATCGTCTCCGCCGTCTCCGGCGCGATGGGCGGCTCCGCCTCCGAGGAGTTCCTCGCTCCCGCCGCCGCCGGTGAGGACACCTTCGCCGACTGCCCGAACTGCGACTACGCCGCCAACACCGAGGCCGTGACCTTCGCGCTCGCCCCGGTCGACGGCTCGGCGCACGGCGCGGTCGAGGAGCTGGACACCCCCGACACCCCGACCATCGAGACCCTCGCCGAGCACCTGGGCGTCCCCGCCTCCGCCACCCTGAAGAACCTGCTGGTCAAGGTGGACGGCGAGATCGTCGCCGTCGGCGTCCCCGGACACCGCGAGGTCGACCTCGGCAAGCTGGGAGAGCACCTGGCCCCCGCCGTCGTCGAGCTGGTCACCGCCGAGGACTTCGTCGGCCGTGACGACCTCGTACGCGGTTACGTCGGCCCCCAGGGCCTGGAGAAGGTCCGCTACCTCGCCGACCCCCGCGTCGCCCCCGGCACCTCCTGGATCACCGGCGCCAACAAGGAGGGCAAGCACGCGAGGAACGTCGTCGCGGGCCGTGACTTCGAGGTCGACCAGTACCTCGACGTCGTCGTGGTCGAGGAGGGCGACCCCTGCCCGAAGTGCGGCACCGGACTCACCCTGGACCGCGCCATCGAGATCGGCCACATCTTCCAGCTCGGCCGCAAGTACGCCGACACCTTCCAGCTCGACGTCCTCGGCCAGCAGGGCAAGCCCGTCCGCGTCACGATGGGCTCGTACGGCATCGGCGTCTCCCGCGCCGTGGCCGCCCTCACCGAGCAGACCGCCGACGACAAGGGCCTGTGCTGGCCCCGCGAGATCGCCCCGGCCGACGTCCACGTCGTCGCCGCGGGCAAGGCCCTCCAGACCGAGCTCGCCCTCGACGTCTCGGAGAAGCTCAACGCGGCGGGCCTGCGCGTCCTCGTCGACGACCGCCCCGGCGTCTCGCCCGGCGTGAAGTTCACCGACTCCGAGCTGATCGGCGTGCCGAAGATCCTGGTCGCGGGGCGTCGCTCCGCCGACGGCGTCCTGGAGCTGAAGGACCGCCGCACCGGCGAGCGTGAGGAACTGACCGTCGACGAGGCGATCGCCCGCCTGACGGCGGACCTGGCCTGATCCCGCACACCGCCCACGAGGAGGGCCCCCGCGCAGCCTGCGCGGGGGCCCTCCTCGTACGTCCACGGCTCACAGCCAGCCCGCGAACTCCAGGTTCACCTCGCCCATCTGACGCCGCCCCTCGGCCAGCGCACGGGTCCCCGACTCGACCGCCCGGAACAGCGTCCAGCCGTGCAGCCGCGTCTGGTCCACCTCCAGCGACTCCGCCAGCTTCTTGACCCGCCGCCGCGCCGTCGCAGGGCCGCCGGGGGAGGCGACCAAATCCTCCGCCCGGTCCCGCACCAGCCGCGCCAGGTCATAGGCGCGCTCGCCCACCAGCGGCTCGGGGCCCACGGTCAGCCACGGCGCCCGCTCCCCGGACAGCACCTTGCTCTGCCGGAAGTTGCCGTGCAGCAGAAGGAGTTCGGGCTCCCCCTCGACCAGCTCCGCCCGGGCCGCGAGCGCGGCCTCCACCAGGGGCGCCGACTCCGGGTCGGCCTCGGCGGCGGCCCGCATCCCGGCGCTCTGCCGTTCGGTCCGCCCGGCCACCGTCTCGAAGACGTGCCCGGCGGGCGGCTCCACCCACAGCCGGCGCAGCGTGCCCGCCGCCTCCAGCAGGGCCTTCGCCTCGGGCAGCGAGCGCAGGGAGACCTCGGGGTGCAGCCGTTCCAGCAGCACCGCCCCGGACGCGTCGAGCACTTCCCCGGCCGGCCCCGGGACGTTCAGCGGCTTCACCGCGCCCCAGCCGTTCCAGTGCTCCAGCGCCACCCGTTCCAGCTCCGGCGCGGCGACCGGCGGGGCGATCTTCAGGGCGGCCGGGGTCCCGTCGGCCCGCCGCACCAGGACCACCAGGGAGCTGCGCCCACCGGGGGCGGCCACCCGCTCCACGGTCAGGCCGTCCCCGGCGGTGAGCGCCCGTTCGGTCAGCGCGGGGAGCCCGGCCAGCCAGTCGGCCGCCGCGGCGTCCCCGTACATCTCACCGAGCGCGCGCACCAGGCGCTGCGGCGGTTCGCAACCCATACGTCGTGTGTTCCCTTTCCGGAGCCTTCGGTTCAGCGCGTTTTGTCCGCGCCCGCGGCCTTCACCGGGCCCGTCGCGGCCGGATCCGCACCGGCGGCCCGCTCGGCGAGCCCCGGAAAGGCTACGTTGCCGCCCCGCCACCGGGCCGACCGCACCGCGGCCTCCCGCAGCGCGCCCGCGGCGTCCTTGCGCCGCGCGCCCTCGGTGGCCCGGACGAGATCGGCGTAGGCGCCCGCGATCCGGTCCTCCAGGACCGCGGCGAGCCGCACCGCGGCCCGCCCGTCCGGCACGGCGAACGGCAGGGCGTACGCCGCGTTCGCGGCCACCGGACGCCCGCCCAGGTCCCGCGCCGTGCGCGCCAGCGCGTCCCGGCGGGCCCGGTGCGCGTCGTGCGCCGCCCGGGCCTCGGCGCCCTGCTTGCCGTCGAGACGGCCGCCCAGCACGCCGTACCCGTACACCGCGGCGTGCTCGGCGGCCAGGGCGGCCTGGACGGCGGCCAGCTCGGGGGAGCCGGCGTCGGAGTCGTCATCGGACCGCCGGGTCGAACGGATGCTCATACGGCTGTCTCCTCGGCCAGTTCGGTCAGCAGATACGCGTGCGCCGCCGCGGCCGCCGCCACCGAGGCCAGCAGCCGGGCCAGCTCGGGTCCGGCGCTCAGCAGGGCCTCGCCGTACCCGTCGGCCCGGCGCCGCTCGGCGACGGCCAGCTCCCGCACCGCGGCCTTCGGGTCGGCCGAGACCGGCCCGGGGGGCGCCGGCGGAGCCTCGTCGCCCTGCGGCGCGCTCTTCCCCGGCTCGCCCTCCACGCGCGGCGGCGCCAATGCCTTCCCGTGCTCGGCCACGGCCGCCCGCAGAGGTACGAGCCCCGCCGCCGTGGCCGGATGCGCCTCGGCCACCAGGTCGTACTGGGCGAGCAGGACGGCGCCGTCGCGCACCGCCTTCTCGCGCAGCGCCTTCTCGGCCTTCGCGGTGGAGGGCCGCGCACCGGAGTGCGCGGGCTTCTTCCCCCGGCTCCTTCGTCGTCGCCCCCGCAGCCGGTCAGCACCGCACCCAGGGCGAGGGCTCCCGTCGCGATGAGCGCCCCCCTGCGCGTCGTCCCCGTGCGCCGCACGTTTCTCCTTCGGGCCTGGACCGGTCCTGACAGGATCTGTCCTGATGTGATCACCGCAGGCGAGCGTACCCGCGGCCGAGCGGCAGGCGGACGGCAACACCCCTGACGACCGGATACCCTTTGACCTGACGCACGACGATCCCCACAACAGCACACGCGGCCGAGGAGTCACCCGGATGAGCACCACCCAGAGCGAGAGGCTGCGCGGGCTGCTGGAACCGCTCGTCAGCGCGCAGCAGCTGGACCTCGAGGAGATCGAGGTGTCCCGGGCCGGCCGCCGAGGAGTGCTGCGGGTCATCGTGGACTCCGAGGAAGGCGTCGAGCTGGACGCCTGTGCGGAGCTGAGCCGCGCGATCTCGCAGAAGCTGGACGAGACCGACGTGATGGGCGAGGGCGAGTACGTCCTCGAAGTCAGCTCCCCCGGCGCGGACCGCCCGCTGACCGAGCACCGCCACTACGTACGCGCCATCGGCCGGCTGGCCAGGTTCCACCTGACCGGCGACGGCTCCGGCGAGCTGGTCGCCCGCATCCTCGCCGTCGACGAGGACGGGCTCGACCTCGAAGTGCCCGGAGTCAAGGGCCGCAAGCCCACCGCCCGCCGCCTCGCCTTCGACGAGATCGCCAAGGCGCGCGTGGAGATCGAATTCAACCGCAAGGACAAGAAGGAAGAGGAGGCGTAGCCGTGGACATCGATGTGAAGCTTCTGAAGGGCTTGGCGCAGGACAAGGAGATCCCCTTCGACGTGCTCGTCGGGGCGATCGAGTCGGCCCTCCTCATCGCGTACCACCGCACCGACGGCAGCTATCGCCGCGCGCGCGTGAAGCTCGACGAGAACGGCCACGTCACCGTGTGGGCCAAGGAGGACCCGGCCGACCTCGAAGAGGGCCAGGAGCCCAAGGAGTTCGACGACACCCCCTCCGGATTCGGCCGTATCGCCGCGACCACCGCCAAGCAGGTCATCCTGCAGCGGCTGCGCGACGCCGAGGACGACAAGACCTTCGGCGAGTACGCCGGACACGAGGGCGATGTCGTCACGGGCGTCGTCCAGCAGGGCAAGGACCCCAAGAACGTCCTGGTCGACATCGGGAAGCTGGAAGCCATCCTTCCGGTGCAGGAGCAGGTGCCGGGCGAGGAGTACACCCACGGCCTGCGCCTGCGTACGTACGTCGTCCGGGTCGCCAAGGGCGTCCGCGGCCCGTCGGTGACGCTCTCGCGCACCCACCCCAACCTGGTGAAGAAGCTCTTCGCGCTGGAGGTCCCGGAGATCGCGGACGGCTCGGTGGTCATCGAGGCCATCGCCCGCGAGGCCGGTCACCGCACCAAGATCGCCGTACGCTCCACCCGGGCCGGCCTGAACCCCAAGGGCGCCTGCATCGGCCCGATGGGCAGCCGGGTGCGCAATGTCATGGCCGAGCTGCACGGCGAGAAGATCGACATCGTGGACTGGTCCGACGACCCGGCCGAGATGGTCGCCAACGCGCTCTCGCCCGCCCGCGTGAGCAAGGTCGAGGTCGTCGACCTCGGCGCCCGGTCCGCCCGGGTCACCGTGCCGGACTACCAGCTGTCGCTGGCGATCGGCAAGGAGGGGCAGAACGCCCGCCTCGCCGCCCGCCTCACCGGCTGGCGGATCGACATCCGGCCGGACACCGAGACGGACGAGGAGCGGGAGAACGCCGACCGCGAGCGGGCCGAGCGGGCCCGGGAGCGCTCGGAAAGGCGTTGACCCGGAGCCGCTCCAGGGAATAGATCTTGGACGCACGCCGCTGAGATCACGACAACATCCGTTCGATTTTTGCCCCCAAGGGGTGAGGTCGGTACGGGGAGGTAGACTTAACCGTGTCTGGCCGGACGCAAGCCCGCGCTTGCCCCGAGCGAACCTGTGTGGGATGCCGGGAGCGAGTGACCAAGAGCGAGCTGCTGCGCATCGTGGTGGACGAGGGCGCCTGCGCCCCTGATCCACGCGGTACGCTGCCCGGCCGGGGTGCTTATGTGCACCCCACCTCTGTCTGTCTCGACCTGGCGGTTCGCCGCCGGGCGTTCCCCCGGGCCTTCAAGGCCAAGGGGCCGTTCGACACCGCGGCACTCACGCGGTTCGTCGAACGGGTGACACCGTAAGAAAGTGAACGGCACGGGACCCCGTGCGGTCAGGTACCTCGCGAGTTGGAAGTAGGTCGAGATTGCGATGAGCACTCGATGAGTACGCGATGAGTACGCCCATGAAGTAGCGACGGTCCGGCGGTAACCCGGACCTAAAAGGAGCGAAGTGGCTAAGGTCCGGGTATACGAACTCGCCAAGGAGTTCGGCGTCGAGAGCAAGGTCGTCATGGCCAAGCTCCAAGAACTCGGTGAATTCGTCCGTTCGGCGTCCTCGACGATCGAGGCGCCGGTTGTGCGCAAATTGACCGACGCACTGCAGGGGCCCGGCGGCAACGCCGGCAAGCCCGCTGCCAAGCCTGGCGTGCCCCGTAAGGCGACGCCCGCGAAGCCCGCAGCGCCCTCCCCGGCCGCTGCGGCACGTCCCGCTGCCCCGAAGCCCGGCGCCCCGGCCCCCAAGCCGGCCGCCGCCGAGGCCCCCAGCAGCACCCCGGCAGCGCCCTCCGCGCCGTCGGCGGGCCCCCGTCCGGGCCCGAAGCCCGCGCCGAAGGCGGCCCCGGTGACCCCGGTCCCGGCCGCTGAGTTCTCGGCTCCGGCGCCCGAGCGCCCGGCTGCCCCGCAGGCCCCGCGCCCCACCGGCGCCACGCCGGGCCCCCGTCCCACGCCCGCCCGTCCGGCTCCGGCCGGCGGTCAGCGCGACGGTGGCCAGCGTGACGGCGGCCGTGGCGGCGAGCGTGGCGGCGACCGCCCCGCTCGTCCCGCCGGCCAGGGCGCCCCGCGCCCCGGCGGCGCTCGTCCGGCCGGTCCCCGTCCGGGCAACAACCCCTTCACCTCCGGCGGCTCCACCGGCATGGCGCGCCCCTCGGCGCCCCGTCCCGGCGGTGCCCCGCGCCCCGGCGGCGGTCAGGAGCGCCCCGGCGCCCCGCGTCCGCAGGGCGGCCCCGGCGGCGCCCCGCGCCCCCAGGGCGGTCAGGGTCAGGGCGGTGCCCGTCCCACTCCGGGCGGCATGCCCCGTCCGCAGGCTCCGCGTCCCGGCGGCGGTCCCGCCGGTAACCGCCCCAACCCGGGCATGATGCCGCAGCGTCCCGCTGCCGGCCCGCGCCCCGGTCCCGGCGGCGGTGGCCGTGGTCCCGGCGGTGGCGGTCGTCCCGGTGGCGGTGGCGGTCGTCCCGGTGGCGGCGGCTTCGCCGGTCGTCCCGGTGGCGGCGGCGGTGGCGGCTTCGCCGGCCGTCCGGCCGGTCCCGGTGGCGGCGGCGGTGCCGGTCGTCCCGGTGGTGGCGGCGGCTTCGGCGGTCGTCCCGGCTTCGGTGGCCGTCCGGGTGGTCCCGGTGGCCGCGGTGGCACGCAGGGTGCGTTCGGCCGTCCCGGCGGTCCCGCGCGTCGTGGCCGTAAGTCGAAGCGGCAGAGGCGCCAGGAGTACGAGGCCATGCAGGCCCCGTCGGTCGGCGGCGTCATGCTGCCCCGCGGCAACGGACAGGCCGTCCGGCTGTCGCGCGGCGCCTCGCTCACCGACTTCGCGGAGAAGATCAACGCCAACCCGGCGTCGCTCGTCGCCGTGATGATGAACCTCGGCGAGATGGTCACCGCCACGCAGTCCGTTTCCGACGAGACGCTCCGGCTTCTCGCCGAGGAGATGAACTACGTCCTGGAGATCGTCAGCCCCGAGGAGGAGGACCGCGAGCTGCTCGAGTCCTTCGACATCGAGTTCGGCGAGGACGAGGGCGGCGAAGAGGCCCTGGTCTCCCGTCCGCCGGTCGTGACCGTCATGGGTCACGTCGACCACGGTAAGACCCGACTCCTCGACGCGATCCGCAAGACCAACGTGGTCGCGGGCGAGGCCGGTGGCATCACCCAGCACATCGGTGCCTACCAGGTCACGACCGACGTCAACGACGAAGAGCGCAAGATCACCTTCATCGACACCCCGGGTCACGAGGCGTTCACCGCCATGCGTGCCCGTGGTGCGAAGTCGACCGACATCGCGATCCTCGTGGTGGCGGCCAACGACGGTGTGATGCCCCAGACGATCGAGGCGCTGAACCACGCCAAGGCGGCCGAGGTGCCGATCGTGGTCGCGGTCAACAAGATCGACGTCGAGGGCGCCGACCCGACCAAGGTGCGCGGTCAGCTCACCGAGTTCGGTCTGGTGGCCGAGGAGTACGGCGGCGACACCATGTTCGTCGACATCTCCGCCAAGCAGGGCCTCAACATCGAGGCGCTCCTGGAGGCCGTCGTCCTCACCGCCGACGCCTCGCTCGACCTGCGGGCCAACCCGAACCAGGACGCGCAGGGTATTGCGATCGAGTCCCACCTCGACCGCGGTCGCGGTGCCGTCTCGACCGTCCTGGTCCAGCGCGGAACGCTGCGCATCGGCGACACGATGGTCGTGGGCGACGCCTACGGCCGGGTCCGCGCCATGCTCGACGACAACGGTCAGAACGTGCAGGAAGCGGGTCCCTCGACCCCCGTCCTGGTGCTCGGTCTCACCAACGTCCCGGGCGCCGGCGACAACTTCCTGGTCGTCGACGAGGACCGTACGGCCCGTCAGATCGCCGAGAAGCGTGCCGCCCGCGAGCGCAACGCCAACTTCGCCCGCAAGGGCGTCCGGTTCTCCCTGGAGAACCTGGACGAGGCGCTCAAGGCCGGTCTGGTCCAGGAACTCAACCTCATCATCAAGGGCGACGCGTCCGGTTCGGTGGAGGCTCTCGAGTCCTCGCTGCTCCAGCTCGACGTCGGTGAAGAGGTCGACATCCGGGTCCTGCACCGCGGTGTGGGTGCGGTCACCGAGTCGGACATCAACCTGGCGACGGGTTCCGACGCCATCGTGATCGGCTTCAACGTGCGCGCCGCGGGGCGTGCCGAGCAGATGGCCGAGCGCGAAGGCGTGGACGTCCGGTACTACTCGGTCATCTACCAGGCGATCGAAGAGATCGAAGCGGCCCTCAAGGGCATGCTCAAGCCGGAGTACGAAGAGGTCGAGCTCGGCACGGCGGAGATCCGCGAGATCTTCCGCTCGTCCAAGCTGGGCAACATCGCCGGTGTGCTGGTCCGCTCCGGCGAGGTCAAGCGCAACACCAAGGCGCGCCTGCTGCGCGATGGCAAGGTCATCGCGGAGAACCTCAACATCTCCGGTCTGCGCCGCTTCAAGGACGACGTCACCGAGATCCGCGAAGGCTTCGAGGGCGGTATCAACCTCGGAAACTTCAACGACATCAAGATCGACGACGTCATCGCGACGTACGAGATGCGCGAGAAGCCGCGAGGCTGATCCGCACGTAGTCGGTGAGGTTCCGCGAGTCGACTCGCGGAACCTCACCACCAGGTCGGGGCCGGTCGACGGGTCGTATTTCCGTCGATCGGCTCCGGCCGTTCCGGTACGGTTCTGATGTCCCCGGCAAGCTCTGGCGGGGCACGAACCCGAACCGGCGGGACATCCGGACACACATGTATGTGGGGACCCTGTCCTTCGATCTGCTCCTCGGCGACGTACGGTCGTTGAAGGAGAAGCGTTCCGTCGTCCGCCCGATCGTCGCCGAACTCCAACGGAAGTTCGCGGTGAGCGTGGCCGAGACCGGCGGGCAGAATCTCCACCGCAGGGCCGAGATCGGCCTTGCCGTGGTCTCCGGTGACACCGGACACCTCACGGACGTGCTGGACCGCTGCGAGCGGCTGGTCGCGGGACGCCCCGAGGTGGAGCTGCTGTCGGTCAGACGGCGGCTGCACAGTGACGAAGACTGACAGTCGAGCGAAATCAGAAGGAAGAGTGACGGACCGGTGACCGACAACGCGCGGGCCCGCAAGCTGGCCGATCGCATCCAGGTCGTGGTCGCGGAGACCCTGGACCGGCGAATCAAGGATCCGCGGCTGGGATTCGTGACGATCACGGACGCCCGGGTCACCGGCGACCTGCGGGAGGCCACGGTCTTCTACACGGTCTACGGCGACGACGAGGAGCGCGCGGCCTCCGCGGCCGCGCTGGAGAGTGCCAAGGGCGTGCTGCGCTCCGAGGTGGGCCGGCAGACCGGGGTCCGGTTCACGCCGACCCTGGCCTTCGTGCCGGACGCCCTCCCGGACAACGCCCGCACCATCGAGGACCTCCTCGACAAGGCGCGGGCCAAGGACGCGGAGGTGCGCCAGGTCTCCACCGGAGCGACGTACGCCGGTGAGGCCGACCCGTACCGCAAGCCCGAGGACGAGGACGACGAGGCGGACACCCCCGGCTCGACCGACAAGAACGAGGGCCCCGCCTCCGCATGACCGAGCAGACCATCACGCCGGACGGCCTTGTCATCGTCGACAAGCCGTCCGGCTTCACTTCGCACGACGTCGTCGCCAAGATGCGCGGCATCGCCCGTACGCGACGCGTCGGCCACGCCGGCACGCTGGACCCGATGGCGACCGGGGTCCTGGTGCTCGGCGTCCAGCGGGCCACCAAGCTCCTGGGCCACCTCGCCCTGACCGAGAAGGAGTATCTCGGCACGATCCGGCTCGGCCAGGACACGATCACCGACGACGCCGAGGGTGAGATCACCTCGTCCACCGACGCTTCCGGGGTGACCCGGGAGGGCATCGACGCCGGGGTCGCCGCGCTGACCGGCGCGATCATGCAGGTGCCGTCCAAGGTCAGCGCCATCAAGATCGACGGCAAGCGGTCCTACGCGCGGGTGCGCGGCGGCGAGGAGTTCGAGATCCCGGCCCGCCCCGTGACCGTCTCCTCCTTCCGCGTCTACGACGTCCGCGAGGCCGTCGCCGAGGACGGCACCCCCGTCCTCGACCTGGTCGTCTCCGTCGTCTGCTCCTCGGGGACCTACATCCGGGCGCTGGCCCGCGACCTCGGCGCCGGGCTCGGCGTCGGCGGCCACCTGACCGCGCTGCGCCGCACCCGGGTCGGCCCGTACGGCCTGGACGCGGCCCGCACCCTGGACCAGCACCAGGAAGAGCTGACCGTGATGCCGGTCGCCGACGCGGCGAACGTGGCCTTCCCGCGCTGGGACGTCGACGAGAGGCGCGCCAAACTGCTCCTCAACGGCGTACGGCTGGACATGCCGGCCTACCCGCCGGGGCCGGTCGCGGTCTTCGGGCCCGACGGCGCGTTCCTCGTCCTCGTCGAGGAGGAGAAGGGCAAGGCCAAGAGCCTCGCCGTCTTCGCCTGAGCGGGAGCGTGTCCGCCGGGCGCACCGACTGCTTCCTGCGAACGAGCCGAACCGCTTGTCGTGGAGCGGGCACCACCCCCCATCGGTGCCCGCTCCACCCTTTTCCCCTCCCCGGCACCATCCCTGCTCTCCGCAGGACACGCTTATTCACCCCATTGGACGGGCGCTCGGAGTGAACAGCGGGGGCGCGGGGGGCGCTTTCCTCGTCCGCGCGATCCGGGCGATCACCGGCGGCCTACCGTCGGACCATGGGCAGTGGGGACCGGTCGAAGCTGGTAAAAATCTGCGATCAGGCCGGCCGGCCGCGAGGGACGGGATTCGTCGCGGACGAGCGCGGCACGGTCGTCACCGCCCATCAGGCCGCCGCCTCCCCGGGGCCGCTCCTCCTGCACGGCACCGACGGCCGCACCTGCTCCGTCGCCCCGGACGACATCACCGCCCTGCCCGCCCTCGGCCTCGCCCTCCTGCGCACCGGCGGCTCCGACGCCCTCGACGCCGAACCGCTGCCCATCGCCGGACGCGACCGCGCCGAGCCCGGCGGCTATGTGGACATCGCCGCCCACGGACGGCGCGAGGCACGCGTGCTCGGCACCACCCCCGCCACCTACACCGCACCGGACGGCGTCGGCCACCCGGTCCCCGCCGCCCTGGAGCTGGCCCTCGGCACCGACGGGCGCGACGCCCTGCGCTCCGGCGGCGCGGCCATCGGCGGACCGGTCACGGACCCGGCCACCGGTGCGGTCCTCGGCATCCTGTGCACCACCCTCACGGCCCCGCACGAGGCGGCCGGCCTCGCCCTCCCGATCACCCGGGGCACGGACGACACCCTGGACGCCCTGCTGCGCCGCAACGCCGCCGTCGCCCCCGCCTACGGCCCTCACCTCAACCTCGCCGGGGCCCTCCAGCTCACCGCCACCTCCGTCGGCTCCGCGGACGGCCCCAAGGCCGGTACCGCACCGGTCGAGCGCGCGGACGTCCACGCCGAGCTGGCCGCCTTCGCCGCCGGTACGGGACTGGTCCTCGGCCTCGTCGGCGCACCCGGCACCGGCCGCACCACCGAGCTGGCCGCCCTCGCCGCCCGCCGCGCCGACGGCGGCGCGCCCGCCCCCACGCTCTGGCTGCGGGGCGCGGACCTGCTGGCCGAGGACGTCTCGATCGCGGACGCCGCGAGCCGTACCCTCACCCGCTCCGCCCGGATCGTCACCGCGGCGGGCGCCCACGGCGACATGAGCACGGCCACCCCGGAGCGCGTCGCCAAGCTCGCCGCCGACGCCGGACACCCGCTCCTGGTGGTCCTCGACGGCCCCGAGGAGATGCCGCCGCTGCTCGCCCACCGGCTGGCCGACTGGACGCGCGGCACCCTCGGCTGGCTCCGCGGCAACACCGTCCGGCTCGTCGTCGCCTGCCGCCCCGAGCACTGGGAGACCGCGGGCGCCCTCTGGCCCAGGGACGCCCTGCACCGACCGCGCCGCCCCGCCCGACGGCTGCCGCCCGCCCTCCGGCTGGCCGACCTCACCCCCGAGCAGGCAGAGAGCGCCAAGGAGGCGTACGGCATCCCGCCCACCGCGCTCGCCCCCGGCCACGACCGGCACCCGCTGACCCTGCGGCTCCTCGCCGAGGTCCGCGCCGCCCTGCCGCCCGGTGTGCCGGGTCGCCCCGACACCGAGGACGTCTTCGGCGCCCACCTCGACCTGCTGTGCGTGCGCGCCGCCGTCCGGATCGCGGCCGCCGCCGACGAGCAGCCCCGCGGTGCGGCCGTCCGCCGGCTGGCCGCCCGGGTGGCGGGCCAGGTCCACGAGGCGGCCCGCCGCTGTCTGGGCCCGGGCCAGGGCGAGCTGGACCGGGCGGCGTTCGAGGAGATCTTCCCCTGGCGCACCGGCTGGGCCTCCGCCGTGCTCACCGAGGGCATCCTCGTCCCCGCCGGGGCGGGCTACCGCTTCGCCCACGAGGAGCTCGGCGACTGGGTGCAGGGCGCCCACCTCGACCTGGACGCGGCCCTGCGCTCCCTCGTACACCGCTGGCACCGGGGGAGCGGCACCCCGGACCGCACCCCCCACCCTCACGACTCCGGCGAACCCCGCAGCCTGCCCGTGCCCCGGCACCGCATCGGGCCGGTGATCCAGGCGATGGTGCTCCTCGGCCGCCGCCAGGGCACCGCCGCCCTCGCGCACCGGATGGCCGACCTCATCGAGGCGCTGGACCGGCTCTGGACCGACGAGGGCCCGCGCGACGAGGACGCCGCCTGGTGGGCGGCCCACCTGCTGTGCGGCAGCCTGCTGCGGGTGCCCGACGCCCGCCCGTACCTCGGCGTCCTGCGGGTCCTCGCCGGGCGCATCACCCGCCGCTCCGCCGCCCCCGGAGGACCCGGGGACCTCGGGGCGTACGGTGAGTTCGGGCCCTGGTTCTGGCGGCGGCTCCGGCTGCCCGAGGAGGACCGGATCGACCTGCTCCGCCGGCTGGTGCCCGCCGACGGGCTGCCCCGCACCGACGGCGACGAACGCTATCTGGACGCGGTCGCCCGCCGCCTCGCCCTCGACGCCCCGGCCGTCCAGCCGCTGCTCTGCCGCTGGTTCACCGACGAACGGCCGCTGATCGTGGGCCCCGACGCCCCGGACGTACCCCTGCGCCCCACCGTCGCCACCGCCGCACAGGCCCTGCTGTACGCCCGCCGCGATCTGGACCTCGACGGCCTCACCGACGCGCTGATCGCCACCCCGCACACCCGGGCCGGGGAGCTGCTCGCCGCCCTCGCGGAGGACGAGCCCACCGCGCTCTGCCGGGCCGTCGAGCGCTGGGCCCGCGATGAGGACCGCCCGGCCCGCCGCTCCGCCGCCGCCCGCTACGCCGGACTCCTCCAGCAGCGCGTCACCGCCGAGGGCGACCGGGCCCTGCTGCGCTCCGCCGCCGAGATCCTGCTGGAGCGCCCCGAGGACGCCGACCTGCACGCCGCCGCCCACACCCTCCTGGTCCGCGACCCGAAGGCCCGGGGCCGCCATCTCCCGGCCGCCCTGCGCGCCTTCGCAGCCGGAGACCCCCGGCTGCCCGTCGAGCTGCTCGCCGAGGTGTTCCCGTCCCACCAGGAGCCGGTCCTCGCCGCCCTCCGCGCCCGCCTCGCCCACCCCGGCGACGGTGGGGGAGCGGTGCTGCGGGCCCTGGCCGGCCTCGACACGCCCGCGCTCGCGCTGCACGTCGCCGGACTCGTACGGGAGTACATCGACGCCCACCCCGACGACGGCACGCACGCCGCCGAGTACGTCGACCTCCGCCTGGAGCACGGTCCGGCCGCCCGCGCCCTGCTGCTGCCCCTGGTCACCGGGCTGCTGAGGGACCGCCCCGCGCCGCCCCCGGTCCGTGCCGCGCTCGCCGCCGTCCTCGCCGGGCCCGGCAGCGCGGACTCCCGTCCGCTCCGCGCCGAGCTGCTGGAGGTCCTGCTGGAGTTCGAGCAGACCACCGGCCGTGACCCGGACGTCCTGGAAGCCCTGCTCCGGGCCGCGGCCCAGGGCTCGGAGCGCCGCCCCGAGATCCGCACCCGCGCCCTCGTCCACCGCACCGGCATGCTGCTGGTCCGCACCCCCGAAGGCGCCGCCCGCTTCGACCGGGGCCTCGTCGAGTGCGCCCGCGACGTGCCCGGCTTCGCCGCCCTCGTCACCCGCTGGCTGGCCGACGCCCCCGAGGAGTGGGCCGCGGTCGTCGGCCCGAGCGCCCGGCGCACGGTGGAGGCGTTGGAGACATCACGCCCGCCGATGCCGATGCCGATGCAGGCGGCGGGACGTGAGCATGGCAGTCTTAGACCTGCGTAATCGACATACACACGTACACAGGTTCGGGCGAGGAGCGGTCACAGTGCAGCGCTGGCGTGGCTTGGAGGACATCCCCCAGGACTGGGGACGCAGCGTCGTCACCATCGGCTCCTACGACGGCGTGCACCGCGGACACCAGCTGATCATCGGCCGGGCCGTCGAGCGCGCCCGTGAGCTGGGCCTTCCCTCGGTCGTCGTCACCTTCGACCCGCACCCCAGCGAGGTCGTCCGCCCCGGCAGCCACCCGCCGCTGCTCGCCCCGCACCACCGCCGCGCGGAGCTGATGGCGGAGCTGGGCGTGGACGCGGTGCTGATCCTCCCGTTCACCACCGAGTTCTCGAAGCTGTCGCCCGCCGACTTCATCGCGAAGGTCCTCGTCGACCGCCTTCACGCCAAGGCCGTCATCGAGGGCCCCAACTTCCGCTTCGGCCACAAGGCCGCGGGCGACGTCGCGCTGCTGACCGAGCTGGGCGCCACCTACGACTACACCGTCGAAGTCATCGACCTGTACGTCACCGGCGAGGCGGGCGGCGGACAGCCGTTCTCCTCCACGCTCACCCGACGCCTGATCGCCGAGGGCGATGTCGCCGGGGCCGCCGAGATCCTGGGCCGCCCGCACCGGGTCGAGGGCATCGTGGTGCGCGGCGCGCAGCGCGGCCGGGAGCTGGGCTTCCCGACGGCCAACGTCGAGACCCTGCCGCACACCGCGATCCCCGCCGACGGCGTGTACGCCGGCTGGCTGGAGGTGGACGGCGAGTCGATGCCCGCCGCGATCTCGGTCGGCACGAACCCGCAGTTCGACGGCACCGAGCGGACGGTGGAGGCGTACGCCATCGACCGCGTCGACCTCGATCTGTACGGGCTGCACGTGGCCGTCGACTTCCTGGCGTACGTCCGCGGCATGCTGAAGTTCGACTCGATCGACGAGCTCCTGGTCGCCATGGCCGCCGATGTGAAGCGCTCCAGCGAGCTGACCGCCGCGTACGACCGCACTCACTGACGCACGGGTCGGCCGTGCGTTCCGCCCCGGGACGGCGGATGCTGGCAGGGTGCGCGACATCCTGCCCGACCTCCGTGCCCGGTGTGCCGACGGCGTCCCCCTCGCCCTGGCGACCGTCGTCGCCGTGCACGGCAGCGCGCCCCGCGACCCCGGCGCCGTCATGGCCGTCGACGCGGCGGGCGCGGTGGTCGGCAGCGTCTCCGGGGGCTGCGTCGAGGGCGATCTGTTCGAGGTCGGCCGCGAGGTCCTCGCCGGGTCGGGGCCGCGCGTGGTGGCGTACGGGATCAGCGACGACGAGGCGTTCGGCGTCGGGCTGACGTGCGGCGGCACGATCGAGGTCCTGGTACGCGGTTACGTCTCCGCGGCCGAGCTGGCGGATCTCGGCGCCCTGCTGGACCTGATCGCCGCGGACCGGCCGGTGGCCGAGGCGACCGTCCTCTCCGGCGCGGCCGAGACCGGGAACCGCCTGGTGGTCCGCCCCTCCGGCGCCGGGCCCACCACCGGCACGCTCGGCTCCGAAGGGCTCGACGCGGCCGTCACCGACGACGCCCGCGGGCTGCTGGCCCAGGGCCATACCGCGATCCAGTGGTACGGGGCGCACGGCCAGCGCCGGATGCAGGAGGTGTCCGTCTTCATCCGGACGTACGCCCCGCCGCCCCGCATGCTCGTCTTCGGCGCGATCGACCACGCGGCCGCCACCGCCCGCATCGGCTCGTTCCTCGGCTACCGGGTCACCGTCTGCGACGCCCGCCCCGCCTTCGCCACCCGGGAACGCTTCCCCACGGCCGACGAGGTGGTCCGCGCCTGGCCGCACACCTACCTGGAGTCCACCGAGGTCGACGCCCGCACGGTGATCTGCGTCCTCACCCACGACCCGAAGTTCGACGTACCCCTGCTCCTCGCGGCCCTGCGCACGCCCGCCGCGTACATCGGTGTGATGGGCAGCCGCCGCACCCACCACGACCGGCTCGACCGGCTGCGCGAGGCCGGGGCGGACGAGGCGGCGCTCGCCCGCCTCGCCTCCCCCGTGGGCCTCGACCTCGGAGCCCGTACGCCGGAGGAGACGGCCGTCTCCATCGCCGCCGAGATCATCCAGCACCGCTGGGGCGGCACGGGGCGGCCGCTCGGTGAACTGACGGGGGCGATCCACCACCCGGGCGGGCCCGCCGGGGCCCGGTGATCAGGGCACCGCCTTCGCACCGTCCTGCGTCTCCTCCTCCTGCGGTACGCCGTCCTCGCGGGGGCGGTCCATGGCCCGCCACTCCGGCCGCAGTCCGGCCAGGGTCGTGGTGAGGAAGTACGCGGCCCCGCAGACGAGCAGCACCGGCGCCAGCCCGGCGGCCGTCACCGCCGCCCCGGCGAGCAGCCCGCCGAGTGGGATGCCGGACCAGGACAGCGAGTCCCCGAGGGCATTGACCCGGCCCAGCATCCGGCGCGGCACCCGCTCGACGAGGACGGCGCCCAGCACGGGGTTGATGAACCCGGCCCCGAACCCGCTGACGGCGAAGACGGCCAGCACCACGGCCAAGGGGGCGTCCACCGCTAGGACCAGGAACCTCGGGGCCCCGGCCAGGAGGAACCCGACGAGGAACACCGCTCTGCGTGGCAGCCGGTGGGCGGCCATCGCCGCGATGAGGCTCCCGCCCGCCGCGGCCGCTCCCATCACCGTGCTGATCAGGCCGATCGCCGCCGGGCCCTTCCCGGACTCCCCGGCCCAGACGGGGATCATCAGGGTGGACAGCGCCGCGTCCAGCAGGTTGGTGATCCCGACCACGACGATGACGGCGAGCAGCAACGGATCGCCGCGCAAGAACGTGAAGCCCTCGCCGAACCGCCGCCAGTAGCCCGGTTCCTGGGCGTCGGCCGGTGCTGCGGGGTCCACGGCCGGCCGCCCCGTGCCGCGCGGCAGCGCGACGGCGACGATCGCCGAACCGAGGACGAAGCAGCCCGCGTTGACGACCAGAGCCGTCATCGGGCCGAGCAGCGCCACCAGGGCGCCGCCCGCCGCCGGTCCGATGGTGGAGGCGAGCCGCTCGATCACGCCGGACAGGCCCATGGCCCGCTCCAGGGGTGTTCCGGCTCGCTCGGCGGCCTCGGGGACCATGACCTCTTTCGCCAGGTCACCCGGACCGCGCGCGGCTCCGATCACCGCGACCAGGCCCAGCAGGACGGGGAAGGAGAGCAGGTCCAGGGTGTGCAGCAGCGGGATCGCCGCGGCGGCGGCCGCGCTCGCCAGGTCCGTGGTCCAGGAGACGGTCCGCGGGCCCATGCGGTCCACCAGCGGGCCGGACAACGCCTTGACCAGGACGTACGGCGCCATCTCGCAGAAGGCGACCAGACCGGTCCGGGTGGCGCTGCCCGTGGTGACGAGGACGAACCAGGGGAGGGCGATCAGGGAGATCCGGGTGCCGGTCACGGAAGCGGCGACGGCGGCCAGCACCCCGGCCAGCGGCCGTAAGGACCGCTCGCCCGCTATGGCAGGCCCTTCCTGCGTCACGGTGCCTCCCCTTCGGGGGCGGGCGTGTTCAGCTCGGGCAGCACGTGGGTGATGACGCCGACGCGCTCCGCGCCCGCCGGGGCGGTCGCCGCGTTCTCCGGGGTGTCCCGGCGGTAGCGGCCGATGACGTCCCCCAACTCCTGGTAGAGCGCGGTGGTTTCCTCGGGCGTGAGTCGCAGCGCCCAGTCGCTCAGGTCGAACCTGTCCCGCCAGACGCGGGGCATCGTCTGTAGCTCGTTGAGCGTCTGCTGGGTGCGCAGGGCGTAGATGGAGGCGACGGACTGCTGGTAGGCGAGAGCGGCCTCCGGCTCCTGCTCGGCCAGCTCCGGGTCGTTGAACCAGGTCGTCCGGTGCACCGAACGCCACCAGCGCTCGCGGGCGTTGCCGCGTTGCGTGTCCTCCTCGACGAAGCCCGCGGCGCCGAGCTGACGCAGGTGGTAGCTGGCCGTTCCGGAGTTCACCCCCAGCCGCTCCGCGAGCCGGGTGGCGGTGGACGGGCCGTGCTTCCGCAGCAGCCCGACCAGCCGCACACGGACCGGATGCGCCATGGCGCGCAGCCCCTTGGCGTCGAGGACGACCGATCCCTCGTCCAGCGACGGGTCGTCGGAAGGGTGGGGGGTGTTGTCTGTCATGCGGCAGACTCTAGACCGCGAAGAGTTCTTCGCAAAGAGTTCTTCGCGAAGAATTCTTTGCGGTTCGTGGTGGCGGGGTGCCGACAACCGCCGGCCGATGAGTTCCGCTGGGAGCGGCGGTCATCATGGGTGGGACCGCCGGAGGTGTGTGTCCGTAGGGAAGGAGACGCCGTGGCCAAGCTCATCTACTCCATGATCACCTCGCTCGACGGCTATGCCGAGGCGGCGGAGGGCGGCCTCGGGACCGGGGCCGAGGATCCGGAGGTCCACACCTTTGTCAACGATCTCTTCCGGCCGGTCGGCACCTACCTCTACGGCCGGCGGATGTACGAGACGATGGTCTACTGGGAGACCGCGCTCGACGAGCCCGGTCAGCCGCCGCACATCGCGCAGTACGCCCGCGACTGGCAGGCCGCGGAGAAGGTGGTGTACTCCACGACGCTCGACGCGGTGTCCAGTGCGAGGACCCGGATCGAGCGGTCCTTCGACCCGGGCGCGGTGCGCCGGCTCAAGGAGGAGGCGGACGCCGACCTCACCGTCGACGGCCCGAACCTCGCGGCTCAGGCCATCGCGGCAGGTCTGGTGGACGAGTACCACCTGTTCATCACCACGAGCGTGGTCGGCGGCGGCAAGCGGTTCTTCCCCGACGGCGTGCGCCTCGACCTCGAACTGGTCGAGGAGCGCGCCTTCGCCGCGAGTGGGCTGATCTACGCCCGCTACCGGACCCGCTGAGGGCCGGCGGCTCTCAGGCCGTCGGTACGTCCGCGGACCCGCCCCCGCTCTCCCCGGCGCACGCCGCCGCCCAGTGGCACGCCACCTGGGCGCCCCCGCCCCCGTTCAGTACCGGCAGATCCACCGTGCGGCAGGCTTCCGCCACCCCCGCCCGCTCCGCCTCGCCGGAGCCCAGGACCTGGCAGCGGACGTGGAACCGGCAGCCGGAAGGCACCTTCGAGGGGTCCGGCGGCTCGCCGGCCAGCACCACCGGTTCGCCCTCCGCCTCGGGGAGCACGGACAGCAGGGCCCGGGTGTACGGGTGCTGAGGGGCCGTGAGCAGCTGCTCGACCGGGCCCGTCTCGACGATCCGGCCCAGATACATCACCGCCACCCGGTCCGCGATATTCCAGGCGAGCCCCAGGTCATGGGTGACGACGAGCGCCGAGAGGCCCAGTTCGTCCCGGAGGCGGAGCAGGAGGGCCAGGATCTCGCCCCGTACCGACGCGTCCAGCGACGCCACCGGCTCGTCGGCCACGATCAGCTCCGGCTCCAGCACCAGGGCCCCGGCGATCACGACGCGCTGGCGCTGACCGCCCGACAGCTCGTGCGGGAAGCGCAGGAAGAACCGCTCCGGCGGGCGCAGGCCGGCCCGGGAGAGGGCATCCGACACGGCGGCCCGCTCGTCGCCCGCGTACCCGTGGATGCGCAGCCCCTCCGCCACCGCGTCGTACACCGTGTGCCGGGGGTTGAGCGAGCCGCTGGGGTCCTGGAGGACCAGCTGCACGCGTCTGCGGTACGCCTTCAGCGCCCGGCCCGTGTAGTCGAGCGGGGCGCCGCCGAAGGTGACCCGCCCGGAGGTGGGCGGGACCAGGCCGAGGAGGGACCGGGCCAGCGTGGTCTTGCCGCAGCCGGACTCGCCGACCAGCGCGACGATCTCGCCGGGCCGGATGTCCAGGTCGACGCCGTCGACGGCCCGGGCGGTGGCGGCCCCGCGCCGGCCGGGGAACGCGACCTTCAGCGTTTCGGCGCTGAGGAGGGGCGCGGTGCCGACCGGAGGGACGGTGCTCATGTCGTGCTCCTCATGTCGTCGGCCCCCGGGGAGGCCGGTTCGTCCACCAGGACGCAGGCCGCCCGGCGCTCGGCCCCCGCCTCCCGCAGCTCCTGGTCCTCGGTGCCGCAGATGTCCAGCGCCACCGTGCACCGCGGATGGAACGTACAGCCGCCCGGCAGCGCCGCCGGATCCGGCGGGTCGCCCGGCAGCCCGCGCGGGGCGTGCCGCGAGGACAGGTCCCCGATCCTCGGGAACGCGGCGGACAGTGCCCTGCCGTACGGGTGACGGGCGTCCGTGTACACCTGGCGGGCCGGGCCCTCCTCCACGACCCGCCCCGCGTACATCACCGAGAGCCGGTCGCAGGTGTCGGCGAGCACCGCCAGGTCATGGCTGATCATGATCAGGCCGACGTTCTGGTCGGACACCAACTGCTCGATCAGGCGCAGGATCTGCGCCTGGATCATCACGTCCAGCGCGGTCGTCGGTTCGTCCGCCACGATCAGGCGCGGATCGCAGGCGAGCGCCATCGCGATCATCACCCGCTGGCGCTGCCCGCCGGACAGCTCGTGCGGATACGCCTGCGCGCGGGCGGCGGGCAGGCCGACCTGTTCCAGCAGCTCACCGGCGCGCTTGCGGGCGGCGGCCGGGGTGGCCTTGCTGTGCAGCAGGATCGGCTCGGCGATCTGGTCCCCGACCCGGTGCACCGCGTTCAGCGAGTGCATCGCGCCCTGGAAGACGATCGACGCGCCCGCCCACCGGACCGCCCGCAGACGACCCCACTTCATGGTGAGGACGTCCTCGCCGTCGAGCAGGATCTCACCCGTCAGCCTCGCCGTCGCGGGCAGGAGGCGGAGCAGGGCGAGCGCCAGGGTGGATTTTCCGCAGCCGGACTCCCCGGCGATGCCGAGCTTCTGTCCGGCCTCGACCCGCAGATCGACCCCCCGTACGGCGGGGACGGCGTCGGCCCCGCCGCCGTAGGTGACGGTCAGATTCCGCACCTCCAGGAGCGGGGGCTCGCCGACCGGCTCCGACAGGCCGGGCGAGCCGGACGGATCCGGGTTCGGCGTGGTGGTCGTGGTCGTGGCGGTCAACGGGACACCCCCAGCTTGGGGTTGAGCACGGACTCGATGGTGCGGCCGCACAGCGTGAAGGCGAGGGCGACCACGGCGATGGCGAGTCCGGGCGGAGCGAGATACCACCAGTTGCCGGAGCTGACCGCGCCGGCCTCACGGGCGTCCTGGAGCAGACCGCCCCAGGAGACGACCGTGGGGTCGCTGAGCCCGAGGAAGGCGAGGGTCGCCTCGGTGAGGATGGCGGTGGAGATCACCAGCGTGGTCTGCGCCAGCACCAGCGGCATGACATTGGGCAGGACGTGGCGCGACATGATGTGCCCGTGCCCCCCGCCGAGCGCCCGCGAGCGCTCGATGTACGGGCGGGACTCGACTGACAGCGTCTGGGCGCGGACCAGACGGGCGGTCGTCGGCCAGGTCGTCACGCCGATCGCCAGGATCGTCGTCCAGATCGACCGGGACAGGACCGTCGCCAGGGCGATCGCCAGAACGAGGGTCGGCATCACCAGGAACCAGTCCGTCACCCGCATGATGACGGTGGCGTACCAGCCCTTGAAGTGGCCCGCGGTGATCCCGATCAGGGTGCCGATCGCCACCGACAGGAAGGCGGCGAGCAGCCCGACCGTCAGCGACACCCGCGTGCCCCACAGCATCAGGGCCAGCAGGCTGCGCCCGAACTGGTCGGTCCCGAGCGGGAAGTCACCGCTCGGCTCCTCCAGCGGGCCGCCCGGGGCGTTCGTCACGCTCTGTGAGTCGGCCCCGGCCAGGAGCGGGGCGGTCAGCGCCAGCAGGGCGATCACCGCGAGCACGGCGAGCCCGACGAGGCCGGCGCGGTGCGTGCGGTACTGCCGCCAGAAGCGGGCCACCGCCTGCCGCCGCCGCGCCCGGGTCAGGGCGCGCGGGCTCTGTGCCCGTACGCCCCCGGGGGGCTGCGAGGGTGTGCGGGCGTTCGGCTCCTGCGGTTCGGAGGGCTTCTCCATCGACGTCGTCATCGGCCCACCCGGGGATCGAGCAGCGGATAGATCACATCGGCGAGGGTGTTCATCAGGATCACCGCGGCGGCGAAGACGAAGAACAGCGCCTGCACCAACGGCAGGTCGGGCACGCTCAGCGCCTGGTAGAAGAGGCCGCCGAGGCCCGGCCAGGAGAACACCGTCTCCACCAGGATCGCCCCCGCCACCGTCGTACCGAGGTTGACGAAGAGCAGGGTGACGGTGGGCAGCATCGCGTTCGGCACGGCGTGCTTCCGGCGGACGAGGTCGTCACGCAGCCCCTTGGCGCGGGCCGTCGTCAGATAGTCGCTGCCCATCTCGTCCAGCAGCGAGGAGCGCATCACGAGCAGGGTGCGCGCGTACTCCACGGCGACCAGCGTGACGACGGGCAGCACCAGGTGGTGGGCGATGTCCAGCACCCGGTCGAAACCCTCCGTGTCGCCGGACTCCATACCGCCGGTCGGGAACAGCCCGGGGATCGGGCCGATACCCACCGACAGGGTGATGATGAGGAGCAGACCGAGCCAGAACGAGGGCACCGAGTACAGCGTCAGCGCGAACGCCGTGTTGGCCCGGTCCCCGGCACTGCCGTTGCGCCACGCGGAGCGCGCGCCCAGCCAGATGCCGAGCAGCGTGTAGATGACGAAGGCGGTACCGGTCAGCAGCAGGGTGGCGGGCAGTGCCTCGGTGATCTTGTCGATGACCGGGGCGCGGAACTGGTACGACGTACCGAAGTCGCCGGTGAGCGCCTTGCCGCAGTACTGCGTGAACTGCTGCCACAGCGGCAGGTCGAGTCCGAACTCACGGCGCATCGCCGCGATCTGTTCGGTCGACACCTGGCGGCCGCCGGTCATCTGCTTGACCGGGTCGCCGGGGATCAGGCGGAAGAGGAAGAAGCTGGTGACGAGGACGGCGAAGAGGGAGACGGCCGCCCCGCCGAGCTTGCCCGCCGCGTAGCGGGCGTAGGCGGCCGTACTGCGTGAGCGTGGGGAGCGGGCCGACGGCCCGGCCGGAGCCGGGCCGTCGGATTCGGTGCTCTCCACGCCCGCCGCGCCCTGTCGCAGGGCGGGAGTGATTTCTGAGCTCATGGACTATTCACGGTCTTCCGCGGTGGAGCGGCGACGCATGGCGAACAGGAGTCCGCCACCGGCGAGGACGACGACGGCGATCCCGACCCCGACGAGCACCCCGGTGGAGGAGCCACCGGAGTCGGAGGAACCGGACGAGGAGGCCCCGGCGGCCGGGACCGCCGACCACCAGCTCCAGTAGCCGTCCTGGCCGTAGATGTTGCCCGCGGCCGACGGCATGGTGGTGATGGACTCGATGTGGTCGGTGCGGTAGGCCTCGACGGCATTCGGGTACGCCATGACGTTCATGTACCCGGTGTCGTACAGCCGCGACTCCAGTTGCTTGACCAGATCCGCCCGCTTGGCGGGGTCGTACTCCGCCAGTTGCTTCTTGTAGAGCTCGTCGTACTGCTTGTCGCAGATGAAGTTGTCGGTGGCGGCCGACTCCTTCGCCTTGGTCGGCAGGGCGGCGCAGGTGTGGATGGAGAGGACGAAGTCGGGGTCGGGGTTGACGGACCAGCCGTCGAAGGCGAGGTCGTACTCACCGGCGTACCAGGGGTCGGAGACGTTGTCGAGGCAGTCGACCTTCAGCCCGATGCCCTGCTCGCCCCACCACTCCTGGAGGTACTTGCCGATCGCCTTGTCGTTGGGGTCGGTGGCGTGGCAGAGGATACGGAAGTCCAGCGGCTTGCCGTCCTTGCCGACGCGCTTGCCCTGACCGTTCTTCTTGTACCCGGCCTCGTCGAGGAGGGAGGCCGCCTTCGCCGGGTCGTAGGCGAGCTTCTGCCCGTCCGCCGGCTTCCAGAAGTAGTCGCCGAAGCGCGGCGGGATGTAACCCTCGCCCTCGACGGCGTGGCCCTGGAAGACCTTGTCGATGATGGTCTTGCGGTCGACCGCCATGAACAGCGCGTGCCGCACCTTCTGGTCCAGCAGCGCCGGGTGCCCGTCGCCGAACTTCTGCCCGTCCTTCGTCCGCGCCCCGGGGTTGACGGCGAGCGCGAAGAAGCGGCGGCCCGGGGCGTCGTTCACCTTGATGTCCGGGGCGTTCTTCAGCGAGGCGGACTGCGCGGGCGTCAGGCTCGGGCTTCCCGCGACGAAGGAGACCTCACCCTTGCGCAGGGCGGCCACGGCCGCGTCCTGGTCCTTGTAGTAGCGGAAGACCAGCTCGTCGAACTTGGGCGACCCGCGCCAGAAGTCCTTGTTCGCCTTCAGCTTCACATAGCTGTCGACCTTGTAGTCCGTCAGGATGAACGGACCGTTCCCCACGACGGGGAAGTCCTTGTCGTTGTTGAACTTCGAGAAGTCGCCGACCTTCTCCCACACATGCTTGGGGACGATCGGGACGTCGAGCGCGGCCATCGTGGCCTGCGGCTCCTTGAGCGTGATGACCAGCTTGTCCTTGCTTGGCGCGGTCACCTTCTCGAAGTTGCCGACGAAGCTGCCGTTGGAGGTGGCCGCGCCCTCGTCGGTCATCATCTTGTTGAACGTCCAGGCCGCGTCCTCGGCGGTGGCCTGCTGCCCGTCGGACCACTTCGAGTCCGAGCGGATCGTGTACGTCCACGTCAGCTTGTCCTCGGAGGGTTCCCAGGCGGTGGCCAGACCCGGGATCGCCTTGTTGTCCTTGGGGTCGTAGTTGGTGAGGTAGTCGTACATCAGCCGGTGGATGCTCGTGCTGAGGAGCCGCTGGGCCAGGAACGGGCTGAGGGAGTCGACGCTCTGCGCGACGGCGACCGTGAGCGTCGTCTTCCCGTCGTCGGCGTGGGCCTCGGAGGGCGTGGGCGCGAGCGGGTTGCCCGGGACGACCGACCCGGCGGCGAGCGCCAGGGCGGCCGCTCCGGAGGCCAGCAGGAGGCGTAGGCGTCGGCGTGGCCGGACGGAGTGGTGGGGAACTCTTGTGACCATGGACGGTGACCTCACGTCATCACTCGCTGAACAAGGTGGGTGGATCTCAGGTTCGTCAGGTGGTGAAGCGAAGGTCTATCAGCGGTGGTCGAGGCTCGTCAACGGTGTGTCAAACCGCGTGTGGGCTGCGGGAATGCGGAAGGGCTCGCACCGCGTGAGCGATGCGAGCCCTCATTGGTCTCAACCACTTTGGCCGTTCCGGCGACCCTGTCGCCGGCCTACTGCCGAGGTGCCGACGGCGGCTGCTGCGGAGGCGTCTGCTGCCAGCCGGCCGGCGGGACGGGACCCTGCGGATCGGGTTGACCTGCCGGGTTGGCCGCTCCACCCTGCTGCTCCGACTGCCCCTGCTGCGGCACACCGGCGCCGGGCGTACCGGGCCCGGCCTGCGGGGGAGGCGACTGCTGCCACCCGTTTTGCGGTCCGCCCGGCGCAGCCTGCGGCGGGTAAGGGGCCTGGGGTGCGCCCGGCTGCCCGGCCGCCTGATATCCCCCGTACGGCGGCTGCCCGCCGTAGGGCTGACCGCTGTAGGGCTGCTGCCCGGGCTGGCCGGGGTGCTGCGGCTGGTGGCCCTGCTGGGGCTGCCCGGGCTGCTGGGGCTGTGGGGCGTAGGGCTGGCCGGGGCCGGGCTGCTGGGGAGCGTACGGCTGCTGGCCGGGGATGTGCTGACCCGGCATCGGCTGTGCTGCTGCGGGTTGGCCGGGACCGCCCGGCTGACCCGGCATCGGCCGGCCCTGGCCCGGGTAGCCCTGCTGGCCGGGCAGGGGCGGGGCGTACTGCGGCGGCGGGTTCTGGCCGTCCGCCGTCCACAGCCCCTGCTGCTGCTGGGCGCGCGCGAAGTCCTCGGCCACCAGCGCCGAGAGATGGAAGTACGCCTCACGGGTCTTGGGCCGCATCATGTCGAGGTCGACCTCGGCGCCCGCCGCCAGGTGCTCGTCGAACGGTACGACGACGACGCCGCGGCAGCGCGTCTCGAAGTGCTGCACGATGTCGTCCACCTTGATCATCTTGCCGGTCTCGCGGACACCGGAGATGACGGTGAGCGAACGCTGCACCAGGTCCGCGTACCCGTGCGCCGAGAGCCAGTCCAGGGTCGTGGAGGCACTGGAGGCGCCGTCGACCGAGGGGGTCGAGATGATGATCAGCTGGTCGGCGAGGTCAAGGACGCCGCGCATCGCGCTGTAGAGCAGCCCGGTGCCCGAGTCGGTGAGGATGATCGGGTACTGCTTCCCGAGCACCTCGATCGCGCGCCGGTAGTCCTCGTCGTTGAACGTCGTCGAGACGGCCGGGTCCACGTCGTTGGCGATGATCTCCAGACCGGAGGGCGCCTGCGAGGTGAACCGGCGGATGTCCATGTAGGAGTTGAGGTACGGGATCGCCTGGACCAGGTCCCGGATGGTCGCCCCGGTCTCGCGGCGCACGCGGCGGCCCAGCGTACCGGCGTCCGGGTTGGCGTCGATGGCGAGGATCTTGTCCTGCCGCTCGGTGGCCAGCGTCGAACCGAGGGCGGTGGTCGTGGTGGTCTTGCCCACGCCGCCCTTGAGGCTGATGACGGCGATGCGGTAGCAGGACAGCACCGGCGTACGGATCAGGTCCAGCTTGCGCTGCCGCTCGGCCTCCTCCTTCTTGCCGCCGAGCTTGAACCGGGAGGCGGCGGAGGGGTTACGGCTGCTCTTGGCCTTCTGCTTGCCCCGCACCAGCCGGTCGGAGGAGAGCTCGACGGCCGCGGTGTACCCGAGCGGAGCGCCCGGAACCGACCGCTCGCGCTGGTCGTGCGCGACCGGGGTGGGCCAGGCGCCGCCCGCACGCGGGTCGACGGGCTGCTGCGGCGGCTGGGGCTGGGCCTGTGCCGGGGGCTGGCCTTGAGCGGAGGGCTGGGCCTGGGGCTGTTGGCCGTACGCCTCCGGCTGCTGCGGGGCGACGGGTGCGGGGAGGTTCGGGGTGCCCTGGGCGGGGAAGGGCGCGGGGGGCTGCTGGCCCGGCTGCTGCCCTGGCTGACCCGGCTGCGGGAAGCCGTAGCCGCCCTGCGGCGGGAAGCCGTAACCGCCCGCGCCCTGGGGGGCCTGGGGGTGCGCCTGCGGCGGCAGCGGTGCGTTCGGGCCGGCCCCCGGGTGCCCGGGCTGACCGGGGAACGGCTGCGGCTGGTACGCCGGCTGGGGTGCCTGGGGTGCTTGGGGTGCCTGCGGCGGCTGGCCAGGCCGGCCCGCCGGGCCCGCCTGGGGGAAGCCGTAGCCGCCGGGCGCCTGGTCCGCCGGGGCGGCACCGGGCCACTGCGCCGCGGGCTGCGGTGCGGAGGGAGCCGGGGCGGCCGGCTGGAAGGCGGGCGGCAGGGGCGGCAGTGCGCCGCCCTGCGCGGGCGGTGACCACGGCACCGGTGCGGCGGCGGCCTGCGGGGCGTCGGCGGCGGGCGGCGGCGCGTCCTGGGGCGGCGCGTCCTGAGGCACGACGTCCTGCGTACCCGCGTCCGTAACGGCGGCGTCGGGGGGGACGGGCGCGTCATCGCCGCCCGGAGCCCCGTGCGTGCCGGTCCCGGCCCCGTCACCGCCGTCCTCGGTGTCTGCGGAACTCACGTCCGTACGGGAGTCGGCGTCCGTGAGCGAGGCGGGAGAGGCCGAGGGCTCGGAGGACGTACCGGACGAGGACGCACCGGACACGGAAGCGTCCTCGGAACCCGTACCGGACGAGGCCGGGGCGTCGCCCTCCTCAGTCTTCTCATCCGTCCTGTCGCTCTGCGCCCCGGCAGCGGACGCCGCGTCGGCCTCGGCCTCGCGCTCAGCGATTTCCCTCTTGAGCGCGGCGGGCGAGAACCGCATCGTCGCGCCGCTCTCCACATCGCCACCGCCGAACGGACCGGCATCCGCGCTCTCGGCGGCCGGAGCGGCCGGAGCGACAGGAGTCGGGGCGGCCGGAGCCGGCGTCTGCGGTGTCTCCGGAGCGGCGGGCGCGGCCAGGGCCTCCTCGGCCGAGGAGGCGACCGGCTCGGCGGGCGCCGAAGGAGTGGCGGGCGCCGGCGGTGCGGGCGCCCAGTCGGGCTCGAAGCCACCGGGCGCCGCCGACAGGCCGGGCGAGGACACGGGCGCCCCGACCGGCGGCGGAGGGGGAGCCAGATGCGAGCCCGCTCCTCCCGACGAGTCCCCCGCCGCGTTCTGCGTGTACCAGGCGGGAGGGGTGTAGTCGATGGTGAACTCACCCGTCATCTCGGCGGGATCCGCGTCGGACGACTCGTCGACGGGCAGGTCCCATCCGCCGCGGATCTCGTCCCGATCGCCGTTCACTTTGCCTCCTGGTGTGGTCGAGCACCCTTGTGCCGTGGTGGGTGGGGGCGACCGTTCCCGATGTGCCGGTCCGCCCGGCTCTCCCCCTTGCGACGCGCATCACCTGCTCGCAGGTTTCTTCTGCCGCGCCCCACCCACCCTAATCGCCATCCGGTGAACTCAGGCAGGGCGTAGGGCACGGCAAAACCCGCCCCGCGGGCCCCGTGTCACGGCCCGGTGAACCAGGTGTGAGGGAAGGGCGGTCGCGAGACGGGCATACCCGGCCATACGCGTACAGGGGTGAAGGGGGAAAGGCCACTTCGGCGGCCGTCCACCACCGCGCCCCGCGCCCCCGAGTCGAGGAAACCGCCCGACGCCGGACCTACGTGAGGTCGAACTCACCGTCGCGAGCGCCCAGGACGAACGCCGTCCACTCCGCCTCCGTGTACCGCAGGACGGTGTCCGGGTCCAGCGAGGAGCGCATGGCGACACCGCCGCCCGGCAGATGCGCGATCTCGACGCGCTCCTCGGCCTCCTCGGTGCCCGGGGCGCTGAGCCAGGTCACGTCGGAGATGTCGAGAGCGTAGAGCTCGTCCTTTTCCTGCTGGGTGCCCATGACTGGCGTCCCTTCGATCGAGCGGATTCGGTGCGTGATCCATGTTCCCCGGTGACAGGGGCGTCCGTGGGCCGAACGGGACAGGAGAACGGCGGCGGGAATCAGTCCATCCGGCGAGCTGTGCCCAGCAGACCGGTCTCGGCGTCGGTCGGGTTCGTCATCACCCAATGGTGTTCCCGCCCCGCGACCCACAGGGTGACCCCGTCCGCCAGCGTGGGCAGCGCCTCGTACTCGGCGCGCGCGAGCCCCAGGATCCGGCCGATCTGCTCGGCCTCGCCGGGGGAGACCCGCTGGACGCCCACCAGCGCCGAGGACCGCATCAACCGCGGTGCGACGGGGCTCAGATAGGGGAGCAGCGTCAGCACGGACTGCCACGGCGAGGACACCACCCGGCCCCGCGGCGGCCGCATGCCGCAGTCCCGTACGACGACCACGGGGCTGCCCACGGTCGCACCCGTCGGCGGAACGCGGCCCACGTCGTACAGGGACACGCACTCCAGCCCGGCGCCGGCCGCCTGGGCGAGCGTGGTCCAGGCCTGGACGCGACCGGTCTCGACCGCCACGCGGGCGCCGGTGCCCGCCGCCCGCAGCGCCAGGACCTGCGCCGTCCACAGGCCGCCGATCAGCGTGACGTCGTACGGCACCGGGCGGTGGAACCCGATCAGCTGCGGCTTGTTGTTCGCGTCGTTCCCGATGATCACGCCGTCGTCGCCGACCGGCAGCGACAACGCGCCCAGATGGTCCGCGGGCACGGTGTGCCCCGCGTGACGGGGGCCGCGCAGCCCGCGCCGGGGTTCGGTCCGGTTGCTCACTGTGCGCCTCCCAGCGGGAGCGTGGCCAGGACACCCGGCAACTGCTCGCGGTCCAGCCGTACGAGACCCACCTTGGCGTGCCGGGCGGCCTGCTCCAACGTCCTTCTCACTCCGATGAGTTCGGTGTCCGAACCGCCGGTGACCCGCACATGGCCGACCACACTCGTCGAGCCCTGGCGTGCGCCTCGGCGCACCGTCAGGCTGAACGTCGTCGCGTACGCGGGAACCGACGTCAGCAGCGCGACCAGTTGCGGCAGCGGCGTCGCGCCCCGCCCCAGCTCGGGCCAGCGGTCCACCGCGTACGTCGTGTGCCAGCGGTCGTCGCACCGCCACACCCGCGACGTCTCCATCGTGCGCCGCTGCGGTGCGGCATCCGGGCGGCCCGCACGCCCCGACAGGATGGGATTGGCACACGCGGAGGTGGCCACCGCGGAGTTCAGCTCGTCCTGGTCCAGCACCGCGGCCTGGAAGCCGGCGCCCGTGATCCGGCTCGCGACATGGTCGGCGACCCGCACCAGGCAGCGCTGCGCGCCCTCGATACCGCCGCCGCGCGCCTCGATGGCCTCACGGCACAGCTCCGGATCCAGCTTCACCGCCACCCAGGTCATCCGCAGGGCGGGCGCACCGGTCTGGTCCTGCAACGGCGCGTACGAGAGCCGGGCCACCGACTGCTGCGGCAGATGAGGGGCAGGTGCGCACCGCACCTGCTGCACCAACTGCGCAGACTCCACCTCGATGTCGTCGACCGTGAGGGCGTCGCCCAGCAGCGACAACGGGAGCGACCGGGCGCCGAACGCGGGCCGCAGGGACTCGCCGCTCGCCTGCACCCGTACCACGGCGGTCAGGAACGTACCGTCGCCGAGCATCCCCACGGTCCGGTGGTTCCGGTCGACATGGACGTGCGGGGCGAAGCCGGGCACGTTCTCGGCGACCGGGGCCAGCATCGGCTCCGCGTCCGCGGACGGCGCGCCGGCGGCGGCCCGGCGCCGGGCCCGCAGCCCCAGAGCGCTCGACACCCAGTCCTGGAGCGCACGGCCCCGGCGGCGTACCACCGCGAGCGCGACCAGCAGACAGAGCAGCACGAGAGAGGGGATCAGCCACGCGCCGCCCAGCGCCGCGCCCACGGCGGCGATCACGAGACCCAGCTCGACGATCACGAGCTGACGCAGCACCGGGCGCACCCGGTCGGTCCGCGAGATCGAACGCAGGGTCGTCGCGGCCGGTGCGGCCGGCCCGGGGGAGGCGGGGCGCGAGGACGGATCGGAGGCCGGTGCGGGCGGCTGGTTGCTGCGTTGCCTCCGGGAAGTCCCGGCGGCCCGACGGCCGGCCCGCCCGGTACGCTCGCGCGTAGCTGCACCCATCGCCGCGTTGCCCCCTCGTGTCCGTATTCACCGCTTTTTGCACGGGTGTTGATCGGGTCGTCACCCTACCTGAGCACGGGGAGCGGGACCCCAGCAGGCATAGTAGGGGCGCGGTACGGCAGCGGGGGCCGACGGTGCGTGTGGGACCCTGCTCCGATCGCTTTCGATCACCGGGGACGAAGGGTCAGCGGACACATGGCATCACGGCGGGACGAGCTCAACGCCTATACCTTTGCGAAGCGGAGGTTGATCGCACAGTTCCTGCAGCCCAACCCCACCGGTTCCGAGGAAGGCGCCCCCCGGCCGCTGCGCGCGGTGCTGCCCGGGGCCATCATCGCCATCGTGGTTCTCGCCGTGTTCGGCGCCTGGGGCATGTTCAAGCCGGTGGCTCCCCAGAAATGGGACACCCCCAAGGAACACGTCATCATCGCGAGCAAGTCCACCACCCGGTACGTGGTGTTGACGACCGACGGCAAGAAGCAGCTGCACCCCGTTCTGAACATGGCCTCCGCCAAGCTCCTGCTCGCCCCGGACAAGGGAACCGTCGTCAACGTCAATGAGTCCGTCCTGGACAACGGCAAGATCCCGCACGGCGCCACCCTCGGTATCCCGTACGCGCCCGACCGGCTGCCCGATGCCAAGGAAGCGGGCGCGGCAAAGCGCTGGGCGGTCTGCGAACGCCCCGGGGAGGGCGGCCGGGCGATCCAGAAGGCGACCTTCATCTTCGCCGAGCGCGAGGAGAAGAAGACCGAGGGGAAGAACGCCCTGCGGGGTGGCGAGCTGATGTACGTCGAGGGCCCGGACCGGACCCGCTACATCGTCGACGCCTCCGGCAAGGCGTACCCCGTCCAGAAGGACGAACTGCTCCTGCGCACCCTGGTCGACCAGAACTCCAAGCCCCAGCGGGTCTCCGCCGCCTGGCTGGCCACGCTGCACACCGGCGACCCCATCACCTTCCCGACCGTGGACGGCACCCCCGGCGCCCCCGCCGGCGCCCCCGGCACCCTGGACGCGCAGACGAACCGCGTCGGCATGGTCCTGACCGCGACGGCGGGAACCAAGACCCAGAGCTACGTCGTCCTGCCGGGCAGGGTCGCCCCCGTCTCGGACTTCACCGCCAAGCTCCTGCTCAGCAGCCGGCAGCTGGTGCCCCTCAAGCAGGCGGGCACAGCGAAGCCGGTGAGCGCCGCCGAACTCGAACCGGGGGCCCCGTTCGGCCAGGAACGGAACTGGCCGGTCGACAGGCCCGAGCCCGTCAACTCCCCTGACGTCAAGAAGGGCAGCCGGAACACCGTGTGCAACGTTCTGCGGGGCGTGGACGCCGACAGCGGCGACACCACCCTGAGCACCTGGGTGGGTACGAGCTTCCCCGCGACGCTCCCCACCGGCTCCAGCAGCGCCTACGTCACGCCCGGATCGGGTGAGTTCTTCCGCCAGTTCAAGGGATCCACCACCAGCGCGGGCTTCCTCTTCCTGGTCACCGACACCGGCCTGCGCTACGCGATGCAGTCCAACAGCGACAGCGGCCAGGACGACTCCGGCATCGGCGAATCCGGCAGCAAGAAGGAGCGGGAGAGTCAGCGGCTGGAGGAGCAGCAGGCGCAGAACCGGCTGGGCTACAAGGACGTCGACCCCAACCCCGTACCCGCGACCTGGTCCTCACTTCTGCCGACCGGCCCCCGGCTCTCCACCGGTGCGGCCCGCCAGCCGCAGGGATCGTGACGATGGCAGACACCTGTGCCGTCGGCCGCACGACCCGCCGCCTCCTGACGGCCGCGGCGGCAACGGCCGTCCTCCTGGTCACCCTGCCGGTGGCCCCCGCGGCGGCCGAGGACTCGACCCAGTGCACGTTCCCGTCCAAGAAGTACCCGGGGCGTCCCTGGGCGTTGCAGCGCGTCCTGCTGGACGAGCTCTGGAAGCAGTCCACCGGAAAGGGCGTACGCGTCGCCGTCATCGACACCGGCGTCGACATCAGGAACGACCAGCTCAGGCCGGCGGTCGACGTCAAGGCGGGGCGCAACTACCTGCCGAAGGGCCTCAAGACCGACGACGGCATGAAGATCGAGCGCGGCAAGGAGAACGGCACCACGGACACCGTGGGCCACGGCACCAAGGTCGCCGGCATCATCGCCGCCCGCGAGGCCAAGGGCACCGGCTTCAGCGGCCTCGCCCCGGACGCGACGATCATCCCGATCCAGCAGAACGACGCCGAGGGCCACGGCAACACGGCGACCCTCGCCAGGGCGATCACCTACGCCGCCACCGAGGCGAAGGCCGACATCATCAACATCTCCCAGGACACCGCCGACGCCGTGAAGCCGTCCGCCGCCCTGAAACAAGCCGTCGACGCTGCCCTCGCCCGGAACGTCGTGGTCGTCGCCTCGGCGGGCAACGACGGACTCGGCGGAAACGTCAAGGAGACCTACCCGGCCTCCTTCGAGGGCGTCCTGGCCGTCGCCTCCTCCGACCGCAACAACGAACGAGCGCCCTTCTCCCAGTCCGGAGACTTCGTCGGCATCGCCGCCCCCGGGGTGGACATGATCTCCACGGTCCCCGGCGGCGGACACTGCTCCGACAACGGAACCAGCTTCTCCGCCCCGTACGTGGCCGGGGTCGCCGCCCTGATCAAGGCCAAGCACCCCGACTGGACGCAGGCGCAGATCGTCGCGCAGATCCAGCAGACGGCGGAACGCTCCATCGCCGGCCACGACAGCGCCGTCGGCTGGGGCGTCGTCGACCCGGTACGCGCCCTCACCGAGGACGACAAGCCGATCGACCGCCCGATCGCGAGCGAGGGCATGAGCAAGGGCAAAGCCCCGACCCCCGCCGAACTTCACCTGGGCGAAACGGCCGACGAGCGGAACGCCCGCCTGGCGACGTACGTGATGGTCGGCGGCGGCGTCCTGGTGGCGGCCATCGCGGGCACGGCAGTGGCCGTACGGGACAGCCGACGACGCAGGGAACAGGCGGCCGGGTGAGGGGGAGCGGAGAAACGGTGAAGGTTCGTCAAGAGCCCGGCCATGAGACAAGTCACGTGGCCACCAAGTCGATTGGCGCTGTCGTAGCCAGTGACTAGAGTTGTCACGATGAGATCGGATCGGACCGTGTCAGTGCGATAGCAACGCGGAACGAGCCGAGCAAACGGGGATGCAGAACAACGGGGAGGACATAACGGTGTCCGAAGGTACGGGTGACCTCAAGCGCGGGGTCGGCGCGCTGGAGAAGTTCAAGAAGAGCGTCGACGCCCTGCTGGCGGACTTCGAGGGCTCGGCGGCCAGCAAGACGAAGGTGGCCGACCAGAAGATCACGCGAGCGTCGCTGAGCGGCCAGAACGCCTGCTTCGCCGAGGCGGACGGCCTGTACACCCAGTACAACCGGGTCCACACCTCCCTCGTCTCGCTCTCCAAGTCCCTGGGCGATCAGATCGAGTACCTGAGCTTGGGGGTGCACGCGGCGGCGGTGGGTTTCGACAATGTCGAGGACGATGTCAGGCGGCGCTTTCACGAGATCCAGGCTCGTTTGTACGAAGAGAACGAGAAGCACGCCAAGGCTGAAAAGGGTCCTGAAAAGACCAGCGACGACAAGCAGGTCGAATCCGGGTGGGGGGCGGAATGAGCGACGACAAGCAGGAGAACCTGACGCCTGCCGAGCAGCGGGTGCAGGATCAGGCGCAGGTCAAGATTCAGATGGCGCAGACGGACATCTCCGAGGCCATCGGTCGGATGCCCTTCGTCGGAGGGCCCGTCGGCCGTACCTCCTTCGAGGGATTCCAGCTCAACTCCATGATCGACCTGGTGGAGAACACCAAGCCGGAAGACCTGGAGAACGCGGGCAAGTCACTCTGGGACGCCAGGGACGCCATCAAGAAAGCGGCCCAGGAGCTGGAAGACAACATGAAGGGGGTCGACTGGCACGGCGAGTCCGGCACGGCCTTCCGCGCCTTCGGCAAGGGCCTGGTCGCCCACGCCCGGAAGCTGGGCGACTTCGCGGACGTGGCCGGCACGCAGATCACGGTCGCCGGCACCGGCCTGGCCTCCGTACGCAGCGCCATGCCGCCCCGCGACACCCGCCAGGTCCGCAAGAGCCCGGACGACATCGAACTGCCGGGCCGGGTCGCGGACAACCCGGAGTACCAGGCGGCCCTCAAGGTGGAGAAAGACCGCCAGGAGGCCATCAACCAGATCAACCGTTTGGCCTCGTACTACTCGGTCTCGGGGGAGCGGCTGGAGGGGCAGGAGCCGCCGCGGTTCGATAAGCCTCTGGATATTGATATGCCGCCGCCGGGTGAGGGCTGGCGCCCTCCGGCTTCTGGTACGTCCGGCGAGCGCTCCGAGAGTTTTGGCAACAGCCCAGTGCTCGATGCTACGGGACGTTTGAGCTCAGGGTCCTCTGGTGCGGCAGCCGCAACGAACCGGTCACCGGCCGAGGTTCTCGGCTCGGCACCTCTGCCGGACAGGGCTGTTGGCACAGAGATCAACACCGTTGCGCCTCCGCAAGCCACGGCGCCGATTACTGCCACGCCACCGCAACCGTCACCGACGCCCACGACGGGGCCGCCCGGAACTCCGCCGACGCTCATGCCGCCTACCCTCACCAACCCTGTGCAGGGCGGTACAAAGCGTTCGACGGGGCCGACAGGCATGGGGCGAACGGTCAGTCAGGCCGGCCAGGGACTGGGCAAGGCTCAGTCCACCGGCATGGGTCCCGTCGCCAAGGGGCAAGGGGGTCCCTCGATCGGTCGTCCCGGCCCGATGGGGGGCGGAGGAACGTTCAACGGTCGTCCGCCGGCCGGACCGCAGTCACAGGTGCCGACTGCCGGTCGATCCGGTGTGACGGGTGGTCGGCCCCCCGTTGGCCCCGGTGGTACGTCCACCGGTGCCGGTCCCCGTGCCGGAGGCAGGAACGGCATTGTCGGTGGAACCCCCCAGCAGACGCCGGCTCAGGGCCGAGCCGCTGCCGGAGGTACCGGTCAGCGCGGAGTGATCGGGGGACGTGGAGCAGCTGCTGCTCCCTCTCGTTCCGGAGGCCGAGCCACTCCCGCTTCCGGCGCCAACGGAGTCGTCGGAGCACCCCGCAAGGCTGCGGGTACCGGCTCGAACACCAAGGGCTTCACCGCCGGTGGCGCGGGCCTCGTACGGGGGCCCGCAGGTCGCCGGAACAACGGCCGGGAGGACGAGGCCCATGGGTCGACCCGTCCCGACTACCTGACAGAAGACGAAGAGACGTGGAATGCCGGACGGCGCGGGGCCGTGCCGCCGGTGGTCGAGTAGCAGTCCCAGGGAAGGTTCGGAAGTCGGGATGACAGCAGGAATGAGCCGAGCTCGGAGGCGCGTGCGGGTGCTCGGCACGCTGGCTGTGGCCGCTTCGTGGAGTGTGCTATTCGTTGGCGTGGCGCAGCCTGCCGCAGCCGACACACAGTCGAAGCAGTGGTACCTCAGCGCGATGCAGACCGAGGACATGTGGAAGGTCACGACCGGCGAAGGCATCAAGATTGCTGTCATCGACTCGGGCGTGAATTCGTCCACGCCGTCACTGCAGGGACAGGTTCTCAAGGGGGTCGACGCAACCGAGGCGCCGGGAGACGAAACCGACGACTACAGCGGTCACGGTACGACGGTGGCGGAGATGATCGCCGGAACAGGCAAGGGAGGCGGTCTGAAGGGACTCGCCCCAGGAGCCAAGATCCTCCCCATGCGCATTGCCCTGGGTGAATTTGAGAAGGAGAAGCCTTCCATCACGATCCAGGACACTGCGAATGCCATCCGCGCTGCGGCCGACAGTGATGCTCGAATCATTAACATGTCCTTCGGTAGTTTTTACACCTCGCCTCAGCAGCATGAAGCGATCAAGTATGCCGAAAGCAAAGGGAAGCTGCTCTTCGCGGCTGTAGGCAACGAAGGACATAAGCAAAATAAGAGGGGGTATCCAGCCGCATACCCTGAGGTAGTAGGTGTTGCCTCAGCAGACCGCGCTGGGAAGGTCTCGTACTATTCGCAGCACGCGGGCACGGTTGATCTCGCGTCTCCCGGAAGTGACGTTCCCGGCTGGTGCGACAGTTCCTTCAAGAGCTACTGCGACGGCGACGGCGGCACCAGCGCCGCCACCGCCATCGCCTCCGCCTCCGCAGCCCTCGTCTGGTCCCTCCACCCCGACTGGACGGCCAACCAGGTCCTGAACGTACTTCTCGACACAGCCGGGCGCGACTGGGAAGACGGCGTGCGCAGCAAGTACCTCGGCCACGGCCTCATCCGCCCCTCGATGAACGTCCTCAAGGGCAAGGGCGACCCCGGCCCCCCGGACATCAGCCCGCTCACCAAGGAGAAGACGACCGGCGCCGCCAAGTCGTCCGAGCCTTCGGCCTCCACCTCGGCCTCCCCGCAGCCCGCCAAGAACGGCGCAGAAGGCGACAAGGCCGTGGCGGTGAAGGAGTCCAACTCCTCCGACGACGGAAACCAGCTGGGCCTCATCCTCGGAGTGGCCGCAGCCGTGGCCGTGCTCGGAGGGGTCGCTTACGCCGTGGTCCGCAGGCGCAAGGCCGCTTGACCACACGTTCCGCATGCACCGGCCGGCGCCTCACGCCGGCCTTGCAGAACCAACCGAAAGGGAAAGAGAACCATGGCAGACCAGAAGGTCTCAGATGCCGCCCTCCTGAAGCTGGAGGGTGACCTCACCATCAAGTTCGAAGCGGTCAAGGGGCAGGTCAAGCAGCTCCACGCGACGATCGACAACCTCGAGGGCAAGTGGCAGGGCATCGGCGCCAACCACTTCAACCTGAAGCAGACCGAGATCAACAACCGCATGGTCGATCTGGCCAAGCAGCTCGCCGGCTTCCAGGAGTCCATCAAGGCTGCCCGCACCATCTCGGGCGACAACGAGGACGAGATCCGCGCGGCTCTCACCAGTGTGGACGTTCAGGGGCCCACCAGCGGTGCGAAGAGCAGCCTGAACGGCTACTGAGCCTTATCCCGTAACCAGAACTCAGCGGAGGATCACATGGGAAAGAACGACGGTACGACGGTCGTCACGTACGCGAGCCTGGATCTCGCGGCCGGCGAGATCAAGAAGCAGGCCGCGCAACTCGCGAGGGACCTCGACGAGATCAGGACCATGATCGCGAACGTTTCGGAGCTGTGGGAGGGTGAGGCCAAGCAGGCCTACACCACCGCGCAGAACAGGTGGAAGGCGGATGCCAACGCGATCCGCGCCAACCTTGACGACATCGCCAAGAAGGTCCTGGAGGCCTCGCCCACCTACCGCGCCGGTGACAAGCGCGCGGCGGCGAACTTCTGACCGGGTTCGCACAGCACAGCAGCACATCAGGGTGGGCATGCGCGGGAGATGTCCACCCTGAGCTGTTGCAGGACGCGACGTGAGCTGTCGCTCACGAAACGAGGAAGGTGCGGAGCCCCAACGGCTCCGCACCTTCCTCGTTTGACGATCCGGACCGGTTCGCCTACCGCTCCCCGCCCATCAACCCCGCCTGCACCAGCGGGTTCCCCCGCCGACGCGTCACGAAGATGCCTCGGCCCGGCGGCATCGGCCGCGGCCGTACGTTGCCCATGATGTCGCCCTCGCCCGGGTCGCCCGACAGCATCAGACCCTGGGCGCCCAGCTCGATCATGCGCTGGAGGAAGGGTTCGTACAGGGCGCGGCTGGCCCCCGCCGAACTGCGGGCGATGATGAAGCGGACACCCACGTCACGGGCGAACGGCAGCATCTCCGTGATCGGCGCCAGCGGGTTGCCGCTCGACGTGGCCACCAGGTCGAAGTCGTCGATGACGACGTACACCGTGGGGCCCTGCCACCAGCTCTGGTCGCGCAGCTCCTGCGCCGTGACGTCGGCGGACGGCGTGCGGCGCTTCATCAGGTCGTACAGCGCCGTCATGTGATGTTCCATGTTGTTGGACATCGGGATGTACTCCGCCAGGTGCGAGCGCGGAGTCACGTCCAGCAGCGAACGCCGGTTGTCGATGACGAAGAGCTTGCAGGAATCACCGTCGTACCGCTCGGTCAGCTGCTTGATGATCAACCGCAGCAGGTTGGACTTCCCGGACTCGCTCTCGCCGAACGCCAGGAAGAACGGGTCCTGCTCGAAGTTCAGGTACACCGGCTCCAGGTTGTTCTCGTCGATACCGAAGGCGATACCGCGCTCCGGAACCGCGTAACCGGCCGGGAGTTCGCTCGCCGGAAGCTCGCGCGGCAGCAGACGTACCGCAGGAGCGGGCGGCGCCGTCCAGTGGCGGGTGACCTCCTGGTTCATCGCGGCGGTGGCCTCGGAGAGGTCGCTGTCGGAGTTGATGCCGTCGATCCGCGGCACCGCCGCCATGAAGTGCAGCTTCTCCGGCGTCTGGCCGCGACCCGGCACCCCGGCGGGCACGTTGGCGGCCACCTTGCGGTCCAGCTCGGAGTCCATGGGGTCGCCGAGCCGCAGCTCCAGGCGGTTCATGAGCTGGTCCTTCAGGCTGGCCCGCACCTCCATGGAACGCGACGCCGTGACGATCAGGTGGATGCCGTAACCCAGTCCGCGGGCGGCGATGTCCGTGACGGCGTCCTCAAGACCTTCGTAGTCCGTGCGGAAGTTGCCCCACCCGTCGATGACCAGGAAGACGTCCCCCCACGGCTGGTCCGTCACCGAGATGTCACCGCGCGCCCGCAGCCGGCGGAACGTGGCGATGGAGTCGATCCCGGCGCTGCGGAAGTACTCCTCGCGCCGCGCCATGATGCCGTACACCTCGGCGACCGTACGGCGGACCCGCTCCGGGTCGAGGCGGGACGCCACCCCACCGACATGCGGCAGACCGGCGATCGAGGACATGCCGCCACCACCGAAGTCGAGCCCGTAGAACTGGACCTCCGCCGGTGTGTGCGTGAGCGCGAAACCGGCGATGATCGTCCGCAGCAGCGTCGACTTCCCCGACTGCGGACCGCCGGTGATCTGCATATGGCCGGCCGCGCCGGAGAAGTCCCGATAGAGGGTGTCGCGCCGCTGCTCGAACGGCTTGTCGATGACGCCGATCGGCGCGACCAGCCGGCCCGCCCCCTCGAAACCGGGCTGCGTCAGGCCCCGTCCCTGCACCGGGGAGAGCCCCGGCAGCAGTTCGTCCATCGACGGCGGATTGTCCAGCGGCGGCAGCCACACCTGGTGGGCGGAGGCCCCGCGGCCCTCCAGCCGGCGCACGATCACATCGAGCACCGTGTCCGCCAGCGCGTCGTCCTCCGCCGACCGCTGCTCCGGTACGCCACCGGCCGGCGTCGCCGACTGGACGTACTGCACCGGAACCGGCGCGGCCGTGAACGGAACCGGCCTGCGGTCCACCGGCAGCGGAGCACCCGGCGCCGCCGCCCGGTGCCCGCCGGAGCGGTACACCCCGGAGACGTACGCGGCCTTGAACCGGACCATCTCCTCCGTACCGAACTTGAGCAGCCCGGAACCGGGAACGTTCGGCAGGTGGTACGCGTCCGGCACCCCGATCGCGGCCCGCGACTCCGCAGCCGAGAACGTCCGCAGACCCACCCGGTACGACAGATACGTCTCCAGACCGCGCAGCCGCCCCTCCTCCAGCCGCTGCGACGCCAGCAGCAGATGCACGCCCAGCGAACGGCCGATACGCCCGATCTGGACGAACATCTCGATGAAGTCGGGCTTCGCGGTGAGGAGTTCGCTGAACTCGTCGATGACCAGCACGAGCGAGGGAATCGGCTGCAGCGGCGCACCGGCCGCCCGCGCCTTCTCGTAGTCGTGGATGTTGGCGTAATTGCCCGCGTCGCGCAGCATCTCCTGCCGGCGGTTGAGCTCTCCGCGGATGGAGTCACCCATGCGGTCGACCAGCGTCAGGTCGTCCGCGAGGTTGGTGATCACAGCCGCGACGTGCGGCATCTGCGCCATACCGGCGAAGGTCGCACCGCCCTTGAAGTCGGCCAGGACGAAGTTCAGCGTCTCCGAGGTGTGGGTGACGGCCAGACCGAGCACCAGGGTGCGCAGCAGCTCGGACTTACCGGAACCGGTGGCGCCCACGCAGAGACCGTGCGGGCCCATGCCCTCCTGCGCCGCCTCCTTGAGGTCCAGCATCACGGGCGAACCGTCCTCGCCCACACCGATCGGCACCCGCAGCCGCTCCGCCTGCGACCGCGGCCGCCAGGTCCTGCTGACCTCGATCGAGGCGGCGTCCCCCAGGTTCAGCAGATCGGTGAACTCCAGGTTGGCCAGCAGGGGTTCGTCGTCGTCCCCGCCCGATGCCATGTGCAGCGGGGCCAGCTGCCGGGCGAGCGCCTCGGCCGCCTCGTAACTGAGCAGGTCCGGAACCCCGTCGTAGACCAGCCCCTGGCCCGACTCCAGCCGCAACGTCTTCGGCTGCACCACGATGGAGAGGCCCCCGCGGGCCCCCGTCACCTCACCCGGCACCACCTCGATGACGGTCACACCCTGGAGGCCCTCCGCCGACGCCAGCACCGACATCGGTGCCACCGACTCACCGTCCAGGACCACGACGACATGCGGCTGCTCCACGAGCGGCTGCCCCCCGGGCTGGAAACGCGGCCTGCCCTCCAGCCGGCCGGCCAGCAGCTCCTCCAGGGCCGGCAGGCCGGTGGTGATCAGCCGCCTGGTCCCCGCCCCGTCCGCGGGACCCGAAGCCTGCGCGTGCGGCAGCCACTTCGCCCACTCCCACTGCGGCGCCGCCTCCGTACCCGTCGCGACCGCGATCACCAGGTCCTCGGGGGAGTGCAGGGAGGCCAGACCGCCGACCATCGCCCGCGCCGCGGAGCGCGCGGACTCCGCGTGACCGCTGATCGTCAGGTGGTAGAACGCCCGCAACGAGACGGCCATGGGCAGACCGTCCAGCGTGGAGTGCGTCGCCAGGAACTGCTGCATCGCCCCGGCGGCCAGCGGCTCCAGCTCGTCCACGGGCGCCGTCTCGGGCGCGATGAGCGGCGTCGCCAGCTCCTGACTGCCGAGCCCGATGCGCACCTGCGCGAAGTCCGCGTCACCCGCGCGCCGCTCCCACACCCGGCTGCCCTCGGCGACGAGGGCCCACAGCTGATCGGGAGAGGGGTGAAGGTAGAACTGCGCGTCGCGCTGTTTGCGGGCCGTCTTCAACACCGTGCGCCGGGTCTGCGTCAGGTACTTCAGGTAGTCGCGGCGCAGATCCGCCAGCTCGCCCTGGGTGCCCCGCCGGTACCGTACGAGCATCGCGACGGCCATGCCGAGCGTCGAGGCGATCATGATCATGCCCATGATGCGCATGATCGGATTCGGCGTCATGAAGAAGAAGACGACGGAACCACCCATGCCCAGCATCGGCAGGAGCTGCATCAGCGCCCCCTCCTGCTGGCCTCGGGGGAGCTCCGGCGGAGGTTGCAACTGCACCTGCTCGACCGGAACTTCGGTGGGCAGGGCCCGCGGTGGGCGCTTGACGACGATCTGGCTCACAGCTCACCAATTCCCTTGCCGGACGGAAGTGTTCCTATCGGCGCCCCCGTGGCGACGGGCTCCATCCGCGGGAAGGATCCTACTGGCGTGACGCCACCCCCATGGCGGTAGGGTGTCGCGACGCGTGTACGCATCCGCTAACTGTCGCGCGAAGGCGGTCATTCAGGACGAACGCGGAAGCCGAAGCGCGGAACTGCTCGGAATCACGCTCGGCAGCGGCACGGGCCGGCAGGCAGGCAGTACACGTCAGCAGCAGGCAGTACACGTCAGTGTCAGCAGTAGATCAGTAGCAGGGGGAGCACCAGGTGACCATGACGGCCCAAGCGGCAGCCACCGGATCCGGTCGGCCGAGTCACGGGACCCCGTCCGGCAGCGGCACCGGATTCTGCCGGGTCACGGTCGTCGCGCCCGACGGACGGGTCGATGTGGCCCTGCCCGAGGACATCCCCGTCGCCGACCTGTATCCGGAGATCCTCCGGCTGTCCGGACAGAGCCCCGCCCCCGGCGCACCGGTCGGCTATCACCTGGTCCGCCGCGACGGCACCGTCCTGGACAGCGCCCGTACGCTCGCCGGCCACCGCATCCTCGACGGTGAGCTGCTGTCGATGCGGCCCTTCTCCGAATCGCTGCCCCCCGCGGTCTTCGACGACGTCTCGGACGCCGTCGCCACCGCCGTGGCCAAGGACCGCACGCTCTGGGGCGACGCGCTCATGCGCGGCGCCGGCCTCTTCGGCGGTTCCGTCCTGCTGTCCCTGCTCGGCTTCGTCCTGTGGACGGCCGACCCGCGCCACGACATGAACGGGCTGCCCGGCATCCTGGCGGCCGTCGTCGCCGTGCTCCTCCTCGCGTTCGCCTGCGTACGCGCACGGATCTACGAGGACCGGGCCTCGTCGATCGCGCTCGGCATCGGCGCCCTGGTCAACGCGGCCGTCGCCGGCTCCGGCCTGCTGCCCCTGAGCACCGGGCAGGGCATCGGACGGCTGCAGTTCCTGCTCGCCTGCGCGGCGGTCCTCGTCTTCGCGGTCATCCTGATGATCGTCGCGCCCGGCGGGGACGGCCCGTTCGTCGCGTTCGTCTTCGCGAGCGCCGTCGGCCTCCTGGTCACCTTCACCGCGATCATGACCGGCATGCGGCCGATCGAGGCGGCCGCCGTGTGCTCCCCGCTCGCCGTCGGGGCCCTCGCCTTCCTGCCGGGACTCTCCACCCGCTTCGCCCGGATCCCCATCGGATTCGAGCCGCCCCGCACCACCGTCGGCGACTACGGGACCTCCGAGCCCGCGTCCACCGGCCCGGTCGACGCCGTCCGCCTCGCCGCCCAGGCGCGGCGCGGCCACGAACTGCTCCTCGGCCTGGTCGGCGGCTGCGCCCTGGTCGCCGTGGCGGCCGCCGCCGTCCTGGGCTTCTCGGACAGCGTCTGGGGCCAGCTGCTCGCCCTGGCCACCGGTGTCGCCATGCTCATGCGCGCCCACCTGTTCCGCTACACCGCCCAGGTCGGCTGTGCGCTCGCCGCGGGCCTCGCCTCCCTGGTGCTCCTCGGCCTCGGGCTCTCGCTGAACCCGCCGGTCGCCATCGTGCGCGACGCGCTGCGGGGCGACGGGACCGCGCTCGACATCCGTACGGTGTGGCTCGCCGCGGCCGTCGCGGGCGTCGCCGTCCTGATCACCGCCATCGGCCTGATCGTGCCGAGCAAGGGCGTCACCCCGTTCTGGGGACGCTTCCTGGAGATCGCCGAGACGGTCGTCCTGCTGACGCTCCTCCCGCTCTGCCTCGCGGTCTTCGACGTCTACCACTCGATCCGGGCCCTGACCAGCTGATCCATTCCGATCGCCGACTGATCAACTCCCGATCCCCAGATCACCGGACCACCAGCTGATCCGCTCCCGATCAACCGGGTCACGCCCCGCCGCCGGACCGCAGCCGACCGGCGGCGGAGTGTGACCCGAACGGCTGGTAGTCTGTGCGGTGGCCGTTTGTGTACGCGCCCTCGGATCATCCTGGGGGCTGCGCTCATCGGACCTTCGCCTCCGAGTCACGGAAGCTCCCCTGAGACCAAGACCAGGGGCACTCGTGGGCGCTTCGAACATCAATGAGGAGTACGCGTGCCGCTCGACGCCGCTACGAAGAAGCAGATCATGGCCGAGTTCGCCCAGAAGGAGGGTGACACCGGATCCCCCGAGGTCCAGGTCGCCATGCTCTCCCGCCGGATCTCGGACCTGACCGAGCACCTCCGGACGCACAAGCACGACCACCACTCCCGTCGTGGTCTGCTGATCCTGGTCGGCCAGCGTCGCCGCCTCCTGCAGTACCTGGCCAAGAAGGACATCCAGCGCTTCCGTGCGCTCGTCGACCGCCTCGGCATCCGCCGTGGCGCGGCCGGCGGCGCCAAGTAAGGACGCTGTGGAGAGGGAGCGGTTCCCGCGTTTGAGGGGACCGCTCCCTTTGCCGTACGTGCAGGACCGGTGCCAAGCTCAGTAACCTGGGTACAGCGACACCTGTAGGACGCAGCACCCGCACGACCCGCAAGACCCGCGCGACGAACACGCGCGACCCGCAAGAACGAGGGAGAGGCGCTACGACGCCGCCGCCGGTCCTCGGTAGTGGCCCCCGGGAACATGCCCGGGAGCTTCGATCGAAGACCGGCCCGCATCCACGGTGCGCCTCTCCCGCACCGTCCCGCGCCACACGGGCGCGCGGACGAAAGACGACGAGTATGGAGAATCCACTAGTGGAGAACGAGACCCACTACGCCGAGGCCGTCATCGACAACGGCACCTTCGGCACCCGCACCATCCGCTTCGAGACGGGCCGCCTGGCCAAGCAGGCCGCCGGCTCCGCCGTCGCGTACCTGGACGACGACACCATGGTGCTGTCGGCCACCACCGCTTCCAAGCGGCCCAAGGACAACCTCGACTTCTTCCCCCTCACGGTGGACGTCGAGGAGCGGCAGTACGCGGCCGGCAAGATCCCCGGCTCCTTCTTCCGCCGCGAGGGCCGCCCCTCCGAGGACGCGATCCTCACCTGCCGTCTGATCGACCGCCCGCTGCGCCCGTCCTTCAAGAAGGGCCTGCGCAACGAGATCCAGATCGTCGAGACGATCATGGCGCTCAACCCCGACCACCTGTACGACGTGGTCGCGATCAACGCCGCCTCCTGCTCCACCCAGCTCGCGGGCCTGCCCTTCTCCGGCCCGATCGGCGCCACCCGCGTCGCCCTGATCAAGGGCCAGTGGGTCGCCTTCCCGACGCACACCGAGCTCGAGGACGCCGTCTTCGACATGGTCGTCGCCGGTCGCGCCCTCGAGGACGGCGACGTCGCGATCATGATGGTCGAGGCCGAGGCCACCGAGAAGACCATCCAGCTCGTCAAGGACGGCGCCGAGGCTCCCACCGAGGAGATCGTCGCCGCCGGTCTGGAGGCGGCGAAGCCCTTCATCAAGACCCTCTGCAAGGCGCAGGCGGACCTGGCGTCCAAGGCCGCCAAGCCCGAGGGCGACTTCCCGGTCTTCCTGGACTACCAGGACGACGTCCTGGACGCCCTGGCCAAGGCCGTCACGCCCGAGCTGAAGCAGGCGCTCACCATCGCCGGCAAGCAGGAGCGCGAGACCGAGCTGGACCGCGTCAAGGAGATCGCCGCCGAGAAGCTCCTCCCGGAGTTCGAGGGCCGCGAGAAGGAGATCTCCGCCGCGTACCGCGCGCTGACCAAGAAGCTGGTCCGCGAGCGCGTCATCAAGGACAAGGTCCGCATCGACGGCCGCGGCGTCACGGACATCCGTACGCTCGCCGCCGAGGTCGAGGCCATCCCGCGCGTGCACGGCTCGGCGCTGTTCGAGCGTGGCGAGACCCAGATCCTGGGCGTCACCACCCTGAACATGCTCCGCATGGAGCAGCAGCTGGACACCCTCTCCCCGGTGACCCGCAAGCGCTACATGCACAACTACAACTTCCCGCCGTACTCCGTCGGCGAGACCGGCCGCGTGGGCTCGCCCAAGCGCCGCGAGATCGGCCACGGTGCGCTCGCCGAGCGTGCCATCGTGCCGGTCCTGCCGACCCGCGAGGAGTTCCCCTACGCGATCCGCCAGGTCTCCGAGGCGCTGGGCTCCAACGGCTCGACGTCCATGGGCTCGGTCTGCGCCTCCACCATGTCGCTGCTGAACGCCGGTGTGCCCCTCAAGGCCGCCGTCGCCGGTATCGCCATGGGCCTGATCTCGCAGGAGATCGACGGCAAGACCCACTACGTCGCCCTCACCGACATCCTCGGTGCGGAGGACGCCTTCGGCGACATGGACTTCAAGGTCGCCGGTACGAAGCAGTTCGTGACCGCGCTCCAGCTCGACACCAAGCTCGACGGCATCCCCGCCTCGGTCCTGGCCGCCGCGCTGAAGCAGGCCCGTGACGCGCGTCTGCACATCCTGGACGTCATGAACGAGGCCATCGACGTCCCGGACGAGATGTCCCCGAACGCCCCGCGGATCATCACCGTCAAGATCCCGGTGGACAAGATCGGTGAGGTCATCGGCCCCAAGGGCAAGATGATCAACCAGATCCAGGAGGACACCGGCGCCGACATCACGATCGAGGACGACGGCACCATCTACATCGGTGCCCAGCAGGGCTCGCAGGCCGAGGCCGCCCGCGCCACGATCAACGCGATCGCCAACCCGACCATGCCGGAGGTCGGCGAGCGCTACCTGGGTACGGTCGTCAAGACCACCACCTTCGGTGCGTTCGTGTCGCTCATGCCGGGCAAGGACGGTCTGCTGCACATCTCGCAGATCCGCAAGCTCGCCGGTGGCAAGCGCGTGGAGAACGTCGAGGACGTGCTCGGCGTCGGCGCAAAGGTCCAGGTCGAGATCGCCGAGATCGACTCCCGCGGCAAGCTCTCCCTCATCCCCGTCACCGAGGGTGAAGAAGACGAGAAGAAGGACGACACCGACAAGTGACGTCCCGTAGTTCCGCGACGACGGCCCGCACCTCCTCGGAGGGGCGGGCCGTCGCCCGTACCCAAACGCTTCTCAAGGGCAGCAACGGCATCGGAACGGTCCGCCGGACCGTCCTCCCCGGCGGTCTGCGGATCGTCACCGAGACCCTGCCCTCCGTCCGGTCCGCCACCTTCGGCATCTGGGCGAACGTCGGCTCCCGCGACGAGACGCCCACCCTGAACGGCGCGACCCACTACCTCGAACACCTCCTCTTCAAGGGCACCGCCAAGCGCACCGCCCTCGACATCTCCTCCGCGATCGACGCGGTCGGCGGCGAGATGAACGCCTTCACGGCGAAGGAGTACACCTGCTACTACGCGCGGGTCCTCGACACCGACCTGCCGCTGGCCATCGACGTCGTCTGCGACATGCTGACCGGCTCGCTGATCGCCTCCGAGGACGTCGACGCCGAGCGCGGAGTCATCCTCGAAGAGATCGCGATGACCGAGGACGACCCGGGCGACTGCGTGCACGACCTGTTCGCGCACACCATGCTCGGCGACACCCCCCTCGGCCGCCCCGTCCTCGGCACCGTCGACACGATCAACGCCCTGAACCGCGGCCAGATCGCCCGCTTCTACAAGAAGCACTACGACCCCACGCATCTGGTCGTCGCCGCCGCGGGCAACGTCGACCACGCCACGGTCGTGACCCAGGTCCGCCGCGCCTTCGAGAAGGCCGGCGCCCTCTCACGCACGGACGCGGTGCCCATGGCGCCCCGCGAGGGCTCCCGTACCCTGCGCGCCGCCGGCAAGGTCGAGCTGCTGAACCGCAAGACCGAACAGGCCCACGTGGTCCTCGGCATGCCCGGCTTCGCCCGTACCGACGACCGCCGCTGGGCCCTCGGGGTCCTCAACACGGCCCTCGGCGGTGGCATGAGCTCGCGCCTCTTCCAGGAGGTACGAGAAAAGCGTGGCCTGGCCTACAGCGTGTACTCGTACACCTCGGGCTTCGCCGACTGCGGCCTCTTCGGCGTCTACGCCGGCTGCCGGCCCAACCAGGTCCACGACGTCCTGAAGATCTGCCGCGACGAACTGGACCGGGTCGCCACGCACGGCCTGGACGACGACGAGATCACCCGCGCCATCGGCCAGCTCTCCGGCTCCACCGTCCTCGGCCTGGAGGACACCGGCGCGCTGATGAACCGTATCGGCAAGAGCGAGCTGTGCTGGGGCGAGCAGATGTCGGTCGACGACATGCTGGCCCGTATCGCGGAGGTCACCCCCGACGACGTACGGGACGTGGCGGGCGAACTCCTCTCCCGTCGCCCCTCGCTCTCGGTCATCGGCCCGCTCAAGGACAAGCAGGCGGACCGCCTCCACGAAGCGGTCTCCTAACTCCAAGCGCTCGCACCCCTAAGGAAACACAATGACCAAGCTGCGCGTAGCCGTTCTCGGTGCTCAGGGCCGTATCGGCTCCGAGGCCGTCCGGGCGATCGAGGCCGCCGACGACCTGGAGCTGGTGGCGGCCCTGGGCCGGGGCGACAAGCTGGAGACCCTCGCCGAGGCGGGCGCCCAGGCCGTCGTCGAGCTGACCACCCCCGCATCGGTGATGGGCAACCTCGACTTCTGTGTCCGGCACGGCATCCACGCCGTCGTCGGCACCACCGGCTGGACCGACGAACGGCTCGCGCAGCTGACCACCTGGCTGGACAACTCCCCGGAGACCGGGGTCCTGATCGCCCCGAACTTCTCCATCGGTGCGGTCCTGACCATGAAGTTCGCGGAGCAGGCCGCACGCTACTTCGAGTCCGTCGAGGTCGTCGAGCTCCACCACCCCAACAAGGTCGACGCCCCCTCCGGCACCGCGACCCGCACCGCCCAGCTCATCGCGGCGGCCCGCGCCAAGGCCGGCAGCGCCCCCCAGCCGGACGCCACCACCACCGCCCTGGACGGCGCGCGCGGCGCGGACGTCGACGGCGTCCCGGTCCACGCGATCCGGCTCCGCGGGCTGCTGGCCCACCAGGAAGTGCTGCTCGGCGGCGAGGGCGAGACCCTCACCATCCGCCACGACTCCCTCCACCACAGCAGCTTCATGCCGGGCATCCTGCTCGGCGTCCGCCGCGTGGTGACCACTCCCGGCCTCACGTTCGGCCTGGAACACTTCCTCGACCTGAACTGACTGAGCCCACCATGCGCGCAAAGATCACCTACATCGTCACGGCCGCCGTCCTGGTCTTCTACTTCTTCCTGGTCGGCAGCCGCGGCGTGATGCTCATCCGGCACGGCACGCCGGTCACGGTCGCGTTCGGCGTCGCCGTGCTGATCCTGCCGGTGATCGGCGTCTGGTTCCTGTGGAAGAACACCCAGTTCGTCCGCCGCGCCAACGCCCTCGCCGCCGAGCTGGACGCCGAGGGCGGCCTCCCGGTCGACGACCTGCCCCGTGCCCCGTCCGGCCGTATCGACCGGGACGCCGCCGACGCGGTCTTCACCAGGCGCCGTGAGGAGACCGAGGACGCCCCGGACGACTGGCGCACCTGGTTCAGGCTGGCGGTCGCCTACCAGGACGCGAGGGACACTCCCAGGGCCCGCAAGGCCATGCAGAGAGCGATCGCTCTGCACCAATCGCCCCTGAAGGCCGCACCTTCCAGCCCGCCCGGCGCTTGAGGACATCTCTCAGCCCGTACGCCAGTGAGCCCGGCACCCACGAGGGGCCCGGGCTCACTCACGTACAGACGGCGACAGCGACAGCCAAGCGCTCACCCGAGCCGATACTCATCCGCCCAGGCCTCCACCGCATCCGTGGCCCGCTCGAACGCCTCCTCGCGCCCGAGGAAATCCGCGTTGTGGTCGGTGGCCAGCGGCGACAGCGTCTCACCGCTCCGCCGGACCACGACAAGCGCCTGGCCCTGGACCGTACGGGGAAGGCCCATCCACTTCACGGGCTGCTGGACCGTACGAACCGCCGAGGCGTCGTCCCAGGCCACCGTGACGGTCCGGAAGAAGCCGACGCGCCGCACACCGTGGCGGCTGACCCACGCACCGGCCCGCAGCAGCCGCAGGGCGGCAGCGATCACGACGCCGGCCAGCGCCAGACACACCGTGGCGCCCGAAGGCGCTCCGGCCACACCGATGATCATGGCCGCGAGCAGAACGAACGAGGCCAGCAACAACAGGGTGGCCGCCGCCGCGACCCGCCACGGCCCGGGACGGTAGGGCCGCCGCCAGCTGTCGTGGTCGTCGAACGGCAGCGCGACGTCCTCCGCGCTCGCGTCGAATGCGCGGTCGGCCGTCAGGAAGGGCAGGGGCACGACTGATCCTCACTCACAAGCACGCTTGATTGCTGTGCCCGGTGAGGCTACCGAGGCAGCCCCCGGCCCGACCACCCCAGGGGGTCCGTACGAGTCAGCGGCCCACGGCTCAACGCCCCTGAGACGCGGTGGACTGCTTGTCGTGCCCTGCGGACTGCCCGGAGTCGAGCGCCGGGAGGCCCACCAGCACGGAACCCACCAGACCGGCGACCACGGTCAGCCCGACGAGGGCCCGCCCCAGCAGCTCGGGAACGGTGGCACGGGCGGCGGGAGGGGGAGTGACATTACTGCGGAACCGCTCGGACTCGGCGACGAACGAGAACGGGACGGCTTCACGCCGGCGGAACATGAGGAAACTCTCCTTGATCTGCTTGACGGGTGCTGCTAATGAGTCAGACGTACGACAGCCCGAATCGGTGCCCGAATCGCCGTACTTGTTGGGGGAACTCCACGAACGGCTGCCCGAGACCGCCGCCTACATGCACGGTCCGCCGCCCCGTAAAGTGGTCGCCGCCCGAGCGAAGCCCCTGGAAGGACCCCCGTCGGTGACCGACACCCCCGAACCCGCAAAGCCCCACTTCCGCAGTGACGTCACCGTCGAGCTGGTGAAGAGCGACGCGCGCGACGCGGACGTGCTGTTCGCCGCCCGGGTCTCCACCGCGGGCGAGCAGTCGCTCGAAGAGGTCACCAAGGACCCCGAGCGCTCCAAGGGGCTCATCAACTACCTCATGCGGGACCGGCACGGCAGCCCGTTCGAGCACAACTCGATGACGTTCTTCGTCAGCGCCCCGATCTTCGTGTTCCGCGAGTTCATGCGGCACCGCGTCGGCTGGTCGTACAACGAGGAATCGGGCCGCTACAGGGAGCTGGAGCCGGTCTTCTACGTCCCCGGAACCTCCCGCAAGCTCGTCCAGCAGGGCCGCCCCGGCAAGTACGAGTTCGTCCAGGGCACCGAGGAGCAGTACGACGTCACGACCCGCGCCATGGAGGAGTCCTACCGGGCCTCCTACGAGGCCTACCAGGAGATGCTGGCGAAGGGCGTGGCCCGCGAGGTCGCCCGCGCGGTCCTCCCCGTCGGCCTCTTCTCCTCGATGTACGCCACCTGCAACGCGCGCTCGCTGATGCACTTCCTCGGCCTGCGCACCCAGCACGAGCTGGCGAAGGTGCCGTCCTTCCCGCAGCGCGAGATCGAGATGGTCGGCGAGCAGATGGAAACCCACTGGCAGCAGCTCATGCCGCTCACCCATGCCGCCTTCAACAAAAATGGACGGGTCGCCCCATAGGCGGTGTCCGTATTGCGGCGTTTCGAGAAGTTCATCTAGGCTGATCAAACGGACCCGGCACTGCTTGAACCCCCGAGCAGGCAGTGCCGGGCTCCTCTTCCCCGTCCCCCCGAGGGGACCCCGTGCGCTGAGCAGCGAGTAGCGTGTTACCCATGGCTCCGATCTCCACTCCGCAGACCCCCTTCGGGCGGGTCCTCACCGCTATGGTCACGCCCTTCACGGCGGACGGCGCTCTCGACCTCGACGGCGCCCAGCGGCTCGCCGCCCACCTGGTGGACGCAGGCAACGACGGCCTGATCGTCAACGGCACCACCGGTGAGTCCCCGACCACCAGTGACTCGGAGAAAGACCAGCTCGTACGAGCGGTCCTCGAGGCCGTAGGAGACCGGGCCCACGTCGTCGCCGGCATCGGCACCAACGACACCCGCCACAGCGTCGAGCTCGCCCGGACGGCCGAGCGCACCGGCGCCCACGGCCTGCTCGCCGTGACGCCGTACTACAACAAGCCGCCGCAGGAGGGCCTCCTCCGCCACTTCACGGCCATCGCCGACTCCACCGGCCTGCCCGTGATGCTGTACGACATCCCCGGCCGCAGCGGGGTGCCGATCGATACGGAGACTCTCGTCCGGCTGGCCGACCATCCGCGGATCGTCGCCAACAAGGACGCCAAGGGAGACCTGGGCCGCGCCAGCTGGGCCATCGCCGAATCCGGCCTCGCCTGGTATTCCGGTGACGACATGCTCAACCTGCCGCTCCTCTCGGTCGGCGCGGTCGGCTTCGTCTCCGTCGTCGGCCACGTGGTCGCCCCCGACCTGCGAGCCCTGATCGAGGCGCACCTGAGCGGCGACGTCCAGAAGGCCACCGAGATCCACCAGAAGCTGCTCCCGGTCTTCACCGGCATGTTCCGCACCCAGGGCGTCATCACCACGAAGGCCGCCCTGACCCTCCAGGGCCTCCCGGCGGGCCCTCTGCGCCTGCCCCTCGTCGAGCTCACGGCCCAGGAGACGGCTCAGCTCAAGATCGATCTCGCCGCCGGCGGGGTAGAGCTCTGATCACAGACTTCACAACTGAACAGCCGAACAGGCGAGGCGACTCGCCAGGGCACCACCCAAGACAACAGCAAGTGCACGAATGACATGCGCGCCACGTGCCTCAGCGGTACGTGGCGTGCGTGGTAAGGAGAGTCTTTTGAGTCATCCGCACCCTGAACTCGGTACCCCGCCGAAGCTCCCGAAGGGCGCCCTGCGGGTCACCCCGCTCGGCGGCCTGGGCGAGATCGGCCGCAACATGACGGTCTTCGAGTACGGCGGCCGCCTGCTCATCGTCGACTGCGGCGTCCTCTTCCCCGAGGAGGAGCAGCCGGGCATCGATCTGATCCTGCCGGACTTCACCACGATCCGGGACCGCCTGGACGACATCGAGGGCATCGTCCTCACGCACGGTCACGAGGACCACATCGGTGGTGTCCCGTACCTGCTGCGTCTGAAGCCGGACATCCCCCTCATCGGCTCGAAGCTGACCCTCGCACTCATCGAGGCGAAGCTCCAGGAACACCGCATCCGCCCCTACACCCTCGAGGTGCAGGAAGGGCAGCGGGAGCGCATCGGCGTCTTCGACTGCGAGTTCATCGCGGTCAACCACTCGATCCCGGACGCGCTGGCCCTCGCCATCCGCACCCCCGCGGGTCTGGCCGTGGCCACCGGTGACTTCAAGATGGACCAGCTTCCGCTGGACGGCCGTCTCACCGACCTGCACGCGTTCGCACGTCTCAGTGAGGAGGGCATCGACCTCCTTCTCTCCGACTCCACGAACGCCGAGGTCCCCGGCTTCGTGCCGCCGGAGCGGGACATCTCCAACGTCCTGCGCACGGTGTTCGCGAACGCCCAGAAGCGCATCATCGTGGCGAGCTTCGCCAGCCATGTGCACCGGATCCAGCAGATCCTGGACGCCGCCCACGAGTACGGCCGCCGCGTCGCCTTCGTCGGCCGCTCGATGGTCCGCAACATGGGCATCGCCCGTGACCTGGGCTATCTGAACGTCCCCGGCGGCCTGGTCGTCGACGTCAAGACCCTCGACGACCTCCCGGACGACGAGGTCGTGCTGGTCTGCACGGGTTCGCAGGGCGAGCCGATGGCGGCTCTCTCCCGGATGGCCAACCGCGACCACCAGATCCGGATCGTTCCCGGCGACACGGTGATCCTGGCGTCGTCCCTCATCCCCGGCAACGAGAACGCGGTCTACCGCGTGATCAACGGCCTGACCCGCTGGGGCGCCAACGTCGTCCACAAGGGCAACGCCAAGGTCCACGTCTCGGGCCACGCCTCGGCCGGCGAGCTGCTGTACTTCTACAACATCTGCAAGCCGAAGAACCTGATGCCGGTCCACGGCGAATGGCGCCACCTGCGGGCCAACGCCGAGCTGGGAGCCCTCACCGGCGTACCCAAGGACCACATCGTCATCGCCGAGGACGGCGTAGTCGTCGACCTCATCGACGGCAAGGCCAAGATCGTCGGCAAGGTCCAGGCCGGTTACGTCTACGTCGACGGCCTCTCCGTCGGCGACGTCACCGAGACCTCCCTCAAGGACCGCCGTATCCTCGGCGACGAGGGCATCATCTCGGTGTTCATCGTGGTCGACAGCTCCTCGGGCAAGATCGTGGGCGGCCCCCACATCCAGGCCCGTGGTTCCGGCATCGACGACAACGCGTTCGTCGGTGTCACCCCGAAGATCCAGGAAGCCCTGGACAAGTCGGCGCAGGACGGCGTGATGGAGCCCCACCAGCTCCAGCAGATGGTCCGCCGGGTCGTCGGTAAGTGGGTGTCCGACACCTACCGCCGCCGCCCGATGATCCTTCCGGTCGTCGTCGAGGTCTGACCCTCACGACCGTCTGACCTGGAGCGGGGCCCTCGATTTGCATCGGGGAGCCCCGCTCCAGTACGTTTACGTCTCCGCCTGAACGGGAAGCACCGCGCGCACTCATGCGTCGGGAGCACCCTGCACGGGGTGGGAATTCCGACTCAGAATCTCTGATAAAGTCGGGTCCGCCGAAAGGCAAGGCCACTCCACAGGCCACCGGAAATCGAATTCGGACCGGAAACGGAACGAAAAAGAGTCTGGTAAAGTTGGAACCGCCGGAAAGGGAAAACGCGAAAGCGAAGGACCTGGAAAGCGAAACTGCACGGCCCGCTTCGACCGGGAATCGGACACGAAAGAGTCTGATAGAGTCGGAAACGCAAGACAGCAGGACAAAGAAGTAAACGAAGGGAAGCGCCCGGAGGGCCCCGGTGATACGGGACCGAAGGAAGCGTCCGTTCCTTGAGAACTCAACAGCGTGCCAAAAGTCAACGCCATATATGTTGATACCCCGGCCTGCTTCGGCAGGTTGGTGGTTCCTTTGAAAGTCCTACGGTCGCCATGTGCGGCGGTAGGCAATACACAGCGAGGACGCTGTGAACAACGGGTCTTATTCCGACCGGTTGTTCCGCTCTCGTGTGTGTGCACCCGATTACGGGTAAACATTCACGGAGAGTTTGATCCTGGCTCAGGACGAACGCTGGCGGCGTGCTTAACACATGCAAGTCGAACGATGAAGCCGCTTCGGTGGTGGATTAGTGGCGAACGGGTGAGTAACACGTGGGCAATCTGCCCTTCACTCTGGGACAAGCCCTGGAAACGGGGTCTAATACCGGATAACACTCTGTCCCGCATGGGACGGGGTTGAAAGCTCCGGCGGTGAAGGATGAGCCCGCGGCCTATCAGCTTGTTGGTGGGGTAATGGCCTACCAAGGCGACGACGGGTAGCCGGCCTGAGAGGGCGACCGGCCACACTGGGACTGAGACACGGCCCAGACTCCTACGGGAGGCAGCAGTGGGGAATATTGCACAATGGGCGAAAGCCTGATGCAGCGACGCCGCGTGAGGGATGACGGCCTTCGGGTTGTAAACCTCTTTCAGCAGGGAAGAAGCGAAAGTGACGGTACCTGCAGAAGAAGCGCCGGCTAACTACGTGCCAGCAGCCGCGGTAATACGTAGGGCGCAAGCGTTGTCCGGAATTATTGGGCGTAAAGAGCTCGTAGGCGGCTTGTCACGTCGGATGTGAAAGCCCGGGGCTTAACCCCGGGTCTGCATTCGATACGGGCTAGCTAGAGTGTGGTAGGGGAGATCGGAATTCCTGGTGTAGCGGTGAAATGCGCAGATATCAGGAGGAACACCGGTGGCGAAGGCGGATCTCTGGGCCATTACTGACGCTGAGGAGCGAAAGCGTGGGGAGCGAACAGGATTAGATACCCTGGTAGTCCACGCCGTAAACGTTGGGAACTAGGTGTTGGCGACATTCCACGTCGTCGGTGCCGCAGCTAACGCATTAAGTTCCCCGCCTGGGGAGTACGGCCGCAAGGCTAAAACTCAAAGGAATTGACGGGGGCCCGCACAAGCAGCGGAGCATGTGGCTTAATTCGACGCAACGCGAAGAACCTTACCAAGGCTTGACATATACCGGAAAGCATCAGAGATGGTGCCCCCCTTGTGGTCGGTATACAGGTGGTGCATGGCTGTCGTCAGCTCGTGTCGTGAGATGTTGGGTTAAGTCCCGCAACGAGCGCAACCCTTGTTCTGTGTTGCCAGCATGCCCTTCGGGGTGATGGGGACTCACAGGAGACTGCCGGGGTCAACTCGGAGGAAGGTGGGGACGACGTCAAGTCATCATGCCCCTTATGTCTTGGGCTGCACACGTGCTACAATGGCCGGTACAATGAGCTGCGATGCCGCGAGGCGGAGCGAATCTCAAAAAGCCGGTCTCAGTTCGGATTGGGGTCTGCAACTCGACCCCATGAAGTCGGAGTTGCTAGTAATCGCAGATCAGCATTGCTGCGGTGAATACGTTCCCGGGCCTTGTACACACCGCCCGTCACGTCACGAAAGTCGGTAACACCCGAAGCCGGTGGCCCAACCCCTTGTGGGAGGGAGCTGTCGAAGGTGGGACTGGCGATTGGGACGAAGTCGTAACAAGGTAGCCGTACCGGAAGGTGCGGCTGGATCACCTCCTTTCTAAGGAGCATCTAGATTCCGTAAGGAATCCAGAGCCACTACGTCGGCAAATGTTCGACGGTGGTCAGCTCATGGGTGGAACGTTGACTATTCGGCACGACAGGTTCATTACTGCTAGTACTGCTTCGGCGTGGAACGTGGTGAGGGATCGGTTGTGTCGGGCACGTTGTTGGGTGTCTGAAGGTACGGCCGAGTGTGGCTGCCTTCTGATCCGGTCCCAGTGAACTCACCTTTGCGGGTGGGGTGATGGGTGGCTGGTCGTTGTTTGAGAACTGCACAGTGGACGCGAGCATCTGTGGCCAAGTTTTTAAGGGCGCACGGTGGATGCCTTGGCACCAGGAACCGATGAAGGACGTGGGAGGCCACGATAGTCCCCGGGGAGCTGTCAACCAAGCTTTGATCCGGGGGTTTCCGAATGGGGAAACCCGGCAGTCGTCATGGGCTGTCACCCGCTGCTGAACACATAGGCAGTGTGGAGGGAACGAGGGGAAGTGAAACATCTCAGTACCCTCAGGAAGAGAAAACAACCGTGATTCCGGGAGTAGTGGCGAGCGAAACTGGATGAGGCCAAACCGTATGCGTGTGATACCCGGCAGGGGTTGCGCATGCGGGGTTGTGGGATCTCTCTTTCACGGTCTGCCGGCTGTGAGACGAGTCAGAAACCGTTGATGTAGGCGAAGGACATGCGAAAGGTCCGGCGTAGAGGGTAAGACCCCCGTAGCTGAAACATCAGCGGCTTGTTTGAGAGACACCCAAGTAGCACGGGGCCCGAGAAATCCCGTGTGAATCTGGCGGGACCACCCGCTAAGCCTAAATATTCCCTGGTGACCGATAGCGGATAGTACCGTGAGGGAATGGTGAAAAGTACCGCGGGAGCGGAGTGAAATAGTACCTGAAACCGTGTGCCTACAAGCCGTGGGAGCGTCGCGCATCGAGCTTGCTCGGTGCGTCGTGACTGCGTGCCTTTTGAAGAATGAGCCTGCGAGTTAGCGGTGTGTAGCGAGGTTAACCCGTGTGGGGAAGCCGTAGCGAAAGCGAGTCCGAACAGGGCGTTTGAGTTGCACGCTCTAGACCCGAAGCGGAGTGATCTAGCCATGGGCAGGTTGAAGCGGAGGTAAGACTTCGTGGAGGACCGAACCCACCAGGGTTGAAAACCTGGGGGATGACCTGTGGTTAGGGGTGAAAGGCCAATCAAACTCCGTGATAGCTGGTTCTCCCCGAAATGCATTTAGGTGCAGCGTCGTGTGTTTCTTGCCGGAGGTAGAGCACTGGATAGGCGATGGGCCCTACCGGGTTACTGACCTTAGCCAAACTCCGAATGCCGGTAAGTGAGAGCGCGGCAGTGAGACTGTGGGGGATAAGCTCCATGGTCGAGAGGGAAACAGCCCAGAGCATCGACTAAGGCCCCTAAGCGTACGCTAAGTGGGAAAGGATGTGGAGTCGCAGAGACAACCAGGAGGTTGGCTTAGAAGCAGCCACCCTTGAAAGAGTGCGTAATAGCTCACTGGTCAAGTGATTCCGCGCCGACAATGTAGCGGGGCTCAAGCGTACCGCCGAAGTCGTGTCATTCATACACATAGGGCCAACGCCTGTATGGATGGGTAGGGGAGCGTCGTGTGCCGGGTGAAGCAGCCGCGGAAGCGAGTTGTGGACGGTTCACGAGTGAGAATGCAGGCATGAGTAGCGATACACACGTGAGAAACGTGTGCGCCGATTGACTAAGGGTTCCTGGGTCAAGCTGATCTGCCCAGGGTAAGTCGGGACCTAAGGCGAGGCCGACAGGCGTAGTCGATGGACAACCGGTTGATATTCCGGTACCCGCTTTGAAACGCCCAGTACTGAATCAGGCGATGCTAAGTCCGTGAAGCCGGCCCGATCTCTTCGGAGTTGAGGGTAGTGGTGGAGCCGATGAACCAGACTTGTAGTAGGTAAGCGATGGGGTGACGCAGGAAGGTAGTCCAGCCCGGGCGGTGGTTGTCCCGGGGTAAGGGTGTAGGACGCACGGTAGGCAAATCCGTCGTGCATAAGTCTGAGACCTGATGCCGAGCCGATTGTGGTGAAGTGGATGATCCTATGCTGTCGAGAAAAGCCTCTAGCGAGTTTCATGGCGGCCCGTACCCTAAACCGACTCAGGTGGTCAGGTAGAGAATACCGAGGCGTTCGGGTGAACTATGGTTAAGGAACTCGGCAAAATGCCCCCGTAACTTCGGGAGAAGGGGGGCCATCACTGGTGATCCGATTTACTCGGTGAGCTGGGGGTGGCCGCAGAGACCAGCGAGAAGCGACTGTTTACTAAAAACACAGGTCCGTGCGAAGCCGTAAGGCGATGTATACGGACTGACGCCTGCCCGGTGCTGGAACGTTAAGGGGACCGGTTAGCTGCTCTTCGGGGTGGCGAAGCTGAGAACTTAAGCGCCAGTAAACGGCGGTGGTAACTATAACCATCCTAAGGTAGCGAAATTCCTTGTCGGGTAAGTTCCGACCTGCACGAATGGCGTAACGACTTCTCGACTGTCTCAACCATAGGCCCGGTGAAATTGCACTACGAGTAAAGATGCTCGTTTCGCGCAGCAGGACGGAAAGACCCCGGGACCTTTACTATAGTTTGATATTGGTGTTCGGTTCGGCTTGTGTAGGATAGGTGGGAGACTGTGAAGCGGCCACGCCAGTGGTTGTGGAGTCGTCGTTGAAATACCACTCTGGTCGTGCTGGATGTCTAACCTGGGTCCGTGATCCGGATCAGGGACAGTGTCTGATGGGTAGTTTAACTGGGGCGGTTGCCTCCTAAAGAGTAACGGAGGCGCCCAAAGGTTCCCTCAGCCTGGTTGGTAATCAGGTGTTGAGTGTAAGTGCACAAGGGAGCTTGACTGTGAGACCGACGGGTCGAGCAGGGACGAAAGTCGGGACTAGTGATCCGGCAGTGGCTTGTGGAAGCGCTGTCGCTCAACGGATAAAAGGTACCCCGGGGATAACAGGCTGATCTTCCCCAAGAGTCCATATCGACGGGATGGTTTGGCACCTCGATGTCGGCTCGTCGCATCCTGGGGCTGGAGTCGGTCCCAAGGGTTGGGCTGTTCGCCCATTAAAGCGGTACGCGAGCTGGGTTTAGAACGTCGTGAGACAGTTCGGTCCCTATCCGCTGTGCGCGTAGGAATATTGAGAAGGGCTGTCCCTAGTACGAGAGGACCGGGACGGACGAACCTCTGGTGTGCCAGTTGTCCTGCCAAGGGCATGGCTGGTTGGCTACGTTCGGAAAGGATAACCGCTGAAAGCATCTAAGCGGGAAGCCTGCTTCGAGATGAGTATTCCCACCCTCTTGAGGGGTTAAGGCTCCCAGTAGACGACTGGGTTGATAGGCCAGATGTGGAAGCCCGGTAACGGGTGGAGCTGACTGGTACTAATAGGCCGAGGGCTTGTCCTCAGTTGCTCGCGTCCACTGTGTTAGTTCTGAAATAACGAACAGCTGTGTTGTTGCCCGGTGTTCATAGTTTCATAGTGTTTCGGTGGTCATTGCGTTAGGGAAACGCCCGGTTACATTCCGAACCCGGAAGCTAAGCCTTTCAGCGCCGATGGTACTGCAGGGGGGACCCTGTGGGAGAGTAGGACGCCGCCGAACAATCTTTCCGGGAAAGCCCCGCACCTTCTGGTGCGGGGCTCTTCTGCTTTCCGGGACCGGAGCACCAGGCCCGAACCTGCGGCTCCTACCGTCCCTCTACCGCCCCTCCGAGCCACCGATCGCGATTATGCATATCCCTTGATCCCGTGTATGGTTTACCTCGTTGCCGCAGCGCAACGAGGCCCCAATAGCTCAGTCGGTAGAGCGTCTCCATGGTAAGGAGAAGGTCTGCGGTTCGATTCCGCATTGGGGCTCTGAACAACGAAAGGCCCCCGCCACATGGCGGGGGCCTTTCGCGTTGCCGAGGAGCGCCGAGCGGAGTCAGGTCAGCGGAGGCTCCGGGACGCGCATGGCCAGGATCGCCATGTCGTCCGAGGCCGGCTCGGCGGCGAAGCGCTCCACGGCCCGCAGGATGCGAGAGGCGACCGCTCCGGCCGTCAGGCCCGTACACGTCGACAGGACGTCCGCGAGGCCGTCGTCGCCCAGCATGCGGGTTCCCTCGCGGCGTTCGGTGACACCGTCCGTGACGCACAGCAGGACGTCGCCCGGGTCGAGGACGACCTCCTGCTCGTACAGGTCGAGGTCGTCGAGCACGCCCAGCAGGGGCTGCGGTTCCGCGGCGGCCTCCACGGAGCCGTCCTGGCGCAGGCGCAGCGGCAGCGGGTGGCCGGCGCAGACCACCTTCAGGAGGGCGCTGCCGTCCTCCTGGGGCCACAGCTCGCCGTACAGGAGGGTCAGGAAGCGGCTACGGGCGCCCTCGTCGAGGATCGCGGCGTTGAGGCGCTCCAGGACCGCCGGGCCGCCGAAGCCCTCGCGGGCCAGCAGGCGCAGCGCGTGGCGGGCCAGGCCCGTGACGGCGGCCGCCTCGGGGCCCGTACCGCAGACGTCGCCGATGGCGAAGCCGTACGCGCCGTCGCAGATCGGGAAGACGTCGTAGAAGTCGCCGCCGACCTCGTTGCCCTCGCCCGCGGCACGGTAGATGACCTCGATCTCGACGTTCGGTACGTCGGGGAGGCCCGGGGGCAGCAGGCTGCGCTGGAGGGACTGGCTGATCGCCATGCGCTCCGAGTACAGGCGGGCGTTGTCCAGGGCCAGGGCGGCCCTGCGGGACAGGTCCTCGGCCAGTTCCAGGATCTCCTGGCGGAAGTGGTCGTCCGAGGGCTTCCCGAGCGTCAGCATGCCGATCACACGGTTGCGGGCGACCAGCGGAAGGACCACCGTCTCCCCGCCGACCGCCTGGGCCGTGGCGAGCGTCGTGCGGGTGGCCGTGCTCATGCTCAGCGGGGCGTCGTGGGCCAGGCTGCGGGTCGACGTGGACAGGGCCGCACGGTGGCCCGCCTCCGCCGGGGCGGCCCAGACGCGGGCGCCCGGCGTCGGGACCGGATCCGGTGGGGCGATCTTCGAGAGCAGGGCCTTGAGGCCGTCGATGAGGTCCTCGTCCTCGTGGAGCACGTACGAGAGGTACGGATCGGAGGACTGGTCCGCGATCGTGTAGACCGCGCACCAGGTGGCCAGGGTCGGGACCGTCATCTGGGCCATCAGCGCCAGGGTCTGGTCCCGGTCCAGCGTGCCGGCCAGCAGGTCGGAGGCCTCGACGAGGAAGGACAGGGAGCCGCGGCGCAGCCGCTCCAGCTCGCCGAGGCGGGCGGACTCCACGGCCAGCGCGATGCGGTCGGCAGCGAACTGGAGGCGCAGGGCCTCCTCGTTCGAGTAGCGGCCCGCGCCCTCCGCCGCGACGCCGAGAGAGCCGGTGAGTCGCCCCTCGACCTTCAGCGGGACCGTGACGACCGACCGCATCCCGGTGTCGGTGAGGAGCGGGACGGCGCCGGGAACGGCGGTCAGGTCCTCGTGGACGGCCGGCATGCGGGCGGAGCCGTAGCGTCCCGTTCCGGCTTCCACGGGGACCCGGGCGAAGCGCTGGCGGGCCGAGGGGAGGCCCGTCGTCGCGCGGACCTCCAGCTCCGTCTCGTCGTCCGTGGCGAGGAGGAGGAACGCGGCGTCGGCGTCGAGCATGTCGCGGGCCCGCTCGACCGTTCGTTGAAGCAGGCCGTCGAGGTCGTCGGGGGCGGGCGAGCCGATGAAGACCTCGAACGGGTCCGTGGTGCGGCTGTCGGAGGAGGCGTCGGAGACCGGGGCGCGGACCGGGCTCTGGAGCACGGCGCGTTCGTCGTCGCGGACGAGGAGGCAGACCGTGGACGGGTCGCCGTCGGTGTCGCGGACCCGCAGGTGCGAGGCGTAGACGGCGATGGTCCGGCCGTCCGCGCCGCGGATGCCGTAGCTGCCCTCCCAGCGGGAGAGCTGGAGGGCGTCGGCGATGCCGGTGTTGGTGCCCGGGGTGTGCGGCCAGGCCACGAAGTCGGTGAACTGCTTCCCGGTGACCTGCTCCGTGGTGTGCCCGAAGACATACGCGGCGTCGTCGTTCCACGCGCTGATCGCGCCGGCGCTGTCGATCTGGACGACGGCGACCCGGATCCGCTGGTCGGTGACCGGGAGGAGCGAGGTGGGCAGGACGGGGCCGGCGGAGCGGATGCCCACGGGCCGGTCGGGCAGGTCCAGCTGGAACCACACGTGCTTGCGGGTGGGGGAGTACTCGACGCCCCAGCGGGAGGCCAGGGCGGCGCAGAGCAGCAGACCGCGGCCGTTCTCGCGGTCCGGGCTGCCGAAGTCGAGGCCGCTGCTCTGGAGCGGGACCTCGCGTTCCGGGTAGTGGTCGGAGACCTCGACGCGGACGCCGTCCTCGGTGCGCAGGCACAGGACGTCGGCCGCCGTCCCCGCGTGAATGACGGCATTGGTCACGAGCTCACTGGTGAGGACGACGGCGTCGTCCACGACATCGTTGTAGCCCCACCCCTGGAGCGTGTCCCGGACGAAGGCGCGGGCGGTCGCGACCGAGCGCCCGACCGGTTCGAAGGTGGCGGCCGCGCGCGCGGTGATCACAGCACTCCCCATATTGGTGTCTCGTCGCTTCCCCGAGTCCTGTGCCCGTTTATCGCCGCTTCGATTCGCTTGCCAGGCTAGACGTATCTCAAGGCTGCCGGGTACACGAGGGCCGAGTTCGGGACAAGTCGCCCCGGTGGTGCGCGGGCGCACAAGTATGGACTCCCGGTGCACGGGATGGGGAGCAACCGGTGCAGTTTTCCCGCCGACCCGTTCCGGCCTGGTACGTTGCAACGATTTGACGTCCGTCCGGCCGCCCGTTGACGGTGTGCTGTGGCGGTGAGCCAAAGTGGAACTGGGCAAGCTTCCGGATAGGCCCGAGTGAACGGTCAACCCCTGCGGGAGGGACACGGTGGAGTCTGGCGTGGCGGCGCAGGGTTCGAAGGCGCGTACAAAAGGCGGACAGTCCGTGAAAAAGCAGCGCAATGGCACCGTCGAAGTGGACGCGGCCGCTCTGAACAGAGTGCTCGCGGGCCTCGTGGCGATGCGCGACGGCAATTTCCGCAGGCGGCTCACCGTCTCGGGCGACGGTGTGATGACGGAGATCGCGGCGGTCTTCAACGAGGTCGCCGACCGCAATCTCCATCTCACCGGTGAGCTGGCGCGCGTACGGCGGGTGGTCGGGCGCGAGGGCAAGCTCACGGAGCGGCTGGAGACGGGCGCCTGTGAGGGTTCCTGGGCCGCCGCCATCGACGCCTCCAACGAGCTCGTCGACGATCTCGCGCGACCGGTTTCCGAAGTGGGCCGGGTTCTGTCGGCGGTCGCCGACGGTGATCTGGAACAGCGGATGGAGCTGCGCTCGCACACGCAGGACGAGACGGTACGGCCGCTGCGCGGCGAGTTCCTGAAGGTTGCCCGTACGGTCAACAACCTGGTCGACCAGCTGTCGGTCTTCACCGAGCAGGTGACCCGGGTCGCCGTCGAGGTGGGCACCGAGGGCAAGCTCGGCGGCCAGGCTCAGGTGCGGGGGATGTCCGGGTCCTGGAAGGACCTCACGGACTCCGTGAACACCATGGCGTACCGGCTCACCGCCCAGGTGCGCGACATCGCGCTGGTGACGACGGCGGTCGCCAAGGGCGATCTTTCGCGGAAGGTCACCGTCCATGTGGCCGGTGAGATGCTCCAGCTGAAGAACACCGTCAACACGATGGTCGACCAGCTGTCCTCGTTCTCCTCCGAGGTGACCCGTGTCGCCCGTGAGGTGGGTACGGAGGGTGAGCTGGGCGGTCAGGCGACCGTGCCGGGTGTGGCAGGGGTGTGGAAGGACCTCACCGACTCCGTCAACACGATGGCGGGCAACCTCACCTCCCAGGTGCGCGGGATCGCGGAGGTGACGACGGCGGTCGCCAGTGGTGACCTGACGCAGAAGGTCACGGTGAGCGCGCGCGGCGAGGTCGCCCAGCTCGCCGAGACGATCAACCAGATGACCGAGACGCTGCGGACCTTCGCGGACGAAGTGACCCGGGTGGCGAGCGAGGTCGGTGGCGAGGGGCTCCTCGGCGGTCAGGCGCAGGTGCCCGGTGCCGCCGGGACCTGGAAGGACCTCACCGACTCGGTGAACACGGTCTTCCGGAACCTCACCACGCAGGTGCGCGACATCGCGCAGGTGACGACCGCGGTGGCCAGCGGCGACATGTCGCAGAAGGTCACGGTCGACGTGGCCGGCGAGATGCTGGAGCTGAAGAACACCGTCAACACGATGGTGGACCAGCTCCAGTCGTTCGGTTCCGAGGTGACCCGGGTGGCTCGGGAGGTCGGCGTCGAGGGCCGCCTCGGCGGGCAGGCGGAGGTACCGGGGGCGGCGGGGACGTGGAAGGACCTCACCGACTCGGTGAACACCGCGTTCCGTAACCTGACCGGTCAGGTCCGGGACATCGCGCAGGTCACCACGGCGGTCGCCAACGGTGACCTGTCGCAGAAGGTCACCGTGGACGTGGCCGGCGAGATGCTGGAGCTGAAGAACACCGTCAACACGATGGTGGCGCAGCTCTCCAGCTTCGCCGATCAGGTGACGCGGATGGCCCGGGACGTGGGCACCGAGGGCCGCCTCGGCGGTCAGGCGCGGGTGGACGGCGTCTCGGGTACGTGGAAGGAGCTGACGGACTCCGTCAACTTCATGGCCGGGAACCTCACCTCCCAGGTGAGGCAGATCGCGCAGGTGACGACTGCCGTGGCGCGGGGCGACCTGTCGCAGAAGATCGACGTGGACGCCCGGGGCGAGATCCTGGAGCTCAAGAACACCATCAACACCATGGTCGACCAGCTGTCCGCCTTCGCCGACCAGGTCACCAGGGTGGCCCGGGAAGTGGGTACGGACGGCCGGCTCGGCGGTCAGGCGCAGGTGCCCGGCGTCGCCGGAGTGTGGCGCGATCTGACCGATTCGGTGAACGGCATGGCGGGGAACCTCACCGCTCAGGTCCGTAACATCGCGCAGGTCGCCACGGCGGTCGCGCGCGGTGACCTGTCGCAGAAGATCGACGTGGACGCCCGGGGCGAGATCCTGGAGCTGAAGAACACCCTCAACACGATGGTGGACCAGCTGTCCAACTTCGCGGAGCAGGTGACGCGGGTCGCCCGTGAGGTGGGTACGGAAGGCATCCTCGGCGGTCAGGCCGAGGTGCAGGGCGTGTCCGGTACGTGGAAGGACCTCACTCAGTCCGTCAACGGCATGGCGAACAACCTGACCCTCCAGGTCCGGAACATCGCCGAGGTCACCACCGCGGTCGCCAAGGGCGATCTCTCGAAGAAGATCACCGTTGACGCCAAGGGCGAGATCCTCGAACTGGTCACGACCGTCAACACGATGGTCGACCAGCTGCTGAACTTCGCCGACGAGGTGTCCCGGGTGGCCCGCGAGGTGGGCACCGAGGGGATTCTCGGCGGTCAGGCGCGGGTGCGCGGGGCGACCGGCATCTGGAAGGACCTCAGCGAGAACGTCAACCTGATGGCCAACAACCTGACCAGCCAGGTGCGCAACATCTCCCGGGTCTCCTCCGCGGTCGCCAACGGCGATCTCACCAAGAAGGTCACCGTGGAGGCGCGCGGCGAGGTCGCGGAGCTGGCCGACACGGTCAACACGATGGTGACGACGCTGTCCTCGTTCGCCGACGAGGTCACGCGGGTGGCCCGTGAGGTGGGTACGGAGGGCGAACTGGGCGGCCAGGCCCGGGTGCCGGGGGTCGCCGGTACGTGGAAGGACCTCACCGAGTCCGTGAACTCGATGGCCTCCAACCTGACCGGCCAGGTGCGGCAGATCGCCACGGTCACCACCGCCATCGCCAAGGGTGATCTGACCAAGAAGATCGACATCGACGCGCGCGGTGAGATCCAGGAGCTCAAGAACACCATCAACACGATGGTCGACCAGCTGTCCTCGTTCGCCGAGCAGGTGACCCGGGTCGCCCGCGAGGTGGGCACCGAGGGGCAGTTGGGCGGTCAGGCGCGGGTGCGGGACGTGGACGGCACCTGGCGCGACCTCACCGAGTCGGTGAACGAGATGGCCGGGAACCTGACCCGTCAGGTGCGCGCCATCGCGGCCGTCGCCACCGCGGTGACCCGCGGCGATCTGAACCTCAAGATCGATGTGGACGCGGCCGGGGAGATCCAGGTCCTCCAGGACAACATCAACACGATGATCGCGAACCTCCGCGACACGACCCTCGCCAACAAGGAGCAGGACTGGCTGAAGGGCAACCTCGCCCGGATCTCCGGTCTGATGCAGGGCCGCCGCGATCTGGACGACGTGGCCTCGCTGATCATGAGCGAGCTGACGCCGGTGGTCTCGGCGCAGCACGGCGCGTTCTTCCTGGCCATGTCCCCGGGCGACTCGGACGAGGTCGGTCCCGACAACGGCGACGACGGTGCGTACGAGCTGCGGATGCGGGGGAGTTACGGCTACTCGGCGGGTTCGATGCCGACCTCGTTCCGGCCCGGTGAGACGCTCATCGGGACGGCGGCCGAGGAGAAGCGGACGATCCAGGTGGACAATGTGCCGCCGGGATATCTGAAGATCTCCTCCGGTCTCGGGGAGGCGCCGCCCGCGCATGTGATCGTGCTGCCGGTGCTGTTCGAGGGCAAGGTCCTCGGGGTGATCGAGCTGGCCTCCTTCCAGCCGTTCACGCACATCCAGCGGGACTTCCTCAACCAGCTCGCCGAGATGATCGCGACGAGCGTCAACACGATCAGCGTCAACACCAAGACCGAGAAGCTGCTGGAGCAGTCGCAGGAGCTGACCGAGCAGCTGCGTGACCGCTCGCAGGAGTTGGAGAACCGGCAGAAGGCCCTCCAGGCGTCCAACGCCGAACTGGAGGAGAAGGCCGAGCTGCTGGCCCAGCAGAACCGCGACATCGAGGTGAAGAACACCGAGATCGAGGAGGCACGCCAGGTCCTGGAGGAGCGCGCCGAGCAGCTCGCGGTCTCGATGCGCTACAAGTCCGAGTTCCTGGCGAACATGTCGCACGAGCTGCGCACCCCGCTCAACTCGCTGCTGATCCTGGCCAAGTTGCTGGCGGACAACGCCGAGGGCAATCTCTCGCCGAAGCAGGTGGAGTTCGCCGAGACGATCCACGGGGCCGGATCCGATCTGCTCCAGCTGATCAACGACATCCTCGACCTCTCCAAGGTCGAGGCGGGCAAGATGGACGTCAGCCCGACCCGGATCGCCCTGGTCCAGCTGGTCGACTACGTGGAGGCGACCTTCCGCCCGCTCACCGCGGAGAAGGGGCTCGACTTCTCCGTACGGGTGTCGCCGGAGCTGCCGGCGACGCTGCACACCGACGAGCAGCGGCTGCTCCAGGTGCTGCGCAACCTGCTGTCCAACGCGGTGAAGTTCACCGACACCGGCGCGGTGGAGCTGGTGATCCGGCCGGCCGGCGCCGATGTGCCGAACGCGATCCGGGAGCATCTGCTGGAGGCGGGTTCGCTGAGGGACGCCGAAGCCGATCTGATCGCGTTCTCGGTCACCGACACCGGGATCGGGATCGCGTCCAGCAAGATGCTGGTGATCTTCGAGGCGTTCAAGCAGGCGGACGGCACGACGAGCCGGAAGTACGGCGGCACCGGTCTCGGTCTCTCCATCAGCCGGGAGATCGCCCGGCTGCTCGGTGGCGAGATCCACGCGGCGAGCGAGCCGGGACGGGGTTCGACCTTCACCCTGTACCTGCCGCTGCACCGCGCCGAGCTGCCGCCCCAGGGCTTCCCCGCGGTCGGTTCCGGTTCCGCCGAGGTGCTGGGTGGCGCGGGCGAGATGGGGCAGGCGCAGCCGCCGCAGGGCCAGTCGGCTCCGTACGGCGACCCGGCCAACTCGGCAGGGGTGTTCCGCAGGCGGCGCAAGGCCCTGGGGGACGCGGCCCGCAAGCCCGCGCTGCCGGCCGGTCGCACGGCGTCCGAGGGCGCCCCGCAGCAGGAGGAGTGGGTGCAGGGGAGCCAGGGCGGGAGTCAGGGGCAGGAGCAGGGCGCGGCGGCCGAGCCGGCGCCTCGGCGGACATTCCGTTTCCGGGGCGAGAAGGTGCTCATCGTCGACGACGACATCCGCAACGTCTTCGCACTCACCAGCGTGCTGGAGCAGCACGGGCTCTCCGTGCTGTACGCGGAGAACGGCCGTGAGGGCATCGAAGTCCTGGAGCAGCACGACGATGTGACGGTCGTGCTGATGGACATCATGATGCCCGAGATGGACGGGTACGCGACGACGACCGCGATCCGGCGGATGCCGCAGTTCGCCGGACTGCCGATCGTCGCGCTCACCGCGAAGGCGATGAAGGGCGACCGGGAGAAGGCCATCGATTGCGGAGCTTCCGACTATGTGACGAAGCCGGTCGATCCTGATCATCTGCTTGCGGTGATGGAGCAGTGGATGCACGGAGAGTGATCGAGGATTGAATGAATTGGCGTGAGTTGTTGACCGACTGTGCTCGAACGGGTGTGAACGCGCCGTATTCGGGGAACCTTCTGGTCTCCCACCGCGTTTGCGGTATGTGCACAGTGACATCGCGGTGACAGGGTGTGGTGACGGGCGGGGTGCGGCTACCATGACCGGCACAAGGACGGACGGCGTAAGGGAGTCGTCCCCTGGGGCGGCACCCGGTGCATTTCCGGGGCGAGGAGGGCGGGCCATGGTGCAGAAGGCCAAGATCCTCCTGGTCGATGACCGGCCGGAGAATCTGCTGGCGCTGGAGGCCATCCTCTCTGCGCTCGATCAGACACTGGTGCGGGCATCGTCAGGGGAGGAGGCGCTCAAAGCGCTGCTCACGGACGACTTCGCGGTCATCCTGCTGGACGTCCAGATGCCGGGCATGGACGGTTTCGAGACCGCCGCGCACATCAAGCGGCGCGAGCGGACCCGGGACATCCCGATCATCTTCCTCACCGCGATCAACCACGGTCCGCACCACACCTTCCGTGGGTACGCGGCCGGTGCGGTGGACTACATCTCCAAGCCCTTCGACCCGTGGGTGCTGCGGGCCAAGGTGTCCGTCTTCGTCGAGCTGTACATGAAGAACTGCAAGCTCCGCGAGCAGGCGGCCCTGCTGCGGCTCCAGTTGGAGGGCGACGGCCACGCGGGCGGCGAGAACGAGAAGGAGCCGGCCGGTCTGCTGGCCGAACTCTCCGCACGGCTCGCGGCGGTCGAGGAGCAGGCGGAAGCGCTCTCCAAGCAGCTCGACGACGAATCCGCGGACGCCGCGGCGGTCGCCACCGCGGCTCACCTGGAGCGCAAGCTGACCGGTCTGCGCCGCGCGCTCGACGCGCTGGAGCCGGGCACCGGTGGGGGCGCGGGCGTCCTGCCCGCACAGGGCTGACATTCCCCAGCCCCTGGCGCGTCGATCCTCGCTCGTGCGCAGCCCCTGCCGTGAAGCGGAGCCGGGGCCATGAGGCGGCGTCAGTTCCCGGCCGCTCGGAGGCGACACGGTCGGGTGAACCAGTAGGCGAACGTGTTCACGGGCGACGACAGCGGTAACCTCGGCACCATGGCCTCACGTACGTCCGGCAAGGGTTCCCAGGGCACGGCGGGCACCGCCAAGCGCGTCGGCCGTACTTCAGGCCCGGCGAAGAAAGCCGCGCCCGCCAAGAAGACCGCACCGAAGAAGTCGGCTGCCCCCGCGAAGAAGGCTCCCGCGAAGAAGGCGGCGGCCAAGAAGCCCGCGCCCAGGCCCGCGCCGTCACCCACCGGGGGCGTCTACCGGCTGGTGCGCGCGGTCTGGCTCGGAACGGCCCACGGTGTCGGCGCGGTGTTCCGCTCGATAGGGCGCGGTGCCAAGGGACTTGACCCCGCCCACCGCAAGGACGGGCTCGCACTCCTCCTGCTGGGCCTGGCTCTGATCGTCGCCGCGGGCACCTGGTCCAATCTGCAGGGGCCGGTCGGCGACCTGGTCGAGATGCTGGTGACCGGGGCCTTCGGACGGCTCGACCTGCTCGCGCCGATACTGCTGGGCGCGATGGCGGTGCGGCTCATCCTGTACCCGGAGCGGCCCGAGGCCAACGGCCGTATCGTCATCGGGCTGTCCGCGCTGGTCATCGGGGTCCTCGGTCAGGTCCACATCGCCTGCGGTTCGCCGGGCCGGGACGCGGGCACCGAGGCCATGCAGGACGCGGGCGGACTGGTCGGCTGGGCCATGTCCAAGCCGCTGATCTTCATGATGGGCGAGGTGCTCGCCGTACCGCTGCTGGTGCTGCTGACCGTGTTCGGTCTCCTCGTCGTCACCGCCACCCCGGTCAACGCCATTCCGCGGCGGCTGCGTCAGCTCGGCGTCCGCCTCGGCATCGTCGAGCCCGCCCCCGAGGAGTACGAGGGGTACGAGGACGACGACGAGCGCTACGACGAACAGTGGCGTGAGGCGCTGCCCGAGCGGACCCGCCGACGCGGTACACGGCGTACGGACACGGACCCGGCGGACGACCACGACCGGGCCGAGGAGGAAGCGCTCACCAAGCGCCGCAGGACCCGCAGGCCCTCCGCGCAGCCCGCGATGAACCGGCCGCTGGACCCGGTGGACGTCGCCGCCGCCGCCGCTGCCGCGCTCGACGGGGCCGTGCTCAACGGCATGCCGCCCTCTCCGGTCGTCGCCGACCTGACCCAGGGCGTCTCCGTGGACCGGGAGCGCACCGGGACGCCCGTGCCCGGGGCCCGGGAGGCCGAGCGGGAGGAGCGCCCGAAGCCCGGAGTCCGCAAGTCCGCCCCCGCGCCCGAGGGCGGCGAGGAACGGTCGGGCGGGGTGCCCGACCTGACCAAGCCCGCCCCCGAGTCCGCGCAGGGGCTGCCCGGCCGAGCCGAACAGCTCCAGCTCTCCGGCGACATCACCTACTCCCTGCCCTCGCTCGACCTGCTGGAGCGCGGCGGCCCGGGCAAGACCCGCAGCGCCGCCAACGACCGTGTGGTCGAGTCGCTGACCACCGTGTTCACCGAGTTCAAGGTGGATGCCGCCGTCACCGGCTTCACCCGGGGGCCCACCGTCACCCGGTACGAGGTGGAGCTCGGCCCCGCCGTGAAGGTCGAGAAGATCACCGCGCTGACCAAGAACATCGCCTACGCCGTGGCCAGCCCGGATGTCCGGATCATCTCGCCCATCCCGGGCAAGTCGGCGGTCGGCATCGAGATCCCCAACAGCGACCGGGAGATGGTCAACCTCGGCGACGTGTTGCGCCTGGCCGAGGACGACGACCCGATGATGGTGGCCTTCGGCAAGGACGTCGAGGGCGGCTATGTCATGCACAGCCTGGCGAAGATGCCCCACATGCTCGTGGCCGGCGCCACGGGTTCCGGCAAGTCGTCCTGCATCAACTGCCTCATCACCTCGATCATGGTGCGGGCCACTCCCGAGGACGTGCGCATGGTCCTCGTCGACCCCAAGCGCGTCGAGCTGACCGCGTACGAGGGCATTCCGCACCTGATCACCCCGATCATCACCAACCCCAAGAAGGCCGCCGAGGCGCTGCAATGGGTCGTGCGCGAGATGGATCTGCGCTACGACGACCTCGCCGCCTTCGGCTTCCGGCACATCGACGACTTCAACAAGGCGGTACGCGAGGGCAAGGTGAAGCTCCCCGAGGGGAGCGAGCGCGAGCTGTCCCCGTACCCGTATCTGCTGGTGATCGTCGACGAGCTGGCCGACCTGATGATGGTGGCCCCGCGCGACGTCGAGGACTCGATCGTCCGCATCACCCAGCTCGCCCGCGCGGCCGGCATCCACCTGGTGCTCGCCACCCAGCGGCCCTCGGTCGACGTCGTGACCGGCCTGATCAAGGCGAACGTGCCCTCCCGGCTCGCCTTCGCCACCTCCTCGCTCGCCGACAGCCGCGTCATCCTCGACCAGCCCGGCGCCGAGAAGCTCATCGGCAAGGGCGACGGGCTCTTCCTCCCGATGGGCGCCAACAAACCCACCCGCATGCAGGGCGCCTTCGTCACCGAGGACGAGGTCGCGGCCGTCGTTCAGCACTGCAAGGACCAGATGGCCCCGGTCTTCCGGGAGGACGTCGTCGTCGGTACGAAGCAGAAGAAGGAGATCGACGAGGACATCGGCGACGACCTGGACCTGCTCTGCCAGGCCGCCGAGCTGGTCGTCTCCACCCAGTTCGGATCGACCTCGATGCTCCAGCGCAAGCTGCGGGTCGGCTTCGCCAAGGCGGGCCGGCTGATGGACCTGATGGAGTCCCGCTCCATCGTCGGACCCAGCGAGGGATCCAAGGCGCGGGACGTCCTGGTGAAACCCGACGAGCTCGACGGGGTGTTGGCCGTCATCCGCGGGGAATCCGCTTCGTAACGGAATCCGCTCCGTAAAGGTTTTGTGGGCAACCGTTTCGTACGGTCGTACGTCCAGTTGAAGGGAGGGACGGAACCGTGCTCCTCCCCGCAGCTCGCTCCGTCACCACCTCACCCTTGCTCCTACCCCGTTCGGCCCACTACAGGTTGCCCAGTCCTCGATCGGGGCTGTCCCCCGCCCCCGCTCCGCACCGGAGCCGGAGGCGGGGACGTCCGGCGAAACCCGATGGCGTACAAAGTCGTCCCTCCCGGTTGCCCCACCCTTTCGCACCCCCCCTAGACTGAACATCCAGCAGGTGGCTCACGCTCGAAAGGCGCCCCCGTGTCCATCGGCAACTCCCCCGAAGACGACCGGCCTTCGATCGGTCGTGCCCTTCAGCAGGCTCGCATCGCCGCAGGCCTGACGGCCGAGGAAGTCAGCAGCTCCACCCGGGTGCGCATCCCCATCGTGCACGCGATCGAGCAGGACGACTTCTCCCGCTGCGGCGGCGACGTCTATGCCCGCGGCCACATCCGCACGCTCGCCCGTGCCGTCGGCCTCGATCCGGCACCGCTGGTCGAGGAGTACGACGCCGATCACGGCGGCCGCCCCGCCCCGACCCCCGCGGCACCGTTGTTCGAAGCGGAACGCATCCGCTCCGAACCCCGACGGCCCAACTGGACCGCCGCCATGGTCGCGGCCATCGTCGCCGTCGTCGGGTTCGTCGGCTTCACGCTCTTCAGCGGCGAGGACGAACCCACCAACACCGCCCAGGTCGCGGAGGGCTCCAAGCCCGACAAGACCGCGGCCAAGCCCACCGCCACCGAGCCCGCCGACCCCGAGCCGGTGCCCTCCGAGAGCGCCATCGCCGCCGCCCCCCGGGACAAGGTGACGGTCAAGCTCAGCGCGGACCGCGGCAAGAGCTGGATCTCGGTCAAGGACCACAACGGACGGCGGCTCTTCGACGGGCTGCTGCTCCAGGGTGAGTCCAAGACCTTCCAGGACAAGGAGCGCATCGACCTCGTCCTCGGCGACGCCGGGGCCATCGGCCTCTTCGTCAACGGCAAGCAGGTCGAGGACCGCTTCGGTCCCGGCCAGGTCGAACGGCTTTCCTACACCAAGGGTGACCCCGAGGCCGGCTGATCCGAGCCCTCGTTTCCCTGCCGCGTCCCGACGGGCGCCCGGTCTCGCACCGGGCGCCCGTCGGCGTTCCCCGCCCGGCCCCGGCTGCTACGGGGAGTAACAGCGGTGGGGCAGGCAACCCTGCACGGCAGGGCGGTCGCCGGGACGAAGTAGTCTTGAGTCCATGCCCGAACGCCGTACCGTCGCCCTTGTCACTCTTGGCTGCGCCCGTAACGAGGTGGACTCGGAGGAGCTTGCAGGCCGCTTGGCAGCGGACGGCTGGGACCTCGTCGAGGACGCCTCGGACGCGGATGTCGCAGTCGTCAACACCTGTGGGTTCGTCGAAGCCGCCAAGAAGGACTCCGTCGACGCCCTGCTCGAAGCCAACGATCTCAAGGACCACGGCCGCACCCAGGCCGTCGTCGCCGTCGGCTGCATGGCCGAGCGCTACGGCAAGGACCTCGCCGAGGCCCTGCCGGAGGCGGACGGCGTCCTCGGATTCGACGACTACGCCGACATCTCCGACCGGCTCCAGACCATCCTCAACGGCGGCATCCACGCCTCGCACACCCCGCGCGACCGCCGCAAGCTGCTGCCGATCAGCCCCGCCGAGCGGCAGGACGCCGCCGTGGCGCTGCCCGGCCACGCCCAGGAGGCGCCCGCCCCGGCCCCCGAGGACCTTCCCGAAGGCGTCGCCCCGGTCTCCGGTCCGCGAGCACCGCTGCGCCGCCGGCTCGGCACCAGCCCGGTCGCCTCGGTCAAGCTCGCCTCCGGCTGCGACCGCCGCTGCTCCTTCTGCGCCATCCCCTCCTTCCGCGGCTCCTTCATCTCGCGGCGGCCCTCGGACGTGCTCCAGGAGACCCGCTGGCTGGCCGAGCAGGGCGTCAAGGAGGTCATGCTCGTCTCCGAGAACAACACCTCCTACGGCAAGGACCTCGGCGACATCCGCCTCCTGGAGACCCTGCTGCCCGAGCTGGCCGATGTGGACGGCATCGAGCGGATCCGGGTCAGCTACCTCCAGCCCGCCGAGATGCGCCCCGGCCTCATCGACGTCCTCACCTCGACGCCGAAGGTCGCGCCGTACTTCGACCTCTCCTTCCAGCACTCCGCCCCCGGCGTGCTGCGCGCCATGCGCCGCTTCGGCGACACCGACCGCTTCCTGGAGCTCCTGGACACCATCCGGAGCAAGGCGCCCCAGGCCGGCGCCCGCTCCAACTTCATCGTCGGCTTCCCCGGCGAGACCGAGGCGGACCTCGCCGAGCTGGAACGCTTCCTCACCGGCGCCCGCCTCGACGCGATCGGCGTCTTCGGCTACTCCGACGAGGAGGGCACCGAGGCGGTCGGCTACGAGAACAAGCTGGACGCCGACGTCATCGCGGAACGCCTCGCCCACATCTCCCAGCTGGCCGAGGAGCTGACCTCGCAGCGGGCCGAGGAGCGGGTCGGCGAGACCCTCCAGGTGCTCGTGGAGTCCGTGGAGTCGGAGGACGACGGCGAGGTCGCGATCGGCCGTGCGGCCCACCAGGCCCCCGAAACCGACGGCCAGGTGCTCTTCACCACACGCGAGGGGCTCGTGCCGGGCCGTATGGTCGAGGCAAAGGCAGTGGGCACCGAGGGCGTCGACCTGGTGGCCGAACACCACGAGCTTGCGGAGGCAGCCAGATGACGGGAGTCCCGGCATCCGCGGCAGGCGGTTCCGGCGCGAAGCCGGTCCGCGGCGGCAAGCTGGGGACTGCGGCCGTCAACCAGGCCAGCCTGTGGAACATCGCCAACATCCTGACCATGGTGCGACTGCTGCTCGTGCCCGGCTTCGTCCTGCTGCTGTTCCACAACGGCGGCTACGATCCGGCCTGGCGCTCCTTCGCCTGGGCGGCCTTCGCCATCGCCATGATCACCGACCTGTTCGACGGCCATCTCGCGCGCACGTACAACCTGGTCACGGACTTCGGGAAGATCGCCGACCCGATCGCCGACAAGGCGATCATGGGCGCGGCGCTGGTCTCGCTGTCGATCCTGGGTGATCTGCCCTGGTGGATCACCGGTGTGATCATCGCGCGTGAGCTGGGCATCACCCTGATGCGGTTCTGGGTGATCCGCCATGCCGTGATCCCGGCCAGCCGGGGCGGCAAGCTGAAGACGCTCGCGCAGGGGACGGCGGTCGGGATGTACGTCCTGGCGCTCACCGGACCCCTGGCGACCCTGCGCTTCTGGGTGATGATGGTCGCCGTCGTGCTGACGGTCGTCACCGGACTCGACTACGTACGCCAGGCCGTCGTCCTGCGCCGCAAAGGCCTCGCGGCGGAGCGCGCCGCCGCGGCCGGGCGGGCGGCGGAGGCCGCGGAGGAGGCGTTGCAGACCGCGGCGGGGACCGCGGTCGGTGCCGGTGCCGCGGCCGGCGTGGCGGACGTACACGGTGGTGTCAGCGACGTACGGGGTGGCGTCGCCGACGTACGCGGTGCTGGGACGGATGTACGCGGTACGGCCGAGGCGCGCGACGCCGCGGAGGCCGAGCGGTGACAGCCGCGGCCCGGGTGCTCCGGCTTCTCGGGGCGCGGGGCGAGACGCTCGCCGTCGCGGAATCGCTGACCGGTGGCCTGGTCGCCGCCGAACTGACCTCCGTACCCGGAGCCTCACGGTCCTTCCGAGGCTCGGTGACGGCCTATGCCACCCCGCTGAAGCGGGACGTCCTGGGCGTCGACGCGACCCTTGTGGCGGAGCGCGGCGCGGTGGACCCCGAGGTCGCGTCGCAGATGGCGGCCGGTGTGCGCCGGGTGCTCGACGCGGACTGGGGGATTTCCACCACGGGCGTCGCGGGGCCGGAACCGCAGGACGGACAGCCCGTCGGCACCGTCTACGTGGCCGTCGCCGGACCCTCCGGCGTCGAGAAAGTGACGGCTCTGCGATTGAATGGTGAGAGGGCGGATATCCGTAGTGAGAGTGTGCGAGGCGTCCTCGAACTGCTCGCGAGCGAACTCGGTAGGAATGCGCGGGCACAGGATACGGAACAACCCGGGGGGAATTGATGTTTGCAGCCCTGAGTGAACACGACATCGCTCCCCGCACGGCCGCAGCACAAGGCGGTACGGTAGGGCGTGAAGGATGCGGCTACGCGGTCCGAGGAGGGAGCCACCGATGATTCTGCTCCGTCGCCTGCTGGGTGACGTGCTGCGTCGGCAGCGCCAGCGCCAAGGCCGTACTCTGCGCGAAGTCTCCTCGTCCGCCCGGGTCTCGCTCGGTTATCTCTCCGAGGTGGAGCGGGGGCAGAAGGAGGCATCCTCCGAACTGCTCTCCGCGATTTGCGACGCGCTTGACGTACGGATGTCCGAGCTCATGCGAGAGGTGAGCGACGAGCTCTCGCTCGCGGAGCTGGCCGAGTCGGCAGCTGCCACTGATCCGGTCCCAGTACCGGTTCGTCCCATGCTCAATTCCGTCTCCGTCTCGTCGGTCGCAGGTGTGCCGTCGGGACGTGTGACCATCAAGGCGCCCGCGGAAGCGGTGGACGTCGTCGCCGCCTGATCCACGCGGCACTGAGCTCGACCGGAGTCCCGGTCGGCCCCTACCGGGGTCGGCCGGGACTTTCGCGTCCGGTGCGGCTGGGGCCGGATGCGTTTCGGATCAGTGCATGCGTTTTTGCAGATCAGGTGTGTGAGCCGGGAGTCAGTGGGCACACGGAGACCAAGGCCCACATGACCGTTTTGCTTCATATGTGCCATCGTGGGTGATGCACTGAGACGGTCAGTGAAGTGGCTGACGGATGGGAGTAGCGCACATGTCTGTGGTCAAGAGCACGTTGTCCGAGGGGGATCTCAAGGTCGTGGGAACGGCGCTCCAAGGCGCCCTGGTCGACCTCGTCGACCTCTCCCTGGTGGCCAAGCAGGTCCATTGGAACGTGGTCGGTCCGCGCTTCCGCTCCGTGCACCTTCAGCTCGACGACGTCGTCACCACGGCCCGGCAGCACTCCGACACGGTGGCCGAGCGTGCCTCGGCGGTCGGGGTCAACCCGGACGGGCGCTCCGGCACCGTGGCCAAGGAGACGGCCATCGCGTCCGTGCCCGAGGGCTGGATCAAGGACGCCGACGCTGTGAAGATCCTGGTCGACGCGCTCGGCGTGGTCATCGGCCGGATGCGGGAGCGCATCGAGGCGACTGACGAGCCGGATCCCGTGACCCAGGATCTGTTGATCGCGCTGACGGCGGATCTTGAGAAGCACGCCTGGATGTTCCAGGCGGAGAGCGCCTGACCGGCGACCCGTGGTCGTCGAACGGCGACCGGTGACCGCTAAACGTCTGACGAGCGAAGGAGCGACATCATGAGCGACGGAGCCATGGACAAGCTGAAGGGCAAGGGCAAGGAAGCGGTGGGGAAGCTGACCGGCGACCACCGCAAGGAGGCCGAGGGCAAGGCCGACCAGGCCAAGGGCGGAGCCAAGGAAACGGCAGACGGGCTCACCGAGCGCGCCAAGGGTGTCAAGGACTCCGTCGGCCGGGACGACGACAAGTAGCCCCTCGGCCCCGGCCGCCCAGCCTTTCCGTGCCCCCGCCGTTCCGGTGGGGGCACGGTCGTGTGTCTGGGGGCCTTGCCTGTGGGGGTGGCTCTTCGGCCGGACGTTCTGGATGCACTGCCGTCGCTGCCAGGGGAAACTGCCGGAAAGGACCTCGGCCGCGGGAGGCAGCGATGACACGGCGATGGGTGCCGGCGCTGGTTCTCGGCGGGCTGTGGTGGTGGGCGGTGATCCGGCTGGTGCTGCGTCCGGAGCAGGCGGGGCTGGTGGAGGGGGCAGTGGCGGCGGGCGGCTGGGGGCTGAGCCTGTTGCCGGTTCATGTCGCGTCCGTGGTGCCGTTGAGCTCGCCGAAGGGCTCGGGGGCGGCTGTCGGGCGGCTCACCAGGGCATGGCGACGCCGCCGTTCGGCCGGAGGATCTGACCGGTCATGAAGCCGAGGCGTCCGAGGCCAGGTGCAGCACCGTGTGGGCGACGTCCTCCGGCACCCCGACCCGGCCCAGCGGGGATATCCGGGCCATCGTCGCCTCCGCCCGGTGCTGTCCGGCCGCCTCGTGCCGGTCGGTCATCGGCGTACGGATCCAGCCGGGTGCGACGGCGTTCACCCGTATGGCGTGCGGCCCCAGCTCCGTGGCCAGCGTCTTGGTGAGCTGGGCCACGGCGGCCTTCGCGACGCCGTAGCAGAGCAGGCCCGCGCTCGCGGAATCCACGCCCCCGACGCCATCGTGATCAGCGAGCCGGGGGCACCGGTGACGAACGCGGCGCGGCCCGTGAGGTCGTACGCAGAGAGAGGCATGGCCGGACCGTGCGACCGTATCTGACGGGTCGTCAATCAGGGATCGGTCCTGATTGGCAGCCGGGGCACCAGTAGGTGGGCCGGTCGTCCTGGTCGGCCAGGCGGATCGGGGTACCGCAGCGCAGACAGGGTCTGCGGGCCCGCCCGTAGACGTACAGCCGCTCCTGTACGTGGTGGGGCGGGCGTGGCCGGGGACGGCCGGTGCCCGGGACCGGGCCGGGGCCCCGGTCCGGTGGGGTGCGGTATTCGGAGGTGATCGTCGTCGTACGGGTGGCGCGGTCGCGGTTGGCGTACAGCAGACGCTCGGCGAGCGTGACGAGCCGGGGGAGTACCCCGTCGGGGAGGGCGCCCACGGGGAGCCAGGGGGTGACGCGGGCCAGGAAGCAGAGCTCGCATTTGTAGACGTTGCCGATGCCCGCCAGATTGCGCTGGTCGAGGAGTGCTTCCCCGAGGGGGCGGTCCGGTGCGGCGAGCAACCGGTCCACGGCGAGGCCGGGGTCCCAGTCGGGGCCCAGCAGATCCGGCCCCAGATGCCCCACGGCCCGGTCCTCCTCGGCGGTGCGCAGGAGCTCCAGCACGGGGAGCCGGTAGCCGACGGCGGTGTGCTCGGTGTTGCCGAGGATGGCCCGGATCTGGTGGCCCGGGCCGCCCCGCCACCGCTCGCCCGGGGCGAACACCCGCCAGGCCCCGTCCATCCGGAGGTGACTGTGCAGGGTCAGGCCACCCTCGATCCGGGTCAGCAGGTGCTTGCCGCGCGCGGTGACGTCCAGGACGGTCCGGCCGGTGAGGTCGGCGGTGGCGAAGCGGGGGACGCGCAGGTCCGACCGGGTCAGCACCTGCCCCGCCAGCGCCGCGTGCAGCCGGGTGGCGGTCTGCAGGACCGTGTCTCCTTCGGGCATGCCTCCATGATGGGCGCGCCGGGGCGCCCGTGCGTACCCCTGCGGGCGGCGTCCCGTGCGTCGCCCCGCGCCGGGGCGCCCGTGCGTACTCCCGCAGGCGGCGTCCCGTGCGTCGACCCGTATCCGACGGGCGGCCGCGGCGTGGTCCGGCGGCCCCGGTCAGGCGCGCAGGCGGAGGCCTCTCGGGGTGGCGAGGAAACCCGCCGCTTCCAGCGTCCGGCCCAGGGGCGAGGTGAGGGACGAGACGCCGTTCGTCCGCTCCACCGTCACCGTGCCCAGGGCGCCGGCGCGGGCCGAGGCGGCCAGGGCCTCGGCGGCCGCTCGCAGGGCCGGGGCCTCGGGGTCGGACGGCCAGGCCAGGAGGGATTTGCCGCCGCGCTCCATGTAGAGCGTCAGCTCGCCGTCGACGAGGACCACCAGCGCCCCCGCCTTGCGGCCCGGCTTGTGTCCGGCGCCGTCCGGGGACTCCGGCCACGGCAGCGCCGCGCCGTACGCGTTGGCCGGGTCGGCCGCGGCGAGCACCAGGGCCTCGGGCGCGGTCTCCGGATCCCGGCGGTCGCGAGCCGTGGAGGCCGCCCGCAGCCGGTCCACGGCCCCGTCCATCGCGAACTGGGCGGCTCCCAGTCCCTCGACCACATAGCCGCGCCGCGCCTGCCCGCTGTCCTCGAAGGCGGCCAGGACGCGGTACGTCGCGGAGAAGCCGCCCTCCACCCCCTCCGCCTGCACCGCCCCGCGGGTCACCACGCCGTGCCGGTCGAGGAGGGTCCGGGCCAGGGCATGGGCGCGGTGGGTCCGCTCCGGCTCGACCGGGGGCAGCAGGGACCAGCGGCCCGACACGGTCGGCGGGCCGGTCCGGGACGCGGGCCGGGCGGCGGCGGTGAGCGAGCCGTAGCGCCCGCGAGGGACGCTGCGCCGGGAGCGGTGGGCGGTGGAGCCCGCCGTCCGCCCGGAGCCCAGGAGCGAGCGCAGCGGGGCCAGGGTGTCGTTGGTGAGCCGCCCGGACCAGGCCAGGTCCCACAGGGCGTCGGCCAGCTGCTGGTCCGTGCAGTCCGGGTGGGTGGTGGCCCGGACCTGGTCGGCGATCTGGCGGAAGAAGAGGCCGTACCCGCCGGAGAGCGTGGTGAGCACGGACTCGTGGAGCGCCGACAGCTCCAGCGGGTGCGGGGGAGGCAGGAGCAGCGGCGCGCTGTCGGCGAGGTACAGGGAGACCCAGCCGTCCTTGCCGGGCAGCGCCCCCGCCCCCGCCCAGACGACCTCACCCGTGGTCGTCAGCTCGTCGAGCATCGCCGGGGCGTAGCCGAGGACCCGGCTCGGCAGGATCAGCTTCTCCAGCGCCGATGCGGGCACGGGCGCACCCTGGAGCTGCTCGACGGCGCGGGCCAGCCCGTCGATGCCCCGCAGCCGGTGGGAGCCGAAGTGCTGCCACTGGGGGAGGAAGGAGGCCAGGGCCGCGGGGGGCACGGGCTCCAGCTCCTGGCGGAGCGCCGCCAGTGAACGGCGGCGGAGCCGGCGCAGCACCGTGGCGTCGCACCATTCCTGGCCGATGCCCGCCGGGTGGAACTCACCCTGGACGGTCCTGCCGGAGGCCGCGAGGCGTTGCAGCGCCCCGTCGGTGACGGCGGTGCCGAGTCCGAAGCGCTCGGCGGCCCGGGCTGCGGTGAACGGGCCGTGGGTGCGTGCGTACCGGGCGAGGAGGTCGCCGAGCGGGTCCTTCACCGGCTCGGTGAACGCCTCGGGGACGCCGACCGGAAGCGCGGTGCCGAGGGCGTCCCGCAGCCGGCCCGCGTCCTCGATCGCCGCCCAGTGGCCGGCGCCGGCGATCCGGACCTGGATCGCCCGGCGGGCCGTCGCCAGCTCCGGCGCCCAGGACGGCTGGGCGCCCCGCTCGGCCAGCTCGGCGTCGGTCAGCGGACCGAGAACGCGCAGCAGGTCGGCCACCCCTTCGGCGTCCTTGACGCGCCGGTCCTCCGTGAGCCACTGCAGCTCCCGCTCCAGCTCGGTGAGGACCTCGGGGTCGAGCAGTTCGCGCAGCTCCGCCTGGCCCAGCAGCTCGGCCAGGAGATGGGAGTCCAGGGAGAGGGCGGCGGCGCGCCGCTCGGCCAGCGGTGAGTCGCCCTCGTACAGGAACTGGGCCACATAACCGAAGAGGAGCGAGCGGGCGAAGGGTGAGGGCTCCTGGGTGGTCACCTCGACCAGCCGGACCCGGCGCGCCTCCAGATCGCCCATCAGCTCCGTGAGCCCGGGGACGTCGAACACATCCTGGAGGCATTCGCGGACGGCCTCCAGAACGATCGGGAAGGAGCCGAACTCCGAGGCGACCTGGAGCAGCTGGGAGGCCCGCTGGCGCTGCTGCCAGAGCGGGGTGCGCTTGCCGGGGGAGCGCCGGGGCAGCAGCAGGGCGCGCGCGGCGCACTCCCGGAACCGGGCGGCGAACAGGGCGGATCCGCCCACCTGGTCGGTGACGATCTGTTGGACCTCGCCCTGGTCGAAGACGACGTCGGCCGCCGCCACCGGGGGCTGGTCGCTGTCGTACGCCAGGGCTCCCGGCGCCGGTCCGCCGTTCTCGGTCTCCGACGCCCCTGGAGCCGGGGGGGCGTCGAAATCGAGCAGATCCAGGCCCATCATGTCCGCGTCGGGCAGCCGCAGCACGATCCCGTCGTCGGCGTGCATGACCTGGGCGTCCATGCCGTAACGCTCACCGAGGCGGGCGGAGAGGGCGAGCGCCCACGGGGCGTGCACCTGGGCGCCGAAGGGGGAGTGCACGACGACCCGCCAGTCGCCCAGCTCGTCCCGGAACCGCTCGACCAGGATCGTCCGGTCGTCCGGCACATGGCCGCAGGCCCGACGCTGCTCGTCCAGATAGGCCAGGATGTTGTCGGCCGCCCAGGCGTCGAGTCCGGCCGCGAGCAGCCGCAGCCGGGCATCCTCCTCGGACAGGCCGCCGATCTCGCGGAGGAACGCCCCCAGGGCCCGGCCGAGCTCCAGCGGGCGGCCCAGCTGGTCGCCCTTCCAGAACGGCAGCCTCCCCGGAACGCCCGGGGCGGGCGAGACGAGGACCCGGTCCCGGGTGATGTCCTCGATCCGCCAGGACGTGGTGCCCAGGGTGAAGACGTCGCCGACGCGGGACTCGTAGACCATCTCCTCGTCCAGCTCGCCGACCCGGCCGCCGCCCTTCTTGGGGTCGGCCCCGGCCAGGAAGACCCCGAAGAGGCCGCGGTCCGGGATGGTGCCGCCCGAGGTGACGGCCAGCCGCTGCGCACCGGGACGGCCCGTGACCGTACCCCCCACGCGGTCCCACACCACCCGGGGGCGCAGCTCCGCGAAGGCGTCGGAGGGATAGCGTCCGGCGAGCATGTCCAGGACGGCGGTGAACGCCGACTCGGGCAGTGAGGCGAACGGGGCGGCCCGCCGCACCAGGGCCAGCAGGTCGTCGGCCTGCCAGCTGTCCAGGGCCACCATGGCGACCAGCTGCTGCGCCAGGACGTCCAGCGGATTGGCTGGGATGCGCAGCGCCTCGATGGCCCCCTCGCGCATCCGCTCGGTGACCACGGCGGCCTGCACCAGATCGCCCCGGTACTTCGGGAAGACCACCCCGGTCGAGACCGCGCCCACCTGGTGTCCGGCGCGGCCCACCCGCTGGAGCCCGGAGGCGACGGAGGGCGGGGACTCGACCTGGACCACCAGGTCGACCGCGCCCATGTCGATGCCCAGCTCCAGGCTGGAGGTGGCGACCACGGCGGGCAGCCGGCCCGCCTTGAGATCTTCCTCGACCTGGGCGCGCTGCTCTTTGGAGACCGAGCCGTGGTGGGCGCGGGCCAGCAGGGCGGGGGCGCCCTTGCCCGCACCGGACTGGGCCATGATCTCGGCGGGGGCGTGCGCCTCCGGGAGCGCGGGGGCCGGGTCGTCCGGGTCGAAGGGGGTGCCGGTCGCCCGCTCGTAGGCGATCTCGTTCAACCGGTTGCACAGGCGCTCCGCCAGCCGCCGGGAGTTAGCGAAGACGATGGTGGAGCGGTGCGACTGGACGAGATCGGCGATGCGCTCCTCGACGTGCGGCCAGATCGAGGGCTTGTCCGCCTGGCCGGATTCGCCTCCGGCGGCGGGGGAGCCGCCCAGCTCGCCGAGGTCCTCGACCGGGACGACGACAGAGAGGTCGAACTCCTTGGTGGAGCGGGGCTGGACGATCTCCACCTTCCGCTGCGGTGAGAGGAAGCGGGCCACCTCGTCGACCGGCCGGACCGTCGCGGACAGGCCGATGCGCCGGGCGGGGCGGGCCAGCAGCTCGTCGAGCCGCTCCAGGGAGAGGGCGAGGTGGGCGCCCCGCTTCGTCCCGGCGACCGCGTGCACCTCGTCGAGGATCACCGTCTCCACCCCGGCCAGCGAGTCCCGGGCGGAGGACGTCAGCATCAGGAACAGCGACTCGGGCGTGGTGATCAGGATGTCCGGCGGCCGGGTGACCATGGAGCGCCGCTCGGCCGGCGGGGTGTCCCCGGACCGGATGCCGACCCGCACCTCGGGCTCCGGCAGGCCCAGCCGCACCGACTCCTGGCGGATTCCGGTCAGCGGTGAGCGGAGATTGCGCTCGACGTCGACCGCGAGGGCCTTGAGCGGAGACACGTACAACACACGGCAGCGCTTCTTGGCGTCGGCGGGCGGCGGCTCGGCGGCCAGCCGGTCCAGCGAGGCGAGGAACGCGGCCAGCGTCTTGCCCGAACCGGTCGGCGCGACGACCAGGACGTCACTGCCCTCGCCGATGGCCCGCCAGGCGCCCTCCTGCGCGGCGGTGGGCGCGCTGAAGGCCCCGGCGAACCAACTGCGGGTCGCGGGAGAGAAGGCGTCGAGCGCTGATCCGGTCATGTCCCCCATCGTGCACCCCGTCACTGACAACGGTCCGGTGCGCCACCCGCCGTGGTCCGCTCGGCCGGTCGCGCACGACCCGGACCTGCGAGAATGGCCCCATGGCGGGAGCGGACGGCGCGGGCGAGTGGGCACGGCACTGGCAGTACGCCGCGCTGCCCGACCTCGATCTGCTGCGCGCCCGGTACGTCCGCCACACCTTCCCCCGCCACAGTCACGAGGGCTATGTCTTCGGAGCGGTGACCGGCGGGGTGGAGGACGTGGGGCTGCCGGGCGGCACGGTCCACGCGGTCCCCGGAACCGTCGTCATGATCAACCCGGAGGTGCCGCACACCGCCCGCTCCGGGGCCCCCGAGGGCTGGGCGTACTCCACGCTCTACCCGTCGGCGCAGGTCGTCAACGACATCGCGGCCGAGGTGACGTCCCTGCGCGGCACGGTCGGCTTCGCCGAGACCCGGGTGACCGACCCCCACGCCTCCCGGCTGATCACCGAGGTGCACCGGGCGGCGGAGGAGGGCAACGCGCTGGCGGCCGACAGCCTGCTGCGGATCCTGGTCACCCGGCTCATCGGCCGGCACGGCAGCCCGTTGTCCGGGCTGACCGCGCACACCGGGGGCGCGCGGAACGCCGTTCGCGCCCGCGCCGTGCTGGAGGAGCGCATGGCCGATCCGCCCACGCTGGAGACGCTCGCCGCTGAGCTGGGCATCGGCCCGTTCGCACTGCTGAGGGCCTTCAAGAAGGAGTACGGGATGCCGCCCCACACCTGGCTCACGGACGCCCGGGTGCGCAGGGCCCGCCGCCTGCTCGACGCGGGGGTCGCCCCCGCCGAGGCCGCGACCGCCGTCGGCTTCACGGATCAGCCGCACCTCAATCGGCACTTCACCCGGATCGTGGGTGTGCCGCCGGGCGCGTACCAGCGCGAGCGCGGAGTGCCGCGGCCCGGCGGGTGAGAACTCTGCGGCGCCGGGGAGGGGGGAAGCCGGTGGCCGGTGGGGTGCATGAACGCACAAGGGGGCCAGCGTGCACGAACGTCGAAGGGGCCAGCGTGCACGAACGTACAAGCGGCGGGGCGCGTGAACGGACAAGCGGCGGGGCGCAAGAACGTACAAGACCGGGCCCCGAAGTCCCCCGTAGCGTTCCGGGCGTGGCAGAACAGACAGCACCTCCAGAGCGCACCGGCATGCCCGGTGCCATAGCCGCCGGTCCGCCCGGCCCGCCCGGTCCGGCGTCCGAGACCCGACCGGACAAGCCGGACGCGGCCGTCGTCCGGGACGCGCTCGGCGTCGGCATCGCCGTCGGCCTCTCCGGCTTCGCCTTCGGCGTCACCTCCGCGGGCTCCGGCCTCAGCCTGCTTCAGACCTGCGTCCTGAGCCTTCTCGTCTTCACCGGTGCCTCGCAGTTCGCCCTGGTCGGGGCGCTGGCGGCGGGCGGCAACCCGTACACCGCGGCGGCCGGGGCGTTCTTCCTGGGCGTCCGGAACGCGTTCTACGGTCTGCGACTCTCCCAACTGCTCGCCCTCCCCCGTGCGGTACGGCCGTTCGCCGCCCACTGGGTCATCGACGAGACGACCACGGTCACCCTGCCCCAGCCCACCCGGCGGGCCGCGCGCATCGGCTTCACGGTCACCGGACTCACCCTGTACGTGCTGTGGAACCTCACCACCCTGGTGGGCGCTCTGGGCGCCGAGGCGCTGGGCGACACCGACGCGTGGGGCCTCGACGCGGCGAGCCCCGCGGTGTTCCTCGCGCTGCTCGCGCCGATGCTCACGAGCACCACCGAACGCGTCACGGCGGGACTGGCCGTCGTCCTGGCCCTGACCCTGCTGCCCGTGCTGCCCGCGGGGGTGCCCGTCCTGATCTCGGCGCTCGCCGCGCCCCTCGTCCTCTTCCTCATGGGACGGAAGAAGAAGGGGCCGGGCGACGGGAAGGGCTCGGGCGGAACGGTGACCCGGCGGAAGAAGGAGGAGTGGCACTCATGAACGTCTGGATTGCCATCGGACTGACCGTGGCGGGCTGCTACCTCGCCAAACTCCTGGGCCTGCTGGTCCCCGCGGGCGTACTGGAACGACCGCTCGTCCAGCGGATGGCCGCCCTGCTGCCCGTCGCGCTGCTCGCGGCACTCACCGCGCAGCAGACCTTCGGCGACGGCCATCAGCTCGTCCTCGACGCCCGTGCCGCCGGTCTCGGCGCGGCGGCACTCGCGCTGGTCCTTCGCGCTCCCTTCCTGGTCGTCGTCGGCGCGGGCGTTCTCGTCACGGCGGGCGTACGGGCGCTGGCCTGAGGGGACGGCCTGCAACCCCCCTGGCGGCCTGCCCCGGGGGGCAGCCGACTCCTGTGCGGCCTGCCGCGGGGGCAGCCGAGTCCCGTGCGGCCTGCCCGCAGGGTCAGCCGAGCGGGCGACCGTACGCGCGGAGCGTCTCCAAGGCCCTGAGCGTCACCAGCGGGCGCCCTTCCAACGCGGTTCCCGGAGCCCACCGACGCCAGGTCACGGGCCATCCGCCGTCGTCCTGCTGCTCGGCGGCCAGGTGGTCGAGCGAGCGCTCCAGCTCCTCGTCGGCGAACCAGCGGCGGGCCAGGGACCCGGGCGTACGGGCGTAGTCGTGCGGGAAGTGGTGCTCGCCAGGGGCGTAGCCGGTCGCCACCGGGTACTCCGCCCGCCGGGACGGGTCGAGCACCGCGAGCCGTTGTTCACGCACCAGACGGCCGAGGCGGTCGGCCGCCGCCTCCGCCCGGGCGCGGTCCGGGGCGCCGTCCAGGAAGGCGACCGCGGCCTCGACCTCGTAGGGATGCGACTGCTCCAGGGCCTCGACGGCGCTCCAGCAGAAGTCCGTCGCCCGGAACAGCCAGGCGTTCCACACCCGATTCCCGTGCAGCAGCCCGACGACCGGGCCGGTCGCGAGCAGCTCCGCCGGCGGATCGTCCACGATCGGGATGAACGGCGCCGCTGGATAACCACGTTGCGTGGGCAGCAGAGCGGGCAGCGCGCCTTCTTTGGTTGATACATCGGTCAGATAGCGGCAGATCCGTTCAACGCGCTGTCCGTCGCAGCGGTCGATCGAGTCGAGAACGCTCAGGGCGTGGGCGGTGTGCAGTGGTTGACTGACCGGCCCCCGCACATCGGGTTCCAGCGCGTGACCGTAGCCGCCGTCCTTGTTCAGGTAGGCGGCCAGGGCCGTCTCGACGGCGTCGGGGTCTCCGTCCAGGAAGGCATGGGCGAACCTCCTCTGTTCGAGGACGCGGGCGGTGAGCCAGATGAACTGCTCGGCACGGGCAAGGGTGTGTGCTCCGGTTCCAGCCATGGACCGACCGTAGAGGGCGAAGAGCCCGGGCACATGCCAGGTGGACCTGCTGCACCCTCAGGAGCGGGATACTGATGGCATGCGGTTGACGATTTTCTGGGAGCGGATGGCCGACCACTTCGGTGCGGCGTACGCGGACTCCTTCGCCCGTGACCATGTGATGGCCGAACTCGGCGGTCGCACGGTGCACCAGGCGCTGGAGGCGGGCTGGGACGCCAAGGACGTCTGGCGCGGGGTCTGTGCGGCCATGGACGTTCCGGCGGACAAGCGCTGAACGTCTCACGAACGTCCTGAACGGCTCATGAACGTTCTGCACCTTCAGGGCCGTGCAAACGTTCCGGTGGACGAGCGCCGAGCCCGGAAGACTCCCTGTTCCCGGCGGGAGCGGAGCCGGAGCGGCCGGTTCGGGGCGGGGGACCGGCTGTCCGTGGCGTAGGCGAGACTTGTCCCGTGTCATCGACAGACGAGAGCGCCCCGGCCCAGCCGTCCGCCTCCCCGCCCGCTCCGCCGAGCGTGCCACCCGCGTCGCCGTCCGGCGCCGGTGGGGTCCGTATGCCCGCCTGGCTGCCGCGTGCGATGGTGCTGGCCCTTGCGCTCTATGCCTGCTTCCAGCTCAGCAGCTGGGCGTTCGACCAGCTCATCGGGTTGCTGACGAACGTGCTGATCGCGTTCTTCCTCGCGCTCGCCATCGAGCCCGCGGTCAGCCGGATGGCGAGTCGCGGAATACGGCGGGGGCTCGCCACGTTTCTCGTCGTCCTGGGCCTCACGATCTTCGGCGTCGGGTTCGTGGTGCTGCTGGGGTCGATGCTCGCGGGCCAGATCGTCGACATGGTCGACGAGTTCCCCAAGTACATCGACTCGGTGATCAACTGGATCAATCAGACCTTCCGCACCGAACTCTCCCGGGTCGAGGTCCAGGACAGCCTGCTGCACTCCGACTGGTTGCAGAAGTACGTCCAGAACAGCGCCACCGGAGTGCTCGACGTTTCCACCACGGTCATCGGCGGGCTGTTCCGGCTGCTGACGGTCTTCCTCTTCTCGTTCTACTTCGCGGCCGACGGCCCCCGGCTCCGCCGTGCCCTCTGCTCCGTCCTCCCGCCGGCCCGGCAGACCGAGGTGCTGCGCGCCTGGGAGATCGCGGTCGACAAGACCGGCGGGTACATCTACTCGCGCGGTCTGATGGCCCTGATCTCCGGTGCCGCGCACTACATCCTGCTGGTGATCCTCGGGGTGCCCTACGCCCCGGCGCTCGCGGTCTGGGTCGGACTAGTCTCGCAGTTCATCCCCACCATCGGCACGTATCTCGCGGGTGCCCTGCCCATGCTGATCGCCTTCACGGTCGACCCCTGGTACGCGGTGTGGGTGCTCGGTTTCGTGGTGATCTACCAACAGTTCGAGAACTACGTGCTCCAGCCCAAGCTGACCGCGAAGACCGTCGACATCCACCCCGCGGTCGCCTTCGGATCGGTCATCGCCGGCACGGCCCTGCTCGGCGCCGTCGGTGCGCTGGTCGCCATCCCGGCCGTCGCCACGCTCCAGGCGTTCCTCGGTGCCTATGTGAAGCGGTACGACGTCACCGACGACCCGCGCGTCCACGGTGGAAGCAGCCGTGCGCCCGGGAGGCCGTTGACGTCGCGCATGAGCCGCCTGCTGAGAGGCCCCGGGGCCGTCGGCCGGGGAGGAGCGGAGGGCTCGCCGGACGGTCCGCGTCAACGGTAGCCCGTCACGTCGGCAGGGAGACCCGGGTTCTGGACCTCGGCCAGATAGCGCCAGGCGTCGGGCCGGTCCCCGTCCACATCGGTGAAGCCGTACACCTGGGCGAGCTGCCCGCTGGAGAGCGACCTGCCGTTCCAGCGGGCCACCTCGGGATCACCGGCGAGGGCGGCCACGGCACGGCCGACGTAGGCGGGTGACTCGGAGATCGCGAAGTGGGGAGCGTGCGCGACGGCGTCTCGCCAGGTGGCCTCGGTCACCCCGTGGGCCTGGAGCATGGCCTCCGACCGGAGCCACCCGGGGGTGAGCGCCACGGCCGTCGCACCGTGCGGTGCCAGTTCATGGCCGAGGGCGAAGGCCATCCGGTTCACCGCGGCCTTCGCCAGGTCGTAGAAGAACGAGACGCGGTAGTGGGACGCGTTGTACTCGTCCGTCCCGTCGGTCATCTCGACGACCAGCCCGCCCGGTGTCTCGATCAGCAGCGGCAGCGCGAAGTGACTGGTGATCGCATGGGTGTCGACAGCCAGCCGCAGGGTGTGCAGCCCGGTGTCGAGGGACGACTCCCACACCGGCTTGTCCCACTCGATCTCCGCCCCCCAGATGTCGTTCACCAGGATGTGCAGGGCTCCCTGCTCGGTCGCGATCCGGGCCACGAGCGCCCTGACCCCGTCGGGGACCAGATGGTCGACCCGGACGGCGATCCCCCTCCCGCCCGCTGCGTCGACCAGGGCCGCGGTCTCCTCGATCGTCTCGGGCCGGTCCATCTCGGAGCGCTCGGAACCGCTGGTCCGGCCGGTCACGTACACGGTCGCCCCGGCGGCGCCGAGCTGGACGGCGATGCCTCTCCCGGCCCCGCGGGTCCCTCCGGCGACGAGCGCCACACGCCCGGCCAGGTCGGGCCCGGGGGGTTGCCCGCCGAGGAAGGCTCCGGGTTCCGTGGTCGCTCCCATATCGACTGAATATAGGACGATATACCTGAATATGCAGGTGGCCGGTGAACCGCCCGAGGCTCCTGCGGGAGGGTGGGCCGCCGTGGGCCCGGGAACTCGTCGCCCCCGCGTCGCGGCTCCCGCGTGGTGCGCTTGACACGGAAATCGAACATCCATTCTGATGGGATTCCGGCCGGGTTTTCCCGGGCCCGGCCGTGGAGTTGTCCACAGGTCGGGAGGACGTCGAGGCCCATTGTCAGTGGCAGGGGTTAGCGTCTGTGACGTGAAGCGATCGACTCAAGCAAATCGGGTGGAACCCATGGCAGGAACCGACCGCGAGAAGGCGTTGGACGCCGCGCTCGCACAGATTGAACGACAGTTCGGCAAGGGTGCGGTGATGCGCCTCGGTGAGCGGCCGAACGAGCCCATCGAGGTCATCCCCACCGGATCGACCGCCCTCGACGTCGCCCTCGGTGTCGGCGGTCTGCCGCGCGGCCGCGTGGTGGAGGTGTACGGACCGGAGTCCTCCGGTAAGACGACGCTGACGCTGCACGCCGTGGCGAACGCGCAGCGGCTGGGCGGCTCGGTGGCCTTCATCGACGCCGAGCACGCCCTCGACCCCGAGTACGCGAAGAAGCTCGGCGTCGACATCGACAGCCTCATCCTGTCCCAGCCGGACAACGGCGAGCAGGCGCTGGAGATCACCGACATGCTGGTGCGCTCCGGTGCGCTGGACCTGATCGTCATCGACTCCGTGGCGGCCCTGGTGCCCCGTGCGGAGATCGAGGGCGAGATGGGCGACTCGCACGTGGGTCTCCAGGCCCGGCTGATGAGCCAGGCCCTCCGCAAGATCACCAGTGCGCTCAACCAGTCCAAGACCACCGCGATCTTCATCAACCAGCTCCGCGAGAAGATCGGCGTGATGTTCGGCTCCCCGGAGACCACGACCGGTGGCCGGGCGCTGAAGTTCTACGCCTCGGTGCGCCTCGACATCCGCCGGATCGAGACCCTCAAGGACGGCACCGACGCGGTCGGCAACCGCACCCGCGTCAAGGTCGTCAAGAACAAGGTCGCCCCGCCGTTCAAGCAGGCGGAGTTCGACATCCTCTACGGCCAGGGCATCAGCCGCGAGGGCGGACTGATCGACATGGGCGTGGAGCACGGCTTCGTCCGCAAGGCCGGCGCCTGGTACACGTACGAGGGCGACCAGCTCGGCCAGGGCAAGGAGAACGCCCGCAACTTCCTCAAGGACAACCCCGACCTCGCCAACGAGATCGAGAAGAAGATCCTGGAGAAGCTGGGCGTCGGCGTCCGCCCGGACGCCGACGCGGGCGAGCCCGGCGCCGACGCGGCACCGGCGGCCGACACGGTGGCGAAGCCCGCGACCACCGCGACCACCAAGGCCAAGCCGGCCAAGACCGCGGCGGCCAAGAGCTAGGCCGTGACACGTCGTACGGAGTGGCCGGACAGCCCCGCCGAGCCCAGCGGCGGTGCCGGATCCGATGACGGGCCCGTCGACGCGTCCGCTGCCGCGCGGGGGGCGGCAGCGGACGACGTCGGGGCGCGGTCCGGGCGCCGGTCACGCGGTGGAACAAGCGCCGGGAGCGGATTCGGCGAGGGGGCGGGCCGTCGTACCCGCTCCGGCACCAGAAGCAGCGGCTCCCCTTCCTCGTCGAGGGCCGAGAAGGGGGAGCCGCGTGACCCGGTCGAGCAGGCGCGCAACATCTGTCTGCGGCTGCTGACCGGGACACCGCGGACGCGCAAGCAGCTCGCGGACGCCCTGCGCAAGCGGGAGATCCCGGACGAGGCGGCCGAAGAGGTGCTCGCGCGCTTCGAGGACGTCGGCCTGATCGACGACGCGGCGTTCGCCGGGGCATGGGTGGAGTCCCGGCACCACGGCCGGGGGCTCGCGCGCCGCGCCCTCGTCCGTGAGCTGCGGACGAAGGGCGTGGACTCCGCCGTCATCGACGAGGCGGTCGGGCAGCTCGACTCGGACCAGGAGGAGGAGACGGCGCGCGAGCTCGTGGCCCGCAAGCTCCGCTCCACCCGGGGGCTGGACCGGGACAAGCGGCTGCGCCGTCTGGCGGGGATGCTCGCACGCAAGGGATACGGGGAGGGCATGGCCCTGCGGGTGGTGCGTCAGGCGCTGGAGGAGGAGGGCGAGGACACGGAAGGCCTGGACGAGCCCTTCTGACGCCGGTGCTCCGATGGTGAGTCACTCAGCGATCCCCTGACGCGAGTCCTTGTCGGCGGATCCGGAAGTATGTCCTTGTCCGGTGGCTACTGTCCGGCCAGGGACGCGCGGCGGATGGTGGCGTCGAGGAGGGCCAGGGCGTCGGCGGCGGTGCGGCCGGGATGGCGGTTCCAGGGGCCGATCAGCCCCGGCCATCCCTGTGCGCGCAACTCCGTGATCAGCCAGGCGCCGGCCCGGTCCACGGTGTCGAGGGAGCCGTAGCCGAGACGGTGCGCGGAGATCATGGCACCGCAGACACAGCGGGCGCCACGGACGTTCCGCAGCCGGTACGGGGTGTTCTGCCAGCCCCACTCGGCCAGGATCTGCCGTGCGTAGCCGAGATGGGTCGAGGGGCGCAGGTCGCTCTGCCCGACCCGCCGCCAGAGATGGACCCGGTCGGGCAGCATCGCCCCCAGCCGTCCGGGCAGCGGGCGCTGGTGCGGAGGCGGCGCGGGCAGGGACCGCACCGTGTCGTCGATCAGCCGGTCCACGGGTACGGACAACAGGCTTCGCCAGTCGGAGGGGCGCGTGGGTACGGGAGTGGGTGCGGGGGCCGACGCGGGCCCGGGGGCGCTGTGCTCCCAGCCCGTGACGATCTGCTGCCACGCCTGGGTGTCGTGCAGCCGGGAGGCCTGGCCGTCGAGCTGATCGGGGGTGAGGACAGCGGTCGCCATATGCGCTCATCTCCGTACATTTCGGTCCTCTGTGTGAGGCGAATGTCGGTCACGCGCGGCGATTGCTCCAGTGGAACGTGGCGTTCGGGTGCGGCACCGGAGAGCCGACGCCCGGCACCTGAGTTCAGGTGCCGGGCACCAGGGGGGATGTACCGGATCGCGGGTGCGGGCGTCAGGTGGAGGTGATCGGGAGCCCCGCCGCGCGCCAGGCCTGGAAGCCGCCGATCAGATCGGTGGCCCGGTGCAGCCCCAGCAGCCGCAGTGAGGCGACCGCGAGGCTGGAGGCGTATCCCTCGTTGCAGATGACGACGATCTGGAGGTCGTGGCCGACCGCCTCGGGTGCGCGGTGGCTGCCCCGCGGGTCGAGCCGCCATTCCAGCTCGTTGCGTTCGACGACCAGCGCACCGGGGATCAGTCCGTCCCGGTCGCGGAGTGCCGCGTACCGGATGTCCACGAGCAGCGCCCCGGCTTCCGCCGCAGCGGTGGCGGCGAGCGGGCCGATCCGGTCGTAGCCGGCCCTGACCCGCTCCAGCAGCTCGTCGATGCCCACCGGGACCTGGGCGTCCGTGCTCCGGCTCTCGCTCACTGCCAGTCCTCCGGGCTCTCGGTCTGCTCCAGCCGGAGCACGGCACCGGTGCGGCTGAACCGGCGGATCCGCGGCAGCGGCGGGTAGTAGGCGTGGACGGAGATCGCGTGCGCGTCCTCGGACGCGTTGAGGACCTCGTGGACGTGGTTCTGGCCGAAGGCCCGCCCCTGACCGGTCGCCAGCTCCCTCGACCGGTCCACCCCGTCCGTCAGCTCCAGCGTCTTCCAGCCGTCGGTGGGCAGCCGCACGGCCAGCGAGTGCTCCTCGAGGGCACCGGCCGCCGTCGTGAACGCGCCGATCGAGTCGGCGTGATCGTGCCAGCCCGTACCGGTGCCGGGCGGCCAGCCGATCAGCCACGCCTCGCTGCCGCCGGGGCCGTCGAGCCGGATCCAGGTGCGTCCCTCCGGATCGAGGGGCAACGAGGCGATGAGCGCCTCGTCCCGGGCGGTGCGGCGGACGAACTCCAGCAGCTCCGCGACCGTCGGCGCAGCGGTGGCGGGAGCGGCAGCGGAGGAAGGGGAAGAAGTGGGAGCAGCGGTGGATGAGGGAGAAGGCGCCGAGCCGGCCGTGGGCACGGCGGAGTGAGCGGAAGACACGAGGACCGTCCTGAGAGTTCGCGCGGGATCCCGGTCGTGCGGAAAGCGGCACGGACCGGCAGAGGGAGGCGATTCAGCAGGACGGGCGACACACACAGCCCGCGTAACGGACGAGGTCCATATGGACCCTCCGCCACAGGCGCACATCGGTGTCGGTCATGATCCGGAGTACACCACGCGTGCCCGTGACGGTCAATGTGCGTCCGCCACGGACGCACATGTACGGCGGACGCCGGACCACCGGTCAGCGGTGTCCCGCGGTCCCGTCTGCATGGACCCGCGGCCGGGCCCCCTTCTCGCCTCTGTTCTCCCGGCTCCCGCTCCCCTCGTCCTCCGCCTCCGCGCGCTCCCGCCCAGCACGCGGCGCGCCGCCCAACGCGGCCTGCGCCGCGCTGAACAGCTCCGCGGGCCGTACGCCGCCGAAGGCCGCCACCAGATGCCCGTCCGGCCGGACCAGCAGCACGGTGTGGGCCGACGCCCCCGGGTAGCTCTCGGTGACCAGCAGTTCCGTCGTACCGGGGAGCGCCGCCACGGCGTCCGTGAGGCGGGGCATGACGCCCGCCGTCTGCCAGTGCCGCCGGTCCCAGACGCCGGTCCCCGGCGCGACCAGGATCACCAGCGGATGCCCCTGCCCGAGCCGTTCCCGCAGCCGTGTCGTCGTTCCGTCCGGCGCGGTCACCGTCACATCCATGACCGGCGCACCGGGGGGCGTACCGACAGCGGTGTGCGCCTCGGTGTGCGGAGGCGCAAGAGGGGAGTGCGAGTACGAAGGGGGCGCACCCAGTGCCCCGCGGCCCAGATGGCCGTCGGCGAGCAGGGTGTCGTGACCGCGCGCGGTGCCGGGGACCAGGGTCCGCAGACCGCCTCCGCCACGCAGTATCGGCAGCGACTGATCGGCGGCGCGCAACCGGGCGGCCACCGCGGCCCGCCGCTCCGCCTGATAGCTGTCCAGCAGCTGCTCGGCCGGGCCGTGGTGCCAGGCGTGCGCCAGCTTCCAGGCCAGGTTCTCGGCGTCCCGGATGCCCTCGTCGAGCCCCTGCGTGCCCAGCGCCCCCAGCAGATGCGCCGCGTCCCCCGCCAGGAAGGCGCGCTGCCTGCGCCAGCGCCGGGCGAGCCGGTGGTGGAGCGTATGGACGCCGGTGTCCAGCAGTTCGTACGGAGGGGTCTCGCCGCACCAGCCTGCCAGCGTGTCCCGGATCCGGGTGATCACCGCCTCCGGGGTGACCAGTTCGCCGCGCGGCGGCAGCAGCCAGTCCAGCCGCCAGACGCCGTTCGGCAGCGGCCGGGCGGAGACCTCCTCGCCGCCGGTCCGCCACGGCGGCTGCCGGTGCGACACGGCCCGGTCGGGCCAGGGCAGTTCGGCCCGGAGCGAGGCGACGGCATGCCGCTCCACCGCCGTACGACCGGGAAAGCGGATGTCCAGCAGCTTGCGCACGGTCGACCGGGCGCCGTCGCAGCCGACCAGATAACTCCCGCGCCACCAGGTCGATCCCGGCTCCCTGGTGTGCACGGTGACGCCGTCGCGGTCCTGCTCCAGAGTGTCGATCCGGCTCAGCGGCGCGAGCTGGACCAGCGGGTCCTTGTTCACCGCCGCACGCAGCGCGGCGCTCAGCTCGTGCTGCGGCAGGTGCAGCGGCGAGGGGAGGAGCCCGGGGAGCGGCTCACCGTCCTCGTCCGGCCGGCCCCCGCTCAGCGGCATCTCCCGGACGAGCTGCTTCCGGCGCATCGAACGCCAGCCCGTCCAGCGCAGCCCGACCCGGTCCAGCTCCCGGCAGCCGAGGCGGCCCACCAGATCGGCCGTGTCCTCGCGCAGCACGACCGTGCGGGCGGGCCGCGGCTCCTCCGTGCCGGGGCCCTCGTCCAGGAGGACCGACGGGACGCCCTGGGCGGCGAGGGCCAGCGACAGCGCCAGGCCGACGGGCCCGGCGCCGACGACGATCACCGGGTCCACAGTGCGTACCCTCCGGCCCTGACGGTCATGCGGAACGTGGCAGAGGTAGCCGGGTGCGTGATCACAGAACGTATGCAACCCACTGGTGGTGCTTGCGTCAAGTGACCGAGGCAGCGACGCGTGCGCCGCTGCCTCGAATGCTCCTGCCGGGAGGGGCCGGGAAGGCCCCGGGCCGGTCAGTCCTTCGCCACTCCGGCCCCGGCTGCACCGTCGACCGTCGGACCTGCGCCCCCTGCGCCCCCCGCGTCGACGCCGGGAACGGCGCCCACGGTGGGGATGGTGGCGGTCTGGACGCCGGGCGCCACCTTGATGCCGGTCTTGGCGCGGCGTCCGCGCTTCTCGATCCACGTCGCCAGCGCCGAGAGCAGCAGACACATCGCGATGTAGATCGTGCCGATGACGACGATCGTCGAGACGTACGGGTACTGGCCGTTCACCTGGGTGTTGGAGGCGATCAGACGCGCGGTCTGGAGCAGCTCCGGGTACAGGATGATGAAGCCGAGCGAGGTGTCCTTGAGGGTCACCACGAGCTGACTGATGATCGTCGGCAGCATCGACCGGACCGCCTGGGGCATCAGGACGGTCGTCATCACCTGTGTCTTGCTCATCCCGAGGGCGTACGCCGCCTCGCTCTGGCCCTTGGGCACCGAGTTGATCCCGGCCCGCAGCACCTCGGCCTGGACGCAGCCGTTGTAGACCGAGAGGCCCGCCGCCAGCGCCCACATCGAGTAGTCGGTGAGGAAGCCGACCCAGATCGCGTAGATGGTGATCAGCAGCGGCAGCGAGCGGAACAGTTCGATGAAGGTGGTCGCCACCCAGCGGACCGGCTTGTGGTCCGAGAGCCGGCCCACCGCCAGGAGCACGCCGAGGACCAGCGAACCGACCGCGGCGAGACCGAACGCCTTGAGGGTGGCGAGCACCGCGTCGGCGATGTTCTGCCGGATGCCCGCGTAGTTGAAGATGTCCCACATCTCGGGGGCGAGGTGCCCCTTGTCGGCCAGCCGCAGGATGCTGACGACGATCAGCGCCGCGATGGCGAGGCTGCCGACGACGGCGTAGATCCGGTTGCGGACGACGGCCTTGGGGCCCGGGGCGTCGTAGAGAACGCTGGCGCTCATCGGGCGACCTCCATGCGACGCTCCAGCAGCCGGAAGAGGCCGCTGATGGTAAAGGTGATGATCAGGTACCCGATGGCCACCCAGATGAAGACGGGGACGATGTCGTAGCCCTTGTCACTCATGAGCTTCTGCCAGCCGAACAGTTCGGCGTTGCTGAAGGCGCCGGCGATCGCGGAGTTCTTCGTCAGGGCGATGAAGATGCTGCTCAGCGGCGGGATCACCGTGCGCGTGGCCTGGGGGAGCACCACGATCTGCAGGGTCTGGGCGAACGTCATGCCGATCGAGCGCGCGGCCTCCGCCTGTCCCAGCGGCACGGTGTTGATGCCGGAGCGGACCGCCTCGCAGACGAAGGACGAGGTGTAGAAGCCGAGGGCCAGGGAGCCGAGGACGAACGGGCTCATCCCCGGGAAGAGGATCTCCGGCACCACGAAGAAGAAGATCAGGAAGAGCAGCGTCAGCGGGGTGTTGCGCATCAGCGTGACCCACGCGGTGCCGAAGTACCGCAGCGGCGGCACCGGCGAGACGCGGAATCCGGCGACGACGACACCGAGAACCAGGGCGATAAGCGAGCTGACGGCGGTGATCGACACAGTTCCTATGAAGCCGTCGCGGAACGCTGGGAAATTGTCGAGCAGTACGTTCATGAGGTCTCCGCGTCGGCGGTCATCGGCATCGGGGCAGGGGAAGGAGCGCCCCGTACGCCCGCCGCCCCCGGGGAGAGGGGGACGGCGGCGGCGTACGGGACGCCTGGGTCACTCGCGGGGCGCCGTGACGGACGTCGGCGCTCGGGCACCGGGAGGTGCCGGGCGCCCGACGGTGCCGGGCGCCCGAGGGCGTCAGTAACGCTCGATGGCCGGCGGGTCGACGTAGTCCGAGCCGGACAGGCCGAGGGTGGCCTCGTAGATCTTCTTGTACGTGCCGTCCTTGACGCGGTCCTCCAGCGACTTGCTGATGGCCTCGCGGAGCACCTTGTCGTCCTTGTTCAGGCCGACGCCGTAGGGCTCGTCGGTGAACGGCTTGCCGACGACCTTGAGCTTGCCCTTGTTGGCGGCGGCGTAGCCCTTGAGGATCGAGTCGTCCGTGGTGACGGCGTCGACCTGCTTGGTCAGCAGCTGCTGCACGCAGTCGGAGTACTTGGCCAGCTCGACGACGCTCGCGCCGTACTCCGGCTTCTTGATCTCCTGCAGCGGCGTGGATCCGACGATCGAGCAGACCTTCTTGCCCTTCACCGACTCCTTGCCGGTGATCGCCGTCTCGTCCTTGCGCACGAGGAGGTCCGCGCCGGCCTTGTAGTACGGACCGGCGAAGCCGACCTGCTTCTTGCGCTCGTCGTTGATCGTGTACGTGCCGACGTAGTAGTCGACCTGGCCCTTGGAGATGGCCGTCTCACGGACACCGGAGTCGACGGTCTTCCACTCGATCTGCTTCTCCGAGAAGCCGAGGTCGGCGGCGACCATCTTGGCGATCTCGATGTCGAAGCCCGAGCGCTCCTTGGTCGACTGGTCCTCGAAGCCGAGGTACGGCTGGTCGGCCTTGGCGCCGATGATCAGCTTGCCGCGCTCCTTGGCCTTCTTGAAGACCGGGGAGTCGAGGTCGACACCGGTGGCCGCGGTGTAGGTGGGGAGCGCGGGGGCGTCGGAGGAACCCGGCTTCGTGCCACCCGGCTTGTCACCGGCGGAGCCCTCCTTGCCACCACACGCGGTCGCGGTCAGGGCGAGGACGGCGATGGCCGCCACGGCGGCGGACTTGCGGAGCTTCATGTGAACAATCCTTATGTCGTAGGTCGTTGTCGTCAGTGGTGAAGGATCTTCGACAGGAAGTCCTTGGCCCGGTCGCTGCGCGGATTGCTGAAGAACTGGTCGGGCGTCGCCTCTTCGACGATCTTCCCGTCCGCCATGAACACGACGCGGTTGGCGGCGGACCGGGCGAAGCCCATCTCGTGGGTGACGACGATCATCGTCATCCCGTCCCGGGCCAGCTGCTGCATGACTTCGAGGACCTCGTTGATCATCTCCGGGTCGAGCGCCGACGTGGGCTCGTCGAAGAGCATGACCTTCGGGTCCATCGCCAACGCCCGTGCGATCGCGACGCGTTGCTGCTGGCCACCGGAGAGCTGCGCCGGGTACTTGTCGGCCTGTACGCCGACGCCCACCCGGTCGAGCAGGGTCCGGGCCTTCTCCTCCGCGGCCTTCTTGTCGGCCTTGCGGACCTTGATCTGGCCCAGCATGACGTTCTCCAGCACCGTCTTGTGTGCGAAGAGATTGAACGACTGGAAGACCATGCCCACGTCGGCACGCAGCCTGGCCAGCTCCTTGCCCTCCTGGGGCAGGGGCTTGCCGTCGATCGAGATCGCTCCCGAATCGACCGTCTCCAAGCGGTTGATCGTGCGGCACAGCGTGGACTTGCCGGACCCGGAAGGCCCGATGACGACCACGACCTCGCCCCGGGCGATGGTCAGGTCGATGTCCTGGAGCACATGCAGCGCGCCGAAGTGCTTGTTGACGTTGCTCAGTACGACCAGGTCGTTCGCCGCGGGCGCGGCATCCTCGGCGTCCTTGGTCACTGAAACTCCGCTCATCGGCTTCTTGCTCCGTCCTCCTCGGTTGAACAAGGACCCTAATGACGCAGTGCGACCAACGTCATTACATCTGAGCGGAAATTGAGCATAACGATCCGGCGGCAACCGGACACTCCGCGTGAACAGGACGCCCGGCGCCGCCCCGGGGCGTACCGGGTGCATAACGGAAACCCCGCTGTAACCGGCAGACTCTTGACTGGTGTGCCGTTCATCGGCGTGGATGCCTTGAGCGAGGTCGACGCGAAGCGTCGATGAACGGAAGATCACGAGACGGGTCTTCCGGACGAAGCAGGGCGAAACGCGGGACAACACCCGGTGACAGCGTGCAACGGTTGCACGGATGAGCCCCAGGAGCCGGACGGCCCCGGGAGGGACGGAGGGAGGGTCATGAGACTGCTGCTCGTCGAGGACGACGACCATGTCGCCGCAGCCCTGTCCGCCGTGCTCGCCCGGCACGGATTCCAGGTCGTGCACGCCCGCAACGGCGAAGAGGCCCTTCGCGCGCTGCTGCCCGCGGAGAAGGAGCCCTTCGGGGTGATCCTCCTCGACCTCGGCCTGCCCGACCAGGACGGCTACGAGGTGTGTGGCAAGATCCGCAAGCGCACCGCGACCCCCGTGATCATGGTGACCGCCCGCGCCGACGTGCGCTCGCGCATCCACGGCCTCAACCTCGGCGCCGACGACTACGTCACCAAGCCGTACGACACCGGCGAACTGCTCGCCCGTATCCACGCGGTCGCCCGGCGCACCTCGAGCGGCGAGGACACCGCGCCCACCCCCGTCGCCTCCCTGCGCCTCGGGCCGGTCGCCATCGAGCTGCCGACCCGCCGGGTCAGCGTCGAGGACGAGGAAGTCCAGCTCACCCGTAAGGAGTTCGACCTGCTGGCCCTCCTCGCCCAGCGCCCCGGCGTCGTCTTCCGCCGCGAGCAGATCATCAGCGAGGTCTGGCGCACCAGCTGGGAGGGGACCGGACGCACCCTGGAGGTCCACGTCGCCTCCCTGCGCTCCAAGCTGCGGCTGCCCACCCTGATCGAGACCGTGCGGGGCGTCGGCTACCGGCTCGTCGCGCCGTCCGCGTAACCGGCGGGTACGTTTCCCCGGTGCGCTCCCGTCTGCTCCCGCTGCTCATCGTTCTGATGGCCGCAGTCCTGGTCACCCTCGGCTTCCCGCTCGCGATCAGCGTGGCCGCCGCCGAGCAGCAGCGCCTGGTCATCGACCGGATCGACGACACGGCACGGTTCGCCGCCCTGGCCCAGTCCATCACCGACACCTCCCCGGACAGCGAGGAGCGACGCCGCACCCTCCAGACCGACCTGGAGGTCTACGCCTCGGTGTACGACATCCGCGCCGGCGTCTTCTTCCAGGACGACCGGGCCCTGGCCAAGGCGCCCCGTTTCTGGACCCTGCCCGCCGAGGGGGAGGGCCGCACGGCTTTCGGCGAGGCTCTGCTCGGCCGCCGCTCGCACGATCCGCCGCAGGTCTGGCCCTGGCAGAACGGGCGCGTCGTCGTCGCCTCGCCCGTGGTGCGCGACGGTGACGTGGTCGCCGTGGTCGTCATCGACTCGCCCACCGGCGAGATGCGCTCCCGGATCCTGCGGACCTGGCTGCTCATCGGACTCGGCGAGGTATTCGCCCTGCTGGTGGCGGTCGCCGCGGCGGTCCGGCTCACCGGCTGGGTCCTGCTGCCCGTACGGACCCTGGACGCGGCCACCCGCGACATCGCCGGGGGCCGCATGCGCTCCCGCGTGGCGGCCTCCGCCGGACCACCGGAACTCCGGCACCTGGCCCGCTCCTTCAACGAGATGGCGGACAACGTCGAGGACGTGCTGGAGCAGCAGCGCGCCTTCGTCGCCGACGCCTCGCACCAGCTGCGCAACCCGCTCGCCGCGCTGCTGCTGCGCATCGAGCTGCTCGCCCTGGAACTGCCCGAGGACAGCGAGGAGGTCGCGGCCGTGCGCACCGAGGGCAAGCGGCTGGCCCAGGTCCTCGACGACCTCCTGGACCTCGCGCTGGCCGAGCACGCCGAGGCGGACCTCCAGCTCATCGACATCGTCCCGCTGACCGCCGAGCGGGTCGCCTCCTGGCGTCCGATGGCGGACCGGGAGGGCGTGCGGCTCACCCTGGAGGGCGCCCCGGCGGCCACCGCCTGGGCCGACCCCGTGGCACTCCCCAGCGCCCTGGACGCGGTGATCGACAACGCCCTGAAGTTCACCCCGGCCGGCGAGGACGTCACCGTCACCGTCGCCGTCGGAACCCGTACGACGACCGTCGTGGTCGCCGACCGGGGCCCCGGCCTCACCGAAGCGGAACTGGAACGCGTAGGGGACCGCTTCTGGCGCAGCACCCGCCACCAGAACGTCAGCGGATCGGGGCTGGGCCTCTCCATCTCCCGGGTGCTGCTCGCGGCGGGCGGCGGCTCGATCGCGTACGAGCACCACCCACCGCACGGCTTGCGGGTGACCGTCTCACTGCCCGCGAACGGCAGGGCGGCTGAGCCCGGGCCCCCATGCCGGGAGCCGCCGCGCTCTCGCCGAGAGCCGGTCACGGCTTCACCGAGCGGTAGTAGTCCTTGGCCCCTTCGTGCACGTCCAGCGGATCCGTGTAGATGGCCGTCCGCAGATCCACCAGCTGCGCCGCGTGCACCTCGCGCCCGATGCGGTCCCGGCTGTTGATCACCGTCCGGGTGAAGGCCTCGGTCATGCCCGCGTCCGTACGGTCGGTCGTGACGAGCAGATTGGCGACGGCGACCGTGGGCACCGACTGGCCCTGCTGGGCCTCCGGGTAGGCGTCCGCGGGCATCATGGCCGACCGGTAGAACCGGGTCGGGCCGGTCGCCGCCTGCAGCTTCGCGACCAGGTCGGCCTCCAGCGGCACCAGGCGGATGTCGAAGCGCTCCGACAGCTCCTGCACGGCACCGGTCGGCAGCCCGCCCGACCAGAAGAAGGCGTCCAGCTGCCCCTGCGTCAGCCGTACGGGCATGGTGTCGATGCCCACCGGCACCGGGGTGATGTCGTCGTCCGGATCGAGCCCCGCCGCCTGCAGGAGCCGGTCCGCGACCAGCCGTACCCCGGAACCCTCCTGGCCGACGCCCACCCGCTTGCCCCGCAGACCGGCGGCGCTGCGGATGTCGGAGTCGCGGGGGACGACCAGCTGGACGTAGTCGTCGTACAGCCGGACACAGCCGCGCAGCCGCTGGGCCCCCTGCCTGCCGTCGCGCAGATAGGTGGCCACGGCGTCGGCCGTCGCGATGGTGAAGTCCGCCTCGCCCGTCGCCACCCGGGCGAGGTTCTGCTGCGACCCCTCGCTGGTCCGCAGCCGTATGGCCACCTCCGGCATGTCCTTGGCGAGCGCGTCCTCCAGCCGCTCCCCGTACCGCTGGTAGACCCCGCTGGGCACTCCGGTGGAGAAGGTGAGCGGACCGCTCGGGCCCCTCTCGTCCCTCTGGGGCAGAAGCCACCACGCGAGCAGCCCGAGCACGACCGCGAGGACGGCGCCCGTCTGCAGGGTGCGCCGGCGACCGAATCGGGACAGAGCGTGGTGCATGCGCGCGATCCTGCCAGCTCACCCGCCCCCCTGGCCAGGCTCGCCCGTGAGGCCCGCCCCACAGCGGGCGGGGCCGGGAAGAGGGGCGGGGCACGGGGCAGGAGGGGCGCCGCCCGGCAACCGCCTACCCTTGTCCCATGAGCAGCGGCAACCGGAGCGAAGCAGTGGACGTCCAGAAGAGCTACGAAGTGCGCACCTACGGGTGCCAGATGAACGTCCACGACTCCGAACGGCTGTCGGGTCTCCTGGAGGGCGCCGGTTACGTCCGCGCCCCCGAGGGCTCCGACGGCGACGCCGACGTCGTCGTCTTCAACACCTGCGCGGTGCGGGAGAACGCCGACAACAAGCTCTACGGCAACCTCGGCCGCCTCGCCCCCATGAAGACCAAGCGTCCCGGGATGCAGATCGCCGTCGGCGGCTGCCTGGCGCAGAAGGACCGCGACACCATCGTCAAGCGCGCCCCCTGGGTGGATGTCGTCTTCGGCACGCACAACATCGGCAAGCTGCCGGTCCTCCTGGAGCGCGCCCGCATCCAGGAGGAGGCGCAGATCGAGATCGCCGAGTCCCTGGAGGCCTTCCCCTCCACGCTCCCCACCCGCCGCGAGTCCGCCTACGCCGCGTGGGTCTCCATCTCCGTCGGCTGCAACAACACCTGCACCTTCTGCATCGTCCCGGCGCTGCGGGGCAAGGAGAAGGACCGCCGCACCGGCGACATCCTGGCCGAGATCGAGGCACTGGTCGCCGAGGGAGTCTCCGAGATCACCCTCCTCGGCCAGAACGTCAACGCGTACGGCTCCGACATCGGCGACCGCGAGGCCTTCTCCAAGCTGCTGCGCGCCTGCGGAAAGATCGAGGGCCTGGAGCGCGTCCGCTTCACCTCGCCGCACCCCCGCGACTTCACCGACGACGTCATCGCCGCCATGGCCGAGACGCCCAACGTGATGCCGCAGCTCCACATGCCGATGCAGTCCGGCTCCGACACCATCCTGAAGGCGATGCGCCGCTCCTACCGTCAGGAGCGCTTCCTCGGGATCATCGAGAAGGTGCGCGCCGCGATGCCGGACGCCGCCATCTCCACCGACATCATCGTGGGCTTCCCCGGCGAGACCGAGGAGGACTTCGAGCAGACGATGCACGCCGTCCGCGAGGCCCGGTTCGCCAACGCGTTCACCTTCCAGTACTCCAAGCGCCCCGGGACGCCGGCCGCCGACATGGACGGCCAGATCCCCAAGGAGGTCGTCCAGGAGCGGTACATGCGCCTGTCCGCCCTCCAGGAGCAGATCTCCTGGGACGAGAACAAGAAGCAGGTCGGCCGCACCCTGGACGTCATGGTCGCCGAGGGCGAGGGCCGCAAGGACGGCGCCACCCAGCGCCTCTCCGGCCGCGCGCCCGACAACCGCCTGGTCCACTTCACGCAGCCCGAGCAGCCCGTGCGCCCGGGTGACGTGGTGACCGTCGAGATCACCTACGCCGCCCCGCACCACCTGCTCGCCGAGGGCACGCCGCTCGCCGTACGGTCCACCCGCGCGGGCGACGCCTGGGAGAAGCGCACCACCGAGGCCGCCGCGAAGCCCGCCGGAGTGATGCTCGGCCTCCCGGGCATCGGCGCCCCGGACCCGCTCCCGGCCGCCACGGCTCCGGCCTGCGGCATCGGCTGACGGCTGGGGGCTGGGGGCGGCCCCCGCTCCGGCCCCCCGCCTCCACCCCCGGGGCCCGGCCCGGTCCGCGGTCTCCCGGTCCGGTCCGGCCACTCCGTGCGGTCGACGGCACCGAGCCGCAGGCCCGAACGGCCGACCGGCTCGCGACGGTCGGCAAGTACGCTGACCGGCATGCTTGTCGCCGCCGCCGTCTGCCCCTGCCCGCCGCTCCTGGTGCCCGAGGTCGCCGCCGGGGCCGCCCCCGAACTCGACGCAGCGCGTGACGCGTGCCTCGACGCCGTCGGCCTGCTCGCCGCCGCGCGCCCGGACCTGCTCGTCGTCGTGGGGCCCGGCGACGAGCCGTCCGGATCGGACGAACACCCGGCCGTCGGGCCCTACCCGCCCGGCGCGCACGGCTCCTTCCGGGGTGTCGGCGTGGATCTCGACGTGACGCTCGGCCACGCACCCGAGGGCGCGACGACGGCGGGCCGCCCGCTGCCCCAGTCCCTCGCGGTGGGCGCCTGGCTGCTGGACCGGGCCCGCTGGACGGGAGCTCCCGTCGAAGGGCTCGCCCTTCTGCCGACCTCGGCCCCCGAGGACTGCGCGGAGGCGGGCCGTGCCGTCGCGGGGCGCGCCGACCGCATCGCGCTCCTGGTGATGGGCGACGGCAGCGCCTGCCGCACCCTCAAGGCGCCCGGCTACCTCGACGACCGGGCCGCCGCGTTCGACGCCCGGGCCACCGAGGCGCTCGGCTCCGCGGACCTCGACGCCATCGCCGCGCTCGACGCCGCACTGGCCCACGAGCTCAAGGTGGCCGGACGGGCCCCCTGGCAGCTGCTCGGCGGCGCCGCGCGGGACACCGGGCTCGCGGGACGGCTGCTGTACGAGGACGCCCCCTACGGCGTCGGCTACACCGTCGCAGCCTGGTCCTGACGGGCCGGCCGCTCCCGGTCGGACAACCTGGTCGCAACGGACCGGCGGCGGGCCCGGAGCGCTCGGCTCCGGACCCGCCGCCGGGGCAGCACGGTCACATCAGGACGCGGGCGGGGGCGGAGGAGGCGTGTTGCCGGGGCCGCCGGGGGTGCTCCCGGGCGTTCCCGGGGCACCGGGGGTTCCGGGCGCGCCGCCGTCCTTCTGGCCCAGCTTGTCCACGGCCTCCTTGGCCTTGCGCGTACCCGAGTCGATCTTGTCGCTGTACTTGCCCTTGGTCTTCTGGTCGACCGTGCGCGCGGCCTTGTCGAGGCCCTGCTCGATCTTGCCCCCGTGCTGCTGCGCGAGGTCGCCGACCTTCTCCTTGGCCGGACCCAGCTTCGCCTTCAGGTTGTCCAGGAACCCCATTGGGTCACCTTCCGTGCAGTGTGGAGGACTGTCGTCGCGGGAGTGTTCTCCCGCCCCCATTGTCCGTCACCTGTCCGTTCCTGCCGTTTTTACGCCTCCGATGGCGCCACCCGGCGTGTGTTCGGGAGGGCCCGGACTTTTTGGGAGACTGTCCGGGTGATCCCTCCCCGCCTCGCCCCCCGTGTCATCACCGTCGTAGGCCCCACAGCGGCCGGGAAATCGGATCTGGGGGTCTTTCTCGCCCAGCGGCTCGGCGGCGAGGTGATCAACGCCGACTCCATGCAGCTCTACCGGGGGATGGACATCGGCACGGCGAAGCTGACGCTCGCCGAGCGCGACGGCGTGCCGCACCATCTGCTGGACATCTGGGACGTCACCGAGGCCGCCAGCGTCGCCGAGTACCAGCGCCTGGCCCGCCTGGAGATCGACCGGCTGCTCGCCGAGGGCCGCACCCCCGTTCTGGTCGGCGGCTCCGGGCTGTACGTGAAGGGCGCCATCGACGCCCTGGAGTTCCCCGGTACGGACCCCGGGGTGCGCGCCCGCCTCGAAGCGGAGCTCGCCGAGGGCGGCTCCGGCGCCCTGCACGCACGGCTCGCCGCCGCCGACCCGGAAGCCGCCCGGTCCATCCTGGCGAGCAACGGCCGCCGCATCGTCCGCGCCCTCGAGGTCATCGAGATCACCGGCAAGCCCTTCACCGCCAACCTCCCCGGCGACGAGCCGGTCTACGACGCCGTTCAGATCGGCGTCGACGTGGGCCGCCCCGAACTGGACGAGCGCATCGCCCTGCGCGTCGACCGGATGTGGGAGGCCGGACTTGTGGACGAGGTGCGCGCCCTGGAGGCGTCCGGGCTGCGCGAGGGCCTCACCGCCTCACGGGCCCTGGGCTACCAGCAGATCCTCGCGGCGCTCGCGGGGGAGTGCACCGAGGACGAGGCGCGGACCGAGACCGTGCGCGCCACCAAGCGCTTCGCCCGCCGTCAGGATTCGTGGTTCCGCCGCGACCCGCGTGTCGTGTGGCTCGGCGGCGGAGACCATGACCGGGGGGAACTCCCGCACCGGGCACTGACGTTGGTCGAACGGGCGGTCACAGCCTGATCACGTGATGGCATCGGGAAGCTCCGCCCGTCAATGCGACGCCCGTGACCGTGCCATCATCGAGCATCGATCCACCAGTGAAGTCCGAGTTGGGAGGGCGCGTGGCGATGGAGGCCGGCCCTCGCGACACGGAGCAGCGCGACACAGAGCACGAGGTGCCGTCGCCGCGGGAGACCGCGGGACGGCTGAGCCCCGACGGGCCCGACGAGCAGGACGTGGCCCCCGAGGTCGAGGTGGAGCTGCGCCCCACCCGCAAACTGCGGATCTGGCAGCTCGCCCCCATCGTCATGCTGGCCGCGATCGGCTCGCTGATGTTCGCCTTCCCGCTCGCCTTCGAGTTCGGCGACGGCGGCGCGATCGTCGCCATGCTGGGGCTCCTGATCAGCTGCTGCGCGGCCGGCTGGGGCATGATGGCGGCCCGCCGCGTGGGTCACACCTGGCCCGGACTGCCCTCCCGGGGGTCGGGCGACCGCCCGGACTGGCGGGTGATCGCGCTGTACGCCGTGACCGGCCTCGCCCTGGTCGCCCTCGCCGTCTGGCGCGTCGCCCGGCTGCGCTGACGGCCGCGGACCCGCGCGACGAGCCCTCTCGCGTGGGGGCTGCCCCCGGACGCCGGGGTCCGCCGGAGCCGGTTGTCGGCGCCGCCTCGTACAGTGGGCGTGTGAGCACCTCGCAGATCGCCTTCCTCAAGGGTCACGGCACCGAGAACGACTTCGTGATCGTCCCGGACCCGGACAACGCCCTCACGCTGCCCGCCGCCCTCGTCGCCCGGCTCTGCGACCGCCGGGCCGGTATCGGCGGCGACGGGCTGCTGCACGTCGTGCGGTCCGCCGCGCACCCCGAGGCGCGGTCCATGGCGGACGAGGCCGAGTGGTTCATGGACTACCGCAACGCGGACGGCTCCATCGCCGAGATGTGCGGCAACGGCGTGCGGGTCTTCGCGCACTACCTCCAGCGCGCCGGCCTCGTCGAGGAGGGTGACCTGACCGTCGCCACCCGCGGCGGCACCAAGCGCGTGCACCTCGCCAAGAACGGCGACATCACCGTCTCCATGGGACAGGCCCGGCTGCCCGATACGAGCGTCACGGTCAGCGTCGGCAGCCGCAGCTGGCCCGCCCGCAACGTCAACATGGGCAACCCGCACGCCGTCGCGTTCGTCGACGACCTGGACCACGCGGGCGATCTGTTCACCGCCCCGCCCTTCACCCCCGAGGCGGTCTACCCCGAAGGCGTCAACGTCGAGTTCGTCGTCGACCGGGGCCCGCGCCACGTCGGCATGCGCGTCCACGAGCGCGGCTCCGGCGAGACCCGCTCCTGCGGCACGGGTGCCTGCGCGGTCGCCGTCGCCACCGCCCGCCGGGACGGCGCCGACCCCGCCGTCACCGGCCTCCCCGCCACCTACCGGGTGGATCTCCCCGGCGGCACCCTCGTCATCACCGAGCACCCCGACGGTGCGGTCGAGATGACGGGCCCCGCCGTGATCGTCGCCGAAGGCGTCATCGACCCGACCTGGCTCGAAACCGCCTGAGCATGGCTTGACACTTTCCGTGCGACGGCTCGCCGCCCTCTGAAGCGGGGTCCGCTCGAAACGGTGATCGGTCCGGGCTTCGCTCGAATGGGTGATCCGTTTCACGCTCGGCGAGAGCTGGACTGCGCCACGTGGTGGGCTCGATAGCATCAAGCACCGGCCCCGAGGCGCATCCAGCCCTCGCCCCGCCGGTCGAGTCGCCGGAGGTGCCCATGAGTGCAGAGGCCGCCGATCCGGGCGCCCCCCTTCGCAGGCGGAGCCGCCCCCGGATCGATCTGCGCAGACTGGGCCGGGTGGCGCTGCGCGGCCCGGTCTCCCGTGACCGGCTGCCCGACGCCATCAGCCATGTCGCCGAGGCGCACCGCGCCCACCACCCCGACGCCGACCTGACCATCCTGCGCCGGGCCTACGTCCTCGCGGAGTCCTCGCACCGCGGCCAGATGCGCAAGAGCGGCGAGCCGTACATCACACATCCGCTGGCCGTGACGCTGATCCTCGCCGAACTGGGCGCGGAGACCACCACCCTCACCGCCTCCCTGCTCCACGACACCGTCGAGGACACGGAAGTGACGCTCGACCAGGTCAAGGAGCAGTTCGGCGACGAGGTCTGCTTCCTCGTCGACGGCGTCACGAAGCTGGAGAAGGTCGACTACGGCGCCGCCGCGGAACCGGAGACCTTCCGCAAGATGCTCGTCGCCACCGGCAACGACGTCCGGGTGATGTCCATCAAGCTCGCGGACCGGCTGCACAACATGCGCACCCTCGGGGTGATGCGCCCCGAGAAACAGGCGCGGATCGCCAAGGTCACCCGGGACGTGCTCATCCCGCTCGCCGAACGGCTCGGCGTTCAGGCGCTCAAGACCGAGCTGGAGGACCTGGTCTTCGCGATCCTGCACCCCGAGGAGTACGAGGAGACCCGCGCGCTCATCGCTGCCGCGACGGGCCCGGACGACCCCCTCGAAGCCATCGCCGGCAACGTGACGCACACCCTGCGCGACGCGGGCATCAGCGCCGAAGTCCTCATCAGGCCGCGCCACTTCGTCTCCGTGCACCGGGTCCGCAGGAAACGCGGCGAACTGCGCGGCACCGACTTCGGCCGACTGCTCGTCCTGGTCGGCGAGGACGCCGACTGCTATGCCGTCCTCGGTGAACTGCACACCTGCTTCACCCCGGTGATCTCCGAGTTCAAGGACTTCATCGCCGCCCCCAAGTTCAACCTCTACCAGTCGCTGCACACCGCCGTCGTCGGCCCCGAGGGGGCCGTCGCCGAAGTCCTCATCCGTACGCACCGGATGCACAAGGTCGCCGAGGCGGGCGTCGTAGCGCTGGGCAACCCGTACGCCCAGGACCCCGCCGCACCCCCGCAGGCCGAGCCGTCCGACGAGCGCGCCGACCCGACCCGGCCCGGCTGGCTCTCCCGGCTGCTGGACTGGCAGGAGTCCGCCACCGACCCCGACACCTTCTGGACCACTCTGCGCGACGACCTCGCCCAGGACCGCGAGATCACCGTCTTCCGCACCGACGGCGGCACCCTCGGGCTGCCCGCCGGGGCCAGCTGTGTGGACGCCGCCTACGCGCAGTACGGCGACCGGGCCCACACGGCCATCGGGGCCCGGGTCAACGGCCGCCTCGCGACCCTGAGCACCGTCCTCAGCGACGGCGACACCGTGCAGCTGCTGCTGGCCCAGGACACCGCCTCCGGCCCCTCGCCCGACTGGCTGGACCATGCGCGTACCCCCGCCGCCCGGATCGCGATCACCGGCTGGTTCAGCGACCACCCGGACGAGGCGAAGCCCGACCCGGAGACCGCCGGGGCGACCTCGTCCGGCGCTCCGGGCGAGCCCGCGGCCTCCCCGGAACGCGAGGCCCCGGCGGGCGGGGCCCCCGTCCGCACCCGGTCCGGGCCCCGTGCCGCGGGCGTCGTCGTCGAGGGGCCGGACGCGCCGGTGCGCCTGGCCGGCTGCTGTACGCCGGTGCCCCCCGACGAGCTGACCGGCTTCGTCGTCCGGGGCGGCGCGGTCACCGTGCACCGCCGGGAGTGCCCCGCCGTCGCCGCGATGCAGGAGATCGGCCGGGCCCCGGTCGGGGTCCACTGGGCGGACGGGGAGGGCCGGGAGTCCGATACGGGCTGCCGGGTCACCCTGGTCGCCGAATCGTTCGGCCGCCCCCGCCTCCTCGCCGACCTCACCGAGGCGATCGCCACCGCCGACGCGGCGATCGTCTCCGCCACCGTGGAACCGCCCAGCGAGCAGCGGGTCCGCCACACCTACACCCTCCGGCTCCCCGACGCGGCCGGTCTGCCCGGCCTGATGCGTGCCATGCGCGACGTCGCCGGGGTCTACGACGTCAGCCGCGCCCAGCACCCGGCCCCGACGGGCTGAGCGGCACCCGCGACGGCCGCCCCACCGGCCGCCCCACCGGCCGGTCCGCACCGAACGCACCCGGCTCCGACGGGCCGAGCCGCCGCGCACCAGCCGTCCTCGTTCGGGTGGTGCGGCGCGCGGCTCCCCGGTCGGGCGGCCCCGCGCTGATAGCCGTAGTCCATGCCGCTCCTGACCCGCCGCCTGCGCGCCGCCCTGCTGGCGACCGCCTCGGCCGCCCTCGTCGCCGCCGCCCTGCCCGCCCCCGAGCCCCTGGGCATCGGCGACCGGCTCTTCCCTGAGCTGGGCAACCCCGGCTACGACGTCCTCGCGTACGACATCGCCCTCACGTACCACGGCAGCAACACCAAACCCCTGGACGCCGTCACCAAGATCAGGGCCCGCACCACCGCCCCGCTCGACCGGATCAACCTCGACTTCGCCCGGGGGACCGTCCGGGGCGTCGAGGTCAACGGGCAGAGCGTCGACTTCGGCAGCAAGCGAGAGGACCTCGTCCTCCAGGCCCCCCGCCGCCTCCCCGCGGGCGCACCGCTGAACATCACCGTCCGGCACACCAGCGACCCGAGTGGATCCGGGGACGACGGCGGCTGGGTGCGGACCGCCGACGGGCTCGCCATGGCCAACCAGGCCGACGCCGCCCACCGCGTCTTCCCGAGCAACGACCACCCCTCGGACAAGGCGTTCTTCACCTTCCGGATCACTGCCCCGGACCGGCTGACGGCGGTCGCGGCCGGGCTGCCCGTGGCGAAGACCCGGCACGGTTCCTCGACCACCTGGACGTACCGCACCGAGCACCCCATGGCCACCGAACTGGCCCAGGTCTCCATCGGCCGCTCCGCCGTCGCGCACCGCACCGGCCCGCACGGACTGCCGGTGCGCGACGTCGTCCCGGCCGCCGACCGGAAGGAGCTGGAGCCCTGGCTGGAGAAGACCCCGGCCCAGCTGGAGTGGATGGAGCGGCGGGTCGGCCGCTACCCCTTCGAGACGTACGGGGTGCTCGTCGCCGACAGCCCCATCGGCTTCGCCCTGGAGACCCAGACGCTCTCCCTGTTCGGGAAGTCCTTCTTCACCGAGCCCGGCTACCCGGAGTGGTACGTCGAGTCCGTGATGATCCACGAGCTGGCCCACCAGTGGTTCGGCGACAGCGTCTCGCCCGCGACCTGGTCCGACCTGTGGCTCAACGAGGGACACGCCAGCTGGTACGAGGCCCGGTACGCCGAGGAGAAGGGCGGCCCGACCCTGGAACGCCGGATGCGTGAGGCGTACAAGCTGTCCGACGGCTGGCGCGCGGACGGCGGTCCCCCGGCGCACCCGGACGGTCCGGCCCCGGGGCAGAAGCTCAGCCTGTTTCGCCCGGTCATGTACGACGGCAGCGCGCTGGTCCTCTACGCCCTGCGCCAGGAGATCGGCGAGAGGGCCTTCGACCGGCTGGAGCGCACCTGGGTCCGGGTGCACCGGGACTCCACGGCGACCACCGCGGACTTCACGCGGCTGGCGTCCGGTGTCGCCGGCCGTGATCTGACCGCCTTCTTCGACGGCTGGCTGTACGGGAAGAAGACCCCGCCGATGCCCGGACACCCGGACTGGCGCAGCGCGAAACCCGCGTGACGGGCCGGGCGGGGCCGTGCCACTATCGACGCGTCGGCGCGGCGGACCGCACCGGAATTCCCCGCAGGGAATCATCCGGGAAGATCACACGTTGTGACTGACGTAAAGACTTCTATCGACGTAAGGATCCAATGACCTCCTCTTCTTCCCTTCCCCAGGACGCGCAGGACGCGCAGAGCGCCACGGAGAACACCACCGAGAGCCTCACCGAGGCCCGCCGGGCCGACGCCCTGATGGAAGAGGACGTCGCCTGGAGCCACGAGATCGACGGAGCCAGGGACGGCGACCAGCTCGACCGCTCCGAGCGTGCCGCCCTGCGGCGCGTGGCCGGTCTCTCCACGGAGCTCGAGGACGTCACCGAGGTCGAGTACCGCCAGCTGCGCCTGGAGCGCGTGGTGCTGGTGGGCGTCTGGACCTCGGGGACGGTGCACGACGCGGAGATCTCCCTCGCGGAGCTCGCCGCACTCGCCGAGACGGCGGGCGCCCAGGTGCTGGACGCGGTGTACCAGCGGCGGGACAAGCCCGACCCGGCGACGTACATCGGTTCGGGCAAGGCGCTGGAGCTGCGTGACATCGTGCTCGAATCCGGTGCCGACACCGTCGTCTGCGACGGTGAGCTGAGCCCCGGCCAGCTGATCCACCTCGAAGACGTCGTCAAGGTCAAGGTGGTCGACCGGACGGCCCTGATCCTCGACATCTTCGCCCAGCACGCCAAGTCCCGCGAGGGCAAGGCGCAGGTCTCGCTGGCGCAGATGCAGTACATGCTGCCGAGGCTGCGCGGCTGGGGTCAGTCGCTCTCCCGGCAGATGGGCGGCGGCGGTTCCAGCGGCGGTGGCGGTATGGCCACCCGTGGCCCCGGTGAGACCAAGATCGAGACGGACCGGCGACGGATCCGCGAGAAGATGGCGAAGATGCGCCGGGAGATCGCGGAGATGAAGACCGGCCGCGAGATCAAGCGGCAGGAGCGCAAGCGCAACAAGGTGCCCTCCGTCGCCATCGCCGGATACACCAACGCCGGCAAGTCCTCGCTGCTCAACCGGCTGACCGGGGCCGGTGTCCTGGTGGAGAACGCCCTGTTCGCCACCCTGGACCCGACCGTCCGCCGGGCCGAGACGCCGAGCGGCCGTATCTACACCCTCGCCGATACCGTCGGCTTCGTCCGGCACCTGCCGCACCACCTCGTCGAGGCGTTCCGCTCCACGATGGAGGAGGTCGGCGAGTCCGATCTCATCCTGCACGTGGTGGACGGCTCCCACCCGGTGCCGGAGGAGCAGCTCGCCGCGGTCCGCGAGGTGATCCGGGACGTCGGCGCGGTGAACGTACGAGAGATCGTCGTCATCAACAAGGCGGACGCGGCGGACCCCCTGGTCATCCAGCGCCTCCTGCGCAACGAGAAGTACGCGATCACGGTCTCGGCCCGCACGGGCGAAGGCATCGACGAGCTGCTCGCGCTCATCGACGCCGAGCTGCCCCGGCCCTCCGTCGAGGTCGAGGTGCTCGTGCCGTACATCCAGGGGGCTCTGGTCTCCCGGGTGCACGCCGAGGGTGAGGTGCTCTCCGAGGAGCACACCGCCGAGGGCACCCTGCTCAAGGCCCAGGTCCACGAGGAGCTGGCCGCCGAGCTGGAGACCTTCGTCCTCGCCGCGCACTGACGGCCGCGGGACCGAAGACCGAACGACAGCCGAAGGCCCGGCCCGGACTCCTTGGAGAGTCCGGGCCGGGCCTTCGGCGTGTGACCGTCGTCCTGGCCTACTGACCGGCGAACTTGTCGCTCATCGTCGCGAAGGTGCGCCGGGCGTCCTCGCCGAGCCGGGGCCCGGCCAGCCAGCCCGAAGTGACCGGACCGATCGACGTGTTGGAGACCAGCATCGACTTCCCGTCCGGTCCGGCGACGAACCAGCCGCCACCGGAGGAGCCGCCGGTCATGGTGCAGCCGATCCGGTACATGGTCGGGGTCCCAGGGGCGATCGAGAGCCGCCCGGGACGGTCGACGCACTGGTGCATCAGCAGGCCGTCGTACGGCGGACCCGCCGGGTAGCCCCAGGCGCCCATGCCGCTGATCTGCTGGATCTCCGGGGCGTCGAAGGAGACCGGCAGCGCGTTGCCCACGGTCTCCTCCAGCGACTTCGTCCCGTTCTGGGGCTTCACGTGCAGGACCGCGTAGTCGTACGGCGCGCCGGCACCGCCCGTCGGGCCGCCGCCGGAGATCCACTCGCCGGAGGCCGCCGCCCAGTCCGCCCAGTAGGTGCCGTACGGGGCGACCTCCTGCGGCTGCGCGGTCCGCAGCTGTGCCGCGTTCTTGCCCTGGTCGTTGTACGAGGGCACGAAGATGATGTTGCGGTACCAGCCCCCGCCGGCGCCGGCGTGCACGCAGTGCCCGGCGGTCCACACGAGGTTGGACTTCCCGGGGTTCTTCGGGTCCTTCACGACCGTGCCCGAGCACACCATGGAGCCCTTGGGGGAGTCGAAGAAGACCTTGCCGACCGGGGCGGCGTGCCGGTGGTAGGGCAGTTTCTCCGGCTTGGCCCGCACAGGGGCCGGCTCCGGGTCGCTGACGTCCTGGCCGGCGGAGAGGTCACCGGCCGTCATCGTCTTGGCGGGCTCCTCGGCGGTGGCCATCCGGTCCGGCTTCCAGAGCCCGTCGATGACCGGGTTGACGAAGTCCTCGGCCTTGCGGAGCCAGCCGTCCTTGTCCCAGTTCTTCCACCCGCCGTCCTTCCACTTCTCCGGGTCGACCCCGTGCTTCTCCAGGGCGTCACTCAGTTCACCGGGCAGGCCGGCGGCGGGGTCCTTGTCGGCCGCCCCGTCGGTCGCCGACGGCTTGGCGGCCGCGGAGTCCTCCTCGGGACCGCAGGCCGTGGCCGTCAGCGTGAGCGCCGCGACGAGGCCGGTGGCGGCCAGCAGCGGACGTATCGATCGCATGGAAGAAGTCCCCCTGAACAGCTGATGCGTGCGATGGTGCGCGACCCCGCCCGGCGCGGGAACGCGGTGGTGCGCGGTCGCGGTCGTGCATTCTGTCATGCGCTTGTCATGTCGGCCGCCGGAGCGGGCCGTCGGCCGAGCACGGCCCCCGGCAGGCGGCAGCCGGTCGAACACGGCCCCCGGCAGACGACTGCCGGGGGCCATGGACCCGCAGGCCCTCGCGGGCTCTACCGGCCCGCGTACTTCTCACTCACCGCGCGGTAGATGCCCTCGGCCTCCTTGCCGAGCCGCGGTCCGGCCAGCCAGCCCGCCGTGACCGGGCCGATCGAGGTGTTCGAGACCAGGGCGGGCTTGCCGTCCTGCCCCGCCGCGACCCAGCCGCCACCGGAGGAGCCGCCGGTCATCGTGCAGCCGATGCGGTACATCGTGGGCTGCTCCCTGAAGACCGAGAGCCGGCCCGGCTTGTCCTTGCACCGGAGCAGCTGCTGACCGTCGTACGGCGGTGCGGCCGGGTAGCCCGTGGCCGTCATCTCGGCGATCTTCGGCACCGCCGGGGCGTTGAACTCGACCGGCAGCGCCGAACCGACCGTCTCCTCCAGCGACTTGCCGCCCGAGCCCTTCTCCGGCGTCACGTGCAGCACCGCGAAGTCGTACGGCGCGCCCTGGCCGCCGGTCGCGGCGCCCTGCTCGATCCACTGCTCGGAGGTCTGGGCCCACTGGCCCCACCACAGGCCGTAGGGGGCGATCTTCTCCTTCGGTGCGGTCTCCAGCTCGGCCAGGGACAGGCCGTCGTTGTTGTACGCCGGGACGAAGGCGATGTTGCGGTACCAGCCGCCCTCCTTGCCCGCGTGCACACAGTGCCCGGCGGTCCACACCATGTTGGACTTGCCGGGGTTCGCCGGGTCCTTCACGACGGTCGCCGAACAGACCATCGAGCCCTTCGGGCCGTCGAAGAGCAGCTTCCCGGACTCCGGGGCGTTGTCGTGGTACGGCGTCGCGACACCGGCGGCCCGGACCGGGGCCGGCGTCGGGTCCGTCACGCCGTCGTCGCCCGAGATGTCGTTGTCGACCGGGTTCTCCGGGGGCTTGTCGGCCTCCCGCATCCGGTCCGGGTCCCACAGGTCCTCGATGATCGGGTTGACGAAGTCCTTGGCCTCACGCAGCCACTTGTCCTTGTCCCAGTTCTTCCACTCCCCGTCCCGCCACTTGTCGGGGTCGATCCCGTGTTCCTTGAGGCGGTTCTTGAGGTCGTCCGGAATGGTGATCTTGCCGTCGGACTGACCGGCCGAGGCACTGGGCGTACCTCCCGCGTTGTCCTCCTCCGGACCGCACGCCGTGGCGGTGAGCGCCAGCACGGCGGCGACGGCGGTCGCGGCGAGCGCGGAGGAGGGCATGCGCCGTGCGCGCCTCCCGCGGCGTGCGGTATCGGTCGGGCGAATGGGTCGCATCTCGTGATCCCCCTGGGACTTCGTCACTCGGTACTCGTGCTGCATTGCGGACACTTCGGGCGCCGGAGCGGAGGCTTCCGCGCCGCTGTGCGGCCCCCACTATGCCGGTGCCGATGGTGACGGTACGCGGCAGGTCCACGGTTCCGTCGCCGCGAGGATGTTCCGATTTACCCGTGATCCATCGCGGACGGCGTCGTTGGTACGTACGGGGGACACCAGGACAGCGTTCACGTCCTTGGTGTGTCCGCGCGCAAACGTACCGACGTGCAACGCAACTGTTACCGCAGGAGGATCAAGAGCCGTGTCCGTGACCGAACCCGCACCGGTGGCGCCGCCCTCCGCGCACGAGGGCATCCTCCGGCGCCAGTCCCTGCGCGAATCGGCGGCCCGCACCTACGCCCGGTCCCTGCCGATCGTCCCGGTGCGCGCCCGCGGGCTCACCATCGAGGGCGCGGACGGCCGCCGGTATCTGGACTGCCTGTCGGGCGCGGGCACCCTGGCGCTCGGCCACAACCACCCGGTCGTGCTCGAAGCGATCCGCAAGGTCATCGACTCCGGCGCCCCCCTGCATGTGCTGGACCTCGCCACCCCGGTCAAGGACGCCTTCACCACCGAGCTGTTCGCCACCCTGCCCCAGGAGTTCGCCGACAACGCCCGCATCCAGTTCTGCGGTCCCGCCGGAACGGACGCCGTCGAGGCCGCGTTCAAGCTGGTCCGTGCCGCGACCGGCCGCACCGGCCTGCTCACCTTCACCGGCGCCTACCACGGCATGACCGCCGGGGCCCTGGAAGCCTCCGGCGGCGCCACCGACGTACGCGTCACCCGGCTCCCCTTCCCGCAGGACTACCGCTGCCCGCTGGGGACCGGCGGCGAACACGGCGCCACGCTCGCCGCCCGCTGGACCGAACACCTCCTGGACGACCGCAAGGGCGGAGTACCGGCCCCCGCGGGGATGATCGTGGAACCGGTCCAGGGCGAGGGCGGCGTCAACCCCGCCCCCGACGCCTGGCTGCGCCGCATGCGCCGGATCACCGAGGAACGGTCCATCCCGCTCATCGCCGACGAGATCCAGACCGGGGTCGGCAGGACCGGTGCGTTCTGGGCCGTCGAGCACAGCGGCATCGTCCCCGACGTCATGGTCCTCTCCAAGGCGATCGGCGGCTCCCTGCCCCTTGCCGTGATCGTCTACCGCGCTGAGCTGGATCTTTGGCAGCCGGGCGCGCACGCGGGTACGTTTCGTGGCAACCAGCTCGCCATGGCGGCGGGCGCGGCCACGCTCGCGTATGTCAGGGAGAATCAACTGGCGGACCGCGCAGCGGTCCTGGGGGCCCGGATGCTCGCCTCGCTCAGGGAACTGAGGGCGCATCACCCGGCAATCGGTGACGTACGGGGGCGTGGACTGATGATCGGCCTGGAGCTGGTGGATCCCGACAGCGCGCCCCTGCCCGCCGAAGCCGGCGACCCCGCCCCGGCCCCGCCACCCGACCCGGCCCTCGCCCTCGCCGTCCAGCAGGAATGCCTGCGACGCGGCCTCATCGTCGAACTCGGCGGCCGGCACGGCGCCGTGGTCCGCCTTCTGCCGCCCCTCACCCTCACCGACGAGCAGGCGACTGCCGTCGTCGACCGTCTCGCCGACGCGCTGGCAGCCGCGACACGCTCCCCGCGCCGTCGGACCACCGCCGGGCCGACCACCTGACCCCAAAATCCCCACAAGGAAGAACGCCGTGAACCCCACCCCCGCGTCCGAGGCCGACGGCCCCGGCACCCCCCAGCACCGAGGGCAGGACGGACCGGCCGCCCCCGGCACGGTCGAGGCGACGACCGTGCCCCGCCAGAAGACCCCGCACGAACCCGACTCCGCCGCGTACGCCCCTGGCCGGGACCTCGGGGTCCGGAGCAAGGACGTCGACGCGCTCGACGACCCGGACCCGCTGCGGGCCGCCGACGCGGCGGGCACCGAAAGCCTGCTGCGCTGCTGGGCCCGGGAGAACGACCTGCCCCGCCCTGACGGCGACACCCTGCGCATCGCCTTCCCCGCGAGCGGCACCGCCCTCCTCGTCCCCGTGCACTACTGGTCCGTCACCGGGGCCCACCGCTTCGGCGCGCCCGCCCTGGAGAACGCCCCCGCCGGCGCCCCGCCCGCCGACGCCGCCACCGTCGCCGTCCTCATCGGCCGCGAGGGCGGCGAGAGCGGCGCGGGCGATCTCGTCGCCCGGGTCGCCGACTCCGTACGCCACACCGCCGGCTTCATCGAGCAGCGGCGGCGCAGCCCGGCCGACCCCGCCGAGGCGGACCTCTTCCTCACCGCCGAACAGTCCCTGCTGCTCGGCCACCCCCTCCACCCCACGCCCAAGAGCCGCGAGGGCCTCTCCGCATCGGAGTCCCGCCGGTACTCGCCGGAGCTCCACGGCTCCTTCCCGCTGCACTGGTTCGCCGTCGACCGGACGCTGGCCGCCACCGACTCCGCCTGGAGCGACGGCGGTCCCGCCACCGCCGAGGAACTGCTCGCCCCGCACGCCGCGGGGCTGAAGACGCCTCCCGGCACCGTCGCCGTCCCCGTCCACCCCTGGCAGGCCGCCGACCTGCTCCACCGCCCCCAGGTCCGGGCCCTCGCCGATACCGGCCTCCTCCACGACCTCGGCCCCCACGGCGAGCACTGGCACCCCACCTCCTCCATCCGCACCGTGCACCGCCCCGGGGCGCGCGTCATGCTCAAGCTCTCCCTCGGCGTACGCATCACCAACTCCCGCCGGGAGAACCTCCGCAAGGAGCTCCACCGGGGCGTCGAGGTGCACCGCCTCCTGTCCACCGGCCTCGCCGAGCTCTGGCAGCGCGAGCACCCCGGCTTCGACATCGTCCGCGACCCCGCCTGGCTCGCCGTCGACGACCCCGAGGGCACCCCCGTCCCCGGGCTCGACGTGGTACTCCGCCACAACCCCTTCGGCCCGGGCGACGACGCCGCCTGCATCGCCGGACTCACCGCACAGCGACCCCGGCCCGGCCACCCCGGCATGCGCTCCCGGCTCGCGGAGGTCGTCTCCGGCCTGCGCGCCCGCACCGGCCTCTCCGGCACCGACGTCTCCGCCGAATGGTTCCGGCGCTATCTGCACCACGTCGTGCGCCCCGTCCTCTGGCTCGACGCCCACGGCGGCATCGCCCTCGAAGCGCACCAGCAGAACACCCTCGTCCTCCTCGACCCGGACGGCTGGCCCGTCGGCGGCCGCTACCGGGACAACCAGGGCTACTACTTCCGCGACTCCCGCCGCGCCGAGCTGGACCGGCGGCTTCCCGGCATCGGCACCGTCAGCGACACCTTCGTCTCCGACCCGGTCACCGACGAGCGGTTCGCCTACTACCTCGGCATCAACAACGTCCTCGGGCTCATCGGGGCGTTCGGGGCCCAGCGCCTCGCCGACGAACAGCGACTCCTCACCGTCCTGCGCCAATTCCTCGACGAGACCGCGGAACTGGGCTCGCCCCTGCCCGCGTATCTCCTGGACAACCGCCAACTGCGCTGCAAGGCCAACCTGCTGACCCGGCTGCACGGCCTCGACGAGCTGGTCGGACCGGTCGACACCCAGTCCGTCTACGTCACCATCGCCAACCCGCTCCACAGCTGAACCGCCGCACCAGTCAGACTCCGACCGCACCCGCACCGGAGAAGCTCACCGACCGCACCCGGTCCAGAGAGGAGAGCGCCACCGTGCCTCCCGCCGACGCCTCAGCGGAACCCGGCACCGCACCCGACGGCGGGAGCACCGGAGCCGAGGACACCCTCGACCTGAAGCTCACCGAGGAACTCCTCGCGCTGATCACCGAGGAACGCAGCGCCGGGCCCGGGCGGGTCGCGGTCCTCGCCGACCTGCTGGGCGACCCGGGCTCCTGGCCGCCCGCGCGGACCACGGCGGGGGAGTTCGCCCTCCTCCCCGTCCGGCTGGAGCGCGACCTCCCCGTCATCAGCCGCTGGATGAACGACCCCGCCGTGGCGGCCTTCTGGGAGCTCGCCGGACCCGAGTCCGTCACCGCCGACCACATCCGGCCCCAGCTCGAAGGGGACGGGCGCAGCATCCCCTGTCTCGGCGTGCTCGACGGCACCCCCATGAGCTACTGGGAGATCTACCGCGCCGACCTCGACCCCCTGGCCCGCCACTACCCCGCCCGACCCCACGACACCGGCGTCCACCTCCTCGTCGGGGGCGTGAAGAACCGCGGCCGGGGCGTGGGCACCACGCTGCTCCGCGCCGTCGCCGACCTCGTCCTGGACAACCTTCCGCGGTGCGGACGGGTCGTCGCCGAACCGGACCTGCGCAACACCCCGTCCGTATCCGCGTTCCTCAGCGCCGGTTTCCGTTTCTCCGCCGAAGTGGATCTCCCCGACAAACGTGCCGCGCTGATGATCCGCGACCGAACGTACCGAGCCCAGCTGTGACTTGCTCTCCGCACCGCCCATACCGCTCGAACCTCATAGGTTCCCTCCGGAGGAGTCCCCGTGCCGATATCTCCCACGAGCCGTGATGCAGCCGAGTCCCCGCAGCTGTTCAGCCCTCCGGAGCTGAACCGACAGATCTGGGACCGGGCCGCGGCGAGGCTCCTCGCCAAGATGCTCGGCGAGTTCGCCTACGAGAAGATCATCGAGCCGGTTCCGGAGCCCGGGACCGGCGGACTCCACCGGCTGACCCTCGACGACGGGGGAGCGCTCGCCTTCACCGCCCGGCGTGGCGTTTACGGCAGCTGGCGCGTCGACCCCGGGTCGATCGAGATCACCGCACAGCCCCCGGCCGCCCATCCCGACGGACCGCCCGGCGCCGAGGCCGACGTACCGTCCAACGGTTCGGTCCCCGCACAGGCCGACGCACAGCCCAACGGCTCGTCCGCCACCCCGTCCAACGGCTCGTCCGCCGCTTCCCGTCCCTTCCGCGACCCGCTGATCTTCCTCACCCGGGCCCGCGACCTCCTCGGGCTCGACGGCACGACGCTGGGCCACCTCATCCGCGAGCTGACCCTGACGCTGTCCGCCGACGCCCGGCTCGACCACACCGCGCTCACCGCGGACCGGCTCGCAGCCCTGGACTACGCGGAGCTGGAAGGCCACCAGACCGGTCACCCCTGGCTGGTGGCGAGCAAGGGGAGGCTCGGCTTCTCCGCCGCCGACGCCGCCCGCTTCACCCCCGAGACCCGCAGCGCGGTCCGGCTGCCGTGGATCGCGGTCAGCGCCCGTATCGCGCGGTTCCGGGGCGTCGGCCGCGTCTCCACCCCCGACCGGCTGTACGCAGGTGAGCTCGACCCGGACGTCCGGGACACCTTCGCCGACGTGCTGCGGGCCCGGGGGCACGACCCGGAGGACTACTTCTACCTCCCCGTCCACCCCTGGCAGTGGGACGAGTGGATCGTGCCGCTCTTCGCCCCGGCCATCGCCGACGGCGACATCGTGGCCCTGTACACCGACGGCGACGTCCGCCTCCCGCAGCAGTCCATCCGCACGTTCGCCAACGTGGACCGGCCCGAACGGCACACGGTGAAGCTCCCCCTCTCCATCCTCAACACCCTGGTCTGGCGCGGCCTGCCGACCGAGCGGACCCTCGCCGCCCCCGCCGTCACCGCCTGGGTCCAGGGGCTCTGCGAGGGCGACCCCTTCCTCCGCGACACCTGCCGGGTCATCCTCCTCGGCGAGGTCGCCTCCGTCGCCGTCGAGCATCCGCTGTACGACCACCTCCCCGAAGCGCCCTACCAGTACAAGGAACTCCTCGGCGCGATCTGGCGGGAGCCGCTGCCGCCCCGCCTCGCCCCGGGCGAACGCGCCCGCACGCTCGCCTCCCTCCTCCATACGGACCCGACGGGCCGCGCGTTCACCGCGGAGCTGGTCGAGCGCTCCGGCCTCCCGCCGGAGACCTGGCTGAAGCGGCTCTTCGCCGCCCTGCTGCCGCCCCTGCTGCACTTCCTCTACCGCTACGGCACCGTGTTCTCCCCGCACGGCGAGAACGCCATCGTCGTGTTCGACGAGAACGACGTGCCCGTACGGCTCGCCATCAAGGACTTCGTCGACGACGTCAACATCAGCGCCCACCCGCTGCCGGAACACGACACCATGCCCGACGAGGTGCGCGCCGTCCTCCTCACCGAGGAGCCGTCCTTCCTCACCCAGTTCATCCACTCCGGACTCTTCGTCGGTGTCTTCCGCTATCTGTCACCCCTGTGCGAGGAGCAGCTCGACATCTCCGAGGACGCCTTCTGGTCACTCGTCCGGGCGGAGATCGTGCGCCACCACGCGCGCTTCCCGGAGCTGAAGGAGCGGTTCGAGCTGTTCGACATGCTCACTCCGGAGATCGAACGCCTCTGCCTCAACCGCAACCGCCTGCATGTCGACGGCTATCGGGACCGGGCCAGCCGCCCGCACGCGGCGATCCACGGCACGGTCCCCAACCCGTTGCATCCCTCCGCCCGGGTCCGGGAGTGACCGCCGTTGTCGGTGGTGCGCCGTAGGCTGGTCGGGCTATGACGAAGCCATCCCTCTCCGAGCTCCTGCACGCCGCCGTCACCGCCGTCGGCGGTACGGAACGGCCCGGCCAGGTCACCATGGCCGAGGCCGTCGCCGAGGCCGTCGACGACCAATCCCACCTGCTCGTCCAGGCCGGCACCGGTACGGGCAAGTCGCTCGGCTATCTGGTGCCGGCCCTGGCGCACGGGGAGCGGGTCGTCGTGGCCACGGCCACCCTCGCCCTCCAGCGCCAGCTCGTGGAGCGCGACCTTCCGCGTACGGTCGAGTCCCTGCATCCGCTGCTGCGTCGGCGCCCGCAGTTCGCCATGCTCAAGGGCCGGTCGAACTACCTCTGCCTCCACCGGCTGCACGAAGGGGTACCGCAGGACGAGGAGGAGGGGCTCTTCGACCAGTTCGAGGCGGCGGCCCCGTCCAGCAAGCTGGGGCAGGACCTGCTGCGGCTGCGGGACTGGTCGGACGAGACGGAGACGGGCGACCGCGACGACCTCACGCCCGGTGTCTCGGACCGGGCCTGGGGCCAGGTCTCGGTCTCCTCGCGGGAGTGTCTCGGCGCCACGAAGTGCGCGTACGGCGCGGAGTGCTTCGCCGAGGCCGCCCGCGAGCGGGCCAAGCTCGCGGATGTCGTCGTCACCAACCACGCTCTGCTCGCGATCGATGCCATCGAGGGCGCACCGGTGCTGCCGTCCCACGAGGTGCTGATCGTGGACGAGGCCCATGAGCTGGTCTCCCGGGTCACCGGCGTCGCCACCGGCGAGCTGACCCCCGCCCAGGTCAACCGCGCGGTCCGGCGTGCGGCGAAGCTGGTCAACGAGAAGGCGGCCGACGCCCTCCAGACCGCGGCGGAGGGGTTCGAGCGGGTCATGGAGCTGGCGCTGCCCGGACGGCTCGAAGAGGTGCCCGAAGACCTCGGATACGCGTTGATGGCGCTGCGCGACGCGGCGCGCACGGTGATCTCCGCGATCGGCGCCACCCGGGACAAGTCGGTCGAGGACGAGAACGCCGTACGCAAGCAGGCACTGGCATCGGTGGAGTCGATCCACGGTGTCGCCGAGCGCATCACCCAGGGCTCGGAGTACGACGTCGTCTGGTACGAGCAGCACGACCGGTTCGGCGCCTCCGTCCGGGTCGCCCCGCTCTCCGTGTCGGGGCTGCTGCGCGAGAAGCTGTTCGCCGAGCGGTCCGTGGTGCTGACCTCGGCCACCCTCAAGCTCGGCGGCGACTTCAACGGCGTGGGCGCGTCCCTCGGGCTGGCCCCCGAGGGCACGGCGGGCGAGGACCTTCCGCAGTGGAAGGGGCTGGACGTCGGCTCCCCGTTCGACTACCCGAAGCAGGGCATCCTCTATGTCGCCCGGCATCTGAACACCCCGGGGCGCGAGGGATCGCGTACGGACATGCTGGACGAGCTCGCCGAGCTGGTGGAGGCGGCCGGCGGTCGCACGCTGGGGTTGTTCTCCTCCATGCGGGGAGCCAAGGCGGCGGCCGAGGAGCTGCGGGGACGCCTGGACAAGCCGATCCTGCTCCAGGGCGAGGAGACGCTCGGCGAGCTGATCAAGAACTTCGCGGCCGACCCGGAGACCTGCCTCTTCGGCACCCTGTCACTCTGGCAGGGCGTCGATGTCCCGGGGCCGAGCTGCCAGCTGGTGGTCATGGACCGGATTCCGTTCCCCCGGCCCGATGATCCGCTCATGAGCGCCCGGCAGAAGGCGGTCGAGGAGGCGGGTGGCAACGGGTTCATGGCCGTGGCGGCGACGCACGCCGCTCTGCTGATGGCCCAGGGCGCGGGCCGGCTGGTCCGGGCGACGGGCGACAAGGGCGTCGTCGCCGTGCTGGACCCGAGGCTCGCCAACGCGCGGTACGGAAGCTATCTGCGTGCCTCGCTGCCGGACTTCTGGTACACCACCGACCGGAACCAGGCGCGCCGCTCGCTGGCCGCCATCGACGCCAAGGCCAAGGCGGACGGGGCGTAGCAGGGCTCTTCCGCCGGCTGCGCGGTCTGTCGGTTGTGCGGTTCCGGGGCACGGCAAAGCCCCGGGACCGACGCCATGATCGACGTCCTAGGGAATCCCGGGGCCAACGAGCTCTCGACCGACGCTGCCGTCTCCTCAGACCCGGCGCAGCACCGCCACCACCTTGCCCAGGATGGTCGCCTCGTCGCCGGGGATCGGCTGGTACGCGGCGTTGTGAGGCAGCAGCCATACATGACCGTCCTCCCGGCGGAAGCGCTTGACCGTGGCCTCGCCGTCGAGCATGGCGGCGACGATGTCCCCGTTCTCCGCGACGGGCTGGCGGCGGACGGTGACCCAGTCGCCGTCACAGATCGCGGCCTCGATCATCGAGTCGCCGACGACCTTCAGGACGAACAGCTCACCGTCGCCGACGAGCTGGCGGGGGAGGGGGAAGACGTCCTCGACGGACTCCTCGGCGAGGATCGGACCACCGGCGGCGATCCGGCCCACCAGCGGCACATAGGACGCGGCGGGCTTGCCCGTCGTGTCGGTCGGCTGGGTGCTGGGCTGGTCCGACCCGCGCACCTCGTACGCGCGGGGGCGGTGCGGGTCCCGGCGGAGGAACCCCTTGCGCTCCAGGGCCATCAGCTGGTGGGCGACGGACGAGGTGCTGGAGAGGCCCACCGCCTGACCGATCTCCCGCATGGAGGGCGGGTATCCCCGTCGCTGCACGGAGTCGCGGATGACCTCGATGACCCGCCGCTGCCGGTCCGTGAGCCCCGAGCTGTCCGCCCGGATGCCGGGGGGCCTTCCGGGCATGGAACGTCCGGGACGCGCGGGCTCGGGCCCGTCCGTGGTCGTGACTGAGTCATTCATGGCATGCACCGGCTCAAATCGGCTCTGGGAGCGGTGGTCCCGGGCGGTGATGGTGGCGCTGTCTGCGGTGGTGGTCACGTCGGCCCCTCTCGAATGTTCTCCCTAGCTGGACAACGGTAGTAGCTTTCGAAAGGTTGCGCCAAACACACGTTCGAGTGAAAAACGAATAAAGGGGTGCGGTGTTGCTGCCGACAGGTGTATGGGCGTCGTGGTGAAGGTCGTTCGGCCTCCGCGGCGGGCCTGTCGCGGGCCCCGGCCCAAGTCTGTCATCCGGACCTGTGTGCGGAGTCTTTCATCCGGCCCGGACGTCGAAGCCCCGGCGGCTCGGCGGCCCCGCGTTTCCCGTACCCTCTTCTCTGGTCCACGCTCCCCGGGCGGCCTCGCGGCGGCCTCACGGCGGCGTTCCGGTGGGGTCCGGTGCGCGACACGCGATGGGGCCCAAAACGCGAACCAACCCTAGATCTAGTGGTTGGATTGCCTCAGTCGCCCAGAGGTTGTGGTCTCGGTTCAACCGTGCCGTGGTCATCGCCTATGCTGGGGACTGCTTCCAGGGGCCCGGACAAGGCCCTGAAGAGGCTATTCAGTCGTGCGTGTTAAGGAGGGTTGGGAGCCATGCACTGCCCCTTCTGCCGGCACCCCGACAGCAGAGTCGTCGACAGTCGCACCACCGACGACGGGACGTCGATCCGTCGCCGCCGCCAGTGCCCCGACTGCTCCCGCCGCTTCACCACGGTGGAGACCTGTTCGCTGATGGTGGTCAAGCGCAGCGGCGTGACTGAACCCTTCAGCCGCACCAAGGTCATCTCCGGCGTCCGCAAGGCATGCCAGGGACGGCCCGTCACCGAGGACGCCCTCGCCAAACTCGGCCAGCGGGTCGAGGAGGCGGTGCGCGCCACCGGCAGCGCCGAACTGACCACCCACGACGTGGGACTGGCCATCCTCGGCCCCCTGCAGGAACTCGACCTCGTCGCGTACCTGCGCTTCGCGTCCGTGTACCGGGCGTTCGATTCCCTGGAAGACTTCGAGGCCGCCATCGTGGAACTGCGTGCGCAGCGGCCTTCCGCGGAGGACTGCGGGAACGGCGAGACCCCCGAGGTCCCCGCCCCCGCCATTGCCGCCGACTGAGCGGTACGCGCCCGTCACGGTCCGGAGTCACCTCCGCCGACCGGTGGCCGGGCGAATCAAGACCTGTTCCCGTGGCCGAGTGCGGCCCACGGGGCAACGGACACACATTGTGCCTGGGAAGATCTGGGCACTTCAGGGCGTTTTCGCCCACATATGGGAGGCGGCATGACAGAGACGGCGAGCGGCCCGGCACGAGGTTCCCGCACCAAGGGCGCCAAGGCGAGCAAGGGTCTGCGTATCGAGCGCATCCACACCAGCCCCGGCGTGCACCCGTACGACGAGGTGGAGTGGGAGCGCCGTGACGTCGTCATGACCAATTGGCGCGACGGCTCGATCAACTTCGAGCAGCGTGGCGTCGAGTTCCCCGACTTCTGGTCGGTGAACGCGGTCAACATCGTCACCAGCAAGTACTTCCGCGGTGCCGTCGGCACTCCGCAGCGCGAGACCGGCCTCAAGCAGCTGATCGACCGGATCGTGAAGACGTACCGGAAGGCCGGCGAGGACAACAACTACTTCGCCTCTCCCGCGGACGCCGAGATCTTCGAGCACGAGCTGGCCTACGCCCTCCTGCACCAGATCTTCAGCTTCAACTCCCCGGTCTGGTTCAACGTCGGCACGCCCCAGCCCCAGCAGGTCTCCGCCTGCTTCATCCTGGCCGTCGACGACTCCATGGAGTCGATCCTCGACTGGTACAAGGAAGAGGGCATGATCTTCAAGGGCGGCTCCGGCGCCGGCCTGAACCTCTCCCGTATCCGCTCCTCCAAGGAGCTCCTCTCCTCCGGCGGCAACGCCTCCGGACCGGTCTCGTTCATGCGTGGCGCCGACGCCTCCGCCGGAACGATCAAGTCCGGCGGTGCGACCCGCCGCGCGGCCAAGATGGTCATCCTCGACGTCGACCACCCCGACATCGAGAACTTCATCGAGACCAAGGTCAAGGAAGAGGAGAAGATCCGCGCGCTGCGCGACGCGGGCTTCGACATGGACCTGGGCGGCGACGACATCACGTCCGTCCAGTACCAGAACGCCAACAACTCGGTCCGGGTGAACGACGAGTTCATGAAGGCCGTCGAGTCCGGCGGCAAGTTCGGGCTGCGCGCCCGGATGACCGGCGACGTCATCGAAGAGGTCGAGGCCAAGTCCCTCTTCCGCAAGATGGCCGAGGCCGCCTGGGCCTGCGCCGACCCGGGCATCCAGTACGACGACACCATCAACGCCTGGCACACCTGCCCGGAGTCCGGCCGGATCAACGGCTCGAACCCGTGCAGCGAGTACATGCACCTGGACAACACCTCGTGCAACCTCGCCTCGCTGAACCTGATGAAGTTCCTCAAGGACGACGGCCTGGGCAACCAGTCCTTCGAGTCCGAGCGCTTCGCCAAGGTCGTCGAGCTGGTCATCACCGCGATGGACATCTCGATCTGCTTCGCGGACTTCCCCACGCAGAAGATCGGCGAGAACACCCGTGCCTACCGTCAGCTGGGCATCGGTTACGCCAACCTCGGCGCCCTCCTGATGGCGACCGGTCACGCGTACGACAGCGACGGCGGCCGCGCGCTCGCCGGCGCCATCACCTCGCTGATGACCGGCACCTCGTACAGGCGCTCCGCCGAACTGGCCGCGGTCGTCGGCCCGTACGACGGCTACGCCCGCAACGCCGAGCCGCACCAGCGCGTCATGAAGCAGCACGCCGACGCCAACGCCAAGGCCGTCCACATCGACGACCTCGACTCCCCGGTCTGGGCCGCCGCCACGGAGGCCTGGCAGGACGTGATCCGGCTCGGCGCCAAGAACGGCTTCCGCAACGCGCAGGCCTCGGTCATCGCGCCCACCGGCACCATCGGTCTCGCGATGTCCTGCGACACCACCGGCCTGGAGCCCGACCTCGCCCTGGTCAAGTTCAAGAAGCTGGTCGGCGGCGGCTCGATGCAGATCGTCAACGGCACGGTGCCGCAGGCGCTGCGCCGCCTCGGCTACCAGCCCGAGCAGATCGAGGCGATCGTCGCCCACATCGCCGACCACGGCAACGTGGTCGACGCCCCCGGCCTCAAGACCGAGCACTACGAGGTCTTCGACTGCGCGATGGGCGAGCGTTCCATCTCCGCGATGGGCCACGTCCGGATGATGGCGGCCATCCAGCCGTGGATCTCCGGCGCGCTCTCCAAGACGGTGAACCTCCCCGAGACCGCCACCGTCGAGGACGTCGAAGAGGTCTACTTCGAGGCGTGGAAGATGGGCGTCAAGGCGCTCGCGATCTACCGCGACAACTGCAAGGTCGGCCAGCCTCTCTCCGCGAAGACCAAGGAGAAGGAGAAGGAAGAGGTCACTGCGAAGGCCGAGGAGACCATCCGCGAGGCGGTCGAGAAGGTCGTCGAGTACCGCCCGGTCCGCAAGCGTCTCCCCAAGGGCCGCCCCGGCATCACCACCTCCTTCACGGTGGGCGGCGCCGAGGGCTACATGACCGCCAACTCCTACCCGGACGACGGTCTCGGCGAGGTCTTCCTGAAGATGTCCAAGCAGGGCTCGACCCTCGCTGGCATGATGGACGCCTTCTCCATCGCCGTCTCGGTCGGCCTGCAGTACGGCGTCCCGCTGGAGACGTACGTCTCGAAGTTCACCAACATGCGCTTCGAGCCGGCCGGCATGACGGACGACCCGGACGTGCGGATGGCGCAGTCGATCGTCGACTACATCTTCCGCCGCCTGGCGCTGGACTTCCTGCCCTTCGAGACCCGCTCGGCCCTCGGCATCCACTCCGCCGAGGAGCGCCAGCGCCACCTGGACACCGGCAGCTACGAGCCGTCGTTCGAGGCGGACGGCGTGGACGCGGACAGCCTGGCCCAGTCCGCCCCGGTCCACGCCGAGCCCCTGAAGGCGGTCCCGGCCCCCGGGGAGTCCGCCGTGAAGGCGGCGCCGAAGACCGCGCACACCTCGGCCGAGCTGGTCGAGATGCAGCTCGGCATCAGCGCCGACGCCCCGCTCTGCTTCTCCTGCGGGACGAAGATGCAGCGCGCCGGCTCCTGCTACATCTGCGAGGGCTGCGGCTCGACGAGCGGTTGCAGCTGACCGGACGCGGCTGACCGGACGCGGAAGCGTGTGCGGAACCGCGTAGGGCTCAGCTGACCCGCTGCTCACGAAGGGGACCGGCCATCGGCCGGTCCCCTTCGGCGTGCCGCCCCGGGTTGTCCGGAACTGACCGCTGTCAGCCCTCGGCGGCCCGGCTTCCCATCGCCGCCGCGAACGAGTCAGCGTCGCCGTCGTAACCGCGTACGGCCGACCGGAAGCCCCAGGAGCCAGAGCCGTCCCGGGTGAACTCCCCGACGACCGCAGCGGTCGCCCAGGCCACGTCGGAGAAGTCGTTCGCCGCCAGCTTCGTGTAGCCCTCGGCGATCTCCATCGCCGTGCTCCCTATGGCGCCGAAGGTCTTGTGACCGTCGCGCTGCTGGATGGCGACGCCGACCACCACGCGCCCGTACCGCTCGGCCAGCCGGTTCAGCTCGATGGTCATGACCTCGTCGAAGCCGAAGCCCTGGCCGGTCCGGCTGTCCCGGTTCAGGGTGATGGTGCCGTCCGGGGAGCGGCTGTCGAAGTGGACCAGGTAGGCGGGGGCGCCGTACGGATCGTCGGCCGGATACGTCGCCGCGATGATGTCGAGGTCGTTGGCCGGTGCCCCGTGCGGGCTGGGGTCCCATTTGACCCGCACTTCGACCTTCTCGATGTCCTTGTTCGGAGTGCTCAAGAAACTCCCCTCCCCGCCGACGGCCCACGGGCCGTTCTCATCACCCGATACACGACTGACCCGATCATGTACGGAACCGGCCGCCGAACCAACTGCCCCGGGGTCGGACGGCGGATTCGGGCCATTCGACGGCCCGCCGGCCTCCCCCGGATACGCGCCCGCGCGCTCCAGTGCCGCGGTGTTCTCCAGGACCGGGCCGTGGCTGACCCCGTGGTAGGCGTCGACCTCGAACCCGATGGACACGACGAGACGTTCGGGCCCCTGGATCCCGGCGAGCGCGGCGACGCCGGTGAGGTCCTCCCCAGGGGTGCCGAGTCCCGATTCGTCCCCGCGCAGCGAGGATGCGCCGGGCGGAGGCGAGCCGGTCGAACAGGGGGTGGGCGCGCAGGGTCGTCATGGCTCTCATGGTGGGAGCGGAACGACCGGTTCGGGTGCACTCCCCGGGACCGTGACGCGTGCCACGTTCCGCGCCGTACGATGGCGCGGTGCTGGTGAAGTGGATTCGCTGTTCCGTGGTGGACCGTCATGGTTTCGAGCGGGGGCAGCGGAAGTGGGCGGGGCTGGTCGGTGAGCCGGGGTTCCGGGGACAGAGCGGCGGGTGGAGCCGGACGCGCCCCGAAGTCGCCCACGTCTTCGCGTTCTGGGAGAACCGCGTCTTCTACGACTCCTTCATGGCCCGCGGGCACGACCGGCTGGCGGCCGGGCAGTCGGGCATGTTCCGGGACATGCAGGTCACGCTCTTCGAGCGCCGCTTCGACGTGAAGACGGGCTTCGAGCCCCACTTCGCCGAGGCGGACGTCGCCAGGGTCGCGCACAGCCGGGTGCACGAGGACCGCGCCGAGCACTTCGTGCTGATGCAGCAGCAGGTCTGGAACCCCGCCATGGCCGGATCGCCCGGCATGCTGCGCGGCGTGTTCGGTGAGGCGCCCGGCAACGAGTTCCTCGCGCTGTCCCTGTGGAAGTCGAGCGCCGAGCGCGGCAAGTACCGCGCGGCCGGGGCCGAGCGGCTGGCGGCCCGCGCGCAGACCGAGACGGACGTGATCGAGCTGACGGGCGACGTCGTGGAGCTGGAACCGTCCTGGACGGTGTGACCGGCGGCTCCCCGCAGGACGGGGCGGCCCGGTGACTCCCTCCGGGCAGGGCGGCCCGCGCAGCCCTCTCCCACCGCCCCCGGCCGGTGGCGCGGGGCCGATCCGTTCCGATCCGTTCCGATCCGTTCCAAGGGGTGTCCTGCCGATCAGGCCGCACCGGGCCCCGCGAGTCCGGCATGATCGGCAGGACACCCCCTAGGCTCGGGGCATGGCACGACCGCAGCGCATTGTCCTCGTCCGGCACGGTGAGTCCGAGGGCAACGCCGACGACACGGTGTACGAGCGGGAGCCCGACCACGCGCTCCGGCTCACCGCCACCGGTCTGCGGCAGGCCCGGGAGACCGGGGAGGAGCTGCGCGAACGGTTCGGCGACGAGCGGGTGAGCGTCTACATCTCGCCCTACCGCCGCACCCACGAGACGTTCCGGGCCTTCGACCTCGATCCGGCACGCGTCCGGGTCCGCGAGGAGCCTCGGCTGCGCGAACAGGACTGGGGCAACTGGCAGGACCGGGACGACGTACGGCTGCAGAAGGCCTACCGGGACGCCTACGGGCACTTCTTCTACCGCTTCGCCCAGGGCGAGTCCGGCGCCGACGTCTACGACCGGGTCGGGGCCTTCCTGGAGAGCCTGCACCGGAGCTTCGAGGAGTCGGACCACCCGGAGAACGTCCTGCTGGTCACCCACGGACTGACGATGCGGCTGTTCTGCATGCGCTGGTTCCACTGGTCGGTCGCGGAGTTCGAGTCGCTGTCCAATCCGGGCAACGGCGAGACGCGGACGCTGCTGCTGGGCGAGAACGGCCGCTACACGCTCGACCGGCCCTTTCAGCGCTGGCGGACCCCTGAACCGTACGGCCGCACCGGTTAGAGTGGCTGTGCGATGACCGCTGATTCTGCTTCCGCGCGGCGCTTCGAACGCGCCCTGGCCAGCCTGCGTGGGCTGTCCGTGGGAGACGCCCTGGGCTCCCAGTTCTTCGTACCGGCCAACTACCCCCTGCTGAAACGGCGGGCCCTGCCGCCCGGGCCCTGGCAGTGGACCGACGACACCGAGATGGCCTGCTCGGTCCTCGCCGTGCTCGTCGGCCACGGCCGTATCGACCAGGACGCGCTCGCCCGCTCCTTCGCCGAACACCACGACTTCGACCGCGGCTACGGCCCCGCCGTCAACCGGCTCCTCAGGCTCGTGCGGGAGGGCGGCGACTGGCGGGAACTGTCCTCGGCGCTGTTCAAGGGCCAGGGATCCTGGGGCAACGGTTCGGCGATGCGCATCGCCCCGCTCGGCGCCTGGTACGCGGACGACCCGGAGCAGGCGACGCACCAGGCGGAGATCTCGTCCTACCCCACCCACCAGCACCGTGAGGCCGTCGTCGGGGCGATGGCCGTGGCCGCCGCAGCGTCGCTCGCCGCTGCTCCCGGCGGGCCGCCGAGCCCCGAGGACCTCCTCGACGGCGTCATCGCGCTCGTGCCCCGCAGCGCTGTCGGCGCGGGGCTGCGCCGGGCCCGCGACATGCTGGACTACCAGGACGCGGGGACGGTCGCCGCGGTCCTCGGCAACGGCCGCCGGACCAGCGCCCACGACACCGTGCCGTTCGCACTCTGGTCGGCCGCCAGGAGCCTCGGCAACTACGAGGAGGCGTTCTGGGTGACGGCCCAAGCGGGCGGCGACGTCGACACGACCTGCGCCATCGTCGGCGGTGTCGTCGCGTCGGGCGAGACCGGAGCGCCGCCCTCCGGCTGGCTGGCACAGACCGAGGAGCCACCGGCGTGGATGGTCCTGTCCCCGCGCTGACCCGTCCGCCCCTCTGCTGAGGACTCCTCTGTCACGGTCCTGCCACAGGATCACTCTCCGTGTCTGCGAACGCGGGTTCGGGACTACTCTTTCGGCCACGCCGCCCCTGGTTGATCTTGAGGGCGCGCTCCGAATGAGACACCGGGCCGGGCGTACGGCCGTGGGCCGCGCCCGGAACCGGTGGGGGAGGGGTCCCATGTCCGATCAGCCGTCCGAGGCGTCCAGACCGCCGGAGCGGTCGCCGGAAGCCGGCACACAACCGGAGCCGCGACCGGAACCGCAAGCATCGACGTCCACCACCACCGCCACGACCACCGAGGTCGCCGGAACCACCGCGCCCCCCGGCACACCGGCAGGCGCCGGCGCACCGGCGTCCGGGCCCGGCAACCCCTGGCAGTACGGTGCGGGGGCGCCCGGAGCCAAGAACAGCGCGGGCGACGGCGTGGCCGCCCGGCTCCGGCCACCCGCTCCGCCCCTGATCCGTCCCGCCGTGCTCTGGTCGGTCCTGGCCACCGCCGTTCTCAGCGCGCTCTTCCTGGGCGACGGGCTCGGGGTGAACCTGCTGATCGTGGCCGCGCCCGCCGCGCTGGCGGCGTTCTTCGCCGCACGGTCGGCGGGCCGCCGCCTGCGCCCCTGGACCGCGACCTGGGCGCTCGGTGGGCTCGCGCTGCTCGCCGTGCCCGCGCTCCGCGACGCGGGCTGGCCCACCTTCCTCGCCGTGGTCTCCGCCTTCGCGCTCGGCTCGCTGGCGCTGCACGGCAGCCGGAGCTGGCTGGGCGTACTGATCGGCTCGCTGGGCCTGTTCGACGCGGTCGTCCCCGGCATCATCTGGGGCGTCCGGGGGGTACGCGCCCGCGCCGACGGCTCCCGGGCGCGCTGGGGCACGGCCCTGCGCACCACGGCGGTGGCCGTCGTGCTGCTGGTGGTCTTCGGAACGCTCTTCGCGAGCGCGGACGCCGCCTTCGCCGATCTGCTGAGCGGCCTCATGCCCGACGTCTCGCTCGTCGAGGGGCCCTGGCGGATCTTCCTGTTCGCCCTCGGTCTGGCCGGCGCGCTCGCCGCCGCGTACACCGCGGCCGCCCCGGTGCGCTGGGACGGGATCACCGTGTCCCCCGGCAAACCGCGGGGACGGATCGAGTGGGCCCTCCCGCTGATCGTGCTCAACCTGCTCTTCGCCGCGTTCATCGCCCTCCAGCTCGTCGTCCTCCTCGGGGGCTACGAGAAGGTGCGGGCGGAGACCGGGCTCGACCACGCCGAGTACGCCCGCCAGGGCTTCTGGCAGCTGCTGTGGGCCACCCTGCTCACCCTCCTCGTCATCGCCCTCGCTCTGCGCTGGGCCCCGCGCGGCGGCAGCCGGGACCGGACACTGGTGCGCGCCGTCCTCGGCACCCTCTGCGTGCTCACTCTCGTCGTCGTCGCCTCGGCGCTGCGCCGCATGGACCTGTACGTCGACGAGTACGGCCTCACCAGGCTCCGGATATCCGTGGCCGCGATGGAACTCTGGCTCGGCGTGGTGCTGGTCCTGATCCTGGCGGCCGGGGTCTTCGGGGCCCGGTTCCTGCCCCGGGCCATCGCGGTGAGCGCGGCGGCCGGGGTCCTGGCCTTCGGACTGCTCTCGCCGGACGGACTGGTCGCCGAGCAGAACGTCCAGCGCTTCGAAGCCCGCGACTCCGCCGGCATCGACATCGACTACGTCAAGGACCTCTCCGCCGACGCCGTACCGGCCCTGGACCGACTGCCCGAACCGGAACGCTCCTGTGCGCTGCGGATCATCCAGCGCGAGGTCCTCCACGACGACGCCCCCTGGTACGCGACCAGCTGGGGAGAGGCGCGGGCGAAGGAGATCCTGGAGAAGCGCCCGGTGGTGGGCGACGGCCGGGACTGCTACCGCCTCGGCACGGACGGGGTCCGCGACGGCTACGAGCCCGATGACGACGGCTACGACCCGTACTGAGCAACGGCTTCGAGAGCGGCGCCGCCGCTCCGGACCGACTCGGCCTCTGAGCCCACGGGCCCTCTGAACCCCGCCGGGCTCGGAGGGCCCCGGACCCTTGAACCCGCCCCCGGTGGCTGATTCGCAGTACGCATGGTGCCCCGGGGTGTTGCCGCCGTGGCTCTCGGCGTACGCTGGCTGGCGCCATGCCGTACGAACCACCCACGCACACCGTCGAGCGCTCGATTCGCGCTACCACCGGTGCCAGAACCGTCGCCGGTGTCGATGAGGTCGGACGCGGCGCTTGGGCCGGACCCGTCACCGTGTGCGCGGCGATCACCGGTCTGCGCCGACCGCCCGAAGGTCTCACCGATTCCAAGCTGTTGACCCCGCGGCGGCGCGCCGAGCTCGAACCCGTGCTGCGGAGCTGGGTCACCGCCTATGCCCTGGGCGACGCCTCGCCGCAGGAGATCGACGACCTCGGGATGACCGCCGCTCTCCGGCTCGCCGCCGTGCGCGCCCTGGAAGGGCTGCCGGTCCGTCCCGACGCGGTGATACTCGACGGCAAGCATGACTACCTGGGCGTTCCCTGGAAGGTCCGCACCGTGATCAAGGGCGATCAGTCCTGTATCGCGGTCGCGGCGGCCTCGGTGATCGCCAAGGTGCACCGGGACCGGATGATGGCCGAGCTCGGCGCCGCGTCCGAGGACTGCGGCGACTTCGCCTTCGACGCCAACGCGGGATATCCCTCGCCCGTGCACCGGGCCGCGCTGGAGGAGCGGGGGCCCACGGTCCATCACCGCCTCTCCTGGTCGTACCTGGACGCGCTGCCCCGGTGGCAGCACCTGAAGAAGGTCCGTATTTCCGCCGAGGCGGCCGCACTCGAAAGCGGGGGCCAGCTCGGCTTCGAATTCTGATCGCGCGCACGCGCCCCTTTTCCCGGCGCCGACGACCTCGGCGTCCGACACCACCCAGACCACCGTCATGCCTCTGATCTCCGAGGAGCCTCAGATTCCCGAGAGCGCCCAGGGTCCCCGCGTCACTCCGGCCGCCGGCCGCACCGCGCCGACCCCTCGTCCCGTACCCGGTCCGCGTTCAGCGGCCACCCCGCGTCCCGGCCGTCCGGGCCCCGGCCCCGCGCGCCCCGCGCCCCCGGCGCAGCGCCCCCACCCCGCCCCCGCGGCTCCGGCCCCCGCCCGTCCGAAGCCGCCGGAGAATCGTTCCGCACCGCAGGTCCAGCTGATCCCGGCCCCGGCGGCCGGTGCGCTCGACGCCGCCGAGGAAGCGGTCGACCTGCTGCTGGAGTCCGGTCGCGCACCGGGTGACATCCTGGTCCTCACCACCGGCGAACAGCATCCGTGGGCCGCCCACGAGCTGTCCTTCGGCGAAGCCGCGTACTGGGCCCAGCACGACGCCGGCGACGACGTCTTCTTCGCCGACGTCTCCGCGGCCGACCGGGCGGCGTCCCGGCCCGTGGTCGTCGTCGCGGTCAACGGCGATGCCGACCGGACCGTGGCGCGCACCCTGCCCGCCGCCCGTGACCGCGCAGGCGCGCTGCTGATCGTCTGCGGCGACCCGCAGACGATCAACTCCGCACTCGGCGCCGGGGTCTGAGGCACATCCCACCGGTGCCCCGGCCGCCCACGCGCGGGCGGCCGGGGCACCGGTGGGGGCGGTCAGCGGGCCGCCGTGCGACGCAGCGCCTCCACGGCACCGCCGCCCGACCGGGTAGGGGCGGTCCGGTGGTCGCCGACGGAGACGGTGTCGGCCAGGAGCGAGGGCTCCGACAGCGAACTGGGCCGCCGCCCGCCCCTTCCCTCGCCGAGCACCTGCCAGCCTCCGCGGGTCAGCGTGATGTACGCGCCGCAGCGCAGCCCGTGCAGGGTGCAGGCGTCCCGCAGGCCCCACATCCACGCGCCGTCCTCCTCGGTCCACCGTTCGTCGCCGTCACGGCAGTACAGAAGTACCGCCGTACGGACCGGAGCACGCCGGCGCAGATCGTGCGGGATGACCCGCCGCAACTGCGCCAGGAGGGCGTTGCGGAACTCCCAGCCGTCCGCGGCCACCGTCGGCCGGCGGGCGAACGAGGCGCTCGCGATGAGCCGTTCCTCATGGTCCAGGACCGCGACCACCGCGGTGGCCGGAGTCGGGTGGTGCCGGGAGTGCAGCCCGCTGACCACTTCCCGGGGACTGCGCAGCAGGGGGATGCCCGCCGAGGCCCACTCCGCCGGCTCCAGCATCCGGGCAAGGTGATCGGCGGAGCCGGCGGAAACCGGGGACGCCGATGTCGACGTGGTTGAGGACGGGGCGAATCCGAAGGTCACGGTCCTCCCTTCGCTACGCGCCCACGGTGCGGGCAGGGTCGAGTGAGGGCGCGCCGCGGCACAGCCCTTCCGGGCCCGACGAGAACTGTGCGGGAGCGCTTCCCATCCTCCCTGGCCCACCGGCAGGCGGCAACGAGCAATTTCTGAGGCTGACGGGAATCAGCCGGAATGACACTGATATCCCTGCCCAGACCCGCACGCGATGACTCCCCCGTCACCCCTGAACCGCGAGGACCAGCGGAAACACCCCCTGAGCCCCGGCCCGCCGCAGCAGGCGCCCCGCCACGGCCAGGGTCCAGCCTGTGTCCGACAGATCGTCCACCAGCAGCACGGGGCCGTCCGCCGCCGCCAACGCCGCCGCCAGATCCGGCTCCACGACCAGCGTCTCGTGCAACGCCCGCACGCGCTGCGCGCTGTTGGTCTGGGACATCCGTACCTCCTCGGAGCCCGGCGCGTAGGAGACCGACCCGAGCAGAGGCATCCGGCCGATCTCGGAGATGCGCCGGCCGAGTGACTGGACCAGCTGCGGCCTGCGGCGTGAGGCGACGGTCACCACACCGACCGGCCGGGGAGCCGCGTCCGCCGATCCGGAGGCCCAACCGCCCGGCCCCTTCGCCCAGTCGGCGAGCACGGTGACCACGGCGTCCGTGACATCGTCCGGCACCGGAGCGTCCGGAGCCTGCGCCGCCAGCATGGGGCGCAGCCGGTTGCCCCAGCCGATGTCGGAGAGCCGGCCCAGCGCCCGTCCGGCGAAGGACAGTTCGCCCGCGGGGATACGCCCCTTGAGATCGACGCCCACCGCGGGCAGGCCGGTGGGCCACATCTTGCGGGGATCAACCTCGACACCGGGACGGCCCAGCTCGTGGCGCGCCCCGTCCAGGGCGGAGGTGGAGACCTTGTCGTTGAAGCGGGCGCCCGCGCAGTTGTCACAGCGTCCGCAGGGTGCGGCCGTCTCGTCGTCCAGACGCAGCCGCAGGAACTCCATCCGGCACGCCGTCGTCGAGGCGTAGTCGCGCATCGCCTGCTGCTCGGCCTCCCGCTGCCGGGCGACCCAGGCGTAACGCTCGGCGTCGTAGACCCAGGGGGCGCCCGTGGAGATCCAGCCGCCCTTGACGCGTTTCACGGCACCGTCGACGTCCAGCACCTTGAGCATCGTCTCCAGCCGGGTCCGGCGCAGATCGACCAGGGGCTCCAGGGCGGGGAGCGAGACCGGGCGCTCCGCGTGGGCCAGCACGTCCAGGGTGCGCCGCACCTGCTCCTCGGGAGGGAAGGCGACGGAGGCGAAATACTGCCAGATCGCCTCGTCCTCCTTGCCGGGGAGCAGCAGCACCTCGGCGTGCTCCACACCGCGCCCCGCACGCCCGACCTGCTGGTAGTAGGCGATGGGGGAGGAGGGCGAGCCCAGATGCACGACGAAGCCGAGATCGGGCTTGTCGAATCCCATGCCCAGCGCGGACGTGGCGACCAGGGCCTTGACCCGGTTCGCCAGCAGATCGTCCTCGGCCTGCTGCCGGTCGGCGTTCTCGGTCCGCCCGGTGTACGAGGCCACCGCGTGCCCGTTCTGGCGCAGGTAGGCGGTGATCTCCTCGGCCGCTGCCACGGTCAGCGTGTAGATGATTCCGGAGCCGGGAAGCTCGCCGAGATGGTCGCCCAGCCAGGCCAGCCGGTGCGCGGCATTGGGCAGCCGCAGCACGCTCAGGCTCAGGCTCTCCCGGTCGAGGGGCCCCCGCAGGACCAGCGCGTCCGTGCCGGCGCCGGTGCCCAGCTGCTCCGCGACGTCCGCCGTCACCCGGGCGTTGGCCGTGGCGGTCGTGGCGAGCACCGGGACGCCGGTCGGCAGATCGGCGAGCATCGTCCGCAACCGCCTGTAGTCGGGCCGGAAGTCGTGTCCCCAGTCGGAGATGCAGTGGGCCTCGTCGACCACCAGGAGCCCGGTCGCCGCCGCCAGCTTCGGCAGCACCTGGTCGCGGAAGTCCGGGTTGTTGAGCCGCTCGGGGCTCACCAGCAGCACGTCGACCTCGCCCGCCGCCACCTCGGCCTGGACGCTCTCCCACTCCTCGGTGTTGGAGGAATTGATCGTCCGGGCGCTGATCCCGGCCCGGGCCGCCGCGGCGACCTGGTTGCGCATCAGCGCCAGCAGCGGTGAGACGATCACGGTCGGGCCGCTGCCCTGCGCGCGGAGCAGTGAGGTCGCGACGAAGTAGACGGCGGACTTGCCCCAGCCGGTGCGCTGCACCACCAGAGCCCTGCGCTTGTCGGCGACGAGCGCCTCGATGGCGACCCACTGGTCCTCGCGCAGCACGGCTGTTCCGCTGTCGTCGCCCACCAGGCGGGCGAGAACGGAATCGGCCGAAGCCCTGAGCGCTGCACGGTCTGCGTTGGTCATGCCCCCATGCAACCCGATGACTGTGACAAACCGCGAACGGCGACGCAAGCCTGTGGATAACGTTATCCACAGGGGTCGCGGGATTCGGTGGCTCGCGGGACCGTCGAGCCATGAACAAGCACCACGAATCCACCGGCCCCGCCGGGGACCAGCAGATCACCCTGCGTGGCCCCGCCGACCTCGCCGACGCCCTCCCGTATCTGATGGGCTTCTATCCCAACGACAGCGTCGTGATGGTGGCCCTGCACGGCGGCCAGGGCCGGTTCGGCGGCCGGCTCCGCCTCGGAATTCCGCAGGCGCCCGGCGAATGGGGGCCGGTCGCCGACCAGTTGGCCGAGTGCCTGGTCTCGGGGAGCGAGCGTCGCGAAGGGCGGCCCGACGCGATCGTGATCTTCCTCTGCCAGGACTCGCCCGACGGTGAGAGCGGCCGGCTGACCATGGAGCGGCTCAGGCCGTTCGCGCAACGTCTGCGCACGGCGTGCGGAGCCCTCGACGTCCCCGTCCTCGAAGCGCTCTGCCTCTCCGACGGCCGTTACTGGTCCTACTGCTGCCCCGACCCACGGTGCTGCCCCGACCAGGGAAATCCCCTGGCCATGCCCGGGACGACGGTGATGGCCGCGGCCGCCACCTACGCGGGCGTGCACGTGCGGGGCACGCTGCGCGAGATGGAGGCACGGCTCCAGCCCTGGCGGACCCCGGCAGCCGTGCGGGCCCAGGAGAAGGCCCTGGACACGGCCGGCCCCGAGCTGCTGCCGAGGCTTCTCGACGAGCGGGCCAGGCGGGAGGTCACGGCGGAGACCCTTCGGCTGGCGCGCAGGCTCATGGACCGGATCGAGGACGCGCAACCCGCGCCGCCCGCGCTCGCGGACGCCGGGGACGACCAGCTGATCGGTTCCGACGAGGCCGCCGCCGTCATCCTCGGGCTCCAGGACCGCGAGACCCGGGACAAGGCCGCCGCCTGGATGGAGGGGCCGGAAGCCCAGTCCGCCCTGCGGTTGTGGCGGACGCTGGCACGGCGCTGCGTCGGACCGTACGGGGAGCATGCCGCCGCCCCGCTCACCCTGGCCGGCTGGGTCTCCTGGTCCACCGGCGACGAACCGGGCGCCCGGGTCGCCCTGTCGCTGGCGCTGCGCGCCGATCCGGACTACACGTTCGCGCAACTGCTGCACCGGGCCTGCAACGAAGGGCTCGATCCGGAGGCCTTGCGCCGGTGTCTGCGCGAGGCGGCCGACGCCGACGAGGAGCAGCCGGGCGCCGACGCCGAAGAGGGGGAGGCGGTGGGGACCGGCATCGACCGGGGTACCACCCCTCTCCACGTCCGCAAGGTCCGCGCGCTGCCCGACGGAGGACGGCGGCGGGCGCGTGCTCTCCGCCCTCCGGGCGCCGAGCGGCACCAGGCGTCACCCGGCTCGACCCGTTCCCGGGTCCCGGCGCCCGGGCGACGTGCGCGCGACGCCCGGCGGTACGGCCGACGCGGCAGCAGGGCGCGGCGGCATGACTGACCGTCCCCTCGGCAACCCGTTACGGCCACACCCCGGTGCCCCGTGCCCCGGCGAATCCGACGACGTGGCACCCGGACTGATCACGAGCATGCTGAAGGGAGTGTTTATCGTCAGGCAGACGACTATGATCGCGGCATGCCGCCCTACGACCCGTCGACCTTCCCGCCCTTCGCAGTCACCGTCGACCTGGTCGTGCTCACGGTGCGCCGTCACGCGCTCTGCGCGCTGGTCGTCCGACGCGGAGAGACCCCGTTCCAGGGCCGGTGGGCGCTGCCCGGCGGTTTCGTCAGGCTGGACGAGGACCTGGGCTCCGCGGCGGCACGCGAGCTCGTCGAGGAGACCGGCCTCTGTGCGCACGATCCGGCTAAACCGGCCGTGGGCAACGGAGCGCATCTGGAGCAGCTGGCCACCTACGGGGACCCGGCGCGCGACCCCCGGATGCGGGTGGTCAGCGTCGCCCATCTCGCCCTCGCGCCCGACCTGCCCGCGCCCCGGGCGGGCGGCGACGCCAACAGCGCGCGCTGGGCGCCGGTCGAGGATCTGCTGCACCCCGGCACCGGACGGGAGGGCGAACAGGCGGCTCCGCTGGCCTTCGACCATGCGCGGATCCTGGCCGACGGGGTGGAGCGGGCCCGCTCCAAGATCGAATACTCCTCGCTGGCCACGGCGTTCTGCCCGCCCGAGTTCACGGTCGGTGAGCTGCGCCGGGTGTACGAAGCGGTGTGGGGCGTGGTCCTCGACCCCCGCAACTTCCACCGCAAGGTCACCGGGACGCCGGGATTCCTGGTGCCGTCCGGCGGGACGACCACACGCCAGGGCGGACGGCCCGCGCAGCTCTTCCGGGCCGGGGCGGCCACGGTGCTCAACCCGCCGATGCTGCGACCCGAGGTCTGAGTCACCGGGCGTTCCCCCGCGCCGGCTCCACGGAACGCCCGTCGATCCCGCCCTGCACCAAAAGTCTGAAATGTCGCGTTATCTTGCTGCGGTACCCCCTTGCCGCCGAGCGGTCTCACCGTCCGCGAGAGACGCGAGAGAAGCGATGCTCCAGGCCATCGGACTCACCAGCACCCCCCGTCGCGACGGGCCCCCCGCCGTGAACGATCTGACCTTCGAGGCCCCTCCCGGACGGGTCACGGCCCTGCTGGGCGCTCCCGGCTCGGGCCGGACCGCGGCCCTGCGGCTGATGCTCGAACTGGACGCCGGGCGGGGCGTCGCCTATTTCAGGGGGCGGCCACTGCACCGCATCGCCCACCCGGCACGGGAGGTGGGCGTGCTCCTGGGCGACGTGCCCGGCCACCCCTCCCGGACCGTCCGGGGGCAGCTCCGGATGCTCTGCGCGGCCGCGGGCGTACCCACCACCCGGGCCGACGAGGTGCTGGAGGTCGTCGGCCTCGCCGGGCTCGGGGACCAGCGCCTGGGGACCCTGTCGGTGGGGATGGACCGTAGGCTCGGGCTCGCCGCCGCGCTGCTGGGAGACCCGCACACCCTGATCCTGGACGAGCCGGCGGACGGGCTGTCCCCACGGGAGAACAGCTGGCTGTACGGGCTGCTGCGCGCGCACGCGGCCCAGGGCGGCACGGTCCTCCACACCACCGGCGACCCCAAGGAGGCGGCCCGCACCGCCGATCGCGTCGTCACCATCGGCGGCGGACGCCTCGTCGCCGACCAGGACGTCGCCGACTTCGCCCGCACCCGGCTCCGGGCCCGCGTCGCCGTCCGCACCCCGCACGCCGCCCGGCTGGCGGCCGTGGTCAGCCGGGAGGCGCGGGCGGCGCAGCGCTCCGTCGAGGTGGTCGAGGAGGCGGGCGGCCGGCTGACGGTCTACGGCAGCAACTGCGCGGAGATCGGCGACACCGCCTACCGGCACGGCGTCCCCGTCCACCAGCTCGCCGACGAGATCGGCGACACCGGACCCGCCGAACCGGCAGCCGGGCGAGCGGAGCGGGACGACGCGGCCGTTGCCCTCTCCGAGCTGCCGCCCCCGATCCGGGTGCGGCCCGTGCGCGGCCCCCTCCGCCCGCTCCGCTACGAACTGCGGCGCTCCCTCGGCGTCCGGACAACGACCATGATCATGGCGACCGTTCTGGTGGTGTCGGCCGCCCTGTCGGTCCTGCTCGCCCGCACCGACGGCACCGCCCTCCCCCGTGTGCTCGCCGCCTGGCCGGCCCTCTTGCCGCTGCCTCCCGCCGCGCTCGGCGCGGGTCTGCTCGGGGCGCTGTCCTTCGGGGACGAGTTCCGTTATCCCGCGCTCGCCGCCGCTCGCGGCACCGTGCCCCGGCGGCTCGGGCTGCTGCTGGCCAAGCTCACCGTGACGGCGGGCTTCGCCCTGTTGCTCGCCGCCCTCACCGTGGTGGGCGGAGCGCAGAGTCTCCGGCTCGTGTACGGACCGGACTTGATCGACATCCCTTCGAACGCCTTCGCGCTGGGCGTGAGTTGGGCCGGCCTGACGGTCGGCTGCGCCTGGGCGGGGCTGCTGGCCGCCGGCGTCTTCCGGGTGACCGGGGCGGGTATCGCCGCCGTCCTGGCCGTACCGGTGCTCGTCGTTCCGCTGGTGCAGAAGATCTTCGCGGTGCCGTCCGCGCGTTCGGTCGCCGGGCTCCCGGGCCGTCTGCGCGAACTGGCCGGATGGCAGCTGCCGCAGCAGGCGGACCACTGGATCCTCGCCGTCGCGCGGGTGGTGGCGCAGCCCGTCGGGACCGCGCTCACCCTGTCGTTGGCAGCCCTGATCTGCGCGTATCTGTTCACCAGCCTTCGAGGAAAGGCGCGTTGGTGACCGCCACCGCATCACACCGAGGAGAGGAGCCCACAACTCCCTGAAAAATGACTGACTTGTGCGGATATGGCGTCAATTGCGGAGCGGGCGCCGATCACCCTTTCGTGTGCTTTTCACCAAAGACCTCAAGAGGCGGGTGAGCCGCGCCGACAAAGGATGCGTGAGTACCCTTGCGCACACCATGATGACCGCCGCCCGCACCGCCGATTCCGGCCTGGCCGGCTCGGGCGAACTCGACCGCTACCCGTATCCGGAGGCGTCGGCCGGCGAGCGTGCCGCGACCCGGGCCTGGGGCGGTGCCGATTCCGAGCTGGGACGGGCGAGCCGGCGGGGCTCGGCCAGCCGTGGGCGCGGTCTCCACGGCCAACTTGTCCAGCAGCTGGGCCAGATGATCGTTTCCGGTGATCTCGGCGCGGACCGCCCCCTCGTACCCGAGGAGATCGGCCAGCGCTTCGAGGTCTCCCGCACCGTCGTCCGCGAATCCCTGCGCGTCCTCGAAGCCAAGGGGCTGGTCAGCGCGCGTCCCAATGTGGGGACGCGGGTCCGCCCGGTCAGTGACTGGAACCTGCTCGATCCCGACATCATCGAATGGCGTGCCTTCGGTCCGCAGCGCGACGATCAGCGTCGTGAGCTGGCCGAGCTCCGCTGGACCATCGAGCCCCTCGCGGCCCGGCTCGCCGCCGGGCACGGCCGGGACGACATCCAGCAGCGGCTCGCCGACATGGTCGAGATCATGGGGCACGCGACGGGGCAGGGCGACACGATCACCTTCTCCCGCGCCGACGCCGAGTTCCACGCCCTGCTCATCCAGGCCGCGGGCAACCGGATGCTCGAACACCTTTCCGGCATCGTCTCGGCGGCCCTCCATGTCTCCGGCGGCCCCGTCACCGGCTGTGACCGCCCCGGTGAGACCTCGCTCGCCCACCACGCCCGTATCGCCGACGCCCTGGCGTCGGGCGACGCCGGGGCCGCCGAGGCCGCCATGCGTCAACTGCTCGTCGTCCATCCCGACGTCGAACGCGTGGTTCCCGCACCGCGCGAGCACTGACCGGGGCGGCGGGGCCCCGGGCCCGATGCCGCCGGACCGCACGGGCCCGGCGGCACAATGGAGGGGGATGCAACCTTTGGTCCCGTTCGCCGTAAATGGGGTGTGACTCGGGCCACGCGGATTGGCCGTAACACTCCTCGAAGCAGCGCGATGACTTAAGAGGTGAGCGCAGCGGAAGGAATACAGCAGCCCTGGGGCGCGCTGTTTCAGTTCTGAGGCCAAACCCGCGCCGTCGACGACATCCCCAGTCGGCGGTCGTCGGTTCCAGCCCCCTCCAGGGCAGGGCCGGAAGCCGTTTCCATCGTTCCGAGAGGTTGTTCGTGTCGGCCAGCACATCCCGTACGCTCCCGCCGGAGATCGCCGAGTCCGAATCTGTGATGGCGCTCATCGAGCGGGGAAAGGCTGATGGGCAGATCGCCGGCGATGACGTGCGTCGGGCCTTCGAGGCTGACCAGATTCCGCCAACCCAGTGGAAGAACGTTCTGCGCAGCCTCAACCAGATCCTCGAGGAAGAGGGTGTGACGCTGATGGTCAGTGCCGCGGAGTCGCCGAAGCGCGCCCGCAAGAGCGTCGCAGCGAAGAGCCCGGTCAAGCGCACCGCCACCAAGACTGTCGCGGCGAAGACCACCGTGACCAGGACCGTCGCGGCAACCGCCGCCCCGGCGGCCGAGAGTGCGGACGCGGGGGCCGACGACGCCGTCGCGGCCGCTCCCGCGAAGAAGGCGGCGGCCAAGAAGACCGCTGCCAAGAAGACAGCCGTGAAGAAGACGGCGGCCAAGAAGACCGCCGCCAAGAAGTCCGGCAAGCAGGACGACGAGCTCCTCGACGGCGACGAGCCGGTCGAGGAGGTCAAGGCCGGCAAGGGCGAGGAAGAGGAGGGCGAGGGCGAGAACAAGGGCTTCGTCCTCTCCGACGACGACGAGGACGACGCACCTGCTCAGCAGGTCGCCGTCGCCGGCGCCACCGCCGACCCGGTCAAGGACTACCTGAAGCAGATCGGCAAGGTTCCCCTCCTCAACGCCGAGCAGGAGGTCGAGCTCGCCAAGCGCATCGAGGCCGGCCTCTTCGCCGAGGACAAGCTGGCGAACGCCGACAAGCTCGCGCCGAAGCTCAAGCGCGAGCTGGAGATCATCGCCGAGGACGGCCGCCGCGCCAAGAACCACCTCCTGGAGGCCAACCTCCGTCTGGTGGTCTCCCTGGCCAAGCGCTACACCGGCCGCGGCATGCTCTTCCTGGACCTGATCCAGGAGGGCAACCTCGGTCTGATCCGCGCGGTCGAGAAGTTCGACTACACCAAGGGCTACAAGTTCTCCACGTACGCCACCTGGTGGATCCGTCAGGCGATCACCCGCGCGATGGCCGACCAGGCCCGCACCATCCGTATCCCGGTGCACATGGTCGAGGTCATCAACAAGCTCGCGCGTGTGCAGCGCCAGATGCTCCAGGACCTGGGCCGCGAGCCCACCCCGGAGGAGCTGGCCAAGGAGCTCGACATGACCCCGGAGAAGGTCATCGAGGTCCAGAAGTACGGCCGCGAGCCGATCTCCCTGCACACCCCGCTCGGCGAGGACGGCGACAGCGAGTTCGGTGACCTCATCGAGGACTCCGAGGCCGTCGTCCCGGCTGACGCGGTCAGCTTCACGCTCCTCCAGGAGCAGCTGCACTCGGTGCTCGACACGCTCTCCGAGCGTGAGGCCGGCGTGGTCTCGATGCGCTTCGGTCTCACCGACGGGCAGCCGAAGACGCTCGACGAGATCGGCAAGGTCTACGGCGTGACGCGTGAGCGCATCCGTCAGATCGAGTCGAAGACGATGTCGAAGCTCCGGCACCCGTCCCGCTCCCAGGTGCTCCGCGACTACCTGGACTAGAGCGCGAAAGGCGGCCTCCCAAGGGCGGAACGCCGAGGATTCACCGGCCGAGGGCCCGGAACCCCCCAGGGGATCCGGGCCCTCCGGCGTGTCTCCGGGGCCGGACACGGACTGCCTGGATCACGCTGGGTGAAACGGTTTATCGCCTCAGTGTCAGGAGCCTCCATGCCTCGTCCCCTCGTCCGTGCCCTGACCGGGGCGCTCGCCCTGACCGCCGCCTCGGCCGTGCTGCCCCTCGCCGCGCCCTCCGCGGCGGTCGCGGAGAGCATCATCGTCGGCGGGCGCCCCGCCCCAGTCGCGGACAGCCCCTGGGTCGTGGCGCTGTCGAGCCGGGACCGGTTCGGGGACACGCGCGCCGGGCAGTTCTGCGGCGGTGTGGCCGTGGCGCCCACGAAGATCCTGACGGCGGCCCACTGTCTGAGTGACGAGGCGCTCGGCGGACCGGCGAAGCGGGTGAAGGACCTGCTGGTCATCGCCGGCCGGGAGCGGTTGAGCGATTCCGGCGGCCGGGAGGTCCCGGTCCGGCGCATCTGGGTGAACCCGGCCTACGACCCGGTCTCCAACGCGGGCGACCTCGCGGTGCTGACCCTGTCCCGCGCCCTGCCGAAGGGCGCGACCATTCCGGTGGCCAGGAGCGGAGACGCCGCCTACCGGGCCGGGACAGCCGCCGACGTCTACGGGTGGGGGGACACGACGGGCAGTGGCACCTACGCCTCCGTGCTGCGCTCCGCCCGGGTCCAGGTCCTGCCGGACGGCGACTGCGCGCGGGCCTACCCGGGCGGCCGGGAGGGTACGTACAAGGCCTCGGCGATGCTCTGTGCGGGCGAGCCCGCAGGGGGCCGGGACGCGTGCCAGGGCGACAGCGGCGGGCCGCTGGTGGCCCGTGGGCGGCTCATCGGCCTGGTGTCCTGGGGCAGCGGCTGCGGGCGGCCGGGCAGCCCCGGGGTGTACACCCGGGTCTCGGCCGCGCTGGACTGGGCCGCAGGCCGCATCTGAACCGCGCCCCGCACCGCCTCGGAGCCGTACGGACCCCGCGGCCGAGGTCTGCGGGGTCGCAACCGCATCCGGGGCGGTACGGGCGGACCGAGGCCCCGGAGGCGTCACGGCCCCCTGAGGCCACGCACAGCCCCGGAGGCGCCTGAGGCCGCGCACAAGCCCCTGGGGCCTCCCGACGGCCGGCAACACCGGCAGCACAACGAGAACGGGCGGCTCCCCCGGTGGGGGAGCCGCCCGTCGGCCGGTCCTGGACCGGCCCCTGGCTCGTCGTGATGCGAGGTGTCAGTGTTGGTCCTCGTCGGCAGCAGCCGTCTGTACGGCGGTCAGCCGATCCGTCTCATCCTGTATTTCCGCGGCGATCTTCTTGAGTTCCGGCTCGAACTTGCGCCCGTGGTGGGCGCAGAAGAGCAGTTCACCGCCGCTGATCAGGACGACGCGCAGATATGCCTGGGCGCCGCAACGGTCACAGCGGTCTGCTGCGGTCAGCGGGCTCGCGGGGGTCAGAACAGTAGTCACGTCGCCTCTTCTCTAGCTCGACGAGCTGTCGTACCAGGGTCAACATCCAACCAGGCCGAAAACGTTCCCGCTCGTGGCTTTTCTTCGAAACTTCTTCTCGGTGTGGCTGTCTGTTGCCGGTTGGCGGCGAATGTGCCGTATGCGGAGCGCTACGGTTTCGCATTGCTTGTCTCGGGGGTGGGTCCCGCCGGCCGGCTTGCCGGTTTGTTCATGAGGACGTGCCCGGAGCCTAAATGGTTCATGCGTCGAAGGGAACGTGATGTGCACGTCACTCCAACGAATGATCGAACATCCATGCGAGCCCGGATGGGGCTCGACTAGCATGAGGATTCCCCGAGGGTGGCGTTACAACCGCTCTACCAGGCCTCTGTAGGCTCTCAGCGGCAACCGACGCCCAGCCCGATACCCACGGGGGCCCCAGATGAAATTCAGCGAGGAGCGAACCGCGTGACCGCCGAAACGTCCGTGCCGTCCACCGCGATGCTGGCCGCAGCAGGAGGCGACCGGGACAGCTCCAACTACACCGCGCGGCACCTTCTCGTCCTCGAGGGGCTCGAGGCGGTCCGCAAGCGCCCCGGCATGTACATCGGGTCCACCGACAGCCGTGGCCTGATGCACTGCCTCTGGGAGATCATCGACAACTCCGTCGACGAGGCCCTCGGCGGCTACTGCGACCAGATCGAGGTCATCCTCCACGACGACGCCTCGGTCGAGGTCCGGGACAACGGCCGGGGCATCCCGGTCGACGTCGAGCCCAAGACGGGCCTCTCCGGTGTCGAGGTCGTCATGACCAAGCTGCACGCCGGAGGCAAGTTCGGCGGCGGCTCCTACGCGGCCTCGGGCGGCCTCCACGGCGTCGGCGCCTCCGTGGTCAACGCCCTCTCCTCGCGCCTGGACGTCGAGGTCGACCGCAACAGCGCGACCCACTCCATCAGCTTCCGGCGCGGCGTCCCCGGCATGTTCACCGAACAGGGGCCGGACAGCCCGTTCGATCCGGCCAACGGACTGCACAAGGGCAAGCGCGTCCCCAAGACCCGTACCGGTACCCGGGTGCGGTACTGGGCGGACCGGCAGATCTTCCTCAAGGACGCCAAGCTCAACCTGGAGACGCTCTACCAGCGGGCCCGCCAGACCGCCTTCCTCGTGCCCGGCCTCACGATCATCGTCCGCGACGAGCGAGGGCTCGACGGCGAGGGCAAGACGGAGGAGACGTTCCGCTTCGACGGCGGCATCAGCGAGTTCTGCGAGTACCTCGCCCAGGACCGGGCCGTCTGCGACGTGCAGCGTCTGAGTGGCACGGGCACCTTCAAGGAGACCGTCCCGGTCCTCGACGACCGCGGCCACATGACCGCCACCGAGGTCACCCGCGAGCTCGGCGTCGACATCGCCCTGCGCTGGGGCACCGGCTACGACACGACCGTACGGTCGTTCGTGAACATCATCGCCACCCCTAAGGGCGGCACCCACGTCACCGGGTTCGAGCGCTCCCTGACCAAGACGGTGAACGAGGCACTGCGCTCCGCCAAGATGCTGCGGGTCGCCGAGGACGACATCGTCAAGGACGACGCCCTCGAAGGACTCACCGCCGTCGTCACCGTCCGGCTCGCCGAGCCGCAGTTCGAGGGGCAGACCAAGGAGGTGCTCGGCACCTCGGCGGCAAACCGGATCGTGGCCAATGTGGTCGCCAAGGAGCTCAAGGCGTTCCTGACCTCGACGAAGCGGGACGCCAAGGCCCAGGCCAGGGCGGTGCTGGAGAAGGCCGTGGCCGCTGCCCGCACCCGGATCGCGGCCCGTCAGCACAAGGACGCCCAGCGCCGCAAGACCGCGCTGGAGTCGTCCTCGCTGCCCGCCAAGCTCGCCGACTGCCGCAGCGACGACGTCGAGCGCAGCGAGCTGTTCATCGTCGAGGGAGACTCGGCGCTCGGCACGGCCAAGCTGGCCCGGAACAGCGAGTTCCAGGCACTGCTGCCGATCCGCGGCAAGATCCTCAACGTCCAGAAGTCGTCCGTCTCCGACATGCTGAAGAACGCCGAGTGCGGCGCGATCATCCAGGTCATAGGAGCCGGGTCCGGGCGGACCTTCGACATCGACGCCGCGCGCTACGGGAAGATCGTCCTGCTGGTGGACGCCGATGTCGACGGCGCCCACATCCGCTGCCTGCTGCTGACCCTCTTCCAGCGCTACATGCGCCCGATGGTCGAGGCGGGACGGGTCTTCGCCGCGGTGCCCCCGCTGCACCGGATCGAGCTGGTCCAGCCCAGGAAGGGCCAGGACAAGTACGTCTACACCTACTCCGACAGCGAACTGCGCCAGACCCTCCTGGAGTTCCAGCGCAAGAACATCCGGATCAAGGAATCGATCCAGCGCTACAAGGGCCTCGGCGAGATGGATGCCGACCAGCTGGCCGAGACGACGATGGACCCGCGCCACCGCACGCTGCGGCGCATCAACATCGGCGACCTGGAATCCTCCGAGCAGGTCTTCGACCTGCTGATGGGCAACGAGGTCGCGCCCCGCAAGGAGTTCATCACCAGCTCCGCGGCCACCCTGGACCGCTCGCGCATCGACGCCTGATCCCCGGATCCCGTCGCACGGCCCCCGCCCCGGTTCCGCCGGAGCGGGGGCCGCGCGCGTTTTCCGGGGGCCCCGCCGGGGAAGCGCGCAGCCGTCCCGGATATCTGTCACCTGAAGGGGTGAAGTCGGGCGAATGACGCGCCCGGGACCCTCCCGAACCGCCCATGGTTGGCCGTGCGGCCGAAAAGGTCCGTGAATCAGGGGAGTTGTTCGGTGGAGAAGGAAGCAGGGCGTCAGACCGTGGGAGTGCGGCTCGACGACCCGTGGGACGACGTACCGGCGCCCGGCCGGGGCGACCAGGACGGTACGGAAGGCGCCGCGGCCCTCGACGCGTCCGGCGCGGCGGGGCCGGACCCCCGGCCCAGCGCGGCCGACATCTATCTGGAAGTGCACCGCAGCGACGCCTTCCGCGAGGTGCGCCGCCGCTACCGCCGCTTCGTGGCCCCCGCCGCCCTCGCCTTCCTGCTCTGGTATCTCGCCTTCGTCGTCGCCGCGACCACCGCCCCCGCCCTGATGGCCCGCCCGGTCGCGGGAGCGGTCAACGTCGCGATGGTGGCGGGGCTCGGCCAGTTCTTCACCACGTTCCTGCTCACCTGGGCGTACGCACGGCACGCGCGGCTGCGCAGGGACCGGGCGGCGCTCGATCTGCGCTGGGACACCCAGGAGATGACGAGAGGGCTCGGACGGTGAAAGGAGACCACCAGACCCTCGCCCTGCTGCTGTTCAGCGCGTTCATCGCGGTGACGCTCTTCATCACCACCTGGGTCGGCCGCCACCGGCAGGGCTCCGCCGAGGAGTTCTACGCCGGCGGACGCCTCTTCTCGCCCATGGAGAACGGATTCGCCATCGCCGGCGACTACATGTCGGCGGCCTCCTTCCTCGGCATCTCCGGGCTGATCGCCCTCTTCGGCTACGACGGCATGCTCTACTCCGTCGGCTTCCTCGTCGCCTGGCTGGTCGTTCTGCTGCTCGTCGCCGAACTCGTCCGCAACTGCGGCCGGTTCACGCTGGCCGACGTGGTCGCCGCACGGATGGCGGAGCGCCCGGTGCGTACCGCCGTCGGCACCTCGTCCGTTACCGTCTCCGTGCTGTACCTGGTCGCCCAGATGGTCGGCGCGGGCAGCCTGGTGGCGCTGCTGCTCGGCGGCACGAGCGACGCGGCCCGGTCCTGGACCGTGGTCGGGGTCGGCGCGCTGATGGTGATCTACGTGTCCTTCGGCGGCATGCGCGCCACCACCTGGATCCAGATCGTCAAGGCCGTCCTGCTGATGGCCGGAGCCCTCGCGCTGACCGTGCTCGTCCTGGTCCACTTCCACGGGAACATCAACACCCTGCTCAACACGGCGGCCGAACGCAGCGGCCACGGCAAGGACTTCCTCGCTCCCGGGCTGCGGTACGGCGGGGACTGGACCTCGCGCTTCGACTTCATCAGCCTGGGTGTGGCCCTGGTCCTCGGCACGGCGGGGCTGCCGCACATCCTGTCGCGCTTCTACACCGTGCCCACCGCTCGTGCCGCGCGCCGGTCCGTCGTCTGGTCCATCGGCCTGATCGGCAGCTTCTACCTGATGACGATCGTGCTCGGGTTCGGCGCCGCCGCACTCGTCGGCTCCGCCGAGGTCCGCGCGTCGAACGCGGCGGGCAATACCGCGATCCCGCTGCTGGCGCTCGATCTCGGCGGCGGCGAGGGCTCCACCGGTGGAACGATTCTCTTCGCCGTGGTCGCCGCCATCGCCTTCGCCACCATCCTGGCCGTCGTCGCGGGCATCACGCTCGCCTCGTCCGCCTCGGTCGCCCACGATCTCTACGCCTCGCTCCGCCGCCCCGGGCGCAAGAAGCGCGGCGAGGTCGCCGTGGCGCGTATCGCCGCCGCCGGGATCGGCGCGGTCGCGATCGGTCTCGGGCTGCTCGCCCAGGACCTCAACGTCGCCTTCCTGGTGGGCCTCGCCTTCGCCGTGGCCGCCTCCGCCAACCTTCCGGTCCTGCTCTACTCGCTGTTCTGGCGCAACTTCACCACCCGGGGCGCGGTCTGGTCGGTGTACGGCGGTCTGGTCCCGGCGGTCGTCCTGGTGCTGGTCTCACCCGTCGTCTCGGGCAGCCCGACGTCCCTGTTCCCCGGCGTCGACTTCCAGCTCTTCCCGCTGGAGAACCCGGGCCTGGTCTCGATCCCGCTCGGCTTCCTGGCCGGCTGGATCGGTACGGCCACCTCGCCCGAGCCGCCCGACGAGGCCAAGCACGCCGAGGCCGAGGTGCGGGCGCTGACGGGGGCCGGGGCGGCGTAGGGCGTGGCGGGGCCCCGGGCGGCGGCTCAGCCCGCGGCCCAGGCGTACCGGTGTTCCGGGCGGCCCGTCTCGCCGTACCGCAAGGTCAGCCGGACCTTGCCGGTGCGCTCAAGCAGCTTCAGATAGCGCTGGGCGGTCTGCCGGCTCATCCCCGCGCTGTCGGCGATCTCCTGTGCGGAGAGCGGACCGTCGGCGCCGCGCAGGGCCCGCCGGACGAGGTCGGCGGTGGTGGGGGAGTGACCCTTGGGGAGGGCCGGCTCGCCCGCCGCCCACAGCGCCCCGAAGAGCCGGTCCACCTCCGCCTGCTCGGCCTCCCCGCCCCCGTCGAGCGTCTGCCGCAGCGCCGCGTACGCCTCCAGCTTCGTGCGCAGACCGGCGTACGTGAACGGCTTCACCAGGTACTGGAGCGCACCGTGCCGCATCGCGTCCTGCACGGTCGCGACGTCCCGCGCGGCCGTCACCATGACCACGTCGACCTGACGGCCGAGGCGGCGCAGCTCCCGGACGACGGCGAGGCCGTTGCGGTCGGGCAGATAGTGGTCCAGCAGGATCAGGTCGACCGGGACCTCCTCGACCCTCGTCAGCGCCTCGGCCGCCGAGTGGGCCTGCGCGGCCACCCGGAAGCCGGGGACCTTGGCGACGTACGCCGCGTTGATCTGCGCCACCCGCACGTCGTCGTCGACGATCAGGACCTCGATCACCGTTGCTCTCCCGTCGTCGCCGGATGCGTGGGGTGCGGCGCGCCGGCCGGGGGTTCGGCGGAGGGGGCCGCCAGCGCCTCCGGCAGGACGACCGTGAACACCGCGCCGCCCCCGTCCGCCCCGGACACGGTCACGCTGCCTCCCTGGCGCTCCGCGAGCCTGCGTACGAGGGCGAGCCCGAGGCCGCGCTTGCCGTGCGCCGGGACGTCCTTGGTGGACCAGCCCTCGGTGAAGATCGACGCGTGCTGGTCGTGGGGGACGCCGGGGCCGCTGTCGCGCACGTCCAGGACCACCGTCCGGCCCTCGGTCCGCAGGCCGACCTCGATCCGCGCCCCCTCCGATCCGGCCGCCGCGTCCGTGGCGTTGTCGACGAGATTGCCCACCACCGTCACCAGACCCCGGGGGTCGACCACCCGGTCCGGCAGCAGCGTGCCCGGGGCCAGCCGCAGCGAGACACCGCGCTCGGCGGCGACCGTCGTCTTGCCGACGAGGAGGGCGGCCAGCAGCGGGTCCTGGACCTTCTCCGTGACCTGCTCGGCCGTCGCCCGGTGCACGCCCACCACCTCGGTGACGAACTCCATCGCGTCCTCGTGCATCTCCAGCTCCAGCAGCCCCAGCAGAGTGTGCAGCCGGTTCGCGTGCTCGTGGTCCTGGGCGCGCAGGGCGTCGATCAGCCCGGTGGTGGAGTCGAGTTCGCGGCCCAGGTGCTCCAGCTCGGTGCGGTCGCGCAGGGTCACCACGGCTCCGCCGTCGTCCGTGGGCATCCGGTTGGCCAGCAGCACCCGGCTGCCCCGCACCGCCAGCAGGTCGTCGCCGACCACCCGTCCCGCCAGCACGTCCGTGGTCCTCCCGTCGCCCAGCACCTCCTCCAGCGGGCGGCCCGCCGCTTCCGGGCCCAGCCCCAGCAACCGCTGCGCCTCGTCGTTCAGCAGCCGGACGCGGCCGGCCCCGTCGAGGGCGACCACGCCTTCGCGGATGCCGTGCAGCATGGCCTCGCGTTCGGTCAGCAGCGCGGAGATATCGGAGAACGCCAGGTCATGGGTCTGTCGCTGCAAGCGCCGGGAGATCAGATACGCGGCGAGCGCCCCGACGGCCAGGGCCCCGCCCGCGTACGCCAGCAGCCCCGGGATCGCCGCGAGGAGCCGGGCGCGGACGCTGTCGTACGCGATACCCACCGACACCGCGCCGATCACCTCGCCGGACGGGCCGAACAACGGCACCTTGCCCCGCGCCGAGCGGCCGAGGGTGCCGCTGTCGATCTCCATCACCTCGTGCCCGCGCAGCGCCTCACCGGGGTCGGTGGAGACGACCGCGCCGATCCGGTGGGTGTCGGGATGCGACCAGCGCACCCCGCGCCGGTTCATGACGACGACGTACTCCGCGCCGGTCGCCCCCCTGACCCGCTCGGCGGCCGACTGGACGGGGCCCCCGTCCGACGGGTCCGTGCTGCTCAGGTTCTCCACGATGTCCGGGTCGGCGGCGGTGGACTGGGCGATGGCCAGGGCGCGGCGCATCGCCTGGTCGTCCAGCTGCTCGCTGAGGGGGGCCAGGAAGAGGCCCGTGACCAGGATCGTCACACCGGTGATGATGGCCAGCTGCATCAGCAGGACCTGGGAGAAGACCCGCTGGGGCCAGCCGAACCGGCGCGGGCCCCGGCCGGGGGGCAGTGGGGCGTTCATCGTAGAGACGGTAAGGGCCGGGCGGCCGGGGCGGAAATCTCGTCGCGCGGAGCCCGGAAACCTGCGACGACTCCGTCGCCGTCGAGCAGGCCCGGCGTCATCTCGTCTCGCTCGCCCACGAGCGCATCGGTCTCGTCCCGGGGCCGTCCGACCACGTGCCCTCGCAGCGCGAGCTCGCCGCCGCCCGGGTGCTTGGTTCTGTGGCTAATGTGCGCTGCCCGGTCCTCGGTCCGGACCTGATCCGTCCCGGGGGAGGGGCTGAGGCGGTCGGGGCCCGGTGTACTGTCCGCTCGGCCGGATGCGGAGCGGGCGCTCCTCGTACTCCTCCAGCGCGTGGGCGATCCAGCCCGCCGTACGGGACACCGCGAACACGGTCTCGCCCGCATCCGCCGCCATGCCCCGGGAGACCGACAGGACCGCCAGCGCCAGGTCGATGTTGGCGTGCAGCGGAGCGTGCCGCGCCGTCGTGGCCACCACCTCACGGGCCGCCGCCAGCGCCCCGGCCGCCTGCGGCACCTCCGCCAGCAGCGCGAACAGGACGGTCGCCCGGGGGTCCTCGCCCCGGTACAGCCGGTGACCCAGGCCCGGCACCCGCCGCCCGGTCCGCAGATGGTCGGCGACCACGGGGACCGCGCTGCCCCGGTCCACCGCTTCCCGGAGAAGCCGGTGCGCCAGGCCGCTCGCCGCACCGTGCAGCGGCCCCTCCAGCACGCCGAGGCCCGCCGACACCACGGCGTACGGATGGGCCCGCGCGGAGGCGGCGACCCGGGCGGCCAGGGTGGAGGCTGCCAGGTCGTGGTCGATCAGCAGCGCGAGGGCCGCGTCCAGCACGGCGAGGGACGGGGCGTCGGCCTGCTCCGCCGTGAGCCGTGACCACAGGTCCGCCGCCAGCGGACCCTCCTCGGCCGCCGGACCACCCAGCACCGGCAACGCGCCCACCAGCGTCGGGATCAGGCCGCGCGCACTGTTCAGCACCGCCCCCGGCGACAGGTCGAACCGCAGCGGATCCGTGGCCGCGGCAGCCGTCACCGCCACCCGGAGCCGGTCGGTCGACCCGCTGTGCGAGGGCAGTGCCTCGACCGCCCTGCGGGCTGCCGCGAGGGTCCCGGCGGGCGCGGCGAACCGGGCGCCCGGCCGCGCCTCACCCGTCCACAGCCACTCGGCGACCTCTTCGTAGCCGTAGTGCCGGACCAGCTCCGTCGCGTCGACCCCGCGGAAGTAGCAGCGGTCGTCCTCGATGAGCGTGATGCCCGTCCGGAAGGCCAGGTCGCCTCCGGCCGGGGACGGGTCCCGGCGTCCCGAACGCCGCGCCAGTGCCCGGACCTCCTCGGCGTCGAACGTGCTGCCCCGGCCCCCGGCGGCCCGCACGCTGCTCAACTGGCCCCGGCTGACGTAGGCGTACACCGTCTCCGGCTTCACCCCCAGCAGCTCGGCCGCCTGCCGGGTGGTGAGCCTGGGTGCCTCGTGCCGCTCGGGCTCTGGTTGATCCGTCATGGAAACCACCGTATCCATTCCGCATATGTATTGATTGAATCAACATTGACAGATCTTCAGTCAAGCATGGACAGTCGAATCAATGTTGCATGCACGGAGGAGAGAGCAGCCATGACCACCACCCCCGTCGCCCCCGCCGTCCCCCGTGGGCTCGCCGGTGTCGTCGTCACCGACACCGCCCTCGGTGACGTCCGCGGCCGCGAAGGCTTCTATCACTACCGCCAGTACTCGGCGATCGAGCTGGCGCAGACCCGCGGCTTCGAGGACGTGTGGTACCTGATGCTTCACGGTGAGCTGCCCGACCGGGCGGCGGCCGCCGAATTCGCGGCCCGGACGGCGAGCCTGCGCGCGCTCCCGGCCGATGTGACCGGGGCCCTGCCCGCCATCGCCCGCGCGAGCGCCGTCTCGGGCCCTCTCGCGGGACTCCGCACCGCGCTCTCCCTGCTCGGGTCCTCGGCCGGCTTCCGCCCGGTGTACGACATCGACGCCGGGCGCCGACGCGAGGACGCGCTCGCCGTCTGCGCGGCCGTGCCCACGATCCTGACCGCCCTCCACCGCCTCGGCCAGGGGCTGGAGCCGGTCGCGCCCCGCGCGGACCTGCCGCACGCCGCGAACTACCTGTACATGCTGACCGGCTCGGAGCCCCGCCCCGAGCGGGTACGGGCGATCGAGCGGTACCTCGTCTCGACCGTCGACCACGGCTTCAACGCCTCCACCTTCACCGCTCGCGTCGTCGCCTCCACCGGGGCCGACCTGGCCGCGTGCCTGGTGGCGGCCGTCGGCGCGCTCTCCGGACCACTGCACGGCGGAGCCCCCAGCCGGGCCCTGGACACCCTGGACGCCATCGGCACCCCCGACCGAATCGACGGCTGGATCCGCGAACAGGTCCTCTCCGGCCGCCGCATCATGGGATTCGGCCACCCCGTGTACCGCACCGAGGACCCGCGCTCCCGGATGCTCAGGTCGATCGCCCAGGGCTTCGGCGGCCCGCTCGTCGACTTCGCCGTGGAGGTGGAGGCCCAGGTCGAGGCGATCCTCGCCGAGCTCAAGCCGGGCCGGGAGCTGCACACCAACGTGGAGTTCTACGCCGGGGTGGTCATGGAGCTGTGCGGGCTGCCGCGCGCGATGTTCACCCCTACCTTCTGTGCGGCGCGGGTGATCGGCTGGAGCGCCAATATCCTGGAGCAGGCGGAGGACTCGAAGATCATCCGCCCGGCGGCCCGCTACGTCGGCGCACCTCCGCCGCAGCCGGTCCCGGCACCCTGACGACGCCCGCAGGAAGGCTCCCGTTGACCCCGCCCCGTACCTCGCAGATCCCGGTCGTCGTCCTGGCGGGCTTCCTCGGCTCCGGCAAGACCACGCTCCTGAACCATCTGCTCCGCAACCGGGCGGGCACCCGGATCGGCGTGATCGTCAACGACTTCGGGGCCATCGAGATCGATGCCATGACCGTCTCGGGGCAAGTCGGCTCGACGGTCTCGCTGGGCAACGGCTGCCTGTGCTGCGCCGTGGACGCGAGCGAACTCGACACCTTCCTGGAGACCCTGACCCGGCCGTCCGCCCGGCTGGACGTGATCGTCATCGAGGCCAGCGGACTGGCCGAACCCCAGGAACTCGTGCGCATGCTGCTGGCCAGCGACAACCCGCACATTCTGCACGGGGGCCTCGTCGAGGTCGTCGACGCGGCGGAGTTCGCCGGCACCCGTCAGCGGCATCCGGAGCTCGACCGCCACCTCGCCGTCGCCGACCTCGTCGTCCTGAACAAGACGGACCGGGTGGAGGAGGCCGAACGGGAGCGGCTGCGGGCCACGGTCGCGGAGCTGAGCGGCCCCGCCGCCGTGATCTCCGCCGAGCACGGCCGCATCGATCCCGAGCTGCTCTTCGACCCCGCGCTGCGGCCGGACGGGGAGGAGACGGCGGGTCAACTGAGCTTCGAGGACCTGCTGCGCCAGGAGGAGTGCGACGAGCACGAGGTGTGCGACGGGCACGGGCACGCCGACCACCTGCACGCGGCGTACGAGAGCGTCGACTTCACCGCCGATGTGCCGATGGACCCGCGCCGCTTCATGGCCTTCCTCGACTCCCGGCCCGAAGGGCTCTACCGGATCAAGGGGTTCGTCGACTTCGGTGCGGGGGACCGGGACAACACCTACGCGCTGCACGCGGTCGGCCGGTTCCTGCGCTTCGTCCCCCGGCCGTGGGCGCGCGGCGAACAGCGCCTCACCCAGCTCGTCATGATCGGCGCGGGCATCGACGCCGCCGCGCTGACGGCCGGGCTCGCCGCCTGCCGGGCGGAGCCGCGGCCCGACGCCCCGGACATCGAGCGCGCCATGTGGGGCGTGCTCCGCTACGTACCGGAGTCCGTCAGCGAAGGGGACGCGGAGCCCGCCGGAGCGGAAGCCGACGTACCGGAAGCGGCCGTGGAGGCGTAACCGGGGAGCGGCCGAGGAGAGTTCATCCCTCCCCGCCGCTCCCTGCCGTACGACACACTCCCTGCCGTACGACACGCTCCCTGCCGTACGCGGGCGTCAGTACAGCGGCGGTCCCGCGATCACGGCCACCTTCTCCAGCAGCGGTGTGCCCGAACCGTCCCGCCTCGGGTCCGGAGCCGGCAGCTTCGCCGGGGTGCCGTTCTTCTGGGCGGCCCGGGCCGGGGTGGGACCCGCCCAGGCGAAGACCAGGACGTCTTCGCCCTTCAGGAACCGCTGGCAGCGCACTCCGCCGGTCGCCCGGCCCTTGCGCGGATACTGGTCGAACGGGGTGAGCTTCGACGTCAGCACCGAGTCGTCCAGCGTGCCGTGCGAACCGGCCACCGTGAACACGACCGCGTCGGCCGCCGGGTCCACCGCCGTGAACGACAGCACCTCGGCCCCGGCCGCCAGCTTGACGCCCGCCATACCTCCGGCGGGCCGCCCCTGCGGGCGTACCGCAGCCGCCGGGTAGCGGAGCAACTGGGCGTCGGAGGTGATGAACACCAGATCCTCCTCGCCCGTCCGCAGCTCGGTCGCGCCCACGATGCGGTCACCGTCCTTGAGAGTGATGACCTCCAGCTCGTCCTTGTTGGCCGGGTAGTCCGGCACGACGCGCTTCACCACGCCCTGGAGCGTGCCGAGCGCGAGACCCGGCGAGTCCTCGGCCAGCGTCGTGAGGCAGATCAGCTCCTCGTCCGCCTCCAGCGTGAGGAACTCGGAGATCTGCGCCCCGCCCGAGAGGTTCGGCTCCGCGTGCGTGTCCGGCAGCTGCGGCAGATCGATCACCGAGAGCCGCAGCAGCCGGCCGGTCGACGTGACCGCACCGACATCGCCCCGGGCCGTCGCCGCCACCGCCGACACGATCACGTCGTGCTTGGTCCGCCGGGCGTCCTCGGAGATCTCGACGGGCTCCGCGTTCGCCGTACGGGCCAGCAGGCCCGTCGAGGAGAGCAGCACCCGGCACGGGTCGTCCGCCACCTCCAGCGGCACGGACGCGATCTGCGAACCGGCCGACTCCAGCAGCACCGTGCGCCGGTCCGTGCCGAACTTCTTCGCCACGGCCGCCAGCTCCGAGGAGACCAGCTTGCGCAGCTCCGCGTCCGACTCCAGGATCGCGGTCAGCGCGTCGATCTCGCCGTTCAGCCTGTCGCGCTCGCTCTCCAGCTCGATCCGGTCGAAGCGGGTGAGCCGGCGCAGCGGGGTGTCCAGGATGTACTGCGTCTGGATCTCGCTGAGCGAGAAGCGCTCCATCAGGCGCTCCTTCGCCTGCGCGGAGTTGTCGCTGTCCCGGATGATCCGGATGACCTCGTCGATGTCGAGGAGGGCGACGATCAGACCCTCGACCAGATGCAGCCGGTCGCGCCGCTTGGTGCGACGGAACTCGCTGCGCCGGCGCACGACCTCGAAGCGGTGGTCGAGATAGACCTCCAGCAGCTCCTTGAGGCCCAGGGTGAGCGGCTGGCCGTCGACCAGGGCCACGTTGTTGATGCCGAAGGACTCCTCCATCGGCGTCAGCTTGTAGAGCTGCTCCAGCACCGCCTCCGGCACGAAGCCGTTCTTCACCTCGATGACGAGGCGCAGGCCGTGCGCCCGGTCGGTGAGGTCCTTCACATCGGCGATGCCCTGGAGCTTCTTCGCCGAGACCAGATCCTTGATCTTGGCGATCACCTTCTCCGGTCCGACGGTGAAGGGCAGTTCGGTGACCACGAGGCCCTTGCGGCGGGCGGTCACGTTCTCCACGGAGACGGTGGCGCGGATCTTGAACGAGCCGCGGCCCGCCGTGTACGCGTCCTTGATGCCGGCGAGTCCGACGATGCGGCCGCCGGTGGGCAGGTCGGGGCCGGGGACGAAGCGCATCAGCGTCTCGACGTCGGCGCCCGGGTGCTTGATCAGGTGCCGGGCGGCGGCGATGACCTCGCCCAGATTGTGCGGGGGCATGTTGGTGGCCATGCCCACAGCGATCCCGGAGACCCCGTTGACCAGGAGGTTGGGGTAGGCGGCGGGGAGGACGACCGGCTCGCGCTCCTGACCGTCGTAGTTCGACTGGAAATCGACGGTGTCCTCGTCGATCGCCTCGGTCATCAACGACGTGGCGTCGGCCATCCGGCACTCGGTGTACCGCATGGCGGCCGGCGGGTCGTCGTTGCCGAGGGAGCCGAAGTTGCCGTGGCCGTCGACCAGGGGGAGACGCATCGAGAACGGCTGCGCCATGCGCACCAGTGCGTCGTAGATCGAGGCGTCGCCGTGCGGGTGCAGCTTGCCCATGACCTCGCCGACGACGCGGGCGCACTTCACATAGCCGCGGTCGGGGCGCAGTCCCATCTCGTTCATCTGGGACACGATGCGGCGGTGCACCGGCTTCATGCCGTCGCGGGCGTCGGGCAGGGCCCTGGAGTAGATCACCGAGTACGCGTACTCGAGGAAGGAGCCCTGCATTTCGTCGACGACGTCGATGTCGAGGATCTTCTCCTCGAAGTCGTCCGGAGGCGGGGTCTTCGTGCTACGGCGGGCCATCGCGGCTGCGACTCCTTCACGGATTCTGTTCGGGCGACCTGAGCTTGTTCGGGACAACACGAGCTGCTGACGCGGTCCATTGTGGACCGCCCCACTGACAACGCCGACCTCGACCCGTCCGAAGGCCTCTCCGAGGGACGGTCCGAAGCCGCCCGGGCGGTACACCGCCGACGGCGTCCGCGACACCATCGACGGAAACATCCGCCGAACGGGAACTTCGCCAGGTGCTGGTGCGCTTGCTTAGAGTGGCAGGTCTGGCAGGAAGTCCAGTATCGCGATCGAAGGGACGTACATGCCCATGGGTCACACGGCCACAGCACAGGCCGGCTCCGGCGGCTTGACAGCGACCGAGCACCGCCTGGCCAACGGCCTGCGTGTGGTGCTCTCCGAGGACCATCTGACCCCGGTCGCCGCGGTCTGCCTCTGGTACGACGTCGGCTCGCGCCACGAGGTCAAGGGACGCACCGGCCTGGCTCACCTCTTCGAGCACCTGATGTTCCAGGGCTCGGGCCAGGTCAAGGGGAACGGTCACTTCGAGCTCGTCCAGGGGGCCGGCGGTTCGCTCAACGGAACGACCAGCTTCGAGCGGACCAACTATTTCGAGACCATGCCCACCCACCAGGTGGAACTCGCCCTGTGGCTCGAGGCCGACCGGATGGGCTCCCTCCTCGCCGCGCTCGACGAGGAGTCCATGGAGAACCAGCGCGACGTCGTCAAGAACGAGCGCCGCCAGCGTTACGACAACGTGCCCTACGGCACCGCGTTCGAGAAGCTGACCGCCCTCTCCTACCCCGAGGGCCACCCCTACCACCACACCCCGATCGGCTCCATGGCCGACCTGGACGCGGCCACGCTGGAGGACGCCCGCGCGTTCTTCCGTACGTACTACGCGCCCAACAACGCGGTGCTCTCGGTGGTCGGCGACATCGACCCCGAGCAGACCCTCGCCTGGATCGAGAAGTACTTCGGTTCCATCCCCTCCCACGACGGCAAGCAGCCGCCGCGCGACGGGACGCTGCCCGAGATCATCGGCGAGCAGCTGCGCGAAGTGGTCCACGAGGAGGTTCCGGCGCGCGCCCTGATGGCCGCCTACCGCCTCCCGCACGACGGCACCCGGGCCTGCGACGCCGCGGACCTCGCGCTGACCGTGCTGGGCGGCGGCGAGTCCTCCCGGCTGCACAACCGCCTGGTCCGCCGCGACCGTACGGCCGTGGCGGCGGGCTTCGGCCTGCTGCGGCTCGCCGGGGCGCCCTCGCTGGGCTGGCTGGACGTGAAGACGTCCGGCGGTGTCGAGGTGGAGACGATCGAGGCCGCCGTCGACGAGGAGCTGGCCCGGTTCGCCGCCGAGGGGCCCACCCCGGAGGAAATGGAGCGGGCCCAGGCGCAGTTGGAGCGCGAGTGGCTCGACCGGCTCGGCACGGTCGCCGGCCGCGCCGACGAACTGTGCCGTTACGCCGTCCTGTTCGGCGACCCGCAGCTCGCCCTGACCGCGGTGAGCCGCGTCCTGGACGTCACCGCCGAGGAGGTGCGCGCGGCGGCCGAGGCGGCCCTGCGCCCCGACAACCGGGCGGTGCTCGTCTACGAGCCCATCGAGCCGGCCGACGAGGCCGCCGAGGGCGAAGAGGGCGAGGACGGCACCGAGGGGACCGACGCGCACGAGGGGGCGGCCAAGTGAGCGACGCCGCCGTGACTGGAGTAACCATGGAGTTCCACCCGCAGCCCACGCCCGGCACGGCCCGCCCCTGGGCCTTCCCGGCGCCCGAGCGCGGCGCCCTGCCCAACGGGCTGACCGTGCTGCGCTGCCACCGCCCCGGCCAGCAGGTCGTCGCCGTGGAGATCTTCCTGGACGCGCCGCTGGAGGCCGAGCCCGAGGGCCTGGACGGCGTGGCCACGATCATGTCGCGGGCGCTCTCCGAGGGCACCGACAAGCGCAGCGCCGAGGAGTTCGCCGCCGAGCTGGAGCGCTGCGGCGCCACACTCGACGCGCACGCCGACCACCCCGGTGTCCGGGTCTCCCTGGAGGTCCCGGCCTCCCGCCTGGCCAAGGCGCTCGGACTGGTCGCCGAGGCGCTGCGGGCCCCCGCCTTCGCCGAGAGCGAGATCGAGCGCCTGGTGGGCAACCGCCTCGACGAGATCCCGCACGAGCACGCCAACCCGTCCCGGCGCGCCGCCAAGCAGCTCTCCAAGGAGCTGTTCCCGGCCACCGCCCGGATGTCCCGCCCCCGCCTCGGCACCGAGGAGACGGTCCGGCGGATCGACGCGGCCGCCGTGCGCGCCTTCTTCGACGCCCACATCCGCCCGTCCACCGCGACCGCCGTGATCGTCGGCGACCTCACCGGCATCGACCTGGACGCGCTGCTGGCGGAGACCCTCGGCGACTGGTCGGGCAACACCGCCCAGGCCCGCCCGGTGCCGCCCATCACCGCGGACGACACCGGCCGCGTGGTCATCGTGGACCGGCCCGGCGCGGTCCAGACCCAGCTGCTGATCGGCCGCATCGGAGCCGACCGGCACGAGCGCGTATGGCCCGCGCAGGTGCTCGGCACGTACTGCCTGGGAGGCACCCTCACCTCCCGGCTGGACCGGGTGCTGCGTGAGGAGAAGGGCTACACCTACGGCGTACGCGCCTTCGCCCAGGTGCTGCGCTCCTCCGGCCCGGACTCGGGCGGCGCGGCGATGCTCGCGATCAGCGGCTCGGTGGACACCGAGTCCACCGGACCTGCCCTGGACGACCTCTGGAAGGTCCTGCGGACGCTGGCGGCCGAAGGACTGACCGACGCCGAGCGCGAGACGGCCGTGCAGAACCTGGTGGGCGTCGCCCCGCTGAAGTTCGAGACCGCCGCCTCCGTCGCGAGCACGCTGGCCGACCAGGTCGAGCAGCACCTCCCCGACGACTACCAGGCCCACCTCTACGCCAGGCTCGCCGAGACGGGCACCGTGGAGGCGACCGCCGCCGTGGTCAACGCCTTCCCGGTCGACCGGCTGGTCACGGTCCTCGTGGGGGACGCCGCCCGGATCGCGGAGCCGGTGAAGGCCCTCGGTATCGGAGAGGTGACCGTCGTCACCGGCTGACACCGCCGCGGCGCGCGGCCGACCGCTGAGCGGTCACCGGCGTGAACCGGACCCCGACGGAAGAGATTTCGTCGGGGTCCTTCGTTTTTGACGCATTGGTCGGTTTCACCCCCTTTGGGGGAGTGGTTGCCTGTCTGCCCTGTGGGATACGCGACAAATCCCCGTGTCCGTTTGGTGATGGGAAGTCGCCCCGCCTAGCGTCGGCCCGGCTGTCCGTCACCTGTATGCCGCAGCCGCGGCGCCGGACAGCCATCGCCGAGTCCCCGTCAGGCGCGAGCCTGGGGAGCCGGGGACCCACGCAGTCCCTGGGGTGAATCGGAGACCCGAGCCGCGAACCGGCGCGGGGACCCGTAGGAGACCTTCCTGCTCCGAACCCGTCAGCTAACCCGGTAGGCGAGAAGGAAGGAAAGGAACCAGCCCCTCCATGGCGTTCACCCGTGCCACCGGGAAGCACCGTGCCCCGAGCCGCCTCACCCGCCGGAGCGCCCAGGCCGCCGGCATCGCGACCCTGGCCACCACCGGAGTCCTCGGCTCGCTGTCCTCCCCGGCCCTCGCCGCCGACACCGAGGCCGCCAAGGTCGCCGACACCGGCCTCACCCAGGCCCTCTCCCTCGACGCCACCCTCGCCGAGCGGATCGACGCGCAGGCCCACGCCCAGCAGCGGCAGGCCGACGCGATCGCCAAGGCGAAGGCGAAAGCCGCCGCCGAGGCCCGGGAGAAGGCCGCCAAGGCCAAGGCGAAGGCCGAGGCCGAGCGCAAGGCCGAGGCCCGCGCCAAGGAGATCCGCGAGGAGAAGGCCCGTGCCGCCCGCGCCGCCGAGCGCGCCCGGCTGAACGCCTTCCACCTCCCGGTCGCCGGCTCCCACGTCACCACCGGCTACAACGCCGGCGGCTCCCTCTGGTCCTCCGGCAGCCACTCCGGCGTGGACTTCCGGGCCGCCTCCGGCAGTTCCGTCGTCGCGGTCGGCGCCGGCACGGTCGTCGAGGCCGGCTGGGGCGGCGCGTACGGCAACAACATCGTGCTCCGGATGGCCGACGGCACCTACACCCAGTACGGCCACCTCTCCTCGATCGGCGTCTCCGTCGGCCAGAGCGTCTCCTCCGGCCAGCAGATCGGCCTCTCCGGCTCCACCGGCAACTCCACCGGCCCGCACCTGCACTTCGAGGCCCGCACCACCCCCGACTACGGCTCCGACATGGACCCCGTCGCCTACCTGCGCTCCCACGGTCTGAACGTCTGACCCCACTCCGCGCGACCCACCGCCCGAAGGCCCCGGCAGCCGCCGGGGCCTTCGGCAATTCCCGCGTGAAGATATCCCTGGATTCCGACCCGCCATCGGAAATTCCGGCGGATTGTCATAGAGTCACGGAACAGACGTCGGGCGGCCGCGTTTCGCGGGGATCAAGGCGGAGGTTCGGATATGCGCATTCCCGCGCATTCGGTATGCACGGCAATCCGTGACGACATCGTCTCCGGTGTCTACGAGCGCGGCAGCCGCCTCACCGAGGAGTTGCTGGCACGCCGCTACGGGGTCTCCCGCGTCCCGGTCCGCGAGGCCCTGCGCACGCTGGAGTCCGAGGGGTTCGTGGTCACTCGCAGGCACGCCGGCGCCTGTGTCGCCGAGCCCACCGTGCAGGAGGCGGCCGACCTCCTGGAGGTGCGGATGCTCCTGGAGCCGCTGGGCGCGGCCCGTGCCGCCCAGCGCCGCACCGAGGCCCATCTGAAGGTGCTCCGCGGTCTGGTCAGGCTGGGCCAGGAGCGGGCCCGCCGGGGCGAGGGCGAGGATCTGCGCTCGCTGGGCGGCTGGTTCCACGAGACCCTGGCCCAGGCCTCCGGAAGCCCCGGGCTGATCGCGCTGCTCACCCAGCTCCGCCACAAGATCGCCTGGATGTACGCGGTCGAGCAGCGGGCCCGCCCGGTCGACTCCTGGGCCGAGCGCGGCGCGATCGTGGACGCGGTGGCGCGCGGCGACGCGGAGCGGGCGAGGGCCCTCACCGCCCAGCACGCGGAACGCTCCACCGCCGAGTACCGGCTCCGCCGCCCGGATCTCCCGGGGCGCCGCACCGCCCCCGTCCGCCCGGTGAGAAGTTCGCAACACGGCGTAAACACTGCGGGTGTCCGGCATTAACAGAAGCGCCGTATACAAAGAGAAGTAATTGCGGAGCGCCTATTTCGCGCTGCCCGCATTATCGAGATGCGGCTCTCTCGAAAACGAAAAGGCCGTGATCCCTTGACGGAATCACGGCTTTCGCGCGCGTCGCATCCGGACGGACCGGAGGCGGAGGGGTCAGACGGTCTCCGGGAGCTCTTCCAGGCCCTCGGCGACCAGCTTCGCCAGCCGGTCCAGAGCGGCCTCGGCGTCGTCCGCGTCGGACGCGAGCACGATCTCCTCGCCACCCTGCGCGCCCAGACCCAGCACGGCCAGCATGGAGGCGGCGTTGACCGGGTTGCCGTCGGCCTTGGCGATCGTCACGGGGACGCCGGAGGCCGTGGCGGCACGGACGAAGATGGAAGCGGGGCGGGCGTGCAGGCCCTCGGCCCAACCGACGTTTACGCGGCGCTCAGCCATGGTTCTGCCCTTCACATATCAACGGTTGTCTAGACCAGTCTCTCATGCAGTGCGTGGTGCTGTGCCCGGCCTCCCGTCCGGCCGTAGGCTTTGGCCATGGAGCCCACGCCGGAACAGAGTCCGCATCACGCGTACCCCGACCACTGGGAAGCGGACGTGGTGCTCCGCGACGGGGGCACCGCGCGCATCAGGCCGATCACCACGGACGACGCCGAGCGACTGGTCAGCTTCTACGAGCAGGTGTCCGACGAGTCGAAGTACTACCGCTTCTTCGCCCCGTATCCCCGCCTATCCGACCGGGACGTGCACCGCTTCACCCATCACGACTACGTCGACCGGGTCGGACTGGCGGTCACGATCGGCGGCGAGTTCATCGGGACCGTCCGCTACGACCGCATCGACGACAGGGGCCGTCCCGCCTCTGCCCCCGCCGACGAGGCCGAGGTCGCCTTCCTCGTCCAGGACGCCCACCAGGGCCGCGGAGTCGCCTCGGCGCTGCTCGAACACATCGCCGCGGTCGCCCGTGAGCGCGGCATCCGGCGCTTCGCCGCCGAGGTGCTCCCCGCCAACAACAAAATGATCAAGGTGTTCCGGGACGGCGGGTACACCCAGCGCCGCAGCTTCGAGGACGGCTCCGTCCACCTCACCCTCGACCTCGAACCCACCGAGAAGTCCCTCGCCGTCCAGCGCGGCCGGGAACAGCGCGCCGAGGCCCGCTCGGTGCAGCGGCTGCTCGCCCCGGGCTCCGTCGCGGTCATCGGCACCGGCCGCACCCCCGGCGGCGTGGGCCGCACGGTCCTGCGCAACCTCCTCGCCGCCGGCTACACCGGCCGCACCTACGCCGTGAACCGCGCCTTCGACGAGGGCCCGGCCACCCTCGACGGGGTCCCCGCCCACCGCTCGCTCGGCGAGATCGACGAACAGGTCGACCTCGCCGTGATCGCCGTCCCCGCCCACCGCGTCCCCGAGGCCGTCGCCGACTGCGGCGAGCACGGCGTCCAGGGCCTGGTCGTCCTCTCCGCCGGTTACGCCGAGCGGGGCGCCGAGGGCCGCGAGCTCCAGCGCGAACTGGTCCGCCAGGCCCGCTCGTACGGCATGCGGATCATCGGCCCGAACGCCTTCGGCATCATCAACACCGCCGAGACCGTCCGGCTCAACGCCTCCCTCGCCCCCGAGTCGCCCGCGCGCGGCCGGATCGGGCTGTTCACCCAGTCCGGCGCGATCGGCATCGCCCTGCTCTCCGGCCTCCACCGGCGCGGCGCGGGCCTGTCCTCGTTCATCTCGGCGGGCAACCGGGCCGACGTCTCCGGCAACGACTTCCTCCAGTACTCCTTCGAGGACCCGGACACCGACGTCGCGCTCCTCTACCTCGAATCGCTCGGCAACCCCCGCAAGTTCACCCGCCTCGCCCGCCGCACCGCCGCCGTGAAGCCCGTCGTCGTGGTGAAGGGCGCCCGGCACAGCGGCACCAACCCGCCCGGCCACGCCGTCCCGGTCAGCCGCATCCCCGACACCACGGTCTCCGCGCTGATGCGCCAGGCCGGCGTCATCCGGGTCGACACCGTGACCGAGATGGTCGACGCCGGGCTCCTGCTGGCGGGCCAGCCCCTCCCGGCCGGCCCCCGGGTCGCCATCCTCGGCAACTCCGAGTCCCTCGGCCTGCTGACGTACGACGCCTGCCTCGCGGAGGGGCTGCGGCCGCGCCCGCCGATCGACCTCACCACCGCCGCCTCTCCGCAGGACTTCCGCGACGCGCTGGCCGAGGCGCTGGCGGACGGGACCTGCGACGCCGTGATCGTCACCGCCATCCCGTGGGTGGGGGAGAGCGGCGAGGCCGAGACCGGTGACGGCCAGGTGCTGGCCGAGGCCCTGACCAAGGCGGTGGCCGGGGGTTCCGCCAAGCCGGTGGCCGTCGTCCACGTCGAGATCGGCGGCCTCGCCGAGGCGCTGGCCGCCGCGAGCAGCACGGCGGCCCCGCGACCGCGGACCCCCGCGCTCCGGACCCCGTCCCCGGAAGCGGACGCGGCCCGGGGGGCGGCGGACCGGGCGGGGACCGCCGGCCCGGAAACGATCACGGGCCGGGCGGCCGGGACCACCGCCCCGGCAACGCCCGCCGCCCAGGCCGGGCCCACCGCCCCGAGGGCGGCGACCGCCCCGGCGGTTCCCGGACCGGCGACCTCCGCGACGCCTTCCCCCGGCACGCCCGCCCCCGCACCACCGGCCTCCGAAGCGCCCGCCCCCGAGACCCCGCCCCGCCCCGGCCGCATCCCCGCCTACCCCGCCGCCGAACGGGCCGTACGCGCCCTCGCCGAGGCCGTGAAGTACGCCCAGTGGCGGCGGCAGGCAGCCGTGCCGGGCAAGATCCCCGAGTTCCTCGACGACACCATCGACGAGGCCGGGGCCGCCGCCCTGATCGAGGCGCAGCTCGCCACCGCCCCCGACCCGCGCGGGCGCCCGCTCAGCCACGACGAGGCCCGCGAACTGCTCGGCCACTACGGCATCGACGTACGCCCCACCCTGCCCGCCCCCGACCCCGAGGCGGCCGTCGCCGCGGCGGCCCGGCTCGGCTACCCGGTCGCCCTCAAGACCACCGCCCCCCACCTGCGACACCGCGCCGACCTCGGCGGTGTCCGCCTCGACGTCGCCGACGAGGAGGCGCTGCGCCGGGCGTACGGAGAGCTCACCGACCTCCTCGGCAAGCCCGCCGAACTCCTCCCCGTCGTCCAGGCGATGGCCCCGCGCGGCGTGGACACCGTCGTGCGGGCCTCCATCGACGCGGCCGCCGGGGCGATCCTCTCCTTCGGCCTCGCGGGCGCGCCCTCCGAACTGCTCGGCGACACCGCGCACCGGCTGGTCCCCGCCACCGACCGGGACGCCGCCGAGCTGATCCGGTCCATCAGGGCGGCCCCGGTGCTCTTCGGCTGGCGCGGCTCGGCCCCGGTGGACACCGCCGCGCTCGAAGAACTGCTACTGCGGCTGTCCCGGCTGGTCGACGACCACCCGGAGGTGGTCTCCGTCGCGCTCGAACCCGTCGTCGTCGCCCCGCAGGGGCTGACCGTGCTGGGCGCGAGTGTCCGCCTGGCCCCGCCGCCCGCCCGGAGCGATGTCGGCCCCCGCCGCCTTCCGAACTACTGAGACCCGCCGGCCGGCGGCCACCGGGGCGTCCCCGGCAGTCACCGGCCCGCCGTAGGATGGTGCTCATGGCAAAGACCGGTACGACGACGAAGGGGCTGCGCGCGGCGATCGAGCGCAGCGGCTACTACCCGGCCCTCGTGGCCGAGGCGGTGGAGGCCGCCGTCGGCGGGGAGCCGGTCGCTTCGTACCTGGTCCACCAGGAGACCACGTTCGACTCCAACGAGGTCCGCCGTCATGTGACGGTCCTCGTCCTGACCGAGCACCGGTTCATCGTCAGCCACACCGACGAGCAGGCCGCCGACACCAGCTCCCCGACGCCGTACGCCACCACCTCCACCGAGTCGGTGAAGCTGGAGCGGATCTCCTCCGTGGTCGTCAGCCGGGTGGTGGCCAACCCGGAGAAGTACGTCCCGGGCACCCTGCCCCGCGAGGTCGTCCTGACCATCGGCTGGGGCGCGGTCTCCCGCATCGACCTGGAGCCCGCCGCCTGCGGCGACTCCAACTGCGAGGCCGACCACGGCTACACCGGCAGCTCCACCGCCGACGACCTGAGCCTGCGGGTCAGCGAGGCCGGTGACGGCCCCGACGCCGTGCGCCAGACCCTCGCCTTCGCCCAGGCGCTCTCCGAGGCCACGGCCGCCACCGCGGCGAGTGGCCGCTGATGGCCCAGCCCGCCTGGCAGGACCCCGCGCCGCTGGCCCTCGACACCGCGCCCGTACCGGAGTACGGCAGCGGCTCGCTCGCGGACCTGCTGCCGACGCTCGCCGCCGGGCTGGAGGTGCCGGGCTTCACCGTCGCGATCCCCGAGCTGACCCCGGCGAGGCGCAACTGCGTCTTCCTGATCGACGGCCTCGGCTGGGAGCAGATCAAGGCCCACCCGGACGAGGCCCCCTTCCTGCACTCCCTGCTGCCCACCTCGCGCGGAGGCACCGGCCGCCCGCTCACCGCGGGCTTCCCGTCCACCACCGCGACCTCGCTCGCCTCCGTCGGTACGGGGCTGCCGCCCGGCGAGCACGGCCTGCCCGGTTACACCGCGCGCAACCCGCGCACCGGCGAGCTGATGAACCAGCTCCGCTGGAAGCCCTGGACCGAGCCGAAGGCCTGGCAGCCGTACCCGACGGTCTTCCAGCTCGCCGACGCCGCGGGTGTGCACACCGCGCAGGTCTCCGCGCCGATGTTCGAGCAGACCCCCCTCACCAAGATCGCGCTCAGCGGCGGTTCCTTCCTCGGCCGGCTCTCCGGCGAGGACCGGATGGACGTCGCCGCCCAGCGCCTCGCCGCGGGAGACCGCTCGCTCGTCTACACGTACTACAGCGAGGTCGACGGCAAGGGCCACCGCTTCGGCACCGACTCCGACGCCTGGCGCGGCCAGCTGATGTACGTCGACGGGCTCGCCCGGCGCCTCGCCGAGCAGCTCCCGCCGCGCTCCGCGCTCTACATCACCGCCGACCACGGCATGATCGACATCCCGTTCGACGAACAGTCCCGGATCGACTTCGACGAGGACTGGGAGCTGAGCGCCGGCGTCGCCCTCCTCGGCGGCGAGGGCCGCGCCCGCCACGTCTACGCGGTGCCCGGCGCCCAGGCCGACGTCCTGGCCGTCTGGCGCGAGGTCCTCGGCGAGCAGTTCTGGATCGCGAGCCGGGACGAGGCCATCGCGGCCGGGTGGTTCGGTCCGACGGTCGACGAGCGGGTGTACGGGCGGATCGGCGACGTGGTCGCCGCCGCCCACGACGACGTGATCATCACGGCCTCCGTCAACGAACCGCACGAGTCGGCCATGGTGGGCGTGCACGGCTCCCTGACCCCCGTGGAACAGCTCGTCCCGCTCCTCGAAGTACGCTCGTAACCCCTCCTGCCCCACCACCCCCTCCGAAAGGTGCTCGACCTCTCATGCCCGAGCTGGTGTTCTTCTCCGGAACGATGGACTGCGGAAAGAGCACGCTGGCCCTGCAGATCGGTCACAACCGCTCGGCACGTGGCCTCCAGGGCGTGATCTTCACCCGGGACGACCGCGCGGGCGAGGGCAAGCTCTCCTCCCGGCTCGGCCTGGTGACGGACGCCGTCGAGGCCGAGGAGGGCATGGACCTGTACGGAAACATCGTGGACCGGGTCAGCCGGGGCGGCCGGGTCGACTACGTGATCGTGGACGAGGCCCAGTTCCTCGCTCCGGACCAGATCGACCAACTGGCCCGTGTGGTCGACGATCTGAAGCTCGACGTCTTCGCCTTCGGCATCACCACGGACTTCCGCACCAAACTGTTCCCGGGCTCCCAGCGGCTGATCGAACTGGCCGACCGCATAGAGGCCCTCCAGGTAGAGGCGCTCTGCTGGTGCGGGGCCCGCGCCACGCACAACGCCCGGACGGTCGGCGGGGTCATGGTGGTCGAGGGGGAACAGGTCGTCGTCGGGGACGTCGACCGGCCGGCCACGGAGATCGGCTACGAGGTGCTCTGCCGCCGTCACCACCGTCGCCGGATGACGAGCGCCGCCGCGCACGCGGGCGCGCTGTCGCCGGACGTGCTGCCGGTCTCCGCCGGGTGATTCCCCGCGGAGACCGGCAGCACGTCAGACGACGATGCCGATCCCGGAGTCGCTCCGGGGGCTTTCGTCGCTCGACATGAGCTGCGGATAGCGTGTCCAGAGTTCCTTGCTCAAGGTGCTCCGGCCGCTTATGCCCAGCTTCTTGTAGGCACGCGTCAGGTGCTGCTCGACCGTACTGACGGTGATGAACAGCCTGCTGCTGATCTGCCGGTTGGTGTGGTCGAGGGCCGCGAGCTGCGCGACGCGCTGTTCGGCCTCGCTGAGGACGGTGGCGTCATGTGTCTCCGATGGCTTGGAGCCGGGCGCCGCGGACCGTTCGGTACGCGCGGCCGGCGCACTCCGCGCCGGAGCGCCGACGGGCCGGGCCGGCGCCCGCCCGGAGCCGAGCGGCTGCGCGGGGATGCCTCGGGGGGTGAGCTTCTGGCCTTCTCCCGGGCTCCGTCGCTCGGCCGGCCAGCGCTGATCACCGGGCCGGCCGGTGCGGGGGGCGGTGCCGCTCCGGGGCGCCTTGTTGGCCATCCGGACGGTCCTGTCCACCTCCAGCTGGTCGCCCAGGGCCTGGAAGGACTCGGCGGCCCTGGCGAACAGGGCCGAGCGCTCACCGGGGGGGCCGGCCTGCGCCAGCACCCGGAGCGCGAGACCACTGCCGTAGGGGTCCTTCTCGGCCGACAGATCGAGCTGCTGTCTCGCCAGATCGCGGGCCATCGCCGTGTTGCCGAGATGCAGGTTGGCCTCGGCGAGGTCGCTCCGCCAGGGCACCAGCGAGGCTGCCGTCGCGTCCCAGTCCCGCACCAGCTGCTGGCACTTCTGGAACTCGCTGACCGCGGCGAGCGGCCGCTTGGTGGCGAGGTAGAAGTGGCCGCACGCGCGTAGATAGGTGAGCCCGCCCACCGTTGCGAACATCGCTTCGGGTACCGGACGGCGCAGCACCTTCGCCGCGTCGTCGTAACTGCCGCGGGCGATGTCGGCGAGCAGGAGAACGGTGAGCGGCTGCGCGATCGAGACGCCCCAGTTGTGCTCTCCGAGCATGTCGAGGCAGGCACGGGCCCGCTCGGCCGCGACGGCCACCTCGCCCCGTTGCAGCAGGATGCTCGCCCGGAGACCTTCGAGCATGGCCTGCCAGGTCACGGCGCCGCGCTGGTCCGCCTCCCGGACGAGCCGCTTGCACCAGCGTTCGGCGCGGTCGCTCCTGCCACTGCGCGCCAGTGCCATGATGGCCATGGCGAGAGCTTCCAGCGAGGTGTCGCTGAGACGGCAGTTCTGCAGGATCCGCTCGGCGCTGGCGTCGGTCGTCTCGTCCCCGCCGCCGCGCCAGATCTGCATCAGGCCGGCCGCCGTACGGTCCCAGAGCGCGGAACCCGGGTGGCTCCCGGAGTCGGCGTGCTCCTTCGTGCCGGCGACCGGGCCGAAGTGCCACTGATACGCGAGGTGCAGCTCGGCCTCGGTCTGGGGGTCGACGGACGCCGGCAGGGTGCTCAGCACCTGCTGGGTGCGGGCGAAGGTCTCGCGGTCGCCGTGCCACAGGGCGTGCCGCATGAGCGCGAAGCAGCCGGGCGCGTCCAGCGTCCCCGCGTACGCGGCCTCGCGCAGCGAGGATCCGTAGGCCGAGACGGCCGAGGGGTTGACCCGCCAGGTGTTGTGCACGAGCGACTGGCGGATGGCCCGCCGCTCGTCCTCGTCCTTCGAGCCGGTCAGCGCCAACTCCAGGCACTGGGTGGCGAACTGGACGTCGTCGCTGAGCATGGCCTGACCCGCCGCGTGCCGCAGGACGGGGATCGCCCAGGGCGCCGGTGTCTCGCCCGCCGCGACGAGATGGGACGCCACCTCGTTCGGGGTGGCCGCGTTCCAGTACTTCAGCTCGGCGGCCTTGCTGTGCAGCGCCGAACGGGCCCCGGGCGCGAGGCTGCCCAGGATCGCGGCCCGGGTGCTGGGGTGCTTGACCTGCCCCTTGACGAGCAGTCCGGCGAGATCGAGGGCGTCCATCATGCCGCTCACCGCGTCGGGATCGATCCCGGTGAGCTTCGCCACCATCTCCGTACCGCCGTAGTCGCCCAGTACCGCGACGGCGGAAGCGGTCTCCAGCAGTCTGATGTCCGGCCGGTCGAGGAAGGCGTGCACGGCCCGGGCGTACGCCGGGCCCACCGCGGGACGGCCGTCGCGGTCGCCGGCGAGGTAGTCGTCGACGAGGGCGGTCGTGAGCAGCGGGTTGCCCCCGCCCAGGGCGTGGAGCTGCGCCGGCAGGTCGGGACCGGGCGCTCCGTCGAGGGATTCGCGCAACATGGAACCGACGGCCCGCTTGGACATGGGCTGCAACTGGACGAAGTGGAAGTGCGGCTGGCGTGCGAAGCGCGCGCTGAGACGCATCTGCGCGGTCTGCGGAAGCCAGTCCGGCTGACTGAGGATCACCATCATCCTGGTGAACCTGATCCTGAGCTGGAGCTGCAGGATCAGCTTCAGAGACAGGTCGTCGGCATAGTGAAGATCATCGATCGCTATGACGAGAGGACGTGTCCGCGCGATACCCAGGAGTGCGTCGCAGAATCTGCGGGGAATTCGGGTGTCCGTCTGCCGGCGCCCCGGAACCGCGGACCAGTCGCTTTCATCCCCGGAATCCGGGGAAACTGTACCGGGGTCGTCGGGTATGTCAATGGGCAGAGGGGAATTGGCGAGGAGCTGGTCGAGTACTGCGGCATTGATTTGCTGCTCGTCCGGTGCGGCCGTCGCACTCAGCGTCAGAGCGCCCGAACCAGCGGCGTTGTGGAGAAGTTCGCTCTGCAGCGTCGTCTTTCCGCTGCCGACTCCACCACTGATGAAAACCAGGCGCCCGGCTCCTGCCACGCTGGATTCGAAGCTCTTCTCTAAGAATTGAGACGCACTGTCCGGTTCAAGAAGTCGTCTTCGGCCGTCAAAAAGCCTCATGTACACCTACCCCCGTACATGCATGGACCGGCAGGTCACGATTTTACTGCCCCGTGACCTTCATCACGCCAGGTACCGTACCAGACCGACTGTCACTGTGGTGTTTCAGTCGAGAGTTGATTCGGAAGGGGTGCGAAAGGCCCCGGGTAAGGGACGTGACGCACCGTGGGGCCGGCGCCCCAAGGTGTTTTTCCCCGTTTATGCACTGTTCCCGAAAGGGCGTGATGGTGTATACGAAGGGCGGGGTCCGAGCCGTCGGCAGGGGCGCGGCGGGCCGTCAGGAGGCCGGGATCTCGCGTCCCTGCCGCTCCAGGTCCTCGGCCACCGCCGCGATGATCTCGTCGAGCGTGCGCCGTGGCCGGAACCCGATGCGCTCCCTCGCCCTGGTGCAGTCGGGAATGCGCCGCTGCATGTCCTCGAAGCCGGGTCCGTACGCCTGCTCGTAGGGGACCTTCACGACGGGACTGCTCGACCCGGTCGCCTCGACGACCCTCTGCGCGAGCGCGGTGATGCTGATCTGTTCGGAGTTGCCGAGGTTGTAGACCGTGCCGTGGGTGTCCGCGTCCTCCAGGAGCGTGACGAGCGCGGGCACGATGTCGTGGACGTGGCAGAAGCACCGGACCTGCGTGCCGTCGCCGAAGACGGTGATCGGCTCGCCGGCGAGCGCCTGTCCCACGAAGCGGGGGATCACCATGCCGTACTGGCCGCTCTGCCGGGGCCCGACGGTGTTGAACAGCCGCACGATCACCGTGCTCACGCCGTACTCCACGCCATAGAGGTGGGCGAGTGTCTCGTCCAGCGCCTTGGCCTCGGCGTACGACCAGCGGTTCTTGAGCGGTGAACCGAGGACCCGGTCGGCTTCCTCGGAGAGGCCGTCGGCGGTGTTCTTGCCGTAGATCTCGCTGGTCGAGGCGACCAGGATCGGTACCCCGTGCGCGCGGGCCGTCTCCAGCACGGTCTCCGTGCCGTGCAGATTGGTCCGCAGACAGTCCAGCGTGTTGCCGAGGATGGTGAACACACCGACCGCGGCGGCCAGATGGTAGATCGCGTCGACTCCCGTCATACAGCTCTCGACCGTTTCCCGGTCGCAGACGGAGCCGCGGACGACACGCACAAGCCCGGGATGACCGGAGAACGGCGCGAGGTTGCGTTCGCTCCCCGTGCTGAAGTCGTCGAGGACGACGACCTCGTGTCCCAGGCCCAGCAGGTGCTCGGTGAGGTGCGAGCCGATGAAGCCGGCACCTCCGGTGATCAGGCAGCGCAAGAGCGGGTCCTCTTCCGGATACTCAGCAGGGTGCGGGACTGGGGGCGAAACGGTAGGTCGCGTCGACGGTCATGGGGCACTGATGGACCCAGGCGTAGTCGTGGTCCGGCTGCACGGTGTGCAGGAGAGCCGCGTCCCAGTCGGAGCCCGACGGCTCGACGATGCTCTCCAGCACCGTGCCGTCGGCGAGCGCGACGCGTTGGATCAGCGGGTCGTAGTAGCCGACCTTGGCACCCCGCCGGGTGAGCAGCTCGATGATCTCCAGGGCGGGTGACGAACGTACGTCCCGCACGCCCGGCTTGTAGCTCACGCCGACGACGAGGATCCTGCTGCCCGCCATCCCCTTGCCGTTGTCGGACAGCACGCCCTGGACGCGTTCCACGACCCGCCGGGGCCGTTCGGCGATCGCGTTCATCGCCTGGCGCACCAGCGGTGCGCCGGTGCGTGTCTCGCTCAACTGCCACAGCAGATAGTGCGGATCGCAGGGAATGCAGTGCCCGCCGACACCGGGGCCCGGGTGGAAGGGCATGAAGCCGTAGGGCTTGGTGCTCGCCGCGTCGATGACCTCCATCGGATCGAGCGCGAGGTCCGCGCAGATGTCGGCGAACTCGTTCGCGAGGGCGATGTTGACGGCCCGGAACGTGTTCTCGTACAGCTTGGTCATCTCCGCGACCTCGGGAGAGCCCACCCGGTGCGCGATCGGGCTCAGTGCCTCGATCACGCGGGCCGCCATGTCGGTGCACCGGGGCGTCACACCGCCGAGCACCCTGGGGGTCTCCTGCTGGGTGTGGCGGACGTTGCCCGGGTCGATGCGCTCCGGGCTGGACGCGACGAAGACGTCGGAGCCGACGGTGAGCCCGCGGTCGGTCAGCGGCTCGACCAGCATGGTGGCCGTCGTCCCGATGAAGCTCGTCGAGGTGAGGATGAAGGTCTGGCCGGCGCGTGCGTACCGCACCAGCTTGTCGCAGGCGTCGCTCAGCGGCCCGAGGTCGGGCAGCAGACGGCTGTCGACCGGAGTGGGCACACAGACCATGACCGCGTCCGCCTCGGCCAGTCTGGCGACATCGGTCGTGAGCTCGAAACCGCTCTCGCCCAGGGCCGTGGCGAGGCGTTCCCGATCGGGCCCGATCAGGTCGACATTCTGATTCCTGATCGCTTCGAGGCGATGCGGATCGTGGTCGATACCGAGGACTGAAATTCCGTTCGCGTGCAGTCCGAGTGCGGTCGGCAGTCCCACATATCCCATGCCGATTACCGCGACAGAAGAAAGCCGTGCTGAGCTGAATGGGACGTCCCCTGCGGTAAGCAGCTTCGCCATTATCTACTCGACTTCGTTGGCGGGAATGTTTTGATGGGGGATCTTACGAGCTGAGGCGTACCGCTTCCTACCCCTACCCGCCCCTACTGGCCCCGGCCGTCCCCGGCTGTCACGCCTGGTCATCGCACGGTCCTGAGCAGCTCGAAGGCCTCCGCGAACTCCTCCGTGATCTGCGAACCCCGGTACTCGGCGAGGGCCCGCACCCCGCGCTCGCTGCGCGGGCTCGGCCAGTTCTCCACCTCCTGCCCGTACTCCCGCAGCGCCTCGATCTTGCGCTCCAGGTGGGAGGCGCTCACGACCTCCCAGCAGTTGGGCGCGAACGTCGGCAGGCCCGAGGCCTCCCCGCAGTCGGTCGCCGAGCGGGTCTCGAAGCAGCGGATCTCCCGGACCCCTGACCTGCCGGGACGTCCGGCGATACGGGCCGCCCTGCTCACGAGCTGGTGGTCCATGCTCAGATCGCTCATGCTGGTCGTGAAGATGGTGTCGGGCCGGAAGTCGCGCACCTCGCGCTCCACAATGCGGTTCAGCTCCAGCTGGCTCTCGGCGTCGAGTCTGTTGTCGCCGAACTCCCGGATACCGACCCGCTCGATTCCGAGAATCTTCGCGGCCCTCTCGATGGCGGAAACGCGATTGGTGACACGCTGTCCCATTGCCGCCCGCGAACCGTCGTCGTTCGTCAGGACCAGCAGGCTGACCTGCACTCCTGCCTCGGTCAGCTTCGCTGTGGTCGCTCCGGCACCGAGCGTCTCGTCATCACCGTGCGCGACCACTATCAGGAGTTTGCCGGGCATTCTGTCCATCGGGATCCCCGCCTTCGACGGCAGCCCGGTGGGCCGCCCACTGGAAAGGCACGAATGTGCCAGCCGTCGAGATGGAGGGGCAACCCCTACCGGCCGGGGATGGCCGCCCGAAGGTGCATCGCAGCGCGCGGACCCTGCGGAATTTTGCGGGGCTCGTTAGGGGTGGGGTCACCATTCCCCCCGTCGTTCTTCCGCTCGTAAAGTGACGCCAGGCTCGGCAATCCAACTTGCGCAATGGGTGCGGCACATAAGTCTCTTGATTCCGGCGCGACGGCACACACGTGAGGGTTAAGTGAGTATGTCTGAAGACAGGCTGGTCGGCGCGCTGCGAGCGTCACTGAAGGAGACCGACCGGCTGCGCGAGCAGAACAAGCGGCTCATGGACGCCGGCCGGGAGCCGATCGCGATCATCGGTATGGCCTGCCGGTTCCCGGGCGGCGTCACGACGCCCGAGGATCTGTGGAGGCTGCTCGCCGCCGGCGAGGACGGCATCGGCCGGTTCCCCACCGACCGGGGCTGGGACCTGGAACGGCTCTACGACCCGACGGGGGAGCGCCCCGGAGCGACGTACGTCCGAGAGGGCGGATTCCTCTACGGGGCGGGCGACTTCGACGCCGACTTCTTCGGGATCAGCCCTCGTGACGCGCTGCTCATGGACCCCCAGCAGCGCCTCCTGCTGGAGACCGCGTGGGAGGCGCTGGAGCGGGCCGGTGTGCCGCCCCACTCCGTCAAGGGAACCCCCGTGGGGGTCTTCGCCGGAGCGATGTACCACAACTACCCCGGCAGCTACGGATCCTCCGGGCCGCTGTCCGGCAGGCTCTCGTACCACCTGGGGATCGAGGGCCCCGCGGTCACCGTCGACACCGCGTGCTCCTCGTCCCTCGTGACGCTGCACCTCGCCGCCCAGGCGCTCCGCCAGGGCGAATGTCCGCTGGCGCTCGCCGGCGGCGTCTCCGTCATGTCCTCACCGCGCACCTTCGTCGAGTTCAGCGTCGACGGGAACCTGTCGCGTGACGGCCGGTGCCGGCCCTTCGCGGAGTCCGCCGACGGCACGGCCTGGTCCGAGGGCGCGGGCATGCTGCTGCTCGAACGGCTCTCCGACGCCCGCCGCAACGGCCACCCCGTCCTCGCCGTCGTCCGGGGCAGCGCCGTCAACCAGGACGGCGCCTCCAACGGCATCGCCGCGCCCAACGGCCCCGCCCAGCAGCGCGTCATCCGGCAGGCGCTCGAGAACGCCCGCCTCTCCGCGAACCAGATCGACGTGGTCGAGGCCCACGGCTCCTCCACCGAACTCGGCGACCCCATCGAGGCCGACGCGCTGATCGCGACGTACGGCAAGGACCGCCCCGAGGACCGGCCGCAGTGGCTCGGCTCGGTGAAGTCGAACCTGGGGCACACGCAGGGCGCCGCCGGGGTGGCCGGCGTGATGAAGATGGTCCTGGCGATGCGCAACGAGCTGCTGCCGAAGACCCTGTACGTCGACCGGCCCAGCCGCCACATCGACTGGGCCGAGGGCGCCATCAAGCTGCTGACCGACCCCGTCGACTGGAAGGCCAACGGCAGCCCGCGCCGCGCGGGCGTCTCCTCCTTCGGCCTGAGCGGCACCAACGCGCACGTGATCCTCGAAGAGGCGCCCCCGGGCCCCGCGGTCCCGGAGGACGCCGCCGGCACGCCGGACCGCGAGGCCGCGCCGGCGGGGCCCCTGCCCTGGATGCTGTCGGGCCGCAGCCGCGACGCACTGCGTGCGCAGGCCGCCCGCCTCGTGGAGTACCTGCGCGACCGCCCCCAGGACCGTCCGCTGGACGTGGCCTGTGCGCTCGCCACCACCCGCTCGCCGCTGGACCACCGAGCCGTCGTCACGGGAACGGACCGCGACGAGCTGATGAGCGGGCTGCGCGCCGTCGCCGACGGCGAGCACGCCGCCAACGTGGAGACCGGTCTGGCCAGGGGCGAGTCCACCACCGCGTTCCTCTTCCCCGGCGGCGGCGCGCAGCGCCTCGGCATGGGCCGCGAACTGGCCGCCGCCCACCCCGCCTTCGCCGCGGCGTACGACGAGGTCTGCGCCGAGCTGGACAAGCACCTGGACCGGCCGCTGCGCCCGATGATCGACGGGGACGCCGAGGCGCTCGACCAGGTGGGCTACGCGCAGGCCGCGCTGTTCGCCATCGAGGTCGCGCTCTTCCGGCTCACCGAATCCATGGGGCTGCGCGCCGACTTCCTCGCCGGGCACTCGACCGGCGAGCTGGCGGCCGCCCATGTCTCCGGCATCCTGTCCCTGCCCGACGCCGCCCGCCTCGTCGCCGCGCGCGGCCGGCTGATGCAGGGGCTCCCCGAGGGCGGGGCCATGGTCGGGATCAACGCGACCGAGGACGAGGTACGTCCGCTGCTGACCGACGGCGTCGGCATCGCGGCCGTCAACAGCCCCGACTCCGTGGTCGTCTCGGGCGAGGCCGACCAGGCGCACGCCGTGGCGGAACACTTCGCGGCCAAGGGGGTCCGCACCAAGCGGATCCGGGTGAGCCATGCGGCGCACTCGCCGCTCATGGAGCCCGTCCTGGAGGAGTTCCGCCGGGTCGCGGCGGAACTGGACTTCCAGCAGCCGCGCATCCCCGTCGTCTCCACCGTCACCGGTGAACTCGCCGCGGACGACGACCTGCGCACCCCCGACTACTGGGTGCGGCACATGCGTCAGACGGTGCGGTTCCGCGACGCCGTCGAGGGCCTGCGCGCCGAGGGCGTCACCCGCTTCGTCGAGCTCGGCCCCGGCGGTGTGCTCGCCGCGATGGCACAGGAGTGCCTGACCGGCACCCCGGACGGCAACCTCCTCGTGGTGCCGCTGCTGCGCAAGGGCAGATCCGAGGAGCTGGCCTGCGCCACCGCCCTGGCCCAGCTGCACGTACGCGGCACCTCGCCGGACTGGAAGAGGTGGTTCGAGGACCGCGGGGCCCGCCCCGTGGAGCTGCCGACGTACGCCTTCCAGCGGCAGCGGTACTGGCTGGAGGCCTCCTCCGCCGGCGGGGACCCGGCCACGCTCGGCCTGGAACCGGCGGACCACCCGCTGCTCGGCGCCGCCACCGTACTCGCCGACTCGGAAGGGCTGCTGCTGTCGGGCCGCCTCTCCCTCGCCACGCACTCCTGGCTGCGCGACCATGCCGTGGGCGGCGCGGTCCTGCTGCCCGGCACCGCCTTCGTCGAGCTGGCGGTCCACGCGGGCGGGCGGATCGGCGCCCCGGCCCTGCGCGACCTGGTGCTCCACGCCCCGCTCGTCCTGCCCGAGCACGGGGCCGTACGCGTCCAGGTGCTGGCCGGCCCGGCCGACGCCTCCGGCGCCCACCCCCTCAGCGTGTACTCGCGGACCGAGGAGGGGGGCGACGGCACCCCGTGGATCCAGCACGCGAGCGGCACGCTGGAACGTGCGGGCGCCGTGGCGCCCGCCGCGCTGACCGTGTGGCCGCCCGAGGGCGCCGAAACCCTGGACACCGACGGGATGTACGAGGAGCTGGCCGCACGCGGCTCCGGGTACGGCCCGATGTTCCAGGGGCTGCGCGCCGCCTGGCGCAGCGGGGACGAGATCTACGCCGAGGTCGGCCTCCCGGAGAACTCCCGGGCCACGGCCGAGGACTACGGTCTGCACCCCGCCGTCTTCGACGCCGCGCTGCACGCCATCGGCCTCGCCGCCACCGAGGACCAGGGGATGGCGCTGCCGTACGCCTGGTCCGGAGTGGAGCTGTTCGCCACCGGGGCCTCCGTCGTACGTGTCCGGGTCCGGCCCGCCCGGGGCGACGCGCCCGGCCGGAGCGTCGCCCTGGACATCGCCGACGTGACCGGGCAGCCGGTGGCCTCGGTGACCGCCCTGACCCTGCGCGAGATCGCCGAGGAGCAACTCGCCGCGGCGGTGCGGCCGACGACCGGTACGGCCGGTGACGCGCTCTTCGGCATCGAGTGGACGCCCGCCGCGCTCCCCGAGCCGGCCGAAGCGCTGAACATCGTCGACTTCGCCTCCCTCGCCGGAGCCGACGCGTCCACCCCCGCACCCGACGTCGTCGTCCTGCGCGTCACCGGCGGATCCGGCGCGGACGCGGCGCGGCGCGCGACGCACCGCGTGCTCGCCGACGTCCAGACCTGGCTGCGTGACGAACGCTTCCGCGCCTCGCGGCTCGTCGTCCTCACCGGCGGCGCCGTGGCACTGCCCGGCGAGGACGTGTCCGACCTCGGCGCCGCGGCCGTGCACGGGCTGATCCGATCGGCCCAGTCCGAGGAGCCCGGACGGCTCCTCCTGGTCGACGGCGACGCGGAACCCGACGCGCTCGACCTGCTGCCCCGCATCGTGGGCCTGAACGAGTCGTCCGTCGCCGTCCGCGGCGGTACGGCGCTGCTGCCGCGGCTCGCCCGCGCGGACCGGGGCGGCGACACCGAGGCCGCGGCGAGCTGGCCGGCGGACTCCCACGTGCTCGTCACCGGCGGCACCGGCGCACTCGGCCGGGTCGTCGCCCGGCACCTCGCCGAGGCACACGGCGTACGACGCCTGCTGCTGGTCAGCCGGAGCGGCCCGCAGGCCGACGGGGCCGCGGAGCTCGTCGCCGGACTGGCCGAACTGGGCGCCGAGGCCGAGGTGGTGGCGTGCGACCTCGCGGACCGCGAAGCGGCCCGCGAACTGCTCGCGGCGCACCCCGTGACCGCCGTGGTGCACTCGGCGGGCGTGCTCGACGACGGCGTGTTCGCCTCGCTGACCCCCGAGCGCGTCGACAACGTACTCCGCCCGAAGGCCGATGCCGCGTGGAATCTGCACGAGCTGACCAGGGAGACGGAGCTGACGGCCTTCGTGCTGTTCTCCTCCGCCGCCGGTGTGCTCGGCGCGCCCGGTCAGGCCAACTACGCCGCGGCCAACGCGTTCCTCGACGCCCTCGCCCACCACCGCCGTGCGCACAACCTGCCCGCCCAGTCGCTCGCCTGGGGACAGTGGGCCCAGTCCGAGGGGATGGCGGCGGTGCTCAGCGAACCGGGCGCCGCCACCTCGGCCCTGCGCACGGGACTGCCCGCACTGTCCGTCGCCGAGGGCCTGGAGCTGCTGGACGCCGCCACCGCGGCCCCGGGCGCCGTCCTCGTACCGCTGAAGCTCGACATCGCGGCCCTGCGCGAGCGGCCCGACCGGGTGGCCGACGTGCTGCGGGGAGTCGTACCGTCCGTACGCCGCGCCGCGAGCGCCCCCCAGGCCGCCGACGGCGCCGTGCCGGGCGCCCTCGCACAGCTTCCGCCGGGCGAACGGCGCGCCGCCCTGCTGGAGGTGGTGCTCGGCAGCGTCATGGAGGTGCTGGGCCACAGCTCCACCGAACTGATCGACACCGACCGCGCGTTCCGGGACTTCGGCTTCGACTCGCTGACCGCGGTCGAGCTGCGCAACAAACTGGGCGGTGCGACGGGAGCCCAGCTCGCGAGCACCGTCGTCTTCGACTACCCGACCGTGGCCGAGCTGGCGGCACACCTCCACGACACCCTGTTCGGGCGGGCCGAGGCCGACCCGGACGGACCCCGTACGCAGGCGACGGCGGTGGACGACGACCCGATCGTGATCGTCAGCATGGCGTGCCGCTACCCCGGGAACGTCAACACCCCCGAGGACCTCTGGCAGCTCGTGGCCGAGGGCCGCGACGCGACGTCACCGCTGCCCACCGACAGGTCCTGGGACCTGGACTACTGGCACAGCCTGCTCGCCGAGGCCGGGACCGTACCCCGGGGAGGCTTCGTCGAGAACGCCACCGACTTCGACGCGGCGTTCTTCGGGATCAGCCCGAACGAGGCGATCATGATGGCGCCGGAACAGCGGATGCTCATGGAGATCTGCTGGGAGGCGCTGGAGTCGGCGGGCATCAACCCGCTCTCGCTGAAGGAGAGCGCCACCGGCGTCTTCGCGGGAATGATGGGCGGCGGCGGCTACGACCCGGGTCCGCTGGGGGAGTTGGAGCAGTACAGCCAGTACATCGGCACCGGCTGGCACGGCAGCATGATCTCCGGGAGGATCGCGTACGCCTTCGGCTTCGAGGGCCCCGCCATCTCCGTCGACACCGCCTGCTCCTCGTCCCTCGTGGCCCTGCACCTCGCGCGTCAGGCGCTGCGCAACGGTGACTGCGACCTCGCGCTCGCCGGCGGTGTGACCGCCCTCTCCTCGCTCGAACCCTTCGCGCAGTACGGCGGAGGCATCGCGTCGGACGGGCGGTGCAAGGCGTACTCCGCCTCCGCCGACGGCGTGGGCTGGGGCGAGGGCGTCGGCATGGTCGTCCTCGAACGCCTCTCCGACGCCCAGCGCAACGGCCACCCGGTCCTCGCCTACGTGCGCGGAACCGCGGTCAACTCCGACGGGGCGTCCAACGGCCCCACCGCGCCGAACGGCCCCTCGCAGGAACGGGTGATCCGCAAGGCGCTCGACACCGCCGGACTGCGGCCGCACGAGGTCGACGCCGTCGAGGGCCACGGGACGGGCACCACGCTCGGCGACCCCATCGAGGCCAACGCGCTCCTCGCGACGTACGGCCAGGACCGCCCCGACGACCGGCCGCTGTGGCTGGGTTCGGTCAAGACGAACATGGGGCACACCCAGGCGGCGGCCGGCGTCGCGGGCGTCATCAAGATGGTGCAGGCCATGCTCCACGGGGAAGTGCCGATGAGCCGCTTCGCCGACGAACCGACACCGCACGTGGACTGGACGACGGGCAACGTCAAACTGCTCACCGAGACCATCCCCTGGCCCCGGACGGACCGGCCGCGGCGTGCCGGTGTCTCGTCCTTCGGCTACAGCGGCACCAACGCGCACGCCATCCTGGAGCAGGGACCCGGCCTCCGGCCGGAGCCGGAGACGGCGCCCGTGCCCACCCCCGGGGAAGCGGCGGGCACGGAGCCCGGGACCGCGCCCGAGGGCGTACTGCCCTGGCTGCTGACCGCGCGTACGGCCGAGGCCCTGCCCGCACAGGCCGGGCGGCTCTTGGAGCACCTCGCCGAGAACCCCGGGCCCGGCGCCGACGACATCGGCTACTCGCTCGCGCTGCGGCAGCCCCAGTTCCCCTACCGGGCCGCCGTCGTCGGCGACACCCGGGAGGAGCAGCTCGCCGCCCTCGCCGCGCTCGCGGCCGACGAGGACTCCCCGCGCGTGGTGACGGGCACGGCCAAGGCCGGAGCGAAGATCGCGTTCCTCTTCCCCGGGCACGGCACCCAGCGGCCCGGAATGGGGCGTGAACTGTACGCCGCCTTCCCGGCGTTCGCGCAGGCCCTGGACGAGGTGTGCGCGTCCTTCGACCCCTACCTCGACCGCCCGCTGCGCGACGTGATGTTCTCCGAACCGGGGTCGGTCAACGCCCAGTTGCTCGGACAGGTCGCCTTCGGCCAGGCCGCGCAGTTCGCCATGGCCGTCTCGCTCGCCCGGCTCCTGGAGTTCTGGAAGCTGCGCCCCGACTACCTGCTCGGCCACTCCGGCGGCGAGATCGCCGCCGCCCACTTCGCCGGCGTCCTCACGCTGCACGACGCGGTCAAGTTCACCTCGAACCGCACCGAGCTGATCCAGGACATGCCGAGCGGCGTGATGATCGGCATCGAGGCCACGGAGGACGAGGTCCGCCCCACGCTCACCGACGGGACCGACATCGCCGCCGTCAACGGTCCGCGGTCCCTCGTCGTCTCGGGCGAGGCCGATGAGGTGCGGGCCGTCGCCGAGCACTGGAAGGGCCTGGGCCGCAGGACGAAGGTGCTGCCCATCGGCGCCCCCGGGCACTCGCCGCTGACCGAGACGTTCCTCGACGACCTGCGCGACGTGGCCGAGGAGCTGACGTTCTCCGCCCCCCGTACGAAGATCGTGTCCACGGTGACGGGCGCGCTCACCGACGGCGACGCCCTGGCCGACCCCGACCACTGGGTCTCCAACTGCCGCCGTGCCGTGCGCTTCATGGACGGGGTGCGCAGCCTGGAGGCCGAGGGCGTCACCCACTACGTGGACCTCGGCACGGAAGGCGCCCTCGCCGCGATGGCGTCGGGCTGCCTCACCGACGCGGTCGACGGAGCCGTGGTCGTCCCGGTGCAGCGCAAGGGCACGCCGGAGGTCACGGCCGCGGGGCTCGCCTCCGGGCAGCTCTACGCCGACGGAGCCGGCGTCGAGCCCGCCAGGATCTTCGCGGCCCGGGGCGCGGCCCAGGTCGAACTGCCGCCCTACACCTTCCGCCGCAGGCGCTACTGGCCCGACGTCGACATGGCGGCGGTCCGGGCGTCGGGCGGCGCGCCGACCGGTATGGAGGCCACCGACCACCCGCTGCTCGGCGCGGCCGTGGAGGTCGCCGAGTCGGGCGAACTGATCCTCAGCGGCCAGATATCGGTCGACAGCCAGAGATGGCTCGCCGACCACGCCTTCGGCGACACGATCCTCTTCCCCGGCGCCGGATTCGCGGAACTCGCGATCAGCGCCGGTGACGAGGCCGGCTGCCCCCGCCTCGACGAACTGACCATCGAGGCGCCCCTGGTGCTGCCCCGGCAGGGCAAGGTCCAGGTGCAGCTGGTCGTCGGACCGGCCGACGCGGCGGGCGCGCGCCCGGTCACCGTGCACGCCCGGCCCGGCCGCACCACCCCCGGTGCGGGCGCCGCGCCCTGGACCCGGCACGCGAGCGGTGTGCTGGTCCCGACGGGCGCACCTGAGCCGGCCGGCCTGGCCGAGTGGCCCCCGCCGGGCGCCGAACCCCTCGACGTCGAGGAGCTGTACGACGGATTCGCGGAGTCCGGATTCCGTTACGGCCCCGCCTTCCGCGGCCTCCGCGCCGCCTGGCGTCGCGGCGACGAGGTGTTCTCCGAGGTACGTCTCGGCCCCGAGACGGGGCAGAGCACCGAGCGGTTCGGGCTGCACCCGGCGGCGCTGGACGCCGCCCTCCAGACGATCGCCCTCAGCGAGGGCATCGAGGTCGAGTCCGGTATGCCGTACTCCTGGTCGGGCATCGACCTCTACGCCACGGGCGCCACCAAGCTCCGGGTGCGGGTCACCCCGGTCCGCCCGGACGCCGCCGCGGTCCTCCTGACCGACCAGGCCGGGCAGCCGGTCGCCGCCGTGGAGACCCTGGTGCTGCGCCCCGTGCCCGACATCGGCGCCGTCGTCGCCACGGGACACGAGTCCCTGTACGGCTGGGACTGGGTCCGGCTGCCCGCCGCCACGCGAGGACCGGACGCCGGACGGCCGGTGCCGCTGGCGGTGCTCGGCAGCGACCCGGGCGGCCTCGCGGCAGCCCTCGGCGACGCCGGGTTCGACGTCACCGCGCACACCGGCCCGGAGACGCTGGGCGCGGGGCCCGTGCCCCCCGTCGTCGTCCTCGACCGCTCGGCCTCGCCCACCGCCCAGGGCCCCGAGGCCGTGCACACCGGCGTCCGCGACACCCTGGAACTGCTCACCGCGTGGCTGGACGCCAAGGCCCTCGCCGACACCACGCTCGCCGTCCTGACCAGGGGGGCCGTCGCGCTCCCCGGCGAGGACGTCACCGACCTCGTGGGCGCCGCGGTGTGGGGCCTCCTGCGCTCCGCACAGGCGGAGAACCCCGGCAGGTTCGTCCTCGTGGACACCGACGGCAGCGCCGCCTCCCACGAGGCGCTGCACGCGCTGCTCGCCTCCGGCGAGCCGCAGGCCGTCGTCCGGGAGGGAACGGTGCACGGCGGCAGGCTCGTCCGGCCCCCGGCCCACGGAGGCGAGCCCGGGGGGACCTTCGACCCCGAAGGGACCACGCTGGTCACCGGCGCCACGGGAGCGGTCGGGCGCGTCCTCACCCGCCACCTGGTGACGGCCCGCGGGGTACGCCACCTGCTGCTGCTCAGCCGCGGCGGTGAGGCACCCGAGCTGGTCGAGGAGCTGACCGGGCTCGGCGCGGACGTCACCCTCGTCGCCTGCGACGCGGCGGACCGCGACGCGCTCTCCGCCGTGCTCTCCGCCGTGCCGGCGGAGCACCCGCTGACCGCCGTCGTCCACCTCGCGGCGGTCGTCGACGACGGGACGCTGACCTCGCTCACCGAGGAGAAGCTGACCGCCGCGCTGCGGCCGAAGGTGGACGCGGCCTGGAACCTCCACGAGCTGACGGCCGGCCGTGAACTGACCGCCTTCGTGCTCTTCTCCTCGGTCGCCGGCCTGCTCGGCAACATGGGCCAGGCCAACTACGCCGCGGCCAACGCCTACCTCGACGCCCTGGCGGCACACCGCCGCGCGGCCGGGCTCCCCGCCCAGTCGCTCGCCTGGGGCCTGTGGGCCGCGACCGGCAGCGGCGGCTCGGGAGCCACGCCGGACGAGGCGCAGCTCGCCCAGGAGGGCATGGCGGCGCTGTCCGACGCGGAGGGCGCGGAACTGTTCGACGCGGCCCTCGCCCGGCAGGAGGCGCTCCTCGTACCGATGAAGGCCGGGGGCCGGGGGGCCGGGACCGGTGGCACGGACGGCGTGCCGCACGTGTTCCGCTCGCTGGTGGCGCCCGTACGGCGGGCCGCCTCACGCACCACGGTCTCCGACACCGACGCGCTGCGCAGGCGTCTGGCCGGGCTCACCGCCGAACAGCTGGACAAGGCGATGGAGGAGCTCGTCCTCGAACACGCGGGCGCGCTCCTCGGATACGGCGACAACGAGACGATCGATCCCGAGCGCCACTTCCTGGAGTCGGGCTTCGACTCGCTGACCGCGGTGGAGCTGCGCAACGGCCTCAACGCCGCCACCGGGCTGCGCCTGTCGGCGACGGTCGCCTTCGACCACCAGACGCCGGGCGGCCTCGCGCGGCACATGGCCGCGGAGATCGGAGCCGTCCCGCGCACGGCCGGACCGGCTGACCCGTCCGTGCGCGAGCCCGGGAGCGCCGAGGCGGGCGGGGAGCGGGAGGCCGCACCCGGCACCGGCGATTCCGTGCCGGAGCTGTTCCGCGCGATGGTCCGCGCCGGACAGGTGCAGGAAGGCCTCGGGCTGCTGAGCTGGGTGGTCAAGTCCCGTTCGCAGTTCACGTCCAGCGCGGACCTGGAACGGCCGCCGGTCTCCGTGCGGATGGCCGACGGCGACGAGGCGCCGCACCTGGTGTGCCTGTGCACCCCGGCCGCGATGGGCGGCGCGTACCAGTACGCGAAGCTCATCTCCGCCTTCAAGGGCGCACGGACGGTCACCGTCCTGCCGATGCCGGGCTTCGGCCCCGGCGAGCAGCTGCCCGCCTCCGTCCCCGCCGCACTCGACGTCCTCGCGGCGACCGTCAAGGACATCGTCGGCGACGCACCGTTCGCCCTGCTCGGGCACTCCGGCGGCGGGCTCCTCGCGTACGCCACCGCCGGGCTCCTGGAGGAACAGGGACGGCCGCCCGTGGGCGTCGCGCTGCTGGACACGTACGTCGTCGAGCAGACCGCCGGCTTCCAGGACTTCGCGGCCGAGGTCGCGGTCGGAGCCCTGACCCGGGAGATCTCCTACGGCCAGCTCGGCAACGCGACCTCGCTGAGCGCCATGGCCCAGTACGTGACGCTGATCCCGGACATCGAGCTGAAGGAGCTCACGACGCCGACGCTCCTGGTGAAGGCGTCCGAACGGTTCGCCACCGGTGAGGAGGAGACCGCCGGCGCGACCGCGGCGCACGACGGCCCGGAGACCGGGGGCGACGAGGCCGCCGCGGACGACTGGCAGACGACCTGGTCGCTGGCGACCCGGGTCGAGACGGTCCCCGGCGACCACTTCAGCCTCATCGAACAGGGTGCTGAGACGACGGCGGCCGTGGTCGAGAACTGGCTCGGCACCCTCGCCTGAGCCCCCCGCGTGTGCAACAAGGAAGGTGTGGAATGGAAGCGTTGACCGAGGCGGTACGGGCCGGTGCCGGGCCCGAGGAGCTGGCCGGCCTGCCGGTGCCCGAGGAGTACCTGGCCGCGCACACCCGGGTCGAGGACATCGGGATGTTCGACGGCGTCGAGGACAAGGACGTGCGCAAGTCCCTGCGGGTCGGCCGGGTGCCGATGCCGGAACTGGCCCCGGACGAGGTCCTGGTGGCGGTGATGGCCAGCTCCGTGAACTACAACACGGTCTGGTCGGGCACCTTCGAGCCGGTGCCGACCTTCAGCTTCCTCAAGGCGTACGGGAAGCTCGGCGGCTGGGAACGCCGCCACGACCAGCCGTACCACGTGCTGGGTTCGGACGCGGCCGGGGTCATCGTCCGGGTGGGCGTGGGCGTCCGCCGCTGGCAGGTGGGCGACCATGTGCTCGCCAGCCCGATCCAGGTGGACGACCAGGAGGCGACGACCCACGCGGACGGAATGCTCGGCGAGGGCCAGAAGGCCTGGGGCTACGAGACCAACTTCGGCGGGCTCGCGCACTACTGCGTGGTCCGGGCGAGCCAGCTCATCCCCAAGCCCGCGCACCTGACCTGGGAGGAAGCCGCCAGCACCCCCGCGTGTGCCGGTACCGCCTACCGCATGCTCGTCAGCGACCGCGGCGCCCGGATGAAGCAGGGCGACGTGGTGCTCATCTGGGGCGCGGCGGGCGGACTCGGCGCCTACGCCGTCCAGCTCGTGAAGCACGGCGGAGGCATAGCCGTCGGCGTCGTCGGCTCCGAGGAGAAGGTCCAGGCCCTCCGGGACCTCGGCTGCGACCTGGTGATCAACCGCCGGGAGCTGGGCATCGGCGACGACGACGGCAGCGACCCCGACAAGGTGATCGAGGCGGGCAAGCGGCTGGGCCGGATCATCCGGCGCGAGATCGGCGAGGACCCCAACATCGTCTTCGAGTACGTCGGGCGGGCGACGTTCGGCATCTCCATGTTCGTCGTACGGCGGGGCGGGGTGGTGGTGACCTGCGGGTCGAGCAGCGGCTACCAGCACCAGTACGACAACCGCTACCTCTGGATGAAGCTGAAGCGGATCGTCGGCAGCCACGCCGCGAACCTCTCCGAGCAGTGGGAGAGCAACCGGCTCATCGATATGGGCCGCATCATGCCGATCCTGTCCACCGTCTACCGGCTGGAGGACATCGGCGACGCCGCCCGGCTCGTACAGACCAACGGGCACATGGGCAAGATCGGCGTGCTGTGCCTGGCATCCGAACGCGGTCTCGGCGTCACCGACCAGGAGAAGCGGGACGCCATCGGCGAGCGCCGGCTCAACCCTCTGGGGGACGGACGCGCATGAGCAGCCAGCCGGTCGGCATCCTGTCGACGGGGGCGTACGTCCCCGAGCGGGTGGTCGGCAACGAGGAGCTCGCGCCCCGCATCGGAGTGACCGCCGAGTGGATCGAGCGCAAGACGGGCATCCGCGCCCGGCGTTGGGCGGACCCGTCCGAGGCCACGTCGGAGATGGCCGTCGCCGCGGCCACCAGGGCGCTCGAACAGGCCGGCCTGACCGCCGACCGCATCGACCACCTCATCGTGACCACGTCGACCGGCGACGCGCCCCTGCCCCCCACGGCCTGTCTCGTGCAGGCCGAGCTGGGCGCGCACCGCGCCGCCGCGTTCGACCTCAACATCGCGTGCAGCGGCTTCGTCCACGGCCTGGCCGTCGCCCACGGGCTGGTGGCGCAGAACCCGGGCTCGCACGCCCTGGTCGTGGCCGCCGACCTCTGGTCGCGGTTCGTGGACTTCGGGGACCGGGGAACGGCGGCGCTCCTCGCGGACGGCGCCGGCGCCGCCGTCGTCGGCGCCGTGCCCGGCCCGTACGGCATCCTCGGGACCGATCTGCTCTCGCACGGCGACGAGTCCTCGCTCCTGGTCATCGAGGCCGGCGGCAGCAGGAAGCCCGCCTCGCACGCCACCGTCGACGAGGGCGGGCACTTCCTGCGGATGCGCGGCCGCGAGGTCAGCGACTTCGTTCTGGGCAAGGTCCCGCAGGCCGTGAAGGACCTGCTGGCGAAGACCGGTGTCCGGCGCGAGGACATCGCGCACTTCGTGCCGCACCAGGCCAACGGCGTACTGCTGGGCAGACTCGCCGAGCAGATCGGCTTCGAGAACGCCCGGACGCACCTCACGGTCGGCGAGTACGGCAACTCCGGGGCCGCCTCCATGGCGGTCACCCTCGACGACGCCAACCGCTCCGGCCTGCTGCGCGACGGCGATCTCGTCCTCCTCGTCGGATTCGGCGGCGGTATGGCGCTCGGTGCGTCGCTGCTGCGCTGGCGGACGACCGGGCGGGTGGAGCTGTGAACGGGACGAACCGCGTCGGGGTCGTCGGCTGCGGCCTCATGGGATCCGGAATCGCCGAGATCTGCGCGCGGAAGGGACTCGACGTGGTCGTCGCCGTCTCCTCGGCGCGATCGGAGGAGCGCGGCAGACGCCGGGTGGACAGATCCCTCGAACGGGCCGTGTCCAAGGGCGGCATCACCCCGGCGGAGAGGGACGAGGCCCTCGGGCGGATCTCCTACACCACCGACCTCGGCGGCCTCTCCGGCGGACGGTTCGTCATCGAGGCCATCACCGAGGACGAGTCCGCCAAACTCGACCTCTTCTCCCGCCTCGACAAGGCCGTCGAGAACCCCGACGCGGTCTTCACCACCAACACCTCCTCCCTGCCCGTCATGAAGCTCGCCCGGGTCATGTCGCGGCCCGAACAGGTCGTGGGGACACACTTCTTCAGCCCCGTGCCCGCCATGCCCCTCGTGGAGGTGACCCGCTCGCTGCTCACCTCCGCCGAGAGCGCCGAGCGGGTCGAGACCTTCCTGACCACGACGCTCGGCAAGGACGTCGTGCGCTCGCCCGACCGCGCGGGGTTCGTGGTCAACGCGCTGCTCGTCCCGTACCTGCTGTCCGCGATGCGGATGGCGGAGTCCGGCTTCGCCTCGCCCGAGGACATCGACCGCGGGATGACGCAGGGCTGCGCCCACCCCGTGGGCCCGCTCAGACTGTCCGACCTGATCGGCCTCGACACCCTCGAAGCGGTCGCGGGCGGACTCTACGCGGAGTTCAAGGAACCCCTCTTCGCGGCACCGCCGCTGCTGTCCCGGATGGTCGAGGGCGGGCTCCTCGGCAAGAAGTCGGGCCGCGGCTTCTACCGGTACGACTGAACCCGGACCCGACCGCCACCCACCGCTCCGCACCTCACACACCCGATTCCCTGGAGGGGCTTCCATGCGCGTACTGCTCGTCGCGCCGCCTTCGGACGCACGACTGCACAGCCTGGTGCCACTCGGGTGGGCCCTGCGCACCACAGGGCACGAGGTGCAGATCGCCGGCCGGGCGTCCTGTACCGAAGCCATCACCCTGACCGGATTCGTCGCCGTGCCCGTCGGCGACGGCGAGGACGGCCCGGCCCTCGACGCGGCCTCGGACGTGGCGGGCCTGGTGGCCTACGCGTCCTTCTGGCGGCCCGAGTTGGTCATCTGGGACACCATGGCGCCCGCCGGAGCGGAGGCCGCACGCGCCGTCGGTGCGGCGAGCGTGCGGCTGAAGGGCCCGCACGACCGGCGCACCGGGCCCGGCGGCGGATCCGGTGCCGCCGCGGAGTGCCACGCCACGCTGGACTGTCTGCCGCCGTCCCTGCGCGAGCCCGACGGCACCGACCCGCTGGGCGTACGCCACATCCCCTACGGCGGCCCCGCCGTGCTGCCCCCCTGGCTGAACCGGAAGCCGCGCAGACGCCGGGTGCACCTGGCGTCCGGGGTGCCCGACGCGGCGCTCGCGGGGGTATTCGGCGCGGCGGGCGGTGTGGACGTCGAGATGGTCTGCGAGCTGGCGGAGGGGCGCATCCCGGAGGGCACCGTACTGCCCGCCCACGTACGCCTCTTCGCGTCCGTGCCGCTGCACAGCCTGCTCTCCTCGTGCACCGCGGTGGTGCACGGCGGCGGCACCCCGGACGTCATGGCGGCGCTCGTCCACGGGCTGCCGCAGCTCGCGATCGGGGACACCGGCGGCACCGGCCCCGCCGCACGGCTCGCGGAGCGCGGAGCGGGCCTGCTCGTGGCGCCCGGAGAGGTGACGGCGGCCATGCTGGAGAGGCTGGCCGGAGATCCCGACCTGGCGAAGCGGGCCATGGAACTGCGGGACGAGATCACCGCGATGCCCAGCCCGCGCGAGATCGTTCCCGAACTGGTGACCATCGCGGCACACCGCTGATCACACCGCCGGCACACCGTGCCGCACGACCGACACAGACCTCTCGTGAACGGGGCCCGCGATGGCGAACGAGGACAAGCTGCGCGCATATCTCAAGCGCGCGACCGCCGATCTTCAGCAGGCGAAGGCGCAGCTGCGCGAGGTGGAGGAGCGGAGCCGCGAACCGATCGCGATCGTCGGGATGAGCTGCCGCTACCCGGGTGGCGTCAGCACGCCCGAGGACCTGTGGGAGCTGGTCGCCGAAGGCCGCGACGCCATCGGCGACTTCCCGGCGGACCGGGGGTGGGACCTCGACGCCCTCTACCACCCGGAACCCGAGCAGCCCGGCAAGAGCTATGTGCGCAACGGCGGATTCCTCTACGACGCCGCCGAGTTCGACGCCGCCTTCTTCGGGATCAGCCCGCGCGACGCCCGGGGCACGGACCCGCAGCAGCGCCTGCTCCTCGAAGCCTCCTGGGAGGCGGTCGAACGCGCCGGAATGGCCCCGGAGTCCCTGCGCGGCAGCCTCACGGGCGTCTTCGCCGGGGTCATGTACCACGACTACGACGCGGGCGCCCCCGGCGGCAGCCTCGTCTCCGGCCAGGTCGCGTACAACCTCGGTCTCGAAGGGCCCGCCGTCTCCGTCGACACGGCGTGCTCCTCCTCCCTCGTCGCCGTGCACCTCGCCGCCCAGGCCCTCCGGCGCGGCGACTGCACGCTGGCGCTGGCGGGCGGCGTCGCCGTGATGAGCACCCCGGAGATATTCGTCGACTTCAGCAGACGGCGCGGACTCGCCCCCGACGGCCGGTGCAAGCCCTTCTCCGACGACGCCGACGGAACGTCCTGGGCCGAAGGGGTCGGCGTCCTCGTGCTGGAACGGCTGTCCGACGCACGGCGCCTGGGCCACCGGGTGCTCGGCGTCGTCCGCGGCTCCGCCGTCAACCAGGACGGCGCCAGCAACGGCATGACCGCCCCCAACGGCCCCGCCCAGGTGAAGGTCATCAAGCGGGCCCTCGCCGACGCGGGCCTCCTCCCCTCCGACATCGACGCCGTCGAGGCGCACGGCACCGGCACCACCCTCGGCGACCCCATCGAGGCACAGGCCCTCCTCGCCACCTACGGGGCGGCACGCGACGCCGAACAGCCGCTCTGGCTCGGCTCCGTCAAGTCCAACCTCGGCCACCCGCAGGCCGCAGCCGGTATCGCGGGCATCGCCAAACTGCTGCTCGCGATGGAGCACGGACAGCTCCCGCCGACCCTGCACGTCAGCGAGCCCACCCGGCACGTCGACTGGTCCTCGGGCACCGTCCGGCTGCTGACCGGACCCGTCGACTGGAAGCCGGGCGGGCGCCCGCGCCGCGCCGCCGTCTCCGCCTTCGGCCTCAGCGGCACGAACGCGCACATCGTGCTGGAGGAGCCGCCGGCCGACACCGGTCAGGACGCGCCGACGGACCCGGCGCCCCGGCCCCGCTCCGGCTCCGTACCGCTGGTGCTCTCCGGCCGGACCGAGGACGCGCTCCGCGCCGGGGCCCGCCGGCTCGCGGGCCGCACCGGGGCCGCCGGCGAGGCCGGCCACCCCGCCGACATCGGCCACTCCCTGGTCGCCTCCCGCTCGGCCTTCGAGCACCGGGCGGTCGTGATCGGTGACGCCGCCGACCCCGCCGGACTCACGGACGCGCTGCGCTCCCTGGCCCAGGGCCGGTCGGAGCCCGGCGTGGTGACCGGCCGGGCGGACCTGCACGGAAAGACCGTCTTCGTCTTTCCCGGACAGGGCTCCCAGTGGGCCGGCATGGCCACCGAACTGCTCGACCGGTCCGAGGTGTTCGCGCAGCGCCTGGCCGCGTGCGAGCAGGCGCTGGGCGCCTTCACCGACTGGCGCGTCACGGACGTGCTGCGCGGCGCGGAAGGGGCGCCGCCCGCCGACCGCGTGGACGTGGTGCAGTCGACGCTGTGGGCCGTGATGGTGTCCCTGGCCGCGGTGTGGCGCGCCCATGGGGTCGAACCCGACGTGGTGATCGGCCACTCGCAGGGCGAGATCGCCGCGGCGTGCGTCGCGGGCGCGCTGTCCCTCGACGACGGCGCGCGCGTCGTGGCGCTGCGCAGCAGGGCCATCGCGGAGGACCTGGACAGCCGGGGCGGCATGATGGCCGTCGGGCTGCCGGCCGAGCGGGCTGCCGAACGCGCCGCCCGCTGGGACGGCCGGATCTCCGTCGCGGCCGACAACGGCGCCGTGTCGTCGGTCCTCTCCGGCGACGGCGAGGCGCTCGACGCGCTCGGCGAGGAACTGCGGGGCGAGGGCGTACGAGCCAAGCGGGTCCCCGTGAACTACGCCTCGCACTCCGCGCACGTCGACGCGCTCCGGGAACGGCTGCTGCGCGACCTGGCACCCCTGGCCCCCCGCGAGGGCGAGGTCCCGATGCTGTCGACCGTCACGGGCACCTGGCTCACCGGCACCGAACTGGACGCCGCCTACTGGTTCGACAACCTGCGGCACCGGGTGCGGTTCGCCCCCGTCGTCGGCACGCTCGCCACCTCGGGACACACCGCGTTCGTGGAGGTCAGCCCGCACCCCGTCCTCACCATGAGCATCCAGGAGACCGTGGAGGACCTGGACGCGGCGGCGGTCGTCACCGGCACGCTGCGCCGCGACGAGGGCGGCCCCCGGCGCTTCCTGCGGTCCCTCGCCGAGCAGTACGTACGAGGCACCGGCTGCGACTGGTCGGTGTGCTACCCGGACGCCCGCCTCGTCGACGTACCCACCTACCCCTTCCAGCGGAACCACTACTGGGAACGCCCGGGAGCGGGCCCGGCCACCGAGGCCCCGCCCGGCGCCGCGGCGGACGAGAGCGGCTTCTGGGCGGACGTCGAACGCGACGACGCCGAAGCGCTCGCCGCCCGGCTCGACGTCGGCGCCGAGCGGCTGCGCGACATCGTCCCGGCCCTCTCGGCCTGGCGACGCGACCGGCTCACGGACGCGGCGGTGGACGCCTGGCGCTACCGCGTCACCTGGTCGCCGCTGCCCGGCGGCCCGTTCGCCGGCCTCACCGGCGCCTGGCTCCTCGTCACACCGCCGGACGCACCCCGCGCCAAGGCCGTCGCCGAGGCGCTCACGGTCCACGGCGCGACCCTCGTCACCGTCGAGACCGACGGCGCGGACCGGGCGGAGCTCGCGGACCGGCTGCGCGCCGTGCCGGAGTGCCGCGACGCCACGGGGGTGCTGTCGCTGCTGGCCGACGGAACACCCGGGTACGCCGACGGCCCGGCGCTCCCCGACGCCGGGCCGACACTCGTCCTTCTCCAGGCCCTCCAGGACATCGGGGCCCGGGGCCTCCTCTGGTGCGTGACGTCGGACGCCGTCGCCGTCCACGGCACGGAGGACGTCGACCCCGGCGCCGCCTCGCTGTGGGGCCTGGGCACCGTCCTCGCGCTGGACCACCCCGAGGCCTGGGGCGGCATGATCGACCTGGCCGACGCCGACGACGACGCCGTACGGGAGCGGCTGTGCCGCGTCCTCTCCGGGGCCCCGGGCGAGGACCAGGTCGCGGTGCGCCGGACGGGCGCGTTCGCGAAGCGGCTGGTGCGCGCACCGCTCGGCGGCGGGCCGGGCGGCTCGTGGCGACCGCGTGGGACCGTGCTCATCACGGGAGGCACCGGGGCGATCGGCGCGCACGTGGCCCGCCGACTCGCCCGCGAGGGCGCCGAACGCCTCGTCCTCACCAGCCGCCGCGGCCCCGAGGCCCCCGGCGCCGCGGAGCTGCGGGCGGACCTCGCCGAACTGGGCGCCGAGGTGCTGATCGAGGCCTGCGACCTGTCCGACGCCGAGGCCGTACGGGAGCTCGTGGCACGGATCGACGCCCTGCCCGGAGACCGGCCGCTGACCGCCGTGCTGCACGCGGCGGGCGTCCTCACCGAGGAACCGCCCCTGCCGGACCTGACACCGGAAGCCTTCGCCGACGCCGTCGCCGCCAAGGAGGCCGGCGCGATCGCCCTCGACGCCGCGCTCGGCGGACGGGAGCTGGACGCCTTCGTGCTCTTCTCCTCCGGGGCCGCCGTCTGGGGCACCTCCGGACAGCCCGCCTACGCCGTGGGCAACGCCTGCCTCGACGGCCTCGCCCAGTGGCGCCGGGCCCGCGGCCTGACGGCGACGTCGGTCGCCTGGGGCCCGTGGGGCGGCGGCGGCATGGTCGGCGAGGACAGCGCCGCGCACCTGCGCCGCCTCGGCCTGGCCGGGATGGACCCCGAACGCGCGGTGCAGGCCCTCGCGCTCGCGCTGGACCACGACGAGAGCCACCTGGTGGTCGCCGACATCGACTGGGAGACGTTCGTCCCCGTCTACACGCTCACCCGCGGCCGCCCCCTCCTGCGCGAACTCTCCGAGGCACGGCGTGCATCGGGGGAGCGGGACGGCGGCGAGCCGGAGCCGGGCGGCCGGCCGGACGACGGCGGCTTCGCGGAGAGCCTCGCCAAGCTCACCGAACCCGAGCAGCGGCGGCGGCTGCTGGATCTCGTCCGCACCCACGTGGCCGTCGTCCTCGGACACGACAGCACCTCCGCCGTCGAACCGGCCCGCGCCTTCAAGGAGGTCGGCTTCGACTCCGTCACCGCCGTCGACCTGCGCAACAGGCTCGGCTCGGCGTGCGGCGTACGGCTCCCCACGACGGTCGTCTTCGACCACGTCAGCCCCCAGGCGCTCGCCGGGCATCTGTGGACGCTGCTCTGCCAGGGAGAGGACGGCGCGCTCGCGGCCCAGCCGCTCACCGTCGAACTCGACCGGCTGGAGGCCCGCGTCGCGGGTCTCACCCGCGACGAGATCGAACGCACCCGGGTCACGGCCCGGCTCCAGGCCCTGGTCGCGAAATTGACCGAGACGCTCGCCGGGGGCCAGGACACCGCCGCGCGGGACCGCCTGGAGACGGCGACGGCCGACGACCTCTTCGACCTGATCGACAACGAACTCGGCGCGGCATGACCGGGCACCGGCCACGCGGAACGAACGAGCGGCATGACCGGGCCCCGGCCACGCGGAACGAACGAGCAGACGGACGGACACGAGGCGCAGATGGCTAACGAAGAGAAGCTCGTCGACTACCTCAAGCGGGTGACGGCGACTCTGCAGGAGACCCGCGAACGGCTGCGCGAACGGGAGTCGGCCGATCGGGAGCCCATCGCGATCGTGTCGATGGGCTGCCGCTACCCCGGTGACGTCCGTACGCCCGAGGACCTGTGGCAACTGGTGGCAGACGGCACGGACGCCATCGGGCCGTTCCCCGGCGACCGCGACTGGGACCGGGTGGCCTTCGAGACCGACCCGGACGACCCCGACGCCGGCACGGTGACCGAGGGCGGCTTCCTCGCCGGGGCCGGTGACTTCGACGCGGCGTTCTTCGGCATCTCGCCGCGCGAGGCGCTGGCGCTCGACCCGCAGCAGCGGATCGCCCTCGAACTCGCCTGGGAGACCGTCGAACGGGCGGGCATCGCACCGCATTCCCTCCAGGGGACGCCCGTCGGCGTGTTCCTCGGCAGCGGCAGCCAGGACTACTACGACGGGGTCGCGCCCGCGCGGATGGCCGAGGTCGCCGACGACTACCTGAGCACCGGGACGGCGGGCTCCGTCATCTCCGGAAGGATCGCCTACGCGCTCGGACTCGAGGGCCCGGCCGTCACCGTCGACACCGCCTGCTCGTCCTCCCTGGTCGCGCTCCACCTCGCGGCCCAGGCCCTGCGGAACCTGGACTGCTCGCTCGCGCTGGCCGGCGGCGTGATGGTGATGGCCACACCGTCACCCTTCCAGGCGTTCAGCAAGCAGCGCGGGCTCGCCCCCGACGGCCGGTGCAAGGCGTTCTCCGACGACGCGGACGGCACCGGCTGGTCCGAGGGCGCGGGCCTGCTGCTCCTGGAGCGGCTGTCCGACGCCCGCCGCAACGGCCACCCCGTCCTGGCCGTCATCCGCGGCTCGGCCATCAACTCCGACGGCGCCTCCAACGGCCTCACCGCCCCCAACGGCCTCTCGCAGCAGCGCGTCATACGGCAGGCGCTCACGAACGCGGGGCTCTCCCCGGCCGACATCGACGCGGTGGAGGGCCACGGCACCGGGACCACGCTCGGCGACCCGATCGAGGCCCAGGCGCTGCTCGCGACCTACGGCGCCAACCGCTCGCCGGAGCGGCCGCTGTGGCTCGGCTCCGTCAAGTCGAACATCGGTCACGCGCAGGCCGCGGCCGGTGTCAGCGGCGTCATCAAGATGGTCCACGCCCTGCGGCACGGCCTGCTGCCGAAGACGCTCCATGTGTCGAAGCCCACCGAGGAGGTCGACTGGGCCGCCGGGGGGGTACGCCTGCTCCGGGAACCCCAGGAGTGGGTGCGCGGCGACGGCCCGCGCCGCGCCGGGGTGTCCTCCTTCGGCGTCAGCGGGACGAACGCCCACGTCATCCTGGAAGAGGCGGAGGAGACGCCCGCCCCGCACACCGTGCGGGACGCACCCGACGACGCCCCGGCGGAGCGGGGGACCACCCTTCCCGACGCACCGTCATGGCCCGCCGGCCTCCCCGTGCCGCTGCCCCTCTCCGGTCTGACCCCGGCCGCGCTGCGCGCACAGGCCGCGCGACTGGCCCCGGTGGCCGACAGCGGCGCGAGCGCGCTCGACCTCGGGTTCTCGCTCGCCACGACCCGTTCGCCGCTCCAGCAGCGCGCGGTCGTCCTCGCCGAGGACGCGGAAACGGCCGCCCGCGCCCTCGGCGCCCTCGCGGACGGCGACACCCCGCCCGGCACGCACCTCGGAGCCGTGCGGCACGGACAGACCGCCTTCCTGTTCTCCGGACAGGGATCCCAGCGGGCCGGTATGGGCCGCGAACTGTACGGCCGCTTCCCGGTGTTCGCCCGGGCGCTGGACGAGGTGTGCGCCGTCTTCGACAGCCACGGCCCGGGCCGCGCGCTGCGCGACGTGATCTTCGACGAGCCGGAGCTCCTCGACCGGACGGGATGGGCCCAGCCCGCACTGTTCGCGGTCGAGGTCGCGCTGTTCCGGCTGCTCGGATCCTGGGGCGTCACCCCCGGTCTGCTGTTCGGCCACTCCATCGGCGAACTGGTCGCCGCCCACGTCGCCGGAGTGCTGTCGCTCCAGGACGCCTGCGCCCTCGTCGCCGCGCGCGGCCGGCTCATGGAGGCGCTGCCCGAGGGCGGAGCGATGGCCGCCGTCGACGCGACGGAGGAGGAGGTACGCCCCCTGCTGAACGACCGCGTGGACCTGGCCGCCGTCAACGGGCCCTCCTCGGTGGTCGTCTCGGGCGACGCGGAGGGGGTGCTGGCCGTCACCGCGCACTTCGACGCCGAGGGGCGCAGAACCAAGCGGCTGCGGGTCTCGCACGCCTTCCACTCCGGCCACATGGACGCGATGCTGGAGGAGTTCGCGGAAGTGGCCCGCGGCCTCACCTACGCGCCGCCCGCCATCCCGCTCGTCTCCGACGTGACCGGGCAGCCCGCCACGGCCGAGGAGCTGTGCGACCCGGCCTACTGGGTACGCCACGTACGCCGGACCGTCCGCTTCCACGACGGCGTACGGAGCCTGGAGGCCGCCGGAGCCACCCGGTTCGTGGAGATCGGCCCGGACGGCACGCTCACCGCCACCGTCCGCGCCTGCCTGACAACCGGCGGGGACACCGCCGTAGCGGTGCCGCTGCTGCGCCGGGACCGGCCCGAACCCGAGGCACTGCTCCACGCCCTCGCCCGGCTCCACGTCAGCGGTGTCGACCCGGACTGGGCCGCCGTGTTCGCGGGGTCCGGCGCCCGGCGGATCCCGCTGCCGACGTACCCGTTCCAGCACCGGCGCTACTGGCTCGACGGGCGCACCCCGCTGGACGCCCTGGGCTCGGCCGGGCTGCGCGCCTTCGGACACCCGCTGCTCGGCGCCGCCGTCACCGTCGCGGGGACGGACGGCGCGGTGCTGACGGGGCGGCTGTCCGCCGCGCAGCAGCCCTGGCTCGCCGACCATGTCGTCGGCGGGAATGTGCTCCTTCCCGGAACGGCCTTCGTGGAACTGGCGGTTCAGGCGGGCGACCAGGTCGGCTGCGGCCGGATCGAGGAACTGACCCTGAGCGGCCCGCTCGTGCTGCCGCCCGACGGGTCGGTGCGCGTCCAGGTGGCCGTCGGCGAGGCCGACGGCTCGGGGCGCCGGAGTTTCACCGTGCACGCGGCTCCCGAACAGCCCGGCGCCGAGGCGGACCAGGAGCCGTGGACCCAGCACGCCTCCGGAACCGTCACGCCCGCCTCCGCCCGGGCGGACGGACCGGGAGGTCTGGAGGTGTGGCCGCCCGAGGGCGCGCGGGAGGTGGCGCTGGACGGGCTGTACGAGGACTTCGCCGGGACCGGGCTGGACTACGGGCCGGTGTTCCGTTCGCTGCACGCGGCCTGGCGCAAGGGCGACGACGTCTACGCCGAGGTGCGCCTGCCCCAGGACGCGGCCCACGGCGCCGAGCGGTTCGGGCTGCACCCGGCGGCGCTGGACGCGGCGACGCACGCGCTGCGCGCGGCGGGCGGCGACGACCCCGAGTCGGGCGGCGCGGGGCTCGTACCGTTCTCCTGGTCCGGTGTCGAACTGCACGCGAGCGGTGCCACGGTGCTGCGCGTACGGTTCACTCCCACCGCTCCGAGGACCTTCCACGTCACCGTCGCGGACGCGGCGGGCGGCCTCGTCGCGACCGTCGAGGCGAACGCCTTCCGGCCCTTCGACCCCTCCGGAACGCGCTCCGCCGATGCACGGCACCCGCTGTACCGGCTGGACTGGCGCCCCCTGCCCGCCGCACCCGACGGCGAACGCACCGTCACCACGGCCGAGTTCGAAGCCGTCGACCTGGCGGGCCCGGAGCTACCCGGCCTCGTGGTGCTGCGCTGCGAGCCTGCCGACAGCACCGGCGCCGACGCGGTACGGGACGCGGCACACCGCGCGCTGGAGGCTCTCCAGGCCTGGCTGGCCGCCGACTCGACGGCCGGCTCCACCCTGGCCGTGGTCACCCGTGGGGCCGTCGCCGTCGGCGACGAGCCGGTGGCCGACCCGGCGGGCGCCGCCGTGTGGGGCCTGGTCCGCTCGGCGCAGGCCGAACACCCGGGCCGCTTCGTGCTGCTGGACGAGGAGAAGGACGAGGGAAGGGCCGGGGAGAAGGACGGCGAAACGGGCCGGGAAGCCGACGGCGCGGCCGGTGACGGGGCGAACGCCCGGCGCGGGCCCGCCCCGCTCTCCCCGGCGGCCCTCGCCGCCCTCTCCCACGCGGAGCCGCAGATCGTCCTGCGCGACGGTGTGCCGCACGCCGGCCGGCTGGTGCGCACCGCGCCGGTCCCCGACGCCGTGGACCGGCCGCTCGGCGGCGCGGACGGCCGGGGCACGGTCCTGATCACCGGTGCCTCCGGCGCGCTCGGCGGCGTGCTCGCGCGGCACCTGGTCACCGCACACGGCGTACGGCACCTGCTGCTGCTGAGCAGGGGCGGGGCGGAGCCGCTCGCCGAGCTGACGGCCGAGCTGACCGCCCTCGGCGCGCACGTCCTGGCCCCCGCCTGCGACGTGGCGGACCGCGCCGCGCTCGCCGCGGCACTCGCACAGGTCCCCGGGCAGCATCCGCTGACAGCGGTGGTGCACGCGGCCGGTGTGCTGGACGACGGGCTGGTCACCTCGCTCACCCCGGACCGGGTGGACGCGGTGCTGCGCCCGAAGGCCGAGGGCGCGCTGCACCTGCACGAGCTGACCGAAGGCATGGACCTCGCCGCGTTCGTGCTGTTCTCCTCGGTCTCCGGGGTGCTCGGCGCGCCCGGCCAGGCCAACTACGCGGCCGCCAACGCCTTCCTCGACGCGCTCGCCGCCCACCGCGCCGCGCTCGGCCTGCCGGCCAAGTCGCTGGCCTGGGGACTGTGGGGCCAGGTGGCCGGCATGGGCGGCAGGCTGGAGGGCGCCGACATGTCCCGGCACGCCCGTGGCGGTCTGCTGCCGCTGACCACCGAGCAGGGGCTCGCCCTGTTCGACGCGTCACTCGGGACGCCGGGCGCCGCCGACGTCGCCGTCCGGCTCGACCTCGGCGCCCTGCGGACCGCCCCCGCCGAGACCCACCCGGCGCTGCGCGGCCTCGTGGGCGGCGGTGCCCGCCGGTCCGCCGCGGGCGCGACGGGCCAGGACAAAACGGCCACGACGTTCGCCGAACGGCTCGCGGGTCTGCCGGACGGCGAGCACCACACCGCCGTGGCCGCACTGGTACGCGCGCACACCGCCGCCGTACTGGACTACGCGTCGGCCGAAGAGATCGACGCCGACCTGGAGTTCCACCGGCTCGGCTTCGACTCCCTCACCGCGATCGAGCTGCGCAACGCACTCGACTCGGCGACCGGGCTGCGGCTTCCCGCCACCCTGATCTTCGACCACCCCACCCCCACCGCGCTCGCCGCCCACCTGCTGGACGCGCTCACCGGCACGGGCACCGGGGCCACGGCTGCCCCCACGGCCGCTCGCGCGGCGGACGACGACCCCATCGCCCTCGTCGGCCTCGCGTGCCGCCTCCCCGGCGGCGTCACCTCGCCCGAGGACCTGTGGCGGCTGCTCACCGAGGAGGGAAGCGGCATCGGTGACTTCCCCGCCGACCGCGGGTGGGACATCGACGGACTGTACGACCCCCGGGGCGGCAGGCCCGGATCCAGTTACGTCCGGGAGGGCGGATTCCTCTACGACGCGGGCGACTTCGACCCCGGGTTCTTCGGCATCGCGCCCAAGGAGGCGCCGATGATCGACCCGCAGCAGCGGCTCCTCCTGGAAGCCTCCTGGGAGGCGCTGGAGCGGTCCGGGATCGACCCGCGCTCGCTGAAGGGCAGCCGTACGGGCGTCTACGTGGGCGTGCAGTACCACGACTACGCGGGCGCGGCCAGCTCCGGTTCGATGGTCACCGGACGGGTCGCGTACACCCTCGGTCTCGCGGGCCCCGCCGTCAGTGTGGACACCGCCTGCTCCTCGTCCCTGGTGGCCCTGCACCTCGCGGCCCGGGCGCTGCGCGCGGGCGAGTGCTCGCTCGCGCTCGCGGGCGGGGCCGCCGTAATGGCGACACCCGACTCGTTCGTCGAGTTCAGCCGCCAGCAGGGCCTCGCGTCCGACGGCCGGTGCAAGGCCTTCTCCGCCGACGCCGATGGGACCGCCTGGTCGGAGGGGGTGGGCCTGATCGTTCTGGAGCGCCTGTCCGACGCCCGTGCGGCCGGCCACCCGGTGCTCGCCGTCCTGCGCGGCAGCGCCGTCAACCAGGACGGTGCGTCGAACGGGCTGACCGCCCCCAACGGTCCCGCGCAGCAGCGCGTCATCCGGGAGGCACTGGCCGACGCCGGACTGACCCCGGCCGACGTCGACGCGGTCGAAGCCCACGGCACCGGGACCAGGCTCGGCGACCCGATCGAGGCGCAGGCGCTGATGGCGACCTACGGGCAGGACCTGCCCGAGGACCGGCCGCTGCTCATCGGCTCCGTGAAGTCCAACATCGGGCACACCCAGGCCGCCGCGGGCGCCGCGGGCATCATCAAGATGGTGATGGCCCTGCGCCACGGTGAACTGCCGAAGACCCTGCACGTGAGCGAACCCTCCACCGAGGTCGACTGGTCCGCCGGGAACGTCCGGCTGCTGACGGAATCCCGGCCGTGGGAGCCTGCCGGCCGCCCGCGTCGGGCGGGGATCTCGTCGTTCGGCGTCAGCGGCACCAACGCCCACCTCATCATCGAGGAACCGCCGCGGGAGGAACGCGTCCCGGCGGCCGACGAGCCGGAGGAGTCCGACGCCGGCCGGCCGGCCGTCCCCTGGCTGCTGTCCGGACGCAGCCGGGCGGCGCTCGCGGCCCAGGCCGAACAACTGCTGTCGTACCTCGACGAGGACCCCGACCGCGACCTCGCCGACATCGGCTACTCCCTCGCGACCTCACGCGCCGCGCTGGAGTGCCGCGCCGTGGTCGTCGGCCGCCGCCATCCGGAGTTCCTGCGCGGGCTGATGGCCCTGGTCGACGGCGAGGAGGCGCCGGGCGTCGCCGAGGGCCTCGCCCGCGGCCGGGGCCGGCTGGGTTTCCTGTTCTCCGGGCAGGGCTCCCAGTGGGCGGGTATGGGACGCGAACTCCACCGTTCCTACCCGGCGTTCGCGGCCGCGCTGGACGATGTGTGCGCGGCACTGGACGCGCGGCTCGACCGGCCGCTGCGCGATGTGATGTGGGCGGAGCCGGGCACCCCGGAGGCGGAGCTCCTAAACGGGACCGGCTACACCCAGCCGGGCCTCTTCGCCGTGGGCGTGGCCCTGTTCAGGCTGCTGGAGTCCTGGGGGGTCACCCCCGACGTCGTCGCCGGGCACTCCATCGGCGAGCTGGCCGCGGCGCACGTCGCCGGGGTACTGAGCCTGGACGACGCCTGCACGCTCGTCGCCGCCCGGGGCGGGCTCATGCAGGCGCTCCCCGAGGGCGGCGCGATGGTCGCGGTCGCCGCCTCCGAGGAGCGGGTGCGCGCCGCGCTCGTGGACGGAGTGGACATCGCCGCCGTGAACGGGCCGGAATCCGTGGTGATCTCGGGCGACGCCACCGCGGTGGCCGCCGTCGCGGAACGCTTCGACCGTACGAAGCGGCTGCGTGTCTCACACGCCTTCCACTCGGCCCTCATGGAGCCGATGCTCCAGGAGTTCGCCGCCGTCGCAGGGGAGTTGACCTACGCGGAGCCGCGTATCCCGGTGGTGTCCACGGTCACGGGCGCACGCGTCGGCGAGGAGTTGCGCACCCCGGACCACTGGGTACGTCAGGTGCGCAGCCCCGTCCGCTTCCACGACGCGGTGCTCGCCATGGAATCGCTGGGCGTGACCCGGTTCATGGAGCTGGGCCCCGGCGGCACACTCGCCGCACTCGTCCGGGAGACGCTGGACGACCGTGTCGAGGACGCCGTGGCGACCCCGCTGCTGCGGAAGGGCCAGGCGGAGCCCACGTCGGTGCTCACGGCGCTGGGAACCCTGCACAACAGCGGTGGGTCCGTCGACTGGCGGGCCGTCCTCGGCCGCCGGACCCTCGTCGAGCTGCCCACCTACCCCTTCCAGCGGCAGCGGTACTGGGTGGAGACGGCCGCCGGCTCCGGTCCCGAGGAGCATCCGCTGCTCGGGACGGCGACGGAACTCGCCGACGCCGAGGGACTGTTGCTCACGGGACGCGTCTCCCTGGGCACGCATCCGTGGCTCGCCGACCACGTGGTCGGCGGAGCCGCGCTGTTCCCGGGCACCGGTTTCGTGGAGATGGCGATCCAGGCGGGCGACCGGACCGGATGCCCCCGCCTGGAGGAACTGACCATCGAGGCACCGCTCGTGGTGCCCCGGAAGGCAGGCGTACGCGTCCAGCTGGCCGTGGCGGCGCCCGACGGAACCGGCATCCGGCGGTTCACCGTGCACGCACGCCCCGAGGACGCGGACGGTCACGCGCCGTGGACCCGCCACGCCACCGGAGCGCTGGCACCGGGCACCGCGCGGGCCGCCTTCGATCTCACGGCCTGGCCGCCGGCCCGCGCCGAACAGGTGCCGCTCGACGGCCTGTACGCGGACCTCGCCCGCCAGGGCATGGCCTACGGGCCCGCCTTCCAGGGGCTGCGCGCCGTCTGGAAGCGGGACGGCGAGGCCTTCGCCGAGGTGGGCCTGGCGCACGCGGAGCAGGCCGACGCCGACCGGTTCGGGGTCCACCCGGCGCTGCTCGACGCCGTGCTGCACGCCATCGGGTTCAGCGCCGCCGCCGCCGACGAGCCGGTGCTGCCGTTCGCCTGGGAGGGCGTCGACCTGTACGCCGTCTCCACGACGTCCGTGCGGGTGCGGGTACGTCCGGTGGGCAGCGGTTCCGTCTCCATCGACGTGGCCGACACCTCGGGGCAGCCCGTGCTGTCGGTCGGCACGCTGCTGCTGCGTCCGCTGTCGGCGGCGACCGTGCGGGCCGAGCCCGTACCCCGGGCGGCCGACACGCTGTTCAGGATCGAGTGGCGGAAGACCGCCGCCGAACCGGCCGAGGACACCAGGGGCTGGCACGTCCTGGGCGACGGACACCCGGCACTGGCGCGGGAGCTCGGTGCCGTCGCGGCCGACGGCCTCGCCGGGGTGGCGGACGACGGAGTGGTCCTCGTGCCCTCCGGCGGTGCGGACGGCACCCCGGAGGCGACGCACCGCGAGGTGCACCGCGTCCTCGGCGTCCTCCAGGCCTGGCTGGCCGACGAGCGGTTCGCCAAGGGCCGGCTCGTCGTCGTCACCAGGGGAGCCGTCGCCTGCGGGAGCGGGGAGGAGCCGCGCGACCTGGCGGGCGCCGCGGTGTCCGGACTGGTGCGCTCGGCGCAGGCCGAACACCCGGACCGCATCGTTCTCGTGGACCTGCCGGCCGACGACGGCGACCGGGCGTCCCTGGCGGTGCTGCCCGCCGCGGTGGCGTCCGGTGAGCCGCAGGTCGCCCTGCGCGGGGGATCGGTACTCGCGCCCCGGATGGCCGGGGCGGGCGCGGCGCCCACGGGCGATGTCGCCTGGGGCGCCGACGGGACCGTCCTGATCACCGGAGCCGGTGGCGCGCTCGGCGGCGCGGTAGCCCGGCACCTGGCCGGCCGGCACGGCGTCGGACACCTGCTGCTGGCCGGCCGCCGGGGCGGCGACGCGCCCGGCGCCGACGAGCTGCGCAGGGAGCTGGAAGCGCTCGGAGCCGAGGTCTCCACCGTCGCCTGCGACGTCGCGGACCGGGAGTCCGTGGCCGCGCTGCTGGCAGCCGTCCCCGAGGACCGGCCGCTGCGGGGCATCGTCCACACGGCCGGCGTACTCGACGACGGTGTGCTCTCCTCGCTCACCCCGGACCGGGTGGACGCGGTGCTGCGTCCCAAGGTCGACGGCGCGCTGCACCTGCACGAGCTGACCGAGGGCATGGACCTCGCCGCGTTCGTGCTGTTCTCCTCGGCCGCGGGCGTGCTCGGCTCACCCGGCCAGGGGAGCTACGCGGCGGGCAACGCGTTCCTCGACGCGCTGGCGGCACGCCGCCGGGCCGCGGGGCTGGCCGGTACCTCCCTGGCCTGGGGACGATGGGAGACCGCGACGGGCGGCGGCATGGCGGACTCCCTGAGCGCCGCGGACGAGGCACGCCTCGCGGGCAGCGGCATCGGCTCGCTCTCCACCGAGGAGGGCCTGGCCCTGCTCGACACCTCCCGGCTGCTCGACGACCCGCTGCTCCTGCCGATCCGGGTGGACACCGAGGCGCTCGCGGACACGGACCCGGAGGAGCTGCCCCCGCTCTTCCGCGGCCTGGTGCGCGCCCCGGCCCGGCGGACCGCCCAGGAGGCGCCGCCGGAGACCGGCACGCTGCGCGAGCGGCTGGCCGGGATGCCCGAGCACCAGAGGATGCCCGCGCTGCTCAAGCTCGTACGCACGCACGCCGCCGGAATCCTGGGGTACTCCGGGGCCGAGGAGATCGACCCGGACCGGCCCTTCAACGAGGCGGGTTTCGACTCACTGTCCGCGATGGGCTTCCGGAACAAGCTGACCCTCGTCACGGGGCTGAAGCTGCCCGCCGGGATGATCTTCGACTACCCCAATCCGCGCGTCCTCGCGGCCTACCTCGGCGAGGCGCTCGCCCCCGAGCCCGACCCCGAGGAGGCGGACCGGGGCGGAGCCGGGGCCTTCGCCGAGCACGAGGTGCGCGAGCTGCTCGCGTCGATCCCCGTCGCCCGGCTGCGCGAGGCGGGGCTGCTGGCCGGCCTGCTGGAACTCGCGGACGCGGGGGCCGGCCGGACGGCGGGCGACGGCACGCAGAGGGACGGCGTGGAGAGGGGCAGCGCGGACGGGGAAGGCGCCACACCGTCGATCGACACGATGGACAGCGAGGCGCTGATCAACCTGGCGATCGGCGGCGCCGAGGACTGACCGGGAGAATCGACGGTTACATCAGCGCCCGCGGGCGCTGATGTAACCGTCGACCCCGTCGAGCAGGCGCTGCAGGCCGAACTCGAGGCTGGGCATGATGTCGTTGTACTCCGCGTCGCCGGGCTCGAACGTTCCTGCAGCGACCATCTTGGACAGCGCGGGGAGATGAGCCTCGCCCACGAGGTCCTTCATCGCCCGGGCGTACTCCTGCGCCATCTCCTCCACGGCCACCCCGGACTGCTGCGGGCCCTGCGCCAGCTCACTGGACGTCCTGGCGAGATCACGTACGGCGCAGGTCACGAAGATGACGAGGTGGAGGACCTCCTCCTCGTCCAGACCGATCCCGGACACGTGGTGCAGCAGGGCCTCGAACCAGGCGAGCTGGTTGGGCCCCAGCGGAGGCGAGTTCGTCGTGACCCGCAGCAGCCACGGGTGCGCCTTGTAGACACCGAGCATCCCCCACACCCAGTCGTGGACCCCCGCGCGCCAGTCACCGGACTCGGGGGCGGGGCGGGGGAGGCCGAGGGCGGTGTCGTAGATGACGTCGACGAGCTGTTCCTTGCCCGAGACATAGCGGTAGAGGGACATCGCCGTGTAGGCCAGCCGGCTCGCGACGGACTGCATGGAGAGGCCTTCGAGCCCCTCCTCGTCGGCGATCTCGATGGCGGCCTTGGCGATGACCTCCAGGGACAGGCCGGGCCGCGGACCCCGGGTCGGCTTGTTCCTGGCACCCCACAACAGCTCGACGCTGGTCGGCTGGGGTGCCTTCGCCTTTCGCTCAGGCGTCATGTGTCTCCCATGTTCGGCGCTTGACGACCACCCTAAAACTGTGTATCACTTAAGCCAAGTATATGAGGCACACAATTTGGTAAAGGGAAGTGTGGTTGGTGACGGGTAACTACGCGATTGAGGCCCGGGGGCTCCGTAAAGCATTCGGCGACCTGACCGTTCTCGACTCGGTCGACCTCCGGGTCGAAAGCGGCACCATGCTCGGTGTGCTGGGCCCCAACGGCGCGGGGAAGACCACGTGCGTCCGTATCCTCAGCACCCTGCTCGGTGCCGACGGAGGCACCGCCACCATCGCCGGCCACGACGTGATGAAGGAACCCCGCGCGGTGCGCAGGGTCATCGGCCTCACGGGCCAGGACACCGCCGTGGACGAGTTGCTCACCGGCGAGGAGAACCTCGTGATGATGGGGCAGCTCTTCCGCCTGGGCGGCGCCGCCTCCCGGCGGCGAGCCGCCGAGCTGCTCGACCAGTTCGACCTCACCGACGCCGCCCGCCGCCCCGTGAAGACGTACTCCGGTGGTATGCGCCGCAGGCTCGACCTCGCCGTCAGCCTGATCAACTCGCCGCCCGTGCTCTTCCTCGACGAGCCGACGACCGGCCTGGACCCCACGAGCCGGATGGCCATGTGGGAGACGATCCGCAGGCTCATGGCCGCGGGGACCACGGTCCTGCTGACCACGCAGTATCTGGAAGAGGCCGATCAGCTGGCCGACCGCGTCGCCGTCATCGACGGTGGCCGCGTCGTCGCGGAGGGCACCGCCGGCGAGCTGAAGCGCAAGGTCGGCTCGGAGCGGGTCGAGCTGACGTTCGACGGCGAGGATCTCGCGAGGGCCCGCGCACTGTTCGACGGCGAGCACGTCGGCATGCAGACCCTCAGCATGCCGATCGAGAGCCCCTCGGACGTACGCGACCTGTTGAACCTCGCGGCCTCCCAGAACCTCGACGTGAAGGGCTTCGCCCTGCACGAGCCCACCCTCGACGACGTGTTCCGCACGCTCACCGGCTCCGGCCCCCGGACAGGGGCCGCCACCGCCGCCGACGGCGCCACGGGAGCCGGGGCTTCCGTGGGAGCCGGTGCCATCACAGGAGAGACCGCATGAACCAGGCCGTCGCGCCCAAGGCGCGCCCGGAGTTCGTCCTCGCCGCCGGCGACTGCGTCGTACTCATCCGCAGGAGCCTGCGCCACCTCACCAGGAACGTGGACGAGGTCATCCAGTCCGTGGTCCTGCCGATCATGCTCCTGCTGCTGTTCCGCTACCTCTTCGGCGGCGCGATCCAGACGGGAGGACCCAGCTATGTGAACTACGTGATCGCCGGAGTCATCGTCGTCAGCATCGCCTTCAGCGCCTCCGCCACGGCCGTCGGCGTCGCCAACGACCTGCAGAACGGGATCGTCGAACGGTTCCGCACCATGCCGATGTTCAGCTCGGCCATGCTCGTCGGCCACGTCGTCTCGGCCGTCCTGCGGAACGTGCTCGCGGTGACCCTGGTCGTCCTCGTCGGCCTGCTCGTCGGCTTCCGCCCCTCGGCGAGCCTGGGCGACTGGCTCGTCGCGTGCGGCCTCCTGCTGCTCTTCATCACCGCGATCTCCTGGCTGGCCACCCTGCTCGGCCTGCTCGCGGGCGGTGTCGAGGCCGCCAGCGGGTACGCGATGATCCTCGTCTTCTTCCCCTACGCCAGCAGCGCCCTGGTGCCCTCCGAGAGCATGCCCTCGATCCTGCGCGCCTTCGTGGAGAACCAGCCGTTCACGCCCATCGTCAACGCGGTCCGCGGGCTGCTGATCGGCACGCCCACCGGCAACAGCGTCATGCTCTCCGTCGTCTGGTGGCTCCCGGTGCTCGCCCTCACCGTCGTCTTCACCGTCAGGTACTTCCGCCGGCACACGGGCAAGTGAGCGCGGGCCTCTCACGTACAGGGTGCCGTCACCGTCCAGCGGTGACGGCACCCGGCTGTTTCAGACGGCCCGTCCCGCGGCGGCCGACCACTTCGCCACGTGCTCGGTGACGACGGAAAGGACAGCCTCCGCCTGGTCGTTGAGGTAGAAGTGACCGCCGGGGAAGACCCGCATCCCGAACTCCCCGTCGGTGTGGTCCTCCCAGCCCCGCGCCTCGTCCTCGGAGACCCGCGGATCGTCGTCGCCCAGCAGGGCGACCACCGGGCACGAGAGCTTGTCGTCCGGGTCGTACCGGTAGGTCTCCACGGCCTTGTAGTCACTGCGGAGGGCAGGGAGCACCATGCGTACGATCTCGTCGTCCTCGAAGAGCTTGTCCTCCGTGCCGCTCAGCGCACGCACCTCTCGCAGAAGCATGTCGTCGCGCATCAGGTGCACATCGTGCACGCGCGCCCGTGAGGGGGCGCCCCGCCCGGAGGCCAGCACCCCCAGCAGCTCGACGTCCGACCCCCGGAGCCGTCGCGCCACCTCGTAGGCGAGCACCGATCCCATGCTGTGCCCGAAGAGCGTCACCGGCCTGTCCGCCCACAGCTTCAGCTCCCGGGCCACATGGTCGGCCAGCTCGTGGATGCTCTCGACGCATGGCTCCGTACGCCGGTCCTGCCGCCCGGGGTACTGGACGGCCAGCACCTCGATGCCGGGCGTCAACGCCTTGGCCACGGGGAAGAAATAGGACGCGGAACCTCCCGCGTGCGGCAGACACACCAGACGGGTGGGGGCCGAAGGGGCAGCGTGGAAGCGGCGTATCCACGCGCTCGGTTCACCGGAAGCAGAAGTCATCTGTAGATGCAACCCTATTCTCGCGCGTTCGCCCGAACACACAACGGTAGGCCAATTATCCCGTGAATGTGTCAGCGTCCCGCGGACCGCGCAACCCCTAGGGGTTGCCACCGGCCACCGCCAGGGCGGGATCGCACGCGGCACCCCCTAGAACTCCGGCGGCCGCCCGGCCCCGGGGGCCGACCCGCGGCAGGCTAGGGGTGGTTCGCCCGATATCCCGCCGGTAGCGTGCAGCAGAATCCAGAAGAAAAGCCCGGGGCCGGCCGTGCAGGGAAAGCAGTGATGTGCCGTCGAATTCCTTTGTGACAGGCGAATTCCGGCGCTGAGCGAGAATCCGCGACACCGCCCCGGGCCGGGATCGACCGGAGCGATGGGTGACGTCGGTGGGTAACTCGGTGGGTAACGAAGAGAAGCTGCTCAACTACCTCAAGCGTGCGACCGCCGACCTCCGAGAGGCGCGGCGGAAGCTGAGCGAGGTGGAGGCCCAACAGCACGCTCCGGTCGCCATCGTCGGGATGGCCTGCCGCTACCCGGGCGGCGTGCGCTCGCCCGAGGACCTCTGGCAGCTCGTCTCGCAGGGCGTCGACGGCATATCGGCCTTTCCGCAGGACCGGGACTGGGACGTCGACGGGCTCTACGACCCCGAGCCCGGAAAGCCGGGGAAGTCGTATGTGAAGGAAGGCGGATTCCTCTACGACGCCGCCGACTTCGACCCCGCCTTCTTCGGGATCTCGCCGCGCGAGGCGCTGGCCATGGACCCGCAGCAGCGGCTGCTGCTGGAAGTGTCCTGGGAGGCGTTCGAGCGCGCCGGCATCGACCTGACATCGGTACGCGGCACCCCCACGGGCGTCTTCGCCGGAGTCATGTACCACGACTACGGCTCCTGGGTGCGGGACATCCCGGAGGAACTCGCGGGATACCTCGGCAACGGCACCGCCGGCAGCATCCTCTCCGGCCGCGTCGCCTACACCCTGGGCCTCGAGGGCCCCGCCATGACCATCGACACGGCCTGCTCCTCCTCCCTGGTCGCCCTGCACTCCGCCACGCGCGCCCTGCGCTCCGGCGAGTGCTCTCTGGCGCTGGCGGGCGGTGTCACCGTGATGTCGACCCCTGACACCTTCGTCGAGTTCAGCCTGCAGCGCGGCCTCGCCGCCGACGGCCGGTGCAAGGCCTTCTCGTCCGACGCCGACGGCACCGCCTGGGGCGAGGGCGCGGCCATGCTCCTGCTGGAGCGGCTGGACGACGCACACCGCAACGGACACCAGGTGCTCGGCGTGATCCGCGGCTCCGCCGTCAACCAGGACGGCGCTTCCAGCGGCATGACCGCACCGAGCGGCCCCTCGCAACAGCGGGTCATCCGGGCCGCGCTGGAGGACGCCGGGCTGTCGGCCGCCGAGGTCGACGCGGTCGAGGCGCACGGTACGGGGACGAAGCTCGGCGACCCGATCGAGGCGCAGGCCCTGCTCGCGACGTACGGCACGGACCGCCCGGCGGACCAGCCGCTGTGGCTCGGCTCCGTGAAGTCGAACATCGGTCACACGCAGGCGGCGGCCGGTGTCGCGGGTGTGATCAAGATGGTCCAGGCGATGCGGCACGGTGTGCTGCCGAGGACTCTGCACGTCGACGCTCCCTCGACGCACGTCGACTGGACGGCGGGCGCCGTCGAACTGCTCACCGGGTCCCGGAGCTGGGAGACCCCGGACGGCAGGCCCCGGCGCGCGGGCGTCTCCTCGTTCGGCCTCAGCGGCACCAATGCCCATGTGATCGTCGAGCAGGAACCGGTGTCCGCCGGCGACGGGCCCGGGGGCGAGCTCGCGGACGGGTCCGCGGGTGACGCCGACGGAGGCGCGGAGGGCAATGCCGAAGGCGCCGCCGAGGGAGGCGCCGACCCGGAACGCGGCACGTGGAACGCCCTGGCATGGCCGGTCTCGGCCGCCACCGACGGCGCGCTGCGCGACCAGGCCGCCGCTCTCCTCCGCCTGACGGAGGACGCCGACGTGGATCCGGCGGACATCAGCCACTCCCTCGTACGGGGACGCACCGCGCTGAGCCGTCGCGCGGTCGTGACAGGCCGCGACCGTGAGGAGCTGCGGGCGGGGCTGGCCCTGCTCGCCGCCGGCGAGTCGCCGACCCGGAACGCGTCGACCTCCGGTGGTCGGTTGGCGTTTGTGTTTCCGGGTCAGGGGACGCAGTGGGTGGGGATGGGTGCGCGGTTGGCGCGGGAGAGTGTGGTTTTTGCGGAGCGGTTGGGTGAGTGTGCGCGGGTGTTGGAGCCGTTGGTGGATTGGTCGTTGTGGGAGGTGTTGGCGGAGGCGGATGGTTTGGGGGTTGAGGAGTTGGGTGGGGTTGGTGGTGGGTCGTTGTTGGGGCGGGTTGATGTGGTGCAGCCGGTGTCGTTTGCGGTGATGGTGTCGTTGGCGGCGTTGTGGCGTTCGTTGGGTGTGGAGCCGGATGCGGTGGTGGGGCATTCGCAGGGGGAGATTGCGGCGGCTGTGGTGTCGGGTGCGTTGTCTTTGGAGGATGGTGCGTGGGTGGTGGTGTTGCGGTCGCGGGTGATTGCGGGGTCGTTGGCGGGTGGTGGGGGGATGTTGTCGGTGGGGTTGTCGGTGGGTGAGTTGGTGGGGCGGTTGCCGGTGGGGGTGTCGGTGGCGGCGGTGAATGGTCCGTCGTCGGTGGTGGTGTCGGGTGATGTGGAGGGGTTGGGTGTGTTGGAGGGTGTGTTGGTGGGTGAGGGGGTGCGGGTGCGGCGTGTTGCGGTGGATTATGCGTCGCATTCGGTGCAGGTGGGGTTGGTGGAGGAGGAGTTGTTGCGGGTGTTGGCGCCGGTGGTGGCGGGGGTGCCTGAGGTGCCGTTCTTTTCGTCGGTGTTGGTGGGTTGGGTGGGTGGTGGTGTGGTTGATGGGGGTTATTGGTATCGGAATTTGCGGGAGCCGGTGTTGTTTGCGGATGCGGTGGGGGCGTTGGTGGGTGAGGGGTTTACGGATTTTGTTGAGGTGAGTGCGCATCCTGTTCTGGTTCCGGGTGTGAGTGAGTTGTTGGATGTGGGGGGTGTTGAGGGTGCGGTTGTGGGGTCGTTGCGTCGTGGTGATGGTGGGTTGGATCGTTTTCTGCGTTCGGTGGGTGAGCTCTGGTCTGCTGGGGTGGGTGTGGACTGGGGGGCTGTTGTGCCGGTGGGTGCGGGGCGGGTGGATCTGCCGACGTATGCCTTCCAGCGACAGCGCTACTGGCTGGACAGCGCCGAGGCATTCGACGGCGCGGGCGACGTATCCGCTGCCGGACTGATCACGACCGGGCACCCCCTGCTCGGCGCGGCCGTCGAGCACGCCTCCGGCGGGGGAGTGACCTTCTCCGGACGCATCGGCCTGGACAGGAGCGCCTGGCTCGGCGATCACAGCGTCGAAGGACGGACGATCTTCCCCGGAACCGGATTCGTCGAGATGGCGATCCGGGCCGGCGACCAGACCGGCCACTCCCACCTCGAAGAACTCACCCTCGCCACCCCCCTCGTCCTGCCCGAGCACGGCACGGTCGAGATCCAGGTGGTCGTCGAAGGCGGCCCGGACACCACGGGTGATGCGGCACCGGAGGGGACCGGCGACAGCACCACCGGAGCCGCACCGGCCGACGGACGCCGCCGGTGCGCGATCTACTCACGCCCCGAGGGCGCCCCCGCGGGCACCCCTTGGACCCGGCATGCCACCGGAACCCTCAGCGCCACGCGTTCCCACCCCGGCTTCGACCTCGCCTCGTGGCCGCCGCCCGGCGCCGAACCCATCGGTCTCGACGGGGTCTACGAACGGCTCGCCGCGACAGGGCTCCTCTACGGACCGGCGTTCCAGGGGCTCCGCGCCGCATGGCGACTCGGCCCCGAGGTGTACGCCGAGGTCGAACTCGCGGAAGAAGCCCGGGACCACGCCGACCGCTTCGGCATCCACCCCGCACTGCTCGACGCCGCACTGCACGCGATAGGGGTGGACGCGCCGCACGCCCGGGTCGAGCTGCCGTTCGCCTGGGAGCACGTCGAGCTGACGGCTACCGGGGCCACCGCCCTCCGCGTACGGGTCAGGCCCGGCGCGCACGGCACCGTCGCCCTGGACCTGGCCGACACCACCGGCAGCCCCGTCGCGTCCGTCGGGTCGCTCGCCGTGCGCCCCGTGACCGCCGAACAGCTCGCCGAGGCGGCCCGGACCGCCCCGGAGGGCGCACTGTACGGAGTGGACTGGGAGCCCGTCCCCGCCCCGTCCCTCGTCGACGCGTCGGCGTCCGACGCCGGGCAGGCCGCCCCGCGCTGGGTGGTCCTGTCGCAGGACGGGAACGCCCCGGAGTCTTGGGCACGGACGCTCCCGGCCGCCGTCACGGCCACTTCCCTCGACGACATCGCCGAGGCCGATGTCGTCGTCCTCCTCAGCGGCACGGGCAGCGACCCCGAGGCCGTACGCAGGGCGACCGGGCACACCCTGCACACGTTGCAGGCCTGGCTCTCCGCCGACCGCTTCGCCGACGCCACCCTTGTGGTGCTCACCCACGACGCCACCGACGGCGCCACCGACGGCGCTGCCGGCGGTGCCGCCGACGGAGCCGGGCTGGCGGCGGCAGCCGTGCGCGGACTCGTCCGCACCGCACAGCTGGAGAACCCCGGCAGCTTCCTGCTCGTCGACCTCGACGGACACGTAGACTCCGCCCGCCTCCTCCCGTACGTCACCACGCTCGGCCACCCCGAAGTGGCCCTGCGAGCGGGAACGGCGCAGGTGCCCCGGCTCGCCCGCAGAACCGAACCGGTGGCCGGCGACGCACCGCGCGAGGCGGCATGGGACGCCGACGGCACGGTAGTGATCACCGGTGCGAGCGGGACCCTCGCGGGCGCCCTCGCCCATCACCTCGTCGAGCACCACGGTGTCCGCCACCTGCTGCTCCTCAGCCGGAGCGGCACCGGGATCGACGGCCTCGAAGTGGCGGGCGCGACCGTGACGACGGTGGCCTGCGACGTGGCCGACCGAACCGCCCTCGAACACGCCCTGGCCGCCGTTCCCGCCGAGCACCCCGTGCGCGCCGTCATCCACGCGGCGGGCGTACTCGCCGACGGAACGACCGGGACCCTCACCCCGGAACAGATCGACGCGGTGCTGCGCCCGAAGTCCGAAGCGGCCTGGCACCTGCACGAGTTGACCCGGGAGATGGACCTCCACCACTTCGTGCTGTTCTCGTCCATCGCCGGCATCACGGGCAGCCAGGGACAGGCCAACTACGGTGCGGCCAACGCCCACCTCGACGCGCTCGCCGCGTACCGCAGAGCACGCGGGCTGCCCGGGCAGTCGCTGGCCTGGGGCTTCTGGGCCCAGGCCAGCGGGATGACGGGTCACCTCGATGACGCCGACCGAGCTCGTATCAGCAGCAGTGGCATCGCTCCGCTGTCCACGGAAGAGGGGCTGCGGCTCTTCGACGCGGCGCTCGCCCAGGGCGATCCGGTGGTCGCCCCGGTACGGATGGACATGGCGGGCCTGCGCGCCCAGGGTGCGGAACTGGCCGAGATCTTCCAGGGTCTCGTGCCGGCCCGCCGCCGCGGCGCCACCGTCACCGTCGTCACGCCCGACACGGTCGCGGACGGCTCTCTGCGGGGCGAGCTCACCGCACTGTCCCCGTCGGAACGCGCGGAACGACTGCTCACGATGGTCCGCGCGCAGGCAGCCTCCGTACTCGGCCACGACAGCGCGGACGCGGTCGAGGCGAACCGCGCGTTCCGCGAGTTCGGCTTCGACTCCCTGACCGCGGTCGAACTGCGGAACCGCCTCAACTCCGCCACAGGGCTGCGGCTTTCCGCGACTCTCGTCTTCGACTACCCGACCCCCGAGATCCTCGCCGGCCACCTGAACGACGAACTGCTCGGCAAGAGTGCCTCTTCCGCCGTCGCGGACGTCGCGGTGGGTGCCGTGGACGCGGTGGGCGGTGCGGGTGGTGTGGAGGACGATCCGGTGGTGATTGTGGGGATGAGTTGCCGTTATCCGGGTGGGGTGGAGTCGCCTGAGGATTTGTGGCGGTTGGTGGATGACGGGGTGGATGCGATCGGTGGCTTTCCGCGTGATCGTGGGTGGGATGTCGAGGGGATTTATGATCCCGAGCCGGGGGTGCCGGGGAAGTCGTATGTGCGTGAGGGGGGTTTCCTTGCGGATGTGGCGGGTTTTGATGCGGAGTTCTTCGGGATTTCTCCGCGTGAGGCGTTGGAGATGGATCCGCAGCAGCGTTTGCTGCTGGAGTTGTCGTGGGAGGCGTTCGAGCGGGCGGGTGTGGACCCCTCGTCCTTGCGCGGCAGTGACACCGGTGTATTCGCCGGCCTGATGCATCACGACTACGCGGCCAGTTCGAGTGGCGGCAGTCTGGTTTCGGGTCGTATTTCTTACACGTTGGGGTTGGAGGGGCCGGCGGTGACGGTGGACACGGCGTGTTCGTCGTCGTTGGTGGCGTTGCATTGGGCGGCGCAGTCGTTGCGTGCGGGTGAGTGTTCGTTGGCGTTGGCGGGTGGTGTGACGGTGATGACGACGCCGGATATGTTTGTTGATTTCAGTCGTCAGCGGGGGTTGGCGGTGGATGGGCGGTGTAAGTCGTTCGGTGGGGGTGCGGATGGTGCTGCGTGGTCGGAGGGTGCGGGGTTGTTGGTGTTGGAGCGGTTGTCGGATGCGCGGCGGAATGGTCATCGGGTGTTGGCGGTGGTGCGGGGTTCTGCGGTGAATCAGGATGGTGCGTCGAATGGGTTCAGTGCTCCGAATGGTCCGTCGCAGCAGCGGGTGGTGCGGGCGGCGTTGGTGAGTGGGGGGTTGTCGGTGGGGGATGTGGATGTGGTGGAGGGGCATGGGACGGGGACGCGGTTGGGTGATCCGATTGAGGCTCAGGCGTTGTTGGCGACGTATGGGCAGGGTCGTGTTGAGGGGCGGCCTTTGTGGTTGGGGTCGGTGAAGTCGAATATTGGTCATGCGCAGGCGGCTGCGGGTGTGGCTGGTGTGATCAAGATGGTGGAGGCGTTGCGGCGGGGGGTGTTGCCGCGGACGTTGCATGTGGATGTGCCGTCGGGTGAGGTGGATTGGTCTGCGGGTGCGGTGGAGTTGTTGGTGGAGGGGCGGGTGTGGCCGGATGTGGGTCGGGTGCGTCGGGCGGGTGTGTCGTCGTTCGGGATCAGTGGGACGAACGCGCATGTGATTTTGGAGCAGGCGCCTGCGGAAGTGCTGGGTGAGCTGGTTCCGGTGTCGGGTGAGGCATCGGTTGGTGTGGTGCCGTTGGTGTTGTCGGGTGGTTCTGTGGGTGTGGTGGGGGAGTTGGCGGGGCGTGTGGTGGCGGTGGGGGATGCGGTGGTGGGGGATGTGTCGGTGGGTGAGGTTGGTCGTGGGTTGGCGTTGACGCGTGCGGGGTTGGGTCATCGGGCTGTGGTGGTGGGTGAGGGGTGGGAGGAGTTGCGTTCGGGTCTGGTGGCGTTGTCGGAGGGTGAGCCGGCGTCGGGTTCGGGTGTGGTGCGTGGTGTTGCGTCTTCTGGTGGTGGGTTGGGGTTTGTGTTTGCGGGTCAGGGGTCGCAGTGGTTGGGGATGGGGCGTGGTTTGTATGAGGCGTTTCCGGTGTTTGCGGAGGCGTTTGATGAGGTGATGGGTTTGGTGGGTGAGGGTGTGCGTGAGGTGATGTGGGGTCTGGATTCCGATTCGGATTCGGGTTCTGGTTCAGATTCGGGTGTGGATTCGGGTTCTGGTTCGGGTTCTGGTTCTGGTTCGGGTTCTGGTTGGTGGTCTGGTTTGTCGGTGGATGATACGGGTGTGGCGCAGGTGGGGTTGTTTGCGTTTGAGGTGGCGTTGTTTCGGTTGTGGGTGTCGTGGGGTGTGCGGGTGGATTGTGTGGGTGGTCATTCGGTGGGTGAGGTGGTGGCTGCTTTTGTTGCTGGGGTTTTGTCGTTGGAGGATGCGTGTCGTTTGGTGGTGGCGCGTGGGCGGTTGATGCAGGGGTTGGCGTTGGGTGGGGTGATGGTGGCGGTGGAGGCGTCGGAGGAGGAGGTGTTGCCGTTGTTGGGTGGTGGGGTGTCGTTGGCTGCGGTGAATGGTCCTTCGTCGGTGGTGTTGTCGGGTGTGGAGGGTGTGGTGGAGGAGGTGGTGGGGGTGTTTGTGGGGCGTGGTCGTCGGTCGAAGCGTTTGGTGGTGTCGCATGCGTTTCATTCGGTGTTGATGGAGCCGATGTTGGAGGAGTTTCGGGGTGTGGTGGAGGGGTTGGTGTTTCGGGAGCCGGTGTTGGGTTTGGTGGTGGGTGGTGATGTGTGTGATCCGGAGTTCTGGGTGTCGCATGTGCGGGAGCCGGTGAGGTTTTTGGAGACGGTTCGGGTGATGGAGGGTCGGGGTGTTTCGGGGTTTGTCGAGGTGGGTCCGGATGCGGTGTTGTCGGTGATGGGTCCGGGTTGTGTTGTGGGTGATGAGGTGGTGTTTGTGCCGTCGGTGGTGCGGGGGCGTGATGAGGTGCGTGGTGTGGTGGGTGCGTTGGGTGGGGTGTGGGTGCGGGGGTTTGATGTTGATTGGGGTGCGGTGTTCGAGGGTCTTGGTGTTCGGGGTGGTGTTGGTGGTGGGGTTGTTGATTTGCCGACGTATCCGTTTGAGCGTCGGCGGTATTGGTTGGAGCCGGGTTCGGGTGGTTCGGGTTCGGGTGATGTGTCGGTGTCGGGGCAGGTGGGTGCGGGGCATCCGTTGTTGGCGGCGGTGCTGGATCACGTCGATGGGGATGGGGTGACGCTGACCGGAAGGCTGTCGCTCGCGACGCATCCCTGGCTGGCGGATCATGCGGTGCACGGGGCGGTGTTGGTGCCGGGGACGGCGTTGGTGGAGATGGTTCTGCGTGCGGGTCAGGAGACCGGCACCCCCACCATCGACGAACTCACCCTGCAGGCGCCGATCATCGTGCCTCCGGACGGTGGCGTACGGCTTCGAGTGACCGTGGGCCCGCGCGACGGCGACGGACTGAGGACCGTCACGGTGCATGGGCAGGCGTCCGACGGGCCGTGGATCGAGCACGCCGGCGGAACGCTCACCGAGCAGCAGCCCGTGTCTGCCCCGGCTGACAGCCACTGGCCGCCCGCCGGGGCCGGGGAGATGGACGCCGACACCGCGTACGCGCGGCTGGCGCAGGCCGGGGTCGACTACGGCCCGCTCTTCCAAGGGCTGCGTCGGGCCTGGCAGCGGGGCGGCGAGGTGTTCGCCGAGGTGACGCTCCCCGAGAACACCTCGACCGAGGGGTTCGCCCTCCACCCGGCCCTGTTCGATGCGGCGCTGCATGCCGGTGCCTACCTGGACGCGGACCGTCCGCAGAGTACGGAAGGCAATGGAGGCGCGGGGCTGCCGTTCGTGTGGCGAGGGGTCACCGTCCACTCGGCGGGCGCCCTGGAGCTGCGGGTCCGGATGAAGCGGAGCGGCGACAACGAGATGGCGCTGTCGGCCACCGACCCCGACGGCTCGGCCGTCGTCACGGTCGAGAGCCTGGTGACGCGCGCCCTGGCCGCCGAACAGATCGCGACCGCCGACGAATCGCTCTACGTTCCGGAGTGGAAGGAACACCCGGGCGCGGCACGGTACGCGGGGACGTCGGCGATCGTCGACGACCTGGCGGACCTCGGTGCGGAGGTGCCGGACGTGGTGGTCCTGCGCGTCGGCGGACCGGGCACGGGGAACGCCGACAGTGACGACGTAACGACTGCGGCGGACAGGGCCCGTACGACCACCGCTCAGGTGCTCGGCGCCCTCACCGCCTGGCTGGCGGACGACCGGTTCACCACGTCCCGGCTCGCGCTGCTGACGCGGCATGCCGCCCCGGCGACGGACGACCCGGATCTGGCACAGGCACCCGTATGGGGACTCGTCCGGGCGGCGCAGGCCGAACACCCGGGCAGGTTCCTCCTCCTCGACGTCCAGGAGACCCGGGAGAACCCGGACGCGGACGAGGCGCCCGTACCGTCCGGCACACGCGAGGCCGGCGACGCGGTCCCGGACACGGCTCTGAGCACAGCGCTCGGCGCCGGGGAACCGGAGATCATGATCCGGGACGGAGCACTCTTCGTGCCCCGCTGGCGCCGAGCGGCAACGGTCCGGGCCGACGGGCCCGGTACGGGCGGCGCGGGGGCGAGCGAGACCGGGCTCCGTGCCGGCTTCCCCGACTCCGTACTCATCACTGGCGGGACCGGTGGCCTCGGCGCGGCTGTGGCCCGTCACCTGGCCGGGCAGCACGGGGTCGGCGAACTCGTGCTCGTCAGCCGCCGGGGCCCCGAGGCCCCGGGGGCCGAAGCCCTGTGCGCCGAGCTGACAGCTCTGGGTGCCCGGGTGACCGCCGTCGCCGCGGACGTGTCGGACCGTAATGCCGTTGCCGCGCTCTTCGCCGACCACCCGGTGCGGGGCGTCGTCCACGCCGCCGGAGTGCTCGCCGACGGGCTCGTCGAGTCGATGACCCCGGACCGGCTCGACGCGGTGTTCCGGCCCAAGGCCGATGCCGCGTGGCACCTCCACGAGCTGGGCGGCGACCTGGACACCTTCATCCTGTTCTCGTCCGCCACCAGCGCCATCGACGCGACGGCCCAGGGCAACTACGCGGCGGCCAACGTGTTCCTCGACGCCCTGGCGGCACACCGTCGTGCCCGCGGGCTGCCCGCACAGTCGTTGGCCTGGGGATTCTGGTCCGAGGACGGAATGGGTACGCGGCTGGAGGCGGCGGACCTCGCCCGCGTCCACCGGACCGGAATCGCTTCCCTGCCGACGGACGAGGCCCTGGAACTCCTCGACACCGCCATCGCCACGGGCGAGCCCAATGTGGCCCCCGTACGTCTCGACACCTCGGTGCTCAGGACGCGTGAGGAGGAGCTCCCCGTCGTCCTGACCGACCTGGTCCGGCGGCCGAAATCGCGGGTGCGGGCAGAGGCGGACCGGAACACCACACCGTTCCGTACGAAGCTCGTCGGGCTGGCGGAAAGCGAGCGGGAGCCGTACGTCCTGGACCTCGTCCGAACGCAGATCGCCCACGTGCTGGGACATGCCGGAGCGCAGGACATCGAGCCGCGTCGTGCCTTCACGGACTTCGGATTCGATTCACTGACCGCGGTGGAGTTCCGGAACAAGGTGGCCGCGGCGACAGGTCTGAAACTGCCCTCCACGATCGTCTTCGACTACCCGACACCGAGCGCTTTCGCCGGCTTCCTGCTCGCCGAAGCACTCGACGAGGTCCAGGAGGACGCTGCGGACGCCGCAGGCCCCCTGCACGCCGTGGATGCCGACGACCCTGTGGTGATCGTCGGCATGAGCTGCCGCTACCCGGGCGGTGTCGAATCGCCCGAGGACCTGTGGCACATGGTCGCCGAGGGCATCGACGGAATGTCCGGCTTCCCGACGGACCGGGGCTGGGACCTGGAGGCACTCGACGGTTCGGCGCCCGGGCAGTCCTACACGAACCAGGGCGGATTCCTCGAAGGCGCCGCCGACTTCGACGCCGACTTCTTCGGGATCTCACCGCGTGAGGCCCTCGCCATGGACCCGCAGCAGCGGCTGCTGCTGGAGGCTTCCTGGGAGGCGTTCGAGCGCGCGGGCATCGACCCCCACTCGCTGCGCGGCAGCGACACGGGCATCTTCGCCGGCGTCATGTACCGGGATTACGGGAGCACGCTGACCTCCGTCCCCGACGAACTGCTCGGCTACTTCGGGAACGGCACCCTGAACAGCGTGGCGACCGGCCGCGTCGCCTACACGTTCGGCCTGGAGGGACCGGCGATCACGGTGGACACGGCCTGCTCGTCATCGCTGGTGGCGATGCACTGGGCGGCGCAGTCGCTGCGCGCGGGCGAGTGCTCGCTGGCGCTGGCAGGCGGCGTGACCGTGATGACCACCCCGGGGACCTTTGTCGAGTTCGCCCGACAGAACGGGCTGGCTTCCGACGGCCGCTGCAAGGCGTTCGCGGAAGGGGCCGACGGTACGGGCTGGTCGGAGGGCGTGGGCCTGGTGGTGTTGGAGCGGTTGTCGGACGCCCGGCGAAACGGTCACCGGGTGCTGGCGGTGATGCGGGGTTCCGCGGTGAACCAGGACGGCGCGTCCAACGGACTCACGGCTCCGAATGGTCCGTCGCAGCAGCGGGTGGTGCGGGCGGCGTTGGTGAGTGGGGGGTTGTCGGTGGGGGATGTGGATGTGGTGGAGGGGCATGGGACGGGGACGCGGTTGGGTGATCCGATTGAGGCTCAGGCGTTGTTGGCGACGTATGGGCAGGGTCGTGTTGAGGGGCGGCCTTTGTGGTTGGGGTCGGTGAAGTCGAATATTGGTCATGCGCAGGCGGCTGCGGGTGTGGCTGGTGTGATCAAGATGGTGGAGGCGTTGCGGCGGGGGGTGTTGCCGCGGACGTTGCATGTGGATGTGCCGTCGGGTGAGGTGGATTGGTCTGCGGGTGCGGTGGAGTTGTTGGTGGAGGGGCGGGTGTGGCCGGATGTGGGTCGGGTGCGTCGGGCGGGTGTGTCGTCGTTCGGGATCAGTGGGACGAACGCGCATGTGATTTTGGAGCAGGCGCCGGTGGAGGTGTCCGGTGAGGTGTCTGTGGAGGCTTCTCGGGGTGAGGGGGCGTCCGGGGTTGGTGTGGTGCCGTTGGTGTTGTCGGGTGGTTCTGTGGGTGTGGTGGGGGAGTTGGCGGGGCGTGTGGTGGCGGTGGGGGATGCGGTGGTGGGGGATGTGTCGGTGGGTGAGGTTGGTCGTGGGTTGGCGTTGACGCGTGCGGGGTTGGGTCATCGGGCTGTGGTGGTGGGTGAGGGGTGGGAGGAGTTGCGTTCGGGTCTGGTGGCGTTGTCGGAGGGTGAGCCGGCGTCGGGTTCGGGTGTGGTGCGTGGTGTTGCGTCTTCTGGTGGTGGGTTGGGGTTTGTGTTTGCGGGTCAGGGGTCGCAGTGGTTGGGGATGGGGCGTGGTTTGTATGAGGCGTTTCCGGTGTTTGCGGAGGCGTTTGATGAGGTGATGGGTTTGGTGGGTGAGGGTGTGCGTGAGGTGATGTGGGGTCTGGATTCCGATTCGGATTCGGGTTCTGGTTCAGATTCGGGTGTGGATTCGGGTTCTGGTTCGGGTTCTGGTTCTGGTTCGGGTTCTGGTTGGTGGTCTGGTTTGTCGGTGGATGATACGGGTGTGGCGCAGGTGGGGTTGTTTGCGTTTGAGGTGGCGTTGTTTCGGTTGTGGGTGTCGTGGGGTGTGCGGGTGGATTGTGTGGGTGGTCATTCGGTGGGTGAGGTGGTGGCTGCTTTTGTTGCTGGGGTTTTGTCGTTGGAGGATGCGTGTCGTTTGGTGGTGGCGCGTGGGCGGTTGATGCAGGGGTTGGCGTTGGGTGGGGTGATGGTGGCGGTGGAGGCGTCGGAGGAGGAGGTGTTGCCGTTGTTGGGTGGTGGGGTGTCGTTGGCTGCGGTGAATGGTCCTTCGTCGGTGGTGTTGTCGGGTGTGGAGGGTGTGGTGGAGGAGGTGGTGGGGGTGTTTGTGGGGCGTGGTCGTCGGTCGAAGCGTTTGGTGGTGTCGCATGCGTTTCATTCGGTGTTGATGGAGCCGATGTTGGAGGAGTTTCGGGGTGTGGTGGAGGGGTTGGTGTTTCGGGAGCCGGTGTTGGGTTTGGTGGTGGGTGGTGATGTGTGTGATCCGGAGTTCTGGGTGTCGCATGTGCGGGAGCCGGTGAGGTTTTTGGAGACGGTTCGGGTGATGGAGGGTCGGGGTGTTTCGGGGTTTGTCGAGGTGGGTCCGGATGCGGTGTTGTCGGTGATGGGTCCGGGTTGTGTTGTGGGTGATGAGGTGGTGTTTGTGCCGTCGGTGGTGCGGGGGCGTGATGAGGTGCGTGGTGTGGTGGGTGCGTTGGGTGGGGTGTGGGTGCGGGGGTTTGATGTTGATTGGGGTGCGGTGTTCGAGGGTCTTGGTGTTCGGGGTGGTGTTGGTGGTGGGGTTGTTGATTTGCCGACGTATCCGTTTGAGCGTCGGCGGTATTGGTTGGAGCCGGGTTCGGGTGGTTCGGGTGGTTCGGGTTCGGGTGATGTGTCGGTGTCGGGTCAGGTGGGTGCGGGGCATCCGTTGCTGGCGGCGGTGCTGGATCACGTCGACGGGGATGGCGTGACGCTGACCGGAAGGCTGTCGCTCGCCACCCACCCCTGGCTGGCGGATCATGCGGTGCACGGGGCGGTGTTGGTGCCGGGGACGGCGTTGGTGGAGATGGTTCTGCGTGCGGGTCAGGAGACCGGCACCCCCACCATCGACGAACTCATGCTGGAAGCTCCCCTCGCCGTACCCGAGCGGGACGCCGTCGACATACGGGTCGATGTGGGTGAGGCCGAAGGGAACGGACGCCGGCCGGTCCGGGTGCACTCCCGGGACGGCGAGGGCGAGTGGCTGCGCCACGCGACCGGCTACCTCACAGCGGAAGCCCCGCAAGCCCCGGAATCGTCAGAAGCTCCCGACGGCACCATCGATGGCGCCGCCCATCTGGAGGTCTGGCCTCCGGCCGGTGCCGAGCAGCTCGATGTCGCCGGTGCCTACGACGAGTTGGCCGACCGCGGCTATGCGTACGGGACCGCCTTCCAGGGGCTGCTGGCCGCCTGGCGGCGTGGCGCGGAGACATACGCCGAGGTCGCCCTGCCCGAGCAGACAGCGCAGACCGCGGAGTCGGACGGCCGGACCTTCGGCATTCACCCCGCGCTCCTCGATGCCTGCTGGCACGCGTTGCTGCTGGGCGATCCGGAGGGCAGCCCGATGATTCCGTTCGCCTGGACCGGGGTCGCGTTGCAGGCCGAGGGCGTGTCGCACGTACGTGTACGGATCGCGCCAGCAGGCCCCGACACCACCGCGATGACCGTGGCCGACCAGGCGGGGAAGCCGGTGGTGAGCGTGGCCGGTCTCGTGGCGCGGCCGGTGTCCGCCCAGCAACTGGCCGTCGCCCCGCGCTCCTTGTACAGGGTCACGCAGACCGCCCTGCCCGGAGCCGTTGGCGGCACCGGCACCATCGGCGGCGCCGGGAAGGCCGACGACTGGGCCGTGCTGGGCGCGGACGTGCACGACCTGGGCCAGCAGGTGTACGCCGAACCGGGCGTCGTCCCGGACCCCGTTCCGCGGTTCGTCACCTACGACTGCCCCGCGATCGAGGGCACCGTGCCCGAAGCGGTGCGTACGGCGACCTGCGATCTGCTGGCGCTGCTGGCCGGATGGCTGGAGGAGCCGAGGTTCGCCGATGCACACCTCGTGCTCACCGTCGGCGAGCACCTGACCCAGGCCCCGCTGGCCGGTCTCGTACGGGCCGCGCAGGCGGAACACCCGGGGCGGATCACTCTCGTCCGTACGACGGGGGGTTTGGTGAACGCCGGGCTGCTCGCCGACGCCGTCGCCACCGGGGAGCCGGAACTGACCATCGCCGACGGGGAGATACAGGTACCGCGACTGACCCGGATCACGGACCTCGATCCGTCGGGAGAGTCCGCCTTCGTGGGTCCCGTGCTGATCACGGGAGGTACGGGCGGCCTCGGCGCACTCGTCGCGCGCCATCTCGCCGTACGGCACGGGATACGCGAGTTCGTCCTCCTCAGCCGCAGGGGACCGCAGGCCCCGGAGGCGGGACGAATCCAGGAGGAACTCGCGCAACTCGGCGCCACCGCAGCCATCGTGGCGTGCGACGCGGCAGACCGGGCGGAGCTTGCCGAGGTGCTGCAGCGGCACCCCGTACGTTCCGTGGTGCATGCGGCCGGGGTCGTCGACAACGCGGTACTCACGTCGCTCACACCCGAACGTGTCGCCGCGGTCCTGCGTCCCAAGGTCGACGCCGCCTGGAACCTCCACGAACTCACGGCCGGTCACGGCCTCGCCGCTTTCGTGCTCTTCTCTTCCTCGGCGGGGATCCTCCTCGGCGCCGGCCAGAGCAACTACGCGACGGCCAACGTCTTCCTGGACGAGCTCGCCGCGCACCGGCGGACGAACGGCCTCCCGGCCCTGTCGCTGGCCTGGGGTCTGTGGGACGAGGGCTCGGGCATGGCGGGGGGCCTCGATGAGATGGGCCGGCAGCGGATGCGGCGCCTGGGCATGCCGGCGATGGGTACGGACGAGGCGCTCGCCCTGTTCGACGCCGCGCTGAACGCGCCCGACGCCTCGCTGCTGCCGATCCGGTTCGACACCGCGGCACTCCGCGCGCGCGGCGACGAACTGCCCACGCTGCTGCACTCCCTCGTACCGGCCCGGGCGACCGTCCGCACGGCCACGGGGGGCGGCACGTCGGCCGAGGCGGGCATCGCGGCGCGTCTGGCCGGGATGAAACCCGATGACCAGGACGCGTTCCTGTTCGATCTCGTGTCCCGGCACGTCGCGGCAGTGCTCGGCCACGGGGAGTCGCAGACCTTCGACGGCGGGCGAGCCCTGCGCGACATGGGGTTCGACTCACTGGCCGCCGTGGAGCTGCGCAACGGGCTCGGCGCGGTGACCGGACTCGCGCTGCCCGCGACGCTGGTCTTCGACTACCCGACGATCACCGAGATCGTCGACCATCTCGGCGGACTGCTCGTCGGCCGCGCCGCCGATCCGACGACCGAGGCGCTGGCCGAGGTCGACCGGCTGGCGGAGGCGCTGGCCAGGACCGAGGCCGACCCCGCGGCCGTCACCGCCCGGCTCGAGGTCCTTCTGCGCAACTGGCGGGAGCGCGAAGGCGATGCCGCGCGGGACGGACAGCTGGATTACGAAGCGGCGACCGACGACGAGTTGTTCGCGGTGCTCGACGGCGAGTTGGGGGACTGAGCGGTATGGGCGACATGGACTTCACAGAACGGGATGCGTTGATGAACGAGCTGGAGAGCGGCCTTCCCGAGCAGCCTGAGCGGACCGAGCAGTCTGACCGGACCGACCGGACCGACCGGACCGACCGGACCGACCGGACCGACCGGACCGAGCAGCCCGAGCCGGCCGAGCAGCCGGATCTCGTGCGGCGGCTGGCCGACGTTCCGCCGACCGAGGCGCTCGACACGCTGCGTCGGCTCGTGCTCGACCACGCCGTGGAGGTGCTGCGCGCGGCGCGCCCCGACGCCGCACCCGCGGCGCTCGACCCGGGCCGGGCCTTCCGCGACCTCGGCCTCGACTCCGTCGCGCTCGTCGGACTGGTCACCTCGCTGTCGGCGGCGACCGGAAGGGAACTCCCCGCGCGGATCCTCTTCGACCACCCCACCCCGGAGGCCATCGCCCGCCACCTCGGTGCCGAACTCCTCGGCATCGACGCCGTCGGCATACCGGAGGCGGCCGGACCGCGGGCCGGGGCGGACTCGGACGATCCCGTCGCGGTCGTCGGCATCGGATGCCGCTTCCCGGGCGGCGTGACCTCGCCCGAGGAACTGTGGGAGCTGGTCAGCGAGGGCCGTCACACGATCTCGGGTTTCCCGGAGGACCGGGGCTGGGACCTCAACAGGCTCTTCGACCCCGACACCAGCAAGCCCGGCACGACGTACGCGCGGGAGGCCGGGTTCATCGAGGCCGCCACCGAGTTCGACGCGGACTTCTTCGGGATCTCGCCGCGTGAGGCGCTCGCCATGGACCCGCAGCAGCGGCTGCTGCTGGAGGTGTCCTGGGAGGCGTTCGAGCGCGCGGGCATCGACCCGGCCACGCTGCACGGTGGCAGGACGGGTGTGTTCGTCGGCGCCGAGCAGCAGGAGTACGGGCCGCGTCTGGACGAAGCCGCCGCAGGCGTCGACGGATACCTCGTGACCGGCAACGCGCTCAGCGTCGCGGCGGGCCGGCTGTCGTACAACTACGGCCTCAACGGTCCGGCCTTCGCGGTGGACACCGCCTGTTCCAGCTCGCTGGTGGCCCTCCACCTCGCGGTGCGGTCACTCCGCTCCGGCGAGTGCTCGCTGGCGCTGGCGGGCGGCGCGGCGGTACTCAGCAGGCCCGGTACGTACACCGCGTTCAGCCGGCAGCGCGCGCTGGCCCCCGACGGCAAGTGCAAGGCGTTCGCGGCAGCCGCCGACGGCACGCAGTTCTCCGAAGGCGTCGGCCTGATCGTCCTGGAACGTCTCTCCGACGCCCGGCGCAACGGCCACCAGGTGCTGGCCGTACTGCGCGGCTCCGCCGTCAACCAGGACGGTGCCTCCAACGGTCTCACCGCCCCCAGCGGTATCGCGCAGCAGCAGGTCATCAGGGACGCGCTGGCGGATGCCGGGCTGTCGGCCGCCGAGGTCGACGCGGTCGAGGCGCACGGTACGGGCACGACGCTCGGCGACCCGATCGAGGCGCACGCGCTGCTCGCGACCTACGGACAGGGCCGGGAAGACGCCGAGGTACTGCGGCTGGGGTCGCTCAAGTCGAACATCGGTCACACGCAGGCGGCGGCCGGTGTCGCGGGTGTGATCAAGATGGTCCAGGCGATGCGGCACGGTGTGCTGCCGAAGACCCTGCACGTCGACGCACCCTCGGACCAGGTGGACTGGTCGGCGGGCGCCGTGGAACTGCTCACCGAGTCGCTGCCGTGGGAGACGCCCGACGGCAGGCCCCGACGGGCGGGCGTCTCGTCCTTCGGCGTCAGCGGGACCAACGCCCACCTCATCGTCGAGCAGGCTCCCTCGGAGCCGTACGCCATGGACGAGCACCCGGACGGTCGCGACGACGACCAGGCCGCCACGGTCGCCCTGCCCGCCGTGCCCGCTGTCGCGTGGACGCTCTCCGCGAAGAGCCAGGACGCCCTGCGCGACCAGGCGGCCCGGCTGCTCGCGCACGTCGAGTCGCACATCACCGGCCGCCCGGCGGACGTCGCGTACTCGCTCGCCGCCACCCGTGCCGACTTCCCGCACCGCGCCGTTTTCGTCGGCAGCGACGAGGCGGAACTGCGCGCGGAACTCGCCGCGTTCGCGAACGGCACCGCAACCTCCCCTCAACCACCGGCAGCTCGTGGTCGGTTGGCGTTTGTGTTTCCGGGTCAGGGGACGCAGTGGGTGGGGATGGGTGCGCGGTTGGCGCGGGAGAGTGTGGTTTTTGCGGAGCGGTTGGGTGAGTGTGCGCGGGTGTTGGAGCCGTTGGTGGATTGGTCGTTGTGGGAGGTGTTGGCGGAGGCGGATGGTTTGGGGGTTGAGGAGTTGGGTGGGGTTGGTGGTGGGTCGTTGTTGGGGCGGGTTGATGTGGTGCAGCCGGTGTCGTTTGCGGTGATGGTGTCGTTGGCGGCGTTGTGGCGTTCGTTGGGTGTGGAGCCGGATGCGGTGGTGGGGCATTCGCAGGGGGAGATTGCGGCGGCTGTGGTGTCGGGTGCGTTGTCTTTGGAGGATGGTGCGTGGGTGGTGGTGTTGCGGTCGCGGGTGATTGCGGGGTCGTTGGCGGGTGGTGGGGGGATGTTGTCGGTGGGGTTGTCGGTGGGTGAGTTGGTGGGGCGGTTGCCGGTGGGGGTGTCGGTGGCGGCGGTGAATGGTCCGTCGTCGGTGGTGGTGTCGGGTGATGTGGAGGGGTTGGGTGTGTTGGAGGGTGTGTTGGTGGGTGAGGGGGTGCGGGTGCGGCGTGTTGCGGTGGATTATGCGTCGCATTCGGTGCAGGTGGGGTTGGTGGAGGAGGAGTTGTTGCGGGTGTTGGCGCCGGTGGTGGCGGGGGTGCCTGAGGTGCCGTTCTTTTCGTCGGTGTTGGTGGGTTGGGTGGGTGGTGGTGTGGTTGATGGGGGTTATTGGTATCGGAATTTGCGGGAGCCGGTGTTGTTTGCGGATGCGGTGGGGGCGTTGGTGGGTGAGGGGTTTACGGATTTTGTTGAGGTGAGTGCGCATCCTGTTCTGGTTCCGGGTGTGAGTGAGTTGTTGGATGTGGGGGTGTTGAGGGTGCGGTTGTGGGGTCGTTGCGTCGTGGTGATGGTGGGTTGGATCGTTTTCTGCGTTCGGTGGGTGAGCTCTGGTCTGCTGGGGTGGGTGTGGACTGGGGGGCTGTTGTGCCGGTGGGTGCGGGGCGGGTGGATCTGCCGACGTATGCCTTCCAGCGACAGCGCTACTGGCTGGACGGGTCGGCCGGCAACACGACCGATCCCGCCGCCCTGGGCCTCACCCCCACCGGACACCCGCTGCTCGGCGCCGCGGTGACCCTCGCGGAGGGTGGTGCGCTCGCCTTCACCGGCCGCGTCGACCTGCGGACCCACCCCTGGCTCGCCGAGCACGCCGTCACCGGCCACGTGCTCTTCCCCGGAACGGGCTTCGTGGATCTCGCCATCCGCGTCGCCGACGAGACGGGATCGGGCGCGGTGGAGGAGCTCACCCTCACCGCCCCGCTCGTCCTCCCCACCACCGGAGGCGTCGACCTCCAGATCATGGTCGGGCCGGCCGAAGGGCACCACCGTCCGTTCGCCGTCTACTCCCGGCCCGTCGGGAGCCTTCCCGACACCCCCTGGACCCAGCACGCGACCGGTCTCCTCGGCGAGCCCGCCCGGCCCGGCGACTTCAGCCTCGCGCAGTGGCCGCCGCCGGGTGCTCGCCCCGTCGACGTACGCGACGCCTACGAGCAGCTCGCGGAGCGCGGCTACGACTACGGGCCCACCTTCCAGGGCCTGCGAGCCGTGTGGCGGGCCGGTACCGACGTGTACGCCGAGGTCACCCTCCCCGACGACACGGACGCGAGCCGCTTCGGCATCCACCCCGCGCTGCTCGACGCCGCCCTGCACGCCATCGACTACGGCGAACTCACCGGCCCCGTACGGGACGGCGAGATCACCCTCCCCTTCTCCTGGAACGGCGTCTCCCTGTTCGCCCAGGGCGCGACCACGCTCCGCGTACGGCTGTCGCCCGCGGGGAAGGACTCCGTGGCCATCGAGGTGGCCGACGCGACCGGAGCACCGGTCGCGTCGATCGAGTCGCTGACGACCCGAGTCATGGAGGAAGGGGCAGCAGGCCGGCACGGCCATGAGGAGCAGCACTCGCTGTACCGCATCGCCTGGACCGTACGACCGGGCTCCGCGACAGCCGCCGCCTCCGAGGCCTCCGCCACGGCCACCTCCTCCTCCCCTTCGCCGAACCCGGCTGCCGCCGGCCGTCGCTGCACCCTGACCGGTCCGGACCACTTCGGTCTCGCCGCAGCCCTCGGCGCCTACGAGGGTGCCGAGCCCGGCTCCGAGGCGGACACACCGGCCACGGTGTTCCTGTCCGTCGCCACCGACCCCGGGCAGCCGGTCGCGGACAGCGCGCACAGCGCCGTCCAGGATGTCCTCCGCGAGGTGCAGCACTGGCTGGCGGACGAGCCGTACGCGGACGCACGGCTCGTCGTCGTGACCCGCGGCGCGGTGACCACCCGGGGCGAGGACCTCACCGGCCTGACGGCAGCCGGGGTGTGGGGCCTCGTACGGGCGGCACAGTGCGAGGAGCCCGGCAGGTTCGTCCTGCTCGACATCGACGACCAGCCCCTTCCGGTCGAGGACGTGCTCGCCGCGATCGAGGCGGGCGAGGAGCAACTCGCGGTACGCGCAGGCCGGGTGTCCACCCCGGGAGTCGTCCGCGCGGTGTCACCGGCGGAGTCGAACGGACCGGTCGGGTCCGCGGGAACGGACACGCACCACGGTGCCGGGGCATCGTCCCCGGTCGTACGGGGACAGCTGGACACCGAGGGCACCGTACTCGTCACCGGCGGCACCGGGGTGCTCGGCGCCCTCGTCGCCCGCCACCTGGTGGCCGAGCACGGCGTACGCCACCTCCTGCTCACCAGCCGCCGTGGCGAGGAAGCACCGGGTGCCGCCGAGCTCACCACCGAGCTCACGGAGAGCGGGGCCCAGGTGACCGTCGTCGCCTGCGACGCCGCCGACCGCGACGCGGTCGCCCGGCTCATCGCCGGGGTACCCGCAGCCCACCCGCTCACCGCCGTCATCCACACGGCGGGCGTACTCGACGACGGGACGATCCCTTCCCTCACCCCGGAACGCACGGCTGCCGTGCTCCGCCCGAAGGTCGACGCCGCGTGGCACCTGCACGAGCTGACGGCCCACTGCGACCTGGCAGCCTTCGTGCTCTTCTCCTCCATGGCCGGAACGCTCGACAACGCGGGCCAGGCCGGTTACGCCGCTGCCAACACCTTCCTCGACGCACTCGCCGCACACCGGCGAGCCCAGGGCCGTCCCGGCATCTCCCTCGCCTGGGGCTTCTGGCAGCAGCGCAGCGGACTCACCAGCCACCTCACGGACGCCGACACCGCACGCCTCGCACGCTCCGGCGACCTCGGGCTCACCGCGGAACAGGGCCTCGCCCTCTTCGACGCCGCCCTGCGCAGCGACGAGGCCCTGCTGCTGCCGATCCGGCTCGACGCCGCAGCCCTCCGGGCCCAGGGCACGGACCTGCCCGCCCTGCTGCGCGGGCTGGTACCCGCGCCCGTACGCCGGACCGTCACAGCGAACAGCTCCGGCGTCGGCACGTCCGCGCTGGAAGGCGCGACAGCCGGGCTCCCCGAGCCGGAACTGCTGCAGTACCTCACCGACCTGGTACGCGAACACGCCGCCTCCGTACTCGGCCACGCCGACGCGGCCGCCGTCGACGCGCGCCGCGCCTTCAAGGACCTCGGCTTCGACTCGCTGGCCGCGGTCGGCCTCCGGAACCGTCTGACCTCCGCCACCGGGCTGAAGCTGCCCGCCACCCTCGTCTTCGACCACCCCAACGCGGAGGCCGTCGCCGCTCTCCTCCGGGAGAAGATCTCCCCGGTTCCGGCCTCGGCTCCGGCTCCGGTCTCGGACACCACTGTGGGGTCGGTGGGCGGTGCGGATGGTGTGGAGGACGATCCGGTGGTGATTGTGGGGATGAGTTGCCGTTATCCGGGTGGGGTGGAGTCGCCTGAGGATTTGTGGCGGTTGGTGGACGACGGGGTGGATGCGATCGGTGGTTTTCCGCGTGATCGTGGGTGGGATGTCGAGGGGATTTATGATCCCGAGCCGGGGGTGCCGGGGAAGTCGTATGTGCGTGAGGGGGGTTTCCTTGCGGATGTGGCGGGTTTTGATGCGGAGTTCTTCGGGATTTCTCCGCGTGAGGCGTTGGAGATGGATCCGCAGCAGCGTTTGCTGCTGGAGTTGTCGTGGGAGGCGTTCGAGCGGGCGAGTGTGGACCCGTCGTCCCTGCGTGGGAGCAGCACCGGGGTATTCGCCGGCCTGATGTACCACGATTACGCCGGTACCAGCACCGAAGGAAGCCTGGTCTCGGGTCGTATTTCTTACACGTTGGGGTTGGAGGGGCCGGCGGTGACGGTGGACACGGCGTGTTCGTCGTCGTTGGTGGCGTTGCATTGGGCGGCGCAGTCGTTGCGTGCGGGTGAGTGTTCGTTGGCGTTGGCGGGTGGTGTGACGGTGATGACGACGCCGGATATGTTTGTTGATTTCAGTCGTCAGCGGGGGTTGGCGGTGGATGGGCGGTGTAAGTCGTTCGGTGGGGGTGCGGATGGTGCTGCGTGGTCGGAGGGTGCGGGGTTGTTGGTGTTGGAGCGGTTGTCGGATGCGCGGCGGAATGGTCATCGGGTGTTGGCGGTGGTGCGGGGTTCTGCGGTGAATCAGGATGGTGCGTCGAATGGGTTCAGTGCTCCGAATGGTCCGTCGCAGCAGCGGGTGGTGCGGGCGGCGTTGGTGAGTGGGGGTTGTCGGTGGGGGATGTGGATGTGGTGGAGGGGCATGGGACGGGGACGCGGTTGGGTGATCCGATTGAGGCTCAGGCGTTGTTGGCGACGTATGGGCAGGGTCGTGTTGAGGGGCGGCCTTTGTGGTTGGGGTCGGTGAAGTCGAATATTGGTCATGCGCAGGCGGCTGCGGGTGTGGCTGGTGTGATCAAGATGGTGGAGGCGTTGCGGCGGGGGGTGTTGCCGCGGACGTTGCATGTGGATGTGCCGTCGGGTGAGGTGGATTGGTCTGCGGGTGCGGTGGAGTTGTTGGTGGAGGGGCGGGTGTGGCCGGATGTGGGTCGGGTGCGTCGGGCGGGTGTGTCGTCGTTCGGGATCAGTGGGACGAACGCGCATGTGATTTTGGAGCAGGCGCCGGTGGAGGTGTCCGGTGAGGTGGGGCCGGAGCTGGTTCCGGTTTCTGGTGTGGGTTCGGTTGGTGTGGTGCCGTTGGTGTTGTCGGGTGGTTCTGTGGGTGTGGTGGGGGAGTTGGCGGGGCGTGTGGTGGCGGTGGGGGATGCGGTGGTGGGGGATGTGTCGGTGGGTGAGGTTGGTCGTGGGTTGGCGTTGACGCGTGCGGGGTTGGGTCATCGGGCTGTGGTGGTGGGTGAGGGGTGGGAGGAGTTGCGTTCGGGTTTGGTGGCGTTGTCGGAGGGTGAGCCGGCGTCGGGTTCGGGTGTCATTTCTGGTGTGGTGCCGTCTTCTGGTGGTGGGTTGGGGTTTGTGTTTGCGGGTCAGGGGTCGCAGTGGTTGGGGATGGGGCGTGGTTTGTATGAGGCGTTTCCGGTGTTTGCGGAGGCGTTTGATGAGGTGATGGGTTTGGTGGGTGAGGGTGTGCGTGAGGTGATGTGGGGTCTGGATTCCGATTCGGGTTCTGCTCCGGAATCTGGTTCTGGTTGGTGGTCTGGTTTGTCGGTGGATGATACGGGTGTGGCGCAGGTGGGGTTGTTTGCGTTTGAGGTGGCGTTGTTTCGGTTGTGGGTGTCGTGGGGTGTGCGGGTGGATTGTGTGGGTGGTCATTCGGTGGGTGAGGTGGTGGCTGCTTTTGTTGCTGGGGTTTTGTCGTTGGAGGATGCGTGTCGTTTGGTGGTGGCGCGTGGGCGGTTGATGCAGGGGTTGGCGTCGGGTGGGGTGATGGTGGCGGTGGAGGCGTCGGAGGAGGAGGTGTTGCCGTTGTTGGGTGGTGGGGTGTCGTTGGCTGCGGTGAATGGTCCTTCGTCGGTGGTGTTGTCGGGTGTGGAGGGTGTGGTGGATGAGGTGGTGGGGGTGTTTGTGGGGCGTGGTCGTCGATCGAAGCGTTTGGTGGTGTCGCATGCGTTTCATTCGGTGTTGATGGAGCCGATGTTGGAGGAGTTTCGGGGTGTGGTGGAGGGGTTGGTGTTCCGGGAGCCGGTGTTGGGTTTGGTGGTGGGTGGTGATGTGTGTGATCCGGAGTTCTGGGTGTCGCATGTGCGGGAGCCGGTGCGGTTTTTGGAGACGGTTCGGGTGATGGAGGGTCGGGGTGTTTCGGGGTTTGTCGAGGTGGGTCCGGATGCGGTGTTGTCGGTGATGGGTCCGGGTTGTGTTGTGGGTGATGAGGTGGTGTTTGTGCCGTCGGTGGTGCGGGGGCGTGATGAGGTGCGGGGTGTGGTGGGTGCGTTGGGTGGGGTGTGGGTGCGGGGGTTTGATGTTGATTGGGGTGCGGTGTTCGAGGGTCTTGGTGTTCGGGGTGGTGTTGGTGGTGGGGTTGTTGATTTGCCGACGTATCCGTTTGAGCGTCGGCGGTATTGGTTGGAGCCGGGTTCGGGTGGTTCGGGTTCGGGTGATGTGTCGGTGTCGGGTCAGGTGGGTGCGGGGCATCCGTTGCTGGCGGCGGTGCTGGATCACGTCGACGGGGATGGCGTGACGCTGACCGGAAGGCTGTCGCTCGCCACCCACCCCTGGCTGGCCGAGCACACGATGTCCGGCAACGTCATCGTTCCGGGCGCCGCGTTCGTCGAGCTCGCCATCAGAGCGGGCGACGAGGTCAGGTGCTCGCGGTTGGACGAACTCGTCCTGGAAGCGCCTCTCCACCTCGCGGCACGCGATTCCCTCGCCCTTCAGGTGACGGTCGGTGGGCCGGACGCCGCAGGACGCCGACCCGTGGCCGTCCATGCCCGTACGCACGGGGAGCGGAGCGACGGGGTTACGCGTGGGTGGACGCGCCACGCGAGCGGCTACCTGACGTCGGAGCCGGCATCGGCGGTCGCCGCCGTGGTGGCCGAGAAGGACGTATGGCCGCCGGCCGCCGCCGAAACCGTCGACATCGGCGCTCTGTACGACCTGCTGACGGAGCAGGGCTTCGGCTACGGGGAGCTCTTCCGCGGCCTGCGTCGTGCCTGGAAGCGGGGCGACGAGGTCTTCGCCGAGGTCGCACTCCCGGAGGACGCGGACGCGAGCGGCTTCGGCATGCACCCCGCACTGCTGGACATGGCGTTGCACGGTGGGGAGCTGTTCGCCGAGAACGACGACGTCACCATGCCGTTCGCCTGGCACGGTGTCACCCTGCACGCGACGGGAGCCACCGCGCTGCGGGTCCGGCTCACCCGGGCAGGCGGGGGAGCGGATTACGCGATCACCGCGACGGACCCGGGAGGCGGGCCCGTACTGACCGTCGACTCGTTCGTACCGCGTGCCGTGTCCGCCGACGAGTTCGCCGACGAGTTCGGGGGCGACCAGGTCCACGACGACCTGTTCACCCTGGACTGGACCGCGGTGGGAGCGCCGTCAGGGGCGGCGGAGTCGGAGTCGAAGAAGGGCGGCAGCACCGTCTGGGCGGTGCTCGGTGCCGCGGGCCCCGCTCTGCCCGGTGCCGTGTCGTACGAGGCTCTGGCCGCCCTCCTGGGCTCCGCCGGGCCGATGCCCGACGCGGTTCTCCACGTACCGCAGGTCCCTGCCGACGAGCCGCCGGCCGCGGTGCGCGAGACCGTCGCCGACACGCTCGCGCTGCTCAACGACTGGCTGTCGGCCGAACGTTGTGCCGCAGCGAGACTCGTGATCGCGACCACGGGTTCGGGTCCCGTCGACGGGGCCGTCACCGGGCTCGTACGCGCCGCGCAGGCCGAGAACCCCGACCGGATCACCCTCGTCCACCTCGGGCCGGGCGAGATACGGGCCGACCTGCTCACCGAAGGCCTGCGTTCCGGCGAGCCGGAATTCGCCTTGCACGACCGTGAGGTCCGGGTGGCCAGGCTGACGCGGGCGGCCGGGGTCGTGAAGGCGCCGGAGCCTGGTGCGAGTGTTCTGGTCACGGGGGGTACGGGCGGTCTCGGCGCCGCTGTGGCACGCCACCTCGCCGCCCGGTACGGAGTGAGCGAGCTGGTCCTCGTCAGCCGTCGCGGGACCGAGGCCCCCGGCGCGCGGGAGCTCGTGGCCGAGCTTTCCGGCCACGGTGTCCGCGCGACGGTCGTCGCCTGTGACGTCGGCGACCGCGAGGCCCTCGCCCGGTTGCTCTCGGACCATCCGGTGTCCGGCATCGTGCACACCGCCGGAGTGCTCGACGACGGGCTGATCGGCTCGCTGACGCCGGAGCGGTTCGACGCGGTGCTCCGTTCCAAGGCGGACGCCGCGTGGTACCTGCACGAACTGGCCGAGGAGATGGCGCTCGACCTCTCGATGTTCGTGATGTTCTCGTCGGCGGCCGGCACGTTCGACGGCGCCGGGCAGGCCAACTACGCCGCCGCCAACGGATTCCTGGACGCGCTCGCCGCGCACCGCCACCGTCTCGGACTGCCCGCGACGTCCTTGGCCTGGGGGCTCTGGGAGGAACGCGCCGGGATGGCCGGGACGCTCGGCGAAGCGGACCTGGAACGGATGCACCGGTCGGGCATGCGCGCCCTGCCGACCGCGCACGGCCTCGCGCTGTTCGACACGGCGGTGGGCCTGGGGAGCCCCGTCGTCCTGCCGATGCGGCTGGACACGGCGGCCGTGGGCGAACGCGGACGCGATGTGCCGGCGGTGCTGCGCGGCCTGGTCCGCTCCGGCGCTCCGCAGCGACGCAGTGCCGAGTCCGCTCCCGTCGAACCGGAGATGCCGTTCGAGGAGCGGCTGGCGGCGATGCGTCCGCGCGAGCGTGCTCCGTTCCTGCTCGACCTCGTCCGTACCCAGGTCGCGGTCGTGCTCGGGCACGACGGGCCCCGCGACATCGATCCGAAGCGCGGCTTCACCGATTTCGGCGTCGACTCGCTGGCCGCGCTCGAACTGCGCAACCTGCTGGCCAAACTGACGGACGTACGGCTTCCGGCGACGCTGGTCTTCGACCACCCCACCCCGCAGGCCGTCGCCGACCTGCTCTTCGAGGAGCTGGTGGACGATCCGGATGCCGGTCTCCCCCTGGGCGCGGAGCTCGCCGCGATCGAGGAGGCACTGCGTACGGCAGACCCCGCCGATGAGCAGTACGCCTCGGTGATCACCCGGCTGCGCGCGCTCACCGAGGCGTGGTCGGGGCCGCGGACGGACCAGGCCCGGGCGCGGGCGGCGGACGAGGAGGAGATCGGGTCGGCCACGGCGGAGGAGCTCTTCGGCATCCTCGACGGTGAACTCGGCGAGCTCGGCGAGGAGTGACGGGCAGGCCGGGGGAGCCGGGAGGCCGGGGGAACGGGCAGGCCGGAGGAGCCGGGAGACCGGAGGAGCCGGAAGACCCCGCCGCCCGCACCCGCGCCCCCCGGCACCGGGGGAACAGGAAGGCCCGCCCTCCCGCCCGGCCCTGACGTACCGCCGAAGTCGGTGTCAGGACCGCCGCGGAGGGCGGGCCGGTTCTGATCCAGGGGCTCCCACCGGTCCGGTCCGGGAGCTCCTGGCGTCCAGGACGTCTACCAGGTGACGCGCAGCTCGGCCGGACCGCGCACGATCACACCGAACTTCCACTGGATGCTCTCGGGCGGGTCGGCCAGGCGCAGATCCGGCAGGCGGGTCAGCAACTCCCTGAGCGATTCCTGGAGTTCCATACGGGCGAGTTGCGCGCCGATGCAGTGGTGCGGGCCGTGCCCGAAGGTGACGTGCGGGTTGTGGGCGCGTGCCAGGTCGATGGTCTCCGGGTCGTCGAAGACCTCGGGGTCCCGGTTGGCCGCGTGCAGCGCGGGCAGGACGGGGTCGCCCGTGCGCACCAGGGTGTCCCTGAACCAGACGTCCTCAAGGGCGTACCGGGCGAACATCGCCGACGTGTTGATGGGCACGTAGCGCAGCAGCTCCTCCACGGCGGTGGGAAGCAGCTCCGGCTCCTCACGCAACTGCTTGAGCAGTTCGGGCCGGGTGAGCAGCGTGTAGACGAAGCTGGGCAGCGCCGAGGCCACGGTCTCCACGCCGCCCGTGAGCAGCCCCGCGCCCGCGAGGGCGATCAGCTCGGTGTCGTCGAGTTTGTCCCCGTTGTCGCGGGCGTAGACCAGTGCGCCGAGAAGATCGTCGGTCGGCTCCTCGCGGCGCTGGGCGACCAGGCCGGCCATGTAGTCGTCCAGCTCCCCGCCGATCTCGAAGAGGACGTCCGCCTTCGCCGTCTCGTCGTTGGTCACACCCTCCGTCCAGCGGCGGAAGACGTGCCGGTCCTCGAACGGGACGCCGAGCAGATCGCAGATCACGGTCACGGGGAGCAGCCGTGCGAAATCCTCCACGATGTCGGCGCTCTGCCCGCCCGCGATCATGTCGTCGACGATCCGGGACGCGAGTCCGCGCACCTCGGCGCGCATCTTCTCCATCCGGCGTGCGGTGAACGCCTTTCCGACGAGCTTGCGCAGCCGGGTGTGGTCGGGCGGGTCCATGCCCATGATCCCGTCACCGACCAACTGGCTGCGCAGCCGCGGCTGGTCGAGGCCCTGGGAGATGGCCCGGCTGAACCGCGGGTCGGTCATCACGAGCTTCACGTCGTCGTAGCGCGTGGCCAGCCAGGAGGGCTCCCCGAAGGGCAGGCGCACGCGGCTCATCGGCTCGTCCTCACGCAGCCGCGCGTACTGCGCGGACACGCTGATGTCCTCCATGTCGAACGGGTAGTCGCGTATCCGCTTCTCGGTGCTCATCGTGACTCTCCTGCTCCCGTCGCCGGCTCGCCGGCCGTTCCGCTGGTGCTGTCCGTGCTGCTCATGTCGGTGCCGCCGTCGATCAGGCCCTGGGCGTACGCGGCAAGCCGCAGTCTGTCGACCTTCTTGTTCGCGTTGAGGGGGAACTCGGGCAGGTGGTGGTAGTGCTTGGGCAGCACCCCGGCCGGCAGATGCGCGCGGAGCCGTCCGACGAGCCCGGCCGTGGGAACCCGGTCACCCGTGTAGAAGGCGGCCAGTTCCGTGCCGGTCGCGCCCGTCACCGCGACAGCGACGGCATCGCCCACGCCGCACAGCCGCAAGGCCTGTTCCACCTCCGCCAGTTCGACCCGCCAGCCCTGGATCTGGACCTGGGCGTCGCGGCGCCCGAGGTAGACGAGTTCGTCCCCGTCCAGCCGCCGCACCCGGTCGCCCGTCCGGTACCAGCGGCGTCCGTCCCGCTCGAAGAACCTGCCCTGCTCGTCGGCCGGATCGAGGTAGCCGGCCGCCAGTTGGGGTCCGCTCACGCACAACTCGCCCTCGTCATGGCACGGTTCGCCGTCGTCGTCGAGCAGCAGGTGCTCGTGGCCCCGGTGCACCGGGCCGATCGGGGAGAGACCGTTGACGGCGGCCGCGGGGGAGTGTTCGCTCGACCAGCGGTGCGCCGCGATCGTGATGGTGAGCTCGGTCGGCCCGTACAGGTTCTCCAGGACGGAGGCGGGCGCGGAGCGCTGCCAGTCCTCGGCGTCCCGGCACTTCAGCGCCTCCCCGGCGAACAGGCTCCAGCGCAGCCCTGCCAGCACGTTCTCACCGAGGCCGCCGACACGGCGTACGAGGTCGATGGCGCTCGGCGTCGAGAACCACACCGTCAGCCCCTGCTGCGCGACGAAGGAGGGCAGATCGAGGTAGGCCCCCGGCGGGATCGTCACGACGGTCGCCCCCGCGCCCCAGGCGCAGAACAGGTCGAAGGCGCCGCAGTCGAAGTTCAGCTCGAACGCCTGGGAGAACACATCACCCGGGCCGAAGTCGTAGCGTTCGTCGGCCAGCCGGAAGTAGTGCTCGGTGCCGCCGTGGGTGAGGGCCACCCCCTTGGGCCTGCCCGTGGACCCCGACGTGAAGAGGTAGTACGCCGGATCGCCGGGCTTGATCCGGGCCGGCTCGTCGAGGGCGGTGGCGCAGGCCGGCAACAGCCGTACCCCGGGCACCGTCGCCCCGTCGGCGGCATCCGGCGCGAGCACGGACATCTCGTCGGCGCCGTCCAGCACCTCCGGGAGGACGGCGAGGCCCTCTTCGTCGGCCACGACGGCGCGGAGGCCCGACGCCTCGATGATCTGCCGGGTCCGGCTCGCCGGAAAGTCGGGCCGCAGCGGCACGACGGCCGCACCCGCGTAGAGCGCCGCCAGAATCCCCGTATAGGCCGTGAGCCCCCTGGCGGCCAGGACACCGACGGCCGGACTGCCCGTCCGGGCCAGCGAGCCACCCCAGCGCAACGCCAGACCGTGCATCTCGGCGTAGCTGCGGGATTCCTTTCCCGTGCGCGCGGCGATTCCATCGGGAGAGGCGGCGAGGCCCCGGAGAAACCTCGAATGCAGAGCGTACTCCGCGCTTTCTGCCATGCTCGACTCCGCTGTGAATAGGGGTGGTCGCCAGTCGATGAAAGCCACTTCTGCAACTAGGCTCGGTGCCCAACGATCGGACGCGATCTGCGTCCTGGCAACCCTTGATTCCAGCTGATGCGAATGCGGAGTGGAGTAGCCGATGTGGGACACCCGGTTCGAGGAACTGCTGCGCGGCCACCTGCCGTATCTCGGAGCGACCGAGCCGCTCGACGCGGACCTTTCGCTGCGTGACGTGGGGCTCGACTCCATGGCCATGGTGGAGCTGCTCTCGTCCATCGAGAGCAGCTACGACGTGCGGTTCGCGGACGAGGCGATGAGCATGCGGAACTTCGAGACGCCCGCTCGCCTCTGGGCGACGCTGGAGTCGGTCAGGGCCTGAGTCCGGTGACGGCGTATCAGGACCTGAGCCCGGTGACGGTATAGGGGTCGGCTAGGGGTGACCGGAGCAGACGGAGAGGCGGACATGGGCCGGGAGATATTCATGCGTGGGCAGAATGCGTCGGAACGACTTCATGAGTTCCTGCTGCTCGGTGCGCAACTCACGCCGGAAAAGCCGGCAGTGGTCGAATACCACGAAAATGAAACGGGTTTCCTTTCGTACCGGCAGCTCCAGGACCGTGTCGCCGGTTATGCCAAGACACTGGACGAACTGGGTCTGGACATCGGTGACCGCGTCATCCTGGAAGCCGATACGTCCGCCTCGTCCATCGCGGCCTTCCTGGCGTGCTCCTCCCGGGGACTGCCGTTCGTCCCCATCAGCCCCGAAACCCCCACGAAGCGGCTCCTGTCGATTCTCGGCACCATCCGGCCCGCGTTCTATCTCCAGGCGGACGACGGCCGGCGGGACGGCATCCCCGAGCACATCGGTACCGGGCGCTTCGGCGGATCCGGCGTCACGATCGAACGGGCCGCCGCGCCACGGGTGCGCCACCGGCGCGAGATCGTGGCCGCCGACCCCGCGTACGTGGTCTTCACCTCCGGGACCACCGGGCGCCCCAAGGGCGTCGTGATGAGCCACCGAGGGATCCTCGCGTTCTACCGGGGGATGCTCCAGCACGGCATCGTGGGACCGGAGAGCCGGGTCGCCACGACGGCTCCGCTGCAGTTCGACTTCTCCCTGCTCGACATCGGGCTGGCCCTGGGGACCGGGGCGACGATCGCGCCGGTGCCGCGCTCACTGCTGCGCTGGCCCCGGCGGTTCGTGAAGTTCCTCCGGGACGCGGAGATCACGCAGGTCAACGGCGCCCCGTCGATCTGGCGGCCCGTGCTCCGGCACGAGTCGGCGCAACTGGCGGAGCTCGGTGACCGGATCCGCGGTGTCCTCTACTCCGGCGAGTCCTTCCCGCTGCCCGAGATGCGGCAGCTCCAGGAGCTGCTGCCGGAGGCGAGGATCGTCAACTGCTACGGCAGCACCGAGTCCATCGCCGCCTCGTTCACCGACGTCCCCCGCCCGCTGCCGAAGGACATGGAGCGGATGTCGATCGGGTACGCCCACCCCGGCGCCGAGATGATGCTGGTCGACGACGACGGAGCCCCCGTCACCGAGCAGGGGGCCGACGGCCACATCCTGCTGCGCAGCTCCGCCCTGTTCACCGCCTACTGGGACGACCCCGCCGCGACGGGCGAGGCCCTGGTGCCCGACCCGGCGGCGCCGGAGTCGGGCCAGGTGGTGTTCCGTACGGGAGACGTGGCGACCCGGGGCGAGGCGGGCGAGCTCTATCTCGTCGGACGCGCCGACTCCATGGTCAAGATCCGGGGAAACCGCGTCGAACTGGGCGAGGTGGAGCGCAGGGCCGCCGAGTTCGCGGGCGTCGCCGCCGTCAGCGCCGTACTGATGCCCAGGTCCGGTGCCGACCCCGTGCTCGCGGTCTTCGTCGTCCTCACCCCCGAAGCCCGACAGGAAGGCACCTTCGACGAGATGGGGCTGTGCGCCTTCTGCATGGAGGACCTGCCGGGCTACATGGCGCCGCAGGAGATCCACGTGGTGGACGAACTCCCCGTCACCCCCAACGGGAAGATCGACCGCCCCGCGCTCCGCGAGATCGGCGAGGCCGCGGCCGCCGCCCGCCGGGGCACGACGGTCACGGGCGCGCCGGCCGGGGCCGCAGCACCGACTGCGGACCGATCTGATCGACCGTGAAGTTGCGGGTGGTGCGCGGCACGCGGGAGAACAGGCTGTCCGGGCCTGCCACGCACAGGTCGCGCACCCCCGACCGCAGGAGCGTGTCCACCACGGCGGGCCAGCTGACCGGTCGCACGAACCCGTCCAGGAGCATCGTGCGCACACCGTCCGCCGTCGTACGTACGGAGCCGTCCTGGTCGGCGACCACCGGGATCCGGGGGTCGGCGAAGGACAGATCGGCGAAGAGCTCCGCCTCCACCCGGTCCCGCAGCGGGGCGAACAGGCTCGCGTGCATCGGCGGGTTCATCGTGTAGAGCGGCATCCCGCCCTCGGCCCGGAGCATCTTCTGCAACCACTCCAGACGCTCCTCGCGCAGCGAGAGCATGTAGAAGTCGTCGTCGATGTGGCAGGAGATCTCGTGCCACTCGCCTGCCGCCGTCAGCTCCTCCCCGATCGCGTCCAGGACGGCGCGTGGCGTCCTGGCGAACGAGTGCGTGACGATGCCGGGACACTCCTCGGCGAAGAACGCCGCCTCGTAGCGGGCCAGTTGCGAGGTGAGCCGCACGGCGTCCCCGAAGGACAGCGCGCCCGAGTACACGGCGGCGCCCTTGCCGCCGAAGCTGGGGCCCACGCAGAGCCGGGGGCTGAGGCCCTGCGTGGTCTCGGCCCGGCGTGCGAGCGCGAGACAGACGACGAGGAACGCGATCTGCGCCTCCTCGCTGTAGTCGCTCGCGCTGTCCCGGTAGCGGGCGAACACGTCGTACCCGACCGTGTCGGAGGCCTCGGCGAGCATCTGACTCGCCACCGGGTCGATCAGCAGGAACTTCCCCGAGACCGCGAAGTCCTGCGGGCCCATCCCGGGGAAGACGATCGCGGTGCCGCCGTCGGGTACGCCGTCAATCTCCTCGACGTGCTGGGACGTGCTCTCCATGTGTGCTGCTCCTCGGTCTCCCGGCCTCGGCCCTGCGCCGGCCGGACACTTGTCAGCCGGCGGTCAGCGCGGTGAAGCCGCGGTCGATCGCGGCGAGGGAGTCGGCGATGTGCGGCAGCTCCAGCGGCTTCTCCGCCTCCTGCGCGGCCCGCTGCTCGTCGCGCGTACGGCCGTAGAGCATGCTCGTGGCCGCGCGGAACCGCAGAGCGTCCGGCGCGTCGCCGAAGTGGACCCCCGCGAGGACGGCGATGCCGGACTCCTCGATGAGGTGCCTCTGCAGGGACTCCCCGTCGACGATCCCCTTGCCCGCCAGCCGTTCCCGTACGGGACCGAAGTCCGGGTAGACGTAGAAACCGCCCGTCGGCTGCCGGCACTCCGCCCCCGCCGCGATCACGATGTCGTGCACCGCGCCCGCGACCGCCCCGTGCAGGTGTGCGTCCCTCCGCAGCCGCTCCAGCAGCTCGGGCGGCTCGGCGAAGGCGTACTCGGCGACCGCCTGCATGGGCCCGGCCAGCGTGGACCACACTTCACTCGCCACCGACGTGACGTCGGCGCACAGCCGCTCCCCCGCGGGGCCGGCCGGGAAGCGCGCGACACCGATGCGCCAGCCGCCCAGGGCCAGGCTCTTGCTGAGTCCCGTGACCACGATCGTGCGCTCGGGTACGACCTCGGCGGGGCTGAGGAAGGGGGGCGCGGACTCGTGCAGGATGTCGCGGTAGATCTCGTCGGAGACGACGAGCAGATCCTCCTCCTCCGCGACCGCGCAGACCTCCCGCACCGTCCGGGGCGGAGCCAGCGTCCCCGTCGGGTTGTCCGGCAGCGTCAGCACCACCAGACGCGGGTGATGGCCCGCCGCGCGGGCGGCCCGGACGGCGGTGCGCAGGGCGCCGGGCTCAGGCACCCCTCCGCAGTGGGCCGGAACCGGGACGCCGAACGCCCGCTTGCCCGCCAGCGTGGCCTGCGGCTGATAGGTGACCCAGCACGGCGCGGGCAGGAACACATCGCCGGGCTCGACCAGTTGCAGGGCCAGCAGCAGCGCCTTGCTGCCCGGCGCGACGATCACCTGCGCCGGGTCGGTCTCCAGCCCGCGGCGCGCGAAGTACCCGGCCACGGCCGCCCGCACCCCCGGGTCACCCGCGACCGGGCCGTACGCGTTGCGGGACGCGCCCGCCGCCAGCCGCTCGGCCAGCGGCGGGAAGACGGGCAGCCGCGACTCCCCGAACCCGAGATGCGTGATCCGCTCGCCCCGCGCCTGCCGCTCCGCCACGAGCTGGTCCAGGGCGAGGTTCGGGGAGATCCGGCGGGCGGTCCGTGCGCCGCCCGGGGCACCGGCGGCCGGATCCGTACGAGCGTGGGCGTGCGCGGTCATGGCTGGCTCCGTTCGGGACGTCACTCGGAGACACCGGCCATCGGCCGGCGGCTCGTGCCGGCGAAGGCGGCGGCGATGTCGGCGGGTGCCGACGGGTCGAGCTCCAGGTGGTCCATCCACGCGGCGGTCGGTGACCAGCGGGCCCGGAACGGCCGCCCCACCAGGTCCGGGTCGCGTGCCTGGACCATCCGCAGCTGGAAGAACCGGCCCTCGGCGGTCTCCTCGACCCCGTCCACGAGCACCTTGCCCGGCGTCGCGGACATCACGGGCCCGCGTACGGTACGGGCCAGCCCCGGCAGCTTGCTGTAGGCCGTGCGGAAGATCTCCAGCCCCTTCGTGAGCGGCACCTCGAAGTAGTGCCGGGGGCCGGTGTCCCGCTCCACGAACATGTAGTACGGGACGGCTCCCGCCGAGAGCTCGGCCCGCCACAGCTCCGCCCAGGTGCGCGCGTCGTCGTTGACGTGCGCGATCAGCGGCGCCTGGCAGTACACGACGGCGCCGGTCGCGCGGACGCGCCCCAGGGCCCTGCGTGCCGTGGCCGTCTCCAGCTCCCGCGGATGGCTGAAGTGGGCCATGACCGCCAGCGTGCGGCCGGAGGCCACGACCTGCTCGAACAGGCGCAGCAGATCGTCGGCGTCCGCGTCGCTGACGAACCGCTGGGGCCAGTACGCCACCGCCTTCGTACCGATGCGCACGGTCCGTACGGTCTCCACCGACAGCACGGGCTCCAGATGGCTCCGCAGCCGCTCGGTCGACATCACCATCGGGTCACCGCCCGTGAAGAGCACGTCCGACACCGCGGGATGGCACCGCAGATACTCCACGAGCCGCTCCGGACCCGGGGCAGCGAACCGCAGGTCGGCGTCGCCGATGAACTGCGCCCAGCGGAAGCAGTAGGTGCAGTAGGAGTGACAGGTCTGGCCCTGCTGCGGGAAGTAGAGCACCGTCTCCCGGTACTTGTGCTGGATCCCCTCCAGCGCGTCGTCGGCCAGACTCGGGACGTTCAGCTCCATCTGCCCGGAGGGGTGCGGATTCAGACCGGCCCTGATGCGGCGCACCTCGGCGGCGATCTCCCGCTTGGGCGCACGGGCCCGCGCGAGGTCGACCAGCAGCTTCTCGTCCTCGGCGCGGAGCATCCCGTGCTGGGGGAAGACGAGCTGGAAGATCGGGTCCTCGGGGACGCGGTTCCAGTCGATGAGCTCGGACAGCACGTAGTCGTTGACCCGGAAGGGCAGCACCCGGGAGACCGCGCGTACGGTCTCCAGCGCGCCGTGCGACAAGCCGTACCGTGCCGCCACCTCGTCCATGTGCTGCGGCCCCACCGTGCGGAACCGTGTCACTTCGCCGGCGGTCGGTCTCTGTGCGGGCATGCCACCGTTCCTTCGGGTCGGATCCGGGCCGGGCTCAGCCATCGGAACGCCTGTCGTCGAGGCTCTTCAGGAAGTCGACCAGGGTCGCGTGGAAGAGTTCGGGCTCCTCCAGGTGCGGCATGTGGCTGGACTCCTCGAGGATCTCCCAGCGCACATCGGGGATGCGTTCCCGGAAGGGGCGCACCGTCACCGGGGTCGCCTCGTCGTGGCGGCCGGAGAGCACCAGCGTGGGCACCGCGATGTCCGGCAGCCGGTCCTCCACCGACCAGTCCTTGAGCGTGCCCACGACATGGAACTCACTGGGCCCGTTCATGGTGTGGTAGACGGTCGGATCGTTCGCCGTCTCCATGACCGAGGCGACGTACGCGGGCGGCAGCGGCCGAACCCTGCAGACATGGCGGTCGTTGAAGACCCGCACCGCCTCGGCGTACTCCTCGGTGTGCGTCGTCCCCGCCGCCTCGTGCGCCCGGAGGGTCGCGTCGACCCCGGGGGGCAGCGCGGCCCGCAGCACCTCCATCTCCTGCCGCCACAGCGGGTAGGAGGCGGGCGAGTTGGCGATCACGAGGCCGCGCAGGCCGGCCGGACGGTCGGCGGCGTGCCGTGCCGCCAGCATCCCGCCCCAGGACTGCCCGACGAGCACGTAGTCGTCGGCGATGCCCAGGTGGCGGAGCAGGTTGTCGAGTTCCTCCAGGAAGAGGCCGACGGTCCAGAAGTCCGCCCCCGCGTCGGGGAGATGGGTGGATCCACCGTTGCCGAGCTGGTCGTAGTGCACCACCGGCCAGCCGTCCTCGCTCAGCGAGCTGAGGCCGATGAGGTAGTCGTGCGTGCTTCCCGGTCCGCCGTGCACGACGACGACCGCCGGGCGTCCCCGACCCGGCGTGCCCGTCAGCCTGTACCAGGTGCGGTACTCGCGGAAAGGGATCCTGCCCTTGGCGCCGGCCGCCACGGCCATGTTCTTCACCTCGCATCCAGCTCGAATCCCTGTCTAACCTCCTGGAGCATTCGGCGCCAGCCCCCTTAGGGGTCGCGCACCCCTAATCTCCCCGCCAGGGGTCGGACGGTATTTCCCCGCGCGCGTGCGCGGCTAACGTGGCGCCAATTGGGTCCTGTGGGCCGAGGCTTCCGCTGTCCCGCGCCGAACTATTGGAGAACTGCATGCGCGTCATGTTGATGTCGTTTCCGACCCGCACGCACATCTACAGTCTGGCGCCGGTCGGATGGGCACTGCGGGCGGCCGGGCACGAGGTGCGCTATGTCGGCCAGCGGAATCCGTCGGAAATCGATCCATTTCTGCAGACCGGGCTGGAGTGCGCCTGGGTCGGCGGTGATTTCGACATCGCCAAGCACCGCCAGTACGGCGACGACGGCGTGAGTGGCGCCAGCGGCCAGGTGAACGATCCCTTCAAGCTCGCCGAGGCCCGGCCGGAGCGGCTGACGGACGAGTACGTGCAGGCCGCGTACGAGACGACCGCGGGCATGATCCGGTACGTCAACTCCGACGAGTTCCTCAACGAGGCCCTGCGGTACGCCCGCCGGTGGCAGCCCGACCTCATCGTCTGGGACCCGCTGATCTACGCCGGCGCGATGGTCGCCGAGGTGGTGGGCGCCGCGCAGATGCGGATGCTGTACGCCGCCGACCAGAACGCGCGAGTCCACTTCGAGTACGAGAAGCTGAAGGAGCGCCGCCCCGAGGTCGCGTGGCCCGACCCGCTCGCCGAGTGGATGACGGAGTGGCTCGGCCGGCACGGGTGCGCGTTCGACGAGGAGCTGCGGTTCGGCAGCGCCAGCATCTGCCCCTCGCCCTCCTGCGTGCGCTTCCCGTTGGACGTCAACTACCTCCCCGTACGCTTCGTCCCCGTCAACCGGCCGCTGCCGATGCCCGACTGGGCCCTCCAGGCGCCCACCCGGCCGCGCGTGCTGCTGACGCTCGGTGTCTCCAACCGCCAGGTGCACGGGGTCGAGCAGGCTTCCGTCTCCGAACTCCTCGCCGGACTCGGCCGGCTCGACGTCGAGGTGATCGCGACCTTCAACAAGGCACAGCTGGCCTCGGTCAGGAACGTCCCGGACAACGTCCGGGCGGAGGCGTTCGTCCCGATGAACGAGGTGCTGGCGAGCTGCTCCGCGATCGTGCACCAGGGCGGCGGGGCGACCGTCGGGAACGCGGTGGTCAACGGCGTCCCGCAGCTCATCGTGCCCGGCACCATCTGGAGCGAGCGCGCCTCCGCCGTCGCCCAGGAGAAGCGCGGGTACGGGCTGTTCATCGACCTGGAGGACATCACGGCCGAGCGCGTCCGGGACAAGGTCGCCCGCCTCGTCGAGGATCCGTCGTTCCGTGAGAACGCCCGCCAGGTGCAGGCCGAGATGCTCGCCACCCGGACGCTCGGCGATCTCGTCCCCGAACTGGAGGCCGCGGCGGCCCGCCGCCGGCACCGCTCCACCGCGACCATTTAGGGGTTCCCCGGGGCGCGCGCGGATGAGTAACTTTCTGCGAGTCGGCGGGTCAGTTCCCGATATAGGTGCCTGGCCACGGGTCCGCAATGTCCGCCTGGTTTTCCTCTATGGCTTCCATGGCCAAGGCAGGGTAAGGACTTCATCCTCATGAAAGCACTCGTACTCGCCGGCGGCATCGGCAGCAGACTATTCCCGATCACGCACACCGGCGCCAAACAGCTCATTCCCGTGGCCAACAAGCCCGTGCTTTTCTACGTGATCGAAACACTGGTCGACGCGGGAGTGACGGATATCGGCATCGTCGTCGGCGGTACGCAGGCGCAGGTGCGCGAAGCGGTCGGTGACGGCAGCGCCATGGGCGCCCGCGTCACCTACATCTACCAGGAGGAACCGCTCGGCCTGGCACACGCGGTGCTCATCGCACGTGACTTCCTCGGCGACGAGGACTTCGTCATGTACCTGGGAGACAACTTCATCGTGGGCGGGATCGACGCCCTGCTCCGGAAGTTCCACGCGGAGCGCCCGGCCGCCGAGATCCTGCTGACCCGCGTGGACAACCCCACCGACTTCGGGGTGGCCGAACTCGACGCGGACGGGCAGGTGGTGCGGCTGGAGGAGAAGCCGAAGAACCCGGCCAGCCACCTCGCCGTCATAGGGGTCTACCTGTTCACCCCCGCCGTGCACGAGGCGATCGACGCCATCAGCCCCTCGCCGCGGGGCGAGCTGGAGATCGTCGAGGCCATCCAGTGGCTGGTGAACAACGGATACCCGGTGGGATCGGCGACGGTCGACGGCTACTGGAAGGACACCGGCACCGTCACCGACATGCTGGAGGTCAACCGGAGCGTGCTGGAGACACTGGAGCCCTGCACGGAGGGAAAGGTCGACGAGGAGAGCGAGATCATCGGCCGCGTGCGTATCGAGCGGGGCGCCGTGGTGTCGCAGTCCCGCATCGTCGGCCCCGCGGTGATCGGCGCCGGAACGGTCGTCACGTCCTCCTACATCGGCCCCTCGACGTCGATCGCCGAGGACTGTGTCATCGACACCAGCCAGATCGAGTTCTCCATCGTCCTGAACGGCGCCGCCATCGAGGGCGTCGGACCGATCGAGGGGTCGCTGATCGGGCGGGAAGCGCATCTGACCCGCGCCTGCCGCACGCCCCGGGCGTCCCACCGGTTCCTGATCGGCGACCACTGCAAGGTACAGGTGGCACCATGAGGGTCCTGGTCACCGGCGGTGCCGGCTTCATCGGTTCGTGTTTCGCGCGCCTGCTCCTCGGCCCGGACTCCCCGCTTCCGGTGACGGCGGTGACCGTCCTGGACGCCCTCACCTACGCGGGCAGCCGGGAGAACCTCGCTCCCGTCGCCGCCGACGAGAGGTTCACCTTCGTCCACGGCGACATCCGGGACGCGGCCCTGGTCGACACCCTCGTCGCCGGTCACGACGCCGTGGTCCACTTCGCGGCGGAGTCCCATGTGGACCGCTCCATCCTCGACGCGTCCGCGTTCGTGGGAACCAACGTCGTGGGGACGCAGATCCTGCTGGACGCCGCGCTCCGGCACGGCCCGGGGACGTTCCTGCACGTCTCCACCGACGAGGTCTACGGATCGGTGGAAAAGGGGTCCTCCAGGGAGGACCACCCCCTGCTGCCCACCTCCCCGTACGCGGCGTCCAAGGCGTCCTCGGACCTCATCGCGCTCGCCTACCACCGGACGCACGGCCTCGACGTGCGGGTCACCCGGTGCTCGAACAACTACGGGCCCTACCAGTTCCCGGAGAAGCTCATACCGCTGTTCGCCACGCGTCTGCTCGACGGGCGGACGGTCCCGCTCTACGGCGACGGGGGCAACGTCCGGGACTGGCTGCACGTGGAGGACCACTGCCGGGCGCTCTGCGCGGTGCTGACGGACGGCCGCCCCGGCGAGATCTACAACATCGGCGGCGGTACGGAGCTGAGCAACCGGGACCTCACCGGCCTGCTGCTCGACATCTGCGGGGCGGGCTGGGAGAGCGTCGAACGTGTCACCGACCGCAAGGGCCACGACCTGCGGTACTCCGTGGACTCCGGGAAGATCCGCGACGAGCTCGGGTGGACCCCCCGGAACACGATGGACACCGGTCTGGCGGCCACCGTCGCCTGGTACCGGGAGAACCGGCACCACTGGCAGCGGCCACCCGGGCCGGACGGTGCGGACCTGACCGCCGGCCCCCGGGCAGCGACGGCCCACCGAGGCGCCCGCGCGGACACGGGAAGCGCGGCATGAGCCCCGGGCCCGTCACCGACGCGGCCCGGCTCGCCCTCTCGGCGGCCACCACCGAGGGCGCCGTGATGCGCACCGAGGACGTCGTGCGGTGGCTGGGGGAGCGCCGGCGCGAGAACCGGTTCCGGGTGGAGCGCGTCCCCCTCGACCGCATGGACGGCTGGTACGCCGACGACGGCACCGGCGACATCCGGCACCGCAGCGGCGGCTTCTTCACCGTGGAGGGAATCCGGGCCAGGACCGGCCACGGCCCCGTCCGGACCTGGGAGCAGCCCATCATCTGCCAGCGTGAGGTGGGCATCCTCGGCATCCTCGTCAAGGAGTTCGACGGGGTGCTGCACTGCCTGATGCAGGCCAAGATGGAACCCGGAAACCGCCCTCTCCTCCAGCTGTCGCCCACGGTCCAGGCGACCCGGAGCAACTACACCGGTGTCCACCGCGGCGCGCGCGTCAAGTACATCGACTACTTCACACGGCCGGAAGGGGTCCGGGTCCTCGCCGACTCGCAGCAGTCCGAGCACGGTTCGTGGTTCCACCGCAAGAGCAACCGGAACACGATCGTCGAGACGGACGGCGACGTGCCGCAGGACGACGACTACTGCTGGCTGACCCTGGGGCAGATCGCGGAGCTGCTGCACCACGACAACGTCGTCAACATGGACTCCCGTACCGTCCTGTCCTGCGTCCCCCTCCCCGACACGGGGGAGGAGGCGTTGCATCCGGACGCCGAGATCGACCGCTGGCTCGAAGCCGAACGCGCCCGCCGCCAGGTGCACGTGGAGCCGCTGCCCCTCTCCGCGATCGACGGATGGAGCCGCGGCACGCACACGATCGATCACGAATCAGGCCGCTACTTCCGTGTCGTGGGGGTCTCCGTGCAGGCGGGCAACCGCGAGGTGACCGGCTGGTCCCAGCCGCTCTTCGAGCCCCGCGGGCTGGGCGTCACCGCGTTCCTGACCCGCCGGATCGGGGGCGTCCGGCACGTACTGGCGCAGGCCCGCGCCGAGGCGGGGCTCCACGACTCGGTGGAGCTCGCCCCCACCGTCCAGTGCACCCCGGAGAACTACGCGCACCTCGCCCCCGGGGACCGCCCGCTCTTCCTGGACCAGGTCCTGGCGGCCGACCGCGCCGACGTCCTCTACGAGGCGGTGCACTCCGAGGAGGGCGGCCGTTTCCTGGGGGCCGACAGCCGCTGTCTGCTGGTCGAGGCCGGCGACCGGGGCCCGGGTGACGCCGCGCCCGACGGCTACAGGTGGCTGACCGCCGGTCAGCTCTCCCGGCTGGTCCGGCGCGGCCACCACGTCAACGTGCAGGCCCGCACCCTGCTGGCCTGCCTCAACGCGACGGCAGCCGCGGGCCGGTGACCCCGTACCGCCGGCCGCGGGTCGTCGAGGACCCCCGGCCGCGGTACGGCTTCGGCCGTGCCCCGGTCAGAGCCGCCGTGCGACGAAGACGCCCCGGCCGGAGAAGCCTTCCGTGAGGTACTCCCAGGTGCAATCCGCCGCGTCGAAGGCGCCGAAGTACTCCTTCCGCGTGAAGAGCGACAGCTCCTGCTTGTTGACGAAATGCCGCACACTCTGCGGTTCGCCGACGAGGTAGTGCATCTCGACGCAGCTGTGCCCGTCCCGGGTCGTCCACTGGCCCATGCGCGTCACCGTGCGGTCGCCGCTCTGGAAGGTGGCGTGGACGAGGTCACCGCCGTTCCAGTCCTCCCTGCAGACCCAGGGCTCGACGACGAGGACGCCGCCCGGCGCAACGTGCTTCACCATCGTGGACACGGCGGAGTACAGCCCTTCGACGGAGGGCAGATAGCCCACCGACGAATACATGCACACCACCGCGTCGAAGGTCCGGCCGAGATCGAAGTCCCGCATGTCGCCCTGGTGGACGGGCACGTCCGGCAGCTTTTTCTGCGCCACCCGGACCATGGGGCCCGACAGGTCTATCCCCGCGACCTCGAAGTGGTCGCGCAGCCGGACCAGATGTTCCCCGGTGCCGCAGGCGACATCGAGCAGCGTGGTGGCATCCGGACAGCGTTCGGCGATCAGGTCGTGAATTTGCTGCGCGAAATCGGAGTAATCGGCGCGGACCGGATAGATGTCGTCATAGACGTCCGCGAACTTCTCGTCGTAGATCTGCTCATTCTCGATGACGATCATCCCAAGCGTGAGGTGGCGAACAGGTGCTCCGATGGTACGAGCGGGTTCAGGGGGCTCCTACCCCTAAAGCCGCCTTTACGGGAGTTCTGCGGACCGGCCCCTAGGCGTCCTGACTAAGGGTCCGAAGGGATCTTCCGGCGTTGTACTGTCGATTTCCCTGCGGGTTTCGCGGGCCAATACAGGAATCTGTCAGGAAGGGCCTATGCGTATTCTGCTGACCGTGCCGTCCTCGCGTGCGCGGCTCCACCGGCTCGCCCCGCTGGGCTGGGCCCTGCGCACCGCCGGACACCAGGTCCAGGTCGCCGGGAGACCGTCGTTCACCGACAGCATCACCCTGACCGGCCTGGTCGCGGTCCCCGTGGGCGACGGCGGTGCGGACGACGGCGGGCAGGCGGACCACCGGCTCGACCGGCGGTCCGACACGGATGCCCTGCTCGACTACTTCGCCCTGTGGCGGCCGGACCTCGTGGTGTGGGACTCCCTGGCACCGGCCGGCGCCGAGGCCGCGCAGGCCCGCGGGGTGGCCGCCGTACGCATGCTCGGGCCGCTCGCCGACCGCTCGGAGGGCGACGGCATGCCGGGGCGCACCCTCGACTGTCTGCCGCCGTCACTGCGCTCGGCCGGGGAACCCGAGGACCTGGCGGTCCGGTTCATTCCCTACGGGGGGTCGGCCGTCCTGCCGGCCTGGCTGCGCAGGAAGCCGCGCAGGCGCCGCGTCCACGCCACCCTCGGGGGCTCCGCGAGCGACGCCACGGTGACCGCCCTGTTCGAGGCGATGGGCGGCAGCGACGCCGAGTTCCTCTGCGAGCTCGCCGACGACCGGATCCCGGCCGGCACCCGGCTCCCCGGCAATGTGCGTCTCTTCCAGGACGCGCCGCGGGACGCGGTCCTCGCCTCGTGCGAGGCGGCCGTCCACGACGGCGGGGCGGAGATGACGATGTCCGCCGTGGCCGCCGGCCTGCCCCAGCTGATCCTCACGGACGGCACCACGCCCACCGGCCTCGCCCCACGGGTGGCGGACGAGGGGGGCGCGATCCTCGCCGATCCCGCCGGCCTGCGGATCGGGACCATCGGCCGGCTGCTCGACGACCCGGAACCGCGGGCCGGGGCGGCACGTCTGCGGGACGAGGTCGCCGCGATGCCCGGCCCGCGCGAGATCGTGCCCCTGCTGGCCGCCGTCGCCGGGCAGCGGTAGCCCCGCGCCCGGGCGACACGGCCGCCCGCGGGCTACGCCTCGGAGAGCCTCGGCAGCGGGAACACCATCGTGCCGCCGCCCGCGAGGTACTCCTGCTCGCGCTCGACGAATCCGTCCCGGAACACCCAGGGCAGCACCAGCAACTGGTCCGGGCGCTGCGCCTTCGCGTCCTCCTCGGAGACGATCGGGATGGTCGAGCCGGGCGTGAAGCAGCCGGCCTTCTCGGCGTTGACCTCGCCGATGCACGGCAGGTCCTGCTCGGTGATCCCGCAGTACTGCAGGATCACGTTCCCCTTGGTCGACGCCCCGTACCCCAGGGTCAGCCGGCCGGCCTCGCGCGAGCGGTCGAGGAAGTCACGCAGGGCGGCCCGGTGTTCCCGGACCCGCGCGGCGAAGGCGTCGAAGGGAGCCATGGTGTCGAGCCCGATCCGGTCCTCCGCCTGCCGCAGGCGCTCGATCGACGCCAGGTCGATCTTGTGCCGGGTGGGTGCCTTGGCGAGCGTCACGGACAGGCTGCCGCCGTAGACGTCCGTGATCTCGGCCTGCACGACGGTCAGGCCGGCCCGCTCGGCCATCCACTCGATCTGGCGCAGCGTGTAGTACTCCAGGTGCTCGTGGCACACCGTGTCGTACGCGTTCGACTCCAGCATCGAGGGCAGGTAGCTCATCTCGATCATCCACACGCCGTCGTCCGCGAGGACGGCATGCACGTCACGCATGAACTGCAGTGGATCCGGGAGGTCGTAGAACATCGCGATGGACGTGACGATCTTGGCCTTGCGGTCACCGTGCCGTGCTCCGAACGCCTCCCGCGAGAAGAAGTCCGAAATCAGGTCGATGTGCGCCGGATAATAAGGGCGCCATTTCTCGCCCGTCGGGTCGATTCCCACGAGGGTCGGTCCGTCGGCCGGATATGCCTGCAACAGCGTCGAGTCATTGCTGCCGATGTCCAGGACCAGATCCGTGGCTTCGAGATCCACGAGACCGGTGAGCGCCGCGACTTTGCCGTGCAGATGGTTGACCATGAACGGCCGGATGCTCGACCGATATCCGTAGCCGTCGCCGTACAGGAGCGACAGGTCGGGGGTGTGCCGCAACTGCACCAGACCGCACCCCTTCGGGGAGCACTTCACGAGTTCGAGCGGGCCGGTCGGCACGACTTCGTCCCGGCTGCGCGGGAAACATCCGGTCAATGCCTGTGTTCCCAGTTCCAGAACGGGCAAGAGGGCTTTGTTGCCGCAGGCTCGGCATGCAGAAATGGGCATGCCGTCAGTGTCGTCCAAACGAAATCCCGCCAGCACCCCTAGGAGCCCCCTGCCGACCGTCGCGAACCCGGGTTCCTAGGGGTGTGGTTCGGTGCCACGGCACTTTAGATTGAACATCTCTCCATCCATCTGTGCGAGGGAATAAGTGACGCACCCACAGGGCCGGATCATGACATGACCAGGTATCAGATCGACCCGAGACTGTGCTCGGACAGCGACCTGGCCCGCCATCTGCTGACCGCCCGTGGGGTGCAGTGGATGCACGGAGAGCGCGGCGTGCCGCTGGCCACCCTCCTGCGCGGGCTGGAGTCCGACCGGCACGCGTTGTACGACGAGATCCGCCGTCGCCCCGGACTGAGTTCGAGCCATGTCGGCGTGTGGGTCACCGCGGAGCACTCCGTGGCGGCCGCCGCGCTGTCCGACCCCCGGCTGGGCGCACGTGCCCCCGGGCCCGCGCCCCGCCGGAACCAGGTGTTCACCAACGACGCCGACTCCACGCTGAAACACGTCCTCACCATCGACGACGGCACGCTCGAACTCGAACACGAGACATGTGGGCGGCTGGCCCGGATCACCGCTCCGGTGCTGGGCGCCACCGCGGTGGAGGCGCGGGCCGGCGCCTTCGGCGACGTCTTCCGGCAGCGGGCGGACGCACTCACCCGCACGTTCGACCTGATGACCGACTACGCGCGTCCCGGTGTCACGACGGCACTCGCCGACCTGATCGGGCTGCCCGAGGCGGACCGCGAGCGGATCGGGGAGCTGATCGCGGACACCGGGCCGGTTCTCGACAGCCTTCTGTGCCCGCCGACCCTGCGGACGAGCCGCAGGCTGGTCGAGGCGTACGACGGGGTGAAGGCGGCCCTCACGGAACTCCTCGACGCGGATCCCGCCCTCCCGGGGGCGCCGGAGGAGAGCGCACTCGGCGCGTTGCCGCGACTGGCCGCGGCGGACGGAACCCGGCCCGGCGACGACGTCCTGACGGCCTGTCTGCTGACGCTCGTCGTCGGCACCCACCTGGCGACGAACCTCGTCTGCGGCACCGTCCACGCCCTGCTCCGGCATCCGCGCGAGCTGGCGCTCGTCCGCGAGGACGCCGCGTTCGCGGGCGCCGCCGTCGAGGAGACCCTGCGCCACACGCCGCCCGTACGCCTCGTGAGCCGCGTCGCACGCGAGGAACTCCGGCTCGGCGGCACGGACGTGGCCGCCGGGGACCAGGTCGTCGTGCTGGTGGAAGGGGCGAACCACGACCCCGCCGCCACCGCCGACCCCCGGACCTTCAGCCTGCAACGCCACGACCGGGCGCACGTGACCTTCGACGGACTGCCGGGACGATTCGTCGCCCCCGTCGTCAGGGTGCTGGCCACCGAGGCGGTCCGTGCGCTGATCAGCGGCAGGCCGGCGCCGGAGCCGGCGGGGGAACCCGTCCGGCACATGCGGTCACCGGTCACGGGCGCGGTCGCCAGGTACCCGCTCGTCGCCGCTGCTTGAGAAACCGGTTGGGAAGGCAGAGATGCGCGTTCTGTTCACGGTCTTCGCGTCGCGGAGCCACCTGTACAACATGGTCCAGCTCGCGTGGGCGTTGCGGGCGTCCGGCCACGAGGTCTGCGTGGCCGGCCAGCCGGACCTGGTCGACATGATCACCTCGACCGGTCTGCCCGCCGTGCCCGTGGGCAAGGAGCTCACCCCGGGCGGCGACGGCTGGCGGGGCAAGGGAATGCAGAACCTGGACGTCCTCAGCCGGGGCCTCGCCGCCCCGCACGAGGAACAGCGGGGCGGCGGGTGGGAGTACGTGCTCGGCGAGTGGACCATGGCCTGCGGAGTCCGGTACGAGTCGCTGGCCGATCAGCGCACGGTCGACGACCTGGTGAAGTTCGCGCGCGCCTGGGAACCCGACCTGGTCGTCTGGGACGCGATGACCTTCGCGGGCCCGGTCGCGGCGAAGGCGTGCGGCGCGGCGCACGCCCGCATGAACTTCGGACGCGACTACATCTACCGCCTCTACCAGGACTATGTGGCGCTGCGCGACGAGCAGCCGCCCGAGCAGCGCGACGACCCGCTGGAGGACTGGTTCACCGGCCGGCTCGCCAGGATCGGGCACACGTACGACCCGTCCATGGCGAAGGAGATGCTCACCGGACAGTGGACGATCGACCCGCTGCCCGCATGGCTGAGGGTGCCCACCGACCTGCCGACCGTGCACGCCTCCTACGTCCCGTACAACGGCCGGATCACCATCGCCGACTGGGTCTACCGGAAGCCCGAGGTGCCCCGGGTGTGCCTCTCGTTCGGGGTGTCGCTGCGGGAGCACGTCGGCGGGGCGATCGTGCCCATCGAGGACATGCTGGGCGCGGTGGCGGACCTCGACATCGACGTGATCGCCACCCTCGACGCCAGCCAGATCGACGCGGCCGCCGTACCGGACAACGTGACGCTCGTCGGCTTCGTCTCGCTCAACGAGCTGATGCCCAGCTGCTCCGTGGCGGTGCACCAAGGCGGCTACGGGACGTACAGCAACGCCCTCCTCCACGGCGTGCCGAGCCTGATCATCCCGCACCCGTTCTGGGACGAGGCCGAGTGCGGCGTGCTGTTCGAGAAGCGAGGGGCCGGGCTCTGCCTCACCCCCGAGGAGTTCACGCCCGAGGCGTTCCGGGAAAAGCTCGTCCGCCTCCTTGAGGAACCGCATTTCCGCCGCACCGCGCGGGAGTTGCAGCAGGAGATCCACGACGCGCCGAAGCCGCTCGACGTCGTCCCCCTGCTCGAACAGCTCACCGCACAGCACCGAGGACGGGACAGCCGGTGACCAAGGACAGAGAGAGCGCGGAGCGCACCCCCCTGCGCGTCGGAGTGCTGGGCTGCGCCCAGGTCGCCTGGGGGCGCACCCTTCCGGCGTTCGCGGACTCCGACGCCGCCGACGTGGTCGCCGTCGCCAGCCGCGACCGGGCGAAGGCGGACCGCTTCGCACGGCGCTTCGGCTGCGAGGCCGTCGAGGGCTACGACACGCTGCTGAAGGACCCCGGCGTGGAGGCCGTGTACCTGCCGCTCCCGACCGGGCTGCACGCCGAGTGGATCGAACGGGCCCTGCGCGCGGGCAAGCACGTACTGGCGGAGAAACCGATCGCCACGACCCACCGCGAAGCCGCCGCACTGGCCGCCCTGGCCGACGGCCTCGGTCTGTGCCTGATGGAGAACAGGATGTTCGTCCATCACCGGCAGCACGCCGCCGTACGCGAGTTCGTCGCGGACGGCGCCATCGGTGAACTCCGCTCCTTCACCAGCACCATGTGCATTCCACCGCTGTCGGCGGACGACGTCCGCTACCGGCCCGACCTGGGCGGCGGCGCGCTCCTGGACGTCGGGTTCTACCCCCTGCACGCGGCCCTGCACTTCCTGTCCGGCGGACTCGACGTACTCGGCGCCACCCTGCGCCACGACCCCCGGTACGGCGTCGACGTCGGCGGCGGAGTCCTGCTTCGGGCCGAGGACGCCGTGACGGCACACCTGACCTTCGGCTTCGAGCACGGCTACCGGTCGCACTACGAACTCCACGGCAGCGAGGGCCGGCTGACCCTGGAGCGGGCGTTCACACCGTCCGCCGCCTGGCAACCCGTCGTGCGCATCGAGCGCGGCAACCGGACAGAGGAGATCACCTTGCCCCCGAGCCATCAACGTCGAGAGATCATCGACGTCTTCGCCGCCGCCGTGCGGGACGGCGAACCCCCCGCCGGACACCTGGCGACCGCCCTGCGCGGGGTGGCGCTGTCGGAGGCCGTACGGGACGCGGCAGGGCGGGGGAGCGGTGGCCATGGCGCCTGAACTCGCCATCCTCGGCGGCGAACCCGCCTTCGCCGAGGCGCTGCACGTCGGACGGCCGAACATCCCGGACGAGGGCCTCGTCCTGGAGCGGATCAGACAGGCCATGGACAGGCGCTGGCTGACCAGCTTCGGTCCGCTGGTGAAGGAGTTCGAGGAAGAACTCGCCCGGCAGGCAGGGGTCAAGCACTGCATAGCCACCTGCAACGCGACGATCGCCCTCCAGGTGCTGATCAGGGCGGGCGGACTGCGGGGCGAGGTCGTGATGCCCTCGTTCACCTTCATCGCCACCGCCCACACCCTCCGCTGGGAGGGCGTCACCCCGGTCTTCTGCGACATCGACGAGGAGACCGGCAACATCGACGTGGCGCACGCCCGCAAGGTGATCACCGAGCGGACCACCGGGATCATGGGGGTGCACCTCTGGGGGAACCCGGCACCGACCGAGGAACTGGCGGCGCTCGCCGACGAGCACGGACTGCGCCTGTTCTACGACAGCGCCCACGCCATCGGGGGGACCCGCCTGGGGCGGCCGGTCGGCGGATTCGGCGACGCGGAGGTCTACAGCTTCCACGCCACCAAGTTCGTCAACGCCTTCGAGGGCGGCGCGATCGTCACCGACGACGACGCACTGGCCGAGCGGGTGCGGCTGATGCACAACTACGGGCGCGGGGAGGGCAACCACGTCTCGTGCGTCGGCACCAACGCCAAGATGACCGAGGTCGCGGCCGCGATGGGACTCACGTCGCTGGAGAACATGGCGTACCTCATCGACGTCAACCGCGAGCGCTTCGACCGCTACGCGGCCGGTCTCGCGGACGTACCCGGTATCCACCTGCGCCGCCCGAGCCCCGGCAACACCGTCAACCACCAGTACGTCGTGATCGAGGTCGACACCCCGGGTACCGGACTGAGCAGGGACGACCTGGTGGCCACCCTGCGGGCGGAGAACGTCCTGGCGCGCACCCACTTCCATCCCAGCTGCCACCGCACCGAACCGTACGTCCACGAGCAGGCGGTCTCGGCCCCGCTTCCGCTGCCGCACAGCGAGGCCCTGAGCGACCGGGTCATCCAGCTGCCCACCGGGACCGGGGTGACGCTCGACCAGGTGGACCAGGTGTGCGCCCTCATCGGCCGGGCGGTCCGACGCGCCCCCGCCGTCGGCAAGGCCTGCCGGGCGTGAGAAAGCAGCGGAACGTCAGAAAGCAGGGACGTCACAAAGCGGGGGAAGGTGTCAGACAGGAAGGGGCAGTCGCGTCGGCGGCTGCCCCCGGTCGTCCCGTCCGTGCCCCCGTTCTCGGCCCCGTCCACGCGGGCCCGGTGCGCCGCGGCCCGTCCCGCTCACGTCAGGCGGTCACCGCCACGGCCGACACCGCCGGGGTGCGCAGCGCGCGGCGGGCGGTGCCGACGCTCGTGACCAGCGTCGCCAGCGCGCCGACCGCCGCGATGCCCAGCCACATGACGGGGCTGACGTCCGGGAGGTACGTGTCGGTACGGACGGCACTGAACGGGATGATTCCGGCGACCCCCGCGAGCGTGCCGAAGAACAGCCCCGTCGCCGTCAGCACCAGTCCCTCCACGGTGACCATGGCGAGCACCTGGCCGGGGGTGGCCCCGGCGAGCCGCTGCCCACCGAACTCCCGGCGGCGGTAGGAGGTCGCCGCGTACAGGCTGTTGATCAGCATGATGCAGGCGAAGGCCACGATGATGCCGACGATCACGAAGTTCAGCGACTCCAGATTCTTGTCGGCGACCGATTTGGCGGCACCGGACGCCTTCACCGCGGCGCTCTCGATGTCCTGCATGTAGAGGGTGGCGGTGGCCATGCCGATGAAGAGGATCAGCGGCATCAGGACCCCGGACAGCTGCGTGGCGCGCTCCCGCAGGTTGTGCACCGTCAGATAACCGGCGGCCCCCGTGAGCATTTCGATCGGCCGCGCCAGCTTGCCCAGCAGAAAGCGCAGCAGGACCGGGGAGAAGGTCGCGAACCCGACGGACAGCAGGATGGCGCCGTACGCGGGCGCCGCCATCAGCGTGGGCTCCGTCTTCTCCATCGTGAAGGTGACGCTCACGCCGCCCAGTCCGACGACGAACGCCAGCGCCCCGCCGAGATTGCGCAGCCGGTGGCGGGGCGCCCGCCCGCCCGCCGCGGCCGTCATCGCGCGTCGCACCGCGAGGAACGCCGCCCCGACCGAGGCCAGCAGGGTGATGCCGATGCCGGCCGAGATCGCGACGGGGCCGAACACGTAGTCGACGGCCTTCGCGACCTGGCCGTTGTCCTGGAACTGCCCGAGCAGGGCCCGGCCGCCCAGCATCGCGGGTACGAGGGCCAGCAGCGTCGCGATCACGGCGACCAGAACCGCCTCGCCCACGACCATCCGCTTGATCTGGGCCGGGGTGGCACCGGTGCAGCGCAGGAGCCGGATCTCCTCGTCACGCTGACGCACGTTCACCGTGAGCGCGGAGGCGACCGCGAAGAAGACCAGCAGAGTGCCGTACCCGCCGACGGCCGCTCCCGTGATGGTGAGGAGCTCCGCGCTCTGGTCGTCGACGCCGCTGCCCGCGGCGGTGTCGTGCATCGAGTTGAACATCATCGTGATCGTCGCGCCCAGGAAGGCGGACAACAGGGTTCCCACGAAGCGCCCGGGGCGCTGGAGCACGGAACGGAAGGCGAGTTCGAACATGATTCAGGCCCCCATCGGCATTCCGTCACCCAGGTCCGCCGACGCGTTGCCCACGGTGTCGCCGAGGTGCGCCAGCCGTTCCGCGACGGCGTCGACGGTCGGCTCGTTCATGCGGCCGACCAGTCGGCCGTCCGCCAGGAAGAGCACCGAGTCCGCGTAGGAGGCGGCGACCGGGTCGTGCGTCACCATCACCACGGTCCGCCCGTGCACCCGCACGGCCTCCTGCAGGAGTTGCAGGATGTCCCGCGCGCTGCGGATGTCGAGTGCGCCGGTCGGCTCGTCGGCGAAGATCACGCTCGGTTCGGTGACCAGCGCGCGGGCGATGGCGACACGCTGCCGCTGGCCGCCGGAGAGCGCGTCCGGACGGTGCCCCAGACGGTCCCCGAGCCCGACCTGGTCGAGGATGTTCTGGGCGCGCGCGTGATCGATGCGGCGCCCGGCGAGCTTCAGGGGCAAGGTGGTGTTCTGCGCGACCGAGAGCGTGGGCATCAGGTTGTACTGCTGGAAGATGAAGCCGATCCGCTGCCGCCGGAACTTCGTCAGCGCGGCCTCCGTGCCGCCGGTCATCTCCTCGCCGTCCACCATGACGCGCCCCTCGTCGGGCCTCTCGAGCCCGGCGGCGCACTGCAGCAGCGTGGACTTCCCGGAGCCGGAGGGCCCCATGACCGCGGTGAAGCTTCCGGCCGGGAGGCTGAGGCTCACGCCGTCGAGGGCTTTCACCGCGTTCCCCTCGGCCCCGTACACCTTGGTGACATCGACCAGGCGCAGCGCCTCGGGGCTCCTCGCGGTTCCGACTCCCTTGTTGCGACGAAACATCCGCTCTCCCCAATCCGGTCGGGCGCTCTCTGCGCCGCGCAATCGAAGCTACGGGACGCCGAGGGGCCCGCGCACGGTGTCTACGGCCCGAACTGGGGGTGGTGCTCGGTACACCCCTATAGGGGTGAGTGATCACCAACAGCGTTGCACAGCAAGGCCGATGGGGGCGGAGTGAGTTCTGTTGCCTTTCGCCGAGTTCCCCTCGCTATACTCGGCCGCGGTAAGTTCGATCACACCGGAGAGTCCGTCGAGGGCCCGGATGTTCGAATTCCGGATCCCCCTTTCGAGTGGTCCGGAAATTGTTGTGTGCGGTAGTGGTGGAGGTGTTTTCGGTGTTGATGACGGGGAAAATTCTTCGGTTCGACGAGGTTCGCGGGTATGGGTTCATCGCCCCCGACGAGGGCGATGAGGACGTGTTCATGCACGCCAACGACCTTCTTGAGGAGAAGTACCTGTACCAGGCCGGCCGACGGGTCGAGTACTTCCTGGAGTCAGGTGACAAGGGCCCCAAGGCGGGCGAGATCCGCCTGGTGCGGCAGGCTGCCGCACCGGTGTCCCGGGCGCCCAGGGTCAGCGCGGCGGCCCCGCAGGCGGAGCACGACGAGGAGGCCGACTGCGACATCCTGACCGCGCTGGACTTCCAGAGCGAGGTGACCGAGGCGCTCATCGAGGCGGACGGCACCCTGACCGCCGCGCAGTTGCAGCACGTGCGGCAGCGTCTGCTCCGGCTGGCCCAGGCGCACGGCTGGGTCGACTCGGCCTGATCTTCCCGTATCCGCCGAGGTGGTGACGGCGGGCCGCCCCTCGCGGGCGGCCCGCCGGACGGAGCGTCGGAGGGCGGGGGATCAGCCTCCGGTGGACCGGACGATCGTGAACACGGCCCCCTCCGGGTCCGCGACCGTCGCCAGCCTGCCGCTCGACCCCTCGCGCGGCGGCTGGAGGACCCGCCCGCCCAGCTCCACCACCCGGGCCGCGGCCCGGTCGGTGTCGGCGACCTCGAAGTACGTCATCCAGTGCGGCCCCCGGTCGCGCGGCAGCGCGTGGCCGACCCCGTGGAGGGCCGCCACCGCCACGTTGTCCAGGTGCAGCGTCTGGTAGTCGAAGTCGGCCGAGACCACCGCCTCCGTCTCGTAGCCGAAGACCGTCTGGTAAAACTTCGCGACCATCGAGGTCTCCCGCGTCACCAGCTCGTTCCAGACCGGCGTGCCGGGCGTGCCCGTCGTCGCCGTGCCGATGTGGCGCAGGCCCTGCCAGATGCCGAAGACCGCCCCGCCCGGGTCGGAGGCGATCGCCAGCCGCCCCGCGTCCCCGGCGTCCAGCGGCCCCACCGCGACCGTCCCGCCGCAGGAGCGGATGGCCTCCGCGGTGGCGTCGGCGTCGTCCGTGGCGAGGTAGGTGGTCCAGGCGATCGGGAGATGCCGGTCGGGCGGCAGCTGGCCGATTCCCGCGACCTCCTCGCCGTGCAGCAGCCCGCGGAGGTAGGGGCCCAGTTGTTCGGGGCCCGGCCGGAACTCCCAGTCGAACAGGGCGCCGTAGAACTCCTGGGTCGCGGACAGGCCGTGCACGATCAGACTCACCCAGCAAGGTGTTCCGGGCGTGCGCCGGGCGGGAGCCTCGGTCATCGTCTTCTCTCTCCTCGGACCGTTGTGGTGGCCGTGCGGGGGAACGGGACAGGAACGCAGCCCCGGGTCAGGACGTGGTCCGCGTGCCCCGTGCAGATGCTTGCACCCCCCGGCGCGGGAGGCGCACCGGCCGCGCCGCGTCGTCCCGGTTCTCGACGAAGGACGGCCGGATTCCCCGCCGGCCGTCCCGTCCGATGCTGTTACGGGCGCCGGCCCCGCTGCGCGAGGATGGCACCCATGAAGCCCATCATCACCGCATCCGAATGCGCGAGCGAGTCGGCCGGGCCCCGGCCCCCGGTGCTCCTGGACATCCGCTGGCAGCTCGGCGGCCCGAACGGCCGCCCCGACTACGAGGCCGGCCACCTGCCCGGCGCGGTCTACGTCGACCTCGACGCGGAGCTGGCCGGACCGGCGGGAGACGGCGGCCGCCACCCCCTCCCGGACCCGGAGGCCTTCGGGGCCGTGATGCGCCGGGCCGGGGTCGGCCAGGACACCCCCGTCGTGGTGTACGACGGCGGGCAGGGCTGGGCGGCGGCCCGCGCCTGGTGGCTGCTGCGCTGGACCGGACACCCCGACGTACGGGTCCTGGACGGCGGGCTCGCCGCCTGGACCGGTGACCTCTCCACGGAGATTCCGTACCCCGCCGAGGGCGACTTCCGGCCGAAGCCGGGGGCCCTGCCCACCCTGGACGCGGAGAGCGCGGCGGCGTTCGCGCGGTCGGGTCTGCTGCTGGACGCGCGGGCGGCCGAACGCTATCGGGGCGACGTGGAGCCGATCGACCGCGTCGGCGGCCATATCCCCGGGGCCGTCTCCGCGCCGACCACCGAGAACGTCGACGCGGACGGCCGCTACCTCCCGGCCGACCGGCTGGCCGCACGGTTCGCCGGCCTGGGCGCGCAGGCCGGCACCGAAGGCGTGGGCGTCTACTGCGGATCCGGAGTCTCCGGCGCGCACGAGGTGCTGGCCCTGGAGATCGCCGGCTTCACCGGTGTCCTCTACCCGGGCTCCTGGTCCGAATGGTCCTCGGACCCCTCCCGGCCGGTCGCCACGGGGCCCGAGCCCCAGTAAGCCGACGGCGCCGGACCACGGCGAAGAAGCGGGGCCCGTACGCCATCGCGCACGGGCCCCGCTCCCACCGGTGGTCATCCCCGGTCAGTCCTGCTTCTTGCGCCGGGTGCCGAAGACGATCTCGTCCCAGCTCGGCACGGCGGCCCGGCGACCCGGCCGGACCCCGTCCGCCTCCGCCTGACGGTCCGTCGTCCCGGTCAGCCGGTCGCGATGACCGGCCACCGCCCGGGGCATCAGCACATCCGCGTACGCGGATCCCGCGCCGGCCGAAGCGGCAGCGGCCGGCGGCTCGTCCGCCTCCGCCTCCTCCGCCGGCTCCAGCGCGGGCGGCTCGGGCTGCGTGGGCCGCTCCGGTACGACCATGTCGCCCCGGAAGCTCGGCACCGCCTCCAGCAGGCTGGTCAGCGAGTCGCGCTCACCGGCCGAGGCACTGCTCACGTACTCCTCGGGCTCGGCGACCGGCGCGGGCCGCTCGATCTGCCGGTCCAGGGCCCGGTCCAGCGGGCGCTCGCGGTCGGCCTGCCGGTCGAGACTCCGGTCCAGCGGGCGGTCGCGCGGCAGCCGGGCGATCCGGGGCACGAACGGGAAGCTGGGCTCCGGCGCGGCGACGTCGTCGGTCTCGCCGATCAGGGAGCGCGCCTCGTCGTCCAGCGCCTGGACCAGCCGCCTCGGCGGGTCGTACGACCAGCTCGCCGAATGCGGTTCGCCCGCGACCCGGTAGACGAGGAGGACCTCCCAGGTGCCGTCGTCACGGCGCCACGAGTCCCATTGGACGGTTTCCTTGTCGGCGCCGCGCAACAGGAGACGTTCCTGCACCGCCTCGCCGAGCTGGGGGCCGGTGTTCTCGCCGGGACGGCGCACAGGAGTCTTCCGGGCCCGCTCGGCCATGAAGGCGCGCTCCGCGAGCACGGGGCCCTCGAAGCGGCGTACACGGTCGACGGGGATGCCCGCGAACTGGGCGACCTCCTCCGCGGAGGCGCCGGCCCGTATGCGGGCCTGGATGTCGCGGGGGCGGAGGTGGCTCTCCACCTCGATCTCGATCTGGCCGAGCCGGGCGCGGTCGTTGCGCACGGCGGCGCGCAGCCGCTCATCGATCGGAAGCGTGTACTCCGTGCTGTCCGCAGCCTTGAGCACCAGTCGTGTGCCGTCGTTGGAGACGGCCACGACACGCAGTTCGGGCATGGGGACCTCCCGGGTGGTGCCTGCCGACGTCACGTGCGTCGCTGCTTCCGCTAGTCGAGTGTGACCTGCCCGGGTGCAGCCTGCCACAACCTTGCCAAATTGCCCGGCGTGTCGGGCGCTCGCCCGGGTGCGCCCGCCCAGGGTGCCGCCGTCGGCCCCCTCCGGTAGCTGCGGAATCCCACGTCGGAGTCCGCCCCAGGGCTCGTCACAGTACTCCATTCGGGCCACCGGGGTGGACCGGCGCGCCGCCGAAGTTCTCGCGGGCTGCGGGAGTTGAGGTACCCAGTTCTCCGCGAAATGCCCCTGATGCGTGTTGTGCTTCACACAATCACCAGAATCGGAACTATCCACTTCGCTCATATGTCCCTCATTGGTGCATGGTGGGAGAGATGTCAAGCAGGGGCTGGTCATGGTTCAGAAGCGGGAAAGTGATGCGGAACCCAAGGAAAAGCGCATAGATCTGAGTCTTCCGCAGGTCGCCGGGAGCGCCGTGGCGGCTGTCGCGGCAGCTGTGCTGGCCTCGCAGTTGGGCGTGTACGGCACGATCGCCGGCGCGGGCGTGATGAGCGTCGTCGCCACCTGCGGCGGCTCGGTCTTCCAGCACTTCTTCCGCCGCACGGGCGAGCAGATCCGCGAGGTGACGGTCCAGGTGACCCACCCGGAGGGCCGCCAGGTGACCGTGCACACCAAGGAGACGACGCCCGCCGGGCGCAGAGCCGCGGCGCAGCGGACGGAGCCGGAGCCGACGGGGCCGGAGCCGGCGGGAGACGCCACCACGGTGCTTCCCACGGTCGGTCCGGGCACGGTCCCGCACGTCGTCCCGGACGCGGAGAGCACACAGCTCCTCAGGCCGGTCGACCCGGACCGGACGCAGCTGCTGGACCTCGGCGACGAACGGACCCGGATGCTCCGCGTCCCGCCGACCGCAGGACCCGGAGGCTCGGAAGCCCTCGGCGCCGGAGCCGACGCCGACCGTACGCGGATGCTCCCGCGGGCCGAAGCCCACCGGGCCGCCGCCGTCCCCGACGACACGTTCGGTGAGGGCGTCACCCACGGCACCCGGCTGCGCGGCTGGAAGCGGCCCGCGCTCGCGGCCGCCGCCGTCTTCGCGGTCTCGATGGCCGGGATCACCGCGTTCGAGCTGATCTCGGGCAACGACCTCAGCGGCGGCCAGGGCACCACCCTCAGCTCCGTCGTGCGCGGCGGCGACGACCATGACTCCGGACCGGCGGACCACGCCCCCTCCGGGGACACCGGCACGGACGGGGAAACGGACGAGCAGAGCCCGGCCCCGGGCGACGGCACCGGATCCGCCCCCGCCACGGACGGCGGTGACGGCGGCGCCACGAGCCCGGACCCCGGCAAGGGCACGGGCGGTGAGAACCCGACCACCGGGCCCACCCCCACCCCGACACCCTCCGGATCCGCCGGAGAGCCCACGCCCGAGCCGACGCAGCCCACCCCGTCGGACTCCGGCGACACCGGCACCGGCGAACCCTCGACCGGCACGGGTGTCGCCCCCGGCCAGGGCGAGCAGGCCCCGCCCGGCGCCGACGCCGAGTGACCCATCGGCGTACCGCGTACAGCACAGCGGCCCCGGCCCCCTCCGCACGGGAGAGGACCGGGGCCGACGGCGTACCGGAGGCGGTCCGGACTCAGTCGCCGAGCACGCGCCGCAGATAGTCGTTGCCGAACAGGCGGTCCGGGTCCAGCCGGTCGCGCAGCGCGGTGAACTCACCGAAGCGCGGATAGACCTCCGACAGGTAGGCCGCGTCCCGGGTGTGGATCTTGCCCCAGTGGGGCCGGCCCGCGTGTGCCGTCATGATCCGCTCGACCGCGGTGAAGTACGAGCGGTGGGGCGTGCCCTTGTAGAGGTGCACGGCGATGTACGCGCTGTCCCGGCCGGACGCGGTCGACAGCGCCATGTCGTCGGCCGGGGCGGTGCGCACCTCGACCGGGAAGCTGATCTTCAGCGGTGACCGCTCCACCATGGCCTTCAGCTCCCGCAGCACCGTCACCGCCAGCTCGCGCGGAACGGCGTACTCCATCTCCACGAACCGCACCCGGCGCGGGCTGGTGAACACCTTGAACGGGATGTCGGTGTACGTACGCGCGGAGAGGGCCCGGCTGGAGAGCCTGGCGATCGAAGGGATCGTCGCCGGGACTGCGCGGCCGAGCGAGCAGGCCACCTGGAACACCCCGTTGGACAGCAGCTCGTCGTCTATCCAACTGCTCATCCGGCCGGGCGGGGCGGCCGGACCGGCGCTGCGGTTGTTGCGCTTGGTGTTGCAGTTCCCGGTGTGCGGGAACCAGTAGAACTCGAAGTGCTCGTTCTCGGCCACGAGCTGGTCGAAGTCCGTGGTGACCCGGTCGAAGCCCATCGGCTCCTCGCGGGCCGTCAGCAGGAAGATCGGCTCCACGGCGAGGGTCACGGCGGTGATCACCCCGAGGGCGCCGATCCCGACCCGGGCCGCGGCGAAGACCTCGGGGTTCTCCTCCGCCGAACAGACCATGACCGTGCCGTCGGCGGTGACCAGCTCCAACGCCCGGATCTGGGCGGATATGGAGGCCGAATCGCGGCCCGTGCCGTGCGTACCGGTGGAGGTCGCCCCGGCGATCGTCTGCTCCATGATGTCGCCCATGTTCGTGAGCGACAGCCCCTCGCGGGCGAGTGCGGTGTTGAGCCGCTTGAGCGGAGTGCCCGCCTCCACCGTCACGGTCATCGCCGCACGGTCGATGTCCCGGATCCCGGTGAGCAGATCGGGGCGGATCAGCACCCCGTCGGTGGCGGCCGCCGCGGTGAAGGAGTGGCCCGAACCGACCGGCTTCACCTTCAGGCCGTCCGCGTGCGCCCGGCGCAGCACATCCGCGAGCTCGTCCACGGACGCGGGTGACTCGGTGCGGGCCGGCCGGGCGGTGACGGTGCCCGCCCAGTTACGCCACGCGCTCGTCGTCCGTGCGTAGGTCTCGGTCATCTTCCCCGCGCCCTCCCGTCGCAGCCGGCCCGGCCAGCCGGCGATATCCCAGGAACGCCACCGCCGCCGCGAGCGCTCCCGCCACGACGGGCACCGCGTACCCCGCCTTCGCCCCGGCGGCGTCGACCACCCAGCCGGCGGCCGAGGAGCCGAGCGCCACTCCGACCGCGAGCCCGGTACTGGTCCAGGTCATGCCCTCGGTCAGCTTGGTGCGCGGTACGTGCGCTTCGACGAGGGCCATGGTGGTGACCATCGTCGGTGCGATGGCCAGGCCAGCGACAAAGAGCGCCACGGCCAGCAACGGAAGGTTCCCGGCCAGTAGGAGGGGGATCATACTCACGGCCATCGCGCCGACACCCACCAGCCACCTGTTCGCGGGGTTCCCCTTCAGGTGCAGCAGCCCGAACACGGCCCCCGCGAGACACGAGCCGAGCGCGTAGACGGCCAGTACCAGGGAGGCCGCGGCCTTGTGCCCGCGCTCCTCGGCGAAGGCCACGGTCACCACGTCCACGCCCCCGAAGATCGCACCGGTCGCGACGAAGGTGGCCACCAGTACCTGGAGCCCCCGCGAGCGCAGCGCCGAGCCCCCGGTGTGCTGTGACTTCGGGTGCGGCACCGGCTCGGTGGCGCGCTGCGCGGTCAGCCAGAAGACGCCGACCAGCAGGAAGGCGGCGGCGATCAGCGGCCCCGCCTCCGGGAACCAGGCGGTGGAGAGACCGATGGAGATGATCGGGCCGAAGATGAAGCACACCTCGTCGACGATCGACTCCCACGAGTACGCGGTGTGCAGATCCCGGCCGGAGCCCCGGTAGATCTCCGCCCAGCGGGACCGGACCATCGACCCCACGCTCGGCACACAGCCCGCGCCCACCGAGAACACGAACAGCGTCCACTCCGGCGCCCCCTGCTGGGCGCAGACCAGCAGACCCGCCACCGCTGCCACGGCGACCAGCGTGACCGGGCGCAGCACCCGGCGCTGCCCGTAGCGGTCGACCAGCCGCGAGACCTGGGGGCCGCAGACCGCCGCTGACATCGCCAGGGTCGCCGACAGCGCCCCGGCCAGTCCGTAGCGGCCGGTGAGCTGGGAAATCATCGTGACGACGCCGATGCCCATCATGGACAGCGGCATCCGGCCGAGGAAGCCCGCGGCGGAGAACCCCTTGGTGCCGGGGGCGGAGAAGATGGCGCGGTAGGGGCTGGGCACGGGGTACTCCGGTCATGCCTGTCAGGCGTATAGCTGGCCCATACAGCTTACGGGCGGGCGGAGGCCCCGGACACCGGATTCCGGACGCCCTGAACACCGGATTCCGGACGGGCCGCGGAGCGGTTTTCGGGCGGGCCGAGGAGCGGTTCCGGCGGCTCCGTCACCGGCCGTTTCCCGCTTTCCCGACGGGCCGCCGGATGTCGGTTGCCACCCTCCCGGAGGCGGGTGGCAGGATCGACGGCATGTCCGATCTGCGCGATCCCGCTCCCTACGACGCCCTGCTGCTGCTCTCCTTCGGAGGTCCCGAAGGCCCGGACGACGTGGTCCCGTTCCTGGCGAACGTGACCCGCGGCCGCGGTATCCCCGAGGAACGCCTCAAGGAGGTCGGCAAGCACTACTTCCTGTTCGGCGGGGTCAGCCCGATCAACGCGCAGAACCGCGCCCTGCTGGAGGCGTTGCGCAAGGACTTCGCCGACCACGGCCTGGACCTGCCGGTCTACTGGGGCAACCGCAACTGGGCCCCGTATCTGACCGACGTCCTGCGCGAGATGACCGCCGACGGACACCGCCGGATCGCCGTGCTCGCCACCAGCGCCTACGCCTCCTACTCGGGCTGCCGCCAGTACCGCGAGAACCTCGCCGAGGCGCTGGCCGCCCTGGAGGCCGAGGGACTGGATGTGCCCCAGGTCGACAAGCTCCGCCACTACTTCAACCACCCCGGCTTCGTCGAGCCCATGGTCGACGGTGTGCTCGCCTCGCTCGCCGACCTCCCCGAGGAACTCCGCGCGGGCGCCCGCATCGCGTTCACCACCCACTCCATCCCGACCTCCGCCGCCGACGCCTCCGGCCCCCGGAGGCGCACGGCGAGGGCGGCGCGTACGTGGCCGAGCACCTCGACGTGGCGCGGCTGATCATCGAGGCGGTGCGGGCGGAGACCGGCGTCGAGCACCCCTGGCAGCTCGTCTACCAGTCCCGCAGCGGCGCCCCGCACATCCCGTGGCTGGAGCCCGACATCTGCGACCACCTGGAGACCCTGCACGGCGAGGGCGTCCCGGCGGTCGTGATGGCGCCCATCGGCTTCGTCTCGGACCACATGGAGGTGCTGTACGACCTCGACACCGAGGCCACCGCCAAGGCCGCCGAGCTCGGTCTGCCGGTCCGCCGCTCCGCCACCGTCGGCGACGACCCGCGTTTCGCCGCCGCCGTACGGGACCTGCTCCTGGAGCGTGCCGCGAGCGAGCGCGGCCGGACGATCGAGCGCTGCGCCCTGGGGTCGCTGGGGGCCTCCCACGACCTCTGTCCCGTCGGCTGCTGCCCCGCCAGGGCCCCGAAGCCCGCCGCCGCGGGCGCCGACAGCCCGTACGCGTAGCCCGTACGACCACCCGACCGTGCGCACCGACCACCTGGGAGCACCGTGACCGACCCCGCCCTGTCCGAACTGCTCGACCTCGCCCTCGAAGCCGCCCGCCGCGCCGGAGCCCTGCTGCGCGACGGCCGCCCCGCCGACCTGGGGGTGGCCGCGACCAAGTCCAGCCCCATCGACGTGGTCACCGAGATGGACATCGCCGCCGAGAAGCTGATCACCGGCTACCTCACCGACTTCCGCCCCGACGACGGCTTCCTCGGCGAGGAGGGCGCCAGCTCCCCGGGCTCCACCGGCATCCGCTGGGTCATCGACCCGCTCGACGGCACGGTGAACTACCTCTACGGCCTGCCCACCTGGGCCGTATCGATCGCCGCCGAGCGGGACGGTGAGCGGGTCGTGGGCGTCGTCGAGGCCCCGATGCGCCGGGAGACGTACCACGCGGTTCTCGGCGGCGGTGCGTTCGCGAACGGTGAAGCGCTGCGCTGCCGGCCCACCGCGCCGCTGGACCAGGCCCTCGTCTCGACCGGCTTCAACTACGTCGCCCACGTCCGCGCCCACCAGGCGGACGTCGCCCAGCGGCTGATCCCCAGGCTCCGCGACATCCGGCGCGGCGGCTCGGCCGCCGTCGACCTCTGCGACGTGGCGGCGGGCCGTCTCGACGGCTACTACGAGCGCGGGCTGCACCCCTGGGACCTGGCGGCGGGCGACCTCATCGCCCGGGAGGCGGGCGCGCTGACCGGCGGCCGCCCGGGGCTGCCCGCCGACGGCGACCTGACGGTGGCCGCCACCCCGGGCGTCTTCGAGCCGCTGCAGACCGCACTCGACGAGCTGGGCGCCTGGCACGACTGAGCACAAGCCCCTGGTGGGGCGGTGAGAGCCCGACGGCACAGCACAGGGCCCCGGATGCCTGGACAGCATCCGGGGCCCTGTGGCGTACGGCTCAGACGCTGGTGGCGCCGATCTCCACGCCGTGCTCGGCGGCGAGACGGCGCAGATCGTCCAGCTCGCCCTGCTCGACGTCCGCGAGGAAGTCGTCGCCGTCCTCGCGGGCCCGCGTGAGGCCGGACTCGGTCGTCTTGATGCGGTGCAGCAGACCTGCGGTGAAAGCGTCCATGATGCGCCCCCTCATCGTGGGTCGTTGGCACGGGGGTGTGCCCGGGATGACTCCGGCCCGGGAGCCGGAGGAGCGGGTGATCGCGCCGCCGCTCCGGGGAGAACGGGGCGGGCCGTGGCATGCCACGGGGCAGGCGTGATCGCGGGTGTGAACCCCTCTTCCCCACCCCGTGGCTCAGAGAAACCTCAACTGGCCGGGAAAACCTCCGGTTTCCCGGCGGAAGACCGCGGGAGGCCCCGGCCCGTCGCCGTCTTACCGCCGGTTTATGCGTGTTGAGGGCAGGATGGAGGCACACGGTCGGCCTTGCTGCCCGTGTCCGAGCGGCCCCGCGTGGGCCGCTCGCTCTGTGAACCCGACGAAGGACCGAAGGAAGGACTGCGCCGTGCGCGTACTCGTCGTCGAGGACGAGCAGCTGCTCGCCGATGCGGTGGCCACCGGACTGCGCCGGGAGGCCATGGCCGTCGACGTCGTCTACGACGGTGCCGCGGCCCTGGAGCGCATCGGGGTCAACGACTACGACGTCGTGGTCCTGGACCGGGACCTCCCGTTGGTGCACGGGGACGACGTCTGCCGCAGGATCGTCGAACTCGGCATGCCCACCCGGGTGCTCATGCTCACCGCCTCCGGCGACGTCAGCGACCGGGTCGAGGGCCTGGAGCTGGGCGCCGACGACTATCTGCCCAAGCCCTTCGCCTTCAGCGAGCTGACCGCCCGGGTGCGCGCGCTGGGCCGCCGTACGACGGTGGCGCTGCCGCCCGTCCTGGAGCGCGCCGGTATCAAGCTCGACCCGAACCGCCGCGAGGTCTTCCGCGACGAGGTGGAGATCCAGCTCGCGCCGAAGGAGTTCGCGGTGCTGGAGGTCCTCATGCGCAGCGAGGGCGCGGTCGTCTCGGCGGAGCAGCTGCTGGAGAAGGCCTGGGACGAGAACACCGACCCCTTCACCAATGTGGTGCGGGTCACGGTGATGACGCTCCGCCGCAAGCTCGGCGAACCGCCCGTCATCGTCACCGTGCCGGGCTCCGGATACCGGATCTGAGGACCATGGCCACCACGCCGGAGCCGCCCGCGGCGCCACCGAAGCCCACCTGGGAGCCCAAGCAGCCGGACCCCCCGTACCCCTGGCTGCGCCCGACCATCCGGATACGGCTCACGCTGCTGTACGGCGGGATGTTCCTGATCGCGGGCATCGTGCTGCTGTCGATCATCTACATGCTCGCCGCGCAGGCGCTCCACGTCGGCAGCGAGCTGCCGTTCGAGATCGTCAGCGGCAAGGTCACCAGCGAGATCTGCAGCTTGCCCACGAACGCCAGTCCGGACGCCTTCAACGCCGCGATGAACGCCTGCGTCAACAACCAGCGCAAGGCGGCCCTGGACACTCTGCTCAACCGCTCGCTCCTCGCCCTGGTCGGCCTCAGCGTGATGGCGTTCGCCTTCGGATACGCCATGGCCGGGCGTGTCCTGTCCCCGCTCGGCCGCATCACCCGGACCGCGCGCCGGGTCGCCGGCACCGACCTCACCCGGCGGATCGAGCTGGACGGCCCCGACGACGAGCTGAAGGAGCTGGCGGACACCTTCGACGACATGCTGGACCGGCTGGAACGGGCCTTCACCGCCCAGCAGCGGTTCGTCGGCAACGCCTCGCACGAGCTGCGCACCCCGCTCGCAATCAACCGCACCCTGCTGGAGGTCCATCTGTCCGACCCCGGGGCCCCGCCGGAGCTCCATCAGCTCGGCAAGACCCTCCTGGCCACCAACGAGCGCAGCGAGCAGCTGGTCGAGGGCCTGCTGCTGCTGGCCCGCAGCGACAACCAGATCGTCGAGCGCAAACCGGTCGACCTGGCGGAGGTCGCCGAGCGCGCCATCGACCAGACCCGGGCGGAGGCGCTGGCCAGGAAGGCCGAGATCCGCGGCGAGCGGCAGTCGGCCATGGTGCAGGGCAACGGGGTCCTGCTGGAGCGGATCGCGCTGAACCTCGTACAGAACGCCGTGCGCTACAACGTGCCCGACGACGGCTGGGTGGAGGTCACCACCGAGGTGCGGGACGGGCAGGCCCTGCTGGTCGTCTCGAACACCGGCCCGGTGGTCCCGGCGTACGAGATCGACAACCTCTTCGAGCCCTTCAGGCGGCTGCGTACGGAGCGCACGGGCAGCGACAAGGGGGTCGGACTCGGCCTGTCGATCGCCCGGTCCGTCGCGCGGGCCCACGGAGGCCGTATCATCGCGGAGCCCCGCGAGGGCGGCGGTCTCGTGATGCGCGTCACCCTGCCGCTCTGAGAGGCTGCGCGATGTGACTCTGCACCGAATCTTCATGTTCGCTTTGGGCGGAATTTTCAGGACCCGTTCCCGAGCGGGTCGTGTGTGATCGATCACAGGGTCGATTTTCCGTTCATCCACTCTCCGTGATCGCGACTCTGCCGGAAAGCCGGTAATCGTCCGGGTTTTCGGGGATCGTTATCACGGGAAGTACACGGGGTGGCACCCGTGAACTGCACAGTCGGGACCGTGTACGGTCCCCATCGCCACCCAAGCCGAGCCTCGCCGAGGCGACCGGTTGGGTGTCGATTGAGTAACAGACCTTGATGTGAGGCAAAATCTCCGCCTCAGGTCGGGCACAAGTCCGGCCTCTCACGCGTTACGTGCGCTGAGACACCTAGACACCCAAGAGGGGGAGAGCGACATGGCAACGGATTACGACACCCCACGCAAGACCGACGACGACGTCGACCAGGACAGCCTCGAAGAGCTCAAGGCACGTCGGAGCGACAAGACGGCCTCCGCCGTCGACGTCGACGAGTTCGACGCCGCCGAGGGCCTGGAGCTGCCCGGCGCGGACCTCTCCAACGAGGAGCTGGCCGTCCGGGTGCTGCCCAAGCAGGCGGACGAGTTCACCTGCATGAGCTGCTTCCTGGTGCACCACCGCAGCCAGCTGGCCCGCGAGAAGAACGGTCAGCCCATCTGCCGCGACTGCGACTGAGGTCGAGTCGGCCGTGGCAGGCGAGACACCGTTCCGGAAGCGGCGCCCCTGGCGTCGGCACGGCCATCAGCCGCAGCAGGACGGTATCGGCGGCACAGGCCCGGCAGAAGGCGGTCACGCGTCTGCCGAGCGGTCCGCCGCCCCGCCGGACCACTCCGGCGGTTCCGACGACGAGCGAGGCCGTTCGGCCTCGCTCGAAGTGGCCGGGGCGGCAGCGCTGCCGGACCTGGCCGCGCAGCGGGAAGAGCAGGACCGGGCGGACCCCACGACCGGGGGTCGCCTGCACGCAGTGAAACGGGGCGTACGCAAGAGCGGGGAGAGCGCGAAGGCACTGGCCGCACAGCTGGCCGACCGCATCATCGACACGGCCCCGCGCGTGCCGGTGCGCGACCTCGCCACCCTGCGCAGGCAGTTCCCCGGGCTCGGTCCCGAGGAGCTGGCCGACAAGCTGGTCACGGGAGCCTGCCGGGGCACCGCGACCGTCGGCGCCGGCATCGGCGCCGCCGCGATGATGCCCGTTCCCCCCGCGATGCTCGCCGAGCTGGCGGCGGAGGTGACCGGGGTCGCCGCGATCGAGATGAAGCTCGTCGCCGAGCTCCACGAGGTCTACGGCCTTCGCCCCCCGGGCAATCTCGGCCAGCGCAGCACCGCGTATCTGACGTCGTGGACGGAGGAGCGCGGCATCGACGTCACCCGGCCCACCACGCTCAACGCCAGCCTCGGCGGCCAGATGAAGCGTGAGCTGCGCCAGCAGATCATGAAGCGCATGGCGCGCAATCTGCCCAACCTGATCCCATTCATGATCGGCGCCGCCGTCGGCGCCACGATGAACCGCCGCGACACCCGCAAGCTCGCTGACCGGGTCAGGAACGACCTGCGCAAGGAGCAGATCCCCTGGGACCGGCTGCCCGCGCTGCCGCCGCTGGAGCAGCCGCTGGACCCGGCCGAGCTGCCCAAGGAGATCGAGGGCTCCTGAGAGGCCCTCGGCCGGCCCGGCGAACGGCTCAGGCGGTCGGCACGGCGCTCAGCGCGGCCGCCAGACCCCGCGGGTCCCGGGTCGAGAGATAGACGTACGGAGTCGGATCCTCCGGGTCCGTGACCTCCACCCGTACCGCCGTCTCCACATAGCCGCGCAGCAGCATGAACGCCCGGGCGTCCGCCTTGTGGGTGCGCCAGGCCCGAGCCTCCTCGGCGTCCAGCACCTCGGGCTCGCCGAGCGCCGACAGCGGGATCCGGGCGTCGCCGGCGACCAGGGACCCCGCCACCACCCGGATCCGGGCCGAGCCGTAACCGCTCACCGCCAGGGCCGCCGCGGCCGTACCGCCGACCAGCCCCGCGAGCAGCGGCAACGTGCCCAGCGGCAGCAGCATCAAGCCGCAGGCGACCCCGACCCCGAAGGCGATGAACCACCAGGAGCGGGGCGCGGTGAGACGTTCGTCGAAGGGCGGTACGGAAGGCTGCATGGCACCAAGCTTGGCACGGCGCGACCGGCACACCGGCGCGCGGGTAAGGTCTGCGCCTGTGAGTGGAACATCAGCAGCTCTGACACCCCCGGCCGACGCCGTCGCGCCGGTCCGGCACCCCGACGCGCCCGCCCCCGGCGAGCTCCTCGGGGCGCACTACGAACACTGCTTCGGCTGCGGCGGGGGACAGCCGCACGGACTGCACCTGATGGCGCGGGCCGGTGAGGGCGTGAGCGTCACCGCCGAGTTCACCGTGCAGCCCGCCCACCAGGGCGCCCCCGGCCTGGCCCACGGCGGCGTGCTCGCCACGGCGCTGGACGAGACCCTCGGCTCGCTGAACTGGCTGCTGCGCACGATCGCGGTGACCGGACGGCTGGAGACCGACTTCGTCCGCCCCGTCCCCGTGGACACCGTGCTGCACCTCGACGCCCGGATCACCGCCGTGCACGGGCGGAAGATCTACTCCACCGCCACCGGCCGGATCGGCGGCCCCGAAGGCCCCGTCGCGGTCCGGGCCGACGCCCTCTTCATCGAGGTCAAGGTCGACCACTTCATCGACAACGGCCGGCCCGCCGAGATCCAGGCGGCCATGTCCGACCCCGACCAGGTCCGGCGTGCCCGCGCCTTCGAGGTGAACCCGTGACCCGCGGCCCCGTCGACGTACTGATCCGCCTGACCGACCCGGACGTGCCGATTCCGGCGTACGGACACCCGGGCGACGCCGGAGCGGACCTGGTGACCACCGAGGCCGCCGAACTCGCCCCCGGCGAGCGCGTGGTGCTGCCCACCGGGGTCTCGATCGCCCTGCCCGACGGGTACGCCGCGTTCGTGCACCCGCGTTCCGGCCTCGCGGCCCGCTGCGGAGTAGCCCTCGTGAATGCCCCAGGGACGGTTGATGCCGGGTACCGTGGGGAGATCAAGGTGATCGTGGTCAACCTCGATCCACGCGAGAGCGTGCGATTCGAACGGTTCGACCGGATTGCCCAACTGGTTGTCCAGCAGGTCGAGAAGGTCCGCTTCCACGAGGTGGCGGAACTTCCCGGCTCGGCGCGGGCCGAAGGGGGCTTCGGGTCCACCGGCGGCCACGCGTCGGTGGACGGCGCCGAGGGCCAGATCACCCACGGTGGGAACAGCTACGCTTCGGTCGTATCCGACCGGGAAGGACAGTGACGTGTTCGGACGTCGCAAGAAGAGTGGTTCCGCCGAGGACACGGCGGACGAGGTGCGCGAGGCCGAGCAGGTCGCCGACGAGTCAGGCGCATCCGACGAGGCCGGCACCGGCACGCGACGGGTGAATCTCCCGCCGGCCCCCCGGCCGGACGGACCCTGGGACAGCTCCGAGGTCTCCCAGCCCGGCGAGGGCCGGGTCGACCTGGGCGGCATCTTCGTCCCCGGGGTCGAGGGCATGGAACTGCGTGTCGAGGTGGCCGGGGACGCGATCGTCGCCGCCACCGTGGTGCTGCGCGACAGCGCGATCCAGCTCCAGGCCTTCGCCGCCCCCAAGAAGGAGGGCATCTGGGGCGAGGTCCGCGAGGAGATCGCCTCGGGCATCACCCAGCAGGGCGGCATCATCGACGAGGTCGAGGGCCCGCTGGGCTGGGAGCTGCGCGCGCAGGTCCCCGTACAGCTCCCGGACGGCACGGGCGGGGTGCAGCTCGTGCGCTTCGTCGGCGTCGACGGCCCCCGCTGGTTCCTGCGCGGAGTGATCTCCGGCCAGGGCGCCGTCCAGCCGGAGGCCGCCGGGCTGCTGGAGACGATCTTCCGGGACACCGTGGTCGTCCGCGGCGACGGCCCGATGGCCCCCCGCGACCCGATCGTCCTCAAGCTCCCCAACGACGCCCAGATGGTGCCCGAGGGCGTGCAGCAGGAGGACCAGGAGAGCTCCCGGTTCTCCGGCGGCATGGGCCAGCTCCAGCGCGGCCCCGAGATCACCGAGGTCCGCTAGCGGACCTCGCGGTACCCCTGGCGACGGCCGGTGGGCCGCACCCCTTCCCGGGTGCGGCCCACCGGCCGTCGTACGTACCGGGCCCCGGCCATTGCCCGGCCGTGTGCCGTACACACATACTTGGCGGGCGACGACGCGGGCACGTGAACACGACGGGGGAGCAGCATGACCGAGAGCACCAGCGGGCAGTCCGGCACGGCCCTCGCCGAGGACCCGGCCCGCGGTGCCATGGTCACGGTCGAGGAGCTGCACCGGTCGTACGGCAGCGGAGCGGCGGCGGTGCACGCCCTGCGCGGCGTCTCGTTCGAGATCCCGCGCGGCGAGCTGGTCGCGCTCAAGGGCCGCTCCGGCTCCGGCAAGACCACCCTGCTCAACCTGGTCGGCGGACTGGACACCCCCGACAGCGGCCGGATCACCGTCGACGGCACCGAGCTGGCCGGCCTCGGCGAGAAGGGCCTGCTGGAGCTGCGCCGGGACAGGGTCGGCTTCATCTTCCAGTCCTTCGGCCTCATCCCGATCCTGACCGCCGCAGAGAACGTCGGCGTACCGCTGCGGCTGCGCAGGGCCGACCCGGCCGAGCGCGACGAACGGGTCGCCCTGCTGCTCTCCCTCGTCGGCCTCGCCGACCATGCCGAGCAGCGCCCCGGCGAGCTCTCCGGCGGCCAGCAGCAGCGCGTCGCCATCGCCCGCGCCCTCGCCAACCGCCCCGCCCTCCTGATCGCCGACGAACCCACCGGACAGCTCGACGCCGAGACCGGACTCGCCGTGATGGAACTGCTCCGCGCGGTCGTCCGCAGCGAGAACGTCACCGCGCTCGTCGCCACCCACGACCCGCAGCTGCTGGGCCTCGCCGACCGGGTCCTGGAGCTGAGCGACGGCCATATCGTCGAACAGGTCTGAGCCTGCGGCCGCTCCCTTCCGGCCCTCCCGGCGCGCATCAGAGTTCCGTCAATACGCCCCTCACCTGCACTCCCGGGACCGGACCACCGCCCGCGGCGGAGTAGCGTCGATGGCGGCAGCCGCACCGGGCGCGCCACCGGCCCTCCGCACGACCGGGCCGGACGGAAGAAGACAATGGGGCCATGGGACGCGGCACACTCCGGATCTACCTGGGCGCGGCACCGGGCGTCGGCAAGACGTACGCGATGCTCTCCGAGGCGCACCGCAGGGTCGAGCGCGGCACCGACTGCGTGGTGGCCTTCGTGGAGCACCACGCCCGGCCGCGTACCGAGGTGCTGCTGCACGGTCTCGAGCAGATCCGCCGCAGCGAGATCAGCTACCGCGGCGCCCTCTTCACCGAGATGGACGTCGACGCCGTCCTGGAACGCGCCCCGGCCGTGGCCCTGGTCGACGAGCTGGCCCACACCAACGTCCCCGGCTCCCGCAACGCCAAGCGCTGGCAGGACGTCGAAGAGCTGCTCAAGGCCGGGATCGACGTCATATCCACGGTCAACATCCAGCACCTGGAGTCGCTCGGCGACGTCGTCGAGTCGATCACCGGCGTCCGGCAGCGCGAGACCGTCCCCGACGAGGTGGTCCGCCGGGCCGACCAGATCGAGCTGGTCGACATGTCGCCCCAGGCACTGCGCCGCCGGATGGCGCACGGCAACATCTACCAGCCCGACAAGATGGACGCCGCCCTCTCCAACTACTTCCGCCCCGGCAACCTCACCGCCCTGCGCGAACTGGCCCTGCTGTGGACCGCCGACCGGGTCGACGAGTACCTCCAGCAGTACCGGGGCGAGCACGACATCCGCTCCACCTGGCAGGCCCGCGAACGCATCGTCGTCGGGCTGACCGGCGGGCCCGAGGGCCGCACCCTCATCCGCCGCGCCTCCCGGATGGCCGCCAAGGGCTCCGGCAGCGAGATCCTCGCCGTCTACATCGCCCGCAGCGACGGCCTGACCGCCGCCTCCCCCAAGGAGCTGGCCGTCCAGCGCACCCTGGTCGAGGACCTCGGCGGCACCTTCCACCACGTCATCGGCGACGACATCCCGGCCGCCCTGCTGGAGTTCGCCCGCGGCGTCAACGCCACCCAGATCGTGCTGGGCTCCAGCCGCCGCAAGACCTGGCAGTACATCTACGGCCCCGGGGTCGGTGTGACCGTCGCCCGTGAGTCCGGTCCCGATCTCGACGTCCACATCGTCACCCACGAGGAGGTCGCCAAGGGCCGCGGCCTGCCCCTCGCCCGCGGCGCCCGGCTCGGCCGCGCCCGGATCATCTGGGGCTGGCTCGTCGGCGTCGTCGGCCCCGTGCTGCTCGCGGTCGTCCTGCGCTCCATGGAGGACGCCCCGGGGCTCGCCAACGACGTCCTGCTCTTCCTCTTCCTGACGGTGGCCGCCGCCCTGCTCGGGGGACTGCGGCCCGCGCTCGCCTCGGTGGCAGTCGGCAGCCTGCTGCTGAACTACTGGTTCACCCCGCCCACCCACACCCTGACCGTCCAGGACCCGGAGAACCTCGTCGCCATCGTGATCTTCTTCGCGGTGGCGGTGGCGGTCTCCTCCGTGGTCGACCTCGCGGCCCGGCGCACCCACCAGGCCGCCCGGCTGCGCGCCGAATCGGAGATCCTCTCCTTCCTCGCCGGCAGCGTGCTGCGCGGCGAGACCGCGCTGGACGCCCTGCTGGAACGGGTCCGCGAGACCTTCGCCATGGAGTCCGTCGCCCTGCTGGAGCGCAGCAGCGACGTGGAGCCGTGGACCTGCGCCGGATCCGTCGGCCCTGCCCCGGTCACCCGCCCCGACGCCGCCGACGTGGACATGCCGGTCGGCGACAACCTGGCCCTCGCCCTCTCCGGCCGGGTGCTGCCCGCCGAGGACCGCCGGGTGCTCGGCGCGTTCGCCGCCCAGGCCGCCGTCGTCCTGGACCGCCAACGCCTGGTCTGGGAGGCCGAGCAGGCCCGCAGGCTCGCCGAGGGCAACCGGATCAGGACCGCGCTGCTCGCCGCCGTCAGCCACGACCTGCGCACCCCGCTGGCCGCCATCAAGGCCGCCGTCAGCTCGCTGCGCTCCGACGACGTCGCCTGGTCCGACGAGGACGAGGCGGAGCTCCTGGAGGGCATCGAGGACGGCGCCGACCGGCTGGACCACCTCGTCGGCAACCTGCTGGACATGTCCCGCCTCCAGACCGGCACGGTGACCCCCCTGATCCGCGAGATCGACCTTGACGAGGTGGTCCCCATGGCGCTCGGCGGCGTCCCCGAGGGCAGCGTCGACCTCGACATCCCCGAGACGCTGCCGATGGTCGCCGTCGACCCCGGGCTCCTGGAGCGGGTCGTCGCCAACATCGTCGAGAACGCCGTCAAGTACCACCCCGGCCGGGATCCCGTCACCGTGGCCGCCAGCGCGCTCGGCGGCCGGGTCGAGCTGCGGGTGGCCGACCGGGGCCGGGGCGTCCCCGACGAGGCCAAGGACCGCATCTTCGAGCCCTTCCAGCGGTACGGGGACGCCCCGCGCGGCGCCGGAGTGGGGCTCGGCCTCGCCGTCTCCCGGGGCTTCGCCGAGGCCATGGGCGGCACGCTGGACGCCGAGGACACCCCGGGCGGCGGGCTGACCATGGTCCTGACGCTGGCCGCGGCGCCGGGCGGGGGCCGGCCCGGCTCCGAGCTGCCCGCCCAGGTCACCTCGTGATCCGCCCCCGGGCGCGGGCCGCCCGCCCCCGCCCGCTCCCCACTCCCTCCCCGTACAGCCCATACAGCCCATACCGTCCATGCAGCCCATTCAGTCCGTGCAGCCCGTACAGCAGAAAGGCAGGTCCGCGATGACCAGGGTGCTTGTGGTCGACGACGAGCCGCAGATCGTCCGCGCCCTCGTGATCAACCTGAAGGCCCGCCAGTACGAGGTCGACGCCGCGCCCGACGGGGCGACCGCCCTCCAGCTCGCCGCCGCCCGCCACCCCGACGTCGTCCTCCTCGACCTCGGGCTGCCCGACATGGACGGGGTCGAGGTGATCAGGGGGCTGCGCGGCTGGACCCGGGTCCCGATCCTCGTCCTCTCCGCCCGCCAGACCTCCGACGAGAAGGTGGAGGCGCTGGACGCCGGGGCCGACGACTACGTCACCAAACCGTTCGGCATGGACGAGCTGCTGGCCCGGCTGCGCGCCTCGGTACGCCGGGCGGAACCGGTCGGCCCGGAGGGCGGCGCCGAGGCCGTCGCCGTCGTCGAGACCCCCGGCTTCACCGTCGACCTGGCGGCGAAGAAGGTGCAGCGGGCCGGCCGCGACGTACGCCTCACCCCCACCGAATGGCACCTGCTGGAGGTCCTCGTCCGCAACAGCGGCCGCCTGGTCAGCCAGAAACAGCTCCTCCAGGAGGTCTGGGGCCCCTCCTACGGCACCGAGACCAACTATCTGCGGGTCTACATGGCCCAGCTGCGCCGCAAGCTGGAGTCGGACCCCTCGCACCCCCGCCACTTCGTCACCGAACCGGGCATGGGCTATCGGTTCGAGCGCGGCTGACCCCATACCTGCTCACCCTTTCGAGTGATCGTCGCGGACCTGCGTGTGCCGCGCGCGGGACCGGTACCCTTCGGGTATGAGTGCTGTTCCCCGATCCGAGAAGGCCGGGAGGGCCGGGAAGGCGGCGAAGCCTTCCGGGCGCTTCCGCCGCATGCTCGACCGGCTCTCCAGTTCCCAGGAGGACCTGGAGTCCCAGGAGCTGCGGGAGGACGCGCAGGCCACCGGCTGCACCCGGATCTCCGAGTGCTCCGACCGGCAGATCGTGAAGGTGGCTGGTACGTTGCGGACCGTCACCCTCCGCCCCCGGGCCGGAGTGCCCGCCCTGGAGGCGGAGCTCTTCGACGGCACCGAGCCGCTGGACGTGGTCTGGCTCGGCCGTCGCTCCATCGTCGGCATAGAGCCCGGCCGCAGGATCATCGCCTCGGGGCGGGTCGCCATGAGCCACGGCCGCCGGGTGCTGTTCAACCCCACATACGAACTCCGACCGCTCGGCAAGGAGTAGCCGGTGACGTCTCTCGACAAGCCGACGTCCGACACGGACCAGCCCCACCGCACCGACCCGCAGCACGTCGGCGGGAGGCACGCCGCCCAGCAGGACGCCGAGTCGAAGGCCGTCACCGAGGCCGCCCTCTTCGAGGCCTTCGGCGGTGTACGCGGCATGGTGGAGACAGTCCTCCCCGGGCTGCTCTTCGTCACGATCTTCACCATCAACAAGAACCTGCAGATGTCGGCCATCGCGGCCCTGGTCGTCTCCCTGGCCCTCGTCGTCGTCCGGCTGATCCGCCGCGACACGGTCAAGCACGCCTTCAGCGGCGTCTTCGGGGTGGCTTTCGGTGTCCTCTTCGCGATGATGACGGGCAAGGCCAAGGACTTCTATCTGCCGGGCATGCTCTACACCCTGGGCCTCTCGATCGCCTACATCGCCACCGCCATCGGCGGCATCCCCCTGATCGGGCTGATCCTCGGCCCGGTCTTCAAGGAGAACCTCTCCTGGCGGACGCGCAACCCGGGCCGGAAGAAGGCGTACACCAAGGCCAGTTATGCCTGGGGCTTCATCCTGCTGGCCAAGTGCGCGATCCTCTTCCCGCTCTACTGGTGGGCCGACCCCACCCAGTTCGGCTGGGTGCTCATCGCGCTGAAGATCCCGCCGTTCCTGCTCGCGGTCTATCTGACCTGGATCTTCCTCGCCAAGGCGCCGCCGCCCATCGACGTCTTCGCCGAGATGGAGGCGGAGGAACAGGCCGAGAAGGAGCGCAAGGCCGCAGCGGCGGCCCTCCGCGACCCGGAGGCCTGACGCACACCGCACGGGAAGGGGCCCGGAACCGCTCAGCGGTTCCGGGCCCCTTCGCATGGTGGCCGGCTCAGCTCTCCTCCGGACTCCGCCGGACCGAGAGCAGGTCCTCCAACTGCTCCTCCCGTGCCTGGGCGGCCACGAACAACAGCTCGTCACCGGCCTCCAGGGACTCCTCGGGGCTCGGCGTCAGCACCCGCGTGCCCCGGATGATCGTCACCAGCGAGGTGTCCGAGGGCCAGGCCACGTCCCCGACGCGGATACCGGCCAGCGCCGACTCCGGCGGCAGGGTCAGCTCCACCAGGTTGGCGTCGCCGTGGCTGAAGCGCAGCAGCCGGACCAGATCACCGACGCTCACCGCCTCCTCGACCAGGGCCGACATCAGACGCGGCGTCGAGACGGCGACATCCACTCCCCAGGACTCGTTGAAAAGCCACTCGTTCTTCGGGTTGTTCACCCGGGCCACCACACGCGGCACGCCGTACTCGGTCTTGGCGAGCAACGAGACGACCAGGTTCACCTTGTCGTCCCCGGTCGCGGCGATCACCACGTTGCACCGCTGCAGCGCCGCCTCGTCCAGCGACGTGATCTCACAGGCGTCCGCGAGCAGCCACTCGGCCATCGGGACCCGCTCCACCGAAATGGCGGTCGGCGCCTTGTCGATCAGCAGCACCTCGTGCCCGTTCTCCAGCAGCTCGGCGGCGATGGAACGACCCACCGCGCCCGCCCCGGCAATCGACACACGCATCAGTGACCGCCTTCCTCGGGACCCTGGGCGAAGGCCTCTTCGACCTGGGCGATCTCGTCCGTACGCATCATCACGTGGACCAGGTCGCCTTCCTGGAGAACGGTCTGCGAGGTCGGCAGTATGGCCTCGCCCAACCGGGTGAGGAAGGCCACCCGCACCCCCGTCTCCTCCTGGAGCGTGCTGATCTTGTGGCCGATCCAGGACGGCGTCGTGTGCACCTCGGCGAGCTGCACACCCCCGCTCGGATCGCGCCACAACGGTTCCGCGCCCGACGGCAGCAGCCGCCGCAGCATCTGGTCCGCCGTCCAGCGCACCGTTGCCACGGTGGGGATGCCGAGGCGCTGGTAGACCTCGGCGCGCCGGGGGTCGTAGATGCGCGCCGCGACGTTCTCGATGGAGAACATCTCGCGGGCCACCCGGGCCGCGATGATGTTGGAGTTGTCGCCGCTGCTGACCGCGGCGAACGCCCCGGCGTCCTCGATCCCCGCCTCGCGGAGGGTGTCCTGGTCGAAACCGACCCCGGTGACCCGGCGACCGCCGAATCCGGACCCGAGACGACGGAACGCCGTCGGGTCCTGGTCGATCACCGCGACGGTGTGCCCCTGCCGTTCCAGGGTCTGTGCGAGAGCGGCACCGACGCGCCCGCAGCCCATGATGACGATGTGCACTGTGCGCCTACCCCGCCGTCCTGGTCATCCGGCTGACCTGCGAAAACACGCTGCTCACACTTCTCTCTCGGCTTGCTGGGCAAACAACGGGGCACACACCCGCGGTGTGGCCCGAGGACGAGCTTAAGCGCCGGGGAAGTCAAGCCCTCATCCGAGTGCCCGCATCCTCGCCCACTCCGGTAAAGGAAAAGCAAAACAGGGCGAACGAGTGCAAGGATCGCGTTAAAGAATGCGAAGGTAATCTCCTCCGACCGCAGGAGATTGCTGGGCCACGTCGAAAGGGCGTGCTTTCCGGCCACGGGCTCCGCTTACGATCCTCAGCGTGTCCAAACTGACCGACCTGCCCAAACGGATCCTCATCGGCCGGGCGCTGCGCAGCGACAAGCTCGGGGAGACCCTGCTCCCGAAGCGCATCGCGCTGCCCGTCTTCGCGTCCGACCCGTTGTCCTCGGTGGCGTACGCGCCCGGAGAAGTCCTCCTCGTACTGTCCGTCGCGGGCGTGTCGGCGTACCACTTCAGCCCCTGGATCGCCGCCGCGGTCGTCGTCCTCATGTTCACGGTCGTCGCCTCCTACCGGCAGAACGTCCGCGCGTACCCGAGCGGCGGCGGCGACTACGAGGTCGCGACCACCAACCTCGGCCCCAAGGCCGGACTCACCGTCGCCAGCGCGCTGCTCGTCGACTACGTCCTCACCGTCGCCGTGTCGATCTCCTCCGGCGTGGAGAACCTCGGCTCCGCGATCCCGTTCGTCGTCGAGCACAAGACGTTCTGCGCCATAGGCGCCATCGTCCTGCTCACCCTGATGAACCTGCGCGGAGTGAAGGAGTCCGGGAAGCTCTTCGCCATCCCCACCTATCTCTTCGTGGCCGGCGTCTTCCTCATGATCCTCTGGGGCGCCTTCCGAGGACTGATCCTCGGCGACACGATGCACGCCCCCACCTCCGACTTCGAGATCAAACCCGAACACGAGGGGCTGGCCGGCTTCGCCCTCGTCTTCCTCCTCCTGCGGGCCTTCTCCTCCGGCTGCGCCGCGCTCACCGGTGTCGAGGCGATCAGCAACGGAGTACCCGCGTTCCGGAAGCCGAAGAGCAGGAACGCCGCGACCACCCTCGCCCTGATGGGTCTGCTCGCCGTCACCATGTTCTGCGGCATTATCGGCCTGGCCCTGGCCACGGACGTCAAAATGGCCGAGAACCCGGCAGCCGACCTGATCCGCGACGGCGTCCCGGTCGGCGCGGACTTCACCCAGGACCCGGTCATCGCCCAGGTCGCCGAGGCGGTCTTCGGCCACGGCTCCTTCCTCTTCATGGCCCTCGCGGCCGCCACCGCCCTGGTCCTCTTCCTCGCCGCGAACACCGCGTACAACGGCTTCCCGCTGCTCGGCTCGATCCTCGCCCAGGACCGCTACCTGCCGCGCCAGCTCCACACCCGCGGCGACCGCCTCGCCTTCTCCAACGGCATCGTGCTGCTGGCGGGCGCGGCGATCCTGCTCGTCTGGATCTACGGCGCCGACTCCACGCACCTGATCCAGCTCTACATCGTCGGCGTGTTCGTCTCCTTCACCCTCAGCCAGACCGGCATGGTGCGGCACTGGAACCGCCTGCTGGTCGACGTACGGGACCCGGCCAGGCGCCGCCACATGATCCGCTCCCGCGCCATCAACGCCTTCGGCGCCTTCTTCTGCGGCGTCGTCCTGGTGATCGTCCTCGCCACCAAGTTCACCCATGGCGCCTGGGTGGCCCTGCTCGGCATGGTCATCTTCTACGGCACGATGACCGCGATCCGGAAGCACTACGATCGGGTCGCCGCCGAGATCGCCGCCGACGAGACCCCCGCCGACGAGAGCGTGCGCCCCTCGCGCGTCCACGCCATCGTCCTCGTCTCCAAGCTCCACCGCCCCACGCTGCGCGCCCTCGCCTACGCCCAACTGGTCCGCGCCGACCAACTGGAGGCGCTCTCCATCAGCGTCGACCCGGACGAGACGAAGGCCCTGCGCGAGGACTGGGAACGGCGTGCCATCAACGTCCCGCTCAAGATCCTCGACTCGCCCTACCGCGAGGTGACCCGCCCGGTCATCGAGTACGTGAAGGGCCTGCGCCGCCAGAGCCCGCGCGACGTGATCAGCGTCTACATCCCCGAGTACGTGGTCGGCCACTGGTACGAGCACCTGCTGCACAACCAGAGCGCCCTGCGCCTGAAGGGCCGGCTGCTCTTCACGCCCGGGGTCATGGTCACCTCGGTCCCGTACCAGCTCCAGTCCTCCGAGGCGGCGAAGAAGCGGGCCCGCAAGCGTGCCGACTGGAACGCTCCGGGTTCGGTGCGCAGGGGCCCGGTGGAGCGGGGGCACAAGGAGCCGAACCGCAAGGGCTGACGGGCGTGGCGGGCGTCTCGTGGTAAGCACCCCGGCCATGTCCACGTAGACTGATGGGCTGTTGTCCGGCCGTACGCGCGACCGCTTACCCCCTTCCTCCCTGGAGCTTTCCCTCATGCAGAACGAACCCACGTCGTCGCTGGTCGGGGAGGAGTACGAGGTCGAGGTCGGGCCCGTCGCACACGGCGGCCACTGCATCGCCCGCACCGCTGAGAACCAGGTGCTCTTCGTCCGCCACACGCTGCCCGGCGAGAAGGTCATCGCCAAGGTGACGGACGGTGACACGGACTCCCGCTTCCTGCGCGCCGACGCGGTACGCATCCTCGAACCGTCCAAGGACCGGGTCGAGGCGCCCTGCCCGTACGCCGGCCCCGGCATGTGCGGCGGCTGCGACTGGCAGCACGCGAAGCCGGGCGCACAGCGCCGCCTCAAGGGCGAGGTGATCGCCGAGCAGCTCCGGCGCCTGGCGGGCCTGACCCCCGAGGAGGCCGGCTGGGACGGCACGGTCATGCCGGCCGAGGGCGACAAGCTCCCGGCGGGCGAGGTGCCGGCCTGGCGCACCCGCGTCCAGTACGCCGTCGACGCCGAGGGCCGCGCGGGCCTGCGGAAGCACCGCTCGCACGACGTCCAGCCGATCGACCGCTGTTTGATCGCCGCGCCCGGCGTCTCCGAGCTCGGCGTCGAGAAGCGCGAATGGCCGCAGATCGCCGCGGTGGAGGCCATCACCGCCACCGGCTCGAACGACCGCCAGGTCATCCTCACCCCGAAGCCCGGCGGCAGGCTCCCCCTGGTCGAGCTGGACAAGCCGGTCTCGGTTCTCCGCGTCGACGAGAAGGACGGCGGCGTCCACCGTGTCCACGGCCGCGCCTTCGTCCGCGAACGCGCCGACGACCGCACGTACCGCGTCGGCTCCGGCGGCTTCTGGCAGGTCCACCCGCAGGCGGCCAACACCCTGGTCCGCGCGGTCATGCAGGGGCTGCTGCCCCGCAAGAACGACACCGCCCTCGACCTCTACTGCGGCGTGGGCCTCTTCGCCGGCGCCATCGGCCAGCGCCTCGGCGAAAAGGGCGCGGTCCTCGGCATCGAGTCCGGCAAACGCGCGGTCGAGGACGCCCGGCACAACCTGAAGGACCTGGAGAGGGTCCGCATCGAACACGGCAAGGTCGACCAGGTCCTGCCCCGCACGGGCATCACGGAGTGCGACCTGATCGTCCTGGACCCGCCGCGCGCGGGCGCGGGCAAGCAGGTCGTCAAGCACCTGTCGGGCCTGGGCGCCCGCAAGATCGCCTACGTGGCCTGCGACCCGGCGGCCCTCGCCCGGGACCTGGCGTACTTCCGCGAGGGCGGCTACCGGGTGCGGACGCTGCGGGCGTTCGATCTGTTTCCGATGACGCATCACGTGGAGTGCGTGGCGATCCTGGAGCCGGTGAAGAAGGACGCGTGACCTGGGGTTTTCCCGGCGTTCTCAGGCACGGCGATGCGCTCGACATGTTTTCCACCGGACGCGACGTGGAGCGCGCCGCAGTCCCGGCACACTGCTCTGACCTGCGGTTTCACCCAAGAGCGCAGGGGCAAGCAGTCTGCGGCGGTCTTCGTCGGGAATGGTGCACGACGGGCTCGACGCTCATCTGACGCTCGTTCTTATGGTGCGTCAGGTGAGCCTCGAACCCACGGCGCAGCAGGGGGCGTCGCGTCATTATGGAGGAGAGGTTCCTTGGCCGCCGCGAGTCATCTGGCCGCCCGGGTGGCCAGGTCGGTGTAGCCGTCCTGACCCCGGTCGGTGCGGTAAGGGCGCTGAGATACATCCGCCTTCGGACTGCGGATCGCCTGCGTCTCCTCCGGGTTGCGCTGTTACGGCCCTGGCGATGTCCTCGAAGGACTGCGGTCACCGGCCGGTCGGACCTTCAGGTGGGGTCTCGCGAAGGCTCGGCCCTGCGATGCTGTCCACGTTCGTGCCGTCTTGCGGCTGAGGAGCGTCCCTCGACCGTCCAGCCGGATCAGACGCCGGACAGCGTCGCCGCCAGCGACTGGAACCAGGCGCCGTAGGAGAACGGTTCCGGTGGGCCGACCTCCATGCCGAGTTCGGCGGCAGCCAGGGCGTAGTCCCCCTCGTCCAGGGGGAGGGCGAGCAACTCGTGCAGTTCACCCACGAGGCGGGCGACCAACTGCGGGTTTGTGGTGCCGGCGTAGTCGGCGACTGCGGCGTCGTGGCCGCGAAACTCGTCAACGATGTCCTGCGAGAACCAGCCCCCCAGCAGTTGCGCGGTCTCCGGAAAGCGGGCGTGCCACTCCCAGCGCGTCTGCGGGGACGATGGCTCCGGGACGTCGCCCTCCTCGATGCTCCTCTTCAGGTGGTCGGCCAGCACTGTTAGCCAGTCACCGATGTCCGACTGGGGCTTTCCGGTGTCCGGGATTGAGTAGAACTCGCCCAGCTCCTGCCGGAGGCGGCCTGGAGGATTGCGGCTGTACTCGCGCAGCTGTCGCTCCGCCTCGGCGATGGCCGAGGGGCGGGTATGCCAGGTGTGGCGGAGATACGCGTCCAGGGCGCGGCTGCGTCGCTCCGGGGTGTCGTCGGCCGGCTGACCCAGATACGCGCGCATCACCTGGTCCAGCTCGCCGTACCGCCGGTCGTGTTCGAGGGGCTTCATGGACATGTGCGTGTGACCCCTACAGGTAGAACGGGACGGTCGTGTGGACGACGAAGCCGAGCGGACTCGTCGCTTCGCGGCGCAGCACCACGCGCGCCGCGTGCACATCGACGGGGCCGCGCCCGGCCAGCAGGTCGCCCTCCAGCTGGACCCGGCCCACGGGCTCCTCACGGGACGGCCAGGCTGCCTCGATGGTGAGGCGGACCCGGGTGTTCTGGGCGAGCCAGCGGTGGACGGCCTGTTCGTTGGCGGTCACCACCTGCTGGGTGGCCCACTGGGCGGTCTCCCGGTCGGGATAGGAGGCGGATCGGGTCAGCACGGGGCATCCTCTCAAATTGCCTCGCCAGGAGCCGAGCTCCCACGGGTGGCAGGCGGTTCAGTAGTCGGCGAAGTTCCAGAACATGCCCACCTCGGTGTCCGAGACGACGATCAGGCCGTAGTCCTCCGAGTACACGCTCAGCGGGCTGTACGCCCAGCCCGACGATGTGAAGTCGAGCGTGCCGCTCACGTGACCGGGCTTGTTGACGTTGGTGTGGAAACTGGCGGAGTCCCCGTAGCGCGTGAGGATCGTGCGCGCCATCGCCCGAAGCTCCGTCTCGCTCTCGGCGAAGCGACTCAGGTTGGACAGGGTGCAGCCGTCGTCGGTAAGGGCGAGGAGCAGGTTCTCGGCGCTGTCCCGATCGATCTCCTGGAGGCGGCTCGCGATGTACTCCGGCGGGTGGGCGACGAAGGGGTAGGTGGGGGACGCCTCGCGCTCCGGGTCCTGAGCCGCGTCATCGAGACCGGTCCAGCCGCGGGGGTCCGGGGCCCGTGCCATCAGAGCGAGGACGTCGAGGACCCAGTTCGCGTGGCGACGCGGGCCCGTGGCGTCGTACGGGTACGCGTCCTCGTACAAGTGGCGTACCGCGGCTTCCCAGGGGGTCTGGTCGACGGACATGTAGTGCTGGCCTTTCTCGGCTTTCGCTAGGACTTGGAGGGCATCGACGTCATGACAGTGAACGGAGGGTTGCGGCTGCTGTCGTAGCGGATACGCGTGTCGACACCGCTCACGTCGTACGCCTTGGCATTCAGACCGCCCTGCTTGTACCCGGACAGCGGGTCGTTGGGGTCCACCGGCTGCTTACTCACGCTACGGCCACTGCTCTCACCGCTGGGCACCGTGTCGTAGAACGACTTGACGTCGCCGTCGGAGGCCGGCGGAGGCCCCTTGATCCATGCCTCGATGGCGGCCTTGTTCTTGTTGAGATTGCGCTCGGTCAATTCCTCGGCGCGCTGGTAGCTCGGGAAGGCGGAGGAGCCGCTGGGCATCGGCTTGCCATGGGGCCAGGCCGCTGTCGGGCCACCCGACTGCTGGTCACGCAGGCGCTGCGCCAACTGCTCGTCCGTCTTGCCGACATGCTTGTCCAAAGTATGACCATTCGCCATGTATTCGTTAGCGGCGAGATTCAAATCGTAGTTGCCGTTCGAATCAACCTTCAGCCAGACCTTCGAGTCCTTGAATTCCTCCAGGGCCCGGGTACCGAACTGGCAGGGCCCCACTGCCACGTCCTATCGATCGCTCCACCGCGGCGCCGCGGAGGATGCCGTTCGCATCGGGCTGACCATTCAATTCCTGGCGGAAGCTATTCGTCTGAGCGAAGGCGGCTTCACGGACCAGGAGCTCGAAACCCTTGAACAGTTCCGCAGAGTCCAGGTCGACGTCGACATAGAAGCAGCCGCGGACGCCTTGTCAACGCCGTCGAACCAGCCTCCGCGCAGCCGCCTGCAAGACCTCTGAAGCACAGAGAGTGTCCCCTCGACACGGTCCGAGGTCCTCCACGGTGCCGTCTCCGGACGTGAATCGGCCGGGTGTGACCGCCTGTGCCGCGCACCGGCCATGCGCAACCCTTCGCGGCTGAGTTCCTCCAGCGGTTCACCTCCACCCAGCGTGGCGCGCACCTTGCCCGTCGGCTCTTGCTGCACCAGCTCGACACATGGGGCGTGCCGCACGGCAGCGAGGCATCCGGCACCACCGCGCCGCTCGTCGCGGAACTCGTAGCCAACGCCGCCCCGCACGGCCGTGTTCCGGCCGGCACATCGAGGTCGCCGCTGAGGTCCTCGGTCGGACCCTGTTTCCCGCGCGTTGCCCCGGCCCTACGTGCCGATCCGGCGCAGGGCGAGGAGCGACGCGTCGTCGGTGCGGGTCGCCCAGGCGGGCCGCGAAGTGGTCGACGTAGTCCTGGAGTCCGGCGTGGCCGGGGTGCCTCGGGCTGCTTCCCGGAAACAGCGTTGCGCAGCTACGAGAAGACGGCGTGTGTCATGGTCCGGGTCGGACGGACGACCTTCGGCGGTCAGGGCGGTCCGAGCACATCAGGACGGGGTCACCGATCTCCTGCGGCGTCGCGATGGCGATGCAGGCCGCGCCGGGACAGGACGCCCAGAGAGCTCGGGCCCGCCGCAGTGGGTCGGTAGCTGGGTGTCGTGACCATCGTGCACCAGGACGGGGCGAGGTTTCTCGCGCAGCCCCACCGAGGTACGGGACACCGTCTCGCCCAACGAGGTGGGACGCATCTACTTCTCCCTCGACTCCGAGGAGAAGCGGTTCATCGTGAACCATGTGGGACTGCACCTGTAGCCGGCCCCGGCGGGCAGTCTGGTCACTGACTGTCGGCAGTGACGCTCGTTTGACGCTCCAGGTCCCCCACCCAGGATGGCGAGCTGAGAAAAGGGCGTCTGACCTGGGCTTTTCCGTGACTCGCCCAGGCCAACGTCTTCCCGATGACCCATCATGTGGAGTGCGTGGCGATCCTTGAGCCTGCCGCAAAGGGTGCCTGACCGGCAGCTTTTCCGGGGTTCTCAGGCCCGGCGGGATGCACTCGCCATGTTTCCGACCGGGCATGCTGTGGAGCGCGCGGCCGTCCCGGCACACTGCTCTGGACTGCGGTTTCACTCAAGAGTGCAGGGGTTAGCGGTCTGCGGCCTCCTTTGGGCATCGTCTCAGTTGGTGAGGCGGCGGTGGCAGATGAGGGCGGCGGCTATGCCGGCGAAGGCAAGGGAGTGGTCGGACCTGCCTTCATGACGGCGATGGAGGCGTCGGCAGCCGGCCGGCCAGGACACGGTTCCGACCACCCGTTGGTGTCGGCCGAGCCGCTGTGAGGGCTCGATGCCCTTGCGAGCGATGTGGTGCCCGCAGACTCACCGAGTTGATCGCGCACCGCGACCAGACCAGCTCTCCACGGGCGCCCAGTTCGTCGAGGACCAGGCGGTGCAGTTTGACCCGAACGCGAGCTTCGCCCAGTGCGTGAATAGGCGATGGGCGGTCTGCCATGACGCCCCGAACATGGGTGGGAGCTGCCGTCAAGTGCAACCAGAGGGGCAACTAACAGACCGTCAGCCCTCCGACGTCCACTGCCTTACGGACGCATAGGCGCCTCGGGTATCACGCGACGGAAGAGCTCCCACAACTTGTCCGGCACCAGTTGCCGTCCTATCTCCACGCCATGCCATGACAACGAGGACCCCGGCCGGCCGTCGACAGAAAAGGTGCTCGATGCTGGCTCGAACGATTCCCGGCATGCGTCTTCGAGAGGCATGATTGCCATGACCGACTACCTGCAGGCCGTCTTCGCGATGCTGGGCCCCGGAGAGGAACGCTACGCCGCCCCTGCGGCCTGGCTCAGCCTGGAGGAGGAACTCGGCAGGACGTTTCCGGGGGACTGCAAACGGATCGTCGACGCGTATGCGCCAGTACAGATCAACGGACACCTCACGCTGTCTCACCCTGCGTCAAGCTGGTGGAACCTGGGCGAGGAGATCCGCTCGGCTTCAGAAGTCCGGGCTGATAGCGGATGGGAGTCCTGCATCACCGGGCCGGACGACGATCCTCGCGTCTTCTGCCAACTCCCTCAGCTCAGCTTCGGAACCACCGAAGGTCTCATCCTCATCGCCGCCACCGATCAAGGAGCTGCGGTCTTCGTAGCCTCGTCGGTCCACGGGTTCTCCGACGGTGTGGTGGTCCAAGGGGCAGAGGGCGACTGGGTCGGACACCCCATGACCTTCGCCGAGTGGTTGTACCGCCACCTCGTCGGTGAGGAGATGACCGGTTGGGACAGCGCGGTCTTCCACCCCGGCCCCGTGGGGCTGGAGTACCCACCTGCAGGACCAGGCCGGCCCACTCGCGAGGCATACGGCCCGTACCGCGGAATGTGATCCCGCACCGACTGAGACGACTTCTCAGGCGCCTTCGCCCCTGCCCTGCTCGGACAGGGGCGAAGGCGCTTTCGCCGTTCCCCGGGGGCGTCGGCCGAGCGCCCTACCTGCCGCCGCCTCGGCGGGCCTCTGGATTCACTGCGGCGACCCCGGGCCCGTCAACGATGTCTTCCTGGGGGGAGAGAGAACCGCACCGCAGGTCGTCATCGGTTCGTCCCTTCGCCTGTGGCAGGTCCCGTCAGGTGAGGGTCCAGCGCTGGTTACTGCCGTTCGAGCAGGAGTAGAGCTGGATCTGGGTGCCGTTGGCGGTGCCGGTCCCGACGGCGTCGAGGCAGAGGCCGGACTGGACGCCGACGATGGATCCGTCGGAGTTGACCCGCCACTTCTGGTTGTCGCCGCCCCAGCAGCTGTAGATCTGGACCTTGCTGCCGTTGCTCGTGCCGGCGGCGTCCAGGCATTTGTCGCCGTAGACCCGGAACTCACCTGAGGCGGTGGCCACCCACTGCTGGTTGGCGCCGCTGCCGCAGTCCCACAGCTGGAGCTGGGTGCCGTCGGCGGTGCCGGCGTTGGGCACATCCAGACAGCGGCTCGAACCGACGCCCTTGATCTGTCCGGAACCCGTCGGGGGCTCAGTTGTGCCGCCGCCGTTGAGCGCGTTGAGGACGGCCGAGTAGGCGGCCTTCTTGCTGCCGTCGTTGTTGAACAGCAGCGGTGTGTGCTCCGGTCGCCAGGAGTCGCTGTCGCGCACACCCCAGACGGTGACGCCGAGACAGCGCTCGACGGCCAGGCAGTCATTGATCACGTTGGCGTAGGTCGTGGGCGAGGCCCCCTGGATGTCCAGCTCGGTGACTGCCACGTCGACTCCGAGAGCGGCAAAGTTCTGCAGCGTGGTACGGAAGTTGCTGTTGTAGGGGCTGCCGTTGTTGAAGTGTGCCTGGAAGCCGACGCAGTCGATCGGCACGCCGCGCTGCTTGAAGTCCCGGACCATGGAGTACATGGCCTGGGTCTTGGCCCAGGTCCAGTTCTCGACGTTGTAGTCGTTGTAGCAGAGCTTGGCGGACGGGTCGGCGGCGCGAGCGGTGCGGAAGGCGAGTTCGATCCAGTCGTTGCCGCTGCGCTGCAGGTTGGAGTCGCGTCGGGCGCCCGAACTCCCGTCGGCGAAGGCCTCGTTCACGACGTCCCACTGGACGATTTTGCCCTTGTAGTGGGCCATCACGCCGTTGATGTGGCCGATCATCGCCTGGCGCAGATCGTTGCCGCTGAGGTTCTGCATCCAGCCGGGCTGCTGGGAGTGCCAGGCCAGGGTGTGGCCACGCACCTCCTTGCCGTTCTGCACCGCCCAGTTGTAGACGCGGTCGGCGGAGCTGAAGTTGAACTGGCCCCGCTGCGGTTCGGTGGCGTCGATCTTCATCTCGTTCTCGGCCGTCACCATGTTGAACTCACGGTTCGCGATCGACGCGTACGTCGAATCGCTCAGTCGGCCCGAGGCGATGGCGGTGCCGAAGTAGCGGCCGCTCTGGGCCGCCGCGGCGCCCAGCGTGCTCTCCGCGGCGTGTGCTTCCGGTGGTGCGACCAGCGCGCCGGACGCACCGAGGGCGCCGACGACCAGCGCTAACAGCAGGCTGCGAGTTTTCCGGCGGACACCGGGTCCGGGAAGGGCGTAGGAGCCCATGACTGTGCCTCCAAGGTGGAATCACGAAAGGACTGAGGGGGTGCGCGGATCTGCTGTGCGGGACAGAAGGCCGAGGCCGACGTTCGGTATCTCGGACCACGGTCAGTTCCTCAGACAGGGATGATTGAGGCAGCAGTGATGGGCCGTCAATACTTCCCGCAGCAGAAGTTTCGATTGATGATTCGAAATTTTCTGACCCCTCGGTGAGGGGGAATGCAGCCTCGGTGAAGCCGTCGGCGAACGTCGTGGGGTCGCGGTCGGGGGGAGTGCTCGGACGCTGTCTGCTCGGCTTCACCCCTCCGCTTACGCACCCTGGGCTGGGCGAATCGCATGCGCGCACCCAGAAAGGTTCGCTCGGCGCGATCGCTTGTCAGGGCCCGAGGGGGAGGCGCTGCCTATGGGCAGACCAGTGGTAAGCCTTGACCGGAGAACTCCGCGTCCCTAGCTTGTGGCGTCATAGCATCCGAGAGGTCTCGAAACTTTCGAAACTGTTCTCGGACCCTCGGTACTTCCGCTCCGCTGTTCATCAGGGTCACCTCAGCTCACCCTCAGGAGGCGCAGCTCATGTGGTATCGCCATTCGTTACCGGCCCGGCCAAGACGCCTGCTCGCGGTTCTTGCACCCTTGTTGCTCGTGGCCACCTTCCTCGGCGCCCAGCCCGCCGAGGCGGCGACCGTGGACCCCAGCGCCTCGTACGTGCTGGTCAATCGCAACAGCGGCAAGGCCCTGGACGTCTACAACAGGGCGACCGCCGACGGCGCCCGCATCACTCAGTGGACCAGGAACGATCAGAGCCAGCAGCAGTGGCAGTTCGTCGATTCCGGAGGCGGCTACTACCGCATCAAGTCCCGCCATTCGGGCAAGGTGCTGGACGTCTACAACTGGTCCACCGCGAACGGCGGGTCGATCGTCCAGTGGACCGACCTGAACGCCGCCAACCAGCAATGGCGGCTGACCGACAGCCCGGACGGCTACGTGAGGTTCATCTCGCGCCACAGCAACAAGGCCCTTGAGGTGCAAGGCGCCTCCACCGCCGACAACGCGAACACCGTCCAGTACGACGACTGGGGCGGCGCCAACCAGCAGTGGCAGCTCGTCAAGGTCGGCGGTGGCGGTACAGGCCCGTGCGATCTTCCGGGGACCTACCGCTGGGCCTCGTCGGGCCCGTTGGCGCAGCCCAGGCCGGGTTGGGTCTCGTTGAAGGACTTCACCGTCGTCCCCTACGAGGGCAAACAGCTCGTGTATGCGACGACGCACGACACGGGGACCCGCTGGGGTTCGATGAACTTCGGCCTGTTCTCCGATTGGTCCGAGATGGCCTCGGCCGATCAGAACGCGATGTCGGCTTCCACCGTCGCGCCTACGCTCTTCTACTTCGCGCCGAAGGGTGTCTGGGTGCTCGCCTACCAGTGGGGCGGCTCCGCCTTCTCCTACCGGACGTCGAGCGATCCGACCAACCCGAACGGCTGGTCATCCCCGCAGGTGCTCTTCTCCGGAAGCATTCCCGACTCCGGAACAGGCCCCATCGACCAGACGCTCATCGGCGACGGGACGAACATGTACCTGTTCTTCGCCGGTGACAACGGCAAGATCTACCGGGCCGACATGCCGATCGGAAACTTCCCGGGGAGCTTCGGCTCGACCTCGACAGTGGTCATGAGCGATACGACGAACAATCTGTTCGAAGCCCCGCAGGTCTACAAGCTGCAGGGCCAGAACCGCTACCTCATGATCGTCGAGGCGATCGGCTCGCAGGGCCGCTACTTCCGTTCGTTCACGGCAACCAGCCTGAACGGCGCGTGGACGCCCCAGGCGGCGACCGAGGGCAACCCCTTCGCGGGCAAGGCCAACAGTGGCGCCGCCTGGACGAACGACATCAGCCACGGCGAACTGATCCGCTCGAACCCCGACCAGACCATGACCGTCGATCCCTGCAATCTGCAGATGCTCTACCAGGGGCGCAGCCCCGACTCCGGCGGCGACTACGGCCTCCTGCCCTACCGTCCTGGTCTGCTGACGCTGCAGCGCTGACGACGTGACACATGCCCGGCTCCGACAGGGGCCGTGGCGGCGGGCTCGGCGGAAGGCCGGGCCCGCCAGGCCTGCCGACAACGTCAGCGCTCGTGCGGCGACGGCGCGCGGGGGTGGTCGACGTTCACCCCTACCGGCCCGGCCGGCACCCCCCGCGCGTGGACAGTTCCTGCAGCTCCCACGGGGGGATGCCCCACCCGCCTGCGCCCGTTCCGCCACGCAACTCGGCCCAGGGGTGCGGCGCCGCGCGATGTCAGCGACCGGCGTCTCCGGCACGACAGCGCCGGTTCACGCCCGATGCGGGAACCGGCGCCGCACGCGTCTGCGGCTACGGGGTGACGCAGCCGATCGAACCGACCGGGAAGTCGTTGCCGGTCGAGGTCGCGGTGAACCCGAAGGTGACGCTGCCCTCCGGTGCGATGGTGCGGTTGTGGTCGAGGTTCCCCACCGTGAGCGTGCCATCGGGCCCCGCGGTCAGCGCGCCGTTCCACACGCTGCTGATCTCGGTGCCCGGGCCGGGCTTCCACCGGACGGCCCAGCCCTCACGCGCCGTCGTGCCGTGGTTCATGACCTCGACCGAACCCTGGAACCCACCGCTCCAGGAGTTGGTCACGTTGTACAGGGCCATGCACCCGGTGTGCGGGTCGGTGGGTGTCGGAGTCGGGGTCGGAGTGGGCGTCGGATTCGGAGTGCCGCCCGAGCCGCGAATGCCGGTTACCTCGCCGTTGCCGCCGTCGAAGACGATGTCGGAGCAGGAGAAGAAGTTCTCCTGGCTGTCCGAGCGCACCCACTGGATGAACATGACCGCGTCACCCGAGCGGCCCGAGGGCAGGTCCAGGTCCCAGTAGTAGTGACCGTCGTCGGTGCCGGGACCGCCCGACTGCGGCGGGTCGGAGACGGTCTCGATCAGTTCCAGGTCGTCCCAGCCCAGTTCAGTGCTGGGCGAGTAGCCGGGCTTGGACAAGTACACCCGGAACGAGCCCGGGTGTGCCGCCCAGTTGCTGTGCTTGATCTGGATCGTCGTTCCGGATGTCAGGTGCGTCCGTGGCCAGTCGGAGCGCGGGGCGTTGTAGCCGGTGAAGTCGTACGGTGACCGGTCGCCGGCACTGCACAGCTTTCCGTCCGGTACGTAACCGGCGCCTCGCCCGCCCGCGTTGGAGTCGAGTACGGCGAACCAGTTGTACAGCGCGGTCGCGCCGCTCTCTTCGAGCGCGGCCCTGCACGCCGGGTTTGTCGGGTCCAGAGCGCCGGTGGCGGTCTTGGCGTCCAGCATGCAGAGGTAGGTGCGCGATCCCGGCGTCATCGTGACGCCGTGTGCTTGCGCGCTGCCCTGGCCCATTAATGACAGGCCGATTCCGCCGAGCAGTGTCGCGAGCACCGCCGCCAGGAGGGCGAACAGCTTCTTGCGTCGGGCCATGAGGTCTCCTGTGCCTGAGTGGGAACGTTCTTCCGGTTGCGCTTCTCTCTTGCGGCCGCCGTCGTGCGGGGGCCCGGGGGTGGACCGGCCGTCGTACCGCGGGAGTCGAAGGTGCGTGGACCGGCAGGCGAGGACCGCGGTGACGTCACCGGGGGCCGCGCCCTGGGGATGGGGGACGTGAGGGAGGCGGGGCCGACTCGTGGGCGCCCCGGTTCACGCGCGGCGATGCCGCTGGGGCCGGGGCCGTACGGGCGGGATCCCGACGCGGACCGGACCGGCGCCGGCGAGCGCGACGAGCAGGCTGTGCGTGGTCCTGGGGGGAGTGTGCTGACGCTCGCATGCGGGGTCTCTCCAGGAGGGGTGACCGGATGGGGCGATCACGGAAGGGGAAGCGCCGGCCGTGCACGTCTGGGAGCGCTCCCACCCGTTACCTTATGGACTGTAGAAGCGTTGCCGTGCTCCTGACAACCCGCTGGGTCGCCTTCCGTGACCCCGGCAAGGCGACGAATCCTGTGCAACCGCTTGACGGCACGTGCTCCGGCCCTCGACGTTGGGAGCGCTCCCACCTCTGTCCGCGCCTCTCTCGTAAGGACTTCAGTGTGCCGCGACATCAGCCGCTCGTTCCCCACCGGTCCCGCACGTTCCGCCGTCCGTTCCGAACCAGGCGCCTCGGCGTGTTAGCGGCCGTCGCAGCCGCCGCCGGGCTGCTGGCCGGCACCCTCGCCGTACCCGCCGGTGCGGCCCAGCCCCTCGACGAGGCCCCCGAGCTCATCATCAACGGGGACTTTTCCGCGGGCACCGCCCCGTGGTGGTCGACGGCCAACAGCCCCATCGCCGTCTCGGACGGACGGCTCTGCGCCGACGTCCCCGCGGGCACGGCCAACGCGTGGGACGCCATCGTCGGGCAGAACGCCCTCGCCCTCACCGCCGGCGAAGGGTACACGCTGAGCTACACGGCGACGTCGACCGTGCCGGTCACCATCCACACCAACGTGCAGATGGCGAACGAACCGTGGACCACGGAACTCGCCACCGCACAACAGGTCGGGACGACCGGCGAACGTTTCACGGAGACCTTCACGGCCGGAGCCGACCACGACGCGGCGCAGCTCGCCTTCCAAATCGGAGGCAGCGCCGAACCCTTCACCTTCTGCGTCGACGACGTATCGCTGCGCGGTGGGACCGCGCAGCCGCCGTACGAACCGGACACCGGATCCCCGGTCCGCGTCAACCAGGTCGGATACCTCACCCACGGCCCCAAGTCGGGAACCGTCGTCACCGAACGGACCGACCCGCTGCCCTGGACGCTCCATTCGGCCGCCGGGACCCGCGTGGCCGAGGGCACCACCACTCCGGCGGGCGTGGACACCGCATCCCGGCGGCATGTCCACACGTTCGACTTCAGTGCGGTGACGGCCACGGGAGAGGGATACACCGTCACCGTCGCGGGGGAGAGGAGCGAGCCGTTCGCCATCGGCGACAGCCTGTACGCGACGCTGCGCACCGACGCGCTCGCGTACTTCTACCACAACCGCAGCGGCATCGAAATCGACGCGGACATCGTGGGCGAGCAGTACGCGCGGCCGGCCGGTCATCTGGGCGTGAGCCCCAACCAGGGTGACAACGACGTACCCTGCCAACCGGGCGTGTGCGACTACCGTCTCGACGCGCGAGGCGGCTGGTACGACGCAGGTGACCACGGCAAGTACGTGGTCAACGGCGGTATATCGGTTGCCCAGTTGATGGCCGTGTTCGAGCGGACCCTGTACGAGGGGACAGCCGACGCGGGGCCGCTCGGCGACGGCGAGCTCCGGCTGCCCGAGCACGGGAACGGCACTCCCGACATCCTCGACGAGGCACGCTGGGAGCTGGAGTTCCTCATGCGGATGCAGGTGCCCGCAGGGGAGCCGCTCGCCGGTATGGCACACCACAAGCTGCACGACAAGGCGTGGACCGGGCTGCCGCTCCGGCCGGACCGTGACCCCCAGCCCCGGGAACTGCATCCGCCGACCACGGCGGCCACCCTCAACCTGGCGGCCGCCGCCGCCCAGTGCGCCCGTCTCTTCCGGGTCTACGACGCGGACTTCGCCACCCGGTGCGGGTCGGCCGCGCGTTCCGCGTGGACAGCGGCCAAGGCCCATCCCGACATCCTCGCTGATCCGCAGGACGCCACGGGCGGCGGCGCCTACAACGACGACGACGTACGGGACGAGTTCTACTGGGCCGCCGCGGAACTCTTCCTCACCACGGGCGAGGACAGCTACCGCCAGGAAGTCCTCCGCTCCCCGTTGCACGGTGACACCGACGCCGTCTTCCCGCGCGGCGGCATGTCCTGGGGCTCGGTCGCCGGGCTCGGAGCCCTGAACCTCGCGCGGGTGCCGGGCGGGCTGTCCGCCGATCAGCTCGCCACGGTGCGAGGCATGGTGACCGAGGCCGCCGACGGGTACGCCGCCGATTCGGCCCGGGCCGCGTACGGCCTTCCGTACGCCCCCGACGACGGGCACTACGTATGGGGCTCGAACAGTCAGGTCGCCAACAACATGGTCGTCCTGGGCTCCGCACACGACCTGACCGGCAGGACCGCCTACCGTGATGCCGTACTGCGCGGGCTCGACTATCTCCTGGGCCGCAACGCGCTGAACCAGTCCTATGTCACCGGGTACGGCGAGCGGGACTCGCGCAACCAGCACCACCGGTTCTGGGCCAACCAGCTCGACCCCGCACTGCCGAACCCCGCACCGGGGTCTCTGGCCGGTGGCCCGAACGCATCCATCGAGGACCCGGTCGCGCAGGCCAAGCTGAAGGGCTGCGCACCGGCGATGTGCTACATCGACGACATCGAGTCATGGGCCACGAACGAGATCACCATCAACTGGAACGCCCCGCTCGCCTGGGTCGCGTCCTATGCGGACGACCTGGGCGGCGGCGAGCCCGTGAGGACACAGTGCGAGGTGACCTACACCTCGCAGCGTTGGAGCGACGGCTTCACCACGCACATCGCTCTGAAGAACACCGGCGACCGCCCGGTGCGGTCCTGGCGGCTCGACTGGACGTTCGCCGACCAGCAGCAGGTGACCGACACCTGGGGCGCGGGTATCGGGCAGACCGGGCCCCGGGTCGCCGCCGAGGGCCTGAGCTGGAACGCCACCGTCGCGCCCGGTGGCACCGTGCGGTTCGGCTTCAACGGCCGACCCACCGGCCTCGTGCACGACCCTCAGGTCTTCAGGCTGAACGGCAAGGTCTGCGGGACGGCAGCACGACGATGAGGGGCCGGCCCGTCCCGCCACGCACGAGGAGAGCGGCGGGAATCCGCCTTCGGGCGCTACCGGATGTCTGCGTGACGAGTGGGCTGGACGGGCCGCTGCTGCCGCGGTGACCGAAAGGCGGGGCGGCCCGCCCGCCGGACATGTGTCCTGCCGACGGCCGGGTGGCGACGAGCTGCTCGGCCGTCATGGACGGGCGCGCCCGCGGTCGGCGGGGCTCCCCGTCGGCGCCGACGCCGTGCTCTTCCGCACGATCAGGCTCGTCGCCAGCTCCAGCCGGGTGGACACCGGTTCCTCGGCCCGTAGCCGCATCAGCATCTGTGTGGCCTCCTCCGCCATCCGACGCAGCGGCTGATGGACCGTGGTCAGTGCCGGGCTTGCCCAGCGCGCGATCGATACGTCGTCGTAGCCGACCACCGAGAGGTCGTCGGGGACGCGCAGGCCGTGGGCCCGGGCGGCTTCCAGGACGCCGAGGGCCTGGAGGTCGCTGCCCGCGAAGATCGCGGTGGGCGGGTGGGGCCCGGACAGCATCTCGGTGGCGCGGTCGTATCCGCCCTCCACGTGGAAGTCGCCGAACAGGATGAGATCGGGGTCCACTTCGAGCCCCGCCATGGTCATCGCCGACCGGTAGCCGTCGAGCCGGGCGCGGGAACAGAGCATGTCCTCGGGACCGGTGACGATGCCGATGCGCCGGTGCCCGTGTTCGATGAGATGGCGGGTGGCGGCGAGTCCGCCGTTCCAGTTGGCGGAGCCGACCGAGGGGACGTCGGGGTCGGGGTCGCCCGCCGGGTCGATGATGACGAAGGGGATCGAGCGGGACCTGAGCTGCTGTTTCACTGCGGTGGGCAGCGTGGAGAAGACCAGGACGACGCCGAGCGGCCGACGCTGGAGCATCGCCTCCATCCACTCCGGGCCGGGCGCGTGGCGGGTTCCGCTTTCGGTGAGGACGACCCCGGCGTTGTGGGCCTTGGCGACGTTCTCCACCCCCCGGATCAGCTCCATCGCCCAGATGCTCTCCAACTCGTGGAACACGATCTCGATGAGCGGAGCCTCGCGGGCCGACCGTGTGGTGCGCCGGTAGGCGTGGGCCTCCAGAAGGCGTTCCACCTTGACCCTCGTGGGGGCCGCCACGTCCTGCCGCCCGTTGAGGACCTTCGAAACTGTCGAAATGGAGACGCCGGCCCGCTCGGCCACCTGGGCCAGCGTGATGCGGCCCATTTCCTCGTCATCGCGCATGCCGAGGAGCATAGAGCACGCCTCGACCTCGCACTTTGCGTAACGATTTGGTGACGGCGTGACGGGGGGTTGACCCTCCGGAGAGGGAGTCCTAGCGTCCCGACTCACAAGTTTCGGCAATAACTCCGAAACAGTTTCGAGAGGCGAGTCGATGAAACAACGCGCACGGTTCTCGCGGACCGTTGTCGTCGGTGGTGCCGCGCTGGCCCTGGTGCTGTCCCTGACCGCGTGCGGGGGAGATTCCGACGCGGCCGGCGACGGCGCCATCCACGTCCTGGTCTACGGGGACGCCGCGAACAAGGTGGAGAAGGAGCTCGTCGCCACCTTCAACGAGACATCGGAGGTCAAGGTCGTCCTGGACACGATCCCGGGCGCCGACTACCAGGCCAAACTGCAGACGATCATCAGGAGCAAGCAGGCGCCCGACGTCTTCTTCAACTGGGGCGGCGGCAGCATCAAGCCGTTCGTCGACGCCGGTCTGCTGCTCCCGCTGGATCCCTTCATCGCCGACGACCCCGGCCTCAAGGCGAACTTCCTGCCGTCCGTGTTCAACAGCGCGGTGGTCGACGGCGCCTCCTACGGGATCCCCATGCGCGGCACACAGCCCGTCCTGCTGTTCAACAACGGCAAGGTCCTCAAGAAGGCGGGTGTCGAACCTCCGGAGACCTGGGACGACCTGCTGGCGGCGGTCAAGGCGCTGAAAGCCGACGGCGTCACCCCGATCGCGCTGGGCGGCGGCGACCGGTGGCCGACGCTGATGTGGTTCGAGTACCTCTACGACCGCATCGCCGGGCCCGAGCTCTTCCAGAAGGCGCTGGACGGCGACAAGGACGCCTGGGCGAGCCCGGACAGCCGGAAAGCGCTCAGCATGATCAGGCAGCTGGTGGACGCCGGGGCCTTCGGTACCAACTACGACTCGGTGAAGTTCACCGACCAGGGTTCCCCCACACTCCTGGCGACCGGCAAGGCAGGCTTCGAACTGATGGGCTCGTGGGAGTACTCGACGCAGCAGGACGCCCACCCGGAGTTCGCGAAGAACGACCTCGGATACAGCGCCTTCCCCTCCGTCGAGGGCGGCAAGGGCGACCCGGCGAACCTCGTCGGCAACACGAACAACTTCTACTCCGTGGTGAAGAAGACGAAGCACCCGCGGGCCGTCGCCGAGTTCCTGAAGCTCATGTACTCGGACCGGTTCGTGAAGGCACAGCTCTCCATCGGCAACCTGCCGACCACCACCAACACCGAAGGCCTCCTGGACACCGCCGCCAGCCCCGAGTTCGCGAAGTTCCAGTACGGCATGGTCAAGGAGGCCCCGGCGTTCCAGCTCTCCTGGGACCAGGCGTACCCCCAGTCGGCGGCCACCGCCATGTACCAGGCCCTCCAGCAGTTCTTCAATGGCTCGATGGACGAGGACGCCTTCATCGAGGCCATGCAGGCACTGCCGACCTCGTGACCTCACTCGAAACCGGACGCGGAACCCATGACATGAATCCAACCGCCGTCGTATCCGAACGTCCCGGGGACAGCGGGACGGCCGGGAGAGCCTTCAAGAAGGACGGACCTGTCGGTATCGGAGCGAGCCGGCCGGGGTTCCTCTGGGCGGCCCCGGCCGCCGTCTTCTTCGGCCTCTTCGCGATCGTCCCGCTGATCATGGTCGCCGTACTCTCCTTCGCCAGCTGGGACGGTCTCAGCGACCCGGAGTTCGCCGGCCTCGCCAACTGGAAGAAGCTCCTCGACGACCCCGTCATGATCAAGAGCCTCTGGCTGAGCGTCCTGCTCACCGTGCTCGGGGTCGCCGTGCAGACCCCGCTGAGCATTCTGCTCGGGGTCTGGGCGGCGGGACACCAGCGCAACCGGGCCGTCCTGTCCGCCATCTACTTCGTCCCGATGCTGCTGTCCATCGCGGCCGTGTCCGTGCTGTGGCGCGCTCTCCTCGACCCCAACCTCGGGGTCCCCGCCCACGCCACCTGGCTGTTCGGCGACGGCAACCTCTTCGGGGTGCAGGCCGGCGCGATCGGTGTTCTGGTCTTCGTCAGCACCTGGCAGTTCACTCCGCTGCACACGCTGATCTACCAGGGCGCGGCGCGCGCGGTGCCGCAGGTCCTCTACCAGGCGGCGCAGATCGACGGCGCGGGCCGGGTGCGGCAGTTCTTCCACATCACGCTGCCGCAGCTGCGCAACGCGATCATCACCTCGATGATCCTGATGGTGGTCGGCGGGCTCACGACCTTCGACACCGTGCTCATCCTGACCCAGGGCGGTCCGGGGAGCGACACCACCATCAGCGCCTACTACATGTACCAGAAGGCGTTCAAGAGCTTCGACTACGGATCGGCGTCCGCCATCGCCCTTCTCCTGGTCCTCGTCTCCACGCTCATCTCGCTGATCGTCGTGCGGCTCTCGGGCTACGACAGGATGCGCAGCACCATGGAGGGACTGTGAGCAAGAGCCGACCCAACCACCTCGCCGGCTTCGGCTCGGTGGTCTGGCTCCTCGTGGTGGGGCTGCCGCTGTACGTGATGCTCGTCGCCACGTTCCAGTCGCGCTCCGACTACGCGGCGAACGGCCCGCTGGCCTTCCCCGAGCACTTCACGCTCGACAACTACGTCAAGGACCTCAACAGCGGCTTCGCGCAGTACTTCCTCAACACGGTCGTCGTCACCGTGTGCGTGGTCGGCATCGTCGTCCTTCTCGTACCGCCGCTGGCGTACACCATCGTCAGAAGCCGGGGCCGGGCGACCACCACGGTCTTCCGGCTGTTCCTCCTGGGGCTGGCGATCCCCTCGCAGGCGGTCATCGTGCCGATGTTCTTCGTCATCAGCGAGGCCGGCCTCTACGACAACCTCATCGGCGTCATCCTGCCGACGGCGGCCTTCGCCATGCCGGTGTGCGCCCTGATCCTCACGGGCGTCATGCGTGACATCACCCCCGATCTGTACGAGGCGATGACGATGGACGGCGCTTCGTCCCGGCGCGTCTTCTTCCAGCTGGTGCTGCCGCTGTCCAGGAGCGGGCTCGCGACGATCGTCGTCTTCTCCGCCCTCCAGGCGTGGAACGGCTTCCTCTTCCCCCTCGTGCTGACGCAGTCCGCGGAGACCAAGGTCATCACCATGGGGCTCTACGAATTCCAGACGGAGCACGGCGTCGACACTCCCGGCCTGCTCGCCGCGGTCGTCCTGTCCATGCTCCCCATCCTGATCGTCTACCTGTTCGCTCGTCGGGCCCTGGTACAGGGGCTGATGGGGGTCGGAGGAAAGTGACCGCCAACATCGACAACGCCGGTGTGCGGAAAGCCGCCGGGACCACCGAGTCCGCGGCGCCGGCATCCGGCGCCACGGGCCACCGCACCGGACCCTGGCACGATCCCGGCCTCACCCCCGAGGCCAGGGCCGACGCCCTGATCGACGCCATGACCCTGCGGGAGAAGCTCTCCCAGCTCGTCGGCGTCTGGGTGGGCGCATCCGACGAGGGCGGCGAAGTCGCGCCGTTCCAGCACGACATGGAGGAGGCCGTCGACCTCGACGATCTTCTTCCACACGGCCTCGGCCAGCTGACCCGCCCGTTCGGGACGGCGCCGGTCGACCCGGCCGTGGGCGCCCTCTCACTGTCACGCACCCAGGAGCGGATCGCCGGAGCGAATCGGTTCGGCATCCCGGCGCTCGCCCATGAGGAGTGCCTCGCGGGCTTCGCCGCCTGGGGCGCGACGGCCTACCCGGTGCCGCTGTCCTGGGGCGCCACCTTCCATCCGGAACTGATCCGTGAGATGGCCGCCACGATCGGCCGCGACATGCGCTCCGTAGGCGTGCACCAAGGGCTCGCCCCGGTCCTCGACGTCGTACGCGACACCCGGTGGGGGCGCGTCGAGGAGACGATCGGCGAGGACCCGTATCTGGTGGGGACCATCGCCACCGCGTATGTACGGGGACTGGAGTCGGCCGGAATCGTCGCCACGCTCAAGCACTTCGCCGGGTACTCCGCCTCACGGGCGGGCCGTAACCTCGCCCCCGTCGGCATGGGCGCGCGGGAGCGGGCCGACATCATCCTGACCCCGTTCGAGATGGCCGTACGCGAAAGCGGCGTACGGTCGGTGATGCACGCCTACACCGACACCGACGGCATCCCCTCCGCGGCCGACGGGCAGTTGCTGACCGGTCTGCTCCGGGACACCTGGGGCTTCGACGGGACCGTTGTCGCGGACTACTTCGGCATCGCCTTCCTGAAGACGCTGCACGGGGTGGCGGGAACCTTCGGGGAAGCGGCCGGTGCCGCACTCGGCGCGGGGGTGGACGTGGAACTGCCGACCGTGAAGACCTTCGGCGACCCGCTCGCCGACGCCCTCGCCCAGGGCCTGGTGTCCGAGGCCCTGGTGGACCGTGCCGTACGCCGAGTTCTGGTCCAGAAAGTCCAGTTGGGGCTGCTCGACGCGGACTGGAGGCCGGAGCCGCCGGTGCTGGCCGGGGCCGCCGGCCCGGACGGGCCGGCGGATGGCAACTCACAGGTGCTGCGGGGGACCGTCCGGCTCGACACCGACGAGAACCGCGCGCTCGCCCGGCGCGTCGCCGAACAGGCCGTCGTGCTCCTGCGCAACGACGGCACCCTGCCCCTGGCGGCGGGCGCCGGGGCCCCGGCCCGTATCGCACTCATCGGACCCAACGCGGACACCCCGACGGCCGTCCTCGGCTGCTACGCCTTTCCCGTCCACGTCGGAGGCCGGCACCCCGGGACGCCGCTCGGCATCGACCTGCCCACCCTGCGCGAGGCATGCGCGGCGGAGTTCCCCCACAGCGAGCTCGTCACCGCGCGGGGTGCGGACATCGACGGCACGTCCACCGACGGGTTCGGCGAGGCCGTCGAACTGGCCCGGGGCGCCGACCTCGTGATCCTCGCACTCGGCGACCGGGCCGGGCTCTTCGGGCGCGGTACGAGCGGGGAGGGCTGTGACGCCGAGGACCTGGCCCTCCCCGGAGTCCAGCAACAGCTGCTCGACGTCCTCCTCGACACGGGCACGCCCGTCGTCGTCACCCTCCTCGCCGGGCGTCCGTACGCCCTCGGGCGGGCGGTGGACGAGGCGGCCGCGATCGTGCAGTCGTTCTTTCCCGGCGAGGAGGGCACGACGGCCATCGCCTCGGTGCTCAGCGGCCGCACCGCACCGTCCGGCCGGCTGCCCGTCGGCGTGCCGCGCCACCCGGGCTCCCAGCCGTCCACCTACCTGGCGGCGCGGCTCGGCCACGCCAGCGATGTGTCCAGCGCGGACCCGGCCCCGGCGTTCGCGTTCGGCCACGGTCTGACGTACACCGCCTTCGCGTGGGACGACCTCGTCGTGGAGCGCGGACGGGCCACGACGGAAGGGGAGTTCACCTTCTCCTGCACGGTCCGCAACACCGGTGCGCGGGAGGGAACCGAAGTGGTGCAGGTCTATCTCCACGACCCGGTCGCCTCCGTGGTCCAGCCGGTGCAGCGGCTCATCGGGTACGTACGACTCGACCTGGGGCCGGGACAGGCGGCCCGGGTGCGGGCGACGGTCCCGGCGGACCTCGCGTCCTTCACGGGCCGCGACGGCCACCGGATCGTCGAACCGGGCGATCTCGAACTGCGGTTGAGCGCATCGAGCGACGACCCGCGACTCGCCGCCCGGGTCACGCTGACCGGGCCGGTGCGAACGGTCGATCACACCCGGCGGCTGCACATGAACATCACGACGGAGCTACTCACGGACACGCCGTAGACGGGACCGGACCGAGGGGGAGGCGGGTCCGCCGCCAGGCCAGGGATTCCGCGGAGACCGCCAGGCCGGTGTCCGGGAAGGGGGTCACCAGGGAGCGGAGGGCGATCTCGGCCTCGGCCCGGGCCGGCGGAGCGCCCGGGCAGCGGTGGATGCCGTGGCCGAAGGACTTCGCTTCCCCGCTCCATGAGCTGGCGGATCACGCCGGCCATCACCTCGGCCTCGTGCTCGTCCTCGCTCGTGTAGCTGGTCCGGCCGGACACGCGCCGCACGAGGGCGGGGTCGGACCCGGTGACACTTCGGTTGACGCCGGGCAGTCACTCTGGCGTGCGTGACCAATGCTTCGTCACCACTGAAGTGTCGAGGGGGTGGGTGGTGGCACCGGTCGGCCTGGGGTCGAGCTTCACGGGGGCGAACTCGGCCGACAGCCCGGCCGGCCGCGCCCCGCCGCCGTGACGGCGGGGCTTGCGGCCTCACAGCCGCTTCGCGCTCCGCAGCGTCTTCGCGTAGTAGCCGTTGCCGTCCAGCCGGGAGACTCCGCCGACGTCGCCGATGGTCGGGCCGTTGATCTCCTCGCGGCTGGAGATGAAGATCAGGTGGCCCTCGGTGTCGTAGCCGAGCACGATGCCGACGTGGTCGAGCCGTTCCTTGGTGCGGGCGTCCAGCTTGAAGAAGACGAGGTCGCCCGGCTGCAGCTGGTCGATGGCGGAGGGCCGGTCGTCGGGGCCCACGCCGGTCAGCGGGAGCACGTCGGCGCCCTCGTCGGAGCGGGCCATGCCGTTGGCGGTGCGCGGCAGTCCGTCGCCGGAGGTGTCCGAGGACATCAGCGGGTACCGGGTGCGGTAGCCGAGCACCATCCGGATGAACCCCGAGCAGTCCAGGGACTTGGCGCGCATGGACTCCGGGGTGCCGGTCTGCCCGTCGCGGAAGGGGTAGGGCAGGCCGAGGTAGTCGTAGAAGTCGGACTGCTCCAGGCGCAGGTCGCCGCCTTCGGCGCCGGTGGTGTTCAGCGGACCGAAGTTGGCGTCACCGGCGTAGGCGACACCCTGCTCGTCCTTCTTCTGCGGGGCGCCGGCCACGTACTGGAAGGCGGTGGCGAAGACGTCGTCCTCCTTGCTGTCCGCGTACTCGGCGTGCCAGTCGGTGAACCACTTCTCCTTCTCGGCGCCCTTCTTCCACGGTTCCGGCATCAGACGCACCCAGTCCGTGGTGGAGACCTTGGAGGCGGTGGAGGCCGGTTCGGTGAAGGTGCGGGCCGGGCCGGTGAGCGTGGCCAGGCGCGCCCCGTCGGTGAACACCGCCTTGATCTGGCCGTCGGAACCGCGCAGCACGGAGCGCGCCGGGTTCTCCAGCCGGGACCACGTGGCCTCGCCCTTGTCGTCGGCGGAGCCGGAGCTCTTGCCGCCGTCCAGGACGCCGACGTTGCGGACCTCGGTCACCCCGGGCGCCTCCTGCTTGCGCAGTTCCAGGGTGAGGTAGCCGGAGGTCGCGACGAGCGCCAGCACCACCAGTCCCGAGACGACGGGCCGTGACTTCTTCTTCCCTGCCATCGGTTACTCCTCGGTTGTTCGTGGGCGGCCGGTCAGACAGCGGGCATGATGCCGAGCAGCAGCCCGGCGGCGACGACGATGTAGGCCATGAGCGAGACCGTGCCGGTGGCCAGCAGCGTGGGGCCCTTCGGCTGGCGCACCAGCTGGTAGGCGATCAGGCCGGGCACGATGAAGCCGAGGGTCTGGTTGCCGTAGAGCAGCGGGAACTCCAGCGACAGCAGGATCATCACCGTGCTCTGGAGCAGCACGCCGAGCAGGACGACCGAGGCGAACAGCCGCTTGCCGTACAGGATCACCAGCCGCTGCATGACCTTGGTGCCGGCGTAGGTGAGCGCTGTGACGCCCAGCACCATCGCCGCGCGCTGGACGTCCTCGATCAGCGTCAGCGCGAGCCACCCCGGCGTGATCATCCCGCCGGGCGAAAGGTTGGTGGTGAGGTAGCACAGCAGCGAGAAGAACAGCCCTATGGCGATACCCAGGGCGGCCATCTCGGGGGTCAGTGCGGCGGTGGTCAACGGGATCTCCGGGCGTCGTCGTGCGGCTCGTCGTGGGGCGGCCAGATGTGCGGGGCGGGCTCGTACGGCTGCTTCCGCGGCGCGTCGGCGAAGAACTCGAAGGGGTGGTCCTGTTGTCTCCGGCCCTGCCCCTGGCCCTGGTTCTGGACCGGTCCCTGGTGGTGGCCCTGGCCCTGGCCCTCGCCCTGGATCTGGTTCTGACCCGGGTCCTGCGGGGGATACGGCTCGCGCGGCGCGTACGGCTCCTGCTGGGCGTGCGACTCGCGCTGCCCGTACCGCTCCTGCCGCGCGTACTGCTCGTGTTGCTGCGGCTGCGGCTGCGGCCGGTAGGAATCCGTCGGCTGCGCCGGGATGCGTACCACCGGGATCTCCTGCGTCTGCGAAGCCTGGTAGCGCTCCTCGTACGCCGGGTGGTACGAGGCGAACGGGTCCAGGCGGGACGCCTGGGCCGGATTCGCGGCGACCGGGTTCGGGGTCTCCTCGTCCGCCTCGCTCTCGTCGGCGGGGAGCTCGGCGAGGTATTCCAGCAGCTCCTCGCCCTGGCCGTGGATGTTGCCGATGGCCACCAGCGACGCGCCGTCGGACATCCGGCCGAGCATCGCCGGCATGAACTCGTCGGCGGCCCGCTTCTCGCCGCCCAGGTCGACCGCCCGGTCCTGCCAGTCGGCGGGGATGGCGTCGATCGCGCTCTTGGCGGGGTGCCCGATGACGAAGACGTTGTCGGGCTGGAGGTCGGGGATGATCTCACCCATCTGCCCGTTGCGCTCCACGCGGTCGGGGCGGCAGTTGATCACCACGTTCAGCGGGCGGCGGATGGCGCCGAGGTCGAGCAGCTGGTTGATGTTCATCAGCGTCGACTCGGGGTCGTTGGCCGCGAAGACGTTGGCGAAGGCGAGCCGGTTGCCGTCGGGGGCCACATAGCGCTCCACGGAGAGCACACCCGGGTCCGGCGGGGCGTCGTACATCCCCTGGAGCGCGACCTCGCGCTCGACACCGAGCAGGTCGGCGACGACCAGGGCGATCGCCACGTTCTCCTTGAAGGTGAACCAGCTGAAGCCGCGCAGCTCCTCGTCGCTGACGGTCTCCGGGTCGGCGTACACCAACTGGCAGTTCCGGGCGTCCGCCTCCTCCTGGAGGATGTGGAAACGTTCCTTCTCGGCGGTCACGCAGATGCCGTCCTCGGGCATCGAGCGGCACAGCGAGCGGGCCACGTCGTCGAGGGTGGGGCCCATCTCGGCGAGGTGGTCCTCGCGCACGTTGCAGAGCACGCCGATCGTCGAGCGGATCAGCTTGCTCTGGTTGACCTCCTGGAGGGCCGGCATCACGGCCATGCACTCGATGACGAGCGCGTCGGGCCGGTAGGTGGCCGCCCGGCGGACGATGCCGATCTGCTCCACCACGTTGGCGATGCCGAACTTGCGGTAGACCGGCTCCTCGGTGGCGTCCGGGTGGATGAAGCGGGCAGCCGTCCCGGTCGTCTTGGCGACGGTGATCAGATCACCGCCCCGCAGGGCGCCCGCGCAGAGCCGGGTGATGGAGGACTTGCCGCGGATGCCGTTGACGAGCACCCGCGAGGGGATGGTGTGCAGCGCGGCGTAGTGCCGCCGCTGCTCCACGATGCCCGCGACGAGCAGGAACACGCTGCCGGTGAGCAGGACGAAGTAGAGGTAGAGCACGCTGGTTCACCTTCCTCCGGCGCCGGGCCGGGTCTCGGCGGGCCGGCGCGCCTGGGTCTGCCGACGGGCCTGCAACTGCTGGCGGATCAGTTCGAGGCTCCGGACGACGGCGCCCACCTCGTCCTGGTAGCGGGGGTAGTGCACGGTCTTGAGGTCTCCGTCGGCGAGCTTCTCGGCGGCCGCCGCGAGGGCCCGCAGGGGCCGTACGACGACGAGGTGGATCCAGCCCAGACAGACCACGATCAGGGCGAGGCCGAGCAGGCTGGCGAGCACGCTGCGGTCCTCGCGCTCGTAGGCGGTGATCTCGAAGCGGCCGGCGTCCTGCCAGCTCACGACGGTCCAGCCCACATCGGAGGCGACACCGCCGCCGGTGAACGGCGCGGCGGCGGCCACGGTGACGGCGCCACCGTCCCGGATGAGCAGCCCGTTCTCCAGCGGCCCGGCGCCCACCCGCACATTGGCGGCGCGCACCAGGTCGGGCAGCGCGTCGTTCGGCAGCCCCTCGAAGGCGCGGAATCCGTCGCTGGCGGCGACGGTCCGCGCGTCCGCGTTCACGATCCGGACCTCGCCGAGGCCGGGCCGCTTCAGCAGCGAGTTGAGGAACTCCACCCGCACCTCGCCGACCAGGGTCATGCCCTTGCGCTCCGGCACGGGCGCCCCGGCCTGGACGACGGGCCTCTTCTCGCCCTGGCCGGAGACGCGGACCAGCGACGGGTCCTTCTCCGCGCTCCACGGGTGGGTGTCGCCGCCGGCCCGGGCGACGATGTCGCCGTTCGCGCCGACGACGTACAGCGCCTGGTAGCGGGTGTGCTCGCGCAGGGCGTTCTTCAGCACGGTCTCGGTGCCGGCGGGGTCGTCGACGTCGAGCAGGCGGGAGGTGGAGACGAGGTCGGCCTGGGCCTCGTTCAGCGCCCGGCGGGCCCGGTCGGCGACCAGGTCGGTGCGGTCGCGCTGGTCGTTGACCATGACGGCGGGGATGCTGACGGTCCCGTCCGTGCGGTTGAGCAGGAGGCCTACGGGAACGCACCACAGCAGCAGGAGGACCGCCGTCAGCGCCAACGGTCCGCGCGCGCCGCCCCGGAACCGGCCGGGCGGGCGGGCGCCCACGGGGCCGTCGGAGGCCTGAGCACCGCCGAGCTGGCCGCGGATACGTTCCAGCGCGGCGCCGATCCGGGCGGCCTCGCCCCAGCGGGGCACGGTGACCGGGCGGATCAGGTCGCCGCGGGCGAGCCGGCGGGACTCCAGGAACAGTCCGAGCAGCGGGCGCTGCACGGTCATCCACAGCACGGCGACCGCGAGCAGGCCGAGCAGCACCAGGGCGCCCGCCGCGAGCAGCCCGAAGAGCTGCCGGCTGTCGTCGGTGAAGGTCTGCTGCTGGACCACCGGGAGCAGGGAGACGACCGTGAGGCCGAGACCGGCGGCGACGCTCTCCCCGTCCTCCGGGTCGGAGGCGGCGAGGGAGGCGTACCCCACGGTGGCGACCCGGCCGTTGTAGCCCCCGCCCACCAGGGTTCCGCTGACCCCGGGGTAGCCGCGGGAACCGGGCTCCCGGGCGCTGACCGGGTTCTGCTCGGTCTCCTCGGCGGCCTGGTCGGACAGCCGGGTCATCTGCTTCTGGAGGAAGGTGAGTTCCTTGCGCTCCGCGTCCGAGTTCAGCGCCTCGGACTGCTCGAAGCCGGCGGTCGCGAGGATCTCGCCACCGCGCGCGACGACGGCCATGCTGCGGAACGGGCCCAGGTTGATGGGCGGCACGGAGAGGCTGTTGGAGGCGACCAGCAACTGCTGCGCCCCCTGCTTCCCCTCCAGCACGGCCATCGTCATCAGGCGTACGTCGCCGGTCTCCAGCCGCACCATCCGCGGGGTGAGCGCCTTGTCACCGGTGAGGACGTCCTTGTCCACCCAGGCGAGCGGGATGCGCTCCCCGCGGGCGGCGAGCACCTTGCCGTCCGCCAGGTCCAGCACCGTGGTGCCGGTCCACTTCTGGTACGCCTTGCTCAGGTCCGACAGCACGCGCTCGGGGTCGGCCGGCTTGCCCGTGTTCAGGGCGGCCGCGGTGCGTTCGAGGTCCGTGACCCGCTCGTCGATCGAGGCGCGCAGGGCGATGGCGCCGTCCTCGGCGAAGTACTGCTGGGAGGAGAGCACCGCCTTCGGCACGACCGGTTCCGAGCCCGGCCCCAGCACCTTGGCCGTGAGCCCCGCGAGGGCGAGGATCAGCACGCACAGCAACGCGATCGGCGGCCGGATGCCACCCAGCAGCGGCATGTCCGCACGTCTGCGGCTGCGCCGCCGGCCTTTCGGCACGAGGGGCGCGGCAGGAGTCGATGTCACCGGTTTCTTCCTTGGTCGCTGCGTGTGCTCAGTGCCCGGAGGAAGCACCGCTGTCGCGTGGCTGCGAGACGCTGTCGTAGAGAAGTTCGAGACGCTGTCATAGGAAAGACGGACAAGCGCCTAAGAGGTTGTACTCATCGGCATATGAGCGGGTGTGTGCCTGGTCACTTCTCCAGGGACAGCCGCTTCAGGCCGTCACCGCCCGGAGCTCCCCGGTTGTAGAGGAAGCCGCGCGTGCGGTCCTCGGCCAGGCGGTAGCGCGCGGTCCGGTCGGCGGGCAGCCCTTCGGGGTTCTCCAGTGCCTGCTGTACGTCCACCAGCCGGAGGTCCTCGACGGCGCCCTCGGGGGCCTTCTCCCCGGGTTCGATCTCCGGCGGAACGTCGACGAGCGTGGTGCGGTAGCGGGCCGAGACGTCCCAGCCGTCGGCGGTCTCGCGGAACTCGAACCAGCCGATGGCCCCCTCCTCGGTGAGGCCGGTCGGCGAGGAGTGCCGGGCCACCTGGTTGCCGAGGCTGTAGGCGACCCAGGTGCCGTTGACCTTCTGGATCGGCTGCACCACGTGGGCGTGGTGCCCGATCACCAGGTCGATACCGGTCTCCTCGGTGATCCGCTGGGCCATGTCCAGCTGCGGGACGCTCGGCTCGTTGTAGTGCTCCAGGCCCCAGTGCAGGGAGAGCAGTACCACCTCGGCGCCCTTGTCGCGGGCCCGCTTCTCGTCCTTCTTGATGTCCTCGGTACGGGAACGGTTGAAGGCCCAGCTCTGCTTCTCGGGCGTGGGGTTGAGGAAGGACTCCCAGGAGTACGAGAGGTGAGCGACCTTGACGCCGTTGACGTCCCGGATGTTGATCTGCTCTGCTTCCTTCGGCGTCCGCGCCGACCCGCTGTGCCCGAGGCCCACCTTGTCCATGGCGTCCAGCGTGCGGCGCACGGCTTTCAGTCCATGGTCGAAGGTGTGATTGGAGGCTGTCGAGCAGGTGTCGTATCCGACGTCTTTCAGGCTGGTCAGGATCTGCGGCGGAACCAGGAATTCCGGATATCCCTGGAACGGCCCCTTGGGGTTCCCGACAGGTGTCTCCATGTGACAGATCGCGAGGTCGGCCTTGCTGATCACTGGCTTCACCCCGGCGAGCAGCGGCCCGAAATCCAGGCCGGCCTCCCCGCGTCCGCTCTTCTCCGCATCCTTGGCGGCCTGCTCGACCAGCTCGGGATGGATGAGGACGTCTCCGGCCGCGGCGACGGTGAAACTGCGGCCGCCGGCCTTGGCCTCGGGTTGCGCCGGCTGCGAGCCGCACGACACGGTCAGGCCGACGGCTATCGCCAGCAGGCCCGCCGCCCGACCCATACCGAGAGAATTACGGAATGTCACTGAGTCATACTTACATGCGCCTCGTGTGTGATCGTCGTATTGCCATCACGGGACGATCACGTTTCCTCCGCATTTTTGTCCCGGTGGGTTTGCTCCTGGCTCTGGTCGGTTGCCAGACCGAACCGTCCCCGGCCCCGGAAGACACCGTTCCGCGCGCCCGGGAACTGGTCGACCTGCGCAGCCGCATTCTCGGATACACCGCGAAGTTCCGCGCCGACGCCCCCTACCGCCCGCCCGGCAAGGAGCAGCGGGAGCGGCTGGCGAAGGCCGTCGGGAGTCTGCTGTCGGGTGACGCCCAGGGCGCCGAGCGCCGGCTCGCCCCGCTGGGCCTCGGTGTGACCCGCCTCACCGACACCGACTCGGGTCGCCGCTACGACGAGATCGCCGCCACCGGGCCGGGCGAGAGCGCCCGCTGGGGCCGCCTTTACCTGAACGCCGACTCCACCGTCCGCTGGAACGCCCAGGTCCCGCACCCCGTCTCCGACCGCGACACCGAGGACCTCGGTATCCGGCTCCTGGAGCAGAACCCCGGCGGCGCTCTCGTCATCGCCGGATCCCACCGGCGGGCCGGCGGCAACGGCGAGGCCGATGTGGCCCACCGCGAGGACAGCGCCTTCCACACGATCGTCGTGGAGTTGCAGAAGCGTGGGGTGCCCGGAGTCCAGCTGCACGGCTTCAGCGACTCCTCCGACCGCCCCTACGACGCCGTGGTCTCCACCGGCGCCGTCGAAGCCGCGCCCGCCGAGGTGGTCGCCCTGGCCGACCGTATGGACGACGAGGGGCTGCGGGTCTGCCGGGCCTGGGCGGCGCGCTGCCCGCTGGAGGGCAGGAGCAACGTCCAGGGCCGCTCGGCGGAGCGCGAACACGCCGGCTTCGTCCACGTCGAACTGGCCCGCCGCGCCCGCGCGGACGGCGGCCGCGACACGGAGGAGGCGGCCGAGGCCCTGGCCGGACTGGTCGCGGGGTGGAATGCCGGCGGTTAGCCCGTCGCGGTGATCGTGATCGGTCCGGACGGCGAGCGGCATCGAGCAGCTGAACGCCGACCGCCTCGGCGCGGGCGGCGGCGGCATCCATTGCGCCACTGAGCAGCGGCCCGTGCCCTGTGGCGCGGCACGGCGGCGGCGACCAGGGGCGCCGGGCCCGCCGACCCGGGCCCGGTGAAGCCCGCCGCGGCGACCCCCGGATCCCCGACCGAGGCGAGGCTCGCCTCGTGGCCCCGGCCCACCAGTAGCGCGAACACCCCGGCCGGTACGCCGGTGAGCGCGGCGGCCAGGGCGGCGCGGGCCATCGCCTCGCCGGTGCCGGGGTGGGCCGGATGCGCCTTGACCACCACGGGGCACCCGGCCGCCTCCGCGACCTGTTCCGGCGAGGCGTCCCGGTACGCGGGGTCGAACGGTTCGCCGGTCGTGACGGTTGCCGCGCGCCGACGGGCACCCATGCCGGCCGCCACCCGTGCCGGGGACCTCCCGGCCGGCCGGGGGCGAATGCCCGGTGAGGGGCGTGAGTTCGGTGGATGGGGGGCGTCTGCGGCCGGGTGCGGGTTCTCGGTCGGGTGGACGGTGATGTGTCGGGTTCGGAGGTCCCCGGGCATCCGGGTGTCGCGGTGAAACTCGTCCCGGCGGTGGCGTTGTCCTCGGGTCGTCCGGATGTATAGCCTAAGCAATGGCATGTGACATTGCACTAGAGGCGGTCGTGCGGACGCCGAGGGGTGGTCATGGAAGTCGTCATCGTCGGCGCGGGCATCGTGGGCGCCGCGTGCGCGTTCCACGCCGCCTCCGCCGGTCTCGGCGTCACGGTGCTCGACCGGGGGCCCGTCGGTGCGGGCACCACCAGCCGCGGCGAGGGGAACATCCTGCTCTCCGACAAGGAGCCGGGCCCGGAGCTGGAGCTGGCCCGGCTCAGCCGTGACCTCTGGGGCGAGGCGAGCGAGGAACTCGGGGCGCGGTCCGTCGAGTTCGAGAGCAAGGGAGGCCTGGTCGCCGCCAGCACCCCCGAAGGCCTCGCGGCCCTGCACGCGTTCGCCGCACGCCAGGCGGCAGCGGGTGTGCGCACCGAACTGGTCACTTGTGCACGGGAGTTCGAGCCGCACATCGCTCCCGGTCTCCCCGGCGCCGTCCACTACCCGCAGGACGCCCAGGTGCAGCCCGTCCTGGCCGCCGCCGGACTGCTGCAAGCCGCCGTCCGGCGCGGCGCCCGGGTCCGTACCGGCGAGGCCGTCGCCGCCGTCACCGGAACCGGCGGGCGGATCACCGGAGTTCGCACGGCCGACGGTTCGGTGCTGGCCGCCGATGCCGTGGTCAACGCGGCCGGGACGTGGGGCGGCGAGGTCGGCCGCCGCCTCGGCGCGCCGGTCGAGATCCTGCCGCGCCGGGGGTTCGTCCTCGTCACCGAGCCGCTGCCGCCGATGATCCGGCACAAGGTCTACTCCGCCGACTACGTCGCCAACGTCGCCTCCAACGGCGAGGGCCTGGAGACCTCGTGCGTTGTCGAGGGCACCCGCGCGGGCACCATCCTGATCGGCGCCAGCCGTGAACGCGTCGGCTTCGACACCGCGATGAACCCTGACGTGGTGGCCCTGCTCGCCGCGCAGGCGTGCCGCCTCTTCCCGTTTCTGCGCGACGTCCATCTGATCCGCGCCTACCGGGGGTTCAGGCCGTACTGCCCCGACCATCTGCCGGTCGTCGGCCCGGACCCCCGGGTTCCCGGTGTCCTGCACGCGTGCGGCCACGAGGGCGCGGGCATCGGTCTCGCTCCCGGCACCGGCGCCCTCATCACCGCCCAGTTGCTCGGCCGCCCGTGGCGCGGTGCCGATCCGGCCGCCCACACCGGCCTCCTGCCCGACCGATTCCTCACGACCGGAGGTGTGCCGAAGTGACCGGAGCGGCCGCGGAGACCGCGGCGACCGACGTACCCACCGTGACCGTGGACGGCGAACCCCTGGCGTTCGTCCCGGGGCAGACCCTGGCCGCCGCGCTCGTCGCCTCGGGCCGGGTCGCCTGGCGGACCACCCGGGGCGGGCAGCGGCCCCGGGGCGTCTTCTGCGGGATCGGGGTCTGTTACGACTGCCTCGTCGCCGTCGACGGACGGCGCGGACAGCGCGCCTGCCTGGTGCGGGCCCGCGCGGGCATGGCCGTCGCGACGGAGGAGGGCGACGATGACTGAGCCCCGGGACCTCGGCGGCCTCCCCGCGATGCAAAAGCCACACGACCTCGTGGTGGTGGGCGCCGGGCCGGCCGGTATGGCGGCCGCCGCCACCGCCCTGGACGGCGGGCTGCGGGTCGCCCTCGTCGACGCGGGCCCCGCTCCCGGCGGCCAGTTCTGGCGCCACCCCCCGGACCACGCGCGCGACGCCGTTCCCACCGAGGACCTGCACCACGACCTGCGCACCTACCGCGCCCTCCGCGCGACCCTGGCCGCCCACGAGCGCACCGGACGGCTCGCCCTCCTGCTCGACCACCACGTATGGACCACGGCCCGCGCGGCGGACGGCTTCGCCGTCCACGCCGTGGACCGCGGCAGGCCGCCCGAGGAGCGGGCCGTCGTGCTGCGCGCACCGGCCCTCCTGGTGGCGACCGGCGCCTACGACCGCCAACTCCCCTTTCCCGGCTGGGACCTGCCCGGCGTGCTCACCGCGGGCGGACTCCAGTCGCTGCTCAAGGGCGGGGGAGTGGTCGCCGGCCGCCGCGTGGTCCTCGGGGGTACGGGCCCGTTCCTGCTGCCCGTCGCCGCCGCCCTCGCCGCACGCGGCGCGGAGGTCGTCGCGGTGTGCGAGGCGGCGGCGCCCTCGGCCTGGCTGCGGCACCCCGCACCCCTGCTGCGTAACCCCGCCAAGTGGGCCGAAGCCGCTGGATACGCGGGCACGCTCGCCCGGCACCGCATCCCGGTCCGTACCCGCACCGGCATCATCGGCGCCGAAGGGGCGGGGCGGGTCGCCGTCGTACGCACCGCCTCCCTGGGCGCCGACGGGGCGCCGCTGCCGGGTACCGAGCGGCGGATCGAGGCCGACACCGTGGGCGTCGGCTGGGGCTTCGTCCCCCAGCTCGACCTGCTGCTCCCGCTCGGCTGCGACCTCGCCGACGCGGGCGACGGCACCACGGCCGCCGCCGTCGACGCCGGACAGCGCACCACGGTGCCGGGGCTCTACGCGGCGGGCGAGACCTGCGGGGTGGGCGGGGCGGCGCTCGCCCTGAGCGAAGGGCGCGTGGCGGCCGTCTCCGTGCTCACCGACCTCTCCGCGCCGGGCCGGCCGGGCATCCGGCCCCTGGCCGCGGAGCGCCGATCGGTGGCCCGGCACCGCGCCTTCGCCCGCGCCCTGGCCCGGGCGCACCCCGTGCCCCGGAACTGGCCCGCCTGGCTGACCGACGACACCACGGTCTGCCGGTGCGAGGAGGTCACCGCGGGGGCGGTCCGCGCCGCCCGCGCCGACGGCCCGGCAACCGACCACCGGCAGGTCAAACAACTGACCAGGGCGGGCATGGGGTGGTGTCAGGGCCGGATGTGCGGGCCCGCCGTGCACTGCCTCGTCGCCGCCCGAGCCGAGTCCTACACCCCCGCCGAGCGACTCATCGCGACCCCCGTCACCCTCGGCGCGCTCGCCGACTCCAGCACGTTCCCCACCGGCGACACCCCTACCGAACCCACCTGAGGAGTTCCCATGAACCACGTGGACCGCACAGCCCCTGCCCGGATGCCCTGGCACGGCGTCATCGTCGCGACGAGCCTCCCGTTCGACCGGGACCTCGCCGTCGACCACGGCGCCTACGGCGACAACGTCGCCTGGCTCGCCGCCCAGGGCCTGCACGGTGTCGCCCCGAACGGCTCGCTGGGCGAGTACCAGACCCTGACGTACGAGGAACGCGACCGTGTCGTCGAGACCGCCGTCGCCCACGCCCCCGAGGGCTTCACCGTGATGCCGGGCGTCGGTGCGTACGGCGCGATCGAGGCGCGGCGGCACGCCCTCTTCGCCAAGGACGCCGGCTGCCAGGCCGTCATGTGCCTGCCGCCCAACGCCTACCGGGCCGACGACCGCGCCGTCCTGGAGCACTACGCGATGGTGGCCTCCGCCGGGCTCCCCGTCACCGCCTACAACAACCCCATCGACACCAAGGTCGACCTGCGTCCCGAACTGCTGGCCAAGCTGTACGCCGAGGGGTTCATCGTGGCCGTGAAGGAGTTCTCCGGAGACGTACGACGGTGTTACGCCATCAGTGAACTGGCCCCCGGCCTCGACCTGATCATCGGCACCGACGACACCCTCCTCGAAGTCGGCGTCGCCGGGGCCAAGGGCTGGGTCGCCGGATATCCGCAGGTCTTCCCGCGTGCCTGCCTCGACCTCTACGAAGCCGCACTGGCCGGCGACCTCGCCACCGCGCTCCCGCTCTACCGCCGGCTCCACTCCGTACTGCGCTGGGACAGCAGGACCGAGTTCGTCCAGGCGATCAAGCTCGGCCAGGACATGATCGGCCGGACCGGCGGCGTCTGCCGGCCGCCCCGCCGGCCCCTGGACCCGGAGACCGAGGCCGTCGTACGTTCCGCGACCCGGGCGCTCATCGACGCGGGGGTGAACTGACGTGCTTTCCACGGTGTGTTACCACGCCGTCGACTCGCACACCGAGGGCATGCCGACCCGGGTGATCACCGGCGGGGTGGGTGTCCTGCCGGGCGCGACCATGGCGGAGCGCCGGCAGCGGTTCATGGCCGAACGCGACGGACTGCGCACCCTGTTGATGTGCGAGCCGCGCGGGCACGGGGCCATGTCCGGCGCGATCCTCCAGCCCCCGACCCGGCCGGACGCCGACTTCGGCGTGCTGTTCATCGAGGTCTCCGGCTGCCTGCCCATGTGCGGCCACGGCACCATCGGCGTGGCGACGGTCCTGGTGGAGACCGGCATGGTCGAGGCGGTCGAGCCGGAGACCCTCATCCGCCTCGACACCCCCGCCGGTCTCGTCACGGCACGGGTCGCCGTGCGCGACGGCCGCGCGGAGTCCGTCACCCTGGAGAACGTCGCCTCCTACAGCCACGCCCTGGACCAGGTCGTCGACGTGGCGGGGTTCGGCCCGGTCCGGTACGACATGGCGTACGGCGGCAACTTCTACGCGATCGTCCGCACCGAGGATCTGGGCATCCCCTTCGACCGGGCGGAGAAGGGCCGGCTGCTGGACGCGGGCCTCGCCGTCATGCGGGCGGTCAACGAGCAGAACCCGGTGGTCCACCCGGAGAACCCCGCGATCGACGTCTGCCACCACGTCTACCTGGAGGCCCCCGGCTCCACCGCCGAACACTCGCGGCACGCCATGGCGATCCACCCCGGCTGGTTCGACCGCTCACCCTGCGGGACGGGAACCAGCGCCCGGATGGCCCAACTGCACGCGAGGGGGCTGCTGAAAACCGGGCAGGACTTCGTCAACGAGTCCTTCATCGGCTCCCGCTTCACCGGCCGGATCCTGGACGAGAGCACGGTCGGCGGCCGACCCGCCGTCCTGCCCTCCGTCACCGGTCGCGCCTGGATCACCGGCACCGCGCAGTATCTGCTCGACCCGAACGACCCCTACCCGGAGGGATTCACCGTCTGACGTCCGCTCGGCACACCGGCCCCAGGGGGCCCGCGCCGCGCGAAACGCCAACCCCCGCCGCCCGGCACCGACTTCGGCTCAGCGCGCGCCGAGCTTGCGGGACGGGGCCGCGCGCTCGGCCTCCCGCTTCCGTGCCGCCCACAGGGTCCGCACATGCGCGAGATGGCGGCGCATGTGCTCCTCGGCCGCCTCCGCGTCGCCCTCGATCATGATGTCCAGGAGCGCGGTGTGCTCCCGCGCCGAACCCACCAACGACCCTTCCTGGGACAGGTCGGTGAGTCCGTACAGCCGGGAGCGCTTGCGCAGGTCCGCCACCGTCTCGACGAGACGGGCGTTACCCGCGAGGGCGAGCAGGTCGAGATGGAAGCGGCGGTCCGACTCCAGGTAGCCGATCAGGTCGCCCCGCTGCGCGGCCGCCACGATCTCCTCGGCCACCGGGCGCACCGCCTCCAACTGCTCGCGGGAGGCGGTGCGGGTCACCCGGCCGATGGTGGGGATCTCGATGAGCGCGCGGATCTCGGTGTACTCGTCCAGGTCGCGCTCGGAGAGCTCGGTGACCCGGAAGCCCTTGTTGCGCACCGCCTCGACCAGGCCCTCGCGGGCCAGATCCAGCATCGCCTCGCGCACGGGTGTGGCCGAGACGCCGTACTCGGCGGCCAGGGTGGGCGCCGAGTAGATCGCGCCGGGCTGGAGTTCTCCCGCTATCAGCGCGGCACGGAGGGCGCCCGCCACCTGGTCGCGCAGATGCTCCTGCACCGAGATGAGTTTGCGGGACTTCAGCTCACTCATGCGTTCCCCTTCAGATTTGTCACCGCACTATACAATGTCACGTTGCGCGGTGCGCCCCTCCTCGGTCGGCAGCTGGCAGCCGTCAGTCGTCCAGGAGGCGGGCCATCCACTCCTCGACGCCGTCGGCCGTACGGGGCAGCGCTCCGGAGAGGAGCTTCGCACCATCGGCGGTGATCACGAGGTCGTCCTCGATGCGCACGCCCATGCCACGCAGTTCGGGCGGCAGCGTCTCGTCGTCCGGCTGGAGATAGAGCCCGGGTTCGACGGTGAGGACATGGCCCTCCTCCAGTACTCCGTCGAGATAGGTCTCCACCCGGGCCCGGGCGCAGTCGTGCACGTCGATGCCGAGCATGTGCCCGCTGCTGCACAGGGTGTAGCGGCGGTACAGGCCGCTGTCGTCGGCGAGCGCCTCCTCGGGTGCGACCGGCAGGACGCCCCAGGCGTGCAGCCCCTCGGCGATGACGCGCATGGCCTCCCGGTGGAAGTCCCGGAAGCGGGCTCCGGGCCGCAGGACGGCGATGGCGGCCTCCTGTGCGGCCAGCACCAGTTCGTAGACGTCGCGGTGGGCCGGTGAGAAGCGGCCCGACAGGGGGAGGGTGCGGGTGATGTCCGCGGTGTAGAGGGTGTCGGTCTCCACCCCCGCGTCGAGCAGGAGGAGTTGGGACGGCGAGAGCGGGCCGTCATTGCGGATCCAGTGCAGGACGCAGGCGTGCGCACCCGCCGCCGCGATGGTCTCGTAGCCCGTGCCGTTGCCCTCGGTCCGTGCGCGCAGGTTGAACACGCCTTCGATCCAGCGTTCGCCGCGGGGGTGGCGCAGGGCGTCGGGCAGGGAGCGCGCCACGTCCTCGAAGCCCGACGTGGTGTGGTCGACGGCCAGTTGGAGCTGGCTCACCTCCCACGGGTCCTTGAGCAAGCGGAGTTCGGCGAGCACAGAGTCCAACTCGGCGTCCCCGAAAGGGGTGTGGGACCGCGCGGGCAGCAGGTCGTCGACGTGGGGATCGACGCCCGCGAGCAGGCGGGTCGGCGGCTGAGGACCGGCGAGGAGCCTTGGCAGCCCGTCCAGGTGGGCGCAGCGCAGCCCGGTCAGCGCCGCCGTCTCGTCCAGGTCGGGCCGGCGGCCGACCCAGAACTCGCCGTAGCGGCGGTCGCGGTAGAACCCGCTGGTGTCCCGGGGGGAGCGGGGGCGGATGTGGAGCACCGCCTCGTGGCCGTCGGGGCCCGACGGGTCGAGGACCAGGACGTGGTCGGGCTGCTCCTCACCGGTCAGGCCGGTCAGCCAGGCGTAGGCGCTGTGCGGGCGGAAGCGGTGATCGGTGTCGTTCGAGCGGACCTTGAGCGTTCCGGCGGGTATGACCAGCCGTTCGCCCGGGAAGCGCGCCGACAGGCGCTGCCGCCGGCCGGGGAGCAGGGCGTGGCCGGGGAACCGTGCGTCGGCGGGCAGCGGGGAGGGCGCCCAGCCGGTGGCCATGAAGGCGTCCAGGGCGGCCGGGACCGGCAGATCGTGGCTGCCCGTGTGCAGTCGGGCCGGGGGCGTGGAGGTCATGGGTCTCCTTCGGAGGGTGTGCCTTGGGGGTGCCGGGGCTGCCAGGGGTGCCGGGACGGGGAGCCGAAGCGTCCGACTGCGGGACACGTTTCGGTAACGGGGCGACGCACTCCTTGGCTGTGCAATTTCACATTACTATGTTACGGGTCACATCGCGTGGATGGATGCGTTCCCGGCCGCTCCGCCTCGCGTTCCGCAAACGGCCGCCCACCGGGCCGCTCGGCCGCCCGGAGCACCAGATCCCGCCGGACCCCTCCTTCTTCCTCCTTTCCGCCGGCCCGTTCCGCTGTCGCCGTGCCCCGTTCCCGTACCGAGGAGTGCCCCATGTCCCGTCGCAGCCGTGCGCTGTCCGTATCCCTGAGCACCTCGCTGGCCCTGGCCCTGGCCCTGCTGGGCGCCTGCTCCCCGCAGGGAGGTGACGACCGAGGCCCGGGCGCGCGGCAGCCCGGTGTGGCGACCGGCACCGTCATCGGCGGCACACCGAAGCGGGGCGGCACCCTGACCGTGCTGTCCAACCAGGACTTCGCCCATCTGGACCCGGCCCGCAACTGGGTCATGCCGACCATGGACTTCGGCACCCGGCTGATCTACCGCACCCTCACGACCTTCCGGGCAGCGCCCGGGAAGCGGGGCAGCGAGGTCGTCCCCGATCTCGCGACCGACCTCGGCCGATCCTCCGACGGGGGACGCACCTGGACCTTCACCCTGAAGCCCGGCCTCGTCTACGAGGACGGCACCCCGATCCGCGCCCGCGACGTCAAGTACAACGTCGAGCGCTCCTTCGCCCCGGACCTCGCCGGCGGCCCGGACTACGCCCAGCGCTATCTGACCGGCACCGAGGGATACACCGGCCCGCTGGACGGCAAGCACCTCGACTCGATCCGTACCCCCGACGACCGGACCATCGTGTTCTCGCTGCGCAGGCCCGTCGCCGAGTTCTCCTCCACCGTCACGCTGCCGACCTTCTCTCCCGTGCCCGTGGCCCGGGAGAAGGGCGTCCAGTACGACCTGCGGCCCTTCTCCTCGGGGCCGTACCGCATCGAGAACTACGCCCGCGGCAAGAAGCTGGTGCTCGGCCGCAATCCCCACTGGGACGCGGCGACCGACCCGGTGCGCAAGGCGTACCCCGACCGCATCGTGGTGATCCAGGGCCTCAAGGGCGGTCAGATAGACGACCGGATCATCGAGAGCGCGGGCGCCGACGCCTCCGCCGTCGAATGGTCCGACCTGCAACCCTCCAGCGTCGCCAAGGTCCTGCCGAAACCCGGGACCCGGCAGCGGCTCTCCGCCGAGCGCACCGGCTGCACCGACATGCTCGCGCTGAACACCTCCCGGGCGCCCTTCGACGACCCGAAGCTCCGTCAGGCGATGCAGTACGCCGTCGACAAGCAGGCCCAGGTCACCGCCAACGGCGGGCCGGCCCTCAACGACATCGCCACCGCCTATCTGCCGCCGTCCCTCACCGGCGGCCGCGCGGCCGACCCGGTCCACACCGGGCCGGCCACCGGGGACGTGAAGAAGGCCGAGAAACTCCTCGCCGAGGCGGGCAGGGGCGACGGCTTCGACACGACGATCACCGTGTCCACCGGCGACAAGACCCGCGCCGAGGCGCTCCAGCAGAGCCTGGCCCGGGTCGGCATACGGCTGCGCATCGAGACCGTCGACCCCTCCGTCTACTACGACACCATCGGCGACACCGCCGCCGCCCCCGACATGGCCATCAGCGGCTGGTGCCCCGACTACCCGTCCGCCGCCACCTTCCTGCCTTTCGTCTTCGACGGCCGCACCATCAAGGCCAAGGGCAACCAGGGCAACGTCTCCCAGTTCCGCGACAAGGCCGTGGAGCGGCGCATGGACGAGATCGCCGCGATGCCCGACGCGACCGCCGCCGCGAAGGCGTGGAACGCGCTCGACCGGGAGATCCAGCGCAAGTCCCCGGCCGTCCCCCTGCTCTGGGAGCGCAAGCCGCTGCTCGTCGGCGACAACATCGCCGGGGCCTTCGGACACCCGTCCTGGACCGGCCAGTTCGACTTCGCGGTGATCGGACTGAAGGACCCGTCCCGGAGCCAGGGCTGACAGGGCGGGGACGCGTTCCCATGAGCATCCTCAACGCGCCGGCCACCGGCCCCGGCTCACCCTCCCTGCCCGACGCCCCCTGGCGGACCACCTGGCGCCGCCTGTGGGGCGACCGGGGCAGCCGGACCGCCCTGATCGCCGCCGCCCTGCTGATCCTGATCGCCCTCACCGCGCCCCTGCTCAGCCTGCTGGGCGGCTGGTCGCCCACCGCCTTCGACGCCGACGCCATCGACCCCTACCTCGGCGGTCTGCCCCACGGCACCCTCGGCGGCATCAGCGCCGAACACTTGCTCGGCGTCGAACCGGTCACCGGCCGCGACCTGTTCGCCCGCGTCGTCCACGGCGCCCAGGTCTCCCTGCTGATCGCCTTCGCCGCCACGGCCATCGTCGTCGCCACAGGCACCGCCGCGGGCATCGCAGCCGGCTACTTCGGCGGCCGCGTCGACACCGTACTGAGCAGGCTGATGGACCTCACCATGTCCTTCCCCTCGCTCATCTTCATGATCGCGATGATGTCGGTGGCCCAGGACGTCAACCGGGTCGTGCTGATGACCGTCGTCATCGGCGTCTTCGGCTGGCCCGGCATCGCCCGCGTGGTGCGCGCCGAGGCCCTCTCCCTGCGCCACCGCGAATTCGTCGAGGCCGCCCGCGCCTGCGGCAGCGGACCATGGCGGATCCTCACCCGGCAGGTGCTGCCCAACATCTCCGGCCCCGTCATCGCGTACACCACGCTGCTGATCCCCGGAATGATCAGCACCGAGGCCGCGCTCAGCTTCCTCGGAGTGGGTGTGCGCCCGCCCACTCCCTCCTGGGGCCAGATGATCGCCGAGGCCGTCGCGTACTACGAGACGGACCCCATGTACTTCATCGTCCCCAGCGTCTTCCTCTTCGTCGCCGTCCTCGCCTTCACGGTCCTCGGCGACGCGCTGCGCGACATCCTCGACCCCCAGGGAGGCCGGCCGTGATCGCCCACCTGATCCGCAGGTGTCTCGGCGTGGCGGGTGTCCTCCTCGCCATCTGCGCCGTCACCTTCACCATCTTCTACCTGCTGCCCGCCGACCCGGCCGCGGCGGCCTGCGGCAAGACGTGCAGCCCCGAACGGCTCGCGGACGTACGCCACTTCATGGGGCTCGACCAGCCCGTGTGGCGCCAGTTCGGCGACTACCTCGTCGGCATCTTCGGCGGCCGCGAGCTGGGCCGCGGCCCCCACGCGATCCAGTGCGGTTTCCCCTGCCTCGGCTACTCCTACGAGAACGCCCTGCCGGTGTGGGACCTGCTGATGGACCGGCTGCCCGTCTCCGTGTCGCTGGCCTTCGGCGCCGCCTGTCTGTGGCTGGTGCTCGGACTGGGCGCCGGAGTGACCGCGGCCCTGCGCAAGGGCGGCCCCCTCGACCGCACCCTGATGGTCGGCGCGGTCGCCACCGCCTCGCTGCCCGTCTACTTCACCGCGGTGATGCTCCTGTACGGCCTGGTCCGGCTGACCGGACTGCTGCCCTACCCCGCGTACGTCCCGCTCACCGACGACCCCCTGGCCTGGGCGTCCAACCTGCTGCTCCCCTGGATCGCCCTGGCTCTGCTCTACGCCGCCATGTACGCCCGGCAGAGCCGCAGTTCGATGATCGAGACGATGGAGCAGCCCTACATCCGGACCGCCCGCGCCAAGGGGCTGCCCGCCCGGACCGTCGTGGTCAAGCACGGACTGCGCTCCGCGATGACGCCCGTGCTCACGCTCTTCGGCATGGACCTCGGCGCCCTGCTGGCCGGAGCGGTCATCACCGAGTCCATCTTCGGCATCCCCGGTGTGGGCCGGCTCTTCTACGACGCCCTGCAACGCTCCGACCAGCCCGTCGTGCTCGGCGTCACGCTGCTCGCGGCCTTCTTCATCGTGGCGGCCAACGCCGTCATCGACCTGCTGTACGCCGTCGTCGACCCGAGGGTGAGGAACTGACCGTGCCGCCCACCACCGAACCGGACCTGCTCCGCGAACCGGACCAGCCCCTGCTGCGCGTCCACGACCTGCGGGTCGCCTTCGACACCCCGGCCGGAGCCGTCCGGGCCGTCGACGGGGTCTCCTTCACCGTGGCGGCCGGCCGCACCCTGGGACTGGTCGGCGAATCCGGCTCCGGCAAGTCGGTCACCTCCCTCGCCGTGATGGGCCTGCACCGCCGGGCCCGGGTGAGCGGATCGATCACCCTCGCCGGGCAGGAACTCCTCGGCCTGACCGACCGCCGGTTCGGCCGGTTGCGCGGACGCCGGATGGCGATGGTCTTCCAGGACCCGCTGTCCGCGCTGCATCCCGCGTACACGGTCGGCGAACAGATCGCGGAGGCTCACCGCCACCACTTCGGCAGCGCCCGACGCGTCGCCCGCAGACGGGCCGTAGAGATGCTCGGCGAGGTCGGCATCCCCGTGCCGGCCCGCCGGGCGGCGGAGTACCCGCACCAGTTCTCCGGCGGCATGCGCCAGCGCGCCATGATCGCCATGGCCCTGTCCTGCGAACCCGAACTGCTCGTCGCCGACGAACCGACCACCGCGCTCGACGTCACCGTCCAGGCGCAGATCCTCGAACTGATCGCCCGCCTCCAGCAGGAACGCGGACTGGGCGTCCTGATGATCACCCACGACCTGGGAGTGGTGGCGCGCGTCGCCCACGAGGTGCTCGTCATGTACGGCGGACGCGGCGCCGAACAAGCTCCGGTGGACGAGCTGTTCAGCAGCCCCGCCCACCCCTACACCCGCGGCCTCCTGGACTCGCTGCCCCGACTGGACGACCCCGACGACGCACCGCTGCGCGCCATCCCGGGCTCCCCGCCGTCTCCGGCCGAGCCGCGATCCGGCTGCCCCTTCGCGCCACGCTGCCCCCGGGCGGCCGCCGCCACCGCCCCCGAGCGGGCCCGCTGCGCCGGGGAGAGCCCCCGCCCCCGGGCCGTACCCGGCGAGGGGCGGCTGGTCGCCTGCCACCTGCCCCTGCCGGTTGTCCCGGCCGTCCCGCACCCCGGTCCGCCCGGCGGCGCCCCCGTACCGGCCGAGGAGGCCCGATGACATCCGATTACCCCAACACTCTTGATTGTTCCGCGCGTTCGACTTCTCAAGGTGGTGCGGCGCCGCTGGTGTCCGTACGCGGGCTGCTGAAGACGTTCCCCGGCCGCCGCGTTCTCGGCCGCGCCACCGCGCCCGTCCGGGCGGTGGACGGTGTCGATCTGGAGCTCGCCGCGGGGGAGACCCTCGGTCTGGTCGGGGAGTCGGGCTGCGGCAAGTCCACGACGGGCCGGATGCTGGTCCGGCTGCTCGAACCCACCTCGGGGACCGTCGAGTTCGAGGGACGCGACATCACTCATATGTCCCCGCGCGAGCTACGGCCCGCCCGGCGGCACCTCCAGATCATCTTCCAGGATCCGCACGCCTCCCTGAACCCGCGGCAGACCGTGGCCCGGATCATCGCCGAACCCCTGCTGGTGCAGGGGGCCACCGTCCGGGCGGCCCGGGAGCGGGCCGCCGAACTGCTCGACCTGGTGGGCCTGGGAGAGGAACACCTGGACCGGCACCCGTACCAGTTCTCCGGCGGGCAGGCCCAGCGGATCGGCATAGCCCGCGCCCTGGCGACCGGCCCGCGCCTGATCGTCGCCGACGAGCCGGTCTCCGCGCTCGACGTGTCCGTACAGGCCCAGGTCGTCAACCTGATGGCCCGTCTGAGGGCCGAACTCGGGCTGTCGTTCCTCTTCATCGCCCACGACCTGTCGGTCGTCAAGCGGGTGTGCGACCGGGTGGCGGTGATGTACCTGGGGCGCGTCGTGGAGATCGGCGACAAGCGCGAGCTGTACGACAGCCCCGCGCACCCCTACACCCGGGCGCTGCTCTCCGCGGTGCCGCTGCCCGACCCGGCGGCCGAGCGCCGCCGCGAGCGGATCCTCCTCCTCGGCGACCCGCCGAGCCCCGCCGCGCCGCCCAGCGGCTGCGGCTTCCACCCGCGCTGCCCCAAGGCGCAGGCGGTCTGCCGTACCGAGCGACCGTTGCTCCGGGTCGTGGGCTCGGGAGCGCGCACGGCCGCCTGCCATTTCCCCGAAACGGACTGAAAGGGCAGGGGATTTCCGGCACAGCTCTTCCTTGTGATGTGTGACCTGTGCCATTGTACATGGCACATGGCGTGGGCATGTCAAATATGGCATCGACCCCACCCCGTCCGACAGCACGGCATGACGACACCCCCGCGCCGCGCCCTGTCCATCCCATCGGTCACGCACGCCGCGTGCCCCCCATCCCTCATGGGAGGAAAATCAACGTGAGAACCACACTTGTCCGCCGAGGTGTGGGTGCCGTTCTGCCGCTGGCTCTGGCCGGGGCGATGGGCGTCGCGCTGCTCGCGCAGCCGGCCCAGGCGCAGCCGAACCTACCTTCGGCCGCCACGGCATCGAACGCGTCGCAACCGTCCCGCCCCGCCGGGACGGCCGCCCCCGCGCCGCAGGCGCAGCAGTCCCCCGCAGCGGACACCGGCCACCGGACCGTGGAGCGGCGATCGGTCTCCCAACTCCCGCCGCAGAGCGCCGACAAGTCCCCTCTCAGGGAGGCGTACGGCGACCACGACGCCCCGAACGAGCGGGCCGACGGTAAGAAGCCCTCGGCGAAGGCGGCCGCCGCGTGCGACCCGGCCGACTTCACCGGCCGCACCGGGGCCCAACTGGTGCGGCAGATCAAGGCGTCCACGACCGACTGCGTGAACACGCTGTTCGGCCTGACCGGCAACGACGCCCGACTGGCCTTCCGCGAGGCCCAGATGACCTCGGTGGCGTACGCGCTCCGCGACAACTCGGCCTACTACCCGGGCGACGGCAGCACCGGCACCCCGCAGCTCGTCCTCTACCTGCGGGCCGGGTACTACGTGCAGTGGTACAACCCGGATGTCGTCGGACCGTACGGCAGCGCCCTGCGGACCGCCATCCGCTCGGGCCTCGACAGCTTCTTCGCGAGCCCCCGGTCGCGTGACGTCACCGACGAGAACGGCGAGACGCTGTCCGAGGCGGTCATCCTGATCGACAGCGCGCAGGAGAACGCCCGCTACCTCGCCGTCGTCAAGCGGATGCTGGCGGACTACGACTCCTCCTGGAACGACTTCTCGCGGATGCTCGCCGCGGTCAACGGCGTGTACACGGTGACCTTCCGGGGCCACCAGGTGCCCGCGTTCGTCAGCGCCGTCGAGACGGACCCGAGCGTCATCGACTCCCTGCACCGCTTCGCCGCCGACCACCTCTCCCTGCTCGGCGGCGACCATGCGTACCTGACCTCCAACGCAGGGCGGGAGCTGGGCCGTTTCCTCCAGTACCCGAGCCTGCGGGGCAAGGCCCGGCCCCTGGCCACCGACCTGCTCGGCCGGAGCTCCATCACCGGCCCCACCGCCGCGCTCTGGGTGGGCATAGCGGAGATGGCCGCCTCCTACGACCGGGCGAACTGCTCGGCCTACGGCGTCTGCGACCTCCAGGAACGCCTCAAGCGGGAGGTCCTGCCGGTCCGCCACACGTGCAGCCCCGGCATACGGATCCTGGCCCAGCAGATGACGTCCGCCGAGCTGAGCGCGTCCTGCACCAGCCTCATCGAGCAGGACGCCTACTTCCACCGGATCGCCAAGGACGACGGCCCGGTCGCCGACGACCGCAACACCAGCATCGAGGTCATCGCCTACGACTCCAGCGCCGACTACCAGACGTACGCCGGCGCGATGTACGGGATCGACACCAACAACGGCGGCATGTACTTGGAGGGCGACCCCTCCGCCGAGGGCAACCAGCCCCGCTTCATCGCCTACGAGGCGGAGTGGCTCCGGCCGGACTTCCGCATCTGGAACCTCAACCACGAGTACACGCACTACCTCGACGGCCGCTTCACCATGTACGGCGACTTCACCGAGAACATGAGCACCCCCACCGTCTGGTGGGTGGAGGGCTTCGCGGAGTACATCTCCTACCACTACCGGGGCGAGCCCTACACCGCGGCCATGACCGAGGCGGGCAAGGGCACCTACGCCTTGAGCACGCTGTTCGACACCGACTACAGCCACGACACCACGCGGGTGTACCGCTGGGGCTACCTCGCCGTGCGGTACATGCTGGAGCAGCACCCCGCCGACATGGACACGGTGCTCGGCCACTACCGCACCGGACGGTGGGCCGCCGCCCGGACCCACCTCACCAGCACCATCGGCACCCGGTACGACAGCGGCTTCCGGACCTGGCTGGCGGGGTGCGCGGCCGGTGACTGCGGCGACGGCCCCACCACGCCCGCCCCCGAGTGCACCGACCCCGACATCCGTGTCCTGGGCGAGAACTGCCGTCGCAGCGGCCTCTCCGCCACCACCGGCAACTACGCCTACCACTACCTGTACATCCCGGCCGGCACGGAGGAGCTGAAGATCACCGTCGGCGGCGGCACCGGCGACGCGGACCTCTACTACAGCGGCACCGGCTGGGCCACCACCGCGTCCCACGCCGGCCGCGCGACCGGCCCCGGCAACTCCCACACCCTGACCGTCACCGACCCGCCCGCGGGCGCCAACTACATCAGCCTCCACGCGGTCGCCTCGTTCGGCGGAGCGACCGTCACGACCTCCTACTGATCCGCCCGCCGCACCCTCCGGCCGGGGCCGGGCGCCAGGCGCGCCCGGCCCCGAACCCACTGTCAGTGCCTGCCCCTACAGTCGAAGACATCCCCCGGGGAACGCCCCGGGGGAGTCGGGGAACACCGGAGAAGGGGGCCACACCCATGTCCGCCAACAGGATCCAGCACAAGGTGAATCACGTCGCTCTGGTCGTGGACGCCTCCGGTTCCATGAACCCGCACCAGGGGCAGCTGATCCGCGTCGTCGACGAGTTCGTGGCGGGGCTGAAGGCCGAGTCGGACAGCCTGGGCCACGAGACCCGGATCAGCCTCTACTCCTTCGACCACCGGGTGGAGAATCTGGTCTGGGACATGGATGTGAAGCACCTCCCGTCCATGCGCGGGCTGTACAAGGTCAACAACGGGGCCACGGCTCTGATCGAGGCCTCGCTGAAGTCCCTGGACGACCTGGGCCACATCTGGGAGGAGTACGGCGAGCACAGCTTCCTCCAGATCGTCGTGACGGACGGCGAGGAGAACGCCTCCGGCGGCGACCGGCGCCACGACGGCGACATGACCATCCTCGGCCCCTGGCTCGACCGGATCACCGCGAAGATGAACGGGCTCCCGGGGCACTGGACCTCCGCCATCCTCGTGCCGAACTCCCTGGCCAAGCGCACCGCCCAGAACTACGGCTTCCCGGCGGGCAACATCGCGATCTGGGACGCGGACTCCCAGAAGGGCGTCGAGGACGCGATCGGCACCGTGCGCGCCGCCGCGACCAGCTTCCTGCGCGGCCGCGAACAGGGCGTCCGCGGAACGAAGAACCTGTTCGCCGTCGGCCAGGACATATCCGTGGACGACGTGCGGGCCACCCTCGAACCGGTCGCGGCCGACAAGTACCGGCTGCTCAAGGTCGACAAGGAGATGGAGATCCGCGCCTTCGTCGACTCGCACCCGGGCGTCACGTACGAACGCGGCTCCTGCTACTACCAGTTGGGCTCCCGGGTCCAGGTGCAGCCCGACAAGGAGGTCATCGTCGTCGAGAAGGCCACCGACCGCGCCTACACGGGCGAGGCTGCGCGCAACCTCCTGTTCGGCGCCGGAGTCCGCGGAACCGTCTCCGTGAAGGCGGGCAACAACCCCAAGCTGGAGGTGTACGTCCAGAGCCGTTCGGTGAACAGGAAGCTCAAGGCCGACACGCGTCTGCTCATCATGCTCTGACCCGCCGCGACGCTCCCGGCCCGGGTGGCGCTCCCGGCCCCGGGCGGCCGTTCAGCCCGAGGTCGCCGGAGCCGTGGTGTCCGTCGCGACCGATACAGCCAGCAGGCCCAGGGCGGTGCCCATCAGATAGCGCTGGGCGCGGAGCCAGGAAGGACGCCGGGCGAGGAAGACGGCGATCGCTCCCGCCGCGAGGACGATGCCCAGGTTGACGGTGAGGGCCACCACGATCTGGACCGAGCCCAGCACAAAGCCCTGGAGAAGGACGTTTCCCGCCTCCAGGCTGATGAACTGCGGGATGAGGGAGAGATACATGATGGCGATCTTCGGATTGAGCAGGTTCGTCATCAGGCCCATGGTGAACAGCCTGCGCGGGGAGTCGTGCGGCATCTCCTTGGGTGCGAAGACGGAGACGCCCCCGGGCCGCAGGGCGGTCCAGGCGAGATAGGCCAGGTAGCCGGCCCCGGCCAGTTTCACCGCCACATACAGTTCGGGCACCGCGAGGAAGACCACCGACAGACCGAGATTCGTGGCCACCAGATAGACCAGGAAGCCCACGGCCACACCGCCGAGGGAGACCACCCCCGCGCGTCGCCCCTGGGTGATGCTCCGGGAGACGAGATAGATCATGTTCGGGCCCGGGGTGAGCACCATGCCCAGGGCGATCATCGCGACCCCGAGGACTCCGCTCAGCTCAACCATGCCTGTCCGCCGCCCTGTTCATGCCTCGGTCGATGCTCCGGTCCCGGCCGCGCGGCTCGGTGCAATGCGAGTCTATGTTCGCGCTCCGACTCGGCTCAATAGGGGACATTGCACTCGGTGCAATGATGTGTTTCGATGCGGCCGACCAAGGAGGTGAAGCCCGTGAAGGACTTCCGGTCCGTCGCGGACACCGTGGCGGAGGAGATCGCGTCCGGTCGGCTCGGGCCGGGGGAACGCCTGCCTCCGCAGCGGGAGTTCGCCCGGCGCCAGGCGATCGCCAACTCCACCGCCGTCCGCGTCTACCAGGAGCTCGCCCGCCGGGGCCTCACCGTCGGCCAGGTCGGACGCGGCACGTTCGTCGCGGCCGCGCCTGGCGCCCCCGCTCCCGCGCCGGCCCTCTCCGAGCCCGCCACCCACCGGGTCGACCTGGAGCTCAACCACCCCGTCGTCCCCGAACAGGCCGGGCTGCTCGCCGAGGGCCTGGAGAAGCTGGTGCGCTCCGATGACCTGGAGCAGGTGCTCCGCCCGGTCGGGCCCGCCGGCACGCCCGCCGCCCGCGAGGCGGCCGCCGATCTCCTCGTACGGGGCGGAGGGCGGCCGGATCCGGAGCGCGTCCTGTTCACCGGGAACGGCCGCCAGGCCATCTCGGCCGCCGTCTCCGCGCTGACCCGGCCGGGCGCCCGGCTGGGCGTGGAGGAGTACACCTATCCGGTGCTCAAGGCCGTCGCGGCCCGGCTCGGCGTCACCCTCGTACCGCTGGCGATGGACGGGGACGGGCTGATCCCGGAGGCGGTCGAAGAGGCGCACCGCGCCGAACCGCTGCACGCCGTCTACGTACAGCCGGTTCTCCACAACCCGCTGTCGCTCACCATGCCCGCGCTGCGGCTCGACCGCCTGGCCGACGTGCTGCTGACGTGCGGGATCCACGCGATCGAGGACGCCGTCTGGTCGTTCCTCCGGGACGACCTGCCGTCCCTCGCCTCGCGGGCCCCCGAGCACACCGTCCTCGTCGACAGCCTCTCCAAGCGGCTCTCCCCGGGCCTGTCCCTCGGGTTCGCCGTGGCCCCCGCCGCACTGGAGGGCCGGGTCGCGGCGGCCGTGCGCTCCGGTGGGTGGACGCCCATGCGGTTCCCCCTGGAGGCGATGGTGCGGTGGCGGGAGGACGGGGTCGTCGCCACACTCGTACGGGCCAAGCAGCGGGAGGCCGGGGCGCGTCAGGAGATCGCGCAACGCCACCTGGGCGACTTCCGCACCCGCAGCGACCCGTCGTCGTACCACCTCTGGTGGGAGCTGCCCGCCCCCTGGCGCTCCGACATCTTCGTGGCCGCCGCCGCGCGGCACGGCATAGCGGTGACCCCGGCCGCGGCGTTCTCCGCCGGCCGCCCCCGCGGCCCGCACGCGATCCGCCTCGGGCTCGCGTCCCCCACCAGGGAGGTGCTCTCCCGGACCCTCGCGACCCTCGCCGGTCTCGCCCGGTCGGCCCCGGACGACTTCGCGGGGGACTGAGGCCCCGGGCCCGGGGAGCCGACGGGAGTCAGGGCGCCCGGTCGCCGCGCTCCGCGATCTCCTCCAGGAGCCCGTCGAGGTCCTTCAGCCGGTCCAGGCCCTTGACCGCCCTGGCCATCCGGTGGTTGGCGCCCAGGGGGGCCCGGTGGCGGTGCAGGAAGGCCCAGTAGCCCGCCGTGTACGGGCAGGCGTGCTCGCCGGTGCGGTCGGCGGGGCGGTAGGCGCAGGGCCCGCACAGGTCGCTCATCCTGTTGATGTAGGCCCCGCCGGAGGTGTACGGCTTGGTCGTCATCCGGCCGCCGTCGGCGTACTGCGACATGCCGACGACATTGGGCAGCATCACCCAGTCGTAGCCGTCGACGAAGCACCGGTGGAACCAGTCGGTCACGGCAGCCGGGTCCCAGCCGTCCTGGAGGGCCCGGCTGCCCAGCACCATCAGCCGCGGGATGTGGTGCGTCCAGCCGGTGTCGCGGACCTGGGCCAGCACCGTGGACAGGCAGTTCGCGGTGACCTCGTCGGCGTCCAGATCGAGAAACCAGCGGGGCAGCGGGGTCCGGTGGCCCAGCGCGTTGCGGTGCCGGTACTCCTCGCCGAAGTGCCAGTACAGCTGCCACACGTACTCCCGCCAGCCCGCGATCTGCCGGACGAACCCCTCGACGCTGTTGAGCGGCGCCTCTCCCGCGCGCCATGCCTCCTCGGCCCGGTCGACGCACTCGGCGGGGTCCAGGAGCCCCAGGTTGAGGGGGACGGACAGCAGACTGTGGCTCATCACGGGGTCGGCCGCGAGCATCGCGTCCTCGTACCGGCCGAAGTCGGCGAGGCGGTGGGCGACGAAACGCCGCAGCGCGGCCAGCGCCTCCCGCCGGGTGACGGGGAAGCGGCGGGGTCCGTCGCGGCCGACGAACGTGACTTCGCCGTCCCGCTCCCAGCGGTCGAGATCGTGGCGCACCTCGTCGTCGATCTCGTCCTCGTGCGGGCGGTAGGGCGCGGGGACGTCCAGGGTCTCCACGCTCCGGGGCGGCGGCTCGCGGTTGTCGTGGTCGAGGTTCCACGTTCCGCCGGCCGGCTCGTCGCCGTCCATGAGCAGATCGTGCTCCCGGCGCACCCACCGGTAGAAACCCTCCATCCGCAGCCGGTCGCCCCCGTGTTCCTCGGCCCACGCCCCGAACTCCGCCTGGGCCAGCAGGAACCCCCGGGCCGGCAGCACGTCGATCCCGTCCCGGGCGGTCACGAAGTCCAGTGCGGCCCGGGACGTCGGGTGACAGACCGTCAGTCGGCCGCCTCCGCCGCCCCCGTCGCCGAATCCCGCCTCCGCCAGCCCTTCGGCGTAGGTCTCGGCCCGGACGTAGCGGACCCGGTCGCCCAGTTCGGCCGCCCGGTGCCGCATCGCGGAGAGGACGAGGTGGGCCTTGGCCCGGTGGAAGCGGCGCCGGCGCAGGACGGACCGGGCCTCGATCATCAGGAGCGGGGAGTGGGCGTCCGGGCCGCCGTCGCGCGGATCCAGGAAGTGGGGGCCGAGCTGGTCCCCGAAGAGCCAGTGGGTGCGTGGTGCCATGAGATGCGTTTGTCCTGTCGTCGGAGGCCCCGCCCCCCGTCACGCTAGGGAGCGAGAGGACGGCTCCCGCGACGCCACGCCGCGCCACGAACGCACGGTCGCCGGGCAGGTCAGGCGGCCCCCGCTCAGGCCGCCGCCGCCGTCATCCGCCGCAGCCCCGTGTACTGGAGCGCGGTGTAGACCGCCACGATCACTGCGCCGATCAGCAGGAACACCACTCCGGACCCGTTGAGCGGTACGAAGTCGGCGAAGGCGATCACCACGCACCCGACCGCACACACGGCGTTGACCGCGACGACGGTCCTGGCCAGGGCGGGCGGGATCACCGGATAGCCCGCGATCAGGGCGAGGCAGCCCGCTCCGCCGAGCTGGAACACCCCGAACGCGACGGCGAAGGCCACCGGCATTCCGGTCAGCGAGCCGAGCGGCGCGGCGGCCGCGACGAGCACGAGGCCCATCACGGCGGTGCTCACGCTGTCCACGCGCAGCACCAGCCGGAGGAAGCGGGCGGTGTCCGGTGCGGGGGCCGTCGCTGCGGACGGGGCGAGGGTGTACGTCATCGCGGATCTCCTTCGTGCGGCGGGTCGACGCCACCGTGCCACGCGCGGGGGCCGGGACTCCATGACCTCCCAGGTCAAGAACGCCCGGTCGGTGACCCACGGATACGGTGGGATCATGGAGACCCAAGGTCCTTCCCGCATAGGCCCGTTGCTTCGCTCGTGGCGCCGCCGCCGCAAGCTCAGCCAGCTCGACCTGGCCCTGCGGGCGGACTCCTCCACCCGCCATCTCTCCTGCGTGGAGACGGGCCGCGCCCGGCCGAGCCGCGAGCTGGTGCTCCGGCTCGCCGAGCACCTCGACATCCCGCTGCGGGACCGCAACGGCCTGCTGCTGGCCGCCGGTTACGCCCCCGCCTACCGGGAGTCGCCGCTCGACAGCGACCGGATGGCCATGGCCCGCTCGGCGATCCGGGCGATGCTGGCCGGACACGAGCCCTACCCGGCCGCCGCGATCGACCGGATCTGGAACATCGTCGACCGCAACGACGCGATGTCCCTGCTCCTCGGCACCGTGCCGCCGCATCTGACGGAGTCGGGCGGCAACGTGATGCGGCTGATCCTGCACCCGGACGGGCTCGCCTCCCAGTGCCTGAACTTCGCCCAGGTCCGCGCCCACGCGCTGGGCCGGCTGCGGCACCAGGCGGACACCACCGGCCACCACGACCTGCGGGAGCTGTACGAAGAGGTCTCCGCCTACCCGGCCCCGGCGGACCTGGACGCCGACCCCGGCCCGGTGGACCCGACCGGCATCGTCGTCCCGTTGCGCATCCGTACGCCGCTCGGCGACATGGCGTTCTTCAGCACGATCGCCACCTTCGGGGCCCCCGCCGACGTGACCCTGTCGGAACTCGCGGTGGAGTCGTTCTTCCCGATGGACGAGCAGACCGACACCCTGCTGCGCACCCTGGCCGCGCTGGGCGGCGGGGCGCGGTAGCCGGGTCGGCCGGGCCGCTGGTCAGGAGGGGCGCGGCCCCGGACCGGAGCCCGACCCTCCGTGGGGGTGGGCCCGGAAGTCCCGCCCCGCGCTCCGCGACTGCTGGGCCCTCAGCCGGGCGGCCTGCTCGATCAGCAGCCCGTCCGCGTTCTCGGTGGCCCCGCGACGCCCGCGCCGGACCAGCACCACCACACACCACGCACACACCGCGCCGATGCCTGCCAGCAGTGCGACGAACGTCCCCATGGATCCCCGTTTCCCCGTGCCACGCCGGTCCGTTCCCCGTGCCTCGCCGGTCCGGTCAGCTTCATCCTCCGTGTTCCGCGTACCGCCGACAAGATCGCCTCCGGTTGACTTGATACCCCTGGGGGGTATCGTGGGTGGTGAGTGGTCGCGTTCCGGCGGCCTCGACGAGGGAGTGGTGGGTCATGCAGATCGGTCTCAAGATCACGGCTTTCGCCGCAGGGCTCGCGGCGGCTTTCGGGTCGGCGTACGCGGTCGGCGGCGCGCTGGATCCCGTGGCCCCGCCGAAGGAGCCGTCCCACCAGGAGAGCGGGGAGAGCCACGGTGAGAGGGAGCGCCCGGTGGCCGAGAAGGGTGCGGGGGAGGCGGCCGACCTTCCCGGCGGCCTCCAGGTCTCGCAGGGAGGGTTCACCCTCGACCTCGACACGCCGCGCATCGAGGCGGGTGAGCCCGCCGAGCTCCGCTTCGCCGTCGTCGACGAGGACACCTCCCGCAACGTGACCGCGTTCCGTCGTGAGCACGGCAAGGAGCTGCACCTGATCGTGGCGTCGAGCGACCTCACCACCTACCGGCACCTGCACCCCGCGCGGGCCGCCGACGGCACCTGGTCCACCCCTGTCGAGCTGCCCGAGGCCGGCGGCTACCGGGTCTTCGCCGACTTCACCCCCGACGAGAAGAACGCCGAGGGCGTCACCCTGGGCGCCGACCTCGCCGTCTCCGGCGACGCGCGCCCCGGGCCGTTGCCGAAGGCCGAGCGGACGGTGACCGTCGACGGGTACGAGGTCACGCTCGACGGGGCGCTGCGCCCCGGGGCGGGCAGTGAACTGAAGCTGGAGGTCGAGAAGGACGGCAAGCCGGTCACCGACCTCCAGCCCTACCTCGGTGCGTACGGCCACCTCGTCGCGCTGCGCGCCGGAGACCTGGCGTACCTCCACGTCCACCCGAACGGCGAACCGGGCGACGGCAGTACGGAGTCCGGGCCCGAGGTCTCCTTCACCGCGACGGCCCCGAGCAAGGGGGCCTACCGGCTCTTCCTCGACTTCCGGCACGAGGGGAAGGTCCGTACAGCCGCCTTCACCGTGTACGCCGGGGGTGCGGCCGCCGAGAAGCCCGCGCCGCGGGACGGGGAGTCCACCGATCACGGCCACTGAGTGCCGTCCGCTCCGCCCTTTGCGTCGCCACTCCTGCCGGAGCGGCGGTATCGAGGGGAGCGTCCGCGGCCGGTGGTGAGAGGGGGGGCGCGTTTGAGCCACTCACCCGTCTGGCTTAGGCTTGCCTAACCTTCATTGCTCGGTCAACCTGAGGACCCTCCATGCTCGGCTTCACCCGCGTGCGCCGCCACACTCTCGCCGCCACGGCCACCACCGTCGCTCTCGCCGTCGCCCTGGTCGGCTGCTCCTCGGACGGCGACGGCGACACGAAGGACGGGGCGAAGGACTCGGCCAAGAGCGGCAGCGCCTTCCCCGTCTCGATCAAGAGCTCGCTCGGCACCGCGAAGATCGAGGAGAAGCCCGAACGTATCGTCACCCTCGGCCAGGGTTCGGCCGAGACCGCGATAGCCCTCGGTCAGACGCCGGTCGGCATCGAGAGCTACCCGTGGGGCAGCGACAAGTCCGGCTACCTGCCGTGGATCAACGAAGCCGTCAAGAAGTCCGGCGACAAGCTCCCGAAGCAGTTCACCGGCGGCGAGGAGATCGACTTCGAGGCGATCACCGAGCTGGAGCCGGACGTCATCCTCGCCCCCTGGTCGGGCATCACGCAGAAGCAGTACGACGTCCTCAAGGACATCGCCCCCACGGTCGCCTACCCGGACCAGGCGTGGAGCACCGACTGGGACCAGCAGATCGACATCATCGGCAAGGCGCTCGGCCGCACCGAGGACACGAACGGTCTCAAGGCGAAGATCGAGAAGCAGCTCGCCGACGCCGCGGCCACCCGGCCGAACTACAAGGACGTCACCTTCTCGTACATCTACAACTCCGGCCCCGGCACCCTCGGCGTCTTCAAGCCCGAGGAGCAGCGCGTCAAGATGGTCTCCTCGCTCGGCCTGAAGGTCGACCCGGTCGTCAACGGCTTCAAGGAGACCCCCGGCACCGACTCGGCCCTCATCGGCCTGGAGAACGCCGAGAAGCTCAAGGACAGCGACGTGATCTTCACGTTCTACACGGACGCGAAGAACCGCAAGGAGATCGAGGGCCAGAAGCTGTACGGCGAGATCCCCGCGATCAAGAAGGGCGCCGTCGTCGCGAGCAACGACAACTCCTTCGTCACCGCCTCCTCGATCATCAACCCGCTGACCGTGCCGTGGACGATCGAGCGCTACCTGCCGCTCATCGACGAGGCCGTCAAGACCGCCGGCAAGTAACCCCGGCCGGGTATCCGGACCGCCGAGCCCCCGAGGCACACTCCACTCCCATGGCAACCACCACGGTCGCACCGCCGAGCGGCGCCGGTACCTCGCGTACCGGCGCCGCTCGGTCGGCGTTCCTCCTGCTCCTCGGCCTGGCCGTGCTGGCGCTCGCGCTCTGCGCCAGCGTCATGTTCGGCAGCCGCTCCACGTCGTTCGGCGATGTCCTCGACGTCCTGGGAGGCACCGCCGACCACAATGTCACCACCATCATCGAGAGCCGCTACCCCCGCACCGTCCTCGGCGTCCTCGCCGGGGTCTGCCTCGCGGTCGCGGGCACCCTCATGCAGGGCGTTTCACGCAACCCGCTGGCCGAGCCGGGCCTCCTCGGCATCAACGCCGGCGCCTCCGCGAGCATCGTCGCCGCGACCGCCTGGCTCGGGGCCTCCGGTGCCACCGACACCATGTGGTGGGCGCTGCCCGGAGCGCTGATCGCAGGCGTCCTCGTCCATGTCATCGGCTCCGCCGGTACGGGGACGAGCGTGGTGCGCCTGGTGCTCGCCGGAGCCGTGCTCACCGCCGTCCTCATGGCGTTCATCCAGGCGGTGACCCTCAGCAAACCGCAGGTCTTCGACAGCTACCGCTACTGGGTCGTCGGAGCGCTCGGCGGCCGGGACTTCGACGTCTTCTGGTCCGTCCTGCCGTTCGCCGCCGTCGGCTTCCTGATCGCCCTCGCCCTCGGCCCCGGCCTCAACGCCCTGGCCCTCGGCGACGCGACCGCCGTCGCCCTCGGCTCGCATCCCGGGCGCACGCGGGCCGGCGGACTCATCGCCGCCACCCTGCTCAGCGCCGCCGCGACCGCCGCCGTCGGCCCGATCGCCTTCGTCGGCCTCGCCGTCCCGCACGTCGTACGGGCCCTGGTCGGCGTCGACTTCCGCGCCCAGATCCTCTTCTCCGCCCTGATGGGCCCCACCCTCCTGCTCCTCGCGGACGTGGTGGGCCGGGTCGTCATGCGGCCCACCGAACTCATGGTCGGCGTCGTCACCGCCTTCATCGGCGCACCCGCGCTGCTCATCGCCGTACGCAGGATGCGGGGCACCTCATGACCGTCACCGACCGCACCGCTCCCGTCCGCAAGGTGCCCCGGGGCTATCTGACCGTCGGCAGCACCGTCGCGCTACCCATGCGACGGGCCTCCGTGTTCGCGGGGATCGGGCTCTTCGTGCTCCTCCTCGCGGCCGCCGTGGCCACCCTGGCCTGGGGGCGGCTCGGCATCGACCTCGCCGACCTGCCCGCCGCCCTCGTCGGGGACGCCGAGGGCAAGGACCGGTTCGTCTTCAACCGGCTGCGCGGCCCCCGCCTCACCGTCGCCATCGGCGTCGGCGCGGCGCTCGGCCTGTCCGGCGCGCTGTTCCAGTCCGTCACCCGCAACCCGCTCGGCAGCCCGGACGTCATCGGGCTCTCCGCCGGGGCCGGCGCGGGCGCCGCGTTCTGCGCGCTGATGTTCCCCGACACCGTCCCGGTCCCCGTCGGCGCGCTCATCGGCGCCCTCCTCGCGATGGCCCTCGTGTACGTCTCCACCGGCACCGGCTTCCGCAATCCCGCCCGGCTCGTCATCGCGGGCATCGGGGTCGCCGCGATGGGCGCGGCCCTCACCCAGTACGTCGTCTACGCCCTGGAACGCGACAAGGCCTCCGTCCTCACCGCGTACGTCAACGGCAGCCTGACCGCCCGCTCCTGGACCGACGCCACCACGGTCTGGCTGGTCCTGCTCGCCGCCACCCTGCCGGCCGCTCTCATCTCCCGACGGCTCGAAGTCGGCGAGATGGGCGACGACATCGCCGAAGGGCTCGGCGCCGAGCCGAAGAAGGCCAAGACCTTCGCCGTGCTCCTGGCCATCGCCCTCTCGGCCGCCGCGGTCAGCGTCTCGGGCCCCATCGCCTTCATCGCCCTGACCGCCCCTCAGATCGCCCGGCGCCTCACCCGCGGCTCCGGACCCCACCTGCTGCTCTCCGCCCTCACCGGCGGCCTGCTGCTGGTCCTCGCGGACCTCTGCTCCCAGCAGCTGACCCTCTTCGACGACCTGCCGGTCGGGATCTACACCATGGCGATCGGCGGCGCGTATCTCGGCTATCTGCTGGTACGGGAGTGGCGCAAGGGCGTGCTCTGAGGACCGGACGGCTCGGGGCCGGGCGCGCGGCGGAGCGGGGGAGGACCGGTCCCGCCCGGCTCGCCCGGCCGCCCTGCCCGTCAGATGCCCAGCACCGTGCGAACCGCTGTCGGCCGAGGAGGCCGGAGAGGGCTTCGTCGGACGGGGCGCGCGGTCCTGCGCGTTGCGTCACGAAGGGGGTCAACCTCCGTGGCCGCCCGGCAAATTCCGGCACCCGTCGGCCGACCGGAGCAGTGGCGACTGGTCACGTACAGGTTCGTCGACCATACTGCCCGCCGTGGAGCAGAGCATAGATTCGAACAAGAAGCCCGAGTTCGCCGCAGGCACCGACCCGGCGTTCATCCCCCTGCCCGGACTGGCGGCCCCCGCCGGTACCCGCAAGCCGGAAGCGGAGGCCGGTCCGGAGGCGGAGGGGGTCCGCGACGACGAGGCTGGGCCGACGGCCGCGGAGGGTGAGGCCGACGGGGAACCGGAGGCGGTGGACGAAGCGGCGGCGGTCGACGGCGACAGCGACGGCGATGCGGACGCCGATGCGGATGCCGATGCCGAAGAGGGCCCCGTCTTCGAGGTGAGCGACCGGCGCGGTTCGATCCGGGTGGCCCGGGAAGGTGTCCGGTTCCGTCTGGACGACCAGGAGGCCGAGTTCGGCTGGGACGAGATCGGTGCGGTGGAGACCACTCCGGCCCGCTTCGGCCGCAGGTTCACGGTGACCGTCCACCTGTCGAGCCGCCGCTGGTTCAACGCCGAGGTCGAGGCGGCCAGTCGCAGTGAGCTCAAGGGCTGGCCGGCCGAGCTGGACAAGGCCCTGGACGCCTACTTCGAGGAGTGACGCCCACGTCGGGTCCTGAGCGGTCGCGCGCGGGGCACCCCTCCGGGGTGTCCCGTGGACCGCTCCGTGCCGTCAGGGCTTCCCGCGTCGGCGGCTCCGGACCCGCATGACGACGTAGCCCGCGAGGGCCACGGCGGCCAGCGCCAGGACGACCTGGGACGAGAGGCCGACGTAGGACCCCACGACGTCCCACTGGTCGCCGAGCCAGTATCCGGCCATCACGAGCACGGTGTTCCACACCAGACTGCCCGCCGCCGTCAGCGCGACGAACACCGGCAGCGGCATGCGCTCCACACCCGCGGGCACCGAGATCAGGCTCCGGAACACCGGCACCATCCGGCCCAGCAGCACCGCCTTTGTGCCGTGCCGGGCGAACCACGCCTCCGTCCGTAGCAGGTCGGAGGCCTTCACCAGCGGCAGCTTCGCCCACCAGGCGTGCATCCGCTCCCGGCCGAACAAGGCGCCGACGCCGTACAGGACCACCGCGCCCACGACCGAGCCGAGCGTCGTCCAGAACAGCGCCGAGGCGATGCTGAGCACGCCCTGCGAGGCGGCGAACCCGGTCAGCGGCAGAATGACCTCGCTCGGCAGCGGCGGGAACACGTTCTCCAGTGCGATGGCCGCACCCGCGCCGGGGCCGCCGAACGTCTCGACCAGGCCGGCGGCCCAGCCGGCGAGGCCCCCCTGGGGCTCCGGGGCCGCAGACAGTCGGCGGGCCGCCGCGGACAGGGTCAGGTGCATGCCTCCATGGTCGTGCGGCCCGCGCCTCAGGCCCCGTCGAGCACCACCGAACGGCTCAGGTGGCGCGGCAGATCGGGGTCGAGCCCCCGGGCCGCCGCCCGGGCGAGGGCGAGACGCTGTACGCGTACGAGATCGGCCAAGGGGTCGAGGGAGCCGCTCACCCACTGGGAACCCGTCGCGCGCACCTGCTCCGGCAGGCCCTCGGGTGCCTCGCCGAACATCCAGGTCGTGGTACCCGCGGTGGAGATGCTGATGGGGCCGTGGCGGTACTCCATCGCCGGGTACGACTCCGTCCAGGACAGCGACGCCTCCTTCATCTTCAGCGCCGCCTCGTGGGCCAGGCCGACCGTCCACCCCCGCCCGAGGAACGAGAACTGGGTGCTCCGCAGCAGTTCGCCGGGGAGCGGCTCGGCGAGGGCGGCCTCCGCGTCCGCGACGACGGCGTCGGAGTGCAGCCCGAGGTGGGCCCGCAGCAGGGTGAGGGCGGTCGTGGCGAAACGGGTCTGGACGACGGACCGCTCGTCGGCGAAGTCCAGGACGACGAGATCGTCGGCCGCCGCCCTGACCGGAGTCCGCGGGTCCGCCGTCACGGCCACCGTGGGGGTGGTGCCGCGCAGCCGGTTCAGCAGCTCCAGCACCTCGGTCGTGGTCCCCGACCGGGTCAGCGCGACGACCCGGTCGTAGCCGCGTCCGAAGGGGAACTCGGAGGCGGCGAACGCGTCCGACTCGCCCTGTCCCGAGCCCTCGCGGAGCCCGGCGTAGGCCTGCGCCATGTAGAAGGAGGTGCCGCAGCCGACGACCGCGACGCGCTCGCCCGCGACGGGCAGGCCGGCGGCCTCTGGGCCGCCGGCCAGGGCTGCGGCGCGCCGCCAGCAGGCGGGCTGACTGGCTGTCTCGGTCTCGGCATACGACATGTCTGCACTCCACGGGAACGAGGTGGACCACGGGATGGGGGCTGAGCGGGGCGATCACCCCGCATGTAGAATTTTGCACGTTACATGCAGTTATCGAGCAAAAACAAGCAAGGAGCAGGTGGGTGGAGGGCTCCCGACGGGCCTTGTGCGACGCTTGCGGCGGTCCGGCCCCCGGCGACCGCGTTCCCGCGAAACGCGGTGCCCGCGCCGGACGGTGAGGAGATGCTCTTGTCCAGGGACGCCCGGTGGGACGCGCTGCTGGAACTGGTCGGCAAGCACGGCAGGGTGGACGTCGAGGAGGCGGCGACGGCGCTCGACGTCTCGGCCGCCACCATCCGCCGCGATCTGGACCAGCTGGCCGAACAGCATCTGCTCACCCGCACCAGGGGCGGCGCGGTCGCGCACGGCGTCTCCTACGAACTGGCCCTCCGCTACAAGACGGGCCGCCATGCGCCGGAGAAGCAGGCCATCGGCCGCGCGGTGTCCGGCCTCGTGGCCGTCGGCGAGGTGGTCGGCCTGACCGGCGGGACGACCGTGACCGAGGTGGCCAGGGCGCTGGCCGTGCGCCCGGACATCGTGGGCGAGACGCCGGTGGCGGGCGGCCAGCCGACGCTGACCGTGGTGACCAACGCCCTCAACATCGCGAGCGAGCTGGCGATCCGTCCGCAGATCAAGATGGTCGTGACGGGCGGCGTCGCGAGGCCGCAGTCGTACGAGCTGACGGGCCCGCTCGCGGTCGGCGTGATGAACGAGATCACGCTGGACGTCGCGGTCCTCGGGGTGAACGCCATCGACATCGAGCGCGGCGCGTACGTCCACCACGAGGGCGAGGCCAGCGTCAACCGGCTGCTCGCGGAACGGGCCCAGCGGGTGGTGGTGGCGGCCGACTCCTCGAAGATCGGCAAACGGGCCTTCGCGCGCGTCTGCGACCTGGGCCTCGTCGACGTCCTGGTCACCGACTCCCGCATCGGCGCGGAGGCGAGGGGCCGGTTCGGCGAGGCGGGGGTCCAGGTCATCACGGTCTGACGGTCCGCTGTCCGGCAGTGCGCCGAAGGTCCGGCCGTCATGAACCGGTGTCCGCCGGGTATCGGATGCGACACGGACGCGGACTTCGCCGTGTCGCTGGTACGCCGAACGGGTGAGGGGCGAGAGGATTGCCCGATGAACAGTGAGTGCAGCCGGTGCCCATCCGACCGGCTCGACGACGGGGTGGACCGTTGAGCAGGTACGACAGGTATGACAGATACGACGCCACCGACGAACAGTGGGAGGGGCTCGCCCAGGTCGTACCCCTGCGCGGCCGTGACGAGTGGCCGTCCCGGATCGACCACCGCACCGTGCCCGACGAGCGCGCCGCCGAACAGCGCCGCCTCGTCGTGCTGCGGGTGCAGGTCTTCGCGGACGCGCGGGAGGTCGCCGAGTATCTCGTCGCCCAGGTTCCGGTGCTGCTCGACCTGACGGCGGCGGAAACGGACGTGGCCAAGCGGATTCTCGACTTCAGCAGCGGTGTGGTCTTCGGTCTCGGCAGCGGGATGCACCGCGTCGACCGCAACGTCTTCCTGCTGGCGCCGGTCGGCATGGAGGTCGAGGGAGTCACGCCCGCAGGCCTCGCCCAGTCGTAGGAAGCGGCGGCCGGGCGGCGGGCGGAGTGGCAGCCGGGTGGCGGGCGGGGGCGGCGGCAGCGGTCCGGCCGCCGCCCCCGGCCGCGCCTCGGACGTGCGGCGGGCACTGTCGGTGGGCGGTGATAGACCTGGTGCTGTGACGGACATCGATGTGGCAGAACTCCAGCGCCGGCTGGCCGCGTTCGCGGCGGCGCGGGACTGGGGCCAGTACCACACCCCGAAGAACCTGGCCGCCGCGCTCAGTGTCGAGGCATCCGAACTGCTGGAGATCTTCCAGTGGCTGACGCCCGAACAGTCGGCCGGGGTCATGGAGGACCCCGGATCCGCCCACCGGGTCACCGACGAGGTGGCGGACGTGCTCGCCTATCTCCTGCAGTTCTGCGAGGTGTTGGGTATCGACCCGACGGCGGCACTGGTGGCCAAGTTGGAGCGGAACGAGGAGCGCTTCCCTCTGCCGAGCGCGGCCGAACCCTCCGATCGTCACTCTTCGGAGTGATCGAGATATCCACATTCGACTTCGTGTCCACAGATTTCCGATTTCCTCTGGCCTTACGGTGCTGTCTACCTCACTGTGGGTAATGAATGAGGTGAGCGGGTTTTCGTACGGACGGGGGAGACAGATGGAAGCGGAGCGACTCATCGAGGTGGGTCGGCGGGCTCTGGCCGACAGTCGGGGCGCGCTGGACGTCATGGCGGAGGCCTGGCAGGCGCAGGCGCTCGCCCGGGCGGTCGGCAGTCGGCTGGCGCTGTGCGGGCCGGTGGAATTACGGGGCGAGGCGCGGGCGCTGGGGGAGATCGGCGCCGGCTGCTCGGCGCTGGACCACCCGACGGTGATCTCCGGCGGTGCCAGGGCCGCCCAGTTGTCGGGGATCGGTGAGGTCCGGCCGGCTCTGGCCGGGCTCGCGCTGCTGCTCGGTGAGGCCGGGATCGCGCTGGTCGGGGTGGCCTGCGACACGGGGGAGGACGGGCTCTACTGGCAGTGCATCGAGGCCATGGACGCGGCGGACGAATCACTGGACCGCGTGCACGGGATGCTGAGACGCCTGGCGGAGCGGGAGCGAGAGCGGGAGCGGGATCGCGAGAGGGGGCGCGACGGCCCGTACGGCATACGCGGCCCCGCCCCGTCGGCGGCGGGGTCCTGAGCGGAGGCCGAGCGGAGGCTGAGCGGAGACAACGGGCCGCCGAGGGGGAGGCGCGGCGCGGTCGACGGCCCTGGGGAGGCAGGATGGAGACATGGATCTTCGCATCTTCACCGAGCCCCAGCAGGGGGCCGACTACGACACCTTGCTCACCGTCGCCAAGGCCACGGAGGACCTGGGCTTCGACGCCTTCTACCGCTCCGACCACTATCTCCGGATGGGCTCCGGCGACGGTCTGCCCGGACCGACGGACGCCTGGATCACCCTGGCCGGACTGGCGCGCGAGACCCGGCGGATCCGGCTCGGCACGCTGATGACCGCCGGCACGTTCCGGCTTCCGGGGGTCCTGGCCATCCAGGTGGCCCAGGTCGACCAGATGTCCGGCGGCCGGATCGAACTGGGCCTGGGCGCAGGATGGTTCGAGCAGGAGCACAAGGCCTACGGCATCCCGTTCCCCAAGGAGAAGTTCGGCCGTCTGGAGGAGCAGCTCGCGATCGTCACCGGGCTGTGGGCGACGGAGGTCGGCAAGACCTTCAGCTACGACGGGACCTACTACCAGCTGACCGACTCGCCCGCGCTCCCCAAGCCCGCCCAGGCCAAGGTGCCCGTGCTGATCGGCGGCCACGGAGCGACGCGCACCCCGCGCCTCGCCGCGCAGTACGCGGACGAGTTCAACATCCCGTTCGCCTCGCTGGAGGACAGCGAGAAGCAGTTCGGCCGGGTCCGGGCCGCCGCGCAGGCGCACGGGCGCTCTCCGGACGACCTCGTCTACTCCAACGCGCTGATCGTCTGCACGGGCAAGGACGACGCCGAGGTCGCCCGGCGTGCGGCGGCGATCGGCCGGGACGTGGAGGAGCTCAAGGCGAACGGCCTCGCGGGGTCGCCCGCCGAAGTGGTCGACAAGATCGGCCGCTACGGGGCGATCGGTTCGCAGAGGATCTACCTCCAGATCCTCGACCTGGACGACCTGGACCATCTGGAACTGATCTCCTCGCAGATCCAGTCCCAGCTGACCTGACCTGACCTGACCTGACCCGAACCGAGGAGGCAGAGGTGGCCGCGAGCAACGGCGGTACGCTCGCCGACGCGCTGGACGCCGGGCCCGTCCTGCTGGACGGCGGGCTCTCCAACCAACTGGAGGCGCAGGGCTGTGATCTGTCCGACGTGCTGTGGTCGGCCCGGTTGCTGGCCGACGCGCCGGAACAGATCGAGGCCGCTCACCTCGCCTATCTCCGGGCCGGGGCACGGGTGCTCATCACGGCGAGCTATCAGGCCACGTTCGAAGGGTTCGGGAGGTACGGGCTCGACCGGGCCGGGACCGAGGCCCTGTTCGCCCGCAGTGTGAAGCTGGCCCGGCGCGCCGCCGACGCGGCGCGCCGGGCCGGGCCCGGGCGGGAGACCTGGGTCGCCGCGTCGGTCGGACCGTACGGGGCGATGCTCGCGGACGGCAGTGAGTACCGGGGGCGTTACGGGCTGAGCGTCGGTGAGCTGGAGCGGTTCCACCGCCCCCGGGTTGCGGCGCTCGCCGCGGCAGGTCCCGATGTTCTCGCGCTGGAGACGGTGCCGGATCTGGACGAGGCGGAGGCCCTGGTCCGGGTGGCCGAGGAGACCGGACTGCCGTACTGGATCTCGTACAGCGTGGCGGGCGGCCGGACCAGGGCCGGCCAGCCGCTGGAGGAGGCGTTCGCGGTGGCGGCCGGGCGGGAGTCCGTCCTCGCGGTCGGGGTCAACTGCTGCGACCCGGACGAGGCCCGGGCGGCGGTCGAGCTGGCGGTGGCGGTCACGGGCAGGCCCGCCGTGGTCTATCCGAACAGCGGCGAGGGCTGGGACGCCGGGGCGCGGGGCTGGACCGGGCGCTCCACCTTCACCCCGGACAGGGTGCGGGCCTGGACGCGGGCCGGCGCCCGGCTCGTCGGGGGCTGCTGCCGGGTGGGGCCTGACCTCATAGCGGGGCTGGCCGGGCGGCTGGTGGAGTCGGGGGAGGCGGAAGAGCCGGAGAACCCGGCGAACCCGGCGAGCCCGGAGAAGCTGGAGGGAGCGGAGAACCCGGAGAGCCCGGAGGGAGCGGAGACGTAGGGCAAGCGGGGCGAAAATGCCTGGTGGGGACAGGGGGTGAGGATCATACTCGGACACGTGTTCCTGACCATCGGTACGACCGGCACCCAAGAGCGTCCCGCCACTGATCTGGGCTTCCTGCTGCACAAGCATCCCGACAGGGCGCAGGCGTTCTCCACCTCGCACGGCTCCGCGCACGTCTTCTACCCCGAGGCGTCCGCGGAGCGCTGCACGGCCGCACTCCTGCTGGAGGTGGATCCGGTGGCGCTCGTGCGACGCGGCAAGGGCAAGGGCCGGGGAGGCGCGCCCGACGCGGCGCTCGCGCAGTACGTCAACGACCGCCCCTACGCGGCGTCCTCGTTGCTGTCGGTGGCCCTCGCCGCCGTCTTCAAGTCCGCGCTCGGCGGGGTCTGCCGGGCCATGCCCGAGCGGGCCGAGAGCCCGCTGCCGCTGCGGATCGAGGTGCCCGCCCTGCCCGCCCGGGGCGGCGTCGAGCTGGTGCACAAGCTGTTCGACCCGCTCGGCTGGGAGCGGGTCGAGGCCACGGCCGTACCGCTGGACGAGCAGTTCCCCGCCTGGGGCGACTCGCGCTACGTACGGCTGGTGCTGGAGGGCGAGTTGCGGCTGGCCGACGCGCTGCGGCAGCTCTACATCCTGCTGCCGGTGCTCGACGACGCCAAGCACTACTGGGTCGCGCCCGACGAGGTGGACAAGCTGCTGCGGGCCGGGGAGGGCTGGCTGGCCGACCACCCGGAGCGGCCGCTGATCACCCGGCGCTATCTTTTCCACCGCTGGGGGCTCACCCGCCAGGCCGACCAGGCCCTGGAGCTGGTCCGGCTCGCCGAGTCGGACGACCTCGACGTGGACAGCGTCGACAACGCCGTGGACGAGAGCACCGACACCGAGGAGAGGCCGGTCCCGCTCGCCGAGCACCGGCGGACCGCGATCCTCGACGCGTTGCGCGCCGCCGGGGCGAGCCGCGTGCTCGACCTCGGCTGCGGCCAGGGCCAGTTGGTGCAGGCACTCCTCAAGGACGTGCGCTTCACCGAGATCGTGGGCGTCGACGTCTCGATGCGTGCCCTCACCATCGCCTCGCGGCGGCTCAAGCTGGACCGGATGGGGGAGCGCCAGGCCGGCCGGGTGACCCTGCGACAGGGCTCGCTGACCTACACCGACAAGCGGCTGGCCGGGTATGACGCCGCCGTGCTCAGCGAGGTGATCGAGCACCTGGATCTGCCCCGGCTGCCCGCCCTGGAGTACGCGGTGTTCGGCGCCGCACGCCCCGGGACGGTGCTCGTGACCACGCCGAACGTCGAGTACAACGTCCGCTGGGAGACCCTCCCGGCCGGGCACGCCCGGCACGGGGACCACCGCTTCGAGTGGACCCGGGCCGAATTCCGGGACTGGGCCGGGCAGGTAGCCGAGCGGCACGGATACACCGTCCGGTACGTGCCGGTCGGGCCGGACGACCCCGAGGTGGGGCCGCCGACCCAGATGGCCGTGTTCACCCGCGTCACCGAGCAGACCGAGCAGAAGAAGGAGGCGGAAGCCGCATGAACAGCGACCACAGCACCACCGAAGCGGAGACCGCCGAGTCCGCCAAGTCCGCCGAGTCCGAGATTGCCGAGTCCGCCGAGACCGGCGCGGAGACCGCCGCCCCGAGCCCCGTGCGTACCCTGCCGGTGACCGATCTCTCCCTCGTCGTTCTCATCGGCGCCAGCGGATCGGGCAAGTCCACCTTCGCCCGCAAGCACTTCAAGCCGACCGAGATCGTCTCCTCGGACGTCTGCCGGGGCCTGGTCGCCGACGACGAGAACGACCAGAGCGCCAGCCGCGACGCCTTCGACGTTCTGCACTACATCGCGGGCAAGCGCCTGGAGGCCGGGCGGCTCACCGTCGTCGACGCCACCAGCGTCCAGTCCGAGAGCCGCAAGCAGCTCGTCCAGCTGGCCAGGAAGTACGACGTCCTGCCCATCGCCATCGTCCTCGACCTCCCCGAGGAGCTCTGCGCCGCCCGCAACGCGGCCCGCCCGGACCGTGCCTCCATGCCCCGCCACGTCATCCAGCGGCACCGCCGCGAGCTGCGGCGCTCGCTGCGAGGCCTGGAGCGCGAGGGCTTCCGCAAGGTGCACATCCTGCGCACCGAGGCGGAGGCCGAGACCGCCGAAGTGGTCCTGGAGCGCCGGTACAACGACCTGCGCCACCTCACCGGCCCGTTCGACATCATCGGCGACATCCACGGTTGCAGCTCCGAGCTGGAGACCCTGCTCGGCAAGCTCGGTTACGTGGACGGCGCCCACCCCGAGGGGCGCACCGCCGTGTTCGTCGGCGACCTCGTCGACCGGGGCCCCGACAGCCCCGGCGTGCTGCGCCGCGTGATGTCCATGGTGGCGTCGGGCAACGCCCTCTGCGTCCCCGGCAACCACGAGAACAAGCTCGGCCGGTATCTCGCGGGCCGCAAGGTCCAGCTCACCCACGGGCTCGCCGAGACCGTCGAACAGCTGGAGCGCGAGGACGCCGAGCACCCCGAGTTCCGGGGCCAGGTGCGGGAGTTCATCGACTCCCTCGTCAGCCACTACGTCCTGGACGAGGGCAAGCTGGTGGTCTGTCACGCCGGGCTGCCGGAGAAGTACCACGGCCGCACCTCCGGCCGGGTCCGCTCGCACGCGCTGTACGGGGACACCACCGGCGAGACCGACGAGTTCGGCCTGCCCGTGCGCTACCCATGGGCCGAGGAGTACCGGGGCCGCGCCACCGTGGTCTACGGCCACACCCCCGTCCCCACCACGTCCTGGATCAACAACACCATCTGCCTGGACACCGGCGCCGTCTTCGGCGGGAAGATGACCGCGCTGCGCTGGCCGGAGCGCGAACTCGTCGACGTACCCGCCGAGAAGGTCTGGTACGAGCCGGTCAAGCCGCTGGTGACCGAGGCGCCCGGAGGGCGGGAGGGCCGGCCGCTGGACATCGCCGACGTCCAGGGCCGCCGGATCGTCGAGACCCGGTACATGGGGCGTGTCGCCGTGCGCGAGGAGAACGCCGCCGCCGCGCTCGAAGTCATGAGCCGGTTCGCCGTCGACCCGCAGCTCCTCGCCTACCTGCCGCCCACCATGGCCCCCACCGCCACCTCCCGTGAGGACGGCTTCCTGGAGCACCCGGCCGAGGCGTTCGCGCAGTACGCGGCGGACGGCGTCGAGCGGGTCGTGTGCGAGGAGAAGCACATGGGCTCCCGGGCCGTGGTCCTGGTCTGCAAGGACGCGGAGGCGGCGGCCGCGCGGTTCGGCACGGCGGGCCCCACCGGCGCGCTGTACACCCGCACCGGCCGCCCCTTCCTGGACGACCCGACGATGACCGAGGAGGTCCTGGCACGGCTCCGCAGCGCCGTCACCGCCGCCGGGCTCTGGGCGGAGTGGGACACCGACTGGGTGCTCCTGGACGCCGAGCTGATGCCGTGGTCGCTGAAGGCGGGCGGCCTGCTGCGCTCGCAGTACGCCGCCGTCGGCGCCGCGGCCGGGGCGGTCTTCCCGCCGGCCGTCGCCGCCCTGGAGCGGGCGGCCGCCCGGGGCGTCGAGGTGGCGGGCCTCGCCGGACACCAGCGGGCCCGTGCGCAGGACGCCGCCGCGTTCACCGACGCGTACCGGCGCTACTGCTGGCCCACCGACGGACTGGAGGGCGTGCGCCTGGCCCCCTTCCAGATCCTCGCCGTCCAGGGCCGCTCCCTGGCCGCCGTTCCGCACGACGAGCAGCTCGCCCGGCTCGACCGGCTCGTGGAGCACGACCCGACCGGGCTGCTCCAGGTCACCCGCCGGCTCGTCGTCGACACCGGCGACGAGGCCTCCGTCCGCGCGGGTGTGGACTGGTGGCTGGAGATGACCGGCCGCGGCGGCGAGGGCATGGTCGTCAAGCCGCTCGGCGCCCTCGTCCGGGACGCCAAGGGCCGCCTCGTCCAGCCCGGCATCAAGGTGCGGGGCCGGGAGTATCTCCGCATCATCTACGGCCCCGAGTACACCCGCCCGGAGAACCTGGAGCGCTTGCGCTCCCGGTTCCTCGGCCACAAGCGCTCGCTCGCGCTGCGGGAGTACGCACTGGGTCTGGAGGCCCTGGACCGGCTGGCGGAGGGCGAACCGCTGTGGCGGATCCACGAAGCGGTGTTCGCCGTCCTGGCGCTGGAGTCGGAGCCGGTCGACCCCCGGCTCTGAGCCCGGGGCCGGACACCCCTGGATCCAACGGATAGGCGATTCGCGGGGTGAACGGTGCTCCGCGCGGTGAGGATGAGGGCATGGGATTCCATGTCGACTCCGAAGCCGGGCGGCTGCGCCGCGTCATACTCCACCGCCCCGATCTGGAGCTGAAGCGGCTCACCCCCAGGAACAAGGACGCGCTCCTGTTCGACGATGTCCTGTGGGTGCGCCGCGCCCGGGAGGAGCACGACGGGTTCGCCGACGTCCTGCGTGACCGGGGGGTCGCCGTGCACCTCTTCGGCGATCTGCTGCGCGAGTCCCTCGACATCCCGGTCGCGCGGCGCCTCGTGCTCGACCGGGTCTTCGACGAGAAGGAGTACGGCCCGCTCGCCACCGAGCATCTGCGGGCCGCCTTCGAGCAGCTGTCCGCGGCGGAGCTGGCGGAGGCCCTGGTCGGCGGCATGACCAAACGGGAGTTCCTGGAGCGGCACAGCGAGCCGACCTCCGTCCGCTTCCATGTGATGGACCTGGACGACTTCCTCCTCGGCCCGCTGCCCAACCACCTCTTCACCCGGGACACCTCCGCCTGGATCTACGACGGGGTTTCCATCAACGCCATGCGCTGGCCCGCCCGGCAGCGCGAGACCGTCCACTTCGAGGCCATCTACCGCCACCACCCCCTTTTCACCGGCCCGGAGGCAGGCGTCTTCCATCACTGGTCGGAGGGGCAGGACGACTACCCCTCCACCATCGAGGGCGGCGACGTCCTGGTCATCGGGCAGGGGGCGGTCCTGATCGGCATGAGCGAGCGCACCACCCCGCAGGCGGTCGAGATGCTGGCCCGCGGTCTCTTCGACGCCGGCTCGGCGCGCACGATCGTGGCGCTGGACATGCCGAAGGCCCGCGCGTTCATGCACCTGGACACGGTGATGACGATGGTCGACGGCGACACGTTCACCCAGTACGCCGGTCTGGGCATGCTCCGCTCGTACACCATCGAGCCCGGCAGCGGCCCCCGCGAACTGAAGGTCACCGACCATCCTCCGGAGCACATGCACCGGGCCATCGCCGCCGCCCTCGGCCTCGACGAGATCCGGGTGCTCACCGCCACCCAGGACGTGCACGCCGCCGAGCGCGAGCAGTGGGACGACGGCTGCAACGTGCTCGCGGTCGAGCCCGGTGTCGTCGTCGCGTACGAGCGCAACGCCACCACCAACACCTATCTGCGCAAGCAGGGCATCGAGGTGATCGAGATCCGGGGCAGCGAGCTCGGCCGGGGGCGCGGCGGGCCGCGCTGTATGAGCTGCCCGGTGGAGCGGGACCCCGTGGCGTGAGCGGTCGGCGGAAGGGGGCTGTATAGAGATGCGAGACGTCGTATACACTTCCAGTCCTGCTGTGCGCAGCGCGTCGATCCCCGCCGGACCCAGGAGCAGTCATCATGGCCATAGACCTCACCGGCCGCCACTTCCTCAAGGAGCTGGACTTCACCTCCGAGGAGTTTCTCGGCCTGGTCGCGCTGGCCGCCGAGCTCAAGGCGGCCAAGAAGGCCGGGGTCGAGGTCCAGCGGTTGCGCGGGAAGAACATCGCGCTGATCTTCGAGAAGACCTCGACCCGTACGCGCTGCGCGTTCGAGGTCGCCGCCGCCGACCAAGGCGCCTTCACCACCTACCTCGACCCGGCGGGCTCCCAGATGGGCCACAAGGAGTCCGTGAAGGACACCGCCCGGGTGCTGGGCCGGATGTTCGACGGGATCGAGTACCGGGGCGACAGCCAGCAAGCCGTCGAGGAGCTGGCCGCGCACGGCGGCGTGCCCGTCTTCAACGGGCTCACCGACGACTGGCACCCCACCCAGATGCTCGCCGACGTCCTCACCATGACCGAGTGCCGCGAGGGGCCCCTCACGGGGACGGCCTTCGCCTACCTCGGCGACGCCCGCTTCAACATGGGCAACTCCTACCTGATCACCGGCGCCCTGCTCGGCCTGGACGTCCGGATCGTCGCCCCCGAGGCGTACTGGCCGAACGAGGCGGTCGTGGCGCAGGCCCGGAAGATCGCCGAGATCAGCGGCGCGACCATCACCCTCACCGGTGACGTGGTCCAGGGCGTCTCGGGCGCCGACTTCGTCGCCACCGATGTCTGGGTCTCCATGGGGGAGCCCAAGGAGGTCTGGGCCGAGCGCATCGCCGCCCTCGGGCCCTACGCCGTGACGATGGACGTCCTGCGGGCCACCGGCAACCCGGACGTGAAGTTCCTGCACTGCCTGCCGGCCTTCCACGACCTCGGCACCCGGATCGGCCGGGACATCCACGCCCGGTACGGACTGACCGAGCTGGAGGTCAGCGACGAGGTCTTCGAGTCGGAGCACTCCGTCGTCTTCGACCAGGCGGAGAACCGGATGCACACGATCAAGGCCGTGCTGGTGGCGACGCTCGCCGGGAAGTAGCCCCGCGCGAGAGCCATACGCATACGGGGTAAGGGGTTCGCATGCTCATGCGCCCGATTGGGTGAACATGCGTGCCGGTGGCTACGATGTCGGCTCTTGGCGGGGTTCGGACCCGGGGGAGACCCCTCGCAGGGCCCGAGCCCCTTACCTGTGCCGCCACACCCGGGGCACGGGCCTCCCCCCACTGCACCACCAGAGATGAGAACGTCCCGCATGAGCACCGGTCTGCCGCGATCCGGCACCCCGAAGCCCTCCGGCCCCCACCCGTCGGGCCTGCGCCGCAAGAGCCCCGAGCAGCTCATCGCCGAATCCGGCGGCGACCTGGAGGGCCACGGCCTCAAGCGCACGATGGGGCTCTTCCAGCTCGTCTGCTTCGGGGTCGGCGCGATCGTCGGCACCGGCATCTTCGTCGGGCTCTCCGACAGCGTCGCCGAGGCCGGCCCCGCCGTCGTGATCTCGTTCGTCCTCGCGGCGATCACCTGCATCTTCACCGCCCTGTCCTTCGCGGAGCTGGGCAGCGCCATCCCGGTCTCCGGAAGCTCCTACTCCTTCGCGTACGCCGCCCTCGGCGAGCGCACCGCCTTCCTCGTCGGCTGGTGCCTGTTGCTGGAGTACGGCGTCTCGGTCTCCGCCGTCGCGGTCGGCTGGAGCCAGTACGTCAACGAGCTGCTGAACAGCCTGTTCGGCTGGGAACTGCCCGCCGCCCTGTCCTCCGGGCCCGGCGACGGCGGTGTGGTCAACCTGCCCGCCGTCGTCGTGATCGCCATGGCCGCCACCCTGCTGGTGCGCGGCGTCCGCGAGAGCGCCACGGCCACCGCCGCCATGGCGGTTCTCAAGATCGGCATCCTGGTCGCGTTCTGCGCGGTGGCGTTCAGCGCGTTCCAGGACGACAACCTCATGCCGTTCGCCACCCACGGGCTCGGCGGGATCACCGCGGGCGCGTCGCTCGCGTTCTTCTCCTACATCGGCTTCGACGCCATCACCACCGCGGGCGAAGAGGTCAAGAACCCCCGCCGCAACATCCCCGTAGCCATCCTGATCTGCATCGGCGTCGTCACCCTGCTCTACTGCGCCGTGGCGCTCTCCGCCATCGGCGCGATCGGCTCGGACGACGTGGCGAACAAGAGCGCCGCTCTCTCGATCGCCGTCAACGAGGTCACCGGCTCCTCGGTGGGCGGCGGCATCATCGCCTTCGGCGCGGTCGTCGCCATCGCCTCGGTGGTGCTGGCCGTGATGTACGGGCAGACCCGCATCCTGATGTCGATGTCCCGCGACGGGCTCATTCCGCGTGTCTTCGAACGGGTCTCGCCCACGACCCACACCCCGGTCGCCAACACCTGGATCGTCGCCTGCGTCTTCGCGGTCCCTGCCGCCTTCGTCTCGCTCGACGTCGTCGTGAACCTGACGACCATCGGCACGCTGGCCACGATGGTCGCCGTCAACGTCGCGGTGGTGGTGCTCCGTCGCCGCAACCCCGAGCTGAAGCGAACCTTCCGGGTCCCGCTCTACCCGGTCAGCCCGCTGCTGGGCGTCGCGTTCTGCCTGTATCTGATGTACGGGACCGGCTGGACGACCTGGGTCCAGTTCGCGGTCTTCCTGGCCGCCGGCTCGCTTCTGTACGCCGGCTACGGCCGCAAGCGCTCCCGGCTGGTCAGCTCCCCGGTGACGGACCCGGCTGCGCCGGTATCGCCGGAAGCGTGAACCAGACGGCCTTGCCCTGCTCCGTGGTGCGGTGACCGCACGCGGAGCTGAGGGTCCGGATCAGCAACAGGCCGCGGCCGTGCTCCTGCCAGGGGTCGACCTCGAAGCCCGGCTGCGGCCGGGAGAGGTCGCCCGGCGGAGCGGGGTCGCGGTCGTGCACCTCGACCTGGCAGCCGGTCGGCAGCAGCTCCACGACCAGCTCGATGGGCTCGCCGCCCAGGGTGTGCTCGACCGCGTTGGCCACCAGTTCGGCGGTCAGGAGTTCGGCGGTGTCACTGTCGGCCGGGGCGTCGATGTCCGACAGCGCCGTACGGATCAGGGCCCGGGCGATCGGCACGGCCGCGGTGGAGTGCGGCAGGGCGATGCGCCAGGAAGCGGGAACGGGGACATCGGGCGGCACGGCAGGGTTTCCGTTCGGGAGCGGGTCTTCCTGAAGCGGGAGGTCTCGGCCCTCGCGTACGCGTCTTCTCGGGTTCACGTCGTACTCGTGACGAGACTTCCTGGTTTCAACCTTACGAACCGTTCCGGCCCAGCCATAGGGGCGGTCGGCCGGAGCAAAGGGGACTTTCGCCACAACAGTCTCATGGATGCGGTATTGCGACCTCGTGACGGCAGTCACGCATGAGTGATAACTTCGGAGGCGGAACGCGACCCGCGCACGGCCGGCACCAGCCCGATCGCTGAAGGGGACCCCTCCATGAGCCCGTTTCCCAGCTCGGCCCCGAGCACCGAGGAATGGCGTCATCTCCGGCTGACCCGGGACGACGGTGTGGCAACCGTCACATTCTCCCGACCCGAAAAACTCAACGCGCTCACCTTCGGCGCCTACGCCGATCTGCGCGACCTCCTCGCCGAGCTCTCCCGGGAACGCTCCGTCCGCGCCCTGGTCCTCGCCGGGGAGGGGCGCGGCTTCTGCTCCGGCGGCGACGTCGACGAGATCATCGGCGCCACCCTGGCCATGGACACCGCGCAGCTACTCGACTTCAACCGGATGACCGGACAGGTCGTCCGGGCCCTGCGGGAGTGCCCCTTCCCCGTCGTCGCCGCCGTCCACGGGGTCGCGGCGGGGGCCGGAGCCGTCCTGGCCCTCGCCGCCGACTTCCGCGTCGCCGACCCCTCGGCCCGCTTCGCCTTCCTCTTCACCCGGGTCGGCCTCTCCGGCGGCGACATGGGCGCGGCCTACCTGCTGCCCCGGGTCGTCGGCCTCGGCCACGCCACCCGGCTCCTGATGCTCGGCGACGCCGTCCGCGCCCCCGAGGCGGAGCGGATCGGCCTGATCAGCGAGCTGGCCGAGGAGGGGAAGGCCGACGAACGCGCCGCCGAGCTGGCCCGCCGCCTCGCGGACGGCCCCGCTCTCGCGCTCGCCCAGACCAAGGCCCTGCTCACCGCCGAGCTGGACATGCCGCTCGCCGCCTCCGTCGAGCTGGACGCCAACACCCAGGCCCTCCTGATGCACGGCGAGGACTACGCCGAGTTCCACGCCGCCTTCACCGAGAAGCGGGCCCCGAAGTGGCAGGGGCGGTAGCCGTGGCGCGCGGCACCGGTCCCGTACGGCGCATCGCGGTCATCGGCGGCGGCCCAGGCGGGCTCTACGCCGCGTCCCTGCTCAAGCAGCTCGACCCGGAGCGCGAGGTCACCGTCTTCGAGCGCAACGCCCCCGACGACACCTTCGGCTTCGGCGTCGTCCTCTCCGACGAGACCCTCGGCGGCATCGAACACGCCGACCCCGAGGTCTACCGCGCCCTCAGTGGTGAGTTCGTCCGCTGGGACACCATCGACATCGTCCACCGCGGCCGCACCCACACCTCCGGCGGACACGGCTTCGCCGCCCTCGGCCGCCGCCGGCTCCTGGAGATCCTCCACGAGCGCTGCGCCGGCCTCGGCGTCGACCTCCGTTTCCGCACCCCGGCCCCGCCCGCCGCCGAGCTCGCCGCCCACCACGACCTGGTCATCGCCGCCGACGGGGTGCACAGCGCCACCCGTGCCGCGCACGCCGACGCTTTCGGGCCGGACATCACCGAACACCGCAACCGCTATATCTGGCTCGCCGCCGACTTCGCGCTCGACGCCTTCCGCTTCGAGATCGCCGAAACGCCTTACGGCGTCATGCAGTTGCACGGCTACCCGTACGCTACCGACGCCTCCACCGTCATCGTCGAGATGCGCGAGGAGGTGTGGCGCGCCGCCGGACTCGACACCTGCGACCCGTCCGAATCCACCACCCGCTGCGCCAAGTTCTTCACCGAGGCCCTCGACGGCCGCCCCCTTCGCTCCAACCGGTCCTCCTGGCTCGCCTTCCGTACGGTCACCAACTCCCGCTGGTCCCAGGGCAACACCGTGCTCATCGGCGACGCGGCCCACACCGCCCACTTCTCCATCGGCTCCGGCACCAAACTCGCCGTCGAGGACGCCCTGGCCCTGGTCGCCTGCATCGAGGAGCAACCCGACCTGCCGTCCGCGTTGACGGCCTACGAGGCCGAGCGCCGCCCGGTCGTCGCCTCGACCCAGCGCGCGGCCGCCGCCAGTCTGCGCTGGTTCGAGGAGCTGACCCACTACGTCGATCAGCCGCCCCGGCGCTTCGCGTTCAACCTGCTCACCCGCAGCCGCCGGGTCACCCATGACAACCTCCGGCTGCGTGACGCCTCGTTCACCGTCGCCGTCGAGGAGGAGTTCGGCTGCCCGCCCGGCACCCCGCCGATGTTCACCCCCTTCCGGCTGCGCGGCCTGGAACTGCGCAACCGGGTCGTCGTCTCACCCATGGACATGTACTCCGCCACCGACGGGCTCCCCGGCGACTTCCACCTCGTCCACCTCGGGGCCCGCGCGCTCGGCGGCGCCGGACTCACCATGACCGAAATGGTCTGCGTCAGCGCCGAAGGCCGCATCACCCCCGGCTGCACGGGTCTGTGGAACGACGAACAGACCCTGGCCTGGCGGCGGATCACCGACTTCGTCCACAGCTCCGCCCCCGGGGCCGCCATCGGCGTCCAGCTCGGCCACTCCGGCCGCAAGGGCTCCACCAAGCTCATGTGGGAGGGCATCGACGAGCCCCTGGACAGTGGCAACTGGCCCCTGGCAGCCGCCTCCCCGCTGCCGTACACCCCCGGTGTCAGCCAGGTCCCGGCCGAGCTGGACCGGGCCGGACTGGATGCCGTGCGCGAGCAGTTCGTCGAGGCCGCCCGGCGTGCCGCCGCATCCGGTTTCGACGTCCTCGAACTGCACTGCGCCCACGGCTATCTGCTCTCCGGCTTCCTCTCCCCGCTCACCAACCACCGCACCGACGCCTACGGCGGCTCCCTGGAAGGGCGCCTCCGCTTCCCCCTCGACGTCTTCGACGCCGTGCGTGAAGTCTGGCCGGAGGAAAGGCCGATGACCGTCAGGATCTCCGCCACCGACTGGGCCGAGGGCGGCACCGACGCCGAGGACGCCGTCACGATCGCCCGCGCCTTCGCCGAGCACGGGGCCGATGCCATCGACGTCTCCACCGGCCAGGTCGTGCCCGAGGAGCGCCCCGAGTTCGGCCGCTCCTACCAGACCCCGTACGCCGACCGGATCCGCAACACCGTGGACGTCCCCGTCATCGCGGTCGGCGCGATCTCCTCCTGGGACGACGTCAACTCCCTGCTCCTGGCGGGCCGCGCCGACCTCTGTGCCCTGGCCCGCCCCCACCTGTACGACCCGCACTGGACCCTGCACGCGGCGGCCGAACAGGGCTACACGGGACCGGGCGCACCCTGGCCCCTCCCGTACGGTGCGGGCAGCCGCACCCCGCCCACCGGCCGCACCGACGGGCCCAAGCCCCGGCTCACGCTGGGGTGACCAGGCACGTGTGGCAGCGGCACGGTGTGGGGTGGGGCGCGCCGTGGTGGCTCTCGCGGTACCCGGCGGCGAGCCGCTCCAGCAGTCCGGCCAGCGCCTCGGCCTCCTCCCGGGTCTGCGGTCGGACCCCGACCGCCTCGGCGCGGCGCAGCACGGCCGGCGCGTACGCCAACTGCGCCCGGAAGGTGTGCAGATGACGTGAGCCCGTGTCGACGGTGATCCACCGGCCGGTGCGGGCCCGCCCGACGGTGGTCACCTGCTCGTGCCCCATGCCGGGGTAGGTGTCGACGACGTACACCTTCGCCCCGCCCCGGTACGACTTCGTCCCCGGCCGCAACTCCTGCCCGGCGTCCCCGTACCGTCGCCACCGCACCACGTTCGCCGCGACGAGCCACATCGGCTCGGGTGTCACGGACTCCGCCGTCACATGTCCCTCCTCAACTGCACCCGGTCCGCCACCCGCTCGTAACCGATGCGCAGATACACCCCGTTGCTCGTCGGGTCGGCGAGGTCGGTGAAGAGCAGGACCTCCGCCGCGCCCTCCGCCAGGGCGGCCCGCGAGGCCTCGGCCGCCACGGCGGCCCCGTACCCCCGGCCGCGGAACCCCGGCGGGGTGTACACCAACGTCACCCGCACCGTGCCCGCCAGTATCCGGGTGCGCCCCGCCAGGGCCACCGGCGTACCGCCGCTCTCCCAGAGGGTGAGCGACCCGCGTTCCGTGCCCTCGTCGACCAGCCACTCCGCTGAGGACTTGGACTGCCCGGTCGCGTCGGCGAACCCCTGTACCCACGCCACCAGCAGCGCCCGGTCCGCCCGCGTCGCCACTCTGGACCGGCCCTCCGGCGCGGGAGACGGCGCCCGCAGCGTGCCCAGCCGGTACAGCCGCTGCGCCTGCTCGGTCCGGTAGCCCGGCAGCCGGACGGCCAGCAGCGCCGCGGTGTCCGGTTCCGCGTTGACGCCGTCGAGGTCGGGACCCGCCCCCAGGAGCTCCACCAGCGGCCCCACCGCCTTGGGGGGCACGGCGTTCAGCAGCGCCGCGTGAGGTGGGGTGCGCACGAAAGTCCCCGCCACCACCCCGTCCGCCCCACGCCACCAGCCGAGGAGCGGATCGTCGTCCCCGTAGTGATGGGCACCGGAACGTCTCAGCCGCTCGGTGACCGTCAGCGCCACCGTGTGCTCGACGGGCCGCGCGGCGAGCGACGGGCCGGCCGAGGCGAGGAACACGTCGACGTCGGGGGTGAAGGTCCAGGTCATGCCTCATCGTGCCAAGGCCGGGAGGCCGGGGCACCTGGATTTCCCCTTCGTACGCGAGCGCCACCCGCGCACGAAGAGCCCCCGGCGCCCGGCGGCGGTGATGCCGTAAGACTTTCGTCAGGTGGGGGCCATCGCCATGGGCGGGGCCGGTCGGGTTGGATGGGTGGTCCGGAGCCGGTGTGCCTGGTCGGCCGACGTAGCGGAGGAGCAGCAATGGGACGGGTGCGGGGAACGCTGACGCGGCCGATGGTCGCGGGGGCCCTGGTGGTGGCCGTGGCGCTGGTGGGCGTGGGGCTCTACTGGTTCAAGCCGTGGACGCTCTGGCAGGACGACACGGTTCAGGAAGCCCTGCCCGACGTGGCGGCTGCGGAACCGGCTGACACCTCCGCGGGCCCGTCGGCGAAGCCGCAGAAGACTCCCAGCCCCGAACAGGCCGCGCCGGTGACCGTGGCCTCCGGCGATCTGATCAGCCATGAGCACACCACCTCCGGCACGGTGCGGCTGCTCCGGCTCGCCGACGGCTGGCACATCGTGAGGCTGGAGGACCTCGACACCAGCAACGGCCCCGATCTCCGGGTGTGGCTGACCGACGCGCCGGTGAAGGAGGGGCGGGCAGGCTGGTTCGTCTTCGACGACGGGCGCCATGAGAGCCTCGGCAAGCTGAAGGGAAACAAGGGCTCCCACAACTACCGGCTGCCCGCCGGTCTCGACCCGGCAGACTTCACCAGCGTCAGCATCTGGTGCGACCGGTTCAGCGTCTCCTTCGGCGCTGCCGAACTGGCCCGCGTCTGACGGCCGACGCGCGGGAGGTCTCCGGCCGCCGCACCCTCACTGCCGTACGAACCGCTCCCCGGCGTCCCGCAGCCGCTCGTGCAGCCGGCCGAACACCTCCGCCGACCAGGTGCCCGGCCAGTCCGCCGGCAGCAGCTCCGCCGGCAGACCCGGGTCCGCGTACGGCAGTCGCCGCCAGGAGTCGAGCGCCAGCAGATAGTCACGGTAGGCGGTCTGCGGGCGGGGCGCGCCGTCGGCCCCGGACGCCTCCCAGTCGCGCAGCACCGGCTCGTGCAGCTCCAGGAAGTCGTGGTGCAGGCGCGCCACCGTGTCCAGGTCCCACCAGCGGGCGACCGCCTCGCGGGTGGCGGCGAAACCGAGGTGCTCGCCCCGGAACAGGTCGACGTACGGGGCGAGTTCGAGCCGTTCCAGGGTGTGCCGCGTCTCCTCGTACAGTCCGGCCGGCGCGATCCACACCCCGGGCGCGGCCGTGCCGAAGCCCAGCCGGGCCAGCCGGGAGCGCAGCACGTGGCGCTTGCTGCGCTCCGCCTCGGGAACGGAGAACACCGCGAGCACCCAGCCGTCGGCGAGGCGGGGCGCGGGGTGCCGGTAGATCCGCCGGTCCCCGTCGTCCAGCAGCTGCCGGGCGTCCGGGGAGAGCGCGTACCCCGCCGAGCCGTCCGCCGCCCGGGCGGCCACCAGCAGCCCGCGCCGTTTCAGCCGCGAGACGCACGAGCGTACGGAGGGGGCGTCGACGCCCACGGCGTGCAGCAGACGGATCAGCTCCGACACCGCGAACGGCGCACCGTCCGCCGGACGGCCATAGGCGCCGTAGAGCGTGATGATCAGGGAGCGGGGGGTGCGCAACTCGGCCACGTGATCACTTTAGGCTCTGTCCTCCCGGAGGTCTTCCCGGAGCAGGAACCGCTGGAGCTTGCCGGTCGCGGTGCGCGGCAGGGACTCCTCGAACACGAAGACGCGCGGGCATTTGTGCGGAGCCAGATTCGCCTTCATATGGGCGCGCAGCGAGTCCGCCGTCTGCACCGAGCCCTCGGTCAGCACCACGTGCGCCACCACGATCTCGCCGCGCAGTTCGTCCACCCGGCCCACGACGGCCGCCTCCGCGACCTCCGGATGGCGCAGCAGGGCGTCCTCCACCTCGGGGCCCGCGATGTTGTACCCGGAGGAGATGATCATGTCGTCGGCGCGGGCCACGTAACGGAAGTAGCCGTCCGGTTCGCGGACGAAGGTGTCTCCGGTCAGATTCCAGCCGTGCCGGACGTACTCCGTCTGCCGCGGGTCGGCGAGATAGCGGCAGCCGACCGGGCCGCGCACCGCGAGGAGCCCCGGTTCGCCGGCGGGCAGCTCCTCCCCCTGCTCGTCCACCACCCGGGCCTGCCAGCCCGGCACGGGCACCCCCGTCATGCCCGGCCGGATCGCGTCGTCGGCGGCCGAGATGAAGATGTGCAGCAGCTCCGTGGCCCCGATGCCGTTGATGATGCGCAGCCCCGTGGCCTCGTACCAGGCCCGCCAGGTCGCCTCCGGCAAGTTCTCCCCGGCCGACACACAGCGCCGCAGCGCCGACAGGTCGTGGCCGTTCAACTGGCCGAGCATCGTGCGGTAGGCCGTCGGCGCGGTGAACAGCACCGAGACCCGGTGCCGGGCCAGCGCGGGCAGCAGATGCTGCGGGCCCGCCTGTTCCAGCAGCAGCGTCGAGGCCCCGGCCCGCAGCGGGAAGACCAGCAGCCCGCCCAGGCCGAACGTGAAGCCCAGCGGCGGGCTGCCCGCGAACACGTCGTCGGCCGAGGGGCGCAGCACGTGCTGGGAGAAGGTGTCGGCGATGGCCAGGAGATCCCGGTGCAGATGCATACAGCCCTTGGGGCGCCCGGTGGTCCCCGAGGTGAACGCGATGAGCGCGACCTCGTCGGCGGCCGTGTCCACCGCCCGGTACGGACCCTTCCTGCCCTCCGCCAGCCGGGTGAGGTCGTCGGGCCCGTCCCCGCCGAACAGGGTGATCCGCAGCCCGTCCACGTCCGCCGCCGCCAGATCCTCCACGGACCGGGCGTCGCACAGCGCGTGGCCGATACGCGCCAGCGAGCAGATGGTGGCCAGCTCCGCGGCGCGCGCCTGCGCCAGTACGGTGACGGCGACCGCGCCCGCCTTCATGACGGCCAGCCAGCAGGCGGCCAGCCAGGGCGTGGTCGGCCCGCGCAGCAGCACCCGGTTGCCCGGCACCACGCCCAGGTCGTCCGTCAGCACCTGCGCGATGCGGTCCACGGTCTCCCGCAGCTCGCCGTAGCTCCAGACGCCCCCGTCGCCGGAGCGCAGCGCGGGACGGTCGGCGCCGTACTCCTCGACGGTGCGGTCCAGCAGCTCGTGTCCGCAGTTCAGCCGGTCGGGGTAACGCGGCGCGGGATCGTCCAGGAGAAGCTCCGGCCACTGCTCCGGCGGTGGGAGATGGTCGCGCGCGAAGGTGTCGGTATGGGCGCCGGCGGCGCGCCCGGCCGGCTCGTGAGGCGCGCCGGGGACGCGTACGGACGCGTCGGCGGCGGCTGTGGGCGTGTTCGGCGAGGAATTCGGCTCCATGAAGGATCGCCCCCTTGTCGCCTCTGGAGCGTATCGTTTGGGTGACGGTAGTCAACGGTCCGCGATAAGCCAGGGCGTGCGATATGACGCGACGAGATGCCACCCGACGCGACGGGGCACGCGACACGACGCGACAAGAGAGGCGCCGCCATGACGGCATTCTCCCTCGAACCGCAACAGACCGCCTGGTGCGAGGAGCTCCGTACGCTCGCCGTGCGAAAGCTGCGCCCGCTGGCGGAGAAGGGGGAGCCCGGGCGGGTCAACCGCCCCCTGCTGGCCGCACTCGGCGAGCTGGGCCTCCTCGGCCGGATGCTCGGATCCGGTGCGCTGGACCTGTGCCTGCTGCGGGAGTCGCTGGCCCGGGGCTGCACCGAGGCCGAGACCGCGCTCGCCCTCCAGGGCCTCGGCGCCACTCCGATCGTCCAGGCGGGCACCTCCGCCCACCACGAACGCTGGCTCCCCGAGGTCCGGGCCGGGCGGGCCGTCGCCGCGTTCGCGCTGAGCGAGCCGGGGGCGGGCTCCGACGCGGCGGCCCTGAGCCTGGCCGCCGAGCACACCGCCGTCGGCTGGCGGCTCACCGGCGAGAAGTGCTGGATCTCCAACGCCCCCGAGGCCGACTTCGCCGTGGTCTTCGCCCGCACCACCCCCGGCGCGGGCTCCCGGGGCATCACCGCCTTCCTCGTCCCGTCCGACCGCCCCGGACTCACCGGCTCCGCCCTCGACATGCTCTCCCCGCACCCCATCGGCACCCTGGAGTTCGACGGTGTACCGGTCACCGCCGACGACGTGCTCGGCGAACCCGACCGTGGCTTCCGGGTCGCCATGAACACCCTCAACCTCTTCCGCCCCAGCGTCGGGGCCTTCGCCGTCGGGATGGCCCGCGCCGCCCTCGACGCGACCCTGGACCACACCGCCCACCGCACCGCGTTCGGCGGCCCGCTGAGCGACCTCCAGGCCGTCTCCCACCAGGTCGCCGAGATGGCCACCCGCACCGAGGCCGCCCGCCTGCTGGTCCACGCGGCGGCAGCGGCGTACGACGCGGGGGAGAGCGGGGTGCCGCGCCGCGCGGCGATGGCCAAGCTGTACGCCACCGAGACCGCGCAGTACGTCGTCGACACCGCCGTCCAGCTCCACGGCGCCCGCGCCCTGCGCCGGGGTCATCTGCTCGAACACCTCTACCGGGAGGTCCGCGCGCCGCGCATCTACGAGGGCGCGAGCGAGGTGCAGCGCACCATCATCGCCAAGGAGCTGTACGCGAACGCCGCCCAGGATCCCGCCACCTCCTCCGCTCGGTCCGCCTCCGCGCAGCCGTCCGAGCCCACGACCCAGGAGCCGCCCGCATGAGCCCGTCCCACCGGATCAACCCGGCCGAACTCTCCCCGCCCACCGGCTTCAGCCACGCGGTCGTCGCCACCGGCGGCCACCTGGTCTTCCTCGCCGGACAGACCGCCCTCGACCCGGCGGGCAAGGTCGTCGGGGCCACGCTGCCCGAGCAGTTCGCGCTCGCACTCGGCAATCTGCTCACCGCTCTCCACGCGGCCGGTGGCGCCCCCGCGGACCTCGCCCGGGTCACCGTCTACGCCACCGACGTCGACGACTACCGCTCCCACTCCGCCGAACTGGGCCGGATCTGGCGCAGACTGGCGGGGCGCGACTACCCGGCGATGGCCGTCATCGGCGTCGCCAGGCTCTGGGACGAGCAGGCGATGGTCGAGATCGACGGGGTCGCGGTCCTCCCGTGAGGGCCCGGCCCCCGAGTAGCGGCGGCGGGGTACCGGGGCGAGGCTGGAGGGGTCCGGATACCGAGCCGACCCGGGAGAGTCAGCGGTGACCAGCCAGCCGCCTCCGCGCCCCGCCGCCAAGTCCTACGACGGCGAGGGCATCGTCGTCGGCTTCGACGCGCACCGCTGCCTGCACGCCGCCGAGTGCGTGCGCGGGCTCCCCACCGTCTTCGACGTCGACCGCCGCCCGTGGGTCCAGCCCGACAACGCCCCCGCCGACGAGGTCGCCGAGGTCATCCACCGCTGCCCGAGCGGCGCCCTCCAGTACCACCGCACCGACGGCATGCCCGACGAGGTCCCCGACGTTCCCACCCATGTGTCGCTCCATGCCGACGGCGTGCTCCACGTGCGCGGTGACCTCGACGTCGCCACCCCGTACGGCCCCCGCCACGAGACCCGGGTGATGCTCTGCGGCTGCGGCGCCACCGCCAACACGCCGTACTGCGACCACAGCGGACGCTGCGCCGGACACGGCTGAGACCCAAGGCCGGGCCCCGGGCCCCCGAACCTCGAACACAGCGGACCGGGGGGCGCGCGGCGCGCCGGACGGGTGAATCGCTCCGAGGGATATATCTGTATTTGGTGCCCTTTACTCCGGACGCCCCGCCGCCCGACCCGGACACCCGGCTGTGATCGCGCTCATCGTCGCCCACTTCGCGCTGGCGGCCTGCGCGGGTCCGCTGGTGCACCGGCTCGGCCGACGGGGTTTCGTCGTGCTGGCGCTGCCCCCGGTGGCCGCCACCGTCTGGGCCCTCACCCGCTGGAACACCGCCGCGTCCGGCGGCGCGGACACCTGGACCTGGGAGTGGATCCCGGACTACGGCGTCACCCTCGACCTGCGGCTGGACGCGCTCGCCGAACTGATGGTGCTGCTCGCCGCCGGGATCGGCGCGCTCGTCCTGCTCTACTGCGCCTCCTACTTCACCGACGACACCCCGCAACTGGGCCGGTTCGCCGGGAACCTCCTCGCCTTCGCGGGCGCGATGCTCGCCCTCGTCCTCGCCGACGACCTGATCACGCTCTATGTGTTCTGGGAGCTGACCACGGTCTTCTCCTATCTGCTGATCGGCCACAGCAGCGAACACCGGCACAGCCGCCGCTCCGCCCTCCAGGCCCTGGTGGTCACCACCTTCGGCGGTCTCGCCATGCTCGTCGGCTTCCTGATCCTCGGTCAGGCCGCGGGCACCTACCGGATCTCCGCGATCGTCGCCGATCCCCCCGGGACGACCCTCGCCGTGTCGGTCGCCGTGGTCCTCGTGCTGTGCGGGGCCCTCTCCAAGTCCGCGATCTGGCCGTTCTCCATGTGGCTGCCGAACGCCATGGCCGCGCCGACCCCCGTCAGCGCCTATCTGCACGCCGCCGCGATGGTCAAGGCCGGTGTCTACCTGGTCGCCCGGCTCGCCCCGGCCTTCGCCGACGTCCCCGTCTGGAAACCCGTCGTCCTCGTCCTCGGCGGCGCGACCATGCTGCTCGGCGGCTGGCGGGCGCTGCGCCTCAACGACCTCAAGCTGGTCCTCGCCTACGGGACCGTCAGCCAGCTCGGCTTCCTCACCCTGCTTGCCGGGACCGGCAACCGCGACGCCGCGCTCGCCGCCGTCGCGATGATCCTCGCCCACGCCCTCTTCAAGGCCCCGCTGTTCCTCGTCACCGGCATCGTCGACCACGCCGCCGGCACGCGTGACCTGCGGAAGCTCTCCGGGGTCGGTCGTTCGCTGCCGTACGTCGCCGCGGTCGCCGTACTCGCCGCCGCCTCCATGGCCGCCCTGCCGCCCTTGCTCGGCTTCGCCGCGAAGGAGGCCGCGATCGAGGCGCTGCTCCACGGGTCGGCCGCCGAGCGGTGGGCGCTGGCCGTCGTCGTCGCGGGCTCCGCGCTGACCACCGCGTACACCCTGCGGTTCGTCTGGGGCGCCTTCGCCCGCAAGCGCGGAGTCCCCGACACCCCCGTCCACTCCGTCGGCCGGGCCTTCCTCGCCCCGCCCGCCCTGCTCGCCGTACTCGGCCTGGTCCTCGGGCCCGGCGTGGGGTGGACGGACCGGCTGCTGGGCGCCTACGCCGACACGTTCCCGGCCGAGCCGGACCCGTACCACCTTGCCCTCTGGCACGGATTCGGCCTCGCCCTGCTGCTGTCGGCCGCCGCCTGGGCGGCGGGCACCGTGCTCTTCCTCGGCCGCACCAGGGTCACCCGGCTCTCCCGGCGGATCGCCTGGCCCACCGCCGACAGCGTCTTCGGGCATCTGCTCCTCGGGCAGGAACGTCTCGCCCTCCAGGTCACCGGCTTCATCCAGCGCGGTTCCCTCTCCGTGTACCTCGCCACCACCCTGCTCGTCATGCTCGGCGGACAGCTCGCCGTCCTCATGGTCGACACCCCCTGGGACGGTGCCGTACGGCCCCGGGTCTGGGACAACCCGCTCCAGGGCGCCGTGGCCGCCCTGACCTGCGCCGCCGCCCTGCTCTGCCTGACGGTCCGGCGGCGCATGAAGGGCGTCGTCCTGGCCGGACTCACCGGTTACGGCACGGCGCTGCTCTTCGTCGTCCAGGGCGCGCCCGACCTGGCTCTCACCCAGTTCTGTATGGAGACCGTCGCGATGATCGTCTTCGTGCTGGTGCTGCGCCGGATGCCCGTCCACTTCCAGGAGACCGTGAGTATCTGGCGGCGGGCCATCCGCATCCCCGTGGCGCTCGCGGCGGCCGCCACCGTCGGCGTCGGGATGTGGGTCGCCGCCGCCGCGCGCACCGCCGAACCGGCCGGCACCGCCATGGTCCAGGAAGTCGCCGACCACGGGCTCAAGGACGTCGTCGCGACCATCCTCGTCGACCTGCGCGCCTGGGACACGATGGGGGAGTCCGCCGTGCTCGCCGCCGCCGCGGTCGGCGTCACCAGCCTCATCTACCTGCACCGCCGCAGCGAGGGTTCCATGGCCCAGGAGGAGTTGCGGGGCCGTACCGCCTGGTCCCTGACCGCCCACCACTCCTCCCGGCTGCCGCAGGGCGACGACGCGGCCCCCGAACGCAGCTGGCTCGCCGCCGGGGCCACCCTCGCCCCCGAACACCGCTCGATCGTCTTCGAGGTCGTGGCCCGGCTGCTGTTCCACCCGATCCTGGTGCTCTCGGTCTATCTCCTGTTCTGCGCCGAGTCCCTGCCCGGCGGCGGCTTCGTCGCCGGGCTCGTCGCCGGGGTCGCCCTGATCACCCGCTACCTGGCGGGCGGCCGCTTCGAACTCGCCGAGGCGGCCCCCCTCCAGCCCGGCCTCTTCACCGGCCTCGGACTCTTCATCTCCACCGGGGTTGCCCTCCTCGGACTCGGCGAGGGCACCGTCCTGCACGCCTTCACGTACTACGGACACCTGCCGGTCTTCGGCACGTACCACCTGAGCACGTCGGTCCTCTTCGACTTCGGCGTCTACCTGCTGGTCCTCGGCGTCGTCCTGGACATCGTGCGGGCCCTCGGCGCCAAAGTCGACCGGCAGATCGAACGGGCCGCGGGCGTCCTCACCCCCGACGGCGGACCCGAGGCGGGAGGGCCCCTCCGGTGATCGTCAGCGCCTCGCTCATCGCCACCGCCGTCGTCCTCTGCGCCGTCGGCGGCATCCTCATGCTCACCCGTCCGCTCACCCGCATCCTGCTCGGCGCCGTCATCCTCAGCAACGGCATCAATCTGCTGGTGCTCTCCTCGACCGGCCGGGCGGGAGCCGCACCCCTGCTGTACGGGGTGCCGCTGAGTCGGGTCACCGACCCGCTGCCCCAGGCCATCGCGCTGACCGCCATCGTCATCACCCTGGCCACCACCGCGTTCCTGCTGGCCATGGCCTACCGCAGCCACCAGATCACCGGCACCGACGAGGTCCACGACGACCTGGAGGACCGGCGCATCGTGCTGCGCGCCGAAGTGCTCTCCGAGCGAGCCCAGCTGCGCGAGGAGTTCCGCTCGGGCGCCGAGCCCACCGCCGAGGAGCGCGAACGCTACCGGGAGGAGCGCCGCCGGCTCCGCGACCGGCTCCGCGCCGACCGGGCCCGGCAGGCCCGGGGGCGCGACGCCTCCGGCAACCTCTGGAACGACGTGCTGGGCGCCGACCCGGAGGACTACGCCCGCGACGGCGACGCCAAGGCGGACGACCGCTACCCCCGTGACCCAGGAGCCGACGGATGAACGCGCTCGTCCCCCTGCCGGTGCTGCTGCCGCTGTGCGCCACCGGACTCAGCCTCGCCTTCGGCACCCGGCTGGGGCGCTTCCAGCGCTTCATCAGCGTCGCCGTGCTCACCGCCGTCACCGCGCTCTCGGCGATCCTCATGGTCGCCGCCGACCGGCAGGGCCCGCTCTCCGTCCACCTCGGCGACTTCGCCCCGCCGCTCGGCATCACCCTGGTCGCCGACCGGCTTTCCGGGCTGATGCTCACGGTCTCCTCGGCGATCACCCTCTGTGTGCTCGTCTACTCCCTCGGCCAGGGCATGACCGACCGGGACAAGGAGACCCCGCTCGCCGTCTTCCACCCCGCCTACCTGATCCTCGTCGCCGGGGTCTCCTGCACCTTCCTCGCCGGCGACCTCGTCAACCTCTTCGTCGGGTTCGAGATCATGCTCGTCGCCAGCTTCGTCCTGCTCACCCTCGGCGGCACCGGACCGCGGATGCGGGCCGGCTCCACCTACGTGATCATCTCGTTGTTCTCCTCGATGCTCTTCCTCACCGCCATCGCCATGACGTACGCGGCCACCGGCACCGCGAACTTCGCTCAGCTCGCCGTGCGGCTGGCCGAACTCCCCATCGGCGTGAGGACCCTGATCCAGGCGCTGCTGCTCACCGTCTTCGCCATCAAGGCCGCCGTCTTCCCGCTCGCCGCCTGGCTCCCCGACTCCTACCCCACCGCCCCCGCCCCCGTGACCGCCGTCTTCGCCGGACTCCTCACCAAGGTCGGCGTCTACTGCATGCTGCGCACCGAGAGCCTGTTCTTCCCCGGCAACCGCCTGGGGGACCTCCTGATGGCCGTCGCCCTGGCCTCCATGGTCATCGGGATCCTCGGAGCGGTCGCCCAGACCGACCTCAAGCGACTGCTCTCCTTCACCCTGATCAGCCACATCGGCTACATGGTCTTCGGGATCGGCCTCGCCACCCGCGAGGCGTACGGCGGGGCCATCGTGTACGTCGCCCACCACATCACCGTCCAGACGACGCTCTTCCTCGTCGCCGGGCTCATCGAACGTCGCGGCGGCACCACGGAGCTGACCCGGCTCGGCGGTATGGCCAGGGCCGCGCCCATGCTCGCCGCCCTGTTCTTCGTCCCCGCCATGAACCTCGCCGGGATCCCCCCGCTCTCCGGCTTCATCGGCAAGCTCGGCCTGATGCGCGCGGGCGTCGCCGACGGCGGCGGCTGGGCCTGGGTCCTGGTCGCCGGCTCGGCCGCCACCAGCCTGCTCACGCTGTACGTCGTCGCCAAGGTCTGGAACCTCGCCTTCTGGCGCGCCGCCCCGCCCGGCCAGGCCGCCACCGGCACCGTCCTGGAGTCCGGCGACGACAGCGACGACGACACCGACGCAGGCCCCGACCGCATCCCGGGCACCGGCGACGAGGGCATCGGGACCACGCCCCCGCCCGCCGGGCAGGCCGTCGTCGCGACCCTGCACGAACGGGCCGTCACCACCACCAGCCGACTGCCCCACCCCATGATCGCTGCCACCGCCGCCACCATCGCGATCGGCCTCGCCTTCACCGTGTTCGCCGACCCGCTCACCGCCTTCACCGACCGCACCGCTGTCGAACTCCTTCAGCGGACCCCCTACATCCAGGAGGTGCTGGGCCGGTGAAACGCCTTCTGGGCCTCTCCTTCCGCAACGCCGATCTGTCGCCCCTGAGCTTCGAGTTCGGCACCCGCCGACGACGGGTGCTCGACCTGCCGCTGATCGTCTGGCTCACCCTCATCTGGGTGCTGCTCTGGTCCACCCTCACCTGGGCCAACGTCCTGACCGGTCTGGTCGTCTCGGTCGCCGTCTGCCTGGCCTTCCCGCTGCCCCGGGTCGACCTCGGACTGCGGCTCCGCCCCTGGGGCATCGTGTGCCTGGCGGGCTATCTCTTCCACGACATGTACACCTCGGGAGTGAAGGTCACCCGGCAGACCTTCTTCGGCCTGCCGCACCGGGCCGCCGTCATCGGCGTTCCCCTGCGCTGCCGCAGCGACCTGATGCTCGCCGCCACCGCCGTCGCCGTCTCCAACGTCCCCGGCGGCTCCGTCATCGAGGTGCGCCGGGCGACGGCCACCGTCTTTCTGCACGTCCTGGACGCCGACCGGCCCGAGGAGCTCGAAGCCGCCCGCCGCAAGGTGTGGCGGATGGAGGAGCTGACCGTACGGGCCTTCGGCACCCGTGACGAGATCGCCCGGGTCGCCGAACCCCCGCCACCGCCCCAGCTCGCCGCCGGGAGGCCCGCACCGTGACCGCACCCGAACGCGTCGACCAGGCCCTGCTGATCTGCGCCGTCGCCCTCGTCCTCATCGCCGGGGGACTGCTGCTGGCCCGGATCTGGCGCGGCCCCTCCATGCTGGACCGGGCGATCTCACTGGACGTCTGTGCCGCCCTGATCATCGCGGGCCTCGGTGCCAAGTCCGCCTTCGCCCGGGACCCCTTCTACTTCCCGATCATGCTGGTGCTGGCGTTCCTCGGCTTCACCGGCTCGGTGGGCATCGCCCGCTTCATCGCCGTACGCGACCGGCCCCGCGACCCGGCCGGCTCCCCTCCGCACTCCGACGACCCCCAGGAGGGCTCGCGGTGAACGTCTGGCTCCAGATCGTCGACACGGCCGGCGCCGTCCTGCTCCTGATCGGCGCCGCGACCTGTCTGCTCGGGGTGATCGGCATGCTCCGGCTGCCCGACGTCCTCTCCCGCAGCCACGCCGCCACCAAACCGCAGACCCTCGGCATCATCCTGGTGCTGGCCGGGGTCGCGCTGCGGCTGCGCGGCGGCATGGAACTGGCCACCCTCGCCCTCATCGCCTTCTTCCAGATGCTCACCGGACCGGTCGCCTCGCACCTGGTGGCCCGCTCCGCGTACCGCACCGGCCAGGTGGACCACAGCGAACTGCTCTTCGACGAGCTCGACGAGCAGCTCACCGACGGCAAGTAGGCGCGTACTCCCACCTCGTCGCGGCCAAACACCCCACGGCCCCGGGCCCGCGTGCCATGATGCGGGCACTGCCGGACGCTGGGGGGCGTAGTGGGAAGCACGGGCACCGTGCTGCGCGAATTGCGCGGCGCACAGAAGAGCGCCAAGGGCGTCTCGCTCTACTCGCGGTACGTGAACCGGCCCGCCGGCCGCGTGCTCGCGGCCATGGCCTACCGGACCGGGCTGACGCCCAATCAAGTGACGTTGGTCAGCGCGTTGTTCACCTATTCCGCGCTGGTGGCCGTCGCGCTCGTCGAACCGTCCTGGACGCTCGCCGTCCTGGTCTACGCGGCCCTCGCGATCGGGTTCGCCTTCGACTCCGCCGACGGGCAGCTCGCCCGGCTCACCGGCCGGGGCGGGCCCGACGGGGAGTGGCTGGACCATGTCGTGGACTGCGGAAAGCTGCTGCTCGTCCACACCGCGGTCCTGATCTCCTTCTACCGCTTCGGCGAACTTCCGTCGGAAGCGTGGCTGTTGCTGCCGCTCGGCTTCCAGCTGGCCGCCGTGGTCACCTTCTGTGCGGGGCTGCTGCGCGAACACCTCGGGAAGGCCGCGGCGAGTGCGCGGGGGCCGTCCTGGGCGGCGACCCGGGCTGTGCCCGTTTCCCGGGTGTGGGCCGTGGCCCTGTTGCCCGCCGACTACGGGGTGTTCTGTCTGGTGTTCCTGCTGCTCGGCGCACCCGGGGCCTTCCGCGCCGGGTACGCCGTGCTCGCGGTCGTGCACACGCTGTTCCTGGCGGCCTTCCTCGCCAAGTGGTTCAGGGAGCTGAAAGCGCTCCGGGCCGGTTGACGAGGACGTCCAGCGCCCGGCGCAACTGGGTGCTGGACGTATGCACGGTGTACGGGAAGTAGACGACCTCCACGCCCACCTCGGCGAAGTCGCGCTCCAGCTTCAGTCCCTTCTCCGTGCCCCGCCAGTCGTCGCCCTTGAAGATCACGTCGAACCGGACCTGCTGCCAGGTCTCGACCTTGTCCGGCACGGTCTCCACGAACGCGGCGTCCACGAAACGGACGCTGCGGACGATCTCCAGTCGTTCGCGGAGCGGGATCATCGGCGTATGGCCCTTGGCGAGCGCCGCCATCTCGTCCGACACGACCCCCGCGACCAGGTAGTCGCACTGACTGCGGGCATGACGCAGGATGTTGAGGTGCCCGACGTGGAACAGGTCGTACACCCCGGGTGCGTAACCCACCCTGTGCTGCACCATCCGTATCTCTCCCCCCACGGTGAACGTGATCCGGTGATGTTCCAACGACCTTACTGTGAAGAACACTTGTGCAAGCCGTGAACGGATAAGCTCGACGGGGGCTGTTCCTCGCCGGGAACAGCGGCTGTCGTGGGGGGAAGGCGATCGTCCGATGTCCGATGCTGCAAGGCCCGGCCCGTTCCGGGGCCGCCGACTTCTGCTGGTCTCGACCAACTACGCTCCGGAGCTCACGGGCATAGGCCCGTACGCCACCCAACTGGCCGAGCACTGGGCCGCGTCCGGCGCCCGCGTCCGGGCGCTCACCGGCATGCCGCACTATCCTTCCTGGCGCCTGGAGCAGAGCTACCGGGGTGTGTGGCGGACGGTGGAGATACGCGGCGGCGTCGGCGTGCACCGACGCCGCCACTACATACCGTCCCGTCAGACAGCGCTCAAACGAGCCGCGTTCGAGGCCGGCATCCTCGCCACCGGGCTCATCGCACCGCCGCCCGGCCGCCCCGACGTCGTGGTCTCCCAGATGCCCAGCCTCGCCGGCGGGATCATCGGAGCCCGTCTCGCCCGGCACCACCGCGTGCCCTACCTCCCCGTCGTCCAGGACCTGATGGGCGCCGCCGCGGCGCAGAGCGGCATCCGGGGCGGAGGCAGGGCCGCCGCCGTCGCCGCCGCCGCCGAGAGGTACGCGCTGCGCGGGGCCACCCTCGTCGGCGTCATCCACGAGAGCTTCGTCCCCGGAGTCCGGGCCCTCGGCGTCGACCCCGGCCGCATCCGCCTCGTCCCCAACTGGAGCCATGTGCAGGGCCCCACCGTCGACCGGGCCGCGACCCGGGCCCGGCTCGGCTGGCCCGAGGGCACCCCCGTGCTTCTGCACTCCGGCAACATGGGCCTCAAGCAGGGCCTGGAGGTCCTGGTGGAGGCCGCCCGCCTCGCCCCCGGCGTCCGCGTCGTCCTGATGGGGGACGGCAACCAGCGCGACGCCCTGCGCGCCCGCGCCGAGGGGCTCGCCAACGTGGAGTTCCTGGAGCCCGCGAGGGCCGAGGAGTTCACCGACGTCCTCGCCGCCGCCGACGTCCTCGCGGTGACCCAACGCGCCTCGGTCCTCGACATGAGCGTCCCCTCCAAGCTCACCTCCTACTTCGCCTCCGGCCGGCCCGTGATCGCCTCCGTCGCCGACGAGGGCGGCACCGCCGACGAGGTCCGCCGCTCCGGCGCCGGAGTCCTCGTCGCCCCCGAGGATCCGGCCGCCCTGCTGGAGGCCGTACAGAAACTCGCCGCCGACCCGGCCGCGGCCGACGCCCTCGGGGCCGAGGGCCCCCGGTACGTCGCACAACACCTGAGCCGGGAGGCGGGGCTCGCCCGCTTCGACGACCTGCTCGCCGAGATCCTGCGGGACGGACAGGGCGGTGGTCACCGATGACACCGGTGAACCGGGTCCTGGACGACCACGACGAGCCCGCGCTGCTGCGCGACCAGTTCCGCCAACTCCTGCGCTACCGGGCCCTGCTGGCCGTCGGCGTGGTCGTCGGCCTGCTCGGCGGCGGCTATCTCGCCCTCGGTGGCGAGAAGACGTACACCGCCACCGGCGAGGTCCAGGTCCGGTCCGCCATTGCCGACCCCTTCGCCGCCGGAGCCACCGCGGACAAGGGCATCAACATCGGCTCCGAGCGCCAGACCGCCGCCAGCGACACCGTCGGCACCCTGGCCGCCGGCACCCTCCTCAAGGAGGGCGACGACGTCACCGCCCGCGAACTGCTCCTCGGACTCCAGGTCACCAACCCGCCCAACACCCTCACTCTCCGGTTCTCCTACACGGGCGCCACCCCCGAGCAGTCCCGGGCCCGCGCCGAAGCCCTGGCCCATGCCTATCTGGCCCACCGCAAGGCGCGCACCGAGGACAGCATCGAGAACATGGCGGGCGGCTACCGCGCCCAGCTGAAGCCGCTGGAGGAGAAGCGCGATCTGCTGGAGGAGCAGGTCGGTGCGGGAGCGGCCGACGACGTCACCAGCGCCCGCGCCAACATCATCGTCTCCATCTCCGAGCTGAGCCGGAAGATCTCCGAGCTGAAGGCCCTGGACACCACCCCCGGCTACCTCAACAAGAAGCCGGTCGCCCCGACCTCGCCCACCGGCGCGGGCCTGCCCCTGCTCCTCGGCCTCGGCGGGGTCGTCGGCCTGGCGCTCGGGCTGCTGCTGTCCTGGGTGCGGCTCGTCTTCGACCCCGCCGTCCGCTCCGACCGCGAGCTGGTCCGCTCGCTCGGCGCACCGCTCCTGGGCACCCTGCCCCGGGAGCGCGCCGCCGGGACAGGGCTGCTCGCCATCGGCCGCGGCGGCTCCCGGCTCGCCGAGGAGTACCGCGCGGTCGCCTTCCGGCTCGCCTACGACCCGGCGTTCGCCGAGAGCCGCCGCCTGCTGGTCACCGCCCCGCGCGGGGACAACGCGGAGGCCGCCGCCGCTGCCGCCAACCTCGCCGCCGCCTTCGCCGAGATGGGCCGGGACGTCCTCCTCGTCGAGGCCGACCTGCGCACCCCGACCCTCGCCAAGCAGCTGGGCTCCGCCGCCCACGAGACGCGTTCGCCGCGCTGGGCCGCCGACGAGGGCGACGGCAGCTGGCCCACCGGCAGCCGCTCCGGCGTCGACGTCCCCGGCTCCGGGGCGTTCACCCTGATCCCCGGCACCGTCGTCGACAACGTCCCGCGCGCCCTCACCTCCCCGCCCGTCGGCCGCATCGTCGGCGAGGCCGACAGTCCGGGCACCGTCGTCATCGTGCTCGCCCCGCCCGTCCTCGCGTACGCCGACGCCGTCGCCCTCGTCGACCGGGTCACCGGCGTCATGATCGTGTGCGATCCGCGCGAGGTCCACCGCAGCGACCTGGAGCGCATCCGCGAGATCATCGGCGCGTCCGGCGGCTCCGTCCTCGGCGCCCTGCTCCACCCGTCCCGGCGCAGGCTGCGCCGCGCCGAGCGCCGCCCGAAGTCCGCCCGCCGCCGCTCCGGAGGCTCCGGGCCCACCGCTCCCACTCCGGAGCCGGACACCCCCGAGACCACCGGAGACCCCAGCGAGACCCTCGGCCTGCGCTCCCTGACGCTTCCGGCCCCCCGCCGGTGAGAGCCCGCACCGCCGTCCTCTGCTCGGTCGCGGACCAGGGCGTGGCGGCGCTCACCAACATCCTCGTGCTGGTGGCCGCCGCCCGCCTCTCCACCCTCGCCGACTTCGCCCGCTTCTCAGCGGTCTACCTGGTCTTCACCGTGCTGCTCGGCGTCTCGGGGGCGTACACCGGGCAGCCGCTGGTCCTCAAGCGCGGCGCGGGGGAGGAGACCCGGGGCGCCTGCCGGTCGGCCGTCACCTTCACGGTGCTCGCCGCCGCCGTGCTCGGCGCGCTGCTCGCGGCCGTCTGCGTTCTCGTCCCCGGCGACACGGCCCGCGCCCTGCTGATGCTCGGCCTCGTCCTCCCCGTGGTGCTGGGCCAGGACGCCGTACGGTACGCCTTCGCCACCCTCCAGCAGCCCCATCTCGCCCTGCTGTCCGACCTGGCGCGGCTGGTCTGTGTGCTCGGGGCACTCTCCGTACAGGACTACGGGGCGTCCCCGGCCCGGCTGATCGCCGTCTGGGGCCTGTCCGCGCTGCCCGCGCTTCTGCTCTCCGCCGCCCTCCTCCACCGCGCCACCGCCGGATCCCCGCTGCGGCTGCGCCCCATGCTGCGGCGCGGTCACCTCGGGCAGCGCTTCACCGTCGAGTTCGGCGTCGGCAACGCGACCGGCCAGTTGTCCGTCCTCGGCCTCGGCGCGGTCGGCGACCCCCTCCTGGTCGGCGCGCTGCGCGGGGCGACCACCCTGTTCGGGCCGCTCAACGTGCTGTTCACCTCGGCCACGTCCTTCGGTCCGCCGATCCTCGGCCGCATCGGCGACGAGCGCCGCCGGATCCGGGCCACCGCCGGGCTCGCCGCCGTCCTCGCGGGGACCGCCGCCCTCTGGGCCACCGTGCTCGCCCTGCTGCCGGACACCGCCGGTCGCCAACTCCTCGGCGACACCTGGCCGGTGGCCGCCGACCTGCTCCCGGCGACGGGCAGCCAGTACGCGGCGATGGCGGTCGGCACCTGCGGCCTGCTCGCCCTGCGCATGCTGGACCCGCGCACCACGCTCGCCATCCAGATCGTCTTCTCGCTCACCTCCGTGGCGTTCCTCGCGGGCGGTTACGTCGTCGGGGGCGTCCCGGGCGCCGCCTGGGGGCTGTTCCTGGGCTCGCTCTGCAAGGCCGCCGCCACCTGGATCAGGGTGGCCCGGCTGCGCCGGCGCACCCCTGCCCGAGCCGAGGACGTCAGCGCCGACGCCCTGCCCGCCGCTCCCTGAACGTCACGATCGCGACCAGACACAGCGCGGCGATGGCCAGCTTCCCCGCCGCCTGGAGGAGCGGGCCCCGTAGCAGGATGAAGGTGTATCCGGCGATCAGCGGCGCGGCGATGGCCAGCACGCTTCCCGGGCCGGGCCCCGCCCGGGTGACGGCCAGCGCGTAGCGGCGGTCGGTGCGGGCCGACGCGTAGCCGATCAGCGCCATCCCGCCGACCATGCCGGTCGCGCCGAGGTCGACCCAGAACTCCGTCCACAGCGGGGCCGAGAGGTTGGTCATCCGCAGCCCCATCCACTGCCCGACCCGGACCCCGGTGTCCTCCGGCTTCCCGCTCCACACCGCGCGCGGCACGAAGAACAGCCCGGAGCCCGCCAGTTGACGGCCATAGGTGTGGCCCCGGGTGTCGACCCACGAGATGGTGTTGGCGAACATCACCATCTGGTCGTAGTCCTTGGTCACCAGCGGATCGAAGACCGAGGCCGACTGCACCGACCGCTGGCTCCCCTCCTCGTACCGGAACCTGTCCGCGTACGGGAACACCACCAGCGCCCCCACCACGCCCGCCGTCAGCACCGTCCGGTAGACCGCCGCGCTGCTCGGGAACGCGGCGAACACGAACGCCACCACCACCGTCAGAAACCAGTAACGGGCGTTGGACACCGGGTTGTTGACCAACAGGTTGAGTCCCGCCAGCGCCACCCACACCAGCACCGTCGACGGTCGGCGCCGGGCCCGGTAGGAGGTCGCCAGGCGCCGGGTGTAGAAGAGCAGGGCCAGCAGCGCGGGGACCTGCCCGAAGCCCTTGAGGAACGCCGAGCCCACGTTGGACCCCTCCGTGACCACTCCGCTGGCCGCCACGGTCTCGTTGATCTCCTGCCGACTGGCGAAGAAGACCGCGGGCCCGCCCAGCTTCAGCACGTAGAACGCGCTCGCCGTGAACGCCAGCAGCACCAGCAGCCGCAGCCGCAGCGGATGGGCCACGGCGGACCCGCCGCCGCCCGGCCCCCGCGCGGAGGCGGCCCGGCGGCGCGGCGGGCGCCGGGAGGCCAGCAGCGCCCCCAGGTCGTAGGCGGCACACCCCACCAGAACCATCGCGATGGCTGTCACCAGGTCCTGGCGCGGCCCCACCATCGGCGTCGGCGTCTGTCCGATCACCACCTGGGCGAACGGCGCCACGCCCATCGCGATGTACACGAACATCCAGAAGACGCCCTGGAGCAGCCGCCGCCGGGTGGAGAGGATCATCGTCGCGAGCCGGGCGCCCGCGTAGCAGGTCAGCACCAGCTGGAGCCAGTACGCCGTGTCCCGGACCCCGTTGCCGGGCTGGGCGGCGATCACCGCGGGCAGGAAGCAGACCAGGCCCAGGATGAGCGGTACGGACAGGGCCCGCGAGAGCATCGACCAGGCGATGGGCCGTTCCGGAGGGCCACCGGGAGCCCCGGGCCCCTGCGGGCCCACGGCCGTGGGCACGACCTGCTCCTGCGCCGACGTGTGCACCGACGTCATGCGCCCCCCCGGGATCAGTGAACCGCTGAACACTCTAACGAATCAGCCCACTTGAGGGGGGTCGATGACTACGCTGTGAATACTTGGCCATAGTCGAGGGGAACTCTGGTGAAAATCCTGCACGTTGTCACGCTCCACACCCCGGACCACGCCTTCGGCGGTCCGACGCGCGTGGCGTTCAACCTCTCCAAGGTCCAGCGTGGACACGGCGACGACGCACGCGTCATGGCCCTCGGTGACGGCTTCCCCCACGGCGAACTTCCCCGGCAGGTGGAGGGAGTTCCGGTCCATCTCTTCCAGGCCCGGCACATCCTCCCGATGTTCGAGGTCAGCGGCATCACCTCCGCCGGCCTGCTGAACACCGCCCGCCGCATGATGCGCGGCGCCGACCTCGTCCACGTGCATCTGATGCGGGACCTGGTGACCCTGCCCGCGGCCCTCCTCGCGCTCGCGACCCGGACGCCCCTGGTCGTGCAGACCCACGGCATGATCGACCCCACCGAGAAGAAGGTCGCCCAGCTCACCGACCTCCTCGGGGTCCGCAAGGTGCTCCGGGAGGCGGACGCCGTCCTGCATCTGACCGAGATGGAGCGGCTCGACGTGAACGCCGTCGCCGCGCCCGTCCCGCTCACCCGCACCGTCCGGCTGGTCAACGGGGTCCGCCCGCAGGAGCGCAAGCCCGCCCGCGAGCCCGGCCGCCCGCCCACCGTGCTGTATCTGGCCCGGATCCAGGAGCGCAAGCGGCCCGAGGACTTCGTCGCCGCGATGCCTCACGTCCTCGCCCGCCACCCGGACGCCCGCTTCGTGCTGGCCGGCCCCGACACCGGGGCGCTGGCCGGCACCCTCGCGCTGGCCCGGAAGCTCGGGGTGGACGAATCCCTCGATCACGTCGGCCCGTTGGAGCACGACGAGGTGCTGGCCGCGGACCGCAAGGCCGATGTGTATGTGCTGCCCGCGATCGAGGAGCCCTTCCCGGTCTCGGTGCTGGAGGCGATGTCGGTCGGCACCCCGGTCGTCATCACCCGCACCTGCGGCCAGGCCCCCGATGTGGCGGGGGCGGGCTCGGGGCGGGTCATCGACAGCCGGGTCGGCGAGGACGCGGCCAACGCCCGCAAGGTCGCCGACGCGATCCTGGAACTGCTGGAGCCCGAAGCCGCCGAGCAGGCGGGCAAGGCCGCCTGGGAGCTGGTCAACGAACAGTTCACCATCGAGGCCGTCACCGCCACCCTCCGGCGGACCTACGAGGACGTGGTCCGCCGGAGGCGAGGGTGAGCGGCTGACGTGTCAACGGATCGGCCGGCGCGTCAACGTTGGGGCTTCTCACGTGACTTGAGCGCGATCTGCCAGCGGTAGAAGCTCATCGCCAGTGCGAAGTCGAAGCCCGCCCGGCCGTCCAGGAACCCCCGCTTGTAGAGATACATGTAGGCGAAGGACACCACCGGCTTGAACGGCGCCTTGTGGAACAACTGCCCTTGGCGCGACTTGACCTGGCGCACCTGCTCCTTCACCTGGGGATGGTGCTCCAGCCAGGCCTCCCAGTCCGAGTAGCGGTTGTGCCGCTCGAACCAGGCGGTCACCGGGTCCAGGTCCTGGTGCTCGATGGGGTGGGTGAGGGTGCCGACGCTCGCCGCGACCGGCTGGTAGTGGCCCTCCACCTCCCCGATCCCCGGCGCGTCCAGGTCCCCGACCTCCGGGTAGTGGCAGCGGGTCCGGTCGGTCAACGACCGCTTGCGGATGGTGTATCCGTGCCGCAGCCGCTTCCCCGAGAACCAGTAGCCGAGCGGTATGTCGTACGCGGCGGGCTTCGGCGCGTCCGGGTTGCGGAAGGTCTCCCGCAGCTCGGCCAGCAGCCCGGGGCTGAGCCGCTCGTCGCCGTCGAGCAGCAGGATCCAGTCCAGGTCCGTGCGGACGTTCTCCAGACACCACTGCTTCTTGCGCGGGTGGCCGCCGTCCCACGTGTACGTGACCACCTCCGCCCCGCACTCCTCGGCGACCTTCACGGTGTCGTCGGTGCTGTGGGAGTCCACCACGACGACCGCCTCGAAGTGGCCGAGCACCGACTTCACCGCCTCCGCGATGTTCAGCCCCTCGTTCTTCGTGGGGATCGCCACGGCTATCGGGAGTTTCGGCGTATCTGCGGTCATCCCGCGGCTCCTTCGGGCAGCCAGGCGTAGCAGCCTGTGGACGTGAACGTGACGGCGGAATCGGGGATGGTGATCTTCCGGGACTTCCCGGTGTCGGAGGTGCCGGAGGCCAGCTCCTTGCCGCCCGCCCCTTCGATCTGCCAGGAGCAGTCCGGGGTGGGCGATGCCGAGCGGTACCCGCCCGGGCGGAGCTTCTTCCCGGAGTGCTTGCCGTCCGGATAGCCGTACGCCGCCTCGTCGACCAGGTCCTGGTGCTGGGGGCAGAGCCCGGTCACCGCGTCCTTCGCGTCGGGGATCTCGTCCGTCACGATCGCGCCGACCGCGGTGTCCCGGTCGGCCTTGACGAGGTAGCGCAGCTTGTCGCAGGTCTCCTGGCCGGTCTGGAGCACGGCCGCCGGGTCCATCCCCTTCGGCACCCGGTCCTTCAGATACTCCTTCTGCTTCTTGGTGAACGTCCCCGTGGCCGGGGTGATCTCGTCGGCGGGCGTCTTCGGACCCTCGGCCGTAGCGGCCGGAGCGGACGCCTCCGGGACCGTCGGCTCCTCGGTGGGCGGTGCGGCGGGCTCGGTGGCGTCGGTGGTGGCGGACGGGCCGGGGGCGGCGGACCCGGAGGCCGCGGGGCGCTGGGCGCCCGCGGCCTCCGGTCCGTTCCCGTCCGCGGACGAGCCGCAGGCGGCCAGCGCCGCCGCCGTCAGGACGACGGCGGCGCAGGCCAGGAACGGGTTTCTCATCTCTCAGCCGTTCCTCAGGGCGTAGTGCGCGCTGATCGTGGATCCGCTCAGCGCACTCGGGTAGATGGCGGTCTCGTCGATCTGCCCTTCGAAGAAGTTGCTCGACGGACGGTTCGGCCAGCCGGAGAGGTTGTCCCCGCCGACCCGCCAGTAGCCCGGCTGGCTGTCGTTGCCGGAGACCAGGATGTTCGACGCGCGCAGCTGCCCGTCGACGTACAGGGACATGCCCTGACCCAGCGGGCCCTGGGTGGCGACGACGTGGTGCCACTGGCCGTCGTTGTACGCCCCCGAGGTGGCGACGGTGCGGGCCCCGCCGCTCTGGACGCCGAACACGAGACGCCCGTCGTTGCGCATGTAGATGTGCTTGTCGTGACGGCTGCTGTTCTGCTGGGTCCTGTTGCCGAAACCGACGATCTTCCCGCCCCGGGTCGTGGTCGTCCTGATCCAGGTCTCGATGGTGAACCGAGCGGGCTGGGTGTGCAAACGGTTGCTGTACGCGTACTCGTCGGTCCCGTTGAACCCGATCGCCGTGGAGGGCCCGGACACCGCCGCCGGGGTCTGCCGGTAGGCGGGGCCGTTGCGCATGAACCCGTTGTTCAGATTGTCGCTGCTGTCGTGCGCGAAGGTGGAGGTGCCCTCGTCCCAGCGCCAGTAGAGGCTCGCCCCGTCGGACCTGACCCGTCCCGGGTACGCCTCCGTCGTGCTCGCCACGGTGGCGGACTGGGCCGGGGACTTGGCGCTGGTGTTGGTCCCGTCGCTCGCGGTGATCCGGTACGAGTGGGTCTCGCCCGGTGCGACGTCGGTGTCCGTCCAGGTCAGCTGAGGCCGGTCCCAGAAGACGGAGTAGCCGGTCGTGGTGTGGATCGGGGTGTTGGAGCCGTCCTTGTAGATCCGGTAGGTCAGCCAGCCGTCGTCGGTGTCGAAGCTGGTCTGCCAGTTCACGTCGATCCGCCCGGGAGTCAGCGTGGAGAGGCTGACGTTGGGCACCCACGGCGCACCCGTGTCCGGTCCGTCCGCGAACCGGGTCAGACCCTGCTGCGCCTTGGTGTTGACGGTGGTGAACTCGCCGCCCACCCAGAGGTAGTGACGTCCGCCGCTGTTCGTCTGGGCCATCACGCGCGGCCCGACGGGTTCCCCGATCCCGTCGTTGGTGTCCGGGAACCAGGGCAGCAGCTTCGGGTCGTCGACCGACTGGGCCAGCAGGTGCTTGCGCGGCTGGTCCGGGAACGCGCCCATGCTGGAGCAGTCGTGGGCGTGGCTGCCGCTGTACAGCACCCCGGAGTGGACCAGCACCGCCTGGGTCGCGCCGAGGCAGGTGTCCCGCCAGCGCTGCTCGAAGTTGCCGAGGTTCAGGGCGATGCGGCCGTCGAACACGCCGCCGCCGGTGCCCTCGTTGGCGGTGTAGAAGCCGCCCGCGTCGGTGGTGATGTCCTGGACCGTGGAGTTGTTGTGGATGAACCCCGGGTAGGACTTGGTGAGCTGTCCGGTCGTGGCGTCGACCACGGCCAGGGCGTGGGTGTTCGTTCCGTTGATCCGGAAGAAGTCCCCGCCCAGCAGCACGTTCTGCCCGTCCGGGGTCACCTCGACGGCCCGTGCGACCTCGTCGGCGTCGGCCGTGAAGGGCAGCAGTGAGGCTCCGGTCGTGACGGCGGCGAAGTGGCTCCTGGTCTGCCCGCCGACCTGGGTGAAGTCGCCCGCGAGATAGACCGTGTCGTCCGTGACGGCGAGACCGCGGACGGTCGCCGAGACCCCGATCTTGAAGGTGTTGCTGACGGTGCAGGTCTCGGTGTCGATCGCCGCGATGTTGCTCACGCCGACCCCGTTGACCGCACCGAACTGGCCGCCCGCGTAAAGGGTTTCGCCGTCCGGGGAGAGGGCGAGCGCCCGGACGGTCGCGGTCCCCGAGGAGATGGTGAAGGACAGCGAGCAGTCGGTGGGCGCCCCGGTCGCCGCGTCGAACGCGGCGAAATTCACCGCGGGCTGTTCGTTCGTGCCGGGGGCGGCGGTGGGGGGCCGCAACCGCGAGAAGGTGCCGCCCGCGTAGACGACGCCGTCGCCGGCGGCCATCGACCAGACGATGCCGTTGGTCTGCCAGGTGGAGAGGTCGTCCGCGGTGATGGCGACCGGTGGTGTCAGCGCCGCCGCCGGGGAGGCCCCGACCGTCGTCGCGGTCAGGGCTCCGGCCAGCAGGCCGATGGCGGCGGACACGGCCCGCACACGGCCGCGCCCTCCGCCTCTGCGCCCCGTACTTCCGTTCATCATTCAGCTCCGAAGGTGAGATTCGAGCTGCGGCCGAAAGGCCGCGGATCCTGCCTCGCCCGACCGGCCGCGAGGACGGGTCGTCCCGTTGTCGGCCGGGGCGAGTGGGGAGGCGGGGCCGGGGCCCCGCCCGTAGCCGGCGCGTTGAGCTCCACCGAGCGGTCGGCGGAGATCGGCGGTGGCGCCGGTGATCGTCCCGGGCGCGGCGAGCGCCGGCCGGGAGTCGTGGGTGGCCGCCGGCCCGGAGCGGGCGTCGGCGGTCACACGGACCTGTCGGTCCGGTAAGGGAACGGCGGGCCGGCGGCGGCGCGGACCCACCCGGCCGCCGGAGGAGCGGCGCAGGTGGCGGCGGAGCGGCCCGCGCGCACAAAGGTCCTTTCCCGTCACCGGTCCACCCGGACGGCGGCCCCGGACAGCTGGTCGGCCAGCTTGCGGATATCGGCGTCGACCATGATCCGGGCCAGCTCCCGGGACTTCACCTCGGGCTTCCAGCCCAGCAGCTCCTCGGCCTTGGAGGCGTCACCGATCAACGCGTCGACCTCGCTGGGGCGTTCGTACTTCGGGTCGTAGCGCACATGCTCGCGCCAGTCGAGGCCCGCGTGATCGAAGGCGTACTCCAGGAAGTCCCGGACGCTGACGCCCTCGCCGGTGGCGATCACGAAATCGTCGGGGGTGTCGCACTGGAGCATCCGCCACATGGCGTCCACGTACTCCGGTGCGTACCCCCAGTCCCGGACCGCGTCCAGGTTGCCCAGGTGCAGCCGGTCCTGGAGCCCCGCCTTGATCCGGGCGACGCCCCGGGTGATCTTCCGGGTCACGAAGGTCTCGCCCCGGCGCGGCGACTCGTGGTTGAAGAGGATCCCGTTCACCGCGAACATGTCGTACGCCTCGCGGTAGTTGACCGTCGCCCAGTAGGAGTAGACCTTCGCCACGCTGTACGGGCTGCGCGGGTGGAACGGGGTCTTCTCGTTCTGCGGGGGCGGGCTGGCGCCGAACATCTCGGAGGACGACGCCTGATAGATGCGCGTCTGGATGCCGCTGGCCCGGACCGCCTCCAGGAGCCGGATGGTGCCGAGCCCGGTGACGTCACCGGTGTACAGCGGGGCGTCGAAGGACACCCGCACATGCGACTGCGCGCCCAGGTTGTAGACCTCGTCGGGCTGGATGTCGCGCAGCAGGTTCACCAGCGCCACACCGTCGGACAGGTCCGCGTGATGCAGGACGAAGGAGCGCTCCGGCTCCTCGGGACCCTGGTAGATGTGGTCGATGCGCTCGGTGTTGAAGCTCGAGGAACGGCGTATGAGCCCGTGCACCGTGTATCCCTTGTCGAGCAACAACTCGGCCAGATACGAACCGTCCTGGCCTGTCACTCCGGTGATGAGCGCGGTCTTCGCCACGATTCCCCCTTCTCTGCTGATCGCCTCGGCGGCGATGTTCACCGATATTCCGGAATTGGAGCGTTATGCGGCAAAGTGTCACCGCGGTCCTTTTCTGCTGGCACAATCCGAGCCATGACGACCGAACTCCCCGTCCCGTCCCAGGAATCCGCCCGTTCCCTACTGCGGCCCGGCTCCCGCGTATTCGTCGCGGGACACCGCGGCCTGGTCGGCTCGGCGGTGGCCCGCCGCCTCGCCGACGACGGCCACGAGGTGCTCACCCGCGGCCGAGACCTCCTCGATCTGCGCGACGCCGCGCGGACCGAGACGTATCTGAAGGAGGTCCGCCCGGACGCCGTGGTGCTGGCCGCCGCCAAGGTGGGCGGGATCATGGCCAACAGCACGTATCCCGTGCAGTTCCTGGAGGACAACCTGCGCATCCAGCTCAGCGTGATCGCGGGCGCGCACGCGGCCGGGACGAAGCGGCTGCTCTTCCTCGGCTCGTCGTGCATATACCCCCGGCTCGCACCCCAGCCGATCCGCGAGGAGTCGCTGCTCACCGGGGAGCTGGAACCCACCAACGAGGCGTACGCCCTCGCCAAGATCGCCGGAATCGTCCAGACCCAGTCCTACCGGCGGCAGTACGGCGCCTCCTACATCAGCGCCATGCCCACCAATCTCTACGGACCCGGCGACAACTTCGACCTGGAGACCTCGCACGTCCTGCCCGCGCTGATCCGCCGCCTCCACGAGGCTCGCAGGGACGGCGCCCCGGAGGTGACCCTGTGGGGATCCGGCTCGCCGCGCCGGGAGTTCCTCCATGTCGACGACCTCGCCGCCGCGTGCGTGACCCTGCTGGAGGCCTACGACGGCGACGAACCCGTCAACATCGGCTGCGGCGAGGACCTCACCATCCGCGAACTGGCGGAAACCGTGAGGGAGGTGACGGGGTACGAGGGTCGGATCGTCTGGGACACCTCGAAGCCCGACGGGACCCCCCGCAAGCTCCTCGACGTCACCCGTCTGAACGCCCTCGGCTTCACGCCGAAGATTCCGCTGCGCGACGGCATCGCCCGCACCTACGCCTGGTGGCTCGGGCAGCTCCCGCCCGGACAGTGACCGCCCGCCGCCGGGAGAACCCTCCCGGCGGCCCACCGGTGGTGCCGCTCCTCGCATCCGCACGCCCGACGCCCTCAGTACGCCCCGCGGCCGTCGGTGACGGCGCGCACGGTGCGGGCGAGAAGTCCCAGGTCGGCGGCGACCGACCAGTTGTCCACGTACCAGAGGTCGAGCGACACGGTCTCCTGCCAGCTCAGGTCGGAGCGCCCGCTCACCTGCCACAGACCCGTGAGCCCCGGCTTCACGGTGAGGCGGCGGCGCTCCCGCTCGTCGTATCGGGACGCCTCCTCCGGCAACGGCGGTCGTGGACCCACCAACGACATATGGCCCAGCAACACGTTGACCAGTTGCGGGAGTTCGTCGATCGACGTACGCCGCAGCATCCGGCCGACCGGAGTCACCCGGGGGTCGCTGCGCATCTTGAACAGCGGCCCGTCGACCTCGTTGACCACGGCGAGCCGCGCCTTGAGCTGTTCCGCGTCCGCCACCATCGTGCGGAACTTCCACATGGTGAACGGCCGGTTGTGCTGCCCCTGCCGCACCTGCCGGTGGAAGACCGGCCCCCGCGAGGACAGCCGTACACTCAGCGCCACCGCCAGCAGCAGCGGGGCCAGAGCCAGCAGTCCGAACAGGGCGCCCGTACGGTCCAGCACGCTCTTGACCACCGCCTGCGGCCCCCCGCGCAGCGGCGGCGCGATGTGCAGCAGGGTGAGCCCGGCGGCGGTGACGGGACGCACCCGCTCGGCCGCCACGCCGGTCAGCTCGGAGAGCACGGAGAGGGCGACACCCCGGTCGTGCAGTCCCCAGCCGAGCCGGCGCAGCCGGTCGCCGGTCAGCTGGGGCCCGGGGGCCACCAGCACCAGGTCCGCCGCGTGGGCGTAGACCCCGCCGAGCACCGTCGACACATCGTCGTCGGCCGGGCAGGACGCGAGGCGCCCCGGCACCTGGACCCCCTCCAGCTCCAGCCGGGCGGCGCCCACCGGAATGGCGGCGACGAGCGAGAAGTCGTGATCCGTACGGGAGGCGAGCAGCTCGGCCGCCCGGTCCACGCCCGATGCCTCACCGACCAGCAGCACCCTGCGGAGCCGGCCGGCCCGCCGGGCGCTGCGTGGCCACCGCCGCAGCCCCGCCACCGCGGCGGCGACCAGCAACCCCGGTGCGACGGCCACGACGGCCGTGGCCGGGTCCACCGGGCTGCCCGCGGCGGTGTGCAGCACGGCCAGCAGGCCGATGAGCACGAGCCAGTCGCCGACCGCCCCGACGGTGTCGGCCGCACCGCCCGGAGCGGGCCGCAGCCGGTCGGTGTACCGGCCCCGTGCGCCGCGCAGTCCGGCCCACAGCAGCCCGGCCACCGCGGCGGCAGCCACCGGGCGGGGCTCGTCCCCCGCGCGCAGCAGCAGCCAGGCCGGACCGGCCAGGCCCAGCAGATCGGTCAAGGCGGCGAGGACCGGGCCGTGTGCGGGCTCCCCCGGACCGGCGCCGGGCCGGCCGGGTCGCGCTGAGCTGTCGGGGCCCGCCAGAGCTGCTCCAGGGCCGCCGTGCGATTCCGGGAGGCGGCGGTGCGAGGGCGCGGCGCGCCCCGTAGCCCCACCGGTCCGGACAGATCGGTATCAGGTATTTCGACATGCCCCATGAGCCCCCCAGCCACAGTTGCACCCCCGCAAACGGGACGCATCCGTCGATCCCATGGACTGACGGATGCGCCCTCGCTCGGTGCACGATATCCACACACGTGCCATTTCGCTGGAGTTCTCGTGAAGTTCAGACGGCTCGGTCCAGACACCTCCGATCGGCCGGAACCATCCGATGTCGCCTGTCGGGCAAGGAGATTGATGGAGCGGCAGCCCAGCAGGCGCTGTGGCCGACGGTGCCGAGGGGGTCGGCCGACGGGGGTCCGGCACCCCCGTGGCCGGGCGGGAACGCGTGAACTCCCTGGCGGGCGGCGTGCCGGGGCGCGGGGTTCATCTGCCGCCCGCCGAACCCCGCAGAAAGGAAAGGGGGGTTGTGGAGTCGGCGTGCGCCCTTCGTGCGCCTCCTGGTGCGCCGGTGGACCAGCGCCCCTGCGCCAACGGAACGGGTTGCTGCGAGAGTTGCCGACATCACAGCGGCGGCCTGCCTGCCGGAGGACCGTGGGATCGGCGTCGCCCTCCCGAGCCAACGTCTGCCGGGTTGTCGGCACAGTGGATCGGCCCGTACGGAGAAGGGTCAGCCTTCGTCGGCGGACGGCAGCGCCTGCTCGGTCCAGATGGTCTTCCCGGTCGGGGTGTAGCGGGTGCCCCACCGCTGGACGAGCTGCGCCACGATGAACAGGCCGCGCCCGCCCTCGTCGTCCTCCGCGCTGTGCCGCAGGTGGGGGGAGGTGTGCCCGGTGTCCGCGACCTCGCAGACCAGGGTGCGGTCCCGGATGATGCGGAGCCCCAGCGGCCCGCCCGCGTACCGGACCGCGTTGGTGACCAGTTCGCTGACGACGAGCTGGGTCGCGAACACCAGCTCCTCCAGGCCCCAGGCCTCCAGTTGGCCGGTGGCCAGTTCGCGGGCGCGGCCCACCGACACCGGCTCCGCGCTCAGCTCCCAGTCGGCGACCCGCTCCGCGTCGAGCTCACGGGTGCGGACCAGGAGCAGGGCCGTGTCGTCGGCGCTCGTGCCGCCGGGCACCAGCTCGGACACCGCCCGGTCGCAGAGCTCCTCCAGCGACGCGGAACGGTCTGCGAGCACCCGGCCCAGCGTGTCGAGGCCCTGGCTGATGTCGTGGTCCCGGGCCTCGACCAGACCGTCGGTGAACAGGGCCAGCAGGCTGCCCACCGGCAGCTCGAACTCCATCGACTCGAACGGCAGCCCACCGAGGCCCAGCGGTGGTCCGGCGGGCAGGTCCGGGAACGACACCCCGCCGCCGGGGTCGACGATCGCCGGCGGCAGATGCCCGGCCCGGGCCATGACGCACCGCCGGGAGACCGGGTCGTAGACCGCGTACAGGCAGGTCGCCCCGGTGGTGACGTCGTACGTCTCGACGGCCCGCCGTGCGCGTCCGGCGGCTCCTCGGCGGGCTGCCCCACCAGGTCGTCCAGCCGGGTCAGCAACTCGTCGGGCGGCATGTCCAGTTGGGCGAAGGCCCGGACGGAGGTGCGGAGCCGCCCCATGGTGGCGGCGGCCTGGAGGCCGTGCCCGACGACGTCCCCCACGACCAGGCCGACCCGGGTCCCGGACAGCGGGATCACGTCGAACCAGTCCCCGCCGACGCCGGTCACATCGTCGGCGGGCAGATAGCGGTAGGCCGTCCGGACCGCGGACCGGGGCGGCAGGCGGTGCGGCAGCAACTGCCGCTGGAGGGCGAGTGAGGCGGTGCGCTCGCGGGTGTAGCGGCGCGCGTTGTCGATGCAGACCGCGGTCCGGGCGGTCAGTTCGTCGGCCAGGGCCACCTCTCCGTTGTCGAACGTGGTCGCCCGGTCCGGGGCGGGCGTCCGGCCCGCGGCGTCCGGCCCGACGCCCCGGTCGAAGGTGACGAGCCCGAGGATGCCGCCCCCGGCCCGCAGGGGGACGACGAGGGTGCCCTCGTCGAGCACGAGCCCGCCGGAGGAGAGGCTGCGGTGCTGGGGGGACCCGGGCGGATAGACGACCGGCGGATGCGGGTGCCGGCCGTCACCGCAGGAGCTCGCGGCCCGGGGCCCGCCGTCCGGTCCGGCCTCCGTGCCTTCCGGGCCCGGGCCTTGGAGATCCGGCCCGGGGGCGGCGGTGTCCGGGGCGCCCGGGTCCGGAAGGGCCGGGTCCGGGGTGGCGGCCCCCGGCTCCGAGCGGTCCGCGACCCGGAGCAGTGACATGTCCGCCCGGCTGCCCACCGCCGCGCTCTCCCCGGTCATCGCGGCCCGCGTGACATCGACCCGTACGGTCGCGGCGAAGTCCGGCACCGCCACCTCGGCGATCTCCTCGGCGGTGGTGGCCACGTCCAGCACGGTGCCGATCCGGCGGCCGGCCTCCACCAGGAGGGTCAGCCGCTCCTGGACCCGGTAGCGGTCGGTGATGTCGAACGCGTCCTCGCACACCCCGAAGACGTGCCCGTGGGCGTCCTCCAGCCGGTAGTAGGCGCAGGACCACAGGTGGTCCCGCCCCGGGTCGCTGGGAGGCTGCCCCCGGAAGTGCAGGTCGAGGATCGGTTCGCCGGTGTCGATCACCTGGTGCATGACGCCGTCGAGCGTCTGCGGATAGCCCGGGGACACGAAGGAGCCGCCGGAGTACAGCTCGTCGGCCCGCATGCCCCGGAACGCGGCCAGCGGCTGCCCGATCTCCCGTTCGTAGGCGGTGTTGCACCAGGTCAGCCGCAGATCGGTGTCGTAGATCGCCAGCCCGACGGGCGACTGGGTGGCCAGCCCCTGGAGCAGGGCGAGCCGGGACTCCCAGTGCCGCAGTTCGCCCACCTCGGCCGCCACCAGAATCCGGTCCGGGGTGCCGGGGGCACGGTTCGCCGCCCCGCCCGGCAACGGGCACATCGCCGTAGCCACCAGCAGCTCACGGCCGTCCCGGGCGTGGGCCACATGGATCTCGTTGCCCACGAGGGACGGTGGCCCGATGCCGGCGGCGGTCGTCCCGGATGCCTCGGCCGTCCCCGGGACCCCGGTCGTTCCGGAAAGCTCCGGAGCGCCGGACGCTTCGGCCGCTTCCGCCGGGGGAACGCCCCCCACCGGGTGTACGGAGAGGAAAGCGCTCAGCGGCTGCCCGAGGGCCTCGGCGGGTCCGTAACCGAGGAGCTCGGCCGCCGCGGGACTCCAGCCGATGACGGTGCTCTCGGCGTCCAGAACCACCGTGGCCGCCCTGGTGATGTCCAGAGGCCCACGGAAATCGGCGCTCTCCGCCGTGTTCGCCGCGCTCATGGCGCGGCCCCGGCCCGGTTCATTACTCTCAGAATCGGCCCTGCCCGGGAGCCGCACAACCGCGGCGCTTTGGGGCGCGGCCCCGGAAAGCCGGGGTCAGCGCACCCCGTCGGGCCGGAACTGCACGCTGACGCGTGGCCCGACGGCCCGCGCGGTCTTGGGGATCGCGTGCTCCCAGGTGCGCTGACAGCTGCCGCCCATGACGATCAGGTCGCCGTGGCCGAGCCGCCTGCGGACGGGGGCGGGGCCCGGGCGGCGCGGCCGCAGCGCCAGCTGCCGGGGTGCTCCCAGCGAGAGGATCGCGACCATCGTGTCCTCGCTGCCGCCCCGCCCGACGGTGTCCCCGTGCCAGGCGACCCCGTCCTGCCCGTCACGGTAAAAGCACAGCCCCGCCGTGGTGAACGGTTCGCCCAGCTCAGCGGCGTAATGCTCGCCCAGCTCGGTGCGGGCGGCCTCCAGCGCCGGATGGGGCAGGGGGGCATGGCGGCCGAAGAAGGCCAGCAGCCGGGGGACCGCCACCACGCGCTCGTACATCACGCGCTGCTCGGCCCGCCAGGCGACATCGCGCACCAGTATCTCGAACAGGGTGTCCGCGCCTCGGAGCCACTGCGGCAGTACGTCGATCCAGGCCCCATCGCCGAGATCGGTGCGCCGCAGTCCGCTCAGGGGGCGGGTGCCGACCTCGTCCTCCTGGTCGAAAAGCGAGCTTTGCAGGTGTACGGCCATGAGGAGAGCGTAACGCTATTCGAGCATGTGTGCGAATATCTATCGAGTGGCCTGGACCGGGCCGTCCTTGATCAGATCGGCGCACCTCTCGCCGATCATCATCGTGGTGATGCACGGATTGACCGTCGGCAGGACCGGCATGACCGACGCGTCGGCCACCCGCAGTCCGGTGACGCCCTTCACCCGCAGCTGGGGGTCGAGCGGCGAGTCCGGGTCCTCCGCCGCGCCCATGCGTACGGTTCCGGCCGGGTGGTAGACGGTGTTGTGCGTCTCGCGGATGTAGTCGAACAGTTCCGCGTCCGTGGTCGCGCCGGGCCCCGGAGCCAGCTCGGCCCCGGCCCACGCGGCCATCTCCGGCCGCGCCACGATCTCCCGCGCCAGTCGCAGCCCGTAGGTCATCACCCGTACGTCGTGCTCGTCGGTGAAGTAGCGCGGATCGACCCGCGGCTTGTCCCGGAAGTCCCGGGTCCGCAGCCGCACCGTGCCCCGCGACCGGGCGCGGGTGACGTTCGGAGTCAGGCAGAACGCGTTGTCCGAGGTCGGGTAGCCGCGCCGGTAGGTGTTCATGTCGAACGGCACCGAGCCGTAGTGGAACATCAGGTCCGGCCGGTCGAGCCCCGGCTCGGTGTCCGCGAAGATCCCGATCTCCCACCACTGGGTGGACGAGGTGACCATGGGCTGCTTCGCCTCCCACATGATCACGCCCTCCGGGTGGTCCTGGAGGTGCGAGCCGACGCCGGGGGAGTCCACCCGTACGTCCACCCCGGTCTCCCGCAGATGCCCGGCCGGCCCGATACCGGACAGCATCAGCAGCTTCGGGGAGTCGATCGCCCCGCAGGAGACGATCACCTCGCGCCGCGCCCGCACCGTCCCGCTGTGCACGGTGTCGGGCTCCAGGTACTCCACCCCCGTGCACCGCTCGCCGTCGAACAGCAGCCGTTTCGCCTGGAGCCCGGTCCGTACCTCCAGGTTGGGCCGCTTCCCCAGCACCGGGTGCAGATACGACACTGAAGCGGAGGAACGGGTGCCGTCCTCGCGGGCGTTGATCTGGAACCAGTGCGCGCCCCGGATCACGGTCGAGCCCGTGTTGAACGGGACGGTGGGGATGCCCGCCGTCGCGCACGCCTCCAGCAGGGCCGTACCGCACGGGTCGCGGGGCGGTACGGTCCGGATGGTGACGGGACCGGAGCGGCCGTGGTGGTCGCCGGGGGCGTCGTTGGTCTCCAGGCGCCGGTAGAGCGGGAAGCAGTCGGCCGCGCTCCACCCGGTGCAGCCGAGCGCCGCCCACTCGTCGAGGTCCTCGGCCGGGGCCCAGAAGGCGATGCACGAATTGTGCGAGGAGCAGCCGCCGAGCACCTTGGCGCGGGCGTGCCGCATGAAGCTGTTGCCCCGCTCCTGCGGCTCCACCGGATAGTCCCAGTCGTAACCGGACTCCAGCAGGGCCATCCATCCCTCCAGCCGCAGGATGCTGTCGTCGCCGACGTCCGAGGGGCCCGCCTCCAGTACGCAGACGGTGACGTCGGGGTCCTCGGTGAGCCGGGCGGCGACGACGGCACCGGCGGTGCCGCCGCCGACGACGACGTAGTCGAACGCGGGTACAGGGCCTGCTTCGGGCATCGGGTCTCCAGAATTCAGCCGGCCGGCGGGGGCGGGGGAGGGGCGGTGGGGTCGGTGGGCCCTTCCTGGGCCTCGAAGCGGTGCTCGGCGAGTACGCCGGTCCGGTGCCGCTGGACGAACCAGTAGTAGGCGAAGCCGCCGAGCGCGACGACGCCGATGAACAGGAACGCGCCCCAGCGCAGATACCAGTGCTGCGGGCCGGTCGCGTTGTACACCTCGGCGCGCGGCCAGGCCAGGTTGAGCGACATGGCCGCGCCCCAGAGCACAGCAGCGACGTTGACGGGCAGCCCCCAGCGGCCCAGCGAGAACGCGCCCTCGCGCGGCTGCCAGTCGCCCCGCAGCCGGCGCAGCAGCATCGGCACGGTGACCAGCAGATATGCCACGTAGATCATGATGATCGCGATGCTGGTGATCACCGAGAAGATCTGCGGCTGGTTGATGTTCACGACCAGGATGACGACGCCCACCACCCCGATCAGCACGGCGGGCACCACGGGCGTCCTGAACCGGGGACTGACCCGGGCCAGCGTTGATCCGGCGGGCAGGTTGTTGTCCCGCGCCATGGCGAACATCAGCCGGATCCCGGCCGCCTGCACGGCCAGCACGCAGACCGTGATCGCGACGACCACCGCCCAGAGGAAGATCTCGCCGACGGTCTCGCCGAGCGTCGCCAGCACCACGTACTGGAGTCCGCCGGTGGAGAGTTCCTCGGCGTTGAGGTCCGGCACCGAGAGCAGCGCGAAGAGCAGGATGAACGCGCCGATCAGGAAGGACGCGATGAGCGCCCGCAGGATGGCGCGGGGCGCGTTGCGGCCCGGGTTGTGCGACTCCTCGCCGAGCGAGGACGCGGTGTCGAAGCCGTACATCACATAGGCGGAGGCCAGCGACGCGGTGAGGAACGCGCCGAAGTAGCCGAGCGACCGGCCGCTGCCCAGCCCGTACGTCTCCGTCAGCGCGGTGCTCGGGCCCGGGTGATGTGCGCGCCCAGGAAGATGATCAGGGCGACGGCGGCGATCAGCTCGATGAAGACGCCCGCGGAGTTGATCCGGGCCATGAGCCGGACGCCGAACGCGTTGACCAGCGTGGAGAACAGGATCAGCACACTGCCCAGCAGGACGGCGTTGGCCGCCTGGTCGTTCCGGCCGCTCCCGTCGCCCACGAACTGGAACCAGTCGTCGATCTGCGGCAGCGTGATCTGGTAGGCCAGCGCCACCGCCGACAGGGTGACCATGGTGGCCGTCATCATCATCCAGCCGCCGAGCCAGCCGACGTGCGGGCCGCCCATCCTCTTGGCCCAGTTGTAGACCGAACCGGCCACCGGATAGCGGGCGGCCAGCTCGCAGAAGCACAGGGCGACCATCAGCTGCCCGCAGAAGACCATCGGCCAGGACCACCAGTAGGCGGGGCCGCCGAAGGCGACGCCGAAGTAGAACAGCTGGAAGGTCCCGGTCAGGATCGAGATGTAGCTGATCCCGGCGGCGAAGGTGTGGAAGTTGCCGAGCGTGCGCCGCAGTTCGGGCCGGTATCCCAGCTCGCCGAGCGCGTCGTCGTCATGGCTGCTGTCCCGCGCCGCCCGGCCCTCGGGCCCCGTGGTCCGGCTCACTCGAACCACCGCTGCGGGGTGGCGGCGACATTGCGCCAGATGTGCTTGGCCTCCTGGTACTCGGCGAGACCCGCGGGCCCCAGCTCGCGGCCGAAACCGGACTGCTTCATCCCGCCCCACTCCGCCTGCGGTACGTAGGGGTGGAAGTCGTTGATCCACACGGTGCCGGCCCGCAGCCGCGACGCCACTCGGTGGGCGCGCCCGCCGTCCTGCGTCCAGACCGCGCCCGCCAGCCCGTACACGGTGTCGTTGGCCAGCCGGACCGCGTCGTCCTCGTCCCGGAACCGCTCGACGGTGAGCACCGGGCCGAACGACTCGTCCTGCACCACGGACATCGAGGTCGCGCACTCGTCCAGCACGGTGGGCGGGTAGTAGAAACCGTCCGCCAGCGCCGGATCGTCGGGCCGCGCCCCGCCGCAGCGCAGCACCGCGCCCTCGGCGATGCCCTCCGCCACGTACGCCTCGACCTTGTCGCGGTGCGCGGCGGAGATCAGCGGACCGCTGCGGGCGTCCTCGTCGAACGGCCCGCCGAGCTTGATCCGGCCCGCCCGCGCCACCAGCTCGTCCACGAACCGGTCGTGCAGCTCGTCCTGCACGAGGAGCCGCGCCCCGGCGGAGCAGACCTGTCCCGAGTGCAGGAACACCGCCATCAGCGCGTAGTCGACGGCGGTCTCGAAGGCGGCGTCGGCGAACACGATGTTGGGATTCTTGCCGCCCAGCTCCAGCGCGACCTTCTTCACGGTGGGCGCGGCGGCCGCCATGATGCGCCGCCCGGTGGCCAGCCCCCGGTGAACGACACCAGATCGACCCGCGGATCCTCCGTCAACGGCGCCCCCACGTCCGCGCCCGCCCCGAGCACCAGGTTGGCCACCCCGTCCGGCAGCCCGGCCTCGGCCAGCAGCCGCATCAGCAGGACGGCGGTGTGCGGGGTCAGCTCGCTCGGCTTGAGGACGAACGTGTTGCCCGCCCCGAGCGCCGGGGCGACCTTCCAGGCGGTCTGGAGCAGCGGATAGTTCCACGGAGTGATGAGCGCGCACACTCCGACGGGTTCGTACACGATCCGGCTGTCGACGTCCGCGAGCCCGGTGTCGACGACCCGCCCCGCGTCCCCGGCGGCGACGAGGTTGCCGAAGTACCGGAAGCAGTTGGCGATGTCGTCCATGTCGTAGGCGCTCTCGACGAGCCGCTTGCCCGTGTCCAGCGACTCGGCCCGCGCGAAGGCGTCCTTGTCCCGCTCCAGCAGCTCCGCCACCCGCAGCAGGAGCCGCCCCCGCTCGGCGGCGGGCGTCCCCGGCCAGGGCCCCCGGTCGAAGGCGGCCCGCGCGGCTGCCACAGCGGCGTCGGCGTCCCGGGCCCCGCCCTCGTCGACGGTGGCGACCAGCGTGCCGTCGGCCGGACAGCGGATCTCCCGCTTCCGCCCCTCGGCGGCGGCGGTCCACTGGCCATCGATGAACAGCTCCGGCATGGGCTCCTCCTGTACGGGGCCGGGCCGGGCGCCCCGCCGGGCGCGGGTCACGACGCCCACCGGCTCCCTGCGCGACGACATCAGACAGACGGTAAGGGCGGCGGGGCGGGCGCGCAGGGCGGGCGCGGCCGATCGGGGGAGTGCCGCGCGACGGGTGACGCTGCCGAGGGCTCGGGCCTGCGGGTGGGCGCCCCGATAGGATCCAGCTCGGGTCCTGACCGTAGGGTTCGGGTCAACTGTCGTTGATACAGGGCGATTTGCGGCCGGTTGCGCCGCCGCGGCAGCAGCGGTTCGAACGGCGGCCGGAACGCCCGCGACGCCCGGAACACCGAGTGAGTGGAGAGCCAGTCATGCGTGGAGGCAGTGTCGCCGTGGTCGGCGGCAGCATAGCGGGGTGTGCGGCGGCTCTCGCCGCGTCGCGCGGTGGGGCCGAGCGGGTCACCGTGCTGGAGCGCGCCGATGACCGCCTCCGTGACAGAGGTGTGGGAATCGCCCTCCACGGCGACCGGTACGACGAGCTGCGGGAAGCCGGATACGTGGCCCCGGAGATGCCCTGGGCGCCGCTGACCCGGCGGGTGTGGAGCGTGCGCGACGGAGAGGCCGGCCACGGGCGGGTCGTCGGCGAGCAGCCGTTCCCCTTCCGGGCCTACAGCTGGGGCTCTTTGTGGAGCGAACTGCGGCGACGGGTGCCCGACGGGGTGTCCTACCGGTCCGGGTCCGTCGTCACCGCCGTCGAGCCGGACGCCGACGGCGCGACGCTGCGGCTCGCGGACGGGTACGAGGAGCACTTCGACCTCGTGATCGGCGCCGACGGATACCGCTCCGTCGTCCGCGAGGCCATGTTCCCCGGCGCCGACGCCACGTACGCCGGATACATCGGCTGGCGCGGCACGTCGCCGGACGTCGCCGGCCTCCCGTCGAACGGCAACGACGCGCACAACATCGTCTTCCCCGGCGGACATTGCATGATCTACCGCATCCCGGACGGCGTCGGCGGGCACCGGCTCAACTGGGTGCTCTACACCGCACCCCCGCGGACCGACGGCCTCCACCCGGACCTTCGGACCCCGACCTCCCTGCCGCCGGGCCGCCTCAACTCCGAACTCACCGCGCACCTGCGCGCCCTGGTCGCCGACAACTTCCCGCCGTACTGGGCGGCCCGGGTGCTCCGCACCCCCGCCGAGACCACCTTCATCCAGCCCATCTACGACCTGGAGGTGCCGCACTACACCTCGGGCCGCCTGGTGCTCGTCGGCGACGCCGCCAGCGTGGCCCGGCCGCACATCGGCGGCGGCAGCGTGAAGGCGCTCCAGGACGCCACGGCGCTGGAGGCCGCGTGGGTGGCCGGGGACAGCTGGAAGGAGGTCCTGGAGGGCTACGACGAACGGCGCGGAGCCGTCGGGGCCGCCATGGTCGCGCTCGCCCGCCGGATGGGCGACGCGCAGGTCGAGAACACGCCCGACTGGACCGCCATGGACCAGGCCGGGTTCGACGCGTGGTGGCAGGCACAGAACAGCGGCTCCGACCGGCGCAGCGGCTTCGGCGGGCACAGCATGAAGGCCGGGTAGGGCGAAAGGCGGCCCCCTCAGGCCCCCGCGGCCGTCAGCTCCAGCGCCGCGTGCAGCGCCGTCGCGTCGGCGCGGGCCGCCTCCCCGGACAGACGCAGCGTCATCCGCCCCGAGGTGAGGACCGTGAGCGTACGGGCGCACGCGGCGGCCTGGGCGGGGCTGGGCGACACCAGGAGGACGGCGAGCCCCTCGGTCGCCAGCGTGGTCACCAACGCGTCGATCTGCCGCACCAGAGAGGGCGCGAGGCCCTCCGTCGGCTCGTCGAGCAGCAGTACCCGCGGCGAGCCGAGCAGTGCCCGGGCCAGCGCCAGCATCTGCTGTTCGCCGCCGGACAGATCCGTGCCCCGGTTGCCCCGGCGTTCGCCGAGCCGGGGCAGCAGTTCCAGGACCCGCGCGGGGTCCACACGCTGGGGCGGGTCGTGTCGCCCCGGCGCGGCGGACGGTGGGACAGCCGCAGGTGCTCGTCGACGGTGAGTCCGGCGAACACCCGGCGGCCCTGCGGTACGAGACCGATCCCGGCCCGGGCGATCCGGTGCGCCGGCCGCCCGGTCACATCGCGGCCGTCCAGGCGTACGGTTCCGGCGCTCGGCCGCATCAGCCCGGCGACGGTGTGGACGAGCGTCGTCTTGCCCGCGCCGTTGTGGCCGACCACGGCATGGACCGTACCGGCGGGCACCGACAGGTCGAGGCCGTGCAGGACGGTGCCGCCGTGGTAGCCCGCGGTCAGGCCGGTGAGTTCGAGCATGGGACGTCGGTCATCCTCTCGCGTCGGTGGGGGACGGGCAGACGGTCGGGACCGTCCTGGCCCGGGCCGCGTCCGGGCCCGCCGACGGGGCGGTTCCGTGGTACGCCTCCCGGACCTCCGGATGGGCCAGCACCTCCTGGGTCGGCCCGTCGACCAGCACCTTCCCCGCCGCCATTACGGTGACGGACGTGGCGAGTTCGGCGACCACCTCGACATGGTGCTCGACCAGGACGACCGCGACGGCCGGCGGCAGCGCGCCGATGATGCCGAGCAGCCGGCCGATGTCGCCGTCGGTCAGCCCGGCCGCGGGCTCGTCCAGGAGCAGCAGCCGGGGGTTGCCCGCCAGCGCGGCGGCGAGATCGAGCATGCGGCGCCGGCCGTGCGAGAGCGTGGCGGCGGGCCGGTGGGCGAGGTCCGCCAGCCCGACCGTCTCCAGGTGGCGGCCCGCGGACTCCTTGTGCAGCCGGTACCGGGACGGTCTGCGCCACGCCCCCCGACGCCGCGGATGGTGCGGCCAGCCCGCCAGGACGACGTTCTCCAGCACCGACAACTCCTCGATGACCGAAGGCTGTTGGAAACTGCGGGCGATACCGAGACGGCTCCGCTGCGCCGTGGGCTTACGCGTGATGTCGACGCCGTCGAGAGCGATCGTGCCGTGGTCGGGCCGGTCGGTGCCCGCGATGAGGTTGAGCAGGGTGGTCTTGCCCGCCCCGTTGGGGCCGATGACGGCGTGCCGGGCCCCCGGCGACAGCCTCAGGCTCATGTCGTCGACGGCGGTGAGCGTGCCGTACCTGCGGGTGAGCCGGTCGAGGGCGAGGACCGGAGGGGGAGCGGCGGAGGTCGCGGCGCTGGAGGTCGGAGCGGGTGTCGGTGTCATGGGGAGGCCTTCCCGGCACGGGTCGGGGCGGGCACGGACGGGGGCTGCACCTCGGCCCCGGAGGAGTCGGAGCCGTCGGAGTCGTGGGAGACCCGGGGGCCGCCGGAGACCCGGGGCGCGCCCGGTGTGCCGGGAGCCCCTTTCGTCCCGGACGGCGGCCCGCTCTCTCCACCGCCGCCGGGTCCGCCGCTCCGCAGACCCGCGAGCCCGCGCGGCAGCACGTACACCGTCGCGACGAACAGCACGCCCAGGAGCAGCGGCCCGTGGCCCGGCCAGGAACCGGCGACCCAGTCCCGGGTGGCGACGATGAGCCCGGCGCCCAGCAGCGCGCCGATCACCGACGTCGTGCCGCCGATGACCACCGCCAGCAGGGCGAACGCGGCGATCTCGAACCCGACGTCGGCGGGCGAGAGGTACTGCTGGACCGTCACCATCAGCGAACCGCCCACACCGGCCAGCGCGCCCGCACAGATGTGGGCCACCAGCAGATACCGTCCCACCGGGTGCCCGGAGGCGCGCATCCGCGCCTCGGCGCCCCGGGTGCCGGTCAGCAGCTTCCCCGCCGGGGAGCGCAGCACGAGCAGGGTGACGGCGACGGCGACGGCGGCCACGACGAGCGCGTAGGTGTACAGCTCGCTCTCCTCCAGCATCTCCTCCCGGCCCCACAGCGCCCGCGTGGCCGGGAAGCCGACGAGGCCGTCCGCGCCGCCGGTGACGGACTTGAGCTGGTTGACGACCGCGCCGGTCAGCTCGCCGACCGCGAGCGTGATCATCAGAACGGTCGTGCCGCGGGCCCGGATCACCGCCGGCCCCACGACCGCCGCGAAGACGGCGGCGGCGAGCGCCGAGAGGACGATCTGGACGGGGCCCACGGTCCACCCGGCGTCCGCGAGGTTCGCGGTGGCGTACGCGCCCACGGCGAACGGCGCGGTCTGCCCGAGGGTGGGGAGGCCGGCGTACCCGGTGAGGATGGTGACGCTGACCGCGAGCAGCCCCAGGGCGAGGGCGGAACCCGCCAGCGAGATGCTGTACGCGTCGAGCAGGGCGGGCAGGGCGATCAGTACGACGAGCAGGGCGAGCAGCGGAGCCGCCTGCCACCACGCGGCCCTGCCGGGGAGCCGGGAGAACCAGGCGGGGACGCCGTACCCGCCCGGGAGGGGGCCCGCGGAGACCAGGCCCGGCCCCACGCCTGACGGCTCCCCCGGCGTGCTCACCGTCCCCGGTGCCCCGGCCGCGCCCGGCGCCTCTGCCGTCCCGCCCGGCCGTCGCCGCAGCCTGCCCGCCAGCCGGCCCCGGAGCCGGGCGACCGGGTCCGGGCCGGACGCCTCGGAGCCGTGCCCGGCACCGGACCCCGCCGGTTCCGCGAAGCGGGAGCGCAGCACCAGCACCGCCGCCATCGCGGCGAACAGCAGATACGGCGCCAGCTCGGGCGCCACCGAGACGCCCAGCGTCTGCACCTCGCCCACGGCGACCGCCGCGAAGAAGGTCGCCCACAGCGAGCGCAGCCCGCCCAGCACGACGACCACGAGCGAGAGCATCAGCACGGTCTCGGACGTACCGGGGCCGGGGCCGATGATCGGCGCCCCGAGCACGCCCGCCGCCCCGGCCAGCGCACCCGCCGCCGCGAGGACACCGGTGTGCACGGCCCGGGGGCTGTGCCCGGTGGCCGCGAGCATCTGCGGATCGTCGGCGGCGGCCCGTACCGCCGCACCCATCCGGGTCCGGGTCAGCACCCACGTCCCGAAAGCCGCGAGCAGCACGGCCATCACGATGAAGCAGAGCCGGTACGCCGGGTAGCGGTGCCCCAGCAGGTTCACCGAGGAGTCGAGCGCCTGCGGTACGTGGACGGGGAGTTCGTCCGCGCCGAAGAACTGGATGAGCAGATCACCGCCGATCAGGGCCAGCCCGAACGTCAGCAGCGCCTGCGCGAGATGCCCTCGCCGGGCGAGCGGGGCCGTCGCCGCGGACAGCCCCGCCCCGGCGACGCACGCCGCCGCCGTCCCGGCGGCCAGACCGAGGGCGAGACCGCCCCAGGTCCCGTCGCTCAGCTCGGCCCCCGTGTACGCGCCGATCGCGTACAGCGTGCCGTGCGACAGGTTCAGCACACCCGCCGTGCCGAAGGCGAGACTCAGACCGGCGGCGACGACGAACAGCAGCAGCCCGAAGGCGACTCCGTCCACCACCGGTACGAGATGGGCATCCAGGAGTTCCATCTCAGCTGCCGAGGGTCGCCAGGTCCTGGACCATGACGTTCGCCAGCTTGGAGCCGTCGGGCCGCACTTGGCGCAGATACCAGGTCTGCACCGGCGAGTGGGCCTTGTCGCCGAACTCCCAGGCCCCGCGCGGGCTGTCGATCTGGCCGAGACCCGCGATGGCCTTGTTGATGGTCTGCGGCGTCACGTCGCCGTCCTTCGCCGCGTCGGCGATCGCCTTGTCCAGCACGGCCGCCGCGTCGTACGAGGCCATCGCGTAGGTGGTGGGCTGCGTGTCGTGCTCGGCCGTCCAGTCGGCGGCGAACGTACGGTTCGCCTCGTTGTCCAGGTCGGCCGCGTAGTTCAGGACGGAGTAGATGTCCTTCGCGGCGGGGCCCTGTGCCTGGAGCACGCTGCCCTCGGTGACGAAGGCCGTGTACAGCGGGATGTCGGCGATGTCCGACTGGGCGTACTGCTTGGCGAAGTCGATCGCGGCCTTGCCGGCGTAGAAGCAGTACACCGCCTTGGCGTCCGTCTTGGCTATCTCCGCGAAGTACGGCATGAAGTTCGTCGTCTTCGGGAAGGGGGTCCAGGTGGTCTTGCCGTCGGGGTTGGCGAGCTCGCCGTTCACCCGCTTGAACTCATCCGTGAAGCCGCGGAGCTCGTCGTGGCCGCCCTGGTAGTCGGGGCCGATCGCGTAGACCGGGCCGTCGACCTTCTCCTTGATGTACGGGGCGATGGCCTTGCCCGGCTCGTCGGACAGGAAGCTCGTGGTCCAGACGTACTCGATGTCCTTGACCGGCGGCCGGGCGTTCGACCCCAGGAACGGGATCTTGGCCTGCTGGGTCAGCGGCAGCACCGCGTTGACCGAGCCGCCGCCGACGAGGCCCGTCAACACGTCGACCTTGTCCTTCTTGACGAGCTTGGTGGCCGCGGGCACGGCGGTCGGCGGTCCGTCGCCCTCGTCCGCCACGATCAGCTCGACCTCGCGGCCGCCCAGCTTGTTGTTGTGGGTGTCCAGATACAGCTTGAAACCGTCCCGCAGCTCCGTGCCGACCGGTTCGTAGGTACCCGACAGGGAGGCCACCAGGCCGATCTTCACGGTGTCGTCGGAGGAGCCGCTGCCGCCGCCGCTGCAACCGGTGACGGCAGCGAGGCCGAGAGCGAGGGCGGCGGCGCCGGCCGGGCGGAACCGCACTCTGCGGCGGCGGGGGACGGTTGGGGCGAAGGGGAACATGTGGACTCTCATCGGGGGGAGGGGAGGGGCGGTGGAATGGGCCGGCGGGGGCGTTCAGCGCGCGGGCGGCAGGCTCGGGTCGCGGACCTCGGGGGAGAGGGAATCGCCGACCTGGTTGATCAGTTCGGACATCATGTAGCTGACCTCGCCGATGTCGGCGTCCCTGGTCGTGGTGACGAGCAGCGAGGCGCCGCTGGAGACCGCCATCGAGAACATGTAGCCGCCCTCCATCGCGGTGAGGCTGTGCTCCACCGGGTCGGTGTTGGTCAACTGCGCTGCCGCGGAAAGCAGGTTGACGACGCCGGACGCGATGGCGGCCAGCCGCTCCGCGTCGTCGCGTTCCACGCCGGTGTACGCCAGCGCGAGTCCGTCCACGGACACGGCTATCGCCTGGGTGACTTCCGGGAGGCGCCCGGCGAAATCGCTCAGGATCCAGCTCAGGTCGGAGGAGGTGGTCATTTCTCGGTCCGTTCGGTGTGGTCGTCCGGGGCGGAACGCCCCCGGTGGTTCGTGCTCCTGTTGATCCCCTGGGCATAGGCCGCCAGTACGTCGGAGACCTGCCGGGAGTCCCGGCGGCGGGGCGACGGTCGCGGGGCCCCCGCGCCCGGGCGCTGTTCGGCGCCCTCCCGCCGGCCCGCGGTGGGCCACTGCTGGGGCGCCCGGCGCTGCCGCAGGGGCAGCCCCGAGGAACTGACACCCGCGACCCGTGAGGCCGGCTCGTCGCGGGCGGGACGCGGCGCGGGCGTTCTGCCGTGTCCCCGGTCCCGTGCGCCGATGCCCGGCCGTTCGTCCTCGCGGGGCCTCTCGTGGCCGGGCGGGACTTCCCGGCCACCGCCGTCCGCCGGCGCGCCGGTCCCGGCGGCACCGAAGCCCGCACCCGGGCCCGCACCGACGGCCGTACCCGGGCCGGTACCTGTGTCCCCGCCCGTAGCGGCGCTCGCGCCGAGGCCCGCGCCGACCGGGGTGCCGAGGTGGCCGGGCCGTACCCCCGCTCGGGCCGGTCGGCCGCGGCCCTGCGGTCCCGGGGGCGTGATCGGCCGGGGCGTCTCGTAGCCGACACCGTTGCCGAGGTCGTCCTGCGACGGCCCCCGGTCCTCCCGGAAGTCCAGGGCCAGCACGTTCGCGGGCAGCGTGACCTCGGCGATGGTGCCGGGGCCCGAGGAGTCGCGCAGTTCGACAACGATGCCGTGGCGCGCGGCGAGCCGGGCCACCACATGCAGCCCCATGGACCGTACGTCGCCGATGCCCGCCTGCGGTTCGAGCAGCGCGGCGTTGTGGACCGCGCGGCGCTCCGCCGTCATGCCCACCCCCTCGTCGACGATCTGCACGACCGCCCGGTCCCACAGCCGCCAGACGGCGACCCCGACCTGCTTGTCCGGGGGCGAGTACCGCGTCGCGTTGTCGAGGAGTTCCGCCAGAATGTGCGCCACGTCGTGGACGGCGCGGGCGGTGATGCCGATCCCGGACTCGATCGCACCGAGCGAGACGCGGTCGAACCGCTCGATCTGCTGGGCCGCGGCCACGATGACGGTGGAGCACCCCACATCGGCCGAGCGGACCCGGGCGTTTCCGTAACCGCCGAGCACCAGCAGGTTGTTGGTGTTGCGCTCCATGCGCACCGCGAGGTGGTCGAGAGCGAAGAGGGCCTTCATCCGTGCGGGGTCGGCCTCGTCCCGCTGCACCGTGTCCAGCTCGGACACCATGACCGCGGTCAGCCGGGCGCCCCGGCGCGCGACACCGACCAGCGTCTCCGCCAACTGCTCGTGTGCGTGCGCCTGTTGGGCGGCGAGGCGGACGGCTTCGTGGTGGACGGCGTTGAACGCCTCACCGACCTCGCCGATCTCGTCCTCGCCGGTGGTCCGGACCGGATCGCCGGTGCGCCGGGCCACTTCCTCGGGCGTCGCGCCGCGCAGCGCGCCGGGCTGGGACAGCTCGGCCATCACGGTGGGCAGCCCGGAGTGGGCGACCTCGTGCGCTGCGTTGCGCAGATCGCGCAGCCGCCGGATCATGACGCGCCCCAGGCGGATCGCGACCACGACGACGCCGACCAGGGTCAGCACCACCAGGGCGACCTCCGCACCGGCCGTCCAGATGAGCGTCGTGCGAACGTCGGAGACCTGGGCGAGCACGGCCGCGTCGACCCGCTTCTCCACCGAACGCAGCAGCTCCTGGCGGTCGTTGGACGCCTTCTGCCACTTCTCGGGGGTGACCGTGAGGTCCTTGCCGGCGCCCGTCCGCCCGATCTCGTCCTCCAGGCGCCGGGCCTCCAGGGCCTTCGCCCCGGAGAGGGTGCGTTCCAGCCAGGTCCGCCAGGCGCCCGGGCCGAGGTCGTACAGGACGCCGATCGATTCGGTGTAGCCCATCCGGCTGGCGTCGAAGGTCCGCTGCGAGGCGGTGGTGAACCCGCCCGAGGCCTGCGCCCTCGCGACGGTGACCTGCTGCTGGGCGGTGTGCTCGGCGGCCTCGGAGAGGGCGGCCGCGGCGCGGATCCGGTCCGCGATGTCGGCGTCGACGCCGTCGGCCTGCGCGATGCCGTCGCGGTAGCTGTTGAGGTCGGCGATCACGATCCGATAGCCGAAGGCGAGGGCGGAGGCGGTGCTGCTCTTCGAGCGGACCTGGGCGCGCAGCCCGGGCATCTCCTCCACGAACCGCTCGATACGGTCCAGGGCGCCCCTGGCACTGCCGGGGACGGCCGATAGCCCCTCGGCCCTGCTGCGGAACCCGGCGATGCTCCGGTCGGTCTCCTCGGTGCGTAACCGGAACGCTTCCGCGTCTCCCTGTTCGGACACCAGAGCGGTGGCCGCTGCCCGCTCACGCTGGAGCCGGTAGGTCAACTCGCTTGCTTCGTCCGCCACTTCGACCATCGAGGTCAGTCGTCCCGCCTGGAGCGCCTGGTTGGTCGCGGGGGCGAGCGCCAGCACCGAGAAGGCGACGGCCACGGTGAGCGGGGCGGTGACGAGGAGGACCAGGCGGCGATTGATTTTCACTGCGCGGCTCCATCGTCAAAACCGGGCTTGAGCTTGAGTATCGGTGACACGCGGATACCTGTTAACGGGTCGTGGGGGGTCCGGTGGGAGTGTCGGTGACGGCGTACCGCTGGGGGGAGTGATGCTGGTGGTACGGAAGGGGCCCCAGGGGCACGCGCGGCATGATCCTATGCCGTAGGACGCACCTTCGGACGGGTGAATCATCGAAAAAGTGCACACCGATCGCACAACAACGAATCCGCTTCGCTCACAAGTGAGCAGAAATCAAAGCGTTTTGAGGATCGTCGGCCGATCCGGTGGCGATTCGACGCGGGCCCGGAGCCCCGCGACGACGTGCACTCGGTGCCGCTTCCCGCATCCGGATCACGCCGGGGCGACACCGCCGTCGCACCGAACTCTGAGGGACGTCATGCGAGTTGCTGGACGAGGAGAGCCCTGATGCACCGGGCGGGCACGCGGGGAGACGCGTCGGTGGAACGCGGCGGGTTCATCTCGTACAGCCATACGCGCGACCGGGAGTCGGCGCAGGCCCTCCGGGGACGTCGTCGCCGTCGGCCGCCGGCCTCGCGCGGCCGGCCCGAAGGATGCCGCGCAGCCCGGCGCGGCATCCTTCGGGCCGGGCTGCGCGGCAGCGGTCCTGGCACGGCGATCCGGGAACTCCGGCAGCGGCTTCCGCTCGGAGAGACCCCCGCGCTCAGCCGTAGTAGGCCGCGCGCATCAGCTCCCGCATGTCGTCCAGCATCGGCATGCGGGGGTTGGCCGGTGCGCACTGGTCCTCGTAGGCGTGGAGAGCCTGCTGCGGCAGCGCGTTCAGGAAGGCCTGTTCGTCGACCCCGAGCGCCTTGAACGTCGGCTCGATGCCGACGGCGTCGCGCAGCCGCTCGACCGCCGCGGCGAGGGACTCCACGCCCTCGGCCGGGGTGGTGGCCGGCAGCCCCAGGGCCCGGGCGATGTCCTGGAACCGCTCGGGAGCGCGGTAGTCCTCGTACTTGGGCCAGCCGGTCAGCTTCGTCGGAACGGTGCCGTTGTAGCGGATGACGTGGGGGAGGAGCACGGCGTTCGTGCGGCCGTGCGCGACGTGGAAGGTCGCGCCGAGGGTGTGGGACATGGCGTGGACGATGCCGAGGAAGGCGTTGCCGAAGGCCATGCCGGCGATGGTGCCGGCGTTGTGCATCTTCTCCCGCGCCTCCGGTGCGCCCTCGCGGTCGGTGACCGCTGCCTCCAGGTGGTCGAAGACCAGGCGGATGGCGTGCAGCGCGAGACCGTCGGTGAAGTCGTTGGCGTAGACGGACGCGTACGCCTCGACAGCGTGCGTGAGGGCGTCGAAGCCGCTGTCGGCAGCGAGGGCCGGAGGCAGGACCGAGGTGAGCAGGGGGTCGATGATGGCCACGCTGGGCGTGAGCGCGTAGTCGGCCAAGGGGTACTTCTTGCCGGTGACGGGGTCGGAGATGACGGCGAAGGGGGTGACCTCGGCGCCGGTTCCGGAGGTGGTGGGCACGCAGACCAGACGGGCCAGTCTGCCCAGGTCGGGGAAGCGGAAGGCGCGCTTGCGGATGTCGGAGAACTTCTGCCGCATGTCCGCGAAGTCGATGCCGGGCTGCTCGTACAGCAGCCACATGACCTTGGCGGCGTCCATGGGGGAGCCGCCGCCGAGCGCGACGATCGTGTCGGGGCGGAAGTCCCGCATGAGGTCGGCGCCGTGCTGGACGGAGTCGATGCTGGGCTCGGGCTGGACGTTGTCGATGATCTGGAGGGTGACCGGTTCCCGGCGCCGCTGCAGTACGCGGCTGATGCGGTCGACGAACCCGAGGCGGGTCATGGTGGCGTCGGTGACGATGGTGACGCGGTGGACGTCGGGCATGGAGGTCAGGTAGCGGATGGCCTGCGGTTCGAAGTAGATCTTCGGGGGGACCTTGAACCACTGGAGGTTGTTGCGGCGGGTGGAGACCCGCTTGACGTTCAGCAGCTGGGCGGCGGAGACGTTGTCGGAGACCGAGGTGCTGCCCCAGGAGCCGCAGCCCAAGGTGAGTGAGGGCAGCAACCCGTTGTAGACGCCGCCGATCGCGCCCTGGGAAGAGGGGGAGTTGACGATGATCCGTGCGGTCTTCATCCGCATGCCGTACGCCTCCGCCACGGCCGCGTCTTCCGTGTGGATGACGGCGCTGTGGCCCTGACCGTGGAAGGCGACCATGTCGGCGGCCAGGCCGAAGCCGTGACGTTCGTCCTCGGCGCGCAGCACGGCGAGCACCGGGCAGAGCTTCTCGCGGGTCAACGGCTCGTCGGGGCCGACGCCTTCGGCTTGGACGAGGATGACCGAGGTGTTCTCCGGCACCGAGAACCCGGCCCGCTCGGCTATCCACGCGGAGCTCTGTCCGACGGCGGCGGCATTGACCTTGGGCTCGCAGCCGGCCCCTGAACCGCCGTTGGCCGGGAACAGGAAGGCCTCCAGTTTCGCCTTCTCCTGCGGGGTGGCCAGATGGGCGTGCAGGGTGCGGAACTCGGCGAGCGCCGAGTCGTGGATCGCCGCGTCCAGGATGACGGCCTGTTCCGAGGCGCAGATCATGCCGTTGTCGAAGGACTTGGACAGCACCAGGTCGTTGACGGCTCTGCGCAGCTTCGCGCTGCTGTGGATGTATGCGGGGACGTTGCCCGCGCCTACGCCCAGCGCGGGCTTGCCGGCCGAGTAGGCGGCCTTGACCATGGCGTTGCCGCCGGTGGCCAGGATCAGGGAGACCCCGGGGTGCCGCATCAGCGTGTTGGTCGCCTCGACGGAGGGAGCCTCGATCCACTGCACGCAGTGCTCCGGTGCACCGGCGGCGATGGCCGCGTCCCGTACGATGCGGGCCGCTTCGGCGCTGCACCGCTGGGCGGAGGGGTGAAACGCGAAGATCACCGGATTGCGGGTCTTCAGCGCCATCAACGCCTTGAAAATCGTGGTCGAGGTCGGGTTGGTGACGGGGGTGACCGCGGCCACCAGGCCCACCGGTTCGGCGATCTCGACCATGTTCTCGATGTCGTCCCGGCCGATGACCCCGACGGTCTTCATGTGCGCCATGCTGTGCGTGACGTGCTCGCAGGCGAACATGTTCTTGGCCGCCTTGTCCTCGAAGACCCCGCGTCCCGTTTCCTCGACCGCCAGACGGGCCAGCTCCGTGTGCTGGTCCAGGGCCGCGACCGACGCCTTCTTGACGATGTGGTCCACCTGTTCCTGGGTGAGGGCGTCGTAGTCGGCGAGTGCTTCGAGGCCGCCCGTGACCAGACGGTCCACGGCGACCGCGATGTCGGACGGGGCGTCTGTCCTGTCGCGGTTCTCGCTCCGCACGTCCTGTCGGGTCATGTGGTGTGCCTCCGTCGTCAGGGGCCGCCGCGGTGTGCGGCGGTGCCGGTCAGGAGCGGTGTGACGGTGGACCGCCCCGCTCTGCCCTCACTGTCCTTCGGCGCCGTCCGCCGCACGAGGACCCGGGGGCCCCTGCCGACGCCGGCAGGCCCGGCGCGGCAGGGACCGTCGGCCCCGGCTGCCCTGCCTGCCTGCCGGAACGGCTCGCCGCGCGCTCATGAACTCCCCGTGCGAGCGGACCCGGCCGGAATCGCGCAGTCGTCGATGCGAAAGCCCAGGCCGTTCACCACGCCGACCACACCTTCGAGGCGCCAGGCGGCGTAAACGATCTCCGGTACCCGGGAACGCAGTTCCACCCGGCCCTCAAGGGTGACCACACCGTCGCGAACGGAGACGAGGACCGGGTCCGACGGTTCCCCCTCCGCTCCGCCGACGATCTCCGCGGCCACCTCCCGGCGGATGTCCTCGTCCGCACGCAGGAAGACCCGGAGGAGGTCGCGGCGGGTGGCGATGCCGATCAGGCGATCGGCCTCGTCCACCACGGGCAGCCGCTCGACACCGCGGCGCTCCATGAGCCGGGCGGCGTCCGCCACGCTCTGCTCCGGGTGCACGGTGACGGCCGGGCTGGACATCATGTCCTCCGCGCTCACGGCCAGGGGTGGAGCGGAGCCTTCCCGGTATGCCTGGGCGCGTACCAGATCGCTGCCGGACAGCACACCGAGGACCTTGTCGTCGGCGTCGACCACCGGCAGCCCGCTGACCCGGTGGTGGTCGAGCAGTCGCACGACCTCCTTGAACGGTGTCGTCGGGCCGGCCTGCACGACGTCCCGCGTCATCACCTCACCGACAGTGCGAGAGGGCATGATGGATCCTCCTTCACGAGCAGGGGCGAAGAGAGCCGGAGCCGACGGCCGGCTGGGTCTCACGGGCACTGAAGTGCCGGCGACCCGGTGCTCCGCTGCCCGTGACCGTGTCGCCACGCCTCAAGACTGCCGCGCTGCGCAGTCACGGACCAGGGGCGGCCGGTCCTGGTGGGGAGGGGCTCCTCGGCCCTGGCCACAGGGCCGAGGAGCCCCCGTGCCCGGCTGCTGTCTGCTCCGCTCGGCCCCTGCCGGGGCGGCCCGGTCGACCCCTCCGGGACGTGCCTGCGGCGCCCGGAACGAGCGAGCCGGAGAAGTAGTGGGCACCACGCAGTTCCAGGCGCCCGGCGAGATCGTCGCCGAGCGCCTCCTTGCCGGACGGCTGAGGACGGAGCTCAGTCCGTGCTTGTCTTCGTTGTCAGCTTCTCGAGTTGTGCGGTGATCACTTCTTCCGGGGCGTCGCCCGCGTTCTTGTGCGCGACCAGGCTCTGCCAGCCGAAGACGGCCACATTCGAACCGCTGCGGACCACCCGGTACCAGTGTGCCGTTCCCGACGACTCCCTTCTGTAGGCGAAGGCATCGTCGGCGGGGCCCGGATCGGGGTCGGGGAGGGCGGCGACGGTGGGGTTGAGGCCCATGTCGTCCTCGTAGCTGGTACAGCTCTTCGCCGCGTCGCGCACGCGGGCGATGAGCTCTTCGGCTTCGGCAGCCTTGCCGTAGGCGTACAGCGTGATGTCGGTGGCTTTCGTGTCCGTCTTCGGATGGACGGATCGGGCCGCCGCCGCGGTCGGCGCTGGTTCGGGCGAACGCAGCCGGATGTCCTCCATCGGCTGGCAGGTGGCCGGGTCGGCCGGCTTCCCCTTGGTGCCGAGGACGGTGCCCTGCTTGAAGACGGTGAAGGTGTATCCGGGCAGGTCCGCTTCGGTGACCGCCACGCTTTCGAGGCCGGCTGCGTCCAACTGGCCGCCCCCCGCCTTCCCCGCCGACGTGCCCTTCGCCGGGTCCTCGGTCCCGGCATCGCTTCCGCGGCCTCCGGCCCCGTCGTCGCTTCCGCAGCCGGCCAGCAGGGCCACCGTCGCCAGTGTCACCACGACGACCGGAACCCGCCGCAGTCCGTGCACCTTCATTCCCGCTCCCCAGGTAGTGGCCCCCGGGTGCGTCGGCACCGGGGCGCTTCTCGAAGCACGGTGACAGAGCGCGACAGTTTTGGCGTCAGCCGAAATGCGTACAGCCGCTACGCGCGTCAGTCGGCCGGGGGTGGTCGCGCAACTCGGCGAGTGCCGCGACGCGGCTCGCCCCCGGCCCGGATGACGACCCGTTCCAAGGCGCGGGCCAGGCCAGGCCGATGGCGCACGGCCAGATTCCGCCGGTGGGAGGACGAACCGGCCATGCGGTTCGCCGCGTCGGCCCGGGCGAGGCCGTAGCCGGTCGTGAGGTACGTCGGTAGTTAGACGGAGAAGGCCACGTAGCCGCCGAGCGGGCCGGGGCTGCATGGGCCAAGGGGCCCTGCCGAGAAGCTGAGGGGCCTCCATCGAATCCGGCCCGCTCCCCTTCGACAAGGCGCCCCGGTTCGCTCACACGACTCGGACGGAGCGGCGGATGCGGCCGTCCGCTGCCAGGACCCGCAGATAGGGCCGACCGGCCCTACCCGGCGTCACAGCCCGGCGCGGAGGATGGTGGGATGCTCGAGAACGACGCCATCCGCATTCTCGACCGGCTGGAATGCCTTCGTCTGCTCGCCGAAGTGCCGCTCGGCCGGGTCGTGTACACCCGGCAGGCGCTGCCCGCGGTCCTCCCGGTCAACTTCACCCTGGACGAGGACGACTCCGTCGTGCTGTACACCTCGGCGGTCTCCGACCTCGTGCACGCCGTTGACGGTGCCGTGGTCGCCTTCGAGGCGGACGAGTTCAGCGCAGCGACCCGGTCGGGCTGGAGCGTGGTCGTCACCGGCCGGGCCGGCGTGGTGGACGAGCCCGCCGAGCACGAACGGCTCTCGCAGTCCGGCCCGCGTTCCTGGATGCCCGTACGTGACGGGGTCTTTCTGCGCATCGAGTCCGAGTTGGTCACGGGCCGCGAGATCATGAGCACACGCACCACCGGATGACCGCGCGTTTCCGCATGCGTCTCCGGTCGGCAGTGCCGAGGGCCGGTCAAGGACCGACGAGCACAGCCCGGTGCGAGGCCGGGTGCTGACCGCCGGCGCGCTCGGAGAAGGTTTCCGCAGGCGGTCCATCACGCAGCCAACGGTGGCCGGCGACCACAGCCTCGCTCCTCACCCACGCCGGTGAGGCGCCGCCGGCCGCCTGCCGCCTGCCGCCGCGGACCAGGTCGCCCCCGCCCCCGTGTCGTCCGCGCTCAGCCCTCCGTGTGGGCCAGCCACAGGTCGGGGCCGAAGACCTCGTAGCGGATGTGGCGCGCCGGGACGCCCGAGTCGAGCAGTTGTGCCCTGACGGCCCGCATGAAGGGCAGTGAGCCGCAGAGGTAGACATCAGCGCCGGCGGACAGGTCCAGCGCCTCGAGGTCCATCAGACCGCGGTGGGCACCGGGCTCGGCGGCAGCGTTCTGCTCGTACCAGAACTCTGCCCGGGCAGCGGGCAGGAGGCCCACCAGCCGCTGGGTGTCCGAGAGCAGTGCATGGTCCGCCGGGGAACGATCGGCGTGCAGCACCGTGACCGGGCGGGTGGCTCCGGTCGCCGCGAGGTGCTCGAGCATGCCGACCATCGGAGTGCAGCCGATACCGGCCGAGACCAGCAGCAGAGGGCTGTCGGCGTCGTCGAGGACCACGTCTCCGAACGGAGCGGACAGGGTGAGTCCGTCACCGGCCCCGATGGTGCGGTGCAAGTGGTTGGACACCTCGCCCTCGGGCGCGTCGGACAGGCTCGCCACCCGCTTCACGGTGATTCGGCGCAGCCGGTCGCCGGGTGCGCCCGACAGGCTGTACTGGCGCACCTGGTGTATGCCGTCGGGCATCCGCACCCTGACGCTGACGTACTGTCCGGCGCGGGCGGGCGGTACGGGGGCCTCGTCCGCCGGGCGCAGCAGGAAGGACACCACGTCGGAGGTCTCCTCGCGCCGCTCCACCACCGTCCACCGCCGCCACGGGTGACGGGGGTCGACCTGCGCCTCCTGGTAGAGACGGGCCTCCTGGGCGATCAGGGCGCCGGCCATGAGCCAGTACACCTCGTCCCAGGCGGCGGCCACCTGGGGCGTGACCGCTTCGCCGAGCACCTCCGCGATGGCACCGAAGAGGTACTTGTGGACGATCGTGTACTGGTCCTCGGTCACGCCGAGCGCCGCGTGCTTGTGGGCGATCCGGGAGAGCAGCGCGTCCGGCCTCGTCTCCGGATCGGCGAGCAGCGCCTGCGCGAAGGCCGCGATGGAACCGGCAAGAGCACGGCGCTGACCACCGTTTGCCTGGTTGCCGCGGTTGAACAGCCCGTCCAGCAGTCCGGGCTGCTCGGCGAACATGGTGCCGTAGAACCGAGCCGTGATCTCGTCCAGCGCTCCGCCGACAGCGGGCAGGGTTGCGCGGACGACGGCGGCCGAATCGGGCGAAAGCATGGGTCTCCTCGACAAAGGGGTGCGCGGGGGAACTGTGCTCACATCCTGGCCGCCCGGGCACCGGCCCCGGATGGGCCGATCGGCCTTCTTGGCGGGGGCCGACCGGCTCGGGAGCAGATCCGCCAGCCGCCGCCACGTGTCCGTGGCGGGCCGAAGGTCCCGTCGGCCGGGGCCGCCCGGGGCCCGCCCGGTGCCCTGACCGGCACTGCCCGCCGCCTGCCCGCACGACGAGTATCGGCGGTGACAGGACCGCCCGACGAGAGGACCCGCGATGACCGCGACGGTGACAACCGCCCCCCGGACCGCCGACGCCTGGCGGCAGTTCACCGGCAGCGGGTGGCGTGAGCGCATCGACGTACGTGACTTCATTCAGGCCAACTACACGCCCTACGAAGGCGATTCCGGCTTCCTGACCGGTGCGACGGGCCGCACACGGGCGGTATGGGAGAAGGTCAGCGCGCTGTTCCCGGAGGAACGGCGCAAGGGCGTCCTCGACGTGGACACCGCCACCCCCTCCACCATCACCTCGCATGCCCCCGGCTGGATCGACCGCGACCGCGAGCTGATCGTCGGCCTGCAGACCGACGCGCCGCTCAAGCGGGCGATCATGCCCAACGGCGGCCTGCGCATGGTGGAGAACGGCCTGAAGGCATACGGGTACGAGCCGGACCCGTTCGTGACGCGGGTGTTCGACACCTACCGCAAGACCCACAACGCCGGTGTCTTCGACGCCTACACCCCGGCGATGCGCGCCGCCCGCAGGGTCGGCATCATCACCGGCCTGCCGGACGCCTACGGGCGTGGCCGGATCATCGGGGACTACCGGCGCGTCGCCCTCTACGGCACCGACCGGCTCATCGAGGCCAAGAACGCCGAACGCGCCGGCCTCGACGGCAGGCCGTCCACCGCGGACATCATCCGCGACCGGGAGGAACTCGCGGAACAGATTCGGGCTCTGGGCGAGCTGACGGAGATGGCGGCCACGTACGGCTGTGACGTCAGCCGGCCCGCGGCCACGGCGCACGAGGCCGTGCAGTGGCTCTACCTCGGCTACCTGGCCGCCGTGAAGGAGCAGAACGGCGCGGCGATGTCGCTCGGCCGGACCTCCACCTTCCTGGACGTCTACCTCCAGCGCGACCTGGACGGCGGACTCCTCGACGAGACACGAGCCCAGGAACTGATCGACGACTTCGTCATCAAGCTCCGCATCGTCCGCTTCCTGCGCACCCCCGAGTACGACGCGCTGTTCTCCGGCGACCCGACCTGGGTGACGGAGTCCATCGGCGGCATCGGCGCCGACGGCCGCCCGCTGGTCACCCGCACCTCCTTCCGCTTCCTGCAGACCCTCTACAACCTCGGCCCCGCCCCGGAACCCAACCTGACCGTGCTGTGGTCGTCGCGACTCCCGGACGGCTTCAAGGAGTTCTGCGCCCAGGTGTCCATCGACACCAGCGCCGTCCAGTACGAGTCGGACGACCTGATGCGGACACGCACCGGCGACGACACCGCGATCGCCTGCTGCGTCTCCGCCATGGCGGTGGGCAGGCAGATGCAGTTCTTCGGAGCCCGCGTCAACCTCGCCAAGGCACTGCTGTACGCCGTCAACGGCGGCCAGGACGAGATGACCGGCGACCAGATCACGCCCGAGATGGCCCCCCTGACCGGCGAGTACCTCGACTACGACGAGCTGTCGGCCGCGTACGACCGCGTCCTGGACTGGCTCGCGGGGACCTACGTCGACGCGCTCAACGTCATCCACTACATGCACGACAAGTATGCGTACGAGCGCCTGGAGATGGCGCTGCACGACTACCCCGTCCACCGCTTCCTGGCCTGCGGCATCGCCGGCCTGTCCGTCGCCGTGGACAGCCTCTCCGCCGTCAAGTACGCCCGTGTCAAGGTTTTCCGCGACCGGACGGGGCTGGCCGTCGACTTCCGGACCGAGGGCGAGTTCCCCGCGTACGGCAACAACGACGACCGGGCCGACAGCATCGCAGTCGACCTGGTGGAGTCGTTCATGGCGAAGGTGCGCGAGCACCCCGCCTACCGCGACGCCGAGCACACCCAGTCCGTGCTGACCATCACCTCCAACGTCGTGTACGGCAAGCACACCGGCAACACTCCCGACGGCCGGCGCGCCGGACAGCCCTTCGCCCCCGGCGCCAACCCGATGAACGGCCGCGACAAGCACGGAGTGGCCGCCTCCGCCCTCTCGGTGGCCAAGCTGCCCTACGACGCCGCGCGGGACGGCATCTCCCTGACCACCACGATCACCCCGGAAGGGCTCGGGCACGTCCCGGGGGAACGCGCCGGTCACCTGGTCGGCATCCTCGACGCCTACGTATCCGCGGGCGGCTTCCACATGAACGTCAACGTGTTGAACCGGGCCGTGCTGGAGGACGCCATGGAGCACCCGGAGAACTACCCCGAGCTGACCATCAGAGTCTCCGGCTACGCGGTGAACTTCGTCCGCCTGACCCGTGAGCAGCAGCTCGACGTGGTCAGCCGCACCTTCCACGGCGCACTGTGAGCGCCGTGACGACAGGCCGGATCCACTCCTGGGACCTGTCCACCGGCGTGGACGGTCCCGGGACCCGGTTCGTGCTCTTCCTGAGCGGCTGCCCGTTGCGCTGCCTGTACTGCGCCAATCCCGACACCTGGCACATGCGCGACGGGCGGGAGGCCACCGTCGACGAGGTGATGGCCGAGGTCGGCAAGTACGAGGGCTTTGTCACCACGGCGGGGGGAGGGGTCACCGTCACCGGTGGTGAACCTCTGCTCCAGTCGACCTTCACCGCGGCGGTCCTGCGCCGCTGCAAGCAGGCCGGTCTGCACACCGCCCTCGACACCTCGGGCCTCCTGGGGGCCCGAGCCTCGGACGAACTCCTCGCCGACACCGACCTGGTGCTCCTCGACATCAAGTCCTTCGACATCACCACCTACAGGAAGCTGACCGGCGGGGCACTCGCTCCCACCCTCAGCTTCGTGACCCGTCTGGATACCCTGGGCAAGCGTGTGTGGATCAGGTACGTCCTGGTGCCCGGCTGGACCGACGACGAGATCGCCGTCGACGGACTCGCCGCGTTCCTCTCCGGCCTCGGCTGCGTGGAGCGGGTCGACGTCCTGCCGTTCCACAAGCTCGGCACCGCCAAGTACGACGCACTGGGCGTCCCCTTTCCGCTGCGCGACACGCCGGTTCCCGACCCGGCGCTGGTGGACCGGGTACGGGGGCAGTTCCGCGAGCATGGGCTCGTGGCTCATTGACACGGCCGAAAGTGGGGCCGACCGGCCCTGGTCCCGGGCCGTCCGGCAAGGTGATGATGCCGGCACAGGACGAGGCGTACGAGGAGCGGTCGATGGCGCACAGCGAGCAGGACGGCAGCATGGGAAGCCCGATCAGGGTGTTCCTCCTGGATGATCACGAGGTGGTCCGGCGAGGGGTGCACGACCTGCTGGAGGACGAACCGGGAATCACGGTCATCGGGGAGGCCGCGACCGCGGAGCAGGCATTGGTGCGGGTCCCCGCCCTGCGGCCCGACGTGGCCGTCCTCGACGTGCGTCTGCCCGATGGCGACGGGGTGACCGTCTGCCGTGAACTGCGCTCGGCGATGCCGGAACTGGCCTGTCTGATGCTGACCTCCTTCGACGACGAGGAGGCGCTGCTGGACTCGATCATGGCGGGAGCCGCCGGTTACGTCCTGAAGCAGATCCAGGGATCGGACCTGGTCACGGCCGTGCGGACGGTGGCCCGTGGGCAGTCGCTGCTGGACGCGAGCGCCACCACCAAGCTCATGGCACGTCTGCGGAGCGGACAGCAGCCGGCCGAGGAGCCGGAGATGCTTCCGGGCCTGACCGACCGCGAGCGTGAGATCCTCGACCTGATCGGTGAAGGGCTGACCAACCGGCAGATCGGGCAGCGGCTGTACCTCGCGGAGAAGACGGTGAAGAACCACATCTCCCGCCTGCTCGCCAAGCTCGGAGTGGAACGCCGCATCCAGGCCGCGGTCATCGCCACCCAGGCCCGCGACCGTATGCGACCCGACGGACGCTGAAGGCCACGGCCCGCCCGGCGCCTCCGCACGGCTGCGTCGGTCCCTCGTCCCGCCCCTGTTCGAACCGTTACTGTGGTGATGCACGGGACGGGTCGCCGACAGGCGGTGTGGCGTTGGAGGAGCAGCGGGTGGAGAGCGCCAAAGGTTCCGGCGAGGCACGGGTGCGACTGCCGCAACTGCGGCTGGACGAGTTGCTGGAGGAGCTGCAGGCCCGGCTGGACGCGGCGCGCGGCACCCGGGACCGGGTGCACAGCCTGCTGGAGGCCGTGCTGTCGGTCGGTCGTGAGCTGGACCTGGAGCAGGCGCTGCGCAGCATCGTCGAGGCCGCGGCGGCCCTGGTCGACGCCGAGTACGCCGCGCTCGGCGTGATCGGCCCGGACGGCACACGGCTGTCGGCTTTCCACACGGTGGGTGTGGGCGAGGAACAGATCGCGAGGATCGGTTCCTACCCGGAGGGTCACGGCATCCTGGGCGAGCTGATCCGCCACCCCGAGCCCTTGCGTCTGCCCAAGCTCTCCGAGCACCCGGCGTCCTACGGCTTCCCGGCCCACCACCCGCCGATGAACACCTTCCTGGGCGTCCCCATCCGGGTACGTGACCACGTCTTCGGCAACCTGTACCTGACGGAGAAGCGCGGCGGGCAGCAGTTCGACGAGGACGACGAGTCGGTACTCGCCACGCTGGCCGTGGCGGCCGGCGTGGCGATCGACAACGCCCGCCTCTACGAGGAGTCACGGCTGCGTGAGCGCTGGCTGCAGGCGAACGCGGAGATCGCCCACACCCTGATGTCCGGTGCCGACCAGGCGGGTGTCCTGCCGCTGATCGCGGAACGGGCCAGGGAGATCACCACGTCGGTCCTGAGCGTGGTGGCCACCCCGGTACGCGGGACGAACACCCTCGCCGTGGAACTGGCGATAGGACAGGACGCCGATGCGTGGCGGGGGGTCGTCCTGCCCGTGGAAGGCACGCTCATCGGGCAGGCGTTCGTTCACCGGGCCCCTGCCGGCACGGCCGACGGATCACCTGAGCGCCGGCTCTCGGTGGGCCCGCCGGGCTTCGACGGGCCGGGACCGGCCGTCGCCGTGCCGATCGGCACGGGCGACGAGGCCAAGGGGGTGGTCCTGCTGGTCCGCCGGACGGGCGGCAGGGAGTTCACCGAGAAGGAGACCGAGCCCCTCCAGGTCTTCGCCGCGCAGGCCGCCGTCGCGATGGAGCTGGCGGAACGCCGCCAGGACGCCGAGCAGATCACGCTGCTGGAGGACCGCGACCGGATCGCACGCGACCTGCACGACCTGGCCATCCAACGGCTCTTCGCCACCGGTATGACGCTGCAGAGCGCCGGGCGGCGCGTCCAGGACGACGTGGCCTCCGAGCGGATCCTGCGGGCGGTGGACGACCTCGACGAAACCATCAAGATCATCAGATCGACGATCTTCGGCCTGCGCTCCCGCGACGACGACGCGGCGCCCGGCCTGCGCGCCCGCGCGGTACGCGCCATCGGTGAGGCAGCTCCCCTTCTGGGATTCGCCCCCAGCGTCCGTATGGAGGGCCTGCTCGACACGCACGTGCCCGGTCGGACCGCGGACCACGTCATGGCCGTCCTCACCGAGTCCCTGTCCAACATCGCCCGGCACGCCCGCGCCGACCGCGCGGATGTGGTGCTGGAGACCGACGGCAAGCAGGTCCGCCTGACGGTCACGGACAACGGCGTCGGCATCCCCGCCGGAGGCCGCCGCAGCGGCCTGGCCAACATGGCGGAACGCGCGCGGACACTCGGCGGCGACATGGTGCTGGAGAGCCCGGGAGGAAAGGGGGCGCGGCTCGTGTGGCACGCACCCCTGGGGCAGTCCTCGGACACCGCGGAGAGCGCCCCGCCCGTCTCGTGACGCACGGCTCAGCTGCCGAGCGGTAGTTCGGCCCAGTGCCGGGCGGCCCGGTCGGCGTTCGTCCCGTCGCGGCTCTCCCGTCCCTCCGCAGCATCCGGCACCGTTCGGTCCCCGGCGGTCCCGGCAGGGGGTGGTGCGCCCCTCGGTGAGGGGGCATCAGCACCACGGCAGGCTGTGGTTCAAGGACGGCACGGCCCCGGCGGCCCGGGCCGGTCGTTCCCGAAACGTGGTGCCGAGCATGACGCGGCCCATCGGCGCTCCTTCTCGCCCGGGTCCGGGCCGGCGGGGCCGGGGAAGCCCCTGTCCGGGGTCCCGGCCCGAGGCCGCGCGTGCGTGAGCACCTGGCGGGGCCGGCCCGCCACCGGTCCGGTCCATTCGCCCCATGGCCCCGAACGTCCCGCCATTCAGGGGACGTTCAGCCCTCCATCGCAGACCTTCGGCACCAGGTGCGCGGTGGCGCGAGCCGCAAGAGTAAGCGGTGCAGGAACCACTCGGACCGTGTTGAGAGGACCATCGTCATGGCCATCCACCAGCCCGCTCACCGCCGCTCACTTTTCCACCTGCCGTCGTCGCGCAGGACGCAGGCCGCCACCGGACCGGAGGCGGACGTGTCGGTGGGAGCCGGCACGCGTACCGCGCAGGCGTATGTGCTCGCCTCGGCCCGTGTGTTGATGGGTTTCATCTTTCTGTGGGCCTTCCTCGACAAGACGTTCGGCCTCGGCTACGCCACCGCCTCCGGCAAGGGCTGGATCGACGGTGCTTCGCCCACCGAGGGATTCCTCGGTCATGTCGCTGTCGGTCCCATGGAGTCGACGTTCCACGCGTGGGCCGGCGCGGCCTGGGCGGACTGGCTGTTCATGCTGGGGCTGCTCGGGATCGGGGTGGCTCTGACGGCCGGGGTGGCGCTGCGGCCGGCGGCGCTCGCGGGAACGCTGATGATGGCGTTGATGTGGGTGGCGGAGTGGCCGCCCGCGCAGCACCTGTCGGACGGGTCGGCGAGCATGTCGACGAACCCGTTCGCCGACTATCACCTGGTCTACGCGGTGCTGTTGATCGCTCTGGCCGCTGTCCCGGCAGGCGGCGTGTTCGGTCTGGGGCGGTTGTGGGCCGGGCTCCCGGTCGTCCGTGACCACGAGTGGCTGCGCTGAACACGGCCGGTGGGGCGGGGCCGTTGACAGGCCCGCCCCATCAGCCCGTCGACAGGGGCCGTCGGCGCTCTTCCGGGACCAGCGGCCCCCGCCCGCGCCACCGCCGCACGACATGCCGAGAACAGACCGAAGGACACAGGAGGTGGGCGGTATGACCCGCTCGATCACCGTAGGACTCGACGGCTCGCCCGAAAGCCGGGCAGCAGCCGACTGGGCGGCCCGCGAAGCGGCGCTGCGGAAGCAGCCGGTACGGATGCTGCACGTGTGGCATCCGGTCCCGGATGCCATGGCCGAGGCCCCGCCGCTCGGCACCCGGACGCACCAGCACTGGACCGAGCGCATTCCCCGGGATGCCGCCCAGGAACTGAAGCTGCGTCACCCTGGCGTACAGATGGCCACCGAGCAGCGGACAGGAGTTCCGGCCGAGGTTCTGCTCGACGCCGCGCACGACTCGGAACTGCTGGTACTGGGATCCCGCGCCCTGAGTGGGCTCACAGGCTTCCTGGTCGGGTCGGTCGGCCAGTCGGTGGTCGCCCGGGCCGAGGTGCCCGTGGTCCTGGTGCGCGCCGGGCGACGGGCCGCCGACGAGCACGTCCAGGTCCCCGACGGGCTTCCGTCCACCGCTACCGGTTTCCGGCCCGTGGTCCTGGGCCTGGACACCGACAGCCCCGACGACGCGCTGATCACCTTCGCGTTCGAGGAGGCGGGACGTCGCGATGCCACGCTGACCGTCGCCACGGGCTGGAACCTCCCCTCCTCCTACGCGTACAGCCTGGCCGCCGGGGTGGACCTCCGCGAGGACATCGTCCGGGAGCGGACCATGGCACTCACCGACGTGCTCCTGCCGTGGAGGGAGAAGTATCCGGACGTGGAGGTGGCCGAGGTCTCCCGGCTCGGAAGTCCCGCCGGCCTTCTGATCGACGCCTCACACGACGCCTCCCTCGTCGTCGTGGGCCGGCGTGTGCGCCGCAGCTCTTTCGGCGCACACATCGGAGCCGTCACCCACGCGGTCATGCACCACGCCGTCGCGCCGGTCGCCGTCGTCGCTCACGACTGACGTGCGGACACGCCTGCCGCCACGGCGGCCACCGGCCTCTCGTCCGCGCCTGTCCGGCATCGTCGTCCGGCACGAGTTCGTCCCGCACGCGGTGCTGCACCACGCCGCCGCACCGGTGGTGGCAGCGGCCCCTCACCCGTGAGCACGTGCGGTCGGCTCGACGCCGACGGCGAAGACCGCCGGGGCATGCCGCCGCGCTTACACGGCACACCCCCCGGGGCGGCCCTTCCGGCACCCCGGCCCGACGCCGGTTCGAGGCCGCGTCGGGCAGCACGATCAGGGCCGCTCAGACCGACACCAGGGACGATCGGCCCCAGCGCCCTCGGCCGCCCCCGTGTGAGGCTCACACCATCACGTCACCCCGTCCGCCGGGGTCTTTCCCCAGCGGCAGCATCAGGAGGCAACATGTCCGGCACCATCACCGCAGGACTGGACGGGACCGACCACGCTTCGGCGGCGGCGGACTGGGCGGCCCAGGAGGCGGAGCGCCGGGGATCGGCCCTGCGACTGGTGCACGCCTGGGTCTGGCGCCCCACCGACGTGGTGTACGTCGGAGACAGGGCCGCCGAGGAGCGCTGGGTGCGCACCATGCTCGACGAGGCCCGGGCCCGCGTGGCGAGGGAGCATCCGGCCCTCGACGTCACGACGGAGCTGATCGTCGACGACCCGGTGCCCACTCTCCTGGCCGAAGCCGCACGCGCCGACATGCTGGTGCTCGGATCTCGCGGCTACGGCACCCTGACCGGCTACCTGATCGGTTCCATCTCGATGAAGGTGCTGCGCCATGCGGCCGGGCCGGTCGTCATGGTCGGGAAGCCGCATTCCGGCACGCCGCGGCGGGCTCAGGAAGTGGTGGTCGGCGTGGATCCCGGGCAGATCGGTGACGCGGTCCTGGAATTCGCCTTCTCCGCCGCGGCCGAACGCGGAGCGACCCTGCGTGCCGTACACGTCTGGAGCGTCCCGACGACCCTCGCCTGGAGCCCGGGGTCGCTGTATCCGGTCGAAGTGGCGAACGGTCTGGAGCAGATCACCAGAGAGCTCCTGGCCGAAACCCTCAAGCCGTGGCGCGACAAGTATCCGCAGGTCGGCGTCGTCGAGCAGGTCGAGACCGGCTCTGCCTCCGAGGTCCTGCTGTCCAGCAGCCCCGGTGCCGGCCTCGTGGTCGTCGGACGGCGCAGTCACGAGGCGGGCCTGCGACGTCTGGGCCCGGTCACCCACGCCGTCCTGCACCACGCCACAGCCCCCGTGGCGGTCGTGCCTCACGACTGTCCCCCGGGTAGGACCGCCGCCCGCACCCCCGCCGTACGGACGAAGGCGCGTGCGATGCCTTCTCTCCCGCGCCGACCGGAACGGCCTGGGCCGGCCGCTTGCTCGCGCCGGGCCGAGGGGCACCCGCCCGGTGACGCTCGGCCCGGCGCGGTGGTGGCCGTCGGCTTCCGGCCGTCCGAGGCGACGGAAGACGGAGGCCGGGAACCCCGGTGGACCGCCGCACACCCGCACCGATGGGGCCTGTCGGCCCGTGCGGGGGACCAGCGGCACCTGACGCCGGAACCTGCCGCGCGCGACGCTGGAACCAGAGCACCCGACACCGGAGGAGACCATCATGACCCGCACGATCACCGTCGGACTCGACGGATCGGCCGAGAGCAGAGCCGCCGCGGAATGGGCGGCGCGCGAGGCGAAGCTGCGCGACCTGCCGGTACGGCTCCTCCACGTGTGCATGCCGGTGCCGGAACCCATGGCCCAGGCCCCGCTCCTCGGGGCGGAGACCCACCAGCACTGGACCGAGCGTGTCCCGCGCGAGGCCGCCGAAGGGCTGAGACTGCGCCACCCAGGGGTCGGGGTGAGCACCGAGCAGCGTACCGGGGCGCCGGTCGAGGCCCTCGTGGAAGCCGCCCGCGATGCCGAGCTGCTGGTCCTGGGGTCCCGGGCGCTGAGCGGACTCTCGGGTTTCCTCGTGGGCTCTGTCGGACAGGCCGTGATCGCCCGGACCGAGGTACCCGTGGTCCTGGTGCGCGCCGGGGAACAGGCCACCGACGAGCACGTCATGGACCCTGCCGGCCTTCCGTCCGCCGACACCGCGTTCCGGCCCGTCGTCCTGGGCCTCGGCAGCCCCGAGGACGCCGCCATCGCCTTCGCCTTCGAGGAGGCGAAGCGCCGCGAGGCCCCCTTGTACGCGGTCCGGGCCTGGGACTCGTGGCCGTACGCCGTGTACACCGTCGGTCCGGGTTTCGAGCACCACGAGGAATTCTCCCGCCGGAGAGCCGACGCACTCGCCGAGACCCTGCGTCCGTGGCGGAAGAAGTACCCCGACGTCGAGGTCGTCGAGGTGTCCCGCCCGGGCAGTGCCGCCGCTCTCCTGATCGACGCGTCCCGTGACGCCTCCCTCGTCGTCGTGGGCCGGCGTGTACGCCGTAACCCCTTCGGCCCCCACATCGGTTCCGTCACCCACGCGGTGCTCCACCACTCCACCGCTCCCGTCGCCGTCGTCGCACACGACTGACGCGCATCCGGACACAGAAGAACGAGGACATCATGAAGGCAGCGGTCGTACGAGAATTCGGTCAGCCCCTGGTCATCGAGGAACGCCCCGACCCCGAGCCCGGCCCCGGACAGGTCCGCGTCCGCGTCGAGGCGTCCGGGCTGTGCCACACCGACATCCACGCCGCGCACGGTGACTGGCCCGTCAAACCCACCCCGCCGTTCGTGCCCGGCCACGAAGGTGTCGGCCTCGTGGAGAAGCTCGGCGAGGGCGTCACCCATCTCTCCGTCGGCCAACGGGTCGCCGTGCCGTGGCTCGGCAGCGCCTGCGGACGGTGCGAGCACTGCCTGTCGGGGTGGGAGACGCTGTGCGAGAGCCAGGTCAACACCGGTTACGGCTGCGACGGCGGATACGCCGAGAAGATGCTGGCCCGGGCCGACTTCGCCCAGCCGGTGCCGGAGGGCGTCAGCGCCGTCGACGCGGCTCCGCTGACCTGTGCGGGCGTCACCACCTACAAGGCCCTGAAGGTCGCCGGGGTCCGGCCCGCACAGCTCGTCGCCATCTCCGGGGTGGGCGGTCTCGGCCACCTGGCGGTGCAGTACGCGAAGATCGCCGGTGCCACCGTCGCCGCCATCGACGTCACCGACGAGAAGCTCGGCCTCGCCCGGGAACTGGGCGCGGACATCCTCATCGACGCCCGTACCCAGGACGTCGCGGCGGAGCTCAAGCGGCACGGCGGCGCCCACGCCGCCCTCGCTCTCGCCGTCAGCCCGGCTGCCTTCGAGGCCGTCAACTCCGGCCTGCGGCGTGGCGGGAAGCTCGTCATGGTGGCCCTGCCCGCACACGGCACCATCCAGGTGCCCATCTTCGACACCGTGCTCAACGGCACTTCGGTGATCGGCTCCATCGTCGGGACCCGCCAAGACCTCGCGGAGGTCTTCCAGCTCCACGTGGCCGGCCGGACGAGAGTGATCCAGGAGACCCGCCCGCTCACCGCCGTCAACGAATCGATCGACGAGGTCCTGCACGGCCAGGTCAAGGCCCGCATCGTCTTCGACCTCGGCGCGGGAGGCCGAGAACGATGAACCAGCCCCTGGTCGTCGGTGTCGACGGCTCCGAGCCGAGCCTGCGGGCCGTCGACTGGGCGGCCGACGAGGCCGCCCTGCGCCGGGCGCCCCTGCGGATCGTGTACGCCTCCCTGTGGGAGCGCTACGAGGGACCCGCACTCGCGCGAGAAGTCGGCGGCTCGTCGGGGCGGGTGGCCGCGGAGGACATCCTCGCGGCCGCGGCCCAGCGGGCGCTGCGCCATCATGCCGAGCTGCCGGTGACGACTGCCGACATGCTGGAGGAGCCTGAGCGCGCCCTCGTACGCGAAGCCCGCGGCGCTTCCGCCGTGGTCGTGGGCAGCCGTGGACGCAGCGGTCTCGCCGATCTGCTTCTGGGCTCCGTCAGCCTGACGGTGGCCGCGCAAGCCGACTGCCCGGTCGTCGTGATCCGCGGCAACCACAGCAACCGCGCTGTCGGCGGGGGCCGGGATCACATCGTCGTCGGAGCGGCCGACGGGCCGACAGCGGCCGTGCGCTTCGCCTGCGAGGAGGCGAAGCGGCGGGGGGTCCCGTTGGAAGCGGTACGGGCATGGCGGTGTCCCCTGCACGAGACCGTCGACCACCCCCTGCTCACGGGTGAGCCCGAGCGCCTGTACGAGGAGCGGGCGGCCAAGGAACTGGAGGCCGCCCTCGCCGACGCTCCTGAGGAGGTTCGACTGCGGCGGCGCACGGTGGAGGGCCCCGCCCGCAGGGTCCTCCTGGCCGCCTCCCGGGACGCCGGCCTCCTCATCGTCGGCCGACGGTGTCCCGGCCGCCCGGGGCCCCGTCTCGGACGGGTCGCCCACACGGTCCTGCACCACTCCGGCTGCCCCGTCGTGGTCGTGCCCGAGGTGGAGTGAGGGCGGGGGCTCCGGGTGGACGGGCGTACGGACGGGACGTCTTCGCGACCGCACCCGGGCCCCGCCACCCTGCCCGATGCCGTGTCGCTCACCTGGCGAGGTGCTGCTCCGCGCGAAGCCGTTTCGCCGCGCCCGGCTCGCCCGACCGGTGCCGTGCGGCGTCCGCCGTATCACGCGACGGGCGTGCTGCGGCGTGGTGAGCGCGTCGCTTCGGAGGGGCGCGGTCCGGTGAAGCGGGTGATGACGGGGCCGGCCACGGCGAGCAGGAGGACATAGGCGGCGACGAGGGCGCCGAGCCGGTCATGGCCGGTGCCGACGAGTCCGATGATGACGATGGAGAACTCACCCCGGGCGATGAGCGCGGTCCCCGCACGCAGGCGGCCCCGGCGTCCCACTCCTTCACGGCCTGCCGCGTACCAACCGGACGCCACCTTCGTCGCCGCGGTGACCACAGCCAGGAGCAGGGCGGCCGGTAGTACCGGCAGCAGCGAGTCCGGTGGGATGGACAGGCCGATGGCGAGGAAGAACACCGCGGCGAACAGGTCGCGCAGGGGGCTCAGCACCTTCCGTGCCCGGTCGGCAGCGCCTCCCGTGAGTGACAGTCCGACCAGGAAGGCGCCGACCGCAGCCGAGACGTGAACGGCCTCCGCGAGGGCCGCGACGACCAGTGTCACGCCCAGGACACGCAGCAGGAGCTGCTCCGCGTCCGGGTGGGCCAGCAGTCGCCCCAGATGATGCCCCCACCAGTAGGACAGGGTGAGCGCGGCCACGACGGCGCCCAGGGCGAGCAGCACTCCCAGCAGGGCCTGCTGCCATGTGCCGCCGGCGGCCACGACGACGAGCAGCGGGAGGTACGCGGCCATCGCGAAGTCCTCCAGCACCAGCACGGACAGCACGGCCGGGGTCTCCCGGTTGCTCATCCTCCGCAGGTCGCCCAGGAGCCGGGCGACGATGCCGGAGGAGGAGATGTAGGTCACCCCGGCGAGCGCCAGGATGCCGCCGGCGTCCAGCCCGAGCAGCCATCCCGCCACCGCACCGGGGGTCGCGTTCAACAGGAGATCCACCCAAGCCGAGGGCAGGTGGCGGCGCAGACTGACCGTGAACTCCGGCACGGTGAACTCGAGACCGAGCACCAGCAGCAGCAGGACGACGCCGATGCCCGCGCCGGTCTCCACGAAGGAGGCGGCTGCGGGGACCGGTGCGACTCCTCCCTCGCCCAGCGCCAGGCCCGCCAGGAGATACAGCGGGACCGGGGACAGCGCGAAACGCCGTGCCAGCGTGCCGAGCAGACTCAGCGAGACCAGGATGATGCCCAGCTCCAGCAGCAGGGCGACCGAGATGTGCATCCGCTCAGCCCCGGACGAGCTGTTCCACCGCGGCGATTCCCTCGCGGGTCCCGATCACCACCAGTACGTCCCCGGCGCTCAGGACCTTCTCCGGCCCGGGGGACGGGATGACCTCCTCACCGCGGACGATCGCCACGATCGACGCGCCGGTCCGTGTCCGTGCCCTGGATTCTCCCAGCGGGCGGCCGACGAACGGAGTGCCGGGGAGCACCTCGACCTGCCCGGCGCTGAGCCCGGGTACTTCTCTGGTGAGATCCGCGAACCGCTCGGCGATGCGTGGCGCGCCCAGGATCTCGGCGACGACGTCGGCCTCCTCACCGGTGAGCCGGAACACGGCCCGGGCCTGGTCCGGGTCCCCTTCTCCGTAGACCGCCAGTTCGAAGTCGCCCGAGCGCCGTGCGACCACGCCGATTCTGTCGCCTTCCAGATTGACGAACTCGTAGAGCAGCCCCACACCCGGCAGTAGAACCTCGTTGACGTCCACCCGTACCCATCCCGTTCGTCGTGAAGCCGTGGTCGTGCGGCTCGGAGCCCCGACCGCTGTGCCCTGGGTATTCGGCATACGGGGACGGCGGCTCAAGCGCCGGCCTGCCCCGGCGGGAGAGGCCCACCGGTCACCCTTCCTCGCATCGCGCGGGGCCGGCAGGGCCCGAAGGGCCCTGTGCGCGGGGCCGGACGGGCCCCCTGCGGCCACTGGCTCCGGGGGAACGCAGGCAGCGGCCGTGCCGGACGAGCGTGCCGGGACGGTCGGGCCCGAAAGTGGCCCACACGTCCCATGGCCGCAGGAGCACGTGGGGAGTGGACTGGGACGTACCGAAGTCAGGCGGAAGGGACGTAGGAGGCATGGTGCGCGGTCTGGTGGTCGTGGGCGTGGACGGGTCGGAGTCGAGTTTCGCCGCGGTGGAGGCGGCGGCCCGGGAGGCGCGGGCGCGTGGGGCCGGGCTGCGGGTGGTGCACGCGCTGGTCTGGCCGGTGACGTACACGCTTCCGCGCCCTTTCCCCGGGGGCACTTCGCCGTTGGGGCCGCCGCCGATGGATCTGTCCGAGGACAGGCTCCGGGAGACCGCCGGGGGGCTGGTGGCCGAGGCGGCCGGGCGGGCGCGGGCGGTGGCTCCGGATGTCGAGGTCAGCCATGCCGTGGTGACCGGTGAACCGCTGACCGTCCTGGAGGCGGAGTCCCGCGCGGCCGATCTGGTCGTGGTGGGGGCCAGGGGGCTGGGCGGGTTCGTCGGGCTGTTGGCGGGGTCGACGGCGGTCCACCTGGTGGCACACGGGCGGTGTCCGGTGCTGGTGGTCCGCGAGCAGTCGGTCGCGGACGGCCCGGTCGTGCTGGGCGTCGACGGCTCGGCCGAGGGGGAATCGGCGGTGGAATTCGCCTTCGCCACGGCGGACCGGCGGAAGGCCCCCCTGGTGGCGGTGCACGCCTGGACGACCTGGAACGCGCCGCTGCCTGCCCCGCCGGACGCGTCGGCTCCGTACGCCAACCCGCCCGGCGCTCTCGCCGAGGAAGAGGAGACGCTGCTGGCCGAGGCGCTCGCGGGCTGCCGGGCGCGGTATCCGGACGTGGTGGTGGAGCGCCGGGTGGTGCACGGTCGAACGCGCGAGGCGCTGATCGACGCGAGCCGCTCCGCACAGCTGATGGTGGTCGGTGCGCGAGGACGCGGCGGGTTCGCCGGACTGCTGCTGGGCTCGGTCAGCCAGGCCGTGTTGCACCACGCCCACTGCCCGGTCGCGGTGGTGCGGGCGGCGGGCGCGCGGCACTGAGACGTCCCGGCGCGGGGCCGGCCGGCGCGTTCCGGGCACAGTGCTCGGCCGCGACGGCGGCAGGGGCCCCATCAGGACCGAATGGTCCTGAAGGCGGCCCATTGGTCCCTGGGCGCGACGAGTTGAGTGCGACAAGGATGAGGGTCGAGGAGCCGCGCATCGGCGGCGCTCAGGACGGGAGACTGCAATGACTGATCCGGTGATCGTCGGGGTGGATGGTTCCGCTTCCAGCCTTGAGGCGGTCGACGTAGCGGCTCGTGAGGCGCGCCTGCGGGGCGCCCCGCTGCGGATCGTGCACGCGTTCGGCCACGCGCCCGGGCATCGGCCGGCCGGCGGGCCGCCGTGGAGCCGGGCCGACCAGGGTCTGGAGCCGATGGCCCGGGGAGTGCTGGCCGACGCCGAGGGCCGGGCCCACGCGGCGGCACCGGGTGTCACCGTGACCCGGTCGGTGGTGGCGGGGGAGGCGTTGGAGGTCATGGAGATCGAATCGAGGTCGGCGTCCTTGGCCGTCGTCGGCAGCCGGGGGCTGAGTGGGTTCTCGGGGTTGTTGGTGGGCTCGACGGCGGTGCATCTGGCCGCCCACGGCCGTTGCCCGCTGATGGTGGTGCGAGGCCGCGGCGAGCCGTCCGGAGCGGTGCTGCTGGCCGTCGACGGCTCCGACGCGGGTGGCGCGGCGGTGGAGTTCGCGTTCGCCGAGGCCGCTCTGCGCGGGGCGCCGCTGGTGGCCCTTCACGTCTGGAACACCTGGAGCGAGCGCGCCTACGAAGGCCCCGGCGACCCTCTCAACGCCATGGTGGTGGATGTCGAACGACTCCGAGAGGCCGAGCAGCGCCTGTTGGACGAGACGCTTGCGCCCTGGCAGAAGGTCTTTCCCCAGGTCACGGTGGAGCGGCGGCTGGAGCGTGCCCGGATCCGCCCGGCCCTGATCGACGCCAGCCGCGACGCCCAGCTGGTCGTCGTCGGCGCCCGCGGGCACGGTGGTTTCACCGGTCTGCTGCTCGGCTCGGTCAGCCAGGCCCTGCTGCACCACGCCCACTGCCCCGTCACCGTGGTCCGCGGTCAGGAATGACCGTGCCTCAGCAGACCACGACCGAGAGCAGCGCTCCGTCCAAATCGGGGCCCGCAGCCGGACGCCCACCGACGCGACGCTGCCGGCGTGGCCGGCTCGCGCGCAGGGGTTCCGGCACCTGCCCTGACCCCGGAGGCCGACGGCGAGGCTGAAGTCCCGGCGCGTCCTCCGCCAGTCTCGATGCAGCCCCACCCGCTCGACGTCAACCGCCCAGGCGAATCTCACGCTGGAGCGGCGACGCGGAAGAAGCTCACCTCTCCCGACCTGCCCGGATGGGGCACAGGCCCTGGACGCGGTGGTCCCGAGGCCTTCGCCCGTCCCCCGCGAGTGCGAACCGGAGCGGTGGAACCCGGCGCCACCCCGAGACGACACCCTGTCCTCGGCGCGCCCACACCTGGTTCACGGCATGCATGCGGGCCACCGCCCTCGTAGGGCTCCCGGCTCCGCCGCGGGGAGGATGCCGGCGAGAACGCCGGCCGGTCCCCTGCTATTTGGTCGCGCCCTGGGCGAAGCCGTTGTAGATGTAGCGCTGGAGGAAGAGGAACGCGATCAGGGTCGGAACGATGACCAGGACGGCTCCCGCCGAGATGTTCTCCCAGTGGGCCCCGAAGGGGCCCTTGAAGCGGAACAGGGCGGTGGAGATCGTGCCGAGCTCCTGGGAGGGCATGTAGAGGAAGGGGATGTAGAAGTCGTTGTAGACGGTGATCCCCTTGATGATCACGACGGTGGCGATCGCCGGCTTGAGCAGCGGCAGGATGATCTTGCGGTAGACGGTGAACGCGTTGGCTCCGTCCAGCCGCGCGGCTTCGTCGAGGGAGACCGGGATGCCGCGGATGAACTGCAGGAAGATGTAGATCGAGACGATGTCGGTGCCCATGTAGAGCAGGATCGGGGCCCACCGTGTGTCGAACAGCCCGAAGCCGTTGATGACCTGGAAGGTCGCGACCTGTGTGGTCACCCCGGGAACGAGGGTGGCTATGAGGAAGAGGCCCATGACGAGCTTCTTCGCCCGGAAGTGGAAGCGGTCGATGGCGTATGCCGTCATCGAACCGATGAGCACGGTGCCGGTGATCGAGAACAGCAGGATGAACGCCGTGTTCCCGAAGGCCGTGAGCATATGACCGTCGGAGAACGCGGTCGCGTAGTTGTCGAAGTTCAGCCAGTTGCTCGGGAGCGACAGCGCGTTGCTCTCGGCAGCCTCCTCGGATGTCTTCAGCGAGGTGAGGAGGACGACGGCGAGGGGGAGCAGCACCACCAGCGAGGCGATGACGAGCGAGAGGTAGACGAGCGTCTGCCCGAGTCGGCCGCGTAGCCGGACGGAACGACGCGAGGGGGAGGTGGTCAGCTGGGCCGTGGTCATACGAGGTCCACCTTGTCGTCGGGCACGAGCCGGCGCTGGACCCAGGTGATCAGCAGAATGATCAGCAGGAGCACGACGGCCGCCGCGGAGGCGAGCCCGGTCTTGTTGAACTGGAACGCGAGCTTCACCGTCTGGATGACGAACGTCGACGTCCCGGTCGCGCCGCCGGTCATGATGTACGGGATCTCGAAGACGGCGAGTGAGCCGGAGACCGCCAGGATGATGCTCAGGCTGAGGATGGGTTTGATGCTGGGGGCGATGATGTGGCGGAACTGCTGCCAACGGGTCGCGCCGTCCAGTTGCGCGGCTTCGTAGAGTTCGCCGGGGATCGACTGGATGGCGCCGAGGAACAGGACGAAGTTCAGACCGGTGAAGCGCCAGACGGATACGCCGGCGAGCGAGGTGTTGGCCGAGGTGGGGTCACCCAGCCACGCGTGGTCGGTCTCCGCTCCCATCCAGGACAGGACCGAGTCGAGCGTGCCCCCGTCCTGGAAGAAGTACAGGAAGACGAATCCGATCGCCACGCCGTTGATGAGGTAGGGGAAGAAGAGCAGGCCCTTGAACAGGTTGCGGAACCGCAGGTTGAAGCTGAGCACCGTGGCGAAGTACAGGGCGACGGCGATCTGTAGGCCGGATGCCGCCAGGTAGTAGAGGCTGACGAAGAAGACGCGGAACAGTTCGGGCCGGGTGAAGATCTGGACGTAGTTGTCCGACCCGGTGAAGTGGCGGTCGGGGCTGATGCCGTCCCAGTCGGTGAAGCTGTAATAGATCATGTTCGCCACGGGGACGTAGGTGAACGTGATCAGCAGGGCCAGCGGCGCCACCAGGAAGAGCCAGGGCGTCGCGCGGCGCAGCAGCTGTCCCGGCGACCGGTGTGACGGTCCGGTGCGGCTGGCGGCGGTCGTCGTGCGCCGTGCGGGTGCGGCGAGGTGCGTCTTCTCGCCCGCCTCGGTCGTTCTGGTCATATCGGGCCTTTCGTCATCCGCGTCTCGATTCCTTGTACGGGGGAGGGGGCCCGGCCTCTTTCCTGGGCCGGAACCCCCTCGCCGATTCAGGACCCGACGGACTTCGCTGCCTCGTCCCACCGCTTGTTCAGCTCGGTGAAGTAGTCGTCGAGGCTGCCCCTCTGCGCTCCGCGGGCGATGTCGATCAGCTTCTGGCGGTAGTCGGGCTTGTTGAGTCCGATCTCGGCGGCGTTGTCGATGTCGTTGACCTTGCCGGTGTCCGTCTCCGAGCGCTCCGTGAAGGTGACATCGTTGTCAACGAAATCCTTGAGAGTGGAGGGCATGGGGGCCGACTTGAGGGTGGGGACGGCCCCTTCCTCGGCGGAGTAACCCGACTTCTCGGTGAACCAGTCGATCCATGCGCGGGCCGCCTCCTTGTCCTCGGAGTGGACGTTGACGGCCTGTTGGTAGTCGGAGACGAGCGTGGCGCAGTGGCCGTCGCCCTTCAGGACCGGGAGGGGCATGTAGCCGATGTCGGCCGGATTCCTGCCCGCCTTCTCGGCGGCGTCCTGCATCTGGGTGATGGACCAGGAGCCCGCCATCATGGAGCCGATCTCGCCCTTGGCGAGCTTGGTTTTGGAAGCCTCCCAGTTGGTGGTGCTGGGGTCCTTCTCCGACAGCTTCCTCTTGACGATGTCGTGCAGCAGGGTGTCGATCACCTGGAGTTCGCTTCCCTGCTTCCACGGGGAAGAGGGGCCGGCGAGCTTGTTGGTCGCGTTCTCGTCGCAGGTGACCGAACCGATGTTGGTGGTCCACTGGACCAGCGGCCAGCCGTCCTTGAAGTTGGTGTAGTACGGGGTCGCGCCGGTCTTGGTCTTGATCGCCTCCAGTCCGGCGAGGAACTCGTCCGGCGTGGTGGGCCAGGCGGTGATGCCTGCCTTCTTCCACAGGGCTTTGTTGTAGACGAAGCCGTTGGCGGTGCCGAACTGGGCGATGCCGTAGACCTTGTTGTCCACGGCGGACTTGTCGCTGAAGCGGTACCTGTCCGCCATTTTGATGGACGTGCCGAGCGGGGCGAAGAACTTGGGATAGTCGTTCTTGGCGACGGAGGCCGGGATCATGAGAACGTCCCCGTAGTTCTCCGTGTTCATCCGGATCTTGACTTCGCCCTCGTAGTCGGTCAGCCCCTCGAACTTGACCTTGACCTTGGGGTAGACCTTGTTGAACTCCGAGGCGTAGGCGTCCATGGCCCCGCTCTGGACCAGGTCCGTGCGCTGGGTGAGGACCGTGATGGAGCCGGTCGCCTTGCCCGGATCGGCGGGCGCCGTGGCCGTTTCGGTCGACGGAGCGCCGCCGCCGCTGCAACCGGTCACGGCGAGCGCTGCGACGGCCAGCAGCGCACTCGTAAGCGACTTCGTGTTCCCCATGTGCCCAACTCCTTAGATGGCGGCTCGGGTCCGCGGTGGGATGTTGGCACTATGGCAGGGCGATGTGAACCGGTAAAGCTCTCATTTCCGTGACGATGTCCAATCGTTACCTTGTGTTGCGATTGCAGGGCGGATCCGGCTCCTGGGCTCGCCCCGTGTTACGCGTGCGTGACTAGACCGGTTTATGGACAGTGATCGAACTGCAGGTTAGGTTGTGTGCCGTCATCCATTTGAGAGCGCGCGAATTCGGGCGATTGGAGCCGCACATGAAGGACGTCACCCAGCTCACCGACGGCTGGAGCCTGCGCTACGACCACGATCTGCTGCCGGCCCGGGTCCCCGGCTGTGTCCACACCGATCTGCTGGCCGCAGGGATCATTCCGGACCCCTTCCTCGACCTCAATGAGATCGAGGTGGCCTGGGTGGGCCGGCGCGCGTGGTCCTACGTCGCCGACGTCGCGCACGACAGCGGGCACGAGCGAACCGACTTGGTCTTCGACGGCTTGGACACCGCCGCACGGATCACGTTCGACGGCCGCGAGATCGGCACCACCCGCAACATGCACCGCTCCTACAGGTTCGACGTCACCGGGGTGGCCGGCCGACTGGAGGTGCACTTCGCCTCCGCCTACGAGGAGGCGGAAGCGGTCCGGGCGGTGACGGGAGACCGGCCCAACGTCTATCCCGAACCGTTCCAGTACATCCGCAAAATGGCCTCCAGCTTCGGCTGGGACTGGGGACCGACGCTCGTCACCGCGGGCATCTGGCGCCCCGTGCGGCTGGAGCACTGGTCGACGGCGCGACTCGCCGCCGTACACCCGCTGGTCACCGTCGACGAAGGCACGGGGAGCGTGGAGATCCGGCTCCAGGTGGAGCGCACGGACCCCGGCGCGGGCAGGAGTCTGCTGGCGCGCGCCACGGTCGCCGGGGAGCACGCGGAGGTCCGCTTCGAGGGGGAGACGGCCGTACTGCGCCTGACGGTCGACGAGCCGCGGCTCTGGTGGCCACGCGGGTACGGGGGCCAGCCGCTGTACGACCTCGACGTCACCCTGTCCGACGAGGGCGGGCGACTGGACGCCTGGCACCGGCGCATCGGCTTCCGCACCATCGAACTGGACCGGGCGCCCGACGCGCGGGGCTCCGGCTTCACCCTCGTCGTGAACGGAGAGCGCGTTTTCGCCCGGGGCGTCAACTGGATCCCCGACGACGTGTTCCCCTCCCGGGTGTCCCCCGCGCGCTACCGCACCCGACTGAGCCAGGCGGTCGAAGCCAACGTCGACCTCGTGCGCATCTGGGGCGGCGGCATCTACGAGGACGACGCGTTCTACGACGTCTGCGACGAGCTCGGGCTGATGGTCTGGCAGGACTTCCTCTTCGCCTGCGCCGCCTACCCGGAGGAGCAACCGCTACGGGGAGAGGTCGAGGCCGAAGCCCGTGACAACGTTGTCCGACTCATGCCGCACCCCAGCCTGGTCCTCTGGAACGGGAACAACGAGAACCTCTGGGGCTTCCGCGACTGGGACTGGGAGCCCGGTCTCGCGGGGGACTCCTGGGGCGAGGGCTACTACCTGGGCCTGCTGCCCCGCCTGGTCGCCGAACTCGACCCCACCCGCCCCTACACCGCGGGCAGCCCGTGGTCCGGATCATGGGACCACCACCCCAACGACCCCGACCACGGTACGTACCACTCCTGGGAGGTCTGGAACCGCCAGGACTACGCCGAGTACCGTGCGAACGTCCCCCGGTTCGTCGCCGAGTTCGGCTGGCAGGCTCCGCCCGCCATGGCCACGCTCCGCCGTGCGCTCACCGACGGGGTACTGGCCCCCGACTCCGCCGGGATGCTGCATCATCAGAAGGCCGAGGAGGGCAACGACAAGCTCAACCGCGGTGTCGCGCGTCACTTCGCCCTCCCCGACGGCAACTTCGACCGCTGGCACTACCTGACGCAGGTCGTCCAGGCCCGAGCCGTCGCCGCGGGCATCGAGCACTGGCGCTCCCACTGGCCCACCTGCTCGGGCACCGTGGTCTGGCAGCTCAACGACTGCTGGCCGGTGAGCTCCTGGGCCGCGATCGACGGGGACGGCCGCCCCAAGCCGCTCCACCACGAGCTGCGCCGTGTCTACGCCGACCGGCTCCTGACCCTGCAACCCGCTGAGGAGGGGCTGGTCCTCGCCCTCGTCAACCAGTCCGCCGCCGAGTGGCGCACCGCGGTGGACCTGCGCCGCATGGAGGCGGACGGGACGCCTCTCGGCCGCAGCACGCAGGAGGTGGTGGTCGCCGCGCGTTCCGTCCTGCGCCTCTCGACCGCGGCCGGACTCGTGCCCGAGAAGCACTCCGCCAAGGAGTTCCTCGTGGCCGACGCGGACGGTCTGCGCGCCCTGTACTTTCCGGTCCCCGACAAGGAGTTCTCCTACGTACGGCCCGACTACGACGTCATCCTGGAACCGGTCGCCGGCGACGGCGGTAAGGTCGACGTCGTGGTGAACGCGCATACCCTTGTCAGAGATCTCCTCCTCCAGGCCGACAGGCTTGGCCCCGATGCCCGCGCCGACCGTGGCCTCACCACACTGCTGCCCGGCGAGCGGACCCGGATCCGCGTCGACGGCTGCGGCAGCGTGACGGTGGACGATGTACGGGCCGCCCTGTTCTGCGCGGATACGAAGTGAACAGCCCTGCCCGCATCACCATCAAGGACGTCGCGGCCCGCGCCGGAGTCTCCAAAGGTGCGGTTTCCCTCGCGTTCAACCGTAAACCGGGTGTCTCCGAAGCGACGCGCGAGCGCATCTTCGAAGCCGCCCGGGATCTCGGCTGGGCGCCGAACCAGACAGCTCGCAGCCTCTCCAGCCAGCGAGTCGACATCGTCGGTCTGGCCCTGTGCCGCCCCGCCCGGCTGCTGGGACTCGAACCGTTCTACATGGACTTCATCTCCGGAATCGAGAGCGTCCTGGCCGACCGGTCGTGCTCGCTGCTGCTGAGGCTGGTGCGCGACGTCGAAGAGGAGATCGAGCTGCACAAGACCTGGTGGCGCAGTCAGACGATCGCCGGAGCCATTCTGGTCGACTTCGAGGACGACGATCCACGGGTTCCGGCGCTCCAGGCCATCGGTCTGCCCGCGGTGGCCGTGGGGCACCCGTCGCTGACCGGTTCCTTTCCCGCGGTATGGACGGACGATGCCACGGCGACAGCCGAGGCCGTCCGCTACCTTGCCGCTCTGGGCCACCGGCGGCTGGCACGGGTGGGCGGTCCGGCCCGGTTCGGGCACAGCGCGATCAGGGCAGCGGCTTTCGCCTCGACCGTGCGCGAGTTGGGGCTGGAGGAGGGACGTCAGACGGCGACCGGCTTCGACGAGAGGGAGGGCGCACGCGCGACACGGTCCCTCCTCCTGGGGGCGAACCGCCCGACGGCCATCATCTACGACAACGACATCATGGCGGTCGCGGGCGCGGGCGTCGCGGCGGAGATGGGCTTCGTCGTCCCGGACGACGTCTCCCTGCTCGCCTGGGACGACTCCCAACTGTGCAGGATCACCCACCCCACGCTGTCGGCCATGAGCCACGACGTCCACCACTTCGGTGCGGAGGTGACCCGCACCCTCTTCTCCCTGATCGAGGGCACACACATCGAATCGCTCCAGGTCCCCACCCCCTCCCTCACGCCGAGAGGATCCACAGCACCGGCGCCCCAGCAGTGAGCCATCACCGGTATCCGAGCGACGGCTGTTCCGCCACCACCCAAGGGGCTTAGTGCCGGCCCGGGTTGGGGCGTGGTCGGCTCATGGTGCTCGCGATGCGTGACCGTTCGGCCGTGCGGGGCGGCCACCACGGAGCGGAGGTACTCCTCGGCGAGCGCGGCCGTCACGCGACGCCCGTTGGCCGGCGCCACGGCCGACGAGTCACGGGCGTGGATCGCCGACCGGGGTCAGGTCGTTCCGCTGTGGTGGAAGAGGGAAGTGCTGCCGCTACCGGCTCGCCTCGGCCGTGGAGGCACTGCACGAGAGGGGGAGGGTGCGCCCATGGGCGGACCCGAGCACTCGACGTCGCTTCCTCATCGGCCCGCCCGCCGCCGCGACGGCCGCTTTCGAGCCGGTACGGGGAAAGGCGACCCGGGCTTGAACCCGACAGCTCCGGCCGAAGGGAATGCTGGTGCCGGCGCAAGGAAGGGCCCTCCCCGGCGCTTTGGCGCGGATCACCGACGCTGATCGGACCGCGGCTGACCTGCCTCGCGGTCAACACCACCGACATACTGATCACGCCAACAGAAAAAGAACGTGGGAATTCCGAAATGCGCTTTCCGCGTTCCTCGAATCACTGGGTCCCAATTCACCGACGACCCGTGAGGAACGGACAGGAAAGGCCGATATCAGGGCACGGCTTCGAGGGCCCATGGACCGCCCGCCCGAGAGCGAGGTAGACCGGTTCAATGGAAGCGGCGGACATAGCGGATCATCCGTACTTTCTCCGCCTGTGCCTGTGCCCGTGCCCCGCGTCGACCGTCGCCCGGAAGACCTCACCCTCGCCTCGGACAGTCACCTGATCCCCGGCCGGCGCGTATGCGGACTCACCCGGCCTCAGGGTCAACGAGCCGCGTGAGCCGCTGCTCAGTCGGATGCTGCCGCTCGTGCAGACGAGGATCTGGGGTGCTGTCGCATCCAGAGCGGCGCAGGATCCGGCGGAGAGGCGGACGCGCGACAGCCGGAAGTCGTCGACCGGGGCCGCGTAGACCTCCTCGGCTCCGGCCCCCCGCGCGGCGGGCCGCAGGACTCGTACGGGCGAGGCGGTGGCCCTCACCACGCGCAGCAGCTCCTCCGTGTCCACGTGCTTGGAGGTGAGGCCGCATCTGAGGACGTTGTCCGACGAGGCCATGATCTCGACGCCGAGCCCTCTCAGGTAGGCATGGGGGACGCCGGCTCCCAGGAAGATCCCTTCGCCCGGGGCCAGCCGCACGTGCTGGAGCATCAAGGCGGCGAGCAGCCCGGGGTCGCCCGGACGGGCCCGGGCGACCCTGTCGTACGCCTGCCACGCGGGCCGGTCCTCCTCCGCGGTCTCCGCTTCGCGGGCCACCGAAGCGGCCACCGCGGCGACCAGCGTCGCGGGGGCGGTGAGGAAGGCGGAGAACACGGCCCGCAGGGCGGGCTCTTCGGGCTCCTCGCGCAGCGTTGTGACGTGCGGGGCCAGTTCGGGGAGCCGAAGGGCCGCGAGCAGGTCGGCGCAGTGCGTGGGTGGCTTGAAGCCACAGAGGCCCTCGAAGCCGCTGAGCGCCACGATCATTTCCGGTTTGTGGTTGTCGTCCCGGTAGTTGCGGTAGGGGGCGTCGAGGGGGACCCCCTGTGCGTTCTCGATCCTGTGTCCGACGGCGGCCTGGGCCAGATCCGGATGCACCTGGATGGAGAGCGGTGACTCGACGGCCAGCAGCTTGAGGAGGAAAGGCAGGCGTGGCCCGAACCGGCGGAGCGTCGCTTCTCCGAGCTCGGCGGCCGGCCGTGAGCGGATGAGGGCGTCGAGCGGCTCGGGGCCGTGGGCACGGAGCAGCCGCGAGGGGGCCGCCGGGTGGGCCCCCATCCACAGCTCAGCCTGTGGCGTGCCGTCGGGGACGGTGCCCATCAGCTCGGACAGCGCGGTGGTGGAGCCCCAGGAGTAGGGACGGATGGTGTTCAGGAGTCGATCCACGGGTGTTCCCTTCCGGGGCTGCCGCCGAGGGCGGCACGCGACGGTGTCAGCAGTGCGGTATCCCGGCGGGGGACACGGTTTCGGCGGAGGCCGTGGCAGCCGCTCCGATGAGACCGGCGTTCAGCGCGAGGCCGGCGGGGACGACGGAGAACCCACGGGTGAAGTCGAGTACGGCGTAGTCGTCCAGGTACTGCCGGAGCGGGGAGAACAGGACGTCGCCGGCCTGCGCCACGCCGCCGCCGATGACCACCCGATCGAGCTCCACCAGTGCTGCCGTCGCCGCGATCGCCGCGGCCAGTGCTCGCGCCGATCTCCGGAAGGCGGCAAGAGCCCGCTCGTCCCCTTCGCGGGCCGCCGCGGCGACCGCGGCGGCGTGCGAGGGCGAACCGGGCTCAGCCGTCCATCCGAGCGCGCGGGCGTGTGCGGCGATCGCCGTTCCGCTCGCCAGACTCTCCACGCATCCCGGGGCCCCGCACGCGCAGCGCGGGCCCTCGTGGTCGACGGTGATGTGGCCGATGTGCCCGGCATTGCCGGTGCGTCCGGCATGCACTCTCCCGCCGAGGACCAGTCCGCCCCCGACCCCGGTGGACACCACCATGCAGAGGGCGTTGTCGAACCCGCGCGCGGCGCCGAGCCAGTGCTCGGCCGCCGTCATGGCGACAGCGTCCCCCACGAGAACAGGGAGGACACTTAGCGGCAGCCGAGGGTGTGTGCGCACAAGATCGATGAGCGGAAAGCCGCGCCAGCCAGGAATGTTGACAGGACTGACCGTGCCCGCGTCGGTATCGACGGGCCCCGCGCTGGCAATGCCCATGCAGGACAGCTCGTCCCAGGCCGGGAACGCGGCCAGGTCGTCCAGCACCTTCATCACGGCCGCCGCCAGATCGGCGGCAGGCCGGTCGGCCGGAGTCGCGCGCTGCGCCCGTGCGAGGAGACGGCCCTTCCCGTCGAGGAGCGCCCCTGCGATCTTGGTACCGCCGATGTCGAGTGCTCCGTACACCGTCACGTTCTGCCCTTTCCTGGGGGTGCATCGCTCAGGAACGCCACTGTGCCCGCTTCTGACAACGTTTTCTAGTAAACTGGTTTAGTTAAGTAAATGATTCGCAAAATCTCACGGACGGCGGGGGAGGAGCCACGCCCGTCTCCTTGTCGTCGAAGCGGTTCTTCGCCGAGCGGAAGGTGGCCGGGCGTTGCCGACCTCCTGTTATCGACGACCGTCCCGAGAGGGCGGGGCGAATTCCGGTGCGGTCGGCCGAGCGCATGCTCGCGGCGTTCTCGAATTGCGCGGAACGGGGGGTGAAACCTCTGCGACACGCCTATTGACATGGCTGGAACATTCGGTGCCTCATATGGGTGCGACATCCGGCCTCTGTCGGGAAACCGGGGCTCCGCAACTCAGTGGCCCCGGGGCTGCTTCCGTCCGCAGGTGCTCATCGGTGCCGACGCGTTACCGGGCGAACGTCACTCACGCGATCCGATTCCCGCCCTCCGTTCAGGCGACGGCAACGTTGTCCAGGAGGTAGCACGCCGCCCGCCCGCCGAGGCCGTCCCCGGACCGTGCGGCACGCGCAGTTGTCGGCCGAGCCGCTCGACAAGCCGTACCCGGATTGCCGTTGATCTTCCCGGACCAACCGCCAGGGCTGTTGCAGCCCCCACTTGAGGAGAGACATGAAACCTCCGCGGAGAAACACCCTGTACACGGTCGTCGCCATGACCGTGGCCGGCCTGGTCGGTGCCGTGCTGGCCGTCTTCGGAACGGCCACCAGCGCGGCAGCCGCCACGGGGCTGCGGGTCACCGACGGTCGTGTGTACGAGGCCAACGGAAACGAGTTCGTGATGCGTGGCGTGAACCATGCCCACGTCTGGTACCCGGGTGAGACCGGCTCGCTCGCCGACATCGCCGCCACCGGCGCCAACACGGTCCGGATCGTCCTCGGCAGCGGGGACCGCTGGACCAGGACCAGCGCCTCCGAAGTCTCCTCCCTGATCGGCCAGTGCAAGGCGAACAAGCTGATCTGCGTGCTGGAGGTGCACGACACGACCGGCTACGGAGAAGACGGTGCCGCCGCATCACTGGACCAGGCCGCGGACTACTGGGTCGACGTCAGGAGCGCCCTGGAGGGACAGGAGAACTACGTCGTCATCAACATCGGCAACGAGCCCTTCGGCAACACGGGCTACACCGCCTGGACCGAGGCCACCAAGAACGCGATCGGCAAGCTCCGCGGCGCCGGCCTCCACCACGCGCTGATGGTGGACGCACCCAACTGGGGCCAGGACTGGTCCAACACCATGAGGACCAACGCCGCCGCCGTCTTCGCCTCCGACCCGGACCGCAACACCATCTTCTCGATCCACATGTACGGGGTGTACGACACCGCTGCCGAGGTGCGGGACTACCTCAACCACTTCGTGAACAACGGACTGCCCATCGTGGTGGGTGAGTTCGGCGACGCGCACAGCGACGGCAACCCGGACGAGGACGCCATCATGGCGACCGCCCAGTCGCTGAAGGTGGGATACATCGGCTGGTCCTGGAGCGGGAACGGGAGCGGAGTCGAGTACCTCGACATGGTCAACGGCTTCGACGCGGACGCGCCCACCAGTTGGGGCAGCCGCTTCCTCACCGGGGCCAACGGCATCTCGACCACTTCCGAGCCCGCGACGGTCTACGGTGACGTCCCCGGCGGCGGGGGCGGCACGGCCCCGAACGGTTACCCCTACTGCCTGTCCGGTTCCTCGGACCCCGACGGTGACGGCTGGGGTTGGGAGAACAACCGCTCCTGCGTGGTCCGCGGCAGCTCGGCGGACCCGGGCAGCGGTGAGGGCGGCACGGCCCCGAACGGTTACCCCTACTGCCTGTCCGGTTCCTCGGACCCCGACGGTGACGGCTGGGGCTGGGAGAACAACCGCTCCTGCGTGGTCCGCGGCAGCTCGGCGGACGGCTGATCGTTCATGCCCCCGGAGCGGCGCCACGCCTGCCGGCCACGGCGGACAGGCGCCGCCCCCGGACCGCTCCCCGTGAGCGTCGGCTTCCGAAAGCCCTCGCCGCGGACGCGTTGCATCGGGCGGCGGCCCGGTCGTACCCGGGCCGCCTGCGCCGTCCGAGCGACATGCCTCCTGGAGCGCTCCAGACCGCCGCCCTCACGAGCGGATCCCGGCTCCGGCTTTGGACCGAGGCCGGCGGAGCTTCCATGAACGAAGAGAACTGACGGGGCGGCTGTTGTTCATCTCTGCTTCCGGTCGTCTCCAACCACGGCTTCTACGGTTTCGACCGGCTGTCCCCTACTGAGGAGTATCGTGAGCGCCACCGCTTTTACCGCCCTTGCCGCCACCTTGCTCATGGTGGCCGGGGGCCCGGCCCCCGCCTCCGGACCGGTGCTGGTCAACGCCGGCATCGAGACGCCCGCCGTGCACGACGACCCGGCCGGCGGCAACGCCGACGCCGACGACCCGGCCGTCTGGGTCGACCCGGAGCATCCCGGGCGCAGCATCGTCATCGGTACTCTCAAGGAGGCCGGACTCGATGTATACGGTCTCGACGGCAAGAGGATCCAGCACATCGCCGCGCCCCCGGCGCCGAGCGAGGAGGGCGCGGTCGGCCGTTTCAACAACGTGGACGTGATCTACGGCTTCGAACTCGGCGGGAAGAAGACCGACCTGGCGCTCGTGAGCGACCGGGGCCGCGACCGCGTCCGCGCCTTCGCCATCGACCCCACCGCTGTGGCGGCGGGCAGGCCGCCGCTCAAGGACGTCACCGCGCCGGACGTCAAGCCGGTCTTCGCCTCCGGCGAGTCCGAGGTGGAAGAGCAGCGAACGGCGTACGGGCTCACCGCGTTCAGCGATGACGACGACGCCTACGTCGTCGTGTCGCAGCGCGAGGAGACCCGCCTGCGCCTGCTGCAACTGAAGGACCGCGGTGGCAGGGTCGGTTACGAGACCGAGGACACGCTCTCGCTGCCCGGCAGCTTCGAGCTGCCCGACGGAACCGACTGGGCCCCGTGCGGCGACCCCGGGGAGCGTCCGCAGGTCGAGGGCATGGCGTTCGACCAGGAGGAGGGCGTCCTCTACGCCGCGCAGGAGGCCGTGGGCCTGTGGCGCATCGAGCTCGACGACGAGGAGTTCGACGACGCCGATCTGATCGACCGGGTCCGCGAGTACGGCACGCCGTGGACCTACGACGAGGAGGCGGACGAGGAGTGCGTCCTCGACACGGCGAACGACCCCGGCTACGGCGGCAAGCACCTGAGCGCCGACGCTGAGGGCGTCACGGTCTACCACGCGGCCGACGGCGCCGGGTACGTGCTCGCCTCCAGCCAGGGCGACGACACCTTCGCGGTGTACGAGCGGGAGGGCCGCAACGCCTACGTCGGTTCCTTCGCGGTCACCGGCGGCCCGGCCGTCGACGGCGTCCAGCACTCCGACGGCTCCATGGTCGTCAACGTGCCCTTGGGCGCGGCGTTCCCGCAGGGCCTGCTGATCACCCATGACGGCGACGACACCCCCGCGGACGGCGACCGGGAGGGCACCAACTTCAAGTTCACCCGGTGGGACGCCGTGGCCGGCGGATTCCCCGAGCCGCTGACGGTCGACACCACGTCGTTCGATCCCCGCGACGCGGGCTGATCCGATCGAGCCCCTGGCACGTGTCCCGCACGTGCCAGGGGCTCGCCTCGTGGAGGGCAGCGGCATCCCCGGCGGCACGGTGTGCGGCGGCAGTACGTGCGCGAGAAACCTGCCAACACCCCACCTGTGGTAGTACAGGAGGCCCGATCGGCCCCCTCCGGCGTTCATGCGGCTGCCGGAGGAGGCGGGAGAATCGGGCCTCCCGGACCACGCCTCACCCCGAAAGAGCAGGCCCCATGCCGTTCGCCGACCTCCGACCGGATCAACTGGACTCTTTTCGCGAGGAGATACCGGAGCCCGACGACTTCGACGCCTTCTGGGACGAGAGCCTCTCGCTGTCCCGCGACGCCGGAGGCGATCCGCGCCTCACACCTGTCCTCGACACGCTGATGTCCACCGTGGACATCCACGATCTACGGTTCCCCGGCTGGCGCGGCCAGACCGTTGCCGCCTGGTTCATCACCCCGGCCGGGGCCCGGGGCCAGCTGCCCACCGTGATCACGTACATCGGCTACAGCGGCGGCCGCGGCCTGCCCACCGATCACCTCGGCTATGCGTCGGCCGGGTACGCCCATCTCGTCGTCGACAGCCGCGGCCAGGGACACGACACTCCTGACCGCGACGAGAGCGGCGGCCCCCAATGGGTGCGGGGCTTCATGACCCGTGGCATCCAGGACCCGCGTGAGCACTACTACCGCCGCCTCATCACCGACTGCGTGCGGGCCGTCGACGCCGCACGGTGCTTGCCTCGGGTCGACCCCGACCGGATCATCGTCCAAGGAGCCAGCCAGGGGGGCGGGCTCACGCTCGCGGTCGCGGGACTGGCGGGCGGAGACATCGCGGCAGCCCTGCCCGACGTGCCGTTCCTGTGCCACTTCAGGCGAGGGGCGGAGACAGCCACCGAAGGGCCGTACACCGAAGTCGTCGACTACCTGCGCCACCACACCCGCGACGCCCCCGACCGCGCGTTCGCCACGCTCGGCTACTTCGACGGCGTGCACTTCGCACGGCGCGCCCAGGCTCCCGCCCTCTTCAGCGCGGGGTTGATGGACCCGGTCTGCCCACCGTCCACCGTCTACGCGGCGTACCACCGCTACGCGGCCCCCAAGGCCATCAAGGTCTGGCCCTTCGCCGACCATGCGGGAGGCCAGGGAGCCACCCTCCCGGCCCACCTGCGCTGGCTGCAGGGTCAGGGCCTGGCGCCCGCAGGCCGCGACTGAGGGCCCTTCCCACCTCACGCTGTCGCGTGGTGAAGGACGAGAGCGGGCCCTTCGCCACACCGCGCTCCATCACAGGGCGGCTCCGGATCGGCTCCAGGGCGTGGCCGCAGGCGCCAGAGGGCCTGACCGACGTTGTCGGCCAACTCGGTCAGGCCGGGCAGACCGGTATCTTCGGCGGCACCGGGATCCGTGTCCGCCGCCCGGCCCCCGGTCGCAAGGACCGGAACCGGCATCGCCCGCCATTCCTGACCGATCGTGAGGTGGTTGTTCCGGATCAGGTAGCGCGGGTCAATCGACGTGTCGGGCCCGTCCGTCGAGCGGCGCGTCGGCCTTGGGCTCCGGCAGGGGGAGGCGCTCGGGCTTTCCATGGAGGAGGACATCGACTTCGTCAAGGAAGTCGTCCACGTCCGGCGGCGGGTCACGATGGTGCGCGAGGCTGTGTTTCGCCCTCCCCAAGGGCCGCAAGGTACGGGACGTGCCGCTGCCATCCAGCGTGGCGCGGGCCCTCCAGCAGCACACGGAGCAGTTCGCGCCGATCCCGGTCACGCTGCCCTGGGACGACCCGACTCCAACAGAGACGCCGGTGGAAGCCGAACACCGGCGGCCGAGGACCTACGCGGGCGCACGGGGCAGCGCCGCTATCGACGCGATCTTCGCGTAGCCGTAGCCGTAGCCGGTCGGCAGAACCTGTGGAGCGTGGCTCGTAGCCCACGCGGGCCCAGAGTCCCAGAGATGCCGCCACACCCCTCCATGCCCCGCTCGGTAGCGGGTCAGACAGGGCGCGGCGGCATCCTCATCTCAAATGTCCCGGAAGATCTCGATCTGTGCGCCCACCGAGTTCAGCCGCTCGGCCAGTTCCTCGTAACCGCGGTTGATCACATAGACGTTGCGGAGTACGGAGGTGCCTTCGGCCGCCATCATCGCCAGCAGCACCACCACGGCGGGCCGCAGGGCGGGCGGGCACATCATCTCGGCGGCGCGCCAGCGCGTCGGGCCCTCGACCAGGACCCGGTGGGGGTCGAGGAGTTGGAGGCGGCCGCCGAGGCGGTTGAGGTCGGTGAGGTAGATCGCGCGGTTGTCGTAGACCCAGTCGTGGATCAGGGTCTGGCCGTGCGCCGCGGCGGCGATCGCCGCGAAGAACGGGACGTTGTCGATGTTGAGGCCGGGGAACGGCATCGGGTGGATCTTGTCGATCGGCGCCTCCAGCTTGGAGGGCCGGACGGTGAGGTCCACCAGGCGGGTGCGGGCGTTGTCGGCCGCGTACTCCGGGGTGCGGTCGCAGTCGACGCCCATCTCCTCCAGGACGGCGAGCTCGATCTCCAGGAACTCGATGGGCACCCGGCGGATGGTGAGTTCGGACTCGGTGACCACGGCGGCTGCCAGCAGGCTCATCGCCTCGACCGGGTCCTCGGAGGGGGAGTAGTCCACGTCCACGTCGATCTGCGGGATCCCGTGCACGGTGAGCGTCGTCGTCCCGACCCCGTCGACCCGTACGCCCAGGGCCTCCAGGAAGAAGCACAGGTCCTGGACCATGTAGTTGGACGAGGCGTTGCGGATGACCGTCGTGCCGTCGTGCCGGGCGGCGGCCAGCAGGGCGTTCTCGGTCACCGTGTCACCGCGTTCGGTCAGCACGATGGGCCGGTCCGGGGCGACGGTGCGGTCGACCTGCGCGTGGTACAGGCCCTCCGTCGCGGCGATCTCCAGGCCGAAGCGGCGCAGCGCGATCATGTGCGGCTCGATCGTGCGGGTGCCCAGGTCGCAGCCGCCCGCGTACGGCAGGGTGAACTGCTCCGTCCGGTGCAGCAGCGGTCCCAGGAACATGATGATCGAGCGGGTCCGGCGTGCGGCGTCGGCGTCGATCGCCGCCAGGTCCAGCTGCGCGGGCGGCACGATCTCCAGGTCCACACCGTCGTTGACCCAGCGGGTGCGCACTCCGATGGAGTTGAGCACCTCCAGGAGCCGGAACACCTCCTCGATCCGGGCCACCCGGCGCAGGACGGTGCGCCCCTTGTTGAGCAGCGAAGCGCACAGCAGCGCCACGCAGGCGTTCTTGCTGGTCTTGACGTCGATCGCCCCGGAGAGCCGTCGGCCGCCGACGACCCGCAGATGCATGGGACCGGCGTACCCGAGCGACACGATCTCGCTGTCGAGGGCCTCGCCGATGCGGGCGATCATCTCAAGGCTGATGTTCTGGTTGCCGCGCTCGATGCGGTTGACGGCGCTCTGGCTCGTGCCGAGAGCCTCGGCCAACTGCGTCTGTGTCCAGCCCCGATGCTGACGGGCGTCACGGATGAGCTTGCCGATACGTACGAGGTAGTCGTCTGACATGTCGGCAGGCTATCTCAGATATGAGATGAGAATGCTGTGGGGGTGTGCCGTTCGAGTGACGGGCCTGTACCGGCTCCGCACGGCCGGGTCTCCCCATCGTCGCCCGGCCGGGAGGAGACGGCGAGGCCGGTACGTCCGTACGGGGAAGGGGCCGTCCCTTGCGCGCTCAACTCGCCCGGCCGCCCCGCCGGCCCGCTCAGCTCGCCCGGCCGTGCCGGCGGCCGGTGGCCCGCTTCCGGCGGGTGAGGGTGAGCTTGATGGGGACCAGCGCCAGCCAGCACCACATGGCCGCGACGGGAGAGACGAGGTAGGCGACCGGCGCGGTCGCGGCGAAGAGCGCGGCGGTCGAGGCCAGATCGGCGGTGACCGCCCGGCCCGCATCGCCGCGGGAGGCCTCCGTCGCGTGCTCCGTCCTCCGGCCGGTCAGGAACATCGCCAGCTCCAGCAGGTTCGTGACGGCGACCATGCCCGCGTACACGGCCACGGTCAGCGGGCGCGCGGCGTACTCGGAGAGCAGCGCCGTCGGGAACGGGACGAGGGCGATGGCGCCCAGCCACATCAGCGCGAACCGCAGCGCCACCCCCTCGAAGCGCGGGACGAGACGGACGATCAGCCGGTGGTCGCGCCAGAAGCCCGCCAGGATCGTGAAACTCAGGACGTACGCGCCGAGGTCCGGCAGCGCGCGGCGCACGGCATCAATGAACTCGTCCTTGTACAGCCCCGGTTCGACGTGGAGGTCCAGGACCAGCAGGGTCATCGCGATGGCGAAGATCCCGTCGGACAGGGTCGTCAGACGGTCCGCGCTCTTCTCGTCGGCCTTTTCGGCGGCGGCTCGGGCATCGCTCACCGGCTCAGGCTGAGGGGGCGGCGAGTCTCACCCTGTCATTACGCCGACGGCGGGCAAGCCGCTCCTTCGGGCTGAGGCTCGTCGAGGACGGCGGCCACCGCTTCGATCTCGACGAGCTGGTCGGCGTAGCCGAGCACGGTGACGCCCATCAGGGTGCTGGGCACATCGTGGTCGCCGAAGGCATCCCGGACCACCTGCCAGGCGGCCACGAGATCCTCCTGCCGGGCCGAGGCCACGAGGACGCGGGTGCTGATGACGTCCTCGACCGAGGCGCCGGCGTCGGCGAGCGCGGTCCGCAGATTCGCCACGGCCCGCGCCGCCTGGCCGGCGTAGTCGCCGACGGCCACGGTCCCGCCGTGCTCGTCGAGCGGACACGCGCCGGCGAGGAAGATCAGCCGGGACCCGGCGGGTGCCGTGGCCGCGTAGGCGTACTCGGCGACGTCGGAGAGGGTACGGGAACGGATCAGCGAAACGGCGCTGGTGCGGGTCACGACGGTTGCGTCTCCTGCGGGCTGGGCGTGTCGGGACTGGACGGCGCCATCCTTCCAGCGCCCCCCTTTTCCACAGCAACCCGGGTGGTGGCCCGGCAGCGAGGAAACAGCGAGGAAATCCGGAGGCTCGTCGGGGGGGGGCGCTCCTCTACGGTGGCCCGATGACGTCGATCAGGCAGGTCCAAATCACCTTCGACTGCGCGTCGCCCACGCGCGTGGCCCACTTCTGGTGCGAGGTGTTGGGGTACGTCGTACCGCCGACGCCGGAGGGGTTTGCCAGTTGGGACGATTACGCTCTCTCCCTGCCGCCGGAGAAGCGGGACGCGGGGTTCGCCTGTCAGGACCCCACGGGGGCGGGCCCGCGGCTGTACTTCCAGCGTGTGCCCGAGGGCAAGACCGTCAAGAACCGCGTGCACCTCGATGTGCGGGTCGGTACCGGGCTCGTCGGGGAGGAGCGCCTCGCCGCACTGGAGGCCGAGTGCGCGCGGCTCCTGCCGCTCGGCGCGAAGCGCGTACGCCTGCTCCTCGCCGACGAGGAGAACGAGTCCTGCCTCGTGATGCAGGACGTCGAGGGCAACGAGTTCTGCCTCGACTGACCGGCCGGGCCCGCCCGGTACCGTGGCGCGGCATGACCGACGCGGACTCCGGCACTGCCGCCGGCATCGAGATCACGGCGGACCTGGTCCATGACCTGCTCCGGGAGCAGCATCCGGATCTCGCGGAGCTGGCCGTCCGCGAGGTCGTGGGCGGCTGGGACAACCAGCAGTGGCGCCTCGGCGACGAGTTGGCCGTACGCATGCCGCGTACGGAACGCGCCCCGGAGCTTCAGCGCAAGGAGTGCCGGTGGCTGCCCCACCTCGCTCCCCGTCTGCCGCTCCCCGTCCCGCGCCCGGTACGGGTCGGGGAGCCGTCCGCCCGCTTCCCGAAGCGGTGGACGATCATGACGTGGGTCCCCGGCGATCCGCTGGACCGCACCTCGATCAGCCGTGGCGACCACGCGGCGGACACCTTGGCGGACTTCCTGAGGGCGCTCCATGCGGCGGCCCCCGCCGAGGCCCCGGGTGTGGTGGACCGGGGCGCTCACCCGGGCGCGTACACCGAAGGCTTCGACCACCTCTTGCGGTCCGTCGCCCTCGGCGGCAGAGGCGACGGGGCCCGGGCCGTCTGGGACGACGCGGTCGCCGCCCCCGCGTGGGAGGGCCCGCCGGTCTGGGTGCACGGTGACCTCCACCCCGCGAACGTCGTCGTGTCCGACGGGACGCTCTCGGGCGTGATCGACTTCGGCGACCTGTTCGCCGGAGATCCGTCGTGGGACCTCGCGGCCGCCTGGGTCGTCCTTCCCCGGGGCGGGGCCGCGCGGTTCTTCGACGCGTACGCGCGGGCGGACGGGGCCACGATCCGGCGCGCCCGTGGACTGGCCGCGCTGAAGAGCCTGTTCCTCATGCTCATGGGCCACAACGGGGACCGCGGGCTCCCCGGCGGCAAGCCGGCCTGGGGACCCGCCGGCCGGGCGGCGCTCGATCGCGCCCTCGGCACCGACGTGGGGTGACCGCGCGCAGGGTGCCGGCCGCGTGCGCGACCGGACGCTCGGGCGAACTCCAGCGAGACATAACCGCCGAGCGAGTGCCCCACGACCACGGCCGGGCCGCCGCCGAGCGACTCCACCGCGGCGGCGACGACCTCCGTCGCCGCGCGCGGACTCCAGGGCTGCGCCGAGCGCACTCCGTGGCCCGGAAGGCCGTCGGCGGCGACCGGGGGCTCCTCTTGGAGTGCGGCGAGTCGCGTGCTCCACTGCCCCGCGCTGAAACGAGTCCCGTGCACGAAGACGATGGGCGGTGCGTCGGCTGTTGTCATCGCCCCCGAGCGAGACCCCCAGATCAGTGGCCGCGCGGCGCGTACATGATCACGGCCATGCCGGCCAGGCAGACCAGGGCCCCGATGATGTCGAAGCGGTCCGGGCGGTAACCGTCGGCGACCATGCCCCAGGCGATCGACCCGGCGACGAAGACGCCGCCGTACGCCGCGAGGATCCGGCCGAAGTTGTCGTCGCTCTGGAAGGTGGCGACCACGCCGTACAGCCCCAGCGCGATGACACCCGCGCCGACCCACACCCACCCCTTGTGCTCCCGCATGCCTTGCCAGACCAGCCAGGCTCCCCCGATCTCGAACAGCGCGGCGACGACGAACAGGGCGATGGAACGGGCGACGAGCACGGTGGAGGGCTTCCTGGTGAGAGGTGGCTGGGGCGGGGGAGGGCGGGGCGACAGCGTCAGTCGGTGGAGCCGAAGAGGTCTGTCAGCAGCGCACCCCCGTCGGTGGGCGCGCGGACCTCCAGGTGCAGATTCGGGCCGTCGAGGTGGAGGCGGAAGTCGAAGAACGGGCAGCACCCCTGCTCCGCGGCTGCCAGCTCGGCGATGCGCGTGACCTGCTCGACGGGCAGGGTCAACCGCAGCCCTTCGGGTACGGCTGCCCGGGCCGCGCCGTCGACGGCCGCGCGCCACCGCGCGGTGCGCTCCTGCCGTCCCCTGCCGGGCAGCGAGCACGCCTCCGGCGCGGCGCGCCACCGCTCCGCCTCCTGCCCGGCGGCCCGCCTTCCGGGCGACAGGACGACATCGACCCGCTGCCCACCACGAGCCCCGCTGGAGACGGGGGCCGAGTCCGGGGCAGGCCCCGGGCCCGCGCCCGGCCCCGGGGCCGGGAAGCCGCACTCCGGGTCGCACCGGCCGGCCCGGTCCGGCAGTGCGTCCAGGCGGGTCAGGGCGCCGCGCAGGGAAGCGGTGAAAGCCGCCGGCTCGGCGGCGCGGGCCTCGGCCTCGGCGAGCCGGGCGGAGATCCGGGGCCGCAGGCCGGCCTTCACCTCGCGGCAGGCGCCGGCCTCCCACACTCCGACCAGCCGGCCGATCTCCTCCGGCGCGAGACCCAGACGCTTGGCCGCGCCGATGAACGCCAGGCGGTCGATCGCGTCCTCGGCGTACATCCGGTACCCGGCGGGGGTCCGGCCGGCGGACAGCAGCCCCGCGCTCTCGTAGAACCGCAGGGTCGTGGCCGGCACCCCGCTGCGCTCGGCGAGCTGGGAGATCCGCAGGGAGGTCATGCCACCGACCGTAGACCTTCCACCCGGCTGGAAGGTCAAGGGTCGTCGCTCAGGCCGTGGCCGTATCGAGCGCGCCGCGTCAAGCGGTCCGTGTGTCGGCGCGGTCACAGGGCACCTGGGCATGACCGCGCGGCGGCTATGTACTAGAGTTATCTCGACATCGAGATATCTGCCGAGGCGCACCACAGCCGCCGCCCAGTAAGGGTTACCTAACTAATCCTTACCTTAGCGGATGGCCGGAGCCGTAGGTGGCAAAACGCGGCGCCGGCTGCCAATGAGGCGCGGCGCGGTAGACGCGCACATTGAAGAAGGAGACTGTCGTGTCGGCGAACAGCTTCGACGCCCGCAGCACGCTGCGCGTGGGCGACGAGTCGTACGAGATCTTCAAGCTGGACAAGGTAGAGGGCTCCGCGCGCCTCCCGTACAGCCTGAAGGTCCTGCTGGAGAACCTGCTCCGTACCGAGGACGGCGCGAACATCACCGCCGACCACATCCGGGCCATCGGCGGCTGGGACTCCCAGGCGCAGCCCAGCCAGGAGATCCAGTTCACGCCGGCCCGCGTGATCATGCAGGACTTCACCGGCGTCCCGTGTGTCGTGGACCTCGCCACCATGCGTGAGGCCGTCAAGGAGCTGGGCGGCGACCCGGCGAAGATCAACCCGCTGGCCCCGGCCGAGCTGGTCATCGACCACTCCGTCATCGCCGACAAGTTCGGTACGAAGGAGGCCTTCGGCCAGAACGTCGAGCTGGAGTACGGCCGCAACAAGGAGCGCTACCAGTTCCTGCGCTGGGGCCAGACCGCCTTCGACGAGTTCAAGGTCGTCCCCCCGGGCACCGGCATCGTCCACCAGGTGAACATCGAGCACCTGGCCCGTACGGTCATGGTCCGGGGTGGCCAGGCGTACCCCGACACCCTCGTCGGCACCGACTCGCACACCACCATGGTCAACGGCCTCGGTGTGCTCGGCTGGGGCGTCGGCGGCATCGAGGCCGAGGCGGCCATGCTCGGCCAGCCGGTCTCCATGCTGATCCCGCGCGTCGTCGGCTTCAAGCTGACCGGCGAGCTCCCGGCCGGCACCACCGCCACCGACCTCGTGCTGACCATCACCGAGATGCTCCGCAAGCACGGCGTCGTCGGCAAGTTCGTCGAGTTCTACGGTGAGGGCGTCGCCGCCACCTCGCTCGCCAACCGCGCCACCATCGGCAACATGTCGCCGGAGTTCGGCTCCACCGCCGCGATCTTCCCGATCGACGACGAGACGCTGAAGTACCTGCGTCTGACCGGCCGTGACGAGCAGCAGGTCGCGCTCGTCGAGGCGTACGCCAAGGAGCAGGGCCTCTGGCTGGACCCGAAGGCCGAGCCCGACTTCTCCGAGAAGCTGGAGCTCGACCTCGCCACGGTCGTCCCCTCCATCGCCGGCCCGAAGCGCCCGCAGGACCGCATCGTCCTGGCCAACGCCAAGGAGCAGTTCGCCCGCGACGTCCGCAACTACGTCTCGGACGACGAGGAGGCGGGCAAGGAGTCCTTCCCGGCCTCCGACGCCCCGGCCGTCTCCAACGGCGTCCCGTCGAAGCCGACCACCGTCACGGCCCCCGACGGCTCGACGTACGAGATCGACCACGGCGCCGTCACCGTCGCCGCGATCACCTCCTGCACCAACACCTCGAACCCCTACGTCATGGTCGCCGCCGCGCTCGTGGCGAAGAAGGCCGTCGAGAAGGGCCTGACCCGCAAGCCGTGGGTCAAGACGACCCTCGCCCCGGGCTCGAAGGTCGTCACCGACTACTTCGACAAGGCGGGTCTGACCCCGTACCTCGACAAGGTCGGCTTCAACCTCGTCGGCTACGGCTGCACCACCTGCATCGGCAACTCCGGCCCGCTGCCGGAGGAGGTCTCCAAGGCCGTCAACGACAACGACCTCGCGGTCACGTCGGTCCTCTCCGGCAACCGCAACTTCGAGGGCCGCATCAACCCCGACGTCAAGATGAACTACCTGGCGTCCCCGCCGCTGGTCGTCGCGTACGCCATCGCCGGTTCGATGAAGGTCGACATCACCAAGGACGCCCTGGGCATCGACCAGGACGGCAAGCCGGTCTTCCTGGCCGACATCTGGCCGACCGAGGCCGAGGTCAACGACGTCGTGGCGAACGCCATCGGCGAGGACATGTTCAACAAGTCCTACCAGGACGTCTTCGCGGGCGACGCCCAGTGGCAGGCGCTCCCCATCCCGACCGGCAACACCTTCGAGTGGGACTCCGAGTCCACCTACGTGCGCAAGCCCCCGTACTTCGAGGGCATGGCGATGGACCCGTCCCCGGTCGAGGACATCACCGGCGCCCGCGTCCTGGCCAAGCTCGGCGACTCGGTCACCACCGACCACATCTCCCCGGCCGGCGCCATCAAGGCCGACACCCCGGCCGGCAAGTACCTCACGGAGCACGGCATCGAGCGCCGTGACTTCAACTCCTACGGCTCGCGCCGTGGTAACCACGAGGTCATGATCCGCGGTACGTTCGCCAACATCCGCCTGCGCAACCAGATCGCGCCGGGCACCGAGGGCGGCTACACCCGCGACTTCACCCAGGACGGCGGTCCGGTGTCGTTCATCTACGACGCCTCGCAGAACTACCAGGCGGCCGGCACCCCGCTCGCGATCCTGGCGGGCAAGGAGTACGGCTCCGGCTCGTCCCGCGACTGGGCCGCCAAGGGCACCGCGCTCCTCGGCGTCAAGGCCGTCATCGCCGAGTCCTACGAGCGCATCCACCGCTCGAACCTCATCGGCATGGGCGTCCTGCCGCTCCAGTTCCCCGAGGGCCAGAACGCCGAGACCCTCGGCCTCACCGGCGAGGAGGCCTTCTCCTTCACCGGCGTCACCGAGCTGAACAACGGCACCACCCCCGTACGGTCAAGGTCACCACCGACACCGGGGTGGAGTTCGACGCGGTCGTCCGCATCGACACCCCCGGCGAGGCCGACTACTACCGCAACGGCGGCATCCTGCAGTACGTGCTCCGCAGCCTGATCCGCAGCTGATCAGCCTGATGCGCCGCCGAGCGGTGGCCGGCACAACGCGAGGGCCGCGCCCCGGGATTCCCGGGGCGCGGCCCTCGCGCCGTTTCCGGGGCCGCGGCCCGGGGCCCGCCTCAGTCCGCGGGCCCCGACGGTGTGCGCCAGATGTCGCTGATCCGGCAGGTCGTGCCGCGCGGCACCTCACCGACGTCCTGCGCCTTCCTCACCGCGCTCGCGCCGGGCTCCAGGGCGACCACTCCCGCCCCGCCCTCCGCGACCCTGACGCCGTCCTTGTCGAGGAACTCGATCATGATGGTGTAGCTGGCCGTCGTCGACGAGCCGTTCACGACCTTCACCTTCGCCGCCTGCCAGCCGATCTGCGGATCACGGGTGCAGGCCGTGATCGTGACGTCCTTCTCCGCGTCGGGCTCCGGGGCGGCCTCCGCCGGGCCCTCGTCGTACGGTTCCTCGTCGTACGGCCCGGAGCCCTCCTCGTACGGCTCCGAGTAGGGCGCCTCCGACCGCGGCGGCAGCGCGATGGAGTCCTCGAAGGAGTCCATCGCGGAGAAGACGAGCGCCACCACCGCTCCCGCCACGACGAGCGCACCGCCCACGGCGAGCGTCACGATCAGCCCCGTGTGCTGCTTCCGCGGCGGCCCCGCGGGCGCGGCCCACGGCGAAGGCCGCTCCGGAGGCGCCCCCATCGGAGGCCGGTGTTCCTGCTGCGGCTGTTCGGGCGGCGGAGGCGGAAAGTTTTCGGACATGCGGTCCCCCCACGGGAAAGCGATCAGCTGAGGGGCTTACCGTACGTGGCCCCATCAGCCCCACCCGCACCACCTGGACAGAAAGCGAACGGACCACCATGGGCGAGCTGATCCTCATCCGGCACGGCGAGACCGAATGGTCCCGTTCCGGGCAGCACACGAGCTGGACCGACCTCCCCCTCACCGACGTCGGGGAGCGCCAGGCCCGCGCGCTCGTCCCGCTGCTGGCCGACCGCACCATCGGCCTCACTCTCGTCAGCCCGTCGATCCGGGCCCGCCGCACCGCCGAACTGGCCGGGCTCCCCGCGCCCCGGGTCACCCCCGAGCTGCGGGAGTGGGACTACGGCGGGTACGAGGGCGTCACCACCCGGGAGATCCGCCGCACCCGCCCCTTCTGGAACCTGTGGACCGACGGCGTCGACCCCGGCTCCGACGAGCACCCCGGCGAGAGCCCCGCCCAGATCGGGCAGCGGGCCGACCAGGTGCTCGCGGGCGTCCGGTCGGCCGCCGAGGAGGTCGGGGGCGAGGAGGACATCGCGCTCGTCGCGCACTCGCACTTCCTGCGCGTCCTCACCGCCCGCTACCTCGGCCTGACCCCGGCCGAGGGACGGCTCTTCCAGCTCGCCACCGGCGCCGTCTCCCGCCTCGGCACCGAACACGGCCGCCCGGTCGTCGCCGCGCTCAACGTCGCCCTGCCCGAGAGCCTCCAGGGCGGCTGAGCCACGGCTGCCACGACCGGCGCATCCGCCACGGCCGGGGCGCCCGCCAGGGCTCTCGCGCCGCCACGGTCGTCGCACCCGCCAGGACCGCTGACACGCCGACGGCCGGCACCCCGATCCTCGGGGTACCGGCCGCCCGCGCTCACCGCGTCACGCTCAGGACAGCAGCTCCACCTCCGCGAGCGTCGCCGAACCCGTCAGCACCAGCCGGTACTTCGTGTACGAGCCCGGCCTGTCCACCGAGAACACCCGGGTCTGCTTGTCCCAGGCGAACGACTGGCCGGAACGGCGGTCGAGGTCCGTCCACTCCTCGCCGTCCGCCGAACCCTGGAGCGTCCACCCCGTCGGGGCCTTGTCCGCCGCCGCCGAGGTCAGCGTGTACTGCACGCCCTTCGTGGCCGAGGCCACCGGCAGCTCCACCGACTCCACCGTCGCCGACGTCGCCGAGGTGTCGTCGAACAGCGCGCCGTCTCCCTTGAGCGCGTCGCCCTTGGGCGTCGGGACCTGGTCGTCCTTCTGCACCGAGACCGGGGCCGCGTCCTTGCCCGTGCCCCAGGCCGACGGCTTCGGGCCCATGGCGAACTCCAGCGTGCCGCCCTTGGCCAGCACGTCGTGGGGGAGCGCCGTGGAGGTCCACTTCTTGCCGTTGACCTTCACGCCCTGCACGTAGATGTTCCTGTCGCTGTTCTTCGGCGCCTTCACGACCAGCTTGCGGCCGTTGTCCATGCGGACGGTGACCTTCTTGAAGAGCGGCGAGCCGATCGCGTACTCCCCGCTGCCCATCACCAGCGGGTAGAAGCCGAGCGAGGAGAAGAGGAACCACGCCGACTGCTCGCCGTTGTCCTCGTCGCCGTGGATGCCCTGCCCGATCTCGCTGCCGACGTACAGCCGACCCAGCACCTCGCGGACCTTCTCCTGCGTCTTGTACGGCTGCGAGGCCGCGTTGTACATGTACGTCGCGTGGTGGGCGACCTGGTTGCTGTGGCCGTACTGGCCCATCCGCACGTCACGCGCCTCGGTCATCTCGTGGATGACCCCGCCGTAGCTGCCGACGAACTCCGGGCCCGCCGTCTCCGGCGTCGAGAAGTACGTGTCCAGCTTCTTGCCCAGACCCGCGCGGCCGCCGTACAGGTTGGCCAGGCCCCGGCTGTCCTGCGGGGCGGTGAAGGCGTAGCCCCAGCCGTTGGTCTCGGTGTAGTCGTAGCCCCAGACGCGCGGGTCGTACTGGTCCGAGGGCAGGCGCCAGTCGCCGTTCGGCTTCTTGCCCTGGAAGAACCCGGCCTTGTCGTCGAAGAGCTTGACGTACTTCTGCGCCCGGTTCATGAAGTACTCGGACTCTTCCTTGTACCGTGCCTTCTTCGTCTTCCTGTACAGCTCCTGGCCCATGCGGGCGATGCCGTAGTCGTTGACGTAACCCTCCAGGGACCAGGACAGGCCCTCGTGGGTGGCGGTGTTCGCGTAACCGGTGAAGACCGAGGTCTGAAGGCCCTTGCGGCCGACGCCCGAGGACGGCGGGGCCACGGTGGCGTTCTTGAGCGCCGCGTCGTAGGCCGCCTCGGCGTCGAACTCCACGCCCTTGACGTACGCGTCGGCGAACGCCACGTCCGAGCTGGTGCCGGTCATCAGGTCCGCGTAGCCGGGGGAGGACCAGCGCGAGGTCCAGCCGCCGTCCTTGTAATGCTGCACGAAGCCGTCCACCAGCTTCCCGGCCTTCTTCGGGGAGAAGAAGGAGTAGGCCGGCCACGTCGTGCGGTAGGTGTCCCAGAAGCCGTTGTTGACGTACACCTCGCCGTCGACGATCTTCGCGCCCGTCTGCGTCGGGGTGTTCTCGCCGGTCGCCTTGGAGAAGGGGCTGGCGTATTTGTTCTTGCCCTTCACCTTCTCGTGGCCGGAGTTCGGGTAGAGGTAGAGCCGGTAGAGGCTGGAGTAGAGCGTCGTCAGCTGGTCGGCGTTGGCGCCCTCGACCTCGACCGTCCCGAGGATGTCGTCCCAGGCGCTCTGCGCCGTGCGCCGCACACGCTCGAACGAGGTGGACTCCGGGATCTCCATCGCCAGGTTCTGCTTCGCCTGGTCGACGCCGATCAGCGAGGTGGCCAGGCGCAGGTTGACCGTGCGGTCCTTGCCCGCGTCGAAGCGGAAGAAGCCGGTGACGTCGTCGCCCCCGCCGCCCTTCAGCCTGCCGCTGTCGGTGACCGGCGCGTCGAAGACGCCGTACACGAACATCCGGGTCGCGCCGGTGGACAGGCCGCTCTTGACGTCCGTGTAACCGGAGAAGGAACTGGTCTTCGGGTCCAGTGTGATGCCGCCGGCGTTCGAGACGTTGTCGAAGATCAGACTGGCGTCCTTGCCCGGGTAGGTGAACCGCATCCGGGCCGCGTGGTCGGTCGGCGTCATCTCGGCCTTGAGGCCGTTCTCGAACGTGACGCCGTAGTAGTGCGGCTTCGCCGTCTCGTTCTCGTGCCGGAAGGGCAGCGCGCGGGCGGTCCGGGAGGCGTCCGGGGTGCCGCTCGCGGCCGAGGGCATCAGCTGGAAGGTCTGCCGGTCGCCCATCCACGGGCTCGGCTCATGGCTCGCGCCGAACGCCTGGAGCGTGGGGAGGTTGTCCGCGTTGTTGCCCCGGTGGTAGTCGTACAGCCAGCTCAGCGAACCGGCGTTGGTCACCGGCGTCCAGAAGTTGAAGCCATGGGGGACCGCCGTGGCCGGAATGTTGTTGCCGCGCGAGAAGCCGCCGCTGGAGTTGGTGCCGCGGGTCGTCAGCGCGTAGTCCGACAGGTGCGCCTTGCGCTTCTCCGGCTTCTTCGGGGCGATCGCGATGTCGTCGATCCACCCCTGGAACTTCGCCTTGCCCTTGGGGGAGTCGTACGCCACCAGGATCCGGTCGACCGTCCTGCCCGCGGCGACCGTGCCGATCCGGGCCGCGACCTTGTTCCACTGGTTGACGTAGAGGCGCTTGGCGTCCGCCTGGCCCTGCGGGGTCAGCAGCCCGCCGTGGCTGTCGGTGGCCTTCAGGTCGCTCAGGTACGTGCCGTCGGTGAAGGCGAGGTCCACCGCCACATGCGTGGCCGGGTAGTTCAGGTCCGTCTCGCCCATCTGCGGGTAGACGAGGTAGGACAGCTCGGTGTCCTTGGTGACGGCCGTGTTCACGTCGAAGATCTTGTTGTACGAGTAGGCGCGTCCGTCGGACGTGTGCGTACCGGCGTAGCGCAGCGCCTTCTTTCCGGTGAATCCCGCGCCCGACTTCGCGGTGGGGGAGCCGGAGGGGCCGCGGTCGGGCTGGCTGCGCATCTCGTCGGGCACCGGCGTCGAGGTGTCACCGTTCGAGAACTGAACGTCGGCGAGCTGGAGCGCGTCCGCGCCGCCGTTCGCCGTGATGTCCAGCCGAAAGTGCTTGTAGGCGGTGCCGCCCGCGAACTCGTAACTCTTCGTCTCGTGCCGCTTGGCGAAGGACTCGCCGCTGCGGGTGTCGAGGTCGGTCCACTCCTTGCCGTCCGCCGAGCCCTGGAGCGTCCAGTTCTTCGGGTCGCGTTCCGCGTGGTCGTTGGCAGAAGTGAGTGCGTACGTCACGACCTTGACCGGTTCGTCCAGATCGAACTCGATCCAGCCGGTCTTGGCGAACGTCAGCCACTTCGAGGCCGGCTCGACATCGACGAGGTTCTCCTTGACCTCGCCGCCCGCGGTGTTCTCGGCGCTCGCGCGCACCCCCGTCACCCGGTCGGTGACATTGCCCGGGATGCCGGAGGAGAAGCCGCCGTCGACACCGGAGGACCGCTTCTTGCCGTCGGGGCCCTCCTCGACGGTGCTGCGCCAGTCCGGCTGCTTCTCGTCCGCCTCGAAGGAGGTGGTGAACGTCCGGTCGCCGGAGGGCTTGCGGTCCGGCGACGCGGGCTGCGCGGTGGCGACCGCGGGGGCGATCACCACGAGCGCGAGGGACGCCGCCAGGGCGGCTGCTGTGGGGGTCCGTCTCCGGCGGGGGGCCGGGCGGGGGACCGCGTGAGGGGCTGTGTCGAAGCCGTGGTTGAGGCCGCGTGGTGGCTGCATGCCGAGCCGTTCCTCCCCGGGAAAATGCATGGACAACGTTGTCATAGCGGGATGCAAGGTCCAGTAGGGAGCCAAGTGACAGGACGTGTCAAGGGTGTTGTCTCAGGGTCCGTCGGCGAATCGGCCGGAATGGGGAAATAGCCGCCGCGGGAGGAGGGTGCGGGGCGTCGAGGTGTCCGTGAGGTCTCAACTCGGGAAAGACTGCCGCCCAAACCTGCATTCGATCTTGCTCAGTTGGCGACAAGTGGACTATACCTGTCGGCATCTGCACAGCCGTTTCACACGGATGTGCGCGGGGGAAACAGGAACGTCGCGAGGACGCCGAGGGCGTCCTCGCTGTACGGTCTCCCGGCATCCCCACTGCACCGGCCCGTCCGGTGCGTCTGCATATCCGCATGACCCAAGCGCAACTGACCGCGGTGGCGGGGCCCTTCGCCTGAGGCGAATTCTCGACGGGTGACCGGCACACCGCCTGAGTCCTGGAGAAGGCGAGGACTTGAGCATGGGATCCACCTCCGCCCACAACAATGAGGGCCTTGGCCGTCGCGATCTGATCAAGCGTTCTGCCGCACTCGGCCTGATCGCTGTTCCGACGATGAGCTTCCTGTCCGCCTGCGCGAGCGGCGACAGCAGCAGTGACGACAAGGTCGAAAAGGGCGAAAAGAGCGACAAGAACCCGCTGGCCGTCAACGGCAGCGCGCCGCTGGAGATCGTCATCTTCGACGGCGGCTTCGGCACCAAGTACGCCGAGGACGCCAAGGCCGTCTACGAGAAGACCTACCCCGAGGCGAAGGTCAAGTTCTCGGCGACGCAGAAGATCCAGTCGGTTCTTCAGCCGCGATTCAACGGTGGCACCCCGCCGGACCTGATCGACAACTCCGGTGCCCAGCAGATGGACATGGGCGTCCTGGTCGGCAAGAAGCAGCTCACCGACCTGACCCCGCTCCTCGACGCCCCCTCCATCGACGACCCCGCCAAGAAGGTCCGCGACACCCTGCGGCCCGGCATCGTCGAGATGGGCCAGTTCGACGGCGACCCGGTCTGGATCATGTACTACGCGTACACGGTCTACGGCGTCTGGTACTCGCAGACCGCGCTGGAGAAGCTCGACGCCACGTACCCGGAGAACTGGGACGACATGCTCGCGCTCTGCGCGAAGGCAAAGAAGAAGGGCATCGCCGGGTGGACCTACCCCGGCAAGCACCCGTACTACCTCCCCTTCTCCCTGTACCCCTTCATCGCCAAGATCGGCGGTGTCGAGGTCCTCGACGCGATCGACAACCTGGAGCCGAAGGCCTGGGAGCACCCGGCGGTCAAGGCGGCCTTCGAGGCGTACTACGAGCTGGTCGCCAAGGACTACATCCTCGACGGCACCCCCGGCCTCGACCACCGCGGTTCGCAGGGCGCCTGGGCCCGCGGCAAGGCGCTGTTCATCCCGAACGGCTCCTGGGTGGAGAACGAGGAAGCGGCGATCATCCCCAAGGACTTCAAGCTGTCCGTGGGCGCCCCCTCCAGCCTCGACTCCTCCGACAAGATGCCGTTCGGCACCATCTGGGCGTCCGGCGGCGAGCCGTTCATCGTCCCGAGCAAGGCGAAGAACGTCGAGGGCGGTATGGAGCAGCTGCGCATCATGCTCAGCGAGGCCTCCTCCAAGTCCTTCACCGCCAGCACGAAGTCGCTGTCCGCCTTCAACGGCGGCACGGACGGCATCGAGCTGTCCGACGGCCTCAAGTCCGGTGTCGCCGCGCTGGAGAAGGCCGGCACCAACGTGGTCAACCCGCGCCTGCAGGACTGGTACGTGAAGCTCCAGAAGGAGCAGATCGGTGTCGCCGCGCTCGGCGAGATGATGGCGGGCCGCGCCAAGCCGGCCGAGACCATCAAGAAGATCCAGGCCTTCGCCGACGCGACCGCCAAGGACCAGTCCATCAAGCACTTCAAGCACCAGTGACCACGCGTCACCAGCGGCGGGCAGCACGGGAAGGTCGGAGTCGGTAACGATGCAACACGGTAAATACCGGTTCATAGTCGGGTTCTTGGTGGTCCCGATGGCGTTGTACGTCATCTTCGTCATCTGGCCCTTCATCCAGTCCATCTACTACTCGTTCACGGACTGGACGGGTCTGAGCCCCGACTTCAAGATGGTCGGGTTCGACAACTACACCAAGATGCTCGACGACGACGTCTTCTGGAAATCGCTGCAGCACAGTGTGCTGCTGGCGGTGCTGCTCCCGCTGGTGACGCTCGGCCTCGCGCTCTTCTTCGCCTTCATGCTCAACGTGGGCGGGCGGCGCCGCAAGGGCGCCGCCGTCACCGGCGTCCGGGGCTCGGGGTTCTACAAGATCGCGTACTTCTTCCCGCAGGTGCTCTCGATTGCGATTGTGGCCATCCTGTTCCAGTTCGCCTTCGACCCGGCCCAGGGCATGATCAACGGCACGCTCAAGGCCGTCGGCTTCGACGACGTGCCGGACTGGCTGGGCGATCCGCAGCTGGCGCTGTGGGTCATCATGGCGGTGCTCGTCTGGTGCACCACCGGCTTCTTCGTGGTGCTGTTCTCCGCGGGCATGGCCTCCATCCCCAAGGACTTCTACGAGGCCGCCCTGTTGGACGGGGCGAGCCGCTTCACGACCTTCTTCCGGATCACACTGCCCCTGCTGTGGGACACCGTCCAGTCCGGCTGGGTCTACATGGGCATCCTGGCGCTCGGCGCCGAGGGCTTCGCCATCGTCCACATCATGAGCGTCGGTCCCGGCGGGCCCGACTACTCGACCACCGTCCTGCCGCTGTACGTCTACCAGTCGGCGTTCCGTGACGGACAGGCGGGCTACGCGACCACGATCGGTGTCGCCCTGCTCATCGTGACGCTGGCGTTCGCCGCCATCGTCATGCGGGTGGGCCGGCGCGAGCGGCTGGAGTTCTGATGAAGACCACTGACACCTCTCCGTCCGGGCCCTCCGGAACCCCGTCCGGCGCCGACGCGGCCAAGGTCCCGGCCCAGCGCACCGAGGCGGTCTCCAAGGGCTCGTCGGCCCCCGCGAAGAGCAGTGAGGGCCACGTCCTCAACGTCTTCTCGCACGGGATGCTGATCCTGTGGGCGATCATGGTCGTCCTGCCGCTGTTCTGGGCGGTGATGTCCTCGTTCAAGACCGACTCGGACATCTTCAACACGCCGTGGTCGCTGCCCAGCTCGCTGAACTTCGACAGCTGGGGCCGGGCCTGGAGCCAGGCCCACATGAGCGAGTACTTCCTGAACACCATCCTGGTGGTGGGCGGTTCGCTGGTGGGCACCCTGGTCCTCGGATCCATGGCCGCCTATGTGCTCGCCCGCTTCGAGTTCCCCGGGAACCGCTTCATCTACTTCCTGTTCGTCGGCGGCATGAGCTTCCCGATCATGCTGGCGCTGGTCCCGCTGTTCTACGTCATGGACAACATGGGGCTGCTGAACACGATCCACGGCCTGATCCTCGTGTACATCGCGTACTCGCTGCCGTTCACCGTGTTCTTCCTGACCTCGTTCTTCCGTACGCTGCCGACCTCGGTGGCGGAGGCGTCGATCATCGACGGGGCCTCGCACACCCGGACGTTCTTCCAGGTCATGCTGCCGATGGCCAAGCCGGGCCTGATCAGCGTCGGGATCTTCAACTTCCTGGGGCAGTGGAACCAGTACATGCTGCCGACGGTGCTGAACACCGACCCGGAGAAGCGGGTGCTGGCCCAGGGCCTGGTGGAGCTGGCCGCCAGCCAGGGGTACAAGGGCGACTACTCCGGCCTCTTCGCCGGCCTGGTGATCGCCATGCTGCCCGTGCTGGCCGCCTACATCATCTTCCAGCGGCAGGTCGTCTCCGGTCTCACGGCGGGCGCGCTGAAGTAGGTCGCGCGAGAAGGTCACATATCGGCAACAACCCGGTGCCCCGGCGGAATCCCTCCGCCGGGGCACCGGGCCGTCATGGGGTGCGCCGGTGCTCAGGTCTTGACGGGAGGCACCCCCGAACGGTCAGCTTAGAGTTCACATGTTGGAGGAAGCCGGGGTCTCATCGCTGCGGCCCCGGCCGGGGCGGTCCTCAGGGACCGCCCGCCAAGGGCAGGAGTGGATGAGTCGATGGAGACTCCCGGGTCGCAGACATCGCTGCACAGGGCCAATCTGGAGCGGGTCGTACGCGCCGTACGGATGGCAGGATCGCTCACCCAGGCGGAGATCGCCCGGAGCACCGGCCTCTCCGCGGCCACGGTCTCCAATATCGTCCGGGAGCTGAAGGACGGCGGAACGGTCGAGGTCACCCCCACCTCGGCGGGCGGCCGACGGGCCCGCAGCGTCTCGCTCAGCGGCGACGCGGGCATCGTCATCGGCGTCGACTTCGGCCATACGCATCTGCGCGTCGCCGTCGGCAACCTCGCCCATCAGGTGCTCGCCGAGGAGTCCGAGCCGCTGGACGTCGACGCCTCCTCCGCCGAGGGCTTCGACCGGGCCGAGGTGCTGGTCAAGCGGCTGATCGAGGCCACCGGGATCGGCCCGGACAAGGTGATCGGCGTCGGTCTCGGCGTGCCCGGCCCCATCGACGTCGAGTCCGGCACGCTGGGCTCCACCTCGATCCTGCCGGGCTGGACCGGCATCAATCCCAGCGAGGAGCTCTCCGGCCGCCTCGGCGTGCCCGTGTACGTCGACAACGACGCCAACCTCGGAGCGCTGGGCGAGCTGGTCTGGGGCAGCGGGCGGGGCGTCAAGGACCTCGCGTACATCAAGGTGGCCAGCGGCGTCGGCGCCGGTCTGGTGATCGACGGGACCATCTACCGCGGCCCCGGCGGCACGGCCGGCGAGATCGGGCACATCACGCTCGACGAGTCGGGCCCGGTCTGCCGTTGCGGCAACCGCGGCTGCCTGGAGACCTTCACCGCCGCCCGCTACGTCCTGCCGCTGCTCCAGCCCAGCCACGGGCCCGGGCTCACCATGGAGCGGGTGGTCCAGCTGGCCCGCGAGGGCGACCCCGGGTGCCGCCGGGTGATCGGGGACGTGGGCCGCCACATAGGCAGTGGCGTGGCCAACCTGTGCAATCTGCTCAACCCCAGCCGCGTCGTGCTCGGCGGCTCGCTGGCGGAGGCCGGAGAGCTGGTTCTGGGGCCCATACGGGACTCCGTGGCGCGGTACGCGATCCCCAGCGCCGCCCGGCAGCTCTCGGTCCTTCCCGGGGCGCTCGGCGGCCGTGCCGAGGTGCTGGGCGCACTCGCCCTGGTGCTCAGCGAGATGGGCGATTCAACCCTTTTGGAGAGCACCCTTCCCGTGGCCACTCCTGCCTTCACTTAGATAACGAATGGCACCGTTGTCATCTCGTTAAGGATTTACTCCTTGACGCTGACGCTGAGGCCGAGTTGACTTCCAGCCACCTCGGCCGCAACGTCGCGGCCTCGTCAGGGAGGTTCGAGAATGAACACGCGTATGCGTCGTGCCGCCGTTGCCGTTGCCGCCACCACGATGGCGATCTCGCTGGCCGCTTGCGGGAGCGCCAAGGAGTCCGGCGACAAGGCCGAGCAGAGCTCGGAGAAGAAGGGCGACGACCTGAAGATAGGTCTGCTCCTTCCCGAGAACCAGACGGCCCGTTACGAGAAGTTCGACCGGCCGATCATCGAGAAGAAGATCAGCGAGCTCACCGGCGGCAAGGCGAAGGTCACCTACGCCAACGCCAAGCAGGATGCGAACACGCAGGCCCAGCAGGTCGACACCATGATCACCAACAAGGTCGACGCGCTGATCCTGGGCTCGGTCGACTCCAAGGCGATCGCCAACAGCGTCAAGAAGGCCAAGGACGCCGGTATCCCGGTCGTCGCCTTCGACCGCCTCGCCGAGGGCCCCATCGACGCCTACACCTCCTTCGACAACGAAGAGGTCGGCCGGGCCCAGGGCACCGCCCTGCTGGAGGCCCTGGGGGACAAGGCCGACGGCGGCACGATCGTGATGATGAACGGCGCGATCACCGACCCGAACGCCGCACTCTTCAAGTCGGGCGCCAAGTCCGTCCTCGACGGCAAGGTGAAGTACGGCAAGGAGTACGACACCAAGGAGTGGAAGCCGGAGAACGCCAACGCCAACATGGAAGCGGCGATCACCGCGCTCGGCAAAGACAAGATCGACGGCGTCTACTCCGCCAACGACGGCATGGCGGGCGGCATCATCACCGCCCTCAAGGCCGCCGGTATCTCCCCGCTCCCGCCGGTCACCGGTCAGGACGCCGAGCTCGCGGGTGTGCAGCGCATCGTCTCCGGTGAGCAGTTCATGAGCGTCTACAAGTCCTACCCGGCCGAGGGCATCGTCGCCGCGGAGATGGCCGTCGCCCTCGCCAAGGGCGAGAAGCTCGACTCCATCGCCACCTCCAAGGTCGACAGCGCCACCACCAAGGGCATCCCCACGGTCCTCGTCCCGGTCGTCTCGCTGACCAAGGACAACATCAAGGACACCGTCATCAAGGACGGCATCTGGACGCTGGACGAGATCTGCACGGCCAAGTACAAGGCCGCCTGCGACAAGCTCGGCCTCAAGTAGTCCTCCGGGGCCCCGGCCCCAGGGACCCGGCCCCCCCGAGCGGCCGGGTCCCGCCCGCTCCACCGCCACCCGGTCCGCCGCGCGCCCGCGCGAGGGCCGGGCGGCCCACCGCCCACGCGGGCGCAGGCCCCCGGCCCGCCCGCGTCAGGAAGCCTGTCCGGCGTCCCGCACATCAACCGTCCCGCTACCGGGCGGGGCGCCGGACGGAACGCTTCACCGCTCTTCCCGTATCTCTTCTGCTCGACACCGCCGCGCCTTCCCCCGGGCGCGGCATCCCCGCCGGTCAGGCGGCGAAGGAGATGGTTCATGTGTCCGCTACGCCCGTGTTGGCGTTGCGAGGGGTCTCCAAGCGCTTCGGTGCCGTCCAGGTACTCACCGATGTAGAGCTTGAAGTCCACGCCGGCGAGGTGGTCGCCCTGGTCGGCGACAACGGCGCCGGTAAATCAACGCTGGTCAAGACGATCGCCGGAGTGCACCCCATCGATGACGGCGTCATCGAGTGGGAGGGCCGGGCGGTGCAGATCAACAAGCCGCACGACTCCCAGAACCTCGGCGTCGCGACCGTCTATCAGGACCTCGCGCTGTGCGACAACATCGACGTCGTCGGCAACCTCTACCTGGGCCGGGAGCTGCGCAGGTTCGGCATCCTGGACGAGGTCGAGATGGAGCGCCGCTCCCGCGAGCTGCTCTCCACGCTCTCCATCCGGATCCCGAGCGTCCGTATCCCGATCGCCTCGCTCTCCGGCGGCCAGCGCCAGACCGTGGCCATCGCCCGGTCGATGCTCGGTGAGCCCAAGCTCGTCATCCTCGACGAGCCGACCGCCGCCCTCGGCGTCGAGCAGACCGCCCAGGTCCTCGACCTCGTCGAGCGGCTGCGCGAGCGCGGTCACGCGGTCATCCTCATCAGCCACAACATGGCCGACGTGAAGGCCGTGGCCGACAAGGTCGCCGTGCTCCGGCTGGGCCGGAACAACGGTGTCTTCGATGTGAAGACCACCTCCCAGGAAGAGATCATCTCCGCCATCACGGGCGCCACGGACAACGCCGTGACCCGTCGTGCGGCGCGCAACGCGGAGGTTTCCAAGTGACCACCGACGAGACCACCAACACGGTGGACAAGAGCAGCTCCGCCCTGGACAAGGGCACCGCCCCGGCGGACACGCCGCCGGTCGGCAACCCGGACGCCGCCGACGGCGCCGCCACGGTCGTCGACCCCCGGCTGCTCGTCCGCGAGCAGGGCCTCGCCGGCTACCTCACCGAGTTCAAGCGCAAGATCAGCGGCGGTGACCTGGGCTCGATCCCGGTGGTCATCGGCCTCGCCATCATCGCGATCGTCTTCCAGAGCCTGAACTCCGAGTTCCTCTCCGCGAAGAACATCAGCGACATCGCGGTCACCATGGTCGCCACCGGCATGATGGCCGTGGGCATCATCTTCGTCCTGCTGCTCGGTGAGATCGACCTCTCGGTCGGCTCCGTCTCCGGCGTCTCCGGCGCCCTGATCGCGGTGCTCAGCGTCACCCAGGGCATGAACGAATGGCTGGCGATCCTCGTCGCCATCGTCAGCGGCGCGGTGATGGGCGCGATCCACGGCTTCTTCTTCGCCCGGATCGGGGCCCCGGCCTTCGCCGTCACCCTGGCCGGCCTGCTGTTCTGGCTCGGCTTCATGCTCCAGCTGCTCGGCGACTCCGGCACCATCAACCTGGACGGCGAAGGCGTGGTCGGCCAGCTGACCACGTACTACTTCACCGATGTCGCCGCCGCCTACGGGCTCGCCGCCATCGCGGTCGTCGGCTACTTCGCCGCCGCCTTCCTGGACACCCGCCGCCGCGAGGCCGCGGGCATCCCGTCCCGGCCGGTCGCCGACATCGCCGTGCGCACCGCGGTCCTCGCGGTGTTCGCCTTCGCCGCCGCGTACATGTTCAACCAGTACCGCGGCCTGCCGCTCGCCCTGGTCCTCTTCCTGATCGTCCTGGTCGGCACGGACTTCCTGCTCCGCCGGACGGCCTACGGGCGGAAGATCTTCGCGCTCGGCGGCAGCGTGGAGGCCTCCCGGCGCGCCGGTATCAACGTCACCGCGATCCGGATCTCCGTCTTCTCCATCGCGGGCACCTTCGCGGCGATCGGCGGCCTGTTCTGGGCCTCCAAGATCGCGGCGGCCAACCAGGGCTCCGGCACCGGCGACCTCCTGATGAACGTCATCGCGGCAGCCGTCATCGGCGGCACCAGCCTCTTCGGTGGCCGCGGCCGCACCTGGAACGCCCTGCTCGGTGTCATGGTGATCGTCTCGATCCAGTACGGACTGTCGCTGGAGGGCATCGCCACGCCGATCCAGTACATGGTCACCGGCGCCGTGCTGCTCGCCACGGTCGTCATCGACTCCGTCACCCGTAAGACCCAGAAGACCGCGGGTCGCGCCTGACCGCACGTTCGCGCAGGTGCCCGGCGTCCCGAGAGGGGCGGCCGGGCACCTGCGCGTGTCCGGGTATCGCTACGAAGAAGCCCGCCCGCTGCTCACGTCCGGTAGCGGAACATTAGACTCATCGGATCGGCACGCTCGATCAGCTCAAACGCAAGGAGGCACGGGTGGATCTGCTGACCCGCATCAAGGGACCGCGCGACCTGGACCGGCTCAGCCTCGGTGAGCTGGACCAGCTCGCGGAGGAGATCCGCACCTTCCTGGTGGACGCGGTGTCCAAGACCGGCGGCCACCTCGGACCCAACCTGGGCGTCGTCGAGCTCACCATCGCCCTGCACCGGGTCTTCGAATCGCCGAAGGACAAGGTCCTCTGGGACACCGGCCACCAGGCCTACGTCCACAAGCTGCTCACCGGCCGCCAGGACTTCTCGCGGCTCAAGAGCAAGGGCGGGCTCTCCGGCTACCCCTCCCGCGCCGAGTCCGACCACGACATCATCGAGAACAGCCACGCCTCGGGCGTCCTCGGCTGGGCCGACGGCCTCGCCAAGGCGAACGAGGTCCTGAAGAAGAACGACCACGTCGTCGCGGTCATCGGTGACGGCGCGCTCACCGGCGGTATGGCCTGGGAGGCGCTGAACAACATCGCCGCCGCCAAGGACCGCCCCCTCGTCATCGTCGTCAACGACAACGAGCGCTCCTACGCCCCGACCATCGGCGGCCTGGCCAACCACCTCGCCACGCTCCGTACGACCGACGGTTACGAACGGTTCCTGGCGCGCGGCAAGGACATCCTGGAGCGCACGCCCGTCGTCGGCCGCCCGCTGTACGAGACCCTGCACGGCGCCAAGAAGGGCCTCAAGGACTTCATCGCCCCGCAGGGCATGTTCGAGGACCTCGGCCTGAAGTACGTCGGCCCGATCGACGGCCACGACGTCGAGGCCCTGGAATCCGCTCTCCAGCGCGCCAAGCGCTTCGGCGGCCCGGTCATCGTGCACTGCCTCACCGAGAAGGGCCGCGGCTACACCCCGGCCCTGGAGGACGAGGCCGACCGCTTCCACGCGGTCGGCAAGATCCACCCCGACACCGGCCTGCCCATCTCCACCTCCGGGCTCGACTGGACCTCCGTGTTCGGCGAGGAGATGGTCAAGCTCGGCCAGGAGCGCGAGGACATCGTCGCGATCACGGCCGCCATGCTCCAGCCGGTCGGCCTCGGCAAGTTCGAGGAGGCCTTCCCGGACCGGATCTACGACGTCGGCATCGCCGAGCAGCACGGCGCGGCCTCCGCGGCCGGCCTCGCCACCGGCGGCCTCCACCCGGTCTTCGCGGTCTACGCCACCTTCCTCAACCGCGCCTTCGACCAGGTCCTGATGGATGTGGCCCTGCACAAGTGCGGCGTCACCTTCGTCCTGGACCGGGCCGGCATCACCGGCACCGACGGCGCCTCGCACAACGGCATGTGGGACATGTCGATCCTCCAGTGCGTGCCCGGCCTCCGGATCGCCGCCCCTCGCGACGCCGACCAGGTCCGCGCCCAGCTGCGCGAGGCCGTCGCCGTCGACGACGCGCCCACCGTGGTCCGCTTCTCCAAGGGCGCGGTCGGCCCCGCCGTGAAGGCGGTCGGCAAGGCCGGCGGCATGGACATCCTGCGCGAGCCCGAGGCGGCCCGCCCGGACGTCCTGATCGTCTCCGTCGGCGCGCTCGCCCCGATGTGCCTGGAGATCGCCGACCTGCTGGACGCCCAGGGCATCTCCAGCACCGTCGTCGACCCCCGCTGGGTCAAGCCCGTGGACGAGGCGCTCGCCCCGCTCGCCGAGCGCCACCGCGTCGTCGTCACCGTCGAGGACAACAGCCGCGCCGGAGGGGTCGGCTCCGCCGTCTCCCAGGCCCTGCGCGACGCCGGCGTCGACGTACCGCTGCGCGACTTCGGCATCCCGCCGGTCTTCCTCGACCACGCATCCCGCGGCGAGGTCATGGCCGACATCGGACTGACCGCGCCGGACATCGCCCGGCAGGTCACCGGCCTGGTCGCCAAGCTCGACGGCCGCTTCGAGAGCCGCGCGGTGGAGCCCGCCCGCGACTGAGCCGCTCCTCTCTCCGTACGGCCGACGGGCCGGGAGAACCACCCCTGTACGGGTGGTTCTCCCGGCCCGTTCGCGTGAAACGGGCCGGATGGCGCATGCCTGGGCCGACCCGGTCCCAACCATGGCGTTCACAACGAGTGCGTGGAGGTAACGCAGGTGAGCGCGCAGGTCACACCACCCCGCGGCAAAGGCATGTTCCGCACCAAGTCCGTCGAACAGTCGATCCGTGACACCGAGGAGCCGGAACACGCGCTCAGGAAGTCCCTCTCCGCCGTGGACCTCACGGTCTTCGGCGTGGGCGTCATCATCGGTACCGGCATCTTCGTCCTCACCGGCAAGGTCGCCAAGGAGACGGCGGGACCCGCGACCGCCCTCGCTTTCGTCGCGGCGGGCGTCGTGTGCGCACTGGCCGCCCTCTGCTATGCCGAGTTCGCCTCCACCGTCCCGGTGGCGGGCTCCGCGTACACCTTCGCGTACACGGCACTGGGCGAACTGGTGGCCTGGATCATCGGCTGGGACCTGGTGCTGGAGTTCGCTCTGGGCACCGCGGTCGTCGCCGTGGGGTGGTCCGGCTATGTCCGCTCACTGATGGACAACGTCGGCTGGACGATGCCCGAAGCGCTCTCGGGGCCGGACGCGGCGGAAGGGGTCGGCTTCGACGTTCTGGCCTTCGCCCTGGTGCTGGTGCTGACCGCCATCCTGGTCGTCGGGATGAAGCTGTCCGCCCGGGTCACCTCGGTCGTGGTGGCGATCAAGGTCGCGGTCGTCCTCATGGTGATCATCGCCGGCCTGTTCTTCGTCAAGGCCGAGAACTACAGGCCCTTCATCCCGCCGGCCGAGCAGCAGCCCGCGGGCTCGGGCTGGGACGCCCCGCTCGTACAGCTGATGTTCGGTTACGAACCCACCAATTTCGGCGTGATGGGCATCTTCACCGCCGCGTCCATCGTCTTCTTCGCGTTCCTCGGCTTCGATGTGGTCGCCACCGCCGCCGAGGAGACCAAGGTGCCCCAGCGCGACATGCCGCGCGGCATTCTCGGCTCGCTCCTGATCTGCACGGTGCTCTACGTGGCGGTCTCCCTCGTGGTCACCGGCATGCAGCACTACAGCGAACTGTCCGTCAGCGCCCCGCTCGCCGACGCCTTCAAGGCCACCGGGCACCCGTTCTACGCCGGTCTGATCAGCTTCGGCGCGGCGGTCGGACTCACCACGGTCTGCATGATCCTGCTGCTCGGCCAGACCCGTGTCTTCTTCGCGATGAGCCGGGACGGTCTGCTCCCGCGCTTCTTCTCCAAGACCCACCCGCGCTTCCGCACCCCGTACCGGCCGACGATTCTGCTCGGCGTGGTGATCGCGGTCATCGCCGGGTTCACCAGCATCGAGGAGCTCGCCACCCTGGTGAACATCGGCACGCTCTTCGCGTTCGTCGTCGTGGCCCTCGGCGTCCTGGTCCTGCGCCGCACCCGGCCGGACCTGCCCCGCGCGTTCCGTACGCCGTTGGTCCCGCTGCTCCCGATCCTCTCGGTGGCCGCCTCGGTCTGGCTGATGCTCAACCTGCCGGTGGAGACCTGGGTGCGTTTCGGCGCCTGGATGGCGCTCGGCGTCATCGTCTACTTCGTGTACGGACGTTCCCACAGCCGGATGGCGAGGGAAGCACGCTAGGCCCTGCCCGTCTGCCGTCTGCCGTCTGCCGTCTGCCGTGCGACGAAGCACCAGGGGCAGCACCCGTGCCGAGTACGCGACAGCCGACGTCGGCGGGTCGTCGACGGAGCTACCCGGCTCCATCGACGTCAGTACAGGGCCACGAGCTCACACTGATCGACGCTCTGCTCCTCCAGGACCTTGTGCGCGGCGTCGGGCGAGACATCGTGAGGTATCGACACGGGGGCCGGTAGCGCGTACAGACGGAAGACGTAAGGCCGTGGTCCACCGTCCGACGCGTCGGGGCCGCCCCAGCCCGCCTCGCCGTAGCTGTTCCTGTGCACGTGGCTGCCGGGGTCGCCGGTGCCCGCGGCCAGTCCTGTACGGCGTGGATCGATGCCGGTCACGAGCCAGAGCAGATGGCCGTCGCGGGAGGGCGCTTCGGGGCCCTCACACATCAGGGCCAGCTCCGAGGCCTCCCGTGGCACTCCGGTCCACGACAGAGGCGGTGAAGTGTTGTCACCGGCGCGTGCACATCGAGGGGGGAGGCGGTCCTGCCCGCGGAACGCTGGGCTGCTCAACTCCATTCGCGTCATGAGGACCGGCTACCCGTCATCGGCGACCGCATGTCGGCGTGTGACGCTCGGCAGGCGGCCGCCCTGCCCGGGGCGGGCACCGGCAGCGTGCAGCCCTCCCGCTTTCATCCCGGCGGGTTACGCGTAACCGTGCCGATGCCGGGCACTCAGGGAGGAGCGTCCGACCGGGCGCGCCAGCCCTGCGAGACATACCAGGAGGACCCTATGGGAACCGGCCCCACCCCCGTTCTGACCAAGCTCTCCGACTCACCCCAGGTCATCGCCTCCCCTGCCGAGGACATTCTCGGCAGGAAGGTGACCGACCGGTCAGGCGTCAAGATCGGCAAGGTCGGCGACCTCGTCATCGACGAGAACGAGAAGAGGGTCCGCTTCCTGATCCTGGAACACGGCGGCTTTCTGGGCATCGGGGAGAAGGAGACCTACATCCCGGTCGACGCGGTGTCAGAGGTGACCGAGGACCGTGTGCACATCGACCGCACAGGCGATCACGTTGCCCAGGCACCCGGTTACGACCCCGAACTGCTGGACCAGAACGAGTACTACGGCAGCCTCTACAGCCACTACGGCTACACCCCCTTCTGGGGAGCCGGCTACGTCTACCCCCGCGTCTATCCCTGAGCCCCGCGCCCGGCCACCGCACGGGATCCCGAGTCCGCTCTCCCCATTTCGTCGTCGCTGCTCCGCACCGGGCCGACAGCGCCGCCTGCCGCCTCCGCCGAGGCGACCGAGTTGCCGTGGTGGCGACCCGGCCGTGTGATGGAGGTGTCCGGAAGAACAGCGGGAGAGAAGAGGACCATGGACGGTCGGCGCATGGCCGGAGCAGTGGTGGTGGGGGTGGTCGACACCGCGGAGCAGAGGCCGGTCGTCCGGTACGCCGCCGAGGAGGCCACTCGGCGTGGGGCCGTCCTGCGCCTTCTGCATGCGGTCGAGTGGCCTGCGCCCCCGGGGTCGGCCGACTCGGCCGGCCGGGGCGCGACCGCGCAGGATGCGGAACAGGTGATCGCCTCGTTCGCCGAGTCGGTGGCTCAGCAGTTCCCGCAGGTGGAGGTCGTGCCCGATGTCGTCTCCGGACCGCCGGCACGAGCACTCGTCGACCGGTCCTACCAGAACGCGATGATCGTTGTCGGCCACCGGGGCACCGGCGGGTTTCCCCGTCTGCCCCTCGGCTCGGTGAGTCTCCAGGTCGCCACGCACGCGGAGTGCCCGGTGCTCGTGGTGAGGCCGGGCGAGCGTGAGGAGCCGAGGGAGAACCGCGTGGTGGTGGGCGTCGATGTGGACGACCTTCCGTCCGGTCTGATGGAGTTCGCGCTGGAGGCTGCGGAGGCTCGCGGCGCCGCTCTCGACGTGGTGTACGTGGCCACCCGACCGGAGCTGCTCGGTACCGGCCCCACCGGACCTGCGCTCATGGACGAGGAGGCGGTGTCCAGCAGCGCGAGGGAAGGACTGGAGAACTTGCTGACCTCCTACCGGGCCCGCCATCCCGGCCTGGACCTGCGAGGGCACGTCAAGCGGCACCACCCCGCAGCGGCCCTGGTGGACGCCTCACGGCGTGCCGGCCTGCTGGTGGTCGGCTCCCATGGCCGCACGGGGCTGAAAAGGCTGCTGCTCGGCTCGGTGAGCGGCAAGGTGCTGCACACCGCTCTGTGTCCGGTGGCCGTGGTACCGGCCGCGCATCAAGGCGTTGCGGCGAGTTGAGACACCGCCGGACCTCACCCTGTACCCATGCGCTGGAGCTTCCCGGACCTCGTGGCGCCGGCGGGTACAGGAACCGTAACGCGTCCGCGCCGGTGGAGGGGGACGGGAGGGCCTGGCCGACAGGTGCTCGGGTTGCGCGATGCGAGGCTGCGCGCTAGGCAGGGAGCATGAGCGACGAGACGGCCTCCTGGCACCCTGGCGAGATCGTTCCCGCCAGCGGGATCTACGCGTGCGACTGCGGCGGAGAACACCACTGGAGCACGGATGTGAAGGGGCATCGCTTCCCGCCCCTGCCCTCGGGCTGTTCGGGCCGGTCCTGGACGCTGCAGGAGCCGACGCACCCCGAGAACCACCCCGGCTGAGTCCGACCTCCCCGACCACTGGGCCCTCGACCGCCGATCCGGCCATCGCCGCGGCGCATCGACCCGCCCTCGCGTACAGCAGCGGCCGTCACCTGCCGGCCTTGCTCCAGGCCATGGCCCGCCCCAGTTCTCCCGCCGTCGCGTTCACCCACGGCGGTAGCGCAGCAGAAGCATGGCCGCATCGTCCTGCGGCCCTCTGGCGTACCGGACGATATCCGTGCGCAGTGCTTCCAGCGCTGCGTCGGCGTCGGAGATGTCGAGAAGTCCGGCTCGCTCCTCCAGGGGGTAGAAGGCACCTTCCGCGTCCCGTGCTTCGGTCACTCCGTCGGTGTAGAGGAGAAGTTGCTCGCCCGGGCTGAAGTCGGCGCGGTAGGGGCGGGGCGGGTCGCCTCCGAGTGTTCCCATCCCGATGGGCAGTGCGTAGGCGGGCGGCAGGGGGAAATCGACGGAGCGGTCGGCGCGGATGATCATCGGGGCCGGGTGGCCGCAGTTCAGGAACGCAACGCAATTCTCCTCGGTGTGTATCTCGGCGAGGACCACGGTCACGAACTTTTCTCCATCTGCGTCGCGGGCGACCGTGCGCTCCAGCCGAGCGGCGATGGCGCTCAGGCCGGGCTCATCGTGCGCGGCTTCCCGGAAGACACCCAGCACCAGGGCCGCTGTCTCCACGGCGGCGAGCCCCTTGCCCTGGACGTCCCCGACGATGACGCGAACTCCGTACGGCGACACCACGACCTCGTACAAGTCACCGCCGATGCGTGACTCGGCAACCGCCGATGTGTAGGAAGCCGCCACCTGGAGACGCCCGACCCGGCGCGGCACGGGACGCTGCAACACGCGCTGGGCCACCTCGGCGATGGAGCGCACACTGGCCAGCTCCGCTTCACGCCGCATACGTGTGCTCGCGGCCAGAGCCCCGGCCAGCGTTACTCCGGCTACGGAAGCCATGGCCGTATAGCCACGTCGGGTGTCGAAAAGTCCGTCGTACACCCCCAGGCCGGCGCACAGCAGCAGCGCCGCGCAGCCGATGAGCACGGTGCGCCGCCACGTGCCGATCAACCCGGCGAAGGCAGGACCGAGCGAGACGAGGGGCAGGAAACCCGCCTGCGGGCCGGCCGTCAGGTCCATGGCGGCAACCACCGCCATCACCACGACGGGGAGCCACGAAAGCACTGCCGGATCGCCTTGGCGCTTCGCAGTGATCATGACGCTCCCAGCAGTCTGACGGCTTCGGCCCGACTCGGCCGGGAACCTCTAAACCTTAGATTATGCAAAGATTCCCCGGACTAAGGACCGGACCACACCTGTTTATGTGATCGTTTCCCTTACCGGCTCTCAGGATGCACGGCGACGGCGCGAAAGCACCGACAGCCCGGCCGCCTTCGTCTGCCCCGCGGACGCGAGGAATCGATCCATTCCGTGAGACGCGGAAGTCGCCGGGGCGGCTCTCACTGACGTGTGCTCGTCCCGTTCCGGGCCCGCTCGCCCATCCGGCGGTAGAGGGCGAGGCCGGGCGCGGTGGTGACGCCGTGAGAGACGGTGCTGGCCACGACGACCAGGGTTCCCGCGGCCATGACGGCCGGGTCGACACCGAGCCGGTGGGCCTCCATGGTCAGGTAGAAGAGCGCCGAGACGCCGATCGGTCCGAACCAGCCCAGGAAGAGGGCGTCCCGCCAGGTCAGCGACAGCGGACGCTTGAGCGCGAGCAGTACGGGAAGGCGGCGCAGCAGCAGCACCCCCAGGACCAGAAGCAGGCCTCGCCACCAGCCCAGCTCACCCCACTCGCGCCAGGGGATCATGGCGCCGAGTGCGACGAACAGCGGCAGGACGATGAACCGGTTGACCGCCTCGTCGATCTTGTTCTCGTCCCTCCGATCCTCCCAGGAACTGGTCGCGTTGAAGGCGAGGCCGGCGACGAAGACGGCCAGGACGCCGTCGACGCCCAGCAGTCCGGAGGCGCCCAGCACCAGGAGGGCGAGGAGAAGCGTGTAGACCAGCAGCGGACCGGACTGCATGGTCCGGTACTTCTCGGCGCCGGACAGCGTTCTGCCCCCGAGCCAGCCGGTCACGAGCCCGAGCGCGGTGCCCCCGAGCACCTGCCAGAGAGATTCCAGCAGCGCTTCGCCCCCGCTCAGCGGGCCTGCGATGGCGATCGCGGCCACCACCAGGGGCAGCGCCAGGCCGTCGTTCGCGCCTGACTCCAGGGAGAGCAGCAACCGGGTACGGGTGGGGACGCTCTTCTCGGCCGGCTCGCCGGAAACCACACTGGAGGCAAGCACGGGATCGGTGGGGCACAGCGCCGCGCCCAAAAGCGCCGCCGCGCCCAGACCGACGCCCAGGGCGGCTGCCGACACCAGCGTCGTGACCACAGCCATGGCAGCCATGGCTGTGGTCATCAGGAGGGCCACACTGCGGACCGACGCCCGCATCTCCCGGAACCCGTAGCGCAAGGCCACGGCCATCACCGAGATCGCCAGAAGCAGTCGGGAGAACTCGTGCAGCTCCTCGTGCCCCTCCACCACGGTGGGCAGGTCGAGGAGATTCAGCATCCGGGGGCCGACGACCACCCCGGCCACCAGGGCCAGCAGGGGGGCGCTCACCGGCGCGCGCTGGACCCACCGGGAGAGGGCAGCGACCACGAGAGCCAGGAGACCGACGACCGTCAGCAGAATGTCCAGCACGGAGATACGCCTGCCCGATCAGCACGGCGGCATGTCCTCCTGGCGACCGGGTACCACTCCCGGCGGATCCACCGGTCGGCTGCCGGGCCGGTCAGCCACGCTCCCTTACGGCCGGACTTCTGCCCAGAGGTCTGCGACGTGGGACACCGCTCGCGCAACGCCGGCCGACGGCAGCTGGAACCGGCCGCTTCCGCCCAGGCGCACGCCGACAGGCCTCGGGAGGCGTCTGATCACCGGGGACGTGCCCTGGAGCGCGTGCCCGGGGGCCCGGATCCCGGCCGAATCACGTCGCGGCGGTCATCGACCCGCAGGCGTGACCGCCGAGCCTCCGGGGGTAGGGAAAGCCTCACGGAGGGGTAGCCGTGCAGGTGTGTTCTACGAATCCTGGAACGAACTCCTCCGTGTCCCGGCCGCAGCCGGACTGGCCTACCTCATCCTGATCGCCGCAGTACGCCTGTCGGGCAAGCGGACCCTCGCGAAGATGAACGCCTTCGACCTTGCGGTCACCGTCGCCCTGGGATCGACCCTTGCCACGATTCTGCTCAACCGTCAGGTGACCGTGGCGCAGGGGGCCGCGGCGCTCGTCTCGCTGGTCCTCCTGCAGTTCGCCACGGCTTGGGCCTCGGTCCGCTTCCGAAGCGTACGGAGCCTGGTGAAGGCCGAGCCGACCTTGCTTCTGCGTGACGGCCGCATGCTGCACGACGCGCTGCGACGTCAGCGGGTCACCCCGGACGAGGTGCGCCAGGCGGTCCGTACCCAGGGAACCGGCGGACTGGAGCTGGTATACGCGGTGGTCCTGGAGACGGACGGCACCTTCAGCGTCATCTCCCATGCGCAGTCCGGCTCGGGAAGCGCCCTGATGGATCCGGGCCGCCCACGGACGCCCTCCGCCGGAGCAGACCGGCTCTGAGAGGACCTTCACGACCATCGGGCAGCCGGGGGGGCTTTTCGTGCGATCCTCCGGCCGGCCTCACGCCCGGACGGGCGTGAGGCCGTGGTCGTGCGCGTAGGCGGCGAAGACTTCCATGGACCCCCCGAGGCCTTCAGGAACCGTTCTTCAAGTACCGAGGCGAATTCCTCCAGCGCTGTGGCGAGCATGGTGGCGCTCGTGCGGACGTCGGCCGCCCCGGACCGCTGTCCTGCCAGGGCGAGGTCTGCCGCGTAGCTGCTCAACGCCGCCATGGTGGGGCCGCCGTCACCGTCGTGGAAGTAGTACGTCTCGGCACGCTGGCTCAGGTCCACGCGGACCCGGATCACCTCCGCGGCCAGGTTCTCCAGCAGCACCGCGGTGAACGTCGTATCCGTCAGCCTGCCGGACCCCAGGGACCTGCGGATCGCTTCGAGGCGGAGTGCCAGGGCGCGTCGGCGTGTCAGCGCCGGGTAGACCTGGCCCACCCAGGAGACGGCAGCCGTCAGCAGCGCGAAGCCGAGGAGACCTTGCAGGGGCGCCGCGATCCGCAGCCAGCCTTCGGCGGGGACGATGTCGCCGAACCCCAGTGTGGCGACCGTGACAAGCGACAGATAGAGCCCGTCGAGCAGAGGCTCGCGCTGGGAAGGCGCGAGTCCCGGGGCGAAGGAGAAGTCGTCGGGCATGTGGGGCGCGTAGACGAGCGCCCCGCCGACCACGACGAGCGATGTCCACACCGCGATGACCACGACCAGCGCCGCGGGGCCAGCGGCGACGGCGAGGCGGCCCTGTCCGCCGGACCGTCTGCGGCAGCGCCACACTCCGCCCATGACCAGGGCGCTGAGACTGCCGCGGCCGACGGGATGCCACAACGTGTGGAACACGTCGCGCAGGGCCACCAGGATCAGTCCCGCACCCGCCACCGAGATCAGGAGGTCAGAAGCCAAGGTCACGCTCCTCGCCCCGCCGACCCGCGAGGAACGCGGGGCGGGGCGGACGGCGCCGCTCGTGCCGGCCGCCGGTCACGGATCCTTTGACCGGCACTCTCCGGTATGTGCGCCGGCGGCATCAGCCGAGCCCTGCCAGAAGGTTGTTGCACGCCTGCTCGCATCGGCGGCACGCTTCCGCGCAGAGCCGACAGTGCTCGTGCGCCTCCGCGTGGCTGTCGCACTCGTCGGCACACGCCTTGCAGATCGCGGCGCACGCCTGGAGTACCGCCCGGGTGACGGTGGCGTCATAGCCGGTGCGGCGTGACAGGACCGCAGCCGTGGCGGCGCAGACGTCGGCGCAGTCCAGATCCGTGCGGATGCACGTGGTCAAGTCGGCCACCATGTCCTCGGCCAGACAGGCGTCCGCGCACGCCGTGCACGTCTGGGAGCACTCCACGCACGCTTCGATGCAGGCGGCCAGGGCGTCCCGGTCGAACCCTCCCAGGCCCGCGGGGTAGGAGTTGAGCATGCTTCGTACCGTTGTGGTCATCGGCCTCACCTTTCCTCGGTGCCGTCCCGGTACCGAGAGCGGTACCGGCCGGGCGACGGGTTTCTGGGACTGACGGGTACCACGGCCCGGGAGGGCACAAACGGACGCTCTCTCCGGCATTCCGCCATCAAAGAGGCTCCTGCGGCCTCGGTCCTGCGCGGAGTTCACCATGGCTCGCCGGCGGCCGCCGGGTGCGTCACCCTGACGGCCCTGCTCCTGCTCACCTGCCGAGGAGCGGCACTCTGCTGGAGCCGGGTACGCGGGCGCCGGTCAGGCGTACCCCGGGCCTGACAGCGGTCTCGCCCGGTGCTGCCGCCGAGGCGGGAGGGGCGAGGGCGAGCGGATCCGCAGCGGCTCGCACGGGTGAGAGGAGCCCGGGCGGGCAGAGGCACTGGGGTTATGTTCTTGCGGACCCCGCGGGGGTGTCCGCCGGGCCGGCACCGATCACCGGTGCCGCTCGATCGACAGCGGGGAGCGCGTCGCGTTGGTACTCGTCATGGTTTTCGGCGTGGCACTGCTGGTGGCCGTGCTGCTGTCCGGACTGGCCGCCCGGTCGGTGCTGTCCACCTCCCTGCTGTTCCTGCTGGGAGGCGCTGTCGTCAGCGAGGGCTTTCTCGGCCTGATCCACATCACCCCGGACAGTGACATCGTCGGGGTCACCGCCGACCTGGCTCTCTTCGCAGTGCTGTTCACCGACGGCATGCACGTCTCCGTCCCGGCCCTGCGGCGCTCCTGGCGCAACCCCGCACGCGCCCTCGGCCTCGGGATGCCGCTCGCCTTCCTCGGGGTCGCGTTGCTGACGCATTTCCTCGTCGGCCTCGACTGGACCACCTCGTTCCTGGTCGGCGCGGTCCTCGCGCCGACCGACCCGGTCTTCGCCTCCGCCATCGTGGGCCGGAAGGAGGTCCCCGCTCGCCTGCGGCAGCTGCTCAACATCGAGAGCGGTGTCAACGACGGCATCGCCCTGCCGTTCGTCCTCGTCCTCATCGCGGCCGCCGCACCCGCGGGCCACGCGGAGGACGTCGGGCTGGTCCCGATCGCCGGTGAGCTCCTCCTCGGGGTGCTCTTCGGCGTGTCGCTCCCGTTCCTGGTGCACCGCCTGGTCCGCTTCCGGCTGCTGGGCGCCGAACCACGGCTCCAGCCCCTGCTGCCGCTCGCCGTCGGGGTCACCTTGTACGCGGCCTGCCACCTCACCCATGCCAACCCGTACCTGGCGGCGTTCTCCGCGGGCGTGGTGACCGTCGCGCTCGCCCCCGAGGCCAAGGCCGCCTTCGAGCCGCTCGGCGAAGCCCTGGCCGAACTGGCGAAGTTCGCCGCGCTCCTGGTCTTCGGAGCGCTGCTGACCCCGCACCTCTTCGGCGACCTGTCCATCGGTGGTTACGCGGTGGCAGTGCTGTCCATCGTCCTCATCCGCCCGGCCTCGCTCCTGCTGTCCCTGGCCGGAACCGACTTCGACCGCAGAGAGAAGCTCACGGCGGCCTGGTTCGGCCCCAAGGGCTTCGCGTCCGTGGTCTACGGGTTGCTGGTGCTCCAGGCCGGCATCCCCTCGGGGGAGGAGGCGTTCACGCTGATCGCCGTCACCATCGCCTTCTCCATCATCGCCCACAGCAGCACGGACGTCCCGATCGCCCGCATCTTCGACGTCGAAGAGCTCGTCGGTATCCCCGACGACGACAAAGCGACACCGGGGAGGACGACTTCCCGCGGTACCGAGTGACCGGATGAGGGTGCCGGCGAGAGCGGCTGCGGCGGGACAGCGGCCGGACGCCCGTCGCAGCGGGCGGCGACCGCCCGGCTCCGTACCGGCCGGAGTCCGCCCTGCCGGTGTCGTTCTTCCTCTCACGGCCCCGACTCCCGGCGGAGGGCCGCGCCGCGATCTCTGTCGGGCGCCCTTCAGCGCTCCCGGTCCGAGGGAGGCCGTACCGTCCGGGGCCCCACGCACCGGGCCCCGTACGCCTCGACCCGTTGCCGCAGTCCGCGGTCGGCGGTGACGACGAGGCACTCCCGGTCCGGGCCGGCGGCTGCCGCCAGTTCGGCGATCAGATCGTCACCGCTGCCGGGGGCCGATGCGACCCGGGCCCCGGCCACGGAGTCGACGCCCCGGGCGGCCCCCTCGACCACGAGCACGATCTCGGCCGGGCCGGGCAGCCCCGGCAGCCCGGCCGTGGCGTACGGGACCAGCCGGTCGCGCAGCCGGAGCGCCGCCCCGTGCCGGTCGCGCCACCAGCCGTCGGGCACGGACCCGACCACGTTGGCGCCGTCCACGATCACCAGCACCGCTTCGTCCTCGCTCATCCCGGCAGGGTGTCACGGGGAGAGCGGTACGCCGGGCGGTCAGCCCCCGGTGGCGGGGGACTTCTTCGCGTCCTCGGGGATCGTGGCGTCCTCGCGGATCGCCTTCCACAACTGACCGGCCTGCGGCTCGGCGGCGATCACCCGGTTCGGGTCGATCTTGTCGTACGCCACCGGCAGCATGATCGTCTCCATGGAGGCCGGGTCGACGCCGTTCATGGAGCGGGCGAACTCCGCCAGCGAGGCGAGCGAGGCGAGCGAGGAGTCCGTGGTGAGCGACTTGGTGGCGGACTTGGCGATCTTGTACGAGTTCGCCGGACTTCCCAGCAGGTCCTGCGACTTGACCTCGCTCAGGAGGGCCATGAGGAACTGCTGCTGGAGCCCGATGCGGCCGAGGTCGCTGCCGTCGCCGATGCCGTGCCGGGTCCGGACGTACGCCAGGGACTGGGTGCCGTCCAGCTTCTGCGGGCCCGCGGTGAGATGCAGCCCCGAGGACTTGTCGTCGATGTCCTGCGGGACGTCGACGGTGACCCCGCCGATGGCGTCGACGAGATCCTTGAACCCGGCGAAGTTGATCTCCAGGTAGTGGTCGACGCGGACGCCGGACATCTTCTCCACCGTCTTCACCACACAGGCCGGACCGACCTGCGCGTAGACGGAGTTGAACATGACGCGTTCCTTGCCCGCCACCGTCGAGCCGTCGTCCTTGACGCACTCGGGCCGGGTCACCAGGGTGTCGCGCGGGATGGAGACGGCGACGGCCTTCGACCGGCCCTCGGGTATGTGCACCACCATCGCGGTGTCGGAGCGCGCACCGCTGACGGCACCGCCCCCGCCCAGCTCCTCGTTCTCCGCCCCGGCGCGCGAGTCCGAGCCGAGGACCAGCAGGTTCTGCCCGCTGGTGGGGAGCTTCTCCGGACGGTCCTCCCCGAGCGCCTTGTTGATGTCGACGCCCTTGATGTTCCCGTCGAGCTGACTGTAGAGCCAGTAGAGGGTGCCACCGGTGGCGAGCAGCAGGACGAGCAGGACACCGAGCGTGATCTTGAGGCCGCGGCGGCGTTTGCGGGGCTTGTCCGAGCGTCGGGAGGCGCGGGGGCCCGGGGTCGTCTCGTCGTTGCTCATCGTGCGCGAGTCCTCAAATCTCATGGTCCGCAAGGGCGGGGGAGTGCGGGGGACTCGGGTGGGGGGTGTGGCCGGTCCGTGAATGTTCGACTGACCGAGCACTATAGAACAGGGGATCGTGAGAATGCGCGTTCCCTTGGTGGCGGCGGGAGTGTGACCGTGATCGAACTATTCTTCGTACATGACTTGGTTGATCACGGGTGGGGCGGGTTTTATTGGGGCACATGTGCTCCGTGTGATGCGGGAGGCCGGTGAGCCGGTCGCCGTGTACGACGACCTCTCGACCGGAGACCGCTCACGGATTCCCGCGGACGTTCCGTTCGTACAGGGCTCGACTCTCGACGGCGACCGGCTGCGCGGTGCCATGCGGGAGCTGTCCGTGCGCGGCGTGGTCCACCTGGCGGCGAAGAAGCAGGTCGCCGAGTCGGTCGAGCGCCCGCTGTACTACTACCGCGAGAACGTGGAAGGGCTGCGGTCCCTCCTGGGCGCGGCCGTGGACCACGGTGTGGGCGCCTTCCTGTTCTCCTCGTCGGCCGCCGTGTACGGCATGCCCGATGTCGCGTCGGTGACGGAGGATCTGCCCTGCGCCCCGATCAACCCCTACGGCGAGACCAAACTGGCCGGTGAGTGGATGGTGCGCGCCGCCGGGCGGGCCCACGGCATGGCGACCGCCTCCCTGCGCTACTTCAACGTCGCCGGCGCCGCCGCACCGCAGCTCGGCGACACCGGTGTGTTCAACCTCGTCCCCATGGTCTTCGAGAAGCTGACCGAAGGGGCCGCGCCGGTCGTGTTCGGCGACGATTACGACACCGACGACGGCACCTGCGTACGCGACTTCATCCACGTCGACGACATCGCCTCGGCCCATCTGGCCGCCGCCCGGGCGCTCGTGGACCGCGCGCCGGGGACGGACCTCACGCTGAACATCGGCCGGGGGCGGGGCGTTTCGGTCCGGGAAATGATCGACCTCATCGGCGAGGTGACGGGCTACGGGCCCGCGGCGGCTCCCGTCCCGGCTCCGCGCAGGCCGGGCGACCCGGCCCGGGTCGTCGCCTCGGCGGACCGGATTCTCGATGAGCTCGGCTGGTCGGCCCGGCACGACCTCCGTGCGATGGTGGCCTCGGCATGGGTCGGCTGGTGCCTGCGGCATCCGGACGCGCGCCGCTGACGGGGCGGTGAAGGGAGTGTGGCAAACTTCTGCGGAGACTTCACGAATAGTCCACTTGTGCGACTCCCGGATCTGCTGACGGCCGACCGGGGGCGGGGCGCCGGGTGGCGACGGTCGGGGGGCCGTGACACGGAAGCGGTGAGGGGCGGGTATGGGGGCGAGGTCCGGTCGTGGCGCCATGAGGGCCGGGCGTCCCGGGGCTGCCGCGCCCGGGGAGGACGTGACACCGCCCCGGCTGTCGGCCGCTGAAGGCGTCCGGCTCCTGCTCGGCAGGGATCACCGCCTCACCGCGATCGCCCGGACCACGAACGGCCTGCTCCGATGGGCGCAGCGCAGACCCGGCGGGTCGGACTGGGAGGGGCCCGAGCTGATCGCGGCCCCCCGGCTCACCGGCCTGTCGGTGGCTCAGGGAGCCGACGGATTCGTCCACTTCGCCGGTCGGCGGGTCTCGGAGCCCGGCGGTACGGTCGCCGTCGTCCAGGCCGTGCAGTACCAGACGGGCCGCCCGCTCACCCAGTGGCGCTCCACCGGCAACCCGCACAAGGACCCGGAGCGGGCCCGGTCGGTGACCGACCCCGGGATCGCGGTGAGCGCGGCGGGGCTCGTCCACGTCTTCCTCGTCAGGGCCGGAGGCGGGGTCATGATGCGCCAGGAGGCGGCCAACGGGCAGTGGCGTTCCTGGCACGCGCTCAAGGGGCAGCTCGCTCGGGGCGACCTGGCCGCCGTGGCCACGGCCTCCGGCCGGATCGAACTGCTGGTTCCGGACACCAGGGGCCGCGCCATGCGCTGGCAACAGGACGAGGCGGACGGCGAGATGGTGCGCTGCCCCAATATCCCCATCGCTCCCGGCGCCGGCACGCTCGCCGGCCTGGAGACGGCGGCCGACCGCGTCACCTACTACTGGGCGGACCCCGAGTCCGGAGGCGTCCTCGCCCATCGCCCCGGCGAGTGGGTGATCCCGCTCGGCGGAGGGCCGGTCGACGGCCGGATCGCCGCCCTCCGGGTGCCGCTGGACGGTTACGACTGCACCGTTCTGGCGCACCGGACCCCCGGGGGCGACGTGATGCTGGCCGCCTGCGCGACGGAGAACGAAGCCGGTGGTCTCTGGTGGGCGCCGACCGGGGAGCGGTCCGCCGGGCCCCCGGTCCTGGCGCGTGACGCGTACGGCCGGGTGGTCATGGCGACCCTCGGCGACGAGGGTGGCCTGCGGATCGCCGTGCAGTCCGGTGAGCCGGGCCTGGTCATGGGGCCTTCCCTCCGCGTCTGAGCCACGGGGCCGTGTGTGGGCCAAGGGGCCCGGGTGAGTGACGGGGGCGGAGGAGGCCTCCTTTTCCCCCGCCGGTCATGCTCCCTGTTGCGCGTAGATAACGGATGTGAAGATCCATCCATTCCACATGGACAGCCAGTGGCTGAAATGTGAAGATCCTTGGGCTGCCATCTGACTCCGGTGATGGCGTCGGCGGTCGGAGCTGCTCGCCGGACGAAGGCGCGGGAGTGGGCCGAGGCCCCGAAGCTGTATGGATGGTGCGGAAGACCAGTGGTGAGCGTCACTAACCCCGAGACCAGTTCGCTCGTCTCCACCTATCGGTCTCTGGTCCCGGTGCGGGCGCGCCGGCGCATCGTGCGCCGCGTTCCGGTCCCGTTGCGCAACATGGTCATGCACCTGCTGGCCACGTTCGACTCCCTCCGCTCCGCGGTCGTCGTGCGCGTGCTGGGAGGCCGCGACAACCCCGCCAGGCACAGCACGGAAGCCTCCCTGCGCGTCGTCAGGATCGACGGCAGGCACGTGCGCGCCGTCGTCGTCAGGGGCGCCACGGAGTGGGCGGCGCGGGCGCGGAACCTGCACATGGTCGTCGCCGTCCTGGAGGACGCGGAGATCGACTACTTCGCCGTCCGCGGCACCGGCAAGGACATCCCGTGCGTCGCCGTCTCCGCGCGCCATCGCGCGGACGTCGAGGAAGTGCTCCAGATCGCCTTCGGACGCAACCCCGGCTATGTCCGGGACGTGGCGGGCGGACAGTTGCGAACGGGAGCGTCGGCGAAGACCTGGAACCGGCTCCGCTCCAGCCAGGTGCTCCGGCTGGCCTGGAACGTCTGCGACCCGACCGGCAAGCTCGTCTTCGGCCCGGACTCGGGATGCGACCTGGAATTCTGGGCGGAGTCGGACGGCGCGCTGGTCGCTCCCAGGCCCAACGCCGTCGTGACCCGGCTGCCGGTCGGCACCGAACCGCGCAGGGCGGAGCAGAAGCTGTTCAGCCTCGTGCCCGGCCAGTACCACACCGGCTACACGCGTACGGTCCCCGAGTTCACCGCACGGCTCCCCGGCGACCACGCCTTCCCGATCGACGTCGTCTACACCTGGGTGGACGACGCGGACCCGGTGTGGCGCGCGGGCAAGGACGCGGTGCGCCGCTCCCTGGAACCCGGCCGGGCCGAGGAAATGCACGAACAGGCGGACAACGGCGCCCGGTACACCAGCCGGGACGAACTGCGGTACTCACTGCGGTCGATCCACCAGTACGCGCCCTGGGTGCGCAACATCTACCTCGTCACCGCCGGGCAGGCGCCCGGCTGGCTGAACACGGACCACCCGGGCCTGCGCGTGGTCGACCACCGCGAGATCTTCTCCGACCCCGGCGCCCTGCCCACGTTCAACTCGCACGCCATCGAGAGCCAGCTGCACCACATAGCCGAGCTGTCGGAGCACTTTCTCTACCTCAACGACGACGTCTTCTTCGGCCGGCCCGTCACACCGGAGCACTTCTTCCACACCAACGGACTGACGAAGTTCTTCACCTCCAAGGCGCTCATCCCCTCCGGGCAGATCACCCCCGAGGACCTGCCGGTGGACGCGGCGGGAAAGAACAGCCGCGGTCTGATCGCCCAGCAGTTCGGGACGGTCATCTCCCAGAAGATGAAGCACACGCCCCACGCGCTCAGCAGAACGGTTCTCGCCGAGATCGAGCTGACCTACGGGCGGGCCCACTGGGTCACGCAGAACTCCAGGTTCCGCTCGCCCCACGACATCCCCGTCGCCTCCTCGCTGCACCACTACTACGCCTACCACCAGGCACGGGCGACCCTCGGCAACCTGCGGTACGTCTACGTGGACATCGGCGACGCCCTGGCGCAGCGGCGGCTGGACCGGCTGGTAGCCCGGCGGGACTTCGACACCTTCTGCATCAACGACACCGTCGTACCGGAGGACCCGGACGCGCAGGCGCGCATGGTGAAACGGTTCCTCGACGACTACTTCCCCGTACCGAGCCCCTTCGAGCTCCCCGGCGCCGAAGGCGCCCCGACCCGACGTATCGCAGAGCTGGGAGCGGCGGCATGATTCCTCGACGCAGACATCTGGCGGCCGCCCGCCGACGGCTCACCGCCCGCGCCGTCCCGTTGCGGTCGTGGCTCATGCAGCGCCTCTTCCTGCCCCTGCGGTCCGGGCGGGCCGCCCGTCTGCTGTACGCCGCCGTGCTGGACGGGCAGACGGTCAACCTGCACGCGGAACTGCCCCGCTCGACGCGGCTCCCCGAGGACGCCGGGCTGGTGATCCAGCGCGGCCGGCGGCGGTACGAGAGCCCCGCCCGGGTGTACGAGGAGCGGGACGGCCGTCTGCTCATGGACGCCACCGTCCTGCTGGGCTCCGAGGCCGGAGGCGTACCGCTGTCCGACGGACGCTGGCGGATCGCCCTCACGACCCGCTCGGGCCGCAGGTCCGCCCGGATCCCGCTCCTCCTCGTCGAACCCCCGCAGCCCTACGGCGGCCCGACCATGCCCATGGCGGTCTCCCCGGTCAGCGGGCGACGCCACCGCCTCGGCCGCACCGTGACCGGCAACCTCCGCGTCGTCACCTCACAGGCCCGGCCCTCCGCCGAGGTGGTGAAGGTCGACCTCTCCCACACCGGACTCGTCGTCGACTTCCGTGTCGTCGGAACCAAGGCCTCCGAGCCCTGGGCGGAGTTCACCGCCACCGGACGCAGGATCCGACAGCCCCTCAGCGAGCTGGGCGACGGGATCTGGCGCGTCGTCACCCCCCTGGAGGAGATGACGCCGCGGCGCCGGGCCACCGAACACTGGGACGTCGCCTTCTGCTCGGCCGGTGGCCGAGCGATGAGACTGGGCCGCAGACTCCACGACGTCCGCAATCCGCAGCGCGTCTTCGCCATGAGCCAGGCCGGCGTCGCCCCCCGAGGGCAGACGCCCCTGCTGGTCCACCCCCGCTACACGCCCGCGGGCAACTTCCGCGTGACGTGCAGTCGTATGCCCGAAGCCGGGCGGAGACTCTCGTGAAGATCACCTTTCTGCTGACCACCGCCGACGCCGTCGGCGGCACGGAACGGGCCGTGTTCAACCAGGCCGCCGAACTCGCCGACCGCCACGACGTACGGGTCCTGAGCGTCTTCAAGAGCAAGCCCGAACTCTTCTTCTCACCCGACGAACGGGTCCGGGTCGACTACCTCGTCGACATGACCGGTCGGGTGCAGCGGCCGGTGCGCCGCGCCGATCTCGACGAATCCGTCTACGCGGCCCTCTCCCAGCAGCCGAGCAGCCTGGTCGACCGGGCCTGGGAAGCCGCGTTCAACCGGCTCTCCGACATCGAACTCGGCCTGGCGCTGGAACGCACCGACACGGACATCCTGATCACCACCACTCCGGCCCTCATGGCGCTGGCCGTGCAGCTCGCCCCGGCCGAGGTCATCACGGTCCACCAGGAGCACCGAGTCTCCGAGCTGCGCGGCACCAGCGGCGAGCCGTTGCTCCGCCACGCGGCCCGGCTGGACGCCCTCGCCGTGCTCAGCGACCGTACGCGGGACTGGTTCGCGGAGACGCTCGGCGCGACCGCACCGCGCATCGAGGTGGTGCCGAACGCGCTCCCCGCGGGATTCCGGCCGCGCTCCACGCTGGAGACCCGGACGGTGGTGATCGCGGGCCGGCTCGTCGGCGAGAAACAGCTCGACCAGGCGCTCGACGCCTGGGCGCTGCTGGCCCCCCACCACCCCGCCTGGACGCTCAGGATCTTCGGCGACGGGCCGTTGAGCGGTGCCCTGCGACGGCAGATCGCCCAGCTGGGCCTGCAGAGCAGCGTGCAGCTCAACGGGAACTCGCCGCATCTGGCGGAGGAATGGGCCAAGGCGAGCATCGCCCTGATGACGTCGAAGAACGAGGCGTTCCCCCTGGTGCTCATGGAGGCGCAGGCGGCCGGGGTCCCCGTGGTGTCGTACGACTGCCCCAACGGGCCGCGTGAGATCGTGCTGGACGGGCAGTCGGGCATCCTCGTGCCGCCCGGCGACGTCGAGGCGCTGGCCGGGCGGCTCCACCAGCTGATGTCCGACGGCCCGATGCGGCACCGGATGGGCGCGGCGGCGGCCGATTCCATCACCCGGTTCGCACCGCCCCTGGTCACCGCGCGGTGGGAGGCGTTCTTCCAGGCCCTGGTCGAGGACCGGGACCACGGCGGCCGGGGCGCGGCGAAGGCGGACCGGCTGGCCCTGCACGCCGCCCACAGCGGCCCGGAAGGTGCCGCGACGGCCGCCACCGCCGCCCCGTCGAGCCAGATCCGCTCCGGCGCCCACCGGCAGCTGGAGCAGCAGGTCGCCAAACGGCAACCCGAACTGGTCAAGGACGGCGGCCAGTTGTGCCGGGTCGTGGACGCGGAGTCGCCGTTCGACATCGTGCAGGCCAACCTGGCGCTCGCCGCCTCCGCACTGGAGGCCGCGGATGTGCCGTACCTCCTGGTCCGCGACACGATGGTGCGGCGGACGGTCGCCGTGCACGCCTCGTTCCGTGAGGCGGTCCTCAAGTCGCTGAGCGGGATGTACCAGCACGAAGCCGTCTACACCGCTCTCCTCAACGACCGGCAGAACCCGGTCATCACCACGCTCGCCGGCCTCCTCGGCGACCACCTCGACCAGCCGTGCTCCGGCGTCCGCGTCTACCGGAACGCCGTGTCGACCTCCCGCACCCTGCGGCTGGGTGCGGTGTACGGCTGCACGATCTCCTTCTGGGACAACGATCCCGAGGAGAGCGACATGCTGGTGGCGCCCACCCGCACCCTGATCGGCGACCGGATCTCGCAGCACTCCCTGGGGCGCGCCTCGACGGTCCTCTCCGGGCGGACCTACCCGACCATCAACGCCTTCGCGCAACCGCTCCACGGCGACGTCGGCTTTCCGGTCGACGCCGTGTACACCTGGGTCGACGGATCCGATGTCCAGTGGCTGGAGCGGAAGAACCAGGTGCTCGCGATGGCGGGGCTGGAGACGGTGGACGCCGCCGCCAGCGCCGCCCGCTTCCGCAGCCGTGACGAACTGCGCTACTCGCTCCGCTCCATCGACATGTACGCCCCGTGGATCCGGAACATCTACATCGTCACCGACCGGCAGGTCCCGTCCTGGCTGGACCACACCCACCACCGGGTCCGCGTGGTCGACCACACGGAGATCTTCGGCGACCAGGGGGCCCTGCCCACGTACAACTCGCACGCGATCGAAAGCCGGCTCCACCACATCGAGGGCCTCTCCGAGCACTTCCTCTATTTCAACGACGACTTCTTCATCGGGCGTACCGTCATGCCGAGCCTGTTCTTTCTCGGCAACGGCCAGGCCAAGCACTTCCCGTCGCCCACCGCGGTCCCCATGGTGCCGCCGCTGGCCACCGACGACTTCAACATCAGCGCGGCGAAGAACAACCGGGCGCTGATCGCGGACAGCTTCGGCCAGACCCTCACCCATTCCTTCCTCCACGCGCCCTACGTCCTGCGCAGAAGCGTCATGGAGGATCTGGAACGCGCCTATCCCGAACAGGTCGCCGCCACCTCGGCGAGCAGACTGCGCAGCCACGGCGATGTGTCGATCGCCTCCTCGCTCCACCACTACTTCGCCTACCACACCGGCAGAAGCGTCCCCGGGAGCATTTCCTGCGGATTCGTCAACGTGGGCCTGAGCGAGCACCGGACCAGGCTCAGCCGCATCCTGACGAGCCGTCCGAACGACGTCTTCTGTCTGAACGACTTCCACGACGGTGACGTGCCCGAGGACGAACAGGACGCCATTCTGGCGGCGTTCCTCCCGAGCTACTTCCCCATCGCGAGCCAATTCGAGTACGGCTCACCCCGCAATCAGCGGTACCACGCGCGCACCCTGCCCGACTGGCCGCTGTGAGGTCCACAGCCGTCGAGTCGGGAGAGGTGAACGCGAGAGAGGCGAACCCATGAGCAAGATCTGCATAGTCGGGAACTCCGTGGCCGCGCCACGCACGCCGGAGGAAGCCCCTCTCGCGGGCTGGGGACAGTTTCTCGCGGAATTCCTGACGCCGTACCACGAGGTGCGCAACTACGCGCGCGACGCGATGACGCTGCGGACCTACTTCACCGACCGGCTGGCCACCCTGCTGAATCTGCTGGCCCCCGGTGATCTGGTCCTCATCAACCTCGGTGGGGTCGAGCAGCGCATCGACAACCCCCTGCGCTACCACGGGCCGCGGGAGTTCAAGGAGTTCCTCTACCTCTACATCGACGGGATCAGGGCCGAGGGCGCCTTCCCCGTCCTGGTCACCCCCGCCGCCCGGTGTGCCTTCACGGCCGAGGGCGAGGTGTCCGACACCCGGGGCGAGTACCCCGGCCTGATGCGTGAGGTGGCCGCCGAGACGGGAACGGCCCTCGTCGACCTGGCCGCGTTCACGACAGGGTGGCTGGCGGAGCTGGGTCCGCGGCGGGCGCGTCACTTCTTCCGCTGGCTCGACGCCGGCGAGCACCCCCGTCACCCCGAGGGCATCATCGACTCGTCCCACTTCAACGAGGCGGGTGGCAGAGCCGTGGCCCGGATGGTGGCGATCGCCCTGCACGAATCCCGCGACCTGCCGCCCGGGCTCATCGACGAGAACACGCTCGCCACGGCACCGGAATATCCCCCGGTGCTCACCGAGTTCACGGTGGAGAAGCCGGAGTTCGCTCTCTACAGCGAGGTGCGTACGGGTGCCGCGCCCGTGGTGGAACGGCCCGCACCGGGGCAGCTGGCCGGAGCCATGCAGAAGTTCTCCGGCACGGCCGAGGCCGGGACGAGCTATGTGCTGTTCTTCGAGAACGGCGGCTACCTCGGCGGGACCCGCGTCAACGCCGAAGGGCGGTGGCAGTGGCGACGGGTGCTGAACTGGGCCGCGGGCGACCACCTCGTGCAGGTGGTCGGATACCACCCGCAGGGGGTGACCCCCCTCTCCACGGTGGCCTTCACCGTGCGGGACCTCGTCGAACCGCCCGTGGTCCTCGGCCCCAGGGAGGGTGCGCTGAGCGGTGCGCGCCCCCGCTTCTCGGGGACCGCCGCCGCGGGCGTCACCAAGGTGATGGTGCTCGAAGGCGGCCGGCTGATCGCCTCCGCTCCGGTGGCCGAGGACGGCACCTGGAAGGTGACCCACCCGCACGACTGGAAACCGGGCACCTACACCGTCGAGTTCGTGTCGATCTTCAGCGCCATCCACTCCCGGCCGGCCCGGCTCACCCTGCGGGTGCACGGCGTGCCGGAGGGAAACTGGATCAGGCAGTCCGTCAGCGCCCGGGCGGCCTGCTCCGAGGCCTGCGACCACCTCCCGTTCAGCGGCGGCCGCTGACCGCGGCCCCACCGCGGCGGCCCCGGAACGCGAACCGGCCCGCACACCCCTCGGGGTGTGCGGGCCGGGCCCGTACCGGCGGGTGCTTACGCCGGAACGCTCGCCACGCCCTGCGCGAGGAACGGCTTGCCGTTCACCCGCTGGGAGACGCCCTCGCGGTCCAGGTACGGCGTGATGCCGCCCAGGTGGAAGGGCCAGCCCGCACCGGTGATCAGGCACAGGTCGATGTCCTGGGCCTCGGCGACGACGCCCTCCTCCAGCATCAGGCCGATCTCCTGCGCCACCGCGTCGAGCACGCGGTCCCGGGTCTGCTCCTCGGTCAGGACGGTGTCGCCCTGCTTGAGGAGCGCGGCGACCTCGGGATCGAGGACCGGCGCGCCGGAGTCGTAGACGTAGAAGCCGCGCTTGCCGGCCTTGACGACCGCGGCCAGGTTCTCGGAGACGGTGAAGCGCTCCGGGAAGGCGCGGTTCAGGGTCTCGGAGACGTGCAGACCGATGGCCGGGCCGACCAGCTCCAGAAGCACCAGCGGGGACATCGGCAGGCCGAGCGGCTCGACGGCCTTCTCCGCGACCTCGACCGGGGTGCCCTCGTCGATGACGTTCTGGATCTCGCCCATGAAGCGGGTGAGGATGCGGTTGACGACGAACGCCGGGGCGTCCTTCACCAGGACCGCGGTCTTCTTCAGCTTCCGGGCCACACCGAACGCGGTGGCCAGCGAGGCGTCGTCGGTCTGCTCGCCGCGCACGATCTCCAGCAGGGGGAGGATCGCGACCGGGTTGAAGAAGTGGAAGCCGACGACCCGCTCGGGGTTCTTCAGCTTCGACGCCATCTCGGTCACCGAGAGCGAGGAGGTGTTGGTGGCGAGGATCGCGTGCGCCGGGGCGACCGCCTCGACCTCCGCGAACACCTGCTGCTTGACGCCGATCTCCTCGAAGACGGCCTCGATGATGAAGTCCGCGTCCGCGAAGCCCTCGGCCTTGTCGAGGACACCGGAGACCAGGCCCTTGAGGCGGTTGGCCTTGTCCTGGTTGATGCGGCCCTTGCCGAGCAGCTTCTCGATCTCGGCGTGGACGTAGCCCACACCCTTGTCGACGCGCTCCTGGTCGATGTCCGTGAGGACGACCGGGACCTCCAGGCGGCGCAGGAACAGCAGCGCCAGCTGCGAGGCCATCAGACCCGCGCCGACGACGCCGACCTTGGTGACCGGGCGGGCCAGGCTCTTGTCCGGGGCGCCGGCCGGGCGCTTGGCGCGCTTCTGGACCAGGTTGAAGGCGTAGATGCCGCTGCGCAGCTCGCCGCCCATGATCAGGTCCGCGAGGGCCTGGTCCTCGGCGTCGAAGCCGGCGGACAGGTCGCCGTCCTTGGCCGCGGCGATGATGTCCAGCGCGCGGTACGCGGCCGGGGCCGCGCCGTGCACCTTGGAGTCGGCGATGGCCCGGCCACGCGCGACAGCCGCGTCCCAGGCCTCACCGCGGTCGACCTCGGCGCGCTGAGGCGTGACCGAGCCCTTGAGCACGTTCGCGGTCCACACGAGCGACTGCTCCAGGAAGTCCGCGCCCTCGAACAGCGCGTCCGCGATGCCGAGTTCGAAGACCTGCTTGCCCTTGAGCTGACGGTTCTGGTTCAGCGAGTTCTCGATGATCACCGAGACCGCGCGGTCCGCGCCGATCAGGTTGGGGAGCAGCGCGCAGCCGCCCCAGCCGGGGACCAGGCCGAGGAAGACCTCGGGCAGCGAGAACGCCGGGAGCGCCTTGGAGACGGTGCGGTAGGTGCAGTGCAGACCGACCTCGACACCGCCGCCCATCGCCGCGCCGTTGTAGTACGCGAAGGTGGGCACCGCGAGGCCGGAGAGACGACGGAAGACGTCGTGGCCGCCCTTGCCGATCGCCAGCGCGTCCTCGTGACGGCTCAGCAGCTCGACGCCCTTGAGGTCGGCGCCGACCGCGAAGATGAACGGCTTGCCGGTGAGGCCGACACCGGTGATGGTGCCCTCGGCCGCCTCCTTCTCGACCTGGTCGATCGCGGCGTTCAGGTTCGCCAGCGACTGCGGTCCGAAGGTGGTCGGCTTGGTGTGGTCCAGGCCGTTGTCCAGCGTGATGAGCGCGAACCGCCCGGCGCCGAACGGCAGGTCCAGGTGGCGTACGTGCGCCTGCGTGACGACCTCGCCGGGGAACAGCTCGGCCGCACCCTTCAGAAGCTCAGTGGTGGAGCTCACTTGTTGCCTCCGTCGAAATTCGGGTTCTCCCAGATGACCGTGGCGCCCATGCCGAAGCCGACGCACATCGTCGTCAGGCCGTAGCGGACCTCGGGCTGCTCCTCGAACTGCCGGGCCAGCTGCGTCATGAGCCGGACACCGGAGGAGGCGAGCGGGTGGCCGTACGCGATCGCGCCGCCGTACTGGTTGACGCGGGCGTCGTCGTCGGCGATGCCGTAGTGCTCCAGGAAGGCGAGCACCTGCACGGCGAACGCCTCGTTGATCTCGAAGAGACCGATGTCGTCAATGGTCAGACCGGCCTGGGCCAGCGCCTTCTCGGTCGCCGGGATCGGGCCGTAACCCATGACCTCCGGCTCGACGCCCGCGAAGGCGTACGAGACCAGGCGCATCTTGACCGGGAGGCCCAGCTCGCGGGCGACGTCCTCGGCGGCGAGCAGCGAGGCGGTGGCGCCGTCGTTGAGACCCGCGGCATTACCGGCCGTGACCCGGCCGTGGGCGCGGAAGGGGGTCTTCAGATTGGCCAGCGACTCCAGCGTGGTGCCCGGGCGCATCGGCTCGTCGGCGGTGACCAGGCCCCAGCCCGTCTCGCCCGCCTCGGCGTTGGTGCGGCGCACCGAGACCGGTACCAGGTCCTGCTGGATCTTGCCGTTGGCGTAGGCCTTGGCGGCCTTCTCCTGCGAGCGCACGGCGTACTCGTCGGCGCGCTGCTTGGTGATCGTGGGGTAGCGGTCGTGCAGGTTCTCCGCCGTCATGCCCATGAACAGGGCGGACTCGTCGACCAGCTTCTCCGACACGAAGCGCGGGTTCGGGTCGACGCCCTCGCCCATCGGGTGCCGGCCCATGTGCTCGACGCCACCGGCCACGACGACGTCGTACGCGCCGAAGGCGATGGAACCGGCCGTCGAGGTGACGGCGGTCAGCGCGCCCGCGCACATGCGGTCGATCGAGTAGCCGGGGACGGACTGCGGCAGGCCGGCCAGGATTCCGGCGGTGCGGCCCAGCGTGAGGCCCTGGTCCCCGATCTGCGTGGTCGCGGCGATGGCGACCTCGTCGATCTTCTTGGGGTCCAGGTCCGGGTTGCGGCGCAGCAGCTCCCGGATGGCCTTCACGACGAGGTCGTCGGCGCGGGTCTCGTGGTAGATGCCCTTCGGGCCCGCTTTGCCGAACGGGGTGCGGACGCCGTCGACGAAGACGACGTCCCGGATGGTACGAGGCACGGTGGCTCTCCTCCAGGGTGCGGGATGGCACTGCTGCGGGGCACGCCACGGGGGCGCACCGCCTGCCATCATGCTACTTGCGGGTAACCAGACTGCCCACCCCCCGGGGCCGGAGCGTCGAAGGTCACACCGCCCCGGCGGCCGGTGCGGGCCTTCCCGGGTGCCTCGACCGTACGTCCGCGTCCCCTCCCCGGCGTCGAAGCCGTGCGGGCCCGACCGCTTCGGGGGTGCCGGAGCCGTGCGCGCGGCCGCAGGCCAGCAAAGGCGTCGGCAACCTGGCGTGATTTCGCTCCTCCGCGACGACCGTCCGGACCGCCGACGCGCACTCCGCGTCACCGGCCGCCTCCGCTCCGATGATCGGTTCCGCCCCGCCGCCGGCCTCACCGGCCCGGAAACGCTGCGGGCCGCGCCGGATCGCGGGGTGCGGCCGGACCCCGGTCCGCCTCACCGCCCCGTCCGGGCCGCTCGCGGCGAGCGGCCCGGAGCCGCGTGTCCCGTTCGCCCGCGCCGTGATCCCCCTGGCAGCCCCCGTGTCTGCTCCGCCCGGGGTCAGGCCGTGGTGTCCAGCGCCCGGACCAGGAGTGGGGCGACCTGCCGGATCTGCCAGTTCCGTGCCCCGTACCCGGCGAGGGCGTCCTCGACGGCGCCCGGGGTCGGGTTCTTCGGCGGCTCCCAGCAGAGCCGGCGCACGGTGTCCGGGGTGATCAGGTTCTCCTGGGGCATGTTCAGGCGTTCCGCCAGCTCGGAGACGGCAGCGCGGGCGGCCGAGAGCCGGGCGGCGGCGGCCGGGTCCTTGTCGGCCCAGGAGCGCGGCGGGGGCGGCCCGGCCGGCTGCTGACCCGGCTGCGGCAGCGCCGACTCCGGCAGCGCCCTGGCCCGGTCCACGGCCGCCTGCCACTGCTCCAGCTGACGGCGTCCCATGCGGTGGCCGAATCCCGGCAGGGCGGTCAGGGCCTGCACGTCGACCGGCAGCGCGAGCGCGGCCTCGACGATCGCGGCGTCGCCGAGCACCTTGCCCGGCGAGACGTCACGGCGCTGGGCGACCTGGTCACGGGTGGTCCACAGCTCCCGGACGACGGCCATCTGACGGCGCCGGCGCACCTTGTGCATGCCCGACGTACGCCGCCAGGGGTCCTTGCGGGGCGGGGCCGGCGGCGCGGCGGCGATGGCGTCGAACTCCTCGCGGGCCCACTCCAGCTTCCCCTGCCGTTCCAACTCCTCCTCCAGCGCGTCGCGCAGGTCGATCAGGAGCTCCACGTCGAGCGCGGCGTACCGCAGCCAGGGCTCGGGCAGCGGGCGGGTGGACCAGTCGACCGCGGAGTGGCCCTTCTCCAGGACGTATCCGAGGACGTTCTCCACCATCGCGCCGAGGCCGACGCGCGGGAAGCCCGCGAGCCGGCCGGCCAGCTCGGTGTCGAACAGCGAGGTGGGGGTCATGCCTATGTCCCGCAGGCACGGCAGGTCCTGGGTCGCGGCGTGCAGGATCCACTCGGTGCCGTCCAGCGCGGTGCCGAGGCCGGAGAGGTCGGGGCAGCCGACCGGGTCGACCAGAGCGCTGCCCGCGCCCTCGCGGCGCAGCTGTACGAGGTAGGCGCGCTGGCCGTAGCGGTAACCCGAGGCGCGCTCGGCGTCGACGGCCACCGGGCCGGTGCCCGCGGCGAAGGAGGCGATCACCCGGGCGAGGGCGTCGGCGGACGTCACCACCGGGGGAACGCCCTCGCGTGGCTCCAGCAAGGGGATCGGCGCCGGGGCGACGTCGTCCGGGGGAGCGCCCCCGGTGGTTCGCAGTGAAGTGTCTGCTGCGGTCTCTTGGGCGTCGGTCACGTGTCAAGGGTATCTGTGTATGCACGGAGCCCGTCGACGGAACGTTCCGTCGACGGGCGGCCATGCACGTATTCCAGCCGGAGGCGCATCGGTGCACGTCCCGGCGGGGGTGCGGTCAGTGGATGATGCCCGTCCGGAGGGCGACGGCGACCATGCCGGCCCGGTCTCCGGTGCCGAGCTTGCGGGCGATGCGGGCGAGGTGGGACTTGACGGTCAGGGCGGAGAGGCCCATCGAGACGCCGATGGCCTTGTTGGACTGGCCCTCGGCGACCAGGCGGAGCACCTCCACCTCACGTCCGGACAGTTCGCGGTAGCCGCCCGGGTGGCTCGGGGACCCGGGGGGACGGCGGTGCATACGGGCCGCGTTGGCGCCGATGGGGGCGACGCCGGGGCGGGTGGGGTGGCCGATGTTGGTTCGGGTGCCGGTGACGACGTAGCCCTTCACGCCGCCCGCGAGGGCGTTGCGAACGGCGCCGATGTCGTCGGCGGCGGAGAGGGCGAGACCGTTGGGCCAGCCTGCGGCGCGGGTCTCGGACAGCAGGGTCAGCCCGGAACCGTCGGGCAGATGGACGTCGGCAATGCAGATGTCGCGCGGGTTGCCGACGCGGGGACGTGCCTCCGCGATGGACGACGCCTCGATGACGTCACGTACTCCGAGGGCCCACAGATGGCGGGTGACGGTGGAACGGACGCGCGGGTCGGCCACGACGACCATGGCCGTCGGCTTGTTCGGGCGGTAGGCGACCAGGCTTGCGGGCTGCTCAAGGAGAACGGACACCAGGCCTCCTGGGGGGAGTGGCGGGACGGGCCGGCTCGGGGGATGAAGCCGGGGGGCGAACCGTGCTTGAAGGGTCATTGACCTCTTCGGCAGCGAACCCGTCCTCCTTTAGGGGAAGATCACGATTTGGTGAGTAACAATTCGGGCAAATAGGACGCGCGATCGATTGTACGAAAAGAGATCCGGCGGATGTGCGATACGGGTGACGGAGTGTTACGGAACCTGTGGCCCGCGCCGCTGCGGCAGCGTCACCACCGCCGCGTCCGACAGATCGGACGGCGGCAGTCCCGCGATCTGGCACAGCAGATCGCCCCAGGCCATCAGGTGTGACGCCGTGTCCGGGATCCCGCCGCGCCACTCCCTGGGCGTCCACGAGGCACGGATCTCGATCTGCGTCGCCGGGCGGCGCGCGGAGAGCGCGCCGAAGTAGTGCGATCCGGCGCGTGTCACCGTCCCGCCGGCCTCCCCGTACGACAGGCCCCGCGCGTCCAGCGCCCCCGTCAGCCAGGACCAGCACACCTCCGGCAGCAGCGGATCCGCCGCCATCTCCGGCTCCAGCTCCGCACGGACCAGGGTCACCAGCCGGAACGCGCCCTGCCAGGCGTCGTGCCCCGCCGGATCGTGCAGCAGCACCAGCCTGCCGTCCGCGAGATCGTCCTCGCCGTCCACCACCGCCGCCTCCAGGGCGTACGCGTGCGGCGCGAGACGCCGGGGCGGCCTGGTCGCCTCCACCTCCAGCTCCGGGCGCAGCCGCGCGGAGCGCAGCGCGTCCACCGCCGCCAGGAACGCGGGAGGCACGGGAGGATCCTCCTCCTCGCGGTCCTTGCCTTCAACGCCGTCGGAATGATCGGAAAACTGTCCCTGAGCCGGAGCCATGCGGGGAAGAGTAGGCGGAAGGCGGGCCGCGTGCAGGGACAGACACCCGTGCGGGGCCGGGCTCCTTCGGCACGCGTGCGAAGATTCTGTGCGTGAGTGCCAACGACAGCCCTTCGGGCCAGCAGACGACGACCTCCGCCAGCCTCGACGCGGTCCGCAACGCCACCCACGACTCGGCGTTCCTGAAGGCCTGCCGCCGCGAACCCGTACCGCACACCCCGGTCTGGTTCATGCGTCAGGCGGGACGCTCGCTGCCCGAGTACCTGAAGGTCCGCGAGGGCATCGCGATGCTCGACTCCTGCATGATGCCGGAGCTGGTCGCCGAGATCACCCTCCAGCCCGTACGCCGCCACAAGGTCGACGCCGCGATCTACTTCAGCGACATCGTGGTGCCCCTGAAGGCCATCGGCATCGACCTCGACATCAAGCCCGGTGTCGGCCCCGTCATCGCCGAGCCGATCCGCACCCGCGCCGACCTCGCCCGGCTGCGCGACCTCACCCCCGAGGACGTCCCGTACGTCACCGAGGCCATCGGGATCCTCACCGCCGAGCTGGGCGCCACTCCGCTCATCGGCTTCGCCGGGGCCCCGTTCACGCTCGCCAGCTACCTCGTCGAGGGCGGCCCCTCGCGCAACCACGAGCGCACCAAGGCCATGATGTACGGCGACCCGCAGCTCTGGGCCGACCTCGTGGACCGGCTCGCGGAGATCACCGGAGCCTTCCTCAAGGTCCAGATCGAGGCCGGCGCCTCCGCCGTCCAGCTCTTCGACTCCTGGGTCGGCGCGCTGGCCCCCGCCGACTACCGCCGCGCGGTCCTCCCCGCCTCGGCGAAGGTCTTCGACGCCGTCGCCCCCTACGGCGTCCCCCGCATCCACTTCGGCGTCGGCACCGGCGAACTGCTGGGCCTGATGGGCGAGGCCGGCGCGGACGTCGTCGGCGTCGACTGGCGCGTCCCGCTCGACGAGGCCGCCCACCGCGTCGGCCCCGGCAAGGCGCTCCAGGGCAACCTCGACCCGGCGGTGCTCTTCGCGCCGACCCCGGCCGTCGAGGCCAAGACCAGCGAGGTGCTGGACGCCGCCGCCGGTCTGGAGGGCCACATCTTCAACCTGGGCCACGGCGTCATGCCGAACATGGACCCGGACGCGCTCAGCCGCCTCGTGGGGTACGTCCACGAACAGACCGCGCGCTGAAGCACGGCACCGCCCGGGGGTCGGCCGGAAGACCGGCCCCCGGGGGATCAGCTCCCCGCGCCCCGCACCGCCGCCACCGTCTTGCGGGCGGCCACCAGCACCGGGTCCCACACCGGTGAGAACGGCGGGGCGTAGCCGAGGTCGAGCGCCGTCATCTGCTCCACCGTCATCCCGGCCGTCAGCGCCACCGCCGCCACGTCCACCCGCTTCGCCGACCCCTCGCGGCCCACGATCTGCACCCCGAGCAGCCGTCCCGTACGCAGCTCCGCGATCATCTTCACCGTCATCGGCTTCGCCCCCGGGTAGTACCCCGCCCGCTGCGTCGACTCGATCGTCGCCGTGACATAGCGCAGCCCGACCGCGCGGGCGTCCTTCTCCCGCAGCCCGGTCCGGGCGATCTCCAGGTCGCAGACCTTGCTCACCGCCGTACCGACCACACCGGGGAACGTGCCGTAGCCGCCCCCGACGTTGGAACCGATCACCTGGCCGTGCTTGTTGGCGTGGGTGCCCAGCGCGATGTGCCGGGTGCGGCCCGCCACCAGGTCCAGGACCTCCACGCAGTCGCCGCCCGCCCAGATGTTCTCGTGGCCCACGACCCGCATCGCCAGGTCCGTCAGCAGCCCGCCGTGCGGCCCCACCGGCAGCCCCGCCGCCCGCGCGAGCCCCGTCTCCGGCTCCACGCCGATGCCGAGGACCACCACGTCCGCCGGATACGTCCCCGCCTCCGTCACCACGTCGGTGGCCCGGCCGTCCGGACCCGTGAGGATCTTCGTCACGGCCGCCCCGTTGACCGTCGTGACGCCCAGCCCGTCCAACGCCTCGTGGACGAGCCGCCCCATGTCCGCGTCGAGCGTCGCCATCGGCTGCTCGCCCCGGTTGACGACGGTCACCTCGAAGCCCCGCTTGAGCATCGCCTCGGCCATCTCCACGCCGATGTACCCCGCGCCCACCACCACCGCCCGCCGGGGCCCACCGCCCGAGCGCAGCGCCTCCAGCGAGTCCAGGAGCGCCTGCCCGTCGTCCAGGGTCTGCACCCCGTGCACCCCGGCCGCGTCCATCCCCGGCAGCGCCGGGCGCACCGGACGGGCCCCGGTGGCGATCACCAGCTTGTCGAAGCCCGTCCAGTACGCCTCCCCGCTCTCCCGGTCCAGCGCCCGCACCCGCTGCTTGGCCACGTCCAGCTCGGTCACCTCGGTCCGCATCCGCAGATCGATGTCCCGCCCCCGGTGCTCCCCGGGGGTGCGGGCGATCAGGTCGTCGCGCTCCTCGACGTCGCCGCCCACCCAGTACGGAATGCCGCAGGCGGAGTACGAGGTGAAGTGGCCGCGCTCGAAGGCGACGATCTCCAGCGCGTCCGGCCCCTTCAGCCTGCGGGCCTGTGACGCGGCGGACATGCCCGCCGCGTCACCGCCGATGACCACCAGTCGCTCCGCTGCCATGCCGGTTCCCTTCCGCCGGTTCGCCGCATCGGCGAGTCAGGGCCCCACGCTACGACGCCGGAGCGGTTCAGGAAGCCGAGGCGCCGTCCTCCCCGGCCGGGGCCGCCGCAACCGCCGGAGCGGACCGTCGGGCTGCCCCGCGCTTCCGCAGCACCCGCCACACCACGACCGCCAGGGCCGCCGTGAGCAGGAACGGGAACGCGGCCCCGAACGCCACCGCGATCCACCGCAGCATCGTCACGAACGCGTCCCAGCCGCCGCCCAGCGCGTCCAGGAACCCCGGGTCCTCATCCCTCGACCCGTCGTCGCCCGGGGCGTCCGGCGGCGTCAGGTCCAGCGTGATCGTCGCCAGCGACGTGCGGTCCTTCAGGCTCGCCTGCTGGGCCAGCAGCGACTCCAGATCGGACTGACGGCTGCTCAGCTCCCCCTCCAGGGCCACCACATCGCTGATCTTCTCCGCCTGGTCCATCAGCTCCCGCACCCGCGCCACACTCGCGCGCTGGGTGGAGATCCGGCTCTCCACATCGACCACCCGGTCGGTGACGTCCTTCGCGTTCGAGGTGCGCGACAGCAGCTTCCCGGAACCTGCCAGCTCCCGCAGCACCTCCTGGAACCGCTCCTGCGGCACCCGCAGCACCAGGTGCGAGGTCTCGTAGGTGTCGTCGAGCCGCTCGGTGTTCTCCGTCGCGACCAGGCCCCCCGCGCTCTCCACCACGCCGCGCGCCGCGGCCACGGCCTTCGGCACGCTCTTCACCTCGACGGAGAGCGTGGCCGTACGGATGACATGCGAGGCGCCCGCCTTCGGCGCCGCCTTCCTCCCGGCCGCCTTGTGGTCCGACCCCTCCTCGGGAGCGGCGGAGGCGGCTGCCCCGCCCCCGTCCGACAACGCCTCACGCGGCGCTGCCTTCGCGCCGCTGTCCGCCGCGTCGCCCGACGCCCCGCAGCCGCCGACGGCGAGCAGCAGGCCGAGCGACCCTGCCACGAGCGCCGCACGTGCCCGGACACAAGGCCGGCCGCTCTTGCTTTCCCCATCCATAACTGGTCCCCCCAGAACGTTGGTTGATATCGCCGGTTCGACGCGGCCGCCCCCGGACCGGTTGCCGGACGGCGGTTTCGAAGTGGTCACGGTGGGGCGTCGGATCGGGTTTGAGAGAGTGGACCCATGCAGCGTTCTCAACAGCGTGCGGAAGCGCCCCCGGGGCACGTCGTCGTCATCGGCGGCGGCATCGCCGGCCTGGCTGCCGCCCACCATCTGGTCGTCACCGGCCTGCGGGTCACCCTCCTGGAGGCCACGGACCGGCTCGGCGGCAAGCTCATGACCGGCGAGATCGCGGGCGTCCAGGTCGACCTGGGGGCCGAGTCGATGCTCGCCCGGCGCCCCGAGGCGGTCGCGCTCGCCGAAGCGGTCGGCCTCGGCGACCGGCTCCAGCCGCCCGCCACCGCCACCGCGTCGCTCTGGACGCGCGACGCGCTGCGCCCCATGCCCAAGGGCCACGTCATGGGCGTCCCCGGCGACCCGGCGGTCCTCGGCGAGGTGCTGTCCCCCGAGGGCCTGGCCCGGATCGCCGAGGAGCGCGACCTCACCCCGGCCCCCGTCGGCGACGACGTCGCGGTCGGCGCGTACGTCGCCGACCGTCTCGGCCGCGAAGTCGTGGACCGGCTCGTGGAGCCCCTTCTCGGCGGGGTCTACGCGGGCGACGCCTACCGCATCTCGATGCGCGCCGCCGTACCCCAGCTCTTCGAGGCCGTGAAGGAGGGCGGCCCGCTGCTCGACGGCGTCCGCCGCATCCAGGAACGGGCCGCCGCCCGGCAGCAGACCGGCCCGGTCTTCCAGGGCATCGCGGGCGGCATCGGCACCCTCCCGGCCGCCGTCGGCGACGCCGTACGGGCCGGGGGCGGCGACATCCTCACCGAGACGCCCGTGCTCGGCCTGACCCGTACGGAAACGGGCTGGGCCGTCCGCACCGACACCCGGACGATCGCCGCCGACGGCATCGTCCTGGCCACCCCCGCCTGGTCCGCGGGCGCCCTGCTGGCCGCGGAGTCCCCGGCCGCCTCCGCCGAGCTGTCCGGCGTCGAGTACGCCTCGATGGCCCTGGTCACCCTGGCCTTCCGGCGGACCGACATCGAGGCGTACGAAGCCCTGCGGGGCCGCTCCGGCTTTCTCGTGCCGCCGGTCGACGGGCACACGATCAAGGCGTCCACGTTCTCCAGCAACAAGTGGCAGTGGGTCGCCGACGCCGCCCCCGACCTGTTCGTGCTCCGTACGTCCGTCGGCCGCTACGGCGAGGAGGACCACCTCCACCGCGAGGACCTGGAGCTGGTCTCCGTCTCCCTGCGCGACCTCGCCGCCGCCACCGGCCTCACCGCGCGGCCCGTCGACACCGAGGTCACCCGCTGGGTCGGCGGCCTGCCGCAGTACCCGGTCGGCCATCTGGCCCGGGTCGCCCGCATCCGCGACGAGGTCGCCAAACTGCCCGCCCTGCGCGTCTGCGGCGCGGTCTACGACGGGGTGGGCATCCCCGCCTGCATCGCGAGCGCCCGCCGCGCGGCCGACGAGATCGCGAGCGAGATCATCGCCACGCCGACCCTGGTTCGGGGCACGGGGAGCGAGGCGGGACAATAGCCGTATGAGTGCTCCTGAGACTGTGACATCAAGCAAGAGTCCGAACGCCGGCAAGAAGGCCAAGGACCTCAACGAGGTCATCCGCTACACCCTGTGGTCGGTCTTCAAGCTCCGCGACGTCCTCCCGCTGGACCGCGCGGGCTACGCCGACGAGGTGCAGGAGCTGTTCGACCAGCTCGCGGCCAAGGACATCACCGTCCGGGGCACCTACGACCTGTCCGGGCTGCGGGCCGACGCCGACATCATGATCTGGTGGCACGCCGAGACCTCGGACCAGCTCCAGGACGCGTACAACCTCTTCAGGCGCACCAAGCTCGGCCGCGCGCTCGACCCGGTCTGGTCGAACATGGCGCTGCACCGTCCCGCCGAGTTCAACAAGTCGCACATCCCGGCGTTCCTCGCCGACGAGACGCCCCGCGACTACATCAGCGTCTACCCCTTCGTCCGGTCCTACGACTGGTACCTGCTGCCCGACGAGGACCGCCGCCGCATGCTCGCGGACCACGGCAAGATGGCCCGGGGCTACCCCGACGTCCGCGCCAACACCGTCGCCTCGTTCTCCCTCGGCGACTACGAGTGGATCCTCGCCTTCGAGGCGGACGAGCTGTACCGCATCGTCGACCTGATGCGTCACCTGCGCGCCTCCGAGGCACGGCTCCACGTGCGCGAGGAGGTCCCGTTCTACACGGGCCGCAGGAAGAGCGTCGCAGACCTGGTGGCCGGGCTCGCATAGCCAGCGAGTCCCGCACCACCCCAACCCGGAAGATCAGAGAGTCGGGCACCGGGCACCGATCGTGCCGTCCGCCTCTCCAGCGACACCGGGTTCGGCTTCGGGGGCCGTCGCACCGTGAAGGTGCGGCGGCCCCCGCTCCGTACGCCCGCCGACCGCCGGATCAGTCCAGCGACACCGGGTTGGGCTCCGGGTGGGCGGCGCAGTCCGCCCCCCGCCCCGGCACCTCACCGGTCAGCAGATACCGGCGCAGATGATCGTCGACGCAGGCGTTCCCCGCCCCGCCGATGCCATGCGTCCCCGCGTCCCGCTCGGTCACCAGTGACGAACCGGGCAGCCGCTTCCGCAGTTCCAGCGCCCCCCGGTACGGGGTCGCCGCGTCCCGCTCCGCCGCCAGGATCAGCACCGGCGGCAGCTCGCCCCACCCCACGCGGACGTCCAGCGGCCGCTGCCGGGGAGCCGGCCAGAAGGCGCACGGCAGGTTCGAGAAGGCGTTGTCCCAGGTCTCGAAGGGCGCGACGCGCGCGAGCTCCGTGTGGTCGCGGTCCCAGACCTCGAAGTCCTCGGGCCAGGGCGCGTCATTGCACTCGACGGCCGTGTACACCGCCTGGGCGTTCTCGTTGTCCTTCGCCGCCACCGCGCGCGGGGACGCCTGCGCGACCAGCGGCTCCGGATTGCCCCGGACGTACTCCGACAGCGCCGTCGCCCGCATCGCCCAGTAGTCGTCGTAGTAGCCCGCCCCCAGGAACGCCGAATGCAGCTGCCCCGGCCCGACCTTGCCGCCCGCAGGCTTCACCGCCAGCTCGGCGCGCACCTCGTCGTAGCGCCGCTGCACCGCCTCGGGGGTGGTCCCCAGGTGGTACACGTCGTCGTGCTTGGCGACCCAGCGGCGGAAGTCCTCCCAGCGCGCCTCGAAGGCCAGCGACTGACCCATGTTGGAGCGGTACCAGATCTGCTCCGGGTCGGGATCGACCGCCGAGTCGAAGACCATGCGCCGTACGTGGGAGGGGAACAGCGTCGCGTACAGCGCCCCGAAGTACGTCCCGTACGACGCCCCCATGAACGTCAGCCGGCTCTCGCCGAGCGCGGCCCGCAGCACGTCCAGGTCCCGGGCGTTGTTCAGCGAGGTGTAGTGCCGCAGCGTCTCGCCCGCGTGCTCCGCGCAGCCGCGCGCATACGCCTTCGCACGGGCGACGCGCCGCTCCTTGTCCTCCTGGGTCGGATGCGTCGGCGCGTCGGTCGGACCCTTCGTGTACGCGGCAGGGTCCTGGCAACTCAACGGGGCGGAGGAGCCGTTCACCCCACGCGGAGCGTAGCCGACCAGGTCGTACGCCTCGGCGATCTCCTTCCACTCCGGCAGCTCCCCGGCCAGCGGGAAGGTGATGCTGGACGCGCCGGGGCCGCCCGGGTTGTAGACGAACGCCCCCTGCCGCTCCTTCGCCGGACCGGCGGCGGGCGTCCGGCTGACGGTCAGTTCGAGCTGCCGTCCGTCCGGATCCGCGTAGTCGAGGGGCACCTTGACCGTGCCGCACTTCAGGGAGTCCGGGAGCATCTCCTCCTCCGGGCAGGCGGCGAAGTCGATCCCGGCGTCCGTGGCCCGGGCGGCGGCGATCGCGGTGCCCCGGGCCTCGGCTGAACCGGGGCGGTCCCAGGCCCCCGCAGGGGCGGCAGCGAGGGCGGACAGGACCAGGGAGCCGATCGATGTGTAGAGCGCAGCAGTTCTCACGCGCGGGGGCCTCTCTGCGGATGCGGAGAGGAATGGTCGGGCGGCCGGAGGGACATGTCCAGTACCGCCCCGGAGGGTCACCGGGAACCACTCCGATGGGCGGTCAAGATGCTTGCGTACGGGCCCGATTCAGGTTCGAGAGAGGGAGGGGGCCGGTTCAGGACCCGCCCCCACAGCTGGAGCCACCACCGCAGCTGGAACCGCTCGAACCACCGCAGCCGGAACCGCCACCACAGCTCGACCCGCCTCCGCCTCCGCACCCGGACCCGCCGCCGCAGCTCGAACCGGAGCCGCACCCGGTCGACCCGCCGCAGCTGGGGCCGCCGGGGCCGGAGGCGGCGCACCAGACCGTCGTGGCGGCGACCGCGGTGGCCCCCGCCGCCGTGCCGCCGGCGACGTACGACGAGGACCGCCGACGCGGCGCGCTCAGCCGTGCCGCCGCCACCAACTGGCCCTGGAAGACCGGGTCCGGCAGCGCGCGCAGTCCCAGCGTGGCGACGAGATGTGCGGGGGTCGCCACATGGGCGTAGGAGGTCCGGAACGACAGCGCGGCGTGCCGCCCCGCCTTCGTGAGGCGGCTCGCGGAGGAGACCGTGACGATCAGCCCGGTGAACGCGCCGATGACGATCGCGGGCAGCATCTTCACGATGAACGGGACCGAGATTTCCAGGGGGTCGGTCGCGGCGAACTGGACGAACGTGAGCACCACGCTCACCGGCAGTGCGATGAGGCACGCCACCCCCTGGGTCAACCCCCACCGCCGCAGCGGACGGAGCCGGTGAGGAGGCACCAGCAGTCCACGCGCGGCGAGCCCGTCGCCGATCTCCTGGACCGCCGGGTGCCGCATCACCGCTTCCCGCAGGCCGTGCAGGGCGCCGTTCGGGGCGTCGGCCAGCGCCTCGAACACCGCGCGCTCCACCGGGTCGTTCGCCTGCTCCCGCTGTACGGCGACGATGCCGGGCCCGCCGACGGCCAGCCGGCCGTCCGCGTACAGGGCGGTCAGGGCGGTGTCCACGACCCTGGCCGGACCCCCGTTCAGGAACGCGACCTCGTACAGGTCGTGAAGAGCGACGCCGGGGCCGGCAGAGGGGCGGCGGAACCGCTCGGCCACCGTCGTGACGACGAGCAGCACCGAGGAGACGACGACCCCGAGGGTCGCCAGCAGAGCCAAGACGTTCACAGCGGTCACTTCCCCACGAGGACGGCACGGGCCGCCCGGACCAGACGGGTGGTACGGCGCGGCGGCCGGGCGCCCGACCGGTCCTGCCACCAGGACGTCAGCCGGCGCCGCGCCGCCGGATCGGCGGGACCGCCCGTGATGAGCACATGCTCCGCGAAGTCCAGGGCGTCGCGGCGGTAGCCGCCGGACAGGGGGCGGCTGCCGGCGTACGCGAGGAACGCGGCGCGGTAGCCGTCGCCGAGGATCTCCGGCAGTTCGGGTGCCACCTTGGCGACGACGTCGGCGCGCTTGGCCGCCAGCGCCCGGCTCTGCACCCGCAGCCGCCGGTGGTCGAAGCCCTCGGGGGCCGGGGTTCCGGCGACGAGGGCGGAGAGCAGGGCGGTCTGTGCGACGGCGGTACGGTCACGGATGCCGGCGGGTGCGGGGGCAGGTGCGGCCGCGACCGTAGGGGTTTCGACGCCCGCGGTGGCGTCGGCCGCGGGAGCGGCACCCCGGCCCGCCGCCCGGTCCGGCCCCTGGCCCGCCGAGGGTGCCGCCTTCCGCAGCGTCGCCCGGATCGCGTCCAGTTCGCCCGCCAGCTCCGCGCCCGGCGGGAAGGCGTCGTCCCGCTCCAGCAGTACGCCGGGCGGATCGACCCGGGAGCGCAGCTCGGCCAGCACCTCCAGGACGGGTTCGGACACCGGGTGGGCGTGCGTGTCGTGCCAGACGCCGTTCTTCTCGACCCCGCCCGCCACATGGACGTACGCGATCGCCTCCACCGGCAGTTCGTCCAGGGCCTTCGCCGGATCCTGGCCGAGATTGACGTGGTTGGTGTGCAGATTGGCCACGTCGATCAGCAGCCGCACCCCGGTCCGCTCGACCAGCTCCGCCAGGAACTGCCCCTCGGTGAGCTCCTCGTCCGGCCAGGTGATCAGCGCGGCGATGTTCTCCAGGGCGAGCGGCACCGGCAGCGAGTCCTGCGCGATCCGCACGTTCTCGCAGAGCACGTCCAGCGCGTCCCGGGTGCGCGGCACCGGCAGCAGGTGCCCCGCCTCCACCCTCGGCGACGCGGTCAGCGGCCCCCCGGCCCGTACGAACGCGATGTGCTCGCTCACCAGGGGCGCCCCCAGCAGTTCGGCGCGCGCCGCGAGACCGGCGAGCCGGTCGGGGTCGGGCCGGTCCGCGCCGCCGAGGCCGAGTGCCACCCCGTGCGGCACGACGGTCACCCCGCGCTCCCGGAGCCGTACGAGCGAGTCCGGGAGGTGGTCGGCGCAGAGGTTCTCCGCGACCGCCTCCACCCAGTCGATCCCGCTCAGCGCCTCCACCTCGGCCGCGATCTCCGGCCGCCAGCCGATGCCGATGCCCAGTTCCATGGTGCCCCCGTCCCCCTGCTCACCTCGCGCTGTTCAGGGGTCATGGCCCCGTCGCGCGGCGATGAACCCGAGCGGTGGGACGTTCAGAGCTACATTTGAGGTTCCGGGCCCGACGCCGTCGTTATGGCATCGGCATCATCGTGGGCGGCACCGGGCGCGAGGTGAAGGACTGGTCGCCGGTCGGCGTCGCCGGAACCGGAGCCAGCGGGGCCTGGCCGTCCCGGGGCATCGACGGGCCGGAAGGGCTGGCCGTCGACCCGCTCGCCGCTTCGCGCGCCAGGGCGTCGAAGTCGACGAAGCCGGTCGCCTCCAGCATGGTGATGTGGTCCAGCACGGTCTGGTTGGCGTCGCTCGCCAGCTGCCGGATCAGCGTGTTCCGGGTGGTGTGGCGGACCTGGCCGATCAGGCCGAAGACCTTGCCGTGGGCGGCGCGCAGGATGTTGGCGAACTTCCGCTCGTACGCGTCCCCGCTCGCGGCCGTCAGCTCCCGCAGCCATTCCTGCTGCTGGGCGGTCGGCTGGTTGGGCAGCTCCACCCCGAGCTTCGCCGCGACGTCCCGAGCCCGCCGGTCCAGGTCCGTGTGCCCGACGACGAGGTGGTCCCCGGCGGCCTTCGTCGCCTCGCTGGGCGCCCGTTCGATCGCCTGCTGCCCGGCGGGCAGCTCCCACAGCCCGGCGAGCCGCACCTTGACCAGGAAGTCCCGGTCGGTCGCGGAGAGCGGCCCCCACTGCGTGGCGACACTGGAGGCGTTGAGATTCGCCTCGCCGGTGCCCGAACGGTCGGCGTAGGACCAGACAGGGAACGCGATGGCGCCGAGTGTGGCGACCAGTGCCGCGATGATGAGGGCCGTGCCGTTGATGCGTCGCAACAAGGTGTCTCCCGGGCCGAGGCGTGACAGCGTCGATCGAACAGGCGTCAATCAACCGCCAATCGACTGGCTGTGCAGGCTACTTGGCGGTAATGCCGATAGGGCAGTACCGGGAGATACGTAGTCAGGCGCAGGAATGCTCAGCCGCTGGCTGAACCCGATCCGGCCTGCGGCGCGCCCCCGCCCGGTCTCACGGATCGATCCGTGAGACCGGGCGGGGGCTTCGTAATGCCGTGGTCCGGCCCGCGCTGACAGCGCGGCTGTCGTTGTTCTACTCCTTCTCGGTGCGGGTGGGAGTGATCGTCTTCTCGGCGAGCCCCCGGAGTTTGGCCTCGACGAGGGGGCCGACCTCCCGGAACATATGCGGTGTCGTGATGGTCTGGTGAGTGCAGTCCACCTCGTGGTGGGTGACGTCACCCTCCACATACGCGCTCCAGGCGTCCGCCGGAATCACGTATCCGGAACGGTGCCGAGTGGCCGCGAAGATCATCGCGTCCGTCGAGATACGCTTGTGGCGATAGTTGCCCATCAGCGTGATGTTGTTCCTGATGACGCTCATCAGGGCGACGAACCGGTCCTCCTCAAGGCCGCCCAGTACCGTGTTCGTCCCGCGTGCGAGCTCTGCGAACTCCTCGAATGTGGGCGTCCCGTCGGCCAGCTGCTCGGTGTTGACCCCGAGCGCCTCCAGGATCGCGCCGTACATCAGCCGCATCTCGTCCTGGCCCTGGAGCAGGTCCTCGGGGATCGGCTTGGCGGGATCGGAGTCCAGGAAGACCAGGAGAGCGACCCGCTCACCGCGTTCTTCAAGCTGCGCCCCTATCGCATGGGCCAAGATTCCTCCGAACGAGTGCCCCATCAGGTGGTACGGCCCCTCGGGCTGCACCTTGAGCATCTGCTCGATGCAGTCATCGGCCACCTCCTGGACGCTGTTCCTGAGCTCATCAGGATGAGCCAGTCCGTGGGCCTGGAGTCCGTAGACCGGGAAGTCCGCGCCGAGGTGCGGCAGGAGGCCGGCGTACGACCAGCACATGCCCGCTCCCTGGTGCACGACGAACAGCGGAGCGTGCCGCCCTCGCTTTCGAAGCGGCAGCAGAACCTCATAGGCACTGCTGGGCGAGCCGGCGTCAAGGCTCGCGGAGAGCTCGGCCACGGTGGGCGCCTCGAAGAGCGCCTGGAGAGGCGTCTCGGTGCCGAGAGCTGTCCGAATTCGGCTGCCGAGCTGGGCCGCCAGCAGCGAGTGGCCTCCGAGGTCGAAGAAGTTGTCATCGATCCCGACGCCGGGCAGGCCGAGGACTTCGGCGAACAGCGTGCAGAGAAGCTCTTCTTGGGGTGTGCGGGGTGGGCGGCCGCTGCCTGTGGATGTGTAGTCGGGTGCGGGGAGGGCTTTGCGGTCGGTCTTTCCGTTCGGGGTGAGGGGTATGTGGTCGAGGGTGACGATGGCTGACGGGACCATGTAGTCGGGCAGTTGGTCCTGCAGTGTCTGCCGGAGGGTTGTGATGAGTGTTCCGGTGGTGCGGGATCGGGCTGGGGAGTTGGTGAGAGTGGTGCTGTTGTTGGTGGAGGGCTGGTAGGTGCCGGTCACCGTCTGGGTACTGCCTGCGGGTAGCAGGACTGTGTCGAAGGAGGCGGGCTGTTCGGTGTTCCAGGTGGAGACCGCTTCGAGGCCGTGTCCGGTGGCCCACTCGTGGAATGTTTCGGGGTCGATTCCGGCGGCGGAGGTGAGTGCCGACCGTACGGCGTCCAGGTTCTCGCCGGTGTCCAGGGCGTGGACGGCGGCTGTTTCACCGGTCAGGCGTGCGTTCGGAACACCCACCACGCGCAGGCCGTCTTCGGCCAGCTGTTCCCCGAGCTGCTCGAGGGTGGTGACGTCGCTTCCCCAGTGCAGCGCCGGGAGGTTGGCGAGGTTGGTTGGTGTCTGGGGGTTTTTGTGGAGGGTGATGTCGTAGCGGTGGCGGGTGAGTTCGTTGTGTGCTGTTCCGCGTTTGATCCGGATGTCCACGCCGATGCCGTGATGAGTGGCGAGGTTGGTGAAGTAGTCGGGGTGGACCAGGAGTTCTTTTTCCACTACTAGTGCGCGTTCGACTGAGGCGTGGAGTTGGGCGGTGTCGGTTGCTTTGGGTGTTTGGACTGCGGTGTGGAAGGTGCGGAGTTGTCCGAGGTGGCGGATGTCGCCGAGGATGATTCGGCCGTTTTCGGTGAGGAGTTCCAGGGCTTGGTTGAGGACGGAGGTGAGGTAGTGGTGGTCGGGGAAGTACTGGGCGACGGAGTTGATGACGATGGTGTCGAAGTAGCCTGTCGGCAGGTCGGTGAAGTCGTCGGCGCTCTGGCAGCGGACCTGGACGTGTTTCCAGCCCCGGTCCGTGATCTGTCCGGTGAGGCGGGTGACGACGGCCTGGGAAAGATCCGTTCCCCAGTACGATTCGACGTCCTGTGCCAGGGGTGCCATCAGCAGGCCTGAGCCGACACCGATCTCCAGGACTCGCTGGGGGGCGTAGGAGCGGATTCGTTCCACTGTTGCCGAGCGCCATTCCCGCATTTCTTCCAGCGGGATCGCTTCACCGGTGTAGGAGCTGTCCCAGCCGGCGAAGTCCTCACCCAGGGGCGAGTCGGTCTCGCCGTAGAGGGAGTCGTACAACACCTTCCAGTCCTCGACCTGTTCGGTGGGATCGGTTTCGGTGTTGTCGATGGCTTCGGGGACGATGTAGGCGACCAGGCGGGTGTCGCCGGGCTGGTCCTCACGCGGAACCACCACCGCCTGCGAAATCTCCGCGTGCTTAGTGAGGACGGCTTGGATCTCGCCGGGTTCGATGCGGAAGCCGCGGATCTTGACCTGGTCGTCGGTCCGGCTCAGGTATTCGAGTTCGCCGTCGCGGTTCCATCGTACGAGGTCGCCGGTGCGGTACATCCGCTCGCCCGGTTCACCGAACGGGTCGGCCACGAACCGCTCGGATGTCAGGGCGGACCGGTTGAGGTAACCACGGGCCAGACCGCGGCCCGCGATGTACAGCTCGCCGGCGACACCTTGCGGTACCTGCTGCAGATTCTCGTCCAGGACGTGGGTGTAGGCGTTGTGGTTGGGAGCACCAATGGGCGTGTATGGCTCGGTGAGGGGGCGGCTGATAGTGGTGGAGATGGTGGTTTCGGTGGGGCCGTAGAGGTTGGCCATGTTGCGGTTCGGTGCCCACAGCGGAACCAGGTGGGGCGGGCATGCCTCGGCGCCGACGATGAGGGTGGAGAGTTCGGTGAGGGCGCCGGGCGACTCGGACGGGAGTGTGGCCAGGACGGACGGTGGGATGAACGCGTGGGTGATCCGCCGGTCGGCCAGGATTCGGACGAGGTCCGCACCGGCGAGACGGCCCGGCGGGGGCAGGACGAGGGTGCCGCCGTTGCTGATGGCTATCAGCAGTTCCAGTACGGAGGCGTCGAAGCTCGGCGAGGCCAGCTGCACGACCCGGCTCTGCGCCGTGGTGCGGCAGCGCTCGATGAGGGTGGAGGTGAGGGAGGTGAGTCCGGTGTGGGTGACGGTGACGCCTTTGGGTGGCCGGTGGAGCCGGAGGTGTAGATGGTGTAGGCGGTGTTCGCCGTTGTCAGGGGAGTGGCCCGGTCGGTGTCGGTGGGGTTGGTGGTGGGTTGCTTGTCCCAGGTCTTGGTCAGTTCCTCGACTGCGAGTCCGTTGGGCAGTTCCTGGGTTAGTTCTTTGGTGGTGAGGAGGAGGGTGGGGGTGGCGTCGGTGAGGATGTAGGTGATGCGGTCGGTGGGGTAGTCGGGGTCGATGGGCAGGTAGCCGGCGCCTGCTTTGGTGATGCCGAGGATGGTGGCGAGTTGTTCGGCGCTGCGGGGTAGTGCCAGGCCGATGAGTTGTTCGGTGCCGATGCTTCGGCTGATGAGCCAGTGGGCGATTTGGTTGGCTCGGGTGTTGAGTTCGGTGTAGGTCCAGGTGGTGTCGTCGGTTTCGAGGGCGATGGCGTCCGGTGTGGCTCGTACGTGGGCTTCGAAGAGGTCGGGCAGGGTGGTGTTGTCGATCTCGGGGCGGGGTGTGGTCGCCCATGCGCGGAGCTGGATCTCTTCGTCGTGCGTGAGGATGTCCAGGGAGCCGATGGGCTGGGACGGGTCGGTGGTGATCGTCTTCAGCAGTCGGGTCCAGCGTTCGATGAGTGTCTCGATCGTGGTCCGGTCGTACAGATCCGTCGCGAACTCGATGTACCCCGCGATCCCCGTGGGTGAGCCGTCGTGCTCACGGAACTCACCGATGTTGACGAACAGATCGAAACGGGATGTGTCCGTGCTCGCGGGTTCGTGGCTGACCCGCAGCCCGGGGAGCTGAAAGTCGGCCTGCTCGTTGTTCTGCAGGGCCAGCATGACCTGGAAGAGCGGGTGGTGTGACGCGGAACGGCGGGGGTTGAGCTTCTCCACCAGGTACTGGAAGGGGACGTCCTGGTGGGCGTATGCCTCCAGGCTGGTTCGCCGGACCTGGGCGAGGAGGTCGGTGAAGGCGGGGTTGCCCGCCGTGTCAGTGCGCAGGACCAGGGTGTTCACGAAGAACCCGACCAGGTCGTCGAGGCTCTCGTCGGTGCGTCCTGCGATGCCGCTGCCGATGGGGATGTCGGTTCCGGCGCCGAGGCGGGTCATCAGGGCGGCCACGGATGCCTGCAGCACCATGAACACCGTCGCTCCGGCTGACCGAGCCAGGTCGGCGAGGCCCCGGTGCAGGTCGGCGTCGAAATGGAAGTCGCAGACGTCACCAGCGTTGGAGGTTGTGGTGGGGCGGGGCCGGTCGGTAGGGATGGTGACCTGTTCCGGCAGACCGGCCAACTGCTCCGCCCAGTAGGTGTACTGGCGGCTGAAGGGGCTGTCGGGGTCGGTGTCGTCGCCGAGCAGGTCGCGCTGCCAGAGAGTGTAGTCGGCGTACTGCACCGGCAGCTGCGGCCAGTCGGGGGTGGCGTCGGTGAGGCGGGCGGTGTAGGCGGAGATGAGGTCACGGGCCAGCGGGGCCATCGACCAGCCGTCACCCGCGATGTGGTGCAGCACCAGCATCAGCACCGACTCGGTCGGGCTCACGGTGAACAGCTCGGCGCGCAGCGGAACCTGGGCGGACAGATCGAACTCGTGACGCGCGGCCCGGTTCAGCTGATCGTGAATCCGGCCCTCGTCCGTGGGGACGACCTTGAGGCCGACGCGGGCCGGTCGGGTTCGAGGATGTGCTGGCGGGCCCGTCCGTCGACGTCCAGGAAGATCGTGCGCAGTGATTCATGGCGGGCTATGACGTCATTGAGGGCGTCCTGCAGCGCCTGCTGGTCCAGATCACCGGTCACGCGCAGGGCCAGCGGCATGTTGTAGGTGGCGGAAGGGCCCTCCACCTTGTGGATGAACCACAGCCGCTCCTGGGCGAACGACAGCGGGACGGCCTCAGGCCGGGTGACGGGCGTCAGGGCGAGCCGTGTCTGCTCGTCACCTTCTGCCAGGCGTTCGGCCAGCTGGGCCGCGGTCGGGGCCTCGAAGAAGGCCCGCAGAGGGGCTTCGATGCTGAGTGTCTTGCGGATGCGGCTGATCAGGCGGGTGGCCAGCAGCGAATGGCCGCCCAGGTCGAAGAAGCTGTCGTCGGGCCCGACACTCGACAGTCCCAGTACCTCGGCGAACAGCGCGCACAGGATCTCTTCCCGCGGCGTACGGGGGGCACGTCCCGTGGAGGCGGCGGTGTGGTCGGGAGCCGGGAGCGAGGCGCGATCGATCTTCCCGTTCGGGGTGAGCGGGATATCGTCGATGACCACGATGGCCGCGGGGACCATGTAGTCCGGAAGCTGTTGCCGCAGGTCCTGCCGCAGCTGTGGCAACGAGGGCTCACTTCCGCCGCTCGGAACAACGTAGGCGATCAGCCGTACGTCGCCGGGCTGGTCCTCACGAGCGATGACGACGGCTTGGGCGATTCCGGGGAGCCGGGTGAGTGCGGCTTGGATCTCGCTGGGTTCGATGCGGAAGCCGCGGATCTTGACCTGGTCGTCGGTGCGGCCGAGGTATTCGAGTTCGCCGTCCTGGTTCCATCGTACGAGATCTCCGGTGCGGTACATCCGCCCGCCCGGTTCACCGAACGGGTCCGCGACGAACCGCTCGGCACTCATGCCGGGCCGGTGCAGGTAGCCACGCCCCACACCCTTGCCGGCGACATAGAGCTCGCCCGCGATGCCCGGAGGCACAGGCTGCAGGTAATCGTCCAGCACGTGGAGATGGGCGTTGGCGATCGGGTACCCGATGGGGGCTCGTCCGGCCGAGAACGGGCGGCTGATCGTCGCGTAGACGGTGCACTCCGTCGGTCCGTAGGCGTTGACCATCCGACGGCCCTGCGACCAGCGGTCCACCAGCGCCGACGGTGTGGGCTCACCGACCATGCCGAGGACACCCAGGTCGGCCAGTTCGGTTTCGCTTCCCTCGGGCAGGCTCGCGAGCCGAGACGCTGTGATGAAGGCGTGCGTGATGTGCCGGTCGGCGATGACCCTGGCCAGTTCGAGGCCGGCGAGCGGTCCGCCGGACGGCGGCAGTACGAGGGTCGCGCCTGCGGCGAAGGCCATGAAGATCTCGACCACAGCGGGATCGAAGCTGGGGGAGGCCAACTGCAGCACGCGGTTTCCCGGACCGGCCTCGCACCGCTCGACTGCGGTGGCTATGAGACCGGCCAGCCCGGAGTGGGCGACGACACTGCCCTTCGGCCGACCGGTGGAACCCGAGGTGTAGAAGGTGTAGGCGGTGTTCGCCGGAGTAAGCGGCGCGACCCGGTCCACTTCGGTCGGATCGGTGGTGGGCTGGTCGTCCCAACGCTTCGCCTGGGACTCGATCGTGAGCGCCTCACCGTCGCCACCGACAGCGGACAAGAGGTTCTCGCTCAACCGGTCGGTGGTGAGGAGGAGGGTGGGGGTGGCGTCGGTGAGGATGTAGGTGATGCGGTCGGTGGGGTAGTCGGGGTCGATGGGCAGGTAGCCGGCGCCTGCTTTGGTGATGCCGAGGATGGTGGCGAGTTGTTCGGCGCTGCGGGGTAGTGCCAGGCCGATGAGTTGTTCGGTGCCGATGCTTCGGCTGATGAGCCAGTGGGCGATTTGGTTGGCTCGGGTGTTGAGTTCGGTGTAGGTCCAGGTGGTGTCTCCGGCTTCTACGGCGATGGCGTCCGGTGTGGCTCGTACGTGGGCTTCGAAGAGGTCGGGCAGGGTGGTGTCGTTGATCTCGGGGCGGGGCGTGGTCGCCCATGCGCGGAGTTGGTTGTGTTCGGTGGGGGTGAGGATGTCGGGCGAGCTGATGGGCTGGTTGGGGTCGGTGGCGATGGCCTGGAGCAGTCGGGTCCAGCGTGTGGTGAGTGCTTCGATCGTCGAGCGGTCGTAGAGGTCGGTGGCGAACTCGACGGTGCCGGTCATGCCGGCCGGTGTGCCGTTGTCGTCCCGGTGCTCGCCCATGTTGATGAACACGTCGAACCTGGACGTGCCCAAGCCCACCCCGACCGGCTCCGCCTGGAGGTCGGGCAGTTCGAAGTTCGGCTGTTTGGTGTTGAGGAGGGCCAGCATGACCTGGAAGAGGGGGTGGTGTGTGGTGCTGCGGTGGGGGTTGAGTTTTTCCACCAGGTGTTCGAAGGGGATGTCTTGGTGGGTGTAGGCGGCCAGGCTGGTTTGGCGGACTTGGGTGAGGAGGTCGGTGAAGGTGGGGTTGTTGGCTGTGTTGGTGCGGAGGACGAGGGTGTTGACGAAGAATCCGATGAGTTGGTCGAGGTTTTCGTCGGTGCGTCCGGCGATGGGTGCTCCGAGGGGGATGTCGGTTCCGGCGCCGAGGCGGGTCATGAGGGCGGCGAAGGAGGCCTGGAGGACCATGTACATGGTGGTGCCGGTGGAGCGGGCGAGTTCGGAGAGGGTTTGGTGGAGGTCGGGGTCGATGTGGAAGGTGGTGGAGTCGCCGGCGTAGCTGGCGATGGCGGGGCGGGGTCGGTCGGTGGGGATGGTGACCTGTTCAGGCAGACCGGCCAGTTGTTCGGCCCAGTAGTTTTGTTGGGCGGTGAAGGGGCTGTCGGGGTCGGTGTCGTCGCCGAGCAGGTCGCGCTGCCAGAGGGTGTAGTCGGCGTACTGCACCGGCAGCTGCGGCCACTGAGGTGCCGCACCCTCCAACCGGGCGGTGTAAGCGGCGACCAGATCGCGGGCCAGGGGTGCCAGCGACCAGCCGTCACCGGCGATGTGGTGTATGACGAGCAGGAGTACGGACTCGGTCGGGCTGACGGTGAACAGCTCGGCGTGCAGCGGTATGTCAAGCGAGAGGTCGAACTCGTGGCGGGCGGCCTGATGCAGCCTCTGCATGACGTCGGCCTGGTCGACCTGCTGAACGTACAGCTCGATATGGGCGTGTTCGGGGTTGAGGACGCGCTGGAGGGGCTGCCCGTCAGCCTCCCGAAGACTGTGCGGAGTGCTTCGTGGCGTGTGATGACGTCGTTGACGGCCTCCCTCAGCGCCTGCTGATTCAGCTGGCCGGTCAGACGGAGCACCAACGGAATGTTGTAGGTGGCCGACGGCCCCTCCATCTGGTCCAGGAACCAGAGTTGCTGCTGGGCGAAGGAGAGGGGCAGTGCCTCGGGGCGGGGCTGCGCAACGAGGGCGGGGCGTGTTACGCCCTGGGTGAGGCGTGGTGCGAGTTGGGCGACGGTGGGTGCTTCGAAGAGTGTTTGTAGGGGTGTTTCGGTGCCGAGGGTGGTGCGGATTCGGCTGCTGAGTTGGGTTGCGAGGAGGGAGTGTCCGCCGAGTGCGAAGAAGTTGTCGTCGACAGTGACGCTGGGTACGCCGAGGACTTCGGCGAAGAGGGTGGAGAGGATTTCTTCTTGGGGTGTGCGGGGTGGGCGGCCGCTGCCTGTGGATGTGTAGTCGGGTGCGGGGAGGGCTTTGCGGTCGGTCTTTCCGTTCGGGGTGAGGGGTATGTGGTCGAGGGTGACGATGGCTGACGGGACCATGTAGTCGGGCAGTTGGTCCTGCAGTGTCTGCCGGAGGGTTGTGATGAGTGTTCCGGTGGTGCGGGATCGGGCTGGGGAGTTGGTGAGAGTGGTGCTGTTGTTGGTGGAGGGCTGGTAGGTGCCGGTCACCGTCTGGGTACTGCCTGCGGGTAGCAGGACTGTGTCGAAGGAGGCGGGCTGTTCGGTGTTCCAGGTGGAGACCGCTTCGAGGCCGTGTCCGGTGGCCCACTCGTGGAATGTTTCGGGGTCGATTCCGGCGGCGGAGGTGAGTGCCGACCGTACGGCGTCCAGGTTCTCGCCGGTGTCCAGGGCGTGGACGGCGGCTGTTTCACCGGTCAGGCGTGCGTTCGGAACACCCACCACGCGCAGGCCGTCTTCGGCCAGCTGTTCCCCGAGCTGCTCGAGGGTGGTGACGTCGCTTCCCCAGTGCAGCGCCGGGAGGTTGGCGAGGTTGGTTGGTGTCTGGGGGTTTTTGTGGAGGGTGATGTCGTAGCGGTGGCGGGTGAGTTCGTTGTGTGCTGTTCCGCGTTTGATCCGGATGTCCACGCCGATGCCGTGATGAGTGGCGAGGTTGGTGAAGTAGTCGGGGTGGACCAGGAGTTCTTTTTCCACTACTAGTGCGCGTTCGACTGAGGCGTGGAGTTGGGCGGTGTCGGTTGCTTTGGGTGTTTGGACTGCGGTGTGGAAGGTGCGGAGTTGTCCGAGGTGGCGGATGTCGCCGAGGATGATTCGGCCGTTTTCGGTGAGGAGTTCCAGGGCTTGGTTGAGGACGGAGGTGAGGTAGTGGTGGTCGGGGAAGTACTGGGCGACGGAGTTGATGACGATGGTGTCGAAGTAGCCTGTCGGCAGGTCGGTGAAGTCGTCGGCGCTCTGGCAGCGGACCTGGACGTGTTTCCAGCCCCGGTCCGTGATCTGTCCGGTGAGGCGGGTGACGACGGCCTGGGAAAGATCCGTTCCCCAGTACGATTCGACGTCCTGTGCCAGGGGTGCCATCAGCAGGCCTGAGCCGACACCGATCTCCAGGACTCGCTGGGGGGCGTAGGAGCGGATTCGTTCCACTGTTGCCGAGCGCCATTCCCGCATTTCTTCCAGCGGGATCGCTTCACCGGTGTAGGAGCTGTCCCAGCCGGCGAAGTCCTCACCCAGGGGCGAGTCGGTCTGGCCGTAGATCGAGTCGTACAACTCCCGCCAGTCCTCGACCTGTTCGGCACCACCGTCGGTCTCGGGGACGATGTAGGCGACCAGGCGGGTGTCGCCGGGCTGGTCCTCACGCGGAACCACCACCGCCTGCGAAATCTCCGCGTGCTTAGTGAGGACGGCTTGGATCTCGCCGGGTTCGATGCGGAAGCCGCGGATCTTGACCTGGTCGTCGGTCCGGCTCAGGTATTCGAGTTCGCCGTCGCGGTTCCATCGTACGAGGTCGCCGGTGCGGTACATCCGGTCTCCGGCCCCGCTGAACGGGTCGGCCACGAACCGCTCGGATGTCAGGCCGGACCGGTTGAGGTAACCGCGGGCCAGACTACGGCCCGCGATGTACAGCTCGCCGGCGACACCTTGCGGTACCTGCTGCAGATTCTCGTCCAGGACGTACACACGGGTGTTGACCACCGGCCGGCCGATCGGGGCTTTCGGCCCGGACAGCGGACCGCCGGTCGAAGCATAGATGGTGGTTTCGGTCGGCCCGTAGGCGTTGATCATCCGGCGGCCTTGCGACCACCGCTCGGCCAGATCGGGCGGGCAGGCCTCGCCGGCCACGACGACGGTGCCGAGGTCGGACAGGGTGGCTTCGGCGCCGGAGGGCAGGCTTGCCAGAGCCGACGGCGGAAGGAAAGCGTGGCTGACCCGCTGAGTGGAGAGCACCCTGGCAAGGTCCTCACCAGCCAGTCGGGGAACCTGCGGCACGACCAGGGTGACTCCGGCGGTGAACCCGAGCAGCAGCTCAATGACGGAGACGTCGAAGCTGGCAGAGGTGAATTGGAGTACGCGGCTGTCCGGGCTGAGGGCGCACCGTTCGACCAGAGTGGTGATGAGGGAGGTGAGTCCGGTGTGGGTGACGGTGACGCCTTTGGGGTGGCCGGTGGAGCCGGAGGTGTAGATGGTGTAGGCGGTGTTCGCCGTTGTCAGGGGAGTGGCCCGGTCGGTGTCGGTGGGGTTGGTGGTGGGTTGCTTGTCCCAGGTCTTGGTCAGTTCCTCGACTGCGAGTCCGTTGGGCAGTTCCTGGGTTAGTTCTTTGGTGGTGAGGAGGAGGGTGGGGGTGGCGTCGGTGAGGATGTAGGTGATGCGGTCGGTGGGGTAGTCGGGGTCGATGGGCAGGTAGCCGGCGCCTGCTTTGGTGATGCCGAGGATGGTGGCGAGTTGTTCGGCGCTGCGGGGTAGTGCCAGGCCGATGAGTTGTTCGGTGCCGATGCTTCGGCTGATGAGCCAGTGGGCGATTTGGTTGGCTCGGGCGTTGAGTTCGCTGTAGGTCCAGGTGGTGTCTCCGGCTTCTACGGCGATGGCGTCCGGTGTGGCTCGTACGTGGGCTTCGAAGAGCTCGGGCAGGGTGGTGTTGTCGATCTCGGGGCGGGGTGTGGTCGCCCATGCGCGGAGCTGGATCTCTTCGTCGTGCGTGAGGATGTCCAGGGAGCCGATGGGCTGGGACGGGTCGGTGGTGATCGTCTTCAGCAGTCGGGTCCAGCGTTCGATGAGTGTCTCGATCGTGGTCCGGTCGTACAGATCCGTCGCGAACTCGATGGCTCCACTGATGCCCGCGTGCTCGTGTTCACCGCCGTACTCCTCGGTGAGGGTGATCATCAGGTCGAAGCGCGATGTGCTGGTGTGCGCACTCTCCGAGCGCACTTGCAGTCCCGGCAGGTCGAAGGCAGCCTGCTCGTTGTTCTGCACGGCGAGCGCCACCTGGAAGAGCGGGTGGTGCGCGGCGGAACGCTGCGGGTTGAGCTTCTCCACCAGGTACTGGAACGGAGTGTCCTGGTGGGAGTGAGCTTCCAGGCTGGTTCGCCGGACCTGGGCGAGGAGGTCGGTGAAGGCGGGGTTGCCCGCCGTGTCGGTGCGCAGGACCAGGGTGTTCACGAAGAACCCGACCAGGTCGTCGAGGCTTTCGTCGGTGCGTCCGGCGATGGGGGAGCCGATGGGGATGTCGGTTCCGGCGCCGAGGCGGGTCATCAGGGCGGCCATGGATGCCTGCAGCACCATGAACACCGTCGCTCCGGCCGACCGGGCCAGCTGAGCGAGATCCGGTGCAAGTCGGCGTCGAAGTGGAAGTCGCAGACGTCGCCCGCGTTGGAGGTTGTGGTGGGGCGGGGCCGGTCGGTGGGGATGGTGACTTGTTCCGGCAGACCGGCCAACTGCTCGGCCCAGTAGGTGTACTGGCGGCTGAAGGGGCTGTCGGGGTCGGTGTCGTCGCCGAGCAGGTCGCGCTGCCAGAGGGTGTAGTCGGCGTACTGGACGGGGAGGTGTGGCCAGTCGGGGGTGGTGTCGGTGAGGCGGGCGGTGTAGGCGGAGATGAGGTCGCGGGCCAGCGGGGCCAGGGACCAGCCGTCACCCGCGATGTGGTGCAGCACCAGCATCAGCACCGACTCGGTCGGGCTGACGGTGAACAGCTCGGCGCGCAGCGGAACCTGGGCGGACAGATCGAACTCGTGACGCGCGGCCCGGTTCAGCTGCTCATGGATTCGGCCCTCGTCCGTGGGCACAGCCTCCAGCGTGATCTGGGCCTGGTCGGGGTCGAGGATGTGCTGGCCGGGCTGCCCGTCGGTCCTCCGGAAGACGGTGCGCAGTGCCTCGTGCCGGTTGATCACGTCGTTGAGGGCGTCTTGGAGTGTCTGTCGGTACAGGTCACCGGTCAGGCGTAGGGCGAAGGCCATGTTGTAGGTGGCGGAGGGACCTTCGAGCTGGTTGAGGAACCACAGGCGCTCCTGGGCGTACGACAGTGGCAGTGCCTGCGGCCTGGCGACCGGCTCGGGCGCGGGTCGGAGTTCGCCGGCGTGGTCGGCGAGGCGGCGGGCGAGTTGGGTGACGGTGGGGGCTTCGAAGATGGCGCGGAGGGGGATCTCTACGCCGAGCGCTGTGCGGATGCGGCTGATGAGGCGGGTGGCGAGGAGTGAATGGCCGCCGAGGTCGAAGAAGTTGTCGTCGGCTGCGATGTTCGGCAGGCCGAGGATTTCGGCGAAGGCCGTGGCGAGGATCTGTTCCTGTGGGGTGCGGGCGGGCGTCCGAGGCCTGCGGAGGTGTGGACGGGGGGGGCAGGGCGTTGCGGTCGATTTTTCCGTTGCGTGTCAGTGGGATGCTGTCCAGAGCCACGATGGCTGCGGGGACCATGTAGTCGGGGAGCTGCTGCCGCAGATGGTCGCGTACCTCTGCGGTCGACACGCTGTGGTCTGTTTCGGGCACGACGTAGGCCACCAGGCGGGTGTCGCCGGGCTGGTCCTCACGAGCGATGACGACGGCTTGGGCGATTCCGGGGAGCCGGGTGAGTGCGGCTTGGATCTCGCCGGGTTCGATGCGGAAGCCGCGGATCTTGACCTGGTCGTCGGTGCGGCCGAGGTATTCGAGTTCGCCGTCCTGGTTCCATCGGACCAGGTCGCCGGTGCGGTACATCCGCCCGCCCGGTTCACCGAACGGGTCGGCCACGAACCGCTCGGACGTCAGACCGGACCGGTTGAGGTAGCCACGGGCCAGACCACGGCCCGCGACGTACAGCTCACCGCCCACCCCGACAGGCGTCTGCTGAAGACGTTCGTCCAGGACATAGGTCCGGACGTTGTGGTTCGGATACCCGATCGGGGTCGGCAGCTGGGCGAGTGGGCGACTTATGGTGGTGAGAACGGTGGTTTCCGTCGGGCCGTAGACGTTGTACAGCGCCCGCCCCGGAGCCCAGAGGTCGACCAGATGCGGCGGGAACGGCTCGGCACCGACGAGGAGATGCACGAGATCGGGCAGATTCTGTGCGATCGCGGGCGGGACGGTGTCGAGGATGGACGGCGGAATAAAGGCGTGGGTGATCCGCTGCTCGGCAAGGATGCGCCCGAGCTCTTCGCCGGCGAGACGGCCGGGAGGAGGGAGGACGAGGGTTCCGCCGTTGCTGACGGCCAGGAGGAATTCCAGCATCGAGGCGTCGAAGCTGGGCGAGGCCAGCTGCAGGGTACGGCTGTCGGGGCCGGTGGCGGAACGGTCGCCCAAGGTGGCAGCGAGGCTGGCCAGACCGGTGTGGGTGACGGTAGTGCCCTTGGGACGGCCGGTGGAGCCGGAGGTGTAGATCGTGTAGGCGAGATGCCGGGGAGTGAGCGGGGCGACCCGGTCCGCGTCGGTCGGGTTGCTGCTCGGCTGCTGGTCCGCGTCGGCCGAGTAGGCGCTGAGGGGGATGATCTCGGTCTCGCCGCCGACAAGGTCCCGCGCCAATCGGTCCGTGCTGAGCAGGAGCGCGGGAGCGGCGTCGGTGAGCATGTAGGCGATGCGGTCGGCCGGATGGTCCGGATCGACCGGCAGATACCCGGCACCCGCCTTCACCACGCCGAGGATCGCTGCGAACAGTTCGGCACCGCGCGGCAGCGCCAGGGCGACGAGCTGTTCGGCACCGATACCCCGGCTGATCAGCCAGTGCGCGATCTGGTTGGCACGGGCGTTCAGCTCGGCGTAGCTCCAGGTGGCATCACCGGTGTCGAGAACGGTTGTGTACGGGCCAGCCTTGGCCCGGGCTTCGAAGAGCTCGGGCAGGGTGGTGTCGTTGATCTCGGGGCGGGGTGTGGTCGCCCATGCGCGGAGTTGGTTGTGTTCGGTGGGGGTGAGGATGTCGGGCGAGCTGATGGGCTGGGAGGGGTCGGTGGCGATGGCTTGGAGCAGTCGGGTCCAGCGTGTGGTGATTGCCTCCATCGTCGACCGGTCGTACAGATCGGTCGAGAACTCGATCACCCGCTCATGCCGGAGGGCTCACCGTCGTCGCCCCGTTCCTCGGTTACGACGATGGCGAGGTCGAACCGCGCGGTGCCGGTACCGACGCCGCCGGACTCGACGTGGAGTCCCGGGAGCTCGAAGTTCGGCTGCTGGGTGTTCTGAAGCCCCAGAGAGATCTGGAACAGCGGGTGATGGCTGGAGGAGCGATGGGGGTTGAGTTTTTCCACCAGGTGTTCGAAGGGGATGTCTTGGTGGGCGTAGGCGGCCAGGCTGGTTTGGCGGACTTGGGTGAGGAGGTCGGTGAAGGTGGGGTTGTTGGCTGTGTTGGTGCGGAGGACGAGGGTGTTGACGAAGAATCCGATGAGTTGGTCGAGGTTTTCGTCGGTGCGTCCGGCGATGGGTGCTCCGAGGGGGATGTCGGTTCCGGCGCCGAGGCGGGTCATGAGGGCGGCGAAGGAGGCCTGGAGGACCATGTACATGGTGGTGCCGGTGGAGCGGGCGAGTTCGGAGAGGGTTTGGTGGAGGTCGGGGTCGATGTGGAAGGTGGTGGAGTCGCCGGCGTAGCTGGCGATGGCGGGGCGGGGTCGGTCGGTGGGGATGGTGACCTGTTCAGGCAGACCGGCCAGTTGTTCGGCCCAGTAGTTTTGTTGGGCGGTGAAGGGGCTGTCGGGGTCGGTGTCGTCGCCGAGCAGGTCGCGCTGCCAGAGGGTGTAGTCGGCGTACTGCACCGGAAGTTGGGGCCAGTCGGGGGCGGTGCCGGTGTGGCGGGCGGTGTAGGCGGTGACCAGGTCCCGTGCGAGCCGGCCCACGGACCAGCCGTCACCGGCGATGTGGTGGATGACGAGCAGCAGCACCGACTCGGTCGGGGTCACGGTGAACAGTTCGGCGCGCAGCGGAACCTGGGCGGACAGGTCGAACTCATGACGGGCGGCCTGGTCCACGCGATCGGCGAGTCCGTCCTTGTTCGTGGGGACGATGCGTAGCTCGATATGGGCGTGTTCGGGGTTGAGGACGCGCTGGAGGGGCTGCCCGTCAGCCTCCTCGAAGACTGTGCGGAGTGCTTCGTGGCGTGTGATGACGTCGTTGATGGATTCATGGAGTGCTTGGTGGTTGAGGTCGCCGGTCAGTCGCATGGCGAGGGGCATGTTGTAGGTGGCTGAGGGGCCTTCCAGTTTGTGCAGGAACCACAGTCGCTGCTGGGCGAAGGAGAGGGGCAGTGCCTCGGGCCGGGGCTGCGCAACGAGGGCGGGGCGTGTTACGCCCTGGGTGAGGCGTGGTGCGAGTTGGGCGACGGTGGGTGCTTCGAAGAGTGTTTGTAGGGGTGTTTCGGTGCCGAGGGTGGTGCGGATTCGGCTGCTGAGTTGGGTTGCGAGGAGGGAGTGTCCGCCGAGTGCGAAGAAGTTGTCGTCGACAGTGACGCTGGGTACGCCGAGGACTTCGGCGAAGAGGGTGGAGAGGATTTCTTCTTGGGGTGTGCGGGGTGGGCGGCCGCTGCCTGTGGATGTGTAGTCGGGTGCGGGGAGGGCTTTGCGGTCGGTCTTTCCGTTCGGGGTGAGGGGTATGTGGTCGAGGGTGACGATGGCTGACGGGACCATGTAGTCGGGCAGTTGGTCCTGCAGTGTCTGCCGGAGGGTTGTGATGAGTGTTCCGGTGGTGCGGGATCGGGCTGGGGAGTTGGTGAGAGTGGTGCTGTTGTTGGTGGAGGGCTGGTAGGTGCCGGTCACCGTCTGGGTACTGCCTGCGGGTAGCAGGACTGTGTCGAAGGAGGCGGGCTGTTCGGTGTTCCAGGTGGAGACCGCTTCGAGGCCGTGTCCGGTGGCCCACTCGTGGAATGTTTCGGGGTCGATTCCGGCGGCGGAGGTGAGTGCCGACCGTACGGCGTCCAGGTTCTCGCCGGTGTCCAGGGCGTGGACGGCGGCTGTTTCACCGGTCAGGCGTGCGTTCGGAACACCCACCACGCGCAGGCCGTCTTCGGCCAGCTGTTCCCCGAGCTGCTCGAGGGTGGTGACGTCACTTCCCCAGCGCAGAACCGGCAGGTCGGCCAGGTCACCCAGCCCCGCATTGTCGGCCAGCTCCGCCGGGTTCTTGTGGATGGTTACGTCGTAGCGGTGGCGGGTGAGTTCGTTGTGTGCTGTTCCGCGTTTGATCCGGATGTCCACACCGGCACGGTGAGTGGCTGCGAAGGCGGTGAAGTAGTCCGGGTGGACCAGGAGTTCCTTCTCCGCAACCAACGCGCGCTCCACCGCGGAACGCAGTTCCTCGGCATCGGGAACCCGCGGTGCCTGCACGGAGGTTTGGAAGGTGCGCAGCAGCCCGACATGCCGGATGTCGCCCAGGACTACTCGGCCGCCCTCGGCGAGAAGGTGGAACGCCTGAGTGAGGACGGAGGTGAGGTAGTGGTGGTCGGGGAAGTACTGGGCGACGGAGTTGATGACGATGGTGTCGAAGTAGCCTGTCGGCAGGTCGGTGAAGTCGTCGGCGCTCTGGCAGCGGACCTGGACGTGTTCCCAGCCCCGGTCCGTGATCTGTCCGGTGAGGCGGGTGACGACGGCCTGGGAAAGATCCGTTCCCCAGTACGATTCGACGTCCTGTGCCAAGGGTGCCATCAGCAGGCCTGAGCCGACACCGATCTCCAGGACTCGCTGGGGGGCGTAGGAGCGGATTCGTTCCACTGTTGCCGAGCGCCATTCCCGCATTTCTTCCAGCGGGATCGCTTCACCGGTGTAGGAGCTGTCCCAGCCGGCGAAGTCCTCACCCAGGGGCGAGTCGGTCTGGCCGTAGATCGAGTCGTACAACTCCCGCCAGTCCTCGACCTGTTCGGCACCACCGTCGGTCTCGGGACGATGTAGGCGACCAGGCGGGTGTCGCCGGGCTGGTCCTCACGCGGAACCACCACCGCCTGCGAAATCTCCGCGTGCTTAGTGAGGACGGCTTGGATCTCGCCGGGTTCGATGCGGAAGCCGCGGATCTTGACCTGGTCGTCGGTCCGGCTCAGGTATTCGAGTTCGCCGTCGCGGTTCCATCGTACGAGGTCGCCGGTGCGGTACATCCGGTCTCCGGCCCCGCTGAACGGGTCGGCCACGAACCGCTCGGATGTCAGGCCGGACCGGTTGAGGTAACCGCGGGCCAGACTACGGCCCGCGATGTACAGCTCGCCGGCGACACCTTGCGGTACCTGCTGCAGATTCTCGTCCAGGACGTACACACGGGTGTTGACCACCGGCCGGCCGATCGGAACGTGTGAACCCGACAGCGGTTCGCTGGCCGTGGCATCGACCGTCGACTCCGTCGGCCCGTAGGAGTTGATCATCCGGCGGCCCTGCGACCACCGCTGGGCCAGATCGGGCGAGCACGCCTCACCGGCCACCACCAGCATGGCCAGGTCGACCAGAGCGGACTCGCTGCCCGCCGGCATCGTGCCCAGCGCCGACGGCGGCAGCGACACGTGCGTGATCCTGCGCTCGGCCAGTTGCCGGGCCAGTTCCTCTCCGACCAGCCGTCGTGACCTCGGGACCACGAGCACGGCACCGGTGGTCAGGGCCATCACCAGCTCCCACACAGCTCCGTCGAATCCCGGTGAGGCGAACTGCAGGACCCGGCTGTCCGGCGAGAGGGCGAACCGCTCCAGGTGCGTCACCGTCAACGACGCTAGCCCGGTGTGCGTGACCGCTACCCCCTTGGGCCGGCCGGTGGAACCCGAGGTGTAGATGGTGTACGCGGTGTTCGCCGCCGTCAGAGGAGCAACCCGATCTGTGTCCGTCGGATTCGTGACAGGCTGCCTCTCCCAGTCCTCGGTCAGATCTTCGAGCGCCAGCGCGCCCGGGAACCCCGATGCCAGCTGGCTGGTCGTCAGAACCACTCGCGGAGCGGCGTCGGTGAGCATGTACGCGACCCGGTCGGCCGGGTAGTCCGGGTCCACTGGGAGATATCCGGCGCCCGCCTTCACGATGCCCAGGATCACCGCGACCTGTTCGGCACTGCGCGGCAGCACCACACCCACGAGATCCTCAGCGCCGACGCCGCGCGAGGTCAGCCAGTGCGCGATGCGGTTCGCCCGCTCGTTCAACTCCTCGTACGTCCACGAGACATCGCCGCCATCGACAGCCGGAGCGGACGGCGCGGCCTGCACCCGCGCCTCGAAGAGATCGGGCAATGTCGGCTGGTCGGCTCGTTCTGACTGGACGGCTCGGTCGAGGCGCTCACGCACGGTGAGGATGTTCAGCGCGCCGATCCGCTGGGAGGGGTCGGCGGCCACGGCCCGCAGCAACTGCGTCCACCGTTCGATCAGCGTCTCGATCGTGGCCCGGTCGTACAGCTCCGTCGAGAACTCGATGAAGCCGCTGATCCCCATCGGAGCGCGCTCAAGGTCGTGCTCCTCACCCAGGCTGATGAGCACGTCGAGGCGTGAGGTGCTGGTGTGCGTCTCCTCCGGGCGGACCTCGAGGTCCGGCAGCTTGAAGTCTGCCTCTTCGGTGTTCTGCAGCACGAAAGCCACCTGGAAGAGCGGGTGCTGCGCGGCGGAGCGGTGCGGGTTGAGCTTCTCCACCAGGTACTGGAACGGGATGTCCTGGTGGGCGTGAGCGGCCAGGCTGGTCCGGCGGACCTGCGCGAGCAGATCGGTGAAGACAGGGTTGCGAGCTGTGTTGGTGCGCAGCACGAGCGAGTTGACGAACAGCCCGATGAGGTCGTCGAGGCTTTCGTCGGTACGTCCGGCGATGCCGCTGCCGATCGGGATGTCCGTTCCCGCGCCGAGACGGTTCATCAGCGCGGCCATGGATGCCTGGAGCACCATGAACACGGTTGTGTCAGTGGTACGGGCCAGCTCGGAGAGGTGCCGGTGCAGGTCCGCGTCAAGGTTCAGCCGGATGACGTCGCCGGCGTTGCTGGCGACGGCGGGGCGGGGCCGGTCGGTGGGGATGGTCACCTGCTCCGGCAGACCAGCGAGCTGCTCGGCCCAATATGCGTACTGACGGGTGAACGCGCTGGTCACGTCTGTCTCCTTGCCGAGAAGGTGGCGTTGCCAAAGGGTGTAGTCGGCGTATTGGACCGGCAGGTGTGGCCAGTCGGGGGTGGTGTCGGTGAGGCGGGCGGTGTAGGCGGAGATGAGGTCGCGGGCCAGTGGGGCCATCGACCAGCCGTCGGCCGCGATGTGGTGGACGATCAGCATCAGCACCGACTCGGTGGGACTGATCGTGAACAGCCGGGCATGCAGCGGCACCTGCGTGGACAGGTCGAACTCGTGACGTGCAGCCCGGTTCAGCGTCTCAGCGACATTGGTCTCGTCGATGTGCTGGATGTGCAGGGTGATTTGGGCTTGGTCGGGGTCGAGGATGTGCTGGCCGGGCTGCCCGTCGGTCCTCCGGAAGACGGTGCGCAGTGCCTCGTGCCGGTTGATCACGTCGTTGAGGGCGTCTTGGAGTGTCTGTCGGTGCAGGTCACCGGTCAGGCGTAGGGCGAAGGCCATGTTGTAGGTGGCGGAGGGGCCTTCGAGCTGGTTGAGGAACCACAGGCGTTCCTGGGCGTAGGACAGTGGCAGTGCCCGGGGTCGGGCCTGGGGTGTCAGGGCGGGTCGGAGTTCGCCGGCGTGGTCGGCGAGGCGGCGGGCGAGTTGGGTGACGGTGGGGGCTTCGAAGATGGCGCGGAGGGGGATCTCTACGCCGAGCGCTGTGCGGATGCGGCTGATGAGGCGGGTGCCGAGGAGTGAATGGCCGCCGAGGTCGAAGAAGTTGTCGTCGGCTGCGATGTTCGGCAGGCCGAGGATTTCGGCGAAGGCCGCGGTCAGGATCTGTTCCTGTGGGGTGCGGGCACCGCGCCCGTATCCGGCCGTGGTGTAGACCGGGGCGGGGAGGGCGCCGCGGTCGATCTTCCCGTTCGGGGTCACCGGCATCCGGTCCAGAGCCACGATGGCTGCGGGGACCATGTAGTCGGGGAGCTGCTGCCGCAGATGGTCGCGTACCTCTGCGGTCGACACGCTGTGGTCTGTTTCGGGCACGACGTAGGCCACCAGGCGGGTGTCGCCGGGCTGGTCCTCACGAGCGATGACGACGGCTTGGGCGATTCCGGGGAGCCGGGTGAGTGCGGCTTGGATCTCGCCGGGTTCGATGCGGAAGCCGCGGATCTTGACCTGGTCGTCGGTGCGGCCGAGGTATTCGAGTTCGCCGTCCTGGTTCCATCGGACCAGGTCGCCGGTGCGGTACATCCGCCCGCCCGGTTCACCGAACGGGTCGGCCACGAACCGCTCGGACGTCAGACCAGGACGGTCCAGATACCCGCGAGCCATGACCGTACCCGCGTTGTAGAGCTCGCCGACGATACCCGGCGGCACCAACTGAAGGTACTCGTCCAGCACATAGAGTTGTGTGTGGATGATCGGCCGCCCGATCGTGACATGCCTGTCCGATAGCGGGGAGCTGATGGAGCTGACGAACGTCTCCGTCGTCCCGTACAGGTTGATGATCTGGCGACCCGGCGACCAGTGCTCCACGACTTCCGTCGGGCACGCCTCTCCCGCCACCAGCACGGTGTGCAGGTCACACAGTGAGGCAGCTGTGCCCTCGGGCATACTCGCCAGCGCCGACGGCGGGATGAAGGCGTGGGTCACGCGCCGGTCGGCCAGGACCCGCGCGAGCTCGTCCCCCGCGAGGCGGCCGGGCTGGGGCACGACCAGAGCGCCGCCACGGCTGATGGCCATGAGGATCTCGATGATCGAGACATCGAAGCTGGGGGAGGCCAGCTGCAGGACGCGGCTGCCGGGACCCGTCGCGCAGCACTCGATCAGGCTGGCCGTGACGCCGGCCAGTCCGGTATGAGGGACAGCGGTGCCTTTGGGGCGGCCGGTGGAGCCGGAGGTGTAGATGGTGTAGGCGGTGTTCGCCGTTGTCAGGGGAGTGGCCCGGTCGGTGTCGGTGGGGTTGGTGGTGGGTTGCCTGTCCCAGGCTTCGGCTAGTTCCTCGACTGCGAGTCCGTTGGGCAGTTCCTGGGTTAGTTCTTTGGTGGTGAGGAGGAGGGTGGGGGTGGCGTCGGTGAGGATGTAGGTGATGCGGTCGGTGGGGTAGTCGGGGTCGATGGGCAGGTAGCCGGCGCCTGCTTTGGTGATGCCGAGGATGGTGGCGAGTTGTTCGGCGCTGCGGGGTAGTGCCAGGCCGATGAGTTGTTCGGTGCCGATGCTTCGGCTGATGAGCCAGTGGGCGATTTGGTTGGCTCGGGCGTTGAGTTCGGTGTAGGTCCAGGTGGTGTCGTCGGTTTCGAGGGCGATGGCGTCCGGTGTGGCTCGTACGTGGGCTTCGAACAGCTCCGGCAGAGTCGCCACACCCGGTCCCGCGCTCGGAGCACTCGCCCAGTCTTGAAGCTGGGCGGCCTCACCGGGCGTGAGGACGTCCAGGGAGCTGATGGGCTGGTTGGGGTCGGTGGCGATGGCCTGGAGCAGTCGGGTCCAGCGTGTGGTGAGTGCTTCGATCGTCGAGCGGTCGTAGAGGTCGGTGGCGAACTCGACGGTGCCGGTCATGCCGGCCGGTGTGCCGTTGTCGTCCCGGTGCTCGCCCATGTTGATGAACACGTCGAACCTGGACGTGCCCAAGCCCACCCCGACCGGCTCCGCCTGGAGGTCGGGCAGTTCGAAGTTCGGCTGTTTGGTGTTGAGGAGGGCCAGCATGACCTGGAAGAGGGGTGGTGTGTGGTGCTGCGGTGGGGGTTGAGTTTTTCCACCAGGTGTTCGAAGGGGATGTCTTGGTGGGTGTAGGCGGCCAGGCTGGTTTGGCGGACTTGGGTGAGGAGGTCGGTGAAGGTGGGGTTGTTGGCTGTGTTGGTGCGGAGGACGAGGGTGTTGACGAAGAATCCGATGAGTTGGTCGAGGTTTTCGTCGGTGCGTCCGGCGATGGGTGCTCCGAGGGGGATGTCGGTTCCGGCGCCGAGGCGGGTCATGAGGGCGGCGAAGGAGGCCTGGAGGACCATGTACATGGTGGTGCCGGTGGAGCGGGCGAGTTCGGAGAGGGTTTGGTGGAGGTCGGGGTCGATGTGGAAGGTGGTGGAGTCGCCGGCGTAGCTGGCGATGGCGGGGCGGGGTCGGTCGGTGGGGATGGTGACCTGTTCAGGCAGACCGGCCAGTTGTTCGGCCCAGTAGTTTTGTTGGGCGGTGAAGGGGCTGTCGGGGTCGGTGTCGTCGCCGAGCAGGTCGCGCTGCCAGAGGGTGTAGTCGGCGTACTGCACCGGCAGCTGCGGCCACTGAGGTGCCGCACCCTCCAACCGGGCGGTGTAAGCGGCGACCAGATCGCGGGCCAGGGGTGCCAGCGACCAGCCGTCACCGGCGATGTGGTGTATGACGAGCAGGAGTACGGACTCGGTCGGGCTGACGGTGAACAGCTCGGCGTGCAGCGGTATGTCAAGCGAGAGGTCGAACTCGTGGCGGGCGGCCTGATGCAGCCTCTGCATGACGTCGGCCTGGTCGACCTGCTGAACGTACAGCTCGATATGGGCGTGTTCGGGGTTGAGGACGCGCTGGAGGGGCTGCCCGTCAGCCTCCCCGAAGACTGTGCGGAGTGCTTCGTGGCGTGTGATGACGTCGTTGATGGATTCGTGGAGTGCTTGGTGGTTGAGGTCGCCGGTCAGTCGCATGGCGAGGGGCATGTTGTAGGTGGCTGAGGGGCCTTCCAGTTTGTGCAGGAACCACAGTCGCTGCTGGGCGAAGGAGAGGGGCAGTGCCTCGGGGCGGGGCTGCGCAACGAGGGCGGGGCGTGTTACGCCCTGGGTGAGGCGTGGTGCGAGTTGGGCGACGGTGGGTGCTTCGAAGAGTGTTTGTAGGGGTGTTTCGGTGCCGAGGGTGGTGCGGATTCGGCTGCTGAGTTGGGTTGCGAGGAGGGAGTGTCCGCCGAGTGCGAAGAAGTTGTCGTCGACAGTGACGCTGGGTACGCCGAGGACTTCGGCGAAGAGGGTGGAGAGGATTTCTTCTTGGGGTGTGCGGGGTGGGCGGCCGCTGCCTGTGGATGTGTAGTCGGGTGCGGGGAGGGCTTTGCGGTCGGTCTTTCCGTTCGGGGTGAGGGGTATGTGGTCGAGGGTGACGATGGCTGACGGGACCATGTAGTCGGGCAGTTGGTCCTGCAGTGTCTGCCGGAGGGTTGTGATGAGTGTTCCGGTGGTGCGGGATCGGGCTGGGGAGTTGGTGAGAGTGGTGCTGTTGTTGGTGGAGGGCTGGTAGGTGCCGGTCACCGTCTGGGTACTGCCTGCGGGTAGCAGGACTGTGTCGAAGGAGGCGGGCTGTTCGGTGTTCCAGGTGGAGACCGCTTCGAGGCCGTGTCCGGTGGCCCACTCGTGGAATGTTTCGGGGTCGATTCCGGCGGCGGAGGTGAGTGCCGACCGTACGGCGTCCAGGTTCTCGCCGGTGTCCAGGGCGTGGACGGCGGCTGTTTCACCGGTCAGGCGTGCGTTCGGAACACCCACCACGCGCAGGCCGTCTTCGGCCAGCTGTTCCCCGAGCTGCTCGAGGGTGGTGACGTCGCTTCCCCAGTGCAGCGCCGGGAGGTTGGCGAGGTTGGTTGGTGTCTGGGGGTTTTTGTGGAGGGTGATGTCGTAGCGGTGGCGGGTGAGTTCGTTGTGTGCTGTTCCGCGTTTGATCCGGATGTCCACGCCGATGCCGTGATGAGTGGCGAGGTTGGTGAAGTAGTCGGGGTGGACCAGGAGTTCTTTTTCCACTACTAGTGCGCGTTCGACTGAGGCGTGGAGTTGGGCGGTGTCGGTTGCTTTGGGTGTTTGGACTGCGGTGTGGAAGGTGCGGAGTTGTCCGAGGTGGCGGATGTCGCCGAGGATGATTCGGCCGTTTTCGGTGAGGAGTTCCAGGGCTTGGTTGAGGACGGAGGTGAGGTAGTGGTGGTCGGGGAAGTACTGGGCGACGGAGTTGATGACGATGGTGTCGAAGTAGCCTGTCGGCAGGTCGGTGAAGTCGTCGGCGCTCTGGCAGCGGACCTGGACGTGTTTCCAGCCCCGGTCCGTGATCTGTCCGGTGAGGCGGGTGACGACGGCCTGGGAAAGATCCGTTCCCCAGTACGATTCGACGTCCTGTGCCAGGGGTGCCATCAGCAGGCCTGAGCCGACACCGATCTCCAGGACTCGCTGGGGGGCGTAGGAGCGGATTCGTTCCACTGTTGCCGAGCGCCATTCCCGCATTTCTTCCAGCGGGATCGCTTCACCGGTGTAGGAGCTGTCCCAGCCGGCGAAGTCCTCACCCAGGGGCGAGTCGGTCTCGCCGTAGATCGAGTCGTACAACACCTTCCAGTCCTCGACCTGTTCGGTGGAAGCCAGAGCCCCGTCGTCCGTGGCGGTGTCGGGCACGACGTACGCCACCAGGCGGGTGTCACCCGGCTGCTCCTCACGGGCGATGACGGCAGCGTGGGCGACGTCGTGGTGGGCGGCCAAGGCGGCCTCTACTTCACCGAGTTCGATGCGGAACCCGCGGATCTTCACCTGGTCGTCGGCGCGGCCGAGGTAGACGAGGACGCCTTCGGCGTTCCAACGCACGACATCTCCGGTGCGGTACATCCGCTCGCCCGGCTCACCGAACGGGTCCGCGACGAAACGTTCGGCACTGAGGCTGGGCCGCTTCAGGTACCCGCGGGCCAGCTGGACGCCGGCGAGGTACAGCTCACCCGGCACACCTGGCGGAACAGGCTGGAGTGTTGCGTCCAGCACGTACACGCGGGTGTTCCAGACGGGGCGTCCGATGGGCACGCTCGCACCGGTGTTCGACTCCCGGGACGCCCAAGCGGTGACATCCACCGATGCCTCGGTGGGCCGTAGAGGTTGTGCAGCGGAACGTCGAGTACGTCGGTGAAGCGGTTGCGCAGGTCGGCCGACAGCGCCTCCCCGCTGCACAGGACCGCACGCAGTCCGATGCAACCGGCCGCCGCCGGCTCGTGAAGGAACACCTGGAGCATGGACGGAACGAAATGGGCGATGGTAATCCGCTCACGTTGGATCAGCTCAGCCAGGCGGTTGGGGTCCTTGTGCTCGCCCGGGCGGGCGAGGACGAGCGTTCCGCCCTCCAGCAACGGCCAGAAGAACTCCCAGACCGAGACGTCGAATCCGAAGGGCGTTTTCTGCAGCACCCGGTCGCCCGCGCCGATCCCGTACTCGCTCTGCATCCAAGCCAGGCGGTTGACGATGCCGATGTGCGGGACCGCCACACCCTTGGGCTGGCCGGTCGAGCCCGAGGTGTAGATCACGTACGCGGGATTGGCGGGCCGCAGCGGGTGAATCCGCTCTGCGTCCACCGGGTCGCTGTCGGGCAACCCGGACAACTCTTGGATCAGGTCCGGCGAGTCCAGGATGACGGCTGAGGTCGGGGCAATCCCGGCGGTGGCCGTTGTCGTGAGCACCAGGGCAGGCGCGCCGTCCTCCAGCAGGTGGGCGATACGGTCCGCCGGGTACTCCGGGTCGACCGGCAGGTAGGCGGCACCTGTCTTGGTGACGGCGAGCAGCGCCACCACCATCTCCACGGAGCGTTCCAGCACCAGTGCGACCGAATGCTCCGGTCCGGCCCCACGGCTGATCAGCAGGTGGGCAAGACGGTTGGCACGGATGTTCAGCTCCGTGTACGAGAGCTCGACGCCGTCGAACACCACGGCCGTCGTTTCCGGCGTACGGATCGTCTGAGCCTGGAACAGGTCGGGCAGCGTGGCGGAGGGGACCTCGGCGGCGGTGTCGTTCCACGCACCGAGTATGTGGCGACGTTCGGCCGGGGCGAGGATCTCGACCTGGTCGACGGGCAGCTGCGGGTCGTCGACCACGGCCCGCAGCAGGCGTGCCCACCGCTCGGCCAGGACCTCGATGGTCATCCGGTCGTACAGGTCCGTTGCGAACTCGATGAACCCGTTGATTCCCACAGGTGCACCGTCCTCGCCGCGTTCCTCTCCGACGGTGATGAACAGATCGAACCGAGCGGTGCCGGTGGGAGTTGGCTCAGGGCTGACGTGCATTCCGGGGAGCTGGAAGTCGGCCTGCTCGTTGTTCTGAAGGGTCAGCATGACTTGGAAGAGCGGGTGGTGCGCGGCGGAGCGGTGCGGGTTGAGTTTTTCCACCAAGTACTGGAAAGGAACGTCCTGGTGGGTGTAGCCGGCCAGGGTCGTCCGGCGGACTTGGCCGAGGAGGTCGGTGAAGGTGGGGCTGTTCGATGTGTCGGTGCGCAGGACGAGGGTGTTCACGAAGAACCCGACCAGGTCGTCGAGGCTTTCGTCGGTGCGTCCGGCGATGGGGGAGCCGATGGGGATGTCGGTTCCGGCGCCGAGGCGGGTCATCAGGGCGGCCATGGATGCCTGCAGCACCATGAACACCGTCGCTCCGGCCGACCGGGCCAGCTGAGCGAGATCCCGGTGCAGGTCGGCGTCGAAGTGGAAGTCGCAGACGTCGCCCGCGTTGGAGGTTGTGGTGGGGCGGGGCCGGTCGGTGGGGATGGTGACTTGTTCCGGCAGACCGGCCAACTGCTCGGCCCAGTAGGTGTACTGGCGGCTGAAGGGGCTGTCGGGGTCGGTGTCGTCGCCGAGCAGGTCGCGCTGCCAGAGGGTGTAGTCGGCGTACTGGACGGGGAGGTGTGGCCAGTCGGGGGTGGTGTCGGTGAGGCGGGCGGTGTAGGCGGAGATGAGGTCGCGGGCCAGAGGGGCCATCGACCAGCCGTCGGCCGCGATGTGGTGGACGATCAGCATCAGCACCGACTCGGTCGGGCTGATCGTGAACAGCCGGGCATGCAGCGGCACCTGCTGCGACAGATCGAACTCGTACTGCGCGGCCCTGTTCAGCTGCTCGCGCAGTCGGTTTTCGTCGATGTGCTGGATGTGCAGGGTGATTTGGGCTTGGTCGGGGTCGAGGATGTGCTGGCCGGGCTGCCCGTCGGTCCTCCGGAAGACGGTGCGCAGTGCCTCGTGCCGGTTGATCACGTCGTTGAGGGCGTCTTGGAGTGTCTGTCGGTGCAGGTCACCGGTCAGGCGTAGGGCGAAGGCCATGTTGTAGGTGGCGGAGGGGCCTTCGAGCTGGTTGAGGAACCACAGGCGTTCCTGGGCGTAGGACAGTGGCAGTGCCCGGGGTCGGGCCTGGGGTGTCAGGGCGGGTCGGAGTTCGCCGGCGTGGTCGGCGAGGCGGCGGGCGAGTTGGGTGACGGTGGGGGCTTCGAAGATGGCGCGGAGGGGGATCTCTACGCCGAGCGCTGTGCGGATGCGGCTGATGAGGCGGGTGGCGAGGAGTGAATGGCCGCCGAGGTCGAAGAAGTTGTCGTCGGCTGCGATGTTCGGCAGGCCGAGGATTTCGGCGAAGGCCGCGGTCAGGATCTGTTCCTGTGGGGTGCGGGCACCGCGCCCGTATCCGGCCGTGGTGTAGACCGGGGCGGGGAGGGCGCCGCGGTCGATCTTCCCGTTCGGGTCACCGGCATCCGGTCCAGAGCCACGATGGCTGCGGGGACCATGTAGTCGGGAGCTGCTGCCGCAGATGGTCGCGTACCTCTGCGGTCGACACGCTGTGGTCTGTTTCGGGCACGACGTAGGCCACCAGGCGGGTGTCGCCGGGCTGGTCCTCACGAGCGATGACGACGGCTTGGGCGATTCCGGGGAGCCGGGTGAGTGCGGCTTGGATCTCGCCGGGTTCGATGCGGAAGCCGCGGATCTTGACCTGGTCGTCGGTGCGGCCGAGGTATTCGAGTTCGCCGTCCTGGTTCCATCGGACCAGGTCGCCGGTGCGGTACATCCGCCCGCCCGGTTCACCGAACGGGTCGGCCACGAACCGCTCGGACGTCAGACCGGACCGGTTGAGGTAGCCACGGGCCAGACCACGGCCCGCGACGTACAGCTCACCGGGGATACCCGTCGGAGCCTGGCGCAGATTCTCATCCAGCACGTGGACACGGGTGTTGTGGTTCGGAGCGCCGATAGGAGTGTGGGCCCGGGTGAGTACGTGGCTCAGAGTGGTGATCGTGGCCTCGGTGGGGCCGTAGAGGTTGGCCATGCGGCGGTTCGGTGCCCACAGCGGAACCAGGTGGGGTGAGCATGCCTCGGCGCCGACGATGAGGCTGGAGAGTTCGGTGAGAGTCCGGGCCGCCTCGGCGGGAAGGGTGGCCAGGAGGGAGGGCGGGATGAACGCGTGGGTGATGCGCCGGTCGGCCAGGGTGCGGGCGAGGTCGTCACCAGCGAGTTGACCGGGCGAGGGCTGGACGAGGGTGCCGCCGTTGCCGATGGCCATCAGCAGTTCCAGGATGGAAGCGTCGAAGCTTGGCGACGCCAACTGCACGACCCGGCTCCGCGGACCGGTATCGCACCGTTCGACCAGAGTGGTGATGAGGGAGGTGAGTCCGGTGTGGGTGACGGTGACGCCTTTGGGGTGGCCGGTGGAGCCGGAGGTGTAGATGGTGTAGGCGGTGTTCGCCGTTGTCAGGGGAGTGGCCCGGTCGGTGTCGGTGGGGTTGGTGGTGGGTTGCCTGTCCCAGGCTTCGGCTAGTTCCTCGACTGCGAGTCCGTCGGGCAGCTCCTGTGCCAGTTCCCTGGTGGTGAGGAGGAGGGTGGGGTGGCGTCGGTGAGGATGTAGGTGATGCGGTCGGTGGGGTAGTCGGGGTCGATGGGCAGGTAGCCGGCGCCTGCTTTGGTGATGCCGAGGATGGTGGCGAGTTGTTCGGCGCTGCGGGGTAGTGCCAGGCCGATGAGTTGTTCGGTGCCGATGCTTCGGCTGATGAGCCAGTGGGCGATTTGGTTGGCTCGGGTGTTGAGTTCGGTGTAGGTCCAGGTGGTGTCGTCGGTTTCGAGGGCGATGGCGTCCGGTGTGGCTCGTACGTGGGCTTCGAAGAGGTCGGGCAGGGTGGTGTCGTTGATCTCGGGGCGGGGTGTGGTCGCCCATGCGCGGAGTTGGTTGTGTTCGGTGGGGGTGAGGATGTCGGGCGAACTGATGGGCTGGTTGGGGTCGGTGGCGATGGCCTGGAGCAGTCGGGTCCAGCGTGTGGTGAGTGCTTCGATCGTCGAGCGGTCGTAGAGGTCGGTGGCGAACTCGACGGTGCCGGTCATGCCGGCCGGTGTGCCGTCCCGGCCATGTTCCTCGTCGACGGTGATGGCCAGGTCGAACATCGAGGTTTCGGTGGGCCAGATCTCGCTGTCCACCTGGAGTCCGGGCAGCTCGAAGGACGGCTGCTCGGTGTTCTGGAGGGCCAGCACGACCTGGAAAAGCGGTTGGTGTGCGGCGGAGCGATGCGGGTTGAGCTTCCCCACCAGGTGTTCGAAGGGGATGTCTTGGTGGGCGTAGGCGGCCAGGCTGGTTTGGCGGACTTGGGTGAGGAGGTCGGTGAAGGTGGGGTTGTTGGCTGTGTTGGTGCGGAGGACGAGGGTGTTGACGAAGAATCCGATGAGTTGGTCGAGGTTTTCGTCGGTGCGTCCGGCGATGGGTGCTCCGAGGGGGATGTCGGTTCCGGCGCCGAGGCGGGTCATGAGGGCGGCGAAGGAGGCCTGGAGGACCATGTACATGGTGGTGCCGGTGGAGCGGGCGAGTTCGGAGAGGGTTTGGTGGAGGTCGGGGTCGATGTGGAAGGTGGTGGAGTCGCCGGCGTAGCTGGCGATGGCGGGGCGGGGTCGGTCGGTGGGGATGGTGACCTGTTCAGGCAGACCGGCCAGTTGTTCGGCCCAGTAGTTTTGTTGGGCGGTGAAGGGGCTGTCGGGGTCGGTGTCGTCGCCGAGCAGGTCGCGCTGCCAGAGGGTGTAGTCGGCGTACTGCACCGGAAGTTGGGGCCAGTCGGGGCGGTGCCGGTGTGGCGGGCGGTGTAGGCGGTGACCAGGTCCCGTGCGAGCCGGCCCACGGACCAGCCGTCACCGGCGATGTGGTGGATGACGAGCAGCAGCACCGACTCGGTCGGGGTCACGGTGAACAGTTCGGCGCGCAGCGGAACCTGGGCGGACAGGTCGAACTCATGACGGGCGGCCTGGTCCACGCGATCGGCGAGTCCGTCCTTGTTCGTGGGGACGATGCGTAGCTCGATATGGGCGTGTTCGGGGTTGAGGACGCGCTGGAGGGGCTGCCCGTCAGCCTCCTCGAAGACTGTGCGGAGTGCTTCGTGGCGTGTGATGACGTCGTTGATGGATTCATGGAGTGCTTGGTGGTTGAGGTCGCCGGTCAGTCGCATGGCGAGGGGCATGTTGTAGGTGGCTGAGGGGCCTTCCAGTTTGTGCAGGAACCACAGTCGCTGCTGGGCGAAGGAGAGGGGCAGTGCCTCGGGCCGGGGCTGCGCAACGAGGGCGGGGCGTGTTACGCCCTGGGTGAGGCGTGGTGCGAGTTGGGCGACGGTGGGTGCTTCGAAGAGTGTTTGTAGGGGTGTTTCGGTGCCGAGGGTGGTGCGGATTCGGCTGCTGAGTTGGGTTGCGAGGAGGGAGTGTCCGCCGAGTGCGAAGAAGTTGTCGTCGACAGTGACGCTGGGTACGCCGAGGACTTCGGCGAAGAGGGTGGAGAGGATTTCTTCTTGGGGTGTGCGGGGTGGGCGGCCGCTGCCTGTGGATGTGTAGTCGGGTGCGGGGAGGGCTTTGCGGTCGGTCTTTCCGTTCGGGGTGAGGGGTATGTGGTCGAGGGTGACGATGGCTGACGGGACCATGTAGTCGGGCAGTTGGTCCTGCAGTGTCTGCCGGAGGGTTGTGATGAGTGTTCCGGTGGTGCGGGATCGGGCTGGGGAGTTGGTGAGAGTGGTGCTGTTGTTGGTGGAGGGCTGGTAGGTGCCGGTCACCGTCTGGGTACTGCCTGCGGGTAGCAGGACTGTGTCGAAGGAGGCGGGCTGTTCGGTGTTCCAGGTGGAGACCGCTTCGAGGCCGTGTCCGGTGGCCCACTCGTGGAATGTTTCGGGGTCGATTCCGGCGGCGGAGGTGAGTGCCGACCGTACGGCGTCCAGGTTCTCGCCGGTGTCCAGGGCGTGGACGGCGGCTGTTTCACCGGTCAGGCGTGCGTTCGGAACACCCACCACGCGCAGGCCGTCTTCGGCCAGCTGTTCCCCGAGCTGCTCGAGGGTGGTGACGTCGCTTCCCCAGTGCAGCGCCGGGAGGTTGGCGAGGTTGGTTGGTGTCTGGGGGTTTTTGTGGAGGGTGATGTCGTAGCGGTGGCGGGTGAGTTCGTTGTGTGCTGTTCCGCGTTTGATCCGGATGTCCACGCCGATGCCGTGATGAGTGGCGAGGTTGGTGAAGTAGTCGGGGTGGACCAGGAGTTCTTTTTCCACTACTAGTGCGCGTTCGACTGAGGCGTGGAGTTGGGCGGTGTCGGTTGCTTTGGGTGTTTGGACTGCGGTGTGGAAGGTGCGGAGTTGTCCGAGGTGGCGGATGTCGCCGAGGATGATTCGGCCGTTTTCGGTGAGGAGTTCCAGGGCTTGGTTGAGGACGGAGGTGAGGTAGTGGTGGTCGGGGAAGTACTGGGCGACGGAGTTGATGACGATGGTGTCGAAGTAGCCTGTCGGCAGGTCGGTGAAGTCGTCGGCGCTCTGGCAGCGGACCTGGACGTGTTTCCAGCCCCGGTCCGTGATCTGTCCGGTGAGGCGGGTGACGACGGCCTGGGAAAGATCCGTTCCCCAGTACGATTCGACGTCCTGTGCCAGGGGTGCCATCAGCAGGCCTGAGCCGACACCGATCTCCAGGACTCGCTGGGGGGCGTAGGAGCGGATTCGTTCCACTGTTGCCGAGCGCCATTCCCGCATTTCTTCCAGCGGGATCGCTTCACCGGTGTAGGAGCTGTCCCAGCCGGCGAAGTCCTCACCCAGGGGCGAGTCGGTCTGGCCGTAGATCGAGTCGTACAACTCCCGCCAGTCCTCGACCTGTTCGGCACCACCGTCGGTCTCGGGGACGATGTAGGCGACCAGGCGGGTGTCGCCGGGCTGGTCCTCACGCGGAACCACCACCGCCTGCGAAATCTCCGCGTGCTTAGTGAGGACGGCTTGGATCTCGCCGGGTTCGATGCGGAAGCCGCGGATCTTGACCTGGTCGTCGGTCCGGCTCAGGTATTCGAGTTCGCCGTCGCGGTTCCATCGTACGAGGTCGCCGGTGCGGTACATCCGGTCTCCGGCCCCGCTGAACGGGTCGGCCACGAACCGCTCGGATGTCAGGCCGGACCGGTTGAGGTAACCGCGGGCCAGACTACGGCCCGCGATGTACAGCTCGCCGGCGACACCTTGCGGTACCTGCTGCAGATTCTCGTCCAGGACGTACACACGGGTGTTGACCACCGGCCGGCCGATCGGAACGTGTGAACCCGACAGCGGTTCGCTGGCCGTGGCATCGACCGTCGACTCCGTCGGCCCGTAGGCGTTGATCATCCGGCGGCCCTGCGACCACCGCTCGGCCAGATCGGGCGAGCACGCCTCACCGGCCACCACCAGCATGGCCAGGTCGACCAGAGCGGACTCGCTGCCCGCCGGCATCGTGCCCAGCGCCGACGGCGGCAGCGTCACATGCGTGATCCTGCGCTCGGCCAGTTGCCGGGCCAGTTCCTCTCCGACCAGCCGTCGTGACCTCGGGACCACGAGCACGGCACCGGTGGTCAGGGCCATCACCAGCTCCCACACCGCGGCATCGAACCCCGGTGAGGCGAACTGCAGGACCCGGCTGTCCGGCGAGAGGGCGAACCGCTCCAGGTGCGTCACCGTCAACGACGCTAGCCCGGTGTGCGTGACCGCTACCCCCTTGGGCCGGCCGGTGGAACCCGAGGTGTAGATGGTGTACGCGGTGTTCGCCGCCGTCAGAGGAGCAACCCGATCTGTGTCCGTCGGATTCGTGACAGGCTGCCTCTCCCAGTCCTCGGTCAGATCTTCGAGCGCCAGCGCGCCCGGGAACCCCGATGCCAGCTGGCTGGTCGTCAGAACCACTCGCGGAGCGGCGTCGGTGAGCATGTACGCGACCCGGTCGGCCGGGTAGTCCGGGTCCACTGGGAGATATCCGGCGCCCGCCTTCACGATGCCCAGGATCACCGCGACCTGTTCGGCACTGCGCGGCAGCACCACACCCACGAGATCCTCAGCGCCGACGCCGCGCGAGGTCAGCCAGTGCGCGATGCGGTTCGCCCGCTCGTTCAACTCCTCGTACGTCCACGAGACATCGCCGCCATCGACAGCCGGAGCGGACGGCGCGGCCTGCACCCGCGCCTCGAAGAGCTCAGGCAGCGTCGAGTCCGTGATCTCGGTTCGCTCCGGCTGAACCAGGTGGTCGAGGCGTTCGTGCGGGGCGAGGATGTTCAGCGCGCCGATCCGCTGGGAGGGGTCGGCGGCCACGGCCCGCAGCAACTGCGTCCACCGTTCGATCAGCGTCTCGATCGTGGCCCGGTCGTACAGCTCCGTCGAGAACTCGACCGTGCCGGGCATGCCCATGGGCATGCCGTCGGAGTCGTAGCTTTCATGCATGCTGATGAACGCGTCGAAGCGCGCTGTACCGGTGGGCCAGGTCTCGGAATCCGCTCGCAGCCCAGGCAGATCGAAGTGTGCCTCTTCGTTGTTCTGGAGGACCAGCGCGACCTGGAAGAGCGGGTGGTGCGCGGCGGAGCGGTGCGGATTGAGCTTCTCCACCAGGTACTGGAAGGGGACGTCCTGGTGGGCGTATGCCTCCAGGCTGGTCCGGCGGACTTGGTCGAGCAGGTCGGTGAAGGCCGGGTTGTCCGCTGTGTCGGTCCGCAGCACGAACGTGTTGACGAAGAATCCGACCAGCTCGTCCAGGTTCTCGTCTGTGCGCCCTGCCACGCCGCTGCCGATCGGGATGTCCGTTCCCGCGCCGAGACGGTTCATCAGCGCGGCCATGGATGCCTGGAGGACCATGTACATCGTGGTGCCGGTGGAGCGGGCGAGCTCGGCGAGGCCTCGGTGCAGGTCGGCGTCGATACCGAAAGGGCTGAGGTCACCGGCGTTGGAGGTTGTGGTGGGGCGGGGCCGGTCGGTAGGGATGGTGACCTGTTCCGGCAGACCGGCCAACTGCTCGGCCCAGTAGGTGTACTGGCGGCTGAAGGGGCTGTCGGGGTCGGTGTCGTCGCCGAGCAGGTCGCGCTGCCAGAGGGTGTAGTCGGCGTACTGGACGGGGAGGTGTGGCCAGTCGGGGGTGGTGTCGGTGAGGCGGGCGGTGTAGGCGGAGATGAGGTCGCGGGCCAGCGGGGCCAGGGACCAGCCGTCACCCGCGATGTGGTGCAGCACCAGCATCAGCACCGACTCGGTCGGGCCGATGGTCAGCAGTTCGGCACGGAAGGGGACGTTGCCGAAGAGGTCGAACTCGTGACGCGCGGCCCGGTTCATCGTCTGCGTGAGATCGGTCTGGACGACCTCGCGGACGTACAGCTCGGTGCGAGCCTGGTCAGGAGTGAGGATGTGCTGGACAGGGCGGCCGTCGGCATCCTTGAAAACGGTGCGCAGGGCCTCGTGGCGTGCGACGACGTCGTTGAGGGCCTCCTGCAGTGCCTGCCGGTCCAGATCGCCGGCCAGGCGCAGGGCGAGGGCGATGTTGTAGGTGGCCGAAGGGCCCTCCAGCTGGTGCAGGAACCACAGTCGCTCCTGTGCGTAGGACAGCGGCAGCACCTGCGGCCGGGCCACCGGCTCAAGTGCGGTGCGCAGTTCGCCGTCATGGTCGGCCAGCCGACGGGCGAGCTGCTCCGGCGTCGGCGCGTCGAACACCGTCCGCAGGGGAAGCTCCACGCCCAGCGCCGTACGGATACGGCTGATCAGACGGGTGGCCAGCAGCGAGTGGCCGCCCAGCTCGAAGAAGCTGTCGTCGATCCCCGCTCCGGGCACACCTAGAATCTCGGCGAACGCCGTGCGGAGGATCTCTTCCTGCGGAGTGCGCGGAGCGCGCCCGCTACCCACCAGGGCGTGGTCGGGTGCCGGCAGGGCCTTGCGGTCGACCTTCCCGTTCGTGGTCATTGGCATCTGGTTCAGCCGGACGACCACGGAGGGAACCATATGGTCGGGCAGAACGCTCCGCAGCCGCTCCCGGACCTCCTCCGAGGAGAAGCCGTCGACCGTCGTCGGCACCGCGTACGCCACAAGACGGGTACCACCGTGCTGGTCCCCGCGGGCTACGACAACGGCCTGGGAGACACCGGGCTGCTGTTGCAGTACGGCCTCGATCTCGCCGGGCTCGATCCGGAACCCGCGGATCTTCACCTGGTCGTCGCTGCGGCCGAGGTACTCCAGCTCGCCGTCCCGGTTCCACCGCACCAGGTCACCCGTGCGGTACATCCGGCTCCCGGCCCCACCGAACGGGTCCGCGACGAAGCGCTCGGCGCTGAGGCCGGGCCGGTTGAGGTAGCCACGCGCGACGCCCTTGCCGGCGATGTAGAGCTCACCGTCCTCGCCCGGGGCGACCGGCTGGAGGCGAGCGTCCAGGACGTGGACACGCGCATTGAACAAGGGCCGACCGATGGGCACATGACGGCCGCTCAGGAATCCGCTCGCCGTTGCGTACACGGTGCATTCCGTCGGTCCGTACGCGTTGACCATGCGGCGGCCCGGGGACCAGCGCTCCACCAGTTCCGGCGGGACGGCCTCGCCGATCATGGTCAGGTTGCCCAGTCCGGACAGGGCCGACTCACTCCCGGCGGGGAGCGTCTCCAGTACCGAGGCGGTGATGAAGGCATGGGTGATCCGCCGGTCGGCCATCATCCGCATGAGCTCGTGGCCGGCGAGGCTGTCGGCGTCGGTCAGCACGAGAGCGGCGCCGGACGTCAGCGCGAGGAAGATCTCCGAGGCGGAGGCGTCGAATCCGAGCGAGGCAAGCTGAAGAATCCGGCTGCCGGGACCTGCTGTGCAGCGGTCGGCCAACGCGGTCGTGAGGCTGGCCAGTCCGGTGTGGGGGACGGTGACGCCCTTGGGGTGGCCGGTGGAACCGGACGTGTAGATCGTGTACGCGAGGTTCTCGGTGACAAGCGGTGCGAGACGGTCGGCATCGGTCGGATTGCCGACGGCCTGCTCGTCCACCAGGCCGGAGAGTGCTTCGACGGAGACGCTTTCACGGCTGGGGCCGGGCAGGCCGGTGGCGAGGGCTGTCGTGGTCACCGTCAGGGTCGGCCTCGCGTCGGCGAGCATGAAGTCGATGCGCTCGGCCGGGTATTCCGGGTCGACGGGCAGATAGGCGGCGCCGGCTTTCGTGATGCCCAGGATCACAGCAATCTGCTCGGCACAGCGGGGAAGCGCCACACCGACCAGCTGGCCCGGGGCGATGCCGCGGGAGATGAGCCAATGAGCGATCCGGTTGGCTTGCGCGTTGAGCTCGGCGTAGGTGAAGGAGCGGTCGCCGTCCTCAAGCGCGAGAGCCTGTGGGGTCGCCTCGACCTGGGCTTCGAACAAGTGTGGCACGGTGGCGTCGTGGAGGTCGTCCCGCCGATTCTGGCCCCAATCGGACAGACGCCGGTCCTCTCCGCGAAGAGGAGCGGGGGAGCCTCCGTCGGCACCGGAGTGGAGGGTCTCGGCGGACCGCTTGTCAGGGGTGGTCATGAAGACTCCACAGGAGAGGCGACGAGCGTTCAGGCGCGGAATCCGAGATTCACTGACTGATCCCAAGCCTGAACCGGAATGACTCGGGTATTTGGTGCGAGCAGGCCGAACGCACCGGCGGCGCCCCCGATAGCCGCCCGCCGGTCAATATGTCTGTCCGGAATCCTGGGCTGCGAGTGTGCGTACCCCAGCGGCTTACATTCCGGAACAGCAACGTTCGATGATCCTCACCAGCGGCCGGGGCTGTGTCAAGAAGAGGCCGTTCAACCGTAAAACTTCCGTTCAACTGTACAGAACTGACTGGTGTAGCAGCGGCAGGCATTCTTGACGCCCACCGCGAACATGTGCGGAGATGTCTTTCCGACGAGGAACCCCGGAACTGACTTCCCGCGTACGGCACCCCTAGTACGGGATGAGGATACGAATGAAACCGAAGACGACGTACACCGGTCCAGTTCTCGATATTTTGGGAGTCGGTTTCGGGCCCTCGAATCTGGCTTTGGCGGTAGCGGTCGACGAATACAACGAGGCTGCCCCGGCCACCCCGCTGCGCGCCGGTTTCGTCGAGCGCAAGCAGACCTTCGGATGGCACAGGGGCATGCTGCTCGACCAGGCAACGATGCAGGTCAGCTTCTTGAAGGACCTGGTCACGATGCGGAATCCGCGTAGTCGGTTCACCTTTCTGACGTATCTGCACGAGCGTGACCGACTGGTCCAGTTCATCAACCACAAGACGCTCTTTCCGCTGCGTATAGAGTTTCACGACTATCTGGAATGGGTGGCCGCGCAGTTCGCGGAAACCGTTCATTACGGCACGGAAGTGGTCGAAGTGCGTCCCGTCGAGGAGGGCGGCAAAGCCGTCTACCTAGACGTGATCTCGCGCGAGGTCGACCATCCCGACAGGGTGGTCGTACGCCGTACCCGCAACCTGGTGATTGCCAGCGGTATCGTGCCCGCGCTGCCCGCCGGGCTGGAGAGTACGGATCGCCTGTGGCACAGCTCGGAGTTCCTCGACCGACTGGCGGAGTTCCCGGGAGATCCGTCAGTGTGTACGGTGGTCGGTGCGGGGCAGAGCGCCGCCGAGATAGCCGGGCACCTTCATGAGGTCTTTCCGTGCGCCGATGTCCATGCCGTCTTCTCGCGTTACGGCTACAGCCCTGCCGATGACTCGCCCTTTGCGAACCGTGTATTCGACCCGGCGGCCGTCGATGAATTCTTCTCGGCGCCGCCGCATGTGCAGCAGAAATTCTTCGAGTACCACGCGAACACCAACTACTCGGTGGTCGACATCGAGGTCATCGAGGACCTGAACGGCCGGATCTACCGGGAGTCCGTCCGCGGCGTACCCCGCCTGCACATCCGCCATATGACGGCGGTGAAGCAGGTGACGCCGGAGCCCGATCGGGTTCGCCTCCGGCTGGAGCAACTGTCCACCGGGGAACACGTCGACCTCGATACCGATCTGGTGGTCTTCGCCACCGGCTACCGGCCGATGGACCCGCTCGCGGTGCTCGGCGGGACGGCCGACCTCTGCAAGCACGACTCCTCCGGCCTCCTGCGGGTCCAGCGGGACCACCAAGTGGTGACCGAGAACTCGGTGGGGTGCGGGATCTACCTGCAAGGCGGCACCGAGCACACGCACGGCCTGTCCTCCTCGCTGCTGTCGACCACGGCCGTCAGGGCCGGCGAGATCGTCGAGTCGGTGGCCGGACGTTCCCGTGGCGCGGATTCCGGGCGAACCGAACGAGCAATGGCGAAAGGCTTGAGCAATGTACGTTCCTGAGCAGTACCGGCCGCGAGACGCGTCCTGGACGCTCGAACTGATCCGTTCCAACCCGTTGGCCCTGCTGGTTACCAACGGGCCGCAACACCCCTGGGCCACACATGTCCCCGTGCTCTTCGCCGAGGAACCGGACGGGCCGGAGGGGCCGGACGGGCTGGACGCGACCGGGGATGACCTCGTCGGCCGGCGGTTGCTCGGGCACCTGAACCTCATGAATCCCCACTGGGAAGCGCTGGCTGGGGCCGGTCACGCCCTGCTGGTCTTCCAGGGGCCCGGCTCCTATGTGTCACCGACGGTGTACGAGACGGCTCCAGCGGCTCCGACCTGGGACTTCACTTCCGTTCACGTCCACGGCGCACTACGCCTGATCGACGACCCCGATGACCTCAGGAAGATCGTGCAGGCCACCGTGCGCGCCTACGAGCGGGAGGTCGGCACGGACTGGGACATGAGCGAGTCGCTCGAATACTTCGAACGGCTGCTGCCCGGCGTACGCGGGTTCGAGATCAAGATCGAGAGCGTTGACAGCATGTTCAAGCTCAGTCAGGAGCAGCTTCCCGAGGCGGTGACCAAAGTGATCGACAGCTTCCGCCGAAGTGACGGGGGCCGACGGCAAGAACTCGCCACCATGATCGAACGAGCGGCGTCCGACAAGCCCGGCGACCTCGCTTCGTACCGCCACCCCCGTGTGCCCCGAGAGGACGAACCATGCAGCGCACCATGCTGAAATCGAAGATCCATCGCGCCACCGTGACCCAGTGCAACCTGCACTATGTGGGCTCGGTCACCGTGGACGAGGATCTGATGGAGACCGCCGACCTGATAGCGGGCGAGCTCGTCCACATTGTGGACATCAACAACGGTGCCCGCCTGGAGACTTACGTCATCGCCGGGCCGCGAGGAAGCGGCGTCATCGGGATCAACGGCGCCGCGGCCCGGCTTGTCCACGAAGGCGACTTGGTGATCATCATCGCGTACGCGGCGGTCAACGACGCCGAGGCCCGTAAGCTCGAACCCCGCGTCGTCTTCGTGGACGAAGCCAACCGGGTGCTGGAAGCCGGCACCGACCCCGCAGCCGCACTCCCGGGACACGGCCTGGTGTCCGGTGCCTCCTGAGCGGGCGGCGGGTGCGCGCTGGACCCGAGGGTAACGGTGCCTGTTCAACTGCCCGGAAAGGGCAGTTGAACAGGCACCGGTCTCAGTCCGAACGGCTTTCCAACTCCTCGGCGAACGAATTCCAGTCCTGGGCACACGCTCGTGCGAACTCCGCTACAGCGTCCACCGCGTGGGGCGGAACCTGTTCCAGAAACTCATTCCACTGCTGGCTGCCGGTCGCTTGCGAGCCGAGCCAGCGCAGCAGCGAGCGGCGGGACTCGTTGAAGCGCAGCGACGGGTCGCGGAGGAGCCTCTCCATGATGTCCGTAGGCCGGGTGTCCGCGTCGGCGTCGGACGACGAGAGTCGACTGCGCACCACGCCGCGCCGCTGCCCGCTCTGGGCCATCTTCCTGACACACCGCCTCGGCACGGTTTCCTCCTTCCGCCGCTGAGGTGGGCTCTCCGTACCCCGCTGCTCCGGAAGGCTCTCCGCCGCTCGTTGCTTCGGGGGGACAGGGTCCTGGCCGCGGCGCATCCGTTCGCGGACATCTCGCACGGTGGCCGGAGCGATACCGGCGATCTTGGCGATTTCCCGCAGAGAGGCGGCGGGTTGCTCGGCTATCAGGTCGCCGGCCAGTCGACGCCCCTCCGCCGCGCTGAGCGGGCGCGCTTTCCCGTCCCGCCCGATCCGCGCCCCCAGCGGGGATCCGGCGGATTCCTTCTGCCGGATGCCGCTCACAGTCACGGCGGAGAGCCCCGAGGCGGCCGCGATCGCGCGGTCGGACCAATTGGGATGCGCCTTGAGAATGCGGCTCGCGGCAGCGGTACGGTCCGCTCGTGTTAAGGGCAGCCCATGGGCCCTGTTGGCCTCGACGGCGATCACGAATGCTGCTTCCGCGTCGCCGTCGAAGAAGCTCACCTCGATCTCCTCGTCGCCCCGTATCTGCGCTGCGAGGAGGCGATGGTGGCCATCGATGATCTTCATGGAAGGCCAGTGGACCAGGATGGGCGGCAGCGCCCCGTCGATCTGCGCGAGGGCTTCGACATGCCGCTTGTCCGGTCCCAGAAGCCGGGGCGAATCACCTGGCAGGAATGAGCTGACCGGCATCGCTCTGGTCCGTGGCTCGGTGAGTGGTCTGGGGAGTCCGGTTCTGGCATCTGCCGACCATGAATATCCGTCATCAATACGATTCGCCATGGATGTCGCCTCTCCCGTATGGCCTGACTGGTCCTTCGGCTCTCGCGCCTAATCGTGCCCGTGTGCGAAGAGCGGATCCATCGTAAGCACTGGCTACGACGACTGGCTTGAATTAATGGTGCTGCGTTATGCCGCCTGGCGAAGAGGATGTATATGGCGATTGATGGCCACTGGCGTGAATCTTTCGCCGCCGCAATTTATTGATCTTTCGTCTGAGGTATCACATTTGTCCTGTCTGCTGGGCCGTGCGGGCAGGTCGATGCGGACGACCCTTGACCGGAACATGCGGGCCCAGTGGGTTGCGTCCTCGCCGAGGCGCTTCTGTTCCCGGGTGTTCAATGTCCGGAACGATAAGTCCATTGACAGTCGGAGGAGACGCATGGAAGCATCATCGAAGTCGTGATCATCTTCATCGGAATTTCGAATGCTGACCTGTATTCGCTCTCTCCGGAAGCAGGCAGGCGCCACTCCGGATCGTTGAGGATGGCGAACCGGCTATCGGTACGGCAGTGTGCGGAGCAGCAGTCCGGTGCAACGTGAGGAAGAGCGCTATGGGCAGCCAGGACGGCATGGAGGTCGGCCGGTGGTTCCGGAAAGTGAGGCGCTGCCCGAATCCGCGGATGCGATTGATCTGCTTTCCCCATGCCGGAGGAATGGCAGGATTCTTCCACTCCTGGGGTCGGCTCGTGCCGCCCGGTGTGGAGCTCCTCGCGGTCCGCTATCCCGGTCGGGAGGACCGGTTCCTCGAACCCTGCGCCGAGACGATGGACGAGCTTGTCGAGCAGATCGTCCGCGCGTGCTCCGGCCTGCTCGACGCGCCACTGGCGTTCTTCGGTCACAGCATGGGCGCCTCGGTTGCCTACGAGGTCTCACTGCGGCTGCAGCAGCAGAAGAAGTTCTCCGTGTCGGCCCTCTTCGTCTCGGGCCGCTCGGGGCCCGGGAGGGAGCAGATTCGTCCGCTCTCCGAGGCCGACGAGGATCAACTCATGCAGGAGTTGCGCGAGTTGGGTGGTACGGATGCCCAGGCCTTCGACGACGCGGAACTGCGCGAACTGGTTCTGCCGGCGATCCGTGCAGACTACCGGCTGATCGAGAAGTATGCGGCGACGAGGGGCGGTGTCGTGGTGAACGCCCCTGTCACTGCCTACTATGGAAAGCAGGACGCGGACGTGGACGGCGATTCCGTAAAGGCCTGGGCCGAGACGACGCACTCCGATTTCTGCGTACTGCCTTTCGAAGGCGGCCACTTCTACCTGCTGAAAGAGACCCGGACTCTCGTCGAAGATCTCTTCTCCCGTCTCGGTCGTGCCGCCATGGGCTGATACCTGGCCAAAATTTGTTCGTTTGAGCCGGACGGGCCGGCTCTTCGGATTGTCCCCTTCATTCGAAGCCACACCCCCAGACAGAGGAGCCCAGCATGTCGAACCCGTTCGAGGACCCCAACGCCACCTACTTCGTCCTGGTCAACGCGGAGGGGCAGCACTCACTCTGGCCGACTTTCGCGGAGGTGCCCGAGGGCTGGGACAAGGCCTTCGGTGAGGCCAGTCGCGAAGAGTGCCTCGAATTCACCGAGAAGTCCTGGACCGACATGCGCCCGAAGAGTCTTGTCGCCGCCATGCAGGGCAACTGACTGACTCGGTCTTGTGCGCCATCGGCCGGAGGCATGAATACCGTGCCTCCGGCCACACGCCTAATCAAAGGGATTCACTGCTGCGGGCCTTCGCGTTCCGGAAATCCCTTGCGCGCAGGAGTGGTCGGTTCGACAGGGCGCCCGCATTGTAGTCGTGTTCTGGCACCCCTCCGCAGGGGTCGGCCCCTGCGCGGATCGGTGAAGCAGAAGGTCAAGAATGTGGCGGGCGCGGGCAGACACCGACGCGGTGATGTCCCTCGGCCACGACGGTAGGCCCGGGGGCGATCTCGGTGAACCCCGCGTCGCGCACCACCGGCAGCCCGCTCGCCGTCAGCTCCCGCCAGCGCTCCGCCCCGGGGGTGGCCACGGAGAGCGGGAACCCGGCCTCGCGCCAGGCCTTGCGCTCGGTGTCGGACAGCTCCCACCAGGCGAGCTGAGCCCCGTGCCCGGCCTGCGCCATCGTCTTGCCCGCCGACATGTCGACATCGGGGTTCAGCCACAGCACCGGGCCCGAGGGATCGGGCGCGGCGGGGGGCTCGGGGTCGTCCAGGTCGGTGCCCGACACCTGGAGCTTGGCCAGCTCCTTGGGCCAGCCGTCCAGCGGGATCGGCGGGAACACCCGTACCTCCGCGCCGTCCTCGCCCGTCACCGTGATGCCGTCGAGCGCCGCCGCCTTGCGCCACTCCGCACCGCGCGCCCGGCGCACGACCTTGCGGATCCGGGCGTCCTGCCAGTCCCGCATGGCCGCCGCCCACTCGCCGTCGCCGAGGGACCGCTCGTCGGAGAGGATCGTCAGCACCGCCCGGGCGGCGGCCCGCAGCGCGTCGGTGCGGGCGGGCGGGTCCGTCTTCTCCAGGTGGAGCACCAGAGGCAGCACGAACTGCGGTGCCTGATCACGGTCGGTCGGGCCGCTGCGGAACGGGCTCCCGGAGGCGGGGGAGGGGGTGTCATGGCTGGTCACCGTCCCAGTCTGCCAGGCGGACGAGGTCATCCGCTTGGCGGAACGGCCGGGTCCGGGTGAGGATGCTCCGCATGAAGAGCGATCTCTTTTCCAGCGAGCACATGGCCCAGCCGGCCACCGCCCCCGGGATGACCCTGCAGAACGCCAAGTCGATCAAGTACGCCGTCAACGGGGAGATGCACGCCCGGCAGGGCTCGATGATCGCCTTCCGCGGCAATCTCCAGTTCGAGCGGAAGGGCCAGGGCATCGGCGGCATGCTCAAGCGCGCCGTCACCGGCGAGGGCCTCGCGCTGATGGCCGTCCGGGGCCAGGGGGAGGCCTGGTTCGCGCACGAGGCGGCGAACTGTTTCATCGTGGAGCTGGACCAGGGCGACGCCATCACCATCAACGGCCGCAACGTCCTGTGCTTCGACCCCACGCTCTCCTACGAGATCAAGACCGTGAAGGGTGCCGGGATGGTCGGCGGCGGCCTCTTCAACAGCGTCTTCACGGGCTACGGCAAGCTCGGCCTGATGTGCGAGGGCACCCCGATCGTGATCCCCGTGACGGCCGCCCAGCCGGTGTATGTGGACACGGACGCGGTGGTCGGCTGGAGCCAGCAGCTCACGACCAGCCTGCACCGCTCCCAGAGCGTCGGCTCGATGGTCCGCGGCGGCTCGGGCGAGGCGGTCCAGCTGATGCTCCAGGGCGAGGGTTTCGTCATCGTCCGGCCCAGCGAGGCCCGGCCCGAGAAGACGTCCAACTGACCTTGGAGCTGCGGGGCGTGGGGCGCGGGCCGGCCTCGCGCTCGTGACCACCGGGTCCCCGGCGGGGGCGCGTAGGCTCGTGGACGTGGACGACACGTACTGCGAGCCCCCGGGGCAGACCGCACCTGAACCGCCCGCCGGAACCGCCGAGGGCCCGCCGTACGCCGAGTGCGTGCTGTGCCGCAAGCCGACGGAGTACCCGGAGTCGGCGAAGGGCGCCACGCTCTGCCCGGTCTGCGCCTGGCAGGAGGCGGGCCGCACGGCCTGCTCGGGCTGACTGCCGCCCCGGCCCGAAATCAGGCGCTGTCCTCCATCAGCTCCGACACCTTCACGAACCGGTAGCCGCGCTCGCGCAGCTCCGGCACGATCCGGCGTACCGCCGCCTCGGTGGCCGGGGCCGCGCTGCGGGTGCAGTGCATCACCACCAGCGAGCCCGGCCGGACCCCGTCCAGCACCTGCTCGGCGACCGCGTCCGCGTCCGTGGCGAAGGCGTCGCCGCTGACCACGTCCCACTGGACGGCCGTCACGTTCGCCGGGCCCAGGGCGCGCAGGGCCGTGTCGTCGTAACAGCCGCCGGGGAAGCGGAAGTACGGCACCACGTTCCGCACCCCCGCCTTCCGGAACGCGGTGAAGGCGCGTTCGACGTCTCGGGTCATCGCGTTCTTCGCGACCACCGGCAGCCCGTAGCAGGGGGAGCTGAACGCGTGGTGGCTGTAGGAGTGGTTGGCGACCTCGAACAAGGGGTCCGCGCCGATGGCCTTCGCCTGGGCCGGGTACTCCTCGGCCCAGCGGCCGGTCATGAAGACCGTGGAGGGCACCTTCAGCCGACGCAGCAGGTCGACCAGCTCCGGATTGTCGAACCGCTCGCCCGAGGCGGCCCGGGGGCCCTGATCGGCCGTCATGTCGGCGTCGAACGTGAGCGCCACGATCCTCTCCGCCGAACCGCCGCCCGTGCCCCCGCCGCCCCCGTCCGTCGTTCTCCGCTCGAAGACCGGGGTGCGGCCCGCGGGGCCGGGGGCCATCGTGGGCGGCTTCTTCGGGGGCGGGGAGACCGAGGCGGAGGCCGAAGCGGGCGGGGGTGCGGGGGCGGGGGGACCGCCCCCGCACCCGGTCAGGGCGGCGCCCGTCAGCGCCCCCGCGACCGCCAGAACCGTCACCTTCCGCGTCTTCCGCGTCTTCCGTGCAGCAGTGATCACTCACGGAAAATATCTGACAATATGGATATATCGGCCGAAGGCGCTCCGGTGGCGGGAGCCAGGGAGGTGGCTACCTCAGCACCACGGCCCCGTCACCGCGAACGTCGTCCCCGGCGTGTAGCAGTTCACGTACATAGTCGAGTTGTCCGGCGAGAACGTGACCCCCGCGAACTCGCCCCACTCCGGCTCCTCGGGCGTCCCGATGTTCTGGCGGCCGCGCGCCATCGGGTACACCTCGCCGCGCCGGGTCACCCCGAGCACGTGCTGCGCGCCGCCGCCGTCCTCGCAGACCATCAGCCCGCCGTCGGCCGCCAGGCAGATGTTGTCGGGGGACTCGCCGGGCAGCTGGATGTCGGTGTCCGGGCCGAAGATCACCACCAGGGTCAGCCGGCGCTTCTTCGGCTCGTAGCGCCAGACCTGGCCGTAGTGGTCGGCCGCGGAGCCCTCGTCGCGGCGGGCGAAGCTGGAGACGAAGTAGACCGACGAGCCGCCCCAGTAGCAGCCCTCCAGCTTCTGCGCGTGCGTGATGCCCTTCGGGCCGAAGTCCTGGAAGCGGATCGCGGTCTCGGCGGCCAGCGGATCCGGTACGGGGACCCACTCGATCCGGTCGAAGCTCGTGCCGGTCTCCTGGACGGCGGAGAGGTCGGGCACGCCCGGCACCCGCATCGCCTCCAGCGCCCCGCCCGCCCGCAGTGAACCGGTGCCGCCGAGCGGCTTCTCGGGGAGGAAGCGGTAGAAGAGCCCGAACGGCTTGTCGAAAGCGTCCTCCGTCTCGTACACGATCCCGGACTTCGGGTCGACGGCGATCGCCTCGTGCTGGAAGCGGCCCATCGCGGTCAGTGGGACGGCTCCGGTGCGGCGCGGATCGGCGCCGTCCACCTCGAAGATGAAGCCGTGGTCCTTGGTGTACCCGTTGGTCCCGGCCTTGTCCTCGTTCTCCTCGCAGGTCAGCCAGGTACGCCAGGGGGTGGGCCCGCCAGCGCAGTTGACCGCCGTACCCGCGATGGCGACCCGCTCGCCGAGCACCTTGTTGCGGCCGTCCAGCTCCAGCGACGTACAGCCGCCCTTGGCCGCCGGGTCGTACGTCAGCCCCGGAATCGTCGGCACGCCGATCCTGGCGGTGTGCCGGTTCTCGTGATTGCGCACGAGGTGGATCCGGCCGTTGCGGCCCCGCAGGGCCGCCATACCGTCGTGGTTGCCCGGCACCGGGCCCTCGCCGGAACGCAGCGGCTCGCCCTCCCGGGAGAGCACCCGGTAGCGGAACCCCTTCGGCAGGTCGAGCAGACCGTCCGGGTCGGGGACGAGAGGGCCGTAACCGTGGTGGCCGCGCGCGGCTGCGGTGCCCGCGAAGAGTTCGGAGAAGGCCCCCGTGAAGGCGATCGCGGCGGCCGCGCCGCTGCCGGCCAGGACCTGACGTCGCGTTGCGGTGGTGCGGGGTGCGGTTGACATGAGGTGACTCCCTGTTGGCGGACAGGTGAAGTGACCCGCACGTGTGTAGCACGCACAAAGGCACGGGGGAACCATGCGTGCCCCCGCGCCTCCGTGTTGCTGCTGGGACGGCCCACAACGGAAGGGCCGTCCGAGGCCGGTCGGGCCGACGAGACCGGTGGGTCGCGTCGGCGATGACGGCCGGTCAGGCCAGCTTGGCCGACAGCGTGATCGTCGTGCCCGTCAGCGCCTGGCTGACCGGGCAGTTCGCCTTGGCGTCCTCGGCCGCCTTCACGAAGGTCGCCTCGTCGAGACCGGGGACCGTGCCCTCGACCGTGAGGTGGATCCCGGTGATGCCGGTGCCGGGCTGGAAGGTGACGTCCGCCTTCGTCTCCAGCTTGGTGGGCGGGGTGCCCGCCCCGGCCAGCCCGTGCGAGAGCGCCATCGAGAAGCAGCTGGAGTGCGCGGCGGCGATCAGCTCCTCCGGGCTGGTCTTGCCGTTCGCCGCCTCCGAGCGGGACGGCCAGGAGACGTCGTACTCACCGATGCCGGAGGAGTCGAAGGTGACGACCCCCTTGCCCTCGATCAGGTTGCCTTCCCAGACCGTGTGCGCCTGACGCGTGGTAGCCATGCTGGATCCCTTCGAACGGTGTGCGCGGTTGTACGGGACAACGGGATATACGGGCACGCACACGCCGTTGTGCGCCGCGCCCTATCGCGTTACGCCCCCGAACCTACTGCGCCACCAGACCCTTCGCGTCACGCGCCAGCGCCGTCAGCCGGGAGATCGCCCGGAAGTACTTCTTCCGGTACCCGCCGTTCAGCATCTCGTCGCTGAACAGCTTGTCGAACGGCAGCCCGGAGGCGAGCACCGGAACCTCCCGGTCGTACAGCCGGTCGGCCAGCACCACCAGGCGCAACGCGGTCGACTGGTCGGGCACCGGCGTCACCCCGGTCAGGCAGACCGCGCCCAGTTCGTCGGTGAGCGCGCCGTACCGGCTCGGGTGCACCTTCGCCAGGTGGTCCAGCAGCCCCGGGAAGTCGTCCAGCGACGCGCCCGGCGTGGCGTACGCCGCCCGGGTCACCTGCTCGTCGCTGTACGGCGGCGGGGCCTCGGGCAGCCCGCGGTGCCGGTAGTCCTCGCCGTCGATGCGCAGCGGGCGGAAGTGCGCGGACAGGCCCTGGATCTCACGCAGGAAGTCGGCCGCGGCGAACCGGCCCTCGCCCAGCTTGCCCGGCAGCGTGTTCGAGGTCGCGGCCAGCGCCACCCCCGACTCCACGAGCCGGCTGAGCAGCGAGGACACCAGCACGGTGTCGCCCGGGTCGTCCAGCTCGAATTCGTCGATGCACAGGAGCCGGTGACCGCTGAGCGTCCGCACGGTCTGCTGGAAGCCCAGCGCGCCCACCAGGTTTGTCAGCTCCACGAACGTCCCGAACGCCTTCAGTGACGGCTCGGCGGGCGTGGCGTGCCAGAGGGAGGCCAGCAGGTGGGTCTTGCCGACGCCGTAGCCGCCGTCGAGATACACCCCGCGCGGCCCGGTCGGCGCGGCCGGCTTCCTGCTCCCGAACCACTTGCGGCGGCCGGAACCCGTCGCGTGCGCCCCGCCGAGCCCGGCGGCGAACCCCGCCAGGACCGTGACCGCCTCGCTCTGGCTGGGCTGGTTCGGGTCGGGCACGTACGTGTCGAAGCGCACCGAATCGAAGCGCGGCGGCGGCACCATCTCGGCGACCAGACGGTCGGCGGGGACGTGCGGCTCGCGGGCGCACAGGGACAGCGGGGCCGTTTCGGCAAGGGGGCTCTGCCCCGGAAACGCGGTGGATGACGACACAACTCTCCACCCTAAGGCCCGTGCCAGACTGCAACCCATGCGAAGCCTGTTCCCTGTGACGGACCTGACAACGACGGCCGCCGCCGCCCCCGACCGCGAGTGGAGCCTCGACGAGCTGGCGGAGACGTACGCCTACCCCGCCGGCCTCCCCGACGGCAGCTCCTGGCTGCGCGCCAACATGGTCTCCACCCTCGACGGGGCCGCCCAGCACGACGGCCGTTCGCAGCCCATCTCCTGCGCCGCCGACATGCGGATCTTCGGCACCCTGCGGGGCCTGGCCGACGTGGTGATCGCCGGGGCCGAGACCGTACGGCAGGAGGGGTACCGTCCGGCCCGCGCCCGGGAGGCGTTCGCCGAGCGCCGGGCCGCCGCCGGGCAGGGCCCCGCGCCCGCCGTCGCGGTGGTGACCGGCTCCCTGGACCTGGACTTCTCGCTGCCGCTCTTCACCGAGCCCCTCGTCCCGACCCTCGTGGTGACCGGCGCCGGGGCCGCCGCCGACCGGATCGAGGCGGCCCGGAGGGCGGGCGCCGAGGTGGTGATCGCGGGCGACGGGGCCCGGGTGGACCCGGCCCGGGCGGTGCGCGAGCTGGCCGCCCGGGGGCTGCGCCGCCAGCTCACCGAGGGCGGACCCCGGCTGCTCGGCCAGTTCGTGGCGGCCGGTGTGCTGGACGAGCTCTGCCTGACGCTCTCCCCGATGCTCACTGCGGGTGACGCTCAGCGCATCGCAGGGGGCCCGGGGTCGCCGTGCCGGAACGTTTTTTCCTGGCATCGCTGCTGGAAGAGGCCGGTTTCCTCTTCTCTCGGTACCGTCGGACTGACAGTTAGCGGAATTTGCCGTTCCGCTTAGCTTCGGCTGGGCACACTTACCCCTGCGACCCCGTGGAAGCACGGGGAAGGATGGTTTCAGCAAACGACCGTCGACGGTCGAGCCGACGGTCGACGAGACGAAGAACCGGAAGGGCGCCTGTCGTGTTCACAAGCGTTTTGATGATCGAGAAGCCGCTTACTGCCGAGGACGTGGACTTCGTCACCACGCTCCACGGCGAGGAGCGGATCTCGTTCGTCGTTCTGTTGCAGCCGCGCGGTGACCAGGCCGATGTTCTGCTGCGCGCGATCGACGACGTGGCGATGGGGGAGCTGAAGGAAGCGGTGCGCGAGGGCGAGGAGCCGGAGGGCAGCGAGGCCCGTGAACCCGCCGAGATCGGCCTGGAGTACTCCCTACGGGCTCTGCGCCAGGCGGGCGCCGAAGCCGTCGGACAGGTGGTCGAGGACCACCCCCTGGACAAGCTGAAGACCGTCGTCGACGAGGCGGGCGCCGACGAGGTCATCGTCCTGACGGCCCCGCACTACGTGGAGGAGTTCTTCCACCGCGACTGGGCCTCCCGGGCCCGGCACAAGGTGGGCGTCCCGGTGCTCAAGCTCTTCGCGCACAGCGAATAGGCTGAAGCCGCGCGGTCCGGGTTGGCCCTCGGCCGCCTCATCGGAACCCGAACCACGACCGCAGGAGTACAGATGGCACCCGGCATTCCCGCCGCCATGGAACGACCGCACTTCATCGGCATCGGCGGCGCCGGAATGTCGGGCATCGCGAAGATCCTCGCCCAGCGCGGAGCGAAGGTGGCGGGCAGCGACGCCAAGGAGTCCGCCACCGCAGAGTCCCTGCGAGCGCTGGGGGCGACCGTGCACATCGGGCACGCGGCCGGCCACCTGGCCGACGACGCGTCCTGCGTGGTCGTCTCCAGCGCCATCCGCGCCGACAACCCGGAGCTGCTCCGGGCGAACGAGCTGGCCGTCCCCGTCGTCCACCGCTCGGACGCCCTGGCCTCCCTGATGAACGGACTGCGGGCCATCGCGGTGGCCGGCACCCACGGCAAGACGACCACGACCTCCATGCTGGCCGTCGCCCTCTCCTCGCTGGGCCTGGCCCCCTCGTACGCCATCGGCGGCGACCTGGAGGGCCCGGGCACCAACGCCACGCACGGCGAAGGGGACATCTTCGTCGCGGAGGCGGACGAGAGCGACCGCAGCTTCCAGAAGTACGACCCCGAGGTCGCGATCGTCCTCAACGTCGAGCTGGACCACCACGCGAACTACGCCTCGATGGACGAGATCTACGACTCCTTCGAGACCTTCGTCGGCAAGGTCGTCCCCGGCGGCACCCTGGTCATCTCCGCCGACCAGCCCGGGGCGGTCGAGCTGACCCGCCGGGTCCGCGACCTCTCCGACCTCAAGGTCGTCACCTACGGCTCCGCCGAGGACGCCGACGTACGCGTCCACAAGGTCACTCCGCGCGGCCTGACCAGCGAGGTCACGGTCCTGCTCAACGGGAAGTTCCTCACCTTCACGGTCTCGGTCCCCGGCGCGCACTACGCCCACAACGCGGTCGCCGCGCTCGCCGCCGGGGTCGCCCTCGGCATCCCGGCGCACAACCTGGCCTCCGCCCTCGGCAGCTACACCGGGGTCAAGCGCCGCCTCCAGCTCAAGGGCGAGGCGGCCGGCGTGCAGGTCATCGACTCGTACGCGCACCACCCGACCGAGATGACCGCCGACCTGGAGGCCATGCGCGGCGCGGCCGCCGACTCCCGCATCCTGGTCGTCTTCCAGCCGCACCTGTTCTCCCGCACGCAGGAGCTGGGCACCGAGATGGGCCAGGCCCTCGCGCTGGCCGACGCCTCCGTGGTCCTGGACATCTACCCGGCCCGCGAGGACCCGATCCCCGGCATCACCAGCGCCCTGATCATCGACGCGGCGAAGGCGGCCGGCGCCGAGGTCACCGCCGTCCACGACCAGGCCGACGTACCCGCCGCGATCGCGGGAATGGCGAAGCCCGGCGATCTCGTTCTCACCATGGGAGCGGGCGACGTCACCGACCTCGGCCCGCGCATCCTGGACCACCTGTCGAGCTGAGGAGCGAGCCGTGCCGTACGACGTCGAGAAGCCGGACGAGCAGTGGCGGGAAGAGCTGACCCCCGCCGAGTACGCGGTGCTGCGCCAGGCCGGCACCGAGCCCGCCTTCCGGGGTGAGTACACCGACACCAGGACGGCGGGCGTCTACTCCTGCCGGGCCTGCGGTGCGGAGCTGTTCCGCTCCGACACCAAGTTCGAGTCGCACTGCGGCTGGCCGTCCTTCTACGACCCGAAGGACACCGAAGCGGTCGAGCTGATCGAGGACCGCAGCCACGGTATGGTCCGCACCGAGGTGCGCTGCGCCCGCTGCGGCTCGCACCTGGGCCACGTCTTCGAGGGCGAGGGCTACCCCACCCCGACGGACCAGCGTTACTGCATCAACTCGATCTCGCTGACCCTGGCCCCGGACGAGAGCTGAGCCGGACGCCGACGGAACGCGAAGATGCCCGCGCGGGGAGACCCGTGCGGGCATCTTCGCGTATGCCTTCCGGCACCGCTCCGGCCGTCCGCCGCCGGAGCGGCGACGTCACCGGCGTCCGCGCAGCCGTCCCAGCAGGCTGCGAGCCTGGGCGCGCTTGCGGGGGTCGGCCGCGGCACGCCGTGCGGACGCGATGGTCCGGCGGCCCTGGGGACTGCGGGTGAACCGGGTGATGCGGGCGATCAGGCGGGACATGATTCCTCCTTGCGGGGTCTGCCTCTCGCCTACCCCGCAAACGCCCGTCCGCACGCTCCCCGGTGCCTTCACCGACGGGCACCGTCAATCCTGGCCGTCACTCCCGTCCTGGGTCCTCGGTTGCCCTCCGACCGCGGCAGCGGGCGGATCAGGACTGTGCGGCCTCCCAGACGAAGCCGTCCGGGTCGGTGAAGGAGCCGCCGGTGGAGCCGATGACGATGCGATGCGAGCCGGTGCCGTCGGCGGGGACACCGAGGTCCTTGGCCAGTGCCCGGTGCTTGTACAGCGCCAGCTTGACGGGGCCGGCCTCACCGGTGGCGAACTCGGCGTACTTCCCGCCGAAGCTCTTGGCCACGGTCAGGCCCCGTCCCACGTAGAACTGCTTGGTGGCCTTCACATCCTCGACCCCGAGCAGCAGGACGACCTCGTCGATGTCGCGGGTGGCGGGCCCGGTGTCCTTCTTCGCCGAGGTCGCGATCTTCCAGATCGTCCCGTCCGGGGCCTGGACGACGCCGCCGTACCCCCACAGCGACTTCGTGGCGGGCTTCAACACCGTGGCGCCGGCACCGACGGCGGCGTCGACGAAACCGTCCACGGTGGCCGGGCCGGAGACCGTGAGGGCCAGGGTGAAGCCGCGAAAGCCGGTAGAGGCCGCTTCGGACGCCCGCAGGGTGATGTATCCGTCCACGCCGAAGGCGCGGTAGAAGGGGCGGGCGTTCTCGGGGTCGGCCACCTCCAGGGTGACGGAGGCGAGGGCCGTGGGGGCCGCGGAGGACGTGGTGGTTTCCATGTCCTTCACGCTAGGGGGCCGGGACCGGCCGGCGCTTCTCGAATCCTGACCGGTCTCGCCACCCCCGCTGTCACTCCGGGGCGTTGCCGCTCCCGGTCCGCAGCAGCGGGTGAATGACCCCCGGGAAGACGGTCGCCTGCACGACCTCCTCGGCCGACCCGCCCTTGACGACGGTCTCGGCGACGCCCCAGGGCCGTCCGGCCAGGTGGACGGTGAGGGTGTACGAGGAGGAGCAGCCGGTGCACTCGTAGCGGTCGGCCCAGGTCTCGACCTCGGTGGCGGAGCCCGGGTAGCGCTTCACATGGCGGTGGCGGGCGTGGCAGTGGTCGCAGGTCTCGCCCGGCTCGCAGGTTCCGCCGCAGGGGCAGGGCACGTCGAAGGAGTCGGCGGGCGTCCAGCGCTGCACGAGGACGGCGTCGCGGGTGGCGGACGTGTCCTTCATGGCCTTGAGGTTGCGGGCGGCGACGTTGTACGACTCGCCGGTGGCGGCCATCCGGTCGCGGATGACGTCCTTGCGTCCACGGTTGGTCGTCATGTGGTTCCTCCTGGGTTCACGCAGCCCGCCAGGAGGCCCATGAGTGACATCGATGCCTCCTTACGGTACCTGTGCCGCCCGACCCGGCGCACGGACCCGCCACCAGGGTGCCGCCAGGGCAAGCGACTGGGCGGCCAGGACCGGGGCAAGGCCCTGCCGGCGATCGTGACCGGCTGGCTGCTGATCCTCTTCGCGCTGGTGCTGGTCCTCGCGTACGGGGGACCGGTGGCGGGACTCGGGGTCCTCGGCGACTCCGCGAGCTGAGCGTCCGGGCGTCGTGTCCTCGGCGAAGACGGACAGGACCCGGGCTGGATCACAGGGCGTATGACGGGCACGATCACTGCGCCGGAGCCCGCCGACCGGCCTGTCCGTCGGCCTCCCCCGTCCGGATCGGTTCGGCCGTGGACCGGCGCAGAATCTCGACCGTGCCCGTCAGCCGGCGGGTGACCGCCGCGCGCTCCACGTCGTCCATGCCGTCCACCAGGCCGTTCATCGCCTCGGCCATCGGCGCGAAGAGCCGGGCCGGGTCCGGCGGAGCGTCGACGTCACGCTCAACGCGTACCCGCGCCCGTCCGAACCGTCCTTGCGGCGGTCCACATGCCCGAGCGCGGCCGGCCGGTGGACGATTTTGGTGATGGCCGCGTTGGGCAGCCCCGTACGGTCCACGAGCTGCCCGGGCGGGGCAGAGCGGCTGACGAAAACTCAGGACGCGCGTCAGCCCTGGGCGGCGTACGCGAGGAAATGCGTCCAGGCGGCCGGGGCGAGGGCGAGCTGCGGGCTCTCCTCGATCTTGGAGTCGCGTACGTGGACGGTGGAGGCGCAGGCGGCGACCTCCACGCAGGAGTCGCCGTCGCCGCCGCTGTAGGTCGACTTGTGCCACTCCAGCGCGACCTCCACGCAGGAGTCGCCGGATCCGCCGCTGTAGCTGCTCTTGAACCAGGCCAGGTCTGTGGTGCTCATCTCGCTCCTCGCATCCGCCGCATCAGGCTCTTGGAGTCGTCCAACGAGAGAGCCTGTGAACGCATATTGGCACACCGCATCTGGAGTGCGCTGATCACTGCGGGGTCGGAGACGAACTGGCCGTACTTCTGTCCTTCCAGGTATCCGAACCACTGGTGGTCCGGCGTCTCCAGCAACTGCATCGGCCCATCCAGGCCCGCGTGGTGATGCCGTACCAACGGCATGATCTGGATGTTGACGTTGCGCAGCCCGGCCAGATCAAGGATGTGGTCCAGCAGCTCCCTGGTGACCTCCTCGCCGCCCAAGTCGCGCAGGAACAGATGCTCTTCGAGGATGAAACTGAAGGAGGTGTTCGGCCGCTCGCGCAGCAGTTGCTGACGTTCCAGCCGAGCCGCGAGCTGTGCCTCGATCTGCTCGTCGCCGAGCGGTGGCAACTGGTCCGTGAACAGCGTCCGCGCGTACGCGGGCGTCTGCAACAGCCCCGGAATCAACCGGCACTCGTACGTGTACAGGCTCAGCGCCGTCAGCTCCAGCTGCGCCCACTGCCGGAACCAACTCGCCAGCCCCTTGCGCCGCGTCAGATGCTTCGCCGCCGCCAGAATCACGCCGAACGCGTCGAGCACACTGTCCGCCCGTTCCGCGAAGTCCGGCGGCGGGAGGCGGCGGCCCTGCTCGATGGAGGCGACGGTCTCGGGTGAGTACCCGACGAGCGGGGCGAACTGCTCCTGCGTCAGCCTCGCCCGCTTGCGGAAGGTCTTGACCACCTCTCCGAACATCTTGAGGATGTACTGCGGTTCGGGTTCGCCACCGCGACCGCCGCCGTTGCCGAAGGTCCCGTACGTCGTGCTGTCGATGCCGTCCGTGCCGTGCGTCATGTACGGCCACCTCCCCGTGCGCCTGTCCTGGTCCGAGACCCGTCCATGCTCACGGAACGTGACCCGTACCGTCCACCCTTCGCGCCCGTACGCTGACTGAGCGTACGGGTCGCTGACCTGGTGGACCGGGTCCCGGGCCCGGAATCTGGGGGCATGGAAGCATCTACGAAGGCCCAACCACCCGTAACCGTACGTGTGTTCAATCATCAATACCGCGCGGATCCCCATGGCGCCCGGCTCGCCCGCCGCGTCGGCCTCCACAAGCTGCACACCTGGGGCATCCCGTACCTCAGTGACGCATCGGAGTCGGCGGCCCTGATCATCGGTGAGCTGGCGGCCAACGCGGCGACCCATGGCCGGGTGCCCGGCCGCAACTTCGAACTGCGGCTGTCGTACCTGCCGGGCGATCCGGCCGTGCCCGGCCTTCTGCGGATCGAGGTGTCCGACACGCGGGGCGAGCGGCGTCCGCCCGGCCCCGGTGAGATCACCGTGCCGGACGGCGGCTCCGACAGCGGGCGCGGGCTGCTGATCGTGGAGGCCCTGGCGGACCGCTGGGCGGTCTTCGACCGCAACCCGGGCAAGACGGTCCGGGCGGAGCTGGACCTGCTGTGCTGACGGTCTCTCCCGCGCTACCCGCGATACCCGCGACACCGGAGTGCGGCCGGTAGGTCGACGCGTACCGCGTGACCATATCTGTGGCCGCCGTAGGAAGTTTCGGTTCGCCGGGCGGAGAGGATTTCTCTTCGCGTGGGAAGCGGAGTTATTCTCGGTGTCCGGATCATTGTGGCGTGCTACTGTTATTTCCAGTTGCAGTCTTGCTGTTCCCAGACTCCGAGTGCCGCCGCCGATCTCCGGCTGGTGCGGGCGCTTCTGTTTTCCGGTCATTGTTCACCGGGTGGGGCATCACCGCGGCGACCCGGCATCCGTACCTCACGGTCCCGGCGTACAGCCCCAAGGGAGAAGCGGCATGGCATCCGGCACTGTGAAGTGGTTCAACGCGGCCAAAGGCTTCGGCTTCATCGAGCAGGACGGTGGCGGGGACGATGTGTTCGCCCACTTCTCCAACATAGCCGCCGACGGATTCCGTGAGCTGTTCGAAGGTCAGCCGGTCACTTTCGACATCCTGCCGTGCCAAAAGGGCCTGACGGCCGAGAACATCGTTCCCGGCTGATCGCGCACTCTTTCTCCTGCACCTCTGTACGTCGGAATTTCTCGCATTTTCTGGCCCGTTCCTGTGATTCCCCGCGCTGTTTTTCCGCTGCGGAAATTCCTTGATACGTGCCGTATAAAGGAAGGTCTCCTGTGAACTCCACCCGTACGAACGACCGCACCTCCCGCACCCGCAGCCGTACCGGCGGGCCGAGCCGTCCCCGTCCGGCCGGGCACGGTCGGCGGCCCGTCGCGGTCCAGGGCGAGTTCGCCCCGCCGAGGACGACCACTCCCGCGCTGCCCGCCGTCGAGACGTTCGCCGATCTCTCCCTGGCCGCACCGCTGTTGGCCGAGCTCACCGCGCAGGGCGTGAGCGTCCCGTTCCCGATCCAGGGCGCGACCCTGCCGAACACCCTCGCGGGCCGTGACGTCCTCGGACGGGGGCGCACCGGCTCCGGCAAGACCCTCGCCTTCGGCCTGGCCCTGCTGGCTCGTACCGTCGGCCGGCGCGCCGAGCCCCGTCAACCGCTGGCTCTGGTCCTCGTACCGACGCGTGAACTGGCCCAGCAGGTCACCGACGCGCTCGCCCCGTACGCCCGCTCGGTGAGGCTGCGCATGGCCACGGTGGTGGGCGGCATGTCCATCGGCCGGCAGGCCAACGCGCTGCGTGGCGGCGTGGAAGTCGTCGTCGCCACCCCGGGGCGGCTCAAGGACCTCATCGAGCGCGGCGACTGCGCCCTGGACCAGGTCGCGATCACCGTGCTGGACGAGGCCGACCAGATGGCCGACATGGGCTTCATGCCGCAGGTCACCGCGCTGCTGGACCAGGTCCGCCCCGAGGGCCAGCGCATGCTGTTCTCCGCGACACTCGACCGTAACGTCGACCTCCTGGTCCGCCGCTACCTCACCGACCCGGTCGTCCACTCCGTCGACCCGTCCGCGGGGGCCGTCACGACGATGGAGCACCACGTCCTGCACGTCCACGGCGGCGACAAGCACCGGGCGACGACGGAGATCGCGGCGCGGGAGGGCCGGGTGATCATGTTCCTGGACACCAAGCACGCGGTGGACAAGCTCACCGATCACCTGCTGCACAGCGGGGTCCGGGCCGCCGCCCTGCACGGCGGCAAGTCCCAGCCGCAACGCACGCGCACCCTCGCGCAGTTCAAGACCGGGCATGTCACCGTCCTCGTCGCCACGAACGTCGCGGCACGCGGCATCCACGTCGACCACCTCGACCTCGTCGTCAACGTCGACCCGCCGGCGGACCACAAGGACTACCTCCATCGCGGCGGGCGTACCGCACGCGCCGGGGAGTCCGGCAGCGTCGTCACCCTGGTCACACCCGGCCAGCGTCGCGACATGGCCCGCCTCATGACCACCGCCGGGATCGTGCCCCTGACGACACAGGTCCGCTCCGGCGAGGAGGCGCTCCGTCGGATCACCGGATCCCAGGCCCCGTCCGGCATCCCCGTGACGATCACCGCGCCGGTGGCCGAGCGGCGTCGGCGCACCGCGGCCCCCCGCGGACGGCGAGGCGCCGGCTCCGCCACCCGGCGTGCGACGGAGCGTCAGCCGTCCTTCGGCGCGGCAGCCTAGCCTCCGCGACTGCTTCGTTTCTCCTTCGCCCTTCTCCCTGTGAGGCAACATGCGCTGTGTCATCGCCCGCTTCCCCTTCGACCTCACCAAGAGCGGTGTCCTGGAGTCGATGAAGGGCATCAAGCCCGAGCCGGTCAGCGGTGAGTCCGTGATCATCGGCCGCCGCACCTACCCGGTCAAGCAGGTCGGACAGGTCATCACCCGCCAGGACCGGCGCGACTTCAGCGCGGGGGAGGTCCTCCGGGCGATGAGCCGGCTCGGCTTCACCTGCCCAGGCTTCGCCGAAACCGCAGTGACCGCCATGTCCGGGCGCGCACTCGTCACGCCTCGGCGTGTACCCAGCCCGTTCGAGCAGGCCTCCGCACTGCTCGGCAGCCCCGCGACCGCCTGACGGGCGGGCGCGGGGCCGGTTCGAGCGGCGGCGCCGGGGCTGGTTCCGGCCGGCGAGGGGCCGTGGGCTGTGGGGTGGGGCTGTCGGGACGGGGCGGGTCAGTGGTCCGAGTAGCTGAAGTCGCCCATGGTCCAGGCGCTGACGTCCTCGATGGCCACCCGGTACATCCCACCGGTCTCCGGGATTCCCACCGAACCCTGGAGGATCCGCGCCACATGGAAATGCAGATGCGTGGGCGGCCCCTCCTTGCGCGCGGTGGAGGTGAAGACGGCGGCGAACTCGCTCAGCCGGTCCGAGTCCGCCAGGACCTCGGAGACCCGCTGCCTCCAGACGGACTCGGGGGCCAGGCGGCCGGTGATGACGGCACCCCCGGCGACGACGGTCAGGGACATCTGGTTGCTGTGCCCGGACTCCACCAGGGCTGCGACAGCGGAGAGCAACTCGTCAGGCTTCGACATGAAAGAACATTCTAGTCGGCGGCTCCCGCCCCCTCTCACCCCCGCCGCACCCGCCCCGCGATCCGGCGGCCGAGGCGGCCGAGGGTGCTGACCCGGTTCCAGGCGCGGAAGGCGTCGGCCCGGCCGCTGCTGCCCGTGCGGCCCACCGTCGCCTCGACCTCCGCGACGTCCTCGGCCGCCATCGCGCGGACGGCGGGGCGCAGGACCTCCTCCAGGAGGGCGGCGGCCACCGGGGGCCAGGCGCGGCCCGCGTGCGGGTGGGCGGTCCAGACGGAGAAGCAGTCCGCCGCGTAGGCAGGCTGGGTGCGCAGCCGGGTCCGTACGGCTTCCGTTCGGGCGGTGCGGTCGTACGCGGCGATCAGGTCGGGGTCGTCGCCGTGGACGAAGTCGTACAGCTCGGCACCCGGGCGGTCCGGGGCCAGCAGGCGTTCCACCAGGGCCGTGTACGCCCGCTCCCGGAGCGCCGGTTCGACCGGCTCCGCCTGGGCGCACAGCGTGCGGACCCGCTCCGCCCAGCCGGGGTCCGGTGCGCCCGTGCGCAGTTCGCGGACCAGGTCCAGCAGGAGGAGACCGGCCCGTTCGCGGCCGCCGATCTCGGTCGGGTAGCCGCGCAGCAGGTCATGGGCGAGGCCGGCCGCCTCGTCGGTGCCGGCGGCGGACGCGCTGAGCGCCGCGTCGACCAGGCGGGCCCACGTACCGGCCGCGCGGTGCGAGTCGGAGGTGGCCGCCTCCAGCAGCAGGCGGGCCTCCTCCACCGTCGGGGCGCGGTCCTCCCAGACCAGGCCCACCGCCGTGCGCAGCACCAGCGGCTCGGCGAAGGGGGAGAGACCCGCCGCCCGCAGCACCCGGTGCCACACCGCCGCCCGGTCACCGCCCAGCGTCGCCATCGCGCCCGGCACCTCGGCGCACATCCGCAGATGCGGCAGTGCCTGCGTACCCGTGAACGGCAGCGTGACCCGTCCCAGGAACCGGGCCACCGCCCCGGGGTCCTGCGGCGCGATCCGGTCCAGTGCGCCGAGCAGCGCCGTCCGCACCTCGAACTGCTCGTCCAGCAGTTCCAGCAGGGCCGGTGCGAAGTCCAAAAGACCCTCGGCTCCCGCCCCCGACTCCTCCTCTGCCGCCGCCTCCGCCAGCACCGCCGGTGCCAGTCGGTCCACGATCCCCGGCAGCGAATCCGTGCCGTCCACGCCCAGCAGTCGTGCCACCCGCAGCAGTTGTACGGTTCGCCCGACCGATCGGGGCCCGGCCTTGTCGCCGAGCTCGGTCAGGATCTCCGGGGCGAGCCGCTCCGCGACCGCCGCGCCCTCCGGCCCCGTGAACGCGTCCCGGCGCGGCAGTTCCAGTGAGCCGTTGCCGCCCCGTACCGCCTCGGTGACCAGCATCGCCGCGAGCGGCGCGGTGACCGAGGCCGGGCTGCGGCCCTCCAGTGCGCCGAACAGCCGCCCGGCGGCGTCGAATTCGGGTCCGGTACGGTCGTCGATGCCGGGAGAGGCGAGGGCCTCGATCAACTGACCGGTGCGCTTCGCGTCCAGGGCGTACGGGCGGTCCGCCGCCCAACCGGCCGCCGCCGTACGTCCGTCCGGGCCGAGCGCGATCCCCGCGCAGAGCGCCGTCACCGCCAACGGGCCTGCCGCGAACGGCTCGCCGGGAAGCTCGCGCGCCTCCCCGAACAGCTCCGGGGAGCGGCTCCGCCAGATCCGGGCCGCCGTCGTCGCCCACACATCGTCCGTGCCGCCGCCCGACGGGGGCTGGTCCGCGCACGCGTGCACCCGCAGTCCCGCCGCCCGCGCCGCCGCCGCGTCCTCGGGCAGCACGCCCACCACCCGCGCCGCCGAACTCCCCGGCCGGCGCGTGTACGTGGTGAACGTCAGCCGCTCCGCGCTCTCCCTCGGCAGGGTCACGGACGCGAGCCCCAGCCACCGGGCCACGTCCGCGCACTGCCGCTCCACCAGCACCACGGGCCGCCCGCCGGGCTCCGTCGGCCCGCTCGCCCGGCGCAGATCCGCCAGTACGGCCGCGAGCCAGGGGCCGCGCGAGACGGCGAAGTCGTCCAGGCCCTCCGAGACGGCCGTCGGGCCCGGCGGCAGCGTCAGCGGGTCCGGTATCGCCCCGGCGGGCGTCGTCGACACCCAGAGCGGCGAGCGCCACGCCTCGACCGGCAGCCGGTCGCCCGGCAGCGGCACCCCCGGCGGCAGATGCACCGCGTGCGCATGGAACCGGATGCCCTGCCTCGGCCCCGACCCCGGTCCTGACCCCCACGCGGCGTCGCTGCCGCTGCCGCCACCCGTGTCCCGTACCGGCGCCGACCGGGACACCAGACGGCTGCCGTCGGAGAGGACGGCGTACGTGAACGACTGCGGCAGTGAGCGCAGTTCACCGTCCGACGGGCGGTCCGCGACGCCCTCGGGAAGCTCGTAGCGCACCAAGGGCTCGATCTCCGCCAGCAGAGCACCCGACACCCCGGGCCCGACCGCCGTGAACCGGCCCGCCGCCCCTTCGGACCCCTCGGCCCCCGGCGCGGCGGAGGTGTAGTGCACCTGTGCAAGGCTCATCTGTCGGCCCTCTTCGTCCTGCCGCGCCCGGTCCCCGTGCCTGCCCCCGTACGGCTGGGTCGGGGGAGAAGTCCGCAGCCGCGGGGGCGACGCTATCAAGGACGGGGAGGTATTCCCTACGCTGTGTCAGGCCCCGGCCCGAGGTCGCCCGGACGCCGTCGTCGAGCACATCGCCGCCTTCCTCGCCGAGACTGCCTGACCACCTCGTCCGGGTGGCCCCGGGGCGGCGCCGTCCGGGTCCCAGCGCTGTAACAGTCCCCCAACAGCCCTGCCGGCCGCGCCGGTCGAATTTATGATCGACACGGCGTCGAGGAGGAACGGGGAATCTCTGTGACCTGTCATGTGCCTTTAAGAGGGGGCGAGTTCGCTCTGGCTCTGGCTCTGACGACCGTGCTGCTCGCCGGCTGTTCCGGCACGGCGGACGATCCGGGGAAAGCCGGAGAGCGGGACGCCTCGGCCGGCGCTAGCCCGGACCCCGGCGACGGCGGCACCGCTGCCGGGCCGTCGCCCGAGGACTCGCTCGTGCCCGACCCCGCCCGGCTCCCCCGCACCGGGGCCGAGGCGCGCGACCTCATCGACCGCGTCATCGCCGGGCCCGACAGCTTCGGCGCCGGGGTGGTGAAGCGGAGCCCGTACGAGAGCGACCCGGCCACCTGGCCCGTGCTCGGCGAGGACTGCGTCTGGCAGCAGCAGAAGCCCGCCCGCAGCGTCCTGGCCACTCTCACACGGTCGTTCGAGGCGCCGGCCGAGGCGGGCAAGGGGCCGGTGCGCCTCGCCGCGGTCGTCACCGTGCACCGCACCCGTGAGGACGCCGCCTGGGAGATGGCGGAGTCGATCGAGGAGACCATGCGCTGCCCCACCCAGCGACTGCGCAAAGGCGAGACGATCGGATCCATGGTCGCGGCGGCGCTCCTCGGCGGCGAGAGCGCCCAGGGCAGCTCCGAGGACTTCCTCAGCGAGGTGGGGAAATACCAGAGCTCCGAATTGGGCGGGCCGCACCACTACTCCTGGCAGCAGGCGCAGACCCTCCAGTTCACCGTCGCCGTGACCGGCAAGGGAGCCGAGGGCCGCACCGAGGACGAGATCGACAGGTTCGTCAACGAGGCGCAGGGAGTCATGCTGTCCCGGCTCGAGAGCGCCGTCGAGAAGCAGAGTTGAGGCCGGGCATGGACGATCTGCGACCCACTGATCCCGCCCGCGTCGGCGGTCACCGGCTCCTGGGCCGCCTCGGAGCGGGCGGCATGGGCGTCGTCTACCTCGGGCGGACCGACGCCGGTGCGCTCGCCGTCGTCAAGGTGATCCTGCCCGAACTCGCGGAGGACGAGGATTTCCGGACCCGCTTCCGCCGCGAGGCCGAGGCCGCCCGCCGGGTCGACAGCCCCTGGGCCGTGCGTGTGACCGATGCTGACACCGAGTCCGAACGCCCCTGGCTCGCCACGGAGTTCGTTCCCGGACCGACCCTTTCCGACGTCGTCGCGCGGCGCGGACCGCTGCCCGTGCGCAGTGTCGCGGTCCTGGGCCGGCTGCTCTCCCGCGCCCTGGCCGCCGTGCACGACGCCGGGCTCGTCCACCGCGACGTCAAACCGGGCAATGTGCTGCTGACGGCCGACGGCCCCCGGCTGATCGACTTCGGGATCGCTCGCGCGGCCGACGCCACCGCCCTGACCGCCACCGGACTCGTCGTCGGCACCCCCGGCTTCCTGCCGCCCGAGCAGGCGTCCGGTGACACCGCGGGCTCGGCCGGGGACGTCTTCTCACTCGGCTGCCTCCTCGCGTACGCGGCCACCGGCCGGCCGCCGTTCGGCAGCGGAGCGGTCGACGCCCTGCTCTACCGAACCCTCCACGACGAGCCCGACCTCGACGGCATCGAGGAGCCGTGGCTCCGGGCACTGCTGCAACGTTGCCTGGCCAAGGAACCCTCCGACCGCCCGGAAGCCGCCGCTCTCGACGGGCTGATCACCGAGGACGTGCCGGCCGGGGAGCGAGCGGACTGGCTGCCCGAGGACATCGTCCGGATCATCGCGGACCGGTCCGCCGCCCTGCTGGCCCTGCCCGGCATCGACGCCACCGTCGCCGAGGAGCCCGGCCCGCCGGAACCCGCCCCCGGCCGACGGCGCTTCCTGCTGCTCACGGCGGGCGGCGCGGTGGCCCTCGGCGCGGGTGCGTTCGCCGCCCTGCGGATCGGCGCCGACGGGGCCGACGGCGGCGGCTCCGACGGCGCACCGGGCGGACGCCGCTGGATCATCGGTGTACACGCCGACCTGACGGGGCCGCAGAGTGCCGCCGGGCGAGCCCAGGAACGTGGCGTCCGGCTTGCCGTGGACCGCTTCAACGCCCTCGACGGCCGGCCCTTCCGGCTCGCGGTGAAGGTCCTCGACGACGCGGGGGACCCCACCCGCTCCGCGCAGGTCGCGGAGCAGTTCGCCGGCGACCCGGAGGTCGCCGCGGTCATCGGTCCCACGAGTGACGTCACGGTCGCGGCGGCGCTGTCCACATACGACGAAGCGACCCTGCCGGTGCTGACGGTGTCCGCGCTCCAGATCACCTTTCCGCGCCGGGCCAACGCCTCCTTCTTCCAGGCCGGCCCCTCCTACGCGTCCCTCTCGATCCCCATCGTCAACCGCCTCCTGCTGCGCCCCGAGGTCGAGCGGCTGGGCATCCTGATCGACCGAGCCGGCGGGCAGGCCGCGTACCAGGCGGGCTACGCGACGAACCTGATGACGCCCAACCTCACCACCGGTACCACCCACCCCCGGGTGGTGCCCGCCGGGACGAGCGTCTTCGACCCGGTCGTCGCCGACCTGCTCTCCCACCGCAGCGACGCCGTCTTCTACGCCGGTGACGCGACCGGCGCCTCCCGGGTCGCCCGCATCCTGGCCGACCTCTCCTACACCGGACCGCGCATGGCCCAGCACACCGTCATGGGGCCGGATTTCTTGAAGCAGGCGGGGGCAGCGGCCGACGGCTGGGAGTTCATCGCCCCGTTCACCGACGCGAGCGCCCCGGCCGCCGCGATGTTCGCCACCGCCCACCACAAGCGCTTCGGCGCCGCCCCCGCCGCCTGGTCGGCCGAGGCGTACGACGTGGCGGGGCTCGTCGCCCGCGAGCTGGCCGCCCTGGCCGAGGGCGCGGCGAAGAGCGCGAAGCCGAGCGCCGGTCCCTCCGGGGCGGCCCGCCCCACCCGCCCCCAGCTCACCGCCGCGATAGCCGCCTCCCGGTACGAGGGGGTCTCGCGCACCTACGCGTTCGACGAGGAGCGGCAGCAGCTCGTCGGCCAGGACGCGCACCTGTACCGGGTGAAGGACGGACGCCTGGACTACCTCGGCCCGGCCCCGAAGCCCAAGAGCTGACGTGCGGCCCCTCACCTCCGAGGACCCCCGCACCGTCGGTCCGTACCGCACCCTCGTCCGGCTCGGCGCGGGCGGCATGGGGGTGGTCTACCTGGCGCGCTCGGCGGGCGGGACGCTCGTCGCCGTCAAGGTGATCCGCGCCGAGCACGCCGCCGACCCGGCGTTCCGGGCCCGCTTCCGGCGCGAGGCGGAGGCCGCCACCCGCATCACCGGCCCGTGGGTGGTTCCGGTGCTCGGCGCGGACACCGAGGCCCGCGAGCCGTGGCTGGCGACCGCGTTCGTCCCCGGGCCCTCGCTGGCCGCGGTGGTCGGCGCGAGGGGCGCGCTTCCCACGGCCACCGTCCGGGCGCTCGGCAGCCGGCTGGCCGCGGCTCTCGTCGCGGTCCACCGGGCCGGGCTCATCCACCGCGACGTCAAACCGGACAACGTGCTCCTCGCCCTCGACGGCCCCCGCCTCATCGACTTCGGGATCGCCCGCCACGAGGGCGCCACCGCGCTCACCGCCACCGGCGCGGTGATCGGCACGCCCGGCTACCTCGCCCCCGAACAGGCGTCGGCCGGGTCGGTGGGTCCGGCGTGCGACGTGTTCTCGCTCGGCTGCGTCCTGGTGTACGCGGCGACGGGCCGACGACCGTTCGGCGAGGGCGGAGCTGCCGGAGTGCTGTTCCGCACGGTCCACGAGGAGCCGGACCTGACGGGCGTGCCGCCCGAACTGTTGCCGCTGCTCGTCGGCTGCCTCAGCAAGGACCCGGCTGCCCGGCCGTCGGCGGGGCGGGTCGGCGACGAGCTGGAGGCGGCCGGGGGAGCGGACAGCGATCGGACGAGGAAGAGCCCGCCGGATCCGAGAGTGGCCTGGGCTCCCGGCGGGGCTGCGGGGACGGCCCGGGGCGGGGGCGGTGGAGCCTTCGGGACGGCTCCCGACGGAGCTGCCGAGACCGCCCCGGACAGGGCCCCGCCCGGGGAGCCGGACACCGCACCGCGTGCGGGGGACTGGTTCGCGCCGCCCGGCCTCGCCGCGCTGATCGCGGAACGTTCGGCGCAGGCCCTCGCGCTGCCGGACCCCGAGCCGCCGCCCGCCCCCCTCGCCCCGGGCGAGGACGCAGCGGCACCCGCGGCGGGCCTGACGCGGCGGCGGCTCCTGATCGCCGGCGCCGCCGGGGGTGTCGTGGTCACCGGCGGCTCCACCGCGGCATGGCTCGCCCGGCGACGGTCCGCCGGGGCCGCGTCGGGCTCCGGCACACCGCCCACGTACACGATCGGGCTCCACGCGACCTCAGCGGCCCCGGCCGCGCCGCCGGGCTGGCGCCCAGCGTGGCGTACAGGCTCCACGACCGCGTCCGAAACGGCCGCCCACCTCTGCGTGACCCGCCCGTACGACCGCATGCTCGCTCCGGGACTCATCAGCTACGTCGTCCACACCCGTCCCGCCGAGCGCGTGCTCCTCGTCCAGGACGACACCGGCCTCGGCGGAGAGCTGGCCGCCGGCTTCCGCGAGGCCATGCCCGCGGACGCCACCGTCATCACCCACGCACTGCCAGGGGGCGACACGGGCTCCGGTGCGGCCGCCCGGAAAGCCGTGACCAGCAGGGCGGACGCCGTGGTGCTCGCGAGCGGCGATGCGGCCCGGGCCGCCCGCCTCGCCACCGCACTGGCGGACGAGGGCTACTCCGGTACCCGGATCGCCGCCGGACCCGCCCTCGGGCCCGCCTTCCTCACCGGCGCGGGCGCCGCCGCCGACGGCTGGGTCTTCGCCGAGGCGTACGCCGACCCCGCGGCCCTCCCGTCGGCCAGGACGTTCACCGCCGACCACCGCAGGCGCTTCGGCGCGCCCCCGGCCATGTGGGCCGCCGAGGCGTACGACGCGGTCGGTCTGATCGCCCGCGCCGCCGGGGCCGCCGCGGCCCCGGGGTCGGTGCGCGGGGGCATGGCCCGGCTGATCCGCAGTACCGAGCACCGGGGGATCGTGCGTCCGCTCGCCTTCCGTCCGTCGATCCGCCAGGTGCGGTACGAGAACGGGATCTTCCTCTACCGGATCGAGCAGGGCCGCCCCCGCTTCCTCGGCCCGTTCGGCGAGCTGTAGCCGAGGAATCGAAGACCGGAGAGCGGCAGCGGTCGGTGAAGCCACGGCCAGGTGTGAAGATCTCCTGCGGCGGTGCTTAAGAAATCCTCGATGGACCCGGGGCCCCGCCGTACGGCAGCCTTTCCGGTGACGGCCGGGGACGGCGCGTGGAGCTTTTCGAGATGCTCCGTCCCGTCCCGCCGAACCCCCACCATGGGGAGTGACACCCAAGACCACCCCGGGCCGCAGGGTTCCTCCGACATGCCCCGCGGCCCGGGGTATTCACTCGCGTACCGACGTCAGGGAGCCACAGCCGTGAAGGCACTCGTCAAGCAGAAGGCCGAGCCCGGACTGTGGCTGATGGACGTGCCGGAACCGGAGTACGGCCCCACCGACGTCCTGATCAAGGTTCTGCGCACCGGTATCTGCGGCACCGACCTGCACATCCGCGCCTATGACGGCTGGGCCCAGCAGGCGGTCACCACCCCGCTGATCCTCGGCCACGAGTTCGTCGGCGAGGTCGCCGCGACCGGCTCCGACGTCGCCGACATCGCCACCGGCGACCTGGTCAGCGGTGAGGGCCACCTCGTCTGCGGCAAGTGCCGCAACTGTCTCGCCGGCCGCCGCCACCTCTGCCGCTCCACCGTCGGCCTCGGGGTCGGCCGGGACGGGGCGTTCGCGGAGTACGTGGTCCTGCCCGCCTCGAACGTGTGGGTGCACCGGGTCCCCGTCGACCTCGACATCGCGGCGATCTTCGACCCGTTCGGCAACGCCGTGCACACCGCGCTCTCCTTCCCGCTGGTCGGCGAGGACGTCCTGATCACCGGCGCCGGCCCGATCGGCATCATGGCCGCCGCCGTCGCCCAGCACGCCGGCGCCCGCAACGTCGTCATCACCGACGTCAGCGAGGCCCGCCTCGCCCTCGCCCGCAAGGTCGGCGTCAGCCTCGCGCTGAACGTCGCGGACCGCACCATCGCGGACGGGCAGCGCGAACTCGGCCTGCGCGAGGGCTTCGACATCGGCCTGGAGATGTCCGGCCGCCCCGAGGCGATGCGCGAGATGGTCGCGAACATGACGCACGGCGGCCGGATCGCCATGCTCGGCCTGCCCGCCGAGGAGTTCGCCGTCGACTGGGCGCGCGTCGTCACCTCGATGATCACCATCAAGGGCATCTACGGCCGCGAGATGTACGAGACCTGGTACGCCATGTCCGTCCTGCTGGAGGGCGGCCTCGACCTCAGCCCCGTGATCACCGGCCGGTACGGCTTCCGCGACTTCGAGGCGGCCTTCGACGACGCGGCGAGCGGCCTCGGCGGCAAGGTCATCCTCGACTGGACCGCCTGACCCTCCCCTCCCGTCCCTCGGCTCTTACCTGATCTCCTAAGGAATCCGCATGTTCGACTCCGTACGCGACGATCTGCGCACCACCCTCGACGAGATCCGCGCCGCCGGGCTCCACAAGCCCGAGCGCGTGATCGGCACCCCGCAGTCCGCGACCGTCGAGGTCACCTCCGGCGGCCGCCCGGGCGAGGTCCTCAACTTCTGCGCCAACAACTACCTCGGCCTCGCCGACCACCCCGACGTCGTCGCCGCCGCCCACGAGGCGCTGGACCGCTGGGGTTACGGGATGGCCTCGGTCCGCTTCATCTGCGGCACCCAGGAGGTCCACAAGGAGCTGGAGCAGCGGCTCTCGGCCTTCCTCGGCCAGGAGGACACGATCCTCTACTCCTCCTGCTTCGACGCCAACGGCGGTGTCTTCGAGACGCTGCTCGGCCCCGAGGACGCGGTCATCTCCGACGCCCTCAACCACGCCTCCATCATCGACGGCATCCGGCTCTCCAAGGCCAAGCGCCACCGTTACGCCAACCGCGACATGGCCGAGCTGGAGACGCAGCTCAAGGAGGCGTCCGGGGCCCGCCGCCGCCTCATCGTGACCGACGGCGTCTTCTCCATGGACGGTTACGTCGCCCCGCTCCAGGAGATCTGCGACCTGGCCGACCGCTACGACGCCATGGTCATGGTCGACGACTCGCACGCCGTCGGCTTCGTCGGCGCCGGCGGCCGCGGCACCCCCGAGCTGCACCGCGTGATGGACCGGGTCGACATCATCACCGGCACCCTCGGCAAGGCGCTCGGCGGAGCCTCCGGCGGCTACGTCGCGGCCCGCGCCGAGATCGTCGCCCTGCTGCGCCAGCGCTCGCGCCCCTACCTCTTCTCCAACACCCTCGCCCCGGTCATCGCCGCCGCCTCCCTCAAGGTCATCGACCTGCTGGAGTCCGCCGGGGACCTGCGCGAGCAGCTCGCCGCCAACACCGAGCTGTTCCGCACCCGGATGACCGCGGAGGGCTTCGACATCCTCCCCGGCGACCACGCCATCGCCCCCGTCATGATCGGCGACGCGGGCAAGGCGGGCCGGATGGCGGAACTGCTCCTGGAGCGCGGTGTGTACGTGATCGGCTTCTCGTACCCCGTCGTCCCGCAGGGCGCGGCCCGCATCCGCGTCCAGCTCTCGGCCGCCCACTCCACCGCCGACGTGAACCGCGCCGTGGACGCGTTCGTCGACGCCCGGGCCGCGCTGGAGGCGGAGGCCGCCGCCTGACCCGTCCGACCCGGTCGGTGGTTCCGCCGCCACCTGGGACAATGGGCACATGATCGATGCGCGGCGGCTGCGAATCCTCCGTGCGGTGGCCGACCACCGCACGGTGACCGCGGCCGCCGCCGCGTTGTATCTGACCCCCTCCGCCGTCTCCCAGCAGCTCGCCGCCCTGGAGCAGGAGACCGGCCACCGCCTCGTCGAACGCGGGGCGCGCGGGGCCCGGCTCACCGCCGCCGGGGAGATCCTGCTCAGCCACACCAACCTGGTCCTCGCCCAGCTGGAGCGGGCCGAGGCGGAGCTGGCCGACTACAGCGCGGGCATCGCCGGGACGGTCACGGTCGCCGCGTTCGCCACCGGCATCGGCCTCGTCCTCGCCCCCGCCCTCACCGAGCTGGCCCGCACCGCGCCCGGCATCCGGGTCAAGGTCCAGGACGCGGAGGGCGACGCGAGCGTCCCCATGGTGCTGGACCGGCAGGTGGACGTGGCGGTGGCCGTCGAATACCGGGGCGCGCCCGCCGAGGACGACCGCCGGCTCACCCGCGTCCCGCTCTACTCGGAGCCGTTCGACGCGGTGCTTCCCGTGGGCCACCGCCTCGCCGGCCAGGCCCAGGTGGCGGTCGCCGATCTGGCGAAGGACCCGTGGATCGGGCCGTACCCGGGCAACCCCTGCCATGACGTGGTGGTTCTGGCCTGCGAGTACGCCGGTTTCGCCCCGCGCCTCGATCACTCGTCCGACGACTTCCACGCCGTGGTCGCCCTGGCCGGGGCGGATGCCGGGGTGGCGCTGGTGCCCCGCTCCGCGCTGCGCGGGATGGAGCTGACGGGGGCCGTGGTCCGCCCGGTCGAGGGCAGCGCCCCCACCCGCCGGGTCTTCGCCGCCGTACGCCAGGGGGCCGAGGGCCATCCGCTGATCCGGCCGGTGCTGGAGGCGATGGAGGCGGTGGCCGTACGCGAGGCGGGGCTCGCCGCCCGGTCCTGACCCCGGGGTTCCAGGACGCCGCAGCTACGGGGTCCCGCGCCCTGCTCAGCCGGCGGGTTGGAGCAGGTCCCACCGGTTGCCGTACAGGTCCTCGAAGACCGCGACCGAGCCGTACGTCTCGTGGCGGGGCTCCTCCAGGAAGCGCACCCCGGCCGCGCGCATCCGCTCATGGTCGGCCGCGAAGTCCTCGGTGTGCAGGAAGAAGCCGACCCGGCCGCCCGTCTGCGCCCCGACGGCCCCGGCCTGCGCCCCGTCCTTCGCCCGGGCCAGCAGCAGCCCCGTGCCGTCCGCCGCCCCGCGCGGGCGCACCACCACCCAGCGGGTGCCGTCGCCCCGGTCGGTGTCCTCCACCAGCTCGAAGCCGAGCGCGTCGCGGTAGAAGGCGAGCGCCTCGTCGTAGTCGCGGACGACCAGGGTGACCAGGGCGATGTGGGACATGGGGGTTGCCTTCCGGAGGTTCGGCCGGCGGTGGGGCTCCGCGGCGGTGACGTTATACGTAACACTATCGCTTCGGTACCCGGCCACCGGGCAGAATGCGCCGCATGGACTTCGTGGACGCTACGAGCACCGGCGGCCGGGCCGCGCTGAACGACCGGGCCCGCGCGCTCGCGGACACCGGACAGCGGCGCATCCTCGGGATCGCGGGCCCGCCCGGAGCCGGGAAGTCCACTCTGGCGGACCGACTGGTCGCGGCCCTGGGCGGACGCGCCGCCCTCGTCCCGATGGACGGCTTCCATCTGGCCGCCGCCGAGCTGGACCGCCTCGGCCGCGCCGACCGGAAGGGCGCGCCGGACACCTTCGACGCGGCCGGGTACGCGGCCCTGCTGCGGCGGCTGCGGACGCCGGACCCGGTGCACGCGGTCTACGCCCCGGCCTTCGACCGGTACCTGGAGGAGCCGGTCGCGGGGTCGCTGCCCGTCCCGCCGGACATCCCCCTCATCGTCACCGAGGGCAACTACCTGCTGCTCGACGACGGCCCCTGGGCCCCGGTGCGCGGGCTGCTGGACGAGGTGTGGTTCCTGGACCTCGCCCCGGAAGTGCGGGTACGTCGACTTGTCGACCGCCATGTGCATCACGGCAGGCCCCGGCCCGACGCGGAGGAGTGGGTCGCCCGGTCCGACGAGGCGAACGCCCGGCTGGTGGAGCGGGGCCGCGAACGGGCGGACCTGATCGTACGGCTGCCCGAAGGTCGACGACCGGCGGCCGGCGCCTGAAGGCTGACGGCCCGACAAACACACGGATCCGGTAGCCGGAAGCCGGTCACGAACACGGCGACGCCTGACACGCGCCCGGAAGCCGGTCGCGTACGCCCCGCCGGGCGGGCAGGATGCTGTGTGCCGTGTCGCACCGCCAGGAGGTCCTGATGCCGAGCCCGTTCGCCCAGCAGTCCGCCGCGCCCCCGCCCTTCACCGCCGACGACTACCGGGCCCGGATGGCGCGGGCCGCCGAGTCCGCCGCCGAGGCCGGGCTCGCCGGGGTGATCGTCGCGCCGGGCCCCGACCTCGTCCACCTCACCGGCTACCGCCCCGTGAGCACCGAGCGCCTCACGCTCCTCGTGCTGCGGGCCGGCCACGATCCCGTGCTGGTGGTCCCGACCCTGGAGGCGCCCGACGCGGCCGCCGCCACCGGGGCGCCCGCGCTGACCCTGCGCGACTGGACCGACGGCAAGGACCCGTACGCGGTGACCGCTCCGCTGCTGGCGGCCGAGGGCCGCTTCGGTGTCAGCGACAACGCCTGGGCCATGCATCTGCTCGGCCTCCAGCGGGAGTTGCCCGGCACCTCCTACACCGCGCTCACCGAGGCCCTCCCGATGCTCCGCGCGGTGAAGGACGCCGCCGAGCTGGAACGGCTCGCCGCCGCCGGAGCCGCCGCCGACGCCACGTACGAGGAAATCCTCAAGGTGCGCTTCTCCGGCCGCCGCGAGGTCGACGTGGCCATGGATCTCGCCGCGCTGCTGCGGGAGTTCGGGCACTCCCAGGTGGACTTCACCGTGGTCGGCTCCGGCCCCAACGGAGCCAACCCGCACCACGAGGCGGGCGAACGCGCCATCGAGCGCGGCGACATGGTCGTCCTCGACTTCGGCGGTCTGAAGCACGGTTACGGCTCCGACACCTCCCGTACGGTCCATGTCGGCGAGCCCACAGCCGAGGAGCAGCGGGTCCACGACATCGTCCGCGAGGCCCAGCATGCGGGCTGTGCCGCCGTCCGGCCCGGCGTCGCCTGCCAGGAGATCGATCGTGCCGCCCGCGCGGTGATCACCGAGTTCGGCTACGGCGACCGGTTCATCCACCGCACCGGGCACGGCATCGGCGTCACCACCCACGAGCCGCCGTACATGATCGAGGGTGAGGAGCAGCAGCTGGTCCCCGGTATGTGCTTCTCCGTGGAGCCGGGGATCTATCTCCCCGGCCGCTTCGGCGTCCGGATCGAGGACATCGTGGCCGTGACCGAGGACGGCGGGCGGCGCCTCAACACCACCGCCCGCGAACTCGCCGTCGTGGCGTAGCCCCGCCCGCGGGGGGCTCAGAGGCGTTCCAGGGAGTTCAGTCGTCCGCGAGCACCACGCACGACTCCGGCGGCAGGTGGAGAACCCCGTCCGGCCCCGGCGCCTCGACCGGTTCCCAGGCCGCCAGCACCCGCCCCCCGGAACGGCGGTGGCGGCCGAGGCCGAGCGGGATCGCGGCCGGCTTGTCGGCCAGGTTCACCACGACCCGCAGGTCTCCCCGGCGGTAGGCGAACCAGCGTGCGTCCTCGTCGAACGCGGTCTTCACCGACGCCAGATCGGGGTCGTGCAGATCGGGCAACGTCCGCCGCAGCGCGATCAGTTCGCGATACCAGGCGAGCAGCCGCGCATGCGGTTCGCGGTCCGGTTCGGACCAGTCGAGGCAGGACCGGTCCCGGGTCGCCGGGTCCTGCGGGTCGGGGATCTCCTCCTCCGCCCAGCCGTGCGCCCCGAACTCCCGCCGTCTGCCGTTGCGCACGGCCTCGGCCAGCTCCGGGTCCGTGTGGTCGGTGAAGAACTGCCAGGGGGTGCGCGCCCCCCACTCCTCGCCCATGAACAGCATCGGGGTGAAGGGGCCGGTCAGCACGAGCGCGGCGGCGCACGCCTGGAGACCGGGGGAGAGGGCTGAGGCCAGGCGGTCGCCCAGCGCCCGGTTGCCGATCTGGTCGTGCGTCTGCGCGTAACCGACGAAGCGGTGCGCCGGGGTACGGGACACGTCGACCGGGCGGCCGTGGCTCCGGCCCCGGAAGCTGGACCACGTCCCGTTGTGGAAGAACGCCGATGTCACCGTCTTGGCGAGGGCGGCCAGCGGGGCCCGGGCGAAGTCGGCGTAGTAGCCCTGGGACTCGCCGGTGAGCGCGGTGTGCAGGGCGTGGTGGAAGTCGTCGTTCCACTGGGCGTGCAGCCCGAGTCCGCCCGCCGGGCGCGGGGTCGTGGTGCGAGGGTCGCAGAGGTCGGACTCGGCGATCAGCCCGAGCGGCCGCCCCAGCTCCATCGCCAGCGCGTCCACCGCCGCCGACAGTTCCTCCAGGAAGGTCAGCGCCCGGGTGTCGGCCAGCGCGTGCACCGCGTCGAGCCGCAGCCCGTCCAGCCGGTAGTCGCGCAGCCAGGCCACGGCGCTGCCCAGCAGGAACGCCCGCACCTCGTCCGAGCCCGGCGCGTCCAGGTTGACCGCCGCGCCCCACGGGGTGTGGTGGGTGTCGGTGAAGTACGGGCCGAAGGCGGGGAGGTGGTTGCCGGAGGGGCCCAGATGGTTGTGGACGACGTCCAGGACCACCCCGAGCCCCAGCCCGTGCGCCGCGTCGACAAAGCGTTTCAGCCCCTCGGGCCCGCCGTACGGTTCGTGCACGGCCCACAGGGAGACGCCCTCGTACCCCCAGCCGTTGACCCCCGGGAACGGGCACACGGGCATCAGCGACACATGGGTGACCCCCAGCTCCGCCAGATGGCCCAGCCGGGCCGCCGCCGCGTCGAACGTGCCCTCCGGGGTGTACGTCCCCACATGCAGCTCGTACAGCACGGCCCGGTTCAGCCGCCGCCCCGCCCACCCGTTGCGCCAGGCGTACGCCTCCTGGTCCACGACCGCGCTCGGCCCGTCGGGCCCGTCCGGCTGCCGCCGCGAACGGGGGTCCGGCAGCAGGGGCCCGTCGTCCACCCGGAACCCGTACCGGTCCCCGTCCGACGCCGCCGCCTCGGCCGTCCACCACCCCTCGCGCCCCGCGTCACGCCCCATCGGGGACCGGACGTCCGCCGCCTCCAGCACGACCGAGTCCGCGTCGGGGGCCCACACCTCGAACTGCATCCACCACTCCTCGTCCCTGGGCGGGGCGCGCGGACGCCCGGGGGCGGGCTCCACGATCCTCGCGACAGGCTCTGTTGCCGCCCGCCACCGGCGATTAAGGTCTGGTCCTGATCATTGCCCGGCGAGGCGCCCGCTCATACGGATTCCCACGTACGGCTGCTGGAGGCCGCGATGACCCTGCCGATCTTCCCGCCCGGTTTCCTCTGGGGGGCCTCGTCCTCCGCGTTCCAGACCGAGGGGGCCGTGGACGCGGACGGCAAGGGCCCCTCCGGCTGGGACGCCTTCGCCGCGCTGCCCGGCCGGATCAAGGACGGCACCGACACCACCCGGGGCACCGGCTTCCACGCCCGCTACCGCGAGGACGTCGCCCTGCTGGCCGGGCTCGGCGCCGACGCCTTCCGGTTCTCCGTCAGCTGGCCCCGCGTGGTGCCCGGCGGCAGCGGAGCCGTCAACGCCGACGGGCTCGACTTCTACGACCGGCTCGTCGACGAGCTGTGCGCCCACGGCATCACCCCCGCCCCGACCCTCTACCACTGGGACACCCCGCTCCCGCTGGAGGAGGCCGGCGGCTGGCTCGACCGGGACACCGCCCACCGCTTCGCCGAGTACGCGGGCATCGTCGCCGAACGCCTCGCCGACCGGGTCCCCATGTGGATCACGATCAACGAACCCGCCGAGGTCACCCTCCTCGGCTACGCCCTGGGCGAGCACGCCCCCGGCCGCACCCTCCTCTTCGACGCCCTGCCCGCCGCCCACCACCAGCTCCTCGCCCACGGGCTCGCCGTCCGCGCCCTGCGCGCGGCGGGCGCCGACAACATCGGGGCCGCCTTCTCGCACGCCCCGGTCTGGACGGCCGGGGACAGCGACGAGGACCGCTTCGGCGCGGAGCTGTACGACACGCTCACCAACTGGCTCTTCGCCGACCCCGTGCTCACCGGCCGCTACCCGGACGAGAACCTCGCTGCCCTGATGCCGGGCCCGGTCGCCGACGACCTGAAGGTCATCTCCACCCCGCTCGACTGGTACGGAATCAACTACTACAACCCGACCCTCGTCGGCGCACCCCGCCCGGAAGCCCTCGAGACCTTCTCCGGCTTCACCATGCCCCCCGAACTCCCCTTCGGCATACGGGAGATCGAGGGGTACGAGAAGACCGGCTTCGGCTGGCCCGTCGTCCCCGAGGGCCTCACCGAGATCGTCACCGCCCTGCACGCCCGCTACGGCGACCGCCTCCCGCCGCTCTACGTCACGGAGAACGGCTGCGCCCTGGAGGAACCCCACGCCGACGACCGTCGCATCGCCTATCTGGAGAGCCACCTCACCGCCCTGCGCGCGGCGATGGACGCCGGAGTGGACGTGCGCGGCTACTTCACCTGGTCGCTGACCGACAACGTGGAGTGGACGGAAGGGGCCTCGCAGCGGTTCGGCCTGGTCCACATCGACTACGAGACCCTGACCCGTACGCCCAAGCGGTCCTACACCTGGTACCGCGACCTGATCCGCGCCCAGAAGACACAGAAGCGGAATCCGGCGGTCGAAAAGGCTTACGTGATGCCCCCGAGTGATCAATACTCCCGCCATGGTCGTTGCTTCATGGTGGTCCCGGGCCCAGCTGGGGATCTTCGTTCACTGGACACCCGCATCCGTCCCCGGCTGGGCCCCGCCCCACGTCCCCGCCGCCGAACTCCCGGCGGCGGGGAGGCGCGCGCCGCTGGGCTGGACCCCGTACGCGGAGTGGTACGAGAACGCGCTCCGCTTCCCCGGCTCCCCGGCCGCCGCCCACCACCGCGCCACCTACGGGAACCGCCCCTACACGGACTTCGGCCGCGACTTCGAGGACGGGCTCGCCGGCTGGGACCCGGCCGGCTGGGCCCGCTCCTTCCGCGAGGCGGGGGCCGGATACGCGGTCCTGGTCACGAAGCACCACGACGGGTTCTGCCTCTGGCCCTCGGAGACGGAGAACCCGCACCGCACCGGCTGGCACACCACCCGGGACGTGGTCGGCGAGTTCGCCGAAGCCGTACGGGCCGAGGGCCTGCGCTTCGGTGTCTACTACTCCGGCGGACTCGACTGGACCTTCGACGACCGGCCGATCGGCACGGCGGCCGACATGTTCTCCGCCGTCCCGCGCGGACGCTACCCCGCCTACGCCGATGCCCAGATGCGGGAGCTGATCCGCCGCTACCGGCCCGACGTCCTCTGGAACGACATCGCCTGGCCCGCCTCCGCCGACGAGATCCGTTCGCTGGTCGACTTCTACCGCTTCACCGTCCCGCACGGCGTCGTCAACGACCGGCTGCTGCCCTACTCACCGCACTGGCGGGGCCTGCGCCTGCCGGGCGCGAAGGCGCTGTACAACTGGTGGGACCGCCGGACGGTGGCGCAGGGCGAGGGCTTCGTCCCGCGCACACCGCCCGTCTTCGACTTCCGGACCCCGGAGTACGCCCGCTACGAGGGCTCCGACCCGTACGAGATCACCCGGGGCGTCGACCACAGCTTCGGCTACAACCGCAACTCCGGTCCCAACGCCTTCATCGGCCGTGAGGCGCTCACCTCACTGGTCCGCGACACGGCGGCCGACGGCGGGAACGTGCTGCTCAACGTGGGGCCGCGCGGCGAGGACGCGACGATCCCCGCCGAGCAGCGAATCCGCCTGGAGTGGCTGGCCGAGGAGGCCGGGGCCCTCACGCCAGATGGACCCATTCCTGGGTGATCGGGTAGCCGGCGCGGGCGAACGCGGCGGCCATCGGCGCGTTCCCCTGGTCCGTCGCCCCCGCGACGAACTCGGCGCCCTGTTCGACGAGGAAGTTCGTGCACTCCACGAGCAGGTCGTAGCCGTAGCCGTGCCCGCGCGCCTCGGGGACGACCCCGATGAAGCCGACGCAGGGCCCCGACGGGTTGTGCGCCGGCACGTGAAGGCCCGCCACCTCGCCGTCCGGCGTGTACGCGAGCTGCCACCACTCCCTCGGCGAGGGGCACCAGTGGAAGAACTCCAACTCCTCCCGCGCCGCCGCCTCCAGACCGCCGGGGCCCTCGATGGCCTTGCGGGCATGGGCGTCCAGCGTCGACGCATGCACCCGGCGCAGCACATCGAGGATGACCTCGTCGTCCGGCTCCGGGCGGTAGGTCAGCCGACCCGTCCGCCCGGGCAGCGGGCAGCCGGGGGTCCAGCGGTAGCGGTAGCGCTCGACCAGCGGCTTCATCCCGGCCGCCGTCGCGGCGGCGACCCGCTCCTCGACGGCGGCCCGCGCCGCCGGGTCGTCCCGCCACCCGGCGGGCGCGATCAGCTCGTACTCCTTGTCGAACGGGGCGCGGCGCAGGAGTTCGGCGCCCGCCTCCGCCTCCCCGTCCGCGAAGTCGAACCAGTTGAGCACGACGGGCTCGGTGTCCCCGGGCCCGCCCCACCAGGCGGCCCTGGCGATCACGGTGTCCCCGCGCAGGGCGACCCACGACCAGTCGGGGCGGTACTCGCCGCCGTCGGCGGTCGAGGTGTAGGCCTGGCCGAAGGCGGCCCGGCCCACGAAGGGGCTGTCCTGGAACGTGGTGAAGAGTGCGGCGTCGCTCGACGTGAGCGCGCGGATGACCAGATCGGTCATGAAGAGTGTCCTCCGGGACGGAATGCCGCGCTCCCGGTCAGACGAGGTCCGACACCGCCCGGCGGACGGGACGGGAGCGCGAGAGTGACGTACTGCGGTCGGTGGTGAGGTTGTTCCCTCGCATGTCTCTCGCCTCCTTCCGCGACGGGCACCGGATGTCGAAACAGACCGTAGCCAACGCCGACGCCCGCCGTCCACCGGATATCCGACGAGTTCCCGGGACCCGCTTCCGGGCGTGCCCGAGCCCCTTGCTCCCGGTCACGGCTCCGGCGCTGCAACGCCTCGCGGCGCGTGCGGAGCGCGGCCTGCCGACGGTGGGCGGTCCTGCGCTCGCGGGCCCGCCGCCGGCCCTCCGGCGTACGGTGCCCGCGCGGGCTGACGAAGACGACCCATGCCGGCCCTCCGAAGACCAGAAGCACCAGGAGCGCGACGACCACGCCCAGGACCGTGACGACCACCGGTTCGTCCGCCGCCGACGCCGACCACACGTTCATCCGCGCGCCTTGCTCTTCTCCGCGTCCCGGACCATGGTGAACGCCCGCTCGAAGTTGATGTACCCGAGCCGCTCGAAGGACTTCGCCATCGGTACGTTGCCGAGGTCGGTCGCCGCGCGGATCCGGTCCACGCCCTCGGCGGCCGGCACCCGGGTGCCCTCGGCGAGGAGGTCGTCGATGTACCCGTGGCGGCCGGAGTCCTCGGGAACCGGCGTGCCGGCCCGCCACTCCAGCCGCAGCCGCTCCACCGGCATCCGCGCCCCGGTCTCCTCCATCACCCGGATCCGCGCCTCGACGGCGTCCCGGACGACGGGTCCTCGTGCCAGTCCGGCGGCACGAACCGCCCGTACTCGGGCCGCTCCGCACCGGCGGGCAGCACGGCCGTCGTCGCCGTCTCCAGCAGCCGGACGCCGATCGCGACGCGCTCCGGGACCGGCAGTGTGTCGTCCAGGTCGAAGAAGTCCAGCACCAGCGGCTCACCGCCCGGCGCGTTCGTCCACCAGGCCGCCCTGGCGACGACCCGGTCCCCGTCCAGGGCGACCCACATCCACTCCGTAACGCGGCGCCCGGTGGCGAGGTCGTCGGCCGGCTCATGGTCGAGAACGTACGAAAGGCGGCGGAACAGGTCGAGTTCGCCGGGGCCGGACAGCGAACGGATCGTCAGGCGGGATGGGGCAGGGGGCACACGGTCTCCTCGTGATGGGTGAGCGGCAGACCCTGGCAAGGGGCCCGGCGGCCGTCGCGGGAGAAAGCGGCGCAGGTCAGCGCGGGAGGAAACACGGCCTCGTCTGGACACTCCGGGCCCTTCGGCCCGACAATCGTCGACGTGACATCCTCCTTCGAGTTCCACACGAGTGCCGCGCGGCTGTCGGACGCCCAGCGCGACCGTGTCGTCGGCGTGCTCAGAGAAGGTGCCGCACAGGGCAAGCTGTCGCACGACACCTTCATGCGGCGCATGGAACTCGCCCTGGTCGCCCGTCGCCCGGAGGAGCTGGCCGCCCTCACCGCCGATCTGGAGAGCGACGGCCGCTGGTCCAAGGGACTGGTCCGCGCGGTGGGCGGGATCTCCGCCTTCCCCGGGCGACTGCGCCGCGCCTGGCAGACCGAGCGGCTCCCCAAGCTGCTGCTGCCCGCGCCCGGCCCGTATCCGCTGCTGATCGGCCGCGACCCGGCGAACGGACTGCGCCTCAACCACGAGACGGTCTCGCGGCTGCACGCCGAACTCTCCGCGCAGAACGGCCGCTGGGTGCTGCGCGACCTGGGCTCCACCAACGGCACCTGCGTCAACGGCCAGCGGCTCGTCGGCTCCATCCCGGTACGCGACGGCGACCAGGTGAGCTTCGGCCGGATGAGCTTCCGCCTCACCGCCCCGGACCGCCTCCCGGCGCAGACGCCCCGGCCGCAGGACCGCCTCCCCGAACTGCCGCCGCACGCACCCCGGCCGTCCGACGCCGCGCGGCCCCAGCTTCCGCCGCAGGCTGCTCCTGAGCTTCCGTCGAACGGGCCCGGCCTTCCGCAGCCCGGCTCCGACCGTCCGCCACAGGCGCCCGGCCTGCCGTCTGCCTGATCCCGGATCCCGGCGCCCGGCGTCCGTCTGCCGTCGGGGCCCGTCCGGCTCCGGGCGTCAGTGCTGCTGGTGCAGTCCGCGCCCGGCCAGCGTCAGGAACGCCTCGCCGACCGCCTCTACGAGCGTCGGATGCGGATGGATGTGGTGGGCCACATCGGAGGGCTCCGCGTCCCAGCCGACCACGAGCTGGCTCTCCGCGATCATCTCCGAGACGTGCGGGCCGACCAGATGCACGCCGAGGACCCGGCCCGCCCGCTCCGCCACCACCTTCACCAGACCACCCCTGCCGTGCACCATGCCCTTCGCGACCGCCGTCAGCGGCAGGCTGTTCACCACCACATCGTGCCCCGCGTCCCGGGCCTGCGCCTCGGTCAGCCCCACCGCGGCCGTCTGCGGTGAGGAGTACGTGACACGGGGAACGGTGGCGTAGTCGACCGGGGAGGTACGCAGCCCGGCCAGCGTCTCCGCGACCAACAGCCCCTCGGCGAACGAGGCGTGGGCCAGTCCGAGGGACGGCGGCGGCAGCAGGTCGCCCACCACATGGATGCCCGGCACCGCCGTCTCCAGCCGCGACCAGTCGGCGGGCACCACATGGCCCCGCCCGTCCGTGACCAGCCCCGCCGCCGCCAGCCCCAGCCCGTCCGTCACCGGCTCCCGGCCGACCGCCACCAACAGCCGCTCCGCCGCCACCGCGACCGACTCGCCCCGGGCGGTCCGCACCACGGCCCGCACCCCCTCGCCCACCACCTCCCACTCCAGCAGCCGCGCGCCCGCCTCCACCCGGATGCCCCGCTTCCGCAGCCCCCGGGCGAGATGCCGTGACACCTCCGCGTCCTCCAGCGGCACCAGTCGGTCGGCGGCCTCCACGAGCGTCACATCGGCCCCCATCGACCGGTGGAACGAGGCGTACTCGACGCCGATCGCCCCGCCGCCGACCACCAGCACGGACCCGGGCAGCCCCGGGGCGTACAGCGCGTCGTCACTCGTCACCACCCGCCGCCCGTCCGCCGCCCCGCCCGGCAGCATCCGGGGCCGCGAACCGGTCGCCAGCACCACGCCCCGCCGGGCGGCGACCTCCCCGTACCCGCCGATCCGGGCGGAGCGCGGGCCCGTCAGCTCGGCGCTGCCGCGTACCACCGTCACCCCGGCCCGCGCGAGTTGCCCCTCGACCCCGCGGTGGTTGCGGGCCACGATGTCGTCCCGGGTCGCGACCAGAGAAGACCAGTCCACCGCGTCGAACGTCGCCATCACTCCCCACCGCTCCCGGGCCTCGGCGATGCCGTCGACGAGTTCGGCGGCGTGCAGCATCGCCTTGCTCGGGATGCAGCCGCGGTGCAGGCAGGTGCCCCCCACCGCGTCCCGCTCGGCGAGCACGACGCGCAGCCCCAGGGCCGCCGCACGCAACGCCGTCGAGTAGCCGCCGGTCCCGCCGCCGATGACCAGTACGTCCGTGGTGGTGCCCCCGGGGCTCGCCGCCTGCTCGGTCTGCTCGGTCTGTTCCGTGCTCGTCCGTGTCATGCGTTCCACCCTCGCCCCGGCCCCGGCCATGCGTCCAAGGCAGAATGCGTGTGGAGCCGATGCACAACGTTCATGGGCCGGCGTTGGCGAGCGTGGTGCGGAAGTCGACCGGGGGGTGCCGTACATGAGTCTGCGTCAGATGGAGTACTTCGTCGCGGTCGTCGAGGAGGCCTCCTTCACCCGCGCCGCCGAACGGCTCCATGTCACCCAGCCCGCCCTCTCCCACCAGATCAAGGCGCTGGAGCGGACAGTCGGCGGCGACCTGCTGGAACGGCTGCCGCGCGGCGTCCTGCTCACTCCGATGGGCCGGGCCTTCCTCCCGCACGCCGAACGCTCCGTCCGCAGCGCCGCCCAGGCACGCCGTGCGGCCCGCGCCGCCGCCGGTGCGGAAGGCGGTGAACTGCACATCGCCACTGTGCACTCGGTGGCCGTCGGCGTCCTCCCCGAGGCATTCGCCCACTGGCGGCGCACGCACCCCGGCGTGGGCCTCGTCCTCCACGAGTACGCCAGCGTCGACGCCCTGGAGGACCAGGTGGAGCGCGGCACCGCCGACCTGGCCGTGGGGCCGCTGCCGGTGGGCTGGGCCGGGCCCGTCGTCCCGGTGGGGGAGGAGGAGATCGTCCTCGTCGTCCCGTTCGACGACCCGCTGGCCGGGCGCTCCTCGGTCGGCCTCCACGAGCTGGCCGACCGGCCCTGGGTGCGGTGCGCCATGGAGCCGGTCGTCGGGGGCCGCCCCTTTCTGGACGGCGTCTGCGAGGCGGCGGGCTTCACACCCCGTACGGCGGTGTGGACCGAGCACACCTCGACCGCCGTGCGCATGGCGGCGGCCGGCGTCGGCGTGTCCATGGCCCCCACCCACCTCGCCCGGGGGGCGGTCGGCGAGGACTGCGCGGTGCTCGGCGTCGACCCGCCCTGGCTGCGCTCGCTGGGCGTGTTCTCGCGGGTGCCCCTGACCGGGGCCGCGGCGGCCTTCACGCAGCTGCTCGGCACCCTGCCCACCGCCGGAATCCGCCGCCCGCGCCCCGGCGAGCCCTCACCCGAACGGCCGTACGCCGACTGCGGCGCGCCCCCGTCGGTGGTCCGCTGAGAGGGCGCGCGCCGACCGTCGGCGCACCGACTCCAGGGGGTGCGGGATGCCGGTCGAACGCCCCGACGCCCTGCCTGCCGCCCGTCGCCCGCACCGGCTCTCGGGCGGCCTGCCGGGGCTCCTGGCGCCGGGGGCCACGACGGATCCGTACCGGCTGCGCCTCTACCGTCTGCTGCGCACCGACCACCCCCTCGGCTACGACCCGGCCCTCGGCGCCTGGCTGCTGAGCCGGTACACGGATGTGGCCCTGGCCCTCACGGACCCCCGGTTCACCGGCTACCCGCACGACGGGGCCCCGCGCGGCCGGGCCCCCGTCCCGCTCGGCCTCTGCCGGGGCAGCCTGGTCTGCGGCCCGCTCACCGTGCCGTGGAGCACCGCCGCCCCCGCCGTCGAGCGCACCGCGTACGTCCTGGCCCGCCGGATCGCCGGGCGCGACCGGGCGGACCTGGTCGCCGACTTCTGCCGGTGGCTGCCCGCCGGGGCCGCCGCCGCCGCGGCCGGGCTCGCCCACCCGGACCTCAGCACCCTGCCCCGGGGCGCCCGCCACCGGCGTACCGGCGGGGGAGCCGGGGGCTGCACCGGGACCACCGCGCTCCGCGAGCACGCCCTCGCCTCGTTCCTCGCGAACATGCTCGACGATCCCGACCTGCTGGCCGCCGCGACCGCCGGCGAAGCGGGCGGGGGCGCGGGCGGGGCAGGCTCCGGGGCGCTGCTCGGGCGGGCCTGGGCCGAGACGCTGCGCCGCGATCCGCCCGTCCAGATCGTGCTGCGCCGCACCCGCACCGAGGTCGCCGTCAGCGGTGGCACCCTCCCCGCCGATGCACCCGTCGCCTGCCTCATCGGCGCGGCGGGCCGCGACCCGGCCCGGTTCGCCGCACCCGACCGTTTCGACCCGCTGCGCGCCGACGCCGACCCGCTGCTCATCGGCCCGGCCGGCTGCCCCGCCGCCCTCCTCGGCCGGCTGGAGGCCGAACACGGGCTGCGCGCCCTGCTGGCTGCGATGCCCGGCATCCGCTGGGCCGACGGCTTCCGCCCGGTGGCGGGCGGCTTCCTCACCCGCGGCCCGCGCGCCCTGCTCGTGAGCCCGTCCTGACGTCGGCAGCACGGGCCCCGACGCCACCCGCCCGGTGCGGTCCCGTCAGTCGCCCACCCGCCGCAGCAGCGCCACCGGCCGTTCCGCGAACAGTTCGCCCGCCGCCACCGTGCCCCCCGTGAACTCCCGGCCGGGCGTCGGCGACAGCACGTCCCGCCACAGGCCCCCGTCCGGCAGCTCCAGCACCGTGTCCCGCCAGCCCCCGCCCTCGGCCAGCCGCAGCGAAAGCCGGGTCACTGCAGTGACCACCTCGCCCGAGCGGCAGAAGGCCAGCAGATGCGGGGCGGCGGGGCCGCTCGCCGTGAGGGGTGCGTACGTCCCCGACTCGCCGAAAACGTCCGGGAGTTCGCGGCGCAGCGCGAGCGCGGTCCCCGTCAGCGTCTGCTTCTCGTCCGGCACGTCCGGCCGTCGGAACGGCCGTCGGTTGTCCGGGTCGACCAGGGCCAGGTACTCGCTCTCCGTGCCCTGGTAGAGATCCGGCACTCCCGGCATCGTCAGGTGCACCAGCGCCGCCCCCAGCACCTGCGCCCGGACATGCGGGGCGAGCGCGTCCGCGAACTCGGCGATCAGTCTCCGGGCCACACCCTCCCCGCGTCCCGGCCCGGCCGCGACGAAGTCCGACACAGCGCGTTCGTAGGCCGGGTCCGACTCCGTCCAGCTGGTGAACAGGCCCGCCTCGCGCACCGCTTTCAGCAGCGCCGGCTCCAACCGCTCGCCCAGTTCGTCGGGCGGCAGCTCCGCGCAGCCGTACGCCGACTGCCAGGCGGTCCAGGCAAGTTGGGGGTCAGGGGCGGGCTCCGGGGTCGCCGCCGTCAGCTCCGTCACCAGCGCCGCCCACCGCTCCGGGCACTGCGACAGCACCGCGATCCGGGCCCGGACGTCCGCGCTGCGCTTGGTGTCGTGCGTGGTCAGGACCGTGCCCGTGGCGGGCCAGTCGCGGGCGATCCGGGCGGCGAAAGCGTGGAACTCCTCCGGCGATACGGCGGGTTTCCCCGGATCGCCGCCCACCTCGGTGGCGGAGATCAGCGGAACGTACCGGTAGAACGCCGTGTCCTCCGCCGACTTGGCGTGCAGAGCGGACGCGGTCTGCGCGAACCGGGCGCAGAACGCCGCCTGTTCCTCCCCGCCGCCGATCCGCCCGAGCGCCAGGTCCCGTACGACGTCGACGGCCGCCGCCTCCTCCGGGACGGAGAACACCGTCTTCGCGTCCCGTACCGCCTCGTCGGTCAGCGTCTCCTCGGCGATCCGGGTCGGCGGCTCGCCCGCCGTGACGTACGGCCGGTAGACCGGTACACGGACCAGCAGCTCCCGGATCGCCGTCCGCAGCGCCCACGGGGCATGGTCCCGCAGCGCGGCGTCCCGGCCACAGATCGCGGCCGCCAACCGGGCCAGCCACGCGGTCTCGGCGGCCAGCTCGTGCGTCGCCACCCGGTACGCGGCCCGCCGCACCGTCGCGCTCCAGTCGCCGCCCCGGTCGCCGGGCGGTCCCGCGAACTCGCGGTAGCGGCCGAGCAGCTCCGCCGCGCCGGACGGGTCGGTGAACACCCCGTCGATCCGGCGCAGGGCGTCGTACCCGGTGGTGCCCGCGACCGCCCACTCCGCCGGGAGGTGCTCGTCGCCGGTGAGGATCTTCTCCACCACCGTCCAGCGTCCGCCGGTGGCTTCGTTCAGCCGCTCCAGATAGGCGGCGGGGGCGGCGAGGCCGTCGGGGTGGTCGATGCGCAGCCCGTCCAGCACGCCGTCCCGGAGCAGTTCGAGGACCTTGGCGTGGGTGTCCTCGAAGACCTCCGGGTGTTCCACGCGGACCCCGATCAGCTCCGGGACGGTGAAGAACCGCCGGTAGTTCAGCTCCGTGCGGGCCAGCCGCCACCAGCCGAGCCGGTAGTGCTGCTCCTCCAGCAGCCGGGGCAGCGGCAGGTCCGCCGTACCGGCCCGGAGCGGGAACTCCAGATCGTGGTAGCGCAGCACCTCCCCGTCCACGGTCAGATGCTCCAGCTCCTGGCCGAGCGGCCCCGCGAGCACCGGCAGCAGCACCTGGCCGCCGCCCGCCGCCCAGTCGATGTCGAACCAGCGGGCGTACGGGGAGGCCGCACCCTCGCGCAGCACCTCCCACAGCCGGCGGTTGTGCCGGGGCGAGGCGGCCATGTGATTGGGCACGATGTCCAGGACCAGCCCGAGCCCGTGCTCCCGGGCGGCCGAGGCGAGCGACCGCAGCCCCTCCTCGCCGCCCAGCTCGGCCCGGATCCGGCTGTGGTCGACCACGTCGTAACCGTGGGTGGAGCCGGGGACCGCCTCCAGGACGGGGGAGAGGTGGAGATGCGAGACGCCGAGCGCGGCGAGATACGGCACGGCCTTCTCGGCGGCGGCGAACGGGAAGTCGGGCTGGAGCTGAAGCCGGTACGTGGCGGAGGGCGTCATGGACTTCTACGTACCCCGCCCGGGGCGAACCGTGTCACCCCGGGCGGGAACCTCACCCCTGCCGCCCCGGCCTCAGGCGGGCCTCTTCAGCACCGCCAGGCTGCGGCCGATCAGCGTGACCCGCTCGCCCTCGGCCACCTTCGGACCCGTCCCCGGCTCCACCCCGTCCGGGCGGGCGGTGTCCACGACGACCTGCCACTGTTCCCCGTGGTCGACGGGAACGGCGAATTCCAGGGTCTCGGCGCTCGCGTTGAACATCAGCAGGAACGAGTCGTCGGAGATCCGCTCACCGCGCGGCCCCGGTTCCGAGATCGCGTGCCCGTTGAGGAACACGGTCATCGCCTTGGCGTGCGCCGCCTGCCAGTCCTGCTGCGTCATCTCCTCGCCCTCGGGGGTGAACCAGGCGATGTCGGAGAGTTCGTCGTGGGTGCCCTCCACCGGCCGCCCGTGGAAGAAGCGGCGGCGCCGGAAGACCGGGTGGTCGCGGCGCAGCCACACCATCGCCCGGGTGAACTCCAGCAGCGCGGAGGCGGCGGCGTCGGCCGGTTCGTCCGGGTCGGGCCAGTGCACCCAGGCCAGCTCGTTGTCCTGGCAGTAGGCGTTGTTGTTGCCCTTCTGCGTACGGGCGAACTCGTCGCCGTGGCTCAGCATCGGCACGCCCTGCGACAACATCAGCGTGGCGATGAAGTTCCGCATCTGGCGGGCCCTCAGCTCCAGGACCTCCGGGTCGTCGGTCTCGCCCTCCGCCCCGCAGTTCCAGGACCGGTTGTGGCTCTCGCCGTCCCGGTTGTCCTCCCCGTTGGCGTCGTTGCGCTTCTCGTTGTACGAGACGAGGTCGTGGAGGGTGAAGCCGTCGTGGCAGGTGGTGAAGTTGATCGAGGCGAGGGGGCGGCGGCCGTCGTCCTGGTAGAGGTCGGAGGAGCCGGTGAGCCGTCCGGCGAACTCCGCGAGTGTGCGTGGCTCGCCCCGCCACAGGTCGCGGACCGTGTCGCGGTACTTGCCGTTCCACTCGGTCCACAGCGGTGGGAAGTTGCCCACCTGATAGCCGCCCTCGCCGACGTCCCACGGCTCCGCGATCAGCTTCACCTGGCTGACCACCGGATCCTGCTGCACCAGGTCGAAGAACGAGGACAGCCGGTCCACCTCGTGGAACTGGCGGGCGAGCGTGGCCGCCAGGTCGAAGCGGAATCCGTCCACATGCATCTCGGTCACCCAGTACCGCAACGAGTCCATGATCATCTGGAGGACGTGCGGGGACCGCATGAGCAGGGAGTTCCCCGTGCCCGTGGTGTCCATGTAGTAGCGCTGGTCGTCGGTCAGCCGGTAGTAGGAGGCGTTGTCGAGACCGCGGAAGGAGAGGGTGGGCCCGAGGTGGTTGCCCTCGGCGGTGTGGTTGTAGACCACGTCGAGGATGACCTCGATGCCCGCCTGGTGGAGCGCCTTCACCGCCTGCTTGAACTCCAGCACCTGTTCGCCGCGGTCGCCCCAGGAGGCGTAGGTGTTGTGCGGGGCGAAGAAGCCGATGGTGTTGTAACCCCAGTAGTTGGCCAGCCCCATGTCCGCGAGGCGATGGTCCTGGACGAACTGGTGAACGGGCATCAGTTCGATCGCGGTGACGCCCAGTTCGGTGAGATGGGCGATCACCTCCGGATGCGCGAGTCCCGCGTACGTACCGCGCAGCTCGGGCGGAAGCCCCGGGTGCAGCATGGTCAGGCCCTTCACATGGGCCTCGTAGATCACGGTCCGGTGGTAGTCCGTACGGGGGCGGCGGTCGTCGCCCCAGTCGAAGTACGGATTGACCACCACCGAGCTCATGGTGTGCGGGGCGGAGTCGAGGTCGTTGCGGGCGTCCGGCCTCCCGAAGGGGTAGCCGTACACCGCCTCGCCCCAGTCGATCTTCCCGGCGACCGCACGGGCGTACGGGTCCAGCAGCAGTTTGGCGGAGTTGCACCGCGCCCCGCGCTGCGGTTCGTAGGGCCCGTGCACCCGGAAGCCGTACCGCTGCCCCGGCATCACCCCGGGCAGATAGGCGTGACGCACGAAGGCGTCGGTCTCGCGGAGCTCCACCGCCGTTTCTGAACCGTCGTCGTGCAACAGGCACAACTCGATCCGGTGGGCGGCCTCGGAGAAGACCGCGAAGTTGGTGCCGGCGCCGTCGTACGTGGCGCCGAGGGGGTAAGCGTGTCCCGGCCAGACCTGCATGATGAAGACTCTTCCACTTCTGATCCCGGGTGCGGTGGCTTTCCTCGGCCCGATGCTCCTCGAAGACTTCCCGAATTCGTCCCGAATCTTCCCCGAAAACGGGGCGCTCACCTAGGACGTCGCGCGGTGCGGTCGCATCCCGTCGCCGGGCCCCGTCCGCACCGGTCAACTTCGGACACGCCCGTGCCGCCCCGGACGTGCTTGCGGACCACGCTGTCGTCAGTGCGTCCGATTCCCGCCCCGGGGTGGGGCCCCAATCACTATGAATCCGCTCACTCCACCCGATCTCGCCGCAAGGAACAAGCCTGACGATCAGGGGAGTTGAGAAAGTCGCCTGCGCATCGGGCTGCGTCGGATCACGCTCCCGGAGTACCCTTCCTTGATCGTTGGGTGGGGGAGTGGAAGGCGGTACGCGGGTGAGCTCGGGAGGGTTCGAGCTACCCCCAGGTGACGCAGGTCACGAGGGGGAATCGACCGATGCCCCGCCCGGGGCGGTGTCCCTCGCGCAGCCCATGGAGATAGGCGCCGAGCTGGACTGGGGATCCGAGGCCTGGGGCGAGGTGCGCACGCGCGCCCAGCGGGCCGGGCGGGCCTATATCTGGCTGAATCTGGTCGAACAGCGCCTACGGGCCGTCGTCGCCGCGGTGCTCCGGCCGATCTACGAGCCGGTGCACGGCGAGGAGTGGGTGGTGGCCGCGGCCGGACCGGCCGGGCAGGAGTGGGTGCAGCGCGCCGTCGCCGTACGCGAGGTCTCGCGCCGCAAGGGCTATCTGCTCGACCCGGCCGACGACAACGTCCTCAGCTTCCTGACGCTGCCGCAGCTGCGCGAGCTGATGGTCCAGCACTGGCCGTGCTTCGAGCCCTACTTCGACGACCGGCGCGATGTCGAGCTGGCCCTGGACGAGCTGGAGGTCGCGCGCAACGTGGTCTCCCGCAACCGGGCGCTGAACGAGGCGGTCCTGGCGCAGGCGGAGCGCGCCTCCGCGCGTCTCCTGGACATCCTCGGCAGCGGGGCCGGGGCGCCCTCGGCCGACCGTCTTCCGGTGGACGCGGTGGAGGAGCTGGTCGGCGACCGGTACGCGGACGTGGTCTCCGTCCACCCCGACCGGGTCCGGCTCCAGCGCCAGCTGCCCGCCGAGGACCTCTTCGGCGGGGCGCGCCGGCTCGACGCCATCGGGATAGGCCTCAACCTGCTCGTGCAGAACTTCTCCGGCCGCCGGCTCGTCCGGCTCGCGGAGTCGGGCTGCCGCATCCGGCTGCTGTTCATCAACCCGGCCAGCAGCGCGGTGCGCCGCCGTGAGCGGGAACTCGGCCTCAAGAAGGGCGAACTGAGCCGCTCGGTGGAGATGAACATCCTCCACATGCGCCGCGTCCGCTCCAAGCTCCGCGACCCCGGCGCGTTCCAGATCCAGGTCTTCGACGAGACCCCGCGTTTCACCGCCTACCTGGTGGACGGCGACGGCCCGGACGCGGTGGGCGTCGTCCAGCCCTATCTGCGGCGGGCCCGGGGCATGGAGGCCCCTGTGCTCGTGCTGCGCGGCGGGGGCAGACGCACGGTGGTGCGGGAGGGGCAGGACAACGAACACGGGCTCTTCGAGACCTACCGCGAGGAGTTCGAATCGGTCTGGACGGACTCGAGGCCGGTCTCCTGACCCTCCTGACCCTCCACCGGCGTTGTCAGTGGCCCGTGCGAAGGTGGTCATCACTCGGGGGAGCACCACGGGGGAGCACCACGAAGGAGGTATCGGGATGAGCTGGCACCGGGGCACACTGGTCGGCTTCGACCTGGAGACGACGGGGACCGACGTCGAGAGCGACCGGATCGTCACCGCCGCACTCGTCCGGCTGGACCCGGACGGCACGGTCGCCGAGCAGCGGACCTGGCTGCTCGATCCGGGCGTGGCGATACCGGAGCAGGCGTCCGCGATCCACGGCATCGGCACGGACCACGCCCGCAAGCACGGCACCCGGGCCGCCTCGGCCGTCGAGGAGATCGCCCACGCGGTCGCCGAAGTACTGCGCTCAGAGGTCCCGCTGGTGGTGATGAACGCGCGCTACGACCTCTCGCTGCTGGACCGCGAGTGCCGCAGGTACGGACTGCCGTCGGTCGAGGAGCGGGTCGGCGGCGCGCCGTCACCCGTCATCGACCCCCTGGTCATCGACAAGCACGTCGACAAATACCGCAAGGGCAAGCGAGCCCTCCAGGCGCTGTGCGATCACTACGGGGTAACGCTCGACGGAGCGCACGACGCGACCGCCGACGCGGTGGCGGCGGTGCGCGTGGTACGCCGGATGGGGGAGCGCCACCGGCCCGTCGCCACGCTGCCGCCCGACGAACTGCACGCCCTTCAGATACGGGCGGCGGCCGAACAGTCGGCCTCGCTCCAGGCCTATCTGCGGCGCACGAGCGACCCGGCGGCAGTGGTCGAGTCGGCCTGGCCGCTGATCCCGCGCAGCGGCTGAGCCGGACGACCGCCGAGCCGGCGGCCGTCCACGGTGGCCGACGGGCCCCGCTCAGAGTTTGCCGAAGACCACGCCGCGCCAGGTCCACCCCGCGTCCAGGGTGGTGTTCCGGAGCGGATCCGTCAGGTGTGCGCTGTCGAAGCTGAAGGACTCGGTCGCCTCCAGGCGGCCGCTCTCCCCTCGTCCCAGCGTGTACCGGCGCGAGATGGTCCTGCCCCCGCCGCGCCCGTACGTCGCCGAGGCCTGGAGCCTCGGAGGGTTGCCGACGCGGGTGACTTCCCAGCTCTCCTCGACAGCACGCACCTCGGGGACGTCCTCGGCCAGCCGCATCCGGATCCGGATGGCGTGCGTCAGCCGGGACTGGACGAAGACGTGCTGCCAGGCGGGCTCGGCGATCCGCCACTCGGCCACCAGATCGGCGCCGTGCGCCGAGCCGTCGCTGATGAGGTAGGGAGCATCCGGCCCGTTCAGGGAGAGCAGGGCCCTCCGCAGCTCCTCGGTCGGGCGTGGCGCGACCCCGGCCTCGGGGCGCTTGGTCCCGGTCAGCCTGTCGAAGAATCCCATGGGGGCAACCTAGGCGACCGGGAAGCGTGGAACCGCACCGCCCGGCCCGTTCAGAACGGGTACCAGCGGACCTCGGGGTCGTTCTCGCGCAGTGACGTCACCCGGCGGCGGAATTCGGCGAGGGCCTTCGGGTTGGCCGGGGCGTGCTGGGAGACCCAGGCGCAGCTCGCCGTCTCGCGGGCGCCGCGCAGCACCGCGCATCCCTCCCACTCCCGGACGTCCCAGCCGTACGCGGTGGTGAAGGCGTCATAGGCCGCCGGGTCGAGGCCGTACCGGTCGCGGGAGAGGGCGAGGACGACCAGGTCGTGCTCCCGCAGGTCCGCGGAGAACGTCTCCAGGTCGACCAGGACCGGGCCGTCCGGGCCGACATGGACGTTGCGCGGGAGCGCGTCGCCGTGGATCGGGCCCGGCGGGAGGTGGGGGACCAGGGCGGCGGCCGCGGCCGCGAAGCCGTCGCGGCGCTCGCGGAGGTAGTCGGCGTCCGCCGGGTCGATCGCGTCGCCCGCCAGGGTCAGCCAGCGCTCGACCCCGCCGAGCAGCTCGCGGCGCGGCAGTGTGAAGTCCGTCGGGGCGGGCAGCGCGTGCACCAGGGTCAGCAGCGGGGCGAGGTCGAGCGGTTCGGCGGGGCGTACGGCGTCCGGGAGCCGGTGCCACAGCGTCACCGGGTGGCCTTCGACCAGGCGGGGTTCGCGCTCGGCCGCGCGGACGGCCGGGACACCGGACGCGGTGAGCCAGTCGGCGAGCGCCACCTCCCGCTCCGCCCGGGCACGCAGCTCGGGGTGGCCGGTGGCGTCCCGGCCGACCTTGATCACCAGGTCGCCGGCGGCGAACACCGCGTTCTCGCCCAGCGCGAGCAGCTCCGCCGCACCGGAGAACCCGGCGGCCGTCAGCACCTCGCGCGCACGCATCTCGTCCATGGGTGCGATTTTCGCATCCTTGCAGGCCACCTTGACGAACCGACGGCCCGTCAGCACGATGACGGAGGCCTCCCGGGCAGCCGGAACGGGATGAAGTCCACCTCGGATGCACATCAGGCAGATACGGGACAGAGGGGTCTTCTCGTGACATCGGTGACCGCGACGAAGCGGTCCGGACCGGACGACCCGCACGGCGGGTGCAGCGGACGGGACGGACAGGGCGGACAGGGAGGGCGACCGCCGAGGTTCTGGCGGCCGGAGCCCCCGGGGCCGCCGCCCCGGGGCAAGGCGTTCGGGGACCGGGCCGCCTGGTTCCTGGTGCTGCCCGCGCTCATCCCGATCCTGATCCTCAGCGTCGGACCGCTCCTCTACGGCATCGCGCTCGCCTTCACCGACGCCCAGTCCGGCCGGACCCGCTCAACCCAGTGGATCGGCACGCTGAACTTCCAGGACCTGCTGCACGACACCCTGTTCTGGGACTCGTTCCGGATCGGCCTGGTCTGGGCCGTCGGCGTCACCGTCCCGCAGTTCCTCCTGGCTCTCGGCCTCGCCCTGCTGCTCAACCAGAACCTGCGGCTGCGCTGGCCGGCCCGGGCGCTGGCGATCGTCCCCTGGGCGATGCCCGAGGTCGTCGTCGGCATCATGTGGCGGCTCGTCTACAACCCGGACGCCGGCATCCTCAACGAGACCATCCGCGACCTCGGACTCGGCGACGGGCGGGACTGGCTGACCGGCCTCGCCACCGCGCTGCCCGCCGTGATCCTGGTCGGCATCTGGGCGGGCATGCCGCAGACCACCGTGGCCCTGCTCGCCGGACTCCAGAACACCGCGCGCGAACTCCACGAGGCGGCCGCCCTGGACGGAGCGGGCGCCTGGCGCCGGTTCCGTACGGTCACCTGGCCCGCGATCAAGCCCATCGCGCTCGCGATCTCCGCGCTCAACCTGATCTGGAACTTCAACTCCTTCGCCCTGGTCTACGTCCTGACCAGCGGCGGACCCGGCGGCCGGACCCGGCTGCCGATGCTCTTCGCCTACGAGGAGGCCTTCCGCTACGGCCAGTTCGGCTACGCCGCGGCGATGGGCTGTGTGATGGTCGCGGTGATCTCCGTGCTCCTCGCCCTCTTCCTCGTCGGCCGGCTCAGGGGAGGTGAGGACCGATGAGGCGCGGAGCCGTCGCCCGTGAGTCCACCGGGCTGCGTACCGGCCGGGCCGCGCGCACCGGGCAGTATCTGGCCCTCCTTGCGTATCTGGTCTTCCTCGCGTTCCCGTTCGTGTGGCTGATCTCGACGGCCTTCAAACCCGCCCGCGAACTGGGCTCCCTGCACCCCACCTGGATCCCCGAGAACCCCACTCTGGGCAACTTCCGGCAGGCCTTCGACGAGCAGCCGCTGCTCCAGGCCGCGGGCAACTCGCTGGTCGCCGCCGTCTCCGCCGCCCTGTTCGCCGTCGTGATCGCCACCCCGATGGCCTATGTGATGGCCCGCCACCGCGGCCGCCTCGCCACCGCGGCGACCGGCTGGGTCGTGGTCAGCCAGGCGTTCCCGTTCGTCCTGGTGATCATCCCGCTCTTCCTGATCCTGAAGAACCTGCATCTGATCAACACCCTGTGGGGGCTGATCCTCGTCTACGTCGTCTGGTCGCTGCCCTTCGCGCTGTGGATGCTCGCCGGGTACGTGCGCGCCGTGCCCGCCGAACTGGAGGAGGCCGCCGCCGTGGACGGCGCGGGCCGCGTCCGTACCCTCGTCTCGGTCGTCGCCCCGCTGCTCGCCCCCGGCATCGTCGCCACCGCGCTGTTCGCGTTCATCACCGCATGGAACGAGTTCTTCTTCGCGCTCGTCCTGCTCAAGACCCCGGAGAAGCAGACCTTGCCGGTCGTCCTCACCCACTTCCTCGGCGCGGAGGGCGTGGCCGACCTCGGGCCGCTCGCCGCCGCCGCGTTCCTCGCCACCCTCCCCTCCCTCGTGCTCTTCGCCTTCATCCAGCGGCGGATCACCGGCGGGATGACGGCCGGGGCGGTGAAGCACTGATGCGCGCCGCGGTCCGGCGGGCGGCCGCCGCCGTCGCCGTCCTGGCCCTGCTGCTCACCGGCTGCTCCGGCGGCGGCGGCGACGACGGGCGGGACGCGGACGGCACGATCCGGCTCCGGTTCCAGTCGCTGGCCTGGCAGAAGGAGTCCGTCGACGCCAACAAGCACCTGGTGAGGGAGTGGAACGCCGCCCACCCCGACGTCCAGGTGGAGTACGTCCAGGGCAGCTGGGACAGCGTCCACGACCAGCTCCTCACCTCCTTCGAGGGCGGCGAGGCCCCCGACATCATCCACGACGCCTCCGACGACCTGGCCGACTTCGCCTACGGGGGCTACCTCGCCGACCTGCGCCCCCTCCTGCCCGCCCGGCTCAAGGCCGACATCCCCGAACAGTCGTGGCGCACCACCATGTTTGGGGAGGGCGTCCACGGGGTGCCCTTCCTCCAGGAGCCCCGGGTCCTCATCGCCAACACCAAGCTCCTGAAGGCATCGGGTGCGCGCATGCCGACCCCGGAGCGCCCCTGGAGCTGGGAGGAGTTCCGGCAGGTGACGAAGGAGCTGACGGGCCAGGGGCGGTACGGGATCGCCTGGCCGCTCAGGGAGCCCGTCTCCGTCACCCTCAACCTGGGCCTGTCCGGCGGCGGGCGGCTCTTCCACCGCGACGGGGACGGCAAGGCGGTCCTGCGCTTCGAACCGGGCGACGGCGTGGTCACCGGCACCATCCACGATCAGGTCAACACCGACCGCAGCGCGGCCCGCAGCGCGCTGGGCATGGGTGGCTCGGACGCGCTGCCCGGGTTCTTCGGGGGCAGGTACGCGATGCTCCCGCTCGGGTTCTCCTACCGCCAGCAGATCATCCAGCAGGCCCCCGAAGGGTTCGAGTGGACCGTGCTGCCGATGCCGGCCGGCGCCGGAGGCGCGGTCCAGGGCGTGAGCCCACAGACGCTGTCGGTCGCCGAGGAGAGCCCGCACAAGAAGGAGGCCGTCGCGTTCATCGACTTCCTGCTGCGCCCCGCGAACATGGTGCGCCTCGCCCGGGGCGACTGGATGCTGCCCACCGGGACCGAGGCGCTGGCCGATCCGTCGCTGCGTGGGGCCGAGCACGGGTGGGCCGTCGGCGCCGCGCTCGCCGGAGGGCTTCGGCCGGCGCCCGCCCAGTCGGTGCGCGGCTATCCCGAGTGGAAGGACAAGGTGGCGACCCCCGCGTACCAGGAGTTCTACAGCGGCGCGATCGACACCGGCGAGCTGAGCAACAGGCTGGTGGAGGACGGGAATCGGGTGCTGGCCCGCTATCAACGCTGATCGCGGGAGGGCCTGTACACGGAATGAGGTTGCACGAGACGTCTCGTCTCGTTTATGGTCACCGGCATGACGGAATCCCCGCGTGCCCACATCGCCATGTTCTCCATCGCCGCCCACGGACATGTGAACCCGAGCCTGGACGTCATCCGCGAGCTCGTCGACCGTGGACACCGTGTCAGCTACGCCATCCCCGCCTCCTTCGCGGAGAAGGTCGCCGCCACCGGCGCCGAGCCGGTGATCTGGACCTCGACCCTGCCGACCGACGAGGACCCCGACGCCTGGGGCACGGAGCTGATCGACAACATCGAACCCTTCCTCACCGATGCCATCCAGGCCCTCCCGCAGCTCGCGGACGCCTTCGCCGGCGACGAGCCCGACCTCGTCCTGCACGACATCACCTCCTATCCCGCCCGCGTCCTCGCCCACCGCTGGGGCGTCCCCGCCGTCTCCCTCTGGCCCAACCTGGTCCCCTGGGACGGGTACGAGAAGGAGGTGGCCGAGCCGATGACCGCCGAGCTGAAGCAGACCGAGCGCGGCCGGGCGTACTACGCGCGCTTCGAGGGCTGGCTCGCGGAGAACGGCCTCGGTCACCTCCCCGCCGACGACTTCGTCTCCCGCCCGCGCCGCGGCCTCGTCCTGATCCCCGAGGCGCTCCAGCCGAACGCGGACCGGGTCAACCGCGAGATGTACACCTTCGTCGGCGCCTGCCAGGGCGACCGCGCCGACCAGGGGGAGTGGCAGCGGCCCGCCGACGCGGAGAAGGTGCTGCTGGTCTCGCTCGGCTCCTCGTTCACCAAGCAGCCCGCCTTCTACCGCGAGTGCGTCGCGGCCTTCGGCGATCTGCCCGGCTGGCATGTGGTGCTCCAGATCGGCGCGCACGTCGACCCCGCCGAACTCGGGGACGTACCGGGCCACGTGGACGTTCGCACCTGGGTGCCGCAGCTGGCCGTCCTCAAGCAGGCCGACGCCTTCATCACCCACGCCGGGGCGGGCGGCAGCCAGGAGGGGCTCGCCACGGGCACCCCGATGGTCGCCGTACCGCAGGCCGTCGACCAGTTCGGCAACGCGGACATGCTCCAGTCCCTGGGTGTGGCCCGGCATCTGCCGATGGAGGAGGCGAACGCGGCAAGCATGCGTGAGGCCGTGCTCGCCCTCGTGGACGACCCCGAAGTCGCCGCCCGGTGCGCACGCCTGAAGGAGCAGATGGCGCGAGAGGGCGGCACGCCGAGGGCCGCCGACCTCATCGAGGCGGAGCTGTCGCGCTGAGCGGATCCGCCTGACTGTTATCCGGACGTTCTCCGTCCCGCTCCGACCGCCGCGACCTGCGGTTACCCGGGGCGGGGCGCTTCTGTTACGGCTCCGTGAACCCCGTGTGGCGGCGAAGGCGGTCGGCGCATCTGCACGCACGCCCTCGCGATTTCACACCCGGGACGGGGCGTTCACCCCCCTTGCGCACACCTTCACGGACCTTCACGTGTCTTCACGCATGGTCACTCCTGCCCCAGAGGGCTCGGGGGAGGTGCCGACGCCGGCTCGGCGATCGGCGCCCCGCGCTTCAAGTGCCGCCCTGAGCAGGAGATATGAGGGAGGGGGCGGGGGCCGGGGTGGCTGCGGTGTGGTCGATCCGGGCGAGGTAACCGTTCGGCGGGCCTCCACGGCCCTTGTGACCAGCCATGGCCGATTTCTTATTAAGAAACCTTGTTGAGCAAGTCGCCCTCTCATGAAGGTCTTGATCTGCGCTCGTCAATCGGTCAGGGTTTCGAGCCAGCCCCCGGAGATCTTCCGGCCGAGGGCCAATCCCCCCACAAAGAATGACGAGGAGAACCCTCTTCATGGCCAAGCACCAGCGCACCCGTCGCATCAAGCTCACCGCCGCGATCACCGCCGTGGCGGCCGCCGCCGGAGTCACCCTTCTCGGTACCTCGTTCGCGGGAGCCGCACCGGCCCCCATGGGAACGGTGTACGGCACGGATGCCGCGACCGCGGTCTCCGGCAGCTACATCGTCATGCTGGACGAGAAGAAGGCCGACAAGGCGGAGCTCGCCAAGGAGTACGGCGGCAAGCTCAAGCGCGACTACTCCTCCAGCATCAACGGCTTCTCGGCCAGCGGCCTCTCGGAGACCGAGGCCAAGCGCCTCGCCGCCGACCCGGCCGTCGCGAAGGTGGTGCAGAACAAGAAGTTCAGCATCAACGCCACCCAGGAGAACCCGCCGTCGTGGGGTCTGGACCGGCTCGACCAGACCGAGACCGCGGGCGACAACGCCTACACCTACCCGGACTCCGGCGGTGAGGGCGTCACCGCGTACGTCATCGACACCGGTGTCCGCGTCACCCACGAGGACTTCGAGGGCCGCGCCACCTCCGGCTTCGACGCCGTCGACAACGACGACGACGCCGACGACGGCAACGGGCACGGCACCCACGTGGCGGGCACCATAGCCGGGGCCGCACACGGCGTCGCCAAGAAGGCGAACATCGTGGCCGTCCGCGTCCTCGACGACAACGGTTCGGGCACCACCGAGCAGGTCATTGCCGGGATCGACTGGGTCGCCGCCAACGCCAAGGGCCCGTCCGTCGCCAACATGAGCCTCGGCGGCGGGGCCGACCCCGCCCTCGACGAGGCGGTCCAGAAGGCCATCGCCGCGGGCATCACCTTCGGCGTGGCCGCCGGCAACGAGTCCAGCGACGCCGGCCAGGGCTCGCCCGCCCGTGTCCCCGAGGCGATCACCGTCGCCTCCTCCACGGACGCCGACGAGCAGTCCTCGTTCTCCAACTACGGCTCCATCGTGGACATCTACGCCCCGGGCTCGGACATCACGTCCACCTGGAACGACAGCGACAGCGGCACCAACACCATCTCGGGTACGTCCATGGCCACCCCGCACGTCGTCGGCGCGGCCGCCGTCTACCTGGCGGGCCACCAGGACGCCACCCCGGAGGCCGTCGCCACGGCGCTCACCGAGGGAGCCACCCCGGACGCCATCGGCAACGCCACCGAGGGCACGCCGAACCTGCTCCTCAAGGTCGTCGAGTAGTACCCGGGCAGTAGCTCGGTCAGTACCCCGGCTCCGACCGGACGCCGGGCGGCGGCGGACACGCACCCCGCCGCCCGGCCACCGTCCGCACAGCAGCCGCCGCGCTCGCCCCCACGGGGCGCGGCGGCTGCGGCGTGTACGGGACAGCCCTTAGGGTGGGTGGCCATGACGACGTACGCGGCGCTGCTGCGCGGGATCAACGTGGGCGGCGGCAAGAAGGTTCCGATGGCCGAACTGCGCGATGTGCTCGCCGGACTGGGCCACACCGGCATCGCCACCCACCTGCAGAGCGGCAACGCCGTCTTCCGCAGCGAGAGCGAGGACGCCGACGCCCTCGCCGCGGGCCTGGAGCGGGCCCTGCGGATGCGGTTCGGGTTCGCCGTCGACTGCCTCGTCCGGGACGCCGCGTATCTCGCCGCCGTCGCCGACGCCTGCCCCTTCCCCGCCGCCGAACTGGAGGGCAAGCAGCTCCACGTCACCTACTTCGATCGGCCCGTGGACGCGAGCCGCTTCGCGGACCTGGACGCGGAAGCGTTCCTGCCGGAGGAGTTCCGGCTCGGCGACCGCTGCATGTACCTGTACGCCCCCGACGGCCTCGGCCGCTCCAAGCTGGCCGTCGCGCTGAGCCGTCCCCGCCATGTCAAAGGCCTCGTCGCCACCTCCCGCAACTGGAACACCGTGGCCAGACTGGTGGAGCTCACCCGCGACTGACCGTCGCCCGCCGGCGCGCCTGGATCGCCAGGGCCCATCGCGCAGGGCACCCCGGTCCTCCTGCTCGACGAGCCGACGGCGTACATCGACCTCGTCCACCAGATCGACGTCCTGGACCTCGTCGGCCGCCACCACACCCCGGAGCCGGAGGAGCCCGCCAAGTCGCTCGCCTGACGGGCCGCCGTAGGTACGTCCACACGGCGGCCCGCCCGGCACGGGCTCAGATGCCCGCCGACGCCATCTCGATGGCGGAGCGGTAGTTGGCGGCCGTCACGACCACGCAGGCGCGGTAGGTGCGGTTGTCCTTCACCACGAGGAAGTAGTCGCGCAGATTCTTCCAGTACTGGACGAGATAGCCGAGGCCCGGCACGAAGCCCGGCGGCCGAGGCACCAGCGCGAACGCCTCGGAGCATCGCAGGATCTGGTCGGTGGCCTGCGAGAGTACGTCGGCGACCTCGGCGTTCATGGTCCAGCCGGCGGCCAGCTGAGGCGTCCAGATGGCGCCCGCGATCTCCCTCAGACGCTCCTGCTCCTCGGGCGTCGGATCGGCCTGGAGCCGGAACGCCTCGGCGGCCGGCGGTGTGCCGGCGTGCCCGCTGCCGGCGGCCAGGGCCGGTGCGGCCGCCCCGGCGGTGAGCATCGCCCCGGACAGCGCCAAAGCCAACGCCGGAATCGTCGTGGACCTGCGTCTTCTCATGGTGTCTCCCCTCCCGGTCGCCCGCCCTGCCGACGGGACCGCGCACGGTCGTTCCGCGCGAACCGACGCTGACATGCGGCCCGGTGCCCGTCAACGGCGCGTGTTCGGCCGTTCCCCGGCCCGGAAGGCGTACGGAAATGGCCCACCGCAGCAGTGGCGGATTGGCCCAGGAGCGCGCGCCACTCGCCGCCTAGGGTGAGGCACATGAGCACCCAGCGCCCCGCCACCGGGCCCGCCGCCCGCACCACCGTCGACTTCTTCTTCGACCCCGCCTGCCCGTTCGCCTGGATCGCCTCCCGCTGGATGCTGGAGGTGGAGCGCCACCGGGACATCGAGCTGCGCTTCCGCCCGATGAGCCTCTACCTGCACAACGAGGGCAACGAACTGCCCGCCCGCTACCGCGAGCTCGTCGACAGGTCGATCGGCCCGGTCCGGGTGGCCGTGGCCGCGGCCGCCGCCCACGGTGACGGAGTCCTGCGGGACCTCTACACCGCGCTCGGCACCCGCATCCACCAGCACAAGGAAGAGGACTTCGACGCGGTGGTCGCCGCCTCCCTGGCCGAAGCCGGTCTGCCCGCCGCCCTGGCGGAAGCGGCCCACTCCCCGGCGCACGACGACGAGGTCGCCCGCCACCACGACGCGGGCAAGGACCCGGAACAGGGCGCGTACGTGGGCACGCCGACGATTCACGTCGACGGCACGGTCTGGTTCGGCCCGGTCCTGAACGCGATCCCGCGCGGCCAGGAGGCGGCCGAACTCTTCGACAGCTTCCGGGTCCTCGCCAACCACCCGGGCTTCTTCGAACTCAAGCGGGCACGGTCCGGCGGGCTGTCCTACGACTGAGCCGCCGGGCCCTCACGCCGACAGCGACGCCCCCACCGGCACCCGCGCCTCGTCGAACCGGTTCAGCAGCAGCCGCGCCAGCTCCGGTGCGGGGCCCAGCACATCGGCCAGGACGTCCGCACCGGCCGCCTCGGCGCCCGCCGCGATACGGTCCGGGAGCCGGCCGGGGGCGATGACGTACGGGGCCACCGCCACCCGGTCCACGCCCTCGGCGCGCAGGGCCCGTACCGCGTCCTCGGTACGGGGAAGGAGTGCGGAGGCGAACGCAGGCCGCACGGCGCACCAACCGGTGTGCCGCAGCTCCCGCGCGATTTCAGCGATCACTGCGATCGCCTCCGGGTCTGAGGATCCCGCCGAGGCCAGGACGAGCCCGGTCCGGGGGAGGTCGCCGGGACGGATCCCGGCCTCCCGCAACCGTCGCCCCAGAGTGGCGTTGAGCAGCGGGGACGGGCCGAGCACGTCGGCCTGCCGGACGCGCAGCCCGGGCAGACGGGCGCGGGACTCGCGCAGGACCGAGGGGATGTCGGTCTTGGCGTGGAACGCCCGGGTCAGCAGGAGCGGGAGGGCGACGACCTCGCCCGCCCCCTGCGCCGCGAGGCGCTCCAGCACCCGGGGCACGGACGGGGCGTTGAACTCCAGGAACGCCGTCTCCACCCGCAGTCCCGGCCGCTCGGCGCGGACCCGCTCGGTGAGCGCGTGCACGGTCGCGGCGTGCCGCGGGTCGCGGCTGCCGTGGGCGATGACGAGGAGAGTGGGATGCGTCACGGGGAGGCTCAGTTCTTGACGAGGAGACCGCGGCTGCGCAGCACCCACCGCTCCAGCGGACTGAAGATGAGCAGGTCGATGGCGATGCCGACGAACAGGATGAGCAGGATCGACAGGAAGATCCCGGGCATGTCGAAGTTGCTGCGGCCGTTCTCCAGCAACTGACCCAGGCCAAGACCCAGTTCGGGGGACGAGGCGATGATCTCGGCGGCCATCAGCGAGCGCCAGGAGAACGCCCAGCCCTGCTTGAGGCCCGCCAGATAGCCGGGCAGCGCCGCAGGGAGCACGATGTGCCAGGTGCCGCGCAGTCCGGTCGCGCCCAGCGTGCGGCCGGCCCGGAGGAACAGCGGCGGCACCTGGTCGACGCCGGAGACCAGACCGTTGGCGATCGAGGGCACCGCGCCCAGCAGGATCACGGCGAACATCATCTGGTCGTTCAGGCCGAGCCAGATCACCGCCGGGGCCACCCACGCCACCGAGGGCAGTGACTGGAGCCCGGACAGGATCGGACCGATCGCGGCCCGGACCAGCTTCACCCGGGCGACCAGCAGCCCCAGGGGCGTACCGATGGCGACGGCGAGCAGGAAGCCGAGCAGACCGCGCGAGACGCTGGTCCAGACGACGTCCAGCAGCGTGCCCGCCAGCCACATCTCCCGCGCACTGTCCCACACCGCGGACGGCGGCGGCAGCTTGTAGACCTCGGTGACCTGGGCGCGGACCAGCAGCTCCCAGGCCACCAGGACCAGCGCCACCGCGACGAACGGCGGCAGCACCTTGCGCAGCAGCACCTCGCGCACCGGGGTGCGGCGGATCTGCACGGCGTCGAGCGCGTCGAGGCCGGCCTCCAGGCCCGCCAGATCGTCGGGCTTCCTGTCGACCGGTCCGGCGGGCGTCCCGTCCGGCCGCTTCCGGTCGGACGTGATGTCAGTGCTGGCCATGTCGGCGGATCTCCCCACGCAGTTCTTCGGTGATCTCGACGGACAGCTCCGCCACGGCGGTGTCCTCGATGCGGCGCGGCTGCTCGATGTCGACCGTCCACTCCCGGGCGATCCGGCCAGGCCGGGACGACAGCAGCACCACGCGCTGGGCGAGCCGTACGGCCTCCCGCACGTTGTGGGTGACGAAGAGGACCGAGGCGTTCGTCTCCGCCCAGATCCGGGTCAGCTCGTCGTGCAACACATCGCGGGTGATGGCGTCCAGCGCCGCGAACGGCTCGTCCATCAGCAGCAGTTGGCTGTCCTGCGCGAGCGCCCGGGCCATCGCGACGCGCTGACGCATTCCGCCGGACAGCTCGTGCACCCGCTTGCCGTACGCCCCGCCGAGCCGGACCAGTTCGAGCAGCCGCTCCGCCTCGGTGCGGCGCTCCGACTTCGGCACCCCGCGCAGTCGCAGGGCCAGCTCGATGTTCTTGCCCGCCGTCAGCCACGGAAAGAGGGCGTGCTCCTGGAACATCAGGGCCGGCCGCCCGCCGGGGGTCGCGATGGTCCCCTTCGACGGGCGGTCGAGCCCGGCCACCAGATTGAGCAGCGTCGACTTTCCGCAGCCGGACGCGCCCAGGAGGGTGACGAACTCACCCGGAGCGACATCGAGGGTGATGTCGTCCAGCACGAGCTGCTGCCCCGTGGGTCCGGCGAAGGACTTCGAGACATGCGCGAGACGGGCTGCGTGCTCGACCGTCGTACGGTCCTCGGCCTTGGTGAGGGTAGGGGTCGCCATGGTCGTCACCTCCTGGGAATCCTTAGGTCCTGCTGCGGATGGGGCGGGCTACTTGACGCCGAGACCGGCGTCGGCGACCTCGGGCAGGCCCTCGGCCTTCAGGATCTTGTTCAGCGGGCCCAGGTCGTAGATGCCCTGGAGGTTCGGGTCCTTGAGCAGACCGGACTTGACCGAGTGCCCGGCCTGCGTCTTGAGCGTCCGGGCCAACGGGTCATCGGTGATCTCGATGGACTCCCACGCCGGGTCGAGGATCTCCTGGGGCAGCGGCTTGCCGTTCAGCTTCTCCAGCGCCTTGTTGGCGGACGCCTTGGCCTCGTCCGGGTTGGCGTTGATCCACTTGTTGGTGGCGACCGAACCCTTCAGCACCGCCTCGACCACGTCCGGGTGCTCGTTCAGGAACTTCTGCGACACGATGATGTTCGTGATCACGAACTTCTTGTCCGGCCACAGGTCCGTCTCGTCCAGCAGCACCTTCGCGCCCTCGGAGACCAGTTTGGAGGCGGTCGGCTCGGGCGCCCACGCGCCGTCCAGGTCACCGGCCTTGTAGGCGTCCGGGGTCACCTTGTTGTCCGAGCGGACCACGGAGACATCGCCCTTGCCGCTCTGGGCGTCGACCTTCCAGCCCTTCTCGGAGATCCAGTTGAGGAAGGCCACGTCCTGGGTGTTGCCGAGCTGCGGGGTGGCGATCTTCTTGCCCTTGAGGTCGTCCAGGGTCTTGATCCTGTCCGGGTTGACGACCAGCTTCACCCCGCCCGAGGCCGAACCGGCGATGATCCGCAGCCCCTTGCCCTGGGACTTGCTGTACCCGTTGATGGAGGGGGAGGGGCCGATGAAGCCGATGTCGATGGAACCGGCGTTCAGCGCCTCGATCTCGGACGGGCCCGCGTTGAAGGTCGTCGACTCGACCTTGGTGCCGCCCAGTTCCTTCTGGATGGTGCCTTCCTGGATACCGACCAGGGCGGTGGCGTGGGTGAGGTTCGGGAAGTACCCGATCTTCACCGTGTCGGAGGAGAGCTTCTTCCCTCCGGCGTAGACGTTCACCTGCGCGTCGTCGTTCTTCGCCTGGGAGCCGTAGCCGCAGGCGGTGGCCGCCAGAGCGAGCAGCGGCAGGGCGACGACGGCGGCGAGACCGCGACGAACGGTGGAACGGGGGGCAGGCACGGGAGGGTTTCCTCTCGTTGGCCCGGTCTCACCCCGCTGTCTGGTCAGGGGGGTGAGACCGGAAGGTCGGCAGGTCTTCGGCGGTACGGGGACGAGTACGGGGCGCGCGAGCGGTGCGCGTACGTCACCACGCACATCGGCCGACCCCGCCCTGGCCGCTGCCCCGGGTGCCGCTGCCCACCCGGCCGCCCTCCTTCGCGAAGGAGGAGAAGAAGTCGGTGGCCATCAGAAGTCCCACTCGGCGTCGTCGTCGGCCGCCACGACGGCTTCGGCGGCGGCCCCGGCGAACGCTGCGCCCGCCATGCCGGCGCTCAGCGTCGTCCCGTCCGCCGGGTCGATCAGGAGGAACGAGCCGGTGCGCCGGGAGTCCTCGTACGGGTCGAGCGCGAGCGGCTCGGCGGTGCGCACGACGACCCGCCCGATGTCGTTGGCGACGAGCTGCCCGGGGGCCGGGTGCTGGGAGAGGTCGTCCAGGGTGAGCCGGGACGGGATGTCCTTGACGATCGCCTTGACGGTGCGGGTGGTGTGCTTGAGCAGCACCCGTTGGCCCACCGAGAGCGGCTGGTCGGCCACGTGGCAGACGGTCGCCTCGACGTCCTGGGTGACCGGCGGGGCGTCGTCGGCGGGGGCGATCAGGTCACCGCGCGAGATGTCGATGTCGTCCGCCAGCCGGAGCGTCACCGACTGAGGTGCCCAGGCGATGTCGACGCTCTCGCCGAGCGCGTCGATGCCGGTGATCGTCGTCGTACGCCCCGAGGGGAGTACGGAGACGGACTCGCCGACGCGGAACACCCCGGCGGCGATCTGACCGGCGTACCCCCGGTAGTCGGGGTGCTCGGCGGACTGCGGGCGGATCACGTACTGCACCGGGAAACGCGCGTGGCAGGCGGTGAGGTCATGGCTGACCGGAACCGTCTCCAGGTGCTCCAGGACGGTCGGCCCGCCGTACCAGTCCATGTGCGCGGACGGCTCCACCACGTTGTCCCCGGCCAGCGCCGAGATCGGGATCGCGGTGATCTCCGGGACGCCGAGGGACGCGGCGTACGCGGTGAACTCCTCGGCTATCGCGGCGAACACGGGCTCCGCGTAGTCGACCAGGTCCATCTTGTTGACCGCCAGCACCACGTGCGGGACGCGCAGCAGCGCGGCGACGGCCGCGTGCCGACGGGTCTGCTCGACGACTCCGTTGCGGGCGTCGACCAGCACCACCGCCAGCTCGGCCGTGGACGCCCCGGTCACCATGTTCCGGGTGTACTGCACATGCCCGGGGGTGTCGGCGAGGATGAACCGCCGCCGGGCGGTCGCGAAGTAGCGGTAGGCGACATCGATGGTGATGCCCTGCTCCCGCTCGGCGCGCAGCCCGTCGGTCAGCAGCGCCAGGTCCGGCGCCTCCTGCCCGCGGTTGAGCGAGGCCTGCTCGACGGCCTCCAGCTGGTCGGTGAGGACCGACTTGGAGTCGTGCAGCAGCCGTCCCACAAGAGTGGACTTGCCGTCGTCGACGGACCCGGCGGTGGCGAAGCGCAGCAGGGTGGTGGCGCTCACCTGCGCACCCGATTCGAGGTGTGTGGTCATCTTAGAAGTACCCCTCGCGCTTGCGGTCTTCCATCGCGGCCTCGGACATCTTGTCGTCGGCGCGGGTCGCGCCCCGCTCGGTGAGCCGGGAGGCGGCGATCTCGGTGATCACGGCGTCCAGCGTGGTGGCGTCGGAGTCGACGGCCCCGGTGCAGGACATGTCGCCGACCGTGCGGTAGCGCACGAGCCGGGTCTCGGTGGCCTCGTGCTCCTTGGGCCCGCCCCAGTGACCCGCCGTCAGCCACATGCCGTTGCGGTTGAACACCTCGCGCTCGTGGGCGAAGTAGATCTCCGGCAGCTCGATGGACTCGCGCTCGATGTACTGCCAGACGTCCAGCTCGGTCCAGTTGGAGATCGGGAAGACCCGGACGTGCTCACCGGGGGCGTGCCGGCCGTTGTACAGCTGCCACAGCTCGGGCCGCTGCCGGCGCGGGTCCCACTGGGAGAACTCGTCGCGCAGCGAGAACACCCGCTCCTTGGCGCGCGCCTTCTCCTCGTCCCGCCGCCCGCCGCCGAACACCGCGTCGAAGCGGTGCTGCTGGATCGCCTCGGTCAGCGGCACGGTCTGGAGCGGGTTGCGGGTGCCGTCGGGGCGCTCGCGGAGCTTCCCGGCGTCGATGTACTCCTGCACGGAGGCGACGTGCAGCCGCAGCCCGTGCTTCTCGACCGTACGGTCGCGGTACTCCAGGACCTCGGGGAAGTTGTGCCCGGTGTCCACGTGCAGCAGCGTGAACGGCACCGGCGCCGGCGCGAACGCCTTGAGCGCCAGGTGCAGCATCACGATGGAGTCCTTGCCGCCGGAGAACAGGATCACCGGCCGCTCGAACTCGCCCGCCACCTCCCGGAAGATGTGCACCGCCTCGGACTCCAGGGAGTCCAGGTGGCTGAGCGCGTACGGGTTCGCGGTGTCCTCGGACACGGTGGTGGTGACGGCACTCACGCCAGGCCCCTCTCGGTGAGCAGCGCGTGGAGCGCCGCCGCTGACTCCTGCACGGTCTGCTGGTGCGACTCGATCCGCAGGTCGGGCGATTCGGGGGCCTCGTAGGGGTCGTCGACCCCGGTGAGCCCGCTGATCTCGCCGGCCGCCTGCTTGGCGTACAGCCCCTTCACATCGCGTACGGAGCACACCTCGACGGGGGTCGCGACGTGCACCTCCAGGTAGGTGGTGGACTCGGCGGCGTGCCGCTTGCGGACGGCCTCGCGGCTGTCGGCGAAGGGGGCGATGACGGGGACGAGCACCTTCACACCGTTGGCGGCGAGGAGCTCGGCGACGAAGCCGATCCGGGCCACGTTGGTGTGCCGGTCCTCGCGGGAGAAGCCGAGTCCCGCGGAGAGGAACTCCCGGATCTCGTCGCCGTCGAGCACCTCCACCTTGTGGCCCTCGGTACGCAGCCGGCCGGCCAGCTCGTACGCGATGGTGGTCTTGCCCGCGCTCGGCAGACCGGTGAGCCAGATCGTGGCCCCCGTCTCCGTCACGCTCATCGAAGTCTCCTGATCAGTCGTCATCAGCCGTGCAGCCCGCATTCGGTCTTGCCGCGCCCGGCCCAGCGGCCGGCCCGTGCGTCCTCGCCCTCCAGCACCCGGCGGGTGCAGGGCGCGCAGCCGACGGAGGCGTAACCGTCCATCAGCAGCGGGTTGGTGAGCACCCCGTGCTCGGCGACGTAGGCGTCCACGTCGTCCTGGGTCCAGCGGGCGATGGGGGAGACCTTCACCTTGCGGCGCTTGGCGTCCCAGCCGACGACCGGGGTGTTCGCCCGGGTCGGCGACTCGTCGCGGCGCAGCCCCGTCGCCCACGCGGCGTACGCGGTCAGGCCGTCCTCCAACGGCTTGACCTTGCGCAGCGCGCAGCACAGGTCGGGGTCCCGGTCGTGGAGCTTCTCGCCGTACTCCGCGTCCTGCTCGGCGACCGTCTGCCGGGGGGTGATCGTGATGACGTTGACGTCCATCACCGCGTCCACCGCGTCCCGGGTCCCGATGGTCTCCGGAAAGTGGTAGCCGGTGTCCAGGAAGACCACGTCCACGCCCGGCAGCACCCGCGACGCCAGGTGCGCGACCACGGCGTCCTCCATCGAGGAGGTGACGCAGAAGCGCGACCCGAAGGTGTCGGTCGCCCACTTCAGGATCTCGGTCGCGGAGGCGTCCTCCAGCTCCCGCCCGGCCCGCTCGGCCAGCTCACGGAGTTCCTCGTCGGTCAGCTCCGCGCTCAGAGTGCCCGTCATATCGCGTCCCCTTCGCCGTCGTTGCGCTGAACGCCCCGGGTCAGCAGGCCCAGGAACTTCAGCTGGAACGCACGGTTGCAGGAGGCGCATTCCCAGGCGCCGTGACCGGTCTCGTTGGGGCGCAGGTCCTCGTCGCCGCAGTACGGGCAGTAGAACGGGGCGGCTCGTTCGCTCATGACAGCGACTCCGCACTGGCGCGCGCCGCCCAGGTCGCGAAGCGCTCGCCGTCCTCGCGCTCCTCCTGGAACCGGCCGAGCACCCGCTCGACGTAGTCCGGCAGTTCGGCCGATGTGACCTTCAGGCCACGGACCTTGCGGCCGAACCCGGCCTCCAGGCCCAGCGCCCCGCCGAGGTGCACCTGGTAGCCCTCGACCTGCTCGCCGTTCTCGTCCAGCATCAACTGGCCCTTGAGGCCGATGTCGGCGACCTGGATCCGGGCGCAGGCGTTCGGGCAGCCGTTGATGTTGATCGTGATCGGGTGGTCGAACTCCGGGATGCGGCGCTCCAGCTCGTCGATGAGGGAGGCGCCGCGCGCCTTCGTCTCGACGATCGCCAGCTTGCAGAACTCGATGCCGGTGCAGGCCATGGTGCCGCGCCGGAACGGGGACGGGGTGACCCTGAGGTCGAGCGCCTCCAGGCCGGCGACCAGGGAGTCGACCTGCTCCTCGGCCACGTCCAGCACGATCATCTTCTGCTCGGCGGTGGTCCGCACCCGCCCGGAGCCGTGCGCGTCGGCCAGGTCGGCGATCTTGGTGAGCGTGGAGCCGTCGACCCGGCCCACCCGCGCGGCGAAGCCGACGTAGAAGCGGCCGTCCTTCTGGCGGTGCACGCCGAGGTGGTCGCGCCAGGTCTGGGCGGGCTGCTCGGGCGCGGGCCCGTCGACCAGCTTCCGCTCCAGGTACTCGTCCTCCAGGATCTGGCGGAACTTCTCCGGCCCCCAGTCCGCGACCAGGAACTTCAGCCGGGCGCGGGTGCGCAGCCGCCGGTAGCCGTAGTCACGGAAGATCCCGATGACACCGCCGTACACGTCCGGCACCTCGTCCAGCGGCACCCAGGCGCCGAGCCGCACCCCGAGCTTGGGGTTGGTGGAGAGGCCGCCGCCGACCCAGAGGTCGAAGCCCGGGCCGTGCTCGGGGTGGTTCACACCGACGAACGCGACGTCGTTGATCTCGTGCGCCACGTCCAGGTGCGGGGAGCCGGAGACCGCGGACTTGAACTTGCGGGGCAGGTTGGAGAAGTCGGGGTTGCCGATGAACCGGCGCTGGATCTCGTCGATCGCCGGGGTGCCGTCGATGATCTCGTTCTCGGCGATGCCCGCGACGGGGGAGCCGAGGATCACGCGGGGCGTGTCACCGCAGGCCTCGGTGGTGGACAGGCCCACCGCCTCGAGCCGCCGCCAGATCTCCGGCACGTCCTCGATCCGGATCCAGTGGTACTGCACGTTCTGCCGGTCGGTGAGGTCGGCGGTCCCGCGCGCGAACTCCTGCGAGATCTCCCCGACCACCCGCAGCTGCTGCGTGGTCAGCCGGCCGCCGTCGATCCGGACCCGCAGCATGAAGTACTCGTCGTCCAGCTCCTCCGGCTCCAGCACGGCCGTCTTGCCGCCGTCGATGCCGGGCTTGCGCTGGGTGTACAGCCCCCACCAGCGCATCCGCCCGCGCAGGTCGTTCGGGTCGATGGAGTCGAAGCCGCGCTTGGAGTAGATCGTCTCAATACGTGTCCGTACATTGAGACCGTCGTCGTCCTTCTTGAACTGCTCGTTCCCGTTGAGGGGGGTGTGGTGGCCCACGGCCCACTGACCCTCGCCACGGTGGCGTCCGGCCTTGCGGCGGGGCGTGGCGGTCGCAGGCTGTTCCGGGGTGGCGGCCATGACAATACGTCCTTCGGGACTGCGGAGGGCGGCTCTGAGCGGCACACTCGCGCTGAGGCGCGGCGGTGCGCAGGTCGGTTCAGAGGTAAGAGAGGAGCGGCGGTGCTGGGGCGGTCAGCTCACCGGACAGATGGCGCTGGACATGCGGCCGAGGTCGACGTGGCGTCGACTCACCAAGGCAATTCCAGTTCCAGACATGACGGAAGCGTGTCACGGGCATCTCGGGGCAGTCCACCAGTATCCGCTATGTGGACGGCTGGGTCCCGAAGAGTGGGACGGTGTGGCGTCCGTCACGGCGTGCGGCCTCGGCATTGCGGACAAATCGCTTGCGCAGGACCCGAAGAGGGGATGCGAGGAGGGGGCGGTCGCTCCACCACCCCCTCGGGAACACTGACGATCAGGAGGCGTACGCCCCGGGCCACGGACCGGGCGTCGCCACCTCCGGCTCCACCTCGGTCTTCGTGTCGAAGAGCCGGAAGCCGCGCCGCAGATAGTTGTCCATGGCGTGCGGCCCGTCCTTCGAGCAGGTGTGCAGCCACACCCGCTTCGTCGTCGGCCGCTCCGGCCAGCGCTCCGCCAGGTCCCAGGCGCGCGCCACGCCGTACGACAGGAGGTGGCCGCCGATCCGCCGCCCCCGGAAGGCCGGGATCAGCCCGAAGTACATGATCTCGACCACGCCGTCGTCCTGCGGGTCCAGCTCGACGTACCCCGCCGGCGTCCCGTTCTCGTACGCCACCCAGGTCTCCGCGCCGGGCCGCCGCAGGGCCTCCTCCCACTGGGCGTACGTCATACCCAGGCGGTCGGTCCACCGGATGTCGCCGCCCACCGCCGTGTAGAGGAACCGGCTGAACTCCGGCAGCACCACCTCGGACCGCACGACGCGGACATCACCCTCCGGCGCGCGCGCCGGGCGGAGATCGGCGGGCGAGGTCTGCTCCAGGGACCAGACGGTCACCTCGGTGGTCGGCGCTGCGGGCTGCGGGATGTCGCTCATGACGGCCAGAAAACCATGGAGCCGCACACCGGCGCACAGCGCCCCCTCAGGTGGTCCGAGCCGCCGTGCGGGCTTCCGCAACCACCGGCGCCCGGGAGTGCGGCAGCAGATCCGCACCGTGCTCCGGACGGATCACCTCCACCTCCACTCCGTCCCCGAAGCGGTACGGGCGGTGGGCCAGGACCTCCGCGAGATGGCGCCGCAGCCGGGAGATCTCGGCCCGGACCGTCACCGTCCGGGTCGCGTCCCCGAAGATGTCCCGCGCCAGCTCCGAGGCCGTCCGCCCCTGCCGGTGCACCGCCAGTGCGTACAGCAGCTCCGCGTGGCGCGGCGAGAGCCGCTGCTTCACGCTCCCCAGCGGCCCCGTCACATGCACGGCGAGCGCCCGGGGCCGGCTCAGGTCCAGCACCACCCGGCGCGGTGCCCCGGGCGTCGTCCCGGCATCGTCCACCTGCACCAGCCAGCCGCCCGGCAGCGGCTCGACCCGGCACATGCCGAGCGAGGGCAGCCACACCGGACCCGGCCGCAGCGACTTCGGCAGCGGCAGCCGGTCCACCGGAGGCATACCGGTCACCGCCGCCAGCCGCCCGTGCACGTCCACCGCCAGCGCCCGCCCGCCGATCCGGCAGAGGATCGGCGCGGCCACCGCGCGCAGCCGCTCGATCTCCGCCAGGTGCCGGGTACGGATCTCACCCTCGGCGAGCCGCGCCACCGAGTCGACCAGGGCCAGCGTCGCCGGATGGAACGTGGACGCGGGCCCGCTGATGTCGACGATCCCGATCAGCTGCCCGTCGCGCGGATCCCGCACCGGGGCCGCCGCACAGGTCCAGCCGTGCAGCGCCCGGATGAAGTGCTCGGCGGAGTGCACCTGGATGGGGACCCGGGCGGCCAGCGCCGTCCCGATCGCGTTCGTCCCGGTCGCCGCCTCGGCCCAGGCCGCCCCTTCCTCCAGGCAGATGTCGTGGGCCCGGCGCAGCACCCCCGTGTTGCCCTGCCGCCACAGCACCCGGCCCTCGGTGTCGGTCACCACCATGATCTGCTGCGCGGCGTCCGCGATCGAGGCCAGCCCCGCCCGCAGCAACGGCATCAGCTCGCCGAGCGCCGTGCTGCGCCGCCGGTGCTCGATCTCGTCCGCCTCCAGCAGTTCGCTCTCCGGCGACTGGTCGGGGTCGATGCCCCTGCGCACCACCCGGTCCCAGGAGGCGTCGATCTCCGCCCGGGGCGCGACGTGGGACGGCTCGCCCGTCAACCGGGCCTCCCGCGCCCGATGGAGCAACCGGGTGGCCTGGCGGTCCGCCCCCTGGCCCGTCACCCGCAGCACCCCCGCTGAACCTGTCTCCGTCATGGTCCCCGTTCCCCCCGAACGCTTCCCGGCCCCGGCCCGGCCCATCCTGCCGGTCACCCCCGCCGGGCCACCGAGCAGTCCACACAATGGTTGCAACCCTTTGCAACTCTGGCGATGCCCTGCGGGTCCGTACAAGAGTGGCAGAGACACTGGGCGCCGGGGTTTCCCGGTCGCGTGGTGTCGCATGAGCATGGAGGGTGGTGCCGTGTCGGCGCAGCACCACCCTCCGTCGCTTCCCCGCCGCTACGCCACCGAAGGCCGGGCCCGGGCCACCACCGACGCCAGATCCAGACTGTGCGGCAGCGTCCCGAACACCGCGCCCCCGTCCCCGCCGAGCCGCGCGGCACAGAACGCGTCGGCCACCACCGGCGGAGCCCAGCGCACCAGCAGCGCCCCCTGGAGCACCAGCGCGAACCGCTCCACCAGCCGCCGCGCCCGCCCCTCGATACCGTCCAGATCGGCCAGCTCCGTCAGCAGCCCCTTGATCGCCGCGTCCAGCCGGTGATCCGCCCCCCGCGCCTGCCCGACCTCCCGCAGGAACGCGTCCAGCGCCTGCGGCTCCCGCTGGAGCACCCGCAGCACATCCAGCGCCTGGACGTTTCCCGAGCCCTCCCAGATGGAGTTGAGCGGGGCCTCCCGCAGCAGTCGGGGCATCCCCGACTCCTCGACGTACCCGTTGCCGCCCAGGCACTCCAACGCCTCGCCCACCACAGCGGTGCAGCGCTTGGTGACCCAGAACTTCGCGGCGGGCAGGGCGAGCCGCAGGAAGGCCCGCTCCGCCTCGGTGTCCGCGTCGTACGCCGCCGCCAGCCGCATCGCCAGCACGGTCGCCGCCTCCGACTCCAGCGCCAGATCCGCCAGGACGTTGCGCATCAGCGGCTTGTCGATCAGCTGCCCGCCGAACGCGCTCCGGTACGTGCAGTGGTGGACCGCCCGGGCCACCGCCTGCCGCATCAGCGCCGCCGAACCCACCACGCAGTCCAGCCGGGTGGCCGCCACCATCTCGATGATGGTGCGCACCCCGCGCCCCTCCTCGCCGACGAGGCGGGCCCACGTTCCGTCGAACTCGACCTCGGCGGACGCGTTGGACCGGTTGCCCAGCTTGTCCTTCAGCCGCTGGATCAGGAACACGTTGCGCGCCCCGTCCGGGAGCACCCGCGGCAGCAGGAAACAGCTCAGTCCGCCCGGCGCCTGCGCCAGCACCAGGAAGCCGTCCGACATCGGCGCCGAACAGAACCACTTGTGCCCGGTGAGCAGATACGCGCCCTCGCCGGACAGCGGCTCGGCCCGGGTCGTGTTGGACCGCACGTCGCTGCCGCCCTGCTTCTCCGTCATGCCCATCCCCAGGAGCACCCCGGCCTTCTCGCTCGGGTTCCGCAGCCCCTCCACGTACGTGTGCGAGGTGAGCAGCGGCTCCCACGCGGCGGCCAGCGCCGGATCGGTGCGCAGCGCGGGCACCGCGGCATGCGTCATCGACAGCGGGCAGCCGTGCCCCGCCTCGGCCTGCGACCACACCAGGAACCCGGCCGCACGCCGGACATGACCGGCCGGCCGCCCCCAGGCGTCGGTCAGCCCGGCGGAGACGGCATGCCCCAGCAACCGGTGCCAGGCCGGATGGAACTCCACCTCGTCGACACGATGCCCATAACGGTCGTGGGTCAGCAGAACGGGCGGATGGGCGTTCGCCTGCACACCCCACTCCTGGGCCTGGGCGGAGCCCGCGGCCCGGCCGAGCTCGCCGAGCTCCTCCAGTGCCACGGGCAGGACTCCGGGCTCGACGTGCCGCTCGACGGCCTCCGACAGAACCCGGTCGGTGGCGAAGACGTCGTGGCCGACCAGCGGCGGAACCTGATTGGTCACGGTGTGGGTGGTGGCTGCCATGCCGATACGGTAAGGAGGTGCAGGCAGCAAAGGAAACACCCGAACGGCCACCGGGCCGGCTCCACCGGGCGCGAGTGCTCTACCGCAACGTCTCCAAACGACGGATGGCGTGGCACTTGCTCAAGGACACCGTCAACTCGTGCATCGAATACCGCATTCTGGGCCTCGCGGCCGAGGCGGCGTTCTTCACCCTGCTCTCGCTGCCCCCGCTGCTGCTCGGCATGATCGGACTGCTCGGTTACGTGGACGAGTGGACGGCCACCACCACGGTCGCCTCCATCGAGCGCAACATCCTCTCCGCCGCCGAGACGGTGCTGTCCGAGCGCGGGGTCAACGACTTCGCCAAACCGCTGCTCGCCGACGTCACGACCGGGGCCCGCCCCGACGTCATCTCCATCGGTTTCGCCATCGCCCTGTGGTCCGGCTCCCGCGCGGTGAACGTCTTCATCGACACCATCACCGTCATGTACGGCCTCGACGGCCACCGCGGCATCGTCAAGACCCGGCTGCTCGCCTTCCTGCTGTACGTCGTCGCCCTGCTGCTCGGCGCGGTGGTGCTGCCGCTGCTGGTCGTCGGCCCGGACCGGGTGGTCGAGTTCGTGCCCTGGGGCACCGAGGTCATAGCCGTCCTGTACTGGCCGCTCGTGATAGTGCTGACCATCGCGTTCCTCACGACGCTCTACCACGTGTCCGTGCCGGTCCGTTCGCCCTGGATCGAGGACGTTCCCGGGGCGCTGGTGGCGCTCGGCATGTGGGTCCTCGGCAGCTTCCTGCTCCGGATCTATCTGACCAACACGGTCGAGGGCCCGACCATCTACGGCTCCCTGGCGGCGCCGATCGCCGTCCTGCTGTGGATCGGCATCTCCGCCTTCGCGGTTCTGGTCGGCGCCGCGGTCAACGCGGCCATCGACCGGGTGTGGCCCTCGCTCGCCACGGCGGCCGCCCGCGAGGCCACGGAACGCGTCCGGGCCGCGCAGGCCGCCGAGTTCGTCGCCCGCACCCGCTCGGCCGCCTACGACGGCACGGACGACGATGACGACGAGGACGACGGTCCGGCGTACATGCCCTCCGAGTTCCCCGAGCGCTGGTCCCGCTTCCTGCCGCCCGACGACGTGAAGTCGCGGCTGCACGCGACCTGGGAGAAGGAGCCCAAGGACGCGAAGGAACCCAGGGAGACCAGAGAAGCCAGAGAGACGGGAGAGACCAGAGAACCCAGGGAGACGAGGGGGGCGAGGGGGCCCACCGACTTCAGGGAACCGCCCGCCCGCTGACCGCGCTAGCGTGGAGGCATGCCCCGGCGACACCAGCGCTACCAGGAGCGGCCCTCCCGGCTGGACGGGGCCGTCGTCTGGACCCTGGACGTCCCGCAGGGCCCCGGGCAGCCCGCCCGGTCCGTGCTCCCCGACGGCTGCATGGACCTGATCTGGACCGCCGGCCGCCTGGTCGTCGCCGGTCCCGACACCCACGCGTTCGAGGTCGACCCGCGCGACCGGGGCTCCTGCGCCGCGATCCGGTTCGGGCCCGGCACCGCCCCCGTACTCCTCGGCGTACCGGCGCACGAACTGCGCGACCACCGGGTCGACCTGGCCGAACTCTGGCCCCGCGGAGCCGTCGCGGCGCTCACCGAACGGATCGCCGGGTGCGCCGACCCCGCCGCCGCCCTGGAGGAGTTCGCGCTCGCCAGGTCCGCCGACACCGGACCGCCGGACCCGCTCACGTCGGCCGTCGCGGACGGGCTGCGGCGCGGCAGGAGCGTGGCGTCGACGGCCGCCGAGGTCGGCCTCGGCGCCCGCCAACTGCACCGCCGCTCCCTGGCCGCCTTCGGCTACGGCCCGAAGACCCTGGCCCGGATCCTCCGCCTGCAACGCGCCCTGGCCCTCGTCCGGGCCGGTCTGCCCTACGCCGATGCGGCCTGCGCGGCGGGCTGCACCGACCAGGCACACCTGGCCCGGGAGATGCGCGACCTGGCCGGCACGACCCTCGGGGCCTACTTCTCGGCGGGCGACCCGGAGGCGAACAGCGACACCCCGCACCCGTCCGGGTCCAGCACCACCGCGTAACGCTGTCCCCACACCGCGTCCCACGGCTTCAGATGCCCGGTGTACCCGGCGTCGACCAGCTCCGTGTACAACGAGTCCACCTCCTCCGGACTGTCGCAGACGAACGCCAGGGCGACCCGCTCACCCCCGCCCGCCGGGCGCTGCCACTCCGGGTCGAACGACGCGATGACCTCCTCCGTGTCCCACAGCAGTCGCTGCCCGCCCGGCAGGGTCACTTCGACATGGGGCGCGGACTCCGCACCTTCGGGGATGTCGAGGCCGAGCCGCCGGTAGAAGGCGAGCGAGGCCGCGAGGTCGGAGGTGATGATGCTGATGGCGTCGAGTCGAGGAGTCATGCCCCGACCGTAGGCACGCGGCACCGCCGCCGTCTTGTACGAATCGGTCACCCGAACCGCCGGGTTCACCCCAGGCAGTCCGCCGGAGACGTCCCCGGATCGGTCAGTGCGAGACCCAGGGCGGCCCGCTCCGTGACCCACCGCGTCGGCCGGTGGCGCTGGTCGCCGGTCGACGCGTGCAGCGCCCGCTGGAGCGCCAGCATCCGTACGGCCCCGATCCGCTCGCCCCACGCCAGCGGCCCGGCCGGATAGCCGAGGCCCGTGGTCACCGCGAGATCGATGTCGGCGGGCGCGGCCGGCGAGCGTTCCGCGATCGAGCAGCCGACCCCGACGACGGAGGACAGCAGCCGCTGCGCGACCGAGCCCGCGGTGTCCCGCACCACCGACACCCCGTACGGTTCCTCGCCCCCGGCCGCCCGTGCCAGCACCGCCCGCGTGTCCCGGGCGGCCGCCGGATCGCCGGCCGCCGTCACGGCCAGGACCCGCCGCCGCCCCGCGGCAGGCAGCACCTCCACGCCGAACGTACGCTCCCCGGGCAGTCCGCCCTCCGCGACCGCCGCCGACACCGGCGTCCCCCAGACGGGCACCAGCACCACGGCCTCCGCCGACGGCCCCGCACCCCGCTCGACGCGGACCCCCGCCGCCTCCAGGGACGCCGCCAGCTCCTCCTCGTACGCCACCGTCTCCGGCCGCCCGGCCGAAGCCAGGAACACCGGGCGATCCGCGTCCCCGGTGACCGGGCTCTCCGGGGCGGGGCCATACGCCCCGTCGCCGTACGCGTACCAGCCCCGGCCCGTCTTGCGGCCGTGCAGCCCCGCCACCACCCGGTTCGGGGTCAGGAAGGACGGGCGCAGCCGGTCCTCGTACCGGAAGCCCTGCCAGATCGAGTCGATCACCGCGGCCGTCACGTCGAGACCGGTCAGGTCCATCAGCTCGAAGGGGCCCATGCGCAGCCCCAGTACGTCCCGGGCGATCCGGTCGGTCTCCGCCGGGTCCGCCACCGACTCCTCCAGCAGCGCCAGCGCCTCGGTCACCAGCCCGCGACCGGCGTGGTTGACCAGGAAACCGGGGGTGTCGGCGACGGTCACCGCCCGGTGCCCGCAGCCCTCCACCAGCTCGGTGAGCAGGACCGGGATCTCCGGGCGGGTGGCCGCGCCCGGCACCACCTCGACGATCCGCATCAGCGGCACCGGGTTGAAGAAGTGCAGCCCGGCCAGGCGCGACGGGTCCTGGAGCGTCGCCGCGATCCGGGTCACCGACAGCGACGAGGTGTTCGTCGCGAAGACGGCGGAGGCGGGCAGCGCCCGCTCCAGCCTCCCGAACACCTCGGCCTTGGTCTCCAGGTCCTCCCGGACCGCCTCGATCACCAGTTCCACGTCCGGGCCCGCCGCCCACGGCTCGGCGAGCGGCACCAGCCGGGCCACCGCCGCGTCCCGGTCGGCGGCGGTCGTCCGGCCCTTCGCGACCGCCCGGTCCAGCATCGACGCGACGAAGTCCAGGGCCTCCGTCACCGCCTCCGGCCGTACGTCACCCAGCTCCACGGTGTGTCCCGCGCTCGCCGCCCACTGGGCGATGCCCCGGCCCATGGCCCCGGCTCCGACGATCCTGATACGCATGGCAGTTACGGCCCCTTCAGCGGAGGTAGACACGGTTCGGGTCGACATCGTCGCGCAGGAGCCCCAGCTCCGCGGAGGTCGGCGGGGCCGTCGTCGCGAGCCGGTCCGCGATCTCCAGCTCCCAGCCGGTCGCGGCCCGCACCCGCTCGACGCTCACCCCGGGATGCACGGCGACCAGCCGCAGCTCGTCCCCGACGCCGGCCCGGGCGAGGACGCCCAGCTCGGTGATGACCCGGGTGACCCCGGCGCCCAGCGGACGGATGCCGTCCGCGAGCGCCCGGTCGGGCCCCGGCGTCGTACAGAAGTCCAGCACGTCCGCGAAGGAGCGCGGGGTGTGGCGGCGCATCACGACGAACACCTCCCGGGCGTTGGCCATCACCTCCACCGCACCACCGGAACCCGGCAGCCGGACCGACGGGCTCGTCCACTCCCCGATCACCGAGGTGTTGAGGTTGCCCCACCGGTCGATCTGCGCGGCCCCCAGGAAGCCCACGTCGATGTGCCCGCCCTGGAGCACCGAGCCGAACAGCGTGGCCATGGACACCACCGCCTCGGCCCCCGTGATGAGGACGGCGTCCGCGATGGTCTCCGGCAGATGGGAGGGGTGCGCCCCGCAGACCCCGGACTCGTACACCACCTCGATGCCCGGAGCGACGGTCAGCCGCGCCAGCTCGGTCGCGAGCGTCGGCAGCCCGATCCCCGCGAACACGGTCCGCCGCCCGGCCAGTTCGCGCGCGGCGACGACGGAGAGCAGCTCGGAGGAGGTGACGGGCCGCGCGGCGCCCGCGAGGTGGTCGCTCACAGCCGCCTCCCGTAGTCCACCGAGCCGCTCGGCGCCTCGCCGACCGCCAGCCCCGCCCAGAGCTCCTCGCCCAGCTTCGCCACGTACGCGGCATGGTCGGCGGTCCCGTACACCCACTCCTCCAGCCAGCTCCGCAACCGCGCCGGGTCCCTGCTGATCGCGGACCACGCCCGGTAGAAGGCGTTGTCCCGGTCGTAGTAGCCCTGCGCGAACGAGGGGTGCGCCCCGCGCGGGCAGAGGACCACCGCGTCCACCGCGTGGGCGGGGACGAGGGTGCGGTTCGGATCCGCGCGGACCACCTCGTCCGTCACCAGTTCCTCCACCACCACGACCGCCTTCCTCGCCGCGTACACCGCCTCGGCCTGGACCCCGGTCAGACCCCAGATCTGGGTGTTGCCCCGGCGGTCGGCACGCTGGGCGTGGATGAACGTCACGTCCGGGTGGACGGGCGGTACGACGTAGATCTCCTCGGTCGAGCCGTCGGCGGCCGGGTAGGGCGAAGTGACCTTGCGAATACCGGGGTTGACCGAAGGCAGGTCGCTGCCCGCGTAACTGCGCAGGGGATGGAAGGGCAGCCGCTGCGCACCGGCGAGATACCGGCACACCATCCCGTAGTGGCTGTACTCCTCGAAGGCCAGCGGCTCCGGATCGGCGTGCTCGACGCGCCGCCGCAGCCCACCGAGCGAACCGGCGGAGGAGTTGCCCACGAACGAGGAGACCAGCCGCGTCACGCAGCCGGCGGCCAGCATCTGGTCCACCACGATGTCCGCCGTCATCCGGACGACCGTGAGATCCCGGCGGCCCTGCCGGATGATCTCGTGCCCGGCGGCGGTCGGGATGAGGTGGGTGAACCCCTCCAGGCTCACGGTGTCCCCGTCCCGGACGAAGGCGGCGACGGCCTCCCGCATCGACATGACCTTGCCGGCCACTCCGCCCGCCCCGGCCGTCCGCTCCACCGTGCCCCTCACCCTCCGTATGCGCCACCCCCACGGTGTCAGCACCATTGATGGCTGTCCAATACCGAATTAGGGTCGGATCGAGACGCCAGGAGTATCACTATGGAACTACGCCACCTCAACGCCTTCCTCGCCGTCGCCGAGGAGCTGCACTTCGGCCGCGCCGCCAAGCGGCTCCAGATGGCCCAGCCTCCGCTGAGCCAGCAGATCCGACAGCTGGAGAAGGAGCTCGGCGTCCAGCTCTTCCACCGCAACACCCGCTCGGTCCGGCTCACCAGCGCGGGGGAGTCCTTCCTCGAACCCGTACGGACCGTTCTGGACGATCTGGACACCGCCGTCCGGGCGGCCAGATCGGCGGGGATCGGCGAGTACGGCCGGGTCACCATCGGCTTCGCCGGGGCCTCCAGCCACGAGACGCTGCCCCGGCTCACCCGGGCCGTGCGCGCCGCCCACCCCGGTCTCGAACTCGTCATGACCGGCCAGACGTACGCCAACACCGCCGTGTCGCGGGTCGCCGACGGCTCGCTCGACCTCGGCTTCGTCCGGCTCCCGGTGACCCGCCCAGGCGTCGCCCACCGGGTGATCGACGAGGAGGAGCTGGTCTGCGCCCTGCCCTCCGACCACCCGCTCGCCCGACGGGAGGCCGTGCCGCTCGCCGTGCTCGCCGGCGAACCGTTCGTCTCCTTCCCCGCCAACTCCGGCTCCACCGTCCGCGACGCCATGACCGAGGCCTGCGAGGGCGCCGGATTCACCCCGCGCATCGTCCAGGAGGCCCCCGACTCGTACACGATCCTCGCCCTGGTCGCCGCCGGGGTCGGCGTCACCCTCACGGTCACCTCCGTCCAGCACATCCAGCAGAACGGCCTGGTCTACCGCCCCCTCGCCGGTCCGACCGTCCGCCTCCGCGCCGCGCTGGCCTGGCGCGCCGACAACCCCTCCGCCGCCCTGCGCGCGGTGCTCGCCGTGGCGGAGGAAGCGCTGCCGACACCCGTGCGTACGCTCGATTGAGACGTGCGGCCTCTCAGTCCGGTGGGGATTCGATATTGGACCGACTCAGTGCCGGATGCGAAGGTCGTCCCACCGCACCACTCGCCCGCCGCAACACGCCCCGGTTTCCCCGCCCCGACCCCCAGGAAAGGCCCCCCGTGCCGCTCGACGTCGTCATCTGCGAACCCCTGCGCACCCCCATCGGCCGGTTCGGCGGGGCGTTCGCCCAGCAGACCCCGGCCGCGCTGGCCGCACGCGTCATCGCGGAGATCGTCACCCGCACCGGTATCGATCCCGACCGGATCGACGAGGTGATCCTCGGGCACGCCTACCCGACCAGCGAGGCCCCCGCCATCGGCCGGGTCGCCGCCCTGGACGCCGGACTGCCCACCACGGTCACCGGCTCCCAGATCGACCGCCGTTGCGGCTCCGGGCTCCAGGCGGTGCTGGACGCGGCGATGCAGGTCCGGGCCGGGTTCAGCGACGTCGTGATCGCGGGCGGCGTCGACGTGATGAGCGCCGCCCCCTACTACACCCACGACGGACGCTGGGGAATCAAGGGCCCCGGCCTCCAGCTCCACGACGCCCTCGCCCGGGGCCGCGTGACCGCCGGAGGCGTCAACCATCCGGTCCCCGGCGGCATGATCGAGACGGCGGAGAACCTGCGCCGCGAGTACGGCATCGGCCGCGCCGACCAGGACGCCCTGGCGCTGCGTTCGCAAGCGCGGGCCGCCCGCGCCGCCGCCGAGGGCCGCTACGACGCGGAGACCGTTCCCGTCACCGTGCGCACCCGCAAGGGCGAGACGATCGTCACCGCCGACGAACACCCCCGCCCCGACACGACGGCCGAGCAACTCGCCGCCCTTCGGCCCGTGATGGCGAAGTCCGACCCGGAAGCCACCGTCACCGCGGGCAACGCCAGCGGCCAGAACGACGCGGCCGCCGCCTGCCTGGTGACCAGCGCCGAGACCGCCGAACGCCTCGGCCTCACCCCGCTCGTCCGCCTCGTCTCCTTCGCCCGCGCCGGGGTGCCCGCCGCCACTATGGGCATCGCCCCCGTCGCCGCCACCCGCACCGCCCTCGACCGGGCGGGCCTCGCCCTCGCCGACCTGGACCTGATCGAGCTGAACGAGGCGTTCGCCGCCCAGGTGCTCGCCTGCACACGGGAGTTGGGCCTCGGCGAGAAGGACCACGAGCAGCGGATCAACGTCAACGGTTCGGGCATCTCGCTGGGCCACCCGGTCGGCGCCACCGGAGCCCGCATCCTCGCCACCCTCACCCGCGAACTCCACCGCCGCGACGCCCGGTACGGCCTGGAGACGATGTGCATCGGCGGCGGCCAGGGCCTGGCCGCGGTCTTCGAACGCATCGCGCGCTGAGGGCGGTTCGCGCGGATCCGCCTGAGCGGCCGACGGCCGCCTCCGGGCTTGGAGGCGTGGCCTCGGCGGCCTGCCCGGGCTCCTCGTAGAGGTAGTGCCACGTCCCGGCCGGCACCGCGCGGAACCAGACGTCCACTTCGTCCTGCCCCATGGCCGGCCAGCCGGGGACCTCCTCGACCGGAGCGCGTCCCATCCGGCGGCCCAGCTCCACCGACTGGGCTCCCGACGCCGAGCGTTCGTCTGCGTACCGCTCCCGAGCCGTCGACAGATCCGGCCCCGCCCGCAGAACCCGCTCCAGGCAGAGGGCGTCCTGCAACGCCTTGACCGCGCCGGTCGCGGTGTGCGGCCTGGTCACCCCGGCCGCGTCCCCGGCCAGCAGCAGGGGCGGGCGGGCGACCCGGGGAGCCTGCACACCGGCGACCGGGTGGCAGGCCGTCGCCCGACGGCCGCCCGCGCGACGATGTCCGCCCAGGCCGCCGGAGAGTGCTCCCGCGCCAGCTCCTGAACGTATGGTCCGGGCTCGGCGCCCACGACCATGTCGTACGGCTCATCGCCTCGCGCGGAGGTGATCACCGCCTGCCCGGCCGCGTCCGCCCGGACGGAGGTCACCGGCTCGCCGCGGAGACAACGCGCGGCTTCGGCGCTCGCGCGCAACGACCGCCACAGCAGACCCCAGGTGCACGGGGTCGAGCCCGCGACGGCCGCCCCGCACCCCGCGATGCTGCCGCCGATCACCCCGATGCGTAACGCTGCTGCCACGTCCCCGGCTTGTCGTTCCCGCCCCCGCCTTCCCGGTGAACGGGCCGCCGCACACGCGGAAGGTCCGGCCGGACAGTCCCCGCTGTCCGGCCGGACCTTGTTCTCCCGCAGGAGCTCTATCAGTCCCGCGCGTCGCGGGTGCGGCGCATCAGCACCGCACCGCCGAGCAGGAGCGCGGCACTCGCGCCGGCGGCCAGGCCCAGGTCGGCGGCGCCGGTGTCGGCCAGGTGCGCGTCCGGGGTGTTGGACCCGGGCGTGTCGGACCCGGGCATGTCCGAGCCGGGAGTGTCGGTTCCGGGCGTGTCGGTCGGCGGCTCGTCGACGGGCGGCTGGTCCACCGGGGGCTCGTCCACGGGCGGTTCGTTGACCGGCGGCTCGTCGACGGGCGGCTCGTCCACGGGCGGTTCGTCGACCGGGGGCTCGTCCACGGGCGGCTCGTCCACCGGCGGCTCGTCCACCGGCGGCTCGTCCACGGGCGGTTCGTCGACCGGGGGCTCGTCCACGGGCGGCTCGTCGACCGGGGGCTCGTCCACCGGCGGGTGTTCGTGCTTCGGGCCATCGGCGTTCACGCACTTGTTGCCGAAGGCCGGGTTCAGCAGAGCGATCACATTGACGGTGTTGCCGCACACATTGACCGGGACGTGCACCGGCACCTGTACGGCGTTGCCCGAACCGACCCCCGGCGAACCGACGGCCGCGCCCTCGGCCGACGCGTCGGCGTGCGCGGTGCCGCCCACGGCTGCCAGGAGGCCCGATGCGGCCGCCATGACGATCATGCTTCTGTTCAAAACCTGTCGCATTACTTGCCCTTTCTGAGGACATTCGCGAGGACATCGCGTGGGTGCTTCGCGCGCGGACCAACGGGCAGCCATCGGGCGGAGCCGCTGCACAGCCGGGTCCGGCGGGAAGCCATGGTGAAAGTGGTGAAGACGTGCGCGCTGGACGACTGCCATAACGACACAGACGTCACGCGGGAAACTTGGAGTTGCGTGGAAAATGTGTAATCACCCGAACGGGTGGCATCGCTGTATCCCGCCGATCCCGGGTCACGGAACAAGAAAAACGATTCGCCCTCAACTGCGCTATTCTTCGGCGGTGTTGACGGCACTCGGGTATCCGCCGCGGCGGCCGCGCGGCGTCACGGGCGCCGCCGCTCGCCCACTCGTTCGGGCGAAATGTGTCGGAGGGGGCCTGTGCAATTCCTTCACGAACGGGCTGCCCTACGAAAACGACCGTACGGAGGGCGGCGGGGAGCCCTCTCGTGTCCGGCATTCGGGTGAAGGGGCGGAACCTCATGGCGTGTGGCGAGTTGACCAGGGGGCTCCGCCACGGGGCAACCAGTACGAGAAGGGCTAATCGTGATCAAGAAGGTTCTGGCTACGGGCGCTGTCGCCGCCTCCATCCTCGGTCTCGGCGCGACGCAGGCCATGGCCATCGCCAACGACGGCGGCACCACCACGGTCAACGGCAACGGCGCCTCGCAGGCGTACGGCAACTCCGAGACCCACGGTGACTGGAGCCCGCAGTTCGCGCTCGTCCAGGGCTCGCTGAACAAGCCCTGCATCGCCCTCCCGGCCAAGGCGAACGTCGGTTCCCTCATCGGCCTCGTGCCGGTCGCGGTCCAGGACATCAACGTCCTGTCCTCCCCGCAGAACCAGCAGTGCACCGAGAACTCCACCCAGGCCAAGGGTGACGAGGCGCTGTCGCACATCCTGGAGGACATCCCGATCCTCTCCGGCAACGGCGTCGGCAACAACTGACCCGCAGCCGCCCTACTCGGGCCCGGGCCCTCGGCGTTCCTCCACCGAGCGGCCCGGGCCCGTTGCTCTGCCGGGACGCGACTGCGGCATTCGGGGGGATATCCAGAAATCCGTCCGACGAACAGTTCCGATTCCGGGTGTTCATCGTTACGTAGGACAGTGCGGGAGTCGTGAGCGATTCAGTATCCGGCTCGGGCGGGGCACGACAGTCGTGACCGCACCCGGACTCCGCCGAGGAAAGGGAAGAAAAGTGAAGTTCACCAAGGTTGCCGCTGTCGCCGCCGGTACGTTCATGGCGATGGGCGTCGCCGCGCCGGCCATGGCCGACTCGGGCGCCGAAGCCATTGCCGCCCACTCCCCGGGCGTGCTGTCGGGCAATATCCTCCAGGCCCCGATCCACATTCCGGTCAACGTCTGCGGCAACACCGTCAACGTGATCGGTGTACTGAACCCGGCGTTCGGCAACACCTGTATCAACCAGTAACTCCCCGGCCGGCCGGGCTTCCCGGTCCGCAGTCGGTGGGCCCCGGACGGCACATGCCGTCCGGGGTCTTTTCGTGGACGGCGTCGGAGAAATTCCGCGCCCCACAGTTTCCCGGAAGCGGGCTGATCGTTGATCAGTGGGAAAGCGGCAGAAGTCACAGGTAAAGAAAGCTTGTGTGCGGCACGGAGACGTGACCGAAGCAGACGCCGCGCAGAAGGGAACCAGAAAAGTGAAGTACGCGAAGACCGCCGCCCTCGTTGTCGGTTCCATGGCTGCCCTCGGAACGGCCGCTCCCGCCTTCGCGGCTCCCACGCCCACGGCCCCCAACTTCAGCCTCGACAGCGGCCTCAACCAGGTGATGGCCAGCGCCCCGCAGGTCGTGGACCCGCTGGTGGACACGGCCGCCGAGACCACCGAGACGCTCTCGGAGGACGGCACGGTCGGCAAGCTGGCGGGCCAGGCAACCGGTGCGGTCGAGGGCGCGGCCCCGCTGCTCGGCGGTGTTCCCCTCGGCGGCTGACCGCCGCACCACGACCATCTCCCCAGGCTTCTCCGCCTGATACGCATCACTTCGAGAAGGGCTCTTCCATGTTCAAGAAGATCATGTCCTCGGCGGCCGTCGCCGTCTCCATCGTCGGCGTCTCGGCCGCGGCCGCCCCGTCCGCCATGGCCATCGCCAACGACGGCGGCACCACCACGGTCAACGGCAACGGCGCCTCGCAGGCCTACGGCAACTCCGAGACCCACGGCGACTGGAGCCCGCAGTTCGCCCTCATCCAGGGCTCGCTGAACAAGCCCTGCATCGCCCTCCCGGCCAAGGCGAACGTCGGCTCGCTGCTGGGCGTCGTGCCGATCTCCGTCCAGGACATCAACGTCCTGTCCTCCCCGCAGAACCAGCAGTGCACCGAGAACTCCACCCAGGCCAAGGGTGACGAGGCTCTGTCGCACCTGCTGAACGACATCCCGATCCTCTCGGGCAACGGCGCCGGCAACAGCTGAGACCGCGTGACCCCGGTCCGCTCCCGGTGACCATCTGGGGCCGGCCCATCCGTACGGCGACCGTTCCTCGCCGCACCGGAAGGGCCGGCCCCTCCGGCGTGTCCGGCGGATCATGGCCGGGCCCTGAGCCGGCGGACACGCTTTCGTCTCGTGCCGATGTCCCGGGTCGGGTCAACCGGTTGGGCCGGATGCCGTAACCCCGGCTGACGGACCCTGCCGGGCCGGGTAGGGCATCAGCATGGATCCGTACGACAGTCAGACCCCGCAGAGCGCCGAACGGCGGCCCGCGCCGGGCGGCGGCACACCGATCTACGACCGGCTCGTCGCCGAATGGCGGGCGGCCGGCGGCGGCCACCCCCTGGCGGAACCGCACCAGGACCCGGCCCCCCGCCGCGGTGGATTCGTACCGGCGGCGCGCACCGCGGACCAGGCCCCCGGGCCTGAGACGCCCTGAAAGCAACCAGAAGCGTCGACCTTGCGCCGGAACGAACCCATATGAGTGGTACTGCGCAACCGATCAGGGGCAGCGGCAGTTGATCAGTACGTTCCACAACGGGACGCTCCGAAAGGTGAAGTTGATGAAGAAGATGATGGCCGGCGCTGCAGTGGCCGTGTCCCTGCTCGGTCTGTCCGCAGTCGCGGCTCCCACGGCCATGGCGATCGGCAACGACGGCGGCACCACCACCCTCAACGGGAACGGTGCCGAGTCGGAGATCGGCAACGCGGAGACGGAGGGCGACTGGAGCCCGCAGAACCAGCTCGTTCAGGGCACCCTGAACAAGCTCTGCGTCGGCCTGCCCCTCAAGGCGAACGTCGGCTCGCTCGTCGGCGTCGTGCCGATCGCGGTCCAGGACATCAACGTCCTGTCCAACCCGCAGAACCAGCAGTGCGCCGACAACTCCACCCAGGCCAAGGGCGACGAGCCGCTGTCGCACATCCTGGACGACATCCCGGTCCTCTCGGGCAACGGCGTCGGCAACAACTGACGCACCACGGCCTGACGCAGTCGGCGCGGGCGGCCCGAGGATCCTCCTCGGGCCGCCCGTTCTCGTTCGGCACGGCATCGCGTACACGACGAGGCCCACCACTCCACGGGGGGTGGTGGGCCTCGTCGTACGCGGGGCGGTGAGGTTCCTCAGCCCAGGGAGCGGACCGGGAGCAGACAGTGGGCGGCGGTGCGGACGACTTCCTCGTCGGCGGCGAAGGCGCGCAACCGGTCCTCGCTGACCGGCTGCCCGGGAACCGCCTCCGGCCACGGGGCCGTGGCGAACATCCCGTACACCTGGCCCTGCGCCTGGGCGGCGGCCAGCCACTCCGCGGGGGCCGGGTACTGCGCGCTCAGGTGAGGCAGGGTCAGCACGGCCTGGCCCGCCTGGACGAGGAGCTTCGCCTGGATGCCCGGGCTCTCGGCGGCGTCCTGGATCGAACCGCCGACGTGGAGGCCCGCACGCTCCAGCGCGGCGCGCATGGCCTCGCGGCCGACCACCGGACCGTCCTGCCCGTCGCCCAGCGAATAGGCGAGGAGGAAGGCGGTGTCCTGGTCCGCGTCGGGCTGCCGGCCGCTCCAGCCGATCAGGATCTGGGTGCCCAACTGGGCCGGGGTGAACGTCAGGGAGGAGGCCTGGGGTGTGGTCATGCTCGGCACCCTAACGGCCCCGGACCGGGGCCAATGCATGCGTATCACCCGATCGAGGGAGATCACGGCTATCTGTCGCGAATGTTCCCGCTCGAACGTCCCCCGACCGTGGTTCCGGATAAATCGGTTGACGGTGCTCCCGGAGGCCGGGCTAGGGTGATCCCGTTCCGGAAGCCCGTTCCGGGGACCGAGAACCAGAGGAATCAGGAGGTGAGGACATTGATGACCGTCGTTGCGATGGGCACTGCCCACAACCGGAAGAGCATCATCCTCATCTCCGTGGCCACCGGCTGACCACTTCTCTTCTCATCCGCGCCGAGCGCGCGTGCCGGGGCCACCCTGTGAAGGGTTTCCCTTGTCTTTCCCGCTTTCCTCCCTCTCTTCTTCCGCTGACTCCACTGTCTCCTCCTCGCACCCGCTGACTCCGTACGGCTGGGACGAGGACTGGGCGGCGGCCTTCTCCCCGTACGCCGAGCAAGGGCTCGTGCCCGGCCGGGTCGTGCGCGTGGACCGCGGGCAGTGCGACGTGATCACCGCCGACGGCACGGTCCGTGCCGACACCGCGTTCGTGGTGCCGCGTGACCCGATGCGGATCATCTGCACCGGCGACTGGGCGGCGCTCGACGCGGACGGCGACCCGCGCTTCGTGCGTACGCTGCTGCCGCGCCGTACCGCCTTCGTCCGCTCGACCTCCTCGCAGCGGTCCGAGGGCCAGGTGCTCGCCACCAACATCGACCACATCGCCATCTGCGTCTCGCTCGCCGTCGAGCTGGACCTCGGGCGGGTCGAGCGGTTCCTCGCGCTCGCCCTGTCCAGCTCCGAGGGCGCCGCGCTGCTGGGCGACGGCTCCGCCGGGGAGCACCGGCCCCAGCCGATCGTGGTCCTGACCAAGGCCGACCTGGTGCCCGACGCGGTCACCCTCTCCCACCTCGTCCAGGACATCGAGGCCATCGCCCCCGGCATCCAGGTCCTGCCCGTCAGCTCCACCACCGGCGAAGGGGTCGACGTCTTCGGCGCCATCGTCTCCGGCGGTACGAGCGTGCTGCTGGGCATCTCCGGCGCGGGCAAGTCCACCCTGGCCAACACCCTGCTCGGCCAGGACGTGATGGACGTGCGGGCGGCCCGTGACGTCGACGGCAAGGGCCGGCACACCACCACGACCCGCAACCTCCTGCTCATGCCGCAGGGAGGCGTCCTCATCGACACCCCCGGGCTGCGCGGCGTCGGTCTCTTCGACGCCGAAACCGGGGTCGGGGAGGTGTTCTCCGAGATCGAGGAGCTGGCCGCGGAGTGCCGGTTCCACGACTGCGCCCACGAGGCCGAGCCGGGGTGTGCCGTCCTCGGCGCCCTGGAGGACGGCATCCTGCCCGAACGGCGGCTGGAGAGCTACCGCAAGCTGATCCGCGAGAATCAGCGAATCGTCGCCAAGACCGATGCCCGAGTACGCGCCGAGATCCTGCGGGACTGGAAGCGCAAGGGCGCGGAGGGGCGCGCTGCCATGCAGGCCAAGCGCGGCCGGGTGCGGTAGCGGGGCGTACGGGTTCGACGTCCGAATTCCGCGAGTGCGGCAGCCCCGGCTGCCGCACACTGGACGGTGTGATGGACGAACGGACCAGGTACGAGGCGGTGAGCAGCCGCGACGCACGGTTCGACGGCGCGTTCTTCTTCGCCGTCGTGACCACCGGCATCTACTGCCGGCCCAGCTGCCCCGCCGTCACCCCCAAACGCGCCAACGTGCGCTTCTACCCGACCGCGGCGGCGGCCCAGGCCGACGGTTTCCGGGCCTGCCGCCGCTGCCGCCCGGACGCCGTGCCCGGCTCCGCCGAGTGGAACGTCCGCGCGGACGTCGTCGGCCGGGCGATGCGCCTCATCGGCGACGGCGTCGTCGACCGCGAAGGCGTCCCCGGACTCGCCGGGCGGCTCGGCTACAGCGCCCGGCAGGTCCAGCGCCAGCTCACCGCCGAGCTGGGCGCGGGACCCGTCGCGCTCGCCCGCGCCCAGCGCTCCCACACCGCCCGGGTGCTCCTCCAGACCACCCTGCTGCCGGTCACCGAGATCGCCTTCGCCGCCGGGTTCGCCAGCGTGCGGCAGTTCAACGACACCATCCGGCAGATCTACGCCCGCACCCCCAGCGCTCTGCGCGCCGAAGCGGGCACAGGACTCGCGGGCGGACGCCGCGAGGGACTGCGGGCCGGGATCCCGCTGCGGCTCGCCCACCGGGGCCCGTACGCCACCGCCGCCCTGTTCGACCTGCTGGCCGCCGAGGTGGTCGCCCGGGTCGAGGAGGTGGCGGGGACTCCCGGCTCCCGCACTTACCGGCGCACCCTCCGGCTGCCGTACGGCTCCGGGCTCGCCGAGGTCGACGAGGCCTCGCCCGGCGGGCCCTGGCTGGAGGCCCGGATCCAGCTCACCGACCTGCGCGACCTGACCACGGCCGTCCAGCGGGTGCGCCGCCTGTTCGACCTGGACGCCGACCCTTACGCCGTGGACGAGGCGCTGGCCGCCGATCCCCGGCTCGCCCCGCTGGTCGCCGCCCGTCCCGGGCTGCGCTCGCCGGGCGCGGCGGACCCGGAGGAGGCCGCGGTGCGGACCCTGGTGGGGCGCGCGGAGGCCGGGGAGCTGGTCGAGCGGTACGGGAAGGCGCTGGACGTGCCCTGCGGCGGGCTCACCCACCTGTTCCCGGAGCCGGACGTGCTCGCCGGTTCCGCCGAGGACCCGGCCCTGCGGGCCCTGGCCACCGCGCTCGCCGACGGCCGGCTGCGGCTGGACGCCGGGGCCGACCGGGACGCGGCGGAGGAGACGCTGCTGGCGCTGCCCGGGATGGGCCGCTCCACCGCCGCCCTGATCCGGACACGGGCGCTCGGCGACCCGGACGTGGACCCGTACGGGACGCCGGGCGCGGAGCGGTGGCGGCCCTGGCGCTCGTACGCCGTACGCCATCTGGAGACGGCGGGTGCGGTGGCGCTGAGCTGACCCGGGGCGCCGAGCCCCCGCCGGGTCAGCCCCAGAGCACCGCGCCCAGCCAGGCGCCCGCCACCAGCAGGCAGCAGAACAGCTCCACCAGCACCGCGTAGCCCGTCGCCCGCATCACCGAGCGCACCGACGTCCAGGCCGCGCCCCGGCTGCCCAGGCGCAACCGCTCCGCCCCGAAGATGGCTCCCACGTACCCGAGGACCCCGCCCATCACGGGCACCACGAAGAACCCGACGATCCCGGCGGCCCCGCCGATCATCAACGTCCGGCGGGGCGCCCCCGACTCGCCCGGGCGGCGCGGTGGCAGCAGCGGTTTGAGGGCCTGGTTCAGCAGCATCAGACCCGTCGCGCCGATCAGGATGCCCCAGGCCGCCGGGGTCATATCGGTGAGCGCCCACCACAGCACCGCCGCCCAGACGATCGCCTGCCCCGGCACGCCCGGCAGCAGTACGCCGACCAGACCCAGCAGCATGACCAGGCCGACGGCGACGAGCTGCCACACACTCATCTGACCAGCGTGCCGGAGAGTGGCCGGCTCCGCCCGCCAGCGCACCCCGGCCACCTGCGGTGACGATGCGGCGGGGGCGGCCCCCGGGCTTCAGGCCTGCGAGCCGGTACGGGCCACCCAGCCACGCTCGTACGCATGCCAGCCCAGCTGGAGCCGGGTCGAGACACCGGTCAGCTCCATCAGGCCCTTGACCCGGCGCTGCACGGTCCGCAGCCCCAGGTCCAGCTGCTTGGCCACACTGGCGTCGGTCAGCCCCGCCAGCAGCAGGGACAGGATCTCCAGATCCGTCGGATCCGGGCCGACGCCGTCCTCGCGGACCCCGCCGCCCTCGCCGAGACGCAACGGCATGGCATCGCGCCACACCGCCTCGAACAGGCCCATCAGGGACTCCAGCAGACCGCTGGCGTGCACCACCAGGGCCGCGGGCTCCGCGCCCCGCCCGGTCAGCGGGACCATCGCGAGGCTCCCGTCGGCCACCACCAGCTTCGTCGGCACCCGGTCCACCACCCGGCACCGCTCGTCCCGGCTCAGCGCCGCCGACAGCTCCAGGATCCCGTACGGCGTCGACAGCACCTCGCGCTCGACCACCACCCGGTAGCTCACCCCACGCGAGGCGGCCCGCTCCTCGGACTCGTTCTCCATCCCGGTCACCGCGATCGGCTTCCCCGTCACCAGGGCGCACACCTCGGACACCGCACCCAGCTGCAACTGGTGGAAACGCTGGGTGACGGCGCTCGCCCCCGTCACCACCTCCACCAGATCGTGCACCGCCGGTTCGCTCGCCTCGGCCCGGTACTCCTCGGCGAGCAGCGCGGACGCCAGCTCCGCCTGCTCCAGCTCGTGCCGCTGCTGGATCAGCAGCGCGCCGAGCGCCACCCCGGGCGGCGCCGCCACCCAGCGGCCGGGCCGGGCCGAGGACTGGGCGGCGAGACCCTGCTGCTCCAGCCGCCGCAGCACGCGTTCGGCGTCCGCCTCCGGAAGCGCCAGCCGGTGCGCGAGATCGGTGAGCTCCGCGGCTCCCGCCGCGACGAGCGCGCGGTACGCGGTCTCCTGTCTCTCGTCGAGACCAATGGCCCCCAGCATTCTCCGACCTCCCGGACGTGGCTGATCGCGCATCGCGGCGCCCCTGCGGCGGGTCCGCGTGGCGGGAAAGGGCCACGGCGTAAACCCGCCGCCCACATCATCCCCCGTACCCCTGGCCCCTCTGCCACTGTGGCGCCACCGCAGCACCAACAACCTCCGGGATGCGGCCTCTTGGGCTGCTTCGTTCCGGAATGACCTGGGGAGAGCGATGCGCCCGATATCGCGTACGGCACTCGGAACGGCGACCGCCGCCGTCCTCGCCGTCACCGTGATCGCGCCGTCGGTGGCCGCGCCACCGGACGGGCGAGACGCGAACAGACCGATCACCGGGAGCGCGGCCACCGCCGCCACGGACCCGAAGCCCGTCACGCTGACCCTCGTCACCGGTGACAAGGTCCTGGTGACCACGGACGCGGCGGGCGCGCCCGCCGCCACCGCGCTGCCCCGCGGGGACGGCAGCGTGCCCCTCGTCCAGACCCGGCAGTCCGGCCCGGACCTGTACGTCTACCCCGAGTCCGCCGTGTCCGCGCTCGCCGCCGGCACCGTGGACGAGGAGCTGTTCAACGTCACCGGGCTGATTCGCCAGGGGTACGACGACCGCCGCGCCGACTCCGTCCCGCTGATCGCCACCTACACCGGCGACACCGCCCGCCGCACCCTCGTCACCCCGCGCGGGGCCGAGCGCGGAGCGGCCCTCGACATCATCGGCGGACTGGCGCTCACGGCGGACAAGAAGCGCGCCACCGATTTCTGGGCCGACCTCACCGCACCTCGCTCCCGTGCGGGCTCCGGTCTCAAGAAGCTCTGGCTGGACCGCAAGGTTCAGGCCAGTCTCGACAAGTCGACGAAACAGGTCGGCGCGGACCGCGCCTGGGCAGCCGGCTACGACGGCACCGGCACCAAGGTCGCCGTCCTGGACACCGGGGCCGACGCCGAACACCCGGACCTCCAGGGCCGGATCACCGCGTCGGAGAACTTCACCGACTCACCCGACACCGACGACGTCCAGGGCCACGGCACCCATGTCGCCTCCACCGTCGGCGGGTCCGGCGCGGCGAGCGACGGGAAGAACAAGGGCGTCGCGCCCGGCGCCGATCTGATGGTCGGCAAGGTCCTCAACGACAGCGGCTCCGGTGCCGCCTCCTGGATCATCGCGGGCATGCAGTGGGCCGTCGACAACAAGGCCGACGTCGTCTCCATGAGCCTCGGCAGTGCCGAACCCACCGACTGCACCGACCCGATGAGCCTGGCCGCCACCGAACTCGGCAAGAACAAGGACACGTTGTTCGTGGTCGCCGCCGGGAACCTCGGCCCGTCCCTCAACACCGTGTCCTCGCCCGGCTGCGCCCCCGGCGTCCTGACCGTGGGCGCGGTCGACCGCGACGACTCCACCGCGAACTTCTCCAGCCGCGGCCCCGCGATCGTCTCGCACACCCTCAAGCCCGAGATCGCCGCGCCCGGCGTCGCGATCTCCGCCGCCGCCGCGGGCGGCCGGGGCTCACAGGCGTACCGCTCCATGTCCGGTACGTCGATGGCGACCCCGCATGTCGCGGGCGCGGCGGCCGTGGTGAAGCAGCGTCACCCCGACTGGACCGCCCAGCAGATCAAGGCGGCCCTCGTCTCCTCGGCGAGCAGCGCCGTCCCCGGTGACGTACGCGAGACCGGTGGCGGCCGTCTCGACGTCGACCGCGCCGTGCGTACGCCTGTGACCGGAGCCCCGGCCGTACCGGGCGGCGTCTTCAACTGGCCGCAGAACAAGAGCGACCGCACCACCGTCGCCGTGCCCTACACCAACACCGGCGGCAAGCCGGTGAAACTGTCGCTGAAGGTCGCCGGGGTCACCGGCAACGACGGCTCGTCCGTCCGCTCCAGGATCGCCTCGCTCGGCCGCACCTCCGTCACCGTGCCCGCCGGGGAGACCGTCGAGGTGCCGCTCGCCCTCGACCCCGCGGCCCGGCTGGCCGCCGCCCAGTACGGCGATGTCACGGGCCGTGTCCTCGCCACGGCCACCGGGGGAGTGAAGGTCTCCACCCCGTTCTCCCTGTACGTGGCGCCGGAGACCGTCACTCTGCGCGTCAAGCTCGTCGACCGCACCGGGAAGCCCGCCGACGGCGTGTCCTCCCTCGACCTCATCGGCACCGACACCGCCTCCGGCGAACGCCGTTTCAACGAGGGCGCCACCGACCAGACCTTCCAGGTGCGGCCCGGCGCCTACTTCGTCTCCAGCTTCATCGCGACGCCCGACACCGCCGACCCGACCGGTCGGCTCGTCGGGTCCGTCGGCTACCTGGCCCGCCCCCAGCTGAACGTCACCGAGGACACCACCCTCGTCCTCGACGCCCGCAAGGCCCACCGCCTGAAGGTGCGGACCGAGGACCGGCCCGCCGAGACGCGCGGCGCGACCCTCGCGTTCGGGCGCTCCTGGGACGACACCTGGCTGCACTCCGGATCCATCTCCGGCACCGGGATCATCAAGGACTACCTGGTCGACGTCCAGGGCAAGGCCCGTGACGGGGACTTCGAGTTCACCTCCTTCTGGCGCGCCTACGCCCCGCAGATCCAGAAGTTCTCCCTGGTCGGCGGAGCCGCTCTGCACCCCAGGCCCGCAACCACGGGCTCGGTCAACCTGGACGGCACCGGCCGGGCCGAGGTCGTCGACGCCGGTGCGGGCAGCGCCGCCGAGCTGGAGGCCGCCGGAGCCAGGGACCGGATCGCCCTGGTGAAGGTCGGCGACGACGCCTCGGGCGTCCTGGCCCAGGCACGGGCCGCCGAGGCCGCCGGGGCGAAGGCACTCCTGGTCCACCGCCCCTCGGCCGGCGACTGGCAGCCGGGCCTCGGCTACGGGGCCGCGCCCCTGCCGGTCCTCGGCCTGCGCGCCGACGAGGCCGCCGTGCTGAAGACGGCCATCGGCAAGGGGAAGACGGAGGTCTCCTGGACCGCCACGGCCGTCAGCCCGTTCGTCTACAACCTGTCGTTCCCGGAGAAGGGGCAGCTCACCTCGGACCGCACCTACAAGGTCCGCGACAAGAAGCTCGGCTCGGTCGCCTCCACTCATGAATCCATGGGCGTGGCAGCCGACTTCGTCGACACGCTCCTCGTCTCCCGCCCCTACGGCGCGACCTACAGCGCCTCCTCCCTCGCCCTGGTCGCCGCCCCCGGAAAGCGCACCGAGTACTACACGGCGGGGGACACGGTCTGGCAGAAGATGCTCTCCTCCAGCTTCCCGTGGGGCGAGCTGATGACCGGCAACGCCCGTATGTACCAGGCGGGTCGGGCGACGGCGGAGCAGTGGTACCGGGGCCTGCTGGTCCCCGGCGCGCCGCGCGACGCCGAGGGAAAGGAGGCGCTCGCCGGTGAACGGCAGGACCATCTCATCGGTGTCGCCCCCGCCTTCATGACCGACTCCGAACACGTCGGCCAGCAGGGCTCGTTCGGTGACATCGGCAACATGCGACTCAAGCGCGAGGGTGACGTCGTCGGCGAGAGCGGCTATCCGTTCGGCGTCTTCACCGTGCCCGCCGAGGACGCCGCCTATGAACTCACCCTGATGACCACGAAGATCGGCTCGCCCGCGGCGGTCTGGAAGCGGTCCACGCGGACGGAGACCACCTGGAGCTTCCGTTCCGGGCGGAAGCCGGACGTGGCCTCGCAGGGGCTCCCGCTGCTCTTTCCGCGCTACGACGTGGCCACCGACGGGATGAAGACGGTGCCCGCGAAGAACGGTCAGCGGATCGGGCTCGCCGCGACCGGGCACGCCGGATACACCCCCGCTGAACTCACCGCCGCGAAGGTCTCGTTCAGCTACGACGGCGGCGAGACCTGGCACGCGGCCACTACCACGCACCAGGGTGGCCGCTGGACCGCGACCGTCGACCACGCGGACGCGGCCGGCAAGTCCGTCAGCCTGCGGACAGAACTGACCGACGCGAACGGCAACTCCGTCGTCCAGACCGTCAACGACGCGTACGCCGTGCGCTGAAGAGCGGGCACGGCGAGCCACTGAGCCGCTGAGCCGAAGATCGGCTGAGCATACGACCGGCTGAAACGCCGGGACGCCGATCGTTCCGACCGGTCCGCCGGGCGTCCTTCCCGTGGGGGGTGGGGCCGCCCGGCGGACCCTGCTTATGGACCACTTTTTCCCGATGCCCCGTTTTCGGGCCGCCTTCCCGGTGGACAATAGGGGCATGAGTCAGCAGGGGGAGAAGCCCGCCGCCCACGAGGACGACTGGTGGCGCAAGCTGTACGACGAGTCCGCGCCGGACACCGGTCCCAGCCGCGCGGCCGACAGCCTCGACGACCGCTTCGACTCCGTGTCGGACACGGTGAGCGGCCCGGCGGACACCCGCCGGACCTCCGCACGCGAAACGGTCCGCGACCCGTACGCGGACGCCTACGAGGACCCGTTCGCGGACCGCTACGAGGCCCCGGACGCCGACGGCCACGAGGACCTGTCCGCGGACCGCTACGACGATCCGGCCCCGGATGCGTACCGGCCGCCGCCGGAACGGGAGGTGACTCCCGGCCCGTCAGCCGCCTCGGACCCGGCCGCGACCTCGGATCCGCCGGCCCCGGCCCCGGCGGTGATCCCGGACCCGTCCGTGCCGGCGGGGCCGGTCCAGAACCCGGGGCCGGTTGAGGGCCAGGGGCCGGTCCAGCGCCCGAGGTCGTTTGAGGACCCGGGGTCGGCGGAGCACCCCGTCCCGCCGCCCGGCCTCGTGCCGGACCCGCGCGTGTCGCCGCCGGTCCCGCCGCCACCCACCGCGCCCCGGACCATCGCCTTCCCCGCGCCCTGGGAAGCGCCCGGCGGGCAGGCCGGGCCCCGGACCTTCGCCGCGCCGCGTGTGACGGCCGCGCCCGAGCCCGGGCCCGAGGCAGACCGGCCCGAGGCCGGCCTCGCCCCCGACCCCAGCGCGCTGCACGAACTGCCGCCTGATCCCACGTCCGCCGCCGACGTACGCCCTGTCGTCGGACATCTGGGGGACCGGCCACCCACCTACGACGCCGAACCCGCCGCCCTGCCCTCCGCCACCTCGGAGAACCTCGAAGGTCTCGTCCCCGACACCGTGTCGGATGGCGCGCGCTACGGGACGTACACCCTGCGCGCCGTCTCCGTGCGCGGCGACTCCGCCCGCTTCCGCGGCGAACCCCGGCGCGACGGGCTGCTCACCGCCCGGTTCGGCGCCGGCGAGAGCGCCCTCGTCCTCGTCGCCGTGGCGGGCGGCAGGCGGGACGGCGAGGCGGCCCACCTCGCCGCGGCCGACGCCTGCCGCTGGATCGGCGGGGCCGTCGCCCGCAGCCACGTCCGGCTGTCCGAGGACATAAGAGCGGGCCGCCGGGGCGACCTCAAATCCGGGCTGCACCGGCTCACCGACCGTACGTACGGCAAGCTGCGCGCCCGCGCCGCCGAACTGGGCCTCGAACCCGAGGCGTACACCGCGAGCCTCCGTTGCCTCCTGCTGCCCGCCGACCCCGACTGCCGCATCCGGGTCTTCTTCGGCGTCGGCAGCGGCGGTCTCTTCCGGCTCCGCGACGGGCTCTGGCAGGACCTGGACCCCTTCATCCCGGAGAGCCGGGCCGGCCAGTCCGGGGGCGAGCGGGAGGCGGGGCCGGACGGGGACCGGCTGACCATGGATCTCCAGATCACCGGGCCGGCGTCGCCGGACGTCGAGGGCCTCCCGCAGCCGCCCGCCGAGCCCTTCCGGTTCCGGGCCTCCGTGGCCCGTCCCGGGGACACGCTGATGCTGTGCAGCAACGGACTCGCCGAGCCCATGCGCGGCGAGCCGGCGCTCCCCGGCGAGCTCGCCGCCCGCTGGGGGACCGAAGGGCCGCCAGGCCTGCCCGCCTTCCTCGCCGACGCCCAGCTCCGGATCAAGGGGTACGCCGACGACCGCACCTGCGCCGCCGTCTGGGAGGCGTAACCGCGCGCCTCGTGGGTTGATGGATTCCGGAGCCCGGCGGAACGGTGTTTCGCCGCTCCGGTCCCCGGACAACCGAAGTGCACGGAGCACGGGCAAGGAAGGGCGCGCACCCATGGCCAAGCAGAACGTGGCGGAGCAGTTCGTCGACATCCTCGCCAGGGCAGGCGTCAAACGTCTGTACGGTGTCGTCGGCGACAGCCTGAACCCCGTCGTGGACGCCATCCGGCGTAATGGGGCCATCGACTGGATCCACGTCCGGCACGAGGAGACCGCCGCCTTCGCGGCCGGAGCCGAAGCGCAGGTCACCGGCTCCCTCGCGGCCTGCGCGGGCTCCTGCGGGCCGGGCAATCTCCACCTGATCAACGGCCTGTACGACGCGCACCGCTCCATGGCCCCGGTGCTGGCCCTCGCCTCGCACATCCCCTCCAGCGAGATCGGTCTCGGCTACTTCCAGGAGACGCATCCCGAACTGTTGTTCCAGGAGTGCAGCCACTACAACGAGATGATCTCCCACCCGGAGCAGATGCCGAGGCTGCTCCAGACGGCGATCCAGCACGCCATCGGGCGTGGCGGCGTCAGCGTCGTCACGATGCCGGGCGACGTCGCCTCCAAGCCCGCCCCCGAGAAGTCGATCGAGCACGCTCTTGTCACCACGCGGCCGACCGTGCGGCCCGGCGACGACGAGATCGACAAACTCTGCCGGATGGTGGACGAGGCCAAACGGGTGACGCTGTTCTGCGGCAGCGGCACGGCCGGGGCGCACACCGAGGTCATGGAGTTCGCAGAGAAGATCAAGTCCCCGGTCGGGCACGCGCTGCGCGGCAAGGAATGGATCCAGTACGACAATCCGTACGACGTCGGAATGAGCGGACTGCTCGGCTACGGCGCCGCGTACGAGGCGACCCACGAGTGCGATCTGCTGATCCTGCTCGGCACCGATTTCCCCTACAACGCCTTCCTCCCGGACGACGTGAAGATCGTGCAGGTCGATGTGCGGCCCGAACACCTCGGCCGCCGTTCCAAGCTCGACCTCGCGGTCTGGGGCGATGTGCGCGAGACCCTGCGCTGTCTCACCCCCCGGGTGAAGCCCAAGTCCGACCGCAAGTTCCTCGACCGGATGCTGAAGAAGCACGCCAACGCCCTGGAGGGCGTGGTCAAGGCCTACACCCGCAAGGTCGAGAAGCACGTCCCGATCCACCCCGAGTACGTCGCCTCCGTGCTGGACGACATGGCCGACGAGGACGCGGTGTTCACCGTCGACACCGGCATGAACAATGTGTGGGCCGCCCGCTATCTGACGCCCAACGGCAAGCGCAGGGTGATCGGTTCGTTCAGCCACGGCTCGATGGCCAACGCTCTGCCGCAGGCGATCGGCGCCCAGTTCACCGACCTGAACCGGCAGGTCGTCGCGATGTCCGGCGACGGCGGATTCTCCATGCTGATGGGCGACTTCCTCACCCTGGTCCAGTACGACCTGCCGGTGAAGGTCGTCCTGTTCAACAACTCCTCGCTCGGCATGGTCGAGTTGGAGATGCTGGTGGCCGGGCTGCCGTCGTACGGGACCACCAACAAGAACCCCGACTTCGCCGCCATCGCCCGCGCGGCCGGTGCCTACGGCGTACGCGTGGAGAAACCCAAGCAGTTGCCGTCCGCGCTCAAGGACGCGTTCAAGCACAAGGGGCCCGCGCTCGTCGACGTCGTCACCGACCCGAACGCCCTCTCCATCCCGCCGAAGATCAGCGCCGAGATGGTCAGCGGCTTCGCGCTCTCCGCCGGCAAGATCGTGCTCGACGGCGGAGTGGGCCGGATGCTCCAGATGGCCCGCTCCAACCTCCGAAACGTGCCGCGTCCCTGAGACGTCGCTTCTACTCGCCGGACGTTGACCGCGGCTGCGCCTAGGTGGTGATGGCGTGCGCGGGTGGGATGTTGCGTGCGCCCCTCGCCGCTCCCGGCCGTTCACTTATTGATGGGTCCTGGGGCGTGACCGTGTGCGTACAGGGGCATGCATCCCGTGAGGCTGTTCGACGGGCAGCCGGATCGAAGGAGGTCGGTTCACTGTGCGGGCGGGGGAGATGGCGAAGCGGAAGAGGACCACGGTCGTCGAGGGGCGCGGCCCACGGGGCCGGAGACCGGGTGAGGCGCCACAGCCGGCCCGGATGCGCCGAAGAGTGGGGCATGCCGAGCGGTCCGCGGTGGGGGAGGTCCGCCGGGAGCTGCGGGAGTTCCTCCGGTATCGCTCCGGCCAGGAACAGACCGACGCCGCGGAGCTGCTGGTGAGCGAGCTGGTGACCAACGCGCTCATCCACACCCGCCACGGGGCCGTGGTCACCGCCACGGCGACAGCCGCCCGACTGCGGGTCGAGGTGCAGGACTTCGCGTCCGAGGATCTGCCCGCGCCGTACGTACCGAACGCCGACGACGGTACGCACGGCAGGGGCCTGATCCTGGTCCGGAGCCTGGCCGACGCCTGGGGCGTGGAGGCACAGGCCCTGGGCAAGACCGTCTGGTTCGAACTGCACGGCGGAGGGTTCTGAGGAGCCCCCCCCGCCGCGCGACGAGGATCAGCCGAACTGCTGCTCCAGATCCTTCAGTTTCTGTTCCAGCGAGTCGAGCCGGGGGAGTGTCTGGGTGTCGTCCTCGGCGGTGAGGTCGACGGTCCTCGGATCACTTCCCTGCTTCGGGGCGTCCAGACTCTTCGGGCTCGAACCATCGGCCGTCTGCTTCGGGCCGACGGCTTGCAGGGATGGCCGGGGTCGCAGAGGCAGCTGACCCGGCTCTGCTATGGCGGGCTCCGCGACGGCCGGCGCCGCGCCGCCCGAAGCCGGGGCAAGGGCGGGCACGTCCATCTGCTGCCCGCCCCGGCCGCGTCCCCAGACCCGGTTCTGCCGGTTCAGGGCCTTGATACGGGCCCGGTCCAGCTTGGCCTGGTCCCGGCGGCGCAGCCGGTTCTGCTCCTGCTCCTTGCGGTCCTCCCGCACCTCGTCCACCGCCTCGTCCAGGGTGCGGACGCCCTCCAGGAGCATCAGCGACCAGGCGCCGAAGGTCTCCCGGGGGGCCCGCAGCCAGCGGACGATCCGGATCTGCGGCAACGGACGGGGCACCAGGCCCTGTTCGCGCAGCGCAGCACGGCGGGTCTGCTTCAGCGCGCGGTCGAAGAGCACCGCGGCCGAGAGAGACATCCCCGCGAAGAAGTGCGGAGCGCCCGCGTGGTCCATGCCCCGGGGGGCGTGCACCCAGTTGAACCAGGCGGCGGCCCCGGCGAACGTCCACACCAGCAGCCGGGAGCCGAGCGCCGCGTCTCCGTGGCTCGCCTCCCGTACGGCCAGCACGGAACAGAACATCGCGGCCCCGTCCAGTCCGAACGGGACCAGATACTCCCAGCCGCCGCTGAGGTTCAGGTTCTGCCGGCCGAAGCCGACGAGCCCGTGGAAGGAGAGCGCGGCGGCGACCGCCGCGCAGCAGAACAGCAGGACGTAACTGGCGGTGGCGTACAGCGCTTCCTTGCGTCTGCGGCGTTCCTCGCTGCGTTCCCAGGAGTCGTCGGCCGCGGCCTTGGCACGCTTACCGCGTGCGACCACCGTCACCGCCGCCATGACCCCCACGAGCAATACGGCGCCCGGAAGCAGCCAGTCAAGCGATATGTCGGTCAGTCTCATGCGCGGTCCCTTGCGTCACGTAGGGCGTTTCGTGCGCCATCGTGACGGAATTCCCGTCCCGCTCCGGTGGTTTCGGGACAAGAGCACGCCATGGGGGAAGGAGAGGCTATCGATGGGTGGAATCTTCCCGAACGTTCGGCCGGTCACGCCGAGTTGTGTTCGATTTTGCGTCCCCCGGACGGGCGGTGTGGATCAGGAAGCTGCCGCGAGCTTTCGCACCCGGTCCGCGTCACAGGTACGCGGGCAGGTCACACAGGTGTCCTCGGGGCGCAGGGTGTAGAAGAGGCAGCAGCTCGCCCGGTCCCGGGTAGGCAGCGACCGCCCGTCGGGCCCGGCCAGCTCGCGGAAGCCCGCAGTGCCGACGTACGGCTTCGTCGTGCCGGGGAGCAGCAGCTCCAGCTCGGCCATCGCGCGGCGCTCCTCGCCCATCAGATGCGCCACGTACCAGAGGCCCTCGACGATCTCGTCCGTCGCCATCCCCCACAGGGCCCGCTTTCCGCGCCGCATGCGTGGACCGAAGCCCTCCAGCACCGGCCCGAGGTGCTCGGTCAGCGAGGCCAGGACCTCGGCCCGCAGCGCCGTCTCGTCGGCGACCACCCGGGCGCCGGGCAGCGAAGCCGCCGGGTCGTCCGGCAGGCAGGCGAATTCCCCCACGCGCACGGTCAGGTGCCCCAGTGCCCGCTGGAAGGCGACATGCTCGACCGGGATCCGGGGCACCCGGCGCTGGAGGAACCACGGCACGGTCACGAGCAGGCAGGCGGGCCAGGCGTACCGGTGCAGACCGAAGGTCGCCACCACGTCCGGGCGGGCCTGTTGGCCGTAGTCGCGCAGCACCTGGGCGTTGTCCCAGGCCAGGAAGGTGTCCACGGCGGCTCCACCGGCCGCCAGCTCCGCCGCGCCGACCCAGCCCGCGCCGGACGGGGCGACGGCGTCGCCGTCGAGCACATCGGCCCGCAGACCGGGGAACACCTCGGTCAGGCGGGTGTACGCGGCGGTCACGGGGGACGTCGCGGCACCGGTGAACGGCGGGGAGAGGGTCATGCAGGGGACCACCGAATCGGGATCGTTTGCAGGTAAGGCTAACCTTACCCGACGTCATCGATGTTTGAACTGCAGCCTCGGTCTTCTATCGTGCACAGGGGGTCCGGCACACGCGAGTCGGCCCGCGGCAGACGGAGGAGGTCCGGGTGGAGCAGGGCAGCGCGCGCGAGGGCGCACGTCCGGCGTACGCCCCCGGAGCGTTCCCGCCCGCCCCGGGGAGCCCCCGTGCGCCACGGGAGCGGGCGGAGCGGAACCGGGTGCCGGAACAGGCCCGGGGCGAGCACACCCACAGTGAGCCCCCCGCGCCGCGTGCCGTGCGGCGCCATTCCGTCCGCGGGCAGATCCTGGACGCCCTGCGCGCCGCCCTCGTCGACGGGGAGCTGGTGCCCGGCCAGGTGTACTCCGCCCCCGCGCTCGGCGCCCGCTTCGGGGTCTCCGCCACACCGGTGCGCGAGGCCATGCAGCGGCTGGCCGTCGAGGGCGCCGTCGAGGTCGTGCCGAACCGCGGTTTCCGGGTCACCGAGCGCGGCCCTCGCGAGCTGGCCGAGCTGGCCGAGGTGCGGGCGCTGATCGAGGTCCCGGTGATGCTGAGCCTGGCCCGTACGGTCCCGGCGCACCGCTGGAGCGTCCTGCGCCCGCTGGTGGAGGCCACGGTCGCGGCGGCGGCCGTGGGGGACCGGGCCGCCTACGCCGAGTCGGACCGGGCCTTCCACCGGGCGGTCCTCACCCTGTCGGGCAACGAGCAGCTCGTGACCGTCGCCGACGAACTGCACCGGCGCTCCCAGTGGCCCCTGGTCACGGGGCCCGCCACCCGCCGGGCCGAGCTGCTGGCCGACGCCGCCGAGCACACCGCCCTGCTCGACGCCCTCATCGCCCAGGACCTCCCCGTCGTCCAGGCCCTGGTCCGCGAACACTTCAACGGCGCCGACCGCTGACCGGCGGGGCCAGGGGCCCCGCCGGTCAGCGGTCGGCCCGCGCTCAGCTCGCCTCGGCGGTGCGCTGGGCCGGGGGACCCAGATACGGGGCCAGCCAGGTGGGCACGCCGCCCAGGAGCCGGAACAGCCGGCCGGCCTCGGCCCGCAGCCGGGCCGCCTGCGGTTCGTCCTCCGCCTCCGCGAGCGAGATCAGCGCCGGAGCCGTACCGACCAGGAACCCCAGCTCCTCCCGGATCCGCAGCGACTCCGCGAAGCCGTGCCGGGCCTCGGCCAGCTCCCCTTCGCGCAGCGCGAGCGCGGCCAGATGGCGCCAGGTGGAGGACAGCAGCAGCTCGTCGCCGAGGTTCGCCGCACCGGCGTGCGCCCGGCGGAAGGCGGCGCGCGCGGCCTGCGGTGACTCCGCGATGTTCTGCGCGATCAGCCCGCGCCGGAAGTCCAGCAGCGGCCGGGCGGGGGACGCGGGAGCCAGGAGGGCCGCCGACCGGCTCAGCGCCACGCTCGCCTCGTCGGCCCGGTCCCGTACCGCGAGGAGGGTGGAGGCGTACGCCAGATGGCCCCGCTCGGAGGCGGCGGCGCCCCGCTCGTCGTCGCTGCGGGCGACGGCCTCCGCCGTGCGCAGGGCGTCCTCGGCCTCGGTCCAGCCCTGCCCGGTGTAGAGGCACCGCTCGGTCAGCAGCGCGGTGCGCTGGAGCGCCGCGGCCGGCACGGTGCCCGCGTCGTGCTCCAGCAAGGCGGCCGCGTCCGTCCAGCAGGCGCGTGACCGCAGCCGCCATACCGCGGTCTGGAGCGGCGGATCGTCATCTGCTGTCGTTCCGGAACCAGACATGGCGGTATGCGCCACATTGCCCTCCCCGAGCGCGCCATTGTGCTGTTGAGTGCTTGAGTGATGCCGCATCTCAGCATGGATCGGCACTCCGGGCCAAGAGGTCCGGGCAATGTCAGGTGAAAGATTTCACAATCGCTCGGAGGGCGACGGGGTCCCGGCGGACCCCGTGCGCGGCCGGAAGATCAGCTCATACGCAGGGCGAGGAAGAAATCGAGCTTGTCCTCCAGCCGCGAAAGGTCACGCCCCGTCAACTGCTCGATACGGCCGACGCGGTAGCGCAGTGTGTTGACGTGGAGGTGCAGCCGGGCCGCGCAGCGGGTCCAGGACCCGTCGCAGTCCAGGAAGGCCTCCAGCGTCTCGATCAGCTCCGCCCGGTGGCGCCGGTCGTAGTCGCGCAGCGGGTCCAGCAGCCGGGCGGTGAAGGCGCGCCGGACGTCGTCGGGGACGAACGGCAGGAGCAGCACGTGTGAGGCCAGCTCGTGGTGACCGGCGGCGCAGACCCGCCCTGGACGGGCCGCGGCCACCCGGCGGGCGTGCCGGGCCTCCTCCAGCGCGCCGCGCAGTCCCTCGGCGGAATGCACGGCCGCGCTGACACCCAGTGTCAGCCGGCCGTCGTCGGCGAGTCCCGCCGTGAGGGGTTCGCGTACGGAGGCGAGCAGCGCGTCGGCGTGGAGTCCGGGCTCATCGGCGAGGGCGTCGGCGTCGTCGCCGTCCGAACCCGCCGCGGCGCCTTGCTCGTCGTCGCCGTCCGCGGGTGCGGTGATGACCGCGGGCAGCGGTACCAGGGCGATGGCCTCCTCGCCCGTGTGGGCGACGGCGATCCGGTCGGCGGAGTCGGGGCCGCTGACCGCCGGGTCGACGAGGATCTCCTCCAGCAGCGCCTGGGCCACCGGGCCGCTCGCGATCTCACCCGCGGCGGCGGTCTGGCCCGAGGCGCTCCAGTCGACCCGGGCCACCACGACCTGCCACTGGGGGGCCACGCCGAGGCCGGGCAGCAGGACGGGTGCGGCGACCCGCAGCCGGGCCGCGATCTCCGCGGGGGCGGCGCCCGCCTGGACCAGCTCCAGCACTTCCTGGGCGAGCCGGCGGCGTACCGTGCGGGCCGCGTCGCGGCGGTCGCGTTCGACCGCGATCAGCTGCGTGACGCCCTGGAGCAGGTCGAGCCGGGCGGCGGGCCAGTCCGACGCGTCCGCCTCGACCGCCAGCAGCCAGTCGGAGAGCACCGATTCCCGGACGTCACGGGCGGCCGGCACCGCGCCCCGGCCGGTGTTCCGGATCGGGAAGAGCGCATACGTCGTACCGGCGACCGCCGCCCGGTGCGGCGCCCGGCGACCGGTGCGGGTCGCGGCCAGGTGGTGCCCGGCCAGCGCGGCGCCCAGCGGGCCGGGCAGCGGGGCGCCGGCCCCGGCGATCTGGCGGCCGGTAGGGGACAGGACCCAGGCCCGAAGGTCCAGGTCGGAGGTGAGGAGGTCCAGGACCACCTCGGGGCCGCCGCCCGCCGGACCGGAGGTCATCAGCCGCCGGTGCCGGTCCACCACGGCCGCCAGGTCACCCGCCCGCTCGCCGGAGACCTGACGTACGACGTACTCCGTAATCGTTGCGAACGCAACGGTCTCGTTCACGGCAAAGAGGGGTAGACGGTGGTGCAGGCACGCCTCGACGAGATCGGCGGGGATGTCGCCGAGCTCCGCCTCGCCGGCCGCGAGACCGGCGACCCCGGCGCCCGCCAGGATCCGCACGAACGGCTCGGAGTCCGCCGCGTCGCGGCGCCAGGCGAGGCCCGTGAGGACCAGTTCGCCGCCGGAGAGGTAGCGGCTGGGGTCGCGCAGGTCGGTCGTCATGACGCCCCGGACCGTGCGGTCCAGCTCGTCCTCGCCGCCGAGCAGCCGCAGGCCCAGCGCGTCGGTCTCCAGCAGTGCGCGCAGCCGCATCTCGTCGCCGCCGATCTTTCGTAGAGGGAACAGGTGAGGTTCGCCGAGGGGACAGGTGAGGGGGAAGCGGGTGAAGGGGGTCGTGGGGTGGGGGAGCGGTGGGGCGGACGGGGTATCTGTGAATTGCGGTGAGGTTACCGATCCCCGTCATTCGTTCGAATCTACAAGACGAGGACGGAGACCAGCCAACTCCTTCAGTGTTTCGGTGACTGCACCGCCCGGGGCCGGGCTTGTGTACTGGGCCACACACCACGTGAACACCACATGAACGAGCCAGTCGAGGCAGGCCGTCCCCGGCCCCGGCGAACGACCCGATTGAGAAGAGAGCCACTCATGGACTTCCTTCGCCCCGCCAGCTGGGAGGAGGCGCTCGCCGCCAAGGCCGAGCACCCCACGGCTGTGCCCATCGCGGGCGGCACCGATGTGATGGTCGAGATCAACTTCGACCACCGGCGGCCCGAGTACCTCCTGGACCTGAACCGCATCGGTGAGCTGTCCGAGTGGGAGGTGGGCCAGGAGAGCGTGCGGCTCGGCGCCTCCGTGCCGTACAGCAGCATCATGGAGCACCTGCGGGCCGAGCTGCCGGGTCTGGCGCTCGCCTCGCACACCGTCGCCTCCCCGCAGATCCGCAACCGCGGCGGCGTCGGCGGCAACCTCGGCACCGCCTCGCCGGCCGGTGACGCGCACCCGGCCCTCCTCGCCGCCGACTGCGAGGTCGAGGCCGAATCCGTACGCGGCACGCGGCTGATTCCTATCGACGCTTTCTACACAGGGGTCAAGCGCAACGCACTGGAGCCGGACGAGCTGATCCGCGCCGTGCACATCAGGAAGGCCGACGGACCGCAGCAGTACTCCAAGGTCGGCACCCGCAACGCCATGGTCATCGCGGTCTGCGCGTTCGGTATCGCCCTGCACCCCGAGACCCGCACCGTGCGCACCGGCATCGGCTCCGCCGCCCCGACGCCGATCCGGGCCAGGGAGGCGGAGGACTTCCTGAACGCCGCGCTGGAAGAGGGCGGGTTCTGGGACAACGGAAAGATCATCACCCCCGCGATCGCCAAGCAGTTCGCCGCCCTCGCGTCCGGCGCCTGCAACCCGATCGACGACGTGCGCGGCACGGCGAAGTACCGCAGGCACGCGGTCGGCATCATGGCCCGCCGCACGCTCGGCTGGACCTGGGAGCAGTACCGCGGCGCGGGCCGCACGCTGGAAGGAGCTGCGTAACCATGCGAGTCAATTTCACGGTCAACGGCCGTCAGCAGGAAGCCGACGACGTCTGGGAGGGCGAGTCCCTCCTCTACGTCCTGCGTGAGCGCATGGGCCTGCCCGGCTCCAAGAACGCCTGCGAACAGGGCGAGTGCGGCTCCTGCACCGTCCGGCTGGACGGCGTCCCGGTCTGCGCGTGCCTGGTGGCCGCCGGACAGGTCGAGGGCCGCGAGGTCGTCACCGTCGAGGGGCTCGCCGACTACGCCAAGCACCGCGAGGACGCCCACCCCGGCGGCGGCTGCGCCTCCGGCGCCTGCGGCACCACCCTGGACTCCGCCAAGCGCTGGCAGGCCCGGCCCACCGACGGCCAGACCGGCGAGGCCGTCGAGCTGGCCCCGATCCAGCAGGCGTTCATCGACGCCGGAGCCGTCCAGTGCGGCTTCTGCACCCCCGGCCTGCTGGTCGCCGCCGACGAACTGCTGGAGAACACCCCCTCGCCGTCCGACCAGGACATCCGCGAGGCGCTCTCCGGCAACCTCTGCCGCTGTACCGGTTACGAGAAGATCCTCGACGCGGTCCGCCTCGCGGCCGCCCGCCAGGGAGAGGCGGCCCAGTCATGACGACGCGCCCCGAAGCCACCACGCGCCCCGCGGCCACGATGCCGAAGGCCCAGAACGCACCGTCCGGCACACCCACCAAGATCACCCAGGGTTCGCCCACGAAGGGCGGCATCGGCGAGTCCACGCTCCGCCCCGACGGCACCCTCAAGGTCACCGGCGAGTTCGCGTACTCCTCCGACATGTGGCACGAGGACATGCTGTGGGGCCAGACGCTGCGCTCCACCGTCGCGCACGCGGAGATCGTCTCCATCGACACCTCCGAGGCGCTGGCCACCTCCGGCGTCTACGCGGTGATGACCTACGACGACCTGCCCGCCGAGATGAAGAACTACGGCCTGGAGATCCAGGACACCCCGGTTCTCGCGAACGGCAAGGTCCGCCACCACGGTGAGCCGGTCGCCATCGTGGCCGCCGACCACCCGGAGACGGCCCGCCGTGCCGCCGCCAAGATCAAGATCGAGTACCGCGAGCTGCCGATCGTCACCGACGAGGCCTCGGCGACCGCCCCCGACGCCGTGCTCGTCCACGAGGGCCGGGACGACCACCACATCGGTCACGTCCCGCACCCCAACATCGTGCACCGCCAGCCGATCATCCGCGGCGACGCCGACGAGGCCGCCAAGCGCGCCGACGTCATCGTCACGGGCGAGTACGTCTTCGGCATGCAGGACCAGGCCTTCCTCGGCCCCGAGTCCGGGCTCGCCGTGCCCTCCGAGGACGGCGGCGTCGAGCTGTACGTCGCCACCCAGTGGCTGCACTCGGACCTCGGCCAGATCGCCCCCGTCCTCGGCCTGCCCGAGGACAAGGTCCGCATGACGCTCTCCGGCGTCGGCGGGGCCTTCGGCGGCCGCGAGGACATCTCGATGCAGATCCACGCCTGCCTGCTGGCGCTCCGCACCGGCAAGCCGGTCAAGATCGTCTACAACCGGTTCGAGTCCTTCTTCGGCCACGTCCACCGGCACCCGGCGAAGCTCCACTACGAGCACGGCGCCACCAAGGACGGCAAGCTCACGCACATGAAGTGCCGCATCGTCCTGGACGGCGGGGCCTACGCCTCCGCCTCCCCGGCCGTCGTCGGCAACGCCTCCTCGCTCTCGGTCGGCCCGTACAAGATCGAGGACGTCGACATCGAGGCGATCGCCCTCTACACCAACAACCCGCCCTGCGGCGCGATGCGCGGCTTCGGCGCGGTCCAGGCGTGCTTCGCCTACGAGGCGCAGATGGACAAGCTCGCCGCGAAGCTGGACATGGACCCGGTGGAGTTCCGGCAGCTCAACGCCATGGAGCAGGGCACCCTGCTGCCCACCGGACAGCCCTGCGACTCGCCGGCCCCGGTCGCCGAGCTGCTGCGCCGGGTCAAGGCCCGCCCGCTGCCGCCCGAGCAGGAGTGGCTGACGGCGGGCGCCGACGGCGCCTCCGTCGACGTGCGCGCCCTGCCCGGCGGGCTCTCCAACACCACCCACGGCGAAGGCGTCGTCCGCGGTGTCGGCTACGCGGTCGGCCTGAAGAACGTCGGCTTCTCCGAGGGCTTCGACGACTACTCCACCGCCCGGGTGCGGATGGAGGTCATCAACGGCGAGCCGGTCGCGACCGTGCACACCGCGATGGCCGAGGTCGGCCAGGGCGGCGTCACCGTCCACGCCCAGATCGCCCGTACCGAACTCGGCGTCAACCAGGTCACCATCCACCCCGCCGACACCCGCGTCGGCTCCGCCGGATCGACCTCCGCCTCCCGTCAGACGTACGTCACCGGCGGCGCGGTCAAGAACTCCTGCGAAGCCGTGCGGGAGAAGGTCCTGGAGCTGGGCCGCACCAAGTTCGGCACCTACCACCCGGCCTGGGCCACCGCCGAGCTCCTCCTGGAGGGCGGCAAGGTCGTCACCGACGGCGGCGAGGTCCTCGCGGACCTGGCCGACGTGCTGGAGGACGAGGCCATCGACATCGAGCTGGAATGGCGCCACCGGCCCACCGAGGCGTTCGACCTCCGTACCGGACAGGGCAACGGCCACGTCCAGTACTCCTTCGCCGCGCACCGCGCCGTCGTCGAGGTCGACACCGAGCTCGGCCTGGTCAAGGTCATCGAACTGGCCTGCGCCCAGGACGTCGGCAAGGCGCTCAACCCGCTCTCCGTCCTCGGCCAGATCCAGGGCGGCACCCTCCAGGGCATGGGCGTGGCGGTGATGGAGGAGATCATCGTCGACCCGCAGACCGCGAAGGTGCGCAACCCCTCCTTCACGGACTACCTGCTCCCCACGATCCTCGACACGCCGACGATCCCGGTCGACGTGCTCGAACTCGCCGACGAGCACGCCCCCTACGGGCTGCGCGGCATCGGCGAGGCCCCCACCCTGTCGTCCACCCCGGCCGTCCTCGCGGCGATCCGGAACGCGACGGGCCTTGAGCTCAACAGGACACCGGTGCGGCCCGAACACCTCACCACCACCTGAAAGCCTGCCGGGTGACCTCCCACCGGTCGTCACCCGGCACGCTCCGAGCGGTCCCCCGAACTCTCCGGGCGGTGCGCAGAGCCGAGAACGTCACACCTTTCCGCACCCCGCACCGCCCGGAGGCCCAAGTACCGCACCGCTCGCGGTTCTTCTCCGCCGTGCCCGAGAGCACGGCGAGCGCCTCACGGATCATCCGTGCCGCCGGCACATCCGTTCTGCTTCACCAGTTCGTCCCGGCCGTCCCCGGGTCGTGCGGCCGACGCAGTCATCCCAAATCCCGCATTCAGGAATCTCCAAGCGGGTGCCCCTGTGAACCTTGGGAGTCAGGCATCATGACCCAGCAGTCAGTGGAACCGAAGACCAGTCCGGAAAGCGCGGGCCCCGGCTCGCGCGTCCCCGCCGGAAGATCATGGCTCGACCGGTACTTCCACATATCCGAACGAGGGTCCACGGTCGCGCGCGAGTTGCGCGGCGGCGTCACGACCTTCATGGCCATGGCGTACATCCTCTTGCTCAACCCGCTGATCCTGGGCGGGGAGGACGTCAACGGCAACCTCCTCGGCCAGCCCGGCCTGATCACCGCCACCGCCTTCGCGGCAGCCGCGACGACCCTGCTCATGGGCTTCGTCGGCAAGGTGCCCCTGGCGCTCGCCGCCGGGCTCAGCGTCTCCGGTGTGCTCGCCTCACAGGTCGCGCCCAACATGACCTGGCCGCAGGCCATGGGCATGTGCGTGATCTACGGTGTGGTGATCTGTCTCCTGGTGGTCACCGGCCTCCGCGAGATGATCATGAACGCGATCCCGCTCGCGCTCAAGCACGGCATCACCATGGGCATCGGGCTCTTCATCGCCCTCATCGGCCTCTACAAGGCCGGATTCGTCCACAAGGGCCAGGCGACCCCCGTCTCCCTCGGCCCGGCCGGTGAACTGGCCGGCTGGCCCGTGCTGATCTTCTGCGTGACCCTGCTGCTCATCTTCATGCTCCAGGCGCGCAACATCCCCGGCGCGATCCTGATCGGCATCGTCGTCGGCACGCTGGCCGCGGTCGTCATCAACGCGATCGTCGACATCGACCCCAAGAAGTGGAGCAGCGGCCCGCCGGAGCTGGAGGGCGGCGCGGTCTCCACCCCGGACTTCTCGCTCTTCGGGAACGTCGAGTTCGGCGGCTGGGGCGACGTCGGCGTGATGACCGTCGGCATGATCGTCTTCACCCTGGTGCTGGCCGGCTTCTTCGACGCGATGGCCACCATCATCGGCGTCGGCACCGAGGCCAAGCTCGCCGACGACAAGGGCCGTATGCCGGGCCTGTCCAAGGCGCTGTTCATCGACGGCGCCGGCGGTGTCATCGGCGGTGTCGCCTCCGGCTCCGGCCAGACGGTCTTCGTCGAATCGGCCACCGGCGTCGGCGAAGGGGCCCGCACCGGGCTCGCCTCCGCCGTCACCGGCCTGTTCTTCGCCGCCTGCCTCTTCTTCACCCCGCTCACCGCGATCGTGCCGACCGAGGTGGCCTCCGCCGCCCTCGTCGTCATCGGCGCGATGATGATGCAGAACGCCCGGCACGTGGACTGGGGCGACCGTTCCGTCGCCATCCCGGTCTTCCTGACCGTGGTCCTGATGCCCTTCACGTACACCATCACCACCGGTGTCGCCGCGGGTGTCATCGCGTACAGCGCCATCAAGCTCGCCCAGGGCCGGGCCCGTGAGGTCGGGGCCTTCATGTGGGGGCTGACGGTGATCTTCATCGTCTTCTTCGCCCTCAACCCGATCGAGAGCTGGCTGGGCGTCCACTGACGCCCGGTCCCCCTTCCCGCTCAAGGAGAGAACGCCATGCTGGACATCGCCGAAGAGCTGCACCGGTGGGTCTCGCAGGGACGCGAGTTCGCCGTCGCCACCGTGGTGGCGGTCGGCGGCAGCGCGCCCCGGCAGCCCGGCGCGGCCCTCGCCGTCGACCGCGACGGCACGGCCGTCGGGTCGGTCTCCGGCGGCTGCGTGGAGGGGGCCGTGTACGAACTGTGCCAACAGGCCCTGGAGGACGGCCGGCCCGTCCGTGAGAGCTTCGGCTACAGCGACGAGGACGCCTTCGCGGTCGGCCTGACCTGCGGCGGCATCATCGACATCCTGGTGACCCCGGTCCGGGCGGACTACCCCGCCCGGCCGGTGTTCGCCGCCGCGCTCGCGGCCGCCGCGGAGGGGACGGCGGCCGCACTGGCCCGGGTCACGGACGGGCCCGAGGACATGCTCGGCCTGCCGCTCCTGGTCCGCCCCGACGGAAGCCACGAGGGCGGGCTCGGCGGCCACCCGGCACTCGACCGGACCGCTGCCGCCGAGACCCGGGCCCTGCTCGACGCGGGCCGGACCGGGCCGCTCGCCATCGGCGCGGAGGGCTCCCGCTGCGGCCGGCCCATCGAGCTGCTGGTCGAGTCCAGCGTGCCGCCGCCCCGCATGATCGTGTTCGGCGCCATCGACTTCGCGGCGGCCCTGGTGCGGGCCGGGAAGTTCCTCGGCTACCGGGTCACCGTCTGCGACGCCCGCCCGGTCTTCGCCACCGCGGCCCGCTTCCCCGAGGCCGACGAGATCGTCGTCGAATGGCCTCACCGCTACCTCGCCGGAACCGAGACCGACGCCCGTACCGTGCTCTGCGTCCTCACCCACGACGCCAAGTTCGACGTACCGCTCCTGGAGGCGGCCCTGCGCCTGCCGGTGGCCTACGTCGGCGCGATGGGCTCGCGCCGCACCCACCTGGAGCGCAACGACCGGCTGCGCGAGTTCGGGCTGACCGAACGCGAACTGGCCCGGCTGCACTCGCCGATCGGTCTCGACCTCGGCGCCCGTACGCCGGAGGAGACGGCCCTGTCCATCGCGGCCGAGATCGTCGCGGTCCGGCGCGGCGGCAGCGGCGTACCGCTCACCGGGGCCCACACCCCCATCCACCACGACAGCAGCGGACAGCCGCTCGCCTCGGTGGCCTGAAACGCCCGTCACCACCCCGTCCATCCCGGGCGGGTTACCGCCACGGCGGTTTCCCGCCCGCCCTGAACGCAGCGGTCACCCCGGATCAACCGGTAGATCAGCTGCATGACTTCTTCCCCCTCTTCCGTTCCCGGCCGGGCGAGATCCGCTCGCCCGGGACGCAGAGCCCTGCTCCTCGCGACCTCGGCGGCCCTGATGGGCGGCATGCTGGTCCCCTTCGCCGGCGCGGGAACCGCCGGCGCGGCCCCCGCGCCGCGCCCCGGGGCCCCGCGCTCCGAGGCCGGCGCCGAGAGCCACACGATCACCCTGGTCACCGGCGACGTGGTGCGGTACGCGGACGGCCCCGGCGACCGGGACACCGTCACCGTGGACCGCCCCGACGGCGCGAGCGGCGGCGTCCGCATCCAGCAGGCGGGCGATGACGTGTACGTCCTGCCCGACGAGGCCACCACGCTGATCGCGGCGGGCACGCTGGACCGGCGGCTGTTCAACGTCTCGGCCCTGGTCCGCATGGGGTACGACGACGAGGGCACCGGTGCCATCCCGGTCATCGCCACCTACCCGCCCGCCCGTGCCAAGGCCCTGCCCGCCACCCCGCGCGGCGCGAAGAAGGTCCGCACCCTCGCCTCCATCCACGGGGCCGCGCTCAGCGCCGACAAGGACGGGGCGCGCACCTTCTGGGACGCCATCACCCGTACCCCGAGTGCCCGTTCGCTCGACAGCGGCATCGCGAAGCTCTGGCTGGACGGCCGCTCCGAGGCGCTCCTCGCCGACTCCGTGCCGCAGGTGAGGGCCCCCGAGGCGTGGGCCGCGGGCTTCGACGGCAAGGGCACCAAGGTCGCCGTCCTGGACACCGGCATCGACGCCGACCACCCGGACGTCAAGGACCGCCTCGTCGGCGCCCGCAGTTTCGTTCCCGGCGAGGAGGTCGACGACAAGCACGGCCACGGCACGCACGTCGCCTCCACCATCGCCGGATCCGGCGCGGGGTCCGACGGTGCGAACAAGGGCGTCGCCCCGGCGGCCGGCCTGCTCGTCGGCAAGGTCCTCAGCGACGAGGGCTCCGGCGCGGACTCCGGGATCATCGAGGCCATGGAGTGGGCGAAGGCGGAGGGGGCCGACATCGTCTCCATGAGCCTCGGCTCCCCGGTGCCCGACGACGGCACCGATCCGATGTCCCAGGCCGTCAACTCCCTCTCCGCGGACGGCGGTCCGCTCTTCGTGATCGCGGCGGGCAACGCGTACGGGGCGGGCACGATCGGCTCGCCCGGCTCGGCGGAGCAGGCGCTCACCGTCGCCGCCGTCGACAAGCGGGACGGCCGCGCCGACTTCTCCTCCATGGGCCCGCTGGTCCGCTCGCACGGACTGAAGCCCGACCTGTCGGCACCCGGGGTCGACATCAACGCCGCGGCCTCGCAGTCCGTGCCCGGCGCCGAGGGCCTGTACCGGTCGATGTCCGGTACGTCGATGGCCACGCCCCATGTCGCGGGCGCGGCCGCCATCCTGAAGCAGCGTCACCCGGACTGGACGGGGCAGCGCATCAAGGACGCGCTGATGACCTCGTCGAAGAAGCTCGACGCGTACACCCCGTACCAGCAGGGCACCGGCAGGCTCGACGTGAAGGCGGCGATCGACAGCACGATCGAGGCCACCGGCTCGGTCGAGGTCGCCTCCTACGCCTGGCCGCACAGCCCGTCCGACGAGGTCGCCGAGCGCACGATCACCTACCGCAACACGGGTGACGCGGACGTGACGCTGAACCTGGCCACCGACACGGAGGAGGCGGCCTACACGCTCTCCACCGACACGCTGACCGTCCCGGCGGGCGGCACCGCCGAGGCGGTCCTGTCCCTGGACCCGGCAGAGGTCCCTGTCGACACCACCTTCTCCGGCCAGGTCGTCGCCGCCGACGCGGCGGGCACGACGGTCGCGCACACCGGCTTCGCGCTCACCAAGGAGAAGGAGCTGCACGATCTGACGCTGAAGCTCCGCGACCGGTCGGGCAAGCCGATGGACGGCCTGGTCGTCCTCGCTGAACTGGGCGACCCGCAGCTCGGCCTCGTCCAGGTCGGCGGCGGCGAGACCACGCTGCGCCTGCCGCCCGGCAACTACACCGCCTGGGCCGCCGTCGACGTCGACGGCGACCGCCCCGACTCCAAGGCCGTCGCGTTCCTCGCGGCCCCCGAGACGATGCTCACCGGCTCGACCACGGTCACCCTCGACGCGTCCAAGTCCCGCAAGGTCAGCGTGCGCACCCCGAAGGAGACCGAGACCCGCCAGTTCCGCTACGACATGGCGCGCACCGCCCCGGACGGCACCGTCCAGCGTGACGCGTACCAGATACCGCTCACCTACGACCAGTTGTGGGCGAGCCCTACGAAGAAGGTGAAGGAGGGCGACTTCAGCTTCCTGACCCGCTGGCGGCAGGGCGAGGAGCTGCTGGACGTCGAGGCCGACGGGCATGACGTACCGGTGCACGTCCAGGGCGGCGCGGCGATCGCCGAGGACAGCCGGCAGAAGCTGACGGCGGTGTACGCGGGCAAGGGCGCACCGGCCGACTACCAGCGCCTCGACGCGCGCGGCAAGGCCGTCGTGATCAACCGCAGCGCCGATGTCACCCCCGCCGAGCGTCTCGCGGCCGCGCTGGCCGCAGGGGCGAAGGCGCTGTTCGTCGTCAACGACGAGCGCGGCGTGGCGATGGAGAGCTACACCCCCTGGGGAGAGGAGACCACGATCCCGGTCGCCTCGGTCCACAAGTCCGCCGGCGAGACGCTGATCAGCGCGGCGAAGCGCGGCAAGAAGATCCAGCTCGACCAGAAGAGGTTCGCGGACTACCTGTACGACCTGGTGGACCGCCACGACGGCACGATCCCGGACCGCTCGCTGGCCTTCGCGCCCTCGACCCGCCGGCTGGCGAAGGTGGAGAACACCTTCTACGGCCACAAGAAGACGCTCGGCGCCGGCTACCGCTACGACATCCCGGACTACGGTCCCGGCCTCGGCTTCGAGGAGTACGAGCAGTTCCCGGACGTCCGCACCGAGTGGGTCAACCCGCTGCCGGGTGACTCCTTCTGGTACGAGAACCACTCGGTCCTCGACGCGGAGGAGTCCGATCGGGCCCACGAGATGCGCAGCGCGGAGCTGGACTACCGGGCGGGCAAGGGCTACCGCGCCGAGTGGTTCGCCCCGGTGACCCGCCCCCGCCTGGGCACCGGCTACTGGGGTCCGTTCCGCACGGTCGACAACGACCTCCAGTTCAACATCACCCCGTGGACGGACGCGGGCGCGGGCCACTCCGGCTCGATGCCCGAGAACGAGTACGACACCACCTCGTACGCCTTCTACCAGGGCGACACACAGCTGAAGAAGGGCGCGGGCAGAGCGGGCTACATCGGTGACCTCTCCGCCGAGAAGCGCCCCTACCGCCTGGTCATCGACTCGGCACGCGACGCGAAGACCTGGAAGACGTCGACCCGTACGCGCTCCGAGTGGGGCTTCGTCTCCGGCGCTCTGGACGAGGCCGGCCCCTACCGGGCCGACATCCCGCTGCTCCAGCTGGACTACGCCGTCGACACCGACCTGGCGGGCGACGTCCGCGCCGGCCGTACGACGGAGATCGGCCTCACCTCCGGCACCCAGGAATGGCTGCCGGGCGCGGTGAAGGCGAACAAGGCCGCGCTGTCGGTCAGTTACGACGACGGCAAGCACTGGACGAAGGTGGACCTCCGGAAGAAGAAGACCGGCGAGTGGACCGCCACGTTCCGCACCCCGTCGAAGGGCGCGACCTCGGTCTCGCTCAAGGCCCACGCGCAGGGCCCGGGCGGGCTCGTCGTCGACCAGGAGATCATCCGGGCCTTCGGCCTGAAGTGACCCCCTGACCTGGTCCCGCGCCCCCTTAGGAGGGAGTGCGGGACCAGGTGGGTCGGCTTCGGGCCGGTGCGGTTGGATGGGCCCATGAGCGTTCACGACGTGGCCCGCGGGCTGCCGGGCATATCCGCCCTCACCGATCTCTGCCGTTCCCTGGCGATGCTCGACGCGATCCTGTGTCCGGAGTGGGACCACCGCTGGCACGGTTTCGACGCGCAGTGGTCGCCGACCGAGGCGATGGCCTCGATGCGGGACGGGGCGGGCGGGGAGTACTCCGTCGTCTTCTCCGCCGCCGGCGCGTACGCCCGGGGCTTCGACCACGAGTCGCCGATGAGCCCCTACGTGGACGACGCTCCCTGGCCCGGAGTGCTCGACGAGGTGCCCGAGGTGTTCCGGCGCTACGTGGACGAGCCGTCGTTCTGCGACGAGTTCGGGCTGCCCGTCGTCACCGCCTGCCTCTGGCGGGAGAGCGGCGACGACCGCTGGCGGGCGGGGGACGTGGAGTTCCCGGAGGACGGCGAGGACTCCGACGGGGCCGACTGGCTCTTCCAACTGCTCGTCTCCGGGACCCCCGAGTCGTACCGGGAGTGGGCCGAGGACCACTTCGAGGTGACCGTCGACCTCGAAGCCGTACGTCACGTCTACGCGCTGCGACCGCTGACGGACGAGATCGTCGCCGCGCTCAACCCGGAGCGGGTTCCCGCCGAACTGGCCGAGGACATCGAGGAGATCGGATACCCGGTCGGCGCGGGCGAGTGATCCGGTGAGCCCTTCGGGGGCGGTCCGTCGGCGGCCCCGGGGTCACTCGTCGTCCTCCGGGACCGTCGGATCGCGCCGGGCCAGCGCCTCGGCCACGGGTACCCCGGTGCGGGCCGCCACGGCCAGGCGGGCCCGGACCTCCGCGCCGGTGCGGGGGCGGAAGCGCGGCTGTTTGCCGCAGCCGCACGGCTCCAGGCCCTCGTAGCGCAGGCCCGCCCCCAGCACCGCGGCCACCGCGCCCCAGGCGTCGGTGTCGCGGCGCGGCGGGGGCGCGAAGTCGTGACCGGCGCAGACGAGCGCCCGTCCGCAGTTCGGGCACGGCGGGTCGCCGCCGTCCCGGGGGAGCCGCTTGAAGCTGACGCGGCAGGCGACGCAGGCGTAGTGCAGCTTGTAGTGGACCGTCGCGTAGAAGCACACACGACGACGCTACCGGGCCGCTCCGACAGCGGGCCCACCCCGGGCGGAAACCACCTGGGGTGGGCCGGCTGCTCGTGTGCGGGCCCGGGCGGGTCCTCCGTGCTCGTCAGGGCCCACCCGGGTCCGTGCTCACTTGCCGTTCTGCAGGGCCGTCCACGTGGCCGGGCCCACCTGACCGTCGACGCCCAGCTTGCGGGCTTCCTGATAGCTCCGCACCGCCGTGTCCGTGGCCGGGCCGAAGCTGCCGTCCACGCCCACGGTCCTGCCGAGCGCCGCCGTCAGGGCGCGCTGGAGCCGCTTCACCGCATCGCCCGAACTGCCCTGCTTCAGCGGCGGGGTCGAGCCGGCCGACAGCAGGGCCGTCCAGGTCTTCGGGCCGACCATTCCGTCCGCTTCCAGGGAGCGGGCCCGCTGGAACGCCTCCACCGCGCTCTTCGTGGTGGGGCCGAACTGGCCGTCCACCGCGCCCGGCCGGTAGTTCTGCGCGGTCAGCAGCGTCTGGACGGCGGTCACCTGCGGGCCCGACGAACCGGACTGCTGGGTGGCGTACAGGGGGAACGTCAGACCGTCGCCTCCGTTGCCCGGGTCACCGCCGATCAGCTCCATGTAGTAGTCCCAGTCCCAGTGGGGGCCGGGGTCGGTGTGGTCGTTGCCGGGCACCTCGACGTGGCCGACGATGTGCGCCCGGTCCTTCGGGATGTTGAACTTGGCGCTGAGGTGCGAGGTCAGCGCCGCCGACGAGCGGTACATGGCGTCGGTGAACCAGGCCGGCTCGTCCACCCACCCCTCGTGCTCGATCCCGACGGACGAGGCGTTGGCGCTGCGCGCGTGCCACGCCGTGTCCTTGTCGCGGACCGTCTGGGTGACCTCGCCGTCCGACGACCGGATCACATAGTGGGCACTGACCTGGGACGCCGGGTTCTGGAACCAGCTGATGGAGCCCGCGTACGAGCCCTGGGTGACATGGACGACCACCTTGTCGACGCTCGCTGTGCGGCCTACGGCGAAGTTCTGGGCGTGGGCCGGTACCCAGCGTGCGGAGGGGTAGTCCTCGCTCTGCGCGTAGACGTCGGACGCCGACACCTCGTCCTTGTCCGGGTCGACCGGCCGCGAGGGTACGAGCACCTCCTCGCCGCCGGCCACCGTCGCGGCCACGCCCTCGGCCAGGAAGGTGAAGACCGCGTCCGCGTAGAGCGCGGCGGCCGGCCCGTCGGCGGCGCTGTAGCGGGCCACCGCCGGATACCAGGCGTTCACGTCCCGCCGCTCGGCGGCGTCCAGGCCCAGTGCGTCGGCGTGGTCGCGCAGGACGGCCGCGCCGCCGAGGATGTTGGCCGTCGTGTCCCGGCGCAGCCGGGCCGCGCTCTCGCCGGTCAGCTCGGCGGCCTTCTCCAGGGAACGGTTGGCGGGGTTGCTCGCCAGGTGCATCACGCCGTAGCCGTTCGCCTGGCTGGGCTTGCCCGCGTGTCCGTTCAGCCGGGACTCGCCGTACCCCACGGCGGCCAGCAGATCGCGCGGTACGCCGTACTCCTGGGACGCCTGGGCGAAGGCGCGGTTCATCGGATCGGGCGTGTCGGCCCGGGGCGCGGCGTTCGCCGGCTGCCCGGCGGCGAGAAGGGCCGCGGCGGTGAGGGCCGCCACGGCACAGGCGCGGGCCCGGGTTCGGGCGGCGGTGCGTAGGGGCATTAGGGCTCCTGCTCTGGGGGAGGAAGTAAAAAGCCCTCGGGCCCGGGCGGGCCAGAGGGATACCGAACCCGGCCAGGCTATCCATCTGAGTGGAGCATGACAAAGAGGCTCGCCGCCGATTCCTCTGGCAACTTCCTGCAAAGTCAAGGGAGTTGCTTGAACCGCTGCGCCTGTCGGGTGACATCGAGGGTCACCCGACAGGGGTGCCGATACCGGTTGACGCGGGCCGAGGAGGGGCTTGCCGCTACCAGCGGTCGCGGTGGACGACGTCCGCCACCGGGCGCCGCCGGACGGGCCCGAAGTTGCCCGCGGGCCAGCCCACCGGAACGGCGGCGAACGTCGCCATGTCGTCCGGGATGCCCAGCTCCTTCTTCCACTCCTGTTCCAGCATCAGATGCCAGATGGTGATGTTCGCCGCCAGCCCCAGCCCCCGGGCCGCCAGCAGCAGGTTCTGCACCCCCGGATAGACGCAGGAGCCCTCCGCCAGCGCCTGGAACCGGGTCTGCGTGTTCATCATGTGCTCCGTGCCCGCCGGGCCGAGCGCCCGCGCCGACGCCGCGAGGCCCTCCTCGTCCAGGCGCGGCTCGGGGAACCGGTAGCACGGCACGATCAGCACCGGGGTGTCGGCGAAGTGGTCGCGCTGATACTCGATCGCCGCGACCATCCGGCCGTACGCCGCCTCGTCCATGCCCTCGGGGGCGTACTTCCCGGTCGTCGCCAGATACGCGTCCACGCACCGCTTCCACAGCGGGGCGAGCCGCGCCATCACCTGGCGGTCGGTCACCACCACGTACTCGTAACACTGCATGTTGCCGCCGCTGGGCCCCCAGACGGCGGCCTGTATCAGCTGCTCGACCAGCTCCTCCGGGACCGGCTCCGGCTTGAGGCGGCGCATGGCGCGCATCGTGGACATGGTGGCGAAGAGGGCGGGGCCGCCGAGGGCGGACGGGTCGGCCTGAACCGTTTCCATAGTCATGATCGCGGAGTTTACGGTTCCGACCGGCGCGCCAGAAGGGGTCGCGGCAAGGGCTCTCGGCACATGCCCCCGGCGGACGGACCGCGCGGCCTCCGCACCCGCCGTTTCGGCTCAGGTCCGTGTCAGCCGCACCACGGGGATGTCCCGCTCGGTGCCCGCCTGGTACTCCCCGTAGCGCGGGAACAGCTCCACCAGCCCCGGCCACACCCGCGCTTTCTCCTCGGGGGGCAGCGTCGCCGCGACCGCCCCGAACCGCTCGGTCTCCACCCGCAGTCGGACCTCCGGGTTCGCCTGGAGGTTCAGATACCACAGCGGCGGCCGGTCCGATCCGCCGTTGGACGCCACGATCAGATAGTCCTCGCCGTCCCGCCCGTACATCAGCACCGTGCGCCGCACCGCCCCGCTGCGCCGGCCGACGTAGTCCATCAGCAGACAGGGGACACCGAGCTGGGTCGTGCCCTTCGTGCCGCCGGAGGACTCGTACAGCTCGGCCTGCCGGGCGACCCAGTCGGCGGGGCTCAGCGCGACCTCCGCGTTGCCGTTTTGCTCGGCCGTCATGGGCTTCTCCTCTGCTCGTGGTCTCTTGGTCTCGTGGCGTCCGGTTCGGACCGCCCCCCATCCTGGCATTCCCGTCGTCTCTCCTCCCTCGTCGCCCCACCTCGGATTCGTACACCTGGACAGCCCTCCCATCGCACGGGGGAACGCGGACCGGGGGTCCGCCCGCGAAGGCGTATAAAGGGTCCTTCCGGAGCAGCCGGCGTCCCCCGATGGCCCCTCCCCCCCCACCTCCCCTCACCACGCGGCCGGCGTCACCGCGTCACCGAGCCCAGGAGAGCCGCATGAGCACGTCGGAAGAGATCAGCACGCTGCTGGTGACGAAGTTCGGAACCGACCCCGAGGCCATCCGCCCCGATGTTCCGCTGCACCGGCTGCGGCTGGACTCCCTCGCCCTGGAGGAGCTGCGGCTGCACATCGAGGACCGGCTGGATGTGGACCTGGAGGACGTCGCGCTCACCTCGCGCGACACCGTCGGCCGCCTCGTCGAGGCCGTGCAGGGGAAGGTCACCGCGTGAGCGCGGCCGCCACGGGCCCCTACCGCCGGGCCCCGCTCGCCCCGTTCGCCGCCGCCGTCACCGGCGTCGGCCTGGTCACCTCGGCCGGCACGGGCGTGGCAGCCGCCTGGCACGGTGTCACCGAGAGCCTCGCGCCGTCCGCCGCGCCCCGGCCCGAACTCGACGGTCTGCCCTGCGACTTCTTCTACTCCGTCACCGACTGCGACCCGGGGGCCGTGCTCGGCGTCGCCACGCAGCGGCTGATGGACCGCTTCTCCCAGCTCGCCGTCATCGCCGCCCGTGAGGCCGTCGCCGACGCCGGACTCGACCCGGCCGTCTGGGACAGCGCCCGGGTCGGCGTCGTCATCGGCTCCGCACACGGCGGACTGCCCTTCTACGACGAACAGGCCGCCGCGCTCGCCGCGCGCGGCCCCCGCCGCGTCTCCCCGAAGCTCGCCCCGCTCAGCGTCGTCAACGGCGCGGCCAGCAGCGTCAGCCTGGACCTCGGCGTCCACGGACCCAGCCAGGCCGTCTCCACCGCCTGCTCCTCCGGCACCGTCGCCATCGGCACCGCCCACCAGATGCTCCGCTCCGGAGCCTGCGACATCGTCATCACGGGCGGCGCGGAGTCCACCTGCACCCGGCTCCTGATCGCCAGCGCGTGCAGCCTCAAGGCCGTCTCCACCCGCCGCGAGGACCCGGCGGCGGCCTGCCGCCCCTTCGACACCCACCGCGACGGCTTCGTCGTCGGCGAGGGCGCGGGCCTGCTCGTCCTGGAACACCCGGACCACGCCCGCGCCCGCGGCGCCACCGTCCGCGCCCAGGTGAACGGTTACGGCGCCTCCAGCGACGCCCACTCCGCCGTCGCCCCGGACCCGGACGGCCTCGGCATCGAGCGCGCCCTGCGCGCCGCACTCGCCGACGCGGACCTCTCCCCGGCCGACGTCGGGCACGTCAACGCCCACGGCACCTCGACGCTCTCCAACGACCTGATCGAGGCGACGATGCTGTGCCGCGTCCTCGGCGACGCCCCCCTGGTGACCTCCACCAAGGCGATGACCGGCCACACCCTCGGCGCGGCGGGCGGCATCGAGACCGCGCTCACCGTGCTCGCCCTCCAGCACCAACTGGTCCCGCCGACGGTCAATCTGGACGCGCCCGACCCGCGGATCACCATCGACGTGGTCGCCAAGGAAGCCCGCGCCGCCGCCTTCGACTGCGCCGTCAAGACCTCGCTGGGCTTCGGCGGGCACAACGCGGCACTCGTCCTCACCAGGCCCTGAGCGGAAGGGAACGCAGCACCCATGCCCGAGGAGATCATCCGGTCCCTGTCGGCCGACGGAGTGCGCTACGGCTACCGCGTCCTGCCGTACGACCGGAGCGGCGGGGCCGTCCCCCGTACCGAACCGACGCTCATTCTCGGCGGCGCGCTCCAGGGCATGTTCGGCTGGCCCCAGATGGACGACCACCTGGGCCCCGCCGCCGACGTCGTCACCGCCGACCTGCCCGGGATGGGGGGCGCGGACCCGCTCCCGCCGGGACCCAGCGCCGATCTGCTGCGCCGCGCCGTCCTCGGCATCGCCGACGACCTCGGCGCCCCCCGGCTCAACGTCTTCGGCTTCTCCTACGGCACCGCCATCGCCTTCGGCTTCGCCCAGCGCCATCCGGAGCGGGTGGCCCGGCTCGCCCTCGGCGGGGTGCCGGTCCATATCGACGCCGCCCAGGTCGACTGCTGGGAGAGGGCCCGGCGGCAACTGGCCGCCGGGGACCGCGAGGGGTTCGCCGCCACGGCGGCCGACGCGCTGATGTGCCTCGACCCCGAACGCCCGGTACACCGGCGGGAGCTGGCCCGTCGCTATGTGCGGCGCTCCTTCCTGCACGCGCTCACCCACTCGCCCCACGCGGCGGACTCCCTCTACCGGGCGCTGGCCGACCGGCCCGACTTCACCGGCGGACTCACCGGCGTACCGGCGCTGGTCTTCGCGGGGGAGCACGACACGGTCACCTCGCCCGCGCGGCAGCGGGAGTTCGCCGAGACGGTCGAGGGCAGCCGGTTCCTGACGATCGGGGAATCCGACCACTGGGTGGTCCTGGAGCGGGCCGAGGAGGTGGCCTCGCTGGTCACCGGCTTCTTCACCGGGCAGGAGCCGGTGACCGGCGCGCAGGGCGGGGACGGCGCGGTCGTGCTGCCGCGTCAGGCCACGGCCCCGGCCGGGCGGACCTGAGCTTCGGTCCGCCGCAACCGGGGCAGTGCCTCACCGCCTACGCCCTACCAGGGCCGGAAGCCGCCGACCTTGAACCGCACCACCTGGGGGTCGTGGTCGCTCGCCTGGTCGGCGAACTCGGCGTTGATGTGCACCACGTCGTAGTCGGGGCGGCGGACGCCGGGGCTCGTCAGGATGTGGTCCAGCGTCTGCGAGTTGCCGTCGAAGACATAGCTGTACCGCTCGCCGACGGGCAGCGTGCCGATCAGCGGATTCAGCACCTTCCCCTTGGTCAGGGCCTGCATCGTCGGGGAGAACTCGAAGTCGTTGAAGTCCCCGAGCGCGACGACCCGCGCCGACCGGTCCGCCTTCAGCAGCGAGGTCACGAAGGTGTTGACCTCGGCGGCCTGCTGGACCCGCTGCGTCTCCGAGGACCGCGTCGGCTCCTGGTAGCGGCCGTGCAGCGGCTGGTCGCCGCCCTTGGACGCGAAGTGGTTGCCGATGACGAAGACCGGCTTGCCCCGGAAGACGAACTCGCCCACCAGCGGCTTGCGGCTGTTCTCCCACGCCGGGCTCTCCGGGTTGATCCGGCCCGGGGACGCCGACAGCTTGACGCCGAGCCAGGTGTCGACGGCCCGCACCGGCGTCGTGGCGTCGCCGCCCGGCCGGTCGGTGAACGAGACCCGCTTCGGGTTGTAGAGGAAGACGTTGCGGATGTTGCCGCCCGGCTGGCCGCCGTCCTCGTTGTTCTCGGGCGCGATGTACCGCCAGGCGTACCGCGGTCCGCCCTTCGCGACGACCGCGTCCGTGAACCGCTTCAGCGTCTCCTCGGAGCCCGTCGTGCCGTCGTTCACCGCACCGTTGTCGTCCTGGATCTCCTCCAGCGAGACGATGTCGGGGGAGGACAGGTTGACCGCGACTCCCTCGGCCAGGGTGTCGAACTTGGCCTGGTCGTCGCGCGCGTCGAGGTTCTCCACGTTGTACGTGGCGACCGCCAGCTCGTTCTTCTTCTGCTTGCGGGTCACCTCGCGCCGCAGCTTGTTGTCGACGACCGTGCCCAGCTCGGTGGCCTGCACGTTGTAGCCGCCGTAGCTCGCGTAGTCGAGTACGCCGGTGGTGCGGCCCTGCAGCACGTCTCCCACGTTCGCCGTGGGAATCGGCTGCGCCGGATCCAGGGACATCACCTTGAGCCGACCGGTGTTCTGGTCCTCGTACGAGGCGTAGAGCGTGCCGCCGCGCCGGGTCGGGTTCTCCTTCGGCTTGACCGTCACCCAGATCTCGTCGTACGCGGTCGTCGCCCCGGTCACCCGGGTGTCGGCGATCCGGATCCGGGAGCCCTCCAGCGCCTCGTACAGGTCCAGGGCGTAGCGGTCCGGGTCCAGCGGGAGCGCGTCGATCGCCCCGCCGTCTGCGGAGGGCACGTAACGGCCGGGCACCGAGCGGGCGTCGAGGACGACCGGGGCGGGCAGCGCGTTGCCGGAGGAGACCACGGTGACGCGGGGGCCCGTGATCTGGGTGAGCGACTGGGTGGCGGTGCCCGGGTAGTACTCCGCGACCTTGCCGCTGACCAGGACGGAGTCCCCGGCCTTCACGGTCGGTGCGGCGGAGCCGGTGTAGACGAACAGGCCCTCGCTCGTGCGCGGGTCGTTGTCGGGCGCGGTGTCCTGGATCCAGAAGCCGCGCGAGCCGCTGGTGCGCACGCCCGTGACGATGCCCGGAACGCCGGTCACCGCCGTGCCCTCCAGCGGGGAGAGGCGGGTGGTGCCCTGGATGTCGTGGATCCGTATGTCGCCGGGCTCGGTCGGACCGGGTTCCTCCGGCTCCTGGCCGCCGCCGGACGTCTCGCCCTTCGCGTTGACCGGGGTGGGCGCGCCCGCGGAGAGGTCGGCGGCGTTGTCGTCGGTGTCGGCGAGCGAGGCGGCCCGGGCGACGGACGCGGTGGCCGAGGCGCCGGGGACCGGGCCGCTGCCCTCCCGGACGACCGCGGAACCGTAACCGACCAGATCGACGATCCGGGTGTCCGCGGCGCAGTCCGCCGCCGACTTGCAGGTGAGCGGGGCCGTCCCGGAGACCAGGGCGACGGTGCCGCTGCCCGCCGCCATGGCGATCGTGCCGGTGGCGTCCGCGGTGGGCAGCGCGACCGTTCCGCCGGTGCCCGCGGCCTGCGCGACCAGATAGCGGCCGCTGGGCGCGATCGAGCCGGACAGCTCGGAGACCTGCCACCGCGATCCGGCCGACGGGCTGCCCGGCAGGTACTGGACGCTGAGGCCGCCGACCTCGAAGGGCGCGGAGCCGGCGTTGGCCAGCTCGACGAAGTCCCGGGTCAGCGTCGCGCCCGAGTTGCCCCCACCGCCGTACACCTCGGAGATGACGGCGGTGGCCGACGGCGCCGCCTGAGCGGCGGGCAGGGCGGTCACCGCGAGAGCCGCGGCGACGGCGCCGGTCAGCAGGACGGAACCGGATCTGTATATCTGCACGGGAGGAGCCCCCAACTGAACTGAGTGGTAGGGGCAAAAGCTATGCGCGTAGAACAGGGGATGACAAGGCACCATCGGTAAATTCCCGGCATCGACCGGATGGAGGGCAGGTCTGTCGCCCCGGCCGGGGCCGTCGGCGCGGGCAAGCCCACCCTCGTCGAACCGTCCGCCGACGCCCCCCGCGCCGCCGTACGGCCTGACGGCGCGGGGAGCGTACCGGGGTCACTGACGGATACGGTCGCGGATCCAGACCCCGGCCTCCTTGAGGACCCCGGTCCCCGTCCAGTTGGTCCCGTTGCAGGTGCCGGTCTTGAAGACGGCGCCGGACCGGTGGTCGTCGGAGTAGTTCCAGTTGGTCCAGGAGATCTTCTTGCGCTTCATCAGATCGAGGTAGCGCTGCGACATGGCGAAGTCGTTGGCACCCTCGCCCGCGTAGTTCTGCGTCCCGAACTCCGTGACGAAGACGGGCAGTCGGTCGGAGGCCCGGTCGAGCGTGTTGAGGTACGCCTCGCGGTGCGAGGCCGCGTAGAAGTGGAAGGTGTACATGATGTTCGAGGCTCTGACAGGGTTGTTCACGACCTCGGACTCGTTCGATCCCTCGGACACGCCGAAGGACGACCAGGCGCGCGTGCCGACCAGCACCACCGCGTCGGGGTCCTCCGCCCGGATCACCGGGATGATCTGTTCGGCGTACGACTTGATGGCCGACCAGCTCACCCCCGAGGGTTCGTTGGCGATCTCGTAGAGCACACCCGGGTGGTTCCGGTACTTCTTCGCCATCGCCCTGAAGAAGGTCTTGGCCCGGTCCAGGTTCGCGTTCGGGTCGCCCGGGGTCAGCATGTGCCAGTCGATCACCGCGTACATGCCGCGCGCGTGCGCCGCGTCGACGAACTTCTGCGCGCGGGCGGTGAATCCGGCCGGGTCCGTCTCGTACCCGCCCTCCTGTACGTAGGTGGAGACGCGCAGCACGTCGGAGCGCCAGTCCTGGGCGAGCGCGTCCAGCGAGCCGTCGGTGACGCACTGGGCGTACCACTGGGTGCCGTGCGTGCTCATCCCGTTGAGCGCGACCGCCTGGCCGGAGGCGTTGCAGAGCCGGAGGCCGCAGACCGAGAGCTGACCGTTGGCGGCGAGCGGGGTGGCGGCGGTGGGGGAGGCGGGGGCCGGTGCGGCTCCGGCGCGGACGGGAGCCATCAGCGCGGCGACGACACCGAGCGCGGACGCGGCGAGCAGCGCCTTGCGGGCCGTCTCGCTGCGGCCGGTGGTGACCGTGGGGGTGGTGGGGGGAGTGGTGCGCTGGTGCATGGTGGTGCTCCCTTCGGAGGGGGGTGGGAGGCGCCATGTCGGCAGAACTGAAAGTAAAGGTTCCTACCAATTGGCGTCAACGGTGATGGGCAACTTTCCTTCCCGTTGAACGCGCTCGGCGGAAGGGCCGGTTGAAGACCCTTCCGCCGGGCGTCCGTCCGTCCCGGCGCGCCGCGGCACCGCTGAGCCCTCCGGCAGAGAGGTGCCGCCTCAGTCCTCCGGCAGCGGATAGACGGCCAGCGAGAACGAGTGGCCCGCCGGATCCCCGTACACCCGCACGTCCCGGGGTCCGCTGTTGCTGTCGCCGGTGTCGACGGGACGGGCGCCCAGGGATATCGCCTCCCGCTCGGCCTCGTCGATGTCCTCCCGCGCCACCAGGATCCGCAGATGCGCCTGCTGCGAATCCTCCGGGCGCGGCCAACTCGGCGGGGCGTAGCCGTGGTCGCGGCGGATCGCCAGCCGGACGCCGTCGTGGCCGACGATCTCGATGAAGTCGGGGTCGCTGCCGATCCGGGTCTCGGCGCCGAAGAGACCGGCGTAGAACTCCGCCAGCTCCACGGGCTCGGCGCAGTCAAGGACGAGGACGCTCGTTTTCTCCACAGTCATGCGGGAACGGGTACCCCCGACGGGCCCGGCCACGCCGCCCGCCGATCCACGCGGAACGGACGGACACCACCTAAGGTGCGAACCATGGCACGGAGCGCGGCGCAGCCCGGGCCGACCGGGGACGACGCCGCCCCGGACGGCCCCGACCCCCGGCGTTGGCAGGCACTCGCCGTCTGCCTGGTCGCGGGCTTCATGACCCTGCTGGACGTCTCCATCGTCAACGTCGCCCTCCCCTCGATCCGGGAGGGCCTGAACACTCCCGAGTCCGATCTCCAATGGGTGCTCTCCGGTTACGCCCTCGCCTTCGGTCTCTTCCTCATCCCGGCCGGACGCCTCGGTGACGCGCGGGGCCGCCGGGCGGTCTTCATGGCCGGGCTCGCCCTCTTCACCCTCGCCTCCGCCGCCTGCGGAGCCGCCCAGTCCAGCATGTGGCTGGTGATCGCCCGTCTGGTGCAGGGCATCGCGGGCGGTCTGATCTCCCCCCAGATCTCCGCCCTGATCCAGCAGATGTTCTCCGGGCGCGAGCGCGGCCGGGCCTTCGGCATGTTCGGCACCGTCGTCGGCATCTCCACCGCCGTCGGCCCGCTGCTCGGCGGACTGCTCATCCAGGCCGCCGGACCGGACCACGGCTGGCGCTGGGTCTTCTACGTCAACCTCCCGCTCGGCGTCGTCTGCCTCCTGCTCGCCCACCGGCTGCTGCCCGACACTCCTTCCGCCACTCGGGTCCGCCCCCGCGACCTGGACCCGTTCGGCGTGCTGCTCCTGGGTGCCGGGGTACTGGCGCTGCTGCTCCCGTTCGTCCAGGCCCAGCAGTGGCCCGGCAACACGAAATGGCTGCTGCTCGTCCTGGCCGCCGCCCTGCTCACCGCGTTCGTGGCCTGGGAGTCGCGGTGCACGGGCGGACGCGTCCAGCCGGTCCTGGACCTGTCGCTGTTCCGGCTGCGCTCCTACTGGCTGGGCTGCCTGCTGATCCTGCTCTACTTCGCCGGGTTCACCTCGATCTTCTTCGTCACGACCCTCTACCTCCAGTCCGGCCTCGGCTACTCCGCCCTGCTGGCCGGACTCGCCATCACCCCCTTCGCCCTCGGCTCCGGATTCGCCGCGGCCGTCGGCGGCCGGCTCGTCGGCCGCTTCGGCCGCCCGCTGGTGGTGGTGGGCCTGGCCATGGTCGCGCTCGGCCTCGCGGGCACGGCCCTCGCCGTTCACCTGGTTCCCGGCCACGGAGCGGGCTGGGCGATGGCCGCCCCGTTGCTCCTCGCCGGCCTCGGCAGCGGACTGGTCATCGCCCCGAACCAGACCCTCACCCTGGCGGAGGTCCCCGTCCACCGGGCGGGCAGCGCGGGGGGCACCCTCCAGACCGGCCAGCGGGTCGGCTCCGCGATCGGCATCGCCGCCGTCGGCGCGGTGTTCTTCGCCCAGGTCGGCCCGGACGGCTGGGCCGACGCGTACGACCACGGGCTCATCGTCTCCGTCGCCTTCGTGCTGGCCGCCCTGATCGTGGCGGTGGCCGATGTCGGGGCCGGCCGACGGGGCAGACGACATGACGAGCGACAGGACGCCGACACATCGAGGAGCACGGCATGAACGACACGACCCCGGACACCACCGGCGACGACAGCGCCGGGAGCGAGGGCAACGACTCCTACGGCCACAAACCGTTCAAGCGGTCCAAGAGCCACTTCCCCGACCGGATCACCGCGGACGGCCGCGACGGCTGGCCCGTCGAACCCGGCCGCTACCGGCTCGTCGTCAGCCGGGCCTGCCCCTGGGCGAGCCGCGCCCTGGTCTCCCGGCGGCTCCTCGGCCTGGAGGAAGCCCTCTCCCTCGCCGTCGCCGACCCGATCCAGGACGACCGCAGCTGGCGCTTCACCCTCGACCCCGACGGCAAGGACCCCGTCCTCGGCATCCACCACCTCAGCGAGGCCTACGACGCCCGGGAGCGCGACTACCCCGGCGGCGTCAGCGTGCCCGCGATCGTGGACGTACCGAGCGGGCAGCTCGTCACCAACGACTACCAGCGGATCACCCTCGACCTCGCCACCGAGTGGACCGCCCTGCACCGCCCCGGAGCCCCCGACCTCTACCCCGAACCGCTGCGCGCGGAGATCGACGAGGTGATGGAGGGCATCTACCGGGACATCAACAACGGCGTCTACCAGTGCGGCTTCGCCAGCTCGCAGCAGGAGTACGAGGAGGCGTACGCCGCCCTCTTCGCCCGCCTGGACCAGGTCTCCGCCCGCCTCGCCGACCGTCGCTACCTGGTCGGCGACACCATCACCGAGGCCGACATCCGGCTCTTCACCACCCTGGTCCGCTTCGACCCCGTCTACCACGGCCACTTCAAGTGCAACCGGAACAAGCTGACCGAGGACCCCGTCCTGTGGGCCTACGCCCGCGACCTCTACCAGACGCCCGGCTTCGGCGACACGGTCGACTTCGACCACATCAAGCGGCACTACTACCAGGTGCACACGGGCATCAACCCGACCGGCATCGTCCCCGCCGGCCCCGACCTCTCCGGCTGGACCACCCCGCACCACCGCGAACAGCTCGCCGGCCGCCCCTTCGGCGACGGCACACCCCCTGCGGCGACTGTCCGAGATCCGGCGGCAACCTTTTGATCCTCGGCGGCGACAAGGAGTCGTCCGGCCGCACACGGCCGGACGACTCCCGACCGAGCGAAGGAACCACCCCACGTGATCACCAGCAGAGGACGACACCGCAGGACGCGTACGCTCATCTCCACCGTGGCCGTCGCGGTGGCCACGGGCGTCGCGGGCGTCTGGCTGACCAGCACCCCCGACGACGCCCGCGCCGCCGGCACGGTCGTCGTCTCCACCACCGCCGAGCTGGAGAAGGCGTTCGCGAACGCCGGGCCCGGCACCACCCTCCAGCTGCGTGGCGGCACCTACCACCCGGCGAAGAGCCTCAAGAGCCAGGCCGACGGCACCGCACGGAGCCGGATCACCGTGACCGCGTACGGGGCGGAGAAGGCCGTCGTCGACGGATCCCGGCTCCCGGCCGGTGCGTGGCTGGTCGCGATAGGCGGCGACCACTGGACCCTGTCGAACCTGACGTTCCGCAACTCCCGCGCCCACGGCGTCGTCGTGACCTCGTCCGTCGGCGGGATCTTCCGCAACCTCACCACCCACGGCAACGGGGACTCCGGCTTCACCCTGCGTGGTGAGGGAACGACGGACAACCTCATCGAGAACCTGGACTCCCACGGCAACTACGACGCGAAGAACCACGGGCAGAACGCCGACGGCCTCGCCATCAAGTTCGGCTCGGGCAGCGGAAACCGGGTGATCGGCGCACGGCTCTACAACAACGCCGACGACGGCGTTGACCTGTGGCAGTGGGCGAGCCCTCTCCGTATCGAGCGCAGCTGGGCGTACGGGAACGGGGTGAACCGCTGGAAGGACCCCGCCTTCGAAGGCAACGGCAACGGCTTCAAGCTCGGCGGCGGCGGGGCGAGCGCGGCGCACGTCATCACCGGCAACGCCGCCTGGGACAACGAGAAGCACGGCTTCACGGACAACAGCAACCCGGGCGCACTGCGCCTGCACCGCAACACCGCCTACGCCAACGACGCCTCCGGCTACTACATCGCCTCCTCGCCGTCCCGGCTCTCCCGGAACCTCGCACTCGACAACGCCTCCGGTCCGGCGAAGCTCGGCAGGCGCGTGGTGTCGGCCGCCAACACCTGGGACGCGGGCGGGGCAGGGGACCTGCGCCCGGCCGTCACCGACCCCACCACCGCGTACGGGCCCCGGCGCGCGGACGGCTCCCTCCCCGCCACGGACTTCCTGGTGACCGGCACATCGGCCATCGGCGCGGGGATGAAGTAGCCCGCCGCCGGTCCATGTCCATGGCGTAGGATCCGGCGCTCGGCCCGGATCGGCGCGCACCACGGAGGGGTTCTGGGGAATGACCGACGACACATCCGCGGAGTTCCACGACTTCTTCGACCGTCACTACGCCGAACTGGCCCGCCTCGCCTTCCTCCTGACGGGCGAGGCCGACGCCGCGGACGACCTGGCCGCCGACGCGCTCCTCGCCCTGTGGGACCGCTGGGACCGGGTACGCGCCGCCGGGCACCCCGTGGCCTACGCCCGCGGAGTCGTCGCCAACATGGCGCGCAGCCGCATCCGGGGGGCCGTGCGCGAGCGTCGGCGCGTCGCCCTGTTCTGGTCCCGGCGCCAGGACCACACCGAAGGGCCGGACCTGGCGGCCGTCCTCGACGTGCGGCAGGCGCTGCGAAGACTGCCCTTCCGCAAGCGGGCCTGTGTCGTGCTGCGGCACGCGCTCGACCTGTCGGAGAAGGACACCGCCCTGGCCCTGGGCATCTCGGTCGGCACGGTGAAGAGCCAGACCTCCAAGGGGATGGCGGAACTCGAACGGCTGCTGGGTGACCGCACCGCCCTCGAAACCGCGGGAAGTGGACGACGATGAGCGACCTGCTCAGGCAGTTGGAGGAAGCGGCCCGGTCGCACCGGCCGGACCGGGCGCGGATGCTGGCCCGGGTCGAGCGGGCCCGGGCCGGCGGCGTGGATCCCCAGGGCTCCCGCGCTCGCCGTACCCGACCGGCCTGGCCGCGCGTCGCCCTCGCGGCGTGCACCGCCACCGCGGTGTGCGTGATCGGCGGAGTCGCCGTCGCCGCACTCGTGCCGGGGGACGCGTCCCCTCCGCGGGAAGTCTCCACCGGCTCGCCGCCCGAGCCCCCCGACGCCACACCCCCGGCGTTCGGCGACAGCCGCCCGCCGGTGCCGGGCGACAGCCGCGTCACGGACGGCCCGCTGTGGGCCGACGGCTCCGTCGCCCCCGACGACAACATCCACTGGGCCCAGAGCAACGTCACCCTCAAGAGCCAGGATCCGCTCACGGCGCTCACCGTGGAACTGTTCGTGGCCCAGACGGGCCGGGTGCAGAGCACCGGACGGTGGGAGACCCGGCCCGAGGAGGACTTCGACCTCACCGTGTACGAGCGGGGCGGCATGGTCGTCTACCGCTGGACGCTCAGGCCCGGACGGACGCTCCCGGCCGGGACCCATGTCTTCGCCGGACAGTACGACCACGCCTCCGGCGGCCGCGACGCGGGCGCCGACGTGTACCGGGCCACGGCGGCGACGGCGAACGGCACGTACGAGGTCCACGGCGACTTCGCGCGCACCACCTGAGCAGGCAGCCGCTACCGCGTGCGAGGAGGCGCGGGCGGCGGCGCGAGCGTGCCCCTGGCCAGTGGCGTACGGGCCAGGCGCACGCACCCCGTGGCGATCAGGGCCAGCGCGGCCAGCTCGGGCAGCAGCCACCACCCGGTCCGCAGCTCCTCGTCGAACAGGGTCACCCCGAACAGGATGCTGATCAGCGCGTCCCCCAGCGTCAGCATCGGCTGAACCGCCACCAGACTGCCCGCCTGCAGCGCGTTCTGGAGCAGGAACAGCGCGCCCACCCCGGCCGCCGCCGTGGCGTACAGCTGCCAGGACGCCAGCAGCGCGACCGCCCCGCCGTCGTCCAGGTTCGCCATCGCGTCCTTCATCAGCGCGGCCGTCAGCGCGTACCCGCAGGCGGCGGCCAGGCCCAGCAGCGCCGCCTGGAGGTTGCCCCGGGTGCGGAGTGCGGCAGTGATCAGCCCCGCCTCGAACATCCCGGTCACCAGCAGCGCCGGAATCCACGCGAAGTCCTCCACCGTGTCGCTGCCCTCGACCGGGGCGGCCGCCGCCATACCGAGCGCCAGGCCCGCGGTGACCGCCGCGACCCCGGACCAGACGGCCGCGTCCGCCCGCACCCGCATCACCAGACCGGCGATCAGCAGCGTCAGCGGCAGCTCGATCACGAAGATCGGCTGGACCACCGCGATCGGCCCGGTGGCCAGCGCGATCGCCTGGCAGACCGCCGCCACGACCACCAGCCCGATCCCCGCCAGCCATACCTTCTGCCGCACCAGGCGGGTCATCAGCGACAGCCGCATGGCCTCGCTGTCGGGCACCTCCATCGCCGCCCGGCGCTGGAGCACCGAGGCGGCTCCGTTGCTGAGGGCGGTGAGGACGGCGAACAGGACACTGATCACCGGTTCATCATGGAGCCGTGCCGGCCGGTGCGCTCGCACACGGGCCCGGTGGGCGTGCCGCGCGGCTGCGGCCGGAGTCGACGTGACGAGGACGCTCCGCCGATTGCGGACCGTGGCTGACCGCAAGCGCCGGTAGCGTGCGGACCATGGCCACGAAGACGCACCGCACCGCCGCACACTCCGCCGTCCTGTCCGTGCGGGCGCTGAACCGGGCGACCCTGGACCGTCAGCTCCTGCTGCGCAGGTCACCGATGTCCGCCAAGGACGCCGTCGCCCACCTCGTCGGGCTCCAGGCGCAGAACACCAAGCCGCCGTACTTCCAGCTGTACGCCAGGCTCGCGGACTTCGACCCCGCGGAGCTGTCCGCGCTGATGGAGTCCCGCGAGGTGGTCCGCATCGTCACCCTGCGCTCCACCCTCCACACCCATACGGCGGACGACGCGCTCACCCTGCGCCCGCTGGTGCAGGCGGCACGCGAGCGGGAGCTGAAGGGGTTCCGGCGCGGGCTGGAGGGGGTGGACCTCGACCGGCTGGCGACGGTGGCCGAGGAGCTGGTCCGCGAGCGCCCACGCCCGGTCGGAGAACTGCGGAAGGAACTCCTCGCGCACTGGCCGGAGGCCGACCCGCTCGCGCTCACCGCCGCCGCCCGCTGTCTGCTGCCGCTGGTCCAGGTCACCCCGCGCGGACTGTGGGGCCGCAGCGGGCAGGTCGCCCTGACCACCGTGGAGCACTGGCTCGGCCGGCCCGCCGCGCCCGTGCGGGAGCTCGACGCCACCGTGCTGCGTTACCTCGGCGCGTTCGGCCCCGCCTCGGTGATGGACTTCCAGTCATGGGCGGGCCTCACCCGTACGAAGGAGGTCTTCGAACGGCTCAGGCCCGGGCTGCTCACCTTCCGCGACGAGCGGGGCGTCGAGCTCTTCGACCTGCCCGACGCCCCGCGTCCCGACCCCGGCACCCCGGCCCCGCCGCGCTTCCTGCCCGAGTTCGACAACGTCCTCCTCGGCCACGCCGACCGCACCCGCGTCATCCCCGCGGTGAACAAGGGGCGCAACGGGGTGGGCAAGCAGGCGTACGGCTCCGTGCTGATCGACGGGTTCTTCGACGCGGTCTGGCGCATCGAACGCGATGGCGGTGCGGCGCTCCTGACCGTCCAGCCGCTCCGCGGCCTGGCCCGCGCCGAGCGCGCGGAGATCGCCGACGAGGCGGCGCGGATGCTGGCCAGGATGACGGACGCGACGGATCAGGACGTGCGGTTCGGCACGTTCCTGGACTTCGGCGACTGAGACTCCCTCGCGGGACACGGGAGACCGGGACGCGGGACACGGGGGTGGAGGTCAGGGCAGCAGTCCCGCCCTGCGGGCCGCCACCACCGCCTCCAGCCGGGTGTGCGCCCCCAGCTTCCGCATCGCGGACCGCAGATACCCCTTCACCGTCTCGGGCCGCAGCCCCAGCCGCTCGGCCGCCGCCGCGTTCGTCGCGCCCGCCGCCACACACGCCACCACGTCCACCTCGCGCGGGGCGAGGCGGACCTCCCGGTCCGTGGACGCCCTGGCCCCCGACGCCGACGCGAGCCGCCCGCAGACCTCCAGCAACTCGTCGCGCAGGGCAGGGTCCTCGACCTTCGGGACCAGGGCGCGCAGTTGGCGGTGGGCCTCGCGCACGTCCTCCCACGCCCCGGGCACCGCGTCCGGATCGTCCACCCGCTCCCGGCCCGCCGCCAGCAACTGCCGTGCCGAGTCCCGTACCGCGAGCGACTGCTCCACATCACGGGCCGCCGCCACCACCGCGTCGAACGTCCGGTCGCCGAGCGTGACCGGTGTACGCAGCGCCCCGTAGAGCACGCCCCGCACCGCCCGCCGGACGACGACGGGGGCCGCGACGACCGAACGCAGGCCCTCCGCCGCCACCGCCGCGTCGTACTCATGGCTGATGTGGCGGGAGGTGGCGTAGTCCGTCACCGCGCAGGGCCGGGACAGCGCGATGGCCTTGCCGCCGAGGCCGCTCCCGGCGGAGATGACGAGACCCCGCAGGGCGCTGGTCTGCACCCCGTTCAGCTCGGCGATCCGGGCGTGGCGCGCGTCCGACAGCAGACCGCCGAACACCACGGGAAGCCCGCTCGTGCGGCGCAGCCTCGACAGCGCCGCCTGCATCTCCACCGCATCGACCGCTTCCGGCACTCCGACGCCCCTCCGCCCCGGCCCGCGCAGTCCACCCCCGCACGGGGAGCGGACCACCCCCGTCCGGGGGTGGTGAGACCTGGGTCACTGTTTACATGATGTTAGGCGACGGGTCCGTAACGAGGAGGGCACATGCCGGCAACCAGCGCGACCGAGACGTTCCGGGCCGCCCGGGACTTCCTGCTGGAGCAGCGCGAGGACTACGAGCGGGCTTACGCGGGCTTCCGCTGGCCTCGGGCCGACCACTTCAACTGGGCGCTGGACTGGTTCGACGTCATCGCCGAGAACAACGACCGCACCGCCCTGCACATCGTGGAGGAGGACGGTCGGCGCACCGAGGTGTCCTTCGCCGCGATGTCGGAGCGCTCCGACCGGGCCGCCAACTGGCTGAGGGCGCAGGGCGTACGGGAGGGCGACCGCATCCTCGTGATGCTCGGCAACCAGGTCGAGCTGTGGGAGACCGCGCTCGCCGCGATGAAGCTGCGCGCCGTCGTCATCCCCGCCACCCCGCTGCTCGGCCCCGCCGATCTGCGCGACCGGGTGGAGCGCGGCCGGGTGCGCCATGTGCTGGTGCGGGACGCGGACACCGCGAAGTTCGACGAGGTCCCGGGCGACTACGGCCGGATCGCGGTGGGCGAGGAGGTGGCGGGCTGGCGATCGTACGCCCGGGCGGCCGAGGCGCCCGCCGACTTCACGCCCGGCCGGGAGACGGACGCGGACGAACCGCTGATGCTCTACTTCACCTCGGGCACCACCGCCAGCCCCAAACTGGTCGAGCACACCCATGTGTCCTACCCCGTGGGCCACTTGGCGACGATGTACTGGATCGGTCTCAAGCCCGGCGACGTCCATCTGAACATCTCCTCGCCCGGCTGGGCCAAGCACGCCTGGTCCAACCTCTTCGCCCCGTGGACCGCCGAGGCCACCGTCTTCATCTTCAACTACACCCGTTTCGACGCGGGCCGGCTGATGGCCGAGATGGACCGCTCGGGCGTCACCAGCTTCTGTGCCCCGCCCACCGTGTGGCGGATGCTCATCCAGGCGGACCTGAGCCAGTTGACGGCCCCGCCGCGCGAGGTCGTCGCGGCCGGTGAACCGCTGAACCCGGAGGTCATCGAGACGGTCCGGCGGGCGTGGGGCGTCACCATCCGGGACGGCTTCGGCCAGACCGAGACCGCCGTCCAGGTCGCCAACAGCCCCGGCCAACCCCTCAAGACCGGCTCCATGGGCCGCCCGAGCCCCGGCTACACCGTCGAACTGCTCGACCCGGTGACCGGGCAGCCCGGGGCGGCCGAGGGGGAGATCGCCCTCGACCTCTCCGACCGCCCCGTCGGGCTGATGACCGGCTACCACGGCGACCCCGACCGCACCGCCGAGGCGATGGCCGGCGGCTACTACCGCACCGGGGACATCGGCGCCCGCGACGAGGACGGCTACATCACCTACGTGGGCCGCGCCGACGACGTGTTCAAGGCCTCCGACTACAAGATCTCGCCGTTCGAGCTGGAGAGCGCCCTGCTCGAACACGAGGCGGTCGCCGAGGCCGCCGTCGTCCCCGCGCCCGACCCGCTCCGCCTCGCCGTCCCGAAGGCGTACGTCGTGCTCGCGGAAGGCTGGGAGCCGGGGCCGGACACGGCGAAGGTCCTCTTCGAGCACTCCCGGGCGGTCCTCGCCCCGTACAAACGCATCCGCAGGCTGGAGTTCGCGGAGCTGCCCAAGACCGTCTCGGGCAAGATCCGCCGCATCGAACTCCGCGAACGCACCGCTCTGGGCACCGGCGCCGAATTCGACGAGGGAGACCTGAAGTGAGCCTGCTCTCGTACGCGCACGGCACCGGCGACACCGCTCTGCTCGGCGACACCATCGGCCGCAACCTCGACCGGACCGCCGCCGCGCACGGCGACCGCGAGGCCCTGGTCGACGTGGCCTCCGGCCGGCGCTGGACGTACACGGAACTCGTCGCGGACGTCGACGAGCTGGCCCGCGCCCTGATGGCTTCGGGGGTGGCGAAGGGCGACCGGGTCGGCATCTGGGCGGTCAACTGCCCCGAATGGGTGCTCGTCCAGTACGCCACCGCCCGGATCGGGGCCGTCATGGTGACCGTCAACCCGGCCTACCGCGCCCACGAGGTGGAGTTCGTCCTGAAGCAGGCGGGCATCTCCCTGCTGGTCGCCTCGCTCGCGCACCGCGCCAGTGACTACCGCGCCCTCGTCGACGAGGTCCGCGGCAACTGCCCCGGCCTGCGGGCCGTCCACTACATCGGCGACCCCTCCTGGGCGGAGCTGACCGCCGCCGCCCCCGCCGTCACGCGCGGACAACTGGCCGCCCGCGAGGCGGAGCTGTCCTGCGACGACCCGATCAACATCCAGTACACCTCGGGCACCACCGGCTTCCCCAAGGGAGCGACGCTCTCCCACCACAACATCCTCAACAACGGCTATTTCGTGGGGGAGACGATCGCCTACACCGAGGCCGACCGGGTCTGTCTCCCGGTGCCCTTCTACCACTGCTTCGGCATGGTGATGGGCAACCTCGCCTGCACCTCGCACGGCGCCTGCATCGTCATCCCCGGCCCGTCCTTCGAACCCGCCACCGTGCTCGCCGCCGTCCAGCAGGAGCGCTGCACCTCGCTGTACGGGGTGCCCACCATGTTCATCGCGGAGCTGAACCTGCCGGACTTCGCCGCGTACGACCTCTCCTCGCTGCGCACCGGGATCATGGCCGGTTCCCCCTGCCCGGCGGAGGTGATGAAGCGGGTCGTCGCCGAGATGCACATGGCCGAGGTCTCCATCTGCTACGGGATGACGGAGACGTCACCCGTCTCCACCCAGACCCGCCGCGACGACGACCTGGAGCGCCGCACCGGCACGGTGGGCCGGGTACTGCCGCACATCGAGGTCAAGGTCGTCGACCCGGTCACCGGCGTCACCCTGCCGCGCGGCGAATCGGGTGAACTGCGCACCCGGGGCTACAGCGTGATGCTCGGCTACTGGGACCAGTCCGACCGCACCGCCGAGGTGATCGACGCCGGGCGGTGGATGCACACCGGCGACCTCGCGGTGATGGGCGAGGACGGCTATGTCCAGGTCGTCGGCCGGATCAAGGACATGATCATCCGGGGCGGCGAGAACGTGTACCCGAGGGAGATCGAGGAGTTCCTGCACGGCCACCCGAAGATCGCCGACGTCCAGGTGGTCGGGGTCCCGGACGAGCGCTACGGCGAGGAGATCCTGGCCTGCGTCATCCCCCGGGACCCGGCCGACCCGCCCACCCTGGCGGAGCTCACCGAGCACTGCCGGGAGCGGCTCGCGCACTACAAGATCCCGCGCAGGCTGCGGATCCTGGAGACCTTCCCGATGACGGTCAGCGGGAAGGTCCGCAAGATCGAGCTGCGCGAGGCGTACACGGACTGAGGGGGGCGCGGGCGGGGCGGCCGGGGCACCGGGGGTCAGGCGGCTTCGATGATGTCGGGGTCGCCCCGGGTCGCCGCCGCCCACTCGATGAGGAGCACCTCGTACGTCGCCGCCTCCACCGGGGACCAGTCCGGTCCGGTGGCGTCGACGAGCGCGCGGATGGCCTCGTTGGCCTGCTCGGCGGCGGGCGCGGGGCGGTCTGCGGGGTGGGAGCTGTCGGGGAGTAAAGCCATGCGCACAGCTTAAGGGCCACCACTGACAGCGAGGGCTCCCGAATCGTCGGCGGCCCCCGAAGTGTCCGGAACCGGTGGGGTCTTCATGGCTTTCGGGGCCGGCGAGGGCCGGGGGACGGCCGACAGGTCGCGGCGCATGCAGACCCGGGGCCAGCGGTCGAGGCCGTGCTGGGCCTCCTCGGCGCGGATGGCGCGGAGCCCGTCGGTGAGTTCGTCCTCGGTCAGGACCCGGAAGCCGAGCCGGGTGTAGTACGGGGCGTTCCACGGAACGCCGGTGAAGGTGGTCAGAGTGAGCGCCGTCATGCCCTGTCGCGCGGCCAGGGCGGCGAGGTGGGCGATCAGTTCCCGCCCGATGCCCCGGCGGGCGGCGGCGGGGTCGACCGAGACCTGCTCGATGTGCAGGGCACCGTCGACGGGATCGGCGAGCACATAGCCGAGCGGCCGGTCGCCGGTGGCGGAGAGGGGGTCGGTGGCCACCCAGCAACGGCCTGCCTGCCGGTAGCCCTCCAGCAGGTCGAGCGGGGGCGGATCGTCGTCGGCCACGAAGGCCATGCCCAGGGCGCGGAACGGTTCCCCTGCGGCGCGCTCGATCTCCTGGAGCAGCGGGAGATCCGAGCGTCTGGCGGAGCGGATACGCATGTACTCAGTGTGCCGCGCCGGAGGCCGGACCGGTACGCGGGTGGCCGGATCCGGCTGCCTGGACGGGGCCCGGTTCGTTCAGGCGCCCGTGCTCACGAGTTCGTCGGCGGGGCTGTTCACCGGCTGCGGGGTCCCGGTCAGGTCGATCACGAAGAGCGGGAGACCGACACCGTCCGCGCGGGCCCGGGCATCGGTGGCGTACCCCGCGAGGGAGAAGAACACTCCGGCCGCCGAGGCGCCCAGCGCGTTGAGCCAGAGGGTCTCGACCGCGCGCAGCGTCGCCGGGTGGGTGCTGGAGTCGACCTGGGCGATGACTCCGTCGCCCCGCAGATCGATGCCGGAGGCCGGGCCGGCGCCGGGCCGCCCGACCTCGCGGAAGCCGAGCCAGGTCAGATACAGACCGGCCGCGTTCACCGCGTCGTGGCGCGTGCGGATCGTCATAGGGCGGAACGTCGGCCGTGGGCGCGCGGCGGTGCGCGGCAGGGGGATGTGGGCCGGCGGGACGGGTGGGGCCGGGGGCGGGGCGGCGGCCACCGGGCGGACCGGTATCCGCAGGACGGTCCCGCACGGGCAGCACAGCTCGGGCTGCGGCCACTGGTCCTCCCGGGCGCAGGACGAACAGCGGACGGTGACCCAGACGTCGTTCCAGCTGCGGTGGCCGACCCGGACCGCCGGGGCGTCGGGCAGCAGCGGCGGGGCCGTGGGCATGCCGCACGGGCAGGGGTAGGCCGGTGTGCTGTAGGCGTGGTCCCGGTTGCAGACGGGGCACCGGACCGGCACGGACTCCACGTGTCTCTCCCTCCGGCACGGCAGCGCGAGCGACTCCGCTCCGTGCCTGACTCGTCACACCATCGTCCACCAGGAGCGAGGCTCTGGGGAGGGGATCGACGTACTTCGTGCGGTGCGCACACCGGTGTACGCCCTTGACGGCGATCGCCCCAGCTCCTAGATTGCTTCCATATAGCAGAACTAGGATTCCGTAATGCGGAATTGGTGCTCTCAGGTGGCGCGACAGAGCCCGACTCCACCAATCCCGAGCAGGAGCTTCCATGCCTCGTATGACCGCTGCCCGAGCGGCAGTTGAGATCCTGAAGCGCGAAGGCGTCAGCAACGCGTTCGGCGTTCCGGGCGCGGCGATCAACCCCTTCTACGCGGCCCTCAAGGCGTCCGGCGGGGTCAACCACACACTGGCCCGCCACGTCGAGGGCGCCTCCCACATGGCGGAGGGCTACACCCGGGCCAAGGCGGGCAACATCGGCGTCTGCATCGGTACGTCGGGCCCCGCGGGCACCGACATGATCACCGGGCTGTACTCGGCCATCGCCGACTCCATCCCGATCCTCTGCATCACCGGCCAGGCGCCGACGGCCGTCCTGCACAAGGAGGACTTCCAGGCCGTCGACATCGCCTCGATCGCCAAGCCGGTCACCAAGGCGGCGACCACCGTCCTGGAGGCCGCGCAGGTCCCCGGCGTCTTCCAGCAGGCCTTCCACCTGATGCGCACCGGCCGTCCCGGACCGGTCCTCATCGACCTGCCGATCGACGTCCAGCTCACCGAGATCGAGTTCGACCCCGAGCTGTACGAGCCCATCCCGGTGCACAAGCCCGCCGCCTCCCGCAAGCAGATCGAGCGGGCCGTGCGGATGCTGAACGACTCGGAGCGCCCCGTGCTCGTCGCGGGCGGCGGCATCATCAACGCCGACGCCTCCGAACTGCTCGTGGAGTTCGCCGAGCTGACCGGCGTCCCCGTCATCCCGACCCTGATGGGCTGGGGCATCCTCCCCGACGACCACGAGCTGAACGCCGGCATGGTGGGCCTCCAGACCTCGCACCGCTACGGCAACGCGAACTTCCTGGAGTCCGACTTCGTCCTCGGCATCGGCAACCGCTGGGCCAACCGCCACACCGGCAAGCTGGACGTCTACACCCAGGGCCGCACCTTCGTCCACGTCGACATCGAGCCCACCCAGATCGGCAAGATCTTCGCCCCGGACCTCGGCATCGCCTCCGATGCCAAGGCCGCGCTGACGCTCTTCGTCGAGGTGGCGCGCGAGCTGAAGGCCGCGGGCGAGCTGAAGGACCGCTCGGCCTGGGCCGCCGCCACGCAGGAGCGCAAGGCGACCCTCCAGCGGAAGACGCACTTCGACAACGTGCCGCTCAAGCCGCAGCGCGTGTACGAGGAGATGAACCGGGCGTTCGGCCCGGAGACCCGTTACGTCACCACGATCGGGCTCTCCCAGATCGCCGGCGCGCAGATGCTGCACGTCTACAAGCCGCGCCACTGGATCAACTGCGGTCAGGCCGGCCCGCTGGGCTGGACGATCCCGGCCGCGCTGGGTGTCGCCACCGCGGACCCGGAGGGCACGGTCGTCGCCCTCTCCGGTGACTACGACTTCCAGTTCATGCTGGAGGAGCTGGCGGTCGGCGCGCAGCACCGCATCCCGTACGTCCACGTCCTGGTGAACAACTCCTACCTCGGGCTGATCCGCCAGGCGCAGCGCAACTTCGACATCGACTTCCAGGTCAACCTGGAGTTCGAGAACCTCAACTCCCCGGAGCTGGGCGTCTACGGCGTCGACCACGTCAAGGTCGTCGAGGGCCTCGGCTGCAAGGCCATCCGGGTCACCGAGCCGGACCAGCTGCTGCCTGCCTTCGAGGAGGCGAAGAAGCTGGCGGCGGAGTTCCGCGTCCCGGTCGTCGTCGAGGCGATCCTGGAACGGGTCACGAACATCGCGATGAGCGGCAGTGACATCGCGTCGGTGAACGAGTTCGAGGACCTGGCGACGGACCCGTCCCACGCCCCGACGGCGATCCGCCCCTTGACGGTCTCCTGACCCGTCCGCCCCCGCACCGAACGGCCCCGCCCCGGATTCCTTCCCGGGCGGGGCCCGCCGCTGTGCCCCCGGCCCCTCACCGCTCGCCCGTGGGCACGCTCATCGCCAGGAGCGCGGTGTCGTCGTCGAGTCCCTCGCCGAACGAGTCCAGCAGTGCGGTGACCGCCCCGACGGTGCCGGGCGCCGAGGTGGGCGCCAGGGACCTCGCGAAGTCCAGGAGCGCTTCGTCGCCGTAGCGTTCCCCCGCGTCCCCGGTACGGGCCTCGGTCAAGCCGTCGGTGTAGAGCAACAGGGTGTCGCCGGGACGCAGGTCCAGGGTGGCGGTGGTGAACTGCGCGTCCGGTACGACCCCGACCAGCTGTCCGCCCGGGGTGGGCAGGTAGTCTGCGCTGCCGTCGGCCCGGAGCAGCATCGCGGGAGGGTGGCCGCCGCCTGCCAGGACGACATGGAATCCGGGGTCGTTCTCCTCGGGTGTGAGCAGGCCGAAGATCACGGTGCAGAAGGGTGGTTCGTCCTCCTGGGCCTGCTGGTTGAGCGCGGTGTTGAGGTTGGCCAGTACCCTGACCGGTACGGGATCGGAGACCGCCGCGGCTCGCAGGGTGTACCGCGCCAACGACGTCACCACGGCCGCGTCGGCGCCCTTGCCGCGCACATCCCCCATGAAGAACCCCCAGCCTCCGCCGGCGAGCGGGAACAGATCGTAGAAGTCCCCGCCCACCTCGTCGGAGGACGCGAAGTGGTAGTGCGCGGCGGCCTCCATTCCGGGCACCGGTTCGATGGCCGGCGGGATCAGGGTGCGCTGCAGGGTGGTGGCGAGGCGTTGCAGACGTTCGCGGTCGTGCTCGGCCTCCTGCCGGGCCCGCAGGAGTTCCCGCTCGTAGGCGCGCCTGTCCCGGGCGTCGAGGAGGGTGGTGCGGATGAGCAGCGGTTCGCCGCCTTCGCTCCGCTTGACGGTGGACGTGGCCAGGACCGGCAGCCGGGTGCCGTCCGCGGCCTTGAGCTCCAGGGCGACGCCGTTGATCTCGCCCTGCATCCGCAGCAGCGGTGCGAAGTGCGTCTCGTGGTAAAGCCTGCCACCGACGGTCAGCAGGTCGGAGAAGTGCCGGTGGCCCACCAGGTCCTCGCGACGATTGCCGAGCCATCTCAGGAGTGTTCCGTTGACCTTGGCGATCCGCCCGTCCATCAGTGTGGAGAGGTAACCGCACGGCGCGTTCTCGTACAGGTCCTCCACGCTGTCCTCCAGCAGGGCGGACAACGCACGGGGGGCGTGGTCACGGTCCTGCGACGGCCACGATCCGTCGGTCCCCTCGCTGCCCCGGCGCACGGTCACGGCCCCTGCACGAAGGCGATGATCGCCGCGGCGGTCTCCTCGGGGGCGCTCAGCTGGGGACAGTGGCCCCTCGAGTCCAGTGTGACCAGCTCGCTGCCGCGGATCTGCGCGTGGACGAAGGCGCCCACCTCACGCGGGGCGATCGTGTCGTGCGCGCTCTCGGCGACGAGCGTCGGAACGGTCACCTCGGAAAGGTCCGCGCGGTTGTCGGACAGGAAGGTGGTTCTCGCGAAGACCCGGGCGATCTCGGGGTCCGTTCGGCAGAAGCTGTTGGTCAGCTCTTCGCCCAGTTCGGGGCGGTCCGGGTTTCCCATGATCACCGGCGCCATGGTCGCCGACCAGCCCAGATAGTTGCTGTCCAGTGACTCGAGCAGTTCGTCGATGTCCTGCTCGCTGAATCCGCCCCGGTAGTCGCCGTCGTCGATGTACGACGGCGAGGGGGTGAGGAGGACCAGTTTCTCGAAGAGCGCGGGCTCCTGAACGGCGGCGAGCACACCGATCATGGAACTGACCGAATGCCCGACGAAGGTCACGGGCCCGAGAGCGAGCTCCCGGCAGATGCCGATGACGTCCTGCGCGTAGCCGTCCAGGGTGGAGTACCGCTCGGGGCTCCAGGCCGACGGATCGGAATGCCCCGCCCCCACATGATCGAACAGGACCACCCGGAAGTGCTCCCCCAGCGCGGGCGCGACGAGACGCCAGAGGTTCTGATCACAGCCGAAGCCGTGGGCGAGCATGACCACCGGGCCGCCTTCCCGGCCCATCACCCGCACCCGGTTCCTCTTGCGTACGTCCATACGGACATCCTGGCACCCTTCGCACCTCACGGCCTGGTCTGCCGGCCGGCCGCCGCCCCAGGCGCGGATCACGGTGGGGCGTGGGCATGCGGAAGGGCGCGGGGTACGGGACCGTATCCGTACTCCACGCCCTCGTTCAGGGGGTGACAGGGACCGCGGCGGCGGCGATCGGTCCGGGGGAGGGCGTCTCCTTCAGGTCAGGAGACGGTCCCCGGGCCTTCACCACCGCACTGGCATCGCACAGCCGCCGCGGCCTCGTCGTCCTGCCCGTCCCGCGCGACACCCCTCATCCGGGTGCGCGGTACGGGCAGGGTCCAGGGGGAGGCTCAGTCCTCGCGCAGGGCGCGGACCGCCTTCTCCACGCGCTTGCCGTAGTCGGCGTCGGCGGCGTGGAAGTGGGCGAGGTTCTTCTCGATCACGTCGTCGCGGGTGACCTGCGAGAGGCCCCCTGCGATGTTCGCGACCAGACGGCCCTTCTCGTCCTCCGACATGAGCCGGTACAGCTCGCCCGCCTGGAAGAAGTCGTCGTCCTTGGCGTGGGCGGGAGCCTCGTGCGTGCCCGTCCAGCCGTGGATCGCGAGCGGCGCGGCGAGCGCCGCGTCGGTCTGCGCCGGACCGGCGTACGAGTTGGGCTCGTAGTTCTTGTCGTGGCGCGAGCCGTTCCGGGTCGCGTGGAGGCCGTCGCGACCGTAGTTGTCGACGACCGCCGTGCGCGGCGCGTTCACCGGCAGCTGGGTGTGGTTGACGCCCAGGCGGTAGCGGTGCGCGTCCGCGTAGGCGAACAGCCGGCCCTGAAGCATCTTGTCCGGGGACGGGCCGATGCCGGGCACGAAGTTGTTCGGGGAGAACGCGGCCTGCTCGACCTCGGCGAAGACGTTGTCGGGGTTCCGGTCGAGGACCAGCCGGCCGACCCGCTGGAGCGGGTAGTCCGCGTGCGGCCACACCTTGGTGAGGTCGAACGGGTTGAACCGGTAGTCCGCGGCCTCGGCGGCCGGCATCACCTGGACGTACAGCGTCCAGGACGGGTTGACGCCGCGCTCGATGGCCTGGAGCAGGTCCGTCTGGTGCGAGTTGGCGTCCTTGCCGACGAGCTCGGCGGCCTGCTCGGCGGAGAGGGACCGCACGCCCTGGTTCGTCTTGAAGTGGTACTTGACGAAGAAGGCCTCGCCCTCGGCGTTCGTCCACTGGTAGGTGTGCGAGCCGTAGCCGTTCATGTGGCGGTACGAGGCGGGGATGCCGCGGTCGCCCATCAGCCAGGTGATCTGGTGCGTCGCCTCGGGGGCGTGCGCCCAGAAGTCCCAGACGTTGTCCGGCTCCTGCTTGCCGGTGAACGGGTCGCGCTTCTGCGAGTGGATGAAGTCGGGGAACTTGATCGGGTCCTTGATGAAGAACACCGGGGTGTTGTTGCCGACCAGGTCGTAATTGCCCTCGTCCGTGTAGAACTTGAGGGCGAAGCCGCGCGGGTCGCGGACCGCGTCCGCGCCGCCGAGCGAGTCGGCGACGGTCGAGAACCGGAGGAACGTCTCGGTGCGCTTGCCGACCGCGGAGAGGAAGTCGGCGCGGGTGAAGCCCGTGACGTCGTCGGTCACCTCGAAGTAGCCGTACGCACCGGAACCACGGGCGTGCACGACGCGCTCCGGGATGCGCTCACGGTTGAAGCGGGCGAGCTTCTCCAGGAGGTGCTGGTCCTGGAGGAGGATCGGTCCACCGACACCGGCGGTGGCGGAGTTCTGGTTGTCGGCGACCGGGGCGCCTGACTCGGTCGTGAGCACACGCTTAGCCATGTGGCGGGATGACCTTTCGTACGAGCTGCTGACGGCTTGAGGAGCGTAGATTCGCCGCCGAGGACGCGTCAACAGTTTGTTGAAATCGAAGTTTGTGGTTCCGGGCCGCGGCAGCGCCTGGGCGCGACAGGACAGGTGTCAGCGCCACCGCGGCCCGGAGATCAGGGGGCCCGCCGTGCGGGCCGTGGCCCCGTACGAGGCCAGGGACTCCTCGCGGAGCCGGGGGAGGGGTCAGACCTGGGAACCGGAGAGCCGCTCGACCGAGCGCAGCAGCGCCGAGTGGTCCAGGCCGCCGTCGCCCTGGGCGCGCAGCGAGGCGACCAGCTGGGCGACCACACCGCCGACGGGCAGGGCCGCGCCCACGTTGCGGGCGGCGTCCGTGACGATGCCCATGTCCTTGTGGTGCAGGTCGATCCGGAAGCCGGGGGCGAAGTCCCGCTTCAGGAAGTTGTCCTTCTTGCGGGTCAGCACGGTCGAGCCGGCGAGGCCCCCGTTGAGGACGTCGAGCGCGGCGGTGAGGTCGACCCCGGACTTCTCCAGGAAGACCACGGCCTCGGCGCAGGCCTGGATGTTGACCGCGACGATCAGCTGGTTGGCGGCCTTCACCGTCTGGCCGGAGCCGTGCGGGCCGCAGAGCACGATGGTCTTGCCGAGCGCCTCCAGGAGCGGCTTCGCGGCGTCGAAGTCCGCCTGCTCGCCGCCGACCATGATGGAGAGCACCGCCTCGATGGCGCCGGCCTCGCCGCCGGAGACCGGCGCGTCCAGGACCCGGATGCCCTTCTCGGCCGCGTTCTTGGCGAGGTCCACGGAGGTCTGCGGGGTGATGGAGGACATGTCCACCAGCAGCGCGCCGCGCCTGGCGTTCTCCAGGATGCCTTCGGGGCCGTAGGCGATGGCCTCGACCTGCGGCGATGCGGGCACCATCGTGATGACGACATCGGCGTCCCTGACCGCGTCCGCGATCGAGGAGGCGCCGGTGCCGCCGGCCGCGACCAGCCGGTCGATCTTGTCCTGCTCCAGGGTGTATCCGGTGACGGCGTAACCGGCCTTGATCAGGTTCTCCGACATGGGGGAGCCCATGATGCCGAGACCGATCCAGGCGACCTTGGGGAGGTTGTTGCTCATGAGGGTGCCTTCCTGAAAAACGTGTGTACGTAAGGGGGGCGGCCGGTCAGCCGGCCGCTCGGGCCGACGCCGGGAGCCAGTCGAAGGACTCGGCGCTCGGCCGGTCGCCCGGCTTGTACTCCAGGCCGACCCAGCCCGCGTAACCGGCGTCCTTCAGCTCGTCGAGCAGCCGCTCCAGCGGGAGCGAGCCGGTGCCCGGCGCGCCGCGCCCCGGGTTGTCGGCGATCTGGACGTGGCCGGTCTTCGCGGCGTACGCCTTGATGACCTGGCTCAGGTCCTCGCCGTTCATGGAGAGGTGGTAGAGGTCCAGCAGGAACTTGGCGTTCCCGAGGCCCGTCGCCGCGTTCACCTTGTCGACGACCTCGATCGCGGCCGGTGCGCTGACCAGCGGATAGAGCGGCGACTCCGGCTTGTTGAGGGTCTCGACCAGGAGGATCGCCCCGACCCGGTCCGCCGCGCGGGCGGCCAGCACCAGGTTCTCCAGGGCGAGCGCGTCCTGCACCTGCGGGTCCGCGCCCTCGACGCGGTTGCCGTACAGCGCGTTGAGCGCCGTGCAGCCGACCGAGGCGGCGAAGTCGGCCGCCACCTCGATGTTGGCGCGGAAGCGGTCCGACTCCTCACCGGGCACGGAGAGCGCGCCGCGGTCGGGGCCGGGCAGCTGTCCGGCGTAGAAGTTCAGTCCCACCAGCTGGGTGCCGGCGTCGTCGAGCGCCTTCTTGAGGGCGTCGAGCTCCGCCTGCGGCGGGGTGGGGGTCTCGATCCAGGGCCACCACAGCTCGACCGCGGTGAAGCCCGCCGCGGCGGCTGCCGCGGGACGCTCCAGGAGCGGGAGTTCCGTGAAGAGGATCGAGAGGTTCACATCGAAGCGCTGGTCCGGGTATCCCATGAGGATTTCGGCGCTCCTTCCGTATTGCGGAAGTTAGTTTCTGCTTAACGGAAGATTGCCCGGAGGGTGGCGGGGCTGTCAAGGGGGTACGGCGAATTCACCCCGGTGGGCGGCGTACGGATTCGGTGGCGGAGGCGCCTTCGAACCCCTTCCGGCAGCCCTTCCGGGCATACGAAAGCGGGGCGGGGGCCGCTGTCGGCCCCCGCCCCGCCCGGCTCTCACACCGTGCGGACCGCTCCTAGCTGGCGGGCACGGTGTCCTCGAAGGTCTTCCCCGCGCTGCGGTACGCCCCGACCATCGCGTTCACCTGCGCCGGGGTGAGCACCTGGTCCTTCACATGCAGGACGTAGTCCACCTGCTGGTCGTAGGAGCGCGGCGTGGTGCTGGGCTGCCCCTGAAGGTCGATGAGCCACTGGTTGAAGTTGATCGACATCGGCCGCTCGGGCAGATACGCCGCCCCGTGCGTCCCGAAGTGCTGGCCGTCGACGTAGTACGTGATCTGGTTGTTGTCGATGGTCACCACCAGGTCGTGCCAGCCCGCGTACGATGCCCGGACCTCGCTGTGCGCGTTGACCGCCTCCCACGGGTCGGGCCGGTAGGTCTCCCACGAGGTCGTGTAGAGGATGTTGGCCGGCTCGCCCCAGCCGCCGTTCGGCAGGTACTCGAAGTCGTACTCCGCGTAGTCGTCGGCCATCGGCGCCTTGAGGTCGTTGATCGTGAAGAACGTCTGCACGATCCGGTCGCCGTCCGGACCCGAGCGCGGCGCGTCGCTGAACTTCACCCGGGACGCGTACGTCCCGTTCTTGAACTTCATCGACTTCGTCAGGATCTCGGTGTGCTTGGTCGAAGCGCCCGTACCGGCCGTCGAGGTCTCCAGGTTCATCACCGAGTTCCCGCTCTGCGAGGCGAAGGTGACGTTCTCGGCCGCCCAGGTCGCGCCCGGCACCCCCGGGCCGCCGGCGTTGGATCGCACGGACCAGCCGTTCGCGCTGATCTTCGGGTCGGTGTGCGAGCTGTAGTTGAAGTCGTCGAACAGCCGCGCCCCGTCACCCGGCGGGTCGGTCGGCGGGTCCGTCGGGTCCGGCGGGTCGGTCGGCCCGTTGCCCGCGGGTGCCTGGCCCCAGACGAGCGAGCCGTTGACCTGGGCCGTCACCTTGGACCAGTCGCCGTACGTGGTCCGGTCAGGGCCGAAGGAGTAGTCGTCGGACTGGACGAGCGAGGCCCAGGAGCTCTGGTGGAACCGGAGCTGCATGTCCCCGGTGTCCGCGCCCGGTGCGAGCGATCCCGCCCCGGCGGTGAAGCCGATCTCCAGGTAGCGGTCGGCGGTGGCGGTCGGGTTGGCGAGCGTCCCGAACGTACCGGTGATGTTCGCGCACCCCTTCACCGCCCAGGAGCAGGCGAAGCGGTAGGCGGCGGACGCCGAGTCGGCCTTGAAGTAGTAGCGGAGCTTGACGCCGCTGAGCGGCACGGACGTGGAGCCGGCGTTGCGGACCTTCAGCCACGGCTCGCTCTGGTCGGCGCTCGCACCGGACGCGCTCGTCCGGTACTGGACCACGATCCCGTCGGCCGCGGCGGACGCCGAGGCCGGCAGGGCGGCCAGTCCGGTGGCGGCCAGGGCCACGGCGGCGGCCGAGGCGGCTGCGGTGCGCAGCCTGGACCTGCGCGGATTCCTGCGTGATGTGTTCACGGGTGTTCCTCTCCGGAGCGGTGGTGGGGGAGTGGTTACGGGTGGAGTCGCGCTGTTCCTGCGGAGGGGGACGCGGACACGGCCGTCGCGAGCGACCGCGCGTCCAGCGTGCGGTAGGGGACGCCCAGGGCGTCCAGCCGGGCGGTGTGGTGGCGCAGCCGCTCGACGAACCCCGGCCAGTCACCGCGCCCGCCGGACCAGGAACGGTCGGCCAGCGCGCAGAGCCGGGGAAAGCTGAGGTACTCGATCTCCTCGGGGGTGCGGGCGTACTCCGTCCACAGCTGGACCTGGGTCCCGAGCACCCGGGCCCGCTCGTCCTCCGGCCAGTCGTGCGGTGCCGGTTCATAGCCGTGGACCGTGTGCAGGGGGACCGGCGCGCCGGGCTGGGCTACCGGCTCGGACGGGTCCGTGGACTGGGCGTAGTCGAGATAGGTCGTCCGGTGGTGCGCGGCGATCACCTGATGGCCGCGGCGGGCGGCGGCCCGGGCGTGCGTGGCGTCGCGCCAGGTCATCACGGTGAACTCCGGGGGGAGTTCGGCGCCGTTCTCGACCCAGCCGAGCGGGATCCGGCCACGCTCCACCAGGAACGCCCCGACCCGGCCCATGAACCAGCCGTGCAGTTCGGCCGGGCCCGCGAGCCCCAGGGCAGCCGCACGCTTCCGCGCGGCCGGGCTGTCCTCCCACTCGGTGGTCGGGCACTCCTCGCCGCCGATGTGGATGTACGGCGACGGGAAGACGTCCATCACCTCCTCCAGCACGGCCCGGCAGAAGTCGAAGACCCCCTCGTGGACGCCGAGGATCGTGTCGCACACCCCCAGCGGGTCCACACGTCCAGCTGCCGGCCCGGGTGGTTGCCCAGCTCCGGGTAGGCGGCGAGCGCGGCCCGGACATGCCCGGGCATCTCGATCTCCGGTACGACGGTGATGCCGCGCTCCGCCGCGTACCGCACCAGGCCCCTCAGCTCGGCCTTGGTGTAATGCCCTTCGTGCGGCACCGCGTCGAAGTGCGCGCCGTCCGGACCGGTCGGGCCCTTCTGCGACCGGGCCCGCCGGGAGCCGACCGAGGTCAGCCGGGGGTAGGCGTCGACCGGCACCCGCCACCCCTGGTCGTCGGTGAGGTGGAGGTGCAGGACGTTCAGCTTGTGCAGCGCCAGCAGGTCCACGTACCGGTGCAGATAGCCGATCGGCTGGAAGCGCCGTGCCACGTCCAGCATCGCCCCGCGCCACGGCCGGTCGGGTACGTCGGTGATCTCGACGCAGGGCAGCTCCCAGGACCCGGACCCCGTTGCCCCGCCCGACAGGGCCTCGGCGGGCAGGAGTTGGCGGATCGTCTGGATGCCCCGGAGGAGCCCGGTGCGGTGGGCGGCGCGCAACTGGAGCGCCTGCGGGGCGACCGTCAGCCCGTACCCCTCCTCGCCGAGGCCGCCGAGCCGGTCGTCCAGGGCGAGGACGACCCGGCCCTCGGGCGACGGGGCCAGGGGAAGTCCGGCGGGTCGGCCGACCAGGGTGCGCAGCAGGTCCGCCGCCGGTTCCGCGCCCGGCAGCGCGCGGACGGTGGTGTCCCGGTCGAGGGTGAGCCGGCCGCCGAGCGAGGAGATCTTGCTCGGGCGGGGGAGGAGGGCGAGGTCGGGGCGCGGTGCGGACACGGGGACTCCGGATTCGGTTCGCGGGCAGGCGGACGGGCGGAGAGGCGGGTGGCGGAGGGGCCGGCGGGGGGCGAGCGGCGTTCTGTGCTGCTCAGCCCTTCACGGCACCGGCGGCGAAGCCGGACGTGACATGGCGCTGGAGCAGCAGGAAGATCACCAGGGCGGGCAGCGCGAAGAGGGTGGAGGCGGCCATCGTGGCGCCCCAGTCGGTGCCGAAGGTGTTCTGGAAGGACGACAGCCAGACCGGCAGGGTCCGGTTGTCCTGCTGCTTGATGATCAGGAAGTTGGCGTAGGCGAACTCGTTCCAGGCGGTGATGAAGCCGAACAGCGAGGTCGCCATGAGCCCCGGCGCCAGCAGGGGCATCGCCACCCGCCAGAACGCTCCGGTCCGGGTGCAGCCGTCGACCTGCGCCGCCTCCTCCAGCTCCGGTGGGATCGTCCCGATGAACCCGCGCAGCACCACCACCGTGAACGGCAGCGTGATCATGAAGTAGATCAGCGTCAGCGTCGGCAGCCGGTCCAGCATGTCCGTGTCCCGGGAGATGATGTAGATCGGGATGATCAGCGACTCCCAGGGCGCCATCTGCGCGATGAAGATCATCAGCATGAACTGGCGTCGGCCCCGCCACCGCAGCCGCGCCACGGCGTACGCCGCCCCAGCGCCACCAGCAGCGCCAGCAGGACGGCCCCCAGCGTCACGAGGATGCTGTTGCGCCAGAACAGCGCGAACCCGTCGGCGTCCACGGCCCGTTGGAAGTGGTCGAGGGTCCAGGTGTGCGGGAAGAGCTGCGGGTTCGACGACTGGATGTCCTTGGACGGCTTGAAGGCCGTGGAGATCATCCAGTACACGGGGAAGAGGCAGACCACGACGGTGACGGCGGCGGCGAGGTGGAGCGGAAGGCGCCGGAGCCGAAGGCGGGCGACAGGTGTCTTCATCGGGTCTCGTCCTCCTGGCGGAGCATCTGGCGGAAGTAGAGGACGAGCACCCCGGACATCAGGACCACGGTGACCATCGAGGCGGCGGAACCGAGGTCGTACCGCTGGCTGGAGAGCGCCGTCTGCACCGCGTAGACCGGCAGGATCGTCGTGGCGTCGCCCGGACCGCCCCTCGTCATCACCCAGATCTGGACGAACGCCTTGAACGTCCAGATCACTTCCAGCGACAGCACCAGCAGGAAGATTGGCCGCAGGATCGGGAAGGTGACCGAGCGGAAGATCCGCCCCGCGCCCGCCCCGTCCAGCCGCGCCGACTCGTACAGCTCGGGGGAGACGGTGGTCAGCGCCGAGTACAGCGTGATCGCGGCGAACGGCACCGACTGCCAGACGATCAACGTCACCAGGATCGCGAACGCGGCGGTGCCGTTGGCGAACCACGGATAGCGGTCGAAGGAGTCGAGGCCGAGCGAGGTCAGCGACCAGTTGACGATGCCGAACTCCGAGTGGAACAGCCACTGGAAGACGGTGGTCGCCGCGACGACCGGCATCGCCCAGGCCAGCACCAGCGAGCACAGCACCACCGTCCGCCCGATCCGCCCAAGCCGCTCCACCATCAACGCCACCAGCGTGGCGATCACCATGATCAGGACGACGTTGACCGCCATGAACAGGAACGTGCGGCGGACCACTTCCCAGAACCGGGGATCCGTCAGCAGGGTCCGGTAGTTCCGCAGACCGACGAAGTCCGCGTCACCGGCGATCAGCTGGCGCAGCCGGAAGTCCTGGAACGAGATCAGGACGGCCCGCACCAGCGGGTAGACCAGCAGATAGAGCATGCCGCCGACCGCGGGGGCGACCAGGGCGTACGGCCAGAGGCTCCGGGCCCCGCCCGTTCCCCGGCGCCGGGGCGGGGTCTTGCGTACGGCGAGGCGTGTGGCCGGGCGTCGCCGGGGGGTGCTGGGTGCGGTCCGTTGGTCGACGACCGGCACGGCACGCCTCCTTTCCTGAGGGCCGGGAGCAGGGCGGATCGGGGTCAGGAACCGGCGTTCATGGCCCGGGTGATGTCCCGCGAGGCCTTCGCGGCCTCCTTCGCGGGATCGCCCCCGGTGAGCACGGCCGTCATGTAGTCCTTGATCGGGTTCTCCGCCTCGACCGCCGCCCAGCCCGGGGTGTTGGGCGTGGCGTGCCCATGGGCCGCGCCGACCGCCATCGCGGCGGCCCCCGGGTCGTCGGCCACGGCGGAGGCCAGCGAGGTCCGGTTCGGTACGTAGCTCATGGCGACGGCGAGCTTCTTCTGCCAGGTTTCCCCGGTCAGTTCCTTGATGAAGGTGACCGCCTCGTCGGGGTGGGCAGCGGCGGCCGGCACCACCAGGTCGGAGCCGCCGGTGAAGACCGCGCCCGGGGTGTTTGCCGTCTTGCCCGGGATCGGGAAGAAGGCGAGCTTGCCCTTGAGTTCGGGGTTGTTCTCCGCGATGACCTTGGCCCCGCCCGGGGTGGAGATGATCTGGGCCACCTGCCCCTGGGCCATCACCTCGGCCTGCGGCGGATCATCCTCGTCGGAGTCCTTGGGGCCCTTGCCGAGCGCCTGGAGCTCCTCGTAGAACGCCATGCCGCGCAGCGCCTCGGGGGTGTCCAGCGCTCCGGACCACGTCCCGCCGGACTCGGCGGCGAGGTCGCCGCCCTCGTCCCAGATGAACCCGGCCAGCGCGTACCACATCTGCCCGGGGAGGTAGATGCCCTGCGTGCCGCCCCTGTTGAGCTTGGCGGTCGCGTCGATCCACTGCTCACGGGTCTTGATCTCCGCCGCGTCGACGCCTGCCTTCTCGAAGAGGTCGGTGCGGTAGATGACCACCCGGTTCGCCGCGTAGTACGGGATGCCGTACTGCTTGCCCTCGTACGACCCCGGCTCGGCCAGGCCGCTCAACCAGTCCTCGCCGTTCAGCTCGTCCTTGTGGTCGCTGAGGTCGAGCAGTCCGCCGCTCTCCGCGTACTGGGCCACCTGGGTGTTGCCCGCCTCGATGACGTCCGGGGCGTCGTTGCTGGCGAGGGCGGCGGTGATCTTCTGGCCGATCCCGTCCCACTCCTGGATCTGGATCCTCACGTCGATCGTCGGGTGGCGTTTCTCGAAGTCCGCGTTGAACTCCTTCTGGAACTGCGCCGAGACGCTGTCGCGCATCAGCCATACATCCACCGTCGTCCGGCCGTCCCCGTTCCGGGAGTCCGGCCCCGACGACGAGCTACAGGCACTGAGCGCGGCGGTCAGGACGAGCACGGACACACCGGCGAGCAAGCGGTACTTCACGGTTCACCTCGGAAGCAGAACGGATCGGACGGACCTGACGAGGCCTGACCACCTGACCAGTTGGATGTACTGGACAGCTCGCCTGTCGGTGGTGGATGAAGGTGGCATAGACCAATGAGGTCGTCAACCCCCTGCGTACAAGGGCAACTTGGTGATCTCGACGTAACGTGAGCGACCGAGCCGTTCGCCGTGAGCGCTACACTTCGCCTGACCAGCAGGCCAGTTGGGGTGGCGACTTGGTCAACTGGTAAGGAAAGATGCACCCGTCGGGAGGGGAGACCATGGACGCGGACGTGCCGGGAACGGTGCTCAAACGGGAGCGGGCCCGCGATGCCGTACTGGAGCTGATCGAGTCGCGCAGCCCCGGGGACGCGATTCCCTCCGAGCGCGCCCTGTGCGCCCTGCTCGGCGTCTCCCGGCCCACCGTGCGCGCGGCGGTCGACGAGCTCGTCGCCGCCGGGCTCCTGGTGCGCGAACACGGCCGGGGCATGTTCGTCGCCCCCGCCAAGATCACCCAGGAGCTGGTCGCCGGGGACCGGGCGCTCAGCGTCCCGCAGGCGGCCGGCGCCTGGTCGAGCCGACTGCTGGAGTTCACCACGCTTCAGGCGGGGGCCCGCGTCGGCCGCAAGCTGCGCATGTCACCCGCCGCCGAGATCGTCTACGTGGCCCGGCTGCGGCTGGTCGACGGGGCGCCGATGGCCATCGAGCATCTGCACATCCGGGCGGAGCTGGTGCCGGGGCTCAGCGCGCAGGAGCTGGAGAGCGGCGATCTCTACGAGCATTTGCGCGCCACCCACGGTGTGCACGTCCACGAGGCGGTCCAGGCGATCGAGCCCACCGTCGTCACCCGCGCCGAGGCCGGGCTGCTCGACGTTCCGGAGCTGTCCCCGGCGCTGCTCTTCGAGCGGCTCACCTCCGACACCACCGGCCGTCCGGTGGAGTACGTCCACTCGCTGTACCGGGGCGACCGCTACCGGATCGTCTCCAGGCTCGCGCTCGGACCGGCGGCCGAGGTCGCCCCCGACCCGGAGGGACACCACCCGGGCATCCCGCCCGGCGACTTCGCGCACGGCGACGCCATCGCCTCGTCGACCAGGGGGGACATTCAGGTGGGCGGCTGACCGACGGGTCCGACTGCCGTTGCGCAGAACGCAACTCATGTTGCGCCTCTTGCCGTGCGGGCGTCGGCGGTCCAGGGTGGCGGACGCATCCGAAGCAGCCGAACCCCACCCGAGGTGCCTCGCATGAAGTCATCCCCCCACTCGTACTCCGGCCCCGATCGCCCCGACCCCGCGCTCACCGGCCGTCGCGGCTTCCTCGGCGGCCTGCTGGCCACAGCCGCCCTGGCGGCCGCGGGGGCCGCCCCCGCCCACGCGGCCGCCCGGTCCGCCGTCCCGCTCGCCACCCGCCCGCTGCTCCTCGGCACGTACACCTCCGAGGCGGGAGGCGGGACCGGCATCGGCGCCGCCGCGTACGACACGGCCACCGGCGCGCTCACCCCGGGCCCCGTGATCACCGGCGTCGACAACCCCTCCTACCTGGCCCTCCACCCCTCCGGCTGCACCGTCTACGCGGTCGCCGAGCAGGACGCGGGCGCGGTCACCGCCGTGGGAATCGCACCGGACGGGGCGTACGAGGTGCTCGGCAGCCGCTCCACCGGCGGCTCCGGGACCACCCACCTCTCCGTCCACCCGTCCGGGCGCTGGCTGCTCAGCGCGGACTACGGCTCCGGCAGCGTCGCCGTGCATCCGATCGCCGAGGACGGCTCGCTCGGAGAGCGCACCGACCTGCTCACCCACAGCTCACCGCCGCCCGGACCCGGCCAGGGCGGGCCGCACGCCCACCAGATCGTCACCACCCCCGACGGTGGCCATGTCCTCGCCGTCGACCTGGGCACCGACACCGTGTACACGTACACGCTGGACGAGACCGCCGGGACGCTCACCGAGGTTTCCCGCGCCGCCCTGGCGCCCGGCTCCGGCCCCCGCCACCTCGCCTTCCACCCCGGCGGGCGCTTCGCCTACCTGGCCTGCGAGCTGGACGACACCCTGGTCGTCTGCGCGTACGATCCCGCCACCGGCGCCCTCACGCCGGGACCCGGCCAGTCCACCGGCACGGGATCCGTCACCGGCTACCCCTCCCAGCCGGTCGTCACGGGCGACGGGGCGTACGTCTACCTCGCCAACCGGGGCCCCAACAGCCTCACCCGTTACGCGGTGGAGGGCGACGGGGCGGACCTGCGGCTGCTGGACACCGTGCCCGTCGGCGGCGACTGGCCCCGGCAGCTCGCCCTGTCCCCGGACAGCTCCCTGCTCTTCGCCGCCAACCAGCGCTCCTCCACCGTCACCGTCTTCGGCATCGGCCCCGACGGCTCCCTCACCGCCGTCGGCGACCCCTTCCCGGCACCGGTAGCGGTCTGTGTCCTGCCACTGCCGTGACCACCGCCGTACGGGGCCCCGCGCACACCGGGGGCGGGGTCCGGGGCAGCGGTTACAGTCGTGGCCGAGCCGCGCGCCCGCACCCGCGGCGAGGACATCAAGGAGGCACAGTGCGCTTGAGGGTGGAATTCACCACCGAGCCCTTCGATCTCGACGAGGCGCCCCCCCACGCGGTGGTGGCCCGGGAGGTGATCCAGGGCGCCGAGCTGGACGCCGTCGACGTCGGCCCCTTCGGCAACACCGCGGAAGGCGGCGCGGACGAGGTGCTCACCGCCGTGGACTCCCTGCTGCGCCAGGCCCTCGCCTCCGGCGCCACCCGGGTCTCGCTCCAGGTGAACGTGATCGAGGAGGAGGTCCGGTGACCGAATCCGCCGATCACGTTCCGGTCACCGTCGACCACCCCTTCGTATCGGCCGTCAAGCCGCTCGTCGACGCGATGGGCGCCGAGCTGCTGGGCCCCGAGCAGGCTCAGCCGGACGATGTGGTGCTCGCCTGGGAGGGCCAGGACGTCATAGCCGTACGACTGCCCCAGCTCTCCGACTCGCTGGACCACATCCTCGCCGCGATGGAGCGACGGCACGGGATGCCGCTCGCCGACCTGGACCGGAAGGCCAAGCAGAGCGTCGTCCGGGCCCTGGAGGCACGCGGTGCCTTCTCCGTGCGCCATGGAGTGGAGACCGTGGCCGGCGCCCTGGGCGTCTCCAGATTCACCGTGTACAACTACCTCAACAGGGAACATACGGCCAAGGGCGAGTAGTTGGCCCAACCCGCCGAACACGCAGGAAGGCCGCCGTCCGCATGCCGGGACGGCGGCTTTCTTCGTTCGCGAGATTTCAACAAAGTGTTGACGTCGTGTTGCGGAGGGCGTTAGCTATCCGCAGCCCGAACAACGCACAGCGAAAAACAGCCACGGAGGCTCCCGTGACTTCGAGCTCCACACCGGGCCTCACCCGGTTCAACACCCTGGCGGACGACGAGGCCACCCCCGCACTGCACGAGGTGTGTGCCAGTGCGGCCTGGGGAGACACCATCCTCGCCGGGCGTCCGTACGCCACCGAGGAAGCCCTGCTCTCCGCGAGCGACGCCGCCACGGCGCGGCTCACCGCGGCGGACCTGGCCGACGCGATGGCGGGCCACCCGCCGATCGGCCGCCCGAAGCCCGGCGACCCGACCTCCTCCCGTGAGCAGCGGGGGATGGCCGGCGCCTCCGAGGAGCTCAAGACCGAGATGCTCGAACTGAACCTGGCCTACCAGGAGCGGTTCGGACATGTCTTCCTGATCTGCGCCACCGGCGCCACCGGTGAGCAGATGCGCGACGCGGTGAAGTCCCGGATCGGGAACTCGCCCGAGCAGGAGCAGGAGATCGTGCGCACCGAACTGGGCAAGATCAACCGCATCCGGCTGACCCGTCTCGTGACGGAGGCCCTCGCAGAGGACGCTCCCGCACAGGACTCTTGAGATCTAGGAGAGTGACGGTCTTGAGTACCGACACGATCGCATCGGTGTCCACCCACATCCTGGACACCAGCATCGGCCGCCCCGCCGCGTCCGTCGCCGTCTCGCTCGCCGCCCGCAGCGGAAGCGGCGCGCCGTACGTCACGCTCGGAGCGTCCGCCACTGATGCGGACGGGCGTTGCAAGGACCTCCCGGCACTGCCGGAGGGCACCACCCATGTCCGTCTCGAATTCGACACCGAGACGTACTTTTCCAAGAAGCAAGCCGAGGCGCAGCAGGACGCCCCCCGCGTAAGGGACAGCGGCGCGTTCTTCCCGGAAGTGACGATCGCCTTCGCGGTCGTCCCGGGCGAGCACTATCACGTACCGCTGCTGCTCAACCCGTTCGGCTACTCCGTTTACCGAGGGAGCTAGCACCGACATGCCCACGATTCTCGGCCAGAACCAGTACGGCAAAGCAGAGAACCGCGTCGTAAAGATCACGCGGGACGGCGACACCCACCACATCAAGGACCTGAACGTCTCGGTCGCCCTCTCCGGCGACATGGACGACGTCCACTACTCCGGCTCCAACGCCAACGTCCTGCCGACCGACACCACCAAGAACACGGTGTTCGCGTTCGCCAAGGAGCACGGGATCGAGTCCGCCGAGCAGTTCGGCATCCACCTCGCCCGGCACTTCGTCTCCTCGCAGGAGCCGATCCACCGCGCCCGCATCCGGATCGAGGAGTACGCCTGGGAGCGCATCGCCACCTCCGAGGGCAACTCCAAGTTCATCGGCGCCGACGAGGTCAAGCACTCCTTCGCCCGCAAGGGCCAGGAGACCCGCGTCTCCCAGATCACCTACGACGGTGAGAACTGGGAGGTCATCTCGGGCCTCAAGGACCTCACGGTGATGAACTCGACCAACTCCGAGTTCTGGGGCTACGTCAAGGACAAGTACACGACGCTGAAGGAGGCGTACGACCGCATCCTGGCGACCGACGTCTCCGCGCGCTGGCGCTACAACTGGACCAGCGACGAGCAGCGCATGCCGAACTGGGAGAAGTCCTACGAGCAGGCGCGCAAGCACATGCTCCAGGCCTTCGCCGAGACGTACTCCCTCTCGCTCCAGCAGACCCTGTACCAGATGGGCTCGCGCATCATCAACAGCCGCAGCGAGATCGACGAGATCCGCTTCTCGCTGCCGAACAACCACCACTTCCTGGTGGACCTCGAACCGTTCGGCCTCAAGAACGACAATGAGGTCTACTTCGCGGCGGACCGTCCCTACGGTCTCATCGAGGCCACCGTGCTCCGGGACGGCGTCGAGCCGAAGATCCCGGTCGACATGACCAACCTCTGACGCGGCACTGAACCGGCCGCCGACCGCGTAACGACGGGCGGCGGCCGGTCATCCCGGAGGGAACACCCATGGCACAGCCTGCAACGGGGCCGGCCGAAAGCCCAGGCAAAGCCCCCTCGAAAACTCTCGTCGACCCGGCAGTTCACCCGGTCGACGAAAAGCTCCCCGCCGCGCGGCTCGTCCCCGCAGCGCTCCAGCACATCGCCGCCATGTACGCGGGCGTCGTCACCCCTCCGCTGATCATCGGCCAGGCCGCCGGCCTGGACACCGCCGGCATGACCCGGCTCATCGCGGCCGGCCTCCTGATCGCCGGTCTCGCCACCATCCTGCAGACCGTCGGTCTCGGCCGCTTCGCCGGAAACCGGCTCCCCTTCGTCAACGCCGCCTCCTCCGCCGGGATCGCGCCGATGCTCGCCATCGCCGAGACCAGCGCACCGGGCCATCAACTCCCCGCGATCTACGGGGCGGTGCTCGTCGCCGGAGTGTTCTGCCTGGCCGTCGGCCCCTTCTTCGGGCGGTTGCTGCGCTTCTTCCCGCCGCTCGTCACCGGCGTGGTCATCACGCTCATCGGCGTCACCCTGATGCCCGTGCCCGTCGCCTGGGCGCAGGGCGGCGACGCCACCGCCGACGACTTCGGCGCCATGAAGTACCTGGCGCTGGCCGCCTTCACGCTCGTCGTCATCCTGCTCGTCCAGCGTTTCGGGCGCGGCTTCCTCAAGCAAGTCGCCCTGCTGGTGGGCATGTTCGTCGGCACGCTGGCCGCGATCCCGTTCGGACTCGCCGACTTCTCCGCGCTGAAGTCCGCCCCGCTCGCCGCCCTGCCGTCCCCCTTCGCCTTCGGCGCGCCGGAGTTCCAGCCCGCCGCGATCCTCTCGCTCTGCATCGTCATGCTCGTCCTGATGACGGAGTCCTCCGCCGGGATGCTGGCCCTCGGCGAGATCTGCGAGCGCCGCACCGACGGGCGTACGATCACCCGCGGCCTGCGCACCGACGGCATCGCCACCCTCCTCGGCCCGGTCTTCGGCGGATTCCCGACCAGTGCGTTCGCCCAGAACGTCGGCGTCGTCTCGCTGACCCGCGTCCGCAGCCGGTACGTCGTCGCGGCGGCCGGCGGAGCCCTGCTGATCCTCGGCGCCTTCCCGGTGCTCGGCGCGGTCGTCTCGCTCGTCCCGATGCCCGTCCTCGGTGGCGCCGGCGTCGTCCTCTTCGGCTCGATCGCCGTGAGCGGCATCCGTACGCTCTCCGAGGCCGGCCTGGACGACAGCTCCAACATCATCCTGGTGGCCGTCGCGCTCGGCGCGGGCATCATCCCGCTCGCCGCGCCCACCTTCTACGCCGGTTTCCCGGCCTGGGCGCAGACCGTCCTCGGCTCCGGGATCAGCGCGGGAGCACTGGTCGCGGTCGTGCTCAACCTGTTCTTCCACCATCTCGGCACCCACAGCCGCAACGCTGTGGCACTCAAATCCTCCTAGGGTCCTGCCGTGCCCACATCGCCACAGAGAGAAGAAGGAAGCGCCATGGCAGCTTCGGCAGACCCTCAGCGCATCGTCATCGAGAACTGTTCGATCGCCACCGTCGACGCCCACGACACGGAGTACGCCTCCGGGTACATCGTCGTGGCGGACAACCGCATCGAGTCCGTCGGCGCGGGCAAGGCCCCGGAGGGCCTGACCGGTGTCGTCCGGCGCGTCGACGGCACCGGGCACCTCGCCACCCCCGGCCTGGTCAACACCCACCACCACTTCTACCAGTGGATCACCCGGGGCCTGGCCACCGACCACAACCTGTTCAACTGGCTGGTCGCCCTCTACCCGACCTGGGCGCGCATCGACGAGCCGATGGCCCGGGCCGCCGCGCAGGGCTCGCTCGCCATGCTGGCCCGCGGCGGTGTCACCACCGCCATGGACCACCACTACGTCTTCCCGCAGGGCTCCGGCGACCTGTCCGGGGCCATCATCGGGGCCGCCCGCGAGATGGGCGTACGGTTCACCCTCGCCCGGGGCTCCATGGACCGCAGCGAGAAGGACGGCGGGCTGCCGCCGGACTTCGCCGTCGAGACCCTGGAGGGCGCGCTCGCCGCCACCGAGGCGACGATCGACGCCCACCACGACGCCTCCTTCGACGCGATGACCCAGATCGCCGTCGCCCCCTGCTCGCCGTTCTCGGTCTCCACCGAACTGATGCGCCAGGGCGCCGAGCTGGCCCGCCGCAAGGGCGTGCGGCTGCACACGCACGGCTCGGAGACCGTCGAGGAGGAGCAGTTCTGCAAGGAACTGTTCGGCATGGGCCCGACCGAGTACTTCGAGTCGACCGGCTGGCTCGGCAGCGATGTGTGGATGGCCCACTGCGTCCACATGAACGACTCGGACATCGCCGCCTTCGCCCGTACGGGGACCGGCGTCGCCCACTGCCCCTCCTCCAACGCCCGCCTCGCCGCCGGTATCGCCCGGGTCCCCGACATGCTCGCCGCCGGCGTGCCCGTCGGCCTCGGCGTGGACGGCACCGCCTCCAACGAGTCCGGCGAACTCCACACCGAGCTGCGCAACGCGCTGCTCATCAACCGCCTCGGCGCACACCGCGAGGCCGCCCTGAACGCCCGTCAGGCCCTGCGCCTCGGGACCTTCGGCGGGGCCCAGGTCCTGGGCCGCGCCGACCAGATCGGCTCCCTGGAGGCCGGCAAGCTCGCCGACCTCGTCCTCTGGAAGCTGGACACCCTGGCCCACTCCTCGATCGCCGACCCGGTGACCGCGCTCATCTTCGGCGCGGCCGCCCCGGTGACCCTCTCCCTCGTCGACGGCAAGCCGGTCGTCGAGGGCAACCACCTCACCACGGTGGACGAGGACGCCATCGCCCGCGTCACCCGCGACGAGGCCCGCCGCCTCGCGCAGATCGCCGCCGGGGCCTGACCCCGCGCGGTATCCCCGACCGGCCGGTCTCGGGGGACGGCCCGAGACCGGCCGCCGTGGACCCGAGCGGGGCCCACGGCAGCCGGTCCGGCGGACGCGCACCCCATGGTGCGCGTCCGCCGGACCGGTGATGAACGCTGCCCGCACACACCCCCGGTGCGCGCCCCGTACCCCCCTCTGCACGACCTGCACCACCTGAGAGAGCCAAGCTCCGCCGCACCACTTACGCACCACCTCCCTGACACCCGCGTCGCCGACGACGCGTAACCGACCGGAGGAACCGCCGTGGCCGCTAAGCCCAGGTTTCGCAAAGACGCAGACGCAGCCGCCCCCGACGTGACGGACGACGCCGTCGCGGAAGGATCGGTTGACGGCCGGAAACATCCGGTCGACGAGACCCTTCCCCCACTGAAGATGTTCACCAGCGGCCTCCAGCACGTGGCCGCCATGTACGCGGGCGTGGTGGCCCCGCCGCTCATCGTGGGGCCGGCCGTCGGCCTCACCGCCAAGGAGACCGCCTTCCTCATGGGGGCGAGCCTCTTCACCGCGGGGATCGCCACCCTGCTCCAGACCATCGGCTTCTGGAAGGTCGGCGCCCGGCTGCCCTTCGTCAACGGCGTCTCGTTCGCCGGCGTCGCCCCGATGATCGCGATAGGCAAGGACCGGGGGCACGACGGGATAGCCGTCATCTTCGGCGCGATCATCGTGGCGAGCCTTCTGGGCTTCGTCCTCGCCCCGTACTTCTGCAAACTGGTCCGCTTCTTCCCGCCGGTCGTCACGGGCACCGTGATCACCCTGATCGGCGTCTCGCTCCTGCCGGTCGCCTTCAACTGGTCCCAGGGCGGCAACGCCACGGCCGACGACTACGGTTCGATGACCAACATCACCATGGCCGCCGTGACCCTGGTCATCGTGCTGGCCCTGCGCAAGCTGCTGCGCGGCTTCCTCCAGCAGATCGCGATCCTGCTCGGCCTGATCCTCGGCACCCTGATCGCCATCCCGGCGGGCATCACCGACTTCAGCGCCATCAAGAACGCCGACGTCGTCGGCTTCCCGACCCCGTTCGCCTTCGGCGCCCCGCAGTTCGAGATCGCCGCCATCATCTCCATGTGCATCGTGATGCTCGTCTGCATGACCGAGTCCACGGCGGACATGCTGGCCCTCGGTAAAATCGTCGGCCGCCCGGCGGACGAGAAGATCATCGAGGGCGGTCTGCGCGCCGACACCCTCGGCAGCGCCATCAGCCCGCTCTTCAACGGCTTCATGTGCAGCGCCTTCGCCCAGAACGTCGGCCTCGTCGCCATGACGAAGATCCGCAGCCGCTTCGTCGTCGCGGTCGGCGGCGGCATCCTGATCCTGCTCGGTCTCGTCCCGGTCGCGGCCTCGGTCATCGCCCTCGTGCCGCTGCCGGTCCTCGGCGGCGCGGGCATCGTCCTGTTCGGCACGGTCGCGGCCAGCGGCATCCAGACCCTGGCCACCGCCGCCATGGAGAAGGGCGAGAACGCGCTGATCGTGGCGGCTTCCCTCGGGATCGGCCTGATCCCCATCGCCGCGCCGCAGTTCTACCACGCCTTCCCCGAGGACCTGCTGGTCGTCCTCGACTCGGGCATCTCCACCGGCTGTGTGGTGGCGATCGTGCTGAACCTCGCCTTCAATCACGTCGGCCGCAAGCCTGACGCGGCGGACGAGGAGCCGGCGAACGGCGAACACGTGGTGCCGGCGGCCGCCGGGGTGGGCGTCCACTGACCCACGCCCCCGACAGCGGCCCGGTGGGACCCCGCACGGTCCCGCCGGGCCGGCGCACGTCCGGGGCGGGGCCTGTGGCGCGGGCCCCCGCCCGTCGGCTGTAGCGTCAGAGCATGGAAGATCAGTCTGTTGTGGATGTCGGCGATGTGCGCCTCGCGTACCGCGCCTGGGGCGACGCGTTCGGCTCGCCCGTCGTGCTGCTGCACGGCCTCGGCGGTTCGGCCGCGAACTGGGAGGCGGCCGGGACCCTGCTCGGCCAGGAGTGGCGGGTCTACGCCCTGGACCTGCGCGGCCACGGCGAGAGCGACTGGCCCGACGACTACGACCTGGAGCTGATGGCCGAGGACGTCGTGGGCTTCCTCGACGAACTGGAGCTGGACCGGGTCGGGCTCGTCGGCCACGGCATGGGCGGCGTCGTCGCCCGGCTGGTGGCCCAGGAGCACTCCGACCGGGTGGAGCGGCTGGTGCTGGTGGAGACCCCGGCCCCGTTCCCCGGCGACCCGGGCCCGGCCGGCCGCGCCGAGGGCCCGGTGGACTACGACGAGAACGCGGTCCCCGCCGTACGGGACCAGCTCGCCGACCCCGGCCCGGACGCGGCCGAGCACCTCGGCGACATCGTCTCCCCGACCCTGATCATCACCGGGGCCCGGAGAGCGGGATGGAACAGCACCGCCAGGCCGACGTGGCCTCCCTCGTCCCGGACTGCCGTCTGGTCACGGTCCCGGGCGGCCACCGCATGCACGAGACCCGGGCGGACCAGGTGGCCGCGCACATCACGGAGTTCTTCACCAGCTGAGGGGGCCCCGCCCCTGTGCGGCGGCGGCCGCTATCGGTCGCCCGGCCGCCAGTCCGGGCGTCGGCCGCTGAGCCCGATCACCCGGTCCAGCAGCGGGGCATCGGCCGGCACCGGGACGGGCGGCGCGAAAATGCCCCCGCGGTCCGGGTCGTCCTCGTCCGGGGCGAGCAGCGCCTCGCACGACCGCAGCTCGGCCTCGCCCGCCGCGTACGGCTGCCCGGTCGAGCGGGCCAGGTCCCAGCCGTGGATCACGAGTTCGTTGAGCGCCACGGCCCCGGCCACCTCGCCGGGCAGCTCGATCCCGCCCGCCCGGGTCATGCCCGTCCAGGCGTCGGGCGCGCGCCAGGCCGCCGCCACCTCCTCCAGCCGCCGGGGCAGCACCTCGCGCCAGTCGTCGTCGAGGAGGACGGGGAGGGCCGCGTCGGGGGAGGCGGCCGTGCTCGGCCCGAGGTCCTTGCGGGCGGCGTCGCGGAAGGCGGTGGCCAGCCCGGTGAGATGGCCGAGCAGCTCCCGTACGGCGTAGTCGGGGCAGGGGGTGGGGCCGTCCAGCGCGCCGTCGCCGACCGGACCGAGCAGTTCGGCGATCCGCCGGGCGGCCGGCTCCAGATCGGGAAGGGCGGCGGCCGTCCTGCGCGTACTCGACGCGACGGTCTCGTGCGCGGCCGAAGCGGGGTTCTCGTGCGTATCCATACAGGGAAGACCCCGTCCCCACCGGAAACTCATCGGTCGACGGGCCGCCCCGGACCGGCGGGCGGGCGGCGCAACCCGGCACATAGCGGAAGGTTCCCGGCCGGACTCTTGTCGGCGGGCCCCACGTCATGTCATACAGGTCTGGACCATTGCTGTCCGGATGGAAGGCACCACCGTGCAACGCCCCCACATATCTGCCGCGTTGGCCTGTTCCGCCCTGCTCCTCACCCCCCCTCTCCGCCTGCGGTGGTTCCGCCGAAGCCGACACCCAGCCGCCCGGCACCCCGGCGAACGTCACCGCCCAGGCCAGCAGCTCCACCTCCGTGCACGTCATGTGGAAGGCCGCCCCCGACGACGAGAAGGTCGCCGGCTACGAGGTCTACCGGGGAAAGAGCAAGGTCAAGAGCGTCCCGGCGTCGAAGACCATGATCGACGTCAACGGTCTGACGGCCTCGACGGACTACACCTTCAGCGTCCGGGCCAAGGACACGGCCGGGAACCTCTCCGCGCCCAGCAAGGCCGTCCCCGTCACCACCCAGGCCACCCCGCCCAAGGACGACGAGCCCCCCACCACCCCGGCGAAGCTGACGGGCCGCGCCGACGGCAGCCGTGGAGCCACGCTCACCTGGGGCGCGGCCAAGGACGACGTCGGTGTCACCTCATACGACATCTACCAGGAGGACTCCCGGATCCACAGCGTCCCCGCCTCCGAGACCACGGCCGAACTCACGGGGCTGCGCCCGGGGACCGTCTACACCTTCACCGTCCGGGCCCGCGACGCCTCCGACAAGTCCTCGGCCGACAGCAACACCCTCGACCTCACCACCGCGTCCGCGCCCGGCGCCCCCGCGAGCACCGCCCCCACCGGGCTGCGGACCGAAGTCGGCAAGGAGGGCGGCCTGTTCACCCTGGACCTGTCCTGGGACCAGCCCGACACGGGCGGCACCATCCCCGCCTACGAGCTGTACATGAACGGCAAGCTGACCACCACCATCGTCTGGGGCGGTACGCCCCCCGAGGGCCGTGCCACCTACCGGCTCGACCTCCCCGACCCGGCGGGCACCCGCTACTCGGTGAAGCTCAGGGCCAAGCTCCCGGACGGCACGTGGGGTGACTTCTCGGCCCAGCGGACGGTGGTCCTGGCGGACTGACATCCGGCGGGGCCTTCCGGGGCCCTCGGGGGCTTGGGCCGGCCGGGGTCCATGGGCCATCCTGGGGCGGCGGCGACGCTGCCGCGGCGATGAGCACGGGGGTGCGGCACCACGATGGTTCCGGGAACAGTGGGGCAGTTGGCCATTCTGCTGGTCCTCGTGCTGCCCGGGTTCTTCTACCAGGCGGTGCGGGAACGGCTGCGCGGCTCCCTCGCCAGCGAGCAGGAGCCGCAGAACCGGCTGGTGCGCGCCATCGCCGCGGGCGCCCTGCTCGACACCGTCTACGCGGTGGTCGCCGGGCCGTGGCTGGTGCGGCTGCTGGCCGGGGGAGGGGACGGGCCGGTGGCCGGGGTGCTGCGTCAGCCGCGCCAGGCGGGGCTCGCCGCGCTGCTGCTGATCGTCGCCGTGCCCTCCGCGCTGGCCTGGGCGGAGGCGGTGTGGTGGCGACGGCGCGCCCGGGCGCGGTACGAACCGACGCCGACCGCCTGGGACGCCCTCTTCCGCGACCGGGGATCGTGCTTCGTCCGGGTGCGCCTCAAAAGCGGTCTGTGGGTCGGGGGCTGGCTCGGTTCGCGGTCGGCCGTCTCGGCCTATCCGCAGCCGGGTGACCTCTATCTTCAGGCCCAGTACCGGATGGGGCCCGACGGCTCGTTCCTCGGGAAGGTGCCGGGCACCGCCGGCGTGTATGTGCGGGCGGCCGATGTGGACGTGCTGGAGGTGCTGCTGCCGCCGTCCGCGTCAGCGGCCGGAGGGGAGTGACTGACCGATGGCGAAGGCAGCGGGGACGGGCCGAGGCGGGGAGGACGGCATGAGTGACGATGCCGAACTGGCCGCCCTCGTAGCGGAGTTCTCCTTCCGCAAGACCTATCGGCCCACCGACGACCTGGCCGAGCCGGACGAGCTGCCGCACGGGCCGTCGGGCACCGCGCTGGGGGAGGGGGCCCCGACCGCCCGGGGAGCCGGCGAGCCGGACGGGCCCTGAAGGCGGGCGGGGCCGCGTCGCCCCGTCGTGGAGAGCCGCCCTCAGGGGCCCGTGTGGATATGGGCCGCCCACAGGTGGGGCGCCTGTGGGTAGCGGTCGCGCAGGGCCCTGACCGGGTGGTGCAGGGCCGTGGCCGGACCGATCGGGCGGCCCCGGTCGAGATCCGCCGCGAGCGCCGCGTAGAACTCCTCGGTGAGCCGGGTCGCCAGCTTGTCGGCGACGGGCCACAACGTGCCGATCACATGCGGGTATCCGGCCAGTTGGAAGGAGGAGGCCAGCTGGACCGCCTCGTCGGACAGCCTGATGCCGCCCTGGGCGGCCGAGCAGGCGGACAGTACGGCGAGCTCCGGGCTGCCGGGGCGCTGGGCCGCCGCGTCGGAGACGGTGAGCCGGCCGTCGTACAGGACCAGCCCGCTTCGCGACGGATCGAACGGCTCGTTGACTCCGTGGCAGCTGAAGTGGACCCAGGGGTGGGCCTCCAGCGCCCGGCCGACCGCCGCCACGGTGGCCTCGGGCCCGGCCAGCAGCCTCCCCCGGGGAACAGCTCCCCGAGCAGCTCCACCTCCCGCGCGACGCCCGCCAGCGGCGCGGCCCCCGGCGTCTCGGCGAGGGCCACGACCAGCGGGGAGGGGCGTGCGGCGCCACCGGGGGCGGGGCGGTCGCGGCCCCCGGAGGCGAGGCCGTCGCGGGCCCGCACCAGGGCGCGCACGGTCGGGGTGTACGAGGAGACGGCACGGTCGAGAACCCAGGTCCCGGAGTCCGCCGCGCCGCGCCCGGCGGCGTGCAGCGGCAGGAAGGACAGCAGACCGGTGGCGCACCACCACACCCGGGGCCACGGATCGCCCTCGTGCGGTACGGAGTCGAGCCCGAGGTGCTCCAGCACGGGTGCGGCCACGGCGTCCCAGAGCCAGCCCAGCGTTCCCGAGAGGCGGCGCATCATCGCGACGGCCTCGTCGACGCCTCGTTCCCCGTACGCCGTGTCGATCCCCCCGACGAACTCCGCCGCCCGCGCCTCGACGTCCCGCAGCGTGAGGCGGGGCAGGGGCACCACGTCGATGCCGGCGTCGGCGGTCACGACCAGGGCGTCGCAGCGGAAGGCGCTGACGTTGACGACCACCACCGGCCCCTCGGCCGCGGAGGCGACCAGGTCGGCCACGGACGGCGGTCGCAGGAAACCGTCAAGACCCGGTAACGCCCTGATCTCCTCCAGAAGTTGCTCCCAGCGCCGGGCCAGTGCGAGCCGGTCCTCGGCGACCGCCGCCGCCTCACGGGCGGCGTCGGACGGGACCACCGTCGGCCCGCCGGGCCCGGAGCCCAGCACGGGGGAGGGGCGCGGCGGCCGGCTCAACCGTTCGCGTATCCGCTCGAACTCCGCCGCGAGGCCGGGAGCGACGGTGCGCAACCGCGACGCATCGGCCCGGTTCTCCAGCCCCTGGGCCAGCAGCACCCCCCGCCCCTGTTCGAGGAGGGTGAGCGCGCGTTCCGCCGCACCCGTCCCGATCGCCAGCGCGGCGGCGTCACTCGCCATGCCGTCGCTGAGCAGCAGCCGCGCCTCCTGGTCCGCGCGGGCGAGGCTGCGTGGTGCGATGCGGGGCAAGAGACCGACGGCGTAGGCGTACGCTTCCAGGCCGTCGGCCGTCCGCCCGGCATGGACCGAGGCCACCCCCCAGGCCTGGGCGGCCCGGAGCCGGGCGCCCAGATGGGTCACCGGGCTCCGGGCGCAGTCGCGGGCGACGTGGGCCGCCTCCGCCAGGTCGACCCGGTCTCCCAGCCGCCTCCGGTCCAGTTGCGCGGTCGCCAGCAGCAGTTGGGAGACACCGTGCAGGGCGTGGCCGGGGGAGGTGCCCGCGAGGGCCTCCCGGGCGGCGGCCTCCGCCCGGCGCAGGGCCTGCCGGACCGCCGCCCCGTCGGGTTCCCGCGCAGGACGGGCATCGGCCCGGCGGCCGGGAGCCAGGCGGGCGAAGGTCACGCAGGCGGTCGCGAGTTTCTGCAGGGCGAACGGGCGCGAGGGGTGGTCCGCACCGAACCCGGCGATCACCTCCTCGAGGATCCGCCGGGCCTCGTCGGCGGGACGCGGGTCCTGGTCCGACTGGGCTCGGTTGATCAGCAGGGCGCCCAGATTGACGGCGGCCGACTCGGCGCCCCAGCGGTCGCCGTGGGTCAGGGCCATCGCCTCGCGCAGCAACGCGACCGCCTCGTCGGCGACGGAGGCGTCGCCCACGGTCTCGTACCAACAGCGCAGGGCCTCGGCGAGGTTGTTGAGATGCAGGGACCGCTCCACCGCCGTCGGCGGGCTGTCGTCCACCGCACGGCGCAACACCGTCACGGCCTCGGCCAGCCAGACCCGGTTGCCGGAGAACAGGCCGCGGTCCATGAGGGCCCCGCCCAGATTCGTGAGCGCCATCCCCCGGCGTATGCGGGGCGTCTCGGCCGCGGCCTCGCGCAGGGTGCGGACGGCCAGGTCTCCGAGCGCCTCGTCCCCGCTCTCGACGGCCCGGGTCCACCGGATGAAGCCGAGTCCGGTGAGGACGCTGCCCCGCAGTCCGTGCGGTGTCGGCCGCGGCGAGTCCAGAACGGCCTGGTAGAGGCGCACGGCCTCCTCGCTCTGCCGCACGTCACGGCTGTGGCGGTAGAGGGCCCCCAGACTGTTGGCGAGGCCGAGCAGCGCCATCGGCGGGGGCGCGCCCCGCGCCACGGCAACCGCCTCCCGGTGCCACCGTACGGACTCCTCCAGCGGAGCGGGGTCGGAGGCGTGACGGGCGAGGTTGCGCAGCGCGTCGCCGAGGGCCGTGCGGCAGGCGGACCCGCCGTACCCGGACGGGTGGGAGGCGGCAACAGCCCTGCGCAGCACGGTGATGCCCTCGTCCAGCGCCCCGGTGTCCGAGCAGAACTCGGCACGCGCCATCAAAGTCTCACCGAGTCCCAGGAGCAGCCGGGCGGCGAAGGGGTCGGACGGCCTCGACAGGCCGACGGCCTCCCGCTGGGCGGCCACCGCCTCGCTCAGGAGCTCGGTCCGGGCGGACCACGCCACGATGTTCATCAGACCGAGGCCGACGTTCGCGTGCCGTACGGCTCGGTCGACGCGGGAGAGCGGCGCTCGCCGCAACTGCTCGCGGAACAGGCCCACCGCTTCCTCGCACAGGCCGACGTCCCCCGTCGCCTCCGCCCGTCTCATGAGGGCCTCGGCGTACTCCCCATGGCCGTCCCAGTACTCCGGGCCGCCGGTCCGGAGCCGCCCGAGCCCCCGCCGCATCTCGGCGGCCGCCCTGGGCCAGTCCCCGGCGTCCGCCCCGGCGCGCCGGGCCAGCGCCGCCCCGAGCGCGATACGCGTGGTGGCCTCGAAGTTCCTGGTGGGAGCGGGCAGGGCGAGGCACTTGTGGAAGCAGTCGACGGCCTCGGCGGCACCGTCGGCGTCGCCCGGGACCAACAGGCAGGCGCCGAGTGCCCGCAGGACCCGGGCCCGGTCGGCGGAGCGGGCCGGAACCTCCCCGGCGAGCTCCCGGAGGAGCGCCAGGGGGGCGTCGATGGCGCCGGGGTCGCCGGGCGACTCGTCCAGGCCGAGGCCCCCCGGATCCCAGAGGTTCCCGGCCCGCCGGGCGGCACGCCTTCCCAGCAGTTCCGCGAGGTGGGTGGCGAGCACGATCCGCCGGGGCACGTCGTCCGAGGGCACGGACTCGGTCGCGAGGCGGGCGTGGGTGACGGCCTCGTCCAGGTCGCCCATGGAGCCCTTCGTCGTGTACCGCGCGTCCAGCGCCCGGGAGAGCGTGAAGTGGGCGCGGGAGCGCAGCGGATGCCCGTCCGGAGCGCCGTCCAGAGCCTCACGGGCCGTGGCGCACGCCTCGTCGAGGAGGTCGGGGCGGCCCGCGTGCTCGGCGAAGCCGGACAACAGCAGTCCGAGGTTGATGAGATAGACGGTGCGCTCGAAGACGTTCGGGGCGGTGTCGGCCGCCAGGCGGCAGGCGGCCACGCCCTCCTCGTGGAGCCCGCCGTGCCCACCGGCCGCGACAGCTTCGGCGAAGAGGGCGACACCCAGGTCGGAGAGGAGTGCGGCCCGGTCGGCCACGATGGCGTCCGGCTCGCGGAGGGCCGTGCGCAGCAGCGCGATCCCCTCGGAGCGCAGCGCGGGTTCGTCCAGGCGGTCGGCGGCGAGGCAGAGCGCGGAACCGAGCGTGGCGCGGTGCTGTTCGCGGTGCGGGCTGTTCCCCGTGGCGAGGTCCACCGCCTTCCGCAGGGCGTCGACCGACTCCCGCAGGGCGTTCCCGTCGCCGGTCACATCGGCCCAGTTGCGGAGCGTGTGACCGAAGTTGCCGTGTCTGCGGGCCTGTTCGTCCCGGTCCCCCGGGGCACAGGCCACGGCGGCGCGCCCCGCGGCGACGGCGTCGGCGAGCGCCTGGCGTCCGGCGCCGTCCTGGAATCCGTAGAAGAGGACGAGCCCGAGGTCCGACAGGCAGATGCCCTGCTCCACGCTGCCCCCGCCGGAGGCGGTGGCGGCGTGCCGTAAGAGGACCTCCGCCCCGCGCAGCACCTCCGGGTCGCGGGCCTGCTGGAACACCGTCATCATCCCGACGCCGGCGTCGTACGCCAGACCGGGCTCGGTCGCGGCCCCCTCCGGCTCGCCCGCCAAGGTGGCGAAGACCGGGCGCAGCCCCTGCGGGACCCGGTCGGGATCCTGCTCGCGGATCACGGAGAACCGGAGCAGAGCGGTGGCGAGCGCCGCCCGGTCGGCCGAACCCCGTGCCGCGTAGCGGAAGAGATCGGCGATACCGAGCGCCAGAACGCCCAGGCCCCACGTGCTTCCGTCGGGCAGGGGGAGGCAGCCGAGCACCTCCTCGGCCGCCCGCGCGGCCTCCGGGCCGGTGAACCATTCCAGAACGCCCGGGTCGGCTTCCGCGCGCTCGGCCTGCCGGAGGATGAGGTGGGCGCAGTCCTCGGCCCTCGCCTGTGTCATCGCATTCCCGTCGCCCCGGCGCTCCCCGCGTGCTCTGCCGGCAAGGGGAACAGTCTGGTGAGTGCGGCCACCGCCACCATTCCCTCCGGGCTCACTTCGCAAAGGGTGCTGCTTTGCAAAGCACTTGGTCAAGCGAAAGGCATTGGTACTCCATGACCGGTCGGGCTCCGGGAGGCCACCGCGTGCGGCGCGCCCGAACTCTCCCGGCTGGTCGACGACAGGTCCGTCACGAACCGGGTGGTGCGGGGCGCGGGTCTCGCCGCCGGTCAGAACCGCCCCCGGCGCTGTGCGGTGCCGGGGGCGGTGGTGCGTCCGTCGGGACGCGACGGCGCGGGTGCTCGTACGTGACGGGACGGGTCAGCGCAGCTGCTCGTACGCGGGCAGGGTCAGGAAGTCCGCGTAGTCCTGGTCCAGGGAGACCTGGAGCAGGAGGTCGTGGGCCTGCTGCCACTTGCCGGCGGCGAAGGCCTCCTCGCCGATCTCCGCGCGGATCGCGGCCAGTTCCTCGGCGGCGACCTTGCGCGCCAGGTCGGCGGTGGCGTGCTCGCCGTTCTCGAAGACCACGTCCGCGTTGATCCACTGCCAGATCTGGGAGCGGGAGATCTCGGCGGTGGCCGCGTCCTCCATCAGGTTGAAGATGGCGACCGCGCCCAGGCCGCGCAGCCAGGCCTCGATGTAGCGGATGCCGACCGCGACGGCGTTGCGCAGGCCCTCGTACGTGGGGCTCGCGTCGAGCGAGTCGATGGCGATCAGGTCGCCCGCCGCCACCGAGACGTCCTCGCGCAGCCGGTCCTTCTGGTTCGGCTTCTCGCCGAGGACCGCGTCGAAGGAGGCCAGGGCGATCGGGACCAGGTCGGGGTGGGCGACCCAGGAGCCGTCGAAGCCGTCGTTGGCCTCGCGGTCCTTGTCCGCCTTGACCTTCTCGAAGGCCACCTTGTTGACCTCGGCGTCACGGCGCGAGGGGATGAAGGCCGCCATGCCGCCGATCGCGTGCGCGCCGCGCTTGTGGCAGGTGCGGACCAGGAGTTCGGTGTACGCCCGCATGAACGGGGCGGTCATCGTCACCGCGTTGCGGTCCGGCAGGACGAACTTGGCGCCGCCGTCACGGAAGTTCTTGACGATGGAGAAGAGGTAGTCCCAGCGGCCCGCGTTGAGCCCGGCGGCATGGTCGCGCAGCTCGTAGAGGATCTCCTCCATCTCGTACGCGGCGGTGATCGTCTCGATCAGGACGGTCGCGCGGACCGTGCCCTGCGGGATGCCGACGTAGTCCTGGGCGAAGACGAAGATGTCGTTCCAGAGACGGGCTTCCAGGTGCGACTCCGTCTTCGGCAGGTAGAAGTACGGGCCCTTGCCGAGGTCGATCAGGCGCTGCGCGTTGTGGAAGAAGTAGAGGCCGAAGTCGACCAGTGCGCCGGGCACGGAGACGCCGTCCAGCTGGAGGTGGCGCTCCTCCAGGTGCCAGCCGCGCGGGCGCATGACGACCGTGGCCAGCTCGTCGGCGGACTTCAGCGCGTACGACTTGCCGGACTTCGGGTCGGTGAAGTCGATGCGGCGCTCGTAGGCGTCGGTGAGGTTGAGCTGGCCGAGGACGACGTTCTCCCACGTGGGGGCGGACGCGTCCTCGAAGTCGGCGAGCCAGACCTTGGCGCCCGAGTTCAGGGCGTTGACGGTCATCTTGCGGTCGGTCGGACCGGTGATCTCCACCCGGCGGTCGTTCAAAGCCGCCGGGGCGGGCGCGACCTTCCAGGAGTCGTCCGCGCGGACCGCCGCCGTCTCGGGCAGGAAGTCCAGCGTGGAGGTGCGGGCGATCTCGGCGCGGCGCTCACCGCGCCTGGCGAGCAGCTCATTGCGGCGCGGGGTGAACTGCCGGTGCAGCTCGGCCACGAACGCGAGGGCCGCGTCGGTCAGGACCTCATCCTGCCGGGGCAGGGGCTCGGCATCGACGATGGCCAGCGTGGACGGCGCTGGTGCGGACATGAGCTGTCACTCCTTCAGCGGGCGGCGGCGTCTCGACGGCCGCCGGGTCGCCTGAGACGGCACGGCGTGCCATGGCTCCGAGATACGGCCGTGGGTGCCGTCTGAGGTTCAGAGGGCTTCTGACCAGTGGATAGTAGTTTCCTCATGGTGGAAGTTCAATGGTTTGTTGATGTCGAGATTCTCCGGGTCGACAGAAACGGGCCGACGGCGGCGCAGCGTGCCAGCGCGGCCACGGACTGTTGACCGCCTCCGGCGGGCCGCCCGCGGAGGCGGCGGTTCCGGGTCACTCCAGATGTCGGAGGTCCTGCGAGGTGTCGATGTCGTACGCCTCGGCCACATCCGAACACTCCACGAGCGTGATCGCATCGCGGTGCTCCCGCAGATAGCTCCGCGCCCCCTGGTCGCCGACGGCCGCCGCCGCGATGTCCGCCCACCGGTCCGCCCCGAACAGCACCGGATGGCTCCGTTCCCCGCCGTACGAGGCCGCCGCCAGGCTCATCCGCGAGCGGAACGCGAGGCGCACCCGCGCCACCGCCTCCGCGCCGATCCCCGGCTGATCGACCAGGAGGACGAGCGCCGCGTCCGCGTCGGTCGCGCTCAGGGCCGCCAGGCCCAGCCGGAGCGAGGAGCCCATACCCTCCTCCCAGCCCGGGTTCACGCTCACCGCACAGCCCGTGAGATCCGCCCGGGCCCGCACCTCCTCGGCCGCCGCCCCCAGCACCACATGCAGCGGGCCGCACCCGCCGTTGCGCAGGGAGCGCACCGCGTGCTCGATCAGCGGGCGGCCCCGCTGCTCCAGCAGCGCCTTCGGCCGGCCGCCGAGCCGACGGCCCCCTCCGGCGGCCAGCAGCACCCCCGCGACCTTGGGGTTCTTCGCCCTGCGCGGGCTGTCCGTCGCCATGTCGTCAACCATGAGGTCTGGATACCACTGAGTCCTTCGCACACGCGACACGCATGTCACCCTCAGGGGTAACCCCGATTTCTTTCCGTGGGCTGGCGCGCACTGCCTGTTATGGCGTTAACTTGCGGGCGAACCCGGGGACTTGGCCACCACCCCGGATTTCGGGGGAGACACCGGCACAAGGACGTGCGAGGGGGAGTGCTGTGTTGCGAAGCGTGGGACAGAAGCGGCTGACCGGCAGCGACGAGGACCCGAGGGTGGCCGAGCTGCGGATGGCCGTCTCGCGGCTGCGCCGGGAGCTGGCAGCCATCCGGACCGACTTCCCCGACCGGCCGATCGCCGAGGACGAGCTGGCGGCCCTGGACGCCATGGCCGTCAGCGGCGTGCCGGAGATCCCCCGGATGCGCCGTTCCCTGCTGCTGATCGCGGGGGCGATCGGCTCGGTGAGCGCGGTTGCGGCGGCCCTGCGCGAGGTGCGCAACGCGGTCGACCTCTTCGGCGAGCCCCCGCGCGGGTGAACGCGGCCGTCGTGACGAGGAGCCCGCGCGGGTGACCCGCCGGGCGTGTCCCGTCAGCGGCGGATGAGCCGGCGGGCCGTGGCCGCCGCGACCGCCGACGTACGGGAGTCGACGCCGAGCTTGGCGTAGATGTGCACCAGGTGGGACTTCACCGTGGCCTGGCTCAGGAACAGCCGTTTGCTGATCTGCAGGTTCGACAGGCCCTCTCCGACCAGCTGGAGCACCTCCAGCTCCCGCCGGGTCAGGGCCTCGGCCGGGGTGCGCATCCGGTCCATCAGCCGGTGGGCCACGGAGGGCGCCAGCGCCGAACGGCCCGCCGCCGCCGTGCGCACCGCGGCCGCCAGCTCCTGCGGCGGCGCGTCCTTGAGCAGATAGCCGCTCGCCCCGGCCTCGACCGCCGCCAGGATGTCCGCGTCGGAGTCGTACGTGGTCAGGATCAGGACCCGGGGGCCGTCCGGCGCCGCGGTGATCGTCGCCGTGGCCTCCGCCCCGTGCATCCCCGCACCGAACTGCAGATCCATCAGGACCAGGTCGAAGCCGCCCTTCGCCGCCAGGGTGACGGCCTCCTCGGCGGTAGCGGCCTCACCGGCGACCCGGAATCCCGGCTCGGTGTCCAGGACCGCCCGCAGCCCCGCCCGGACCACCGGATGGTCGTCCGCGAGCAGCAGCCGGATCGCGTCCCCGCCCGCGCTCACGCGGCACGCTCCGCGTCGGCCCGCGTCCGCGCACGCGGATGCGCTTCCGCTTCTGCTTCCGTGTCGGACAGCGGCAGCGTGAGCGCCACCGCCGTGCCCTGGCCGGGCGCCGACTCCACGCTCAGCGCACCACCCAATTCGCCGGCGCGCGCCCGCATCGCCCGCAGCCCGAAGCCGCCGTCACCGCCGCGCCCGTCCCGCTCAGGGGCCGGGGCCCCCGACGGGTCGAAGCCCCGCCCGTCGTCCACGACGTCCAGCGCCACCGACGTGTCCATGAAACTCAGGGTGATCTCCACCCGCCGGGCCTCCGCGTGGCGCACCGTGTTGGCCAGCGCCGACTGGGCGGTGCGCAGCAGCGCCACCTCGTAGGGGGTCGGCAGCTCCACCGGGGTGCCGCTGACCGCGAACCGTACGGTCAGCTCCCGTGCGGTCGTCCGTGCGCAGAGCCGCTCCAGCGCGGCTGCCAGCGACCCGTGCTCCAGGTCCGGCGGGGTCAGCGCCCGGACGAAGGAGCGCGCCTCGGCCAGATTGGCCTGCGCCGCCTCGCGGGCGGCCCGGACGTGCGGGGCCGCCGGGGCGTTCTCGGGCAGCGAGCGTTCGGCGGCGCGCAGCAGCAACTGGATGCTGGACAGCCCCTGGGCCAGCGTGTCGTGGATCTCCCGGGCCAGGCGCTCGCGCTCGGCGAGCGTCCCGGCGGTACGTTCCGCCTCGGCGAGGTCCGCACGGGTGGCGACCAGCTCCACGATCAGCTCCCGCCGCCGTTCGCTCTCCCGGAAGAGGGTGTCGTACCCGAGGACCGTGGCGACGGCGACCGCCGCGCCGATCAGCGGCCCGATGAACGCGCCGGGCTCGATCTCCTGCCGGTGCGCGACGAAGCCGGTGATCGCCGCGGCCGCGGTGACCACCACGGCGGGCAGCGCCCAGCGCATCGGCAGGAAGTGGAGCTGGAGGAAGTAGAGCGGAAAGGCGACCCACAGTGCGTCCGGCGACAGCACCAGAAGCGCCGCCCACAGCACCCACAACCCGCCCAGCCACCACGCCCCGGCCCGCGTTCCCGGCCGCACGGGATTTCCCGGCCGCGCGGAGACTCCTGGCCGTACAGCGTCCTCTGGCAGTGCGGAGGAGGAGCGCACCGCCCCCGCCGCGTACAGGGCCGCCGTCAGCAGCGTCACGGCCACGACCGCCGCCGTGTCCGGCGCGTTCTCGCCCACGGCGCGCACCACCACCAGGGCCAGCAGCCCCGCCAGCAGCGCGTGCAGACAGAGCCGCAGGGCGGCCGTGACGTGGGTGTGCGATCGCGCATCCATGGTTCGTCCAGCGTAGCCGCGGGGGCCTGGGACCCGGTCAATCGAAAGGTTGATCCCGGGCCCGTCCGCCGCGCGATGTTTTCCCTTCCGCGCCGAACGACGCTGGGGCCATGTTCGTCGCATGGAGAGACCTTCGCTTCGCCAAGGGCCGGTTCGCGCTCATGGGTTCGGTCGTGGTGCTGATCACGCTGCTCGTGGGTCTGCTGTCCGGCCTGACCGCCGGGCTGGCCCGGGAGAACACCTCCGCCGTCACCGGGCTCGACGCCGACCACCTGGCCTTCGCCGCACCCCCCGACGGGCGGGCGGAGTCGTTCGCCGACTCGATCGTCCGGGAGGACGACTGGCGGGCCTGGGCCGACCGGCCCGGGGTCGAGGCCGCGCAACCGGTCGGCATCCGCACCCTGAACGCCACCGCCGGTGAGCGGAGCGCCGCCGTATCGGCCTTCGGCGTCGAACCGGACGGCACCCTCGGGCCGGCCGGGATCGGCCCCGGCCGGGTCGTGCTCTCCGAGGAGGCGGCCGAGGAGCTGGGCGTCTCCGCCGGAGACCGGATCGCGCTCGGCCGGACCGAACGGGAGGTCGCCGCCGTCGCCACCGACGCCTCGTACAGCCACACGCCCGTCGTGTGGACCACCCTCGACGACTGGCAGCGGATCGGCCACGACGGCACCGGGCCCGCCGACCGGGCGACCGTGATCGCCCTGACCACCACCGGCGGCGTCGACCTCGCGGCGGGGGACGAGGCGGCGGGCACCAGCACGCTCCCGCTCGACGACTCCCTCACCGCGATCGGCTCCTACCGGGCGGAGAACGGTTCGCTGCAACTGATGCGCGGCTTCCTCTTCGCCATCTCCGCGCTCGTCATCGGGGCGTTCTTCACCGTCTGGACGATCCAGCGCAGCGGTGATGTCGCCGTGCTGAAGGCGCTCGGCGCGTCGACCCCGTACCTCCTGCGCGACGCGCTCGGGCAGGCCGTGGTGATGCTCGTCCTCGGTACGGGGCTGGGCGCCGCCCTCGCCGCCGGGGCCGGGGTCCTGATCGGCGGGGGAGCCGTGCCGTTCGTCCTGGACCCGGCGACCGTCCTCGCCCCGGCCGCCGTGATGATCGCCCTCGGCGCGCTCGGGGCCGCCCTGTCCGTCCGGCGGATCACCGCCGTCGACCCGCTCACCGCACTCGGGAGTGCCCGATGACGCTCACCCTGACCGATGTCACCCTCACCTACCCGGACGGCGAGGGGCGGCTCACCGCCCTGGACCGGGTCTCGCTGGACGTACCGGCGGGCACGCTGACCGCCGTCGTCGGGCCGTCCGGCTCGGGCAAGTCGAGCCTGTTGGCGGCGGCCGCCACCCTGGTGACCCCGGACTCCGGCGAGGTCGTCGTGGCCGGGACACCGACCGCCGGGCTGAGCCGCGCGGGGCGGGCGGCCCTGCGCCGGGACCGCATCGGCATCGTCTTCCAGCAGCCCAGCCTGCTGCCCTCGCTGACCGCCGCCGAACAGCTCCAGGCCATGCGCCACCTGTCCGGGGGGCCCGCCCGGGGCGCCCGACGCCGGGCCCTGGAACTGCTCGACGCCGTCGGACTGGCCGACCGCGCCGACCGGCGGCCGCACCAGCTCTCGGGCGGCCAGCGCCAGCGGGTCAACATCGCGCGGGCCCTCATGAACGAACCGGCGGTCCTGCTCGTCGACGAGCCGACCAGCGCGCTCGACCACGAACGCGGCGCGGCCGTGCTCGACCTGCTGGCCACCCTGACCCGGCAGCGCGCCACCGCGACGGTGCTGGTCACGCACGATCCGGCGCACCTGGACCGGGCGGACCGCACGGTGACGATGGACGACGGCCGGCTGACGGCCCCGGCCGGGGTCTGAGACGCCGAGGTGACGAAGAGAGGCGGCGGGACCCGATGCTTCCGGGTCCCGCCGCCCCTCGTCGCGGCGTTCCAGCAGTCCGGCGTTCCGGTTTCAGCGGTCCGGCGGGCCGGTGTGTCAGCCCCCGTTCGTCCCGCTGCTCGCCAGGGCCTCCGACAGTTCCCCCGCGACCTGCTGGAGGATCGGCACGATCCGCTCCGTGGCCGCCTCGGTCACCCGTCCCGCCGGGCCCGAGATCGAGATCGCGGCCGAGGTGGGGGAGTTCGGTACGGAGACCGCCAGGCACCGCACCCCGATCTCCTGCTCGTTGTCGTCCACCGCGTATCCGGCGCGCCGCACCTGCTCCAGGGCGTCGAGGAAGCCCTCCGGCGTGGTGATCGTCTTCTCCGTGGCGGCGGGCATGCCCGTACGGGCCAGGAGCGCGCGGACCTCGTCGGCGGGGGTGTGCGCGAGGAGGGCCTTGCCCACGCCGGTGGAGTGGGGCAGGACGCGCCGGCCGACCTCGGTGAACATCCGCATCGAGTGCTTGGACGGCACCTGGGCGACGTACACGATCTCGTCCCCGTCCAGCAGCGCCATGTTCGCCGTCTCGCCGGTCTCCTCGACCAGCCGGCTGAGGTAGGGCCTCGCCCAGGTGCCGAGCAGCCGGGAGGCGGACTCGCCGAGCCGGATCAGCCGGGGGCCCAGCGCGTAACGGCGATTGGGCTGCTGGCGTACGTACCCGCAGACGACCAGGGTGCGCATCAGCCGGTGGATGGTCGGCAGGGGCAGACCGCTGCTCGCGGACAGCTCGCTCAGCCCGACCTCGCCCCCGGCGTCGGCCATCCGCTCCAGCAGATCGAAGGCGCGCTCAAGGGACTGCACCCCACCGCTGGACGCGGAGGGCTTGGAGTCGGCTGTGCTGGCGTGGGACGGCGGCACGTCAACGGTCCTTTCGAAGCGGAAGGCAAGGCAGCAGCCTACCGGGCGGTTCCGATACGGCCCACAGCTCCCCGGTCGGCGTCCGTGCCGGTCAGGGCCTGTTTTGTCCGGGTGTCGCCGATCGGTTCGGACGGCTCGGAGCCGCCTCTCCTGGCCCATGCTACGTTCCGCAGTTCGAAATCCGACTTTTACTTTGTGGAAACCTCTAGTCGCGGTGACAAGGCTGGCCCGTCGGCCCTCCGTACCGGAAAGTGGGTCTTGACGCGTGCGTTTCCCGAGTGAAGACTCCATCGAAGCTTCAACAGTTCGTTGAATTCCTGTTGTGATCATCCTGGAGTGAAGGAGCACGGGTGTCCGGTTTGGACGTGAACCTGGTACTGCGCTCGACGCGCGTCGTCACCCCCGAGGGCACCCGCCCGGCGGCGGTCGCCGTCGCGGGCGGGACGATCGACGCGGTCCTGGCGTACGACGCCGACGTGCCCGCGGGCGCCCGTTCGGAGGACTTCGGCGACGATGTCCTGCTGCCCGGCCTGGTCGACACCCACGTCCATGTGAACGACCCCGGCCGCACCGAGTGGGAGGGCTTCTGGACCGCCACCCGCGCGGCGGCGGCGGGCGGCATCACCACGCTCCTGGACATGCCGCTCAACTCCCTCCCGCCGACCACCACCGTCGACCACCTGCGGACCAAGCAGCAGGTCGCCGCCCCCAAGGCGCACGTCGACACCGGCTTCTGGGGCGGTGCGATCCCCTCCAACGTCAAGGACCTGCGCCCGCTGTACGAGGCCGGGGTCTTCGGCTTCAAGTGCTTCCTGTCGCCCTCCGGGGTCGAGGAGTTCCCGGAGCTGGACCAGGAGCAGCTGGCCCGCTCCATGGCCGAGATCGCCGGTTTCGGCGGCCTGCTCATCGTCCACGCCGAGGACCCGCACCACCTGGCCGACGCCCCGCAGCGCCCCGGCCCCGCCTACGCCGACTTCCTGGCCTCCCGCCCGCGCGACGCCGAGAACACCGCGATCGAAGGGCTCATCGCCCACGCCAAGCGGCTCAACGCCCGCGTCCACGTCCTGCACCTCTCCTCCAGCGACGCCCTGCCGCTGATCGCCGCCGCCAAGCGCGAGGGCGTCCGCGTCACCGTCGAGTCCTGCCCGCACTTCCTCACCCTCACCGCCGAGGAAGTCCCTGACGGGGCCACCGAGTTCAAATGCTGCCCGCCGATCCGTGAGGCCGCCAACCAGGACGCGCTGTGGGCCGGGCTCGCCGACGGCACGATCGACTGCATCGTCAGCGACCACTCGCCGTGCACCACGGACCTGAAGACCCCGGACTTCGCCTCCGCCTGGGGCGGCATCTCCTCCCTCCAGCTCGGCCTGCCCGCCATCTGGACCGAGGCCCGCCGCCGCGGCCACTCCCTCGACGACGTCGCCCGCTGGATGTCCGCCGCCCCAGCGGAGCTGGCCGGGCTGACCCGCAAGGGCGCGATCGAGGCCGGCCGCGACGCCGACTTCGCGGTCCTCGCCCCCGAGGCGACCTTCACCGTCGACCCCGCCGAGCTCTTCCACCGCAATCAGGTCACCGCCTACGCCGGGAAGACCCTGCACGGCGTGGTCCGCTCCAGCTGGCTGCGCGGCGTCCGCATCGCCTCCGACGGAGTCCTCGCCGAGCCCACCGGCCGCCTCCTCGACCGGGACCGCTGAACCGGTCCCACCGGCCCCCTCCGCGAACGCGACCACCGACCGTGCCCGAAAGGACCCCCTGACCATGACGGACGCCTCGATACCCCGCTTCACCGGCGACGCCAGTCCCTATGCGGGCGGCGACCCGTACGCCGACCACCGCACCGCCGATTTCCCCTTCACCCACCTCGTCGACCTCGCCGACCGCCGCCTCGGCGCGGGCGTCATCGCGGCCAACGACGAGTTCTTCGCCGAGCGCGAGAACCTCCTCAAGCCCGAGCCCGCCGTCTTCGACCCGGAGCACTTCGGCCACAAGGGCAAGATCATGGACGGCTGGGAGACCCGCCGCCGCCGAGGCGTCAGCTCCGCCGAACCCCACCCCACCGCCGACGACCACGACTGGGCCCTCGTCCGGCTCGGCGCCCCCGGCGTCATCCGGGGCATCGTCCTCGACACCGCCCACTTCCGCGGCAACTACCCGCAGGCCGTCTCCGTCGAGGCCGTCGCCCTGCCCGGCTCCCCGTCCCCCGAGGAGCTCCTCGCCCCCGACGTGAAGTGGACGACGCTCGTCCCCCGTACGGCGGTCGGCGGCCACGCCGCCAACGGGTTCGCCGTCGACGCCGAGCAGCGCTTCACCCATCTGCGGGTCAACCAGCACCCGGACGGCGGGATCGCCCGGCTGCGCGTGTACGGAGAGGTCGCCCCGGACCCCGCGTGGCTCGCCGCCCTCGGTACGTTCGACCTCGCGGCCCTGGAGAACGGCGGCCAGGTCGAGGACGCCTCCGACCGCTTCTACTCCCCGGCCACCAACACCATCCAGCCCGGCCGCTCCCGCAAGATGGACGACGGCTGGGAGACCCGCCGCCGCCGCGACCAGGGCAACGACTGGATCAGCTACCGCCTCGCGGCCCGGTCCGGGATCCGGGCCGTCGAGATCGACACCGCCTACCTCAAGGGCAACTCGGCCGGCTGGGCGAGCCTTTCGGTGCGGGACGGCGAGGACGGCGACTGGACCGAGGTCCTGCCCCGGACCCGCCTCCAGCCCGACACCAACCACCGCTTCGTGCTCGACGGGACCGTCCGGGCCACCCACGTACGGATCGACATCTTCCCGGACGGGGGCATCTCCCGGCTCCGGCTGTTCGGCTCGCTCACCGACGAGGGCGCGGCCGCCCTGGCGGCACGTCACCGGGAGCTCGGCGGCTGACCCCGGACAGGGCACACGCCCGGGCGCACCGCGGTCGCAGGGGGATCGCGGCGCGCCCGGCCGGCCCGTCGCGCCGGGCGGGGTGCGCAGGCGCTCAGAACTCCTCGTGGGACTCCGGGTCGCCTCCGAACCGCCGCTGCCGCCCGGACGCGATCGTCGTCAACTCCTGCGCCGTCAGCTCGAACCCGAACAGATCGAGGTTCTCGCGCTGCCGTCCCGGGTCCGCCGACTTCGGGATCGGCACCGCGCCCAGCTGGGTGTGCCAGCGCAGCACCACCTGGCCGGGCGTCACCCCGTGGTCGTCCGCGATCGCCACGATCGAGGGGTCCTCCAGCACCTCCCGACCCCGGGCCAGCGGGCTCCAGCTCTCCGTCACGACGCCCTTCGCCGCGTGCACCGCCCGCAGCTCCTCCTGCGGGAGCAGCGGATGCATCTCGATCTGGTTCACCGATGGCAGCACCCCCGTCTCCCGCTCCAGCCGCTCCAGATGGGCCGCGGTGAAGTTGGAGACCCCGATCGAGCGGACGAGGCCGTCCTCGCGGAGCCGGATCATCGCCTTCCAGGTGTCCACGTACTTGTCGAGGCGGGGGAGCGGCCAGTGGATCAGATACAGGTCGACGTACTCGACGCCGAGGCGGGCCCGTGACTCCTCGAACGAGGCGAGCGTCTCCTCGTACCCGTGGTGCCGGCCGGGCACCTTCGTGGTGACGACGACCTCCTCGCGCGGAACGCCGCTGCGGGCGATGCCCCGCCCCGTACCGGTCTCGTTGCCGTAGTTGAGAGCCGTGTCGACCAGCCGGTAGCCAAGCTCCAGGGCCCCGGCGACGGCCTCCTCGGCCGCCGCGTCGTCCAGCGGATAGGTGCCGAGCCCCACCGCGGGGAGCCGTGTGCCGTCGTTGAGCGTCTGAACCGGTGTGCCGGACATGTGCAGGGTCCCGTCCTTCCCGTCGCTGCCCCGTCCCGGCCAGCGTAGGCGCGTGGCCCGGCCGGAGCAGCGGGGCGGAGCAGCCGGGGGACGCGGCGCTCACCGTAAGGGCGGCAGCAGCCCCGGGTCCGTCGCCGCCGATCGCAGCCGGGACAGGATGGCGCGGGCGGCCTTGTCGTAGCCGAGATTGTTGTTCTGCAGCACCGACTCGGCGTTCGCCAGCTCCAGGAGGGCGATCACCTCGAACGCCAGCTGGCACACGTCGGTGTCCCCGGCCAGCTCCCCGGCGGACCTGGCCTCCTCGATCGTCTCCTCGACGAAGGTGACCCAGCCCGTCTGCGCGGACGCCAGGGCGTCGTGCACCCGGCCGGCCCGGGCGTCGAACTCGGCGGTGGCGGCGTAGAAGAAGCAGCCGCCCCGGAACACCCGCTCGCGGGAGTACGCGATCCACGCCTCGCACATCGCCCAGACCCGCCCGAGCCCCGGCGGCACCGACCGGGTGGGGCGCAGCACATGGTCGACGTAGACGGCCACCGCTCCCCGCACGGTGGCCAGCTGGAGCCCCTCCTTCGAGCCGAACAGCGCGAACACCCCGCTCTTGCTCAGCCCCAGCTCGGTGGCCAGCCGCCCCAGCGACAGGCCCTCGAGACCTTCGACCGAGGCGATCTGCACCGCCCGTCCCAGGATCAACTGCCGGGTCTGGTTCCCCCGCTCGACCCGCCCGTCCGCCCTTACCGACGCCATGTGACCACTCCGTGCCTCAGCGTTACCGAGGCGTCAGTCTAGGGAGGCGCGGGAGGCGCCCGGGAACGATCCGGCCTCCTGGACAGGTGTTCCCTTCCCGGGAAGGCGACGGGTAGCGTGATCACTCCGCGTGCGAGCCGGTGAGGTCTCCACATCACGTTCCGTGGAGAATCCGGGAGAACCAGATGTCCGCTGCCGCCGTGCCCGCCGTGGGAGACGTCTCCCCGCGCCGTGCCTGGGTCACCGATCTGCCCGTGCTGGCGGTCGCCGTCGTCTGGGGCGCGAGCTATCTCGCCGCCAAGGGCATCACCACCACGCACACCGTCGTCGCCGTGCTCGTCCTGCGCTTCGCGATCGTGCTGCCGGTTCTCGTGGCGGTCGGACGGCGCAAACTGCGGGCGCTGACCGGTGCGCAGTGGCGGGGCGCCGGAGTGCTGGGCCTGGTGCTGAGCGGCATCTTCCTGCTGGAGACATACGGGGTGGTGCACACCTCCGCCACCAACGCCGGACTGATCATCAGCCTCACCATGATCTTCACACCGCTGGCCGAGGCCGCCGTGACCCGGGTGCGCCCGTCGGCCGGATTCGTCGCCGCGGCCGGGCTCTCCGTCGCCGGGGTCGTCCTGCTGACCCAGGGCGGCGGATTCACCAGCCCCTCGACCGGCGATCTCCTGATGCTCCTCGCCGCCCTCGCCCGTACGGTCCACGTCCTGGCCATGGCCCGGATCAAGTCGGTGCGGGACGCCGATTCGCTCTCCCTGACCACCGTCCAACTCGGCGGCGCGGCCGCCGTCTTCGCCGTGCTCGCCGCCGTCCCCGGCACCGGAGCCTCGCCGTGGAGCACGGCCGTGGGCTTCGGTGCCCGGGAGTGGGCGGGCCTGGTCTTCCTCTCCGTGTTCTGCACGCTGTTCGCGTTCTTCGTGCAGATGTGGTCCGTACGCCGCACCTCGCCGTCCCGGGTCAGCCTGCTGCTCGGTACGGAACCGCTGTGGGCCGCCGCGGTCGGCATCGGCCTCGGCGGGGAACAGCTCGGGCTGCCCGGGGCGGCCGGGGCGGTCCTCGTGCTCGCGGGCACCGCGTGGGGGCGGCGGGCCGCCCTCGTCAGGTCTTGATCGAATCCGCCGCGATCATCACGGCCGCCCCCGCCACCACCAGCACGATGTTGACGAACAGCATGCGGTCGCTGAGGAAGTCGATGTGACGCACCAGCGTCCAGAACCGGAACCAGCCCGTCCACTCGTACAGCAGCCCGCCCACGCCCTGGACGAAGACGAGGAACCCGGCCGTCTCGACGATTTTCTTCATGGCCCGAGCCTCCCCCGCGCCCCGCGCCCGGCGCGTCGGCCACCGGTCCCGTCCCGCCGCGCCGAAAGTAGCGCGGGGCGCGACTTTGGTAGCTCCCGCGCCGCTCGAAGCCCTTCTCCGTCGTCCGGCTGCGTAACTTTGCCGACATGACGCGCACCGAGTACCGCTGGCTGCTCCCGTCGGCGATGGCCGACCCCGGTCTGCCGGTCGACCGGATCCGGACGCGGCGGACCGTGCGGGACTGGGCCGTCGACATCACGGCCTTCCTCATCGCCGCGGGCATCGGCATGCTGGCCCTCGGCACGATCGAGGCCGACGACACCACCGCCGACATCGTCGTCTTCGTCGACTCCGTGGTCGGCGCGGTGGCCTGCTGCGCCCTCTGGCTCCGGCGGCGCTGGCCCGTCGGGCTGGCCGTGGCCCTGACCGTCGTGTCCGTCGTCGAGCCCGTGGCCGCCGGAGCCCTGCTGGTCGCCCTCTTCAGCCTGGCCGTCCACCGCCCGTTCAAGCCGGTCGCGATCGTCGGGGCTTTCGCGCTGGCCCTGGTACCCGTGCAACCGCTCCTGCGCCCCGACCCGGCGACGTCCTTCCTCGCCTCGGTGCTCTTCGGCGTCCTGCTGATCCTCCTGGTGATCAGCTGGGGCATGGCCGTACGCTCCCGGCGCCAGCTCGTCGTCACCCTCCGCGAACGGGCCCGCCGCGCCGAGGCCGAGGCGGAACTGCGCGCCGAACAGGCCCAGCGCCTCGCCCGGGAGGCCATCGCCCGCGAGATGCACGACGTCCTGGCCCACCGGCTGACCCTCCTCAGCGTGCACGCCGGGGCCCTCGAGTTCCGGCCCGACGCCCCCGCCGCCGAGGTCGGCCGGGCCGCCGGCGTCATCCGGGACAGCGCCCACGAGGCCCTCCAGGACCTCCGCGAGATCATCGGCGTCCTGCGCGGGCCCGGCGACACGGACGAGGCCCACCGGCCGCAGCCCACCCTCGCCACCCTGGGCGCCCTCGTCGCCGAATCCCGGCTCGCGGGCATGAAGGTCGCCGTCGACAACCGGGTCGCCGAACCCCAGGACGCCCCCGCCGCCACCGGTCGCACCGTCTACCGCATCGCGCAGGAGGCCCTGACCAACGCCCGTAAGCACGCGCCCGGCACCGAGGTCTCCCTCACCGTGGCCGGCGGACCGGGCGAGGGTCTCACCGTCGAGGTGGTGAACCCGGCCCCCACCGAACCCTTCGAACGGGTCCCCGGCTCCGGCCAGGGGCTCATCGGCCTCACCGAACGCGCCACCCTCGCCGGGGGAGAACTGGAGCACGGCCCGACGAAGGACGGCGGCTTCGCGGTCCGGGCCCGACTGCCGTGGCCCGCCGCGTGAGCGCCGCCGTACGGGAACAGATGACGCCCGCCGCGCCGGCGCCGCGTACCGGCTGGCTACGGTGGCTGCCATGAACACCCCGGCGTCCCCGACACCACCCCCGGCCTCCTCCGCGCCCGTCCGGCTGCTGATCGTCGACGACGACCCGCTGGTCCGTGCGGGACTGACCCTGATGCTCGGCGGCGACCAGGGCATCGACATCGTCGGGGAGGGCGCGGACGGCGCCGAGGCCGAGGAACTGGTCGAGCGGCTGCGTCCCGATGTCGTCCTGATGGACATCCGGATGCCGGTCATGGACGGACTCACCGCCACCGAGCGGCTGCGCCGTCGGCCCGACGCCCCCGAAGTCGTCGTCCTCACCACCTTCCACGCCGACGAACAGGTGCTCCGGGCCATCCGGGCCGGGGCGGCGGGATTCGTCCTGAAAGACACCCCGCCGGCCCGGATCGTCGACTCGGTCCGCCGGGTCGCGGCCGGAGACCCGGTCCTCTCGCCCGCCGTCACGCGCCAGTTGATGGCCCGCGCCGCCGGCGGCGGGTCCGGCGACCGGGGCGACCGCACCGAGCGCGCACGCAGGCGCTTCGGCCAACTCGCCGAACGCGAGCAGGAAGTCGCCGTCGCCGTCGGCCGCGGCGGCTCCAACGCGGAGATCGCGGCCTCTCTCTACCTCAGCGTCGCCACCGTCAAGACCCACGTCTCACGGATTCTCGCCAAACTCGAACTCAACAACCGGGTACAGATCGCGCTGTTGGTCCACGACGCGGGTCTCCTCGACACGGACGGCGAGGGCGGGAGCCCCCTAGGCTGAACGCGACGCCCCCGCCCGCGGCGCCCCTCGAGGGCGCCGCGACGTCGTGACGCACCGCAACTCATCGAGAAGGGAACCGTGTTGACCACCGCACCCCTGGTCGATCTCGCCGCCCTCGGCGATCAGTTCACCCGCGATCCCTACCCGGTCTACGCCGCGCTGCGCGCGAAGGGCCCGGTCCACCGGGTCCGGATCCCCGAAGGGGCGGACGCCTGGCTCGTCGTCGGGTACGAGCCGGGCCGCGCCCTCCTCGCCGACCAGCGGCTCTCCAAGCACTGGAGCCGCGCCTCGCCCACGCTCGGGGTCGGCAAGGTGTCCGCGGGCTCCTCGATGCTCGGCTCCGACGCCCCCGACCACACCCGGCTGCGCAAGCTGGTCGCCCGTGAGTTCACCCCGCGCAGCATGGAGCAACTGGCGCCACGGATACAGGAGATGGCCGACGAGCTGCTGGACGCCATGCTCGCGGCTCCGGACCGCTCGGCCGACCTCGTCGAGGCGCTGTCCTTCCCGCTGCCCATGTCGGTGATCTGCGAGCTGCTCGGCGTGCCGTTCCTGGACCGCGAGGACTTCCGTACCTGGTCGGGTCAGGCGGTCTCCGCCATCGACCCGTCCGTGCGCGCCTCCTCCACCCAGGCCATGACCGCGTACATCGCCGGCCTGCTGGCCGACAAGCGCGAGAAGCCCGGCGAGGACCTGCTGAGCGCGCTGATCCACACCGCCGACGAGGACGGCGACCGGCTGTCGGGCGAGGAACTGATCGGCATGGCCTGGCTGCTGCTGGTCGCCGGACACGAGACCACCGTCAACCTCATCACCAACGGCGTGCACAACCTCCTCGCGCACCCGGATCAACTGGCCGCCCTGCGAGCGGACTTCTCCCTGATCGACAACGCCGTCGAGGAGATCCTGCGGTTCGAAGGCCCCGTGGAGACCCCCACGTACCGCTTCACCACCGAGCCGATCGAGGTGGCCGGCACAGTGATCCCCGGCGGCGGCGAACTGGTCCTGGTCGCGATGTCGGACGCCAACCGGGACCCCGACCGCTACCCCGGCGGGGACCGCTTCGACATCACCCGGGACGCCCGGGGCCACCTCGCCTTCGGGCACGGCATCCACTACTGCCTGGGCGCCCCGCTGGCCCGCATCGAGGCCCGGACCGCCATCCGGTCGCTGCTGGAGCGCTGCCCGGACCTGCGGCTGACGGCCGACCCCGCGACGCTGACCTGGCGCACCGGGATGCTGATGCGCGGGCCGCTGAGCCTTCCGGTCGCCTGGTAGCGGCGGCCGGGCCCCGTTCAGCCGCCGGGGATCTCGCCCATCGCCACCGGCCGGCGTTCGCGGCGGGAGACCTCGCACGCCTCGGCGATCCGCAGGGCGTGCAGGGCTTCCCGCCCGTCGCACGGATTGGCCAGCTCGCCGCGGGCCACGCGCAGGAACGCGTCCAGCTCCGCCTCGTACGCCGGGGCGAACCGCTCCAGGAAGCCCGGCCAGGGCTTCGCCGGGGCGCCGGGGCCGCCGCGCTCGGCCGAGGTCAGCGGCGTACGGTCGTCCAGGCCGACGGCGATCTGGTCCAGCTCGCCGGCCAGCTCCATCCGTACGTCGTACCCGGCGCCGTTGCACCGGGTCGCGGTGGCGGTGGCGAGCGTCCCGTCGTCGAGGGTGAGCAGGGCCGCGGCCGTGTCCACGTCCCCGGCCTCCCGGAACATCGCGGGCCCGGTGTCCGATCCGGTGGCGTACACCTCGCTCACCTCGCGGCCCGTCACCCAGCGCAGGATGTCGAAGTCGTGGACCAGGCAGTCGCGGTACAGCCCGCCGGAGAGCGGGAGGTAGGCGGCGGGCGGCGGGGCGGGGTCGGAGGTGACCGCCCGCACGGTGTGCAGCCGGCCGAGCCTCCCCTCCCGCACGGCGTCCCTGGCCTCGCCGTACCCGGCGTCGAAGCGCCGCATGAAGCCGAGCTGGAGCAGGCTCCCCGCCGCCTCGACCTCGGCCAGCGCGGCGAGCGTGCCGGGCAGGTCCAGGGCGATCGGCTTCTCGCAGAAGGCGGGCAGCCCGGCGCGGGCGGCGCGGGCGATGAGCCCGGCGTGCGCGGCGGTCGCCGAACAGATCACCACGGCGTCGGGCGCGCCCCGGGCCTCGCCCGCACCCGTGAACAGATCGTCGACGGAGACGGCCGTGGCCCCCGTCCGCCCGGCCGCGGCGGCCGCGCGCTCGGGGTCCGCGTCCGCCAGCAACAGGGCGTCCACGGCGGGGTGGCGGCTCAGCACCTCCGCATGGAATGTGCCGATCCGTCCCGTTCCGATCAATCCGATGCGCATGGGCCCCAAGGTGGCTTCGCCCGGTCGCCATGTCAAGCGTTTGTCCTGACAAACGCCATGCCATGGCTATGTCCGGACAAGCGAACTACGCTCGCCCCGTGACCGCACATGGAACCGACCGGCCGCTGCCGCTGAGCGTGGACCGCACCAGCCCGGTGCCGCTCTACTTCCAGCTGGCGCAGCAGCTGGAGGCAGCCGTGGAGCAGGGCCGGCTGGCCCCCGGTGCCCTGCTCGGGAACGAGATCGACCTCGCCGCGCGGCTCGGCCTTTCCCGGCCGACCGTCCGCCAGGCCATCCAGACGCTCGTCGACAAGGGGCTGATGGTGCGCCGGAGGGGGGTCGGCACCCAGGTCGTCCACAGCCAGGTCCGCCGCCCGCTGGAGCTCAGCTCGCTCTACGACGACCTGGAGGCGGCGGGCCAGCGCCCCGCCACCACGGTCCTGCGCAACACGACGGAACCGGCCGCGGCCGAGGTCGCCGCCGCGCTCGGCGTCGCCGAGGGCAGCGAGGTCCACCTCGTGGAGCGGCTGCGCAGCGCGCACGGCGAACCGATGGCGCTCCTGCGCAACCACCTGCCGCCGGGGCTGGTGCCCCTGCGCACCGAGGAGCTGGAGGCCACCGGCCTCTACCGGCTGATGCGCGCTGCCGGGATCACGCTGCACAGCGCCCGCCAGTCGGTGGGGGCGCGCGCCGCGGCGGCGGGGGAGGCGCGGTCCCTGGACGAGGAGCCGGGGGCGCCGCTGCTGACGATGGAGCGGGTGACGTACGACGGCACGGGGCGGGTGGTGGAGTTCGGCTCCCACGTCTACCGGGCGGCGCGGTACGCGTTCGAGTTCCAGCTCCTGGTCCGCCCGTAGGTCCGTCCCGGCGCGCCGGGGCGGGCCGAGGGGCCGCAATGGTGCGGGCACACGGGTTGCGCTCGGCGGCTCCGTGGCCCAGGCTCCTGTGACCGTCGGCCACCCGCGCAAGGCCCCTGGGCAGGGCTCGGGGATACTGGGCAGTCGGCCCGGGACCGTACACCCCCGGCCCGGTCAGGCGAAGCGCACAGCAGAAGAAGGGCACGGTGTCGTGGCAAGGGTTCGGACAGGGGTACGCGCACTGGGCGCCGTGCTGGCAGTGATGCTGGCGGCCGCGGGATGCAGCAGCACCGGCGGCAAGCGGGCGGAAGAACGCGCGGCCGAGGCCGCCGAGGGGCGGGCCGCGGTGAACACCCCGCGCTGGACCTTCGCCATGGTCACCCACTCGGGAGACGGCGACACCTTCTGGGACATCGTCCAGAAGGGCGCCGAACAGGCGGCCCTCAAGGACAACATCAACTTCCTCTACTCGCACAACGACGAGGGCAACCAGCAGGCCCAGCTCGTCCAGACCGCGATCGACAAGAAGGTCGACGGGCTGATCGTCTCGCTGGCCAAGCCGGACGCGATGAAGGCCGTGGTCGCCAAGGCCGTCAAGGCCGGCATCCCGGTCGTCACCGTGAACTCCGGCTCCGCCGAGTCGAAGGAGTTCGGGGCGCTCACCCACATCGGCCAGGACGAGACCATCGCCGGTGAGGCGGTCGGCGACGAGCTGAACAACCGGGACCGCAAGAAGGCCCTGTGCGTCCTGCACGAGCAGGGCAACGTGGGCCACGAGCAGCGCTGCGCCGGCGCGAAGAAGACCTTCGACGGCACGATGCAGAACCTGTACGTCGACGGCACCAACATGCCCGACGTCACCGCGTCCATCGAGGCCAAGCTCCAGTCCGACAAGAGCATCGACGCGGTCGTCACCCTCGGCGCCCCGTTCGCCGACGCGGCCGTCCAGGCCAAGCAGACGGCGGGCAGCAAGGCCGAGATCGACACCTTCGACCTCAACGCCAAGGTCGCCACCGGGCTCCAGACCGACAAGCTCGGGTTCGCCGTCGACCAGCAGCCCTACCTCCAGGGGTACGAGGCCGTCGACCTGCTCTGGCTCTACCGCTACAACCGCAACGTGCTCGGCGGCGGCCAGCCCGTCCTGACCGGCCCGCAGGTCATCACCAAGGACGACGCGGACGCCCTGGCCGACTACACCAAGCGGGGCACGCGATGAGCGGCTCCACCGCCGCCCCGGAGCAGCTCGACGAGCGGCTCGTGCACGCCTCGCCGCTGCGCAAGCTGCTCGGCCGCCCCGAGCTGGGCTCGGTCGTCGGCGCGGTCGCCGTCTTCGTGTTCTTCGCGATCGTCGCCGACAGCTTCCTCCAGGCGTCCAGCTTCGGCACCGTGCTGTACGCGGCCTCGGTCCTCGGCATCATGGCCGCCCCGGTCGCCCTGCTGATGATCGGCGGCGAGTTCGACCTCTCCGCGGGCGTCCTGGTGACCAGCTCCGCGCTGATCTCGTCGATGTTCAGCTACCAGATGACCGCCAACGTCTGGGTCGGCGTCCTCGTGTCCCTGCTGGTCACGCTCGCCATCGGCGCGTTCAACGGCTTCATGCTGACCCGCACCAAACTGCCGAGCTTCATCATCACGCTCGGCACGTTCCTGATGCTGACCGGTCTGAACCTCGGCTTCACCAAGCTCATCAGCGGCACCGTCTCCACCAAGGCCATCGGCGACATGGAGGGCTTCGACTCCGCCCACGCCCTGTTCGCCTCCACGCTGACCGTCGGCGGCGTCGAGTTCAAGGTGACCATCCTGTGGTGGATCGCCCTCGTCGCGCTCGCCACCTGGATCCTGCTCCGTACCCGCTTCGGCAACTGGATCTTCGCGGTCGGCGGTGAGGCCGACGCGGCCCGCGCGGTCGGCGTCCCCGTCGTCCGTACCAAGATCGGGCTCTACCTCGGCGTCGCCTTCGCCGCCTGGATCTCCGGCCAGCACCTGCTGTTCAGCTACGACGTCGTCCAGTCCGGCGAGGGCGTCGGCAACGAGCTGACGTACATCATCGCCGCCGTCATCGGCGGCTGCCTGATCACCGGCGGCTACGGCTCCGCGATCGGCTCGGCGGTCGGCGCCTTCATCTTCGGCATGACCAGCAAGGGCATCGTCTACGCCGAGTGGAACCCGGACTGGTTCAAATTCTTCCTGGGAGCGATGCTGCTCCTGGCCACCCTGCTCAACGCGTGGGTGCGCAAGCGCGCGGAGGCGACGTCATGACGGCCACGTCCGAGAAGAGCACGACCCCGCTCGTCGAACTGGCCGACGTGTCCAAGTTCTACGGCAACATCAAAGCCCTGGAGCACGTCTCGCTGGAGGTCCACGCGGGCGAGATCACCTGCGTCCTCGGCGACAACGGCGCCGGCAAGTCCACCCTCATCAAGATCATCGCAGGGCTGCACGGTCACGACGCCGGACGCTTCCTCATCGAGGGCGAGGAGACCACCCTCGCCAACCCGCGCGACGCCCTGGACCGGGGCATCGCCACCGTCTACCAGGACCTCGCCGTCGTCCCCCTGATGCCGGTCTGGCGGAACTTCTTCCTCGGCTCCGAGCCGACGACGGGCGTCGGCCCCTTCAAGCGCCTCGACGTCCGCAAGATGCGCGAGACGACCCGTACCGAACTGCTCCGCATGGGCATCGACCTGCGCGACGTCGACCAGCCCATCGGCACCCTGTCCGGCGGTGAGCGCCAGTGCGTGGCCATCGCCCGCGCCGTCCACTTCGGTGCCAAGGTCCTCGTCCTGGACGAGCCCACCGCCGCCCTCGGCGTCAAGCAGTCCGGCGTGGTCCTGAAGTACGTGGCGGCCGCCCGCGACGCCGGCCTCGGCGTGGTCCTCATCACGCACAACCCGCACCACGCCCACCTCGTCGGCGACCGGTTCGTCCTCCTCAAGCGCGGAGTGATGTCCGGCAGCCACACCAAGGACGACATCACGCTCGACGAGCTGACCCGGCAGATGGCGGGCGGCAGCGAGCTGGAGGAGCTCAGCCACGAGCTGGAACGCACTCCGACGCCCACCCTCCCGGGCACGTCCGCGGCGACCGAAGAAGGATCCTGACCGACGACCCGCCCCGGCGGGCCGACCCCGCCCGTCGGCCCGCCGGGGCCGGGCAGTGGCAGAATCGAGCGCGGCGGGCGCCGTCCGCCGCCGGTCGCGACAGCGGCCCGGCCCCCCAGACCCCGCAGGGACGATGAGCACGTACCGCGACTTCGCCCACCGCGGCTCCGCCCGCGCCACCGTCCTCAAGACAGTCGGCACCAAGGAACGCCGCTCGCACCTGTCCGCGCCCCGTGTCCCCACGGTCGGGATCGACATCGGCGGTACGAAGGTGATGGCGGGCGTCGTCGACGCCGACGGCAACATCCTGGAGAAGGTCCGCACCGAGACGCCCGACAAGTCCAAGAGCCCCAAGGTCGTCGAGGACACCATCGTCGAGCTGGTCCTGGACCTCTCCGACCGGCACGACGTCCACGCGGTGGGCATCGGCGCGGCGGGCTGGGTCGACGCCGACCGCTCCAAGGTCCTCTTCGCCCCCCATCTCGCCTGGCGTGACGAACCCCTGCGCGACGCCATCGCCTCCCGCCTCGTCGTCCCCGTCATGGTCGACAACGACGCCAACACCGCCGCCTGGGCGGAATGGCGCTTCGGCGCGGGCCGCGGCGAGGACCACCTGGTCATGATCACCCTCGGTACGGGCATCGGCGGCGCGATCCTGGAGGACGGCCAGGTCAAGCGCGGCAAGTACGGCGTGGCCGGTGAGTTCGGACACATGCAGGTCGTGCCCTCGGGCCACCGCTGCCCCTGCGGCAACCGGGGCTGCTGGGAGCAGTACAGCTCCGGCAACGCCCTCGTCCGCGAGGCCAGGGAGCTGGCGGCCGCCGACTCCCCGGTCGCCCACTATCTGCTGGACCGGGTGAAGGGGAACGTCTCCGACATCACCGGGCCGCTCATCACCGAACTGGCCCGAGAGGGCGATGCGATGTGCATCGAACTCCTCCAGGACATCGGTCAGTGGCTCGGCATCGGCATCGCCAACCTGGCCGCCGCGCTCGACCCCTCCTGCTTCGTCATCGGGGGCGGCGTCAGCGCCGCCGACGACCTCCTGATCAACCCCGCCCGGGACGCCTTCAAGCGCCACCTCACCGGCCGCGGCTATCGCCCCGAGGCGAGGATCGCCAAGGCGCAGCTGGGACCCGAGGCGGGTATGGTCGGCGCCGCGGACCTGGCGCGGCTGGTCGCCCGCCGCTTCCGCCGGACCAACCGGAGGCGCGTCGAGCGGTACGAGCGGTACGCCCAGATCTACGACCAGGCGGCGAGCACCATCCGCAACACGCGGTCCACCCGCACCGTCGACTGAACCGCGACCGCCCTCTTCGGCGTCCACCCCTCCGTACGCCTCGTCACGTCGCCGCAGCACCTAGGGACCACCTGATCATGATCGAAGCCGAGCACCCCGTGGTGCCGCACCAGTCGGAGTCGCCGGGCGACGGCGAGGGCAAACCGCCCGAGGACCGCCGGCGCGTGTTCAAGCGGCGCTTCATCACCGCCACGATCATCGTGCTGCTGATCGGCATCCCGGCCGGCTACCTGCTCATCTCGGCGGGCCAGAGCCGCCGCTCGGGCATGGACAAGGAGACCGAGGCGGCCGCGCAGGGGCTGCGCGAGGGCTGGCCCTCCAAGATGCAGCGCCGGATCTTCGAGATCCCGATCCCCGGCAACGGACAGGGCGTTCAGTACTACGAGACGAACAACTGGAAAGCCAGCCGGATGTACGCGAAGTTCCGCACCACCTCCGCGGGCCTCGACCGCTTCCTGACCGGCGTGGGCACCGGACGCGCGGCGCTGGAGCCGGACAGGATCACCATCAGTCCGCGGGACATCAAGATCACCGGCTGGTCCTTCGGCCCGGGCGAGCACTGGGCCGGTACCACGCACAGCAACAAGAAGCCGCGCCCCACCCAGAACATCGTGGTCAACATGACTGATCCGGCCAGCCCCGTCGTGTATGTCGTATCGGCGGCGACCCCCTGACCAGGGGCCGGAGGGGCGCTCAGTAACCTGGAGCGAGTGAGCGAAGTGAGCGAGACGACCCCGCAGCCCGTGCAGGCGCCCCACCCCGGTGGGCCCGCCCCGCATCCCGGAGCGCCTCACCGGGCGGTCCCGGCCCCGCACCAGGGACCGGACGCCGCGCACCTGTCGGCGACCGCCGCACCGGAGCCCTTCCCGGATCCGGCGTCGTCCTTCCCGCCTCCCGCCGGCCACGGGACGCCCGGGTTCCCGCAGGCCCCCGTGGCCGCACAGCCGGATCCGACCCCGCTCACCCCGCCGTCCCCGTCGGCTCCGGAGGGCCCGTTCGCCCCACCGCCGCCACAGGGCCCGTTCGCCCCGCAGGCCCCGCCCGGCCCGCAGGTCACTCCCGTATCGCAGGCAGCTTCGGCTGTTCCGGGCCCCCAGGCCACCCCCGTTCCCCAGGCCACCCCCGTTCCTCAGGCCACCACCCCTGTGCCGCAGGCCGCCCCGGCCGGCCCCGGTCCTCAGGCCGCCGCTCCCGGTCCGCGGACCTCGCCCGGTCCGCAGGGGCCGCACGCCCCCACCGGCTCCCCGCGCACGCTTCAGTACCGCTTCGACGGGCCCGAGGACGCCCCGGTCCTGGTCATCGGGCCCTCGCTCGGCACGACGTGGCACATGTGGGATCGCCAGATCCCCGAGCTGTCCCAGCACTGGCGGGTCTTCCGCTACGACCTGCCCGGCCACGGCGGCGCGCCCGCCCACGCCGCCGCCTCCGTCGCCGAGCTGGGCGACCGGCTGCTCGCGACGCTGGACGGGCTCGGCGTCCAGCGCTTCGGCTACGCGGGCTGCTCGATCGGCGGGGCGGTCGGCGCGGACCTCGCCCTGCGCCACCCGCACCGCGTCGCCTCACTGGCGCTCGTCGCCTCGTCGCCCCGGTTCGGCACGGCCGACGAGTTCCGCCGGCGCGGGGTGATCGTCCGCACCAACGGGTTGGAACCGATGGCCCGCACCGCGCCCGAGCGCTGGTTCACCCCCGGCTTCGCCGCCGCGCAACCCGCCATCGTGGAATGGGCCGTCCAGATGGTCCGCACCACCGACCCCGGCTGCTACATCGCCGCCTGCGAGGCACTCGCGGCGTTCGACATCCGCGGCGCCCTGAACCGGATCGGCGTCCCCACCCTCGTGCTGGTCGGGGCGGAGGACCAGGTCACCGGGCCCGCCGAGGCCCGCACACTGGTCGCAGGGATACCGGACGCCCGCCTCGCGCTCGTCCCCGGCGCCTCCCACCTCGCGCCCGTCGAGCAGCCCGCCGCCGTCAGCGACCTGCTGCTGATGCACTTCTCCACCGCCTGGCAGCAGGACACCTCGGCCGCGATCCCCGTGCTGCCCCACGCCACCGCGCCCGCCGCTCCCAGCGTGCCGCTCGTCCCGGTGGCCGAGATCGCCCCTGCCGCCACCGCCCCCGACGCCGTCGCGCCGTCCCCTGACGACCGGCACGAGCGGGGCACGAAGGTCCGTCGCGAGGTGCTGGGCGACGCCCATGTCGACGCGGTGAACGACACGGCCGACGCCTTCACCGAGGACTTCCAGGAGCTGGTCACCCGGTACGTCTGGGGCGAGGTCTGGAGCCGCGACGGCCTCGACCGCCGCACCCGCAGCGTCATCACGCTCACCGCGCTCGTCGCCTCGGGCCATCTGGAGGGCCTGGCCGCGCACACCCGGGCCGCCCTGCGCAACGGTCTGACGCCCGTCGAGATCAAGGAAGTTCTCCTCCAGACCGCCGTCTACTGCGGCGTCCCGGCCGCCGGAGCCGCGTTCGCCGTGGCGCAGAAGGTGATCCAGGAGGAAACCACCCCGCCCGCGTAGCAGGATGGAGCCATGAACGTATCGCCCGGGGCACTCACCCTCACCAAGAAGACCCACTCCTGCGTCCGGATCGAGAAGGAGGGGCGCATCCTGGTCATCGATCCCGGAGGCTTCTCCGAGGACGACGCGGCGCTCGGCGCGGACGTCATGCTGGTGACGCACGAGCACCCGGACCACTTCAACGAGGCACGGCTGCGCGCGGGCCTGGAGGCCAACCCGGCGGCCGAGATCTGGACGCTCCGCAGCGTCGCCGAGCAGCTGTCGGCCGCCTTCCCGGGCCGGGTGCACACCGTGGGCGACGGGGACGCGTTCTCCGCCGCCGGATTCGACGTCACCGTGCACGGCGAGCTGCACGCGGTGATCCACCCGGACATCCCCAGGATCACCAACGTCGGCTTCCTCGTGGACGGTTCGGTCTTCCACCCCGGCGACGCGCTCACCGTCCCCGAGCGCCCCGTGGACACGCTGCTGCTGCCGGTGATGGCCCCCTGGAGCAAGATCTCCGAGGTCATCGACTACGTACGCGAGGTGAAGCCGAGGCGCGCCATCGACGTCCACGACGCCCTGCTGACCGATCTGGCCCGTCCGATCTACGACAACCAGATCGGGGCCCTGGGCGGCGCGGACCACGGCCGGCTGGCCCCGGGCGGCACCACCGAGCTGTGACCCCGGCGGCCGCTGTCAGTGGGAGCGGCTAGGTTGGCTGCCATGCGCATCGCCACCTATAACGTCAATTCGATCACCGCCCGGCTGCCGAGGCTTCTCGCCTGGCTGGAGAGCAGCGGCACCGATGTGCTGTGCATCCAGGAGACCAAGTGCACGGCGGAGCAGTTCCCCGCCGAAGCCCTGCGCGAGGCGGGGTACGAATCCGCGGTCAACGCCACGGGCCGGTGGAACGGGGTCGCGCTGCTCTCCCGCGTCGGCCTCGCCGACGTCGTCAGCGGCCTGCCCGGCGGCCCGGAGTACGACGGGGTGCAGGAGCCCCGCGCGATCTCGGCGACCTGCGGCCCGCTGCGCCTCTGGTCGGTGTACGTGCCCAACGGCCGCGAGGTCGAGCACGAGCACTACGCGTACAAGCTGCGCTGGCTGGAGGCCCTGCGGAAGGCCGTGGCGGCGGACGCCGCCGGGTCCCTGCCCTTCGCGGTCCTGGGCGACTTCAACGTGGCCCCGACCGACGAGGACGTCTGGGACCCGGCTCTGTTCGAGGGCGCCACGCATGTGACGCCTGCCGAGCGCGCCGCCCTCGCGGCCCTGGAGGCGGAGGGCCTGAGCGAGGTCCACCCCCGCCCCCTCAAGTACGACCGCGCCTACACCTTCTGGGACTACCGCGAGCTGCGGTTCCCCAAGAACAAGGGCATGCGGATCGACCTGACCTTCGGCAACGCGCCGTTCACCGCCGCCGTCAAGGACAGTTACGTCGACCGTGAGGAGCGCAAGGGCAAGGGCGCGTCCGACCACGCTCCCGTGGTGGTCGACCTCGACCTCTGAGCGGAAGCCAGCAGGGGCCGGACGGAGACGGGCGGAGACCGGCCGGTAGTGAGCGCAAGGGCCTGTTAATAGGAAGGTGGATGGCCGCGTCACGTGACAACCCAAGGTTGACACTCGGGAGGTGTCAACCTACGGTTGTCACATGACGCAGCCTCTTCCCGTCACCCCTTCCGTACGTCTCGACGATCTGATCGAGGCCATCAAGAAGACCAACGACGACGCCCTGGAGCAGCTCTCCGGCGCGGTCCTCGCCGCGGACCACCTCGGCGACGTGGCCGACCACCTCATCGGCCACTTCGTGGACCAGGCCCGCCGCTCCGGCGCCTCCTGGACCGATATCGGCCGGAGCATGGGGGTCACCCGCCAGGCCGCCCAGAAGCGCTTCGTGCCCAAAAAGGGCGAGGGCTCATCGGACCTGGACCCGAACGAGGGCTTCAACCGCTTCACGCCGCGCGCCCGCAACGTGGTGGTCGCCTCCCACAACGAGGCCCAGGCCGCCCGGCACGCCGAGATCGTCCCCGCCCACCTGATCCTCGGCCTGCTCGCCGAGCCCGAGGCCATCGCCGCCCGCGTCCTCGTCGGGCAGGGCGTGCAGCCGGAGGCGCTGCGGGCAGCGGCGACCGCCGTGTTGCCCGCCCCGGTGGACGAGGCGCCCGAGCTGGTCCCGTACGACGCCGACGCCAAGAAGGTCCTGGAGCTGACCTTCCGCGAGGCGCTGCGTCTCGGCCACAACTACGTGGGCACCGAGCACATCCTGCTGGCCCTGCTGGAGTTCGAGGACGGCTCCGGCGTGCTCACCGGTCTCGGCCTGGACAAGGAGGCCGTGACCGCCGCGGTGGAGCGGGCGGTGGGCGAGGCGGCCGGGGCTCTCCGGCAGAAGTCCTGAGGCCCGGCGGCCCCGCGTTCCTGGACGGCGGGCTCAGTGCGCCGAGAACCCGCCGTCCACGAACAACGACTGCCCGGTGACGTACGCCGACGAGCGCCCCGCCAGGAACACGGCGGCCCCGGCGAAGTCCTCCGCGAGCCCGTTCCGGCCGACCAGGGTCCGCGCGGCCAGCGACGCGACCTTCTCCGGATCCGACTGGAGGCGCGCGTTCAGTGGGGTCAGCACGAACCCGGGCACCAGGCTGTTCACGGTGACCCCGTGCGGCGACCACGCCTCGGCCTGCGAGCGGGTCAGCGACTCCAGGCCGCCCTTGGACACCCCGTAGGCGCCGCTGCTCACGAAGGCCCGGTGCGCCTGCTGCGACGTGACGTGGATGATCCGACCGTACCCCCGCTCGGCCATGCCCGGCCCGAACCGCTGCCCCAGCAGGAACGGCGCCTTCAGGTTCACCGCCATCGTGGTGTCCCAGACGTCCTCGCCCAGCTCGGTCATCGGCGGGCGCAGATTGATTCCGGCGCAGTTCACCAGGATGTCCGGCTCCCCGAAGGCCGCCGCGGCCTCCTCCGCCCCCACGCGCACCCCTTCGGAGGTGCTCAGGTCCGCGCTCACCCAGGCGGCCCGGCAGCCCTCGGCGGTCAGCTCGTCCACGGTCGCCCGCAGCTCGGCCTCCCGGCGGGCCACCACGACGACGCTCGCGCCGGCCCGGGCCAGGGCGCCGGTGATCGCCCGGCCGATGCCGGAGCTGCCGCCGGTGACCACCGCCACCCGGCCTTCCAGCGAGAACAGTTCCGCGAGGTAGGTCTGTGTACTCATGTACGCACCTTAGATACCCGCTCGGATTCACGGTCGGGGCGGGGTGGGGGACCGGTGAACGCCGCGCGCCCTGTGGTGCGGAACCTGGCCGGGATGGGACCCTAGTGGTATGAACATCCCTTTCTTGGACAACTGGCGTAAGCGTCAGGGTGGTACGCAGTCGGGCACGCTCGCCGCCGCCGTCGAGGCAGACCCCGACGGTGTGGCCGAGCTGCTCGCCGAATGCGAACTGCTGCGCGTCCGGGCGGGGCAGCAAGGACTCGAACTCGACGACACCCCCGCCTCGTTGACCGCGCTCGACCAGCTGCCGCCCCGCTGGCGCGACGACCCCGAGGAACTGCCCTGGCTCGGCAACGACGCCGGCCTCTACCTCGGCACGGTGATCGTGCGGACGGTGCCGGGTGCCGCGTGGGACATCTGGCCGAGCGGTCAGCCCGTGGTGCGTCTGGAGTCGGGGCGGGAGATCGACGTCGTCTCGGCCGGACTCGACTGGGCGATGGCCGGCAGCCCGGAGCTCTCCCAGGTGTACGCGGAGTCCGCCGAGAACTGAACGGGGGTCGGAGGGCGGCCGCTCTCCTCGGCTAATCCAGTTAAAAAGCCTTTTGCGCCATTTACGCGTGTCGGGTGCGAAGTCCCTTTTCGCGATGGATAGTTTGCGCTGACCTCGACACAGCGACAAGTGGGTAGGGCAGCGCATGGCCGTCGATCCTTTGATCGAACTGAGGGACGTCAACAAACACTTCGGGGAGTTGCACGTACTTCAGGACATCAATCTCACCGTCGGCCGCGGGGAGGTGGTGGTGGTCATCGGCCCCTCCGGCTCAGGGAAATCGACCCTGTGCCGCGCGATCAACCGGCTGGAGGCGATCGAGTCCGGCAGCATCACGATCGACGGCAGACCCCTCCCCGAGGAGGGCAAGGGCCTGGCCCAGCTCCGTGCCGAAGTCGGCATGGTCTTCCAGTCGTTCAACCTCTTCGCCCACAAGACCGTGCTGGACAACGTCTCGCTGGCGCAGCTCAAGGTCCGCAAGCGCAAGAAGGACGAGGCCGACCGGCGCTCCCGCGAACTGCTGGAGCGGGTCGGGCTGGCCGCCCACGCCGACAAGTTCCCCGCCCAGCTCTCCGGCGGCCAGCAGCAGCGCGTGGCCATCGCCCGCGCCTTGGCCATGGACCCCAAGGCACTCCTGTTCGACGAGCCGACCTCGGCGCTCGACCCGGAGATGATCAACGAGGTCCTGGAGGTCATGCAGCAGCTGGCCCGGGACGGCATGACGATGATCGTCGTCACCCACGAGATGGGCTTCGCCCGGTCCGCCGCCAACCGCGTGGTGTTCATGGCCGACGGCTGCGTCGTCGAGGACCGCGTCCCGGAGGACTTCTTCACGTCCCCGTCGAGCGACCGCGCCAAGGACTTCCTGTCCAAGATCCTCAAGCACTGAGGGGGATTTCCGTGTTGCGTACGAGGAACACGCGTACGGGCAGGGCCGCCGCTCTCGTGGCCGGTCTCCTGCTCGCCGCACTCGCCGCGGGCTGCGGCAAGGACGGCAGCCCGCCGGTCAAGGGCCCCGAGGCCGAGGCCTTGCCCGTGTACCAGGTCGACACCGGCTTCGAACTGCCCGACTCCCGCACCTGGGCCAAGGCGAAGAGGCGCGGCTATCTGATCGTCGGAGCCAAGGAGGACCAGCCCTACCTGGGGGAGAAGGACCCGGCGAGCGGGGTCTACTCCGGGTTCGACATCGAGATCGCCCGCATGATGGCGGCCTCGCTCGGCTTCGAACCGAAGACGGTCCGCTTCCGCACGATCGCCTCCGCCAACCGCGAGACGGCCCTGCAGAACGGCCAGATCGACTACTACGTCGGCACCTACACCGTCAACGACATGCGCAAGAAGCTGGTCGGCTTCGCCGGGCCGTACTACATGGCCGGCCAGGGACTGCTGGTGCGCACCGACGAGGACGACATCAACGGCCCCCAGGACCTGGCGGGAAAGACCGTCTGCTCGGCGGCCGGCTCCACGCCCTACCAGCGGATCGCGGCCGACTACCCCAGGGCGACCCTTGTCGCGTACGACACGTACTCGATCTGCGTCGACAACCTCCTCACCTACCAGGTCGACGTCGTCACCACCGACGACGCGATCCTGCTGGGCTTCGCCGCCAAGGCGCCCGACGAGATGAAGGTCGTCGGCAAACCCTTCTCGGAGGAGCCGTACGGCATCGGCGTACCGCGCAGCGACAACGCCCTGCGCAACGCCCTCAACGACGCCCTGGAGACCAACGAGGAGAACGGCAACTGGAAGAAGGCGTACGAAGCGACGCTCGGCCTCTCCGGAGCACCCGCGCCGACCCCGCCGCCCATCGACCGCTACCCGGCGACCTGAGGGGACGCGCCTCACCCATGGACGTACTGACAGAAAACTTCTCCCTCTACGGCAAGGGCTTCCTCGGCACCGTCGAACTGACCGTCTACGCCTCGGCGCTGGCGCTCGTCCTCGGTTTCCTGATGGCCTCCTGCCGGGTCGCGCCCGTCGGCTCCCTCCGGGTGCTGGGCACGGTCTGGGTCACCGTGCTCCGCAACACCCCGCTGACGCTGCTGTTCTTCGCGGTCCTGCTGGGCCTGCCCCGCTTCGGCCTCGTCCTGCCGTTCCAGCTCTTCGCCGTCATCGCGCTCGGCTGCTACACCTCGGCGTTCATCTGCGAGGTGCTGCGCTCCGGCATCAACACCGTGCCCAAGGGCCAGGGCGAGGCAGCCCGCAGCCTCGGCATGAACTTCGGCCAGACCCTGAGCACCGTGGTCCTGCCGCAGGCGTTCCGGTCGGTGATCCCGCCGGTCGGCTCGACCCTGATCGCGCTGGCGAAGAACTCCGCCATCGCCGGGGCGTTCAGCGTCACCGAGCTCCTCGGCACCTACAAGACGCTCAACGAACTCGGCTACAGCATCATCTGGTCCTTCATCTGGATCGCCGTCGGCTACCTGATCATCACCTTGACCATCAGCGCGGTGTTCAACGTGATGGAGAAGCGCTGGGGAGTCGCACGATGACCAAGACCCTCACCCGCAAGCCGTCCCGGGCTTCGGTGCCCGAGGCCAGCGCGCTCTACGACATCCCCGGCCCGGTGACCCGCAGACGGCACCTGATGTACGGCATCGCCTCCACGGTCCTGATCCTGGCGCTGCTCGGCTGGATCGTCTATCTGCTCTTCGACACCGACCAGTTCACCGCGCAGAAGTGGACACCCTTCGAGTACAAGGGCATTCAGGAACTGCTGCTGCGCGGGCTCGGCAACACCCTCAAGGCGTTCGCGTACGCGGCGGTCCTCTCGCTCGCGCTCGGCGCGGTCCTCGCCGTCGGCCGGCTCTCCGAACACCGGGTGCTGCGCTGGATCTCCACCCTGCTGGTCGAGTTCTTCCGGGCCATGCCCGTGCTCGTGATGATCTTCTTCATCTTCGTGGCGCTGAAGGTCCAGCCGCTGCCCGCCCTCGTCACCGGGCTGACCCTCTACAACGGCTCCGTTCTCGCGGAGGTGTTCCGCACCGGGATCAACGCGGTGGACCGGGGCCAGCGCGAGGCGGCGTACGCGCTCGGCATGCGCAAGACCCAGGTCACCACGTACGTCCTCGCACCCCAGGCGGTACGCGCGATGCTGCCGACCATCATCAGCCAGCTGGTGGTCGCGCTGAAGGACACCTCGCTCGGCTATCTGATCACCTACGAGGAATTCCTCCACGCCGGAAAGCTGATCGCGTCGAATATCGACTACGATCTTCCCTTCATCCCCGTCGTGATGGTGATCTCGCCGATCTACATCGGGATGTGCATGCTGCTCTCGTGGTTCGCCACCTGGGTGGCCAAGAGGCAGCGGCGCAACCTGAAAACCAGGGGGGTCGGGGTGGCTCCGGCCGAACCGGGGACGCTGCTGCCGGGAGGGCGGTAGCCGGGCAGCGCCCGCCCGGCAGCAGTCGGTGATCACTTCTCGCGCGGCGGGACCGAGAGATGACTCGGGCCCGTGCCGGGCGAGGAGAAGGTCAGCTGCGCGCCGGTCGGGCTGTGCTCGATGTACAGCGGATCGACGGTGTCGATCGCCAGGGCGAGCCGGTGACCGGCCGGGACGTCGTAGGCCGTGGAGAACAGCTCCGGCCGACGGGGAACGGCCGGTCCGGCGTCTGCCAGGGGAAGAAGCACGGAGAGTCGCCGGCCCGTCCGCCGACGCCGAGCGGGCCCACGTCGTGGAGATGCGCGACGAGGGTGCCGCTCGGCATCGTGCTGGTGACCGTCGTGTGCAGCCCGTCCGAGGGTTCGAAGGGGCGTTACCGGGTCACTTCAGGGCGCTCTTGGCCTGCCAGTCCGCCCACGAGACGTTCCACGCGCCGTAGCCGTTGCCCTCGGCGACCGTGCCCTTGGACTCCGCGCCGGTCATCTCGAACGGGTCGCCCACCCGTACCTGCCCGTACAGCGCGGCGGCATCGCCGTCGCTCATCCCCAGGCAGCCGGAACTCCGGTTGGCCTGGCCGAAATAGCCCGCGTTCCACGGTGCGGCGTGGGCGTACATCCCCGACCAGGTCAGCCGCATCGAGTAGTCGACCATCTTGTCGTAGGCGTCGCCGAGGCCCACCGTCTCGGAGCGCATGTTGATCGTGCCCTCCTTCGACATCAGGACCGCCGTGCCCCGCCAGGACGCCTTCTCGCCGCCGGGGGTGCCCGCCGACATCGGCAGGTCCATGACCTGCTTCCCGTCCCGGTGCAGGGCGAGACGGTGCCCGTCGAGGTCGACCTTGACCACCTGGGCCGCGCCGATCGTGAACGTCGTCGCGTAGTCGCGGACGAACCAGCCGCCGTCCGCCCCCGTGTCGACGCCGTTCAGTCGCGCGTCCAGGGAGACTTTCGTCCCGGGCTTCCAGTACTCCTCGGGCCGCCAGTCGACGCGGTCCTTGCCCGAGTAGTCCCGCAGCCAGCCCCAGGAGCCCTCGGTGCCGTTGGAGGTGGACACCTTCAGGGCCTTCTCCACCGCCGCCTTGTTCTTCACCGGGTGGTCGAAGACGACGGACAGCGGCTGCGCGATGCCCACGGTCGTGTTCTTGCCCGGCGCCAGCGACAGCTTGTTGACCTTCTCCGCCTCGGCGGTGGCGAACGTCGCCCGGTCGCTGCCGCCGTCCGCGTCCGTCGCCTCGACCGTGTACGCGGTGCCCGGCGCGGCGACCCGGTCGGACGTCCAGGTCCGGCCGTCGGCGGATATCTTCCCGGCCAGCGGGCCGCCCTCGCCCGGCTTCACGGACACGGTCTTCAGCTTTCCGTGCCCCAGTGTCACCTTCACCGGCTCACCGGGCGCCGCCGCCTCGCCCCGGAGATTCACCGTGATGCTGGTGTCGGGGGCCTTGCCGTCCCCGCCCACCTCGGCGGAGCCCGTACCGCCGCCCGAGCACGCGGTGAGCGCGGCGGCGAGCAGCGCCGCGGGCCCGGTCAGGGCGAGCCGGGCCCTCCGGCCGGCCGGGGCGGAACGACGGATGCGCGGGCGTGCGGAACTCACGGAAAGACCTCCAGGGCTGGGTGCTCAGAAGGGGAGAGGTGATTTCCCCCATGTCGGGTTCCTTCCGGGCGCCGGGCAATCCGTTCTCCCCGAGCACCGGAAAGTCCGACCGCACGCGCCGCGTTACGATCGCCCGTCGGCCGACACGAGGAACGCGGGGGGACCACCAGTGAGCGCGACCACCACCAGCACCACCGGCCCCCCGGTCCGGAGCGCCTCGGTGCTGCGCAGCGGGGCCGTGATGGCGGCGGGCTCCGTCGTCTCGCGCGCCACCGGTTTCGTCCGCTCGGCGGTCGTCGTCGCCGCGCTCGGCACCGGCCTCACCGCCGACGGCTACACGGTCGCCAACACCGTCCCCAACATCCTCTACATCCTTCTCATCGGCGGCGCGCTCAACGCGGTCTTCGTCCCCGAACTGGTCCGCGCGGCCAAGGAGCACGCCGACGGCGGAGCCGCGTACACCGACCGGTTGCTCACCCTGTGCACGATCGGCCTCCTCGCCCTCACCGCGCTCGCCGTGGTGGCGGCCCCCGTCGTCGTCGGCCTCTACACCGACTACGACGGCCGCCAGGCGGAGCTGACGATCGCGCTGGCCCGCTACTGTCTGCCGCAGATCCTCTTCTACGGATTGTTCACGCTGCTCGGCCAAGTCCTCAACGCACGCGGCCGGTTCGGCGCGATGATGTGGGCCCCGGTCCTCAACAACATCGTGATCATCGGGGTGTTCGGCTTCTACATCGCCGTCGCCGCGAACTCCGACGGCACCCTCTCCGACACGCACGCCCACCTCCTCGGCTGGGGCACCACCGCGGGAATAGCCGTACAGACGCTCGCCCTGATACCCGCGCTGCGCGCCGCGAAGTTCCGCTGGCGGCCCCGGTTCGACTGGCGCGGCAGCGGACTGACCCGGCCGATACGCGCCGCCGGCTGGCTGGTGCTGCTCGTCCTCACCAACCAGCTCGCGTACTGGGTCGTCACCCGGCTCTCCACCGCCAGCGGCCTCCATGCCGCCGAGCAGGAGATCGCGGGCGGGGCGGGCTACACCGCGTACAGCTACGCCTACCAGCTCTGGGTCGTCCCGCAGGGCATCATCACGGTCTCGCTGGTCACTGCCCTGATGCCCCGGATGAGCAGGTACGCCGCCGACGGCGACCTCGCCGGGGTGCGGCGCGACGTCGCGTACGCCCTGCGCACCAGCGCCGCCGCCGTGGTGCCCGCCGCCACCGCCCTGCTGGTGCTCGCGCCCTGGGTGATCGGCTCCGTCTTCGGGTACGGGCGCACCACCCCCGCCGACATCACGGTGATGGCCGGAATCATGATGGCCTTCGCCCCCGGACTGATCGCCTTCTCCGGACAGTACGTCCTCTCGCGCGGCTTCTACGCGATGAGCGACACCCGCACCCCCTTCCTCCTCAACCTGGTGATCGCCGCCGTCCAGGCGGGCCTGACGGCCGCCGCCTACCTGCTGCTCCCCGCCCGCTGGGCGGTGACCGGAATGGCCGGAGCGAGCACGGTCGCCTTCTGTGCCGGATTCGCCGTCACCGCCCTCGTCCTGTCCCGCCGGCTCTCGGGTCCCGGCGCCGGGTCCCCGCTGCGCTCGCCGACCCTCGGCGCGCACGCCCGCCTGATCGCCGCCTGCCTGCCCGCCGGTGCGCTGGCGTACGGCGCGGCGCGCGCGGTGGAGGGGGCGGGCGACGTGGCGGCGGCCGGGGCCGGGACGCTCGCCCTTCTCCTCGGCGTGGTGCTGCTGGCCCGGCCGCTCGGGATAACGGAGATCACCGGGATGCTGGCGTCCGGCCGGGCGCGGCTGCGCCGCTGAGGCGGGCCCGGTCAGCTGCCCGCCCGGTGCGAGACGGGCGTACTGGGGATGGGGGACTGGGCCTCGCGGGTCACGTCGCCGACCAGTTCGACCACATCGGGGCCGTACGCCTGGGAGTTGACGACCTTCAGCAGCAGGCAGAACGACTTGTTCCCGTGCTTGCGGCGCAGCTTGTCGTGGTTCCGGGCTACATAGCGGGTGGCCGCCTGATTGGTGATGGCCCGCTGACCGCAGAACAGGAAGACCGGGCGGGACTCCTGACCTCCTGTCAGCCGTGCGAGCAGGACGTACTCCGCGGTGCCCGGCTCCATCCGGTAGCGCTCCGAGCCGACCTGGAACGCCACCCGGTCCGGCCCCGGGTCCTGCTCGACGTTGATCCGCACCCCGGGCAGCAGGGTCCGCAGATGCGCCGCCATCCGCTGGTTGGACGTCGGGCCGCCGACGCAGTACTCCGTACGCTCCCCGAACCCCTGCTGGGCGTTGTCATGGGTGACGATCTGCGCGTGGGCCCCGCAGTCCTTGATGAGCGCGGAGAGTTCGAGCAGGGCGAAGGCGTCGTGCCGGTGCACCGCTCCCTCGGCGCCCGCGTAGCGGTTGACGACCAGCAGGCATTCGGAGTTCGCCGGCAGCCCGAAGAAGGCCTGCTTGCGTCGGAGCCCCCGCCGCCAGAGATAGGTTCGGGCGAGCCAGCCCAGCGAGGCACTGATCCCGGCGGCTATCACGCCCAGCACGATGTTGCGCACGTCGTCCGTCATGGGCGCGCATGGTATCGGTCATTCGGGTAACCGTTCGAGGCGGTCCTGACGATCCCGGATTCCCGGGGCTACCCTGCGGGCGAGATCCGTTGACTGGAGGTACGTATGCGCCGTTCCGTCGGTCGGAACACGTCCCTGCTGGCCGTACTCGCCGTGGTCGCCTCGATCGGAGCCGCCGCCCCGGCGACCTCGGCGGCGACCGCCATGCCACGCCCCGCGCCGCCCAAGTCCCCGGTGGCGGTGGGACACGGGGGAGCGGTGTCGAGTGTCGACCCGGATGCCTCGGCCGCCGGGATCGAGGTACTGCGCAAGGGCGGCAACGCGGTGGACGCGGCGGTGGCCACGGCCGCGGCGCTCGGCGTCACGGAGCCCTATTCGGCGGGCATCGGCGGCGGTGGCTACTTCGTCCACTACGACGCGAAGACGCGCCAGGTGCGGACCATCGACGGCCGCGAGACCGCCCCGCGGAGTGCCGACGCGTCCCTGTTCCTCGAGCACGGCAAGCCGATCCCGTTCGAGGAGGGGGTGACCAGTGGCCTGGGCGTCGGCACACCCGGCACCCCGGCCACCTGGGAGCGGGCGCTGGACGCGTGGGGCTCCAAGTCCCTGCGTACGCTGCTGAAACCGGCCGAACGCCTGGCCCGGGACGGCTTCGTCGTGGACGGCACCTTCCGCTCGCAGACGGCCTCCAACCAGGCCCGGTTCGCCGACTTCCCGGCCTCCGCGAAGCTCTTCCTGCCGGGCGGCGAACTCCCCGTCGTCGGCTCGGTGTTCAAGAACCCCGACCTGGCGCGTACGTACGAGAAGCTCGGCCGCGAGGGCGTCGGCGCGCTGTACCGGGGCGCGTTGGCCGACGACATCGTCCGTACGGTGCGCAAGCCGCCCGTCGACCCGGACGCCACCCGGGTCGTCCGCCCCGGCGATCTGACCCGCGAAGACCTGGCCTCGTACCGGACCCTGCGCAAGGACCCGACCAAGGTGAACTACCGGGGCCTGGACGTCTACGGCATGGCTCCCTCCTCGTCCGGCGGCACCAGCGTCGGCGAGGCCCTCAACATCCTGGAGTCCACCGACCTCTCCCGGGCCGACCGGACCCAGTACCTCCACCGGCTCATCGAGGCGAGCAGGATCGCGTTCGCCGACCGGGGCCGCTGGGTCGGCGACCCCGCCTTCGAGGACGTACCGACGAAGGAGTTGCTGAGCCAACGGTTCGCGGACTCCCGGGAGTGCCTGATCCGGGACGACAGGGCCCTGACCAGCCCGCTGGCACCGGGCGACCCACGCGACCCGGAGCGGTGCGACAGTGGCGGCACGCCCGCGCCGACGACGTACGAGGGCGAGAACACCACCCACCTGACGACGGCCGACAAGTGGGGCAACGTCGTCGCCTACACGCTGACGATCGAGTCCACCGGCGGCAGCGCCATCACCGTGCCCGGACGGGGCTTCCTGCTCAACAACGAGCTCACCGACTTCTCCTTCGCGCCCGCCAACCCGGCGGTCCACGACCCGAACCTGCCGGGGCCGGGCAAGCGGCCGCGCTCGTCGATCTCCCCGACCATCGTGCTCGAGCACGGCAAGCCGGTCCTCGCCCTCGGCTCGCCGGGCGGGGCCACCATCATCACGACCGTCCTCCAGTCGCTCACCGGCCACCTGGACCGGGGACTCCCCCTGGTCGACGCGATCGCAGCGCCGCGCGCCAGCCAGCGCAACGCGCCGACGACCGACATCGAGCCGGACTTGTGGAACAGCCCGGTCCGCGCGGAGCTGGAGAAGCTCGGTCACGCCTTCAGGCAGAACCCGGAGATCGGCGCCGCCACCGGGGTGCAGCGGCTGCCCGACGGCCGCTGGCTGGCGGCGGCGGAAAAGGTGCGCCGGGGCGGGGGCTCGGCCATGGTGGTGCATCCGGGCCGCGGGCACTGAGGCGGGAGGGGGCGCGCCGCCGGATGCCGACAACGGGGCCCGCACGGGTCCCTCGCCTACGGGAAAGGTCCTTCCGCGCCATGCGCACCCGCCTGCTCGCCCTGACATCCGCCGCCTGTGGCGCGGCGCTCCTCGGAGCGGCGGCGCTGCCCGCGTCCGCGTCCGACCCCGCGTCCGACCCCGTGTCCGCCTCCGGTCGGGAAGCGGACGCGGGGTCGGACGAGGTGACCGCCGCCGAACTGCTCGCCGAGGTCCGCGCCTGTTCACGGATCTCGAAGGGCAAGTACCGCACCGACAGCGGCAGCGCCAAGGCCACGGTCCCGGTCTGCGGCATGCGGGACGCCGTGTTCTGGAAGGCGGACATGGACATCGACTGCGACGGCCGGAAGACCAGGCTCTGCAACCGGAAGACCGATCCGTACTTCCTGCCGGAGACCGCGTTCCAGAGCTCCCGCGGCGAACCCCTCGACTCCGCCGCGCTGCCCCATGTGGTCGTACCGGGCCCGAGCAGGGTGTGGGACTACCGGAAGTCGGGGCTCACCGGCGGCAGCGTCGTGGCGGTCGTGTACCGGGACCGGGTGCGGTACGGCGTGATCGGCGACACCGGCCCCACGGGCATCATCGGGGAGGCCTCGTACGCCATGGCGAAGGCGCTGGGCATCGACCCCGACCCGTCGACCGGGGGCGCCGAGTCCGGCGTCACCTACATCGCGTTCAGGGACTCCCGCATCTCCCCGATCGAGAGCCGCGCGCGGGCGCAGAGCAGGGGAGCGGCCCTGGCCAGGGAGTTCGTCGGGCGCTCTTAGCCGGCGGCCGTGGTGCCGGGAGGGGCGCTCAGAGCGCGGTCAGGACGCGCGGGCCGTCGTTCGTGATCGCCACCGTGTGCTCGGCGTGCGAGGCCCGGCTGCCGTCCGTCGTCCGCAGCGTCCAGCCGTCGGGGTCGTGGCGGAACTCGTCGAGGCCCCCGGCGAGCAGCATCGGCTCGATGGCCAGGACCATCCCGTGCCGCAGCGCCATGCCGCGCCCGGCCCGTCCCTCGTTCGGCACGGAGGGGGCCTCGTGCATGGACCGGCCGATGCCGTGGCCGCCGTAGCCCTCCAGGATGCCGTAGCCCGCGTCGCGGCAGACCGTGCCGATCGCGTGCGCGATGTCGCCGATCCGGTTGCCGACCACGGCCGCGGCGATCCCGGCCGCCAGGGCCTCGTCAGCGGTGGCGATGAGCCGGGTGTCCTCCGGGCGGGCCTCGCCCACGATGAAACTGACCGCCGAGTCGCCGGCCCAGCCGCCGAGGAGGGCGCCCGCGTCCACGCTGACCAGGTCCCCGTCCCGCAGGGGCTCGGCGGAGGGGACGCCGTGCACGACCGCGTCGTTGACCGAGACGCAGATGACGGCCGGGAAAGGAGTGGGCGCGAAGTGCGGCTCGTAGTTCAGGAAGGGGGAGTCTGCCCCGGCCTCGCTCAGCACCTCGCGGGCCGCTTCGTCCAGCTCGCGGGGGGTCACGCCGACCGCTGCCACCTCCCGCGCCCGGGCCAGGATCCGCGCGACGACCCGGCCGGCCTCGCGCATCGCGTCGAGCTGTGTGTCTGTCTTGATATGCACCATGCCCATTACTATACCGGTCGGAGCGGTATAGTAATGACGGTATAGAAATGGCATCCCGTGTAGGATGGCCGCATGGTCCGTACCCCTCTGACCCCCGAAGAGCGCCTGCGCGGCGAACGGCTCGGCGCGCTGCTCCGTGCGGCGCGCGGGGAGCGCAGCATGGCCGCCGTCGCCGCGAGTGCCGGAATCTCCGCGGAGACCCTCCGGAAGATCGAGACCGGCCGCGCCCCCACCCCCGCCTTCTTCACCGTGGCCGCCCTCGCCGGTGCGCTGGGCCTCTCGCTGGACGAGATCCTCGGCCGCTGCGCGGCGGAGCCGGCGGCGACCGGGGCACCGGCTCCGGTGCCTGCCGCGGTGCCGCTGATCGCGTAGCGGCCCGGCGGCCGGAACAGGCAGGGCGTAGGGTCGCGCCCGTGACTCTCCAGGACTTCGCGCGCAGCGAGTACGTCAGCCTGACCACGTTCCGGAAGAACGGCACACCTGTCGCCACGCCCGTCTGGGCCGCCGCCGAGGGGGATGTGCTGTACGTCTGGACCCGCTCCGACTCGTGGAAGGTGAAGCGCCTCCGCAACAGCGGCAAGGTCGTCGTCACCGTCTGCGACGTGCGCGGCCGGATCGCCGAAGGGGCCCCCAGCGCCGAGGGCGAGGCCAGGCTCCTCGACGAGAACGGCACCCGTGCGGCGCGCGGACTCCTGGCCCGCAAGTACACCTGGAAGTTCTGGCTCGTCGACTGGCCCGCCACCATCGCCCGGCTCGGCAAGCGGCCGCACACCGGGATCGCCATCACGTTCTGAACCTTCTGGGCCCGCTGAGCCCGGGGGCGCGTGCCCGGCGGCCGTGCTCCCGCCGCAGCGCGCCCGAAAGCTGCGCGTAGCCGCGCTGTAACACGACTGCGGTCGAATGCCTCCGGACCGGAAGGCTCCAGTCCACGGTCGGCGGTCGGTGAGGGCGGTGATGACGGTTCATCAGCAGGCACAAGAAGTAGGGGCGTTCGCGCAGTACCTGCGGGATCTCGTGGCGCGCCTGGACCCCGGACGGGGTTGGTACGGGGTCTTCGCCCGGCGCGACCCGGCGGGTATGCGGTCCTGCCTCGACGGGGTGGAGATTCCGCCCTGGGACGTGGTGGAGTCGCTGCTCGCGGACTTCGCGGCCCTGCACGGCGCCCGGTTCGCCGAGCAACTCTCGGTCCGGGCCGCCACGCTGTACTCCGCGTCCGCCGCCGCGTACGACCGGCGGCCCGGTGGGCGCCAGGAGCTCGCCCGCCGGCTGGAGTTGATGGTCCGCGAGCAGCACCGGGCGGCGGAGCGCCTGCGCGGCGCGGGGCCCGGCGGCCCGGCCCCGGCCGAACCGGACGCGCTGGCCTGGGCCCGCGACGACCACGAACGGGCCACCGCCCGCTGCACGGAACTCCGCAAGCGGCTGGCGGCGGTGGCGGCCCCCGATGACTGGTTCCGGGCGGAGGACGGCGAGAGGCCGCGCGCGGGGACCGGGGCGTCCTCACGGGGCCCACGAGCCCCACGGGATCCCCGAGTCCCCACGGCCCCGGGCGACCCCGCCTCCACCCCTGCCCCCCGGCGGGAGAAGCCCCGTGGCGCCCGGTTCGCCGGGCTGGAGGCCGACGACGAAGGGGCGGCCGAGTACGCCCCTTCGCCGCTGCCCGGGCCGGCCGGACCCGGGCACTCCGGCGCACCCGCCCCGCGCGGCGCCCGTTTCGGCGGTGCGGCGGCGGAGGCGAAGGCCCACGGGGGCCGAGGAAGCCGCGAAGGTCACGGAGGCCGGGGGCGTGGCGGGCGGGCCCGTGACGCCGACGGCACCACGGGCCCGGTCGTCCCGGACCCGGCTTCCGGGCAGGCCGTCGCCGGGGCCGTCGCCCAGCTGGTCCGGCTCCGCGCCGGGGGCCGCAGCGGCGAGGCACACGTCGTGCTCTGCGAGGTCGCGGCCTGGCCCGCGCCCCGGCTGCCGCTGCTCGCCCTCGCCCTGCACCGCGCCGGCCTCGCCGCCGACTGGACGACCCTGCTCTGGGAGGTGTCCTCGCTCCCGCCCGCCGGATTCGCCGCCGCGGCGGGCGCGCTGGCCGCCGCCGGGCGGGAGGCGGACTGCGGGCTGCTCCTGCGGCAGGGGGTCGCCCGGCCCGCCGCCGAAGTGGCCGACGCGGCGCTCGCCCTGGACGGTGCGGGCCGTCACGACCAGGCACGGGACCTGCTCGGCGCCTTCGTCCGCGTACACACTCCGCAGGAGGCCGCCGAGCTGGCCCGGGCAGCCGGGGCCCGGTTGCTCCCGCTCCTCCTGGCGGCGGCCCGCGAGGTGTCGGGGGAGGCGGAGTGGGACCTGGTCCACGCGCTGCGGGTGGCCGGCGTGCCGGGGGTCTGAGGCCCCGCGACACCGCCGACGACCGGAAGCGTGTCCGTTGTGGACCGGTCGGGTGCGAAACATGATCGACTCCGCCGGTTCACGGCGATGGTCTTGCCCCGCCGGACGGAGGGGCTTACGTTCTCCATCCATGCACCGATCTACGTGCGTAGAGAACGCGTGCAGGCTCTCTGACGCCGCGTCGAAGGAGCAGCTCATGTCCCACGTCGTACGCGCCGCACTCGTCCAGGCGACCTGGACCGGCGACACCGAATCGATGATTGCCAAGCACGAGGAGCACGCGCGCGAGGCCGCCCGGCAGGGGGCGAAGATCATCGGCTTCCAGGAGGTGTTCAACGCCCCCTACTTCTGCCAGGTCCAGGAGCCCGAGCACTACCGCTGGGCCGAGCCGGTCCCCGGCGGGCCGACCGTCAAGCGCATGCAGGACCTGGCCCGCGAGACCGGCATGGTGATCGTCGTCCCGGTCTTCGAGATCGAGCAGTCCGGCTTCTACTACAACACCGCGGCCGTGATCGACGCCGACGGCTCCTACCTCGGCAAGTACCGCAAGCACCACATCCCGCAGGTCAAGGGATTCTGGGAGAAGTACTACTTCAAGCCCGGCAACGCCGGCTGGCCGGTCTTCGACACCGCCGTCGGCAAGGTCGGCGTCTACATCTGCTACGACCGGCACTTCCCGGAGGGCTGGCGGCAACTCGGACTCGGCGGAGCCCAGTTGGTGTACAATCCGTCGGCCACTTCGCGCGGACTCTCCAGCCACCTCTGGCAGTTGGAGCAACCGGCCTCCGCCGTCGCCAACGAGTACTTCGTCGCCGCGATCAACCGCGTCGGCCGCGAGGAGTACGGCGACAACGACTTCTACGGCACGAGCTACTTCGTCGACCCGCGCGGCCAGTTCGTCGGGGAGGTCGCCAGCGACAAGGAGGAGGAACTCGTCGTACGCGACCTGGACTTCGACCTGATCGAGGAAGTCCGCACCCAGTGGGCCTTCTACCGGGACCGACGACCCGACGCCTACGACGGGCTGGTGGAACCGTGAGCGGCCTGTACGAGCGCCATCTCGCCGTCAGCCCCGAGTGGCTGGCCCTCTACTACCGCAACCCCGTCGAGCTCACCCACGGTGAGGGCCGCCATGTCTGGGACGCCGACGGCAACCGCTACCTCGACTTCTTCGGCGGCATCCTCACCACCATGACCGCCCACGCCCTGCCCGAGGTGACCAAGGCCGTCGCGGAGCAGGCCGGGCGGATCATCCACTCCTCCACGCTCTACCTCAACCGCCCGATGGTGGAGATGGCCGAGCGGATCGCCACCCTCTCCGGCATCCCCGACGCCCGGGTCTTCTTCACCACCTCCGGCACCGAGGCCAACGACACGGCCCTCCTGCTCGCCACCGCGTACCGCAGGTCCAACCAGATCCTCGCGATGCGCAACAGCTACCACGGCCGGTCGTTCTCCACCGTCTCGATCACCGGCAACCAGGCCTGGTCGCCCACGAGTCTGTCCCCGCTCCAGACGTTGTACGTCCACGGCGGCGTCCGCACCCGGGGCCCGTACGCCGAGTTGAGCGACGAGGCGTTCATCCGGGCCTGCGTGGCCGATCTGGAGGACCTTCTCGGGCACACCCGCAACCCGGCGGCCCTGATCGCCGAACCCATTCAGGGCGTGGGCGGGTTCACCTCCCCGCCCGACGGGCTGTTCGCCGCGTTCCGTGAAGTCCTGGACCGGCACGGGGTGCTGTGGATCTCCGACGAGGTGCAGACCGGCTGGGGCCGCACCGGCGAGCACTTCTGGGGCTGGCAGGCGCACGCCGAGAACGGTCCGCCGGACATCCTCACCTTCGCCAAGGGCATCGGCAACGGCATGTCCGTCGGGGGAGTGGTGGCCCGCGCCGAGGTGATGAACTGCCTCGACGCCAACTCCATCTCCACGTTCGGTGGTTCACCGGTCACCATGGCGGCCTCGCTCGCCAACCTCTCGTACCTCCTGGAACACGATCTCCAGGGCAACGCCCGGCGCGTCGGCGGACTCCTCATCGAGCGGCTGCGGTCCGTCGCCGCCGCTTCCCCCGCCGTACGCGAGGTGCGCGGCCGGGGTCTGATGATCGGCATCGAACTGGCGAAGCCCGGCACCGACGAGGCGGACCCGGAGGCCGCGGCGGCCGTCCTCGAAGCGGCCCGCGCCGGCGGGCTCCTCATCGGCAAGGGCGGCGGCCACAACACCAGCGTGCTGCGCATCGCCCCGCCGCTGACCCTGACCGTCGCCGAGGCCGAGGAAGGCGCGGCGATCCTCGCGGACGCCCTGCACGCGGCGGGCTGACCCCGCCCGTCGGCCCCGTACGCCCACGAACCGCGCGGGGCCGCTCCGGCCGTAGGCCTTGAGGGCGGGCCGGGGCGCCCCGAGTTGAGGAGATTCCCATGAGTCGCACCGTCATCCACGGTGGCCTCGTCATCACCGCGTCCGACGAGATCCACGCCGATGTGCTCGTCGAGGGCGGCCGGATCGTCGCGCTCGCCGCCCACGGGACCGACGCCGCCGAGAGCTGGAGCGCCGACCGGAGGATCGACGCGACGGGCAAGTACGTCATCCCGGGCGGCGTCGACGGACACACCCACATGGAGATGCCGTTCGGCGGGACGTACGCCGCCGACACCTTCGAGACCGGCACCCGCGCCGCCGCCTGGGGCGGCACCACCACCATCGTCGACTTCGCCATCCAGAGCGTGGGCAAGTCCCTGCGCGAAGGGCTCGACGCCTGGTACGCCAAGGCCGACGGCAACTGCGCCATCGACTACGCCTTCCACATGATCCTCGCGGACGTGAACCCGTCCTCGCTCAAGGAGATGGACCGCCTCGTCTCCGAAGGCGTGACCTCCTTCAAACTGTTCATGGCCTACCCCGGGGTCTTCTACTCCGACGACGGCCAGATCCTGCGCGCCATGCAACAGGCCTCCGGCAACGGCGGGTTGATCATGATGCACGCCGAGAACGGCATCGCCATCGACGTCCTGGTCGAGCAGGCGCTCGCCGCGGGCCACACCGACCCCCGCTACCACGGCGACGTCCGCAAGGTCGCCCTGGAGGCCGAGGCCACCCACCGCGCCGTCCAGCTCGCCCGGGTCGCCGGATCCCCGCTCTACGTCGTCCACGTCTCCGCCGACGAGGCCGTGGAGGAGATCGCCGCCGCCCGCCACAAGGGCCTCCCGGTCTTCGGCGAGACCTGCCCGCAGTACCTGTTCCTCTCCACCGACAACCTCGCCGAACCCGACTTCGAGGGCGCCAAATACGTCTGCTCCACCCCGCTGCGCCCCAAGGAACACCAGGAGACCCTGTGGCGGGGCCTACGCAACAACGAACTCCAGGTCGTCTCCACCGACCACTGCCCCTTCTGCTTCTCCGGGCAGAAGGAGATGGGCCGGGGCGACTTCTCCAAGATCCCCAACGGCATGCCCGGCGTCGAGCACCGCATGGACCTGCTGCACCAGGCCGTCGTGGACGGGCACATCACCCGCCGCCGCTGGATCGAGATCGCCTGCGCCTCCCCGGCCCGGATGTTCGGCCTCTACCCGAAGAAGGGCACCATCGCTCCGGGCGCCGACGCCGACATCGTCATCTACGACCCGGAAGCCGAACAGACCCTCTCCGCCGAGACCCACCACATGAACGTCGACTACTCGGCGTACGAGGGCAAACGCATCACCGGCCAGGTGGAGACCGTGCTCTCACGCGGCGAAGTCGTCGTCGACGGGAGGAAGTTCACCGGCCGCGCCGGCCACGGCATCTACACCCCCCGTGCCACCTGTCAGTACCTCGACTAGGAGATCCCGCCATGGACTTCGGCCTCGTCCTCCAGACGGACCCGCCCGCCTCCGCCGTCGTCGGCCTGATGCGGCGCGCGGAGCGCAACGGGTTCCGCTACGGCTGGACCTTCGACTCGGCGGTGCTCTGGCAGGAGCCGTTCGTCATCTACAGCCGCATCCTGGAGCACACGGAGAAGCTGACCGTGGGCCCGATGGTCACCAACCCGGGGACCCGCACCTGGGAGGTCACCGCCTCCACCTTCGCCACCCTCAACGACATGTACGGCAACCGCACCGTCTGCGGAATCGGGCGCGGGGACTCCGCGATGCGCGTCGCGGGCCGCCGGCCCAACACCCTGGCCCGCCTCGGCGAGGCCATCGACGTCATCCGGGACCTCGCCGAGGGCCGGGAGGCGACGGTCGACGGGCAGCCCGTGCAGATCCCCTGGGTCAAGGGCGGGCGGCTGCCGGTGTGGATGGCGGCGTACGGGCCCAAGGCCCTGGCGCTGGCCGGGCAGAAGGCCGACGGCTTCATCCTCCAGCTCGCCGACCCCTTCCTCACCGAGTGGATGATCAAGGCGGTACGGGACGCGGCGGCCGACGCCGGACGTGACCCCGACTCCGTCACCATCTGCGTCGCCGCCCCCGCCTACGTCGGCGACGACCTCGACCACGCCCGGGAGCAGTGCCGCTGGTTCGGCGGGATGGTCGGCAACCACGTCGCCGACCTGGTCGCCCGCTACGGCGAACACTCCGGGATGGTGCCGGACGAACTGACCGCGTACATCGCAGGACGCTCCGGCTACGACTACAGCCACCACGGCCGCACCGGAAACCCGGACACCGCCTTCGTCCCCGACGAGATCGTCGACCGGTTCTGCCTCCTCGGGCCCGCCCGGGCGCACATCGAGAAGCTCCAGGCGCTACGGGACATGGGCGTCGACCAGTTCGCGGTCTACAACATGCACGACGCCCGCGAGGCGACCATCGACGCCTACGGGTCCGAGATCATCCCCGCCCTGACCGGCTGAGCCCCGCCTCCGACCCCGCTGCCCGTCCGTACGCGCCCCCCCCCGCGTCGCCCCGCACGGCACCGCTCCCGAGCGAAGGGCTCCACCGCATGACCGCCACCGTCCCACCCACCCCACCGCCCCCGGACGCGATACCCGCGCCCCCCTCCGACGCGTCCGGCCGCGTCGAACTCGACCCCGGACAGCTCCCCGACGACCCCCGCTTCGCCAACGACGACCTGCTGCCCGTCCCCGTGGAGCGGCGCACCTGGACGACGTACAACTTCGCGGCCCTGTGGATCGGGATGGCCCACAACATCCCGTCCTGGCTGCTCGCCTCCGGTCTGGTGGCGCTCGGCATGGACTGGAAACAGGCCGTGTTCACCATCGCGCTCGCCAATGTGATCGTGCTGGCCCCGATGCTGCTGACCGGCCACGCCGGACCCAAGTACGGCATCCCCTTCCCCGTTCTGGCCCGCGCCTCCTTCGGTCTGCGCGGCGCCAATCTGCCCGCCCTGATCCGGGCCGCCGTCGCCTGCGCGTGGTTCGGCATCCAGACCTGGATCGGCGGCGTCGGCATCTTCACGCTGCTCGGCAAGATCTTCGGCGGCTGGGCCGGCGCGGCGGAGATCGGCGGGCAGCCCTGGACGCTCTGGCTCTGCTTCGTCCTCTTCTGGGCCCTCGAACTGGCCATCATCTACCGGGGGATGGACACCCTGCGCCGCTTCGAGAACTGGGCGGCGCCCTTCGTCCTGGTCGGCGCGGTCGTGCTGCTCATCTGGGTCGCGGTCAAGGCGGGCGGTTTCGGTCCGCTGCTGGACCAGCCGTCCGCGCTCGGCTGGGGCGCCGACTTCTGGCCGGTCTTCTTCCCCTCGCTGATGGGCATGATCGCCTTCTGGTCGACGCTCTCCCTCAACATCCCCGACTTCACCCGCTTCGGCGCGGGCCAACGCGCCCAGATCCGGGGCCAGTCGCTGGGTCTTCCGACCACGATGACGTTCTTCGCCCTGCTGTCGGTCTTCGTCACCTCCGGTTCGCAGGCGGTGTACGGGGTGGCCCTCTGGGACCCGGTCCAGCTCGTCGCCCGGACCGACAACGTCTTCGGCCTGGTCTTCGGTCTGGTCACCGTGCTGATCGCGACGGTCTCGGTGAACATCGCGGCGAACGTGGTCTCACCCGCGTACGACCTGGCGAACCTCGCGCCGAAGCTCATCAGCTTCCGGACCGGGGCGCTGATCACGGGCGTGATCGGGGTCGTCATCATGCCCTGGAAGCTCACCGAGACGCCCGAGCTGTACATCTTCACCTGGCTGGGCCTGGTCGGCGGTCTGCTCGGTACGGTGGCGGGCATCCTGATCGCCGACTACTGGATCGTCCGCCGTACCGTCCTCGACCTGGCCGACCTCTACCGGCCGGGCGGCCGGTACTGGTACCGGAGCGGCTGGAACTGGCGGGCGGTGGCTGCCTTCGCGGTCGGCGGCGTCCTCGCGGTGGGCGGTTCGCACTCGGCCCCCGGGAAAGGTCCGTTCCCCGCGGACGGCCTGATCCCGTTCCTGAAGCCGCTGGCCGACTACGGCTGGGCGGTCGGGCTCGGCTCCTCACTGCTGCTGTACGTGGCGCTGACGCGGCGGTCGTCGACCCGGCCGGTTACACCGGCTTGATGCTGCGGCCCAGCAGGGCGGTGATGTCCACCGTCTCGTCCGCCGAGGGAGTGGCCGTGGGCACCGGCCGGTCGAAGCCGGAGAAGTCCACGGTCCCTTCCCCGTCACCGCCCCGCACGGTGATCCGCACCGGGTACGGCGTGCCCTCGGCGGCCACATGGACCGTCAGGCGCTCCCCGCCCTCGGCCCGGGTCACCGGGACGGTCGGCGCGCCGTTCACCTCGGTCCTCGCGCCCTTCGTCAGCCCGTCGAAATCGGCGTCGCCGGCGTTGTCCGTCATCAGCTCGCGGAACGTGTCCAGATCGCAGACCTCGGTCACCTCCAGCAGCCGGGGGTCATCGGCCCCGGCCTTCATGTAGCGGCCGTCGAGGATCTCGTCGAAGGTGGAACCGCCGATCGGGACATGCTTCTTCCAGAAGGCGGCGTCCGGTTTCAGCCAGACGTCGTCGCCGCGTTTCACGATCTCCACCGAACCGTCGTCGCCCATGTCCACCCCGCCCGCGCAATTCCCCTCGCGGTCCAGGGTGAGGTCGATGTTCATCTCCTCCCCGGTCCCGTCGACGCTGCCGCGCGCGCTCAGATGCAGGGACCGGACGTCGACCAGGGCGTCGCGGGCGCGCTCGGCGATCTCCTCGGCGGGGAGCGTGTCGATGTCGTCGTCAGCCTGCGCGAGGGTGCCACCCGTCACGGTGAGAGCGACGGCCGCCGCACCCGCGGCCGCCCGGGCGGCCCATCGGTGTCCGCTCACGTCGCCTCCTCGGAAAGGCCCCGGTCAGGGCGTGCGAACCACGATGACCGGCACATTCGAGCGTACGCCGGGAGTCGGGGCGCCGCCCGGCGCGCGTACGGAGAGTGAAGCGCCACGGTGTTTTCGACCACGGAGCGTGGGCAGAGCTGCGGTGATCCCGCCCGGGGTCACGCACGTACGCAGCACGAAGGAGACCATCGATGAACCTGTTCACGGGGACGAGGAGTAAGCGCGGCACGGTCGCGGGGAAGCGCTCCCGGTCCGTCCTGCGGGCGCTCGCCGCCGCAGCGACGGTGGCCGCGCTGGGGGTCTCGGTCACGTCGGCGACCGCGACCGCCGCCCCGGCCGCGATCCCGCCCGGCCTGTCCTGCGACACCGGCAAGCACGCCATCGACGAGTACACGGGCTTCGCACTCTGTCGCAACAACGGCAGCCAGACGCAGACCTTCTGGGTTCATCTCGTCTGCGGCTGGGCTCCGGACGTGGACGGCAATCATGTCACCCTCAGGCCCGGCGAGTCCGGCCAGTCCACCGCCCACTGCGGGAAGATCGGCACCGGAATCGGCGAGATCCACGTACGCCCGTGATGCCGGAGCTGTGAGAACCGGCGACACCGGCCGCACCGGCCATTCCCGCAACGGCTGGAGCGGCCCTACCGGTTGAGCGTGCCGCCTCCTCTCGTTACCCTCCAGTAAGTACGTGTGGGCGCAGCCGGGACGACCGGCCGGCCCCGCGACCCGAGGGAGGCGGCACGCCCATGTCCTCAGCGGAGCCCACCGAAGCCGAGCCGCCCGGAGCGCGACCCACCGGGCAGACCGGCCCGGCCGTACGGGAGCCGGGTCGCGCCCCCCGCCCGGCGGCCCCTGCCCCGCCGCCGCTCCCCGGACTCGCCGAGAGCGCGCGCCGGCTCGCCGACGCCACCACCTCCTCCACCGCACTCGTGGCCGACGCCCTCGCCCGTATCGAGGCCTCACAGCCCACCCTCAACGCCTTCCGCCACCTGCGGGCCGAGGCTGCCCTCGCCGAGGCTGCGGAGGCCGACCGCAGGCTCGCGGCGGGGGAGCGGCTGCCGCTCCTGGGCGTACCGGTCGCCGTCAAGGACGACACCGATGTGGCGGGGCTGCCCACGCACTTCGGCTGCGACGGCGACCTGCCCCCGGCCGCGTCCGACAGCGAGGCGGTCCGCCGGCTGCGCGCCGCCGGAGCCGTCGTCGTCGGCAAGACCAACTCCTGCGAACTGGGCCAATGGCCCTTCACCGAGGGATCCGCCTTCGGCGCCACCCGCAACCCGTGGAACACCGCGCACACCCCGGGGGGTTCGTCCGGTGGTTCCGCCGCCGCTGTCGCCGCCGGGCTCGTCCCCGCAGCGCTCGGCTCGGACGGCGCAGGATCCGTGCGCATCCCCGCCGCGTGGACGCACCTCGTCGGCATCAAGCCGCAGCGCGGGCGCATCTCGGTCCACCCGCACAGCGACTCCTTCCAGGGGCTCACCGTCAACGGCCCCCTCGCTCGTACGGTCGCCGACGCCGCGCTGCTCCTGGACGCCGTCGCCGGGGCGCACCCCGAGGACCTCCACCGGCCGCCCGCCGTACGCGCTTCCGACGCCGCCCGCCGCGACCCGGGCCGTCTGCGCATCGCGCTCGCCTGGCGCCCCCCGCTCACCCTCACCGGCGCCGGGCCGGACCCGGAGGTGCGCCGGGCCGTCACCGCGCTCGCCGACACCCTCGCCCGGCTCGGCCACCACGTCGAGGAGGCCCGCCCCCGGTACGGGCTGATCGGTCTCGCCTTCGTGCCCCGTGCCACCGTGGGCATCGCCGAGTTCGCCGCCCGGCACCCCGAACCGGCCCTGCTCGACCCGCGCACCCGCAGCGCCCTGCGCACCGGGACGCGGCTGGGCGGCCGGGTGGTGCGGGCCGCCCGCGCCCGCGAAGTGCGCCAGCACCGCAGGATCGGCGCCCTCTTCGACGCCTCCGGGTTCGACGTGCTCCTCACCCCGACCACGGCCGCGCCGCCGCCCCGGATCGGCCGGTTCGACGACCTGAGCGCCTGGCGCACCGACATCGCGATGGCGGCCGCCTGCCCCTACGCCTGGCCGTGGAACGTCCTCGGCTGGCCCGGCGTGAACGTCCCGGCCGGCTTCACCCGCTCCGGCCTCCCGGTCGGCGCCCAACTGCTGGGCCCCTCCCGCAGCGAGGAGCGACTGATCGCGCTCGCCGCCCAACTGGAGGACGACCGCCGCTGGTTCGACCGGCGCCCCCCGGCCTGACGGCCGCCGCTCACGCGCGGGCCGCGCCTGTCATCCCCTCCGCCACCCGCTCCACGGCCGGCATCGCGCCGAATGCCACCCGGCGGACCTGACCCTGATCGGTGTACGGCTCGACCCGACAGGACTTCACGTCCTCGTCGGTCATGCGGTACGGGGCCCGCGCCGCGAGCAGCGCCGGCCGGGCCCCGGCCGCTCTGCCCGGTCCGGCGGCCCCGCCCCGCCGCGCTCGGCGGCAGCGGCATGCGTGAACGCGTCGCGGTCCTCGGCGGCACCCTGTCCGCCGCCCCGCGCCCGGACGGCGGCTTCGCCGTCCACATGGTGGTCACTCCCTGCACCGCCAAGGCCCATGTGAGCCGCGCGATGAGCAAGCTCGGGGCCCGCGACCGGGCCCGGTTCGTCGTCTTCGCGTACGAGTCCGGGCTGGTCGAGCCCCGGTCGTGGCGTGATGGCGGCCCGGCCCCCGCCCGCTGACGTGTCCACGGTGCGTGAAGCCGTGCGGGGGCCTTGTGGAGCCCGGCACGCCGAAGAGATATCTTGATGTCAAGCAATGTTGCAGACGTGGAGCGGAGCACCCGGTGACTGACTCGACCATCATCTATACGCACACCGACGAGGCCCCTGCCCTGGCGACCTACTCGTTCCTGCCCGTCGTCGAGGCCTACGCCTCGACCGCAGGCGTCACGGTCGAGCGCCGTGACATCTCCCTCGCGGGCCGGATCATCGCCAGTTTCCCGGAGCACCTCAAGGCCGAGCAGCGTATCGATGACGCACTCGCCGAGCTGGGCGAGCTGGCCAGGACGCCCGGCGCGAACATCATCAAGCTGCCGAACATCTCGGCGTCGATCCCGCAGCTCAAGGCCGCCATCGCCGAGCTCCAGGAGCAGGGCTACGCACTCCCGGACTACCCGGACGACCCGCAGACCGACGCGGACAAGGACGTCCGCGCCCGCTACGACAAGGTCAAGGGCAGCGCCGTGAACCCGGTGCTGCGCGAGGGCAACTCCGACCGGCGCGCCCCCGCCTCCGTCAAGAACTACGCCAAGGCCCACCCGCACCGCATGGGCGCCTGGACGGCCGACTCGAAGACGAACGTCGCCACCATGGGCGTCGACGACTTCCGCTCCACCGAGAAGTCCGCGGTCATCGCCGAGGACGGCACGCTCCGCATCGAGCTGCACGGCGACGACGGCACCACCACCGTGCTCCGCGAGTCCGTACCCGTCCTGAAGGGCGAGGTCGTCGACGCGGCCGTCATGCGCGTCGCCGCGCTGCGCGAGTTCTTCACCGCGCAGGTCGCCCGCGCCAAGGCGGAGGGCGTGCTGTTCTCGCTGCACCTCAAGGCCACCATGATGAAGGTCTCCGACCCGATCATCTTCGGCCACGCGGTCCGCGCCTTCTTCCCGAACACCTTCGCCAAGTACGGCGACCAGCTCGCCGCCGCGGGCCTCACCCCCAACGACGGGCTGGGCGGCATCCTCAAGGGCCTCGGCTCGTTGCCGGGTGTCGGCGCCGAGATCCAGGCGTCCTTCGAGGCCGAGCTCGCCGAGGGCCCCGCCCTCGCGATGGTCGACTCCGACAAGGGCATCACCAACCTGCACGTCCCCAGCGACGTCATCGTCGACGCCTCCATGCCCGCCATGATCCGCACCTCGGGTCACATGTGGGGCCCCGACGGCAACGAGGCCGACACCATCGCCGTCCTCCCGGACAGCAGCTACGCCGGTGTCTACCAGGTCGTCATCGACGACTGCCGCGCCAACGGCGCCTTCGACCCGGCCACCATGGGCTCGGTGCCCAACGTCGGGCTGATGGCGCAGAAGGCCGAGGAGTACGGCAGCCACGACAAGACCTTCGAGATCCCCGCCACCGGCACCGTGCGCGTCGTCGACGCGAGCGGCGCGGTCGTGCTGGAGCAGGCCGTCGGCGCCGGCGACATCTTCCGCATGTGCCAGACCAAGGACCTGCCGATCCAGGACTGGGTCAAGCTCGCCGTCACCCGCGCCCGCGCCACCGGCAACCCGGCCGTGTTCTGGCTGGACGAGACCCGCGCGCACGACGCCAACCTGATCGCCAAGGTCAAGACGTACCTCGCCGACCACGACACGGACGGCCTGGACATCTCCATCAAGTCCCCGGTCGAGGCCACCGCCTTCTCCCTGGAGCGCATCCGCCGCGGCGAGGACACCATCTCCGTCACCGGCAACGTGCTCCGTGACTACCTCACGGACCTCTTCCCGATCCTGGAGCTGGGCACCAGCGCCAAGATGCTCTCCGTGGTCCCGCTGATGAACGGCGGCGGCCTCTTCGAGACCGGCGCGGGCGGCTCGGCCCCCAAGCACGTCCAGCAGCTCGTCAAGGAGAACTACCTCCGCTGGGACAGCCTGGGCGAGTTCCTGGCCCTCGCGGTCAGCTTCGAGCACCTGGCCACCACCACGGACAACGCGCGGGCCCAGGTCCTCGCCGACACCCTGGACCGGGCGACGGGCACCTTCCTCAACGAGGACAAGTCCCCGAGCCGTCGCCTCGGCGGTATCGACAACCGCGGCAGCCACTTCTACCTGGCCCTCTACTGGGCGCAGGAGCTGGCGCAGCAGACGGACGACGCCAAGCTCGCCGAGGCGTTCGCGCCGCTCGCCAAGACCCTGTCCGAGCAGGAGGAGACCATCGTCGCCGAGCTGATCGCGGTGCAGGGCTCCCCGGCCGAGATCGGCGGCTACTTCCAGCCCGACCCGGCCAAGGCCGCGGCGGTCATGCGCCCGTCCGCCACGTTCAACAACGCGATCGCGTCCCTCGCCTGAGGTGACGTGAGACCGGGGCGGCCGAGTCGCCCCGCCCGTGACCGCCCCGGTCGGCCCTGGTGCCGACCGGGGCGGTCCGCGTGCGCCTACTCCCCGAACGGGTGGGCTCACGGACCCGAACGGGTGGCCGGGGCAATCCGGCGGCCTCCCGGTTCCGAATGAGGACCGTGAGGATCAACCGCACCGCCCTGACCCGCCCCGCCCTCGCCGCCCTGAGCGGGCTGCTCGCGGGGTTCGCCGCGCTGACCGTCGCCGAACTCGTCTCGGCCGCCGTCAGACCCGAGTCGAGCCCCGTCACGGCGGTCGGCGGCGCCGCCATCGACCGGACGCCCACGGGGGTGAAGGACTGGGCGATCCGTACGTTCGGCGAGAACGACAAGATCGTCCTCCAGCTCGGCATCGTCACCACGCTCGCCCTCTTCGCCGTCGCCGTCGGCCTGCTCGCGCTGCGCCACCGGCGTACGGGCTCCGCCGCCGTCCTGGTCTTCGGCGTGGTCGGCACGGCGGCCGCCGTCAGCAGGCCCGACGCCACCGGGTTCACCGACGGGCTGCCGTCCCTGGTCGGTGCGGTGGCCGGGGCCATCCTGCTGTACGTCCTCGTCGGCAGGCTCACCGCCGAGCGCGCGCGGCCGCAGGGCGAGGAGAGCGGCTGGGACCGGCGCGGCTTCCTGATCGCGGCCACCGCGGCGGCCGCCGCATCCACCGCCGCCGGAGCCGTCGGCCGGGCGCTCAACGGCCGCAGCGCCCAGGACGCCATCGCCTCCCGGGACGCCGTACGGCTGCCCGCCCCGGCCTCCCCCGCCCGGCCCGTCCCGGCGGGAGCCCAGCCGAGGGTGCGGGGCATCAGCCCGTTCACCACGCCCAACGACACGTTCTACCGGGTCGACACCGCCCTCGTGATCCCCAAGGTCGACGCGAACACCTGGCGGCTGCGCGTCCACGGCAAGGGCGTACGGAAGGACCTGGAGTTCAGCTACCAGGACCTGCTGAACCGGCCGCTGATCGAACGCGAGATCACCCTGTGCTGCGTCTCCAACGAGGTCGGCGGCCCCTACATCGGCCATGCCCGCTGGATCGGCGTCCGCCTGGCCGATCTGCTCAAGGAGGCCGGGGTCAAACCGCCGTCCCGGGGCGGCGAGGCGGACCAGATCATCGCCCGCTCGGTGGACGGCATGACGCTCGGCACCCCCGTCGAGGACGTCATGGACGGCCGGGACGCGATGCTCGCCGTAGGTATGAACGGTGAGCCGCTGCCGTTCGTCCACGGTTTCCCCGTCCGGATGCTCGTCCCCGGACTGTACGGGTACGTCTCGGCCTGCAAGTGGATCGAGGACATCGAGCTCACCGCCTTCGACGCCTACGACGCGTACTGGGTGAAGCGCGACTGGGCCCGGGAGGCCCCGATCAAGACCCAGTCCCGGATCGACACCCCCAAGCCCTTCGCGCGCCCCGAGGCGGGCACGGTCATGGTCGCCGGGGTGGCCTGGGCCCAGCACCGGGGCATCGAGAAGGTCGAGATCCGGATCGACGACGGCCCCTGGCGGCCCGCCCAACTCGCCGACCAGGCCACCGTCGACACCTGGCGCCAGTGGACCTACCCCTGGAAGGCGACCCCCGGCAGCCACACCCTCACCGTCCGCGCCACCGACGGGACGGGCGAGACGCAGACCGAGAAGCGCACGAAGACCGTCCCGGACGGGGCGAGCGGATGGCACTCGGTGGTCGTCAGCGTCGACTGACCTGGATCGCCCCGGAACTGGACTGCCGGTGCGAAGCCCCTGCCCGGACCCGCCGGTCTGCGGATGGATGTGCGCCCGTCCCCGGCGACGGACACCGGCCGCCGGCACCCGGGCGGTCCTCAGCCTCCCGCAGGCGGGGTCATCGCCCACCGGATGGTCTTGGTCAGGGCCTTTCCGGCGGGACGTACGCAGATCTCCTCCACGCCCGGCACCCGGGGCAGCCGCAACGGCTCCCGGGCCCACGGCGGGAGCGCGGCCACGGCGTTCGCGGCGAGCACGGCGTACGGAGGACGGGCCGGCCAGGGCAGTGGCGGGTGCAGCAGGATGAAGCGGGCGGCGTCCAGGGCCTCCTGGGTGGCGCGCAGCTCGGGGCGGTAGGCGGCGATGCGCGCGGCCAGTTCCGCCCGGTCGTGCGGCGGGTCGGGGATGCCGAGGGCCTCGGCCACCGTCGCCATGTCGTGGAGGTAACCGTCGCACCCCGCCCCGTCCAACGGGTTTTCCCCGTACCGCTGGTGGGCGCGGAGGAAGCTGTCCGCCTCGGCGATGTGCACCCAGCACAGAAGGTGCGGATCGGCGGCGTGGTACGGCTCCCCGCAGGGCGTGGTCCCGCGCACTCCCTCGTGCACGGACCGTACCCGGTCCACCGCTTCCTGGGCGTGCTCGGCCGTGCCGAACGTGGTCACCGCCAGGAACGTGCTGGTCCGCTGGAGCCGCCCCCACGGATCGCCCCGGAACCCCGAGTGGCCCGCGACGGCGGCCATGGCGAGAGGGTGCAGCGACTGGAGGAGCAGGGCGCGCAGCCCGCCGATGAACATGGACGCGTCCCCGTGCACCCGCCGCACCGGCCGGTCCGGGCCGAACCAGCGGGGGCCGGGGGTGTCGTGGATCCGGGCCCGGTTCTCCGGCCCGGAAGGCCCCGCCACCCGGGCGAAGAGGTTCTTGCCGAGCCGCTCCCGTATGCCGGAGCCGGACGCCGCCTTGTCCATGGACCCAGTATGCGGGCACCGATCCGGTGGGCGGCGGCCGAGCCCACCCGGCGAGGGAGCCCTACGGCACCCGGGCCGTCCACTCCGGCGTGGCGAACTTCGTCCGTACGAGCTCCTGGGCGCGGGCGAGCTCGGCGTCGGTCACGCTTCCGGTGGTGAGGCCGTGGCGCCTGCGGAACGAGTCGATCATCCGCTCGATCACCACCTGGCGTGGCAGCCCGGTCTGCCGCCGCAGCGGGTCCACGCGCTTCTTCGCCGACCGGGTGCCCTTGTCCGACATCTTCTCCTTCCCGATGCGGAGCACCTCCAGCATCTTGTCGGCGTCGATGTCGTACGCCATCGTCACGTGGTGGAGCACGGCCCCCGGGCCGCCGTCCGGCCCCACCACCCGCTTCTGCGCGGCCCCCGCGATCTTGCCGACCTCGGTGGCGATGTCGTTGAGCGGCTGGTACCAGGCCTTGATGCCCATGTCCGCGAGGGCTTCCAGGACCCAGTCGTCCAGATAGGCGTAACTGTCGGCGAAGGACAGTCCCGACACCAGCGCCTGCGGCACGGCGAGCGAGTACGTGATGGTGGAGCTGGGCTCGGCGAACATCGCGCCTCCTCCCGAGATCCGGCGTACGACGTCGACGCCGTGCCGCTCCGCGCCCGCCGGGTCCACCTCGTTGCGCAGCGACTGGAAGCTGCCGATGATCACGGCGGGGGCGTCCCATTCCCAGACCCGCAGGGTCGGCGGCCGCAGCCCCGCCGCGACCTCGGCCGTGATCACTTCGTCCAGCGCCATGTGCAGCGCGGGCGACTGCGGAGCCTCGTGGATCAGCTGCCAGTCGTAGTCGCTCCACTCCGTGGCCCGCGCCAGGGCCCGGCGTACGGCGACGGCGACGCCCTCCGCGCTCAGTCCCAGCATCACCGTGGAGTCGGGCAGCGCCGCCTCGATCCGGGCCGCGAGCCCGGCGGTGTCGGTGGTGGCGGGGGCGCCCTCCAGCGCCGCGTCGATGGCGAGGATCGCCTCGTCCGGTTCGAGGAAGAAGTCCCCGGCGACCCGGACGTCCCGCAACGCCCCGCCCTCCACCTCCAGGTCCACCACGACCAGCTTGCCGCCGGGAACCTTGTACTCACCGTGCACAGCGCCGCCTCCAGCTCTCTCCAGGGTCCGGCTCGCCACATGAGCCAGACACAACCGGATACAACGCGCATCACGGTATGGATCATCCCCGGTGCGGCGCGTGGACGCGGCCGGATGGGGCGAGGCCGAGAGCGGGCCAGCCTGCGGTGGCGGCCGTCGCCGTGGCCAGGGAGACGGTTCGATGACGAGCCCTCCAGTGCGCTCGGCCCGGCCGCGCAGTCCTTGAGGCGGGGATCCAGCGTTCGCCAGTGACCACGTGTACGGCGGCGGTGTAGCGTCGCGATCATGAAACCGTTAAGCGACAGCATCACTGACCAGGCGCCGGCTGATCCGTCCGCCACGGACGACGTGTTGGCCAGCCAGCCCGTCGGCTACTGGGCCGGCCTTGTGCACGAGGCCGTGACCCGGCGTCTGCGTGACGCCATGGCCAAGATCGACGTCACCCAGCCGCAGTACTGGGTACTCAACCGAGTATCCGGCGGGCCCACGGCACCCGGCCGTGAAGAGGTGATTGCCCAGCTGACCCCTCTCGCGGGCGGGCAGCACGAGATCCCTCGGGTGATCGACCAGCTGCTGCACCGAGGCTGGCTACGGATCGACGCCGACCAGAACCTGGACCTCACCGATGCAGGCGAGGCTGCCAGGGTCCGGCTGCGCGGGCTGGCCACGGAGCTGCGCGCGGAGGTCCACAAGGGCATCAGCGACGAGGAGTACGTGGCCGCGCTGAAGGTACTGCGCACGATGATCGCCAACGTCGAGGGAGACGGGAGCTCCTAGCCACTTCGTTGCGGTTCGTCAGCTGCGGGTCCACATGAGGATGGCGGCGAGGCCGAGGGCGCCCTGGTGGGCGATGGCGAGTTTGTCGGTCCGCATGGCCAGGCCGCGCCAGTGCTTGAGCCGGTTGGTGCATCGCTCGACCGCGTTGCGCTGCTTGCGTACCTCGGCGTCGAAGGCGAGTGGTCGGTCTCGCAAGCGGTGGCAGATCTGGTCGGAGGGCTGGGGGATGGCAGCGCGGACTCCTCGTCGGCGGAGCACGCTCCAGTCCTGGCATGATCGGCAGACATGGCAGACACCGCAGACGTCAGCGAAGCCCCCCGGCACCTCCTCGTCATCGGCATGGGCGCGGGCGACCCCGACCATCTGACCCTCGCCGCGGTGAAGGCCATGCGCAGGGCCGACGTGTTCTTCGTGCTCGGCAAGGGCAAGGAGAAGGAGTCACTGACCCGGCTGCGGCGCGACATCCTCGACGAACATCTCACCGGCCCCTACCGCGTGGTGGAGGCCGACGACCCGTGGCGCGACCGTACTCAGGGCGATGCCGCGCGTTACACCTCGGCGGTGCACGACTGGCGTCACCGCCGTGCGGACATCTGCGAACGCCTGATCATCGAGGAGCTGGCACCGGGGCAGTGCGGAGCCTTCCTGGTGTGGGGCGATCCGGCGCTGTACGACAGCACGCTCGCCGTCCTCGACGACATCCGGGGGCGCGGCACGGTGGAGTTCGGCCATGAGGTGATTCCCGGCATCAGCAGCGTCTCCGCCCTCGCCGCCCGGCACCGCGTCACCCTGAACCAGGTCGGCCGCCCCATCCACATCACCCCCGGCAGACGGCTGGCCCAGGGCTTCCCCGAGGACGACGGCGACATCGTCGTGATGCTCGACGGCCATGAGACCTTCACCCATCTGACGGGCCGGGGCCTGTGGATCCACTGGGGCGCGTACATCGGGACCCCCGACGAGATCCTGGTCTCCGGCCCGCTCGACGAGGTGGCCGGCGAGATCAGCCGTGTGCGCGCGGAGGCCCGCGAACGGCACGGCTGGATCATGGACACCTACCTGCTGCGGCAGGGGCCGCGCGACGAGAAGTCGGCGGGCGACGAGGAGGCGGCGGGCCGCCCGGCGGACGGCACGGACGGTTCGGTGGGCGGCCCGCTCGGCTGACGGTCCCGGGTCAGCGCCGGGACTCGTGCTCCCGGATGACGCCCAGTCCATGGCCGAGGCTCGGGCACTCGGCGCTCAGATCGTCACCCCGGACCAGGTAGTTGTCCACCCGGCCGCCTGTCGGCCGCTCGATGGCGCGGTACTGCGTGCCGTTCACGGTGATCGTCCAGTCGTCGCCGTCCTGGGCCCACCCAACTGTCTTCTTCATATGACGTTTTCCGTTCCTCGATCGGCACCGCCGGGGATCGGCGGGCCGTGTAGTGGGAAGAAGAACGGCTTGTGACGCTCCGTGGTTCCGCATTCCCCTACGCCATTCGGTTACATCTGGGTCACTGCCTCCGCACAGTCGAGACGCATGATCTGACCGGCGGTCAGGGAGCGGGTGGCGAACAGCCGAACGATCGGGGAACCCATGACGCCCACCACCGGGCAGAACCGTCTGCGCGGTGGTGCTGGAAGTTCTCCGCGGCTGGGGCTGCGGGAGATCGGCCGGTGTGCCGGTGTATCGCACGGCGTCCCGCGCCGCCGCACCGGACCACCACCGGGCGGCGCGGGGCGCGGACGGCCGGAAAGGGCCGCCCCGTGTCCCACCTCACCGTCCGGAGTGCGAACGACGGTGTGCGCCCGGCGGTCGTCCCCTTAGGCTGACCGGTGCAGCTGGTTCGCCCTGTCCGCCAGGCAGGGTGTCGTAAGAGGGAACCCGGTGGGAATCCGGGACTGCCCCGCAGCGGTGAGTGGGAACGACCGCCGTCATACGCACTGGGCCCGACCGGGCCCGGGAAGCGACGGCCATTAGGTGTCTGCCCCGGCAGACGTGCCCGCGAGTCCGAAGACCTGCCCGTTGCCCGCACGCGACCGTTCGCGTGCGGAGATCTCGGTGACCTCGTGGGTGGGTCGGCGTAACCATCAGGTGGACGGGCACAGTTCGACGTGTCCGGTGTCCGCCCGATGTGTCATCCCTTCGCGTCCGCGTCCCGTCCCGGGGTCTGCACCGCAGACACGCTCGCGAAGGAGAGTCACGTGACAGCGAAGCCCGCAGCCGCGGCAGCACGGGCCACCGTGTACGGCTACCCCCGCCAGGGTCGGAACCGTGAACTGAAGAAGGCCATCGAGGGCTACTGGAAGGGCCGCGTCAGCGCCGACGCCCTCCGGCAGACCGCAGCCGACCTGCGCCGGGCTACCTGGCAGCAGCTCGCCGAGGCCGGTGTCCACGAAGTGCCGACCGGTGATTTCTCGTACTACGACCATGTCCTGGACACCAGTGTCATGGTCGGCGCTCTCCCCGAGCGGCACCGCGACGCGGTCCGCGCCGACGCCCTCGACGGCTCCTTCGCCATGGCCCGCGGCACGCAGGACGTCGCGCCGCTGGAGATGACGAAGTGGTTCGACACGAACTACCACTACCTGGTGCCCGAGCTGGGTCCGGACACGGTGTTCACCGCCGACTCCGCCAAGCAGGTCGCGGAGTTCAAGGAGGCCCTCGCGCTCGGCCACATCCCGCGCCCGGTCCTCGTCGGCCCCGTCACCTATCTCCTGCTCGCCAAGGCGGCCCCCGGTGTGGCCGCCGACTTCGAGCCGCTGACCCTGCTGGACCGGCTGCTGCCCATGTACGCCGAGGTCCTCGCCGACCTGCGTGCGGCGGGCGCCGAGTGGGTGCAGCTCGACGAGCCCGCCCTCGTCCAGGACCGCACCCCGGCCGAGCTCAGCGCCACCGCCCGCGCCTACCGCGACCTCGGCGGCCACACCGACCGGCCCAAGCTGCTGGTGGCCTCCTACTTCGGGCGGCTCGGCGAGGCCCTGCCGGTCCTGGCCAAGGCCCCCGTCGACGGGCTGGCACTCGACTTCACCGAGACCGGCGCCGGGAACCTCGACGACCTCGCGGCGGCCGGGGGGCTGCCCGGCAAGCGACTGGTCGCCGGTGTCGTCAACGGCCGCAACATCTGGATCAACGACTACGAGAAGTCCCTCGCCACCCTCGGCACCCTGCTCGGTCTCGCCGGCCAGGTCGACGTCTCCGCCTCCTGCTCCCTGCTGCACGTCCCGCTGGACGCGAAGGCCGAGCGGGACATCGACCCGCAGATCGCCCGCGGGCTCGCCTTCGCCAAGCAGAAGACGGCGGAGATCGTCGTCCTGGCCCGCGGTCTGACCGCCGGCACGGACGCCATCACCGCCGAACTCGCCGCCAACCGCGCCGACCTGGCCGCCCGCGCCTCCGCCGCGATCACCCGCGATCCGGCCGTACGCGCCCGTACGGCGGCCATCACCGATGCGGACGGCCGCCGCTCCCATCCGTACGCCGAGCGGACCGCCGCCCAGCGGGCCCACCTCCGGCTGCCGCTGCTGCCGACGACCACCATCGGCTCGTTCCCGCAGACCTCCGAACTGCGCACGGCGCGGGCGGATCTGCGGACGGGCCGGATCGACGAGGCCGGGTACGAGGAGCGCATCAAGGACGAGATCCGCGAGGTCCTCTCCTTCCAGGAGAAGGCCGGGATCGACGTCCTGGTGCACGGCGAGCCCGAACGCAACGACATGGTGCAGTACTTCGCCGAGCAGCTCACCGGCTACCTCGCCACCCAGCACGGCTGGGTCCAGTCCTACGGCACCCGCTACGTCCGCCCGCCGGTCCTCGCCGGAGACGTCTCGCGCCCCGAGCCGATGACCGTGCGCTGGACCGCGTACGCGCAGTCGCTCACCGACCGCCCCGTCAAGGGCATGCTCACCGGGCCGGTCACCATGCTCGCCTGGTCCTTCGTCCGCGACGACCAGCCGCTCGGCGAGACCGCCCGCCAGGTGGCCCTCGCCCTGCGCGACGAGGTCAATGACCTGGAGGCGAACGGGACTTCGGTGATCCAGGTCGACGAACCCGCGCTGCGCGAGACACTCCCGCCGCGCGCCGCCGACCATGCCGGGTACCTGGAGTGGGCGACGGAGTCCTTCCGGCTCGCCACCGCCGGAGTGCGGCCGGACACCCAGATCCACACCCACATGTGCTACGCCGAGTTCGGCGACATCGTCCAGGCCATCGACGACCTCGACGCCGACGTCATCAGCCTGGAAGCCGCCCGCTCCCACATGCAGGTCGCCCGCGAGCTGGCCGCCCACGGCTACCCGCGCGAGGCTGGACCCGGCGTCTACGACATCCACTCACCCCGCATCCCCAGCACCGAGGAGGCAGCGGCCCTTCTCCGCAAGGGACTTGAGGCGATCCCGGCCGAGCGCCTGTGGGTGAACCCCGACTGCGGCCTGAAGACCCGTGGCTGGCCCGAGATCCGGGCCTCCCTGGAGAACCTGGTCGCCGCCGCGCGGGGGATCCGCGCGGAGCTGCCCACCGAAGCGGCGTGATCCGGGCCCGGTGCGGGAGCGGCCACCGTCGCTCCCGCACCGGGTGCCCATCCGCACCGGTGTGTCCGAGCCCGCTGATAGCGTGCCGCTTCGGACCGAAGGGCGGCGGGGCGGTGGCACGGCATGCGCCACGACGACCCGTCCCCGCGGCGCGTGCGCGAACTCGCCGGGCCCCGCACCCTGCTGCCGCTCGACACCCTCGCCCCGGCCGCCGTCGCCGTCCAGGTGCACCGGTGGGAACCGGGCGTCCGCTCCGGCTGTTTGCCGGCCGAACTGCTGGGACCGACGGACGCACTACGCCGGGCGGCGGAGTCGGAATCCGGCAACTGGGGCCCCTCGTACGCGAAGCAGCCTCCCGAGCGGGCGGGTCACGCATCATCCACACCCCCGAAGTTAGGTTAACCTAACCGCCGAGCCCCGGTGGTGGATCTTTCCGCCTCAGGGGCCGCCCGCGCGGCCCCGCTGCCGTGCGCCTCGTCCGCACCCCGACAGAAGGTCCTCGCCATGCCGTCTGCTCCGCCTCCGCCACCCGGTGAACACTGCGCGAAACGTGCGGAGTTGGGCGTGAGCTCCGGTACGCCGACGGCTCCTGGTGGTGGCGAAGGCGTACGGGGAGGACGCGTCGCGGGCGGTGCGCACGGGCCGGAACACCTGCGGGCCCTCACCGCCGTCGTCCTGGACGCCCTGGCGGAGGCCGCCCCGGCCCGGGGTGGCCCGCTGCCCGCCGGAGGGCCCGAGGCCGTGGAGCAGGACACGCGCGCCCTCTGCTCCCCGGTCCTGCCGGAGGAGGGCATCGGACCCGAGGTCGCGCTCGGGGACCTCGTGCGCGCGGTCGCGGAAGGGGCCGCGGACCCGGCCGACCCCGCCTGCGTCGCCCATCTGCACTGCCCGCCCCTCGCCGTGGCCGTCGCGGCGGACCTGGCGGCGGCGGCCCTCAACCCCTCCATGGACTCCTGGGACCAGGCGCCCGCAGCCGGGGTGATCGAGAAGCTGACCACGGCCGCCCTGGCCCGCCTCGTCCACCCGAGCGCCCCCGCCCCCGACGCGCTCATCACCAGCGGCGGCACCGAGTCCAACCTGGTCGCCCTGCTCCTCGCCCGGGAACGGACGGCAGGCGGCCCGCTGCGGGTGGTGACCGGCGCCAACGCCCACCACAGTGTCCACCGCGCCGCCTGGATGCTCGGCCTGCCCGCCCCCACGGTCGTCGCCTGCGACAACGGCAGGATCGACCCGGCCGCCCTCGACCGTGCCCTGACCGGGCTCGCCGGAGCACCGATCCTGGTCGTCGCCACCGCCGGGACCACCGACGAGGGGCGCATCGACCCGCTGCCGGAGATCGCCCGCATCGCCGAACGGCACACGGCCCAGCTCCACGTCGACGCCGCGTACGGCGGTCCGCTGCTGTTCAGCGACCGCCTGGCCGCACAGCTCGCGGGCCTGGAGCGCGCCGCCACCGTCACGTTCGACCTGCACAAACTCGGCTGGCAGCCCGTCGCCGCCGGGGTGCTGGCCGTCGCCGACGCCGGGATGCTCGCCCCGCTGGCCCTGCGCGCCGACTACCTCAACGCCGACGACGACACCGAGGCCGGCCTCCCGGACCTGCTGGGCCGCTCGATCCGCACCACCCGACGCCCCGACGCCCTGAAGATGGCGGTCACCTTCCGGGCTCTCGGGCGTCGGGGGCTCGGGGAACTGGTGGAGCACTGCGTACGGACGGCCCATGAGTTCGGCCGGGCCGTTGAAAAGCACCCTCAACTCCGCCTGCGCCCCGGCGGGATCGGGATCAGTACCGTGCTGTTCCGCCCTGCCGCGGCCGACACGCTGGACGACGAGGCGGGCGACGCCGTGGTCGCCGTGGTCCGCCGCACCCTGCTCGCCGAGGGACGCGCCGTTCTCGGGCGGGCGGTGGCGGAGGACGGGGACGGCCACAACCGCCTCTGGCTGAAGGCCACCCTGCTGCACCCGAACGCCGTGACGGCCGATCTGCTCCCGCTGCTCGACCTCGTCACGGCGGCGGCGGACCGCGCCGTGAGCGCATCGGCCGCGGACCGCGGAGCGTCCGAAGCCCCGGCGGCCCACGGTACCGGGGCCTCCGGGACGGAAAGGCTGTCGCCATGACGTCGACGATGCGCACGACTCGCCCGGGACCGACCCTCGCCGTACTCGCGACCCCCGCCGGAGGAACCCGATGACACCCGGACCGCGCACGCCGCCCCTCGACCTGCTGGGGGTGGGGGCAGGGCCCTTCAACCTCTCGCTCGCCGCACTCGCCGACGGTGTCCCGGGGCTGCGCGCCGCCTTTCACGAGCAGCGGGCAGCCTTCCACTGGCACCCCGGGCTGCTCATCGAGGGCGCGACCCTCCAGGTGCCCTTCCTGGCGGACCTGGTGAGCCTCGTCGAGCCCACCAGCCCCTGGTCGTACCTCAATTACATCAAGGTCCGCCGCAGGCTCTTCCCGTTCTATTTCGCCGAGCGCTTCCACATCCACCGCTCGGAATTCGACAACTATCTGCGCTGGGTGAGCACCGAACTGCCCTCCACCCGCTTCGGCCACCGCGTCGAGACGGTCGCCTGGGACCCTGGACAGGGCGCGTTCGCCGTGGAGTTCACCCGGCTCGACCCCGACGGGGAGGCCCTGACGACCGGGCTGGCCCATGCCCGTAACCTCGCCCTCGGCGTCGGCACGGCACCCCATGTCCCCGAGCCGCTGCGGGAGCTGGTCCGGGACCCTGCCTCCGTCGTGCTGCACTCGGCGGACTATCTCGCCCAGCGCGACCGGCTGCTGGCCGCCCGCCACATCACCGTCGTCGGCTCGGGCCAGTCGGGCGCCGAAGTCCTGCTGGACCTGCTGCGATCGAGGCCCGAGGGGGCGGAGGGGCTGACCTGGCTGGCCCGTACGCCGGCCTTCGCGCCCATGGAGTACAGCAAGATCGGCCTGGAGCAGTTCACCCCCGACTACACCCGCTACTTCCACGGGCTCCCGCAGGCCACCCGGGACCGGCTCCTGCCCCGCCAGTGGCAGCTCTACAAGGGCGTCAGCGGGGACACGCTCGGGGACATCCACGACGAGCTGTACCGGCGCAGCCTCGGCGGCGACTGGCCCGACGTCACCCTGACCCCCGGCATCGAGGTCACCGGGGCCGCCACCACGGGGGAGGGGCGCGTCGAACTGAGCGTCGAGCACGGCCAGCAGGAGGTGAAGGGCCGACTCGTCACGGACGCCGTCGTCCTCGCCACCGGCTACCGGGAGCGCCCCGTCGACACGCTGCTCGCCGCCCTCGACCCGTACGTCGTGCGCGACGAGGCGGGACGTCCACAGGTCGACGCGGCCCAACGGCTGGTACTGGCACCGGAGATCGCCGGTTCCGTCTTCGTGCAGAACGCCGAACGGCACACGCACGGCGTCGGCACACCGGATCTGGGCCTGGCCGCCTGGCGGTCCGCCGTCATCGTCAACGCGCTGACGGGCAAGGAGTTCTACCCGCTGCCGGAGCGCACGGCGTTCACCACGTTCGGCCTCGGCACACAGGACCGGGACGGGGACGACCGGGCTCCCTCGGCGCGTCCGGCCGAAGACCGAAGCTGACAGACGCGGCCGGGCCGCGCGGTGGGGTTCACCGTGCGGCCCGGCCACGTCCGTGCACCAGGAGGTCAGCCCTTGCGGGTGTTGATCTCCTCGGTGAGCTGGGGAACGACGGTGAAGAGGTCGCCGACGACGCCGTAGTCGACGAGTTCGAAGATCGGGGCCTCGGCGTCCTTGTTGATCGCGACGATCGTCTTCGAGGTCTGCATCCCCGCCCGGTGCTGGATGGCACCGGAGATCCCCGAGGCGATGTACAGCTGCGGGGAGACGGACTTGCCCGTCTGCCCGACCTGCGAGGTGTGCGGGTACCAGCCCGCGTCGACCGCCGCACGCGACGCGCCCACCGCAGCCCCCAGCGAGTCGGCCAGCGCCTCGATCAGCGGGAAGTTCTCCGCACCGTTGACCCCACGGCCCCCCGAGACCACGATCGCGGCCTCGGTCAGCTCCGGACGCCCGCTCGACTCCCGCGCCGTCCGGGAGGTGACCTTCGTACCCGTCGCGCCCTCACCGAACGACACCGACAACGCCTCCACCGCACCCGCCGCCGCGGCCGGCTCGACCGGCGCCGAGTTCGGCTTCACCGTGATCACCGGAACACCCCGGGAGACCCGGGACCTGGTGGTGTACGAGGCGGCGAACACCGCCTGCGTCGCCACCAAACCCCCGTCCCCCGCCTCCAGATCGGTGGCGTCGGTGATGATGCCCGACCCGATCCGCAGCGCCAGACGCGCCGCGATCTCCTTGCCCTCCGCGGAGGACACCACCAGCACCGCCGCCGGCGAGACGGCCTCGAACGCCGCCTGCAACGCATCCACCTTCGGCACCACGAGGTAGTCCGCGAACTCCGCAGCCTCCGAGGTCAGCACCTTCACCGCACCGTGCTCACCCAGCACCGGCGCGGTCGCCCCCGCACCCGCACCCAGCGCGACCGCGACCGGGTCACCGATCCGACGCGCCAGCGTCAGCAACTCCAGGGTCGGCTTACGGACCGCACCATCCACATGATCGACCAGAACCAGAACATCAGCCATGACAACGCACTCCAGACGAGAAGAAGAGAGGGAGGGGAAGAAGGAGGAAGGACCGCACGCGCGGGATCAGATGAACTTCTGGCCCGCGAGGAACTCGGCGAGCTGCCTGCCGCCCTCACCCTCGTCCTTCACGATCGTGCCCGCCGTCCGCGCCGGACGCTCCGTCGCCGAGTCGACCGCCGTCCACGCACCCGCCAGACCCACCTCGTCCGCCTCCAGCCCCAGATCCTCCAGATCCAGCGACTCCACCGGCTTCTTCTTCGCCGCCATGATCCCCTTGAACGACGGGTAACGCGCCTCACCCGACTGGTCGGTCACCGACACCACCGCCGGCAACGACGCCTCGAGCTGCTCCGTCGCCGTGTCACCGTCACGCCGCCCGGTCACCACACCCCCGGCCACCGACACCTCGGACAACAGCGTCACCTGCGGCACACCCAGCCGCTCCGCCAGCAGCGCCGGCAGCACACCCATCACACCGTCCGTCGACGCCATACCGCAGATCACCAGGTCATAACCGGTCTTCTCGACCGCCTTCGCCAGCACCAGCGACGTACCCATCACATCCGTGCCGTGCAGATCGTCGTCCTCGACGTGAACCGCCTTGTCCGCACCCATCGACAACGCCTTGCGCAACGCGTCCTTGGCATCCTCCGGACCCACCGTCACCACGGTGACCTCCGCATCGTCCGCCTCGTCCGCGATCTGCAACGCCTGCTCGACCGCGTACTCGTCCAGCTCCGACAACAGACCGTCGACATCCTCACGGTCCAGCGTCAGGTCATCGGCGAAACGCCGGTCACCGGTCGCGTCGGGCACGTACTTCACACAGACAACGATCCTCAAGCTCACGCCGGCTCTCCTGCCTACCTGGGTGTGGTCCCACCTGGGTGTCATTCGTACTGATGAGGAGACTATGGCACTCAGTACCCTCTGTAAAGGTACCGAGTGCCAAAACCCGTCCTCCGGTGCTACGTTTCGCCGCATGAGCGAGGCGCGAGGACCCGAGAAGAAGGCACCCATGCGGGAGGTGCTGGCGCAGGCCGCCTTCCAGCTCTTTCTCGAGCGGGGCTTCGAGAGGACGACCGTGGACGACATCGTGGCGCGGGCCGGGGTGGGCCGGCGCTCGTTCTTCCGCTACTTTCCGTCGAAGGAGGACGCGGTCTTCCCGGACCATGAGCGCTGCCTGGCGGAGATGACCCAATTCCTGGCCACCGCCGACGACGGTGATCCGGTCGGCGCGGTGGCCGATGCGGCGCGCATCGTGCTGCGGATGTACGCGGCCAACCCCGAGTTCTCCGTGCAGCGCTACCGCCTCACCCGGGAGGTGCCGGGGCTGCGGACGTACGAGCTGTCCGTGGTGCGCCGCTACGAGCAGACCCTCGCCGGGCATCTGCGGAGCCGGTTCGGCGCGGACGGCGACGGGGCGTTGCGGGCCGAGGTGATCGCCGCGTCCGTGGTCGCCGCGCACAACAACGGGCTGCGGCTGTGGCTGCGCTCGGGCGGTGAGGGGATCCCGAGGCGGCGGTCGACCACGCGCTCGCCCTGGTGCGCGAGGTGTGGGGGCGGCCCACCGCCTCAGCCGTCCCGGCCGCCCCCGAGGCCTCTGCCGGCCCCGCCGTCCCGGCTGTTCCCCTGGCGGTCTCCGGCGGCGGTGACGGCGACGGTGAGGTGGTGGTGATGGTCGCGCGGAAAGGCACCCCGATGTGGCGCGTCGTGCAGCAGATCGAGTCGGCCGTCGGCGAGAACTGAGTATCAATGGGCACTCAGTGCCTTTACGGCCCGGCACTCAGTGCCATATGGTGCGGACGCGCCGGCAGTGCAGGTGCGGCGCGTCCGAGTCGAGCGCAGGGGGTCGAGCCGTGTCCCAGACAGGAATGGGTACCGTCCAGAAGGCGCACGAGGAGTGCGGCCTTGCCTACCACCGCTGCCGCTGGTGCGGCACCGCCTCCTTCCGGCGGCTGCTGTGCCCGGTGTGCGCGTCCAGCGAACTGGAGCCCGAACGCACCACCGGCGACGGCGTCATCGTCCGGACCGCCGTCATCCACCGCTACACCGAGGCGGCGCGCAACGAGTCCCTGGTGCGGTTCTCCGAGGGCTTCGTCTTCCGCTGCCGGATCGTGGGGGCGGCCCCGCACCTGGTGACGGTCGGCGCACGCGTCCGGCCCGTCTCCGGGGACGAGCCGGAGACGGGCGAGGTGGTGCTGGAACTCTGCGAGCCCCCCGCGCGGCAGGACTGGATCTGAACGGACCCGGTCGCCGAGTGGGCGGTCAGCCGAGCCGGTCGACCAGTTCGGCGGCCAACGGGGCGGACGACGCGGGGTTCTGACCGGTGATCAGGTTGCGGTCGGTGATGATGAACGGCGCCCAGGGCTCACCTTCCTGGAACTCCGCGCCCGCCGCCACCAGCCGGTCCTGGAGCAGCCACTTGGCCTTCTCCGCGAGGCCCGCCTGGCTCTCCTCGGCGTTGGTGAAGCCGGTCAGCCGGTACCCGGCGAACGCGTTTTCGCCGTCGGGGCCGGTCGCGGCGAGCAGCGCCGCCGGACCGTGGCAGACCACACCCAGCGGCTTCCCCGAGGCCAGCGCGGCGGTGAGCAGCCGGCCGGAGGCCTCGTTCACCGCGAGGTCCTCCATCGGGCCGTGGCCGCCGGGGTAGAACACCGCGTCGTACGCGTCCAGATCCACGTCCTCCAGCGCGACGGGCCGCCGCAGCTCCTCGAACGCGTCGAGCGCGGCCGCGACCCGGTCGGCGCCTTCCCGGCCGCCGTTGACCTCGGGTGCCAGGCTGCCGCGGTCCACGGTCGGGACGACGCCGCCCGGGGTGGCGACGACCACCTCGTGGCCGGCGGCGGTGAGGGTCTCGTACGGGGTCACGGCCTCCTCGGCCCAGAAACCCGTGGGGTGCTTCGTACCGTCCGCCAGGGTCCAGTGGTCCGCGCCGGTCACCACGAAAAGGATCTTTGCCATGTCGTACATCTCCGTAGATCAGAGGGGTGTCGAGGGGTCGGTCGGGGATCGGGAAGTGCTGACCTGTGCGACGGTAGGCCGGATCACTCATAGGTTTCCAATAGCCTGGCAGCTATGAGGAATAAGGATCCTGATGGGTTCGCGGAGCTGGGCCGTCCGGCGGACGTGCCACCGGGCCCGGCCGATCTGAATCTGCTGCGCACGTTTCTCGCCGTGCACCGCTCGGGGTCCTTCACCGCCGCAGCCCGGCTGCTCGGCCTCTCCCAGCCGGCCGTCACCGCCCAGATGCGCTCCCTGGAGCGGCAGGTGGGCCGGGAGCTGTTCGAGCGGCTGCCGCGCGGGGTCGCCCCTTCGCCGTATGCGGACGAGCTGGCGGCCCGCGTCGTCGCCCCGCTGGACGCCCTCGCCGAGGTCACGGGCGATACGGTCCCGGCCGGGGAGCGCCCGGCCGACCCCGTCCACCTGGCGGGCCCCGCCGAGCTGATGTGCCTGCGGGTGCTGCCCGCGCTGGCTCCGATCGTCGCGGACGGGCTGCTGCTGCGCGCCGTGACGGGGCTCACCGATCCGCTCCTGGACGAGCTGCGGGCCGGCCGCCACGACCTGGTCGTCGCCACCACCCGGCCGCGCGGCCGGGCGCTGTCCGCGGTGCCGCTGATGGACGAGGAGTTCGTGCTGACGGCCGCCCCGCACTGGGCCGCCCGCACCGGGGGACCGGAGGACCTGGCCGCCCGGGGGCCGGGCGTGCTGCACGGCCTGCCCCTGGTCACGTACGCCGAGGACCTGCCCATCGCCCGCCGCTACTGGCGTCATGTCTTCGGCCGCCGCCTCGACTGCCGGGCCGCCGTCACCGTGCCCGACCTGCGCGGGGTACTCGCCGCCGTCGTGGCCGGGGCGGGCTTCTCGGTGCTGCCGCGCTACCTCTGCGCGGCCGAGCTGGCCTCGGGTGCCCTCGTCGAGCTGTACGCCCCCGAGGACCCGCCGATCAACACCGCCTACCTCGTGCAGCGCCCCGGTTCCGCCGTCAACCCTCAGGTGGCGCGGGTGCGCGATCTGCTGATCGAGGCAGCCCGCGCGTGGTGAGCGCCCGGTCGGCCACGGCGGAGAGGGCGTGCGGCGGGACGGCCGCCGGTGTTCCCGCGACGACCTCGGACCCCAGGAGCGTACGGATCGAGCCGGGGAAACCGTCGTAGAGCGCCGGGGAGGCGATCGGCACGGGCGTCCCCGAGGCGCACGCCTCCTGTGAGCGCGGCGAACACCCCGCAACCGTTCCGTCCTCAAGCGCCGGACGGGACGGGCGGGCCGTGACGGTGGCTGGGTGGCAGCCTCGCCGGGCGGCCGTGATTGGGTGGAGCCATGATCGATGACTTCCTGTACGGGACCGCCGGGAACACCGGACCGCTGGCCGAGGTCGAGGCCGCCGTGCGCGCCGCCGCCGCTGCCGAGATCGTGCCCCGCCACCGGAAACTCGCCGCTCACGAGATCATCGAGAAGAGCGGCCCGCACGACCTGGTCACCGCCGCCGACCGGCTGGCCGAGGAACACCTCACCGCCGCCCTCACCAAGCTGCTGCCCGGTTCGGTCGTCGTCGGCGAGGAGTCCGTCCACGCCGACCCGGCGGTCTACGACGCCCTCGGCGGCGACGCCCCCGTCTGGATCGTCGACCCGGTCGACGGCACCCGCCAGTTCGTCCGCGGCGAGGCCGGCTTCTGCACGCTGGTGGCCCTCGCCCAGCACGGCGAGATCCACGCCTCCTGGACGTACGCACCGGTCCTCGGCGAGATGGCCGTCGCCGTGCGCGGCCGGGGCGCCACCCTCAACGGCGCCCCGATACGCGCCGGAGCGCCCGCCCCCGGTGCGGTCCTCGACGTGGCGATGTCGCACCCCGACTACACCACCGACGCCCAGAAGCGGGCCCTGCTCGGCCTGCGTACCGAAGGCATCGCGGCCCGGCCCTGCGGCTCGGCGGGCCTGGAGTACCTCGCGGTGGCACGCGGGGACCTCGACGGCATCGCGTTCAACTGGGAGTACGCCTGGGACCACGCGGCCGGACTGCTCCTGGTCACCGAGGCGGGCGGCGCGCAGGCGACCCTGGCGGGCGTCCCGTTCCGGATCGCGGGCGGCAACGACCTGCCGTTCACGGCGGCCCGCGACAAGGCCACCGTCGCACGGATCCTGACGGCGCTGCGGGCGGGCGGCTGACCGGAACGGGCGGCCGGGGCCGCCGAGGACCGGGCCGAACGGCGCGCGCATCCGCGGGGGTCCGCGTCCGCGCTGTCGGTGGGGCCGCATACCCTGGGGGTCCGACTGCCGGCCGACGAAGGAGTCCGAAGGTGCCGTCGATGCTCGATGCGGTCGTGGTGGGCGCCGGGCCCAACGGACTGACCGCCGCCGCCGAACTGGCCCGCCGGGGCTTCTCCGTGGAGGTCCACGAGACGCACGACACCATCGGTGGAGGAGCCCGCACCGAGGAGCTGACCCTCCCCGGATTCCGGCACGACCCGTGTTCCGCCGTGCACCCCCTCGGGATCGGCTCGCCCGCGTTCCGGGCGATGCCCCTGGCCCGGCACGGCCTGGAGTGGCTGCACCCCGAGGTCGACCTCGCCCACCCCTTCCCCGACGGCACGGCCGCCGCCCTCACCCGCTCCGTCGGCGAGAGCGCCATGACGCTGGGGGCCGCCGACGCCGGCGCCTACCGCCGCCTCATGGCCCCCTTCCTCGGCCGCTGGGACACCCTGGCCGCCGACTTCCTGCGCACCCCCTGGGAGAGCCTGCCCGCGACCCGTACCGGCTGGCCCGCTTCGGTCTGCTCGGCCTCCAGCCCGCCACCTGGGTCTCCCGGCGCTTCCAGGGCGAGAAGGCCCGCGGCCTCTTCGCCGGACTCGCCGCCCACGCCATTGCGCCCACCAGCGGCTTCGCCACCTCGGCCATCGCCCTCGTCTTCGCGCTCGCCGCCCACGAGAACGGCTGGCCGGTGCCGCGCGGCGGCTCCCAGGCCATCTCCGACGCCCTCGCCTCCCTGCTCCGGGAACACGGCGGCACGATCCGCACCGACAGCGAGGTCAAGCGGCTGGACGAACTGCCGCCCGCCCGCGCCTACATCTTCGACACCTCGCCCTCCGCCCTCGCCCGCATCGCCGGACTCGGCAGCGCCTACCACCGCTACCGGTACGGCGCCTCCGCCTTCAAGATCGACTACGCGCTGTCCGGCCCCGTCCCCTGGACCGCGCCCGAGGCCCGCCGCGCGGGCACCGTCCACATCGGCCCCACCGCCACCGCCATCGACACGGCGCTGAAGGCCGCGGTCGAGGGCCGCGACCCCGGCGCCCCCTTCCTCATCACCGCCCAGCCCACCCTGACCGACCCCTCACGGGCCCCCGAAGGACGCCACGTCTTCTGGGTGTACGGACATGTCCCGGCCGGCTGGGAGGGCGACGCCACCGACGTCATCGAACGCCAACTGGAGCGCTTCGCCCCCGGGTTCCGCGACCTGGTCCTCGCCCGCGCCGTCGCCGGACCGCCCGAACTCGCCGCGCGCAACGCCAATTACATCGGCGGCGATATCGCCTGCGGAGCCTTCGCCGGCCTCCAGACCCTGATCCGCCCCAAGCTCGCCCGCGTCCCGTACGCCACCGCGCACCCCGCCGTGTTCCTCTGCTCCTCGGCCACCCCGCCCGGGCCGGGGGTGCACGGCATGTCCGGTCACCACGCCGCCAAGGCCGTATGGCGGCGCCTGCGGGCGGGCTCCTGAAGCGGTCACCCGGCCGTGGCGGGTGACCGGCCATGCCGACCGGGCGGCGAAGGTCCCCGGCGCGCGGCATGATGTCCGCATGAGCACCTCTGTCCCTCCCGCCGTACGTCTGGTCCGCGGCGACATCACCGACCAGTCCGTCGACGTCATCGTCAACGCGGCGAACTCCTCGCTGCTCGGCGGCGGCGGTGTCGACGGCGCGATCCACCGGCGCGGCGGACCCGACATCCTCGCCGCCTGCCGTGAACTGCGCGCCTCGCGTTACGGAAAGGGCCTGCCCACCGGACAGGCCGTCGCCACCACCGCCGGACGCCTCGACGCGCGGTGGATCGTGCACACCGTCGGCCCGGTCTTCTCCAGCGCCCAGGACCGGTCCGCCCTGCTCGCCTCCTGCTATCGCGAATCCCTGCGCCTGGCAGCCGAGTTGGGGGCCAAGTCCATCGCGTTCCCGGCGATCTCCACCGGCATCTACGGCTGGCCGATGGACGACGGGGCCCGGATCGCGGTGCGTACGGTCCTGGCGGAGACCGTGGAACCGGTCGAGGAGGTGCGCTTCGTGCTCTTCGACGCGCACGCGTACGTGGAGTTCGAGGAAGTCCTCGCGATGCGCGGCTGAGCGCGCGCCCTCCCGGGGCGGCCCCGACGGTCGCACGGCTGTCGGATTTCCGCGCGACCTCCGTGTCGGATTTCCGCCAGCCAAGCCCCTGACCGGTGAACCATCCTGGAACCATGCACACCGACACCGAGCGCTGCGTGCGGGCCGTCCAGTCCAAGGACGCCCGCTTCGACGGCTGGTTCTTCACCGCGGTCCTCACCACCCGGATCTACTGCCGCCCCAGCTGCCCCGTCGTGCCGCCCAAGACCCGCAACATGACCTTCTACCCGAGCGCCGCCGCCTGCCAGCAGGCCGGATTCCGGGCCTGCAAGCGGTGCCGCCCCGACACCAGCCCCGGCTCCCCGGAGTGGAACGCCCGCGCCGACGCGGTCGCCCGGGCCATGCGCCTCATCCAGGACGGGGTCGTCGACCGCGAGGGCGTGCCCGGGCTCGCCGCCCGGCTCGGCTACTCCGCCCGCCAGATCGAACGCCAGCTACTGGCCGAGCTGGGCGCCGGACCGCTGGCCCTGGCCCGCGCCCAGCGGGCACAGACCGCCCGCCTGCTCATCGAGACGACCGAACTTCCCATGGCCCAGGTGGCGTTCGCCGCCGGCTTCTCCTCGATCCGCACCTTCAACGAGACAGTCCGCGAGGTCTTCGCCCTGGCCCCCGGCGATCTGCGGACCCGCGCCGCCCGGAGCCCGCGGACCACCGCCGTACCCGGCGTCATCGCCCTCCGCCTGCCGTACCGGGCCCCGCTCAACCCCAGCAACCTCTTCGGCCACTTGGCCGCGACCGCGGTGCCCGGCGTCGAGGAGTGGCGCGACGGCGCGTACCGGCGCACGCTGACCCTCCCGTACGGGCACGGAGTCGTCGCCCTGACCCCGAAGCCCGACCACATCGCCTGCCGGCTCTCCCTCACCGACCCCCGCGACCTCACCCGGGCCATCAGCCGCTGCCGCTGGCTCCTCGACCTGGACGCGGACCCGGTCGCCGTCGACGCACAGCTGCGCACCGACCCCCTGCTGGCCCCGCTGGTCGACGCGGGCCCCGGCCGCCGGGTGCCGCGCACCGTGGACGGCGCGGAGTTCGCCGTACGCGCGGTGCTCGGCCAGCAGGTCTCCACCGCCGCCGCCCGCACCCACGCCGCCCGGCTGGTCACCGCCCACGGCGTCCCGGTCGACGACCCCGAGGGCGGGCTCACCCACCTCTTCCCGACCCCCCAGGCGCTGGCGGAGCTCGACCCGGAGGCCCTCGCGCTGCCGCGGACCCGCCGCACCACCCTCACCACGCTCGTCGCCGCCCTCGCGGAGGACCGGCTGCGGCTCGACACCGACACCGACTGGGAACGGGCCCGCGCCGAACTGGCCGCGCTGCCCGGCTTCGGCCCCTGGACCGTCGAGTCCATCGCCATGCGGTCCCTCGGCGACCCCGACGCCTTCCTCCCCACCGACCTCGGCATCCGCCGCGCCGCCGAACGGCTCGGCCTGCGGGCCACGCCCGCCGCCCTCACCGCACGGGCCGCCGACTGGCGCCCCTGGCGGGCGTACGCCGTGCAGTACCTCTGGACGGTGGACGACCACCCCATCAACCACCTGCCCGCCTGAAGGAGGCTCCCCCGTGACCCCCGTGACCCCCGCCAAGCAGCACACCGTCGTCGACAGCCAGTACGGCCCGCTGACGCTCGTCGCCACCGACGGCGTCCTGTCGGCCCTCTACATGACCGACCAGCGCCACCGCCCGCCCGAGGAGACCTTCGGGGTACCGGACCCCGAGCCCTTCGGCGAGGTGATCCGCCAGCTCGGCGAGTACTTCGCCGGCGACCGCACCGCCTTCGACCTCCCGCTGAACCTGGCGGGCACCCCGTTCCAGCAGAGCGTCTGGGCGGAGCTGCTGAAGATCCCGTACGGCGAGACCCGGACGTACGGCGAACTGGCCGTGGGACTCGGCAAACCGGGCGCGTCGCGGGCCGTCGGCCTGGCCAACGGCAAGAACCCGGTCGGGATCATCGTCCCGTGCCACCGCGTGATCGGTGCCTCCGGGAGCCTCACCGGATACGGCGGCGGCCTGGACCGCAAGCAGCGGCTCCTCGCCTTCGAGAGCGGCGGTACGGGGGAGGAGCCGCAGGTCCTGTTCTGAACGCGGGCGGGGGCGCACGAAACCCGCGGGCGGGGGCGCACCGGGACCGGAACGCCCCCGCCGCGCGGCGGCCTCAGCCGGTGAAGATCTCCACGGCCGTCCAGACGGCAAGGCCCAGCATGCAGAGACCGCCGATGCGCTGCACGGTCTTCAGCGGTACGCGCTTCGCGATGAACTTGCCCGCCAGCAGCGCCAGGGCCGACACCGACATCAGGGCGGCGGCCGAACCGATCGCCGTGGACCAGGTGCCGTTGCTCGCCGCGAGGTTGGCGGTGGTGATCTGCGTCAGATCGCCCCACTCGCTGATGAAGACCGCCATGAACGCGGTCGAGTAGACCGGCCAGAAACCGGTCACCGTCCTCACCTCGGTCTCGTCATCGTCGTCCCCGCCGCTGCCGCGCAGCAGGAGGAACGCACCGAGCGCGAAGAGCGAGGCCGAGACGAGCTTGACGATCCAGTCGGGCAGCAGCCCGAGGAGGCTGCCCGCTCCGACGGCGATGGCGACATGCACGATGAAGGCGGACGACGTGCCGAACCACACGTAGAGGGGGCGCATCCGCGTGCCCATGGCCAACGACGCGAACATCGTCTTGTCGGGGAGCTCCGCGAGGAAGATCAGCCCGAAGGCGGTGATGATCGCCAGGAGGTCGAGATGCATTCCGGGTGGCTTTCTGTGCGAGCCGGGCACCGGATCTTCGCGAAGCGCCGCTCGGGCTTTTCGGAGGACCACTCGGCCCGGCATGACGGCAGCGCCCACAGGGCGTGGACGTGTCATACAGGACCGAAGGTCTCGCCCGCCCGCGGACCCCTCCCGGAATCCACGAGCCCGGCCACCGGGAACCCGGGGGCTCCAGTGTGTCGACGACCGGTTTGCGGGGCTACTCCCCTTCGCAGCCGTCAACGATACCGCACCCGGCCCGGAGAGGGTGCTGGTGTTCGAACGGCGGACGCCTCGGTAGAGTCGTGGTGATCACCCGGACCGACGGTGGTCCTCACCTGACGTCGCCCTCTCTCCGTGACGGGAAGTGCCCCGATGAGCCGCCGCCGCAAGGACGTGCCCGCCCAGGGACCCGGCCGCCCCACCGTCAGCGTCTGCCGGGGCTGCTGCTGCGGCACCGGGAAGATCCCGGGCGTCGACCACGCGGCCCAGCTGGCCCGGCTGCGCTCCGGTCTGGAGGGCGTCGCCACCGTCCGGGCGGTCGAGTGCCTGGACGCCTGCGAGCAGGGCAACGTGATCGTCGTCCAGCCCTCCGCCGAGGGGCGCGGGGCCGGGGGCCGGCCGGTCTGGCTGGGCCTGGTCAACGACGAGCACGCCGAGCAGGACATCGTGACCTGGGCGGCGGCGGGCGGCCCGGGGCTCGCGGACGCGCCGGACATCCTCGACCTGTACGTCTTCAAGCCCTCGCGCCGGGTCTCGGCGGGCCTGGACGGCTGAGAGCCCCCGGCCGGACGGGGCTGTTCCCTCACAGGCCCTGTGTCAGCCGGTGGAGCCTGAGGGCCAGTTGGATCTCCAGCGTCCTGGCGGGCGAGTTCCAGTCCGGGCCCAGGAGCCGGCCGATGCGCTCCAGCCGCTGCACCACCGTGTTCACATGCACGTGGAGCAGGGACTTGGTCCGGGTCAGGCTCGCGCCCTCGGCGAAATAGGCGTCCAGCGTCGTGACGAGGTCGGTGCCGCGCCGGCTGTCGTAGTCGAGCACGGGCCCCAGTGTCCGCCGGACATAGCCGCCCAGGTCCGCCTGATCGCCCAGCAGTACGCCGATGAATCCCAGGTCCGCGACGGCCGCGCCGCTCCCGGTGCGGCCCAGGGCGCGCAGCGCGGAGAGGCAGCGGCCGGCCTCGCGGTGTGCGTCGGGCAGTTCGGCCGGACCTGTGGCGGGGCCCGCCGCGCCCACCGTCACCGGGAAGCCGACCGCCTGGCCCAGCTCGGCCGCGAGCGCCTGCGCGGACGGCCCCGGCGCGTCGGACGGCGCGACCAGGACCACGTGGTCGTGGTGGAGCCCGGCCAGCCCGTTGAGCGCCTGCGCGCTGCGGGCGGACGCGGCCAGCAGCCGGTGGCGGGGGGCCACCTCGCTGTGGGCGACGAACACACTGTGCCGGCGGTTCAGGTTGACGCCGAGCCTGCGGGCGCGCACGGCCAGGGTCCCCGGGTCGCCGGTGCGCGCGAGCAGATCGCCGAGCAGCTCTCCCCGGACCCGGTCCTCCGTCTCGGCGACCGAGCGGCGCAGCAGCATGAGCAGCGCGGTGACGACGCCGGCCCGCTCGAACAGCAGCCGGTCGGCGTCCGCGAGCCCGGCCCGGCCGGTCAGCGCGATGGAGCCGAGCAGCTCGGGCCCCGCGAGGACCGCGCAGACCCAGGTGCCGTCCAGCGGCACCGCCCGCCCCCGGGCCCGGGACGCCGACACCGCCGGGATCGGCTGCGGCAGCGGCTCGGCGCGGGCCCGGGCCAGCTCCGCGCCGTCCGCGTCGTGGATGAGGATCCCGCCGTCCAGGATGTCGGCGAGCGCCGCCGCGACGTCGTCGGCCCCGCCGCCCCGGAGCACCAGGTCGGTGAGCTGGTCGTGGGCCTCCTCGGCCCGGCGCATCGCCTCGCTGTGCGTCCGGATGGTCTCCGACGCGGCGTTCAGGTCGACCAGCGCGGCCCGGGTCTCCTCCAGCAGCCGGGCCCCGTCGATGGCGATCGCGGCGTGATCGGCCAGCGACGACAGCAGCGCCACCTCGGTCGCGGTGAACTCGCGGGGCGACCGGTCGGCCGCGTACAGCACGCCGATGATGCGGGCCCCGAGGCGCAGCGGAACGCCGAGGATGGCCCGCAGGCCCTCGTCCAGGACCGCGCTGTCGATGGTGGTGGTGTGGTGGAACCGGGTGTCGGCCTGGTAGTCCCCGGTCGCGTACGGGCGGGCCGTCTGGGCCACCAGTCCGCCCAGCCCCTCGCCCATGCCGAGCCGTACCCGCTGGAACGCCTCGGCCACCGACCCGTCGGTGACCCGCATGTACGTGTCGCCCGCGGCGTCGTCGTTGAGCGAGAGGTAGGCGACGTCGGTGCCGAGCAGCAGCCTCGCCCGGTGGACGATGGCCCGCAGCACGGCGTCCAGGTCCCGCAGGGCCGCCAGGTCGCTGGCCGTGTCGAACAGGGCGGTGAGCTGGGCCTCGCGCACCCGGTGCTGGCCGAGCGTGCGCCGGATGCGCAGCGCCACGGCGGCGGCCTCGGCGATCTCGGCCAGCTCGGCGGCGGAGGCGCCGGCCTGCCGGGCATCGGCGGCCGGCCGGTCGAACTCCTCGGCCGCCGCCCCCTGCGCCAGCAGGTCGAGGAGCCGGCGCAGGGCGGGCGCGGAGTGCTGGGCGGGGCGTGTCACGCCGGTGAGCATACGGTGATCGCCTCCCGTGAGGGGCCGAGCGGGCAACGGGGAGAGCCCTCCCGCGCACCGTGGGACGCGGTGCGGCGCGCGGGAGGGCGGGGGCATCAGCGGCCGAGGGGCACCGAGTCCTTGACGGTCGCGGTCCGCTGGGCCGGGACGGAGTGGTCCAGGCCGTCCCGGGTGAGGTCGCGGCCGCGGGTCTCCTTGGCCACCCAGACCGTCACCGCGGTGACCAGGGAGGCGAGGCAGAGGTAGACGGAGATCGGGACGGACGACTCGTAGTCCTTGAGCAGTTCGACCGCGATCAGCGGGGCGAGGGCGCCGCCGATGATCGAGGCGAGCTGGGAGCCCATCGAGGCGCCGGAGTAGCGGACCTTGGTGTCGAACAGCTCCGAGATGAACGCCGCCTGCGGACCGTACATCGCGCCGTGCAGCAGCAGGCCGAGGGTGACCGCGAGGACGATGACGGGGAACGACCTGGTGTTCAGGAGCGCGAAGAAGCCGAACGCCCACGCCGCCATGCCGACCGCGCCGATCAGGGTGACCGGGCGGCGGCCCAGCCGGTCCGACAGGGCACCCCACAGCGGGATGGTGACGAAGTGCACCGCGGAGCCGATCAGGACGGCGTTCAGGGCGTCGCTCTTGGACATGTCCAGGTGCACGGTCACGTAGACGAGCAGGAAGGCGGTGAGGATGTAGTACGAGATGTTCTCGCCGAAACGTGTGCCGATCGCGAGGAGCACCTCGCGCCAGCTCTTGCGGAACACCTCGACGACCGGGGGCTGTTCCTTCTCCCCCTGCGCGGCCGCCTCGGCCGACTTGCGCTGCGCCTCCAGGAAGACCGGGGACTCCTCGACCGAGATCCGGATCCACAGGCCGATCATGACGAGGATGCCGGACAGCAGGAACGGGACGCGCCAGCCCCAGGCGAGGAACGTCTCGTCGGACTGGACGGCCGCGAGCAGCGCCAGGACGCCGGTCGCCAGCAGATTGCCGCCGGGCGCACCGGACTGCGGCCAGGACGCCCAGAAGCCGCGCCGCTCGTCGCCGCCGTGCTCGGAGACGAGCAGCACCGCGCCGCCCCACTCACCGCCCAGCGCGAAGCCCTGCACCAGGCGCAGGACGGTCAGAAGGATCGGCGCCCACACCCCGATGCTCGCGTGGGTGGGCAGCAGCCCCATGGCGAAGGTGGCGCCGCCCATCATGAGCAGGCTGAGCACGAGCAGCTTCTTGCGGCCGATCTTGTCGCCGAAGTGGCCGAAGACGACGCCGCCGAGCGGCCGGGCGGCGAACCCGACCGCGTACGTCAGGAACGCGAGCAGCGTGCCGACCAGCGGATCGCTGCTGGGGAAGAAGAGCGAGTTGAACACGAGCGCGGCGGCCGAGCCGTAGAGGAAGAAGTCGTACCACTCGATGGTGGTGCCGACGAGGCTGGCCGCGACGATGCGCCTGATGGATCCTGCGGGTTTCGGGGAGGGAGTTGCGGCGACCATGTGCACCACTTCCAGGCGTGTGCGGGGACGATTCGGTGTCGCCATACCGTAGAAACACGCAGTTCAGAGGCGTATATGGTGGAGCACCATAGTTAGGGGCGCGAGAGTGAGCGCGTCCACCATGGCAAGCGGGCCGTGACCCCTGCGGGCCCCGCCGGGGTCAGGGCTTTCGGGCGACCGCTCCGTACATGGCGATGTCCCGGCCGTCGATGCCGTCCTGCTCCGGGCCGGGGTGCCACGTGTGCACCTGGGCGATCCCCGGCTCCGCCGGCTCCAGGCCCTCGAAGAACGAGGCGGCGGTGGGCAGGTCGCGCAGGACGAAGGGCATACCCTGCCGGCGGTACTCCCGCGCCACCCGGTTGACCTCCTCCGGTGCGAAGTCCGCCGTGCCGATGGTCATCGCGAGAAAGCTGCCCGAGGGCAGCGGGTCCAGCAGGCGCCGGACCAGCCGCCGGTCGTCCGGCGGTTCGATGAAGTGCATGATGCCGATGACCATGAGACCGACGGGCCGGTCCAGGTCGATGAGTTCGCGGAACTCGGGACTGCCCAGGATGGCGTCCGGGTCGTGCATGTTCGCGTCCACGTAGGCGGTGGCGCCTTCGGGAGAACTCTGCAGGAGGGCGCGGGCGTGCGCGAGGACGATGGGGTCGTTGTCGACGTAGACCACATGCGATTGAGGCGCCACCTCCTGCACGACCTCGTGCAGATTCGGGGAGGTGGGCAGACCGGTCCCGATGTCCAGGAACTGCCGGATGCCGCGTTCCTCCGCGAGGAAGCGGGCGGCGCGGTGCATGAACCGGCGGTTCTCCATCATGTGGACGGGAAGGGCGGGCCAGTGCCGGCACATGGCGTCGCCCGCCTCGATGTCCGCGGGGTAGTGGTCCTTGCCGCCCAGGATGTAGTCGTACACCCGGGCGGAGTGGGCGCGGGAGGTCACGAGACCGGCCGTGGGGTCGTGCGGCGCGTTCATGCGGAGCTTCTTTCGTCCGAGGACGGCTTCGAGGGCGGTTTCGGGGGCGGCTTCGTCGAGGGTAGGGAGGCGCTCTCCCGGCCGCAAACGGTGCTGCCGTCCTCCCAGGCGCTCATCCGACCGGCTCCGCCCGCAGGGCGATGACGGCGATGTCGTCCCGGCGGTGGTGCGGCGGGGGCAGCAGACCACGGATCAGGGACGGGAGCGCCAGGCCCCTGCGGGCCAGCGCGTCGGAGCGTTCGCGCAGGCGCCGGAGGTTGTCGGCGATGTCCGTGTCCGGTGTCTCCACCAGACCGTCGGTGTAGCAGACCAGGGTGTCGCCCTGCCGCAGGGCCGCGTGGAGCGTGGTGCGGGTCAGGCGGTCGACGACGCACAGCGGAGGGTCCGGTGCCGTGAGGCCGTGCAGGAACCGTGCCGGCGCGTCGGCCGGGATCAGCAGGGGCGGCGGGTGGCCGGCGTTGGACAGGGCCATCCGCCAGCCGCCGTCTTCCCTCCGGCGCAGGATCGCGTGCACCACCGTGACCATCGACGGGCTGTCGAGCGCCTGGACGATCCGGTCGAGCCGGCTCAGCGTCCTCGCCGGGCTCGCGGCCGGACCACTGTCGTACGCGAGTCCCCGCAGGATGCTGTTGACCCGTCCCATCGCCGTGGCCGCGTCGAGGTCGTGGCCCGCGATGTCGCCGATGGACAGGGCGAGCGAGTCGGCCGAGAGCCGGACGGCGTCGTACCAGTCCCCGCCGACCTCCGCCGCCGAGTCCGCCGGGTGGTAGAGCGCGGCCACGGCGAGACCGGCGACGGACGGCGGCGGCGCCAGGAAGGACTGCTGGAGCGCGAGTGCCGTACCGCGGATGCTCTGCAACTCCATCGTCCGGCGCAGCGGCCCGCTCATCTGCTGGAAGACGTCCCGCAGCAGGGAGAGGTCCGCCTCGTCCGGCGGCGGGTTGCCCCGGCAGGTCGCGATGGTCGCCAGCGCGACGGTCCGGCCGTCCACCACCACGGGCAGCAGGGCGACGCCGGTCGCCCCGGCCTCGCGCAACCACCGTACGGAGACGTCGGAGAGGCCCTCACCGGTGGGCCCGCCGGGCGGGAAGACCAGCAGCCGCGCCTCCTGGGCGTCGATGGCCCGCCGGGCGATCGGCCCGAGCAGGAAGTCGGCGTCCAGCGGGGGAAGGGCGGGCAGCCCGGGGGCGAGACCCACCCGCTCCGGCAACGCCGCGGCCGACGCGCCGGACGAGCCCCCGAGGGCCCGGGCACCGTCCCGTACGCGGAAGACGGCCACGGCGTCGGCGAGTTCGGGCACCACGGCCGCCGCCGTCGTCAGGAAGGCCTCCGAGAGGTCGTGGGCCGCGGGCACCGCCGCCATCCTGGCCAGCAGCTTCTCCCGCATACGGCTGCGCCAGTGCTCCTCCGCGTCGGTGGCGGTGCCGACCCACTCGACCTCCCCGTCGCCCTCGACGACGGGCGCAGCGACGATCTTGATGTGGCGGAAGCGGTCGAGGTCGCCGTCGAGCCGCACCCGGACGATCGTGTCGAGGGGGGATCGCTGCCGCGTGGCCCCGCGCCAGGCCCGCTGGAACCAGTCCCGGTCCTTGGGGTGCACGGCGTCCATCCACGAGGTGCCGGCATCGGGGTGCCAGAGCTTCTCGGCGATGCCGCCTCCCGCCAACAGGGTGACCTCGCCGTCGGGCGACATCACCCACACGGACTGCGGCACGGCGCCCATGAGCGCCTGGTACCGCCTCAGGAGACGTTCCTCGTTCACGGCCGTGCCCGCTGCCGCCCGGCCGACCGGTCCACGGACCCGGCCGGTGGCACGGCACCCTCTGCCGCCGTCGCTGCCCGCCTCCGCCCGGCCGGTTCTCCGGCCGGGGCCAGGGGATCATCGCCGCTCATACTCCGATGATCCCCCGCATCCGAGGCCCCGGCACCCCTGCGAGGTCAGTGAGCGCCCCAGCCCCCGTCCACGGGGAGCGAGGAGCCGGTGATGTATCCCGTGTGCGGGCCGCAGAGCCAGAGGCAGACCGCCGCGACCTCGGCGGGCTCGATCAGCCGCTTGATCGCGGAGCGCTCCAGGAGGATGCCGGAGACGACCTCCTCCGGCGGGATCCCGTGTGCGGCGGCCTGGCCCGCGATCTGGCCCTCCACCAGGGGGGTGCGGACATAGCCGGGGTTGACGCAGTTGCTGGTCACCCCGTGCGGGGCGCCCTCCAGAGCGGCCACCTTGCTCAGCCCCTCCAGGCCGTGCTTGGCGGCGACGTAGGCGGACTTGAAGGCGCTGGCCCGCAGCCCGTGCATGCTGGAGACGTTGACGATCCGCCCCCACCCAGCGGCGTACATGTGCGGAAGACACCGCCGCATCAGCAGGAACGGGGCGGTCACCATCACCTGCTGGATCAGCGCGAAGCGGGCCGGCGGGAACTCCTCGATGGGCGAGACGTGCTGGAGCCCGGCGTTGTTGACCAGGACGTCCACCCCGGCCGGCAGCGTCCCGACCGCCTCCGCGTCGGCCAGGTCCACGACGTGGGCCACCCCGCCGATCGCGGCGGCGACGGACTTGGCGCTCTCCGCCTCCCGGTCGACCACGTGCACCAGGGCCCCGGCGGCGGCGAGCGCCTCGGCGGTGGCCCGCCCGATGCCGCTGCCGCCACCGGTGACGAGGGCGGTACGTCCCCTGAGGTCCACGGCCCCGGCGCCCGGCGCCGGGGAGGCGGAGGCTGAGTGAAATTGACTGGTCATGGCCGGAACGCTAGAGACGCTGGGCCGCACATCCCATGGCGTGAGTCTCCACAGTGGGCGGGGAGGAGGTGGTGGACGTCGCCACCCGCCCCGCTACCCGTCGAGCGGGCAGCGGGCGAGCCGCTCGGCCGGCGTGGCCTCCGCGGGCAGCTTCAGGGTGCGGCTCGACGGCGGACGCCGCCCTTCCTCCAGCCAGCGTTCCAGCGCCGCGGCCGCCGAACGGTGGCACGGCACGAGCGGACGCAGCCGGCCGGGAAAGGCGTCGACGAGCGAGTCCACATGCGTACCGCCCTCGACGCGGTAGTAGCGGTGAAGCGCGCCCCGGCCCTCCCTCCGCACCATCCGCGCGTACGTGTCCGAGGTCCGGGAGATCGGGAGCAGCACGTCCAGGGTGCCGTGGAAGGTGATCAGAGGCTTCCCCACACGGCCGGTCAGCGCGATCCTCGCGACCGCCTCGCGGACCTCGTCCGGCCGTTCGTTGTACGCGTAGTCGGCGTCGCAGGCGGGGGTGCCGGGGGCGCAGAAGGGCGTGCCGGCCTCGGTCGCGCCGTCGAAGCCGGGGTCGAGTTCCTCCCGGTAGATCCGCTGGGTCAGGTCCCAGTAGTACTGGTGGTGGTACGGCCACAGGAACTCCGAACCGGCCGGGTACCCGGCACCGGTCATGGTCCGGTGGGCGTCCTCGGCGTCGGCGCCCCCGGCCGCGTAGCGCGGGTAGGCGCGCAGGGCGGGCGGCAGGAAGGTGAGCAGGTTCGGTCCCTCCGCCCGCCAGAGCGCCCCCTCCCAGTCCACCCCGCCGTCGTACAGCCCCGGACGGTTCTCCAGCTGCCAGCGCACCAGATAGCCGCCGTTGGACATGCCCATCGCCAAGGTGCGGGAGGGAGGCCGCAGATAGCGCTGGGCGACCACCAGCCGGGCCGCACGGGTGAGCTGGGTGAACCGGGTGTTCCACTCGGCGATGGCCTCACCGGGGGCCCGGCCGTCCCGGTGGAACGCGGCCGAGGCGTTGCCCTTGTCCGTGGCGGCGAACGCGTAACCCCGGTCGAGCGCCCAGTCCCCGAAGGCCCGGTCGTTGGCGTACTGCTCGCGTACCCCCGGCGACCCGGCCACCACCAGACCGCCGTTCCAGCGGTCGGGGAGCCGGATGACGAACTGGGAGTCGTGGTTCCAGCCGTGGTTGGTGTTGCCGGTCGACGTGTCGGGGAAGTACCCGTCGATCTGGATCCCCGGTACGCCGCTGGGGGTGGCCAGACCCTCCGGGGTGAGCCCCGCCCAGTCGGCCGGGTCGGTGTGGCCGGAGGCCACCGTCCCCGCCGTCGTCAACTCCTCCAGGCAGTAGGCCTGTTGCCGGGCGGCCCCGGGGACGCGGATGGTGTCCTGGCGGGCGCAGTGCCCGGGGCGTCCGGTGTCCCGCCCCGGAGGGGCCGCGGCGGACGGGGCCGCCGTCCAGGCCGTCAGCACGGCTGCCGCGAGGGCGGCCCCGCGCAGCCACCTGCGGCGGGCGGTTCCACGCGGTGGTCCGGCGCGCCGGGGTGTCGGTGGTTCCATGGGCGGGGTCGGCATGAGAAGTGCCTCCATCGGGTGGGCGATGTGCGGTCGGCCGGTGCGCGGTGGCCGATTTCACGGGCATCAGGAACGTCAGGGACAGGAGCTGTCGGCGAGGACGTAGTGGCCCGCCGGTGACTCCTTGAGGGTGTGGGTCACGAAGGTGTTGTAGAGCCCCAGGTGCTGGCCGGAGCCCTTGGCGTACACCTGGCCGCCGGTGGTGGTGGCACGGCCCGCGCGCACGTGCTCGTAGTTGTTCGCCGTCCAGCAGGCGGCGGGCTCGGTGGGCGGGTCCACGGGAGGCTCGGGGACGGTGGTGCCGTCAAGACCGAAGAACCGGGTGATCCAGTGGCCGGAGCAGATCGAGTCGATGAAGTGCTGGGTGCCGGTCGCGCCGCACTGCTCGGCGCCGCTGCCCGGATCGACCGGGGTGCCGTGCCCGATGCCGGGCACCCTGTAGACCTCGACGACGCTCCGGCCGTCCGCTGCCGGATACTCGCTCCTGCGCGTGCTGTTGGGGCCGATCGTGGAGGTACGGTCCGGGGTCTGGCCGAGCCCGTGCACCGCGGTCCACTGGTCCCGCAGCTCGTCGGCGTTCCTCGGGGCGACGGTCCCGTCGTTGTCCCCGTGCCAGATCGCGACCCGGGGCCAGGGGCCCGCGAAACCGGGGTGCGCGTCCCGGACGGCCTGCGCCCAGGCGGCGGGGGCGCGGTCCGCGCCGGGGCTCATGCAGCCGAACGCCGAGACGACGTCGACCGCGCAGCCGTACGGGATTCCGGCGACCACCGCGCCCGCGGCGAACACGTCCGGGTAGGCGGCCAGCATGGCGGAGGTCATCGCCCCGCCCGCCGAGAGGCCCGTGACCCGGGCCCGGCCGGGGTCCGTGCCGTAGGCGGTCGCGGCGTGCGCGATCATCTGCCGGATCGACGCGGCCTCGCCCTGGCCCCGCCGGGTGTCGCCCGGCTGGAACCAGTTGAAGCACTTGTTGGCGTTGTTGACGGTGGTGGTCTCGGCGTACACGACCAGGAAACCGTGCCGGTCGGCGAAGGTGTTGAGACCGGCGTTGTCGGAGTAGACCTGCGCGCTCTGGGTGCAGCCGTGCAGGGCGACGACCACGGGTGCGTTCGCCGGCAGGGCCGCCGGCCGGTACACGTACATGTTCAGGCCGCCGGGGTTGGCCCCGAAGGAGGCGACCCGCTGCAGGGCGGCGGTTGCCCTCGCCTCGGGGGGTGCCGCGGCGCTCGCCCCGGCCGTCCCCGGCCCGGCCAGCGCCGCACCGGTGGCCAGGGCGACGGTGGCGGCGAGGTGGCGGACGGTACGGCTCCACCGTCCGCCGCGCCTCGCCCCGGGCGGCGGGGCCTCGGGCGGAGCAGGGCGCGAGGGTAGGGCGTGCGACATGATGACCTCCTGGGGGACGGCGCACGGGATCGCCCGTGATCCCGTGACCCGGTCGGGGCGCGCCGCGTGACGGGCGCTGCGGCCGGGGTGCGGTCACCGTAGGAAGCGGACGCGAGGCCGGGTAATGGCGATGCCCTCCACAACCGGACCGGGAGCCGGGGGCCACGCCCTGTTGCCGGGAGCACGCCCGGCTGCTACCGGGAGGTGCCGGGGGTGCTCCCGGCCAGCGGCTGTACCGCTCAGGCCACTTGGTCCCGCAGGTCGTGCGCCACGGTCAGCTCCGCCCCGGTCGCCGCCCGCACCTGATCGACCGTCACTCCGGGGGCCGCCTCCCGCAACAGAAAGCCGTCGGGGGTGACGTCCAGCACCGCGAGATCGGTGATGATCCGGTGCACGACGCCCCGGCCGGTCAGCGGCAGGGCGCACTCCGCGAGGAGCTTGGGGGAGCCGTCGCGCGCCGTGTGCTCCGTCAACACGATGACGTGCCGGCCCCCGTGGACGAGATCCATGGCGCCGCCCATCCCCTTGACCATCGTGCCGGGGATCACCCAGTTCGCCAGATCGCCGGAGGCGGACACCTGCATCGCCCCCAGGACCGCGACGTCGATGTGCCCGCCCCGGATCATCGCGAAGGAGAGCGCGGAGTCGACACAGGACGCGCCGGGCAGCAGCGTCACCGTCTCCTTGCCCGCGTTGATCAGGTCGGCCCTGACCTCGGACGCGGCGGGGGAGGGGCCGACACCGATGATGCCGTTCTCCGACTGGAACACCACCTCGACGCCGTCCGGCAGATGGTCGGGGATGAGTGTCGGCAGCCCGATACCGAGGTTGACGTAGGAGCCGTCGGGCAGCTCCCGCGCGGCGCGGGCCGCCATCTGCGTACGCGTCAGCGGCATGTCAGCGGGTCCCTTCGGGGGCGGGGGAGCGGCGGACGGTCAGGCGCTCGACGCGCTTCTCGGCGCGTGGGTCGTCCGTCTCGATGGGGACGACCCGCTGGACGAAGATCCCGGGCAGATGGACGTCGTCGGGGGCGAGTTCGCCCGGCTCGACGAGTTCCTCCACCTCCGCCACGGTGATGCGCCCGGCCATCGCGGCGAGCGGGTTGAAGTTGCGGGCGGAGGAGTCGAAGCGGAGGTTCCCGTGCCGGTCGCCCACAGCGGCGCGTACCAGCGCGAAATCGGTGGTGATGCCCTCCTCCAGGAGATACTCGCGCCCGCCGAAGACCCGGGTCTCCTTGGGCGGCGACGCGACCGCGACGGAGCCGTCCGCGCCGTGCCGCCAGGCCAGACCGCCCTCGGCTGTCACGGTCCCCGCTCCGGCCGGTGTGTAGAACGCCGGGATGCCCGAACCGCCCGCCCGCAGCCGTTCCGCCAGGGTGCCCTGGGGGACGAGCTCCACCTCCAGCTCCCCCTGGAGGTACTGGCGGGCGAACTCCTTGTTCTCCCCGACGTAGGAACTGGTCATCCGTGCGATCAGCCCCGCCCGCAGCAGGAGCCCCAGGCCCCAGTCGTCCACCCCGCAGTTGTTGGACACCACCCTGAGCCCACCGGCTCCCCGCTCCAGCAGAGCGTGGATCAGCACACCGGGTATCCCGCACAGCCCGAACCCGCCCACGGCCAGCGACGCCCCGCGCCCCACGTCCGCGACCGCGTCCGCCGCGTCGGCGACCACCTTGTCCCCGCTCATCCGTACACCTCTCGCCGTGTCGACTGCGACGAGACTAGGAATCCGTGACGTCCGCCGGCGATGGTGGACGGCCACACACCGGGGCCCGCCCCGATGGTGGCGACGGCGACCCGGAACCCGGTACGAATCGGTGCTCTTCGGGGAACCCGGCCCCCGGTCGGAACGCGCCGGGGTAGGGTCCGCGCATGGCCAAGGTGACCGTCAGTCTGGATGCCGAACTCGTCGTCGAAGCGATGGTCCTCGCGGGGGTGGGGAACCCGCAGGACGCCGTCGAACTCGTGGTGCGCGACTACATCGCGCGCGGCCACCGCACCGAGGCTCTCGTCGCCGAGCGGGAGGGCGCGGAACGTGAGGTGGAGATCAAACCAGAGGCGCAGCAGGGCTGACCGCCGTGGGGCGGGACCGCTCCCGCGCCGGCCGGGGCGGGAGCGGCCTCGCGTGCGGCCTACCGTACGGCGACGTGGTCCCCGCTCGACGACTTCGCGCCGGAGGTGGTGTTGCCGTGGTACGTCCACCGCCAGGTGCCCGGCACGGTCGCCTTCACTGTGGTCCTGAGAGCCCCCGACTTCCCCGAGGTGGCCTTCTTGACCGTCTTGTACGAGGAGGACCCGGTCGCCTTGAACTGCAGGCTCACCGAGCGGCCCGCGTACCCCTGGTAGGTGTGGGTGTCCCAATTCGCCCGGGTGATCCTGCCCGTCACGGTGATCGTTCTGCCCTTCGTGACCGGCTCGGGCGAGGCGTTGACCGTGAGCCGGGTGGCCCGCTGGACCCACAACGTGAGGTTCTCGTCGTCGATGTCGTAGGCGTCGCCCGCGAGGTGGACCCGCGCGGCGGTCTTCCAGGCCCCGGCGTCCTCGTTCCCGAAGTCGAGGTGGCGGGGGTCGATGTACAGCCGCTGCTCGAAGTCGCAGATGCCCTTCGCCTTGTTGACCACCTTGCAGTCACTGCCTTCGATGGCGTTCCACAGCTCGTCCCCGTAGCCGGGCCTGCCGCGGTAGGGGAACACCGTCGGGCCGTAGTCGTACTTCAGCTCGGTGATCATCCGGAAGGTCCCGGGCACCGCGACCTCCTCCTTGACCCCGACCACGATCGGCTTCCCGCCGTTCATCGTGACCCGGCTGAAGGCGACCCCGCCCTCCGCCGCCCCGGCGGGCACTGCCGCCACCCCGGTGAACACGGCCACGGCCCCACCGGCCACCACCGCTCTCCCGATCGTCTTCTTCACGTGCGATCCGTCCCTCTCCCCTGCACAGCCGGGGCCGGGCACGTGGGTGCGCCGGCCTGAGGCGTTTCCTCACGGCTGATCAGGAGACCGGGGACGGCGGTACGCGGTTGTACGTCGGGCGGCAACGATTCGATCACCGACGGCCGGCCCGTCCCGTGGCAGGAGGACCCTCAGGTGACCGGCTCGCCGTCCTCCAGCTCCACCGGCCCGCCGCCGGACGCCAGGGCCGCCAGAGCTGCCCGCACCCGGCCGCCGAGGGTGCCCAGCAGGTAGTCGTCCAGGTCGGCGGGGGCCACCAGCCGCCAGGACAGCAGCTCCTCCTCCTGGAGCCGGATCGCCGCCAGCTGCTCAGCGGTGAGCACCCCGCCGTCGTACAGGTACGCCACGATCGGCGGGCGGCCGGGGCCCCGCACCCAGTCCACGGCGAGCAGCCGTCCCGGGGCCACGTCGAGGCCGATCTCCTCCGCCGTCTCGCGCCGGGCGCCCTGCCGGGGGCCTTCGCCCGTCTCCGATTCGACGGTGCCGCCGGGCAGCGCCCAGCCCTTGCGGTAGTTCGGCTCGACGAGCAGGATCCGCCCGTCCGCGTCGCGGAAGAGCGAGGCGGCACCGGCGAGGACCCGGGGGAGCCCGGCGATGTACGTGGCGTAGTCGGTATCGGGAGTCGTCACGGCCGACAGCGTAGTGGCCGGAGTCCGGACCGCTTGGCCGTGGACGGCCATGGGCAGATCAGGGGTCGTGCGGATAGGGTCGGGGCGGCGCGACTGCCTGTTCGAAAGCAAGGGATGCAAGGTGACGGACGGAGCAGATGTGGAGACCGCCCGCGTGCTCGTGGCGGCGGACAAGTTCAAGGGCTCGCTCACGGCCGTACAGGTCGCGGAGCGGGTGACGGCCGGGCTGCGGCGCGTCGTCCCCGGCCTGGCGGTGGAGACCCTGCCGGTCGCGGACGGCGGCGACGGCACGGTCGCGGCGGCGGTGGCAGCCGGATTCGAGCGCCGCGAGGCGCGGGTGACCGGCCCTCTCGGCGACCCGGTGACGGCGGCGTACGCGCTGCGCGGGGACACCGCCGTGGTGGAGATGGCCGAGGCCTCGGGCCTCCAGCATCTGCCCGACGGGGTGTTCGCCCCGCTCACGGCCACCACGTACGGCTCGGGCGAGCTGCTGGGGGCCGCCCTGGAGGCGGGGGCGACGACGATCGTGTTCGGGGTCGGCGGCAGCGCCACCACCGACGGCGGCGCGGGCATGCTCGCGGCTCTCGGCGCGCGTTTCCTGGATGCGGACGGCAAGCCCGTCGGCCCCGGTGGCGGTCCGCTCGCGACGCTGGCCGAGGCGGACCTCTCGGGGCTCGACCCGCGCCTGAAGGACGTCGACCTGGTCCTGGCCAGCGATGTGGACAACCCGCTGACCGGGCCCAAGGGGGCGCCCGAGGTGTACGGACGGCAGAAGGGCGCGAGCGAGGAGGACATCGCGGTCCTCGACGCGGCCCTCACGCACTACGCCTCGATCCTCGGCCCCGACACCGCCGCACTGCCCGGCGCGGGCGCGGCCGGAGGCATCGGCTACGGGGCCCTGGTCGCCCTCGGCGCCCGCTTCCGCCCCGGCATCGAGGTCATGCTCGACGTCCTCGGCTTCGCGCCCGCGCTCGCCCGCGCCACGCTGGTGGTCACGGGCGAGGGCTCGCTCGACGAGCAGACCCTCCACGGCAAGGCCCCGGCCGGGGTCGCCGCCGCCGCCCGCGCGGCCGGGATCGAGGTCGTCGCGGTCTGCGGCCGCCTGGCCCTGCCTCCGGAGGCCCTGGAGCGGGCGGGCATCCGCCGCGCCTACGCCCTGGCCGAGCTGGAACCGGACCCGGCGGTCTCGATGGCCCAGGCGGGCCCGCTGCTGGAACGGGCGGCGGAGTCGATCGCCCGGGACTTCCTGGCGGGCTGACGACCGTACGACCGGCTGTCGTCGGCCCCGCCCCGTGGCGGCCTCCCCTCACGGTGGGGCCGATGACAACCGTCACGGTAGGGTCGGCGACAGCCGTCACGGTGGGGCCGACGACAACCGCAGCACATCCAGCGCCAGCACCAGGTCCACCAGTTCGCGCGGCCGGGACAGCGAGCGCGCGGTCAGTCGTTCCAGCCGACGCAGCCGGTTGAACACCGTGTTGCGGTGACACCCCAGCCGGGCCGCCGCCCGCCCCACCGAACCCCCGCACTCCAGCCACGCCTCCAACGTCTCCACCAGCAAGGACCGCTCCGCCGGTACGAGCGTCAGCAGCGGGCCGAACACCTCCGCCAGCAACCGGGTGGACAGCTCCGGACGGCTCACCAGCAGGGCCGCCGGAAGCCGCTCGTCCAGCCGGACGATCTCCCGGCTGCCCGGCTCGCACGTCAGCAGCGCCGTACCCGCCAGCCGGCGCGCCGCACCCAGCTCCGCCAGGGAGCCCACCACCGGGCTCACCCCCCCAGGACCGGCGCCCAGCTCCCTGAGCCGCGCCGCCACCCGCGCCGGGCCCGCCGGACCCAGCAGCACCACCGCGACCTCCCGGCGCTCCGCCCGGTCCTCCGCGCCGCCCGGGGGGCCCTCGCCCCCGCCCCACCACCAGCGCGCGCCGTCCACGTCCGGGCCCGCGACCACCGCCGCGTCCGGCGCCGGCGTGCCCAGCACCACCACGGCGTAACGCCCCCGCTCCGGCAGCCCGAGGCCGCGCGCCGCCCGCGTCACCATGCCCGGCGGGGCCCCGCCCGCCAGCAGCGGGCCGAGCAGCGCCCCGTACCGCGTTCCACGCCGCATCCGCCGCTCCGTCCCCGGGGCCGGGCGCTCCCGATGACCGACGAGGATGCCACCGGCCCGGGCGGTGGGCGCCCGACCGTCACGGCGTCTGTGCGCGTGCACAACGAGGCCCTTCGTTCGCTGGTCGCCCGCATCGAGTCGGCCCCGCCCCGTGGACGCACGTCCCGCCCGGTGCTGGTCTGTGGCACCACCCCCACAGACCAGCAAGACACACGACATGGCGGAAGGAGGAGGACGCATGGCAACGCTGGAGATCCGCGAGCTGTCCGTCGGCTACGGCCCGGTCCGGGCACTGCGCGACATCTCGGTCGATGTGCCGGACGGCGGGATCACCGCCGTGCTCGGCGGCAACGGCGCGGGCAAGACCACGCTGCTGCGGGCCGTGTCGCGGACCCTCGGCTTCCACCGCGGGACGGGCACCGGGACCATCCGGTTCGACGGCCGCCCCCTGGAAGGGCTGCGGCCCGCCCAGGTGGTGGCCGCCGGAGTGGTCCAGGTACCGGAGGGCCGGCAGGTCTTCGCCCGGATGACGGTGGCCGACAATCTGCGGGCGGGTGCCCTCGGGGCACGCGGCGGACGCAAGGAGACCGGCGCGGCGCTCGCCCGGGTACACGAACTTTTCCCGGTGCTCGCGGACCGGGCGCACCAGCGGGCCGGGCTGCTGTCCGGCGGCGAGCAGCAGATGCTGGCCATGGGCCGCGCCCTGATGGCGGGGCCCCGGCTGCTCCTGCTGGACGAGCCCTCGCTCGGCCTCGCCCCGCTGATGGCGGCCAGGATCGCCGAGACCGTGCAGGAGATCAACGCGGGCGGCACCTCCGTCATGCTCGTCGAGCAGAACGCGGCGATCGCTCTGCGCCTCGCCTCCACGGCGTACGTCCTCGACGTCGGCGAGGTCGCCCTGTCCGGGCCCGCCGACGAACTCGCCGCCTCCGACGAGGTGCGCCGCCGCTATCTCGGCGTCGTCGACGAGGACGCGGCGGCGGACGCCGACCCGGCCGCCCGCACCCGGCGGACCCTGAGCAGGTGGTCCGCGTGACGACCACCGCAACAGCCCGCCAGGACACCACCGGGGCCGCCCTCGCCGTCCAGGACGTCACTGTCCGCTTCGCCGGGCTCACCGCCCTGGACAGCGTCTCCTTCACCGTCGAACCCGGCAGCGTGCATGCCGTGATCGGACCCAACGGAGCCGGCAAGTCCACCTGCTTCAATGTCCTGTCCGGCGTCTACCGCGCCGCCTCCGGGCATGTCCGGCTCGGCGACACCGAGCTCACCGGACTCCCGCCGCACGCCATCGCGGACCTCGGGGTCGCCCGCACCTTCCAGAACCTGGCGCTGCCCCCGCACGCCACCGTCGCCGACAGCCTCCTCCTCGGCCGCCACCGGCTGACCCGCTCCGGGTTCCTCGCCACCGGCCTGCGACTGCCCTCCGCCGTCCGCGAGGAACGACGCCACCGCGGGCGGGTCCGTGAGATCGCCGAATTCATCGGACTGGCGGGGCAGTTGGGGCGACCCGCGGGATCGCTTCCGTACGGGCAGCAGAAGCTCGTCGAGCTCGGCCGCGCCCTGTGCATGGAGCCGCAGGTCCTGCTGCTGGACGAGCCGATCGCGGGCATGACCGCGGACGAGCGCCGCCGCACCGCCGCCGTCGTCGCCGACGTACGCGACAGCCTCGGCATCTCCATCGTCATGGTCGAGCACGACATGGGAGTGGTGATGCGGCTCGCGGACGCGGTGACCGTACTCGACTTCGGGCGCAGGATCGCGGGCGGCACCCCCGCCGAGGTCCAGAACGATCCGGCCGTCGTCCAGGCCTACTTGGGAGCACCTCAATGACCACGTTCGTCGAACTCCTCCTCGGCGGCCTCTCGATCGGCTCGGTCTACGCACTTATCGCGCTCGGGTTCGTCGTCATCTTCAAGGCCACCGAGGTCGTCAACTTCGCCCACGCGTCGCTGCTGTTGGCGGGTGGCTACGTCACCGCCGTGCTCCACGACGACATCGGGTTCTGGCCCGCGCTGCTCGTCGGGATCGCCGGGGCCGCGGCCGTCGGGGCGGCCATCGAGTTCTTCGTGATGCGCCGCTACCGGGGCAGCGACCACAGCGTCCTCGCCATCGTCACCATCGGCGTCGACATCCTCCTGATCACCGAACTCACCCGCCGCATGGGCACGGACGTCCTCGCCCTCGGCGACCCCTGGGGCAACGAGGTCGTGAACATCGGCGGCATCACCCTCGCCCAGACCCGCATCGCCGCGTTCCTCGCCGCCGGGCTCCTGATCACGGTGTTCCTGCTCGCCTTCCGCTACACCTCGTGGGGCGTCTCGATGCGGGCCGCCGCCGAGAACCCGCAGACGGCGGCGCTCATGGGCATCAAGCTGGGGCGGGTGTCGCTCGCCGCCTGGGCGGTCGCCGGGGCGCTGGCCGCCGTGGCCGCGCTCTTCCTCACCGTGTTCCCGACCCCGGGCCTCGAGCGCGCCACCTCGCTCGCCGCGCTCAAGGCGTTCCCCGCCGCGATCCTCGGCGGGCTCGACTCCACCACCGGGGCGCTGGCCGGCGGACTCATCGTCGGCGTCACCGAATCCCTCGCCACCGGCTACCAGAGCGACCTGTCCTTCCTCGGCCGGGGCATCGGCGATCTGGCGCCCTACCTGGTGATGGTGGCCGTCCTGCTGATCCGGCCCGCCGGACTCTTCGGCACGAAGGAGCTGGCCCGTGTCTGACACCACCGCTGAAGCTCCCGCCGAAGCCCCTGCCGTGACCGCTTCCGAGAGCGGCGGACCGGAGAGCCTCACGGACCGGCTGCGCAGCCCCCGTACGTACGCCGTACTCGTCGGATCCCTCCTGCTCCTCGTCCTCCCGTTCTACCTGGACCGCTTCTGGCTCCAGGCCGGGCTGTTCGCGATGGCGGCGGCGATCGGCGCCATCGGGCTCAACATGCTCACCGGCGCCACCGGGCAGCTCTCCATGGGCCACGCGTTCTTCCTCGCCGTCGGCGCGTACGGCTACTGCGTCCTGGCGGGGGAGAGCAGTACCGAGAACGGACACACGCTGACCGGCCTCGGGCTGCCCACCTGGCTGGCCGCGATCCTCGCGGTGCTGCTCGCCGGGGCGGCGGGAGGCGTCTTCAGCCCCATCGCCGGACGGCTGCGCGGCGCCTACCTCGGCATCGCGACCCTCGCGCTGATCTTCATCGGGCAGCACGTCCTGTTCAACGCGGGCTCGCTGACCGGCGGTTACAACGGTCGGCCCGTACCGCCGCTGTCAGTCTTCGGGTTCACCTTCGACGACTCCGAACTCGTCGTCGCCGCCGTCCCGTTCGGGTCCTCGGAGAAGCTCTGGTACGCAGGTCTCCTCGCTCTCCTGCTGAGCGCCCTGTTCGCCCGGGGCGTGCTGCGCGGCCGGCCCGGACGCGCCATGAACGCCATCCGCGACCACCGGATCGCGGCCGGCGTGATGGGCGTGCCGGTGGCCCGCTACCGAGCCGGGGTCTTCGTCCTGTCCTCGATGTACGCGGGCCTCGCGGGCGTCCTGCTCGCCCTGGTCTTCCAGCGGACCGTGCCCGAGTACTTCGGCATGATCCTGTCCCTCGAATACCTCGCCATGATCGTCATCGGCGGCCTCGGGAGCGTCGCGGGAGCCGTGATCGGCGCCGCCTTCGTCTCCCTGCTCCCGCAGGTGTTCACGCACTACAGCGACTCCCTGCCGCTGGTCTCCGCCCCCGGCACGGGCGGCCTGGCACCCGGTGAGGCGTCCCGCTATCTGTACGGCGCCGCGGTGGTCGCGGTGGTCCTGTTCCTGCCCGGCGGCCTCGCCCGCCTCGGCCTCACCCGTACGAAGAAGCCGAAGACTCCCAGGAATCCCGCTGTTCCGCAGCAGTCAGCGGCACCGAACCCATCAGCGGCTCCGAAGAATCCAGCGGCTCCGAACAATCCAGGGGAGAAGTCATGAAACTGAGAGTGCTCACGGCCGTCGTCGCGGCCCTCGCCGTCACCCTCGTCGGATGCAGCGGCAAGGCGACCGACGGGAAGGCGGACGAGGAGGGCGAGGGCGGGATCAAGACCGGTCCCGGGGTCTCCTCCTCGACGATCTCCCTCGGGGTGCTGACCGACATGACGGGGGTCTACGCCTCGCTGGGCAAGAGCGTCACCCAGGCCCAGCAGCTGTGGGTCAAGCGGACCAACGACGCGGGCGGCATCTGCGACCGGAAGATCGAACTGACGGTCCGCGACCACGGATACGACCCGCAGAAGGCCATTTCCGCGTACACCGAGCTGGAGCCGAAGGTCCTCGGCTTCGCCCAGTTCATCGGCTCTCCGTTCGTCGCCGCCGTCGAGCAGCGCATCGACGGCCAGGACAAGGGCCTCGTGTTGCCGCAGGCCTGGTCGGCGAACCTGCTGGGCTCCCCGTACATCCGGGTCATCGGCGCCACCTACGACGTCGAGACGATCAATCTCATCGACTACCTCCTCGCCGAGAAGCGCATCGAGAAGGGCGACAAGATCGGCCACGTGTACTTCGAGGGCGACTACGGCGAGAACGCCCTCGTCGGCTCGAAGCACGCGGCGAAGGAGGCGGGGCTCACCGTCGTCGAACAGAAGATCAAGCCGACCGACAACGACATGACGGCCCAGGTCGCCGCCCTCAAGCAGGCCGGGGTCAAGGCCGTCGTGGTCAGCGCCGGACCCCGCCAGGCCGCCTCGCTCGTCGGCGTCGCCGCGGCCACCGGGTTCAACGTCCCGGTCGTCGGCAACAACTCGGCCTTCGCCCCCCAGCTGTTGAAGACCCAGGCGGGCCCGGCCCTGCTCAAGGACTACTACGTCGCCGCCTCCACCCTGCCCATCGGCGACCCGGGCGACGGACCCGCCAAGCTCGCCAAGGAGTACGCCGCCCAGTACCCGAAGGACGTTCTCGACAACGGAGTCGTCGCCGGCTACACGGCGGCCTCCCTCTTCGGCGAGGCCCTGACCAAGGCCTGCGACGACAAGGACCTCACCCGTGAGGGCATCGACAAGGCGCTGCTCACGATCAAGGGGTACGGGACCGAGTTCGGCGTGACGCACGACTTCTCGGACCCGAAGACGCCCTCCACCCGGGAGAGCGTCATCATGAAGCCCGACGCCGGCGCCGCCGGCGGACTGAAGGTGGTCCGGCCGGCCGAGGTCGCCGCGGCGGCCGAGTCCTTCACCACCGGCTCCTGAGCCCCGCGTCGGGAGGGCTGACCGGAGAGTGACGGGAGGTCTGACCGGTAGAGCCCGGTCAGACCTCCCGGCCGTTCATCCCGATGTAGCGGAAACGGCCCCGCTCCACGCGGTATATGAACACCCCGGTCCCGGTGTACATCCCGTTGGCGGACTCGAAGGCATAGCTTTTGGAGACGCCCTTGTACGAGGTCGTGCGCAGCGCGGGCAGCAGGTCCTGGCGCGACAGCTTCTCCCGGCCGAGCTTCTCGGCGCAGGACGCGATCAGTCCGACCGCGTCGTACGCCTCGGCCGCGAACAGCGGCGGCGCCTGGTCGAACCGCTTGCGGTAGGCGGCGGCGAACGGGTGCACCGAGGGTACGGACGCGGGGTCGGCGGCCGTCGAGACGACCAGCCAGCCCGCCGCGTCCTCGCCCGCCTCCGCCAGGAACCGCGGGTCGTGCGCGGCCTGGGTGGCGATCTTCGGCCCCAGGAACCCGGCCCCGGCCAACGACTTCGCGAACCGTCCGGCGTCCCGCAGGCCGCCCCCGTACACCACCGCTCCTGGCCGCTTCGCGACGATCCGCTCGGCCTCCGCGTCCAGGTCGCGCGTGCCCTCCCGTACGGTCTCCGCGAAGACGGTGCGACCGTTGCCGCGCAGCCCCGCGTCGAGGAAGCGGGTGGTCTGCCGGCCGTACTCGGTGCCGTCGTCGACCAGCGCCACCTGGTCGATTTCATACGCCCCGAGGAACTCCGCCACCGGCAGCATCTGCATGTCGTTGCGCGGCCGGGCGCACAGGAAGACCCGGTTCAGATGCCGGATGTCCCCGTCGACCACGCTGAGCAGGGGCAGCGCCGCCTCGTCGTAGGCGACCAGCGCCTCCCGCGCCGCGTCCGTGCCGGTCGCACCTATCGCGGCCACCAGGAGCGGGTCCTCGGCGAACCGGCGCACCGCCGCCTTCGCCCGCTCCTCCTCACCCCTGTCGTCGACCGTGGTCAGCCGCAGTGTGAACGGCGCGTCGCCCCGCGCGTTGTGCTCGGCGACCGCGAGTCGGGCCGCCCGGTCCTGGCCCCTGCCGACGGCCGCGGACGGGCCGTTGAGGTCGGCCTGGAGCCCGATGCGCAGCTCCGGGCGGGCCGTCTTCCCGTCCTCCTCACCCTTGCCCCCGGGCTCCTTGTCGCCGCCGGAGACCAGCCAGGCGGTGGTGGAGCCCGCAGCGGCGAGCACCACGCCCCCGGTGACGTACGTGAGGAAGCGACGACGGCCGGGGGAGGCGGACACGGCGGTCGTGTCCCGGCCTCCGCTCCCGCCGCCCGTGTCCGGGCCGCCGAACGGGCCGCCGGGCGGTCCACCGAACGAGCCGCCCTCCGGGCCGCCGCCGGGACCGCCGGCCGAACCGCCGCCCGCGTCCAGGCTCGTCACGTCGATGTCGGGCAGGGCGAGCATCCGCGCCGAGCGCTCGGCGATCAGATGGGTGACCGGGCCGGGCAGCCAGCTGCCGCCCGACAGGTCCTCGGCGAACGCCTGCCGGATGTCCGCCGCCGCCGGACGGTCCCCGGGCTCCTTGGCGAGGCACGCCTCCACCACCGGGAGCAGCCCGGGCGGCACCGCGCTCAGCTCCGCCGTGTCGTGCACGGTGCGGAACAGCATCGCCTCCACCGGGCCGGTGCCGAACGGCCGCCCGCCGGTCGCCGCGTACACCAGGACGCAGCCCAGCGAGAAGACATCGCTCGCCGGGCCGATCCGCCGCCCCTGCGCCTGCTCGGGCGAGAGGAAGCCGGGGGAGCCGACGATCACGTCCGTCGCCGTGAGGACGGTGTCGTCCAGGGCCCGCGCGATCCCGAAGTCGATCAGCCGGGGCCCGTCGAGCCCCAGCAGGACGTTGCCGGGCTTCACGTCCCGGTGCACCAGGCCCGCCGTGTGGACGGCCTCCAGCGCCTCCGCGAGCATCGAGCCCAGTGCCCGCACCCCGCGCTCCGGCAGCGGCCCTCCGGTGCCCACGGCCTCGCTCAGGGCGGGCCCGGGCACGAACTCGGTGGCCAGCCACGGGGCCGGCGCCTCGGTGTCGGCGTCGACCACCGGCACCGCCCACCGGTTGCGGACCTGCCGGGCGATGGCCACCTCGCGGCGGAAGCGGGCGCGGAAGCCGGTGTCGTCGGCGTACTCCGCGCGGATCAGCTTGATCGCCACCAGCGCGCCGCCGGGCGACCGGCCCAGCAGCACCACGCCCATGCCCCCGGCGCCGAGGCGACCGAGGACGCGGTACCCGGCGATCCGTGCCGGGTCGGTGGAGCGGAGCGGTTCCATCAGGGGTCAGCGCCTTTCGTCCGGGCCTGTGGTCACGTCGGTTCCGGGCCCGCGGTCACTTCAGTTCCAGCTCGACGCGGTAGAGCACCTTGGCGCCGCCCTCGGCGGCGATCCGCAGCAGGTCGGTGTTGGTGTAGCCGTTGGCGCCCTTGACCGAGACGGCCGTCGTCACCGGGCCGATCCGGGACTTGGACCAGACGTAGTCCTGGACCCCGCCCGACTCCGGGCCCGAGTACTTCCCGGCCTCGAACAGCGAGGCGTCCGCGTTGCGCACGTCCTTCTGGTCGAACTGGAGGGACATCAGACCGCTGAGGCGCTGCCCGCCGCCCAGCTCCTGGTCCGGGCACCGGAAGCTCTCCTGGACGGTGTCCTTGATCTCCCGGTCGGCCCCCGCCTCGGTGCGGTGCACGGTCACGGTCACCGCCCCCTGCACCCGGCCCTTCCCACCCTGCGCCGGGATGTCGAGCCGCCGTGTGAAGCTGTCCAGGATGCCCGACGGCAGCGCGGACCGGGTCCAGACACAGGAGTCCGGAAGCACGGGCCAGCTGCCGCCGCTCTCGTACGGCGTGTGCCGGACCATCCCCGCGGTCCAGTCGTTCTCCCCGAGCGCGGCGTTACGGGTCAGCTTCCGCGCCTGGGCCGCGTTCTTCGGGACCCGGTCCGGGTTCGGCGAGAAGTCGTAGGCGCTGGGCAGCGCGCCCGGCAGCGTCGACTGCTTCGGATCGGGTGTCTCGGACGCGCCCGTCTTCTCCCCACCGGTCGCGGGGCCACCCTGCTCCGCGGATCCGCTCGGCTTCGGGTCGGGCCCGTCCTCGCCCTTCGACTCCGACCCGCCGCATCCGGCCAGCAGCGCCCCCGCCGCCGCGATCGCCGCCACACGCGTCCCCACCAGCATCAGCTTCATCTCGGACCCCCCGGTCCCCCGGACCGCGCCCTGGCCGAAATGGCCCGGGTGTCGGTTGCGAGGCGATTCTAGAAGCCCGGTCCGGCGGAGGGACGGGAACTCCGTACTCACCTTGCTGCCGAAACTTCTCAGCCATCGGGAGGGCATCACCTCTGGCGGCGGGACGTGGCCGGTGGTAAGCGGCGCCGGGCGCGTCCCGCCGGAAACGCGCGAGGGCCCGGATGCCGGGGAGCATCCGGGCCCCGAGAGCCATGCGCGTACGGCTACGGCAGCTGCGCCGCCCGCGCCTCGCGCCGGTTGTCACGGAACGTGTTCACCCGTCGCGCCGTGGCGAACAGCGGGATCACCGCGCCGAGCACCACCTGGAGCGCGCAGCCCGTCTGGAGCAGCAGCTGACCGCCGGGGGCGTCGAACGCCCAGGCGGCGAGCAGCCCCATCGCGGCCACGATCCAGCTGAGCATCGCCACCGCGAGGATGCCCCGCGGCTTGGGGTACTCCACCCGGCTCACCATCAGCCAGGCGACCCCGATGATCGCGAGCAGGGTGGGCACGAAGGGCAGCTCCAGGAGCACGATCGAGACGACCGTCAGCGCTCCGAAGGGGCTCGGCATGCCCTGGAACATGCCGTCCTTCAAGGTCACGCAGGAGAATCTGGCCAGCCTGAGCACCACCGCCAGCAACACGACGATCGCCGCCAGTGCCGACACCCGCTGGTGGGCGTCGTCGGCGACCATGCCGTACACGAGCACGAAGTACGCCGGCGCGAGCCCGAAGCTGATGAGGTCCGAGAGGTTGTCCAGCTCGGCGCCCATCGGCGAGGAACGCAGCTTGCGCGCCACGAGCCCGTCGAACAGGTCGAAGATCGCGGCCATCAGCATGAGGATCACGGCGGTGGCGGCCGAGTGCCGGGCCATGCCCGTCTCCTCGCTGCCCGTGAGGTGCGGGATCAGGATGCCCGTGGTGGTGAAGTACACCGCCATGAAACCGCACGTCGCGTTACCGAGCGTGAGCGTGTCCGCTATCGACAACCGCATGGAGAGCGGCATGTCCTCCGTGCCGTCGACGTCGTTCCCGTCTTCGGCCTCCGGCACCCAGCCGGCCTTGGTATCGGGATCAATCACGGTCAATTCGAGTCACCCCCGCGGTGGTGGCCTGACCGACCTCGACCGCGACATCGATACCCTCCGGGAGGTAGATGTCCACGCGCGAGCCGAAGCGGATCAGGCCGATGCGCTCGCCCTGCTCCACCTTCGTGCCCTCGGGGAGGTACGGCACGATCCGACGGGCGACCGCTCCCGCGATCTGCACCATCTCGATGTCGCCGAGCTCGGTGTCGAAGTGCCAGACAACGCGCTCGTTGTTCTCGCTCTCCTTGTTGAACGCCGGAACGAACCCGCCCGGAATGTGCTCGACCGACGTCACGGTGCCCGCCAGCGGCGCGCGGTTGACGTGGACGTTGAGCGGGCTCATGAAGATCGCGACGCGGGTGCGCCCGTCCTTCCACGGCATGATGCTCTGCACCACGCCGTCGGCCGGGGAGATGACCCGGCCTTCGGTGATCTCGCGCTCGGGGTCACGGAAGAACCACAGCATGCCCGCCGCGAGCGCGGTGGTGGGCACGGCCGCTGCCGCCCAGCGCCCCGACTTGCGGGCGCGGGCCAGGCTGAGGGCTGCGGTGGCGACGGTCGGCAGGAGCCACGGGGAAGCTCCGCGGGCGATGCGGACCCCGCCGCGGGATGCGGTGGAAGTGCTGTCGGGCATGAATGACCTTCGTAGCGGATGATGCCGCGCTGGCAACGGGGGACGGCGGCTTTCCGAAGATGCTATCGGTTGCCGGGCGCAACTGGGCAAGCCAGCAGCCGAGTCGGACTGACGAACGCCGCCCGTCGAGGGTGACCCGGTGTGATGTTCTTCGCCACCAAATCACCCTGAAACGGACAATCAGCCCTGGAATCGGTACTCCTCCAAGAGGCGCCGGCCAATGATCATTTTCTGGATCTCGGCGGTACCTTCACCGATCAGCAGCATCGGCGCCTCGCGGTAGAGGCGCTCGATCTCGTACTCCTTGGAGAAGCCGTAGCCGCCGTGGATACGGAAGGCGTCCTCGACGACTTCCTTGCAGTACTCGGAGGCGAGGTACTTCGCCATCCCTGCCTCCAGGTCGTTTCGTTCCCCGGAGTCCTTTTTGCGTGCCGCGTTCACCATCATCGCATGAGCGGCTTCGACCTTGGTGGCCATTTCGGCCAGTTTGAACTGGATCGCCTGGTGCTGGGCGATCGGCTTGCCGAAGGTGTGGCGCTGCTGGGCGTACGAGACGCCCAGTTCGAATGCACGCTGCGCGACACCGCAGCCACGAGCGGCGACATTCACCCGGCCGACCTCGACGCCGTCCATCATTTGGTAAAACCCTCGGCCGGTCGTGCCCCCGAGGACACGATTGGCCGGAATGCGCAGGTCGTCCATGATGAGCTCGGTCGTGTCGACGCCCTTGTAGCCCATCTTGTCGATCTTCCCGGGGATGGTCAGGCCGGGCCGGACCTCTCCGAAGCCGGGCTCCTTCTCCACCAGGAAGGTCGACATCGACTTGTGCGGCGCGGTGCCCTCGGGGTGGCCTTCGTCACTTCGGGCCAGAACGGCCACCAAAGTAGAGGTTCCGCCGTTCGTCAGCCACATCTTCTGGCCGTTGAGAACGTACTCGTCGCCGTCCTTCACACCCTTCGACGAGATCGCCGAGACGTCCGAGCCGAGCGCCGGCTCGGACATCGAGAAGGCCCCGCGCACCTCGCCGAGCGCCATCCGCGGCAGGAACGTGTCCTTCTGCTCCTGCGTGCCGTGCTGCTTGAGCATGTAGGCCACGATGAAATGCGTGTTGATGATGCCCGACACGCTCATCCAGCCGCGGGCGATCTCCTCCACGCACAGCGCGTAGGTGAGCAGCGACTCACCCAGCCCCCGTACTCCTCGGGAATCATCAGCCCGAACAGGCCGAGTTCCTTGAGTCCCTCGACGATTTCCGTCGGGTACTCGTCGCGGTGCTCCAGCTGGGTCGCGACCGGAATGATCTCCTTGTCGACGAAATCCCGGACCGTGGCAAGGATTTCCCGCTGGATGTCGTTCAGACCGGCGGTCTGGGCGAGTCGCGTCATGGCTGCTTCTCCTGTGGCTTCACGCGGATGGCCTTAAGGCTTCAGGCGGTTACTTGGCAGGCGTCGGGCGGCCGGGCTGCTCCCCGCCGCGCTCCTTGATGTACGTCTCGGTGGGGACCATCACCTTGCGCCGGAACACGCAGACGACCGTGCCGTCCTGCTTGTAGCCCTTGGTCTCCACGTAGACGATGCCGCGGTCGTTCTTGGACTTCGACGGGGTCTTGTCCAGCACGGTCGTCTCGCCGTAGATCGTGTCGCCGTGGAAGGTCGGCGCGATGTGCTTGAGCGATTCGACCTCCAGATTGGCGATGGCCTTTCCGGAGACGTCCGGCACCGACATGCCGAGCAGCAGCGAGTAGATGTAGTTGCCGACGACCACGTTCTTGCCGAAGTCGGTCGTCTTCTCCGCGTAGTTGCTGTCCATGTGCAGCGGATGGTGATTCATGGTCAGCAGACAGAAGAGGTGGTCGTCGTACTCCGTGACCGTCTTTCCGGGCCAGTGCTTGTAGACGGCACCGACCTCGAACTCCTCATACGTGCGTCCGAACTGCATGATCAGGCCTCCGGGGCTTCGAACTTGGACGTGCGCTGCATTCCGGCGGCCCGGCCCTTGCCCGCGATGACCAGGGCCATCTTGCGGCTGGCCTCGTCGATCATCTCGTCGCCGAGCATCGCGGAGCCCTTCTTGCCGCCCTCCTCGGAGGTGCACCAGTCGTAGGCGTCGAGGATCAGCTCGGCGTGGTCGTAGTCCTCCTGCGAGGGCGAGAACACCTCGTTCGCCGCGTCGACCTGACCCGGGTGCAGTACCCACTTGCCGTCGAAGCCGAGGGCGGCGGCGCGGCCGGCCACCTCGCGGTAGGCGTCCACGTCACGGATCTGGAGGAACGGGCCGTCGATCGCCTGGAGGTCGTGGCTGCGGGCCGCCATCAGGATGCGCATCAGGATGTAGTGGTAGGCGTCCGCCGGGTAGCCGGGCGGCTGCTGGCCGACGACGAGGGTCTTCATGTTGATCGAGGCCATGAAGTCGGCCGGGCCGAAGATCAGCGTCTCCAGGCGGGGCGAGGCCTGGGCGATCTCGTCGATGTTCACCAGGCCCTTGGCGTTCTCGATCTGCGCCTCGATGCCGATCTTCCCGACCTCGAAGCCCATCGTCTTCTCGATCTGGGTCAGCAGCAGGTCCAGCGCCACGACCTGCTGGGCGTCCTGGACCTTCGGCAGCATGATGCAGTCGAGGTTGGGGCCCGCGCCCTCGACGACCGTGATGACGTCCCGGTACGTCCAGTGCGTCGTCCAGTCGTTGACCCGCACGACCCGGGTCTTGCCGCTCCAGTCGCCGTTGTTCAGCGCGTCCACGATGTGGTGGCGGGCGCCCTCCTTGGCGAGCGGCGCGCAGGCGTCCTCCAGGTCCAGGAAGACCTGGTCGGCCGGGAGGCCCTGGGCCTTCTCCAGGAAGCGCGGGTTGGAGCCCGGCACGGCCAGACACGAACGGCGCGGGCGCAGACGGTTGACCGAGGGGGTGGGCGTGGTCATGCGGGGACCTCCAGAGGGTCGAGCTTGTTCGCTTTCCGGATCTCGTCGACGATACGGCCGATGATCTCCGTGATGCCGAAGTCCTTCGGGGTGAAGACGGCGGCCACTCCGGCTTCGATGAGTGCGGTGGCGTCGGCCGGCGGGATGATGCCGCCCGCGATCACCGGGATGTCCGGCGCCCCGGCCTCGCGCAGCCGGTGCAGCACGTCGGGGACCAGCTCGGCGTGCGAGCCGGACAGGATGGACAGGCCCACGCAGTGCACGTCCTCGGCGAGCGCCGCGTCGGTGATCTGCTCGGGTGTGAGTCGGATCCCCTGGTAGACCACCTCGAACCCGGCGTCCCTGGCCCGTACGGCGATCTGCTCGGCCCCGTTGGAGTGCCCGTCCAGGCCTGGCTTGCCCACCAGCAGACGCAGTCGCCCGACACCCAGGTCGGCGGCGGTCCGGGTGACCTTCTCGCGGACCAGGGCGAGCGTGCTGCCCGGCTCGGCGGTGACCGCGACCGGGGCCGAGGAGACCCCGGTGGGCGCGCGGAACTCGCCGAAGACGTCCCGCAGCGCCCAGGACCACTCGCCGGTGGTGACGCCCGCCCGGGCGCACTCGACGGTGGCCTCCATCATGTTCTCGGTGCCCGCCGCGGCCTTCTTCAGCGCGGCCAGGGCCTCCGACGCCCGCGCCTCGTCGCGGTTGTCCCGCCACTCGTGCAGGGCGGCCACGACCCGGGCCTCGTTCTCGGGGTCGACGGTCATGATCGCGCCGTCGAGGTCGGAGGTGAGCGGGTTGGGCTCGGTGGACTCGTAGATGTTGACGCCGACGATCTTCTCGTCGCCCGCCTCGATCCGGGCCCGCCGGGCCGCGTGCGAGGAGACCAGCTCGGACTTGAGGTAGCCGGACTCGACGGCCGCCATCGCGCCGCCCATCTGCTGGATCCGGTCGATCTCCGCCAGCGACTCCTCGACCAGGGTCTCCACCTTGGCCTCGATGACGTGCGAACCGGCGAAGATGTCCTCGTACTCCAGCAGATCGCTCTCGTGCGCCAGCACCTGCTGGATCCGCAGCGACCACTGCTGGTCCCAGGGGCGGGGGAGCCCCAGCGCCTCGTTCCAGGCCGGCAGCTGCACGGCGCGGGCGCGGGCGTCCTTGGAGAGGGTGACGGCCAGCATCTCCAGCACGATGCGCTGGACGTTGTTCTCCGGCTGCGCCTCGGTCAGGCCGAGGGAGTTGACCTGGACGCCGTAGCGGAAGCGGCGCTGCTTGGCGTTGGTGATGCCGTACCGCTCGCGGGTGACGCGGTCCCAGATCCGGCCGAAGGCGCGCATCTTGCACATCTCCTCGATGAAGCGGACGCCCGCGTTCACGAAGAACGAGATGCGGGCGACCACGTCACCGAACTTCTCCTCGGGCACCTGGCCCGAGTCGCGGACCGCGTCGAGCACCGCGATGGCGGTCGACATGGCGTACGCGATCTCCTGGACCGGGGTGGCCCCCGCCTCCTGGAGGTGGTAGCTGCAGATGTTGATCGGGTTCCACTTGGGGATGCGGTTGACCGTGTAGGTGATCATGTCCGTGGTCAGCCGCAGTGAGGGCACCGGCGGGAAGACGTGCGTCCCGCGCGAGAGGTACTCCTTCACGATGTCGTTCTGCGTCGTTCCCTGGAGCTTGGCCGTGTCGGCCCCCTGCTCCTCCGCGACCACCTGGTAGAGCGCCAGCAGCCACATGGCGGTCGCGTTGATCGTCATCGAGGTGTTCATCTGCTCCAGGGGGATGTCCTGGAACAGCCGCCGCATGTCACCGAGGTGCGAGACGGGAACGCCGACACGGCCCACCTCGCCGCGGGCGAGGATGTGGTCCGGGTCGTATCCGGTCTGCGTGGGCAGATCGAAGGCGACCGAGAGACCCGTCTGGCCCTTGGCGAGGTTGCGGCGGTACAGCTCGTTGGACGCCTCGGCGGTCGAGTGACCGGCGTACGTCCGCATGAGCCAGGGCCGGTCCTTCTGACGTTCGTTCATCGGGGAACCTCAGACGTTGCGGAAGCGGTTGATGGCGTCGATGTGCTGCTCGCGCATTTCCTGGTCGCGCACGCCCAGACCCTCGCGGGGGGCCAGGGCGAGGACGCCGACCTTGCCCTGGTGGAGGTTGCGGTGGACGTCGTACGCGGCCTGCCCGGTGTCCTCCAGGGAGTACGTCTTGGAGAGCGTGGGGTGGATCTTGCCCTTGGCGATGAGGCGGTTGGCCTCCCAGGCCTCGCGGTAGTTGGCGAAGTGGGAGCCGATGATGCGCTTGAGGGACATCCACAGGTAGCGGTTGTCGTACTCGTGCATGTAGCCCGAGGTGGAGGCGCAGGTGGTGATGGTGCCGCCCTTGCGGGTGACGTAGACAGACGCGCCGAAGGTCTCGCGCCCGGGGTGCTCGAAGACGATGTCGATGTCCTCGCCGCCGGTGAACTCGCGGATGCGCTTGCCGAAGCGCTTCCACTCCTTCGGGTCCTGGGTGCGCTCGTCCTTCCAGAACTTGTAGCCCTCGGCGTTGCGGTCGATGACCGCCTCCGCGCCCATCGACCGGCAGATCTCGGCCTTCTCGGGGGAGGAGACGACACAGATCGGGTTGGCGCCGCCGGCGAGGGCGAACTGGGTGGCGTAGGAGCCGAGCCCGCCGCTGGCGCCCCAGATCAGCACGTTGTCGCCCTGCTTCATGCCCGCGCCGTTGCGCGAGACGAGCTGGCGGTACGCGGTCGAGTTGACCAGGCCCGGAGCGGCGGCCTCCTCCCAGCTGAGGTGCTGGGGCTTGGGCATCAGCTGGTTGGACTTGACGAGGGCGATCTCCGCCAGGCCGCCGAAGTTCGTCTCGAAGCCCCAGATGCGCTGCTCGGGGTCGAGCATCGTGTCGTTGTGGCCGTCGGAGGACTCCAGCTCGACCGAGAGGCAGTGCGCGACGACCTCGTCGCCCGGGTTCCAGGCGTTCACGCCGGGCCCGGTGCGCAGGACGACGCCCGCCAGGTCGGAGCCGATGACGTGGTACGGCAGGTCGTGGCGCTTGGTGAGCTCGCTGAGCTTGCCGTACCGCTCCAGGAAGTTGAACGTCGAGACCGGCTCGAAGATCGAGGTCCAGACGGAGTTGTAGTTCACCGAGCTGGCCATCACGGCGACGAGGGCCTCGCCGGGGCCGAGTTCGGGGACCGGGACGTCGTCGAGGTGGATCGACTTGCGGGGGTCCTTGTCGCGGGATTCGAGACCGGCGAACATCTCCGCCTCGTCCTTGTGCACGGTGATGGCGCGGTAGGACTCGGGGAGGGACAGGGCCGCGAAGTCCGCGGCCGTGCTGTCCTGCGACTGGATCGCGTCCAGGATTTCCTTCACGGTGTTGCCTCCGGTGATGCGGCGTCGAGGGAACGCTTGAGGGGCCCTGCTGGCAGGGGGAGCGGTGCGGTGTGGAGGTGTTGCCGTCGGTTCGGCAGGTGGAGCTGGCTTTGCTCGGTGGAGCAGAAGGTGCCTGTGACGCAGGCGTCCGGGCGCGCAGCACGGTGGTTGCGGGGACAGCCGGCGCACGTGTGAGTTCTCAGCACGCCGGCCGCCCGGACACCTTCAACGTATGGCACTCCGTGACACCTGACAAGGCACCCAGTGCCAACAATTTCTCTCACTTGTCATCTCGTGGGCACGCATGAGCAACACGATGGGCGTTACGAGCCGTTCTGTCCTGCTGGCAGGCGGTCAGCGGGCCCGGCGGTACACATACGGCGTCGTGGTCCCGAGCGCCGTGAAGCCCAGCCGGCGCAGGATCGGGGCGGACATGTCGGTCGCGTCGACCTGGAGGTAGCGGTAGCCGCGCTCGGCGGCGATCCGGGCCCGGTGCGCCACCAGAGCCCGGTAGACGCCCCTGCCCCGCCACTCCGCGACCGTGCCGCCGCCCCAGAGCCCCGCGAAGGCCGTCCCCGGGTACAGCTCCATCCGGGCCGAGCCGACCGGTTCGCCGTCGGCCGACGCCACGAGGGCCACGAAGTCGTCCGGGGCCTGTTCCAGCCGTGTCAGCACCTGGTGGCGCAGCCGGCCCGCGTCCGTGCCGAACGCCCGCTCATGGGCCAGCGCCACCAGCTCCACCCCCGCCGCGTCGGTCACCGCCCGCAGCTCGACCCCCGTCGGAGGGTGCGCCCCGGGCAGCCCGGTCAGCGACTCGACCGGGGCGACCAGCAGCGTCTCCGACGGCTCGGCCGCGAATCCCGCGGCCCGCAGCCGCTCGCCCAGGTCGCCTGGGCCGTCATGGGAGTAGAGCTTCCATTCGAACGCCTCGTGGTCGAGCCCGTCCCAGTGGGCGATCTGGGCCGCGATCGCCGCGTCGGCCCCTTCGGCGTCCAGGCCCGGCTCGGACCAGACCACCCCGTTCCAGTCGTCGGGCCCGCCCACCTGGCGGACCAGGGGGCCGGAGCGTTCGACGCGTACGCCGGGTCCGTCCGGGCGGGCGTGCTCCCGCAGCTCGCGGTCGAACAGGTCGCGGATCTCGGTGGGTCGCATCCGTGCACCTCAGCACGGCGGCGTCCGGCGGACCAGCGGATTTCGGCCGACGCCCGCGCCCAGTGCCCCGCCGCGCGTCGAACGCGCCGCACGGGGCACACGGTGCCACAGCAAGTGATCTTGAAACGACGAGGAGACAGGGGTGGGACACCGATGGCGATACCGATCCGCCGCAGACGGGGCGACCGGCAGGGGCGTGCCTCCTTCGATCTCCGGCGCACCTCCTTCGGCTTCGCGCTGCTCGCCCTGCTCGTCGCGGGCGGCGGGCTGGCGCTGCGGGCGGTCTGGGAGAGCGCCGCCCGCCACCCGGCCTTCGCCGTGATCGTGGTCCTCTCGCTGCCCGCCCTCGCCGTCCTGCTGCTCCGCCGCCGGCGCGCCCGCCGGGTCGCGGCGGCTGTCACCGAGGCCGCGTACGACATCGTCGACGAGGGCCTCGCGGAGCTGGACGCGGCCGAGGCGGCCCGTGCCGAAGTCCCTCCCGCCGCCCCGGAGCCGGCCGACCGCCCCGTCGACTACGCCCGACTCGACCCGTACGCCTTCGAGGAGGCCGTCGCCGGACTGTGCCGCCGCGACGGCTGCGCCGACGCCGAGGTGGTGGGCGGCGCGGGGGACCTGGGCGCCGACGTGCTGGGCACCACCCCGGACGGCCGCCGCGTCGTCATCCAGTGCAAGCGCTACGGTCCTACGAGCCGGGCCGGCTCCCAGGACCTCCAGCGGTTCGGCGGCACCTGCTACGCGGTGCACGCGGCGGACGTGGCGCTCGTCGTCTCCACCGGCGGCTTCACCGAACCCGCCCTCGACTACGCCGAGCAGTGCGCCATCCTCTGCTACGGCCCCGAGGAGCTGGCCGCCTGGAGCGAGGGCGGTGCGCCCCCGCCCTGGGAGGCCGCGGCCCCCGCCGGGCAGCCGGACGCCGAGGTCAGCGGTCCTTGAGCGCCTGCTGGATCGTCCGCATGACCTCGTCCAGCGGGGCGTCCGTCCGCGCCACCGCGACCAGCACCTCGCCGTCCGCGGTCACCGAAGCGGCCGGGGCGCGCTCGGGCTCGGCCTGGGCGGTCCGGCCGGCCCCGATGCCCGTCCCGAAGGTGTCGCGCACGATGGCGAAGGCACGGTCGAGCTGGGCCTCCACATCACCCTGGCCGCCCGCCCGCAGCCAGCGGCGCAGCACGTGGTTGTGCGCGGTGACGACGGCGGACGCGGCGACCTCCGCGAGCAGCGGGTCGTCGTTGCCCACATGGTGGTCGCGCTCGTCGAAGTGGCCCAGGAGATAGCGGGTGAACAGCCGCTCGTAGCGGGCCACCGACGCGATCTCGGCCTCCCGGAGGGTCGGCACCTCACGGGTCAGTTTGTAACGGGCCACGGAGACGGCGGGCTTGGCCGCGTACATCTTCATGACTTCCTTGATGCCGCGGCAGACCGTGTCGAGCGGGTGCTCGTGCGCGGGGGCGGCGTTCAGGACGGCCTCGGCCCTGACGAGGGTGTCGTCGTGGTCCGGGAAGATGGCCTCTTCCTTGGAGCGGAAGTGGCGGAAGAAGGTCCGGCGGGCCACGCCCGCGGCGCCCGCGATCTCGTCGACCGTCGTCGCCTCGTACCCCTTCGTGGCGAAGAGTTCCATCGCGGCGGCGGCCAGATCGCGGCGCATCTTGAGCCGTTGGGCGGCCGCCCGCGTCCCCGCGGTGGTCTCCGGGGCGTCGGTCGCGGCGGTGGCACGGGGTGACTTGGCGGGCTGGGACATGGCATGAACGTAACGCATCGGTGCAGGAGAGCGCGCCTGCGGGGGCGGGCCGCCGGAGGGTCCCAGCAGCCCGCCCCACCCGGCTCCCGGGTCAGCGACGGGCATATTCGCGGAAGCCGCGCCCCGTCTTGCGGCCGAGGCAGCCCGCGGCGACCAGATGCTCCAGCAGCGGCGCGGGTGCCAGGCCCGGGTCGCGGAACTCCTGGTGCAGAACCTTCTCGATGGCCAGCGAGACGTCCAGGCCGACCACGTCGAGCAGTTCGAACGGGCCCATCGGGTAGCCGCCGCCCAGCTTCATCGCCGCGTCGATGTCGTCCAGCGAGGCGTAGTGCTCCTCGACCATCTTGATCGCGTTGTTGAGGTACGGGAACAGCAGCGCGTTCACGATGAACCCGGCCCGGTCCCCGCAGTCCACCGGGTGCTTGCGGATCTTTCCGCAGACCGCGCGGACCGTGGCGTGCACGTCGTCGGCGGTCAGGACGGTACGGACCACCTCGACCAGCTTCATCGCGGGCGCCGGGTTGAAGAAGTGCATCCCGATGACGTCCTCGGGGCGAGCCGTCGCCCGGGCGATCGCGACGACCGGCAGCGAGGAGGTGGTGGTGGCGAGCACCGCGCCGGGACGGCAGACCTTGTCCAGGGCGGCGAACAGCTGCTGCTTGACCTCCAGGTCCTCGGCGACCGCCTCGACGGCGAGGTCGACCTCGGCGAACGCGTCCAGCGAACCGGCCGCCGTGATCCGCGCCAGCGTCTCGTCCCGGGCCTCGGCGCTGAGCCGCCCCTTGGACACCGAGCGCTCCAGGGACTTCGCGATCCGCCCCTTGGCGAGGTCCGCCTTCTCCTGGGTCCTGGCCGCCAGCACCACGTCGTAACCGGCCTTCGCGAAGACCTCGGCGATCCCGGACGCCATGGTGCCGGAGCCCGCGACACCCACCGACGCCACCGCTCGCCCCGCGCCCGCCTCGGCGCCCGGCGCCGGGGTCAGCGCGTCGGGCACCACGTCCTGGCCGCCCGGGGCGTCGTACGTGTAGAAGCCGCGCCCGGCCTTCCGGCCGGTCAGGCCCGCGCTGCTGAGCTGCCCGAGGATCGGGGCCGGGGCGTGCAGCCGGTCGCGGGACTCGGCGTACATGGCCTCCAGGACCGTACGCGCGGTGTCGATCCCGATCAGGTCCAGCAGGGCGAGCGGACCCATCGGCAGCCCGCAGCCCAGCTTCATCGCGGCGTCGATGTCCTCGCGCGACGCGTAGTTCGCCTCGTACATCGCGGCGGCCTGGTTGAGGTAGCCGAAGAGCAGCCCGTCCGCGACGAACCCCGGCCGGTCGCCGACCGCGACGGGCTCCTTGCCCAGCTCCCGGGCGAGCCGGGTGACGGCCTCGACGGCGGGCGGCGCCGTCAGCACCGAGGAGACCACCTCGACCAGCTTCATCGCGGGGGCCGGGTTGAAGAAGTGCAGGCCGAGCACGCGCTCGGGGTGCTGCGACTCGGCGGCCAGCCGGGTCACCGACAGCGCGTTGGTGCCGGTCGCCAGGATCGCGGTGGGGGAGACGATCGCGTCCAGCTCCCGGAACACCTGCTGCTTGATCTCGTACGACTCCGGCACCACTTCGATGACCAGCTCGGCATCGGCTGCGGCCCGGAGGTTGTCCGCGGTACGGAAGCGGGTCAGCGCGGCGGCCCGCTCCTCCTCGGTGATCCGCCCGCGGCCCGCGGCCCGTGCGGTGGACGCTTCGAGGGAGGCGACGGCTCCGAGGGCGGCCGCCTCGCTGATGTCGATGCCGATGACCTCGCGGCCCGCCAGGGCCAGGACCTCGGCGATGCCGGTGCCCATGGTGCCGAGGCCGACGACGGCGATGGTGGAGAGAGGGGTGTCCATCACGGGACTCCAGGGTGAGTGACGACTGTGGGAGCACAGCGCGCGCGGCGATGAGGGAGCGGCGCGTGGCGTACGGAAGCTGCGTGTCGTGGAGCGCGGGGCCGAGGCGCGAGGAGCGCGCGCCCGACCGTGAGGGGTGACGGACTCTGTCCCGGAGTCGCGTCGCACGTAAAGCCGAACCGACAGGCACTCCGGGTGGCTGCGTCACCAGGCCACCGGAGTCTGCGGGGAGTGTGCCCCGCTCAGATGAGATTAACCGGCGAGTAACGAGCGCGCCACCCCTGGGTTCGTGTGCCCTGGGCCACACGGGCTCGGCCGTCCCGCCCCGCACGGAGCGTGTCCGTCGATACGCTGAGCGTCATGGATGACGTCATGGACGAGGAGTTCCGTTCGCTCGTGGACCGGCTGGAGTGCGAGGCGGCCGGATCGCCGCGGTACGCCCGGCTCGTCGCCGCCGAGGACCCCGAGGAGCTGGCCCGGGTCCTGGTCGAGCCGCACCAGCCGCTGTGGGCGCGCGAGATAGCCGCCTTCCGGCTCGGCTGCGCGGGCGACCGGCGGGCGTTCGAGACGCTGGTGCTCCTGCTCAACCACCGTGACCCCGAACGCTGCGTCTCCGCCGCCCACGCCCTGGCCCGCCTGAGCGACCCCCGCACGCCCCGGGCCGCCGCCGCGCTCGCCACCAACGCCCTGCGTACCGCCTACGCCCTGCACCCGGTGCGCCTGCTCACCGACCTGCGGGCCCCCGAGTCGGTGCCCGCCCTCGTCGCCACCCTGCAACGCCTGCTGGCCCCGGGCGAACCCCACTGGCGCGTCGCCCTGGCCTGCGTCGAGGGCCTCGGCCGGCTCGCCGACGAACAGGCCCGCCCGGTCCTCACGGCCGCCCTCCCGCATCCACGGCTCGGCGCGGCGGCGGCGGCGGCGCTCAGCCGGCTGCCGGGGGAGTGAGCGGGCGGACGCAGCGCACTTCCGTCACCAGGGTCCCGCCCGCCAAGAAGGTGTCCTCGCCGCCGTCCGCCCGGCATCCGGCCCGCTCGTGGAACCGGCGCGCCGGGGCGTTCTCCCGGAGCACCCGCGGCGCCATGTCCGCGTGGCCCGCGGCGGTGGCCCGGGCCGTAGGGCGCGCCCGGTCCCGGTCCCGATGTGATCGGGCAGGACGTAGATCGCGGAGAGCTCGCAGCCGGGGAGCGCGTGGTCCTCGGCGCGGTGGGGGCCGACGCGGGCCCGGCCGGCGACGGTCCCGTCGGGCCGTTCGGCGACGACGTTCACGGCTTCGCCGCGTTCCCCGACATACCTGCGCCGGGCCGCCCGCGCACCCCGTGTCGTGGAGAGCGCGGGCGGCCGTCCGGCTCAGGGGCGGAAGCCCAGCAGGCCGTGCAGCCGGCTGCCCTTGCTGTTGTCCACCGACTGGGCCGCCGCCTTCTGGGCGGGCAGCGGCTTCGGCTCCGGCAGGGCGGCGCAGACCGCGTCCGCCTCGCCCCGCCCGCGCGGCACCGTGCCGTCGGTCAGATAGGCCGTCAGATGCTTGTCCAGGCAGTCGTTGCCGCTCAGCGTGATGCCGTGGTTGCCGCCGCCCTCCTCCACGACGAGGCTGGAGCCCTTGAGCTTGCGGTGCATGCTGACCGCGCCGCCGTACGGGGTCGCCGCGTCGTCCGTGGCCTGGAGGATGAGCGCCGGGGGCAGCTGCCGGTTGTTCACCGGGAGGGGTCGCAGCGGAGGCACCGGCCAGTTCGCGCACGGCGCGTTGTACCAGGTGTTGTTCCAGGTCATGAACGGCGCCTTCCGGTGGATCCGGCGGCTGTCGTTGCGCCAGGTGCTCCAGTGCTCGGGCCAGCCGGCGTCACGGCACTGGACGGCCGTGTAGACCGAGTAGCCGTTGTCGCCGCTCGCGTCGACCGCGCCGAAGTTCTCGTACACCTCGACCAGCGCCTCGGCGTCCCGGTCCTTCACATACGCGGCGAACGCCTCGGCGAGGTAGGGCCAGTAGCCGTTGTAATAGCCGCCGGGCAGGAAGGCGTCCTCCAGCTCGCTCGCGCCGACCGTGCCGCCCGCGGGCTTCCGCGCCACGTCCGCCCGCATCCGGTACCAGGCGGCCTCGACCGCCGCCGGGTCGGTGCCCAGACCGTACGCGGCGTCGTTCTTCGCGACCCAGGCGGCGAAGGCCTTGTGCCGGTCGTCGAAGGCGTAGTCCTGGCCGAGGTTGCCCTCGTACCAGACGCCGTCCGGGTCGACGACCGAGTCCAGTACCAGGCGGCGCACCCGCTCCGGGAACAGCTTGGCGTAGACCGCGCCGAGATAGGTGCCGTAGGAGTAGCCGAAGTAGTTGAGCTGCCGGGAGCCCAGCGCCCGGCGGATCACGTCCAGGTCCTTGGCCGCGCTGACCGTGTCCATGTACGGCAGCACATCGCCGTGCTTCTCGCCGCAGGCCCGGGCGAAGGACTCGGCGCGGTCGCGGTTCGTCCGCTCCGCGCGGTAGGACGTCGGCACCGAGTCCGGGCGCACCGGATCGAAGTGGCCGGGCAGGCAGTTCAGAGCGGGCGTGCTCCTGCCGACGCCGCGCGGGTCGAAGCCGATCACGTCGTACTGCGCGGCCACCTTCTTCGGCAGTGAGGACGCCACGAACCCGGCCATCGACAGACCGCTGCCGCCCGGGCCGCCCGGGTTGACCAGCAGCGGGCCCTGGAAGGTCTTCGCGGTGTGCGGGACGCGGGAGAGGGCGAGCGTGATCTGACGGCCCGAGGGGCGGCGGTGGTCCAGCGGGGCGCGGACCTTCGCGCACTGGAGCGTCGGGTAGCTCTCGGTCGGACAGTCGGTCCACTTCGGCTTCGGGGCGGGCGGCGTGCTCGCCGGGGTGGCGGCGGCCGGGCCGGGCGCGGCGGTCAGCAGACCGGCGACGGTCGCGCCGACGGCGACCAGAATTCCTGCACGTTTCGTCATGGGGCCTCCCGGAGTGGCGGGACGCGGCGCCGGATCACCGGTCCCCGCCGCATGCTCCCCGAATTCCCTCGCGGAAGGGTCCGTTCCGCGCGGAGTCGCCCCGTACGGTCACGCCATCGGCCCCTCCGGACCCCACCGCGACCCTCGGACGGCTTTCAGAGCAGGGTCAGCTGGGTCGGGCCCGGCTCCGGTGCGGCGGCCGGGGCCTGGGCGATCCGGCGGGCCTCGCCCCGGTGCGCCGGACCGATCCCGAACTCGTCCGCCAGCTCGTGCACCTGACGGGTGATCCGGCGCTGGTACCAGGTGGGGGCGTACGCCCCGCCCGCGTACATCCGCTCGTAGCGCTCCACCAGATGCGGGTGGTGCTGCCCCAGCCAGTGGAAATACCACTCGCGCGCGCCGGGGCGCAGGTGCAGGACCAGCGGGGTCACCGAGGCGGCCCCCGCCTCCGCGACGGCCGCGACCGTGGCGCGCAGCTGCTCCCGGCGGTCGCCGAGGAACGGGATGACCGGGGCCATCAGGACCGAGCAGCCGATCCCGGCGTCAGTGAGGGCGCGCACCACGTCCAGCCGGCGTTCGGGGGAGGGGGTGCCCGGCTCGACCGTCCGCCACAGCTCCCGGTCGGTGAAGCCCACGGAGACCGAGACGCCGATCTCGGTGACCTCGGCGGCCTGCCGCAACAGCTCCAGGTCCCGCAGGATCAGCGTGCCCTTGGTCAGGATGGAGAACGGGTTGGCCCGGTCGCGCAGGGCGGTGATGATGCCCGGCATGAGCCGGTATCGTCCCTCCGCCCGCTGGTAGCAGTCGACGTTCGTGCCCATGGCGACGTGCTCGCCCCGCCAGTGCCGGGAGGCCAGTTCGCGCTGGAGCAGCTCGGCGGCGTTGATCTTGACGACGATCTGCGAGTCGAAGCCGGTCCCGGTGTCCAGGTCCAGATAGCTGTGGGTCTTGCGGGCGAAGCAGTACACGCAGGCGTGCGTGCAGCCCCGGTACGGGTTCACCGTCCATTCGAACGGCATCCGCGAGGCCCCCGGCACCCGGTTCAGGATCGAACGGGCCCGGATCTCGTGGAAGGTGATCCCCCGGAACTCCGGGGTGTCGAACGTGCGCGTGGTCACCGCGTCCGCGGCGAAGAGCGCGCTGTTCCCGGTCGTCGAGTTCTTCTCGACCAGATTGTCCCAGCGCATGGACGCCTCCTCGGTAGCACTCCCCGCAGAATAGAACATATGTTCCCTTGATCGTGCGGGGCGGACCGGAACCCCCTAGCGTGTGGGCCCTGGACGAGCCGCTACCGGACCGGGAGGCCCCGACCATGGCCAGCAAGTTCACCGAGCTCGCGATCGACTGCGCCGACCCCATGGGCCTGGCCCGCTTCTGGTGCGCGGTCCTCGACTACGAGGTGCAGGACGTGGAGGAGGGGGAGGAGGTCGTCGCCATCGGCTCGCCCGCGGTGCCCGAGGGGAAGAGCCGCCCCGGGCCGGTGCCGCCGACGCTGACCTTCGCGCGCGTCCCCGAGGGCAAGACCGTCAAGAACCGGCTGCACATCGACGTGAACCCCACCGACCGGGAGCAGGGCGAGGAGGTGGAGCGACTGCTCGCGCTCGGCGCCCGGCGCGCCGGCATCGCACCGGACGGGGCGGGCTGGGTCGTCCTCACCGACCCGGAAGGGAACGAGTTCTGCGTCCTCGGGACCCGCTGCCCCTGACCCCGCCCGGCCCCGATTTTGAGCGGCCGTGCCCGAGGTGGTTGGCTCAGCTCACCCCCCGAACCACGGATTGCTGGAGGAACAGCCATGGCGCAGGTCGAGGCCACCACGGAGCGGATCATCGCGGCGGACGCAGAGGCGGTGTTCGACGCGCTGGCCGACTACAAGGACGTCCGCGGCAAGGTGCTGACCGGGCACTTCAGCGAGTACGAGGTCCGGGAGGGCGGCGACGGCGAGGGCACCCTTGTGCACTGGAAGCTCCAGGCGACCAGCAAGCGCGTCCGCGACTGCCTGCTGGAGGTCAGCGAGCCGACCGACGGGCAGCTCGTCGAGAAGGACCGCAACTCCTCCATGGTCACCACCTGGACGGTCACCCCGGCCGGTGAGGGAAGGTCCAAGGCCGTCGTGGTCACGGTCTGGGACGGCGCGGGCGGCATCGGCGGGTTCTTCGAGCGGACCTTCGCCCCCAAGGGCCTCGCCCGCATCTACGACGAGCTGCTCCAGAACCTCGCCACCGAGGTCGAGAAGTAGGAGCCACCGGCGATCGGGGGCCGGTCCGTCCGGCCTCCGCGCACCGACCGGCCTCACCGGAACGGGTGGTTTTCCCGGGTGGCCGGTTGTGCGCCGTAGCGGCTCCCACCGGCGCATAAGCCCTCCGCGCGCGCCGCGTACGCCCCTCGTCACGTTTGCCCCGCCTTGCCACACGGTGCGAGAAATGGGCGGCGCAGGTGCGACGAGGGGAGCGTTACGTGGTGGGCGGTATCACGCTGGTGAAGGACGGGCCGGACAGTACCGGACCCGACGGCACGGACCCGGACGGCACGGCGGCGACCGTCGAAACCGCCGCACCGCCCCCACCACCCCCTCCGGTCGGACCCGGGCCGGGCGGGGCGGCGGTGGAGATCAGCCCCCGCAAGGTCCGCATGGTCTTCCTCGGGCTGATGCTCACCCTGCTGCTCGCGGCGCTCGACCAGATGATCGTCGCCACCGCCCTGCCCAGAATCGTCGGTGAGCTGCACGGCCTGGAGAAGATGTCCTGGGCGGTCACCGCCTACCTCCTCGCCTCCACCATCGTCCTGCCCCTCTACGGCAAGCTCGGCGACCTCTTCGGCCGCAAGGGCGTCTTCCAGTTCGCCATCGTCGTCTTCATCATCGGCTCCGCCCTCGCGGGCTGGTCGCGCACCATGGACGAACTGATCGCCTTCCGGGCGATCCAGGGCATCGGCGGCGGCGGTCTCATGATCGGCGTCCAGGCGATCATCGCGGACATCGTCCCGGCCCGGGAACGCGGCCGCTACATGGGCCTCATCGGCGCGGTCTTCGGCCTGGCCTCGGTCGCCGGCCCCCTGCTCGGCGGGTTCTTCACCGACCACGCCTCCTGGCGCTGGTGCTTCTACATCAACGTCCCCTTCGGCCTGGTCACCCTCGCCGTCATCGCGGTCGTCCTCAAGCTGCCCCGGCCCGCCGTACGCCCCCGGCTCGACGTCCTGGGCGCGGCGCTCCTCGCCGCCGCCTCCACCGGCCTGGTGCTGGTGACCAGTTGGGGCGGCACCGAGTACGCCTGGGGCTCCCGCACCATCCTGGGTCTGGCGGCGGGCGCGGTCGTCACGACGGCGCTCTTCGTCGCCGTGGAGCACCGCGCCGCAGAACCGATCATTCCGCTACGGCTCTTCCGCGACTCCGTCTTCAACGTCACCGGCCTGGTCGGCGCGGTCGTCGGCATCGCGCTCTTCGGAGCCGCCAGCTACCTCCCGACCTATCTCCAGATGGTCGACGGGGTCAGCGCCACCGAATCCGGGCTGCTGATGCTCCCGATGATGCTCGGCATCGTCGGCGGCTCCATCGCCTCGGGCCACCTCATCACCCGCACCGGCCGCTACCGGATCTACCCGATCGTCGGCAGCGCCGTCTCGGTGGTCGGCATGGGGCTGCTGTCCCTGCTGGAGGCGGACACCTCCCCCCTGGCGTACAGCTTCTACCAGGCCGTCCTCGGCCTCGGCATCGGCCTGGTGATGTCCGTCCTCGTGCTCGCCGTGCAGAACTCCGTACGCCCCTCGGATCTCGGCACCGCCACCAGCGCCAACAACTACTTCCGGCAGATCGGCGGCAGCGTCGGCGCGGCGATCTTCGGCACGCTGTTCGCCGGGCGGCTCTCCGACGCGCTCGGCGTCCGGCTGCCCACCGGAGCGGAGCTGCCCGACCCCGAGTCGATCACCCCGCAGATCGTCCACGCGATGGAACCCGCGCTGCGCGACGCCTACATCCAGGCGTACGTCGACGCGATGCCGCGCATCTTCCTCTACCTCGTGCCGGTGCTCGTGCTCGGCCTGATCCTCGCCTTCTTCCTCAAGGAGAAACCGCTGGTGTCCCACCACAGCCCCGAAGCCGCCGCCGAGACCCCCACCGCGCAGATCCCGACCGCCCGCGCCGACTCCGGCCGCCCCGCCCCCGGCCACCTCTCCGGCGTCCCCGTGCACGGCTGCGTCCAGCACCCCGACGGCACGACCGTCCCCCGGGCCGCCCTCACCCTCATCGACGTCCAGGGGCAGCAGATCGGGCGCGGGGCCAGCGGTGAGGACGGGCGGTACGCGCTGAGCGTTCCCGGCGCCGGCTCCTACGTCCTGATCGCCGCCGCGGGAGGGCACCAGCCGCAGGCCGTCAGCGTCACCGTGGGCGAGCGCCCCGTCGAGCTGGACGTCGTGCTCGGCGGCGCCGGACGCCTCGCCGGATCCGTGCTCACCCCCGACGGCGCCCCCGTACGCGAGGCGGCCGTCACCCTCACCGACGTACGCGGCGAGGTCGTCGCCTCAACCCGCACCGGCCGCGAGGGCGGCTACGTCATCGGCGAGCTGATCGCCGGCGAGTACACCCTCGCCGCCAGCGCCCCCGCCTTCCGCCCCGCCGCCCTCCCGGTCAGCGTGCAGGCCGCCCGGGAGACCCGGCAGGACATCGAGCTGGCGGGCGGGGCCGTCCTGCGCGGCGTGGTCCGGGCCACCGGTGGACGGCCCGTCGAGGACGCCCGGGTCACGCTGCTCGACGCGGCGGGCCATGTGGTGGACACCCTCACGACCGGCTCCGACGGCTCGTTCCGGTTCGTCGATCTGTCGTCCGGCGAGTACACCGTGATCGCCGCCGGATACCCGCCGGTCGCCACCGTCCTCCAGGTCGCGGGCGGCGGCCGGACCGAGCGCGACCTCCAACTGGGCCACGAGGACTGAGGCGCACGGGACGGGGGCCGGCGGGCTTCAGGACCGAGCCCGCGTCGGCTCCCGTACCGGGTCCTCCCGCACCAGCCGCATCAACGACCGAGCCCCGGGGCTCAGGCTCCGCGCCCCCGGCAGCACCACCACGCTCTCGTACACCGGCCGGTGCGGACCCGCCAGCTCCACCGCGACCAGTCGCGCCGCCTCCGGCTTGCGCGAGAAGTGGTGCGGCACCACCGCGATCCCCAGCCCCTCCTGCACCAGCTCCAGCAGGCTGTGCACATCGTTGACCTCAAGGCCCACCGTCCGCCGCGCCCCCGCCGTCGCGAACGCCTCGTCGGCGGCCCGGCGCGGCCCCCAGTCCGGATGGAAGTCGATGAACGACGCCCCCGGCAGCTCCTCCCACCCCACCTCGGCCCGCCCCGCGAACGGGTGCCCCGCCGCGCACAGCAGCACCATCGGCTCCCGGGCCAGCGGCACCAGCTCCCCGCGCCACTCCGCCGGGCTGACCGTCGCCGCGAACGCCAGGTCGAGCCGCCCGCCCGCCACCCCGTCCAGCAGACTGCTGGTCCCCTCCTGACGCAGGCGCAGCTCCATCTGCGGGTGCTCCCGGTGGAACGCCGCCAGCAGCCGCGCCGGGCTCACCCCGGCGACGCACTGCTCGACCCCCACCGTCAGCGTCCCGCGCAGCAGCCCCCGTACGGCATCGACCGCGTCCCGTGCCGCCCGCGCCCCGGCCAGCGTGCGCTCCGCCTCCACCAGCAGCGCGCGCCCCGCCTCGGTGAGCCGCACCGTCCGCGTGGTGCGGCTGAACAACGGGGTCCGCAGCTCCTGCTCCAGGGCTCGTACGGAGGCGGAGAGCCCGGACTGCGAGACGGCGAGGCGCTCGGCGGCGCGGGTGAAGTGCTGCTCCTCCGCCACGGCGACGAAGTGCTCCAGCTGACGCAGTTCCATGATTGAGCAATGTAGGCGATGAATCCGAGCGGAATCTCCTGTTGGACTGCTGGATCGATCTGCGGAAGCCTGGAGCCGTCCCCCTCAGTCCCCGGATCTCTCCAGCGGAGCCTGCCCATGTACCTGCCGTCCCCCGACCGTTACGCCGCCATGCCCTACCGGCGCACCGGCCGCAGCGGTCTGCTGCTGCCCGCGCTCTCCCTCGGCCTCTGGCACAACTTCGGGGGAGACAGGGCGCCCGAGACGCAGGGCGCCATCCTGCGCCGCGCCTTCGACCTCGGCATCACCCACTTCGACCTGGCCAACAACTACGGCCCGCCGCCCGGCTCCGCCGAGGAGACCCTGGGCCGCGCCCTGGCGACCGACTTCGCCCGTCTGCGCGACGAGATCGTCATCTCCACCAAGGCCGGCTACCACATGTGGGAGGGACCGTACGGGGAGTGGGGGTCGAGGAAGTACCTGCGCTCCTCGCTCGACCGGAGCCTGCAGCGCCTCGGCGTCGAGTACGTCGACATCTTCTACTCCCACCGCCCCGACCCGGACACCCCGCTGGAAGAGACGATGGGTGCGCTCGACTCCGCCGTACGGCAGGGCAAGGCCCTCTACGTCGGCCTGTCCAACTACTCCGCCGCGCAGACCCGTGAGGCCGCCGCGATCCTGAAGGACCTCGGCACCCCGCTCCTCATCCACCAGCCCCGCTACTCGATGCTCGACCGCCGCATCGAGGCCGACGGGCTGCCGGACGTTCTGGACGAGCTGGGCGTCGGGTCCATCGCCTACTCGCCGCTGGAACAGGGCATCCTCACCGACCGGTACCTCGACGGCATTCCGGCCGGGTCCCGGGCGGCGGGCGCGAGCCCCTTCCTGTCCGCCGACGCGGTCACCCCGCAGCTGCTGGAGCGGCTGCGCGCGCTGGACGCGCTGGCGAAGGAGCGGGGCCAGTCGCTCGCGCAGCTCGCCCTGGCGTGGGTGCTGCGCGGCGGCCGGCTCACCTCCGCCGTCGTCGGCGCGAGCAGCGTGGCCCAGTTGGAGAACAGCGTCGAGGCCGTCCGGAACCTGGACTTCACCGAGGACGAGCTGTCCCGGATCGAGGAGTCGCTGCGGGACGCGAAGGCCGCCTGACGCGGATCAGGCGCCGGAGAGCGGGACGGGCGGTGCGGCCGGCCGGACATGGCCGCCCTCCTTGTCCGTACTCAGCCACAGTGAGCACACCACGGCGTCGTGGGCCGGGCAGGCCGTCAGGTCAGGTCCGGGCGCTCGAAGGTCTGCCCGCAGACATGGCAGTCGTACGTGACCGCGCCCGGGTTGCCCCCGGCGTCCAGCAGCGGCACCGGGATACCGGGAAGCGCCGCACCCGGGGGAGAACCCCCGCGCGCATGGCGTTCACAGTGTTCGCCCCGGCGGGCCGCGACGCCCGCCCGCGAGCCGCCGCACGCGCCCCTCCGGCCGCCGCGCCGCTCAGCCGGTGGCCGTCACCGCCGTCCGCACCAGCTCCCTGACCTGGTCCACGATGTCGGCGCGGTTGCGCTCGAAGTCCGGGTCGGTGACCGTGCCCGTCTGCGGGTCCGTGTTCTCCGCGCCGAACCGGAGGACCGGGGTGTGCAGATGGCCACCCGGCAACCCCGGCAGACGGAGCCGGTCGCGCAGCAGGGTGACCCGGTAGGCGATCTCGTTGGAAAGGTAGTCACCGCCGCCCCCGGCCCGCGCCGCCGAGCCCGGGGTGGGGCCGTCGGGCCTGGTCACGGGCTGGGTGCCGCCCGCCGGTATCTCGGTGACCTCGGTGTTGTCGTACACCGGGAAGCGGCCCGTGTCGGCCTCGGTGAGCTGCCGGTAGGGGAGGGTCGTGGACGTCCACTGCGGCTGTGTGGCCGGGTCGGCGACGGGGACGAGCCCGGTGCTGGAGGTGTTCTCGTTGTCGGCGAAGCCACCGCGCCAGGCTCCGTTGGTGCGCTCCACGTCGAAGCGGCCCTGGCGGCCCTGGCTGACCGTGGTGAACAGGTCCAGATGCGGCAGGTGCCGGGCGAGGGCCCGCTCGACAGCGCCCTCGGCGAAGTCCGCCCAGCGCACCGGGAAGACGACGGTCTCGATGCGGGCCGGCCCGTCGGGCGTCCGCACCAGGGTTCCGTCCAGGGCGAGCGCGCTCGCCCCTGAGGGGTTGCCGATCCGGACGTCCCGGTCCAGCGTGAACGGGTCGAATCCGGTGACCAGGACCCGCTTCGTCCGGTGACCCCGGTAGTGGAGGTCGCTCTGGCCGCGCGACGCGGTCTCCAGGGCGGAGCGCAGGGTTTCGCGCCGCCGGTCGTCGAGGTCGAACCGGGGCGTCCAGGCGCGCAGTTCGCGGCTGAGCGCGAGCCGGGCCCAGTACAGCGGGCGGTCGTCGCCCCGGCTCAGGTCGCCCGTGGCGGGCCCTCGCCCCTGGGCCCGGTCCACGGCGCGCCGCCACAGCTCCGAGGCGTGGCGGGTCACGGTGCGCTCGGCCTGCGCATAGCTCTTCGCGTGCTTCAGGGCCTGCTCGAAGCGCGGGGCGAAGTGGTCGAATCCGCTGCGCCGCAGGATCTCCCGCGGGGCGGCCCGGTCGAGGCGCCGCTCCTCGACGGTCGCCTCCACGGGGGTGCGGGAGGTGTCCGCGGGGGAGGCGGCGGCGGGCAGGGCGGAGCCCGCCAGGACGAGCAGCAGCGCCATGCCGCCGAGACCGATCCGGGCCGTTGCGGGGAGTTGGTGGGTCACACGGGTCCCTTTCGTTCCACCGGGTGGGGCCCGCAGTATCGCGGCACGGCCCGAGGCGATGCCATAGGGCACTCGCCGCGCCGGGCTCACCCCCTTCAGCGGACCGGACCCCAGGGCCTCCCTGGCCCGCGCCGCTCACGGGGCGTACGGTGTGGCGGCATGAAGATCCTCATCAGCGCCGACATGGAAGGCGCCACCGGAGTCACCTGGCCGGCCGACGTGCTGCCGGGGACCCCGCAGTGGGAGCGCTGCCGGTCGATGTTCACCTCGGACGTGAACGCCGCCGCGCTCGGCTTCTACGACGGCGGCGCCGACGAGGTCCTGGTGAACGAGGCCCACTGGTCGATGCGCAACCTGCTGCTGGAGCACATGGACGAACGCGTTCAGATGCTGACCGGCAAGCACAAGTCGCTGTCCATGGTGGAGGGCATCCAGCACGGCGACGTGGACGCGGTGGCTTTCGTCGGCTACCACACCGGGGCCGGCACCGAGGGCGTCCTCGCCCACACCTACCTCGCCAACTCCATCACCGGCGTCTGGCTGAACGGCGTACGGGCCAGCGAGGGTCTGCTCAACGCGCACGTCGCCGCCGAGTACGGGGTACCCGTCGTCCTCGTCACCGGCGACGACCTGACCTGCGTGGACGCCGAGGGGTACGCCCCCGACGCCCGGAAGGTCGCCGTGAAGGACTACGTCTCCCGGTACGCGGCGGTCTGCCGCACCCCGGCCCGTACCGCCGCCGACATCAGGGCGGCGGCGAAAGCGGCCACCGCGCTCGCGGGCCGCCGGGACCCCGTCACCGGCTCCGCGTTCACCGTGGAGCTGGAGTTCGACGCCGAGCACCTGGCGGCGGCGGCGACCGTGGTTCCCGGCGTGGCGCCGAGCGGCGAGAGGCGCGTCGCGTACACCAGCGCGACGATGTACGAAGGAATCCGCACGTTCAAGGCGGTGACGACGATCGTGTCGGCCGCCGTGGAGGAACAGTATGGCTGAGGCCCCCGACCTGCTCGGACCCGTGGACCGGCAGGCCCTCGACGAAGTGGTGGCGTTCACCTCCGGGCTGATCCGCATCGACACCACCAACCGGGGCGGCGGCGACTGCCAGGAGCGCCCGGCCGCCGAGTACGTGGCCGAACGGCTCGCGGACGCCGGGATCGAGCCGACGCTGCTGGAGCGCACCCCCGGTCGGACCAACGTGGTCGCCCGGATCCCCGGCACCGACCCCTCCGCCGACGCGCTGCTCGTCCACGGCCACCTCGACGTGGTGCCCGCCGAACCCGCCGACTGGAGCGTGCACCCCTTCTCCGGCGAGGTGCGCGACGGGGTCGTGTGGGGGAGGGGCGCCGTCGACATGAAGAACATGGACGCGATGGTCCTCTCCGTCGTCCGGGGCTGGGCCCGCGAGGGCTTCCGCCCGGCGCGCGACATCGTCATCGCCTTCACCGCCGACGAGGAGGACAGCGCCGTCGACGGCTCCGGCTTCCTCGCCGAGCGGCACGCCGACCTGTTCGAGGGCTGCACGGAGGGGATCAGCGAGTCCGGGGCCTTCACCTTCCACGCGGGCGACGGCCTCGCGCTGTACCCGATCGCGGCGGGCGAGCGCGGCACCGGCTGGCTGAAGCTGACCGCCGGGGGCCGGGCCGGGCACGGCTCCAAGGTCAACCGGGAGAACGCGGTGAGTGCGCTGGCCGCCGCCGTCGCCCGGATCGGCGAGCACGAGTGGCCCATCCGCCTCACCCCGACCGTCCGCGCCGCGATCACCGAGATCGCCGCGCTGCACGGCATCACCGCAGACCTCGACGACCCCGGCTTCGACGTCGCCCAGCTCCTCGGCAAGCTCGGCCCGGCCGCCTCCCTCGTCGAGAACACCATCCGCAACAGCAGCAACCCGACGATGCTGGACGCCGGTTACAAGGTCAACGTCATCCCCGGCCACGCCACCGCCTACGTCGACGGGCGCATGGTCCCCGGCGGCGACGAGGAGTTCCACGCCACCCTGGACCGGCTCACCGGGCCGCTCGTCGACTGGGAGTTCTACCACCGTGAGACGGCCCTGACGGCCCCGGTCGACTCCCCGACGTACGCCAAGCTGCGCGCCGCCGTCGAGCGGTTCGCCCCGGACGCGCACACCGTCCCGTACTGCATGTCGGGCGGCACCGACGCCAAGCAGTTCGCCCGCCTCGGCATCACCGGCTACGGCTTCACCCCGCTGAAGCTCCCCGTCGGCTTCGACTACCAGCGGCTCTTCCACGGTGTCGACGAGCGCGTGCCCGTCGACGCCCTCCACTTCGGGGTCCGCGTCCTCGACCACTACCTGCGCACCGCCTGACCGCCTGCCGACCGACCGTGCCCCGGGGGGACCGTCCGACGTGAAACCGCCCAACGTGAACACCGTGCCCGCGGCAGCGCCGTACGGCACCTGGCCGTCGCCGATCGACGCGGCGCTCGCCGCCTCGCACGACGGCCGGCCCGACCATCTCGGCACCGTCGGGGACGAGGTCTGGTGGACCGAGCCGCGCCCCGCCGAGGGCGGCCGCCGCGCGCTGATGCGCCGCCGCGCGGACGGCACCACCGCACCCGCGCTGCCCGCGCCCTGGAACGCCCGCAGCCGGGTGATCGAGTACGGCGGACAGCCCTGGGCCGGAACGGTGCGCGAGGACGGTGAACTCCTCGTGGTGTTCGTCCACTTCACCGACCAGCGGCTGTACGCCTACGCCCCCGACGGGCCGGACGGGCCCTGGCCGCTCACCCCTCTCTCCGAGGTCGGCGGCGGGCTGCGCTGGGTGGACCCGCAGGTACGCCCGGAGCAGGGAGCGGCGGGCGAAGTCTGGTGCGTGCTGGAGGAGTTCACCGGCCCCGCCTCCACCGACGTACGACGGGTCGTCGCCGCCGTACCGCTGGACGGCTCGGCGGCCGACGACCGGACGGCGGTCCGTGAACTCTCCGACGGACGGCACCGTTTCGTCACCGGCCCCAAGGTCTCCCACGACGGGCGGCGGGCCGCCTGGATCGCCTGGGACCACCCGGCGATGCCCTGGGACGGCACGGTGGTCATGCTGGCCGACATCACCGAAGCGGGTGAACTCACCGGTATCCGGCCCCTCGTCGGGAATCTCGACGAATCGGTCTGCCAGGTGGAGTGGGACCGCGACGGCAGCCTCCTGTTCGTCACCGACCTCTCCGGCTGGTGGGAGCTCCAGCGGATCCGCCCCGACGCCGTCGCCGGCGGTGCGGTCCCCAGCAGCCGCCTGCTGCCGCCCCGGGGCGAGGAGTTCGGCGGGCCGCTCTGGAAGATCGGGCTGCGCTGGTTCCATCCGCTGGACAACGGGCTGATCGCCGTCCTGCACGGCAAGGGCGACCACCGCCTCGGCATCCTCGATCCGGAGACCGGCGAACTCGCCGACGCCCCGGGCCCCTGGACCGCCTGGTCCGACACGCTCACCGTGCACGGCAGCCGGGTCGTCGGCGTCGCGGCGAGCCCCCGCAGCGCCCCCGAGGTCGTCGAGCTGGACACCACGACCGGACGCACCCGCACCATCGGCGCACCCCACCGGGACGCGGTCGACCCCGCGTACTATCCGGTCCCCGAGCAGCGCACCTTCACCGGCCCCGACGGCCGGGAGATCCACGCCCACATCTACCCGCCGCACCACCCCGAACACACCGGTCCCGAGGGTGAGAAGCCCCCGTACGTCGTCTGGGCGCACGGCGGTCCCACCGGCCACTCCCCGCTCGTCCTCGACCTGGAGATCGCCTATTTCACCTCGCGCGGCATCGGCGTCGCCGAGGTGAACTACGGCGGCTCCACCGGCTACGGACGCGCCTACCGCGAACGGCTGCGCGGCGCGTGGGGGCTGGTCGACGTGGCGGACTGCGCGGCCGTCGCCTCGGCCCTGGTGGAGGAGGGCGCGGCCGACCCGGAACGGCTCGCGATCCGGGGCGGCAGCGCGGGCGGCTGGACCACCGCCGCCTCGCTGACCAGCACCGACCTCTACGCCTGCGGAACGATCCTCTACCCGATCCTGGACCTGGAAGGGTGGGCCACCGACGAGACCCACGACTTCGAATCGCGTTACCTGGAGTCCCTCGTCGGCCCGTTCGCCGAGGTGCCCGAGCGGTACCGGGAACGCTCCCCGATGAACCGCACCGAGCGGCTCAGCACCCCGTTCCTGCTGCTCCAGGGGCTCGACGACGTGATCTGCCCGCCCGCCCAGAGCGAGCGGTTCCTCGCCGCCGTGGCCGACCGGGGCATCCCCCACGCCTATATCGCCTTCGCGGGGGAGAGCCACGGATTCCGGCGCGTGGAGACGTTGGTCCGCGCCTTGGAGGCTGAACTCTCCCTCTACGCGCAGACGTTCGGCATCGACCGGGCCGACGTACCGCCCCTGGGGCTGACCACGTGACCCGCCGGGACGACGCCTCGGCCACCCCGCTCGCCCGGCCTGCCCGGCTGCGTCCCGGCTCCCGGGTCGCCGTCGTCGCGCCCAGCGGACCGGTCCCCGCCGACCGGCTGGAGGAAGGCCTCGCCGTCCTGCGCGACTGGGGCCTCGAACCCGTGGTGGGACCCCATGTCCGCTCCACCCACCCGGAGTTGGACTACCTCGCGGGGGCGGACGCGGACCGGGCCGCGGATCTTCGGGCCGCGTGGTGCGACCCGTCCGTGGAGGCCGTGCTCTGCGCCCGGGGCGGCTACGGCGCACACCGGATGGTCGACCTGGTCGACTGGGCGGCGATCCGGGCCGCGGGGCCCAAGGTGTTCGTCGGCTACAGCGACATCACCGTGCTGCACGAGGCGTTCGCCCTGCGGGCCGGGTTCGCCACCCTGCACGGACCGATGGTCGCCACCGAGACGTTCCTCAAGGACGCGCCGACCCGCGAGCACCTGCGCGCCACGCTCTTCGAACCGGAGACCGTGCGCACCCTCGGCCTCGCCTCGGCCGGGACCCTGGTCCCCGGCCGGGCCGAGGGCGTCCTGTACGGCGGGTGCGTCAGCCTGCTCGCCGCCGACACCGGCACCCCGGGCGGCCGGACCCACGCCCGCGGCGGCCTGCTGGTGATCGAGGACACCGGGGAGGAGCCCTACCGGCTCGACGGCATCCTCACCCGGCTCCTGCGCTCCGGGGCCCTGGCCGGGGTGGCCGGGGTGGCCTGCGGTTCCTTGCAGGAGTGCGGGCCGTACGAGAAGATCCGCGCCGTGCTCGCCGACCGGCTCGGCCCCCTGGGCATACCCGTGGTCGAGGAGCTGGGATTCGGCCACGGAGCGACCGCGCTGACGATCCCCCTGGGGCTGCCCGCGGTGCTCGACGCCCCGGCGGACGGCGGGCGTTGCGCGCTCACCGTTCAGGTGCCCGCCCTTCTCTGAGCTCCTCGGCCTCTTTGCGATCCGCGCCCGCACCGCCTTCTGTGCGGGCGCGAACGTGTGTGCTTTCGCGCGGGGAACGTGAACATCCGTCAAGAACCGCTGTCCGATGCGTTGACACGGCTATGACCTGTGTCACAGCATGAGCGTGACCCAATACTTACCGGTCGGTAAGGTGCCCTCGGTGTGGAGGTCTTCGTGTCAGGTGCTGTTTCCAGAGTGCGCGGCCCGCTCGTCGCGGTCGCCGGGGCGGCCCTCGTCGTCCCCCTTGTCCTCGCCGGCCCGGCCCGGGCCGACGCCGCCCCGTACACCGTCACCCCGCTGACGTTCACCGTCGACGCGGGCGACCGCACCTGCACGGTGGACGCCGATCTCTACCGGCCCGCCGGGGCCGACGCCGACAACCCCGCCCCCGCCGTCCTCGCCACCAACGGCTTCGGCGGCAGCAAGTCCGACGGCTCCACCGACGCCATCGGCAAGGCCTTCGCCGAACGCGGCTACGTCGGGCTCGTCTACTCGGGCCTCGGCTTCGGCGGGTCCGGCTGCCTGATCACCCTCGACGACCCCGCCGTCGACGGCCAGGCCGCGAGTGAACTCCTGGACTTCCTCGGGGGAGTTCGCGCAGCCGACGACGGGACGCGGGCCGACTTCGTCACCCGGGACGCCGACGGCGACCCGCGCGTCGGCATGATCGGCGGCTCCTACGGCGGCGCGATCCAGCTGGCGACCGCCGCCGTCGACCCCCGCGTCGACGCCCTCGTCCCGCTGATCACCTGGAACGACCTCGCCTACGCGCTCGCCCCCAACAACACCGGGGCGCGCACCGGCGTCACCTCCGACACCCCCGGCGTCTTCAAGTGGCAGTGGGCCAACGGCTTCTACCTGATCGGCGAAGGGCAGCCGCTCCTCAACCCGAGCCTGGACCCCTCCCGGATCAACCGGCTGGACTGCCTGCACTTCGCCACCCGCGCCTGCGAAACCATCCGGCTGCTCAACTCCGGCCGCTACCCCACGGACAAGGCGAAGGAGATGCTCGCGTACGCGCGCAGCGTCTCGCCCGTCTCCTACCTCGACCGGGTCAAGGCCCCCACCCTCATCGTCCAGGGCCAGGCCGACAGCCTCTTCAACCTCAACGAGGCCACCGCCACCTACCGGACGCTCAAGGCGCAGGGCACCGAGACCAAGATGATCTGGCAGTCCTGGGGGCACAGCGGCGGCCAGGTCCCCGGCGAACTCGACCTGAGCCAGGGCAATCTGGAGACGAGCCACGTCGGACAGCGAGTGCTGGCCTGGTTCGACCGCTACCTCCACAAGAACACCGGCGCCGACACCGGACCCGCCTTCTCCTACTACCGCGACTGGCAGAGCGGCTACGGTACGGCAGCCGACGTCCCCGCCCTCTCGCAGTCCCTCTACCTCTCCGGCGACGGCAAGCTCGTCGACAACCGGGCCAAGGTCGCGCGCGGCAGCCGCCAGTACACCAACTGGCTCGTGCCCACCAGCCACTCCGAGAGCTCCATCGCCCCGCTGATCGGACTGCCCGACCCGAAGCCGTACGACACAAAGGGCACCTACCTCGGCTGGCGCAGCGAACCTCTCACCGCCCCCCTCGACGTCGTCGGTGCGCCGAAGGCCACCCTCAAGGTCGGCTCGCCGAAGGCGGAGCGGGTCCAGCACAGCGGCGACGCCTCCGACAAACTCGTCCTGTTCGCCAAGGTCTACGACGTCGCCCCCGACGGCAGCCGGAAGCTGGTCAACCGGCTCGTCTCCCCGGTCCGTGTCCCCGACGTCACCCGGCCCTTCACCGTCGAGCTGCCCGGCATCGTCCACCGGTACGAGAAGGGGCACCGCCTGGAGTTCGTGATCGCCGCCGGCGACACCGCGTACTTCGGCAACCGGGGCATCAAGCCCGTCACCGTCCGGCACGCCCCCGAGGACACCGGCGTACTGGAGCTCCCGGTGGTCCCGGCGGGCTGACCTCTGGCCCCACCCGTTCACCCGAACGGTCCAACAGCACCGCCCTCCGGCACCGGCATCCGCTCATGCTGGGACCCCGGGGGCGCCTCCGTGCACGACGGCGGGCCGGATCGGGCGAGGAACGAGCGAAAGGGCCGGACCCATGAGCCCCAAGGACGTATCGAGCGACAGCGGGCGCGCCCAGGGGTGGCTCACTCCCGGGCGCATCGCGGTCGGCGTGCTGGTCGTGCTCGTCATCGTGTTCATCTGCGTGAACACCGACGACGTCACCATCCGGGTGCTCATCCCCGAGGTGACGATGCCACTGTGGTCCGCGCTGGCGGCCATGTTCCTCATCGGGCTCGGCTGCGGCGGCTATCTCTTCCGCCGCCGGGGAAAGTGACGACGGGCTCACGACCGTTGCGGCCTCCGCACGTTGTCGGCGAAACCGCTGGAGGGGTCTGCGCCGCCGCGGCGAGGATGATCCTCGGGCGTACGATCGTGGTCCACGACGCCCCGTCCGACCTCCGACTGCGGCCCCGGAGGGAAGAGCACCGCACCCCGGGCGGCCGGGCGGACGGGCGGTTGGTTCAGACGGTGACGTTGCGGTCCACGTACTCGAAGACCGAGCCGTCCGGGTGCAGCGCGATCAGGTTGCGGCCCGCCGGGGTCGGCACCGGTCCCGCGATCACTCGCGCGCCCGCCCGGGTCAGCGCCTCGTTCGCCTCGTCGACGTCCTTGACGGCGATGGTCGCCCCCACCTTGCGCAGCACCTCCAGCTCCGACTCCGGCCCGCTCATCAACAGGAAGCAGCCGATCGCGGCCACCGACACCCCACCGCGCTCGAAGCGCAGGGCCGACGTGCCCGTCAGCCCCTCGTAGAAGGCCACCGCGGCCTCCAGGTCGTCGACGCAGATACGCAGCGTGGTTCCCAGGATCTCCATGGGTACGAGGGTAGTTGGCGGCCGCGACCGGTGTGATCGATTCCGGGCGGGCCGGAGCCCCGCTTCACCTCACACCCGGCACAGCACCTCACCGTGCGGGACCATGAACCAGCCGTCGCCCTCCTCACCCCAGGAGCGCCACGCCCCGGAGATCTCCGTGAGCTGCCCGGCGCTCGCATGACCGCCCGCCACCGCCAGCTCGGCGTAGACCGAGTCCGTCGTACGGTCCGCCCACAGGCCGCTCCACCAGGCGCGGCTCTCCGGGGTGGCGAAACACCAGGCGGCCGCGGTCGGGGTGATGTCGGTGAACCCGGCCCGCCGCGCCCAGGAGAGGAGGCGGCGACCGGCGTCGGGCTCGCCGCCGTTGCCGCGGGCCACCCGCCCGTACACGTCCAGCCATGTGGCGAGGCCCGGCGTCTCCGGATACCACGTCATCGCCGCGTAGTCGCTGTCCCGGGCGGCGACCACGCCGCCGGGCCGGCAGACCCGCCGCATCTCGCGCAGCGCCTGGACCGGATCGCTCACATGCTGGAGCACCTGATGGGCGTGGACGACGTCGAAGGAGTCGTCGGGAAACTCCAGGGCGTGCACATCGGCCACGGCGAACTCAACGTTCTCCAGGCCCCGTTCGTCCGCCACCGCGGCGGCCTGGCCCAGAATGTCGGTGGCGGCGTCCACCGCGGTGACCCGGCCCGGCGCGACCAGCGCGGCCAGGTCGGCGGTGATGGTCCCGGGCCCGCAGCCGACGTCCAGCACGGCCAGCCCGGGGCGCAGTTCGTCGAGGAGATAGGCGGCCGAGTTGGCGGCGGTCCGCCAGCGGTGCGAGCGCAGGACCGACTCGTGGTGGCCGTGCGTGTACACGGCGGTGTCCCTGACGGTGTCCTTCGGCATGACGTAACGCCCTCTCCCTCTCCCGGAAGCCCCGCGCCGACGGGCGCGGCGACGGAACCACCGTACGCCGCGATGTCGGATGGTGAGATGGGCGTCTTGCTATACGGACATCGTTGGTCCTGTCGCCTGTCGCCTGTCGCCTGTCGCCTGTCGCCTGTCGCCTGTCGCCTGTCGCCTGTCGCCTGTCGCCTGTCGCCTGTCGCCCGTCTGCCGCGTGCCCGGCGTGTGTCAGACGGGCATCGGGCAGTAGACCGTCAGCGCTTCCGGCAGCTTGTCGATCAACAGCTCCGTTCCGGAGTGGGCCACTTCGCCGTCGTACGCGTAGGGAGTCCCCGGCGCGAGTCCGCCGATCCGCACCTGGCGCCTCCGTACGGCCGCATGGGCGGGGGAGCGGGTCAGCGGTCCCGCCACCGCCGCCGCCAGCAGGCGCAGGGCGGGCCCCCGGCCGCCGTGGACGACCCGGACGTCCAACAGGCCGTCCGCCAGGTTGTGGCGGCGGCCCGGGTTGGGGCCGACGCGCCGGAAGAGCCCGTTGCCGACGAAGACCAGCCACAACCGTCGCCTGCGGCCCTGGAATTCGGCCTCCAGGGGGCGTTGCCCGCGTAGCACGTGGACTGCCGCGAGCACACCCGCCGGCCAGCCGCCGATGCGCGGCGACCAGTGTTCCCGGGTACGCACCAGGTCCGGATAGACGCCGAGGGAGAAGGCGTTGAGGAAATAGCCGTCGGCTCCGTCCGCGCCCGTGGGCCCCGGCCGGAAGCGGCCGAGATCCACCCGGATGGCGTCGCCCGCCGAGAGGGCGGTGGCAGTGTCGTGGACGGTCTCGATGCCCAGGTCGTACGCGAAGTGGTTGAGCGTGCCGCCGGGGAAGACCGCCAGGGGCATCCCGTGCGTCGCGGCCACGGAGGCCGCGAGGTTCACCGTGCCGTCGCCCCCGCAGACGCCCAGCGCCCGGCCCTGGCCGGCCGCCTCGGCGAAGGCCGTCGGCAGATCGGCGGGTGCGACCTCCATGACCGTCGCCATCGGCAGCGCCTCGCGCACCAGCGACGCGGTCGCGGTGGCCGTCCCGGATTCCCGGTTCACCACCACGACGAGATCCTTGCCCGCGGGCAGCGCCGGGGCCTCTCCGGGCGGCCGGCCGGGCGCTGGCAGCTGGCCCCGGGTCGGCACGACCCCGCGCAGGGCGAACGCGGCTCCGATGCCGAGCGCCGCGCCCGCGAGCACATCGCTCGGGTAGTGCACGCCGGTGTAGACGCGGGAGGCCGCCACAGCCGCCGCGACCGGGGCCAGGACCGCGCCCCAGCCCTTGGACTCCAGGGCCACCCCGGTGGCGAAGGCGGCCGCCGACGCGGCGTGGCCCGAGGGGAAGGAGGTGGTGACCGGCTGCCGCTTGAGCTGCCGCACCACCGGCACCAGGTCCGCTATCGGCCGCTCGCGGCGCACCGCCCCCTTGCCGACCGTGTTGATCGCCGCCGACGCCACGGCGAGGGACGCCACCCCGCGCAGCGCCGCCCGCCGTGAACGCGCGCTGCCCCCGAGGGCCGCGATCCCGGCCGCCGCCCCGAACCAGAGCAGCCCGTGGTTGGCGCTCCGGCTCAGCCGAGGCAGCAGCGGATCGGCACCCGGCCAGTGCCGGTCCGCGACGCTCCGGAAGACGGCCAGGTCGCGTCCCTGCAGCCAGCCGCGCAGCCGGGCGACGGCGGGGGCGGTGGAGGCGGTGGGTGAGGTTCTCCGTGTGGACATGGGTCAGCGAATACCCCTCCGGGCCGCGATGAACCAGCAGGCGCGCTGAGACCCCGCCCACGCGCCACCACCGAGCGGGGAAAGGCCGACGCGGCGACTGCCCGCGGCGCGGGTGTGCGCCTGGGCGCGGGACTGGGCGGGCGGACGGCCCGGAACCTCCGTATAAAGAAGCCAGAGGCCAACTGCCGGGGCCTCGGGCACCCGGGCTCCGGGCACGGGGCGGGCGAGTCCGGCCGGGCGGGACGCGAAGGCTCGAAGACGCGGCGCGACGAGCGGCGGAGGAGGCGCGGATGGCGGGAACCGAGGACACCGGCCCGGCGGGGGAGCGGGCCGATCAGCCGGGCGATCGGGACGCCCGCGCCCAGGGGGACCAGGTGCGTCGGCCAGGCCACCCGATCGCCCGTGCGCACGGGGATCAGGCCCGTCGGTCGGGGGAGCAGGCTGCCCGCGCCCAAGGTGACCGGGCTGCCCGTGCTCAGGAGGACCAGCCTCGCCGGCCCCGCCCCTTGGCCGCCCCTCCGCACGAGGACCACGGCCCCGTCCGGTACGGGCCGCCCGCCCCCGACCCCGGCCTGCCCGTCCTGCCCGAGCTGGCCGCCGTCCTCGCCGCCGCCTCCGCCCGGACCCGCCCCGAACCGCCCGGCGGCGGGCCGGTCCTGCGGGAGGCGGCCCGTGGTTACTGGGACCGGCGCGGGCTGCACGGCACGGCGGGCGGGATCGCCGCCGCCCCCGGAGCCCAGCCGCTCCTGCTCGCCCTCATCGGCGCCCACGGCGGCGACGTCCTCATGCCGCGCCCCTGCCCCGCCGCCTGGATGCCGCAGGCCCGACTGCTCGGCCACCCCGCCTACCACGTGCCCTCCCCGGCCGAATGCGGCGGCGTCCCCGACCCGTACGCGCTGCTGGAGACCGTCCGCCGGGTCCGGGCGGAGGGCGGCCGGCCGAAACTGCTGCTCCTGTCCGTCGTGGACGACCCCACCGCCACCGTCGCCCTGCCCGAGCTGGTCCGCGAGGCCTGCGAGGCGGCCGTCGACGAGGGGCTGCACATCATCAGCGACGAGACCTGGCGCGACACCGTGCACCGCCCGCGCGACACCGTCCTGCTCAGCCCGGCCGAGATGTGCCCGGACGACGTCACGGTGATCACCGACCTGTCCGGAGCGCTCCTGCCGGCCGCCTGGCCGGCCGCCGTCGCCCGCTTCCCCGACACCGCCCGCGCCGCCGTCCGGCACGCCCGCACCCTGGACATCCTCACCGCACTCGGCGCCCTCGTGGCCGGCCCGGTCGCCCATGCCGCCGCCCACGCCCTGGGCGAGCCCGACTCCGTACGCGACCGGATCCGGCGGGCCGCGGCGCTCCATACCGACGTCGCCGCGGCCGCCCACCGCGCGGTCCTCGGCTCCGGGGCGCTGGCCCGTCCCCCGCATGCGGGCTGTCACCTCTACGCCGACCTCGGCCCGCTCCGCTCCCGGCTGGCGGAGCTGGGCGTCACGGACTCCATGGAGCTGGAGGAGTACCTCACCGACCGGCTCGGCGCGCCGGCCCCGGGCGGCCACCGGTTCGGGGACGAGCTGGGCGCCCTGCGCGTACGGCTGGGCACCGGTCCGCTGCTGGGGGCCACACCGCAGCAGCGGCAGGAGTCCCTCGCCGCGGCGAAGCCCCTGGAGCTCGCGCATGTGGCACGGGCCCTGGACGGCTTCGCGGCGGTCTTCGCCGACCTGCGCTGAGCAGGCTGCGGACCACGGCTGCCGGGTACGGCCGACGAGCCTGGCTACGGCTACGGCTACGGCTACGGCTACGGCTACGGCTACGGGGACGCGGGGCCGAACCGCTCCCGCAGCCCGCGCCACACCGCCGGCGCCCCGCTGATCAGCAGCGTCAGGGCGACCGCCGCGACCACCCCCTGCCACGGCTCCGGGAACAGCGAACCGCCCAGGATCCCGATCAGCTGGTACGTCGCCGCCCAGGCCAGACACGCCGGAACATCGCCCCGGGCGAACTGCCGCAGCGGCATCCGGCCCAGCAGACACGCCAGCATCACCGGGATCCGCCCGGCCGGTACCAGCCGGGACAGCACCAGCACCGTTCCGCCGTGCTCCGCCAGCTTCTCCTGCGCCTGGGCCAGCCGCTCCGGCGCGGCCCGGCGGGTTATCGCCTCCAGCCACTTCGACCCGTTCTTCGACCGCACCCCGCGCTGTCCCAGCCAGTACAGACAGATGTCCCCGAGGAACGCGGCGGCCGAAGCCACCAGGAACACGAAGAGCAGGGCGAGCGGTGACGTCTGGTGGAGGGCCACCACCGCCGCCGAACTGACCAGCGCCCCCGTCGGCACGACAGGCACCAAGGACCCCAGCGCCACCAGGGCGAACAGCGTCGGATAGCCGACCGCCTGCTGGGTCGACTCGGTGGGCAGCTCCCGCACCACCTGCTGGATCTCCTGGATCACCGGCCGGCCTCCGGCCTGACCCGCTCGCCGTGCCCCAGCAGATGCACGGCCACCTCCGGCGCCCGCTTCGCCGCGTGCCGTACGAACTCGTCACCCGGTGCGTGGAACTCGTGCGGGCGCACCGCGTCCATGCCGATCGGCCAGTACGTCCCGTAGTGCACCGGCACCGCCGACCGGGGCGCGAGCCGGGTCAGCGCCTCGGCGGCCCGGGCCGGGTCCAGATGGCTGTGCCCCAGACAGGGCCCCCAGCCCCCCACCGGCAGCAGTGCCACGTCCACCGGCCCCACCGCGTCGGCCATCGCGTCGAAGAGCCCGGTGTCCCCGGCGAAGTACGTCCGCGCCTCGCCCTCGACGACATAGCCGAGCGCGGGCGACCGGTGCGGCCCGACCGGCAGCCGTCGCCCGTCGTGCAGCGCGGGGACCGCCCGCACCCGCACCTCGCCGATCCGCACCGTGTCGCCCGGCCGCACCTCGGTGACGTGCAGCTGCCGCACCCGTCGCAGCATCCGCAGCCCCGGCACGGCCGCCACCGCGCCGCTCGGCACGATCAGCCTGCTGCCGGGAGCCAGCCGGGCCAGCGACGGCAGATGCAGATGGTCGGAGTGCAGATGGGAGACCAGCACCACCTCGGCCACCGCGGCCTCCGGAGGCGGCACCTCGCCCCGGCGGCGGCGCAGATGCGCGAAGCGCCGTACGAAGAGGGGGTCGGTCAGCACCCGCACCCCCGAATCCTCGATCGTGCAGGTGGCATGACCCCACCAAGTGACCTCCACCGGCACGTCCGCCCTCCTCGCTCGATACCCGGACGATCCTCGTCCGGTCCCCGGGACGATCCCCGGGCCGGTCCACGTCCGATCCGCGCGGCCCGTGACCGGGTGCGCTGCCGGTACGAGCCTATGCGCCCCCCGTACCGCCGCGCCGTGCCGTGGGTCTGTCGCCGCAGCCGCTGACCGGGAGCGACGCTGTGAAAAGCTGAAGGGCGGGCCCCGGACCCACCGGGCCCGGGAGCGGGAGGGCGTGAGGTGGACCGGCGTGGGTGACGGGAAGTGGCGTACGACGGGCAGGGCCCTCATGCGGGTGATCGCGGTCTGGGCGGTGTCCACCCTCACCATGCTCGTACTGGCCGGCGCCCTGCCCGACTTCCGGCTCCAGTCCGCCGACGGCGACACGATCACCAGGACGGCGTTCACCGCGGCCTGGGGCGCGGGCGCGTTCGGGCTGCTCTCCGCCCTGGTGTGGCCCGTCCTCGTCCGGTCCCTGCTCGTCGTGCCCGCCCTGGTCCTCGGCGCCCTGGTCTTCTTCCTCAACGGTTCGCTGCTGCTGCTCGCGCTGCGCCTGATCCCGGACGGCCGCGGCGACGCCGCGCCGGAGACCGCGGTCGTCGTCGCCGCGGTGATGTCCGCCGTCGCCTCCGCGACCTCCACCGCCCTCGCCGTCCGCGACGACGAGGCCTACCGCCGACGGCTGTCCCGGCTCGCCGACCGGCGACGCAGACGCGGCAGATCCCCGGGCCCGGCCGAACCCGGCCGCGACGGACCGCCCGGCACGGTCTTCCTCCAGCTCGACGGCGTCGGCCACGACGTCCTGGTCAAGGCGGCGGCCGCCGGGCTCATGCCGACCGTCGCCGGGTGGCTGGCCGACTCCTCCGGACACCGCCTCACCCCGTGGCGTACCGACTGGTCCAGCCAGACCGGCGCCAGCCAGCTCGCCATCCTGCACGGCAGCAACCACGACGTGCCCGCGTTCCGCTGGTACGAGAAGGAGACCCGCACCGTCATGGTCTCCAGCCGCCCCGCGAGCGCCCTCGAAATGCAACGGCGGGCCATCCGGCGCACCCACGACGGGGGCCTCCTCACCGTCGACGGGGCGAGCCGGGGCAACCTCTTCAGCGGCGGCGCCGGACAGCTCGCCCTGGTGCTCTCCATGGCCGCCCGGCGCGGCAAGGGCCGCCGTTCCCGCGCGGGATACTTCGCCTACTTCTCCGACCCGGCCAACGCCACCCGGACCGCCCTCTCCTTCGTCGCCGAGGTGTTCCGGGAGATCGGCCAGTCGACCCGGGCCCGCGCCCGTAAGGTCACCCCACGGGTCAAGCGCGGCGGGCTCTACCCCTTCATCCGCGCCTTCGCCACCGTCGTGGAGCGCGATGTGGTCGTCGCCGCCGTCCTCGGCGACATGTTCGCCGGACGCACCGCTGTCTACGCCGACCTCGTCGCCTACGACGAGGTCGCCCACCACTCGGGGCCCCACAGCCGCGACGCCGAGAAGGTCCTCGTACGCCTCGACCGCTCTCTCGCCCTGATCGCCAAGATCGCCGACCACACCCCGCGCGCCTACCGGATCGTGCTCCTCTCCGACCACGGCCAGAGCCCCGGCGAGACCTTCGCGGGGAAGTACGGGCTCACGCTCAAGGACCTCGTCCGGGCGGGCTGCGGGCTGCCCGTGCCCCGCCGCGCCCAGCGCACCGGCAGCGCCTCCGAGGCCCGCGACGCGGTGCGGATCGCGCTGCACCGCCCCGTCGAGGGGCAGCAGGACGAGCACCCGGCCAAGCTCTCCGACCCGATCGTGCTGGCCTCCGGCAACCTCGGGCTGATCTCCCTCCCCGACATCGAGGGACGCGCCACCCGCGAACAGATCGAGCGCCGTCACCCGGCCCTGCTCTCCACGCTCGCCAACCACCCGGGGATCGGCTTCCTCCTGGTCGGCGGGGATGACGGCTCCGTGGTGCTCGGGCCCGGCGGCGAGGAGGTCCCCGTCGCCGAACTGGCGGACGGCAAGGGCCCGCTCGCCCGCTTCGACGCCGGGGCTGCCGACGCCGTACGCCGCACGGACACCTTCCCGCACGTCGCCGACGTCATGGTCAACTCCATGTACGACCCCGACACCGGCACCGTGCACGCCTTCGAGGAGCAGATCGGCTCGCACGGCGGCCTCGGCGGCGAACAGTCCCGGCCGTTCCTGCTCTGGCCGCGCGGTCTCACGGACCCGCTCGACATCGTGGCCGCCGAGACCGCGGAGGGCACGCCCCCGCCCCCGGGCGGCGGTCTGGTGGGCGCCGAGGCGGTCCACCGGGTGCTCACCCGCTGGCTCCAGGAATCCTCGGGGCCCCAGGTCCCGGTGCGCGCGAAGGGCTTCGCGGGGGCCGAGCTTGCGGACGAGCCGTTGCCGGCGGACACTCCGGTTTCGGCGAAGCCCCCCGCGCCGACGGAGGCTCCGGTGCCGGACGGGCCGGGAACGACGGTCTGACCGACAGCTCACGCTTCTCAGGGCTTGCGCCCCCGCTCTCAGAGGGCCCCCGCTCTCCGAAGGCCCCCGCTCTCTGCAGGTCTTCGCCCTCCCGCGGTCCCGCGGCTCAGGCCGACTGCCGCCGTACCAGCGCCGGCGGGAAAAGCACCGAGGGGGAGGGGCCGCCCGGCCGGCCGATCTGCTTCAGCAGCAGCCGGGCCATCTCCGCCGCCATCTCCTCCACCGGCTGCCGGACCGTGGTCAGCGGCGGATCGCAGGCCGCGGCGGCGCTGCTGTCGTCGAAGCCGACCACCGCGACGTCGGACGGCACATCGCGACCGGCCCGGAGCAGCACCGGCAGGGCCCCCAGCGCCATCAGGTCGGAGGCGATGAACACCCCGTCCAGGTCCGGGCGGTCCGCCAGCAGCCGACGCATCGCCGCCGCCCCGCCCAGATGGGTGAAGTCCCCCTCGGCGCAGGCCACATCCTCGATGCCATGGGCGGCGCAGGCCTCCAGGAAACCGGTCAGCCGGACCTGCCCCGCGGGCATGTCCTGCGGTCCGGTGATCGTGCCGATGCGGCGCCGCCCCTCCGCGGCGAGGTGATCGGCCGCCAGCCGCGCCCCGGCGTGCTGGTCCACCTCCACATAGGCCAGCGGTGACGGCTTGTGCGGACGGCCCGCGAGGACGGCGGGCATCCGGGTCTCCTGGAGGAGCCCGGGCAGCGGGTCGTCGGCGTGCGTCGTGATCAGCACGACCCCGTCGACATGGCCGTGCCGGAGATAGGAGAGCAGCTGGGTCCGGGACGCCTCGTCGTCGGCCAGCATCACGACCATCTGGATCCCCGCCGGGCGCAGCACCTCCAGCAGTCCGCTGACGACCCGTCCGAAGTACGGGTCGGAGAACATGCGGCCGACGAACGGCTCGGACATCGGCCGCCGTTCACGCTCGGAGACCACCAGGGCCACCGAGTCGGTCCGCCGGGTCACCAGCGAACGCGCGGCCCGGTTGGGCACGTAGCCGGTGGTCGCCACCGCCTGCTCGACGACGGAGCGCAGGGCGGGGTCCACCGTGGTCGCCCCGTTGATCACCCGGGACACCGTCGCCCGTGACACACCGGCCACGGCCGCCACGTCCTCCAGGGTCGTGGCGCGTACGGGCTGCGGCACTTCGGCTGTCATGCAGCCCTTTATACCCGCAGGCAGGTCGCCCCGTTGAGCCGAGGCCCGGCCCCGTGCCCGGCAGCCGTTCCGTTCGGCGAGTGCCGCCTCCAGGTCCCTTACCGTCACCGCGCCGACGGGTCTCCTCGCGTTCTCGTGTCCACGTCTTCTCGTACGGGGAGGGGGAGGGCGTCCGCCCCGGAGCCGCCGTTCACCGGGCAGGCCATGTGCTCCTGTGATCGGGGGAGTCGAGGTCCGTCGGTTCACGGAGTCCTGCGAGGGCCGAAACGGGGCGGGAAGGCGATCGGGGCCATTGTCAGTGGCGGCCGGAAGAATGGTGGTCATGACGAACTCAGCTGCTGTGCTCGCCGATGCCGCCGCCTATGCCGCCGCGGTGGAAGAGGCCTCCGTCGCCGCCGCCGCGTACTACGCCACGGGCGAGAGCGGGTTGGACGACGACGCCTACGACCGGCTGGCGCGCGGCATAGCCGCGTACGAGGCGGACCACCCGGAGGAGGTGCTCGCCGCCTCGCCGACGGGCAAGGTCGCGGGCGGGGTCGCGGTCGGCGATGTGCCGCACACGGTTCCCATGCTCTCCCTGGACAATGTGTTCTCGGCCGAGCAGTTCGCGACCTGGACCGCCTCGCTGGAGCGGCGCATCGGCAGACCGGTGACCGCGTGGAGCGTCGAGCCGAAGCTCGACGGCCTGGCGGTCGCCGCGCGCTATCGCGACGGCCGGTTCGAGCGCCTCATCACCCGGGGCGACGGCACGGCGGGCGAGGACGTCTCGCACGCGGCGGGAGCCGTCGTCGGACTGCCGGAGCGGCTGGCCGAGCCGGTCACCATCGAGGTGCGCGGCGAGATCCTCATGACGAACGACCAGTTCGAGCAGGGCAACGCGATCCGCACGGAACACGGCGGCGCCCCCTTCGCCAACCCGCGCAACGGGGCGGCGGGCACTCTGCGCGCCAAGGACCGCGCCTACCGGGTGGAGACGACCTTCTTCGCCTACGGCGCGCTGCCGTTGCCCGATTCCGGGGAGCTCGGTGAGACCCTCGCCGAGCTGCCCCACAGCGAGGTCCTGTCGTACGTCGCCCGCCTCGGCGTGCACACGGCGGCGGGCACGGACGTGGCGCCGGTCCTGGCCGCCACGGTCGAGGAGGTCCAGGCGCGGGTGGACGCCATAGGTTCCCTGCGCGCCGCGCTGCCGTTCGGCATCGACGGGATCGTGATCAAGGCCGACCTGGCGGCCGACCAGCGCGAGGCGGGCTCCGGCACCCGCGCTCCCCGCTGGGCCATCGCCTACAAGCTGCCCGCCGTCGAGAAGATCACCCGCCTGGTGTCCGTCGAGTGGAACGTCGGACGCACGGGCATCATCGCGCCGCGTGCCGTCCTGGAGCCCGTGGAGATCGACGGTTCCACCGTCGGTTACGCCACCCTGCACAACCCCGCCGACATCACCCGCCGTGACCTGCGGCTGGGCGACCAGGTCATGGTCTACAAGGCGGGCGACATCATCCCGCGCATCGAGGCCCCCGTCGTCCACCTGCGCACCGGCGACGAGACGCCCATCGACTTCCCCGAGAGCTGCCCGCAGTGCGGCTCCGCCATCGACACGAGCGAACAGCGCTGGCGCTGCACCCGGGCCGCAACTGCCGCCTCGTCGCCTCCGTCTCGTACGCGGCGGGCCGCGACCAGCTCGACATCGAGGGCCTCGGCGCCACGCGGGTCGTCCAGCTCGTCGACGCCGGTCTCGTCGAGGACTTCGCCGACCTGTTCACCCTGGAGCGCGAGCAGTTGCTCGCCCTCGACCGGATGGGCGAGACCTCCACGGACAACCTCCTGGCGGCCATCGAGACCGCCCGCACCCGGCCGCTCTCCCGGGTCTTCTGCGCCTTGGGCGTACGGGGCACGGGGCGCTCCATGTCACGCCGTATCGCCCGGTACTTCGCCACCATGGACCGGATCGTCGCCGCCGACGTGGAGACGCTCCAGCGGGTGGACGGCATCGGCAAGGAGAAGGCCGCCTCGGTCGTCGCCGAGCTGGTGGAGCTGGCACCGCTGATCGACAAGCTCGTCGTGGCCGGGGTGACCATGACCGAGCCGGGCGCCACCCCGCCCCCGGAGCCCGGGGCGGAGGAGGAGGCAGCCGCGGCCGGGGCGGACACGGAGGCCGGGGGCGACGGGGGCACCGGTCCCACGCTGCCCCTGGCGGGGATGACCGTGGTGGTGACGGGCGCGATGTCCGGAGCGCTGGAGAAGCTGTCGCGCAACCAGATGAACGAGCTGATCGAGCGGGCGGGCGGCAAGTCGTCCTCCAGCGTCTCCCGGCGCACCAGCCTGCTGGTCGCCGGTGAGAAGGCCGGGTCCAAGCGCACCAAGGCGGAGGACCTGGGGATCCGGATCGCGGTGCCGGAGGAGTTCGCTGAGCTGGTCGGCGCGTTCCTGGCGCCGGGGGAGGACGGCTGAGCCGCCGACTGCCGCTCACGGTGTGTCGGCGCGCCTGTGAATCAGCGAGGAAGTGGCGTTCCACCACCCCGTATTGCATAGTGAGGGATCGGTCGTGCCTCACTATCACTGGGCCGACGGGTGCGTGGGCGGCGGAGACGGCCGGCCGGGGGTGAGGGACGATGCGTTCTGTGTACGACGGACAGCGACCGGGTCGCGCCGTCCCCCCGTGGTCCGGAGCCGCCCGGAACGTTCCGGCCCTGAGTGCCGCTGTCCCCGCCCCGCCCCGTCGTGCTCCTGCTCCGGCTGTCCCGTCTGTCCCGACTTCCGCTCCGAGCGTCCCGATCACTTCCGCAACCGGCGATCGGCGAGGGCCGTTCCGCCCGGGGGCGGGCCCATGGGGGAAGGGCCCCGGACCGCTTCGTGACGGAAGCGGTGCCGGGGCGTCCGGGGCGGAGCGCCCCGGGGACTCCCGGGAGGGTCTCCGGACGCGTCACCCGCACCAGCAGCGGGAGCAGCACCAGCACCGGAGTGCGGGGAACGGCGTCCCGGCCGCGCGGGGACTGGCACTGGACCTCGGCAGCTCCCGCACCCGGGCCTGGGTGCCCGGCCGGGGTCTGCTCCTCGGCCCGTTCCCGGGCTCCGGCTCGCACGGGGGCGACGAGCGACCGGTCCGGCGTGGGCGCATCGTCGACCCCGAGTCCTGCGGCCGGCTGCTCGGCCGGATCGCCGACGCGGCGCTCGGCCCCGACCGCAGCGACAGCGTGATCGTGCTCAGCCACCCGGTGCTCGCCGGCGCCGCACACCGCACCGCCGCGCGCGCCCTGCTCGCGGGGCTCGGGACGACGCGCGTCGTGGTCCTCAGCAGCGCCCGTGCCGCCGCCGCGTACGCGGGACCGAGGGAAGCGGGCCCCATTCTCGTCGTCGACATGGGAGCCGAACTGACCGAGGTCACCCTCCTCGTCGGCGGCCTGGTCGCCGACGCCCGGCAGGCCGAGAACGGACTCGACGACCTCGACGGCCTCGACCCGGCGACGCTCCCGAGCGTCCTCGGCCGTGCAGTGCTGGACATGATCACGTCGATGTGGCGGCACGACCGGCACGGCGCGATCCGGGGCGCCCTGCGCAAGGGCCCCGTGCTCGCGGGCGGCGGCGCGCTGCGGACCGACGTCACCGATCACCTCGCCCGCTGCCTCGGCACCCGGGTGCGCCTGGCCGACGACCCGTCCACCACGGTCGTCCGTGGCGCCGGGCAGATCCTCAGCTCCGTGCTCCGCCACCGTCCGACGCCGCCCGAGCGATCCGGCCGCCCGAGGTGACCCCGTACCCGGGGCGGCCCCGGGCGCACACGCCCCGGGTGCGATGTGTGCTGGCCACGCTCCTCCTCACCGTCCTCACCCTGGTCGGCGGTGCCGCCACGGCGAACGGTGCGACGCCCGCCGCCGTGGCCACCCGGAGCCTCGCGCCCGCCGCCACGGTTGCCGCGGCTCCGCCGCCCGCCGCACCGCAGACCCACGACAGCGCGCTCGCGTCCCGGTACCGCCCGGGGCATGAGAGCGCGCCCGCCTCCCGGCACCGCGCCGGCCACGACCACGCATCCGACTCCCGGCACCACCACGCCGGGCACGGCACCGCCCACCACGCCCGGCACCTCGTCGCACGGGCCACGCACGAGCTGCCCACGGCGGCGGCCGATCCGGCGCAGGCTCCCCGGGCGGGCAGCGGCCGGGCGTATCTGCTCCTCCACGCGCCACCGCCGCCGCACGACGCGCTGACCCCCGCTCCGCACGGGCCCGCCGAGCCACGCGGCGGCGTCCGGTGTGTGGCCGCGGAATCCTTCGACGCACCCGGTAGCCGCCGGGGCGCGCTTCCCGGTGTCCGGGGCCCTCCGGTCAGGACCACCGGCCCCACGGCCGGGCATCCGCCGTCCTGTTCCGCCCGTTCTGCCGATCAGGCGTCGCGTCCTCGCTGAGGTGAGGGCGCTCGACGCCCCACCGGAGGATTTCATGACTCGCGCCACCGCGGTGCGAGCGGTTCTGGCTGTCGCCGTGCTGCTCGTCTCCGTCTACATCACCCTGACCATGTCACCCAGACTCGGCCTCGATCTCCAGGGCGGCACCCGCATCGTGCTCCAGGCCCGGGACACCGCCACCGTCGAGGCGGACCGGGAGACCACCGACCGCACCTTGGAGGTGCTGCGGCAGCGGATCGACTCGCTGGGCGTCTCCGAGCCGACCCTGACCCGCTCCGGCGAGGACCGGATCATCGTCGAACTGCCCGACGTACAGGACCCGCGTCAGGCGACCGAGGTGATCGGCCGGACGGCCCAACTCACCTTCCACGCGGTCGAGGGCCCGGGGACCGACGGACCGGAGGAAAAGGCTCCGGACGGGAAAGCCCCGGACGGAGAGACCCCCGACTCCACCTCCGACCCTGCCCCCGCCCCCGACCGGCTGACGCTCCCCGACGAGCAGGGCCGTCCCCTCGCCCTCGGCGAACCCCGGCTCTCCGGTGCGGGCGTCGAGGACGCCACCGCCGCGTTCGACCCGCAGGGCGGAGCGGGCTGGACCGTGTCGCTGGAGTTCCGCAAGGGCGCCGGTCAGGACTGGAAGAAGCTGACCGGCGAGGCCGCGTGCCATCCCGCCGGGGACGACCGGCGCAGGGTCGCCATCGTCCTCGACGAGAAGGTCATCTCGTCGCCGCAGGTCGACCCCTCGGTCGGCTGCGGGGCCGGACTGCCGTCCGGCGCCACCCAGATCACCGGATCGTTCAGCGCGGACGAGGCGCGCGACCTGGCGCTGCTGATCAAGGGCGGGGCCCTGCCCGTGCCCGTCGAGATCGTCGAGCAGCGGACCGTCGGCCCGACCCTCGGCGCGGCGGCCATCGACGCGAGCGCACAGGCGGCCCTCATCGGAGCGGCCGCCACCGCGCTCTTCATCACCGTCGTCTACCGCCTCCTGGGCGCGCTGGCCGCCGTGGCGCTCGGCGCGTACGGGGTGATCTCGTACGCCGCACTCGTCGCCCTCGGCGTCACCCTGACCCTCCCGGGGCTCGCCGGGTTCGTCCTCGCGATCGGGATGGCGGTCGACGCGAACGTCCTGGTCTTCGAACGGGCCAGGGAGGAGTGCGCCGACCGGCCGAAACGCTCCCTGCGCTCGGCGTTGACCACCGGGTTCCGGAAGGCGTGGAGCGCGGTCGCCGACTCCAACGCGACCACGCTGATCGCGGCCGGACTGCTCTTCTTCCTGGGCTCGGGCCCGGTCAAGGGCTTCGGCCTCACGCTCGCCATCGGGGTCGTCGCCTCGATGTTCTCCGCGCTGGTCATCGCCCGCGCGCTCACCGAGATCGCGGCGAACTCCCGCTTCGTGAGCGACTACCGGGGCGTCAACGGCATCGGCCGTCCCGGGGCCGTCCGCACGTGGCTGGTCCGCAAGGACCCGAAGCTCTACCGCGCACCGGTCCGGTGGCTCCTCGTCTCGGCGGCGCTGGCCGCCGTCGCGGTGGCCGGGATCGTCGTGCGCGGGGTGGATCTGGGCGTCGAGTTCACCGGCGGCCGGCTGGTCGAGTACTCCACCAGCCGCCCGGTCGACGTCGAGACGGCCCGGGCCGGCATCGCCGCCGCCGGGTTCGGGGACGCCGAGGTCACCACGGCGGGCGACGGCGACCTGTCCGTACGCACGGGGAAGCTCGACAACGACGGCGAACACGCCCTGCGCACCGCCCTCGCCGAGGAGGGCGGTGAGACGACGAAGGTACGGGACGAGCTGATCGGCCCGAGCCTCGGTGACGAACTCCGCCGCAACGCGCTGATCGCCCTGGGCGTCGCGCTCGCCGTGCAACTGGCCTACCTGGCGGTCCGGTTCCGCTGGACGTTCGCCGTGGCGTCCATCGTGGCGATGGTGCACGACGTGATCCTGGTGGTGGGGGCCTTCGCCTGGCTGGGGCGGCCGGTGGACGGCATCTTCCTGGCCGCCCTGCTCACCGTCATCGGCTATTCGGTCAACGACTCGGTGGTGGTCTTCGACCGGGTGCGGGAGCTGTGGGGGGCGGACCGGCGGACCCCGCTGGACACCATCGCCCGCCGGGCCGTCCTGCAGACCGTTCCCCGCACGGTGAACACCGGGATGGGCGCCCTGTTCATCCTGGTCGCCCTCGCGGTGCTGGGCGGCGACTCGCTCGCCGACTTCGCGCTCGCCCTGCTCATCGGCATCGTCGTCGGCACCTGGTCCTCGGTGTTCACCGCCGTACCCGGGGCCCTCACCCTGGAGCGGAGCGCCAAGGCCCCGCCGCCGCCCGCACCGGGGAAGGGCACGTCGCGCGGAAAGGCCCGACCGGCCCGCCGCGACCCGCTCGACAACGGAGCCCGCGTCTGAGGGGAGCGCGAAGGGGCCGGGTCAGGACGGGACGTGGGCGTGCAGATAGGCGGCGGTCTCCCGGTCCGCCGGGAGGAACGTCTCGATGGCCAGCTCGGCCACCGTCACGTCCATCGGCGTGTTGAACGTCGCGATCGACGACACGAACGACAGCACCCGGCCCCCGTGTTCGAGCAGCATCGGCAGCGCGAACGCGGAGCCGGTCCCCTCCCGGCCCTCTCCGCCCGCCCCCTCGGTGGCGCGGGGCGTGCCGTCGGCCCGCGCCGGGGCCGGGTACGCGGCCACCTCGTCGTACAGCTCGCGCAGGGCCGGTGAGCGTACGAGGGCGATCTGGCGGTCCATCTGCGCCAGCAGGTCCGCCCGCCACTCCGGGAGGTTCACGATGCGCGGGGCGAGCCCCTCCGGGTGGAGGGTGAGCCGCATGGCGTTCAGGGGCGGGGTCAGCAGCTTCTCCGGCACGCCTTCCAGCAGCAGCGCGATCCCACGGTTGGCCGCCACCACCCCGTAGGTGCCGTCCACCACCAGCGCCGGATACGGCTCGTACGCCGCGAGCAGGCGCTCCAGGCTCTCGCGGAGGGAGGCCATCGCGGGGTCGTCGAGGGGCGTCTGCGGGTAGCGGGGCGCGTAACCGGCGATCACGAGAAGGGCGTTGCGTTCCCGGACAGGGATGTCCAGGTGTTCGGCCAGCCGCAGGACCATGTCCTCGCTGGGCCGGGAGCGGCCCGTCTCGATGAACGAGATGTGGCGGGCCGAGGAGTCCGCGCGCAGGGCCAGTTCCAACTGGCTGATGCGCCGCTGTTCCCGCCAGTCCCGCAGCAGCGGTCCCACTCCCGTGTCGGGCAAGACAGTCGTCATGCCCAGACCGTAACGTCACCGGCGGGCCGGGGACGGTGCCCGGTACGGGCCGCCCGGGTCCGCCGTGACGCATGTGCCGATCCACCGAGACCCACGGGAGCCGTTCCATGAGCGCCGAACCGCTGTCGCCGTCCGAGACCGAGAGCCGGCTGGAGAGCCTGCCCGGCTGGGCCCTGGAAGGGGACCGGATCACCCGGACCTTCCGGCTGCCCTCCCACTTCGCCGCCGCCGCGCTGACGGTCCACATCGCGCGGATCCAGGACGAGCTGAACCATCACTCCGATCTGACGCTCGGCTACGACACGGTGGCCCTCGCCGTCCACACGCACTCCGCGGGCGGCGCGATCACCGAGAAGGACCTGGCCCTCGCCGCCCGGGTGATGGCCGCCGCCCCCGCCCACGGAGCCGAGTAGGCCGGTGCGCCCTGCCGTTCGGCCCGCCCGCCGCTTCCCGCTCAGGCCACTGTGCCGAACCGCGGGTGCGCGCCGAGCCACCGCGCGTAGGTCGGGCTGCGCGACACCGCCTCCGCGTACGCCTCGCGGGTCGCGGCGGCCACCGTCCCCGCCGCCGCGTCGGCGGCGGGGGAGCGCGGATGCCAGCCCACCAGATGACGCCAGCTGAGCGGGGCGCCGGCCAGCGGTCTGGTCACCAGGCCCGGTGTCGGCGGGAACGTCGCCCGGCACAGCCCGATCGCCCGCCCCACCTGCACCAGATGGACGACGGACGAGGTGTCCGTCTCGTACACCGACACGGGGGTGAAACCCGACCGCGCGCAGGCCGCGGTGAAGCAGTCGGCGAAACAGCCGTCGCCCGGCACATCCGCCCAGCACTCGTCCGCGAGCGCGGCCAGATCCAGTTCCGCTTCGCCGGCCAGGGGGTGGTCCTCCGGCAGCATCACGAAGACCGGATCCACTCCGACGACCTCCCAGACGAGCCGGTCCGCCAGCGGCGGCGCACTCTCGCCGCACGTCCCGATCAGCGCGAAGTCCAGCCGCCCGTCGATCACCAGCGAGGCGATCTCGTCCACCGACCACGCGGTGTACGTCGACACCGCCGCCGACGGGTGCGTGGCGGCCATCCGGTCCACCAGGCCGCCGAGCAGCGGACCGTGCGTGCCGCCCAGCCGGAACCGGTCCAGCGCCCCCCTCGCATTGGCGAACCGTACGGCCTCGGCCTGCAGTTCGCTGACCGCGGGCAGCACCACCCGGGCCCGTTCCAGCACCAGCTCGCCGAGCGGTGTGGCCCGGGCCCCGGTGTGGTCACGCTCGAAGAGAGCGCCCCCGAGGGCCTTCTCGATCCGCCGCAGCTGAGCGCTGAGAGCGGGCTGGGCAAGCCCCAGCGTGGCGGCGGCCTTGGTGAGGCTGCCCGTGTCGGCTATCGCACGGACCGTTCGCAGATGGCGCAACTCCAGCTCCATAAGGGCAAGTTATGGCCCCTGAAGCACCCCGGCAATATGTGTGCTCCGCCTACCGTTCGGTCGGTGTACACGGGCCGTACGCCGCCGGGCCGGTGCGGCCCGGCGCGACGTTCCGCTTCAGCCGTGCCAGGCGCCGTCCCGGGCGGCCTCGCGGGCGAAGTCGGCGAAGCCCTTCGGCTCCCGCCCCAGCACCCTCTTCACGTCGTCCGTCGTCGCCGCGTTGTGCCCGTCCAGCAGTGTGGCGAACAGTTCGGCCAGGAACTCGGCCTCCGTCTCGGACAGCCCGAACTCCTCCAGCAGCGAGGCGTACGCGGGCCCCGTCACCGGCGTGTACCGCACCGGCCGGCCCGCCGCCCGCCCCAGTTCCCCGGCCGCCTGCTCGAAGGTCAGGGACCGCGGGCCCGTCAGCTCGTACACCGCCCCCGCGTGCCCGTCCCCGGTCAGCGCGGCCACCACCACGTCGGCCAGGTCGTCGAGGTCCAGGAACGGTTCCGCCGTCGTGCCCGCGGGGAAGACCAGCTCGCCGCCGATCACCCCGTCCAGCAGCGCGCCCTCACTGAAGTTCTGGGCGAAGAACGCCGACCGGACGACCGTGACCTCCGCCCGTCCGGCGGCCCCGCGCAGCGCCTCCTCGGCGGCGGCCGCCTGCGGCTCGCCCCGCCCCGACAGCAGCACCACCCTGCGCACCCCGCACGCCGTCGCGGTCCGCCCGAACGCGGCCATCGCCTCCGCCGCCCCGGGTACCGCCAGGTCCGGGTAGTACGCCACATAGGCGGCCTCCGTGCCCCGCAACGCGGCCTCCCACCCCGTGTCGTCCTGCCAGTCGAACGGCACCTCGCCGGTGCGCGAACCCGAGCGGACCGGCACACCGAGGGCCGTCAGCCGCTCCACCACCCGGCGGCCGGTCTTGCCCGTGCCACTCGTCACCAGAACCGTGCCGGTCGTCCGTCCCGCGCCCCGCCCGTCGTCACCGTTGTTGTTGTTGTTGCTGCTGCTGTCGTCGTCTCGTCGTGTGTACGCGTTCTCCGTCATGCCTCCAGACTCCCGGGGCCGCCCCCGCCGGGACATGCTCGAAAGACTCAGGCACCTACTCGTGCGTCCACACGTCTACGCTGGCGGGCCATGGACGCTCTCGCCGGACTTCTGGACGGACCCCGGGCCCGGGGCGCGTTTCTGCTCCGCATGGTCATGGAGCCGCCCTGGGCGGTACGGATCGAGGACCGGGCGCCCATCTGCCTCATGTCGGTCCGGCGCGGCGCGGCCTGGATCGTCCCGTCCGACGGAGGCGAACCGGTCCGGCTCGGCCCCGGGGACATCGCGGTGGTCCGCGGCCCCGACCCGTACACCGTGGCCGACGCGCCCGGGACGGCACCCCACGCGCTCGTCGGGCCCGGCGGAGTCTGCACCACGCTGCACGGCCGTCCGCTCGCGCAGGACATGGTGCTGAACGTACGGACCTGGGGCAACGCGGCCCACGGCGGTACGGCCGTCCTCGTCGGCACCTATCTCCTGGACGGGGAGATCAGCCGCCGACTGCTGGACGCCCTGCCCCCGCTCCTCACGATCCCCGCCGACGCGCGGACCCGGCCGCTGCTGGACCTGCTCGACGCGGAGATCGCCCAGGACGAGCCGGGCCAGCGGGTCGTCCTGGACCGGCTGCTGGACCTGCTGCTCATCGCCGTGCTCCGCGGCTGGTTCGCCCGGCCCGGGGCAGACGCACCCGCCTGGTACCGGGCGCTGGGTGACCCGGTGGTGGGCACGGCGCTGCGGCTGCTCCAGGACGACCCGGCGCACCCCTGGACCGTGGCCTCGCTCGCAGCCCGCGCCGGGGTGTCCCGGGCCGGGCTGGCCCGCCGGTTCACCGAGCTGGTCGGGGAGCCGCCGATGGCGTACCTCACCGGCTGGCGGCTCGCCGTCGCGGCCGACCTGCTGCGCGAGAGCGACACCACGGTGGAGGCCGTGGCCCGGAAGGTCGGCTACAGCACCCCCTTCGCCTTCAGCGCCGCGTTCAAACGGGTCAGGGGAGTCAGCCCGCAGGAGTACCGCGCCGGTACGGCGGGAGATCCCCTCGATTTGCCGGATCGGCAAGGAACCTTGCCGCGCGACCGGTCCGTGCGGAAGCTGGTCCCATGAGCAGCCACGCCGGTCACGGCCACCACGACACGCACACCGCCGACATCGACTGGGACATCCTGGGCCCCCTCTTGGAGCAGGAAGCCGAACTCAACGGTACGCAGTACGAGGAGGCGGCCCGCTGGATCGCCGCCCTGTCCACCGCGCCGAAGGTCCGCCGGGTCCTCGACATCGGCAGCGGCCCCGGAGTCGTCTCCTGCCTGCTGGCCGAGGTCTTCCCGGAGGCCGAGGTGGTGGCCGTGGACGCCACACCCGCCCTCCTGGAACGGGCGAGGAGCCGGGCGCGCCGCCTCGGGGTGATCGACCGTTTCCGGACGCTCGAAGCCGAACTCCCCTCCGACATCGACCGGCTGGGCGAGGCCGATCTGATCTGGGCGGGCAACTCCCTGCACCACCTGGGCGATCAGCGCGCCGCGCTGGCGGACTTCGTCGGGCTCCTGCGACCCGGCGGCACGGTCGCGCTCGTCGAGGGCGGCCTGCCTGCCCGGCGGCTGCCCCGCGACATCGGTATCGGAGAACCCGGCCTGGAAGCACGTATGACCGCGGCCGCCGCCACCCGCTTCGAGCGCATGCGGTCCGAACTCCCGGGCGCGAAGCGGGAGATCGAGGACTGGGCAGCGCTTTTCACCGCGGTCGGCCTCATCCCGCAGGGCACCCGCAGCTTCCTCCTCGACCTGCCCGCCCCGCTCTCCCGCCCGGCCCGTGACCACGTCGTCGCGAGCATCGCCCGCGAGCGCGACGTGCTCGGTGACCTGCTGACGGCCGAGGACAGCGCCGTACTGGACCGGCTGCTGGACCCCGAGGACCCCGAAGGCCTGCACCACCGCCCCGACGTCCACCTGCTCGCCGCCCGCACAGTGCATCTGGGCCGCCGCGGGGCCTGAACCAGCGATGCCGGCTCGCTACCTCACCGGCTCCAACTGCCACCACTGGAAGGGGGAGTCGGTGTCCTCCCACTGCTGAACCGTGCCCCCGGCCTCGGTGGAACCGTCGGCGACCTCCATGACCAGCCCGCTGATGAAACTCACCAGCGTCACCGTCCCGGGCGCCTCCGGATGCTGCTCGATCAGCCACTCCTGGGCGCCGAAGTTGTTGGCCTTCCACTGCTGGATCCGGGTGCCGTTCGACGTGTCGGCGTTCGCCACGTCCAGCCGCTTCCCGCTGTGCTCGTTGACCAGGTGGAAGAGGGCCGCGCCCTCGTGCACCGGGGTGAGCCGCCACACCTGCGCGGCCGTCCCGTCGTCCGCGCCCTGCTGGACCCGGGCCCCGCTGCCCTTCGCCGCGCCGTACACCTCCAGCACCAGCTTGCTGTGGACGTTGCGGAGGCGGTACGGGCCCGCCTCGACGACAGGCGCGAGTTCGCCGCTCATGTTCCCCGTCTCCCCGATGATGTGTGATGCGGGCCGCTGCCCGTCCAGGTGGCCGACGACTGCGCCCCCACCGCGAGCACGGTGGAGGCGCAGTCGTCGGCCGGGCGCCTCAGGCGCCGACGTTGAACTCCGCCGGGTCCGGACCGAGGCGCTTGCCCTCGTCCAGGGCCGCGAAGGCGGCGAGGTCGTCGGCGTCCAGCTCGAAGTCGAACACGTCCAGGTTCTCCTTGATCCGCGACGGGGTCACGGACTTCGGGATCACGATGTTGCCGGTCTGCAGGTGCCAGCGCAGCACCACCTGGGCGGGGGTGCGGCCGTGCTTCTGGGAGACGGCGACGACCGTCGGCACCTCCAGCAGGCCCTTGCCCTGGCCCAGCGGCGACCAGGCCTCGGTGGCGATGCCGTGCTCGGCGTGGAAGGCGCGGGCGTCGGCCTGCTGGAGCTGCGGGTGCAGCTCGATCTGGTTGACGGCCGGGACCACGGAGGTCTCGGCGAGCAGCCGCTTCAGGTGCTCGGGGTGGAAGTTCGACACACCGATGGCCTTCGCGCGGCCGTCGGCCAGGATCTTCTCGAACGCCTTGTACGTGTCGGTGTACGCGTCCTTCGCCGGCACCGGCCAGTGGATCAGGTACAGGTCGACGTAGTCCAGGCCGAGCTTGTCGAGCGAGGCGTCGAAGGCGCGCAGGGTGCTGTCGTGGCCCTGCTCGCTGTTCCACAGCTTCGTGGTGACGAAGAGTTCGTCGCGCGCGACGCCGGAGGCGGCGATGGCCTTGCCGGTGCCCGTCTCGTTCTCGTAGATCGCGGCGGTGTCGATGCTCCGGTACCCGGTCTCGATGGCCGTGGCGACCGCCTTCTCCGCCTCGTCGTCCGGCACCTGCCAGACACCGAAACCGAGCTGCGGCATGTCGAGGCCGTTGTTGAGGGTGATGGAGGGGACCTGGCTCACGAGCGGTCGATCCTTACGTCGTCGGTTGATAACTCGCCACGACAACGCACGGGCGGGGCCAGGCATTCCCGGCGACCGCCGGTCGGTCAGTGGTAGAGCGCGTCGACCTCGACCGCGTACGCGGTCTCGATCGCCTTCCGCTTCAGCTTCAGCGAGGGCGTCAGCAGTCCCAGGTCCTCGGTGAAGGGGTGGGCCAGGATCCGGAACGTACGGATGGACTCGGCCTGGGACACGGCCGTGTTGGCGGACACCACCGCCCGGCGGACCTCCATCTCCAGGTCCGGGTCCCGCACCAGCTCGGCCGGGCTGAGCGGGGCACGGCCCTGCATCGACAGCCAGTGGTCGACGGACTCCTGGTCCACGGTGACGAGCGCCGCGATGTACGGGCGGTCGTTGCCGACGACGATGCACTGCGCCACCAGCGGATGCGCCCGGACGCGTTCCTCCAGGCCCGCCGGGGAGACGCTCTTGCCGCCGGACGTCACCAGGATCTCCTTCTTCCGTCCGGTGATCGTCAGATAGCCGTCCTCGTCCAGCGAACCGAGATCCCCGGTCGCCAGCCAGCCGTCCCGGAGCACCGCCCGGGTCGCCTCGGGGTTGCCGAGATAGCCGGAGAACAGGTTCGGCCCGTGCACCCACACCTCGCCGTCGTCCGCGATGTGCACCGAGGTTCCCGGGATCGGCTGCCCGACCGTCCCGTACCGGGTGCGCTCGGGCGGGTTCGCCGTCGCGGCGGCGGTCGACTCGGTCAGCCCGTACCCCTCGAAGACGGTCACCCCGGCGCCCGCGAAGAACAGCCCGAGCCGGCGGTCCATGCCGGAGCCGCCCGACATCGCGTGCCGCACCCGGCCGCCCATCGCGTCGCGGACCTTCTTGTACACGACCTTGTCGAAGAACTGGTGCTGCATCCGCAGCCCGGCCGACGGGCCGGGGCCGTCCCCGAACGCCTTCAGCTCCATGGCCTCGGCGTACTTCACCGCGACGTCGACGGCCTTGTCGAACGGCCCTGCCCTGCCTTCCGTCTCGGCCTTGCGCCGGGCCCCGTTGAACACCTTCTCGAAGATGTAGGGCACCGCGAGGATGAACGTCGGCCGGAACGTCATCAGGTCCGGCATCAGCGCGTTCGCGGACAGCTCCGGCTGGTGGCCGAGCTTGACCCGGCCACGGATCGCGGCGATCTCCACCATCCGCCCGAAGACATGGGCCAGCGGCAGGAAGAGGAGGGTGGCCGCCTCGTCGCCGGGCTTGGAGTGGAACACCGGCTCCCAGCGGCCGACCATCGTGTCGCTCTCGAACATGAAGCTCGCGTGGGTGATCACGCACCCTTTGGGGCGGCCCGTGGTCCCCGAGGTGTAGATGACGGTCGCCACGGAGTCGGGCGTCACCGCGCGCCGGTGCCGCTGCACCACCTCGTCGTCGATGCCCACGCCCGCCCCGAGCAGCTCGTCCACCGCTCCGGCGTCCAGCTGCCACAGCCGCTTCAGACGCGGCAGCCGGTCGATCACCGAGCCGACCGTCATGGCGTGGTCCTCGTGCTCGACCATCACCGCCACCACCTCGGCGTCGTGCAGCATCCACAGGACCTGCTCGGCGGAGGAGGTCGGGTAGATCGGCACCGACTGGGCCCCGACGGTCCAGAGCGCGAAGTCGAAGAGCGTCCACTCGTACCGGGTACGGGACATCAGTGCGACCCGGTCGCCGAACCGCACACCGTGCGCGATCAGCCCCTTGGCCAGGGCCAGCACGGCATCGCGGAAGTCCCCGGAGGTCACATCGCGCCACTGGCCCCGGGCGTCCTTGCGGCCGAGCGCGACGCGGTGCGGATCATCCTCCGCGTGGTCGAAGACCACATCGGCCAGACCGCCGACCTGAGGTGGCGCCGCCATGGGTGGGACAGTGAATTCGCGCAATGACATGCTCCTCGTGGCGCTCCGCACAGCGCCGCGACGCTACCCCAAGCGGGGGCCCGGCGGGAGGGGCCCGGAATCTCCGCACACCAGGACGAGCCCCCACGTCAACCGTCGAAATCCGGCCAGATGGGCAAGGCTCGGGCGTCCGGCGGCCCAGTTCTGCCGGAGGGGTAAGCGGCTCGCGCCGGAATCTCCACCGAATCCGACCGCCGCGGCCACCGGGGCGCGTGCGGGCCGGTGCCCGCCCTGCGCGTCGATGCCGATCCGCTGCCGGTCCGCAGGGCGACCGCGCGGGTCCCGCCACGACAGCACCCGGGGGCCCGGGGAGCGGCCGCGGCAGCACCGGAGGCCCGGGGAGCGGTTACGGTCCCTCCGGGCCGCCCGTTCCGCGGTGCAGCCGGTCCCCGCCCGCCAGGATCGCGGAGGCCAGGGCGTCCGCCGCTTCCTGGGCCGCGCCCCGCCGGTTCCCGTGCAGCAGGACGAAGTCGACCCCGCCGAGCTCCGGCAGCCCCGCCCTGGCCGGAACCGGCACCAGACCCGGCGGGACCATCCCCCGGGAGTGCGCCATCACCCCCAGGCCCGCACGCGCCGCCGCGACCAGGCCGCTCAGGCTCGTACTCGTACAGGCGATCCGCCAGGCCCGCCCGTCCTCCTCCAGCACCTCCAGGGCGCGCGCCCGGGTGATGGCGGGTGGCGGAAAGACGACCAGCGGTACGGGGCGCTCCGGATCGAGGCGCAGCTGCGGCGCGCCGATCCAGTCCAGGGCGTCCTGCCACATCAGTTCGCCGTGGGTGTCCCCGGTACGCCGCTTGGCCAGCACCAGATCGAGCCGGCCCGCCGCCAGCTGCCGGTGCAGCGTTCCGGACAGCTCGACGGTGAGTTGGAGCTCGACCTCCGGATGGTCGCGGCGGAAGGACTCCAGGATCTCGGGGAGCCGGGTGAGCACGAAGTCCTCGGAGGCCCCGAACCGCAGCCGCCCGCGCAGCCGGGTGCCCGCGAAGAACGCGGCGGCCCGCTCGTGGGCCGACAGGATCGACCCCGCGAAGCCGAGCATGGCCTCGCCGTCGTCCGTGAGGTCGACGCGATGCGTGTCCCGGGCGAACAACTGCCGCCCGGCCGCCTCCTCCAGCCGCCGCACGTGCTGGCTGACCGTGGACTGGCGGACCCCGAGCCTGCGTGCCGCCTGCGTGAAGCTGAGCGTCTGGGCGACGGCGAGGAAGGTCCGCAGCTGGGCGGGGTCGTACGTGGTGTCCATCCGTCCCACGCTATCGGGAAACGTGATGACAGTCAGAGCGGTGTACGGGATTCCCGATGGCGCCGTACGGGAGCAGGATGGACGCCGAAAAGGATCCCCGACCGCCGGAGCGCCCCCGCACATGTCCCGCCGCATCCCGCGCCTGCCGTCCCGGCTGCCGGTCGACGCCTACCTCCTGGCGCTGGCCGCCACCGTGGCCCTCGCGGCGCTGCTGCCCGCCCGCGGCACCGCCGCCGACCTGGCGGGCGGGGCTTCCACCGGCGCCGTCGCCCTGTTGTTCTTCCTCTACGGGGCGCGGCTCTCCACGGCCGAGGCGCTCGACGGGCTCAAGCACTGGCGCCTCCACCTCACTGTCCTGGCCTGCACCTTCGTCGTCTTCCCCCTCCTGGGGCTGGCGAGCGGCGGGCTGGTGCCGTACGTCCTGACACCCGAGCTCCAGGCGGGCTTCCTCTTCCTGTGCCTGGTTCCGTCCACGATCCAGTCCTCCATCGCCTTCACCTCGATCGCCCGGGGCAACGTGCCCGCCGCGATCTGCGCCGGATCCTTCTCCAGCCTCGCCGGGATCCTGGTGACCCCGCTGCTCGCCGCACTGCTCCTCGGCTCCACCGGCGGCGGCTTCTCCGCGGACTCCCTGCTGAAGATCGTGTTCCAGCTGCTCGTCCCGTTCCTCGCCGGACAGCTCCTGCGCCGCTGGGTCGGCGGTTTCCTCACCCGGCACAAAAAGGTGCTCGGCCCGGTCGACCGAGGGTCGATCCTGCTCGTCGTCTACACCGCGTTCAGCGAGGGGATGGTCGCCGGCGTCTGGCATCAGGTCACCCCCGCCCGGCTCGGCGCGCTGCTGGCCGCCGAAGCGATCCTGCTGGCGCTGATGCTCACCCTGAGCTGGTACGGGGCACGGCGGCTCGGGTTCGGCCGGGCGGACCGGATCGCCATCCAGTTCGCCGGGTCCAAGAAGAGCCTGGCGGCCGGGCTGCCGATGGCGAGCGTGATCTTCGGTGCGCACGCGAGCCTCGCCGTGCTGCCGCTGATGCTGTTCCACCAGATGCAGCTGATGGTCTGCGCGGTGCTCGCCAAGCGCCGCTCGCGTGACGACGAGGAGCCGCCGCTCCGGGACGACCCGGCAGAGGCGGCGGCCTGCGGCCCCCTGTCCGACCCAGCCGTTACGGTGGGTAGCCGGTAGTCCAGGTGGACCCACAGTGAGGAATGCCATGAGTGACAAGGGCGGGACGCCTCCCGACGACTTTCCGTACGGGGCGGGCAACCCGGCCCGCAGCGCTCTGCGCGAGGCGGGCTACACCCGCCTCGCCCAGCTCACCACCGTGACCGCGGCCGAGGTGCTCGCCCTGCACGGGGTCGGCCCGAAGGCGATCAGGGTGCTCCGCGAGGCGCTGGCAGTAGAGGGCCTGGCCTTCGCGGGGGAGTGAGCGAAGGCCCCTGACAACGGCCCGCGTACGGCGACCCCGGGTTCAGCCCTGCGGAGCCGCCGCCTCCAGTGCGATCCGGTGCTCACCGGCGTACACGTTCATCGACGGTCCGCGCAGGAAGCCGACCAGCGTCAGTCCCGTCTCCGCCGCCAGGTCCACCGCCAGCGACGACGGGGCCGAGACCGCCGCGAGCACCGGGATCCCCGCCATCACGGCCTTCTGCGCCAGTTCGAACGAGGCCCGCCCCGACACCAGCAGCACTGCCCGCGACAGCGGCAGCCGCCCGTCCGTCAGCGCCCGGCCCACCAGCTTGTCGACCGCGTTGTGCCGGCCGACGTCCTCCCGTACGTCCATCAGCTCGCCCTCCTCGGAGAACAGGGCGGCCGCGTGCAGCCCGCCCGTACGGTCGAACACCCGCTGCGCGGCCCGCAACCGGTCCGGGAGGGCGGACAGCAGCTCGGGCGTGATCCGCACCGGGGGCGCGTCGGCCACCGGGTGGCGGGTCGTGGTGCGCACGGCGTCCAGACTGGCCTTGCCGCACAGGCCGCAGGAGGAGGTCGTGTAGACGTTGCGCTCCAGCGTGATATCGGGGACCGGGACCCCGGGCGCGAGCTTCACGTCCACCACGTTGTAGGTGTTCACGCCGTCCGCCGTGGCCCCGGCGCAGTAGACGATCGACTGGACCTCATCCCCGTCGGCGATCACCCCCTCGCTGACCAGGAAGCCCGCGGCCAGCGCGAAGTCGTCGCCCGGCGTCCGCATGGTGATGGCCAGCGGCCTGCCGTTCAGCCGGATCTCCAGGGGTTCTTCCGCCACCAGGGTGTCCGGACGGGAGGAGACGGCACCGTCCCGGATGCGGAGGGTGCGGCGGCGTTCGGTGACCCGTCCCATAGAGCTGAACCCGATTCTCTGCGTGTGCGGCTGTCTGTGCGTGCGCGGCTGTTCGCTTCTCCGGGTCATTGTCCGGCACGCGCACCGGCGTGTCGCAGCGAGCCGTTCAGCACGCTGACCAGGCTGTTGTCAAGGCTCCAACGTGTGGGCCCGATTCCTGTGGGATCACGTGCCCTCGTACCCGGCGGTAGCGACCAAGACTGGATGTTTCCTGCCCCCACCCGACGATGGGAACCCGTATGACCGGCTCACGTGTCGTGGCGCTCGGCCACTACCAGCCCGCCAAGGTGCTCACCAACGACGATCTCGCGGCGATGGTCGACACCAGCGACGAGTGGATCACCAGCCGGGTCGGCATCAAGACCCGTCACGTGGGTGGACCCGACGAGCCGGTGGACGAGATGGCCGCGCAGGCGGGAGCCAAGGCGCTGGCCACGGCCGGTCTCGGTCCCTTGGACATCGACCTGGTCCTCGTGGCCACTTCCACCGCGATCGACCGGTCCCCGAGCATGGCGGCCCGGGTCGCGGCCCGGCTCGGCATGGGCTCGCCCGCCGTCATGGACATCAACGTCGTGTGCTCCGGCTTCACGCACGCCCTGGCCACCGCCGACCACGCGATCCGGGCCGGTGCGGCTGCCCGGGCGCTGGTCATCGGCGCCGACAAGATGGCCGACATCGCGGACTGGACCGACCGCTCCACCTGCGTCCTGCTGGGAGACGGCGCGGGCGCCGCGGTCGTCACCGCCGACCCGGCCGCCGCCGACGCCCCGGGCGGGCCCGGCATCGGGCCGGTGCTGTGGGGTTCCGTGCCGGAGATGGGCAACGCCGTCCGGATCGAGGGAACGCCCCCGCGGTTCGCGCAGGAGGGGCAGTCCGTCTACCGCTGGGCCACCACCCAGCTCCCCCCGATCGCCCGCCGGGTCTGTGAGAAGGCGGGCATCGCGCCGGAGGACCTGGGCGCCGTCGTCCTGCACCAGGCCAACCTGCGGATCATCGAGCCGGTCGCCCGCAAGATCGGCGCGGTCAACGCCGTCATCGCGCGGGACGTCGTGGACTCCGGCAACACCTCCGCCGCCTCCATCCCGATGGCGCTGTCCAAGCTGGTCGAGCGCGGCGAGGTCGCCTCCGGCGCGCCCGTCCTGCTCTTCGGATTCGGCGGAAACCTCTCCTACGCGGGCCAGGTCATCCGCTGCCCCTGACCCCCGCGCCCTCCCCGCCGCCGGCCTCCGCGCCCTCTCCCGCCGACCTCCACGATCTCTCCCCGTCGGCCTCCACGAGCCTTCTCCGTCGGTCTCCGTGACCGCTCCGCGCCGACCTTTGTCCTGAGTGTGGAAAAAGTTGGCGCGGATTCCTGCGCAACTTCTTCCCACTCCGGGAAAGCGCTGCTACGTTCCCCTCGAAAGCCCGACGGACTGGCCGATGTGGCGGGGAGGGACGCGTGAGACGTATGACGGCACGACCCGCGAACGCGCATCAGGCGCGGCTGCTCCGGCTGTTGCGCGATGGGGGCCCCAACTCCCGCGCGCAGCTGGGCGATCAGGTCGATCTGTCGCGCTCGAAGCTCGCCGTCGAGGTGGACCGGCTCCTGGAGACCGGTCTGGTGGTGGCCGACGGACTCGCCGCATCGCGCGGCGGTCGCCGCTCGCACAACATCCGGCTCGCCCCCGAACTGCGCTTCCTCGGCGTCGACATCGGCGCCACCTCGGTCGATGTGGCCGTCACCAACGCGGAGCTGGAGGTACTGGGACACCTCAACCACCCGATGGACGTGCGCGAAGGGCCCGTCGCCGTCTTCGAACAGGTCCTCTCACTCGCCGCCAAACTGCGGGCCTCCGGGCTCGTCGAAGGCTTCGACGGCGCGGGCATCGGGGTCCCCGGCCCCGTCCGCTTCCCCGAGGGCGTGCCGGTCGCGCCGCCGATCATGCCCGGCTGGGACGGGTTCCCGGTCCGCGAGGCGCTCAGCCAGGAGCTGGGCTGCCCCGTCATGGTCGACAACGACGTGAACCTCATGGCGATGGGGGAGCAGCACGCGGGCGTCGCCCGCTCCGTGGGCGACTTCCTCTGCGTCAAGATCGGTACGGGTATCGGCTGCGGCATCGTCGTCGGCGGCGAGGTCTACCGCGGTACGACCGGCAGCGCCGGGGACATCGGCCACATCCAGGTCGACCCCGACGGCCGGCCCTGCGCCTGCGGCAACAAGGGCTGCCTGGAAGCCCACTTCAGCGGTGCGGCGCTCGCCCGCGACGCGGAGGACGCCGCCCGGGAGGGCCGCTCGCCCGAACTCGCCGCCCGGCTGGAGGCGGCGGGCCGCCTCACCGCGGCCGACGTGGCGGCGGCCGCCGCTGCCGGGGACGCCGCCGCGCTCGACCTGATCCGCGAAGGCGGCAACCGGCTCGGCCAGGTGATCGCGAGCCTGGTCAGCTTCTTCAATCCCGGTCTGGTGGTGATCGGCGGCGGGGTCACCGGCCTCGGTCACAACCTCCTCGCCAGTGTCCGCACGCAGGTCTACAAGCAGTCCCTGCCCCTGGCCACCGGCAACCTCCCCATCGTCCTGGGCGAGTTGGGTCCCACCGCCGGAGTGACCGGCGCGGCCCGGCTGATCAGCGACCACCTCTTCTCCCCGGCCTGACCTCAGGCCGTACGACGCACCGCGGAACCACCCCCGTCAGCAGCCGTACGCACCACGGAACCACCTCCTCCCAGCAGCCGTACTCACCCCGCACCACCGAACACCTCCCGTCAGCAGCCGTTCGCGGTGCCGCCGGCTCCACGGCACCTCCAGCTCTGCGCCCTGTCCGCTCACCGGCCCTCCCCGGCCCTCGGCACCCGCCCGAGCAGGGGAGACCCCATTCGCCGAGGGGATTCGTCATGGCACCAGAACCACCCCTGCTCACCATGTCCGGCATCACCAAGCTCTTCCCGGGCGTCCGCGCCCTGGACGGCGTCGACCTGGAGGTCCAGGCCGGCGAGGTCCACTGTCTCCTCGGCCAGAACGGTGCGGGCAAGTCCACCCTCATCAAGGTGCTCGCCGGAGCCCACCAGCCAGGCGACGGCGAGATCACCTGGCGCGGCGAGAAGATCCAGCTGAAGTCGCCGATCGCCGCCATGCGCCTGGGCATCGCCACCATCTACCAGGAACTCGACCTGGTCGAGGACCTGTCGGTCGCCGAGAACGTCTTCCTGGGCCACGAGCCGACCAGCGCCCGCTTCATCGTCCGTACGGGGGAGGGGCGCGCCGCCGCCAAGGCGCTGCTGGCCCGCCTCGGGCATCCGGAGATCGACCCCGCCCGGCACGTCGGCGACCTCTCCGCCGCCCAGCAGCAGATCGTCTCCATGGCGCGGGCGCTCTCCCACGAGGTCCGGCTCATCGTGATGGACGAACCCTCCGCCGCCCTCGACCCCGACGAGGTCGACAACCTCTTCCGCATCGTCGAGAGCCTCACCGCCGACGGGGTCGCCGTCGTCTACATCTCCCACCGGCTCGAGGAGATCCGCCGCATCGGCGACCGGGTCACCGTCATCAAGGACGGCCGGACCGTGGCCGTCGGGCTGCCCGCGGCCGACACACCCACGCGCGACATCGTTGCCATGATGACCGGCCGCGACGTCGCCTATGTCTTCCCGCCCCGCCCCGAGGAGCCGGCGGCTTTTACCGCCGAGCCCGTGCTCCGGGTCCAAGGCCTTTCCCGCAAGGGCGAGTTCGCCCCCGTCGACCTCGAACTGCGGCCCGGCGAGATCGTCGGGCTCGCCGGACTCGTCGGCTCGGGCCGCTCGGAGATCCTGGAGACGATCTACGGCGCCCGCAAAGCGACCACCGGAACTGTCACCGTCGACGGAAAGCAGCTCCGGCCCGGCAGCGTCCGCGCCGCCGTCGCCGCGGGCATCGGGCTCGCCCCCGAGGAACGCAAGGCGCAGGCCCTGCTGATGACCGAGTCGGTCACCCGTAACGTCTCCGTCTCGTCCCTCTCCTGCTTCGCCCGCTTCGGCTGGATCGACCGGGGCGGGGAGCGGAAGGCCGCGCGGAGCGCCACCCGCGAACTGCAGATGCGGCCTGACAACCCGGACGCCGCCGTCCGCACCCTCTCCGGCGGCAACCAGCAGAAGGCCGTCCTCGCCCGCTGGCTGCTGCGCGGCTGCCGGGTCCTGCTGCTGGACGAACCCACCCGTGGCGTCGACGTCGGCGCCCGCGCCGAGCTCTACGCCGTGATCCGCCGGCTGGCCGACGAAGGCCTCGCCGTCCTGCTCGTCTCCAGCGAAGTGCCCGAAGTCCTGGGCCTCGCCGACCGGGTGCTGGTCCTCCGCGAGGGCGAAGTGGTCCACACGGCCCCCGCCCAGGAGCTCGACGAGCACCGCGTACTCGACCTCGTGATGGAAGGGAGCCCGACGCCATGACACAGCCCGCCCCGTCGGCGCAGCACAACGGGCCGGACAAGGGGACGCCCGCCGCCCCCTCCGACACGCCGCCCTCGAAGTCGGGCGGGGGCATGCCGGCCCTCGGTCTGCGGCTCGACGTCCGGATCCTATCCCTGCTCGGCGTCCTCGCCGCGCTGGTCCTGGTCGGCGGCATCACCGAGCCGGACGCTTTCCTGGACACCGGGAACCTCCAGCTGATCCTGACCCAGGCGTCCGTCATCGGCGTCGTCACCGTCGGCATGACCTTCGTCATCATCAGCGGCGGCATCGACCTCTCGGTCGGCGCGATGGTCGCCCTCGCCTCGGTGTGGGCGACGACCCTGGCCACCCAGGAGTACGGCTTCGCGGGCATCGCCTTCACCGCGGTGATCGTCGGCCTCGCCGCGGGACTCGTGAACGGCGTCCTCATCGCGTACGGCAACATGGTCCCGTTCATCGCGACGCTGGCCATGCTCGCATCGGCCCGCGGGCTCGCCCTCCAGATCACCGACGGCAAGACCCAGATCGTCACCGTCGACCCGGTCCTCGACCTCGGCCTGCCCGACTCCTACATCCTCGGGGTCCCGCCGCTGGTCATCATGTTCGCGGTGGTCGTCATCGTCGGCTGGCTGATCCTCAACCGGACCACCTTCGGCCGCCGTACGGTCGCCGTCGGCGGCAACGCGGAGGCCGCCCGGCTCGCCGGGATCGACGTCCGCCGCCAGCGCCTGTACCTCTACCTGCTGTCCGGGCTCTGCTGCGGCATCGCCGCCTTCATGCTGATCGTGCTGGCCGGCTCCGGCCAGAACACCAACGGCAACCTGTACGAGCTCGACGCCATCGCCGCCGCGATCATCGGCGGAACCCTGCTCAGCGGCGGCCGGGGCACCATCGTCGGCTCCGTCCTCGGCGTCCTGATCTTCACCACGATCACCAACATCTTCGCGCTCAACAACCTTCAGAGCGACGTCCAGCAGATCGCCAAGGGCGCCATCATCGTCGCCGCCGTGCTCGTCCAGGGCCGCACCATGCGCGGCCGGGAGACCTGAGCGACCCCCCGGCCGACCGGACACCCCCGGCGCCTCGAAGCCCCCGCACGTGAACGCCCCCCCCGCAGCACCTGAACCCCCCCCGCACCGCACCTCGTACGCACCCACCGGATGAAGGGTCAGACCGTCATGCCAGAAACCAGCCGCAGAGGGCTGCTGTTCGGAACCGCCGCCGTCTCCGCGGGCGCGCTCCTGACCGCCTGTACCAGCAACGAGCCCAAGAAGACCGAGCCCGCCGGAAACAGCGCCCCCGCCGACGACAAGCCCGGCAAGGCCGTCACCATCGGCTTCGCCGGACCGCAGGCCGACCACGGCTGGCTGAACGCGATCAACGTGAACGCCAAGTCCCGGGCGGAGACGTACTCCGATGTCACCCTGGAGATCACCGAGGGCTCCAACGACACCGCCGCCCAGATCGGCCAGGTCAAGACCCTCATCAACAAGAAGGTCGACGTCCTCGTCATCCTCCCCGCCGACGGCAAGGCGCTCACCCAGGTCGGCCTGGAAGCGATGAAGGCGGGCATCCCCGTCGTCAACCTGGACCGCATTTTCGCCTCCCCGCAGGCCTACCGCTGCTGGGTCGGCGGCGACAACTACGGCATGGGCCTCAACGCCGGGCACTACATCGGCGAGCAGCTCAAGGACAAGCCGAACGCCAAGGTCGTCGAGCTCGCCGGGATCGACAACCTGGAGCTGACCAAGCAGCGCAGCCAGGGCTTCGCCGACGCGCTCAAGAACTACTCCAACATCAAGCTGGTGGCCCGTCAGGCAGCCGACTTCACCGTCGAGTCCGGCCAGGCCAAGATGGCCCAACTCCTTCAGGCACAGAAGCAGTTCGACGCCCTGTGGAACCACGACGACGACCAGGGCGTCGGTGCGCTCCGCGCCATCAAGCAGGCGGGACGCGACGAGTTCATCATGGTCGGCGGCGCCGGCGCCAAGTCCGCGATGGACGCCATCAAGGCCGACGACTCGGTCATCAAGGCGACCGTCCTCTACCCGCCGACGATGGCCGCGTCCGCCATCGACCTGGCCCGGGCGCTCGGCCAGTCCAAGGGCATCAGCGGGCTCTCCGAGATGGAGATCCCGACCTCCCTGACCTTGTACTCCGCGGTCGTGACCAAGGACAACATCGACCAGTACCTGCCGACGGGCTTCAACTGACCGGGACTCCGGGGGAGGCGGAGAGCGCGTCCCCCGGCCCGTTACCGCACACCGATGAGGAGGAAGTCCGCATGGCCCGTAGTCAAGAGACGGAAACGCAAGCCTCAGCACCGCCGCCGCGGCAGGCGCCGGGAACGCTCGGGGTCGGCATGGTCGGATACGCGTTCATGGGAGCCGCCCACTCCCAGGGGTGGCGCACCGCCGGACACGTCTTCGACCTGCCGCTGCGGCCCGCTCTCGCCGCGATCTGCGGACGCGACCGTGCGGCGGTCGACGCCGCCGCCGCCCGGCACGGCTGGGCGGCGGCGGAGACCGACTGGCGGGCCCTGCTCGCCCGGGACGACGTCCAGCTGATCGACATCTGCACCCCCGGCGACAGCCACGCGGAGATCGCCATCGCCGCCCTGGAGGCGGGCAAGCACGTCCTGTGCGAGAAGCCGCTCGCCAACAACGTCGCCGAGGCCGAGGCCATGGTCCGCGCCGCCGAGGCCGCCGCCGCCCGCGGCCAGGTGGCGATGGTGGGCTTCAACTACCGCAAGGTGCCCGCGATCTCCTACGCCCGGCAGCTCATCACCGAGGGCCGCCTCGGACCGCTGCGCCATGTGCGGGCCACCTACCTCCAGGACTGGCTGGTCGACCCGGCCTCCCCGCTCACCTGGCGGCTCAAGCGCGAACACGCCGGCTCCGGTGCGCTCGGCGACCTCGGGGCGCACATCGTCGACCTCGCCCAGTACCTCGCGGGCGAGCTGCTGACCGGGGTCTCCGCCGTCAGTGAGACCTTCGTACGCGAGAGGCCCCTGCTCGCCGGGGCGTCGGCCGGGCTCTCCGGAAGCGCCGACACGGTGGAGCGGGGCGAGGTCACCGTCGACGACGCGGCGATCTTCACCGGCCGCCTCGCCTCCGGCGCGCTCGCCTCCTTCGAGGCGACCCGGATGGCCGCCGGGCGCAAGAACGCCCTGCGCCTGGAGATCAACGGGGAGCTGGGCTCGCTCGCCTTCGACCTGGAGCGGCTCAACGAGCTGTCCTTCCACGACCACACCGAACCCGCCGCCACCGCCGGGTTCCGCCGCATCCTCGTCACCGAACCCGAACACCCCTACCTGGAGGCCTGGTGGCCGCCGGGCCACGGCCTCGGCTACGAGCACACCTTCGTCCACCAGGCCCGCGACGTGGTCCGCACGATCGCCGAAGGGGCTCCGCCCGTACCGTCGTTCGCGGACGGTCTCCAGGTGCAGCGGGTGCTCGCCGCCGTCGAGGAGAGCGCCGCCAAGAACTCCGTCCACACTCCGGTCCCGTCCTCGTCCTAGGAGGCTGCCGCCCATGCCCCGCCCCTTCACCCTCTTCACCGGCCAGTGGGCCGACCTCCCGCTGGAGGAGGTCTGCAAGCACGCCCGGGACTTCGGCTACGACGGACTCGAACTCGCGTGCTGGGGAGACCACTTCGAGGTCGACAAGGCGCTGGCCGACCCCGGCTACCTGGACACCCGTCATCAACTGCTCGACAAGTACGGGCTGAAGTGCTTCGCCATCTCCAACCACCTGGTCGGGCAGGCCGTCTGCGACAACCCCATCGACGAACGCCACCAGGGCATCCTGCCCGCCCGCATCTGGGGCGACGGCGAGCCCGAGGGCGTACGGCAGCGGGCCGCCGCCGAGATCGCCGACACCGCGCGGGCCGCCGCCGCCTTCGGCGTCGACACGGTCATCGGGTTCACCGGCTCCTCGATCTGGCACCTCGTCGCGATGTTCCCGCCGGTCCCGCCGCACATGATCGAGCGGGGTTACGAGGACTTCGCCGAGCGCTGGAACCCGATCCTGGACGTCTTCGACGCCGAGGGGGTGCGCTTCGCCCACGAGGTGCACCCGAGCGAGATCGCGTACGACTACTGGACCACCAAGCGCGCGCTCGAAGCGGTGGACCACCGGCCCGCCTTCGGGCTGAACTTCGACCCGAGCCACTTCGTCTGGCAGGACCTGGACCCGGTCGGCTTCCTCTACGACTTCCGGGACCGGATCTACCACGTCGACTGCAAGGAGGCCCGCAAACGCCTGGACGGCCGCAACGGCCGCCTCGGCTCGCACCTGCCGTGGGGCGACCCCCGGCGCGGCTGGGACTTCGTCTCCGCCGGCCACGGTGACGTCCCCTGGGAGGACGTCTTCCGCATGCTCCGGTCCATCGGCTACGCGGGCCCGGTCTCGGTCGAGTGGGAGGACGCCGGAATGGATCGGCTGACCGGAGCCCCGGAAGCGCTTGCCAGCCTCAAGCGGTACGACTTCGACCCGCCGTCCGCCTCCTTCGACGCGGCCTTCGGGGGCGGCGAGTAACGAGAAAGATCAAGCTCCGGGGGCATGTGGCGCGGCACCGTTCCCCGCCCCCGGGGCTGCCTCGCCCTGCCCGAAAACCTCTTTGTCCTGGCGGAAGCAGAAGTTCGACTTACCTGTTGCACAAGGGCTTTCCGTCGAGGATGAACAGGTCTACCGTCCATTTCGTGTACACGACATGACTCGCGTCACCGGGGTCACTCCCGTCTCCGGTGACGCACGCGCGGCAGTCCCCGCGCGGCACGGCACGGCTACACCCGCCCGTACAACCGGCACTCTCCGGAGGACCTACGTGCACAGAACCAGAAAGCGGCTCCTGGCCCGGACCCGCGTCCGTAAAACCCTCGCGCTGTTCACCGGCGGCCTGCTCGCCGCCGCCACCCTGACCCTCGGCTCCGCTCCCGCCGCCACCGCCCACCCGGGCCACCCGGGGCACGAGGAGCCCCTGGCGGAGGACTTCCAGCAAGTCACCCTCGCCAAGGGCGCCGAGGAGACCGGCGAGCCCATGTCGCTCGCGGTCCTCCCCGACCGCAGCGTGCTGCACACCTCACGCGGCGGCGAGCTGCGGATCACCGACAGCGCCGGCAACACCAAGATCTCCGGCACCCTCCCCGTGTACACGCACGACGAGGAAGGCCTCCAAGGCGTCGGCGTCGACCCGGACTTCGCCGAGAACCGGGCGATCTATCTCTTCTACGCGCCCCCGATGGACACCCCGGCGGGCGACGCCCCGGAGACCGGAACCGCCGCCGACTTCGCGGAGTTCGACGGTGTCAACCGTCTCTCCCGCTTCGTCCTCAACGAGGACGGCACCCTCGACACCGCCAGCGAGAAGAAGGTCCTGGACGTCCCCACCTCGCGCGGAATCTGCTGCCACGTCGGCGGTGACATCGACTTCGACAAGGACGGCAACCTCTACCTCTCCACCGGCGACGACACCAATCCCTTCGCCTCCGACGGCTTCACGCCGATCGACGAACGCCCCGACCGCAACCCGGCGTTCGACGCCCGCCGCACGTCGGGCAACACCAACGACCTGCGTGGCAAGATCCTGCGCATCAAGGTCGCCGACGACGGCTCGTACACCATCCCCGAGGGCAACCTCTTCGAGCCGGGCACGGACAAGACCCGCCCCGAGATCTACGCCATGGGCTTCCGCAACCCCTTCCGCTTCTCCGTGGACCAGGCCACCGGCACCGTGTACGTCGGTGACTACGGCCCCGACGCGGGCGCGGCCGACCCCCGGCGCGGACCGGCCGGGAAGGTCGAGTTCGCCCGGGTGACGAAGGCCGCCAACTTCGGCTGGCCCTTCTGCGTCGGCGACAACGAGCCTTACATCGACTACGACTTCGCCACCAAGACGTCCGGCGCCGCCTTCGACTGCGCAGCACCGAAGAACGAGTCGCCGCACAACACCGGACTCGTCGACCTGCCGCCGGCCGAGGCCGCGTGGATCCCGTACGACGGCGGATCGGTGCCCGAGTTCGGCTCCGGCTCGGAGTCCCCGATGGGCGGACCCGTCTACCGCTACGACGCGGACCTCGACTCCCCGGTCAAGTTCCCCGAGGCCTACGACGGCGACTTCTTCGCCGGTGAGTTCGGCCGCAAGTGGATCAAGCGCATCGAGCAGGATGCCGACGGCACCGTCCAGTCCATCAACGACGTGCCCTGGTCCGGCACCCAGATCATGGACATGGCCTTCGGCCCGGACGGGGCGCTGTACGTCCTCGACTACGGCCTCGCCTGGTTCGGCGGCGACGAGAACTCCGCGCTCTACCGCATCGAGAACGCCACCGGAGGCCGCTCGCCCATCGCCGAGGCCTCGGCGAACAAGACCTCGGGCACCGCGCCGCTGAAGGTGAAGTTCTCCTCGGCCGGCACGGCGGACGGCGACGGCGACCCGCTGACCTACTCCTGGGACTTCGGTGACGGCGGAACCTCCACCGCCGCCAACCCCACGTACACGTACAAGAAGAACGGCACCTACACCGCCACCCTCACCGCCGAGGACCCGACCGGCCGCACCGGCTCCGCCAGCGTCCACGTCACCGTCGGCAACACCGCCCCGACCGTGGAGCTGGTGCTTCCCGAGGACGGGCAGCTCTTCGAGTTCGGCGACTCCGTGCCGTTCAAGGTCAACGTCAGCGACCCGGAGGACGGGACCATCGACTGCACCGAGGTCGAGGTCAAGTTCACCCTGGGCCACGACAGCCACGGTCACGACATCACCTCCGAACACGGCTGTGAAGGAACCATCAAGACCGCCATGGAAGGCGGCCACGACCCCAACGCCAACATCTACGGCGGCATTTCGGCCTCGTACACCGACAACGGCGGTGGCGGCCAGGCCAAGCTGACGGGCAAGGACGCCTCCCGGCTCCAGCCCAAGCACCGCCAGGCCGAGCACTTCGACGACTCCTCCGGCGTCACCACGCCGAGCAAGTCCAGCGCGCACGGCGGAAAGACCGTCGGCGACATCCACAACGACGACTGGATCTCCTTCAAGACCTACGTCCTCGGCAACACCACCAAGCTCACCGCCCGGATCTCCTCGGCCGGCTCCGGCGGCTTCCTCGAAGTCCGCACCGGATCACCCACCGGCAAGATCCTCGGCTCCGGACCCGTCCCGGTGACCGGCAGCTGGGACACCTTCCAGGACATCGACATCCCGCTGCGCGGCGCACCCAAGAAGCAGACCGAACTCTTCCTCGTCTTCAAGGGCGGCGACGGAGCGCTCTACGACGTCGACGACTTCGAACTCTCCAACAACCCGCTCGACAAGTCCGCCAAGCGCGTCCTGGTCTTCTCCAAGACCGCCGGCTTCCGCCACGACTCGATCCCCGCGGGCATCGAGGCCCTGAAGGAGATCGGCAAGGACACCGACATCACGGTCGACGCCACCGAGTCGGCAGCCCAGTTCACCACCAGCAACCTGGCCCGCTACGACGCCGTCGCGTTCCTCTCCACCACCGGTGACGTACTCAACCCCGAGCAGCAGAAGGCGTTCGAGAACTACGTGGCCAACGGCGGCGGTTACGTCGGCATCCACGCCGCCGCCGACACCGAGTACGACTGGGAGTTCTACGGCGGCCTCGTCGGCGCCCACTTCCACTCGCACCCGCAGATCCAGCCCGCCACCGTCCGCGTCGAGGACCACGACCACCCCGCCACCGCCCACCTGGACGAGGAGTGGGAGCGCACCGACGAGTGGTACAACTACCGCACCAACCCCCGGGACAAGGCCAAGGTTCTCGCCACACTCGACGAGACCACCTACACCGGCGGGAACATGAAGGGCGACCACCCGATCTCCTGGTGCCAGACCTACCAGGGCGGCCGCTCCTTCTACACCGGTCTCGGCCACACCAAGGAGTCCTACGCCGAACCGGCCTTCCGCAGCCATCTCCTGGGCGGCCTGCGCTACGCCACCGGCCAGGTCAAGGCCGACTGCAAGCCGGACACCGACTACCGGCCGATCTTCAACGGCAAGACGCTGGAGGGGTGGAAGCAGGCGGGCCCGGGGAAGTTCTCCATCAGTGACGGCGCCCTGCACTCCGAGGGCGGCATGGGTCTCCTCACCTACCAGGCCAAGGAGCTGAAGTCGTACTCGCTGAAGCTCGACTGGAAGATGGCCGGCGACGACAACTCCGGTGTCTTCGTGGGCTTCCCGATGTCCGACGACCCCTGGTCGGCGGTGAACAACGGGTACGAGATCCAGATCGACGCCACCGACGCCGCCGACCGCACCACCGGCGCCGTCTACACCTTCAAGTCGGCCAACACCAAGGCCCGTGACCGCGTCCTGCGGCCCCCGGGCCAGTGGAACAGCTACGAGATCAAGGTCCAGGGCGAACGTCTGCAGATCTTCCTCAACGGAGCGAAGATCAACGACTTCACCAACACCGACCCGGCCCGCAGTCTGAAGAACGGCCACATCGGCCTCCAGAACCACGGAGCCGACGACCAGGTGTCCTTCCGCAACATCCAACTGAAGGAGCTGCCCCCGAAGTAGGGCAGCCGCCTCTGCCGACGACGGGCGGGGGAAGCACGCGCCTTCCCCCGCCCGCCGTCCTCCACCCCGACCCATCCCCCAGGGAGGCAGCCCGTGACCGCTCACGCCGATCGTGAACGCCGAACCGACGCCCCAGGCCGCACCGACGCGCCCCTCACCTCCGGGGCCCACGGCCTCGCGGGGATCACGGGCCGGCCGGAGATCACGCGTCTGCCCGGCGCCGCGGACCGTTCGGAGGCCGTGGGCCCGCCTGGTGCCGAGGAGCGTGCGGAGACCGCGTCCCGCCGCACCGGCGTCTGGTTCATCGGAGCACGCGGCTCCGTGGCGACCACCGCCACCGCGGGCTGCGCCGCCATCGCCGCGGGCCTCCACCCGCCGACCGGCATGGTCACCGAGACGCCCCCCTTCGCCGACAGCGGGCTGCCCGCCCTGACCGACCTGGTCTTCGGCGGCCACGACACCCTGGACTGTCCACTGTCCAAGCGGGCGGAGGCGCTGGCCGACGGAGGCGTCCTCCCGCACGGGCTCCCCTCCGCCGTACGCGCCGATCTCGACGCCGCCGACGCCGAGATCCGCCCCGGCGGGCCCCTCCCCGGCGACACCCGGACCGACCAGGAACTCATCGCCGCGTTCGCCGCCGACCTCACCGATTTCGCCCACCGCCACGACCTGGCCCGCACCGTCGTGATCAACGTCGCCTCCACCGAACCCGCCCCCGCCCCCGGCGACACCCGGCTGCCCGCGAGCTCCCTCTACGCGGCCGCCGCCCTGCGCGCCGGCTGCTCCTACGCCAACTTCACCCCGTCCACCGGCCTGCGCACCCCCGCGCTCACCGACACCGTCGCCTCCAGCGGACTTCCCCACGCCGGACGCGACGGCAAGACCGGCCAGACGCTGCTCCGCTCCGTGCTCGCCCCGATGTTCCTCCAGCGCGCCCTCGCCGTACGGGCGTGGTCCGGGTCGAACCTCCTGGGCGGCGGGGACGGAGCGGCGCTGGCCGACCCGGCGGCGGCCGCCGCCAAGAACGCGGGCAAGGAACGCGTCCTCGCCGACACCTTCGGCACCGCCCCCGAGGGCGAGGTGCACATCGACGACGTGCCCGCCATGGGCGACTGGAAGACCGCCTGGGACCACATCGCCTTCGACGGCTTCCTCGGCTCCCGCATGATCCTCCAGACCATCTGGCAGGGTTGCGACTCCGCCCTCGCCGCCCCGCTGGTCCTGGACCTGGCACGGCTGCTGGCCCGCGCCCACGAGACCGGGATCAGTGGCCCCCTGCCGGAGCTGGGCTTCTACTTCAAGGACCCGGACGGCGGCCGATCGGCGGCACTCGCCGAGCAGTACGCCACCCTTCTCGCCTTCGCCGAGCGGCTGCGGGACCAGGCGTGAGGCGGCGGGGGCGAGTCCTCACGGCCGCACTGGTCGCGGCCCTGGCGGCCGTTCCGGCGGTGCCGGGGCGGCGGAACGGTTTTGCCCACGGCGCGCGGAAGGACGCCGTGGCCCATGACAGCCTGTCCGGCGCGGGTGGGACTGCGCCCGCACCGGACAGGCCCGGACCGCCCGCCACGGGCCGGAACGAGGAAGAAGAGGGCGCGTCCGCCGGCCCGGGCCGACCGGACGCGGCCACCGATCCGGGGCCCGGGCCGGGCACGGGGCCCGGCTCCGGATCGGGTACGGGACCTGCCGACGGGTCGGGTACGGGCACCGGCCCAGGCGCCGGATCCGGCATCAGTTCCGGATCCGGCATCAGTTCGGGTACGAGCCCGGGTGCGGCCGGGCAGCGCCTGCGGGCCTGGGCGGAACTGCTGCGCGTCTCCGCCCTGTTCTCCGTGCCCGGCGACGCCCTGGCGGGTGCCGCCGCGGTGGGCCGCCGGCCCGGCCGGGGCACCGCCATCGCCGTCGGCGCGTCCCTCTGCCTGTACGAGGCCGGGATGGCCCTCAACGACTGGGCCGACCGCGACGAGGACGCCATCGACCGCCCGCACCGGCCGATCCCCTCGGGCCGCGTCAGCCCGGCGGCGGCCCTGGGCGCGGCCGGGGTACTGACCGCCGCCGGCCTCGCCCTGGCGGCCCGGGCCGGCCGCCCCGCACTGACGGTCGCCACGGGCCTGGCCGCCACGGTCTGGGCCTACGACCTGCACCTGAAGCACACGAAGGCGGGCCCGGCGGCCATGGCGGCGGCCCGCTCACTGGACCTCCTGCTGGGAGCCACGGCCACGGCGACGACCACGGTCACCGCCGGGGGCGCGCCGGGCGGTAGCCGCGCCCACGACAACGTTGCCGGAGCGCCGCCGGCCGTGTCAGCGATACGGGCACCGGGTACGCCGAAGGCAGCCCCGCCCGGCCTGGCCGCGCTGCCCGCCGCCCTGGTGCTCGGCGCGCACACCTACGGCGTCACCGCCGTGTCGCGCCACGAGACCCAGGGCGGCTCCTCGGGGACACCGCTCGCGGTCCTGGCCACGACGACGGCGCTCGCGGCAGCGGTGCTGGGGGAGCGGCGGGTGTGGGGTCCGAGCAGTTCCCCCGCGACGCCCGAGTCCGCCGTCCCCGGGGCCACCGCGCGGCCACCGGCACGCGTCGCCCGGGCGGTCGGCCCCGCCGGCCCCGGCCCTGTGGGCCACCGGGAAAGCCTGCTCCGCAGGACCGTCGCCGACCCCGCCCGCCTCGTCACCCTCGCGGTCACCGGCGCCTACCTCCGTACCGCCGGACCACCCCTCCTGCACGCCGCGCTGAACCCCTCGCCGCCCCTCACCCAGCGGGCGGTCGGCGGGGGCATCCGGGCCATGATCCCGCTCCAGGCCGCGCTCGCCGCCCGCGCCGGATCGCCCGTCACCGGTCTCGCCGTCATGGGGCTCGTGCCCCTCGCCCGCAACCTCGCCCGGAAGGTGAGCCCCACATGACCCTCCACCTCGGATACGGCACCAACGGGCTCACCGACCTCCGCCTCGACGACGCCCTGGGGCTGCTCGCCGACCTCGGCTACGAGGGCGTCGGCCTGACCCTCGACCACATGCACCTGGACCCGATGGCCCCGGACCTCACCGAGCGCACCCGCCGGGTCCGCCGCCGGCTGACCTCCCTCGGACTCCGGGTCACCGTGGAGACCGGCGCCCGCTACGTCCTGGACCCGCGCCGCAAGCACGGCCCCTCCCTCCTCGACCCGGACCCCGACGCCCGGGCCGCCCGCACCGCCCTGCTGGTCCGCGCCGTGGACGTGGCGGCCGAACTCGGCGCGCACGCCGTCCACTGCTTCAGCGGCATCACCCCGCCCGGCACCTCGACGGGCACCGCGTGGAAACGGCTCACCGAAGCGATCGCCCCCGTCCTCGCAGCCGCCGACCGGTCCGGCATCCCCCTCGCGGTCGAACCCGAACCCGGTCACCTCCTCGCCACCCTCGCCGACTTCCACCGTCTGCGCGGTCTCCTCGGCGACCCGGGACCGCTCGGCCTCACCCTCGACATCGGCCACTGCCAGTGCCTGGAGGACGCCTCGCCCGTCGAGTGCGTCAGGGCCTCCGCCCCCTGGCTCCGGCACGTCCAGATCGAGGACATGCGGCGCGGAGTCCACGAACACCTGCCGTTCGGCGACGGCGAGATCGACTTCCCGCCCGTGCTCGCCGCCCTGGCCGCCTCGGACTACCGGGGCCTCACCGTCGTCGAACTGCCCCGCCACTCCCACGCCGGCCCCGAACTGGCCCGTACGTCGATCGACTTCCTGCGGGACGCCATGAGCAGGGACGCGGGCCTCCGCACCGCGACGAGCGTCACGACCGTCACGGCCGCGACGACCGCCAGGCCGAAGGGAGCCGCCCCGTGCTGACGCCCCCCAACCCGCTGAAGTCCCGCCAGGAACTCGACGCCGAACTCGACGACGCCGCCCGCGCCTGGCTCGACGAGGCCCTGGCCGAAGCCGCCCATGACGCGGCCGACGCGGCAGCGACCCCCGGCACCCCCCGCCAGGAGGCGAGCCCGTACGCCTCCTCGCCCTGGGAACTGCGCTACGCCGCCGCCGGCCGGCGCTGCGGCCAGGAGAACGCCGACTCCGTACGCTCCCTCCTGCTCGTCGAGGCCCGTGCCTCTCTGCCTGCCGTCACCCGGCTCTACGAACAGGGCACCGCAGCCGAACGCCGCGCCGTCCTGCTCACGCTGCACCTCCTCGGCCTCGGCGACACCGCCCTCCCGCTCGTCGAGGACGCCCTGCGCGCCAACGACACCCGGCTGGTCGCCGCGGCCGTCGGCCCCTACGCCGCCGACCACCTCGACCCGCACGCCTGGCGGCACGCCGTGCTGAAGTGCCTGTTCACCGAGGTGCCCGTCGGGGCCGTCGCCCGGCTCGGCGACCGCGCCCGCGGCGATGCCGAACTCGCCCGCATGCTCGACGACTTCGCCGCCGAACGCACGGCGGCGGGCCGCCCCGTCCCCGAAGACCTGCGCACGGTCCTCGCCCTCACCGCCCCAACCGCAGCCCTCGCCCCCACGGAGGAGTCCTGATGCGCATCTTCGACCCCCACATCCACATGACCTCCCGCACCACCGACGACTACCGGGCGATGTACGACGCGGGCGTCCGCGCGCTCGTCGAACCCTCCTTCTGGCTCGGCCAGCCCCGCACCTCGCCCGCCAGCTTCTTCGACTACTTCGACGCACTGCTCGGCTGGGAGCCCTTCCGCGCCTCCCAGTACGGCATAGCCCACCACTGCACGCTCGCCCTCAACCCCAAGGAGGCGAACGACCCCCGCTGCACCCCCGTCCTGGACGCGCTGCCCCGCTATCTCGTGAAGGACTCCGTCGTCGCCGTCGGCGAGATCGGCTACGACTCCATGACCCCGGCCGAGGACCACGCGCTGGCCGCCCAGCTCCAGCTCGCCGCCGACCACGGGCTGCCCGCCCTCGTCCACACTCCGCACCGCGACAAGCTCGCCGGTCTCCACCGCACCATCGACGTCATCCGCGAGTCGAACCTCCCCCCGGAGTTCGTCCTGCTCGACCACCTCAACGAGACCACCGTGAAGGCCGCCACCGACAGCGGCTGCTGGGCCGGGTTCTCCATCTACCCGGACACCAAGATGGACGAGGACCGCATGGTCACCATCCTCCAGAACCACGGCGCCGAGAAGATCCTCGTCAACTCGGCCGCCGACTGGGGCAAGAGCGACCCGCTCAAGACCCGCAAGGTCGCCGACGCCATGCTGAAGGCCGGGTTCACCGAGGACGACGTCGACCAGGTCCTGTGGCGCAACCCGGTCGCCTTCTACGGCCGGAGCGGCCGCCTCCAGCTGGACGTGCTGACCCCCGACCCGCTCCACGAGGGCAACTCCATCCTGCGCGGCGGGGAGTGAGGCGGCCATGCGCTTCCGCCACCCGGACGGCTCCACCGTCCACCTCGCCTACTGCACCAACGTCCACCCCGCCGAAACCCTCGACGGCGTCCGCACCCAGCTCCGCGACCACTGCGAACCCGTCCGCCGCCGACTCGGCCGCGACCGGCTCGGCATCGGCCTCTGGCTCGCCCGGGACGCCGCCCGCACCCTGATCAACGACCCCGCCGAACTCCGCGCCCTGCGCTCCGAGCTCGACAGCCGCGGCCTCGAAGTGGTCACCCTCAACGGCTTCCCGTACGAAGGGTTCGGCGCCGACGAGGTCAAGTACCGGGTCTACCGGCCGGACTGGACCGAACCCGACCGCCTCGCCCACACCACCGACCTCGCCCGCCTACTGGCCACCCTGCTCCCGGACGACGCCACCGAGGGCACCATCTCCACCCTGCCCCTCGCCTGGCGCACCCCCTACGACGGCGACCCCGGGGCGGCCCGCACCGCGCGCTCCGCCCTCACCACGCTCGCCCAGCGCCTCGACGCCCTGGCCGAGATGACGGGCAAGTCCATCCGCGTCGGCCTCGAACCGGAACCGGGCTGCACGGTCGAGACCACCGCCGACGCGATCGCCCCCCTCACCGAGGTCGGCCACGACCGCATCGGCATCTGCGTCGACACCTGCCACCTCGCCACCTCCTTCGAGGACCCCGCGACCGCGCTCGGCGCCCTGGCCGCCGCCGGTGTCCGCATCGTCAAGTCCCAGCTCTCCGCCGCCCTGCACGCCGAGGACCCGCACCTGTCCGAGGTCCGCACCGCACTCGCCGCGTTCGCCGAACCCCGCTTCCTGCACCAGACCCGCACCAGCACGGCGGCCGGGCTGCGCGGCACCGACGACCTCGCCGAGGCCGTCGCCGGCCGGGCGCTCCCGGACTCCACCCCCTGGCGCGCCCACTTCCACGTACCGCTGCACGCACCCCCGGCGCCCCCGCTGACCTCGACGCTGCCCGTGCTCCGGGACACGCTCGCCCGCCTCGTCGGCGGACCCGCGCCGCTGACCCGGCACCTGGAGGTGGAGACGTACACCTGGCAGGCGCTGCCCGCGGAGCTGCGGCCCCGCACCCGCACCCAGCTCGCCGACGGCATCGCCGCCGAACTCACCCTCGCCCGCGACCTCCTGGTCGACCTCGGCCTCAAGGAACTGCCATGAGCGCGCCCGAACCCGGCACGGAAACCGCACAGGAGACCGGCGCCCCCACCCCCCTCCTCGTCCTCGACGTGGTCGGGCTGACTCCCCGACTTCTGGCCCACATGCCCAACCTCCGGGCCCTGGGGGAGCAGGGCGCGCGGGCGCCGCTCTCCACCGTGCTGCCCGCCGTCACCTGCGCCGCCCAGTCGACCTTCCTCACCGGTGCGATGCCCGCCGAACACGGCATCGTCGCCAACGGCTGGTACTTCCGCGAAATCGGCGACGTCCTTCTCTGGCGGCAGCACAACGGACTCGTCGAGGGCGACAAACTCTGGGACGCCGCGCGCCGTGCCCGCCCCGGCTACACGGTCGCCAACATCTGCTGGTGGTACGCGATGGGCGCCGACACCGACTGGACCGTCACCCCGCGCCCCGTCTACTACGCCGACGGCCGCAAGGAACCCGACTGCTACACCCGGCCGCCCGCCCTGCACGACGAACTGACCGACAAACTCGGAACGTTCCCCCTCTTCCACTTCTGGGGCCCCGGCGCCGACCTCGTCTCCTCCCAGTGGATCATCGACGCCACCCGCCACATCATCGCCACCCGCGGCCCCGACCTCGCCCTCTGCTATCTGCCGCACCTGGACTACGACCTCCAGCGCTTCGGCCCCGACGACCCCCGTTCCCAGCGGGCCGCCGCCGACCTGGACCGGGCGATCGCCCCGCTGCTGGCGGACGCCCGCGCCGAGGGCCGCACGGTCGTCGCCCTCTCCGAATACGGCATCACCCGTGTGAACCGCCCGGTCGACATCAACCGCGCCCTGCGCCGGGCCGGCCTGCTGGAGGTCCACACCCAGGACGGCATGGAGTACCTGGACCCGATGGCCTCCCGGGCCTTCGCCGTCGCCGACCACCAGCTCGCCCACATCTACGTACGCCGTCCCGAGGACCTGGAAGCGACCCGGGCCGCCCTCGCGGACCTGCCCGGCATCGAGCAGCTCCTCGACGACGAGGGCAAGAAGGCGCACCACCTGGACCACCCGCGCTCCGGCGAACTGGTGGCCGTCGCCGAGAAGGACGCGTGGTTCACGTACTACTACTGGCTCGACGACGCGCGCGCCCCCGACTTCGCCCAGCTCGTCGAGATCCACCGCAAGCCCGGCTACGACCCCGTCGAGCTCTTCATGGACCCCGAGGACCCCTACGTCCGGGTCAAGGCCGTCTCGGCGGTCGCCCGCAAGAAGCTCGGCATGCGCTACCGCATGGCGGTCGTCCCTCTGGACCCCTCACCTGTTCGCGGCAGCCACGGCCGCCTCCCCGAGAGCGACGACGAAGGTCCGCTCATCCTCTGCTCCACCCCCCACGCGTTCACCGAACGGGTCAGGGCCACCGAAGTGAAGTCCCTGCTCCTCCAGCTTGCCGGACTGCACTGACATTCCCCGTCACGCACCCGGCACCGCACCACTCACCCCGTAATCCACCCCGTCAGGTCACCAAGGGAGTCACGCGAACATGAGCCGCACCTCCAAGGACACCGAACTCGCCCGCAGACTGAGCCGCCGCAACGTCCTCGGTGTCGCCGCCGGAGCGACAGCCGCCACGATCATCGGCACGGCGAGCGCCCAGGCAGCCGCCCGGGGCCAGGGCCACGGCCACGGAAACGAGCACGGCCCCGGGCATGGCAAGGGCAAGGGGAAGGGCAAGCCGGTCCTGCCTCCCGGCCGCCTCGGCATCCAGCTCTACAGCCTCCGCGACCAGATCTCCACGCTGGGCTTCGCACCGGTCTTCGCCGAGCTGGAGAAGTACGGCTACGACGAGATCGAACTCGCGGGCTACACCCAGGGCTCGGCCGGCCCCATCACCCTGGACCGGCTCAAGCGGCTGGCCCGGGACCACGGCCTCAACCCGATCGGCAGCCACGTCGGCTACTACGACGACAACAACCCCGGCGCGTACACCTTCGCCCAGAACCTGGAGAAGGTCCTCGACGACGCCCAGGCCCTCGGCCTCAAGCACATCGGCACCGCCTCCGGCCCCTTCCGCCACGGCTCCACGGTGGACGGCTGGAAGCGGGCGGCCGACGACTTCAACACGTACGGCGCCGCCGCCCGCAAGCGCGGCATGAAGTTCTACCAGCACAACCACGCGGAGGAGTTCTCCTTCGCGACCGACAAGCCGAACGTGCGCCTCTACGACGTCCTGCTCGCCGAGACCGACCCGGACCTCGTCTACCTGGAGATGGACATCTACTGGGCGTACTGCGCCCAGTTCCGCTTCAGCAAGCGCGTGGACGGCACCCCGGCCCCGCTCGACCCGCTGAAGTACGTCCTGAAGCACCCGAACCGCTACCCGCTGTTCCACGTCAAGGACGGCGTCCGCGACGAGACGACCCGCGACGGCTACCGCATGTCGGACGTGGGCGACGGGGACATCGACTACAAGACGTTCCTGTCCAAGGTCACCAGGCGCACCCACCACGGCCGGACCTACCACCACTGGCAGGCCGAGCACGACAACCCGGTCGATTCGCTCGCCTTCGCCCGCAAGTCCAGCGAGCACCTGCACTCGCTGCGTGAGGGCCGCTGCGGCGACTGACGAGAGAGGCCCGGCCCTCCGGAGAGATCCCGGCGGGCCGGGCCGCACCGCGCACGTTTCTCCCCTACCCGATGCCCTGCCGGTCCGGAAGGAGGGCGAACGCGCGGTCGGCAGCCACCGGAACCGCCCGCTCCATCGTCTGGACGAGCAGCTCACGATGTCTGGCCAGAGATGTCCTCCGTTCCTCGGGAACGATCACCAGCAGATCGTCGAGTCCGGCCATGAGCCGCCGTGTGACCTGAGGGCTGCCGGTGACACACCAGCGGATCTCCTCGAAGGCGAGGTCCACCAGGTCGTCCCAGCCCGGACCGTCCTGCACGAGACGTACCCGCCCGGCCCGGTCCCGGTGATGGACGGTGCCGAGCGGCAGATGCACCACGGCCGCGAGGATCTGCACGATCCGGTCCAGGCACTGCACAGCGGTGGTCGGGTCGTTCACGGACGTGGAGAGCGCCCGCAGCGCGATGTCCGCGAGCTGTCGCAGCCCGAACGCCAGATCCTGGTGCAGGGTGCGCTCCACCGAGACGGAGACGGCGTGCCGAAGCCGGAGCCGGGGCGGCACGGCCCCGCCGTGAACGGCGAGCACCGGCGTCCCCGGCACGACGAAGTCCCCGATACGGGGGATCAGCCGCAACACCACACCCTGCCGCCGCGCAGCCCGGACCAGCCGCGCCGTGTCCACGTCCCGCAGCACACCGGCCCGCCCCTCGTACACGACGCGCGCCGTCTCGGGCTCCACCGCGTCGTCCCCCCGAGGCCCCCGCGGCATCCTGCCGAGGACCCGGAACGAGTCCCGCGCGATCCGGTCGACGACAGGCCCCACCTGCATCAGCCGCAGCGTCGCGCTCACGTAGACGACGAAGAGCACCAGACTCGTCCCGACGAGCACCAGGATGAGCAGGCTCTGTACCAGCGGGACCGACACCACCCGGCGCGGGTCCGTCTCGCTCTCGTACGAGGAGAGCACCAGCAGCGACAACAGGAACGTCGCGAGGAACACCGTCAGCGTGAGCTTGCTGATCCGGCTCCTGACGAAGATCCGCACCACCCGGGGGGTGAGCTGGCCGCTGGCCATCTGCACCGCGACCAGCGAGATGCTGAAGACGACACCGATGAACGTCATCATCGCCGAGCTGACAACGGTCACGACGGTCTTCGTGTCCTGGGAGAACGCGATGAGATCCCCGAGCTCGTCGTACGCCTCCTCCCGCTGGAGCAGTCCGACGAGCGCGTCGTCGAGCTCGGTGGCGGCGAACCACAGCACGAACACACTGACGAACCCCATGGTCGGGGCGAACCAGAACGTGTCGCGCAGGTGCTCGCGCAGAGGGGACAGCGGGCGGGGACGGCGGTAGCCGCGATCACTCATGCACGCGAAGGTAGCCCCGCGACCTCCGAGGACCGGGGAGGCCGACCGCCCGCCGACGCTCGCACCGCACTGACCACCGGATATGCGGGTGAAGGGCACGCCGAACCCCTGGTATTGTTTTCCATGTCGCCGCGGGGAACACGCCGCGAACGACAGACACCTTGTCCGGGTGGCGGAATGGCAGACGCGCTAGCTTGAGGTGCTAGTGCCCTTTATCGGGCGTGGGGGTTCAAGTCCCCCCTCGGACACTTGGGTCAACCGACCAAATTGAGCCGGCCAAAGCGACACTTTGTCGCTTTGACCGGCTTCATTTTTTGCTGGACGTGATCTGGCCCGCGGCGAGTCAGGCCTCGCGGGCGCCCTCGTACATTCCGTCGATGACCTGGGCGTACTCACGCTCCACGACTGGCCGCTTGACCTTGAGACTCGGGGTGAGTTCGCCGTGCTCGATATCGAGGTCACGCGGGAGTACGGCGAATTTCTTGATCGTCTGCCACCGCTGCAGTTCGCCGTTGACCCGCCGGACGAAGCCGTCGATCAGCTCGTGGACCTGCGGCGAGGAGACGATCTCGGCATACGTGCGGTCGCCGAGGCCCTGGGACGCCGCCCATGACGTGATCGTGGTCTCGTCCAGGGCGATCAGGGCGGAGCAGAAGTTGCGGCCGTCGCCGATGACCAGGATGTTGCTGACGAACGGGCAGACAGCCTTGAACCGGCCCTCGATCTCGGTGGGTGCCACGTACTTGCCGCCCGAGGTCTTGAACACATCCTTCTTGCGGTCGGTGATCCGGATGTATCCATCCATGTCCACCTCCCCGATATCACCGGTGCGGAACCAGCCGTCGCTCTCCAGCACCTCCGCGGTCTTCTCCGGAAGGTTGTGGTAGCCGCGCATGACGCCGGGGCCTCGCAACAGGACCTCGCCGTCCGCGGCTATGCGGACCTCGGTGCCCGGCAGCGGTCTGCCGACCGTGCCGACCCTGTAGTCGTCGGCGGGGTTGACGGTGCACGCCGCGCTGGTCTCGGTGAGGCCGTAGCCCTCCAGGATGTGCACGCCGGCGCCGGCGAAGAAGTAGCCGATGTCGGGAGCGAGGGCGGCACTGCCCGAGACGCTGCCGCGCAGGTTGCCCCCGAACGCCGCGCGGATCTTGCCGTACACCAGCCTGTCGGCGACGGCGTGCCGTACGACGAGCGGCAGGGGCACCTTTCGCCGTCCGGTCGCGGCCCTGCTCTCCTGTTCTGTCCGGGCGTAGTCGCGGGCGACCTTCGCAGCCCAGAGGAAGATCCTGTACTTGGCGCCTCCCTCGGCTCGTGCCCGGCCCGCGATGCCGTTGTAGACCTTCTCGAAGATCCGGGGGCCGACGCCATCAGCGTGGGCCGGATGGCGGGCAGGTTGGTGATGATCCGGTCGATCCGCCCGTCCACCGCCATCACATGGCCGGTGCGGACCTGACCGGCGATCAGTGCTTTGCCGAACACGTGGGAGAGCGGCAGCCACAGGAACTGCACGTCGTCGGGGCGCAGCAGGCCGCTGGCCTCCTGGGCGACGCCTTGGTAGGACCAGCAGTCGTGCACCAGGCGAACGCCCTTGGGGCGGCCGGTGGTGCCCGAGGTGTAGATCAGGGTGGCGAGCTGTTCCCGCTCGATGGCCCGGACCGTCTCCTCGACCGCGTCCGGGTGCTCGTCCATGAACGCCGTACCCCGCTTCTCCAGCTCGGCGAGGGAGAGCACCTCCAGCCCCTTCACCTGAGGGAGGTCAGCCCCGGGATCGAAGAGGATCGCGTGGCCCAGCCCGGGCAGGCGCTCGAGGTCGGAGGCAACCTTGTCCAGCTGGACCGCGTTCTCGACGAAGATCACCCGGCTGCCGGAGTCGGAGAGGATGTACACCGTCTCGTCGGCATGGGTGCTGGGGTAGACAGCGGTGGTCGCGGCGCCCGCGCACATCGCGCCCAGGTCGGCCAGGATCCACTCCACCCGGGTGGAGGAGGAAATCGCCACCCGCTCCTCGGGCCGCACTCCCAGGGCCAGCAGGCCGGCTGCGATCGCATGGACGCGTTCGGCGGTCTGCGCCCAGGTCAACGAGCGCCACTGCTCGGTGCCTTCAGCGCCGTCGCCGGCCGCCACGGGATAGCGGTAGGCCTCCTGGCCGGGCGTGGCCTCGACCCGTGAGAGAAAGAGATGCGCCACGGATACCGGGCGGTTGTCGACTGGGGACTGCGCGGCACTCACATTGACCTCCGGGCCCGGGGGGCGCCCATCTTCGGGTGGTTTACTGGCAGGTAACTCGCAAGCGGTGGTCACACTATGGGGAAGACTGCCTGCGCGTAAGGGGCTGGGAGCAGGCCGACTGGGGCCGAGGTCTCCGCGACCCCCGGTCAGAGGCTGAGCACGAGCTTGCCGCGGACCTGGCCGGTCCTGCTGATCAGCTGGGCTTCGGCCGCCTTCTCCAGGGGGAGGGCGTCTTGGACCTCGACCTGGACCGCTCCTGAGTCGATGAGCTGTCCGATACGGCGCAGCGCCTCGCCGTCCGGAGCGACGATGACGCGCCGTGCCGTGATACCCGGGATGCGGTACCTCTCGTCGATCGGCTCCGGCAGGGTGATGAGCGCGCCGCCCGGACGCAACAGTCGCCACGACTCCTGCTGCGTCCGGCCGCCGACGGTGTCGATGACGACGTCGACCGGCTCGATGCCGGGCTGGTCGTGCGCCGTGCGGTCCAGGGGCTCGTCGACGCCGAGTCGGCGCAGAAAGCCGAGGTTGCGCGGTGAAGCGGTAGCCGTGACATGCGCTCCGCGGGCCTTGGCGAGCTGAACGGCGAAGTGGCCGACCCCGCCCGCGCCACCGTGGATCAGAACACGCTGACCTGCGGTCACCTGTGCGGCGTCGAGCGACTGCCAGGCGGTCAGGGCCGCCAGCGGGACGGCCGCCGCCTGCGCGAACGACAGCGCGACGGGCTTGGCGGCCACGGCTGAGACCGACAGGACGGCGAACTCCTGATAGGCCCCGGCGTACGGCAGGGGGAGCATGCCGTACACCTCGTCACCGACAGCCGGGCCGTCGGCCGTCGTCGTCGCTACGACCGTGCCCGCCACATCCCAGCCCATGCCGAGGGGAAAGCGGCGGTCCGTGCCGACCGCTCCCTCACGGAACTTCCAGTCGACGGGATTCACCCCGGCGGCCCGCACCTGGATCAGGAGCTGCCCGTCCGCGGGGGCCGGTACCGGCTGCTCGGTCAATTCCAGGACGCTTTCGTCGCCGTGACGGGAGATGGTTACTGCTCGCATGACCGGTTGCTCCAAGGGGGCGGGAACGAGCCGGCACCGCTGGCGGCGACGGCCGTGCGCGGTGCGCACTGAGCCCAACCGTGGCCCCGGGGGCGCCCGGCCGACCAGTACCCCGTCAGTACCCCCCTTGCGCGGTGAGGAAGGGGGGTACTGACGGGGTACAGGGCAGCGCGCCCCCGGGAGGGCATACTGACGCCTCAGGCGCGGGGGCTGACGGCGTCCCGCTGTGCCGAGAGGATCCGGAGGAGCCGTGAAGCAGGCACGTGAGCTGGGCAGGTTTCTTCGTTCACGACGGTCGCACGTCACGCCTGAGGCCGCGGGCGTTTCGGCGCTGGGCCGGCGGCGGGTGCCGGGGCTCCGCCGCGAGGAGGTGGCGGGACTCGCCGGAGTGAGTACCGTCTACTACACGCGGCTGGAGCAGGGGCGGGCGACCAACCCCTCGGACGCGGTGCTGGATGCCTTGGCCCGGGTGCTGCGGCTGGACGCGACCGAGCGGGCCCACCTGCACGATCTGGCGCACCCTCCGCAGCGTCGGCCGACCGAGTCGCCCCACCCCGCGGCCCAACGGGTCCGTGCGGACGTCCGCCGGCTGCTGGCCGCGGTGGGCGCCGTGCCCGCCTACGTCCTCGACCCCGGCATGGACGTTCTCGCCGCCAACGCACTCGCTCTGGCCCTGGTCCCCGGCCTGACCGGTGCACCGGCAGGCGGACCGAACATCGCCCGCCACATCTTCCTGGACGCCTCGGCGCGCAGCCTGTACCCGCAGTGGGATCAGCTCGCCCGTCAGACCATCGGCTACCTGCGCTTCTCTGCCGCACGTCACGCACACCACTCCCCTCTGGGCCACCTCGTCGCCGAGCTCAGCGCGCACAGCCCCGAGTTCCGGATCCTGTGGGCCGCCCAGGACGTCCAGGAGAAGACGTACGGCACCAAGAGCTTCAACCACCCCCTGGCCGGGAGGTTCGACCTCGCGTACGAAACCCTCTCCCTCCCCGGCGACGAGGGTCAGTCGCTGGTCGTCTTCACGGCCGTCGACGGCACCGCGGAGAGCGCGTTGAAGCGGCTCGGGGCTTCGCCGGTCGCATGCCCCCGGAGGTAAGGAGCTATACGGAGACAGGGGGCCTACTGCGTCGGACCCCGAGCTCTGAACATACCGATGTGCCCCGGTGGTGCGCGGAGCGGGTCACATGGCGGAGAACACGGCCACCGCCAGGACCAGAGGAACCGGGCAGGCCAGCGCTCCCAGCAGCAGGCTGCGCACGTCGCCGGACATACGCCGCACCGCCGGTGCCCGGCAGACCGCGACGATCACGCCCGCGCCACCGCACAGGACCGCGAAGCAGCACAGCAGGAAGCCGCCGACCGGCTCACCCGACGCCGCGCCCCACAGTGCTGCGATCCCGACCAGGGCGCACAGCCAGGAGACGGACAGCGACGTGAGCAGCCACAGCACCGCGGAAAGCAGCACCACCCCGGGGCGCCGAGGCGGAGGAGCGATGCGGGCCGGTCCGTAGAGCGCGCCACAGGTGCGGGAGTCCATGCCCTGATCCTCAGCGGTTCCCCGCCGCCGGGCATGAGGCGGATGACTCAGCCGAGCGCGGCCCCGTACTCACTCCACCCACGACGACACCGTCCCCGAGCTGCCGACGACCGGTGAGCCGGCCGGGCCCCGAGCGGGGCGACGGCGCCGGTCATTCGCCGTCCGGAGGCCAGGTCGCCCGGTCGCGAAGGTGGTCGAACTCCGCCAGTTCGGCGGCAAGGACGTCGAAATGGGGGAGAGGGGCCCACAGGCTCCGCTCCCCGACGACGTAGAGGCGGCGCTTGGCGCGGCTCGCGGCGACGTTGAGCAGATGCGGTGTGTCTGCCGCCCACTCCCGGGCTCCGGGACGCCCTCCGCCGAGCACGAGGACGACCACGTCGGCTTCCTTGCCCTGCGCCCGGTGGACGGTGGCGCAGCGTTCCTCCAGGTGGTCCGCGGTCCAGCCCGCACGGCCGCGGCAGACCTTCTTGCACTCGGCGACGAGAGCCCGGAACGGGGCGATGACGCGGATGCGCTCGACGCCGACGCCGTGCCGGTCCAGGAGATCGAGGACGAACGCGAAGGCACGGCGATCGCGTTCGCCCCAGGGGGCGTCGGCCGGGCGGGTGGGGTCGTCGGTGTTGAGCCAGCGGCTGGGCAGCAGTCCATTGCGCTCCCCGTCCGGGAACGGCCGTGAGGCGGTGCCGTAGACCATGAGGCCGTCGTAGGCGACGGCATTGCTGACGGTGAACATCGGGTCCTCGCATCGGCGGTGAACGCGCAGCGGTGATCCCACCCAGACCTGCTCGTCGCCGCCCGGGGCCGGCAGGTAGGTGCCGTAGTGGTTGGTCCGGTCGGCCACGGCCTGGGCGGACGTGGTCGAGGGCAGCCACCGTTCGTCGACGCCGTAGGCGCGCAGCAGCCGGCGTTGCAGAGCCGCCGGCATGGTGACGACAGGTTCGAGCTGAAGGGGGTCGCCGACCAGAACGGCTCGACGGGCACGCCACAGAGCCCCGACGGCGGCCTGCGGCGTTGCCTGCCCGGCCTCGTCGACGAGCAGCCAGCCGATCGACTCCCGGCCGAGCCGAGCGAACATGCTGCCGACGGACGAGAACGTGGTGGAGACGACGGGCACCAGGAGGAAGAGGGTCTGCCAGGCATGCTCGACCTCTTCGTCGGGGAGTGGCCCGTTGGCGCCCGCCATCAGCTCCACCAGGACCTGAAGATTTCCGCGGACCCTCTTGGCGGCCCCGGCGACGAAGGCGCGGTGCAGATCGAGGGCGCGCAGGAACAGGTCGCTGCGCGCGGTGGACCAGGTCTCGTCGGACCAGGGGGAGCCGAGTTCCTGAGCGGCTTCGTCGAGGTGCTGCCAGCCGAGCGGCAGCGAGGGCAGGGACCGGGCCGCCTGCCGCAGCGCCTGGTGCTGTCCGTCGAGCTCGGCGATGGCGGCCCGCACGTTGCGACGCGCCGTTTCGGCGGCCCGCCGGGCCCGCCGCACGGCGGTGTCCGCCGCGGCCTGCCGGGCTCGCGTGGCCTCCTGGCGCGCGCGGGCGGCGGTGAGGCCCGCGGCGGCTTCGTCGGCGGCGGCGACGGCCTGGGTGTTCCGGTCTTCGGCCAGGGCTTCGGCGCGAACGGCCGACGCGACCTCTGCCACGGAGTCGTCGAGGGCGGTGCGCTGCTGGACGAGCAAGCGAGCGATCTCGGCCTGGGTACGCTCCTGCTGCCACTGGGCGGCCTGCCGGTCGGCCGAGCTCTGGAGCAGGCGCCGCAGCCCGCCCCGCAGGCCCCTCTCGACGACAGGCGGAGCGTCCTGGCGGGCGGTGAGCGCGGCGACGTAATCGCGGTGATGCGTGGCCAGTTCACGGGCGGCGGAGAGGTCGGCACGGGCAGCGGCCAGCTCCTGCCGGGCGCGTGGCACGTGCGCGGTGGCAGCCCGGTGCCGGGCCTCGGCCCCCGCGGCGGCGCTCCGGGCCTCGTCGGCGGCGGCGACGGCCTGTTCGGAGGCGGTCGTAGCGGCGGTGATCTCCTGGTCCGCGCGGCGCACCGCGGCTTCCAGGTCCGCGATCCTCCGCCCGGCCGACGGGGACTCGACGGCCGCCAGCGCCGAGGCCAGCCGGGCGCGTTCGGTGCGCAGGCGCTCGACCTCGGCCTGGGCGGCGCGGAACGCGGCGACAGCGGCGGCCCACGACGGTACGGGCTCGGTGGGCCCGCCGGGCCCGGTCCGATCCACCGAGTCCGGGGCACGCCGACCGCCGGGCGAAGTCCTGGGCGGGATCCAGCCGGTCAGGACAGCCTGCATGCCGCGCAGCGGTGGCTGTCCTGCCGCGGCCCGGGCTTCGGTCTCCTTCTCGGGGAGCCGGCCCCACCAGAAACGGTCGATGAACTCCTTGCGGTTGGTCTTATTCCCGAGGACCGCTGCCACCAGCCCCCATGCGTGGCCGCCGAGGAGAGCGGAGGCGAGGTCGGAGAAGTGACCGGGACCGTCGCGCCAGTGCTCACCGAGCGCGTCGATTCCGGGCAGTTCGGCCGTGATGTTCTCGACCGCGCCGTTGTTGGAGGAGGCGACCACGATCTCGAAACCGGTCAGCCGGGGGTCGAGCCGCGCGACGAACCGCGCGTGTTTGCCCTGCCGGTCCTTTCCCCGCCAGGCCGGGCCGGTGAATGCCTGTCCGGGACGGTCGAACGTGGCCAGCACCGCTGCCCGCTCGACCACCAGAGCGGCGACCAGGTCGCGCAGCATCGTCGTTTTACCCGTGCCGGGAGGGCCGTTCACGGAGAACATGCCGCCCTCCGCGCCCGCCCGGTCGGCCAGCATCCGGTCGACCGCGAACTGCTGGCTCAGGGCGAGCGGGTATTGCGCGGGTGAGGGCCACCGCCCCGAGGGAACCAGCTCCGGATCGACCCCGGCCAGCACGACTCCGCGCTCCCGGCGCACATCCGTCCGCGTCCGGACGGAAACAGCGTCGTGCTCGGTCAGATACGCCTCCAGAGCTGGTCCGAACCCCTTTCCGGCGGCCTCGGCCACCCGGGCGAGATCAGGAGGGAGCAGACTGTTCAGGAAGGGTGCCGCGGCGGCGGCTTTCGTCCGCGGGTCTCTGGGCCGGTGGACCAACGTGCTCCGCACCCGGATCACCTCGGGCCGCAGTCGGTCCCGCACTCCGCACAGATCGGCGATCTGCGCGGTCAGGGCGACGAGATCGGGCAGCCCCAGCGCGCGGTGACCGGAGCCCTCCTCGTCCCCCTCCGGCGGGTCCGCCGCGCCGCCCGACGCCCGCTCCGGAACACCGTTGCCGTCTTCCGGATCTTCGTGGTCGCCTTGACCTTCACCGGGCTTGCGGGCCGTTGCCCAGTCGGCGGCGCGACGTACCAGGGGTTCGGCCGCGCCCTGCAGAGCGAGCCCGACGACCTCCCCGAACAGCGCCTCGACCGCGCCGACGGCGGCGCCGCCCAGAATCTCGCCGACCAGCCGTTGCCAGCTCCCACCGCCGGCCCCGGCCCCGGCCCCGGCTTCCGGCCCAGGTCCGGAGCCGGGCCGCTGCTGGTCCGTCGTGCCGGAGCGGTCGGCGGAGCCATAGGGAATCGTGGTGGCCGTCAGTTCGCCGATCGCCGCGCCGAACGCGTCGTCGAGGTCATCGAAGCCGTCCAACCACCCCGGTGCCGACGGTCCCGGATCGAAGAGACGACCGGTCGCCCAGGCGCAGGCGGAAATCACCGATGTGTCCTCGACCGGCCGCCCATCCTCGTCCAGGACCAGGGCGAACATCGCGCTCTGGCCCGACAGCTTCAGTTCGGACTGCGGCACCCCGGGGTCCGGATCGGTCCCCGCGGGCAGTACCGAGATCATCGCCTGACGGAGCAGCTCCAGATCGAAGACCCCGCAGTAGATCTCGTGCCGCCACATCCGGCCCCGGGGTGCCCGGCGTGCGGCCGTCTCCGGATGATCGGCGTCCCAGGGCAGGCGCGACGGCGGGCGTCCCGGCTGCGGCGTCAGGTCGATGATGTACTCGTCCCTGGGCCCGGACCGTGCGGCGGAGCGTCGTCGGGGCAGTGCCGGGATGCTCGGTGGACCGAACAGCTCGATCGTGCGCCAGCACTCCAGCAATGCCTCCCGGTGGTGACCCCGGCCCCGTCCGCTCCGCACCCCGCCCCCTGTCATACCTGCGGCACCCGTCCGCCTCCGCCACTGATCAGCTGCCCGTTGAATCTACCGGCCCCCACAGGCCGAACCGCAGCGGAACCGGGCGACCCGGGAACCGGAAGCTGACCACCCCCTCCCGTCACGATCCGGTCTCGGCCACGGGCGGGGGTCTTGCTTTCGGCCATGTAATCGATTCCAATCATCCGTGTAATCGATTCCACGGCGTCGTGAACCGGTCCACCACCGGTCGGTCACCGGGTTTCGAGGTGTACGGAAACCACAAGGAGGTGGTCCGGACATGGCGAGCATCAAAGATGTCGCGGCCGAGGCGGGGGTGTCCGTCGCCACGGTCTCGCGCGTGCTGAACAGCCATCCGTCCGTCAGCGTAGAGGCGCGCACCCGTGTCCTCGCCGCCGTCGAGGCGCTCGGCTACCGGCCCAACGCGGTGGCCCGCTCGCTGCGCACCGCCCAGACCCGCACCCTCGGCCTGGTCATCAGCGATGTGCTCAACCCGTACTTCACCGAGCTGGCCCGCTTCGTCGAGGAGGAGGCCCGCGCGCTCGGCTACAGCGTCATCATCGGCAACGCCGACGAGCGGCCCGAACTCCAGGACCACCACATCCGCACGCTCATCGACCGCAGGATCGACGGGCTCCTCGTCTCGCCCGCCGACGGTGGCTCCCCGCTGATGCGGGACGTCGCCCTGAGCGGTACGCCGATGGTCTTCGTCGACCGCTGGATCCCCGGCATCGACGTGCCCGTCGTCCGGGCCGACGGTACGGGCGCGGTCAAGGATCTCGTCGCCCATCTGCACGGACTCGGCCACCGCAGGCTCGCCATCATCGCCGGACCCGCTGCCACCACCACCGGCAACGAGCGTGTCGAAGCCTTCCGGGAGGCCATGCGAGGGCTCGGGCTCGCCCTGCCCGACGCCTACATCGGGCAGGGCGACTTCCAGGCCGCCAGCGGGCGCCGGGCCACCGAGCGGTTCCTGGCCCTGGCCGAGCCGCCCGAGGTCGTGTTCGCCGCCGACAACCTGATGGCCCTCGGCGCGCTCGACGCGATCCGGGCGCGCGGCCTGCGGGTCCCCGACGACATCGCGCTCGCCGCCTTCGACGACATCCCGTGGTTCGTCCACACCGATCCGCCGATCACCGCCATCGCCCAGCCCACCGCCGACCTGGCACGGGCCGCCGTGCGCGCGCTGGCCGACCTGATCGAAGGACGGACCCCGCAGTCCGTGACCCTGCCCGCCCGCCTCGTCGTACGCCGCTCGTCCGGCGGGGCCGCAACGAACCAGAGGAGCGACCGGTGACCGCACCGGAGGAGCAACCGACCACCGGCCCCGACGAGTTGCTGCGCATCGAGGGTCTGCGCAAGACCTTCCCCGGCGTGGTGGCGCTCGACAACGTCGACTTCGACCTCCGCAGAGGCGAAGTGCACGTCCTGCTCGGTGAGAACGGCGCGGGCAAGAGCACCCTCATCAAGATGCTCTCCGGCGCCTACCGGCCCGACCACGGCCGCATCCTCGCCGAGGGCCGCGAGGTCCGCATCGACGGCGCCCAGGACGCCGAGCGGCTCGGAATCGCCACCATCTACCAGGAGTTCAACCTCGTCCCCGATCTGACGGTGGCCGAGAACATCTATCTCGGCCGTCAGCCGCGCCGCTTCGGGCTCGTCGACCACCGGCGGATGCGCCAGGGCGCGGCAGAGCTGCTGAGCCGAGTCGGCGTCGACGTACGCCCCGACGCCAAGGTCCGCGAACTGGGCATCGCCCGGCTCCAGATGGTGGAGATCGCCAAGGCGCTCAGCCTGGACGCCCGCGTTCTGATCATGGACGAGCCGACCGCCGTGCTCACCTCCGAGGAGGTCGACAAGCTCTTCGCGATCGTCCGCCAACTCCGCGAGGACGGCGTCGGGATCGTCTTCATCACCCACCACCTGGAAGAGATCGCCGCGCTCGGCGACCGCGTCACCGTCCTCCGCGACGGCCGCAGCATCGACCAGGTCCCCGCCTCCACCCCGGAGGACGAACTCGTCCAGCTCATGGTCGGCCGCAGCATCGAGCAGCAGTACCCGCGCGAACGCCCCGACACGGGCGACGCGTGGCTCTCCGTGCGAGGGCTGACCCGGGACGGCGTCTTCCACGACATCAGCTTCGACGTGCACGCCGGCGAGGTCGTCGGCCTCGCCGGACTGGTCGGCGCCGGGCGTACGGAGGTGGCGCGCGCGGTCTTCGGCGCGGACCCGTACGACGCCGGCACCGTCGACGTACGCGGCGAACGCCTCCCCCGGCACGACGTTCCCGCCGCCATGAACGCCGGGATAGGCCTCGTACCGGAGGACCGCAAGGGCCAGGGGCTGGTGCTCGACGCCTCCGTGCAGGAGAACCTCGGCCTGGTCACCCTGCGGTCCGCCACCCGATCCGGGCTCGTCGACCTCAAGGGCCAGCGCACCGCCGCCGCCCGCATCGCCAAGCAGCTCGGCGTCCGCATGTCCGGCATCGGCCAGCACGTGCGCACCCTCTCCGGTGGCAACCAGCAGAAGGTCGTCATCGGCAAATGGCTGCTGGCCGACACCCGGGTCCTCATCCTCGACGAACCCACGCGGGGCATCGACGTCGGCGCCAAGGTCGAGATCTACCAGCTCATCAACGAACTGACCGCCTCCGGCCACGCCGTCCTGATGATCTCCAGCGATCTGCCCGAGGTGCTCGGCATGAGCGACCGCGTCCTCGTCATGGCCCAGGGCCGGATCGCCGGCGAACTCCCCGCCGAAGAAGCCACCCAGGACGCGGTGATGGCCCTCGCGGTCTCCACCCGGCCGCCCCACGAACACCCCGCACCGAAGAACGAAGAGGAGAGCCCCCGTGGCCACTGAGACACTCAAGAGCGACACGGGCGCAGGGGGCACCTCCGTGATACGCCGCGTCCTGCTCGACAACGGAGCGCTGAGCGCCCTGGTCGTCCTCGTGGTGGCGATGTCGCTGCTCTCCGGCGACTTCCTCACCACCCAGAACCTGCTCAACGTCGGCGTCCAGGCGGCCGTCACCGCCATCCTCGCGTTCGGCGTCACCTTCGTCATCGTCTCGGCGGGCATCGACCTGTCCGTCGGCTCGGTGGCCGCCCTGTCCGCGACGGTCCTCGCCTGGTCGGCGACATCCGCGGGCGTACCCGTCGTCCTGGCCGTCGCCCTCGCGATCGTCACCGGCATCGCCTGCGGGTTCGTGAACGGCGCCCTGATCTCGTACGGCAAACTCCCGCCGTTCATCGCGACGTTGGCGATGCTCTCCATCGCCCGCGGCCTCTCGCTGGTCATCTCGCAGGGCAGCCCGATCGCCTTCCCCGAGTCCGTCTCGCGGCTCGGTGACACGCTCGGCGGCTGGCTCCCCGTACCGGTCCTCGTGATGATCGCGATGGGCCTGATCACCGCGCTGATCCTCGGCCGCACCTTCATCGGCCGCTCGATGTACGCCATCGGCGGCAACGAGGAAGCGGCCCGGCTCTCCGGACTCCGCGTCAAGCGCCAGAAGATCGTCATCTACGCGCTGTCCGGTCTCTTCGCCGCCGTCGCGGGCATCGTCCTGGCCTCGCGCCTGGTCTCCGCCCAGCCGCAGGCCGCCCAGGGGTACGAACTCGACGCCATCGCGGCCGTCGTGATCGGCGGGGCGAGCCTGGCAGGCGGTGTCGGCAAGGCGTCCGGCACCCTGATCGGCGCGCTGATCCTCGCCGTCCTGCGCAACGGCCTCAACCTCCTCTCCGTGTCGGCGTTCTGGCAGCAGGTCGTCATCGGCGTCGTCATCGCCCTCGCCGTCCTGCTCGACACGCTGCGCCGCAAGAGCGGTTCGGGGGCGGCCTCCTCGGCCGGAACGGCCCCCGGCGCTCCGGGCGCAGGCCGCAGGGGCGCGCTCAAGTTCGCCGGAGCGGCGCTCTGCGTGGCCCTCGTCGTCGGTGCCGTCTCCTACGTCAACTCCGGTTCATCCGGGGGCGTGAAGAAGGTCGGCATGTCCCTCTCCACGCTCAACAACCCCTTCTTCGTGCAGATGAAGGAAGGCGCACAGGCGGAAGCGGAGAAGGCGGGCATCGACCTCACCGTCACCGACGCCCAGAACGACGCCTCTCAGCAGGCCAACCAGCTCCAGAACTTCATCAGTTCGGGAGTCTTCTCGATCATCGTCAACCCGGTGGACTCGGACGCCGTCGGACCGGGCGTCCGCAGCGCCAACAAGGCCGGCATCCCCGTGATCGCCGCCGACCGCGGCGTCAACAAGGCCGACACCGCGACCCTCGTCGCCTCCGACAACGTGGCGGGCGGCAAGCTCGCCGCCGACGCGCTGGCCGACAAGCTCGGCGGCAAGGGCAGCATCGTCATCCTCCAGGGCACGGCGGGCACCTCCGCCAGCCGTGAGCGCGGGGCCGGCTTCGCCGAGGGGCTGAAGGCGTACCCGGACATCAAGGTGGTCGCCAAGCAGCCCGCGGACTTCGACCGCACCAAGGGCCTCGACGTCATGACGAACCTGATCCAGTCGCACCCCGGCGTCACCGGCGTGTTCGCCGAGAACGACGAGATGGCGCTCGGCGCGGTCAAGGCGCTCGGCAGCAAGGCAGGGAAGTCCGTCTCGGTCGTCGGCTTCGACGGCACCCCGGACGGTCTGAAGGCGGTCGAGGCCGGCACGCTCTACGCGTCGGTCGCCCAGCAGCCCGCCGAACTCGGAAAGATCGCCGTGCAGAACGCGGTCAAGGCCGCGGAGGACGAGAAGGTCGCGAGCACGGTGAAGGTGCCGGTCAAGGTCGTCACCCGGGAGAATGTCGCCGACTTCTCCTGACCTGCCCCGCCAGCAGGCTTGTTGACCCCGGACCGACGAAAGCAGGAAGCACGCCCATGCACGACAACGCCACCGACGACCGGTACGACCTGCTGGTCGTCGGGTCGGCCAACGCCGACCTGGTGATCGGCGTCGAGCGCCGCCCCGCCCCAGGCGAGACGGTCCTCGGCTCCGACCTGGCCGTCCACCCCGGCGGCAAGGGCGCCAACCAGGCGCTGGCCGCCGCCCGCCTCGGCGCCAGGACGGCCCTGCTCGCCCGGGTCGGCGACGACGACCACGGACGTCTGCTGCTGGAGAGCCAGCGGGCGGCGGGGGTGGACACGGGCGGCGTCCTGGTCGGCGGAGCCCCCACAGGCGTCGCACTGATCACCGTCGACCCCTCGGGCGACAACAGCATCGTGGTCTCCCCGGGGGCCAACGGACGCCTCACCCCCGAGGACGTCCGGGCGGCGGCCCCGCTGCTGGCCGCCGCCCGAGTCATCTCCGTACAGCTGGAGATCCCCCTGGACACGGTGGCCGAGACGGTACGCGGCCGGGGGCCGGACACCCGGCTGGTCCTCAACCCGTCGCCGCCCGCCCCGCTCCCCGGTGAGGTGCTCGCCGCCTGCGATCCGCTGGTGGTCAACGAGCACGAGGCGCGGTACATCCTGGGCGAGAACGCGGGGGAGGGGCCGCACGACTGGGCCCCGGCGCTCCTCGCGCTGGGCCCGCGCTCGGTCGTCATCACCCTGGGCGCGGCCGGGGCCCTGGTCGCGGACAGCCGTACGGGCTCCCTGGACCACCTCGTCAGCCCGAAGGTCGAGGCCGTCGACACGACCGGCGCCGGGGACGCGTTCACGGCGGCCCTGGCCTGGCGTCTCGGCCGGGGCGACGACCTGCGGGAGGCGGCGGCCTTCGCTGTACGGGTGGGCGCGGCGGCGGTCACGGCACGAGGGGCGCAGGAGTCGTTCCCGACGCTGGAGGGGGTCGACGCGCTGTGAAGAAGTCGGGCATCCTCAACCGCCACCTGGCGGGAGCCATCGCCGAACTCGGCCACGGCGACACCGTCCTGGTCTGCGACGCCGGCATGCCGATACCCTCCGGCCCTCGCGTCGTCGACCTGGCCTTCCGCGCGGGCACCCCGTCGTTCGCCGAGGTGCTGGACGGCCTGCTCGACGAACTGGTCGTCGAGGGCGCGACGGCCGCCGAGGAGATCCGCGAAGCCAACCCGGCGGCCAAGGCGCTCCTGGGCACCCGCTTTCCCCGGCTGGAACTGGTCCCGCACGACGACCTGAAGGCGCTGACGGCAACGGCCCGCCTGGTGGTCCGTACGGGGGAGGCACGGCCGTACGCGAATGTGCTGCTGCGGTGCGGGGTGTTCTTCTGACGGGCATCCGGTGCGCGGGCTGTTCTCAGGAGGCTCTTGGCCGGGCTGTCCTCGGGAGGCCTCCGGCCGGGCTGGTCTCGGCGGGCTCCCGGCCGGGATGCTCTCAGTCGGCCGCGCCGGGGGCGAGGCCGCACCTGCCGGAGCTCACGGCCCCGTCATCCCCCCTGAGCGTCACCACGCCCCGGCCGTCGGCGGCCTGGTTGTAGGCGATCGTGCAGGTCAACTGGCGGAGAGCCGCGGGCTTGAGAGCCTTCACGGCGATGGGCAGGCGGGCGGTGACCCCGCCGTCCGACGAGACCTCGACCTTCACGGCTTTGCCCTCGCGGACGGCCGGGAGCGCCGTGGTGAGGCCGGCGGCCCGGTCTGCCTCACCCGGGCCGGAGAGCAGCGCCAGGACGACCTTCTCCGTGGGTGCGGGGCCCGCCGGCCCGGACGGGTCCCGTGGGCCGGCGCCGGGTTCGACGTATTCCTCGCCGAACCCGGCCGAGGGCCTGAACTCCCGCATCACGGGAGTCAACCCACCGTCGGGGGAGCGGAAGAAGAGCAGCATGTCCACGTCACGGTTGAAGAAGGCCTCGACGGTCGCCGGGCCACCCGCCTCGATGACGTCGGAGTCCTGGATCCCGCAGCCGCCGGCCAGCGGTACGCCGGCCAGGACGACGACGGCCGCGGAGAGCCCGCGCCACCCCGCACGCCTCATCGGCCGGCCTCCTCGGCCCGGAGCGGTATCTCGACGGTGAAGACGGCACCGCCGCCGGAGAGGTTCGCCGCGTGGATGGTTCCGCCGTGCAGATTCACGTTCTCCAGGGTGATCGCCAGGCCCAGGCCACTGCCGGGCGAGCGCGTACGGGCCGCGTCGGCCTTGTAGAAGCGGTCGAAGATGTGCGGAAGCGCGGCGGCGGGGATGCCGGGGCCGCGATCGGCGACCTCGACGACGAGCACGAGCGTGCCCGAGGGGCCGGCCTCGGTGCGCAGGAGCACGGTGACGGGCGCGCCGCCGTGCCGCAGCGCGTTCCCGACGAGGTTGGCGACCACGACGTCGAAGCGGCGCGGGTCGAGCCGGGCCCGCACACCCGTGGGGAGTTCGGTGCGGATCCGGTCGTCGTCCGCCCAGCGTCGGGTCTGAAGGGTCTTGCGGATGGCCTCGGCGACATCGATCTCGTCGGAGTTCAGCTCGGCCGCCCGGGCGTCGAAGCGGGAGATCTCCATCAGGTCCTCGACGAGGACGGCCAGCTTTCCGGTCTCCGCGCTGACCAGCCGGACCGCCTGGGCGGTGTCGGCGTCCAGCCGGTCCGCGTCCTGATCGAGAACCTCCGTGACGGCGAGCATCCCGGCGAGCGGGGTGCGCAGTTCGTGCGAGACGTCGGAGGCGAAGCGGCGCGCACGCGCCTCGGCTTCACGCAACTCGCCTACAGATCGCTCCAGTTGACCCGCCGACTCGTTGAACGTGTCCGCCAGGTCGGCCAGTTCGTCACGGCCGCGTACCGGGATACGAGTGTCGAGTCTGCCGCTGCCCATGCTCCGGGCCGCCCGGCGTAGCTCCCGTACCGGACGCAGCACGCTGCGCGCCGCGAGCAGGGCGGGAACGAGCGCGACCGCGAGGCCGGGCAGGGCCCCGTTCCGGGCGGCGACGAGGAGGGCGTCGACGTTGATCTGCTCGTCGGTCATCCGCATGACGGCGTACAGGACGAGTCCGGTGGGCAGCACGCTGTCGGGCCCGGTTCTGAAGAGGGTGGGGATGCCGATGGTCAGGTAGGGGACGCCGTCCTTGACCACCCGTTGGAAACTGCCGTACCGGTCGGCCGTCGCGGCCCGGCGCAGTTCGGGGGTGATGACGGTGGAGACCGGGTTCTCGCCCGAGGACGCGCGGACCGAACCGTATTCGGCGAACACCACCCAGGGGCGCGGTTTGCCCGAGCGGGCGAGGTCGCGCAGGAACTCCTGAAGCCCCTCCTCCTCGACGGGCAGCCCCCAGCCCGTCCGCTGGACCTGGTCGCGGAACGTCGAGACGGCCGTGTCCTGGGAGGTCTTGAGCAGTGCGTTGCGGGCCTCGCGGTAGGTCAGGGCGGACGTCGTGCCGGCGCTGACCGCGGCGACCAGAAGGAAGGCGGCCAGGAGCCGGGTGCGCAGGCCGAAGGCCCGGGACCGTTCGCGGGTGTGCGTGCCCGGACCCCTGCCGTCACGTCCTTTGCTGTCGCCGCCGCGCGTACGACGGGGGCGGGGGAGGGCGATCACAGCGGGCCGAAGCGGTAGCCGAAGCCACGCAGTGTCTGGACGTACCGCGGGTTGCCGTCCTCGTCCTCGATCTTGCCGCGGAGGCGGGCGACGCAGGCGTCGACCAGTCGGCCGTCGGCGTGGAAGGTGTGCTCCCAGACGTTCTCCAGAAGCTGCTGCCTGCTGAACACCTGCTCAGGAGCGGCGGACAGGTGCAGGAGCAGTCTCAGCTCGGAGGGAGCGAGCGTCAGGGGCCGGCCGGCTTTGGAGACCGCCAGCCCGACCCGGTCGATGGTGAGGTCGCCGTAGACCTCGATGGCCGGGCGGCCCGTCGAGCCGTCGTCCATGCGGCGCAGCACCGCCCGGATCCGGGCGTCGATCACCTCGGTCCGGGCGGGCTTGACGATGTAGTCGTCGGCACCGGCCTCCAGCCCGATGACCACGTCGAAGTCGTCGCCGCGTGCGGTGAGCATGATGATCGGCAACTGGCTGTGGGCACGGACCTGCCGGCAGACCTCCACACCGGTCATGCCGGGCAGCATCAGGTCCAGCAACAGCAGATCGGGGCGGAACTCGGCCAGCGCGGCGAGACCGTCCTCGCCGGTTCCGGCTGCGCGTACGTCGTGGCCGCGCCGACGCAGGCCGAGCTGGACCCCTTCACGTACGAAGGGGTCGTCCTCGACGAGGAGCACGCGGGGCATCGGCTGTTCTCCCTGGGCGGTCAGTGGTGGGTGATGGGTGATGGGCGAACCGTCGGGGGCGTTCGCGTCATCGGCGGTTCAGGTACGCCTGGAAGGCACGGTGAAGCGCGTGGTTGGTGCTGCCGCCCACTGGCCTCTCCCATTCCCCCAACGTCTCGACGACCTGACCACCGGTGCCGAGCTTCCACCGCAGCAATCCGTACTCACGTTCTTCCGGATCGAGAGTGGAGGGTACCCCGCGCATGTCGTAGACGTACGCTCCGGTCGCGTGGGCATCCAGCAGCATCCGCCACTGAAGGGCGTTGGAGGGCCGGACCTCGCGGCGGTGGTCGGCCGACGCACCGGTCTGGTACCAGGTCCGGCGGCCCACGGTGATCATCGTGTGGGCGGCCAGGATCTCGCCCCGGTGGCGGGCGAGGTAGAGCTTCATGCGGCCCGGTTCCTCGGCGTTGAGAGCGGTGTACTGCCGCTCGTAATAGGCGAGTGAGCGGCCGAGGCGGAAGCCGTCGCGACGCTCGGTGAGGGTGAGCAGACGGCTGAACTCGGGAAGGTCCGCCGAACCGCCGACCACCACCTCCACCCCTTCCTTCCGGGCCCGGCGTACATTCCGGCGCCACTCCTGGTTGAGCCCTGCCCACAGATCGTCCGGGGTACGTCCGGCGAGTGGCACCTGAAAGACGTGGCGGGGCTGAGCATCCCCGCCCTGCCCCGTCCCGTCTCCGCCGCAGCGGCGCCAGCCCCTGGCCCGCAGCCGGTCGGCGACGGCGGAGCCGAGAGGATCGACCTCGCTGGCCAGGACGTCGCCGATGCGGCGGCCCGGGCCGGCGAGGGGCTTGAGCCGGGCCGCGTCCCAACGCCGGTAGGCGGGCGACGGACCGATGCGCACGGCGAAAGCGCCCGCACGGCGCAGGTGCTCCAGCATCGGATCGAGCCAGTCGTCGACATCGGGGTCGCTCCAGTCGACGACGGGCCCTTCGGGAAGGTAGGCGAAGTACTTGCGCGTGCCGGGGAATTGCCGCAGCAGCACCGAGGCCGCCCCCGTCAGCGCGCCGGCCTCCGGATCGGGTCCCCAGCCGATCAACCGGGAGTGCCAGCCCTCTTTGACGCCGGCCCAGGACGGGCACTGGAGGAAGCCGGGACCGAGGGCCTGGCCTTCGGGCGACGCGAGGAAGTCGCGGTAGGCCCTCGGTGTGATGGTGCCCAGGGCCACGCCCCGGGGCCGTGCGCGGCGCACGGGGCTGGACGACGACGGCACGAGCAGCGCTGACACGGTCTGGCCTCTCCTTCTCCCCGGTCTCTGACGCGGGGACGATTCCCCGGACTTCGCGGGGATACAGAGGATGCTCACAGCGCTCCATGACCGCTCGGAGCGGCGAATGTGACCGGACCATGACCGTTCCCCACCAGTCGCCGTCACACCGTGCCACAACGCCTGAACTGCGGTTTGCCGCCTCTACAGTCGCAGCATCGCCGACTCGTCCGGCACTCTCGCGGCTCTTTTGGAGGTCCTGTTGTCCCGCTCGTCACACATACCCGTACGCATCCACGCCCGCGTCCGGGCCGCCGTGGTCGCCGCCCTCGTGGCACCTCTCGCCGCCTGCTCGTCGAGCCCCTCTCCCGGTGCACCGGCCGCCGAGGCGACATCGAGCCCCGACGACCGGCCCGTCACCGTCTCTGTCACGCCAACGGGCAAGCAGGTCCCCGCCGGTGAGCCGGTACGGGTCACGGTCTCGGGCGGCCGCCTCACCTCGGTGACCGTCACCGACGCAGGAGGCCGCCGGCTCGCCGGAAAGGCCGCCGTCGACGGCCGGTCGTGGGTCTCCGACCGCAAGGCCGTACCGGGTACGGCGTACGAGGTGACGGCCGCGACCCGGAGCGCGGGCGGAATCGCCCGGAGCGCCCGGGCCACCTTCACCACGGCGAAGGCGGGCAAGGTCAACAAGGTCGACTGGCGACCGGGCACCGGCACCACCGTCGGCGTCGCCCAGCCCATCTCCCTGGTCTTCGACCACCCGGTCAAGAACCGGGCCGAGGTCGAGAAGCAGCTCAAGGTCACCACCTCGAACGAGACGCAGGGCTCCTGGGGCTGGATGCGCGATTGGTCGGGCCGGGACCGGGTGGACTGGCGGCCCAGGTCGTACTGGAAGCCGGGGACCGAGGTCACGCTGAAAGCCGAGCTGAACGGCACCGACTCGGGGCCCGGGGGCGGCTGGTTCGTACGCGACTACACGACTGCCTTCACCATCGGCGCACGGCAGATCGCGAAGGTCGACCTCGACCGCCACCAGCTCACGCTTGTCCGCGACGGCGAGACGGTCCGCCGGATCCCGGTCTCCGGCGGCACGCCCGGCGGCGACAAACGATCCTGGCGCGGAACCGCCGTCCTCATGTCCAAGGAGGGCACGATCAACATGAACTCCGAGACCGTGGGCCTCGCCGACGCCTACGACAAGATGGTCGACCACTCGATGCGGCTGACCTGGTCGGGCATGTACGCGCACGCCGCCCCGTGGAACGCCCGCCATCTCGGCAGGGCCAACCGGAGTTCCGGATGCATCGGCATGAGCGACGCGGACGCGGCCTGGTTCTACGGGCAGGTGCGGCCGGGAGATCCGTTCGAGATCACCGGCAAGGACACCAAGGGCGTGGTCGCCCCCGGGAACGGCTTCGGCGCGTGGAACCTCTCGTGGACCGAGTGGCAGCGGATGAGCGCGTCGCGCTGAGAGCGGTGGGTGGAGGGTGGGTCGTCCGTGCTGCTGAACATAATATCTGGCGGGTCTCGGTGACCGCGGCTAGGCTCCCGGCGATGACTCACTCCATGAACAGATTGGGGGACCCGTCCGCGCAAGGTGAGTGCTGATGCTCACTTCGACCGCGAACCGGGATTCCCACCCGCCCCTCCCGTCTTTCTGGCCGCGCGTGCGTCGATTCGCCGTGCCGGCCTCGATGATCGAGACTGCGACCGCCCGCCGCGAGGCCGGGGACTGGGCAGGCGCGTGCGCAGCGGCACGTGTCGACGTCGACCTCCAACTCCGTTCCGTGGCAAGCAGCCACGGCCGGGAACTCGCCGCCTGCATCCGGGCGGACCTCCGCCATCTGGCTCCCGATCTGCTGCGCTGGCACCTGCCGAGGATCGCCCCGCACGGGCTGCTGCGCCCGGGGCTGACGATCGAACTGGCCCACTACGACCCCCTGGAGCGTGACGGGCCGGCCCCTCTGCACCTGGTCGTCCGGACCCCACCCGCCTGGGCGGACGCCGGACAGCGGATCAGTCTCGCGCTGTGGGACGGGTCGCACGCCGAGCCCACCGCCCGACGGCACCCCCACCCGCATCCGAACCGCCGCTTCCGTCTCGATCTGCACCGCCACCTGTGGGATGCGCGCAGAGCCGATGAGCTGCGACTCCGCTCCGGTGCCGACGGCCTGTCAACCGAACCCGCTGATGCAGCCGTTGACCCGGACCTGTGGAGCGCCGTGCCGGCGGACCGCCGCTGTGCCGTCGACCGGTGGGCGGCGGAGGCGGCGACCCTGCTCCGGGCGGAGAGGCAGGAGGGACAGGAGCAGGGAGGGGCGGTGAGCGTGCGGTTGGGCGGTCGGCGTCGGCTGCTTCTCCGCGTGGAGAACGGCGAGGACGGCTGGGGCACGCCCGTCGCGCGGATCGCGGCGGTAGTGCCGGACCAGGGTTCGTCCGCGGCACCGGTGCTGCCGGATGCGGCCACCTGGGTGCTGCCCGACCTCGATCTGCTCCGCACCGGGGCTGTCGCAGCCGGGCAGTTGCACCCGCTGGTCGCGCGGGCGCTCGTGCCGGGCCCCCCGCCGCCGACTTCGGCCCCGGCCCGTTCACGTACCGGTGACGGGACCGGAGCGACGCGCCTCGTGGACTGCCGGGGAGCCCAGCACCGGATCGGCCTGGTCGACGGGGCCCTGGCTCCGCTGGACCATGACCCGGCCGAGATCCGCCGCGAAGAACTGCTGGTCGCCCTGACCGGTACGCCGCTGCCCTGCCTCCGGGCCATCGACGAGGCACACCGGCGGCCCGACTGCCTCACGGGTGTGCGCGAACGCCTCGACCACGGGGACATCGCCGGTGCGCTGGACGTCGTCGAAGGGCTGCTCGGTCCTGAAGCGGTGCTCCGCGAGGGCCCCTTGCGGGACGAACTGGAAGCCGCGGCCCGGCGGCGGATCACCTACGGACTGTTCCGAGCCGGCCTGCTCGGCTCAGGCCCCCTCCACCGCCACTCGGTCCCCCGCCGCCTCGTCGCCCCCCGCCCGCGCAGGGCGCGACGACCGCGCCACACCACCGTCAGCTGATCCCGCAGCCTCCGCGGCCGCTGCCGCGCTCCCATGGCCGCCCCGCCCACCCGCCCTCTCGCACACCCTCAGGTGATCACTCATGCTCACGAACACCACCTCCGCCCCCCTGCCCTCTCCCGGCTCCCCACTCGCGGTCGCCGATGCGCTGATGCGCCTGCTCCGCGACACCACCACCGAGCCGCGCCCCGACATCCAGCTGGAGGCGCTGACCCTGGCGGTCTCCGCCGACCTGCCCGTCCTGCTGTGGGGCGAGCCGGGCATCGGAAAGACCGCGGCTCTGACCCAGCTCGCCGCCGCACTGGGCCTGCCGCTCACGACCGTCATCGCCAGCGTGCACGAGCCGTCCGACTTCTCCGGGCTGCCCATCGTCGGCGACGACCCCGCCGAACAGGGCGTGCCGATGGCCCCGCCGGACTGGGCCGTTCGCCTCGTACGGGCCGGAAAGGGCCTGCTGTTCCTCGACGAGCTCTCCACCGCACCGCCCGCCGTCCAGGCCGCGCTCCTGCGCCTCGTGCTGGAGCGGCGGATCGGTGCGCTGCAACTCCCGCCCGGTGTCAGGATCGTGGCGGCGGCCAATCCGCGTTCGTCGGCGGCCGACGGCTGGGAGCTGAGCCCGCCACTCGCCAACCGGTTCGTCCACCTCCAGTGGACCCACGACCACGAGGTCGTCGTACGCGGCCTCGCCGGCACCTGGCCCCGTGCGACGCTGCCCCGCCTCGATCCCGAAAAGCTGCCCGAGGCGGTGGACTTCGCCCGGCGCGCGGTGTGCGGGCTGCTCTCCGCCCGCCCCACGCTCGTCCACCGGCTGCCCACCACGGAGACGCGCCGGGGCGGCCCCTGGCCGTCGCCGCGCAGCTGGGACATGACGCTGAACCTGATCGCCTTCGCGGCCGCCGCCGGCTCCTCCAGGGAGGTGCTGTCCCTGCTGGTCAGGGGCACGGTGGGGGACGGGCCCGGTCTTGAACTGCTGGCGAGCCTGGACCGGATGGACCTTCCGGACCCCGAGGACCTCCTCGCCGACCCGGCGAACGCGGTCCTGCCCGAGCGTGGCGATCTGCGACAGGCCGCGTTGGACGGGGTCGTCGCGGCGATCCGTACCCGCCCGGACCGGGCACGCTGGGACGCGGCGTGGACGCTGCTCGTCCGGGCGCTGGAGTCCGGAGCCCCGGACCTGGTGGTCGTCCCCGCCACCACCCTCGCCTCGCTGCGCCAGGAGGACTGGGACGTACCGGCCGCGATCGAGCACCTCGCCGGAGTGGTCTCCCTGTCCCGACGGGCGGACCGGGCGGCGGACCGGGTGGCCCGCGCCGGAGCGACGGCGGGCCGATGACGACGACCGACGGCGGACCGATGACGACGACCGAAGCCGCGCCGAGCACGCTCGACCTGGACAAACTCTTCGCCGCGCGCCTCCAGGCGGCCAGAGCCCGCCCCTACCTGGCCACAGCCCTGTTCGCCCTGCACACCGTGGAGTCGCGGGAGGTTCCGACCATGGCCGTCGACCGGTACTGGCGGTGCTACGTATCCCCGTCCTTCGTGGCCCGCACCCCGGTCGAGGAGCTGGCCGGGGTCTGGGTCCACGAGGTGTCGCACCTGCTGCGCGACCACCACGGGCGCAGCGACCGGGTCGCCCGGCAGCGCGGGCTGACCGGCCCGGGGGACCGGCTGCGGATGAACATCGCCGCCGACTGCGAGATCAACGACGACGTGTACGGCGACGGCCTGGCCCGGCCGAAGGGGGCCGTCTACCCGTCGACGCTGGATCTGCGGCCCGGCGAGCTGATGGAGGACTACCTGTACCAGTTCCGCCTCGGCCCGCGCACCCAGGACCTCGCCTGGCTGGACTGCGGCAGCGGCGCCGACGGACTGGACAGGGAATGGGAGTTGGGTCCCGACGGGGCCAACGGGCTCAGCGCACACGAACAGGACGCCGTCCGGTTCCGGGTGGCGCAGGGCATTGCCGGCCGGCCGGGCAACGCCTCGAAGGGGTGGAAGCGGTGGGCGGAGGAGGCGTTCCATCCGCCCCAGCCCTGGAGGGAGTTGCTGGGCGCCGCCGTCCGCTCGGCCGCCTCGGGCCCCGGTGCGGGGGAGGACTACACCTACGGGCGGCCCTCGCGCCGCTCCACCGGACTGCCCGGTGTCGTCCTGCCGAGCCTCCGCCGCAGACCGCCCCGGGTCTCCGTCGTCATCGACACGTCCGGCTCGGTCAGCGACGCCGAACTGGGCAGCGCCCTCCTCGAAGTCGCCGCCGTCTCCCGCGCGGTGGGCGGCCGCCGCGACCTGGTCACCGTCCTCGCGTGCGACGCGGCGACCAGGGTGGTCCACCCGCTGTGCCAGGCCGAGGGCATCCCGCTGGTGGGCGGCGGCGGCACGGATCTGCGTACGGGCTTCGCGAAGGCGCTCCGGTCCCATCCCCGCCCCGACGCCGTCGTCGTGCTGACGGACGGTCAAACCCCCTGGCCCACGGCCCAACCGTCGTGTCGCACGGTCGTCGGGCTGTTCCCGAGGGACAACCGGCGCAGCTCCTGGAACGAGGACAACCCCGACTACGTCCCTCCCCGGCCGCCTGCGTGGGCGCGGGTGGTGGAGATCGGTTGAGGGGCAGGCCCCTCCTCCTGGCGGCCGGAGCCGGACCCGCCGGAGGGGGCGGTCACCGGGGAACGACGCTCGCCACCAGCCCCGCCACCGCCTCCGCCAGTGTCTTCAGGCCCGGGCCCGCAGGGCCGCCCGGCTCGGTCATGTACGTGTCGCGGCGGATCTCGATCATCAGCGCGGTGACCCGGCGGTCCGATCCGTAGTGCCGGAGGGGGACGTACGTACCGGCGAACGGGGTGTCGTGTCCGATGCCGTCATGGCCGACACGGTCGCCGAACGCCGATTCCGCCGCCGCGAGGAGTTCCGGCGGGGTGTGGAACGGGTCGGTGCCCAGGCAGACGGGCGGGCGCGGGCCGGTGCCGTGGAGCTCGTAGGGGAGGGGCTCGGTCGGGTACGAGTGGACGTCGATGATCACCGCCCGGCCGGCGGCGGCGATGCGTGCCTCGACCGCCTCGGTCATGGCGGTGGCGTACGGGTGGAAGTACGCCTCCAGCAGGGGAGTGGGGTCGTCCTCCGGCGGGCGGAGCGGTTCGCGGTGGGTGGTGCGGGTGTAGACGGCGCCCATGCCGACGGCGAGCATCTCCTCCCGTTCGTCCGGGAAGCGTTCCGGGTCGACGACCAGCCGGGACAGGTTGTTGACGAAGCACCAGGGGGCGACCGGGGCCATCTGCGCCGCAGCCGTCGCCAGTTCGGCGGTGTGGGCATCGGTGATGTGGTCGAGCTCGCGCTCCAGGGCGGCGTCGTCCAGCGTGATGCCCTTGCGCACGCGGTGGGGGATGTGGCGGGAGCCGTGCGGCACGTGGAGGAGGACCGGGGAGTCGGCGGCGCCCGGGATGAGGGTGAAGGGCCGCTGGGGGTCGCTCACGGGTACTTCTCCTCCGTTGTGCCGTCTTCGTCGCACACCAGTCTCCCGTGCCCGCCCAGGTGGTGGTCCCCCGGCGAGGCGCCGGGGGACCACCACGTCAGAGAACGGCTACTGGCCGGAACCGATCACCGGGTAGTGATCGGAGAGGTTCGTGTACGTGTACTTCTTGCCCCAGCTGGACACCGTCCACGGGGCGCTCTGCTCCTTGACCACATCGTTCTTCCAGCCCGCCGGCTTCGCGTGGCCCGTGCGGTGCAGGACGTGGTCCAGGTCCTCGCGGGGGTCGTCGGGGTAGCGCTCGGAGGCTATGGAGTTGTCGCGGGTGTCGAAGGAGTACGTGTGGCCCGTCCGGGAGTCCGGGGTGGTCAGGCCGGCGTCGGAGAGGAACGACGCGTACTCCGCCGAGTGTCCGTCGACGTTGAAGTCGCCTGCCACGACGACCTGTTCGGAGGCCGGGATGTCCTTCGCGTCGAGGAACGCGTCCATCTGCTTGAACTGCCGGCTGCGCATCTGTGCCGCCTCGCCCGCCGAGCAGCCCGGGTCGGTCGACTGGGCGTGGGTGCCGACGACGTGGACCCGGGCGCCGTTCACGTCCAGCACCGCGTAGGCGAAGCCCTTGTTCGAGAACCAGTCACCACCGCACGCGTCCTTGAAGACGAACTGCTCCTTGCGCACGATCGGCCACTTGCTGAGGATGGTGACGCCGCCGTCCTCCGGCGTCGTCGCCGAGTAGGAGCCGCCCGTGGCGTCCCAGCCGCTCTTGCTCCGGCCGACCACCGGGGTCTGGTGCGGGTACTGGGCGGCCGAGTTGCGCAGCAGCGCGTCGGAGGCGCCGTTGTCGAAGGCCTCCTGGATCACCACGACGTCGTTGCCCTGGAAGAACGACGTCTTCGGGATCTCGGCCGCCCGGTGGTCCTGGCCCCAGTTGGGGTAGAGCGTCTTGCTGAAGAGGAACGCGTTGTACGAGAGCACCCGCAGCGAGGGGGTCTCGGCAGCCGCCGCCTGGGGAGCGTTCGCGGCGAGAGTGACGGTGGCGAGCGCGGCGGACAGGGTGACGCCGGTCAGGCGGCGGAACGCGGTGTTCGGCACGAGGTCTCCTGTGGTCGAGTGGGGGGCGTACCGGGCGCCCCCCATCCAAGCAGCGCCAGTTACCCGCGGGTAGACATCGGGTGGCACGAGTCTGTCCGATCGGCTGCCATCCGGATCCCGGCCGGATACGCCGAACCGTGTCCGTCGCCGTTCAGACGAGGTCGCCGTAGACGATCAGGTTGTCCACCGGGTGGCCCTCCGCGTCGAACTCCCCGTCGCAGGTGATCAGCCGCAGCGTGCTGCCCTTCGTCGGGCCGTAGACCTTCTCCGTGGGGAACGCCTTCTTGCTGACCGCTTCCTTCCCTGTGACCGTGAAGCGCAGGGTCTTCCCCGCCCCGTCGCGGACCAGTACCTCGGCGCCCTCGCGGACGTTCTTCAGGTCGTGGAAGACGGCCCGGCCGAAGCGGGTGTCGTTGTGGCCGATCAGTACGGCCGGGCCCGGTGTGCCGGGTACGGACCCGCCGCGGTACCAGCCCGCCGTCATGCCCTTCTCCGCCGGCGGAACCTCGACCGTGCCGTCCGCGTTGAGACCCAGCTCCATGAGGGTGCTCCGTACGCCGATGGAAGGGATGGTGACCTCCGTGGGGGCCGACCGTTCCGTCTCGTCGGTCCGGGACCGTGCGGTCGGTGCGGAGCCCGCCTCGTCCCGCGCCGTCGCGGAGGGAGCGGTGGCCGTGGCTGCCGAGGGCTCGGCGGACGAGCAGCCGGCCAGAGCGACGCAGGCCGCGACGGCGGTCAGCAGGGCGGCGGTCCGCCGGAAGCGGTGGGGCGTACGGGGCGACGGCACAGGGAGACTCCGGAATCGGGGCAGGAGGGGGTGAACGTGCGGCTCGGGAACTGCGTGTGGCGCCGCCCCTGCGCGGGGCGGCGCCACACGCAGCGGTCGGGTCAGCCGTTGCGGCCCGCCGCCGAGCGGCGGCGCAGCACGAGCGTGCCCGCGCCCGCGAGCAGCGCGGCCCCGGCCGCCGAACCGGCGAGCAGCGCGGTGCTGTTGTCCCCGCTGCCGACCGGGCGTTCACCGGCGGCGACACCGCCGCGCGGGGTGACCGCCGGTTCGGCCTCCGCCGGGGCGGCCTCCTTCGGCGCCGGTGCCGGGCGGTCGCCCGCCGCCACACCGCCGCGCGGGGTCACCGCCGGGGCGGCGTCCCTCGGGGCCTCCGCGGCGGCCTTGCTCCGCTCCGGGGACAGTGTGACCTCGGCGGGGGCCGACGGCCTCGGGGAGGCGTCGGCGAACGCGGCGGCGGACGGGACCAGCACCGCGCCCGCCGCGACAGCGGCGAGGACGGCGGCGCGCAGCGTGGTGCGCGTGGGGAAAGCGGTCATGCGGATGGCTCCATTCCATACTCGGCCCCGTGACGGTCCCGGATGCCGGTTCGCACCGGGGGCGGGGCATGGAGCCAGGCTGGCGTGGAGATATGAAGAAGCTGTCAGAACGCTGTGGTCATCCCATCAGGGGCCGGACATCCCCTGGCTCCGGGCAGCCGGAGAGCGAACGTCGACCCCTCGCCCTCGGTGCTCGTCGCCTCCGCCGTGCCGCCGTGCGCCTCGACCAGTTTGCGGACGATGGCCAGGCCCAGGCCGCTGCCGCCCGTGCGGCGGCTGCGGGACTTCTCGGCGCGCCAGAACCGGTCGAAGACATGGGGGAGGTCGTCCGCGGGGATACCGGATCCGGTGTCCGTCACCTCGATCACCACCGTCCCGCCGCCTGTCACGGCCGTCCCGCAGCCCTCCTCGGAGGCGTTCGGCCCGGGGGCGTACGGCCCGGACGCGTCCCGCCCCGCGACGTACGCGCGCAGCGTCACCCGCCCGCCCTCCGGCGTGTGCCGTACGGCGTTGGACACCAGGTTCCCCACCGCCTGCCGCAGCCGCACCGGGTCCGCGCCCAGGGCCGGGCCCGGGGCGGTCGTGGTGACGGTGAGCGTGACGCCCGCGTTCTCCGCGCGAGCCTGGTGCGCGGCGGCGACCTGGGCCAGCAGCTCCCGGACCTCGACGGGTTCCGGATGCAGGCGCAGCGCCCCCGCGTCGGCCGCAGCCAGGTCCTGGAGGTCGTCGATGATGTGCTGGAGCAGCACGGCCTCCTCCAGCAGCGAGGAGACGAACGCCGGGTCGGGGTCGGCCAGTCCGTCCTGGGCGGCCTCCAGCCAGCCCCGGATGTTGCTCAGCGGGGTGCGCAGCTCATGGGCGACATCGCTCACCATCGCCTTGCGCTGCTCCTCCAGCCGCGCCCGATGGGCCGACATGTCGTTGAACGCCGCGGCCAGCCGCCCGACCTCGTCGTCCCCCGACACGGGCACCGACGCAGGCTGCTCCCCGTCCCGCATCCGCTGCGCGGCGCCGGTCAGGGCGTGCAGAGGGCGTACCAGCCGGGCTCCCGCGAACACCGAAGCGCCCACCGTGAGGGCCAGCACGAGCGCCGCGGCTCCCGCGATCCTGGCCGTGTTCGCGGGGGAGAGATCGAAGCCCGGCAGCGTCGCGCCGCCCTCGTCGCCGATGAAGAGGAGAGCGGGAGAGGCCACGTACGAACTGAGCTGCTCGCTCCGGGCCGTGCCCACACAGGACGCGATGGCCCGGTCCCTCTCCCCGGTCATCTCCGGCATCTCCACCGACGGCGCGGCCCGCTCCGCCGGGGCGTCGCGTGGCGCGGGCACCGGCCGCGGTGCGAGCGCCCCGGGTTCGCCCGGTACGGCCACCGGGGCCGGATCGCCCCAGGACAGATCGTTGTTCAGCCGTACGCCCTCGCGGCCCTGCCGCTTCAGGCAGGCGTCGGCCAGCTCGGTGAGCGCGTCGAGCGCCTTGCGTTCCGAACGGGTGGGCGCGTCCAGGGCGGCGAGATCGCAGCGGGTGCCGAGCGCGCGTTCGGGGTCGTTGCCCACGATCTGCACCCGGGGGCGGCCGCTCGCCCCGACCACCACGTCCGAGGCGATCCCCGCCCGGTTCAGGCACGCCACCTTGTCGTCCGCCGTCCGTCGCAACGCCCGGCTGTCGGCGGACGAGAGCCGGAAAGGACCCACCGCCCGGGGGTCGATCCGGTCGGCGCCCGTACCCTGCCCTGCGGCACCGCGCGCCGCCAGAACCGTGTCCACGGACAACGGGTCGACCACGGCCGACGCCTGCGGCGGCAGGGCCCGCGCGGTCTCCCCGGTGGCGGAGTCCGCGAGCGGCTGCCGGCCCTGCGTGGTCAGGGCGACCCGGCGGCCCGACTCCCGGGCCAGCTTCCGGACCGTCGCCCCGACCCCGTCCCAGGTCGGGTTGCGGGCGGCGTACTCCAGCAGGGTGTCGTAGATCCGGGCGTCCGCGGTGAGGTTCTGGCCCTGCTCCTGCCTGATCGCGCCCGAAGTGGTCTGTACGGCGATCCAGGCGGTGGCCGCCACCGAACAGGCGGCCACCAGCGCCGAGACGGCGAGCAGCCGCCCCAGCAGACTCCGCCGCAGCGGCAGCCGCGCGCGACCCGGCCCCTCCCGCCGGGCGCCGCGCCCGCGTGCCCTACCCACGCCGGGCCGCGGCCTTCGCCGGGTCGGTCAGTTTGTAGCCGACGCCGAAGACGGTGAGGAGCCGCTCCGGCCGCCGAGGGGCCCGCTCGATCTTCTTGCGCAGGTTCATGACGTGCACGTCGACGGTCCGGGCGCTGATGTAGCGGTCGAACCCGTGGAGTTCCTCCAGGAGCCGCTGCCGGCTGAACACCCGGTCCGGTCCGGCCGCCAGTGCCGCCAGGATCCGGAACTCGCCCGGGGTGCACTCCACCGTCCGGTCGCCCACCGACACCTCGTGCCGCTCCGGGTCGACCACGAGCTCGCCGACGCGCAGGACCGGGTCCTCGGCCACCGCTTCCGGGGCGGCGGGCCGCCGGGTGCGCCGCAGCAGGGTACGGACCCGGGCCATCAGCTCGCGCGGGCTGTACGGCTTGGTCATGTAGTCGTCGGCGCCGAGGTCGAGACCGAGCAGGAGATCGTCCTCGGTCGACCGCGCGGTCAGCATCAGCACGGGCAGTTCGCGGTCCTCGGACCGCAGCACCCGCACCACGTCCAGGCCGTCGGCCCGGGGCATCATCACATCGAGAACGAGCAGGTCGGGTTCCCGGTGCCGGACGGCGTCGAGCACGGCGAGGCCGTCGCCCACGATCCGTACGGCGTGTCCTTCCCGTTCCAGATAGCGGCGTACGAGCTCGGCCTGCTTCTCGTCGTCCTCGGCGACCATGACGTCAGCGCACACGCCCCCGATCGTAGAGCGGCGGGACTACAGTGCGAGGCCGGGGCGGGTTCCGGTCCACGGAAGCCGGGAAGGGAACCGGCGCGTTCACCCGCGCGAGGGTGTCCGCACCGGTGGAAGGAGACGGGTTGAACAGCCTCGGTACCGACGGCGGCGGAACGGCGCACAACGCGGCGTACAACACGGTGTCGGGGGACGCCGTCATCGTCGGGCCCGTCCTGATGGCGCAGCGGATCGAGGGCCTCCAGTTGCCGACGCCCCCGCCGGACGTCCCGCCGAGCCAGGGGCCCGTGCCCAGCCGGGTGTTCGTCAACCGGACGAGGGAACTGGCCGATCTGCGGGACGCGGCCCTGTCCCTGGCCGCCGGACCGGAGCCGGGTGTCGTGCTGGTGGTCGGGGTCGGCGGGGGTGGGCCGACGCCCTCGACGTGCTGGACGAGGCGGCCGGGACCGCCCGGGCCGGCGGCGACGAACCCATGCTGCCCCGGATCGACCTCGTACGGGCCCATGCCTTCGCCGGGCTCGGCTCACTGGACCGGGCGGTCGCCGCCGCCGGTGCGGCGGCCGACGCGGCGGCCGCGCTCAAGCAGTTCGCCAAGCTCGACCAGGCGCTCGAACTGCTCGCCGCACTGGCCGACCGGGCCGAGGACCGGCCGCTGCGGGCCGCCTGCGAGGAGAAGCTCAGCGCGTTGCGGCGGACCATGGGGCTGAGGCCACCGGCCGCGCCGACGGCCTGAGCCTCCCTCCGCTTACCCTTCTCCCTGCCCCTTTACCTCTCCCGGAGCCACGCGTTGTCCTCGGTGCCGTCGCTGCTCAGCCGTACGTCCGCCCGGTTCCGGGGCCGCCGCGCGGACCGGCCGTGCCACGACCGGTGGGACACCTGGGACGCGCCGAAGGCCGAGGTGCTCGGGGTGGCCCGGACGCTCACGTCCGCCACCCGGGTGGTGGACGTGATGCATCTGCTGCGGCCCGAGGACGGCATCGAGAAGTACTACACGGTCAATCCGGGGTCGGCGTTCGCCGACGGGCTCGACTCCTACCTGTCCGGCCTCGGGATCCGTGTGCTGAGCTGGGAGGAGGCGACCCGGCGCCCCTTCGATCTGGCCGTGAGCTGTTCGGTGCATCCGACGATGCGCCGGCTCGACGCCCCGCTGATGGTGCTGCCGCACGGCGCCGGGTACAACCGCCTCGTCACCGAGTCGACGGGCGACGCCCTCGCCCCCGCCGGGCTGTCCCGCCGGGAGCTGATGTGGCGGGGAAAGGTCGTCCCACAGGCGATCGGCGTCTCCCACCAGGATCAGATCGACCGGCTCACCGAGATCTGCCCCGAGGCGGCGCCGTACGCCCTGGCCGTCGGCGACTGGTGCTTCCAGCGCATCACCGCGAGCATGTCCCACCGGGACCGGTACCGCTCGCGGCTCGGCGCGGTCGACGGGCGCCGGCTGGTCGTCGTCCACTCCACCTGGAGCGAGCACTCGCTGCTCGGGCGCCATCCGGAGCTGCCGCTGCGGCTGGTCACCTCGCTCCCGGCCGACGAGTTCGCGGTCGCGGCCGTCTTCCACCCCAACGTGTGGGCCCGGCACACCCCGGCCGGTGTGCTGGAGCGGCTCGGGGCGGCGATGGACGCCGGGCTCATGATCATTCCGCCTCAGGAGGGGTGGCGGGCCGCCGTGGTGGCCAGCGACTGGGTGGTCGGCGACCACGGCAGTACGTCGTTCTACTCGGCCGCCGCGGACCGCGTCACGGTGCTCGCGGCCACCGGACTCGACGAGCTGGACCCGCTCTCTCCCGCCGCCGCCTTCGCCCGGGGCGCGCCGCGCCTGGACCCCGAGGGGGACGTCCTGGCGCAGCTGCTGGACACGGCGCGCCGGCACGACCCGGCGGAGCTGCGGCCCCTGGTGGACGGGCAGCTCGCGTCGGTCGACACCTCCGGTGAGGTGACGCGGGCCCGGATGTACGAGTTCCTCGCCCGGCGCGGGGTCCGGGTGCCCCCGGGCGCTCCGCGGCCCCTTCCCGTACCTGCGCCCGAACCGGTGCGGCGGGCGCAGGTCACGGCGTACGACGTGACGGGGACGCACGACGCGTGGGGCACCGTGAAGATCGAGCGGCGCCCCCTCGTCGCGGGGCACCACACCGAGGCCCTCGGCTTCTACGCCGTCACCACCGAGGAGAACCACCCCCACTGGCCCGCCGCGGCGGAGGTGCTGGCCCGCACGGTCGCGGACGCGGAGGTGGCCGCGCTCGACTGGATCACGGACGCGGCCCTGCGCCACGAGAACCTCAACGTCCTGGTCGCCCGGCTGGACGAGACCCGCTGTCTCGTCCAGCTGCGCGGCGGGCGGCAGTTGGAGGCGCGCACTGAGCGCGCCTGGGGTGCCCGGCGGCCCGCGCTCGACCCGGTGCTCCTGGGTTCCGCCGTCAACCTGTGGCTGACCGACCTGGAGCGGTCGAAGGATCTGACGGACGGACTGACGATCCGGACCGGGGAGTGGAGCGTGGGGGTGGCCTTCACCCCGCCGACGCCGGCCCGGTGATCCGCCCGCGCAGACCCGGTGGCCTGCCGACGCCCACCTTGTGGGCAATGATGCGCAGATGTCATGCGAGGAGCGGCGCGAAGGTGGTCCGTATCGTTCGAGGTTCGGTCGGAAATGAGCGCGAACAGGGCCCAAGGGTTCACGGAACCTCCTTATAGTGGTGCCGCGTTGATCGTATGGTCGCAACGCGCGAAGTCGCCGCCACTGGAGTCCGTACGATGACGAACCCCTCGTCCGCCACGCCCGCGTCCCCGACCGGTACGGGTGGAGGCTGTGCCATGGGCGCCGCTGCGAGTGCCGTCGTGCTCGGCGGACCCGGCTTCGACACCGACCCCCAGGAGCTCTACCGCTCCATGCGGAGCGAGCACGGCCCCGTCGTCCCGGTCGAACTGCCCGGCGGCTTTCCCGCCTGGCTGGTGATCGGCTACCGGGAACTCCACCAGGTCACCAGCGACGGGGAGTTGTACCCCCGGGACGTCTCACTGTGGAACCAGTGGGGCAACATCCCCGCCGACTGGCCGCTGTTGCCCATGGTGGGGACCCCGATGCCGTCCATCTACTTCACCGCCGGGGCCGAGCACCGCCGCCATGTCGACATGGTCGTCCCCGCCCTCGAAGGGGCGGACCCCTTCGAAATCCGTCAGCACTGCGAGCAGTTGGCCGACCGACTCATCGATGCCGTGTGCAGCCGGGGTACCGCCGACCTCGTCGCCGAGTACGCCGAGCCGCTGCCCGTCCTCGTGCTCGCCCGGCTCGTCGGCTTCCCCGACGACGAGGGCGCCGACATCGCACGGGTGCTCAAGGACCTCGCCGACGGCGGGCCCGAGGCGCAGAAGGCGCACCTGCGCTTCGGCGAGCACATGCAGCGGCTCGTCGCCGACAAGCGCGCCCGGCCCGGCGACGACGTGACCTCGCGGATGCTGGCCCACCCGGGGCCGTTCACCGACGAGGAGTACGCGCTCGACCTGATGGCCATCACGGCCGCCGGGCACCTCACCACCGCCGACTGGATCAGCAACTCCACCCGGCTGATGCTCACCGAGGACCAGTTCGCCGACGCGCTCTCCGGCGGCCGGCACAGCGTCGCCGAGGCCATGAACGAGGTGCTCTGGGAGGACGGCCCCACCCAGATCCTGGCCGGTCGGTGGGCCGCGCGCGACACCCGGCTCGGCGGCCGGAACATCGCCCGCGGCGACATGCTGCTCCTCGGCCTCGGCGCCGCCAACGCCGACCCCCATATCCGCCAGCAGGTCACCGCCTCCGCCGTCCGCTCCGGGCACGGCGGCAACAGCGCCCACCTGGCGTTCAGCCACGGCGAGTACCGCTGCCCCTTCCCCGCCCAGGAGATCGCCGAGATCATCGCCCGTACCGGCATCGAAGTGCTGCTGGACCGGCTGCCCGACCTCGAACTCGCCGTCCCCGCGGCCGACCTGGTCCGCCGGCCGTCCGCCTTCCTGCGCGGGACGACCGCGCTGCCCGTCCGCTTCACCCCCGTCCGCACGACAGGAGACGCGTTGTGAACTGCCCGCACGCCGAGGCCGCACAAGCCGGCCGGAACCCCGGGGTCATCACCATCGACCCCATGGTCCAGGACCTGGACGGCGAGACCGTACGGCTGCGCGACGCCGGGGCCCTCGCCCGGATCGACCTGCTCGGCGTCCCGGCCTGGACGGTCACCCGGCACGCCGAGGCGCGCCAACTGCTCGTCGACCCGCGCCTGGTGAAGGACATCGACGCCTGGGGGCTGTGGCGGAGCGGAGTGGTGACACGTGCATGGCCGCTGATCGGCATGATCGACGCCGGGCGCTCCATGTTCACCGTCGACGGGGCCGAACACCGGCGGCTGCGCACCAAGACCTCGCAGGCGCTGACCCCCCGCCGCCTGGAGGCGATCCGCCCGGCCATCGAGAAGTTCACCGCAGAGCTGCTGGACGCCCTCGACGCCGCACAGGGCGAGGACGGGGTCGTCGACCTCAAGGCGGTCTTCGCCCAGCCGCTGCCGATGAAGGTCGTCGGCATGCTGATGGGCGTCGACGAGTCCCAGCACGCCATGCTCACCCGGCAGTACAAGGCGTTCTTCTCCATGCTCACCCCGCAGGACGAACGTCTGTCACTGCTGGCGGAGTTGGACGTCTTCTACACCGACCTCGTACGCGAGAAGACCGCCCGGCCCACGGACGACCTCACCAGCGCGCTGATCCTGGCCGAGGAGGGCGGCGAACCGCTGACCGAGGAGGAGGTGGTGGGCAACCTCAAGGCCATGGTCGCCGCCGGGCACGAGACCACCATCGGACTCGTCCTCAACGCCGTACGCGCCCTCCTCGCCCACCCCGACCAACTGCGCCTGGTGCTCGACGGGGAGATCGGCTGGGACGCGGTGATCGAGGAGACGCTGCGCTGGGACACCCCCACCACCCACCTGCTGATGCGGTTCGCCACCGAGGACATAGCCGTCGGCGACGAGGTGATCCGCAAGGGCGAGGGAGTCGTCATCTCCTACCGGGCCATCGGACGGGACTTCGAGCAGCACGGCCCCGACGCCGACGCCTTCGACATCACCCGGCCCACCCGCAACCGCCACATGACCTTCGGCCACGGCCCGCACATCTGCCCCGGCGCCGCCCTGTCGCGCGTCGAGGCGGGTATCGCGCTGCCCGCCCTCTTCGCCCGCTTCCCCGGACTCCGCCTCGCCGTCCCGGACGAGGAGATCACCAGACTTCCGGTGATGACACAGAACGACATGGCCGCCTTCCCCGTAATCCTGGCCTGACGGCGCGACCGGCGGGCCGGGGCGGGGAAGGGAGGGACCGTATGACATCCGGACCGGGGTTCCTGGCGCTGGCGCCGCACCGCTCCGGCACGGCCTCCCTCCTCGCCGGCGCGGCCCGCCGACGCGGCATGGAGGTCACGGTGCTGCCCGCCGACGGAGTGCCCGAGCGGTACCGGGGGCGGGCGGACGCGCACTACTACGGGGGACCACGCTTCGCCGCCCGGGTCGCCGGTCCGCTCGGGGTGGCGCTCCTGGAACCCCACGACGGATGGCTGGACGCCCTGCCCCTCGCCCACACCGGTCGTGACATACGTCGGATGCCCCTCTCCGAGGCCCGCCGCCGCACCGGCCCGCTCTTCGTCAAACCGCCCACCGACAAGAGCTTCCCCGCCGCGGTCCACCCGGACGGGGCCTCGCTCCCGCCGCCCCCGCCCGGCTCCGGCGACCCTCTCGTCCAGATCAGCGAAGTCGTCACCTGGGAGGACGAGTTCAGGCTCTTTCTGCTGGACGGCGAGATCCGCACCGGTTCGCAGTACGCCGTGTACGGGCGGCTCGACGCCGCCCCGCTGACGGGCCACCCCCAGGAGGCTGCCGTACGGGCCTTCGCCCGCCGGCTCACCGAGGAACGCGGGAACACTCTGCCCGGAGCCGTCGTCGTGGACGTCGGACGGATGCGCCGGCCCGGCCGCGCCCCCGCGTGGGCGGTCGTCGAGGCCAATATGGCGTGGTTCAGCACGGTGTACGCCGCCGACCCCGACCGCGCCCTGGACGTGGTGCTCCGGTCGGCGGGCCCCCTCGGCCGCGTGCCCGAACGGGATCTGGAGTTCCGGCGAGCCCGCCCCGCAGTGGCCGCTCCCCGGGCCTGACGCGGAGGTCGGAAGGGAGCGACGGGCCGGTGCGGCGGCGGCCGGCCACGGCCGAGTGGCGGCTGCGCCATCCGCGGTGCGCGGACGGGGAGCGCACCCGGGCCGGCGGCGGTGCGCTCCGGGAGGCCGCTCCCGCCGCCCGACCGCCCCGGAGGCCCCGCATCTGTTGGCGGGCCGGCTGCTGGCGCACACCGCGCTCCACCCGGCCACCGGCGACTCCTGGCCCGCCCCGAGCGGTTCGCCGCCGCGGTCGAGGGGGAGGGGCCGGGGGTGCGGGAGCGCGCGGCCTGCCGTCCGACGGCCCCGGGAGCACCCGCCTGACCAGCAACGGGCCGTCCGGGAGGGCGCCCGGCAAGCGTCCTGCCGAGGTCGCCACGCGTGAGGCGCGTCACTCTGCGTGAAATTCTCGGCATACATTCCGGCGGAGTGGGGAGGGGTCCAGGCTGCTGGTGCGCCGGATGTCGGCCCGCCATGCGCATGCCCTGGCCGAAACCGGAGGGGGCATTTCAGGCACGGAAGGCTAAACACGACATGCTGGAGCTCAGCACCATCCACATCGACGGCACCTGGCGGGCCGCCGTATCGGGCGAGACCCGCACGGTCCTCGACCCCGCCGACGCCACGGCCTTGGCCGTCGTCGCGGAGGGCGGCGTGGCGGACACCGACGCGGCGATCGCGGCGGCACGGCGCGCCTTCGACGACGGCCCCTGGCCGCACCGGCCCGTCGCCGAGCGGGCCGGGCTGCTGCGCCGGGTGGCCGAGCTCCTCCAGCGGGACCGCGAGGAGATCGCGATCACCGAGAGCCGCGACACCGGCAAGACCCTGGAGGAGGGCCGGGTCGACGTCGACGACGTGACAGGAGCCTTCCGCTACTTCGCCGACCTCGTGATGAACGAGAGCGGCGGCCGGGTCGTCGACGCGGGCGACCCCGACGTCCACAGCATCGTCGTCCACGAGCCCGTCGGCGTCTGCGCCCTCATCGCGCCCTGGAACTACCCCCTCCTCCAGGCCAGCTGGAAGATCGCCCCGGCCCTCGCAGCGGGCAACACCTTCGTGCTCAAGCCCAGCGAGGTCACCCCGCTCTCCACCGTGCACCTGATCAAGCTGCTCGCCGAGGCCGGGCTCCCCGACGGGGCCGCCAACCTCGTCACGGGCGCGGGCGACCCGGTGGGCGCCCGGCTCTCCGAGCACCCGGACGTCGACCTGGTCTCCTTCACCGGCGGCCTCGCCAGCGGTACGAAGGTGGCCCAGGCCGCGGCCCCGACCGTGAAGAAGGTGGCCCTGGAGCTCGGCGGCAAGAACCCCAACGTGGTCTTCGCCGACGCCTGCGCCACCGACGAGGGCTTCGACACCGCCGTCGACCAGGCGCTGAACGCCGCGTTCTTCCACAGCGGCCAGGTCTGCTCCGCCGGTGCCCGCCTGATCATCGAGGAGAGCGTCCGCGACCGGTTCGTCACCGAGCTGGCTCGCCGCGCCGACGCCATCCGCCTCGGCCGGGGCACCCTCGACGGCGTCGAGTGCGGCCCCCTCGTCTCCGCCCAGCAGCTCGCCAAGGTCGAGATGTACGTCGCCTCCGCCCGCGAGGAGGGCGCGACCGTCCGGGCCGGCGGCGAACGCCCGAAGCCGAGCGACGTACTCCCCGAGGGCGGCTACTTCTACCGGCCGACCGTCCTCGACGGCTGCCACCGCGGGATGAAGGTCGTCCGCGAGGAGACCTTCGGCCCGATTCTCACCGTCGAGACCTTCCGTACCGAGGAAGAGGCCATCACGCTGGCCAACGACACCGACTACGGCCTCGCGGGCGCCGTCTGGACGACCGACGCCGGCCGGGCCCGCCGGGTCGCCGGACGGCTGCGCCACGGCACCGTCTGGATCAACGACTACCACCCCTACCTCCCGCAGGCCGAGTGGGGCGGCTTCGGGAAGTCCGGCACGGGACGCGAGCTCGGACCGACGGGGCTCGCCGAGTACCGCGAGTCCAAGCACATCTACCAGAACCTCAACCCGCGCCCCCAGCGCTGGTTCGCCGGCTGACGCCTGCGGGGGCCCCGATCGCATCGACCCCGGGGCCCCGCCCGGCTGTTCGCAGCACCACGTACACGCACGAACCTTGCAGAAGGAGCAGTGACCGATGCCTTCCACCCCCCGCAGCACCGCGGTCCCCGACGGCCTGGTGACCGACTACGTGATCGTCGGCGGCGGCACCGCCGGATCGGTCATCGCCTCCCGGCTCACCGAGGACCCGGACGTGACCGTCACCGTCATCGAGGGCGGCCCCACCGACATCGACCGCGACGACGTCCTGACCCTGCGCCGCTGGCTCGGCCTCCTCGGTGGGGACCTCGACTACGACTACCCCACCACCGAACAGCCGCGCGGCAACAGCCACATCCGGCACAGCCGCGCCCGCGTCCTCGGTGGCTGCTCCTCGCACAACACGCTCATCAGCTTCAAGCCGCTGCCCGGCGACTGGGACGAGTGGGCCGAGGCGGGCGCCGAGGGCTGGGACGCCGCCGCGATGGACCCGTACTTCGCCAAGCTGCGCAACAACATCGTCCCGGTCGACGAGAAGGACCGCAACGCCATCGCCCGCGACTTCGTCGACGCCGCCCAGGAGGCGGCCGGGGTCCCGCGCGTGGACAGCTTCAACAGCAAGCCGTTCCACGAGGGCGTCGGCTTCTTCGACCTCGCCTACCACCCCGAGAACAACAAGCGCTCCTCCGCGTCGGTGGCCTACCTCCACCCGCACATCGAGGCCGGCGACCGCCCGAACCTGCGGATCCTGCTGGAGACCTGGGCGTACCGCCTGGAATTCGACGGCACCCGCGCCACCGGCGTCCACGTCCGCACCAAGGACGGCGAGGAGATCCTGCTGCGCGCCGCCCGCGAGGTCATCGTCTGCGCGGGCGCGGTCGACACGCCCCGGCTGCTCCTGCACTCCGGGATCGGCCCCCGCGAGGACCTGTCCGCCCTCGGCATCGACGTCCGCCACGACCTCCCGGGGGTCGGCGAGAACCTGCTCGACCACCCCGAGTCCGTCATCGTCTGGGAGACCGACGGGCCCATCCCGGAGAACTCCGCGATGGACTCCGACGCGGGACTCTTCGTGCGCCGCGACCCCGGATCCCGGGGCCCGGACCTGATGTTCCACTTCTACCAGATCCCCTTCACCGACAACCCGGAGCGGCTCGGCTACGAGAAGCCCGAGCACGGTGTGTCGATGACCCCGAACATCCCCAAGCCGCGCAGCCGGGGCCGCCTCTACCTCACCAGCGCCGACCCCGAGGTCAAGCCGGCCCTGGACTTCCGGTACTTCACCGACGAGGACGACTACGACGGCCGCACCCTCGTCGACGGCATCAAGCTCGCCCGCGAGATCGCCCGCACCGAACCGCTGGCCCACTGGCTGGGGCGCGAGGTCTGCCCCGGCCCCGAGGTCACCTCGGACGAGGACATCAGCGAGTACGCGCGCAAGGTCGCCCACACCGTCTACCACCCGGCGGGCACCTGCAGGATGGGGGCCACCGACGACGAAGCAGCCGTCGTGGACCCGCAGTTGCGCATCCGCGGCCTTCAGGGCATCCGGATCGCCGACGCGTCCGTCTTCCCGACCATGCCCGCCGTCAACCCGATGATCGGCGTTCTCATGGTCGGCGAGAAGTGCGCCGAACTCCTCGCGGACCAGGCGCGTGACACCGCGCCGGCCGCCGGAACCAGCACCAGCACCGGAGGCGATGCCCGATGACCGGAACCGAGACCCTCAAGGCCACCGGCCCCTCCGGGAACGCGGGAGCCACCGAAACCGACGAGAACCCGGTGTTCTCCGTACGGAACCTCTGGAAGGTCTTCGGCCCCAAGGCCGACCGCGTCCCCGGCAGCGAGCACGCCTCCCTGCCGCCCGCCGAACTGCGCGAGGCCACCGGCTGCACCGCCGCCGTCCGCGACGTCTCCTTCGACGTCCGCAAGGGTGAGGTGTTCGTCGTCATGGGCCTGTCGGGCTCCGGCAAGTCGACCCTCGTACGCTGTCTGACCCGGCTGATCGAGCCCACCAGCGGCACCCTCGCCATCGACGGCGAGGACGTCCTCGCGATGGACCGGGCCCGGCTGCGCGAACTGCGCCGCCACCGCGCCGCGATGGTCTTCCAGCACTTCGGACTCCTGCCGCACCGCACGGTGTTGGACAATGTCGCCTACGGCCTGGAGATCCAGGGTCTGAGCAAGGCCGAACGTCGCGCCAAGGCTACCGAGTTGGTGGCCAAGGTCGGTCTCGCCGGGCTTGAGGACCGCCGCCCCTCGCAGCTCTCCGGCGGCCAGCAGCAGCGCGTCGGGCTCGCCCGCGCGCTCGCCGTCGACCCCTCCGTCCTCCTCTTCGACGAGCCGTTCAGCGCGCTGGACCCGCTGATCCGCCGCGAGATGCAGGACGAGGTGGTCCGGCTGCACCGCGAGGAGGGCCGCACCATGGTCTTCATCACGCACGACCTCGGCGAGGCCCTGCGTCTGGGCACCCGGATCGCGCTCATGCGCGACGGCGGCATCGTCCAGCTCGGCACCCCCGAGGAGATCGTGGGCTCGCCCGCCGACGACTACGTCCGCGAGTTCGTCCGCGACGTCCCGCGCGAGCAGGTCCTCACCGTCGCCACCGCCATGCGGCCCGCGCTCGCGGGGGAGAGCGAGCGCGGCCCGGCCGTACGCCCCGACGCCACCGTCTCCGAGGCCATCGAAGCGGTCTCCCGCTCCGGCGACCCCGTCGCCCGGGTGATGGACGGCGGCCGGCTCGTCGGCGTCGTCGACCGCGCGTGCCTGCTCGACGTCGTCGCCGGGACCTCCGCGCCCGGCGGCGCCCCCACGCCCGTGCCGTCCGACGTCGCGTCCGGGGCCGCCGGAGCCTCCGCCGCCCCCGAGGCACCGGACGGCTCCCGCGAGGTGACCCTCTGATGGCCACCGCACAGGCCACCCCGGCCCGTTCCGTCGCCACGGGTGCGCGCCGGGGGCCGCTGGCCGCCCTCCGTGACCGCCCCGCCGCCGCGAAGCTCCTGCTCCTCGCACTCGTCGCCGCCGTCGTCGTGCCCGTCGTGCACGGCCGCTGGGGCGGCGGGATCTGGCCCGAGGTGCTGACCGCCGACCTCTCCGCCCCGCTCGGCGAGGTCACGGACTGGATCGTCTCCAACCGCGACAGCCACCCGCTGTTCCTCTACTTCTTCGGCCACATCAGCAACGCCGTCGTGCTCTCCGTACGCGGTGTCTATCTCGTCCTCCTGGCGCTCGGCTGGGCCGGTGTCACCGTGTTCGGCGCCGCTGTCGCCTGGCGCGTCGCGGGGATCCGGCTCGCCCTCACCGCGGGCGTCTCGTTCCTGCTCTGTGGGCTGCTCGGTATGTGGGTGCCGACCATGCAGACGCTCGCGCTGATGGTCGTCGCCGTCCTCGCCTCCGTCGTGCTGGGGCTGCTTTTGGGCCTCGCCGCCGGGCTCTCGGACCGGGTGTTCCGCATCCTGCGCCCGGTCCTGGACACCATGCAGGTGCTGCCCGCCTTCGCGTATCTGCTGCCGGTGGTGCTGGTGTTCGGCATCGGCGTGCCCGGTGCCGTCCTCGCCACCGTCGTGTACGCGGCGCCGCCGATGGCCCGGCTCACCGCGCTCGGCCTGCGCGGCGCGGACGGCGGCGTCATGGAAGCCGTCACCTCTCTCGGCGCGACCGGCAGGCAGCGCCTGCTGAGCGCGCGGCTGCCGCTGGCCCGCAAGGAACTCCTCCTGGGCCTCAACCAGACCATCATGATGGCGCTCTCCATGGCCGTCATCGCCTCCGTGATCGGCGCGGGCGGCCTCGGGGACCGGGTCTACCAGGCGCTGTCCTCCGTGGACGTCGGCGCCGCCCTCGCCGCGGGCATCCCGATCGTGCTGCTGGCCGTCGTGCTGGACCGTACGACGGAGGCGGCGGGACACCGTATCGGTGCCGATCCCACCGGCCCCGCCCTGCTGCGCGGTTGGCGCGGCTGGACCCTCGCCGCCGTCGTCACCGCGGCCGTCGCCGCGGCCGGACGCGCCACCGACGGCCGGGTCTGGCCCGAGGACGTGACCGTGGCGATCGCCGGCCCGGTCAACACCGCCAAGGACTGGATGGTCGACCACCTCTACACCGGGGTGCCCGTCGTCGGCGGCACCGCCGACCTCGCCTCCCACTTCACCAGCGGCGTCCTCAACCCGCTGCGGGGCGGGCTCACCGGACTGCCCTGGTGGTCGGTGCTGCTGATCGTCGCCGCGCTCGCCTGGACCATCGGCACCTGGCGCACCGCCGTCACCGCCGTCCTCGCCATGGCCGCGATCGGCGTACTCGGCGTGTGGGAACCCGCGATGGACACCCTCAGCCAGGTCCTCGCCGCCGTCGCCGTCACCCTGGTCATCGGCTTCGGCGTCGCCGTGGGCGCGGCCCGCAGCGAACGCCTGGAGCGGCTGCTGCGCCCGGTCCTCGACGTCTTCCAGACCATGCCGCAGTTCGTCTACCTGATCCCCGTCGTCGCCCTCTTCGGCGTCGGCCGTGCCCCCGCCGCCGCTGCCGCGGTCGTCTACGCGCTGCCCGCCGTCATCCGCATCACCACGCAGGGCCTGCGGGGCGTCGACCCGGCGGCGATGGAGTGCGCCCGTTCGCTCGGCGCGACCCCGGGCCAGCAACTGCGCCAGGTCCAGATCCCGCTGGCCAGGCCCTCCCTGCTGCTCGCCGTGAACCAGGCGGTCGTGCTGGTCCTCGCCGTCGTCATCATCGGCGGACTCGTCGGCTCCGGCGCCCTCGGTTACGACGTCGTCTTCGGCCTCGCCCAGGGCGACCTGGCCACCGGCCTCGTCGCCGGAGCGGCGATCGTCTGCCTCGGCCTGATGCTCGACCGGGTCACCCAGCCCACCACCCGCCGCCAGCGACAGGAGAGCTGAGATGAACCGCTCCCGTACGCGCCTGATCACAGCGCTGTCGTCGGCTGCCGCCCTGCTCGCCACGGCGGGCTGCGGCGCCGCCGACATGACCAAGCAGGCCTCCCCGTTCGCCGCCCCCGCCGGGGTCAAGACGGTGACGCTCTCCGTCCAGTCCTGGGTCGGCGCCCAGGCGAACGTCGCCGTGGCCGAGCAGCTCCTCAAGGAGGAGCTCGGCTACCGCGTCGACCTCGTCCAGACCGACGAGGTCCCCGCCTGGGACGCCCTCAGCCAGGGTCGCGTCGACGCGATCCTGGAGGACTGGGGCCACCCGGACCAGGAGAAGCTGTACATCGACGAGAAGAAGACCATCGTCAGGGGCGGCGACCTCGGCGTCACCGGCCACATCGGCTGGTACGTCCCGAAGTACTGGGCGGACAAGAACCCGGACGTCACCGACTGGAAGAACCTCAACAAGTACGCGGACGAGCTGAGGACCGCCGAGAGCGGCGGCAAGGGCCAGCTGCTGGACGGCTCGCCGTCCTACGTCACCAACGACGTGGCGCTGGTGAAGAACCTGGACCTGGACTACAAGGTGGTCTTCGCCGGCTCCGAGGCGGCCCAGATCACCCAGATCCAGCAGTTCGCCAAGGAGAAGAAGCCCTTCCTCAGCTACTGGTACCAACCGCAGTGGCTGTTCAACGAGGTGCCGATGGTCGAGGTGGAGCTCCCCGAGTACACGGACGAGTGCGCGGCCAAGGACCCGAAGGACATCGACTGCGCGTACCCGACGACGCCGTTGCAGAAGTTCCTCAACGCGGACTTCGCCGAGCGCGGCGGGGACGCGTCCGCGTTCCTGAAGAAGTTCCACTGGTCGGAGAAGGACCAGAACGAGGTGTCCGAGATGATCGCCCAGCAGAAGCTCACGCCCCAGGAGGCGGCCGAGCGCTGGATCGAGCGCCACCCGGACGTCTGGAAGAAGTGGCTGCCGAAGGACTGACCCGCCCGGTGCCCGGCCGCTCTCACGAGAGGCCGGGCACCGGAACCCGCCCCGCTACCGCGCCCGGACCGTCGCCATGACGTCCCGGTCCGGCTGGAGCGTCAGGCCCGTCACGGGCGTGATCTCGCCGGGGTCGACGTCCAGGGTGAAGCGTCGGGCCAGCACGGCCAGCAGGAGAACGGCCTCCACCATCGCGAAGCGCGTACCGATGCAGACCCGGGGACCGCCGCCGAACGGGAACCACGCGTACTCCGCGATCTTCTCGCCGCGCTCCGCGTCCCAGCGCTCGGGCCGGAACTCCTCCGGCTCGGGGAACCACCGCGCGTCGCGCTGCGTGGCCCACTGGCTGCTCCACACCCGGGTGCCCTCCTCGATCGGCAGGCCCCCGATCGTCGCCCCTTCCTTCGCGACCCCGGTGATCAGCCAGACCGCGGGGTACAGCCGCAGCGTCTCCTTCACCACGGCCTGGGTGTACGTCAGCCGGGCGTAGTCCTCGAAGCCGGGCTCCCGGTCGCCGAGGACCCGGTCCAGCTCCTCGGCGAGCGCGTCGCGGACCCGGGGGTTGCGGGCGAGCAGGTACCACGCCCACACCAGCGTCGTGCTCGTCGTCTCGTGACCGCCGATGTACAGCGTGACCGTCTCGTCGCGGATCTCGTCGTCGGTGAGGTGTGTCCCGCTCTCGTCGACGGCGGTGAGCAACCGGCTGAGCAGGTCGGGGCGTTCCTCCTCGCCGTCCCGGTGCCGGGCGACGACCCGGCCCACCTCGGCGTCGATGACGGCGGCGGCCTTCTTGATGCGCGCCCGGCCCGGTGTGGGCACCCAGTCGGGGAGCAGCGCGCCGATCCCGGCGAACTCCTTGCCGATCTCCATCTGGGCGATGTCCATCGCCCGGCCCATCGCCTCGGAGTCCGCCGGGGTGTCCACCCCGAAGATCGTGCGCACGGCGATCTTCTGCGTCAGCGCGGCCATCTCCCGCTTGACGTCGATCCGTCGGCCGTCCGACCAGCGGTCCGCCAGCTCCACCGCCGAGGCCGCCATCGTGGCCGCGTACGACGCGACCTGCCTGGGACGCACCGAAGGCTGCACCAGCGAGCGTTTGCGCCGCCAGTACCGGCCCCGCGCCACGATCATGCCGTTGCCCAGAACGGTCCGGAAGGCGATCCCGAGCTTCGGCTGGTCGAAGGTGTGCTCCGTTTCGGTGAGCAACTCGCCTATGCAGTCCGGGTCGGCGAGGAAGACGCACCGGTTGCGGCCGAACCGCCAGCGCACCATGTCCCCGTGCCCGCGCAGGAGTTCGAAGAAGGCCAGCGGGTTCTTCCCGAACTGCGGCAGGTTCCCCACCAGCGGCAACCCCTTGGGCCCCGGCGTGAACGCGTGGCCGCGGGGCTGGGTGTCGGGCGCCGGACCGGTCTGCGTGGACATCGAGGAACTCCGCTCCCTGGGGGCGCGCCACTGCCGACGCGCAAACGTTCGAACCTCATCGAACAGGATGGGGAGGCGCTCCACCAGGGCGTCGGCAGGGCGTGGCCGAAATCCTTCAGATGCCTTACAGAGCAAGCGAGTTGTCAAGGGCAACCGCGGTTGCCCGAAGTGGGCGCGTTCGTGGCCGGGGACCCGGGCAGGCGCCGCCGGGCCCGGGTTTCGTCGCGCAACGGACCCGGGGACGATCGGTGCGCGACGGGGAGGTCTCGTTGTTCGACCTGACGATCAGGATGACCGGAGTGGCTGTCGGGCTGTGCATCGTGCTGCTCGCCCGCCGGAACCAGCGCGCAGAGGCGGAACTCAGCGCATGTGGACGGGTCGGGGAGCTGAACCGACTGCAGACGGGTGAGGCTCTGCTGCGGCTGCTGCACAGGTCGCGCACCATCGGATTCTTCGCCTCCGCGGCCGTTGCCGGCCTGCTCGCCGCAGTGTTGGTCCGGGCCGCCGCGACGGGCGAGTGGGGCGCTATGACGGCGTACTACCTGACGTTGTCGTCCCTGCTCCTCCTGTGGACGGGCATCGGCCACAGGAGGACCGTCATGCGGATCACCCGGACCAAGGCGGAGGTCTCCGTCCTCACGCGGTCCGCCGGACGTCGCCGGATCCACCCGGGTAGGTGTTGTGCGTGCGCCGGTGCGGCTGTCGATGGGTCCGGAATGGTTCACCGTTGTCGGAAGACGGCTTAGGGGACCAGCGCGTTCCGTGAAACAACTGGTATTACTGGTGCATGCAGGAAGAAGCCGCGCAGTCCGCAATCGACACGTTCGTCTCCGCGTTCAACGCCTCGGACGACAGCTATGTGACGGCGCTCCTCTCCCAGGCCCTGACCTCGGACGTGGTCTTCTGGGGGCCGTTGGGCCGCAGCGAAGGGATCGAAGCGGTCGAGCGGTTCGTGCTGGACATCCGGCGCCACCCGGCGGGGGCCGGCACGATGGTGCGCTGCTCGGCGGTGGACATGCCGGACGAGTGGGCCCGGTACCAGTGGGTCTTCACCACGCCGGACGGGGGTCCCCGTCTCGCGGGAACGGACGTCGTCCATCTGCGGCGGAGCCTCATCGACCAGGTCATCGTCTTCGCGGGAGAGATCGACCCGTCCGGCTCCTGACCCGGCCCGTCGGCGCTCCGTGAACGTGTCGCTGTCGCGGGGCGGGGGGCGGGACAAGTGCGGACCGGATCGTGGAGCCCGGCGGGAGCCGACGTCGCGGGCCGGCCGGGGCACCACGACGATCTGGACGTCGTCCTCGTACACGATCCTGCCGGGATCCGCGGACTCCAGGCGCTCGCACGGCACCCCGTGCGCGGCCAACAGCGCGAGATAGCCCGGGATCCGGTCCAGCAGATGAGTCGCCGTCCCCTTGAACCAGGCCACCGCCCCGGGGTTCACGGCCGGGTCGTACACCGTCGGGTCGGACCGCGAGGGGTCGGGGTACGCGGCGTCGTACCAGTCGTTCCCCGCCCGCCAGAAGCGGTGCTGCTCCTCGCTCAGACGCCCCTCCCTCGCCAGCCCGTTGGCCAGGGCGAAGATGCCCGGGAAATGACCCGGGGGCTGCGCTCGGTGCTCTGGAACCGTACGTACGTCGTCGTCCCGCTCATCCCGTTCCCCTCTGCCGTGGCGGCCCCGGCCCGGACGATCCCGCCCTTTCGGGAGCCAGGATCGCCGAGACCGGGGCGGAGCCGCCACAGCCGCCACGCGGGCGCGGGGCCGACGAGTCTGTCAGAGACCGGGCGGTACGTGGGCCGGGCGGCCCCTGCCCCGCGTCAGCGAGTAGCCGAACACGGCTGCCAGCGCGGCGAGTACGCCACCGCCCACGGTCCACAGCCAGCGGTCGGTCCACCAGCCCGAGGCCCATCCGTCCTCGGGCTCACCGGTGGCGACGGTCCGGGGCCCGTCCGAAGCACGTTCGTCGCTCTCGCCCGCGGAGGCGACCGAGACGCCCGGGACGAGAGGCTCGGCGAGGGTGCCGCCCCCGTCGTGGCCCCGCCGAGCTCCTTGACGCTCGTCCTCACTTCCACGTCGACCGGCAGACCCAGGTCGGCGGCGGGCAGGTCCACCACGGTGAGACGGATGTAGTAGCTCCCGGGCAGCGGGTCGTCGGCCCAGGGCTCCGACCAGGACCGCACGGGGCGCAGGACGCAGGACAGTTCGACGGTGGCCGCGTCGGCCGTCGCCTTACGGGTCTGGTGCCCGTACATGCAGGCCTGGCGGCGGCGCAGCCCGTCGTACACGTCGACCTGCCAGGTGGACGTACCGCGCCGGGCGGCGCTCTCGGGCAGCTTCACCGTGGCCTCGACGGTGGGCCGCTGACCGGCATCGGCCGGGAACACCCAGTACAGGTAGTCGCCGGCCGAGGCCCGGGCGGTGCCGGACCGGCCCTGCTTCAGGGCGGTCGCCGTACGGAACGTGGTGCCGGCCTCGGTGGGGCCGGCCTCGTCCCCGGCGGGGCTCGCGCTCGCCGACGGGTCGTCCGCCATCGCCGGGCCGGCCGTGGTGAGGAGGGTCAGCCCGGCGAGCAGCGCTCCGGTGAGCGCGCGTCGTATGCCGCGGGCGCGGCGAGGGAACCCGGTCATCAGTTGGTCCTCCAGACGGAGATGCGCCAGCGCGAGATCCAGCCGGTCAGCAGGCCCGCGACCAGTCCGGTCAGGACGAGCACGCCGAGCAGCCACCAGCCGCGGCCGAGCCCGAAGGCGGCGACGTCCGAGGCGTTGTCGGGGCCGTCCACCAGGTCCAGGGTCAGCTCGACCGGCAGGCCGGGGGACCGCTTCACCGAGGCGGGCGCGGAGAAGGAGTGGGCGAGCTGGATGCAGACGGTCTCGGCGGCGGGCTTGCCGTCGCCGTCGTCACCGTCCTCCGCCCCGGGCTTCGGGTAGCGCAGCCCGGACGAGATCACATCGGTCCGGCCGGTCCCGGCCTCGGAGCCCCGGACGATCTCGCGCCCGTGCACGGTCACCGCGCGCAGCAGAACCCCGTAGTCGTTGTCCACGGCACGGTCGGCCGCGACGCTCGCCGAGGCGCGCAGCTCCTGACCGGGGAGCACATCGACGCGGTACCAGCGGTGCTGGCCGATCTCCGCGCGGTCGGTGAAGAGGCCCGGCTTCAACTCGGGTGCGGCGGCACAGCTTTTGGCCCCCTCGGTCGCCACCGGAGTGACGACGGGCTCGGCGGCCCGGTCCACCAACTGTTTGACGCGGCCGGAGAGTTCTTCCTTGTGCTGAACGGCGGTGTACGTGCCGCCGGTGGCCTCCGCGATGCAGGTCAGCTGCTGCCGGATCTTGGCGTTGGGCACCAGGCCCAGCGTGTCCACGACGAGGTGGGTGCCCCGGGCGGCGATCTCCCGGGCCACCTCGCACGGGTCGAGCGGCCCGCAGGTGTCCTCGCCGTCCGTGATGAGCACGATCCGCCGCGAGCCCTCCCCGCCCTCCAGATCGTCGGCCGCGCCGAGCAGGGCGGGCCCGATCGGGGTGAACCCGGTGGGGGCGAGGGTGGCGACCGCGGTCTTGGCCTCCGTGCGGTCCAGCGGGCCGACCGGATAGAGCTGCCGGGTGTCCTTGCACCCGACCTGGCGGTCCTCGCCCGGATAGTCCGCTCCGAGCGTCCGGATCCCGAGCTGCACCTGCTCGGGCACCGCGTCCAGAACATCGTTGAACGCCTGCTTGGCGGCGGCCATCCGGGACTGGCCGTCGATGTCCCGGGTGCGCATGGAACCGCTGACGTCGAGCACCAGCTCGACCTTGGGAGAGGGGGTGGCGGGGGCTTCGTCGGCGGCGGCGGGGATCGCGGTGCCGAGCCCGGCGGCCAGGGTGGCGAGCGTTATGCCCACCCCGGTCGTCAGCCGTTTTCTAGTGATCATCGCCGGATCTTATGGAAAATCAGTTCGTATTCCCAACTGGAGGCTTCGGGGTCCGGAACCCTGGTCGCGGACGGCTTCTCCGGCCCGTGCTCAGGGCTCGTCGCCCGGCGCCGGGCGGGCGAACGCGCCGGCCGTGGCCGCCTGGGCCGCTGTGTCAACCACGAACGGCTGCCCCGGCACCCCGGCGCGGACTCCCGCGTTGATTCCCCGGGCCATGCAGCCCAGTGCGGACAAGGCCGGCCCCGGGCGGTCACCCTCGTCGGGCCCTGCCCCGACACCGACGCCGGGACCGGCCGGCGGGTCCGGCCGGTGGGTCCGGCCGGAGACGGCCCGCAGCTCGGCACGCCTGCGCGCCGAGGCCCTGGGCGAGGGCGGCACCCGGCGTGCCGTACGCCTGATCGAGGAGACGCTGATGCGCTGAGACGTCACGGACCGCCCAGCAGCGGCCCCGACGCCTGTTCCAGGACCGACGCCACCCGCTCCCAGGTCTCCGTGTCCCTCTCCACCGGGGGCAGCTGACGGTCCGTACCGGACTTCTGCCAGGCCGTCGCCAGGGCCACCGGCCCGCCGCCACCCGCGGCCGATGCGGCCAGTGCCGCGGCGCCGAGGGCGACCAGCTCTCCGTTGCCCGGGATGACGACCGGGCGGCCGGAGAGGCGGCGTACCGTCTCCACCCACATCCGGCCCCGGGCTCCGCCGCCGATCAGCCGCAGCGGGCGGGCGGCCACCTCGGGGGCGTCCGGGTCGAGGCCGCAGGCCGACAGCAGTTCGTCCGTGGCGCGCAGGACGGTGACGGCCGCGCCCTCGTAGGCGGCGCCCAGCACCTGCTGCCGGGTCGTGTGGTGGCGCAGTCCGGTGAGGAGCCCGGAGGCGGCCGGCAGGTCCGGGGTCCGTTCGCCGTCCAGGTACGGGAGCAGGACCGCGTCGCCGCCCGGTGCCGCGTCCTCGCGGTCCAGGCCCAGCAGGGCCGCCACCTTGTCCACGGCGAGCGTGCAGTTGAGGGTGCAGGCCAGCGGGAGGTACGTGCCGTCGGCGGCGGCGAACCCGTTGAGGGCGGGGGACGCGGGCCGGGTGCGGGAAGCCGCGAACACCGTGCCGGAGGTGCCGAGGCTGAGGGCCGGATGGTCCAGCAGCCCCTCCCCGCCCAGCCCGAGGCCCACGGCGGCGCTCATGTTGTCGCCGGTGCCGGCCGCCACCGCGATGCCCGCGGGCAGACCGAGCGCGCGGGCCGCCGCCTCGGTGAGCGAACCGACCCGGGCCGCCCCGGTGGGCGCCACCTCCGGGAGCAGGGCCGCGTCCAGGCCGAGGAGGTCCAGCAGGACAGGGTCGTACGCACCCGCCGCGGTGGAGTACCAGCCGCTGCCCGAGGCGTCCCCGGGGTCGGTGGCGGCGACGCCCGCGAGGCGCTCGGTCAGGAAGTCGTGGGGGAGCCGGATCGCCGCCGCGGCCGCCGCGCTCGCCGGGTCGTTCTCCCGCAGCCACTGCCACTTGGAGGCGGTGATGGCCGCCACCGGTACGGATCCGGTCCGCGCCGTCCAGGCCTCCGGTCCGCCGAGCGCCTCGGTGAGCGCGGCGGCCTGCGGCGCGGAGCGGGTGTCGTTCCACAGGAGCGCCGGGCGCAGCGGGCGGCCCGCCCGGTCCAGTACGACGAGTCCGTGCTGCTGCCCGGCCACCGCGATCCCGGTGACCGCGCGGGCGGAGAGGCCGGACTCCTTCAGCCCGGCGGCCACCGCCTCGCACAGCGCCCGCCACCAGATCTCCGGATCGCTCTCCCGCGCCCCCGCCTCGCCGGTGACCGCATGCGGGGCGCGCCCCACGGCGAGCTGCTCACCGGTCCCGGCGTCGACGAGGACTGCCTTGGTGGACTGGGTCGAACTGTCCACGCCGATGACGACGGCGGGTGACGGCATGGGGGCCTCTTTCGTGCTGAGGAGCTGGTCACGGGGCTGGTCAGGCTCGGGTCGAGGGCCGGATGGCGGTGCGGGGCAGCGCCGGTCATTCGGCTTCGGCATGAACAAATTACGGGATGCGTGGCCCTCTGCACAGGGGGGTCGCGGGCCTCCCTCGCGGCACAGGGGTTCCCTGTCCGGGGTACCGTGTGCTTGATTAGTCATGACAGTGAACAAATAGGGGTGCCGGGCTTGCCGCCGGGCGTCCCGACGGCAGGCGAAGGCGGTCGGACGACGATGACGGAACGCTTCACCCCCACCCCCGAGGACAAGTTCAGTTTCGGCCTGTGGACCGTGGGCTGGCAGGGCCGGGACCCCTTCGGCGACGCGACCCGCGCGGTCATCGACCCCGTCGAGTCGGTCCAGCGGCTCGCGGAGCTGGGCGCCTGGGGTGTGACCCTCCACGACGACGACCTGATCCCCTTCGGCGCGCCGGAGACCGAACGCGAGAGGATCGTCAAGCGCTTCCGGCAGGCGGTCGACAGCAGCGGACTCGTCGTGCCCATGGTGACGACGAACCTCTTCACGCACCCCGTGTTCAAGGACGGCGGGTTCACCGCCAACGACCGGGACGTACGCCGCTATGCGCTCCGCAAGACCCTGCGCAACATCGACCTCGCCGTCGAGCTGGGCGCGAAGACGTTCGTGGCCTGGGGCGGCCGCGAGGGTGCCGAGTCCGGCGGGGCGAAGGACGTCCGCCTCGCCCTGCACCGGATGAAGGAGGCCTTCGACCTCCTCGGCGAGTACGTCACCGAGCAGGGCTACGACCTCCGCTTCGCCGTCGAGCCCAAGCCCAACGAGCCGCGCGGCGACATCCTGCTCCCCACCATCGGCCACGCCCTGGCGTTCATCGAGCGCCTGGAGCGCCCCGAGTTGGTCGGGGTCAACCCGGAGACCGGGCACGAGCAGATGGCCGGGCTCAACTTCCCGCACGGCATCGCCCAGGCCATGTGGGCGGACAAGCTCTTCCACATCGACCTCAACGGCCAGTCAGGCATCAAGTACGACCAGGACCTGCGCTTCGGCGCGGGCGACCTGCGCCAGGCGTTCTGGCTGGTCGACCTGCTGGAGAGCGGCTACGAAGGCCCGCGCCACTTCGACTTCAAGCCCCCGCGCACCGAGGACTACGACGGCGTCTGGGCCTCGGCCGCGGGCTGTATGCGCAACTACCTCATCCTCAAGGAGCGGGCCGCGGCCTTCCGCGCCGACCCCGAGGTGCGGGCGGCGCTGCGGGCCTCCCGCCTGGACGAACTGGCACGCCCGACGGCGGGGGACGGCCTGGCGGAGCTGCTCGCCGACCGTACGGCGTACGAGGAGTTCGACGTGGACGCGGCGGCGGAACGCGGTATGGCCTTCGAGGCGCTGGACCAGCTCGCCATGGACCACCTGCTCGCCGTCCGCTGACGTACCACCGGGAGACACACCGGGCGCGCCGGGGCAGCTCGCCTGCCCCGGCGAGCGGGGGGGCAGGGGCCAGGAAGGCCCTTACCCCCCGACCCCCGCTCACCCGCCCGACGGCTCCGCGTACGCCACCGGATCGTCCAGCACGTCCTGCACCACGAGCGCCGCCGCCCCCCGCGCCGCGTCGCCCGCCACCGACGACGCCCGGAGCCGGCCGCTGCCCGTCGACCAGAGGCCCGACACCACCCGGCCCGTCAGCTCCTCGTCGGCGGGCGGCGCCAGCCACGGCATCAGGCCCCGGTAGATCCCACCGAGCACCACCGCGTCCGGGTCGACCAGATTGACCGCCCCCGAGAGCACCCGGCCCAGCATGCGGCCCGCTTCACCGATCGCGGCCACCGCGCGCGGGTCCCGGGCCGCCGCGCGCCGCTCCAGCTCCAGCACTCCGGAGGCGCCGCCGATCCCCGCGATCCCGGCCGCCCGCAGCAGCGCCGCCTGTCCGGCGTACTGCTCCAGACACCCCCGCGACCCGCACCGGCACTCCGGACCCGTCGGATCCACCACCACATGGCCGATCTCCCCGGCGAAACCGTGCGCCCCGCGCAGCAGTTCGCCGTTCAGGACCAGCGCCCCGCCGACCCCGATCTCCCCGGTCAGATAGAGGAAGCTGCGGACGTCCCCGAGCCCGCCGAACCACAGCTCGGCCAGCGCCGCGAGATTGGCTTCGTTCTCCGAGGCGACCGGCAGCGCCGGATGGCCGGGACGCAGGGCGGCCAGCGCGTCGGCGAACAGCTCCTGCGCCGGGACCTCGTTCCAGCCGAGGTTGGGGGCCTGGCGCACCGATCCGCCGGAGACGAGACCCGGCAGCGCCAGCGCCGCGCCCACCGGACGCAGCTCCTGCTCGTACGCCGACTCCAGGGTCCGCGCGGCGAGCCGGGCCGCCCGCGCCAGGGACTCATCGGCGGGTGCGCCCCGGTTGTCGAGGTGCTCGGTCTGCCGGACCCGGCCGGTGCCCGCCAGATCCACCACGCACACCGAGACGTAGTCGATGTTGATCTCCACGCCGAGCCCGGCCGGACCGGTGCGGGCCACCTTGAGCGCGGTGCCGGGGCGGCCGGCCTGGCCGCTGAACGTCTTCCCCGACTCGGTGAGGAACCCGCTGTCCATCAGCTGCTCGACGAGCGAGGACACCGCGGCCCGGGTCAGCCCGACCCGGGCGGCCACTCCGGCGCGCGTGGCGTCGCCGCGCTCGCCCTCGTCCCGCACGGCGCGCAGTACCAGGCTCAGATTGTGCCGTCGCACGGTGTCCTTGTCGGCCTTGGGCCCCAGCGGCGTGAGGATGCTCTTCATATCGTCGCCGAGCCTATGTGATGAGGGGCTCGGGACGGGCGGTGCGCGAAGGGGCGGCCCCGGCCCTCCGGCCGGAACGCCCCCTCGCGATCAGGGCTTGGCGCCCCGGTCCTTCAGCATGTCCGCCATCAGTCCGATCTCCGACCGCTGGCCCCGGACCATGCCCTCCGCCAGATTCCGGATGGCATCCGTCCTCGCCGCACCGGCGGCGGCCCGCGCCATGTCGGCGCCCGCGCGATGGTGCACGGTCATCAGCCGCAGGAACAGGACCTCGGCCTTCTCGCCCTTCGCGGCCGCGAGTGCCGCCAGTTCCGCGTCGGTCGCCATGCCCGGCATCAGCGAACCGTCGTCGGTGGGCGTGAAGGTGTGCCCCATCCACTTCATCGGCGGCCCGGCCGCGCTCTTCGGCAGCCCCCACACCTCCAGCCAGCCCAGCATCATGCCGCGCTGATTGGCCTGGGTGTTGATGATGTCGTACGCGAGCCGCCGCACGTCCTCGTCGTCCGTGCGGTCCCGCACGATGAACGACATCTCGACCGCCTGCTGGTGGTGGATCGCCATGTCCCGGGCGAACCCGGCGTCCACGGAGTCCTCCGCCGGCGCCGACAGCGACGACGACCCCCCGGACGGGGAGGCCGAGGAGGGGCGGACGACCATCAGCGCCACCAGCCCCAGCGCGACGAGCAGCACCGCGGCTCCCGCGAGGACCAGCCGGCGGGTGGAGCGGGTGGGTGCGAGGGCGGTCATCCGTCCAGCCCGCCGGTGCAGGCGGCCCCCGGCTCAGGAGTCTGCGGGCCCTGCACGTACTTGGTGAAGAACTGGTCGACCCGGTCGTCCGAGGCGCTCTTGACCGTGACCTGCTTGCCCCAGGCGCTGAGCATCAGCGGGTCCTTCTGGTCCTTGACCGGGCTCATCAGGGAGTACGGGGTCGACTTGACCTTCTTGGTGAGCGCCTCGATGTCCGCGTCCGAGGCCTTGTCGTTGTACGTCACCCAGACCGCGCCGTGCTCCAGCGAGTGCACGGCGTTCTCCTTCGGTATCTCCTCGGTGTAGACGTCCGCGTTGCAGTTCATCCAGACCTGGTTGTGGTCGCCCCCGACGGGCGGGTTCATCGGGTAGTCGACCTTGTTCGCCACATGCTCCTGGGTCAGCTTGTCCCAGCTGCGCTCACCGGTGACGGGCGAGGTCTTGGCCTGCTCCTCCTTCTTCTCCTTCTCGTTCGCCTGCACCATCAGATAGCCGCCTCCGGCGACCAGGGCGGCGACCACGGCCACCGACGCGCCGATGGTGATGATGCGGACCCGGCGCTCGCGGGCGCGCTCCTTGCGGCGTGCCTCTTCGAGCTTGGCGCGCCGCGCCGCTGCCGGGTTGTTCTGGTTCTTGGCGGAAGCCATGAGAAGTCCTCGTCGTTCAACCGATGCACAAGGGGTCTGTGCATGAGGGGGTAAGGGATGCGGGGCATACGGAAAACCGCTCCCGGTGAACCGGCGCCGGGGCGACGCGGCGGGAGAGCGGACCCGGCCTCTAGATCCGTTGGACCTGAAGGCGCAGTTGATCGACGGAACGCACACCGTCGTGCGCGGGACCCCTGATGACGGCGGCCCCCGTGAGCGGGGCGGCGGGGACGAAGGCCACGGGCGAGGGAACGGCAACGGGCGCGGACGACACCTGAGGCACGACGGCCACCGTGTGCGTCGAACCCCCGTGGCACGACGAGCCCGGACCGCGGTCCGGCGCGGAAGCCAGCACGACCGGTTCGAAGGTCGCGTCAGGCGTCGGGGTGAACGTGCGGACGGTGGCCGCCTCGGCCCGACCCGCGGCGACCGGCACGGCGGCGGACGACGCGGCGGCCGAGCAGCAGAAGAGCATGGCCAGGAGGAAGAGGACCCAACCCAGGGCGAAGGGCGCGCGGGAGCCGTACCGCTGCCGGTCGGTCCGCGTGCTCACCCTGGTCATCGCCCGTCATCGTAGTGGGTGTGTGAAGTTTCAAAGACAGTGGGTCGCGCCGTTCGCGGGACAGTGTGCCCGAGTCGTCGCCGCTGGAACAGGGGTCAAGTATTTTACAGGTGTAATACTTGTTAACGTATATGGGTGAGTGATACACCTGTCCGCCCCGGGCGGACCTCCGCCCGCAGGCTCCCGAAGCTCCCGCCGGCCCTCCGCGGCCTCCCGTCGGTCTCGGCCCTCCGGCTCTCGCCGCCCTCGGACACCTGGTTCAAGCCCGCGCTCAGCGTCGTCGTCGCCTCCGCCGTCCCCCATCTGACGCTTCTGGCCCTGGGCCGGCTGGACCTGGTCATCTACACCATGGCCGGGTCGCTGTGCGCGCTCTACGGACACGGCCTGCCGTACGTCCGGCGGGCCCGGGCCGTCGCGGGCGTGGTGCTCGGCATGGCCGCCGGGCTCGCCGTCTCCTTGGCCACCGCGTCGCTCACCGGCTCGACCGCCGTGCTCATCGCGGTCGGGGCGCTGCTCGCCGCCGTACAGAAGGTGCTGTGCGACGCCGCCCGGATCGGGCCGCCCGGCCATGTGATCTTCACCTTCGTCAGTTCCGCCGCCCTCTTCGCCCCGCAACGCCTCGGCCAGATCCCGGGCCACCTCGCCCTGACTCTCGGCGCGGGCGCGTTCGCCTGGCTGGTCACCCTCGCGCCCGCCCTGGTCCGCCGTGAGGGGCCCGAACGCCGGGCCGTCGCCCGCGCCCTGGAGGCCGCCGCGGTCTGTGCCGCCGACCCCGGCCCGCGTCACCGCAACGCCGCGGCCGCCGCTGTGCACGCCGCCTGGCAGTGCCTGCTCGCCTCCGGCCGCCCCACCCCCGTGCGCCGGTCACTGGAACGCCTGGTGGTGCAGGCCGAAGCGGCCTTCGTGGCCCCGAGCCCCGGCGTCGGGGCGGTGGAGCCGGAGCGGCTGCGCGCCTGGGCCGCCCTGACCCGGGGGCGGGGGCCCGTGCCCGCGCCCCCGCCGGCCCCCGGAACCGCCGACGAGCTGTACGGGATCGACGCCGAACGCGCCGCGCGGCGCGCCCGCGAAGGCCGCCGCGCCTTGCTGCTGGGCCTCGGCCCCGGATCCCCGCTGCTGCCGGTCGCCGTCCGCACCCTGATCGGCTGCGCGCTCGCCGGGTACCTCTGCGCCGCGCTCGGCGTCGGCCGCCCCTACTGGGCGATCGTCACCGCCGCCTCCCTCTACCAGGCCAACCTCACCCTGTCGTGGAACCGCACCCTCCAGCGCACCCTCGGCAACCTCCTGGGCGTGCTCGTCTTCGCCGTCGTGCTGCCGGTCTCACGGACCGGACCGCTCGCCCTCGTCTGCTGCTGCCTCTTCTTCGGCTTCGCCGCCGAGGCCCTCATCACCCGCAACTACTGGCTCGGCTCCGTCGCGGTCACCCCGATGGCCCTGCTGGTCCTGGAGTTCGGCGGCACCCACCCGGCCGGGGAGCTGATCGGCGACCGGGTCCTGGACACCGTCCTCGGCGCGGCCGCCGGCTTCCTGGCGGCGACGCTCGTCACCAACCGGCGGGCCACGGGCCGGGTCGAGCGGGCCCTCGACGCCACCGACCGGGCCCGCGCCGCCGCGGAACGGGCCGGCGCCGACCCCGCGGCCGCGCCCACCGAGCGGGACCGGGCCCGCCGCGCGCTCACCGCGAGCCTCGTCGAACTGCGCGAGGCGGGTGACACCGCCGCGGGCGAATGGTGGCAGCGCGCCCTGCCCGAGCAGCGTCTTCTCGCGGCCGAGCGGGCCGGACACCGTACGCTCGCCGCGACAGCACAACGGCGCGGGCCCATGGCTCACGCCCCTTCGATCGGAGCGGAGTGACCGACGACATCGTTGCCTCGGTGGTCCGGCAGTGGCAGGCCGTCAACCCCGAGCTCGACACCGGGCCGATGGAGATCATCGGCCGGATCAACCGCTGCGCCGCCCTGCTCCAGCAGGCGGAGGACGCCCCGCTGCGCTCCGCCGGGCTCACCCGCGCCGAATTCGACCTCCTCGGCGCCGTACGCCGGACCGACCGGGAGCTGACCCCCGGCGAGCTGGCCCGCGAGACCTTCTCCTCCGGAGCCGCCGTCACCAAACGGCTGCGCGCCCTCCAGGACCGCGCCCTCGTCGAACGCCGGGGCGACGACCGCGACCGGCGGGTCGCCCATGTCCGTCTCACCGACGAGGGGCGGGCCCTGGTCGACCGGCTGCTGCCCGAGCAACTGGCGTACGAACGCTCGGTGCTGGCCGGGCTCGACCAGCCCGGCCGCGAAGAACTCGCGTCCCGGCTGAGCGACTTGCTCGTCCAGCTGGAAGGGCGGCTCGGGGGTGCCCGCCGCTGACCCGGCGCCCTCCATCGGCTGCGGGCTCCGCATGCGCGTCAGCGCGCCGATTTTTGCCATCACCCCTCCGTCGGCAGGGAATCCGCTCCTTTCGATCCGGTTCGGTCACCTGTGCCTCTGGCTGATTCTGTGTGGTGACAGGGGGAGATGATGGGGGTTTTCGCTCGATAGGTGGCATGCCCGGTGGTGCAGATGCCCTCCTTTCGCCTGCCAGCGCCTCAGTGGCAGGGCCATTTTCAGCCACCACTACTCCCCGCACACGTTCCACAGCGCTCAGTGCAAAAACTGGTGAGTGTATTCCTCCCGGCGGGCTTCCGCAGGGGGTTGGGTGAATATGCCGAAGCACTGTTCTGATCTGGCTAAGCTCACGCGCAGTGAAGTCGAGTTGAGATGAATTCGAGCACTTGTCCTAAGTCTCCGCTCACGTGCGCATACATCCCGGAATCAACCGCCAGAGGGTTTTAGATGGTCCGTGTTGAATCACCGCCGACCGACAGAGAAGTTCCCGTCGTCCGCGTAGTCCTGCTGCCCGTGGTCCTGCTCCTCGGCGCGACCGCCGCCGGGTCGGCCCTGGTCGCACCGGCCGCGCGGATACCAGTCGCCGTGTGCGGCGCGATCACCACGCTCGTGGTCGCCGTGCTCACCGTGGCGCTCCACCGCGCCCGACGCGCCACGCGCGTCCAACGTGCCGAGCACGAACAGCGCATCGCCTACCTGGAACACCGCATCCACTCGCACGACGCCGAGACGGTGCGGCTCACCAAGGAAGTCATGCCCGCCGCCATCCGGCGGCTGCGCGTGGGCAATTCGCCCGACGAGGTGATGCGCGACATCGTCGACGCGGACGCGGCCAACCGCCATCTGCCCAAGGCGCTGCGCGAGCAGATTTACCAGGTCCTCGAAGTCATCGACAACGAGGAGGCCCGGCGTGACTCCGCCCAGCGCGCCTTCGTCAGCGTCGCCCGCCGCGTCCAGGCGATCGTGCACCGCCAGGCCAGTGAACTGCGGGAGATGGAGGACCACTACGGGCGTAACCCCGAGGTCTTCGACGACCTGCTGCGCATCGACCACGGCACCGCGCTGATCGGCCGCCTCGCCGACTCCATCGCCGTGCTCGGCGGCGCCCGCCCCAGCCGCCAGTGGCCCAAGCCCGTACCGCTGTTCAGCGTGTTGCGCGGCGCGATGTCCCGCATCCTGGAGTACCAGCGCGTCGATCTGCACTCGATCGCCAAGGTCGCCATCGTCGGCACCTCGGTCGAACCGCTCATCCACGCCTGCGCCGAGCTCCTCGACAACGCGACCCGTTACTCGCCGCCCCAGACCCGGGTGCACGTCACCGCGGTCGAGGTGCAGACCGGCATCGCCATCGAGATCGAGGACGGCGGCGTCAGTCTCAGTGAGGAGGCCCGCGCCCGCGCCGAGAACATGCTCGCCCAGGCCCAGGCCGGCATCAACATGAACGACCTCGGGGAGTCCCCGCGCCTCGGCATGGCCGTCGTCGGCCGGCTCTCCCGCATGTACCAGCTCCAGGTGTCGCTGCGTCAGTCGGCGTACGGGGGCGTCCGCGCCGTCCTCATCGTGCCGCGCGAGATGATCACGACCGGGCCCGCCCCGGGCATCGCCCACGGCATCGGCGCGACCTCCCGGCCCACCAGCTCCCTGGACATGTCGCAGCTCCAGCACGTGGTGCCGCCGCCCGGCAAGCGCAAGCCCAAGCCCGCCGCCACCGGCCCCGTGCCGTCCGTGGCCGCACCGGCCCCCGCGGCGGTCGCGCGCCCGGCCGCTCCCGCGGCCGCCATGGAGGACGACGTTCCCGTGGTCACCGAGTGGACCGAGAACGGGCTGCCGCAGCGCCGCAGCCGGGGCCGTGCCCCGCTCGGCTCGCACAACCTCCCGCAGCAGCCCCCGCCGCCCCCGGCCCCCGCGAACGGCTTCCAACCCGGCCCGGGCGACGGCACGGACGGCGGACGCGGCGAGGAGAAGCCCCCCGGCCTCTGGCTGGAGGCCTTCACCAAGGCCGTCAACGGCGTACCGCAGGAACGAAAGCACGGCGAAGACTCCGATGACGCGTGGGACAAGGGAGACCTGAAGTGATCCAGCAGCGGGGAAACATGGACTGGATGCTCAAGGAGCTGGCCGACGACGTTCCGAGCATCCACCAGATCGTGGTGCTCTCGTCGGACGGCCTGCGCATCGCGATGCACGGCGGCGACCCCGACGTCGCCGACCGGCTCGCCGCGGCCTGTGCCGGACTCCAGAGCCTGGCCGCCGCGGTGGCCACCGAGATCCCGTACAGCGACGGACTGATGAAGCTCGTGGTCATCGAGGTCACGGGCGGGTTCTTCTACCTGATGGCGGCCGGCACCGGCGCGTATCTCGCGGTCCTGGCCGGCGAGACCGTGGACGCCGGACTCGTCGGGGCCCGGATGCGGGACATGGTCGTGCGGATCGGAGCCCACCTGACCAGCCCGCCCCGCCACGGCGGGCAGTCCGGATGAGTGGACCTCGACGAGAACGCCGTAAGGCCGACCCGGATCTCCTCGATCCGGAACGGCTGTACGTGATCACCGGCGATCTCGACGACAGCGAACGGGCCGCGCTCGACCTGGTCACGATGGTCGTCGCGCAGGCGGAGCCGTCGCCGACGTTCCAGCCCGAACAGGCCGCGATCCTGCGGCTCTGCCAGGCCCCGCTGTCCGTCGCCGAGATCTCGGCCTACCTCGGTCTGCCGTTCAGCGTGGTCACCTCGCTCCTGAGCGATCTCCTCGCCACCGAGCTCATCGAGTCGCGCGCGCCGATCGTCCGCGCCACTCTCCCCGACCGGTCCCTTCTCGAAGCGGTGATGCATGGACTTCAGAAGCTCTGACACGATCACCGGACCCCGCACCGAGGACGTCCTCCCCACCACGGCCACGGCCGCGGTGAAGGTCGTGATCGTCGGAGGGTTCGGCGTCGGCAAGACGACCATGGTCGGCTCGGTGAGCGAGATCCGGCCGCTGACGACCGAAGAAACCATGACCCAGGCCGGCGTCGGCGTGGACGACAACGCCGGGGTGGAGACGAAGACCGCCACCACCGTCGCCATGGACTTCGGCCGGATCAGCCTCAGCGAGGAACTGATCCTCTACCTGTTCGGCACCCCCGGCCAGGAGCGCTTCTGGTTCCTGTGGAACGGCCTCTTCGAAGGTGCCCTCGGCGCGGTCGTCCTCATCGACACGCGACGGCTCGAAGTCAGCTTCGACGTCATCGGACGACTGGAGGAGCGCGGAGTGCCGTTCGTGGTGGCCGTGAACACCTTCCCCGACGCGCCGCACCACCCGGTCGAGGCCCTGCGCAACGCCCTCGACCTGCCGGACGAGGTCCCGATGATCGACTGCGACGCCCGGCTGCGGGCCTCCAGCCGCGATGTGCTGATGACCCTGATGCGCTACCTGCACAGCCTGGCCGTCCCCCTCGCCTGACACCCCCGCCCCCGGGCCCGGCGACGGGACCGCCCCGGGGGCGCGCGCCGTCCCCCGGCGTACGCCCCCGGCCCGGTCCGCACCCGGACGCCCCGTCCCGCCCGCCCGTCTGCGCACCAGCCCTGGAATCCTGATCCCTGGAGCCCCTGTGACAACCCCGTTCCACCACGAGCCCGGAGCCGTGCCCCCGCCCCAGTGCCCGGCCCACAACCTCGACATCGGCCCCGGCGGACTGCGCCGGCTCTACGGCCCCGAGGCGGAGAACAACCCCGCGGGCCTCTACGACAAGCTCCGCGCCGAACACGGCACGGTCGCCCCCGTCCTGCTCCACGGCGACGTCCCCGCTTGGCTCGTCCTCGGCCACAGCGAGAACCTCCACCTCACCCGTACGCCGTCCCAGTTCTCGCGGGACTCGCGGCGCTGGCGCGCCCTCCAGGACGGCAGCGTCGCCCCCGACCACCCGCTCGCCCCGATCTTCACCTGGCAGCCCGTCTGCGTCTTCGCCGACGGCGCCAAGCACGAGCGGCAGCGCGGCGCGGTCACCGACAGCATGGAGCGGATCGACACCCGCGGGGTGCGCCGCCACATCAACCGGTTCAGTAACCGCCTCGTCAACGACTTCTGCGAGAAGGGCACCGCCGACCTGGTCGGCCAGTTCGCGGAGCACCTGCCGATGATGGTGATGTGCGCGATCTTCGGCATGCCCGAGGAGTACGACGAGCGCCTCGTCCAGGCCGCCCGCGACATGACCCGCGGCACCGAGACCGCCGTGGCCAGCAACGCCCACATCGTGGCCGTGCTGACCCGCCTCGTCGAGCGCCGCCGCGCCGAACCGGCCCACGACTTCGCCAGCTGGCTGGTCGAGCACCCCGCCACGATGACCGACATCGAGGTCGTCGAGCACCTGCGCCTCATCCTCATCGCCGCGTACGAGTCCACGGCCAACCTCATCGCCAACGTGCTGCGCATGGTCCTCACCGACCCGCGCTTCCGCGCCCGGCTCAGCGGCGGGCACATGACCGTCCCCGAAGCCGTCGAGCAGACCCTGTGGGACGAGCCGCCGTTCACCGCCGTCTTCGGCCGCTGGGCCGTCGGCGACACCGAGCTGGGCGGCCAGCAGATCAAGGCGGGCGACGCCCTCCTCGTGGGGATCGCCCCGGCCAACACCGACCCCACCGTCCGCCCCGACCTGAACGCCGACATGGGCGGCAACCGCGCCCACCTCGCTTTCAGCGGCGGCCCCCACGAGTGCCCGGGGCAGGACATCGGCCGCGCCATCGCCGACGTCGGCGTCGACGCGTTGCTGATGCGCCTGCCCGACCTGGAGCTCGGGGTGGGGGAGAGCGAGCTGCGCTGGGTCGGCAACATCATGTCCCGCCACCTGGTCGAGCTGCCCGTGACGTTCGCCCCCAGCCCTCAGCAGAAGCTGGACGCCGACCCGCTCTCCGTGATGGCCCGCGCCCCCCGCCCGGCCGATGCCTGGGAGATCTCCTCCCCGGCCAGGGCCGTCCCCGAGCCCGAGCACGAGACGCCGACCGGAGCGCAGCCCGGCCACGCCCCGGCCGCCGCGCCCCCCGCGGCCCAGCCGGTCCCCGCCACCCCCGCCCCCGAGACGGCCCCGGTCGCGACGGTCCCGCGCCAGCGCCGCCCGGCCGCTCCCGCACGGCTCTGGCAGGCCGTCACCCGTTGGTGGAACGGCTACTGACGCTCCGGCCGCGGCGGCCCCGGGTCACGCCCACGGGCCCGGCGCCGCCGCCTCGCGCACCGGGCCGGGCGCGGCCCGCCCCGCACGGCTCCGGCCGCCCGTACCATCGAGCAGCGTGAAGCTGACAATTCTTGGCGGTGGCGGATTCCGGGTGCCTCTCGTGTACGGGGCCCTCCTCGGCGATCACGCCGAGGGGCGCGTCTCCCGGGTCACGCTGTACGACACCGACGCCGACCGGCTCACCGCCGTCGCCCGCGTCCTCGCGGAACAGGGCCGGGGCATCGCGGACGCCCCCGTCGTCGTCGCCACCACGGAGCTCGACGAGGCGCTGCGCGGCGCCGACTTCGTCTTCTCCGCCATCCGGGTCGGTGGGCTCGCCGGCCGCGCCGCCGACGAACGGGTGGCCCTCGACGAGGGCGTGCTCGGCCAGGAGACCGTCGGCGCCGGAGGCATCGCGTACGGGCTGCGCACCGTCCCCGTCGCCCTCGGCCTCGCCCGGCGCATCGCCCGGCTCGCCCCGAGGGCCTGGGTCATCAACTTCACCAACCCGGCGGGCCTGGTCACCGAGGCCATGTCCCGGCACCTGGGCGACCGGGTCATCGGGATCTGCGACTCGCCGGTCGGGCTCGGGCGGCGCATCGCCCGAGTCCTGGGGGCCGACCCGGACCGGGCCTGGATCGACTACGCCGGGCTCAACCACCTCGGCTGGGTGCGAGGGCTGTACGTCGACGGGCGCGACGAACTGCCCCGGCTGCTCGACGACCCGAAGCTCCTCGAATCCTTCGAGGAGGGCCGCCTCTTCGGCGCGGAACTCCTCCGGTCGCTGGGCGCGATCCCCAACGAGTACCTGCACTACTACTACGTCAACCGCGAGGCCGTACGCGCCTACCAGAAGGCGGAGCGGACCCGGGGCGCGTTCCTCCAGGACCAGCAGGAGGGCTTCTACGCCCGGATGCGCGAACCCGGCACGCCCGCCCGGGAGACCTGGGACCGCACCCGCGCCGAACGCGAGGCGACGTACATGGCGGAGAACCGCGAGGTCGCCGGGGCGGGGGCGCGGGAGGCGAGCGATCTGGAGTCCGGTGGCTACGAACAGGTCGCGCTCGCCCTCATGCGGGCCGTCGCCCGCAACGAGCGCACCTCGCTGATCCTCAACGTCCGCAACCGCACCACCCTTCCGGTCCTGGACGCGGACGCCGTCGTCGAGGTGCCCTGCCTCGTCGACGCCAACGGGGCCCACCCGGTGTCCGTCTCGCCACTGCCGTACCACGCGGTCGGCCTCGTCACCGCGGTGAAGGCCGTGGAGCGGGCGGTGCTGGAGGCGGCGGAGAGCGGATCCCGCGCGACGGCCGTCCAGGCCTTCGCCCTGCACCCGCTGGTGGACTCCGTGACGGTGGCCCGGCGGCTGCTGGATCGGTACACCGAGGTCCACCCGGGGCTCGCGTACCTCGACCGGGCCTGACCGGGCCGCAAGCACGACCGAACGACACGACCGAACGACACGACCGAACGACACGACCGAACGACACGACCGAACGAGACGGGCCCGACCTGACCGGGCCCGGCTCGTTCGGTCGCGGGCTCTGTGCCCGGTCACCGAGGCCGCTACGGCGCGGACACGACGCTCCGCGTACCCGGGGAGGCCCAGCTCGGGGCCACCCCCGTCACCTGGCAGACCATCAGGAACAGCGGAATGGGCGGGGTGTACGGGGTGAGGGCGTCCGGTGAGTGGATCAACCGGGGCCGACCGCCGGGCACGGCCGCATCGCGTGCGTACGTCACCTGCTCCGGCCAGTCCAGATCGAGGTCGGAGCCGGCGGGGACGATCCACCACCAGCGGTCCGCGTCGGCGAAGACACAGCCGGTGCGCGGCAGATGGGACATGAGGCGGAATCCGTGCCGGGCGGGCACCCCGACCGCGTCGCACCCCAGAGTGGCCGACATCGACGCCGGCAGCGCCAGCCGCACCCGGCCTCCGCGGACCTGTTCGGGCGTCCGGCCCCGGTGCGCCGCGCGCAGCCGGGCCAGTGCGTTCCTCAACACGCCCGCTCCGCGCCGGCCAGCTGCTCGACCCCGTGCGGCAGCTCCGCCCAGACGATGCGCCCGGAGGCGTCCCCCGCGTCGTGCGATCCCCAGGCGCTGCTCATCGCGTCGACGAGCAGCAGACCACGGCCGTGCTCGTCGTCGGACGAGGGGCGCAGCCGCGGACCGCAGGGCTGGTGGCCCTGGTCCTGCACGGCTATCCGCAGTCGTCTGCCGAACCGGCTCAGTTCGCAGACCACCCGGGTGCTCGCGGTGTGCACGATCACGTTGGTCACCAGCTCGGAGACGACGAGGACCGCCGCGTCACAGGCGTCCTGGTCCAGCTTCCACGCGTCCAGCCGGGCCCGCGTCAGCTCCCGCGCACCGGCCACCGACTCGGGGTGCGCCGGCAGCGCGAAGCAGTAACGGAGCGCCTCCGTCCCGGGGCTGAGGTCCATGAGCCGGGGGATGAGCGCACTGCCAGGTGCCACGACCGATTCCTCACAGTGGGGGCTGCGTCACGCTTCGTTCCCCGGGTGCTGGGGGCGGGCATGACTGAGCGAACTGGTTCGGGAGTCAACTCTCCTCCTGACGATGACACTTGGCAAGGGGCACTCTGAAATTTCCAGAGTGACTGTGTCGTTGGGGGTGCACGCATGGCACACTGCTCGCAAAACAGCGCATGGGGAGGTCTGAAGTGAGCGAACCGCGGTCCGCCCCGACCGTGGGCCAGGTCGTTCTCGGCAAGCGCCTGCAGGATCTGCGCGAGCGTGTCGGCCTGACCCGTGACCAGGCGGCGAAGGTCCTCCGGGTCGCCCCCGCGACGATACGCAGAATGGAGACGGCCGAGGTCGGCCTGAAGATCCCCTACGTCCAGCTGCTGCTGAAGGCGTACGGAGTCGCCGACCAGGAGGCCGAGGCCTTCGTCGACCTGGCGGAGGAGGCGAACCGGCCGGGCTGGTGGCAGCGTTTCCACGACGTGCTGCCCGACTGGTTCAGCATGTACGTCAGCCTGGAGGGCGCCGCGAGCCTGCTGCGCATGTACGAGCCGCACTTCGTGCCCGGCCTGCTCCAGACCGAGGACTACGCGCGCTCCGTGATGCGGACCGGAGCGGTCGGCCAGACCCGGCCCGAGGACATCGAGCGCCATGTGGCGCTGCGGATGGAGCGGCAGTCCCTGCTGGCCAAGGAGGACGCCCCCCGGCTCTGGGTGATCATGGACGAGACCGTTCTGCGGCGGCCCGTCGAGAGCGCGCAGGTGATGCGCGGGCAGACCGACAAGCTGCTGGAGGCCACGGAGCTTCCCCATGTCACTCTGCAGATCGCAGAGTTCGCCACCGGCCACCACCCGGGGACCTATGGCCCGTTCGTCCTCTTCCGGTTCGCCGTCCCCGAACTCCCCGACATGGTCTACAGCGAGTACCTGACCGGTGCCGTCTACTTCGACGCCCGCCCCGAGGTGGCCTCCTACCTCGAAGTCATGGACCGCATGGCGGCTCAGGCCGCAACTGCACAACGCACGAAGGAAATCCTCCGGGACTTCCGCAAGGAGCTGTGATGGACCACATATACAACGGCATGCCTGCCGGTGACCTGGGCTCCGAAGGCTGGCACAAGCCGTGGAGCGGCGGGAACGGCGGCAACTGCATCGAAGCCATGAAGCTCGCCGACGGGCGGGTCGCCGTCCGCCAGTCCGCCGACCCCGACGGCCCCGCCCTCATCTACTCCAACGGTGAGATCGCCGCGTTCATCCAGGGCGCCAAGGCCGGCCAGGCCGACTTCCTGCTCACCTGACACCCACCCTCATCCACGGACCTCTGACCACGGAGCGCGCCATGACCGGGCACGAACCCCACTCCATCGGGATCGACACCAGCAAGCCGCACCCGGCCCGTATGTACGACTGGTTCCTCGGCGGCAAGGACAACTACCCGGTCGACGAACAGATGGCGCGACAGCTGCTCACCCTGGACGCGCGGGGCCGCGACATGGCACGGGTCAACCGTGCCTTCATGCACCGGGCGACCCGCTGGCTCTCCGAGCACGGCGTGCGCCAGTTCCTCGACATCGGCACCGGCATACCCACCGAGCCGAACCTCCACCAGATCGCCCAGCAGGCCGCTCCCGAGGCGCGCGTCGTCTACTGCGACAACGACCCGATCGTGCTGGCCCACGCGGCGGCCCTGCTCCGCTCGACGCCCGAGGGGGCCACCGAGTACATCCAGGCGGATGCCCGCAAACCGGAGACGATCCTCGCCGAGGCCGGCAAGGTGCTGGACTTCGAGCAGCCGGTAGCCCTCTCCCTGTTGGCCCTGCTGCACTTCATCGACGACGAGGACGGCGCGGCCGCCCTGGTGGACAAGCTGGTCGAACAGCTTCCCTCCGGCAGCTATCTGGTGCTCTCGCACACCACCGGCGACTTCAACCCCGAAGGCGCGGCGCAGGCCCGGGCCATGTACAAGGCGCGCGGGATGACGCTGCGCCCCCGCAGCCGCGCCGAACTCACGGCGTTCTTCCACGGCCTCGAACTGGTCGAACCGGGAGTCTCGCTCTCGGCCGACTGGCACCCCGAACTCGGCGAGGTCGTCGACGTGCCCGGCGATGAGCCGATTCCCGGCTACGCGGGCGTCGCGCGCAAGCCCTGACGTGTGCCGCGCCACCGTCGGGCCCACGCACGGGGCGGGCGGACGGCGGTGCGGCACGGCTCGTACGCCGGTGCCCGTACGCGGGTGTCCGCCGGCACGCGTCACAATGGACCCATGGAACGACGCACCTCCCGGCCCCGGGGAACCGCCGCCCCGAGGATCACCCCCGCCTCCCCCTGCCCCTGCGGCCTGCCCGCCGCCTACGGGGAGTGCTGCGGCCGGTTTCACTCCGGCAGCGCCGCCGCGCCGACCTGCGAGGCCCTGATGCGCTCCCGGTACGCGGCCTTCGTCGTCCAGGACGCGGCGTACCTGCTGCGCACCTGGCACCCCGAGACCCGGCCGCCCGGCGTCGACTTCGACCCGTCGATGCGCTGGGTGGGCCTGGAGATCCTGGACACCACCGAGGGCAGCGCCTTCCATTCCACCGGAACGGTCACCTTCCGCGCCCACTACACCGACGACGGCCGCCCCGACTCCCTCCACGAGAAGAGCCGCTTCGTCCGGCACGAGGGCGCCTGGGTCTACGCGACGGCGGTCTTCGTCGACTGACCCCGGCGGTCAGGCGTCGGGCCGGCCCCGGGGCGTACGGGTCAGACCGGGGCCCCCACCCGCGACGATCCGCCGGAGCCGGCCGCGGGGGACAGCTCCTGGGCCAGGTCCTCCGCCAGCAGCCGCTTGGCGATCACGTCCACGGTGGCCCTCAGCTGAAGGTCGTCGGGGCGTGCGCCGTCCTCGGCCAGGCGGTCGTTGAGCCAGCGGCCCCAGGCGTCGGAGATCACCGCCGCCTCCCGCCGGCCCGCCGCCGTGTGCGAGAAGATCCGGCCGTCGCCCGTCAGATAACCCTCCTCGATCATGCGGTCGAAGACGGGCACCAGGACCTCCGGCGGAATGCGGTGCCGGGCCGCGATCAGCCCGAGGCCCGCGTGGCCGACCATCCTGGTGAACAGGTCCACCTGCATCACCGCCCAGGCCCCCGCCATGTCGAGCCGGGTGTCGGACTCGGCGGTGATCCGCCGGGCGGTCTCCGGACCCGCGCTGTGCAGGATCGTGGCCACGGAGTACTCCAGGACCTTCGCCGAGTCCCCGCTGCCCGGCTGGGCGAAGCCCTCGCCCATGTCCGTCGACCCGAGCCGGGCCGAGTCCCGCAGCTTGACCTCCTTGAGGAACAGCGCGATGACGAAGCCGATCAGGGCGATCGGCACCGTCCACAGGAACACCGTGTGCAGGGTGTCCGCGTAGGCCTGGGCCAGCGGCTCCGACTGGGCGGCGGGCAGCGCGTGCAGGGCCTGCGGGCTCTGCGAGGCATCGGCCAGGATCGCCGGATCGCCGCCCGCCGCGACCGCCCGTGCGACGCCGTCGGTGAGGTTCGGCTTCAGCGCGTTGGCGTAGATGGTGCCGAACACCGCCGTGCCGAAGGCGCTGCCCAGCGTACGGAAGAACGTCACGCCCGAGGTCGCCGTGCCCAGGTCCTCGTAGTCGACGGTGTTCTGCACGGCGATGGTCAGCACCTGCATGGCCAGGCCGATGCCGAGCCCCAGGACCACCATGTAGAGGGACTCCAGCCAGACGCCGGTCCCCGGCCCCATCCGGGACAGCAGGAACAGCCCGGCCGCCATCACCAGTGTCCCCACGATCGGGAAGACGCGGTAGCGGCCCGTCTTGCTCACCACGTTGCCGCTGAAGATCGAGGCGGCCAGCAGACCGGCGACCAGCGGCAGCGTCCGCACCCCCGACAGCGTCGCCGAGTCCCCGTCCACGTACTGGAGATAGGTCGGGAGGAAGATCATCGAGCCGAGCATCGCGAAACCGACGATGAAGCTGAGGATCGAGCAGACAGTGAAGACGGGGTTCCGGAACAGCCGCATCGGCAGCATCGGCTCCTTCGCCCGCGTCTCCACGACACAGAACAGAGCGAGCGCGATCAGGCCGCCGACGAAGAGGCCGATGATCACGGCCGAGCCCCAGGCGTACTCGTTGCCGCCCCAGCTCGTCGCCAGGATCAGCGCGCTGGCCCCGACGCTGACCAGCGCGATACCGGTGTAGTCGATGGACGGGCGGCCCGCCGCCTTCACCGAGGGGATGTTCCGGGCGGCGGCGATGACCACCACGACGGCGATCGGCACATTGACGTAGAACGCCCAGCGCCAGGTCAGATGGTCCGTGAACAGCCCGCCGAGCAGCGGCCCGATCACGGTGGAGATACCGAAGACCGCCCCGATCGCACCCTGGTACTTGCCCCGTTCGCGCAGCGGGATCACATCCGCGATCAGCGCCATCGAGGTGACCATGAGACCGCCCGCGCCGATGCCCTGCATACCGCGCCAGATGATCAGCAGCAGCATGTCCGAGGCGAGGCCGCACAGGAACGAACCCGTGATGAAGATGATCGCCGAGACCTGGAAGACCAGCTTCCGCCCGAACAGGTCGCCGAACTTGCCGACCAGCACGGTGGCCACCGTCTCGGCCAGCAGATACGCGGTGACCACCCACGACATGTGCGAGGCGCCGCCCAGGTCCGACACGATCGTCGGCAGAGCCGTGCCCACGATCGTCTGGTCCAGTGCCGCGAGCAGCATGCCGAGCACGATCGTCGCGAAGACGATGTTGCGCCGCCGCCGGTCGAGGACGGGCGGCGGCGCGGCGGCACTCTGCGCGGCGGGGGCTTGCTCGCTGGCAGTCGTCACCCCTGCACCCTCACACCCCTCGTGCGCCCCCGCACGCGGGTGCGGTCCGGACGGGCGTAGGCCCTAGCCGGGCAGCGAGGCGATCGACGACTTCAGCCGGGCCACGAACGCCTCCCGGGCGTCCTCCCCGATCCGGTCGAGCGAGAGATACGGATTGAGGTCCTCCAACTCGACGAGCAGCAGCGCGCCGTCCGCCGTCCGGCAGGCGTCGACCCGCTGGATCCCGTGGTCGAGGGTGTTCCAGGCGATGAAGCGCCGGGCGAACTCCAGGTCCTCCGCGCTCGCCGCGTACGGCTCCAGCACCCAGCGCCGCTCCGGGTCGGGGGCGTACAGCGCGTACTGGAAGTCGTGGTCGACGAAGTAGAACGACACCTCGTGCCGGAAGTCGATCCGCGGCTGGACGAGGAGAGACCCCTCGGCCGCCGCCTCCAGTTCGGCGCGGGCCTCCGCCGCGGTGACGAAACGCAGCCCGACCGAGTCCGCCCCCAGCTTCGGCTTCACCACGTACCGGGCGACGTCCGGCAGCTCGGCCAGACCCGCCGCCCGGTCCACGGTAGGGATGACCGGAAGCCCCGCCGCGGACATCTCGACCAGATACTGCTTGCCCGCCATGTCACCGCGCCCGTCCAGCGGGTTGTAGACGGCCGTCCCCAGCTCCCGGGCCTTCACGAGGAAGGCGTCGTAGGCCTCCCGGTAGTGCAGCACCGGCCCGCTGTTGCGGACCAGCACGGTGTCGAACCCCGCCAGCAGCGCGGCCGCGTCCCGGGGATGGCAGAGCGCGACGTCGAACGCCTCGCGGAGCCGGGAGGAGAGGTAGATGTCCTCGTCGCAGTAGCGGCGGCCGCGCGCCTCGTACGCGAGATCGGTGACGAGCAGGAGGGACGGGCGGCGTGCGCCGGCGGGCGACGGGGCGGTCATGAGGTGCTCCCGGGGTGAGGACGCGGACGGAAGCTCACTATCGCCGACACCCGGGCCGGGCTTGCCGGAGGGGTAGGTGGCTCGATGGTCCCCTCTGTACGGGGGACCAGCGCCGCGCCCGTATCCGTCGCCGTACCGTCAGACGGCTTCCGTGGAGCTGCCCCGCACGGCCGCCACCCACTCGACGAGAAGCCGCTCGTACTCCCGGCGGCCCTCCGGCGACACCACACCGCCGTCGGCGACCAGAGCGCGGATCTCCGCGTTCAGCTCGACCATCGGGCGGGCGGGCGTCGGCTGGGTCGAAGTGGAGGTCATGTGAAGAGGCTAGTGGCACGGAGGGGGTCCGGCTGCCGGTCGAACGTGTGGGGCCCGCCACGGCCGGCCGTCGCCCCGGCCGCGGACCGGCGTCGGCGCGCCGCCCTGCCGCCGGGCGCATCTCTCCACACCGTCGCCACGCCCGGTCGCGACCGAGTGGCCCGAACCCCCCGTCGTCGCACGTGGACGGGGGGTGACGGGGCGCCGGGGCCTTGCCGCGCACGACCGGGCGAGCCCGGTGAAAGGCCGGGTGCGCCCGCCCGGGAACGCGATGCGTGAGCCTCTCGTCCGGCGGAGGCACGCGCGTCCGGGGCGACGAGAATCACATGTTCGCGGACCCTATTCGCAGCCCACTCCGTCGCCGTCGCGGTCCAAGTGCCGCCCGTACCCGGGCTGGCCGGACCGGATGGGCGCGGCGCCGGCGGCACGCACCGCATCGCAGTTCTGGTAGTACGCCGACGTCCCGCCGGAGCCGGATCCGGAGCCTCCACTGCTGCCGGTGGAGTCGTCCCGCGCGACGGGCTTCCTCGCGGGCTGCGGCTCCGGGGGAGCGGCCGTGACCGTGACCCGCACCTTCTTGACCTTCGTGACGGTCGGGGCCGGTTCCGGCGTCGCGGTCACCGTGACCGTCGCCGTCTCCGTGACCGTTACCGTCGGCCCGGGCTTCGTCTTCGCCGCGACCGTGCGCACTTCCTGCGGCTGTTCACCCGTGGCGCCGATCCCGACACCGAGCAGGAACAACACGCCGGCGACCGGGAGCACGACTCGCTTCCGTGCCCACCGCGGACCCCCTGTCGAAGGCGGCTGCGGCGTGAAGTCGCCCCCCTGGCCCCAGCCGGGCTGACGCGACGGGTGCTGCGAACTGTTCCAGTCCATGTCCCCCCAAGGTGCTGTGTGGAGGGCCGACCGTAGCGACCCGCCGGGGGCCGGGGGAGCGACTTGTTCCGGTGGTGATGGAGTTGTGACCAAAGGGCGGGGGAGAAGTGTGGAGGCCGACGGATCCATGTGCCGCCCCGCCCGGCGGCCGGGGGCGCGTGTTCCGGCCGCCGTCGTGCGGGTCGAAGAGGAGGTCACGGCTCGGCACGGCCTCCTCCCGTTCAGCGGATGTGCCGCCCCGAGATCGCCCGCGCGATGACCAGGCGCTGGATCTCACTGGTTCCCTCGAAGATCGTGTAGATCTTGGCGTCGCGGTACATCCGCTCCACCGGGTGCTCCCGGCTGTAGCCCGCGCCGCCGAGGATCTGGACCGCCTTCTCCGTCGCCGCGACCGCGAGTTCACCGGCCCGCAGCTTGGACATGGAGCCCTGGCCCGCGTCGAACGTGCGGTCGTTGCGGGCCATCCAGGCCGCCTGCCAGATCAGCAGGCGTACGGCTTCGATCTCGGTGCGGATGTCCGCCAGCGCGAAGGCGATCGACTGGTTCTCGATGATCGGCCTGCCGAACGCCTCGCGCTCACCGGCGTATTCGAGGGCGTATTCGTAGGCGGCCCGCGCGATGCCGAGGGCCTGCGCGGCGACCGTCGGTCGGCTGACCTCGAACGTGGCCATGGCCGCCTGGCCCTTGGCGGTGGAGCCTTCGCGGGCCCTGGCGAGACGGGCGTCCAGCTTCTCCTTTCCGCCGAGCAGGCAGTGGCCGGGGACGCGGACGTCGTCGAGGAAGAGGTCCGCGGTGTGCGAGGCGCGCAGACCGAGCTTCTTGACCGTACGGCCCGCCGTCAGGCCCTTCGTGCCGGGCGGCACGATGAACGCGGCCTGGCCCCGGGAGCCGAGCGACGGGTCGACCGAGGCGACGACGACGTGGATCCCGGCGATGCCGCCGTTGGTGATCCACGCCTTCTGGCCGGAGATGACCCACTCGTCGGCCGCCTCGTCGTAACGGGCCCTCGTCGTCATCGCCGAGACGTCGGAGCCCGCGCCCGGTTCGGAGACGCAGAACGCGGCGACCTTCGGGTCGTCCTCGTCGCCGTAGCACTGCGGCACCCACTCGGCCAGCTGGTCCGGAGTGCCGGACGCGAAGATTCCGGCCACCGCGAGCGAGGTGCCGAAGAGGGCCATGCCGATACCCGCGTCGCCCCAGAACAGCTCCTCGTTGGCGATCTGGAGGGAGAGCCCCGTGGGGTCCCCGTACAGGTCGGCGAGCGATTCGAAGCCGTACAGGCCGATCCGGGCGGCCTCCTGGATCACCGGCCAGGGGGTTTCCTCCCTGGCGTCCCACTCGGCGGCGGCCGGGCGGACCACCTGGGCGGCGAAGCCGTGCACCCAGTCGCGGAGGTCCTGCTGTTCCTCGGTCAGGGCCAGGGAGAAGAAGCTCATGCCCTCACGCCTTCGGGATGTCGAAGTAGCGGGTGAGGCCGGACGCCAGGCCGACGTCACCGGCGACCTTGAGCTTGCGCGTCATGAACATCGTGACCGGATTGCCGTTGCCGGAGACGAGCTTGAGGAACTCCGCGTCGGCCATCACCAGCGTGGTGCGGGGCTCGGCGTCGGAGCGGCCCGCGGTGACCCGGCAGACGCCGTCGGCTATCGCGGTCTCGTAGACCGCGTCGCTCTCCCCGGTGATCTTCCAGCGGATCAGCGCGGTGAGGCCGCCGGCCGCCTCGGACCGGAACTGCTGCTTCATCCGGCCGAAGACCTCGCCGAGGACGCGGGTGCGCAGCTCGCCCCGCATGACCTCGGCGAGCTGCTTGGCGGACAGGCTCTTGACGATCCGTGCGAACTCCTCGGGGGCGACCGCGGCGAAGTCGAGCGCGGACAGATCCTCGGTGAGGTCGCCGCTGCTGGTTCCGTCCACGCCAACTCCTTACTCCGAAGTAAACTTACTTGAAAGTAAGGTAAGGGGAGTGGTGACGTCCCGCAAGGCCGGTCAGAAGGGCGAGCCGGGCAGTACGGCGAGGTGGGGGTGGTGCGCGGCGAGCACCTTGTTGGCGCGGGCCAGGTCCGACAGGGCCTGTTCGCGGTCGGCCTGGTCCTCGACGCCCAGCCGTGGCCCACGGAACCTGCGGACCTCCCGGGCCGCGCAGTCGGCGTCGAACTCCGCCTGGAGGATGTGCGGCGGAATGCACGAACCGATCAGCGCGGCGACCCGGTCCGGGATCGGCACGGGGACGAGAAGGTGCGAGGCGGTCATGGGGGTTTCCCTTTTCGCTGGTTGGCCAGGAGGCGGTACACGGGATCCGTCGCCGGATGGGCGGCGGGCTCCCTCCTGTGTACGGGACGCGGTTCCGGGTTTCTCGCCGGATACGTCTCCGTGTCGCAACCGTTTGGGACTGACCGTCTATTTCCCCTTACGCGCCGGTAAGTTGACCCGCCGCGCCGGACGTGATCCGGATCAGGGGGACGTGCCGGCCGCGCGGGAGCGGAGCCGCAGCGCGCGCAGCACGGCCTCGGTGGCGAAGCGGCTTTCCGGATCGACGAGTTGGTCACCGAAGATGGTCTCCAGGCTGCGCATGCGATAGCGCACGGTCTGCGGGTGGACATCCAGCAGCGCACCCATCTGCGCCGCGGTGCCCCGGGTGTCGAGCCAGATCCGCAGCGTCTCGACCAGCCGCTCCCGGCGGGTCGCGCTGATCCCCGCGACGGCGGCCAGTTCCCGCTGGGCGAGCTGGTCCAGCAGCGCGGGGTCGGAGAGCAGCCACAGCGTGATGAGGTGGTCCTCGCAGCGGATCAGCGGGGCGTCGTCGATGACGCCGGAGTCGACGAGCTCCAGAACCCGGCGGGCCCAGCGGATCGATTCGCAGGCCAGCGCCGTGGGGACGGTCAGCCCGATCGCCATGCGCCCGGTCGGCAGGGCCTGGATCAACATGGATCTTCGCGCGTCGTCCAGCGCTCCGGGAACGAGCAGATGCGGCTGAGGGGCGCTGAGGTCGACGAGCAGATCACGGTCCGCGGCGAGCCGGTCCAGCTCCGCCGGGGCCCGCACGGCGATCAGCGTGACCTCCTCGGGCAGCGTCCACCCGGTCTGCTCGCACAGATCGGCGATGGCGCTGCCGGGGGCCGGACGTCCGGCGAGGATCAGGTGGAGCAGCCGTCGGCGCAGCGCCTCGCTGTGCTCGCCCGACTGGGACTGCGCCTCCAGGAAGCCTTCCCGGGAAAGCGACTCCAGTTCGTCGACGTAGGCGAAGAGCGCGTCGGCGAAGCTCAGCATCAAGGTGGGGGAGAGGTGGTAGCTCTGCCCCACCTTCTTCGCCCGGCGCAGCGCCACCCGCGCGCCCAGCCGGTAGGCCCCCTGAAGGGTGTCCATGCTCCGGCCCTCGTACGCCTCGAACCGTCCGAAGCGCCGGCACATGTCGTCCCGGAGTGTGGTGGGGGAGGAGGGCTCGGCCACCAGATCCACGAAGGAGGCGAGGCTCTGCTCCACGCCCACCCTGATGGCCTGACCGTTCGGTCCGTCGAGCAGCCGGGCGTACTCCGGATACGCCCGGGTGACCTCGACGCCGATTTCCTTGATGAGGCTCGGCAGTTCGGGCCGCATGATCGCCGCGAATTCCTGCGGGAGCGGCCCGAGCGGGTCTTCGGTATCCAATGGCTGTATGAGATGTGGCATGACAGATCCCCTTGCTCCCGGCGCCCGGTGGTGGGGTGAGACGGTGGGGGGAAAGCGCTCCCACGAACCGAGAGGTGCGTACCAAGTCCGCGACGAAGATAGACCAAGGAACAGGCGCTGCACACCACTTGGACAAGATCGACGTGCAGGGGGCACACATCTCGGCCGCACTGTGCGACTTCCGTGCAGGTCGGGCGCTGCTGCGCGCTTTCGGACAATGAATTTCGGCCGCCCGCTCAGGCGGTGACAACAAAGCGGTTCCGCTGTCGTCGAGTTCTTCCCCGCATGGCCCGGCCGGAGCCGGCGCGTCGGGGAGCGGCCGGGCGTACGGGCGGCTCACCACGGCGAACGCGGGGGAACGCCCGTGCCTGGAGGGGGACTTCGAGCCGCTTGGCCGAAATTCCATGCCACCCGACGGAGAGCGGGAGCCGGACTTCCGTGTCTCCCGGAGCGCCGGTCCCGTCTGTGCACCGCGCGCGGGGTTCCGGTCGACGGTACCTAATTCCCTGCCTCCGGATACGCATTCCTTGATAAGGGGAGCGTGCCTCGATGCTCATTAACGGATCAAAAAGAGTGCGGTGCAAAGAATCTTAGCCGGACGGATTGTGTCGCCCTGTTTCCCGCGAGTAACATCACGCCTCGGTCAATTCGGTCATGAAATCTGCCCGAAATTTGATGCTCCGATCCTCCGCCCCCGGGCCGCCCGGGGCCCCAACGCCGCCGACGGTCGTCGCGGTGCGGGCATGCGTTGCAGAACCGGTCAACTTCGTGCACGAGGCCGCGCCACGGCGGCCGACAGAGGGGACGACATGAGATCCGTTTCCAATCGAACCCGCGTAGGTCTGCTCGCGGCGTTCACGGCATTCAGCGCCCTGCTCTCCACCGGCTCGGCCACCGCCGCCACCCAGCTCAACGGCGACTGGGCCCCCTTCGACCGCTGCCCGGTCGACGCGCCCGCCATGCTGGCCGCCGACGGTGTGAACACCATCGCGACCTGCATCGCGTCGAGCTCGGCCGCCGGATCCATCACGCTCGGCAAGAGTGTGGTCTCCACCCGCCACACCGATCTGCAGCTCGGCGTCATCCAGCGCGCCGACGGCACCGCCTCGCTGGTGGCCCCGCCCGAAGGGGCCCTGACGGCGGACCCGGCCGAGATTCCCGGCGGGCTGCTCGGGCTGATGTGTCCCAGCGGGATTCCCCTCGTATCGGGAATCTGCCGTCAGCTGACGGACAACAATCTCAACCGGGTGACGGCCACCATCGAACCGGCCGGAGCGCCACGCGACTTCAATATGAGCGCGGCCTTCTCCACCGGTGAGCCCATTCTCACCATCCCGGTGCGTATCCACCTCAAGAATCCGCTCCTGGGTGACAAGTGCTACATCGGGACCACCGCCAACCCGGTGCTCCTCAAGCCCGAGAACGTCACGGCGCCGACCCTCTCGCTCCAGCGGTTCGGAGCCGACGGGACGCCGAACGACGACGAGGGCGAGATGGGGCGCTACACCTTCGACGGCGCCGACCAGGGCGACGCCACGTTCGCCGTACCGGGCGCAAGCGGTTGCGGCGCCGGGCTCCTGGACTGGGCGGTGAACCTCAAGACCGGCCTCCCGTCCGCCGCCGGGAAGAACAGCGTGACGCTCGACGCCACCACCACGTACTTCGGCAGCCCCTACGACCCCGCGGGCCTCGCGCCGAACGAGGGCCGGAAGCTGTCCGAATTCTGGCACTCCGCGAAGCGGTAGGCCGTCCCCACACTCCACCCGCACGAGGAGGTGATGCGGCCACCCGTCCCCACGTCCTGGTCCGCGCACCGCAGGCCCCTGCTCGCGGACCCCGCCGCGTGCCGCACCGTCCGGCACCCCGTGGACCCGCCGAACGCCGTACCGTCCGGCCCGGCGAACACAGCGCACGAATCTCTCTCCAGTCACGTTCAGCCGAATCCCCAACGGGACGAGAAAAGGGAGTACCCCCATGTTCAAGCGAACCGGTGTCCTCACCGCGATCGGTGCCGCCGCGGCATCCGTCGTGCTGGCCGCCCCGTCGGCCGTCGCCGCGCCGACCAGTTGGACGATCACCCCGACCGGCAACTTCAACGGCAGCGCCGGAGTGACCGTCCTGACCGACAACAACGGCAACAAGATCCAGTGCGCGACCTCCGCCGCCTCGGGCAACGCGCCGACCTCCCCGGTCGCCGGCAGCCCGGCCAAGCTCGCCTCCATCACGGCGATCTCGTTCAACTCGCCGTGCACGGGCCCGTTCAGCTCCACCTGGACCGTCACCACCACCCCGTCGTGGGAGATCTGGGGCCTGGACTACGCGGCGGGCGCCGGCACCAACTCCACGGGCCAGGTGACCGGTGAGATCAGAGCGATCAAGGCGAAGGTGTCCGGGAGCAGCATCCTCGGCCCCTGCACCTTCAACGTCACCGGCAAGGTCGCGGCCAAGTACAACAACCCGACCGCGGGCGGCAGCAACGGCACCCTGAACACGGCGGGCGGCGGGCTCACCCTGTCCATCGCCAACAAGGTCGGCGGCGGCTGCGGCATCGTCGGCACCACCGCCAGCTTCCAGGGCCTGTACTCCCTGGTGAGTGCTACCACGGGCAAGTCCCCGGTCATCAGCGGCTGATCCCGCGCCGATGACGTACCGCGTCTGAATGTCGTGCCCGGCCGTGCGCACCCGACGGCCGGGCACGATTTCGCGCACCCGCCGACAAGGGGCGCGGCGGCGGATTGTCACCCGCTGCCAAAGTCCGCGCGCCGGTGATCCGATCGGGAACCGGGCCCTTCCCAGAGCGTCGTCGGCGTGCGTACCGTACCCGTCGGTAGGGGCCGCCGGACGTCCGACTCCGCCCCGAAGTCCGCCCGCGGCCCGCCCGGCCGCCGCCCGCAGAGCCGCCGCACCCACCGGACCCGCTCCGCAGCCGCCCGCCCTGGGCCCACGCGCGCCGGAAGGACACACCCGTATGACCGTCGATGCACGCGCCGCAGCGAGACGACCGATCCACTGGGCCGTGGGCGGGGCGCTGGTCGTCGCCACCGCGCTCGTTCCCAGCGCCGAATCGGCCGCCGCGGAACAGAAGTCGGAGGTATCCCTCCGCTACACCTGCCCCTTCCCCTCCGGGCCCGAGGAGGTGGACGTCGTCGTCTCGGCGGTCCTCCCCACCTCGGCCCGTACGGGCGAGGAGATCCGCCCCGCCCAGGTGGCGGTCGAGGTGACCCTGCCACCGACGGCGCTCGCCCGGTTCGCCGACCTGGACGCCGCCGCCCTGTCGGCCGTCGCACGGCTCACCGTCCGCAACACCGTCGGCGACAGGTCCGCCGACGCTTCCTGGCAGAACCTGACCGCCCCGCCGACGGACCTGCCCACGCCGGCCGAGGGCGAAGGAGAGGGCGAGGGCGCCGGGGAGAGCGACGGCACGCTGACCCTCACCGCGACCGGGGACGTGCCGACGGTCGCCTTCGGCAGCCCGGGACGCGCGACACTCGCCCCCGAAGCGCTCGCCCTCGCGCTCACCTCGCTCACGGAGGCCGGAGAGCCGACCACGCCCCCCGGGCTCGACGTCGCCTGCGCCCCGGCCCCGGCCAGGAGCCGGAACTGGCCGCCATCGCGATCCGCGGCGACCAGGACCCCACCGCCCCCGCACCCCGGCCCGGCGAGAGCGACCCCGCACCGGAGCCGGCACCCACCCGCCCGGCCGAGGGGCTGCCGCCCACCGCACGGGAGAAGATCGACGCCCTCACCGAGAAGCGGCGCGAAGCCCTGGAGGACGACCCGGGCAGCTGCCCGATCGAGATCCCGCCCGAGTGGGTGATGACCACCGCCGAGACCTACGCGGCCGGCTACGCCAACGCCGCCAAGCTGGACGGCGCGGCGGCGCTGGGGCCCGCGTTCATGAAGGTGGTGCTGAACAAGCGCTACATCAACGACTCCTGCGCCTCCACCGTCGACGTCAGCTCCGAGGTCGACTTCGACTACCGGGGGAAGCGCCAACTCCCGCCGACGAAGGCCACGTTCCTCAGCTACGGGTTCATGCCGACCACCGCCACCATGACCCTGGAGCAGGTGGGCCCCCCGGCCGCGATCCACACGCACACGGTCACCAACACGCCGACCTACCCGGAGGAGACCACGGTCACGGCCCAGCTCGTCATGCGGCTCTCCGACGTCGAGGTGAACGGTGTGCCCCTGGACGTGGGCCCCGACTGCCGCACCGAACGCCCCTTCGAGCAGGTCCTGAAGGGGTACGGCCAGAGCTACCCGCCGGCCGGCTACCTCGTGGCGTACGGCGGCACCCTGAACGGGTACGCCCACATCCCGCCCTTCGAGGGGTGCGGTGCGACCGAGGACCTCGACCCGATCTTCACCTCGGCCATCTCCAGCCCGGGCAAGAAGGCCGACAACTACACCAAGATGACCCAGGCGCCCCTGTGCGTGGCCACGAACCCGGAGGGCCGGACTGCCCGCCGAGGAAGCCGAAGCCCGAGCGGTGAGCGTGTGCGGCTCTCCGGCCGCCGACAGCTGAAAGGCGATCGAGCCCTTCCGGTCCCCCGGCCGGAAGGGCTCATTTTTTGTTCCCCGGGACCGGCCCCCGGCCGACCGTCGGCCTCCGATTCCTCATCATCCGACAGGTTTGGCCACCGGATTACTCATCCGCAGACAATCACGGGGGCCTCGTGAATTCTTGCCGAGGAAAATCTGTACCCAGTATTGCGAAGTCAGGTTACCGGCCCGTAGCGTCCCAGATGTGCCGATCGAAAGCGCCCGCGCACCTGCTCGTCGGGCCTGCCCGGGCCCGGTTCGCTCCCCTTCGGTGCCGGGGTGCCCGGGACCGGTGGGTCAAGCGCTTGCGCAGATTCCGACAAGACGGGGAACCGGGCTTGTCACCGAATGACAAGTGATCCGATCACCACCCCCGGTTCGTTGAAATCCGCTGTTCAACGGCTTGCCCTGGCGGTTTCGGCGGACATAACGTGCGCCCCCTGGTGCATGTGTGACGAGCCGCCATCGCCTTTCTCAGAGCCGGAGCGTCAACCGATGAAAACGTTCACCGCCACTTCGAGGGAGGGCCGATGGGAATCGAAGTAGTCGTCGAGGGCCTGACGAAGTCCTTCGGCAAGCAGAACATCTGGCAGGACGTCAGCCTCACCCTGCCCGCCGGTGAAGTGAGCGTCATGCTCGGCCCTTCCGGAACCGGAAAGACCGTCTTTCTGAAATCCATCATCGGGCTTCTCAAGCCCGAACAGGGACGCGTCCTCATCAACGGCGTCGACATGGTGAACAGCCCGGAACGCGACATCATGGAGACCCGGAAACTCTTCGGCCTCATGTTCCAGGACGGGGCCCTTTTCGGCTCGATGTCGCTCTTCGACAACATCGCCTTCCCGCTGCGCGAGCACACCCGCAAGAAGGAATCCGAGATCCGTCGCATCGTGATGGAACGCATCGACATCGTCGGGCTCCTCGGAGCCGAGGGAAAGCTGCCGGGCGAGATATCCGGCGGTATGCGCAAGCGGGCCGGCCTCGCCCGCGCCCTCGTGCTGGACCCCCAGATCATCCTCTGCGACGAGCCGGACTCCGGTCTCGACCCGGTCCGCACCGCCTATCTCTCGCAGCTCCTCATCGACCTCAACGCGCAGATCGACGCGACGATGCTCATCGTCACCCACAACCTCGACATCGCGGCGACCGTACCCGACAACATGGGCATGCTGTTCTGCCGCAATCTCGTCACCTTCGGCCCGCGCGAGGTGCTGCTCACCAGCGACACCCCGGTCGTCTCCCAGTTCCTCGCCGGACGCCGCGAAGGACCCATCGGCATGTCCGAGGAGAAGGACGCCGCCACCCTCGCCGCCGAGCAGGCGGCCGACACCGTCCCGCTGCCCACCGGCCCCGCACCGTCGTCCCCCAGCTGGAGCCCTCGCCCGGGATGCCCGTACGCCAGGGAGCGCTGCGCCGACGCGAGCGGGTCATGTCGATGATGGGCCAGCTGCCGGAGGCCGCCCGTACGGCCATCCTCGACAGCTACGCCCCGGCCGCGGGAGGTGCGCGCGCGTGACCGCCCCGATGCCGGTGCGGCCGCCCGAGCCGCCCGAGAAGCCCCCGCCGGCCACCTTACGGAAGGCTGCCGTAAAGATCCCCGGCCGGCGCCGCCCCTCCCGGCTGCTCGCCCCGCTCCGCGAGACCGGGAAGCTGTTCGCGCTCGCCGTCGCCGTGGCTCGGGCCATCTTCCGCCGGCCCTTCCAGGTGCGGGAGTTCATCGAGCAGTTCTGGTTCGTCGCGAGCGTCACCATTCTGCCCGCCGCCCTCGTCTCCATCCCGTTCGGCGCGGTCATCGCCCTCCAGGTCGGCTCCCTCACCCAGCAGCTCGGCGCCCAGTCCTTCACCGGCGGTGCCAGCGTCCTCGCGGTGATCCAGCAGGCGAGCCCGCTCATCGTGGCGCTGCTGATCTCCGGCGCCGCCGGCTCCGCGATCTGCGCCGACCTCGGCTCCCGCAAGATCCGCGAGGAACTCGACGCGATGGAGGTCATGGGCGTCTCGCCCATCCAGCGCCTTGTCGTCCCCCGGGTCCTGGCCACCATGCTCGTCGCCGTCCTGCTCAACGGGCTGATCTCGGTGGTCGGCACGCTCGGCGGCTACTTCTTCAACGTGATCATGCAGGACGGCACCCCGGGCGCCTATCTCGCGAGCTTCTCCGCCCTCGCCCAGCTGCCCGACCTCTACATCAGCGAGGTCAAGGCCCTGATCTTCGGCTTCATCGCCGGCATCGTCGCCGCCTACCGGGGACTCAACCCGCGCGGCGGCCCCAAGGGGGTCGGCGACGCGGTCAACCAGTCCGTCGTCATCACCTTCATGCTGCTGTTCTTCGTGAACATGGTCCTCACGGCGATCTACCTCGAGATCGTCCCCGCGAAGGGGAGCTGACCGATGGCCATGCTGAACTGGCTCGACCGATCGGGTGACCAACTCACCTTCTACGTGAGGGCACTTGTCTGGATCCCGCGCACCCTGCGCCGCTATCTGCGCGAGGTGCAACGGCTGCTGGCCGAGGTCGCCTTCGGCAGTGGCGGACTCGGCGTCATCGGCGGCACCATCGGCGTGATGATCGCGATGACCCTGTTCACCGGCACGGTCGTCGGACTCCAGGGGTACGCCGCCCTCAACCAGATCGGCACCTCGGCCTTCACCGGGTTCGTCTCCGCCTACTTCAACACCCGGGAGATCGCCCCCCTGGTCGCCGGGCTCGCCCTGTCCGCCACCGTCGGCGCGGGCTTCACCGCCCAGCTGGGCGCGATGCGGATCAACGAGGAGGTCGACGCCCTGGAGGCGATGGGCGTCCGGTCCATGCCCTACCTCGTGACCACCCGGATCATCGCCGGAGTCGTCGCGATCATCCCGCTGTACGCGATCGGGCTGCTCTCCTCGTACGTCGCCTCCCGCTGGATCACCATCTTCTTCAACGGCCAGTCGGCGGGCACCTACGACCACTACTTCAACCTCTTCCTCTCCCCCCAGGACGTCCTGCTGTCGGTGCTCAAGGTGCTGATCTTCAGCGTGCTGGTGATCCTCGCCCACTGCTACTACGGCTTCCACGCCACCGGCGGACCGGCCGGCGTGGGCGTGGCGGTCGGCCGCTCGGTACGCAACGCCATCGTGCTCATCAGCGTCACCGACTTCTTCCTCTCGCTCGCCATCTGGGGCGCCACGACGACGGTGAAGGTGGCCGGCTGATGCGTACATCCAGCACCCGCACCATCCGCCGGCGCCTGGCCGGGGTCGCCTTCCTGCTGGTGCCCGCCGTCCTGGTGTGGGTCTCGGTCTCCGTGTACGAGAAGGACTTCACCGACGACGCCACCGTCACCGTCCGCACCGGACCGGTCGGCAACGAGATGCACAAGGGCGCCGATGTGAAGCTCCGCGGCGTCGTCATCGGGCAGGTCCGCTCCATCGCCACCGACGGCGACGGCGCCCGCCTCACCCTGGCCGTCGACCGCGACAGGCTCGGCCAGGTCCCGGCCGACGTCACCGCCCAGATGCTGCCGACCACCCTCTTCGGCGCCCGGTTCGTCGCGCTCGTCCCGCCCCGTATCCCCGCGGCCACCACCCTGCGGGCCGGGGCCGTCATCCCGCAGGACCGCTCCAGCAACGCCATCGAGCTGGAACAGGTCCTCGACAACGTCCTGCCGCTGCTGACCGCCGTGAAGCCCGAGAAGCTCTCCGCCACCCTCAACGCCGTGTCACGGGCGCTGGAGGGACGCGGTGACCGCCTCGGCGAGACGCTGACCACGCTGGATCGCCACCTGGAGAAGTTCAACCCCCAACTCCCCACCCTCAACGCCGACATCAAGGAACTCGTCAAGGTGAGCACGCTGTACGCGGACGCGGCGCCGGACGTCCTCGACGCGCTGAGGGACGCCACGGTCACCAGCTCCACCCTCGCCGACGAGGAGGCGCGGCTCGCTGCCCTCCACGGCACCACCACGGCCGCCGCCCAGGAGGTCACCTCCTTCCTGCGGGAGAACAAGGACAACCTCATCCGGCTCTCCGCCGCGAGCAGGCCGTCCCTCGAACTCCTCGCGGAATACGCCGAGTCGTTCCCCTGCACCCTGCGCACCATGGCCGGCTTCGTGCCCGCCATGGACAAGGCGCTCGGCAAGGGAACCAATGAGCCGGGGCTGCATGTGTCGGTCAAGTCCGTGCCCTCGAAGGGGAAGTACATCCCCGGCAGGGACGCCCCGGCCTACAACGCCACGGGCGGCCCCCAGTGCTACTCGGTGCCGTACATCGGCAAGCACGCCCCGACCGCCGACAACCGCCGGGCCGCCGACGTCATCGCGCCCCCGCCCACCCAGGACGACGGCGGAGGCACGGACACCGCGCTCGGGCTGCCCAACTCGCCCCAGGAGTCCCAGCTCGTGAACGAACTGGTCGCCCCCTCGCTGAAGGTCCGGCCGGGAGACCTGCCCGACTGGAGCAGCGTGCTCATCGGCCCGGCCTTCCGCGGTGCGGAGGTGAAACTCAAGTGAAACGCCGCTCGCTCGCGGGACCGATCACCAAGTCCCTCGTCTTCATCGTCGTCACCGTGCTGGCCACCACCGTCCTCGGCCTCTCCATCGCCAACACGGGCGTCGGCGACACCACCACGTACAAGGCGCGGTTCACCGACGCCACCGGCCTCATCCCCGGCGACAGCGTCCGGATCGCCGGTGTGAAGGTCGGACAGGTCGAATCCGTGCGGGTCGCCGACCGGCGCGTCGCCGAAGTCGCCTTCGCCGTACGCAAGGGGCGCGACCTCCCCGCCTCGGTGACCGCGTCCATCAAGTACCTCAACATGGTCGGCCAGCGGTACGTCGACCTCGACCAGGGCGCCGGGCCCGTGGGCCGGACCTTCGCGCCCGGCGACACCATCCCGCTCTCCCGCACCACCCCGGCCCTCGACCTCACCCAGCTCTTCAACGGCTTCCAGCCGCTCTTCGAGGGACTGTCGCCGCCCGACGTCAACCAGCTCGCCGGCTCCATCGTCCAGGTCCTCCAGGGCGAGGGCGGCACCGTCGACAGCATCCTGCGGCACGTCGGCTCGCTCACCACGACCGTCGCCGCCAAGGACAAGGTGATCGGCGAGGTGATCACGAACCTCAACACGGTCCTCAAGACGGTCAACGACCGTGAGGAAGGCTTCGACGACCTCGTCGTCACCCTCCAGAAGCTCGTCACCGGATTCTCCGGCGACCGCGAACCGCTCGGCGAGGCCATCACCGCGATGGGCGCGCTCACCACCGTCACCGCCGACCTCTTCCAGGACGGCAGGAAGCCCCTCAAGGACGACATCCGCCAACTCGGACGTCTCAGCGGCCAGCTGGAGAAGGGCACTCCGCAGATCGAGAACTTCCTCCAGAAGACCCCGGCCAAGATGGCGGCCATCAGCCGGCTGACGTCCTACGGATCGTGGCTCAACCTCTACCTCTGCGAGGCGAAGGTCAGCGGCGTCACCCATGACGACGGCAGCAAGCCGCCCACCGGCATCGCGATCACCCAACCGAGGTGCCTGGCATGAGACTCACCCCCATCAGGGAACGCAACCCGGTCGCCGTCGCCGTCGTCGGGCTCCTCGTCCTGGCCCTCGTCGGCCTCACCGCCTGGCGCGCCGACTCCCTGCCCTTCGTCGACAACGGCACCACCTACAGCGCCGACTTCACCGAATCCGCCGGACTCGACGACGGCGACGAGGTGCGCATCGCCGGAGTGAAGGTCGGCGAGGTCACCGGCGTCTCCCTCGACGGCGCGAAGGTCCGGGTCGACTTCCGGGTCAAGGACGCCTGGATCGGCGGCTCCTCCACCGTCGGCATCGCCATCAAGACCCTGCTCGGCGAGAAGTACCTCGCCGTCGACCCCCTCGGCGACGCCCCGCAGGACCCCGGCTCCCGCATCACCGCGAGCCGCACCACCTCCCCGTACGACGTCACCCAGGCGTTCAACGGGCTCGGCGAGACCATCGGCGAGATCGACACCGACCAGCTCGCCAAGAGCTTCGAGACGATCTCCGCCACCTTCAAGGATTCCCCGCCCCACGTCCGCAACGCCGCGAACGGGCTCTCCGCCCTCTCCCGTACGGTCTCCGAACGCGACGCCCAGCTCGCCACCCTGCTCAGCAGCAGCAAGAAGCTGACCCGGACCCTCGACGGGAAGAAGAGCAGCTTCGAGACGCTCCTGGAGGACGGCAACCTGCTGCTCGGCGAGATCCAGGCCCGCCGCGACTCCATCCATCTGCTGCTCACCGGCACCCGCGACCTCGGCACCCAGCTCACCGGACTCGTCAAGGACAACGACAAGCAGCTCGGGCCGACCCTGGCCTCCCTCGGACGGGTCACCGCCGTCCTGGTGAAGAACCGCAAGAGCCTGGACAAGATCCTCGCCACGACCGGCTCCTACAGCCGCCTCGTCGGCAACACCCTCGGCAGCGGGCGCTGGTTCGACAACTACGTCTGCGGCGTCGTGCCCAAGAACTACCTTCCCGCCGGCACATCCCCGGCGACCGGATGCATGCCACCCCGGCAGCAAGGGGGCCGCTGACATGAGACGCACCCGCATCACCGGCATCGGCGCCGGACTCGCCGTCGTCGCCGTCGTGGCCGCCACCGGCGTGAGCGCCCTGGAGGAGGACGGGAAGAGGACCGTCACCGCCTACTTCGACCGGGCCACCGGCGTCTACGCCGGATCCGACCTGCGGATCCTCGGCGTCAAGGCCGGCACCGTCGACTCGGTGGAGCCACGCGGCAAGGAGGTGAAGGTCGTCCTGCGCCTCGACAAGGGCATCGACGTCCCCAAGGACGCCCACGCCGTCGTCGTCGCCCCCAGCCTCGTCGCCGACCGCTACATCCAGCTCGCCCCGGCCTACGACGGCGGCCCCCGGCTCGCCGACGGCGCGGTGCTGCCCGCGGCCCGCAACGCCACCCCCGTCGAGGTCGACGAGCTGTACGCCTCCATCACCGAACTCTCCACCGCCCTCGGCCCCAACGGGGCCAATGCGAACGGGGCGTTCGCGCGGCTCCTGGACACCGGGGCGAAGAACCTCGACGGCAACGGCAAGGCCATCGGTGACTCCATCGAGCAGTTCGGCAAGGCCACCAAGACGCTCGACAAGAGCAGCGGCGACCTGTTCGACACCCTCAAGTACCTCCAGGGCTTCACCACCATGCTCAAGGAGAACGACGGCGACGTCCGCAACGCCGAACAGCAGCTGAACACGGTCACCTCCTTCCTCGCCGACGACAAGAAGAACCTCAGCGCCGCCCTGAAGGAGCTCGGCACCGCCCTCGGCCAGGTCAAGACCTTCATCGCCAAGAACCGCGGCTCGCTCAAGAAGAACGTCGAGGCCCTGGTGCCGGTCACCCAGGCGCTCGTCGACCAGCGCGCCTCGCTCGCCGAGGCGATGGACACCCTGCCGCTCGCCGCGGGCAACGTCCTGAACGCCTACGACCCGGCCAACCGCACCCTCAACGGGCGGACCAACCTCAATGAACTGTCCATGGGCGGACCGCTCGTCGAGGCCGGGGCCGCCGCCGCGGCGAGCCGGCTCACCGGCCTCGCCCCCGTGGACGCGACCCGCCGCAAGACGCTGCCCGTCCTGCCGCTGCCGGAGGTCGGCACGGTCTACGGCACCCCCGAGAAGCAGCCCGGCAAGCCGGGCAGGGCCGGTAGGGCAGGCACGTCCGGCGAGACCGGCCAGGAGAAGGGGGCAGGGCGATGAACGACGAGATCCGGCGCAGACCCGCCGCACGCGCGGCCGTCGGCGCCGTCGCGCTGCTCGCCACCGGTGCGCTGATCGCCCTGGTCGTGGTCCGCCCCGACGCACCCTCCTTCACCGGCATCGAGCAGATACCGCTGCCCGGCGGCGCGGACCTGGGCGACCGGCCGTACGAGGTCACCGCCGAGTTCGGCGACGTCCTCAGCCTCGCCCCGCAGTCCTCGGTGAAGGTCAACGACGTGTCCGTGGGGCGCGTCACGAAGATCGCGCTGGCCCCGGACGGCTGGCGGGCCCGGGTCACCATGCAGGTCAACGGCGAGGTCAAGCTTCCCGCCAACGCCTACGCCCGGCTCGAACAGTCCAGCCTGCTCGGCGAGAAGTTCATCCAGCTCGCCCCGCCCCCCGAGGGCACCGCCCACGGAACGCTCGCGAGCGGCGGACGGATCCCCGTCTCCCGCACCAACCGGAACCCCGAGGTCGAAGAGGTCTTCGGAGCCCTGTCCCTGCTCCTCAACGGGGGTGGCGTCAACCAGCTCAAGACCATCACCACCGAGCTCAACAAGGCGCTCGCCGGGCAGGAACCGCAGATCCGCTCCGTGCTCAACCGGGTCGACACCCTCGTGACCAACCTGGACGAGAACAAGGGCGACATCACCCAGGCCCTCGACGGGGTCAACCGGCTCGCCACCACCCTCGCCACCCGGAAACAGGACGTCGGCACCGTCCTCACCGGACTCAGCCCCGGACTCAAGGTCCTGGAGAAACAGCGCGGCTCCCTGCTGACCATGCTGCGCTCCCTCGACACCCTGTCCACGGTCGCCGTCGACACCATCAACCGGAGCAAGGCCGACATGATCGCCGACCTCAAGGCGCTCGCCCCGACCCTCAAAGCGCTCGCCGACTCCGGTCAGGACCTGCCGAACTCGCTCCAGGTGCTGCTGACCTACCCCTTCACGGACGAGGTACTGCGCGGCGTCAAGGGCGACTACCTCAACGTCTACCTGGACGTGACGGCCATGCCCGGCACGCAGATCGTCCCGGCCCTCACCCCGGACCCCCGGGCATCCCCCAGCCCCCGGCCGAGGGCGAGGGACCGGCCGCGTCGACCAAGGGCGCGCTGCCCCTCCCGCTCCCGCTGCCCGCCGTGTCGGGCACGCCGAGGAGCACCGCTCCGGGCACGCCGAAGACCACGAAGGAGGCGACCGAGTGATCACCCTCGCCGTCCGGCTGAAGAACCTCGCCTTCCTCGTCATCGCCGTCCTCGTCCTCGGCTACCTGGGCGTCCGCTACGCCGACCTCGGCCATTACGTCGGACTGCGCAGCTACTACACCGTCACGGTCCAACTCCCGCAGACGGGCGGCCTGTACACCCACTCCAACGTCACCTACCGGGGCGTCTCCGTGGGCCGCGTCGGCCCCATCGAGCTGACCGAGGACGGCGTCGAGGCCGAGCTGCGGATCGAGAAGGACGCCCCGCGGATCCCGGACAGCCTCACGGCCGTCGTCGCGAACCTCTCGGCGGTCGGCGAGCAGTACGTCGACCTGCGGCCCACGCGGGCGGAGGGCCCCTTCCTGGGCAACGGCTCGGTCATCGACGAAGCCGACACCACCATTCCCGCACCCCCCACCGACGTACTCACCAGCGTCGACGACCTGGCGAGCTCGGTGGACCTGGAGAGCCTGCGGACCGTCGTCGAGGAGTTCGGGGCCGCCTTCGAAGGGCGCGGCGACGACCTCCAGGTCCTGCTGGACACCGGCGGCGACTTCATCGAGGCGGCGGACAAGGCCCTGCCGGTCACCACCCGGCTGATGGCCGACGGCGAGCAGGTCCTGCGCACCCAGGCCGAGCAGGGCAGGGCACTGAAGGGCTTCGCCAGGGGCGCGAAGGAGCTGGCCGCCGAACTCAAGGGCTCCGACGGCGACCTGCGCCGCCTCATCGCGACCACTCCGGACGCCGCCGTCCAGATCAGCGGACTGCTGCGCGACGTGGACCCGGCCTTCGGCGTCGTCGTCGCCAACCTCCTCACCACATCGGAAGTGGCCGTCACCCGCCAACGCGGCCTGGAGGAACTCCTCGTGAAACTCCCCGCCGTCGCCGCCGCCGGGGCGAGCGCGGTCGACGACGACGGCGCCCGGTTCGGGATGTCCGTCACCTTCTTCGAACCGCTGCCCTGCACCGCCGGCTACGGCGGCACGGTCTACCGCAACGGCCTCGACACCTCGGCCGGGCCCGCCGTGAACACCGCCGCCCGCTGCACGTCCTCGCCCGGCACCGGCATCAACGTCCGGGGCAGCGCCAACGCCCCCAAGGGCGGCCCGGTGCCGGAACCGGCCGTCCCGGGCTCGATGAAGCTGCCCGGAGCCGTGGCCGGCACGGCCGCGACCGCACAGCCGCCGGCCGAGGGCATGGCCGGGCTGCTGGGCCTGGGAGGCGGCTCATGACCCCCCGCGCCCGGCACCTGGGCGGCTGGGCCGTCCTGCTCGTCGCCGCCCTGGTCTGCGGGCTGGGGGCCTGGTCGTACGGGCAGGCGCGCGGCGACCGCTCCCTCTCCTACGCGAAGGCCCGCGACACGGCCCTGGCCGAGGGCAAACGGCACCTCGCGACGCTGAACAGCCTGGACGGCAAGAGCGCGCGGCGGGTCGACGACGGGTTACGGGCCTGGCTGGACTCCTCCACCGGGCCGCTCCACGACGAGCTGGCGCGGACCCGTAAGGCCGACGCGAAGTCCCTCACGGCGGCGGGCGACACGGCCCGGGGCAAGGTCACCGCGGCGGCGCTCACCGCACTGGACGAGCGCACCGGTACGGCGGAGCTGATCGCCACCGTGGACGTCGAGGTCACCCCGCGCTCCGGCGCGGCCGGCACCCAGCGCAAACGGTTCGGGGTGACCCTCGCCCGCACGGCCGACGGCTGGAAGGTCAAGGCGCTCACGGCGATCGGGACGGGCGGTGGCCGGTGAGAGCGAGCGGGAGAGAGAGCGGAGGAACGGCGACGGTGAACAGCGATGTCGCCCTCGGCCCCGACCCCGGGGTCGAGGAGACCGAGACGCGGGCGCCGGACCCGCGAGACGGCGCGGACGCGGACCGCCGCCGGTGGCCGCGCGTCCTCGGCGCCCTGCTGACGGTGGCCCTCCTCGCCACGGGCGGCGCTCTGTACGCCGAGGGGCGCCAGCTGCGCGACACCCCGGCCACGGCGAACCTGGCGCTCACCGACGCGGTGGCGACCACCCGCGTCACGGGCGATGTCAGCAGCGCGCTCAGCAAGGTCTTCTCGTACGGGCCCGGGGCCACCGCGGCCACGCGGGCGGCAGCGAAGGAGGTCCTGGCGGGCAAGGCGCTCCAGCAGTACGCGGCGCTGTTCGGCCAGGTCGAGCGGCAGTCCGCCGACCAGAAGCTGACGCTCACCACCGAGGTCGTCCGAGCCGGTGTGACCCGGCTGACCGACGACAGCGCACACCTCCTGGTCTTCCTCGACCAGGTCCACGAACGCCGGGGCCGCACTCCCACCACCGCCTCCGCGCAGCTCACGGTGGTCGCCGAACTGCGCGACGGGCGCTGGTGGATCGTCGAGATCGGCTCCATATGACGGCGGCCCGGCGGCGATGGCGGACGGGCCCGGTTCGGCAGGCAGGGGAGAGGCAGCACATGGCACGGCGGCGGACGACGACAACGAAGACGGAGACGCGCAGGACCACCGGGACGAGAAACCCGCTCCTGCTCGCCGCCCTCGCCCTGGTGGTCTGCGCGGCCGGAGCCGCGGGCTCGGGCGGCTGGCAGCGCTACGCGGCCTCGCACGACGACGCGGCGTCCTTCGCGCGGGCGCGGGACGACGCGCTGGCGGCGGGGGAGCAGGCGGTGCAGAACATGAACACCCTGGACCACAAGGCGCTGGAGCAGGGGCTCGACAGCTGGGAGCAGTCCACCACCGGCGACCTGCACCGCCAACTCGTCGACGGACGGGACGCGTTCGCGAAGCAGATCGCCGAGGCGAAGACCGTGAGCACGGCGAAGGTCCTCTCCGGCGCGGTGACCGAACTGGACCAACGGGCGGGCCGGGCAGGGGTGATGGTGGCGCTCCGGGTGACGGTCACCGCGCCCAAGGGCGAACCGGCCGTGAAGGAGAGCCGGTTGCTCGGCACCCTCACCCGGACCTCCGGGGGGTGGAAGCTCAGCGCGCTGGGCCAGGCGCCCGTCGGCTCCACGGGCAGCTGATTTCCCGGCCGCACCCCGCCCACCCCGTACGCCCCGGAGAGGATCCACCCATGTCGACGACCCGTCACCTCGTCAACCGCCGCCGCAGGCTGGCCACAACCCCTTCACGTACGGCGGAGACCGGATCGGAACCGGTCTCCGGGCCGACCGCCGGCCCGGTCACCACGACCGAGCCCGGCCCACCGGCCGCCCCGGCCACTGATGCCACGGAAGCCGAAACCGACACCGCCGGCGACAGCAACCCCGACGACGGCCCCCGCCGCCAGGCCTCCCGACTCCGCATCACCCTGCCCGCCGTGCTCTGCGCGCTCACCGTGCTCCTCGGGGCCGTCGCCGCCTGGGCGTTCACCTCGGCGAGCAGCCTCCGCGACGAGCCCGCCCGGCAGAACTCCGCGCTCACCGACATCGCCGGCACCAGCGAGGTGAAGGGCCGGATCAGCGAGGCGGTCGGCGCGGTGTTCAGTTACGACTACGCCTCGCCCGCCCGGTCCGACCGCGCGGCCAGTACCTATCTGACCGGCCGGGCCGTGCAGCAGCACAAGGACATGCTGGCCGACGTCCGGGAGCAGGCCCCGGAGCAGAAGCTCGTCCTGACCACCACCGTCACCGAGAGCGGGGTCGAGTTCCTGGACGGCGACCGCGCCCGCCTGCTGATCTTCGCCGACCAGAGCAACACCCGTACGGGCAAGGACGAGGAGACGACGTACGCGGCGGCCATGTTCGCCGTGGACGCCGTCCGCCGCGGGGACACCTGGCTGATCGCCGCCATCGACACGTTCACCCGCTGAGCGAAGGGAATCCGCATGAGCTTCCACCGCACGGTGCGCCGCCGGCTCGGCACCACGGCCACCGCCGTCGCCGCGATGACCGCGCTCACCGCGTCCCAGGCCCCGGGGTTCCCGGTGCCCGAGCCCCAAAAGGAGAAGGCGGCGTCCTCCGACGAGGTGGTGTGGACCGAGGTGCCGGGGGACGACGTCTACCACACGGAGTTGCCGCCGTTGCGGTCCCCGAAGCCGCCCGAACTCCTGAAGCCCGGGAAGAAGCTCGACCCCCTCGTCGCCCTCGCCCGGTCCGAGGCGGGCATCCCGGCCACCGTGCTGGACGCCTACCGCAAGGCCGAGAGCGCGGTGGGCCGCAGCGACCCCGGGTGCGGGCTGCCGTGGCAGCTGCTCGCGGCGATCGGCAAGGTCGAGTCCGGCCAGGCGTCCGGCGGGCGGGTCGACGCGCGCGGGACGACCCTCGCCCCGATCCTCGGACCCGCGCTCGACGGCAACGGCTTCGCCCTGATCCGGGACACCGACGGCGGGGCGTACGACGGCGACGGCACCTACGACCGGGCCGTCGGGCCCATGCAGTTCATCCCGTCCACCTGGGCCGTCTGGGGCGCGGACGGCAACGGCGACGGCCGCAAGGACCCGAACAACATCTACGACGCGGCGCTCGCCGCCGGGCACTACCTGTGCGCCGGGCCGCGCGATCTGACCCGCCGCGCCGACCTGGACCGGGCGATCCTCGGCTACAACCGCTCCGACACCTATCTGCGGACCGTGCTGTCCTGGCTGGAGTTCTACCGCGAGGGCAGCCACCCGGTCGCCGACGGCGAGGGCGTCCTCCCGGCCAGCCCCGGTCCCGGCGGGAAGACGAGGCCCAAGGCACCGGTCGGCGGCCCCGGCGCTCCAGAACGCCCCGGCAAGGACGACGGAGGCGTCGTCGTCGGCCCGCAGCCGACCAAGCCGCCGAGCCCGAGCCCCACCCCTCCGCGCCCCACGAAGCCCGGCTCCCCGAGCCCCACCCCCGACCCGACGGACCCCGGGCCCACCGACCCTGGCCCGACCGACCCGGACCCACCGACCCCGGACCGGGCCCCAGCCCCGACCCGACCGACCCCGGGCCCACGGACCCGGGCCCCAGCCCCGACCCGACAGGGCCCACCACCCCGCCCGACCCCGACGAGACCGGCCCGGGCTGCCCGGGCGAAACGCCGTCCCCGTCCCCGACGGACCTCTCGCCGTCCGAGACGGCCTCGGGCGGCCGGGACGAGCCTGACGACCCGTGCGAGCCGGGGGAGGAAGCCGCGGTCTGAGTCACGCCCCTTCCCTTCCGTCGGGCGGGAGGGCCGGATTCCGCTACGCTCGCGGAGCCGCCGGAGAAGACAGCGGGAAAGAGGCGGGTGACTTTCTGCATCCGCTGGGTAACCGGGCTCATGAGGGCCCGGGGAGGCCCTCACCTTTTCTGGGAGGGAACGCGATGAAGAAGGTCATCCTGGCTGCGGTTTCGGTTTCTCTGGGGGCGACGGCACTGGTGGGGTGCGGCGGTGAAAAATCCGATGAAGCCTTCGACGGAAAGAGCCCGGACACCATCGCCGCCGAAGCGGTCAAGGCGACCCGTGATGCGACATCCGTGCGGATCGTCGGAAAGGCGCAGCAGCCCGGCGGCAACGAGATCGGCATCGACTTCCATGTCGACGACCAGGACCGCTGCGCGGGCACCATGACCGGACAGGGAGCCAAGGCCGAGGTCCTGCAGGTCGGGCAGAGCGCCTACGTGCGGGCGATGAGAAGTTCTGGCAGAACACGCTGAAGGGGAAGCCCGGTACCGAAGAGGTGGTCAAGCAGGTGCAGGGCAAGTGGGTGGCCTCCGATCCGGCGCAGTCCGGCACGGAGGGGATGTGCGACAAGCAGGCCGCCCTCGCCATGCTGGACAGCGACAAGTCCGAGCGCAAGGGAATGAAGAAGGGTGAGACCACGGAGGTCGACGGCAAGCCCGCGCTGATCCTGGAGAAGAAGCGGGAGAACGGCGAGAAGATCACCATGTACGTGGCCACCGAGGGCGAGCCCTATGTTCTCAAAGCGGTTTCCGAAGGCGGCGAAGCGCCGAGTGAGACGGTGCTGAGCGATTACAACAAGAAGGTCGAAGCCGAGAAGCCCGCCGCCGATGACGTGGTGGATCTGGAAAAGATCAACGCCTGACGAATTCCGTATTTCGGGCGCGGAGAAGGGACGATAAATTGGGGCTCCTCCACCAGCGGGTGGAGGAGCCCCAATTATCGTCCCCGTGGCGGAAAGGCCCGGCTCAATCCTGGCGGGGATGGTCGCCCGGCCCGTGCGCCCGGCCGGTCAGCGGCGTGGGCGAGAGGTCCGCCCGCTCCTCGCCCGGCTCCAGCAGGGTGTCCGCCGGTCCGACGATCAGCGGGTCCGGTTTCCCGACGGCCTTCTCGTCCTTGCTGTCGTAGTCGAACCGCGACAGGAGGCTGCGCATCGCTTCCAGTCGGCCGCGCTTCTTGTCGTTGTTCTTCACCACGGTCCATGGCGCGTCATCGGTGTCCGTGGCCCGGAACATCTCGACCTTCGCGGCCGTGTACTCGTCCCACAGGTCGAGCGACGCCAGGTCGGTCGGGGACAGCTTCCACTGGCGGACCGGGTCGACCTGCCGGATCGCGAACCGGGTCCGCTGCTCGCTGCGGGAGACCGAGAACCAGAACTTCACCAGCAGCACGCCGTCCTCGACGAGCATCCGCTCGAACTGCGGTGCCTGGCGCAGGAAGTGCTCGTACTGCTCCGTGGTGCAGAAATCCATCACCCGCTCCACACCGGCCCGGTTGTACCAGGACCGGTCGAAGAAGACGATCTCCCCGGCGGTCGGGAGCTGGGCCACGTAGCGCTGGAAGTACCACTGGCCGCTCTCGCGCTCGGTGGGCTTCTCCAGGGCGACCACGCGCGCACCACGCGGGTTCAGCCGCTCGGTGAAGCGCTGGATGGTCCCGCCCTTGCCGGCCGCGTCCCGCCCCTCGCACAGGACCACCAGCCGCTGCCCGGTCTCGCGAACCCAGCGCTGGAGCTTGAGCAGTTCGATCTGCAGGACGCGCTTGGCCGACTCGTACTCGTTGCGCCGCACCCGTCGGTCGTACGGGTAGTTCTCCCGCCATGTGTCGATCGGACGGCCCCGCTCGTCCAGCAGGACGGGCTGCTCGGGACGGCTGCCGTCCACGGTCAGCCCCTTCAGCAGCTCCGCCGGATCGGCCCCCGGCCCTTCGGTCATCGCCCTGGTCTCCTCGCTCGCCTCGTCGTCCACCGGTGCGGGAGAGGGCCCACCCCGCCGCGGGTGGGCCCTCTCCCGCACCGGAACGTGCCCCCAGGACCGCCTTCCATGCCCGCGGCCGAGGGTTCAGCCGCCTGACAGCACCTCGGACAGGTCGTAGGAGACGACCTCCTCCAGCTGCGCGTACGTACAGCTCGCAGGGGACCGGTCCGGCCGCCACCGACGGAACTGGGTGGTGTGGCGGAACCGGTCGCCCTCCATGTGGTCGTAGGCCACCTCGCACACCCGCTCCGGGCGCAACGGCACCCAGGACTGGTCCTTCTTGCCCGACCACCGGTTCTGCGTGCCCGGCAGCCGGGACTGCTCGTGCGCCGCCGCGTCCGCCCACGCGCCCCACGGATGCTCGGCGAACTCGCAGCGCAGGGCGGCGAGTTCCTCGGCGAGCTCGGCGCGTCGCCTCATCGGGAAGGCCGCGCAGACCCCGACGTGCTGGAGCACGCCCTCGGTGTCGTACAGGCCGAGCAGCAGCGATCCGACGACCGGGCCGCTCTTGTGCTCGCGGTAGCCGGCCACCACGACGTCGGCGGTCCGTTCGTGCTTGATCTTGTACATCACCCGGGTGTCGGGCCGGTACGGCAGATCCAGCGGCTTCGCCACGATCCCGTCGAGCCCCGCCCCCTCGTAGCGGTCGAACCACTCCCGGGCCAGCTCGATGTCCGTGGTGGACGGAGCGAGGAGCACGGGCGCCAAGGCCCCGGAGAGGGCGGCCGTCAGCACCGCCCGCCGGTCCGCCTGCGGGCTGCTCAGCAGAGAGGTGTCGTCGACCGCGAGGACGTCGAAGGCGATGAAGCTCGCCGGGGTCTGCTCGGCGAGCATCCGCACCCGGGAGTCCGCCGGATGGATGCGCTCGCTGAGCCGCTCGAAGTCGAGCCGCCCCTCGTGAGCGATGACGATCTCCCCGTCGATCACACAGCGCGGCGGAAGGTTGTCCCGCACGGCGTCCACCAGATCGGGGAAGTAGCGGGTCAGCGACTTGCCCGTACGGCTGCCGATCTCGACCTCGTCGCCGTCCCGGTACACGATCGCCCGGAAGCCGTCCCACTTCGCCTCGTACGCCATGCCCGGCGGGATCCTGGGTACCGACTTGGCGAGCATCGGCTTCACGGGAGGCATCACCGGCAGGTCCATGGCCCGATTCTGGACCGCCCCCCGCCCGTGTCGCCCGATGTGCGGCATATGTGCGACCGGCCTACGGTGGCCGTCATGGGATCAGCGGTGGAGCTGGACGCGGGCGGACGGGCCGTGAGGCTGTCCAACCCGGACAAGGTGTACTTCCCCGAGAAGGGCTACACCAAGAGGGACGTGGCCGCATACTTCCTGGCCGTCGGCCCCGGGATCACCCGTGCCCTGAACCACCGGCCGACCACGCTCCAGCGCTTCGTGGACGGGGTGGAGGGCGACTTCTTCTACCAGAAGCGCGCCCCGAAGAACCTCCCCGAATGGATCCCCACCGCCAGGATCGCCTTCCCCAGCGGCCGTCCCGCCGACGAGATCTGCCCGACCGAGCTCGCCGCGGTGATCTGGGCCGCCAACCTCGGCACCCTCACCTTCCACCCCTGGCCGGTGCGGGCCGGGGACACCGATCACCCGGACGAGCTGCGCATCGACCTGGACCCGCAGCCCGGCACCGACTACGCCGACGCCGTCACCGCCGCCCACGAGCTGCGCTCCGTCCTGGAGGACCACGGCGTACGCGGCTGGCCCAAGACCTCCGGCGGGCGCGGGATGCATGTCTTCGTCCCCATCGAGCCCGCCTGGACCTTCGTCGAGGTGCGGCGCGCCGCCATCGCCGCCGGGCGCGAGCTGGAGCGGCGGATGCCCGAGCGGGTGACGACCGCATGGTGGAAGGAGGAGCGCGGCGAGCGGATCTTCGTCGACTTCAACCAGACCGCCCGGGACCGCACCATCGCCTCCGCCTACTCCGTACGCCCCTTCCCGCACGCCCCGGTCTCCGCACCGCTGCGCTGGGACGAGATCGACGACGCCGAACCCCGCGACTTCGACCTCCGCACCATGCCGGGGCGGTACGCCGAACTCGGCGACGTCCACGCCGACATGGACGAGGAGGCGTTCCGGCTCGACGGGCTGCTGGAGCTGGCCGACCGGGACGAGAGGGAGCGCGGGCTCGGCGACATGCCCTATCCGCCGGAGTACCCGAAGATGCCCGGCGAACCGAAGCGCGTCCAGCCCAGTCGCGCGCGCCACGATGACGACGACGGTGGGACGGCGTGAGCTCGAGCAGCGCGGGGCACGGCGCGCACGGGCGGCCGCGCACCCTCGGCGAGCGCTGGAAGGCGTACAAGAACAGCCCGTTCCTGCCCGCGACCGTCCTCGTCCTGATCGTCGCCGCCGCGGCCGGTCTCTTCGCCGGCTCCTACACGTACGCGATGGCCAACCCCACCCCGCACCGCATCCCGGCGGCCCTGGTCACCCAGCCGGAGGTGGAGCGCGGCGAGGCGTTCGTCGCCGGGATGGAGAAGGCCCTCGACGCCTCGCTCGAACTCCACGACTATCCGGACGTCGCCGACGCCCGCCGCGCCCTGGACGAGCAGAAGGTCTTCACCATCGTCCGAGCGTCGGACGCCGGGGTGGCGCTCGACGTGGCCGGGGCCTCGGGCGCCTCGGTGGCCGAGCTGATCGCCAAGGCGGGGATCGAGGTGGGGGACGCCACCGGCGTCGAAGTCACCGTCCGGGACGTCAAGCCGCTCCAGAAGGGCGACCCGCGCGGGCTCGCCCTCTTCTACATCTCGCTGGCCGCGGTGATCATGGGCTTCCTCGGCGCGATCCAGCTGAGCGTGCACGCCCACGGCCTGAACCCGGCCGAGCGCATCGCCTTCACCGTCGCCTACGCCCTGCTCGGCGGCTTCGCCATCGCGGCGGCCGTGGACTGGTGGCTCGGGGCGGTGGACCTGCCGTTCGTCCAGTCCTGGCTGATCCTGGCGTTCACGATGTTCACCTCCGGCATGGTCTTCACCATGTTCAACACCCTGATGGGCCGCTGGGCGATGATCCCCACCTGGGGCGTCATGGTGCTGCTCGGCAACCCGTCGTCCGGTGGCGCGGTGTCCTGGCCGCTGCTGCCCTCCGCGCTCGGCCACATCGGCCGCTGGCTGCCACCGGGCGCCTCGGTCAACGCCCAGCACACCGCCGTGTACTACCAGGGCCACCAGTTCGTCTTCCCGTACCTGGTCCTCGCCGCCTGGGCGCTGGTCTCCTGCACGGTCTTCTGGGTGTGGCGGCACCGGCACCCAGGAGGCCGTGCCCGCACGCCCGAGCATGCGGCCACGGCCCCCTGAGACCTCCTTCCACGGGTTGGGGCGCGGCCTACAGCTCCTTGATGCGGATGTCGCGGTACGAGATGACGTCCGTGACGCCGTGCACCTGGAGCCCGATGTAGCCGGAGGCGAACCGCCGGCCGTCGGTGCCCGGGTCGTCGCCCCGCGGCGGCTCGAAGAGCTGACCGCGGGTGTTGTCGAACTCGTTGATCAGGACACCGTTGCGGTAGATCTCGTAGTGCTGGTCGACCACCTTGATCTCGTAGTCGTTCCAGGTGCCCTTGGGCGTCACCCCGGCGCCGCCGAGACCCACCCGGTCGAAGCCGTACACCGAACCGGTCTTGTACATGTCGCCGTCCGGCCGGTCGTTGACCTGGATCTCATGGCCGTACTTGATGGCGACCCACTCCGGACGCGACTCCTCCGGGTGGTCGTGGACCTTCGGGAAGCGGACGAAGACCCCGCCGTTGGCGTTGCCCGAGCCCGGGGCGTCGTCGCGCCACTGGAGCTTGAGCGAGTAGTCGCCGTAGGCCCGGTTCGGCAGCCACAGCATGCCCATCCCGTCCACCGTGGTGGAGCTGGTGATGGAGCCCTCCTCCTCGTTCAGCTCGAACTTGCCGCCGCCCACGTGCTCCCACTTGGCGAGCGAGGCCGCCGTGCCGTCGAAGAGCTTGGTGTAGCCCTCGACCTGGCCCGGCATTCCGATGCCCGACTGCTTGGCGGCCTGGTTGATCGCCCTGCGCTCCCGCTGGTCGATGACACCGTCGGCCTTCAGCTTGTCGAGCACCGACGTCACGTGCTTGAGGAACAGCGCGTGGGAGGACCAGTCCTTCTCGTCCTCGATCAGCTCGTTGATCGTGCAGCGGTTTCGGGTGATCCGGTTCGGGACGCCCGTGTCGATCGTGCCGACGAAGACGGTGTGCCGCTCGTCGAACTCCGCGCAGTTCGGCGCGGGGACCCCGCCGCCCTGGGCGATGGTGAACGAGACCTTCTTCGCCTCGGAGGTGTTGCCCGCCCTGTCCGTCGCCCGGTGGGCGATGGAGTGGTAGCCGACCCGGTCGACGATCACCGGGGCGGTGTACGCGAGGTACGGTCCGCCGTCGAGGCTGTACTCCACCTTCTCCACGCCCGAGTCGTCGTCGGTCGCGGAGACGGTGGCCTTGGCGCTGGTGATGAACGCGCCGTCGCTGTTCTTGTCGCCCTCGACCTTCACCGAGGTCTCCGGAGCCGTCTGGTCCTGCGACGGCGGCTCGACCACGGTGAAGTCGACGGACTTCTCGTCCGCGACATTGCCCGACCGGTCGGTGGCCCGGTAGCGGACGGTGTGCTCGCCCAGCTCGTGGACCATCACCGGAGCGGTGTACGGCTGCCACTCGCCGTCCGCGCCGAGCGCGTACTCGATGGTGTTGACGCCGGACCCGGTGTCGGACGCCGTCACGGTGACCGTGGCCATGCCCAGGTACGCGCCCGCGTCGTCCTTCTCGCCGGAGACGGTCGCAGAGGTCTCCGGCGGCGTCTCGTCGTCGGTCGGCGGGGCCGCCACCGCGAAGTCGACGGACTTCTCCGCGGCCGCGTTGCCGGCCTTGTCGGTGGCCCGGTAGCGGACCGTGTGGTCGCCGACCTCGTTCACCACGACGGGCGCGGTGTAGGGCTGCCAGTCGCCGTCGGCCCCGAGGGCGAACTCGACGGTGTCGACGCCGGACCCCGCGTCGGTGGCCTCGACGGTCACCGTGGCCTGGCCGATGTACGCGCCGTCGCCGTTCTGGTCGCCGTCGACCTTCGCCGAGGTCGCGGGGGCCTCGGTGTCATCGCCGCCACCTCCCTCGGTGACGGTGAGCACGCCCTTCATCTGGCCGTGGCCCGGGATCGTGCAGTGGTAGGAGTACGTGCCCGGCGTCAGGGTGACCTCGACGCTGTGCTTGCCGCCCTCGGAGTCGCTCGGATTGGCCAGGATGTTCAGCTGGACGTCCTGGTTGTGCTCCGGGTCCGACGTGCTGAACGTCAGCGTGTGCGGCATGCTCGTCGTGTTGCCGGTGGCCGTGCTGTTCTCGAAGACGATCGTCGCCTTGCCGGCCACCGCCGTCTCGGGCGCGGTCAGATAGCGGTCGATCGGGTCGCCCGCGGTCCAGGTCAGCACCTGGTCGGCGGCGGTCGCCCCGGGAGTGCCGCCGCCCTTGCCGTACGCGGCCGTCGAGGTCAGCCCGAGGACCATCAGGAGGGAGGCCAGCAGGGCCACCCAGAAGCTCGGCGGACGTTGCCGCCTGCGTGCGGGGTACGGACGTGGTATCACTTCGCCGCCGCCTTGTCCACGAGATCCGCGGCGGCCGGCGTCGCGCCGCCGCCCTTGTACGACACGCGCCACAGCGCGGACTTGGAGTCGGAGGTGAAGAAGCCACGCCCGTAGTCGAGGACGTACAGCGAACCGTCGGGTGCGAACTTCCAGTCCATCAGGTTGCGGATGCCGTCCGCTCCGACCGGGATGATCTTCTTCAACGACTCGGCGTGCGTGGGCAGTCCGCCCTTGCCGACCGTCTCAGGGTCGGTGAGCACGGCGTGCCGGGGCTGTGTGTCGTCGTAGAAGTCACCGACGAACCACTTGCCGTCCCAGTAGGCCGGCCACTTCGCGGCGGACTCGCTCTGCGCGTCGTACCGGTAGACCGGGCCGTTCATCGTGGCCTGGCCGCCGCCCTTGAGCCAGGGCAGCAGCTGCTTGCCCTCCTCCGCCAGGTAACTCGGCACGCCGTTGGCGTCGCGCGGGTAGTCGACCCCGCCGCCCTGCGGTGAGTACCAGATGGTGTTCGGAGTCACCGGCGGCAGCTTGACCAGGCCGTCGTTGTTCGGCGACTCGTTCTTCGGGGCGTTGCAGTCGTACCAGCCCAGTGGCTTCGTCGGGTCCGGCAGATTGCGGTCCCGGTAGGGCTGGTTGTTGCCCATGCAGTACGGCCAGCCGTGGTTGCCCGCCTTGGTGATCGCGGCGAACGTGTCGTACTTCGCCGGGCCCCAGGTGGTCGACGGGGCGCCCGCGTCGGGGCCGACCCAGCCCGCGTACAGCGTGTCCGTCGCCGGGTCGATCGAGATGCGGGCCGGGTTGCGCACGCCCATCACATAGATCTCGCCGCGCGTCTTGCCGCCGCCCTCGTCCGGCTCCTTGCCGGTGAAGAGGTTGCCGGACGGCAGGGTGTACGTGCCGTCGTCCTCCGGGTGGATCCGCAGGATCTTCCCGTTGAGGTTGTTCGTGTTGCCCGAGGTGCGACGCGCGTCGGCGAAGGAGACGCCCTTGTAGTTCGGCTGCGGGTTGTTGCCGGAGTAACCGTCGCTGAAGCCGGAGGAGTTGTTGTCGCCGGTCGCGATGTACAGGTTGCCCTTCGAGTCCCACGCCATGCCGCCGCCCGCGTGGCAGCAGCTGTGGATCTGCACGGGCCAGCCGAGCAGCACCTTCTCCGAGGCGAGATCCAGTTTGTCGGTCGCAAAGTCGAAGGTGAAGCGGGAGACCTGACGGGTCGCCATGCGCTTGTCGCGGTCGATCTTCGCGTGCGGGGTGTAGTGCAGATAGACCCAGCCGTTGGACGCGAAGTCGGGGTCCAGCTCGATGCCGAGCAACCCCTCCTCGTTCTTGACCAGTTCGTCGCCCCCGCCCTTGTTGCCGAAGACGTCCAGCGCACCCGCCAGGGTGACCTTCCTCGTCTCCGGGTCGTAGACGTGGATCTCGCCCTTGCCCTTGCCGATGTTCGGGTCGGCCCAGTCGGTGACGACCGGCTGCGAGCTGTCGGCCCCGCCGCGCCCGATGTAGAAGACCCGCCCGTCCGGTGCGGTCACCAGTCCGTGCGGCTCGCCGATCTGGTCGTTCTGGCCCGGCTGGTTGGGCTGGGTGACCCGCTCGGCGGTGTAGTTGGAGGTGATCGTCGCCTTGCAGTCGGCCTGTGACGTCCGGTTCGTCCAGGAGAGCGCGCCGCGCAGGTGGTCGCGGAAGTCGGTCTCGGCGAAGCTGTTCGCCGTACCGCCCATCGCCGTGTAGAAGGACCGCCCGCCGTCGTAGTCGCGGCACCAGGAGACCGGGTGGTCCCACCCGTTGGCGCTCTCGCCCGGCTTGTACGTCAACTCCCGCACGCGCGCCACGGTGTGGACGTCGCCCGACGGGTTCTTCGTCCAGTTCAGCCACTTGTCGGGGCGTTTCCACTCCAGCGGCAGGCTCTTGGTGGCCGGGTGGACCCGGTCCCCGATCTCGACGGTCGCCCGCTGTACGGACGCCGGGCTGTTCGCCGCCGGCCGGGCCCCGACCAGACCGGTGAACCAGTCGGAGTACGGCTCGGTGCGCGCCGCGTCATGGATGCCGAGGAAGCCGCCGCCCGCCTCCATGTACGCCTCCAGGCCCGCCTCCTGCTCCGGGTCGAGGACGTCGCCCCCGCCGGTGAGGAAGACGACGGCGTGGAAGGAGCCGAGCCGCTTGCCGTTGGTGAAGACCTTCGGGTCGGCGGTGGCCACGGTGGTGAACCGCTGGGCCTCCGGGCCGGTGAGCCCGATCCTCTCGATCGCCGCGATCCCGGCGTCGGTGTACGGGGCCTCCTCACCCGCCGAGGCGTGGAACACCAGCACCTTCACCTGGTTGAGAGCCCCCGGCGGAGATGGCAACGACAACGTTGTCGCCATCTTCTCCACCAGGGCCCGGTCCGGCGATGTGTCCGCGCTGGCCGGGCCGCCGCTGCCCAGCATGGACACGGTCAGAGCACCGGCCGCCACGGCCGCCGCGAGGCCGCGTCGTGATCTGGACCGGTGATGTGATGCGCGCTGCATGTGGTCACTCACCCCTCTGTGGTCACTGCACCTCTCGGTGACTGTGGCTTGCTCACTGTTCGTCAGGAGCCCTGGGTGTAGCGGCTCTTGATTCCCTGCGACAGCGCACGAAGCTAGACCTCTTTTCGCGGTCCGCCAATAGCTACGGCAGCAATCGCACGAACTTTGTCCTGAGTGTGGATAAACGGAGTGGCCCCGGCTACGGTGTGGCCCGTTCCGGGATCCCGTGAGCCCTGTTCCGTCCCGGCGGCTTCGCCAGTTTCCTTATCGCAGTGGGGAGTTCGACATGGACCGAAGGACTTTCAGCCGACGGATGCTGGTCGGTGGCGCGGCGGTGGCGGCGACGGGAGTGACATCGTTGTCGCTCGGGGCGGTGGAGGCAAGCTCGGCCGAGAAGCCGCCGCGTACGGCGCCGGCGGGCGGTGTCACACGCCGACTGAAGATGTACGCCGAGAAGTTGCCGAACGGCGAGCTGGGCTACGGTTTCGAGAAGGGCAAGGCCTCGATCCCCGGCCCCCTCATCGAGCTGAACGAGGGCGACACGGTCCACATCGAGTTCGAGAACCTCACCGATGTGGACGCCAGCCTCCATGTGCACGGTGTGGACTACGACATCGCCAACGACGGCACGCGGATGAACAAGAGCCACGTCGAGCCCGGCGGCACCCGGACCTACACCTGGCGCACCCACGCCCCGGGCATCCGCAAGGACGGCACCTGGGAGCCGGGCAGCGCGGGCTACTGGCACTACCACGACCATGTCGTCGGCACGGACCACGGCACCGGCGGCATCCGCAAGGGGCTCTACGGGCCGGTCGTGGTCCGTCGCAAGGGCGACATCCTGCCCGACCAGACGTGCACGGTCGTCTTCAACGACATGACGATCAACAACAAGACGGCCCACAACAGCGTCAACTTCGAGGCCACGGTGGGGGACCGGCTCGAATTCGTGATGATCACGCACGGCGAGTACTACCACACCTTCCATATCCACGGTCACCGCTGGGCGGACAACCGCACGGGCCTGCTGACCGGCCCCGACGACCCCAGCCGGGTGATCGACAACAAGATCTGCGGCCCCGCCGACTCCTTCGGCCTCCAGATCATCGCGGGCGAACGCGTGGGTGCGGGCGCGTGGATGTACCACTGCCACGTCCAGAGCCACTCCGACATGGGGATGGCGGGACTCCTGCTGATCAAGAAGCCGGACGGCACGATCCCGGGCTACGAACCCCACCACCACACGGCCGGCGGAACGGAGAACAAAGCAGGGGAGAAGGCGGGCGAGAAGGCCGAGAAGAAGAGCGCGGAGAAGGCCGCCGCGAAGGAGTCCGGGGCAGGCGCGGGGGAGCACCAGCACTGACCCCGCCCGTCACTGACCCCGTCCGCCCCGCGGCTCGTACGCCATGGGGCCTGTACGCCATGGAATCGGTCCGCCGTACAACCGGTCCGCCTCGCGGCTCGTACGTCACGGGCCCAGGCCGGCACGGAGCCTGCGGAGGGGGCGGGCCCGGTCACGCCCTGTCCGTGTCGCCCGCCAGCCGCTGCTGCTCCTCCTCGACGATGCGCCGGGCCAGCTCGGCGTCGGAGACGTCCACCGCGTCCGGGGTGGTCTCCGCGAGATCGCTGCGCCGGGCGTACGCGTCGAAGAGCCGGTCCTTGCGGGCCAGCAGCTCCACCAGACGCTGGTCGACGCTGTCGGTGGCCAGCAGCCGGTGCACCTGGACCGTGCGCACCTGCCCCATCCGGTGCGCACGGGCGACGGCCTGGTGCTCCAGCGTGGGCTTGATCTGCGGCTCGCACAGGATGACCACGGAGGCGGCCTGCATATTCAGACCGGTGCCGCCCGCCTGGATCTGGCTCAGCAGCACCGCGTGCCCCTCCACCGAGGAGAAGGCGTCCACCAGCTCCTGCCGCCGGGCCGGCGGGACGCTCCCGGAGAGCGGCCCGAAGACGTCCGGCCCCAGAGCGTCGCCGACCGCCGCGAGGACCTCGCGGAAGTAGGAGAAGACGACCACCTTCAGCCCGTTGTCCCGGGCCTCGCCGACCAGTTCGCGCAGCCGCTCCAGTTTGGCGGAGGTCGCGGGCGCGGCGTAGGCGGCCCGGCGCATCCGCATGAACCGCCCGGAGGCGACCGCCTCGCCGTAGACCTGCCGGTCCTCGGCCCCGAACTCCTCCCACTCGTCGACCTGGACCAGCGCCGGGAGTTCGGCCAGCACGTCCACCTGGTTGCGGCGCAGATAGGCGGGGGCGACGGCGCGGCGGAAGGCCCGTGAACCGGCCGCGCCGTGCGTCGTGCTCACCGACGGCGCGAGTTCGGGGCGCAGTTGGCGTACCAGACTGCGGAACTCCTCCACCCGGTTCTCCATCGGGGTGCCGGTCAGGAACAGCACCCGCTCCACCCGCTCCGCCCACCCCGCGACCGCCCGGGACCGGCGGGCCTCGGCGTTCTTCACGAAGTGGGCCTCGTCCACCACCAGCATCCCGGGCCGCACCTCGGCCGCCGCCCCCTCGGGCAGCAGATGCAGCGCGTCGAAGGTGGTCACCGCCACCCCGCCCGCCTCACGCCAGTCCGCGAACGCCGCGACCCGCTCCGCCCCGTGGACCGAAACGGCACGCAGCGTGGAGCGGGCCCGGACCTCCCGGGTCCAGTTGATCAGTACGCTCGCCGGGCACACCACGAGGAAGTGGGTCTCGCCCCGGGCGGCGAGGTGGGCGAGGGCCGCGATGGCCTGGACGGTCTTGCCGAGGCCCATCTCATCCCCGATGATCACCCGTTTCTGCGCCAGCGCGAAGCGCGCCCCGAACGCCTGGTAGCCGCGCAGGGACACCCGCAGTCGCGTGTCGTCGAGCCGCAGCGCCCGCACGCGGTCCGCGATCCCGGCGGGCAGGAACCCTTCGGCGGCATCGCGGTCGGGGCCGCTGCCCGACAGCTCGGCGAGCAGGCTGTAGTACTCGGCGGACCGCAGCTCGAAGTCCACCCAGGCCTCGGCGGGCGACGCCGGGGAGCGCAGCAGATCGGCCGACGCCTGCGCGAAGAGCACCGGCAGCTCCCGCTCCACCGCGTCCGTCACGGCCGACCGCACCGCGTCGAGCGCCTCCCGCACCCGCGCCCGGGACCGCCGCCCGGCGAACAGCATCCGCAGCCGGCTCCCGCCCGGCGCGGACGTCTCCAGCCGAGGGCCCAGCAGTTCGGCCAGCCGACGGGCCGCTTCCACCGCGCGCCGCGCGTCCGCGCCTGCCACGACCAGCCGGTGCAGGGCGGTCACCAGCGCGGTGCTCGTGTCGTCCGGGGCGTCCACGTCGATCCGCACCGAGACGGTGTCGCGCACCGCGTGGGCGATCTGCGCGGCGGCGGCCAGCGCCTGGTCGGCGGTGTGCGCTCCGACCCCGGGGATCTGCCGCAGCTCGTAGCGGCCCGTGCCGTGGACCTGTCCGACCGTGGCGAGCCCGGCCTGCTCCAGCGCCCCGAGCCGCAGCCGCCCCTCCGTGACGTCCTTGAGCCGGGAGACCGGGATGCGGGCCAACTCCTGCCCCACCAGGGAGTCGAGGAGCGGATCGAGCACAGACCGTACGGCGGCCACGGCGTTCGCCCGGTCCGCCGGAACGGCACGGGCGCTCTCCAGCAGCCGCTGCGCCCGGGCGAGCAGCTCACGGGCCGCGCCGCCGGTCGGCACCGGGCTCCCGGCAGCTCCGCGCGCGAGTGTTCCGTCGGCCGAGCCGCCCGCCGCCCCGCTCTGCTTCATGTACGTCCCTCTGTTCCCGAGGGGTGTCCCACCCGGCCCCGTGGGCCCCGCTCTTCAGGCCCGCCGGCCTCCCGCCATCGTGCCACGCCCCGCCGGCACTCCCGGCCCGGTCCATCCGCTCCGCCCCGGCCGCCGCGCGACGCGCCGGTCCAACGCTTCGCCCCGGCAGGCACACGCTGCCTACCCTGGGCCGCACGGCGGACGCGACCACCGCCGGTGGACCGCGCCCCGGCCGGCCCCGCACGGACTGCGGTGTTCGGTGCCCGGTGCAAGACTCGGAACGGAAGGGACCACCCGGCCGTACACGACGAGCAGGACCCCCCGGACCGACTGAGGAGCACGCCATGATCAGCCCCATCTTCCTCGACGGAGCACCCAACTGGGTCGATCTGGGCACCCCTGACCTCGACGGGGCCACCGCCTTCTACCGGGAACTGTTCGGCTGGGACCTGATCCCCGGCGGCCCCGAGGTGGGGGGTTACGGGATGCTCACCCTGGACGGGCGGTACGTCGGCGGGGTGATGACGGTGTCCGAGGAGGAAGCGCCGAGCGCCTGGTCGGTGTCGTTCCAGTCGCCCGACGTCGACGCCACCGCCCGGGCGGTCACCGCGGCGGGCGGCAGCGCCGCGTTCGAGGCGATGGACGTCCTCGACTTCGGCCGCATGGGCGGCTTCACGGACCCGGCCGGCGCCTACTTCGGGGTGTGGCAGCCGAAGGAGCACCCCGGCTTCGGCGTGATCCAGGAGCCGAACGCGTTCCTCTGGGCCGAGCTCTACACCCCCGATGTCCCGGCGGCGGCCGCGTTCTTCAAAAGCGTCTTCGGCTGGGGTGCCGAGGAGATGAAGGTGGAGGGCTCCGACTACACCTACACCACGGTCCACCCCGCCGGCGCCGGCCCGGACGCGTCCTTCGGCGGTCTGGTCCGGATGGGCGACGTCCCGTCCGAGGCCGCCCGAGGACCGCACTGGCTGCCGTACTTCGACGTGGCCGACGTCGACGCGACGGTGGCCGAGGCGAAGCGGCTCGGCGGCAGGGAGACACTGGCCGCCATGGAGGTGCCCGGCGTCGGCAAGATGGCCAACGTCGCCGACCCGTACGGGGCGGTCTTCGCGGTCATGAGGCCCGAACCGAGGCAGTAGCGGGGCGCCCTCCGGGCCGGCGGGCGTCCTCGCCGATTGATGAATCGTTGATCGGTTGTTTATCGCCACCGGGCAGCGTGTGGGCCATGCTGATCAACACCGTGACCGACGACGCACTCGCCTGGCAGGAGACCGCGTTGTGCGCGCAGGCCGGGCCCGAGTTCTTCTTCCCGGCCCCGGGGAGTTCGACCCGTGAGGCCAAGCAGCTCTGCAACGCCTGCGAAGGGCGGCTGGCCTGCCTGGAGTACGCCCTCGCCAACGACGAGCGGTTCGGCGTCTGGGGCGGACTGTCGGAGAAGGAGCGCGAGCGGCTGCGCAGAGAAGGACGCGACCGGGGCTGAGCCCCCGGGCGCGGACCGGAGCGCCCGGGACGGCGGAGGGGAAGGGGTCAGGCGCGGCCGAGCGCCGCCATCCGGGCCTTGCGGGCGGCGAGCTTCTCGTCGAACTTCGACGCCTCGCTGTCCAGCCCGCCCATGTACAGACCGAGCTCCTCCTGCGCCTTCGCGCCCTCCGGGCCGAGCCCGTCGATGTCCATGACCTTCAGGAAGCGCAGCACGGGCTGGATCACGTCGTCGTGGTGGATGCGCATGTTGTAGATCTCGCCGATCGCCATCTGCGCCGCCGCCCGCTCGAAGCCGGGCATGCCGTGCCCGGGCATCCGGAAGTTGACGACGACATCGCGCACGGCCTGCATGGTCAGGTCCGGGGCCAGCTCGAAGGCGGCGCCCAGGAGGTTGCGGTAGAAGACCATGTGGAGGTTCTCGTCGGTCGCGATCCGGGCCAGCATCCGGTCGCAGACCGGGTCGCCGGACTGGTGGCCGGTGTTGCGGTGCGAGACGCGGGTGGCCAGCTCCTGGAAGGCGACGTACGCGACGGAGTGCAGCATCGAGTGCCGGTTGTCCGACTCGAAACCCTCCGCCATGTGCGCCATGCGGAACTGCTCCAGCTTGTCCGGGTCCACGGCGCGCGAGGTGAGCAGATAGTCACGCATCACGATGCCGTGGCGGCCCTCCTCGGCGGTCCACCGGTGCACCCAGGTGCCCCACGCGCCGTCGCGGCCGAAGAGCGAGGCGATCTCGTGGTGGTAGCTGGGGAGGTTGTCCTCGGTGAGGAGGTTCACCACGAGAGCGATCTTGCCGATGTCGGTGACCTTGGACTGGTCCGCCGTCCACGCCTCGCCGTCCTCGAAGATACCGGGGAAATTCCGGCCGTCGGAGAACGGGACGTACTCGTGCGGCATCCAGTCCTTGGCGACCTTGAGATGGCGGTTGAGTTCCTTCTCCACCACCTCTTCCAGCGCGTACAGCAGTTGGGCGTCGGTCCACGCCTTCGAACTGCCGAGGTGGGGGGAGGTGATCGTCACGGGGAGCTCCTGGGGACGGGAGAATTACCTACGGCTTCGTAGGTTACGAGACCGTAGGTTAAGGCGACCGTAAGGGCAAAGCCAAGCCCGACCCCGCCAGGGGTGTACTACGCAGAGTCATACTCCCTGGTGAACGACGGTGTGAGAGGCTTCCCCGGGCCCCGTCCCGGCGGCTTTCAGAGTTCCGGATTCAGTGATTCCACCCCCGTGTCCCGGCGCAGATACCGGCCCGTGACGGACGTCGGATGCGCGAGCAGCTCGGCGGGTGTCCCCGCGAAGACCAGCTCTCCGCCGCCCTTGCCGCCCTCCGGACCGAGGTCGATCACCCAGTCCGCCCGCTTGACCACCTCCAGGTTGTGCTCCACACAGATCACCGTGTTCCCCGCGTCGACCAGCCGGTCCAGCAGGTCCACCAGCGTGCCGGTGTCCGCCAGGTGCAGTCCGGTCGTCGGCTCGTCCAGCACGTACACGCTGGAGGTGCGGTGCAGCTGGGTGGCGAGCTTGATCCGCTGGCGCTCACCGCCCGAGAGCGTGCTGAGCGGCTGCCCGAGCGTGAGGTAGGTGAGGCCGACCTCGTCGAGCGTGCGCAGTTTCCGCAGCAGTGCGCGGTCCTCGAACAGCCCGACCGCCCGCGCCGCCGTCATCTCCAGGACGTCCACGATCGACCGGCCGCCGACCCGGTGCTTCAGCACGTCGTCGTGGAACCGGCGGCCCTCGCACTCCGGGCAGGTCGTGGTGACCGGATCCATGAACGCCAGATCCGTCGAGATCTCGCCACGGCCCGAGCAAACCGCGCACGCCCCGGCGGAGTTGAAGCTGAACAGCCCCGCGTCCACGCCGTTCTCCCGGGCGAACACCTTGCGGATGGCGTCCAGCGCGCCGATGTACGAGGCCGGGGTCGACCGGGACGAGGCCGTGATCGCGCTCTGGTCGATCACCACCGCGTCCGGGTACGCCGCCGTGAAGACCCGCGACACCAGCGTCGACTTCCCGGACCCGGCCACCCCCGTCACCGCGGTCAGCACCCCGGCCGGGAACGATACGTCCAGCCCCTTGAGGTTGTGCAGATCCGCCCCGTACACCGGGAGTTGGCCGGTGGGGGCGCGTACGGTCCCCTTCACCGGGGTGCGACGGCGCAGCGACCGGCCGGTGAGCGTACCGGCGGCGCGCAGCTGCTCGAACGTCCCCTCGAAGACGATGTGACCGCCGTCGGCGCCGGCCCGCGGCCCCATGTCGACGACATGGTCGGCGACGGCCATCACATCCGGGTCGTGCTCGACGACCAGCACCGTGTTGCCCTTGTCGCGCAGCCGCACCAGCAGATCGCCCAGCCGGCCCACGTCGCGCGGATGCAGTCCGACACTGGGCTCGTCGAACACGAACGTCAGCCCGGTGAGCGAACTGCCCAGGTGCCGGACCATCTTGAGCCGCTGGCCCTCGCCGCCCGACAGGGTCGTGGTCTCCCGGTCCAGGCTCAGATAGCCCAGCCCGATGCCGACCAGGCGCTCCAGCCGCTCCCGCGCCGCGGTGGCGATGGGCCCGCCCACCGGATCGTCGATCCGCCCCAGCACGCCGACGAGTTCGGCGACCTCCATCCGCCCGTAGTCGGCGGGCGAGAGCCCGTGGATCCGGGTGGCGAGCGCCGCCGCGTTCAGCCGTGCCCCACCGCAGGCCCCACAGACCCGCTCCACGGTGAACCGCGCGGCCGCCTCGCGCCGCTTCTCGGAGAGGGAGGCGGTGTCGCGCTTGAGATACAGACGCTCGAAGCGGGTCACGACCCCCTCGAACTTCATGTCCGCCGGGCCGGTCCGCAGGTCGAGGCGGACGGAGAACCCCGCCCCGCGCAGCAGGAGCCGGCGCTCCTCCTCGCCGAACTCGGCCAGCGGCAGGTCGTTGTCGAAGCGGCCCGACCCGCCGTACAGATTCCACTCCCAGCTGCCCACCGACAGGCCGGGCAGCAGCAGCGCGCCCTCGTTCAGCGACTTCGACCAGTCGATCGCCCGGTCCAGATCCAGCTGGACCGTGCGCCCCACCCCGTCGCACTCCGGGCACATCCCGGCGGGATCGTTGAACGAGTACGCGGTCGCCCCGCCCGCGCTCGGCGTCCCGCACCGGGAGAACAGCACGCGGAGCACCGACCAGATGTCGGTCGCCGTGCCCACCGTCGAGCGGACGTTGCCGCCCAGCGGCTTCTGGTCGATCACGATGGCCACCGACAGGTCCTCGACGGACTCGACGTGCGGCCGCTCGTACTTCGGCAGCCGGTTGCGCAGGAACGAGGTGAACGTCTCGTTCAGCTGCCGCTGCGACTCCACGGCGATCGTGTCGAAGACGACCGACGACTTGCCGGAACCGGAGACACCGGTGAAGACGGTGATCCGGCCCTTGGGGATGCGGAGGGAGACATCGCGCAGATTGTTCTCGCGCGCACCGGTGATGACGATGTCGCGGTGGGCGGCGCCGGGGGTGTACGGCTCCGCGTCGCGGTCGGAAAAGCGATCCATGAGGGCGACGCTAGGCGGGATACCGGACAGCTTCTGTCTGCTTTTTCCGGCAGATCCACCTGCGACATTCGTACAAGACCGTGGAGGGGCGGCTCGGCGATCCTCGCCCGTATGGGTATCGATGACAGCACGTCCGTGCAAGGAATACACGTGGTCCACGACGGCCCCCGGGAGGCGCCGCCGCTCGTGCTCGTGCACGGGTCGGGCGCGGCGAGCAGTTCCTGGGGCCCGGTGGTTCCGGCGCTCGCCCGGCGGCACCACGTCATCCGGGTCGACCTGCCGGGCCACGGCCAGTCCCCGCCCGCGGCGTCGTACGACGTGCCCGGGCAGGCCGCGGTCCTGGCCGCGGCGCTCGACGAACTCGCCCTCGCCTCCGTGACCGTCGCCGGACACTCCAGCGGCGGATACATCGCCACCGCCCTCGCCGAATCGCGTCCGGACCTGGTCGGGTCCCTCGCGCTGATCAGCAGCGGCCCGAGTCCCGACGCGCTCCTTCCGCAGCCCGCCGTCCTCCGGGCGCTCATCGCTCCGCCGCTCGGCCCGCTGCTGTGGCGCGTCCGCTCCGACGCGATGCTCCGCCGAGGGGTGACCGCGGTCTGCAAGCGCCCGGTGACCGTCCCGGACGACCTGGTCGACGACGTACGGGACATCAGCTACCGCACCTTCAGGACGGTGCTGCGCCGCAACACCGAGTACATCGCGGAGCGGAGTGTCCCCCTGCGCCTCAGCGCACTCGACGTCCCCGCTCTGGTGCTCTTCGGCGCCGCCGATCCCCGGTGGGACCCGTCCTCGGCGCACCTCTACGGCACGACGGCGGACGCGAGGGTCGAGCTGCTGCCCGACGTCGGACACTTCCCGATGCTCGAAGCGCCCGGGGATACGGGAGAGTCGCTGCTGCGCTTCGTGGCCGCGGCGGGCCGCTGACCCTCTAGCCTGGCCCCGTGAGGCTCACCGAATCACCCCTCGACTGGTCGGCGGTGGACGTCGCGGTGCCCCGGCGCTCGGGCCGCCTTCCGGGGGCCGAGATGGCCGGCTTCCGTCAACTCGTTCCGGTCCACGGGGACATCGCCATGGTCGCGCACCCCTCGGTCACCCTGTTCGTGGACCTGAGCGAGGGCCGCGGCATCGTCCACGACTCTGTCGGCGGACGCGCGCGCGGCAGCACGGTCGCGGGGCTGGCCCCGGGGGCCCTGTGGCTCGGCGGCCGGCCCGCCGGAGGGATCGAGTGCCTGCAGATCCGGCTGTCGCCGCCCCTGGCGGTCGCGGTGCTCGGCACGTCGGCCGATCTCACCGGGGCGGTCGTCCCCCTGGAGGACGTCTGGGGCCGCGACGCCGAGCGGACCGAGGACCGGCTGCGGGCGGCCGGGACGTGGGACGAACGGTTCGCGATCGCGGCGGACGCCCTCGGCCGGCGGCTGGACGTCCGCCGGTCCCCGGACCCGGAGGTGGCCGCGGTCTGGGAGCTGATACTCGCCGGCCGGGGCCGGGCAGGCGTCGACAGCCTGGCGAACGAGGTCGGCTGGAGCCGCAAGCGTCTCTGGTCCCGCTTCCGGTCCCAGATCGGCCTCGCCCCGAAGCGCGCCGCCCGGCTGGTCCGGTTCGACCACGCCGCCCATCTCCTCGCCGCCGGCCACCCCGCCGCCCGGGTGGCGGCCTTGAGCGGCTACGCCGACCAGGCCCATCTCCACCGCGAGGTCAAGGCGTTCACCGGGGTGACGCCCACGGCCGTGGCCGCCGCACCGTGGCTCGCCATCGACGGCATCGCGTGGCCGGCGGGGCGGACCCCGGCCGGGCCGCCGTAGTCACCAGCACGCCGCCTCAGCGGCCCTCACGCACCGCCTCCGCCGTCGTGTCCCGCAGCTCGCCGTCGAGCCGGAGCCAGCGGGTGATCCCGATCGACTCCAGGAACGGCACATCGTGGCTCGCCACGATCAACGCTCCCTCGTACGCCTCCAGCGCCTCGGTCAGCCGCCGCACGCTCGCCAGGTCGAGGCTGTTCGTCGGCTCGTCGAGCAGCAGCAGCCGGGGCGCCGGATCGGCCAGCAGCAGCATCGCCAGCGTCGCCCGGAAGCGCTCCCCGCCCGACAGGGTCGAGGCCGGGCGGTCCGCCGTCGCCCCCTTGAACAGGAACCGCGCCAGCCGGGCCCGGACGGCGTTCTCCGTACGGTCGGGGGCCGCCCGCGCCACGTTCCGCGCCACCGACGACTCGTCGTCCAGCACATCCAGCCGCTGCGGCAGGAACCTGGTCGCCACCCACGGGCTCACCTCCCCCGAGAGAGGTTTCAGCTCGCCCGCGATCGTCCGCAACAACGCCGTCTTGCCCGCCCCGTTGCGCCCGGTCAGCGCGATCCGCTCGGGGCCCCGCACCAACAACTCGCCGTGCAGCGGCGGCCCGTACGGCGGAACCGGATCGCGCAGCAGCAGCACCTCGCTGCCCGGGTGGACCCGGGTGTCCGGCAGCTCGATCCGGATCTCCTCGTCCTCCCGTACCGCCGACTCCGCCTCGTCCAGGCGCTCCTCGGCCGCCGCCAGCCGCTCGGTGTGCAGGATGCGGTGCTTGCCGGCCGACACCTGGGCCGCGCGCTTGCGCTGCCCCATCACGACCTTGGGCTCCCGCTTGGTGTCCCACATCTTCTGCCCGTACCGCTTGCGGCGGGCCAACGTGACGTGTGCCGCCGACAGTTCGCGCTTCTGCCGCTGTACGTCGGACTCGGCGGCCCGCACCATGCGCCGCGCCGCCTCCTGCTCGACGGCGAGCGCCTCCTCGTACGCCGACAGGTTCCCGCCGTACCAGGTGACCGAGCCCTCGCGCAGATCCGCGATCCGGTCCACCCGCTCCAGCAGCTCGCGGTCGTGGCTGACGACGAGCAGCGCCCCTGTCCAGGCGTCGACCGCGTCGTACAGCCGCCGACGGGCGTACGCGTCCAGGTTGTTCGTCGGCTCGTCCAGCAGCAGCACCCCGGGCCGGTCCAGCAGCAGCGCGGCCAGCCGCAGCAGGACGCACTCGCCGCCGGACATCTCCCCGACGGTGCGGTCGAGCCCGATGTGACCGAGGCCGAGCCCGTCCAGCGCGGCGAGGGACCTCTCCTCGATGTCCCAGTCGTCGCCGATCACCGCGAAGTGCTCCGGGCGGACATCGCCCGACTCGACGGCGTCGAGTGCCGCACGCCGCTCGGCGATGCCGAGCGCCTCGTCGACCCGCAGCGCGGTTTCCAGGACCACGGACTGAGGAAGATGGCCGACCTCGCCACGGATCCTGACCGTCCCGGAGGCCGGGGTCAGTTCACCGGCGATGAGCCGCAACAGGGTGGATTTGCCGCAGCCGTTGAGCCCGATGAGCCCGGTGCGGCCGGGGCCCACGGCCAGATCGAAGTCGGTGAGGACCTCGCTGCCGTCGGGCCAGGAGAAGGAGAGGGAGGTACAGCTGATATGGGTGTCGGCGGATGACATACGGAACTCCCGTTGTACGTCGGGGAATGGAGCGAGGACGGCTGAAGGAAGCTGAGATCGCACACGAGCGCTCCGGGCCGCGACAGGGCGCGGCGGGCGCTGCACGGTGTGCACAGGACCTCAGATCAGCAACGTCCTACTCCGATCGACGACAACAGGGACGTTCACGAAGGTAGGGCCGGGGGGTGGGTCCGGCAACCGGATTTACGGCCGGGGCGTCAGCACGGGCCGCCGAGCAGATCGGTCAGACCCCGGTCCAGATCCAGATACCGGTGCTCGTCGCCCACCGGAACCAGCTCCTGCGCCCGCTGGAGGAAGAGGCGCAGCTCCTCGGTGCGCACATGGACCATCGCGATGCCCTCCGGGGCGTGGAACTCCAGCACGGTCCGCTCGTACCCGAACGGGCGTACGCGTACGTCACCCTGCCCGGCGGGGGAGTCCACCCCGGTGGTCAGCAGCTCGCGGGAGAACTCCCACGACACCTCGGTGCCCTCCAGGGTCGCCGGGGCCGGGAACGCCATGCGTACGGCGAAGGGGTACTGGCGGTCGTAACTGAGCATGGCGGGCAAGGTCTCCATCCGCGGTGCGGACGCGACCATGCGAGCCTGCACGGACTGCTCGATAACGCTGGACAAGACCTGCTCCCTATCGCGGCTGGGTGAACGGTTCCCGGCACTGGAGTAGACGACGGAACTCCTCGTTTCGTGCACCGGCGCGCGGCGTGAGCTGCGTCACCGGCCACGTCCGGCTCCCGCCCGTATCCCCGCGCACTCCCGCTCTCCTGCCCGTTCGACGGCGACGCACCCTGGACGGGTCCCGACCCGTGGGCTAGCTTCCAGCGCCATGAAGGCCATGGGTAAGACGAGACGGCTGATGGCACTGGTGACCGGAGGGGCGGCCCTGGCGGCCGCGCTGGTCGCCCCGGGCGCACACGCGGCCCCGAGCACGGAGGGGAAGGCGGCCCCCCAGGAGGCCGCCGTGCGCGGGCTCCTGCCCGGATGGAAGCTCACCGACACCGGCACCGACGCCCGCTTCCGGGGGCTCGCCGCGGTCAGCCGCACCACCGCCTGGGCCGCCGGGTCGAAGGGCACGGTCCTGCGCACCTCGGACGGCGGCCGCACCTGGCGTGACGTGTCACCGCAAGGTGCCGCCGAACTGGAACTGCGGGACATCGAGGCGTTCGACGGCCGCCGGGCCGTCGCCCTGGCCATCGGCGAGGGCGAGGCGTCGCGGGTCCTGCGCACGGAGGACGGCGGAGCGACCTGGACCGAGTCGTTCCGCAACACCGATCCCCGCGCCTTCTTCAACTGCCTGACGTTCTTCGACAGCCGGCACGGCCTCGCGGCGGGCGACCCGGTGGACGGGAAGTTCCGGGTCCTGTCCACGGCGGACGGCGGCCGTTCCTGGCGGGTCCTGCCCGATGCCGGGATGCCCGCCGCCCTGCCCGGCGAGGCGGGGTTCGCGGCGAGCGGCCAGTGCCTGGTCAGCTCCGGCGCCAAGGACGTCTGGCTGACCACCGGGGGAGCGGAGACCGCCCGGGTCCTGCACTCCCGGGACCGGGGCCTGACCTGGACGGCGAGCGCGTCGACCCTCCCGGCCGGCGACCCGGCCCGCGGGGTCTTCGCCGTGGCCTTCCGCGACCGGGCCCACGGCATCGCCGTCGGCGGCGACTACCGCCCCGACCAGGCCTCCCCGAAGGCGGCCGCCGTCACCGGGGACGGCGGCCGGAGCTGGAGGGCGTCCGCCACCCCGCCGCCCGCCTACCGCTCCGGCGTCACCTGGCTCCCGTACAGCCGCAACGCCGCCCTGGCCGTCGGCCCGACGGGCACCGACCTCACTCTGGACGGCGGGCGCACCTGGCGGACGGTCGACACCGGTTCGTACGACACCGTCGACTGCACGCCCGACCTCGGCTGCTGGGCGGCGGGCGAGAAGGGGAGGGTGGCCCGGCTGGGCTTCTGACGCCCGGGCGGCCTCAGGAGGCGTCCAGCACCTCCCGCAGCCGCGCCGCGAACTCGTCCGGCTTGCCCGGATAGCCGAACTCCCCGTCGAGGAAGCCGCCGTGATGGCTCGGGAAGACGGTCACCCGCTGCCCGAGCAGTTCGGCGGCCGCCTCGGAGGTCCGCCCGGTCTGCACCGCCCGGGACTCCTCGCCCACGGCGATCACCACGCGGGTGGGGGCCGCGGCGATGGCGTCGATGTCCGGCCGGTGGTCGCTGACCGCCCAGGACCGGTCGGACAGCAGCGGGTCGTCCCGGGAGCCGTCGTCCTCGGCGGGCATCCCGAACGCGGCGGGGTCGGGAACGGGCTGGGCGAAGTACGCGTCGGTGAACTCGCCCTCCCACGAGGTCATGGCCACGAACGCGGCCATTCCGGCGCCCCAGCCCCGCTTCTCGTACGCGTCCCGGACCCCGGCCCGCGCCCGGACGGCCGCCGGGCCGTCCGGGGTGATCGTGATGAGCGGCGGCTCGTGCGCCACGAGCGTGGTCACGTCGCCGGGGTGGCGCGCCACGAGGGCGAGAGCGGTGACCGCCCCGCCGCTGCTGGCGAACATCTCGACCGGCCCGGCCCCGAGCTCGGTGATGACGGCGTGCACGTCGTCGGCCAGCACCTCGGGCGTGTAGTCGACCCGCCCGTCGCCGCGGGTGGAGCGGCCGAGCCCCCGGGGGTCGTACGTGACGACGGTCCGGTCGGGGAAGCGTGCCGCCAGCGCGACGAACCCGCTCGCGTCCATGGGATGCCCGATGAGGAACAGCGGCGGGCGGCCGTCGGCGGTGGGCAGCGGTCCCCGGACGTCGTACACGAGGTCGGCGCCGGCTGTGGTCAGTGTGTAGGTCTCCATACCCGTACAGACCGGCCCCGCCCCGAAAAGTCATCGGTGGCGGCGGCCGCCACCGACAGCCGTCCGCCCGTTACGGCAACCGCTGCTGGTACGGCGCGAGCGCGGGCGCCGTCTTGGTGGCGACGAACTCGGTGATCCGGTAGGCGCACACGCCGTGCGCGGCGAACGGGTCGGCCGCCGCGATCTTCTCGATCGCCGCCCGGTCCTCCCCGACGGCCAGGATCACGCCGCCGTCCCGGGGGTTCTTGCGGCCCGATGCGATGAAGACGCCTGCCGCGTACTGCTCGTCGAGCCAGGTGATGTGCTCCGCCATCAGCGCGTCGACGCGCTCGACCGGTGCCGTGTAGGTCAATTCGAGTACGAACATGATCGTCAGGCTACGGGATCCCGGCCGCCGCGAGGATGGCCTGCACGGCCGCCGCTCTTCCGGCCCGGGCGCGGCGGCGGCCCGACCTGCGGGTCTCCAAACCCACCGGCCGACGGTCCGGGGCATCCCACCGCATAAGCTCCCCCTATGACGAGCTCCCCCGCCCCCGCTCACGAGACCCCCGCCGACGAAGCCGAAGGCCGGGCGATCCAGGACCGGCTGCGCGACCGGGTGATCCTGGACGAGTCGGGGCCGGAGCCCGGCACCGGCCTGGTCACCGGGGTGGACGTGGCCTACGACGACGAGAAGGACGTCGTCGTCGCGGCGGCCGTGGTGCTGGACGCCGCGACGCTGGAGACGGTCGAGGAGGCCACCGCCGTCGGCACGATCGCCTTCCCGTACATCCCCGGGCTACTGGCCTTCCGGGAGATCCCGACGGTGCTGGAGGCGCTGGAGGAGCTGAGCGTCGATCCCGGTCTCGTCGTCTGCGACGGCTACGGTCTGGCGCACCCGCGCCGTTTCGGACTCGCCAGCCACCTGGGCGTCCTCACCGGACTGCCGGTGATCGGCGTCGGCAAGAACCCGTTCACGTTCACCTACGAGGCGCCCGGCCCCCGGCGCGGTGACTCCTCCCCACTGCTGGACGGCGACGAGGTGGTCGGCCGCGCGCTGCGTACCCGGGAGAACACCAGCCCGGTCTTCGTCTCGGTGGGGCACCGCATCAGCCTCGACAACGCCTGCGCCCACACCCTCCGCCTCGCCGGCCGCTACCGCCAGCCCGAGAGCACCCGCCGGGCGGACGCCCTGTGCCGGCAGACCCTGCGGGAAGCGACCGCCTGAGGAGACTGTGGGGCCGCCCGCCCGCAGGAGCGGCACGGGGCGGCGGTAGCGTGCGTCGGCATGAGACGTGTAGGGAGGGTGCCGGCCCTGTTCCTGCTCAGTGGCGCGGTCGCCGCGACGGGTTTCGCCCTCGGCGGCGACCCCGTCATGGCGGCCGTAATCCTGGTGCTGTTCACGCTGTTCGCCGTCGTGCACTCGCCCCTGATCTTCCCGGGGCCGGTCCCCGCCGCCGAAGCCCTGCGCCGTGCGGCGGCCGACGGCCGCCCGGTCGTCTACTGGCGGCCGGGCTGCACGTACTGCCTGCGGCTGCGTCTGCGGCTGGGCCGCGACGCCTCCCGGCTGCACTGGGTGAACATCTGGCGCGATCCGGCGGGTGCGGCCGCGGTGCGGGCCGCCACGGGCGGGAACGAGACCGTGCCGACCGTCGTCGTCGCGGACCGGCCGCACATCAACCCGGACCCGGCGTGGGTACGCCGACAGCTGCCGCCCCGCACGTGATCGTCCCGGGCGTGGAACACCGTGGAACAGTCCTGCAACTGAGTACCCGTACGGATGGCATGAATCCGTACGGCTGGGCAGGCTGAACACATGAACGCCTCTCGCACGGTCGTCCGTCCCGCGCCCTTCGACCCCGCCCAGCGCCGCATGGCCCTCGGCATGCTCCTCGGCAGCGCCGCCGGTCTCGTCTGGCTGGGGGCGATGCTCTACACGCTGGCCGGCTGGATCTTCTAGGGTCCGCCGGCCCACCGAGGGCGTCGGCTACCGCACCGCCGCCACCCGGAACCGCAGCCCCGCCGCCGTCAGCCGGTCCAGGAGCGCGTCGCCCATCGCCACCGCCGTGGTGACCTGCCCGGAGGTCTCCGGCAGCTCGTCCAGGGCCAGGCACACCGCCGACTCGGCGAGGATCTTGGCCGTCTCGCCGTACCCAGGGTCGCCGCCGGACACCTCGGTGAAGACGCGTCGCCCGCCGCCCGCGCCGACGAAGCGGACGGTGAACCAGCTCCGCTCGCGGCGCTCCTCGTCCGGCCCCTGCCCCGGCTCGTAACGGCTCATCAGCCACTCCCGTACGCCCTCCACCTGCGCGGCCGCGACCAGCCCGCCGATCGCCACGGGCGCGCCGAGGGCCATGGGCAGCGTCTTGACCGAGGCGAAGTGGCGGTAGCGGAAGTCGGGGCCGTACCGCTCCAGGGCCCGCGCCGACCGGCCCACGATCGTCGGGTCGACCGTCGGCAGCGGCAGCGCCCAGGTGCCGGTGGGCCCGCTGAAGTGCGGGGAGCCCGCGGGCGTGCGGACCCGTCGGCCGACCAGACGCGGCTCGTGCAGCCGCCGCTCCCGGGCGGCGGCCAGCATCTGCGGACCTCGGCCCATCGCGGTCAGCGCCGAGGCGAACGTCCCACCGGAGAACACCGCGTTGGTGCGGACGAAGCCGTCGACCGCCAGAGGGACGTCCTCGGGCAGCTGCCTGACGGTGAAGTACGCGCCGAGGTCGTGCGGTACGGAGTCGAAGCCGCAGGCGTGCACGAGGCGCGCCCCCGTCTCCCGGGCCCGGGCGTCGTGCTCCAGGTACATCCGGTCGATGAACTCGGCCTCGCCCGTGAGGTCGGCGTAGTCCGTCCCGGCCTCCGCGCAGGCGGCGACGAGCTTCTCGCCGTACCGCAGGTACGGCCCCACGGTGGTGGCCACCACCCGGGTGGAGGCGGCCAGTTCGGCCAGTGCCTCCGTATCGTCCGCGTCGGTCTCCAAAAGTTGCAGCTCCGCGCAGGCCGGGGTGATCGCCGCGAGCCGCTCGCGCAGCTTCTCCAGCTTGGTCCGGCTGCGCCCGGCCACCGCCCAGCGCAGACCGGCGGGGGCGTGGGCCGCCAGGTACTCGGCCGTGAGCGCCCCGACGAAGCCGGTGGCACCGAAGAGAACCACGTCCAAGGGGCGTGTCGCGTCGTTCTGCCTGTTCACGAGTACCTCCGGCTGCAATACGGGTGCCGACGTGGCAGGCAGAGGGTAGCGGAGAGCGCCGTGGCGGCGTGCGGCCGGGCGGGCCCCGTGCGAGAGGATCGGAGGAATGAGCTAAGCGCTTGCTCGGCCCGAGGGGTTGTGCGGAGCCGGGGACGTTCTTAGCATCACAGGTGTTACATCGGTTGTGTCATACCTCTGGGGGCTCACAGATGGCGAAAGGCCCAACACCCGGGCACGGTCCGCTGACCGGTGTCCGGGTCGTCGAGCTGGCGGGCATCGGCCCCGGACCGTTCGCCGCGATGCTGCTGGCGGACCTAGGAGCCGACGTCGTCCGTGTCGACCGGCCCGGCGGCGCGGGGCTCGGCATCGATCCCGCGTACGACCTCACCAACCGCAACAAGCGCTCCGTCGTCCTGGACCTCAAGAGCGACGAGGGGCCGGCCCGCGTCCTGGATCTCGTCGAACGCGCCGACATCCTCGTCGAGGGCTACCGCCCCGGCGTCGCCGAACGGCTCGGTGTCGGGCCCGACGCCTGCCTCGCCCGCAACCCGAAGCTCGTCTACGGACGGATGACCGGCTGGGGCCAGGACGGGCCGCTCGCCGACCGCGCGGGCCACGACATCGCCTACATCGCGCTCACCGGCACCCTGTCCATGATCGGCGGCCCGGACGAGCCGCCGACCGTCCCCGCCAACCTGGTCGGCGACTACGCGGGCGGCTCGCTCTACCTCGTCGTCGGCGTCCTCGCCGCCCTCCAGCACGCCCGCGCCCACGGCGAGGGACAGGTCGTCGACGCCGCCATCGTGGACGGCGCGGCCCACCTCGCCACGATGATCCACGGCATGCTCGCCGCCGGGAGCTGGCAGGACCGGCGCGGCACGAACCTCCTCGACGGCGGCTGCCCGTTCTACGGCACCTACGCCACCTCCGACGGCGGCCACATGGCGGTCGGCCCGCTGGAGAGCCGGTTCTACGCGGAATTCGTCCGGCTCCTCGGCATCGCCGACGCCTTCCCCGACCGGTGGGACCTCGCCCGCTGGGACGAACTGCGCGCCGCCGTCACCGAACGCTTCCTGACCCGTACGCGCGCCGAGTGGACCGAGGTCTTCACCGGAACCGACGCCTGCGTGGCCCCCGTCCTCTCGCTCACCGAGGCCCCGCACCACCCCCACCTCGCCGCCCGCTCCACCTTCGTCGAGCACGGCGGCCGGACCCAGCCCGCCCCCGCCCCGCGCTTCTCGGCCACCCCCGTCTCCGTACGCACCGGGCCCGCGCTGCCCGGCGCGGACACGGAGGCCGTGGCGGCCGACTGGGACGTACCGGGGCTCCGGCCCACCCCCCGAGACTAGGAGACCCCGTGCAACGGCAGATCTTCACCGAGGAACACGACGCGTTCCGCGAGACCGTCCGGGCCTTCCTGGCCAAGGAGGTCCTCCCGCACTACGAGCAGTGGGAGCAGGACGGCATCGTCTCCCGCGACGCGTGGCTCGCCGCCGGGCGGGCGGGGCTCCTGGGCCTGGCCGTCCCGGAGGAGTACGGGGGCGGCGGCAGCGACGACTTCCGCTACAGCGCGGTCCTCGCCGAGGAGTTCACCCGGGCCGGGGCCGCCGGACTCGCGATCGGCCTGCACAACGACATCATCGGCCCCTACCTCACGGGCCTCGCCACCGACGAACAGAAGCGGCGGTGGCTCCCCGGCTTCTGCTCCGGCGAGACCATCACCGCCATCGCCATGACCGAGCCGGGCGCGGGCTCCGACCTCCAGGGCATCCGCACCACCGCCGAGGACAAGGGCGACCACTGGCTGCTCAACGGCTCCAAGACCTTCATCTCCAACGGCATCCTCGCCGACCTCGTCGTCGTCGTCGCCAGGACCACCCCCGAGGGCGGGGCCAAGGGGCTCTCCCTCATCGTCGTCGAGCGCGGCGCCGAGGGCTTCGAGCGCGGCCGCAACCTCGACAAGATCGGCCAGAAGTCCCAGGACACCGCCGAGCTGTTCTTCAACGACGTACGCGTCCCCAAGGAGAACCTGCTCGGTGAACGGGACGGCGCGTTCATCCACCTGATGACCAACCTGGCCCAGGAGCGCATGGGCATAGCGGTCGCCGGGATCGCCGCCGCCGAACACCTCCTGGAGATCACCACCCAGTACGTCAAGGAGCGCGAGGCCTTCGGCCGCCCGCTCTCCAAACTCCAGCACATCCGCTTCGAGATCGCCGAGATGGCCACCGAGTGCGCCGTCACCCGGACCTTCCTCGACCGGTGCATCGTCGACCACTCCGACGGCGTCCTGGACGCCGTCCACGCCTCCATGGCCAAGTGGTGGGCCACCGAACTGCAGAAGCGCGTCGCCGACCGCTGCCTCCAACTCCACGGCGGATACGGCTACATGAGCGAGTACAAGGTCGCCAAGGCATTCACCGACGGCCGTATCCAGACCATCTACGGTGGCACGACCGAGATCATGAAGGAGATCATCGGCCGCTCGCTGCTCGCCTGACGCACTCTCACCGCGCCGAAACACCACCCTCGAAAGGCAGCTGTCTTGAGTACCGAAGCATTCGTCTACGACGCGATCCGCACCCCCGCGGCCGCGGCAAGGCCAACGGGGCCCTGCACGGCACCAAGCCGATCGACCTGGTCGTCGGCCTCATCCACGAGATCCAGGGGCGTTTCCCGGACCTCGACCCGGCCGCCGTCGACGACATCGTCCTCGGCGTGGTCAGCCCGCTCGGCGACCAGGGCTCCGACATCGCCCGGATCGCCGCCATCGCGGCCGGCCTGCCGGACTCCGTCGCGGGCGTCCAGGAGAACCGCTTCTGCGCCTCGGGCCTGGAAGCGGTCAACCTGGCCGCCGCCAAGGTCCGTTCGGGCTGGGAGGACCTGGTGCTCGCCGGGGGCGTCGAGTCGATGTCCCGGGTGCCGATGGGCTCCGACGGCGGGGCCTGGGCGATGGACCCGATGACCAGCTTCCAGACCGGCTTCGCCCCGCAGGGCATCGGCGCCGACCTCATCGCCACCATCGAGGGCTTCAGCCGCCGCGACGTCGACGAGTACGCCGCCCTCTCCCAGGAACGCGCCGCCGCCGCCTGGAAGGACGGCCGCTTCGCCCGCTCCGTCGTCCCGGTCAAGGACCGCAACGGCCTCCTCGTCCTCGACCACGACGAGCACATGCGCCCCGGCACCACCGCCGACTCCCTCGCCGCCCTCAAGCCCTCCTTCGCCGCCATCGGCGACATGGGCGGCTTCGACGCGGTGGCGCTCCAGAAGTACCACTGGGTCGAGAAGATCGACCACGTCCACCACGCGGGCAACTCCTCCGGCATCGTCGACGGCGCCGCCCTCGTCGCCATCGGCTCCAAGGAGGTCGGCGAGCGCTACGGACTCACCCCGCGCGCCCGCATCGTCTCCGCCGCCGTCTCCGGCTCCGAGCCCACCATCATGCTCACCGGCCCCGCGCCCGCCACTCGCAAGGCGCTCGCCAAGGCCGGGCTGACCATCGACGACATCGACCTCGTCGAGATCAACGAAGCCTTCGCCGGAGTCGTCCTGCGCTTCGTCAAGGACATGGGCCTGAGCCTGGACAAGGTCAACGTCAACGGCGGCGCCATCGCGCTCGGCCACCCCCTCGGCGCGACCGGCGCGATGATCCTCGGCACCGTCATCGACGAACTGGAGCGCCGGGACCAGCGGTTCGGGCTGGTCACCCTCTGCGTCGGCGGCGGCATGGGCGTCGCGACCGTCGTCGAACGCATCTGACCTGTCAGGGCCCCACCTGCTTACGGAGAAGACACCGACATGACCGAGAGCACCACCATCCGCTGGGAACAGGACGAGACCGGCGTCGTCACCCTCGTCCTCGACGACCCCAACCAGTCCGCGAACACGATGAACCAAGCCTTCAGGGACTCCATCGCGGCCGTCGCGGACCGCGCCGAGGCCGAGAAGGACTCCATCCGCGGCATCATCTACACCTCCGCCAAGAAGACCTTCTTCGCGGGCGGCGACCTCAAGGACATGATCAAGGTCGGCCCGGAGAACGCCCAGGCCGCCTTCGACACCGGCACCGAGATCAAGAAGTCGCTGCGCCGCATCGAGACCCTCGGCAAGCCCGTCGTCGCCGCCATCAACGGCGCAGCCCTCGGCGGCGGTTACGAGATCGCCCTCGCCTCCCACCACCGCGTCGCCCTCGACGCCCCAGGCTCCCGCATCGGCCTGCCCGAGGTCACCCTCGGGCTGCTCCCGGCGGGCGGCGGCGTCACCCGGACCGTACGCCTCATGGGCATCGCGGACGCGCTGCTCAAGGTGCTCCTCCAGGGCACCCAGTACACCCCGCGACGGGCGCTGGACAACGGCCTCGTCCACGAAGTCGCCGCCACCCGCGAGGAGATGATCGAAAAGGCCCGCGCCTTCATCGACGCGAACCCCGAGTCCCAGCAGCCCTGGGACGTCAAGGGCTACCGCATCCCCGGCGGCACCCCCTCCAACCCGAAGTTCGCCGCCAACCTCCCCGCCTTCCCCGCCAACTTGAAGAAGCAGATCGCGGGCGCGCCCATGCCCGCGCCCCGCAACATCCTCGCGGCGGCCGTCGAGGGCTCCCAGGTCGACTTCGAGACCGCCCTGACCATCGAGGCCCGGTACTTCACCGAGCTGGTCACCGGCCAGGTCTCCAAGAACATGATCCAGGCGTTCTTCTTCGACCTCCAGGCCGTCAACTCCGGTGCCAACCGGCCGGGGGACATCCCCGAACGCCCGGTCCGCAAGGTCGCCGTGCTCGGCGCCGGGATGATGGGCGCGGGCATCGCCTACTCCTGCGCCAGGGCCGGGATCGACGTCGTCCTCAAGGACGTCTCCACCGAGGCGGCCGCCAAGGGCAAGGCGTACAGCGAGAAGCTGCTCGCCAAGGCGCTCTCCCGGGGCCGTACGACCGAGGCCGAGCGCGACGAACTGCTGGCCCGGATCACCCCGACCGGCGACGTGGCCGACCTCGCGGGCTGCGACGCGGTGATCGAGGCCGTCTTCGAGGACACGGCCCTCAAGCACAAGGTGTTCCAGGAGATCCAGGACGTCATCGAGCCCGACGCCCTGCTCTGCTCCAACACCTCCACCCTCCCCATCACGGTCCTGGCCGAGGGGGTGTCCCGCCCCGTCGACTTCATCGGCCTGCACTTCTTCTCACCGGTCGACAAGATGCCGCTGGTCGAGATCATCAAGGGCGAGCGGACCGGCGACGAGGCGCTGGCCCGCGCCTTCGACCTGGTGCGCCGGATCAAGAAGACGCCGATCGTCGTCAACGACTCGCGCGGCTTCTTCACCTCGCGCGTCATCGGCCAGTTCATCAACGAGGGCGTGGCGATGGTCGGCGAGGGCGTCGAGCCCGCCTCCGTCGAGCAGGCGGCCGCCCAGTCCGGCTACCCGGCCAAGGTCCTCTCCCTGATGGACGAGCTGACCCTGACCCTGCCCCGTAAGATCCGCGACGAGACCAAGCGCGCGGTCGAGGAGGCCGGCGGCACCTGGCCCGGACACCCCTCCGACGAGGTCATCGACCGCATGGTCGACGAGTTCGGCCGCACGGGGCGCAGTGGGGGAGCGGGCTTCTACGACTACGACGAGGACGGCAAGCGCACTCGTCTCTGGCCGGGCCTGCGCGAGCACTTCACCACCAAGGCCGACGCGGGCGTGCCCTTCGAGGACATGAAGGAGCGGATGCTCTTCTCCGAAGCCCTCGACAGCGTCCGCTGCCTGGAAGAGAACGTCCTCATCTCCGTCGCGGACGCCAACATCGGCTCCATCATGGGCATCGGCTTCCCGCCGTGGACCGGCGGCGTCCTCCAGTACATCAACGGGTACGAGGGCGGCCTGCCCGGCTTCGTGGCCCGCGCCCGGGAGCTGGCCGAACGCTACGGCGACCGCTTCCTGCCGCCCGCACTGCTGGTGGAGAAGGCGGAGAAGGGCGAGACCTTCCACGACTGAGCCTGTTCCGGGCCGCGTTCACCGTCACTCGGCGGTGAACGCGGCCCGCAACTCCTCCTTCAACGACCGCTGAAACGCCGTCACCAGCGCCTGTACGACGATCGGTTGCATATGGGCCGACAGCGACTTCATCGCCGCCACATGCTCCGGATCGCCCTCCCGCTCCCGGTACGGATTCCACACCTCGTCCCGGAACAGCCGGGTCATCTCCTGGGCGGCCGACCGAGTGTGCTCCAGCAGCACGGTCCGGGCCGCGAGGATCGTCTCGTGGGCGATCGGCACGTCCAGCAACTCCACCCCGAGCCGCAGCAGCCCGAGATCCACCCGGTACGGCCCGCCGTCCTCTTCCGGCCGCACCAGCACACCCATCGCCGCCAGCCGCTCCACATCCGCGTCCGACAGCCCCCGCCCGGCCCGCCGCTCCAGATCGGCGCGGGAGAAGTCCTCGGTCTTGTCCGGCGCCCAGGACGCGACCAGCGCCCGGTGGATGGCCAGATCGTGGACGCTCAGGTCGGGCGGCAGCTGCTCCAGATAGCGTTCGATCGCGGCGAGCGTCATGCCCTGCTGCTGGAGCTCCTCGATCAGGGCGAGCCGCGAGAGATGGTCGGGCCCGTAGTGCCCGACCCGGCGCGGACCGATGACCGGGGGCGGCAGCAGGCCCCGGGTGCTGTAGAACCGCACGGTACGCACGGTGACGCCGGCCCGGGCCGCCAGCTCGTCCACCGTGAGCGTCGGCTCGTCGGTCCCCGTCGCCATCTCTGCTCCCCGCAGTCGAACCCTGGTATCGGACAGTTCCGCTGTCTCACCACTACTGCGAAAGTCTCCGGCACCATCGCGCTGCCGTCCAGCCCGGGACCGTTGTCAGTGATGGCCCGTACGGTGAGGTCATGTCGGAGATCACTTACGTACGGGGGGACGCCACCGCCCCGCAGGGCAAGGGCGTCAAGCTGATCGCCCATGTCTGCAACGACCTCGGCGGCTGGGGCAAGGGCTTCGTGCTCGCCGTCTCCCGCCGCTGGCCCGAGCCCGAGGCCGCCTACCGCCGCTGGCACCGGGAGCGCGCGGGCAACGACTTCGCCCTGGGCGCCGCCCAGTTCGTGCAGGTGGGTGCCTACCTCTGGGTGGCCAACATGGTCGGCCAGCGCGGCATACGCACCGGCAGCAAGGGGGCGCCCGTGCGGTACGAGGCCATCGACACGGCGCTCGGCGCGGTGGCCGCCAGGGCGGGCGAGCTGGGGGCGTCCGTCCACATGCCCCGGATCGGCTGCGGGCTCGCGGGCGGCACATGGTCCCGGATCGAGCCGCTGATCGAGCGACGCCTCATATCCGCCGGTGTGCCGGTGACGGTGTACGACCACGACTGAGCCGGTCGCCGCGGGCCGGGACCCGCCACCCCGGCTCTCCCGCCCTCGGGGGATCATGGAGGGAAGGGGACGGGCAGCGCACGGCAGGCCCGTCGGGATCGCGGGAGCACCGGATGAGCAGCGCGAAGGACGTGAGGGGCCCCCGGGACGGCGGACCGGAGGCAGCGCCGGGCTCGGACCCTGAGGTGTCCGCGCGCGGACGCGGCGCCGACCCCGAGCCGCCTCCGCCCGGCGGGGTGCTCTGGAGCCTGTCCGGCGACATCCGCGCCCTGCTGATGCTGCCCGCCGCGCTCACCCTCCAGGTCGCCCACCCGGCCGTCGGCGCCGGAGTCGACGAGCACTCCGTCTTCCGCACGGACCCCTGGGGGCGCGGCGAACGCTCGCTGCGCTCGCTCCAGCTCTGGGTGTACGGCGGCGCGGAGGCGGCCGAGGAGGGCCGCAGGCTGCGGGGGCTGCACCGCACCATTCAGGGCACCGACACCCGGGGCCGCCGCTACCACGCCCTGACGCCCGCCAACTACGCGTGGGTGCACGCCACCGGATTCCCCGTCTACCAGCACGCGGCCCGCTATCTGATCCGCCCCATGACCCCGGCCCAGGAGAGGGCCCTGTACGCGGAGTGGCTCCAGGTCGGCCGGATCCTCGGCATCCACGACCGGGACATGCCGCAGACCGTCGAGGAGTTCTGGCCGTACTGGAAGAAGATGCTCGCCGGGGAGATCGAGGCGACCACCGTCGTGCGGGAGCTGGTCGACGTCGACCAGCCGGTCCCTCCGCCGGACCGGGGTCCGTGGCCGCTCCGCACCGTCCTGCGGGCGCTGTGGCCGGTGCTGCTGCCGCCGCTGGCCCGCTTCCGGCGGTTCGTCACCATCGGGCTCATGCCGCCCGACGCCCGTGCGGCCGTCGGCCTGCCGTGGAGCGCGGAGCAGGAGAGGCGGCTGCGCCGGATGTGCGCGGTCCTGCGGGCCGTCGTCCCCGCCCTGCCCGAGCGGCTGCGCTATCTGCCCCGGGCGCGGGCGGCCCGTGCGGCGTGGGCCGCCGAGGTACGCCGGAACGGCTGAGCGTCCACCGTACCGACGCCCCGGCGACCTGGTGTGGATCTTCGTCAGCGGTGGTCGTGACCCGCGTGACCCCGCTTCGCTCGGCCGGCGTCGCGGTGGCCGCCATGGCCGTGCACGGTGTTCGTCGCCGCGATCTTCTTCCAGGACGCGGGCCGCTCGACCCGCGCCGCCGACCGTGCCGTAAGGGCCGCCTCGGCGAGCCCCGCGTCGGCCGCGGCCGGGGCCGACGGCCGAGACGGCTGGTACAGCCAGGTGTCGAGCAGCGCCGCGAGCGGCTTGCCCGAGACCCGCTCCGCGTACCGGAGGAAGTCGCCCACGTTCGCGTTGCCGTGCGCGTGCTCGGCCGGCCAGCCCTTCAGCAGCGCGAAGAAGGTGTCGTCGCCGACCTCGTTGCGCAGTGCCTGGAGTGCCAGCGCGCCCCGGTCGTAGACGGCGAGGGCGAACTGGTTGTCGGGACCCGGATCGCCCGGCTTCACCTTCCAGAACGGGTCGTCGGCCGGGTGCTGGGCGTACGTGTAGTCCGCCAGTTCCTGCGCGGTGCCCTCGCCCTCCTTCTCCGACCAGAGCCACTGGCTGTAGCGGGCGAAGCCCTCGTTGATCCAGATGTCCTTCCACCTGTCGACCGACACGCTGTTGCCGTACCACTGGTGCGCGATCTCGTGCACGACGACCGAGACGTTCGCGCCGTTCGCGAACTGCCTCGGGCTGTAGAAGGGCCGGGTCTGGGTCTCCAGGGCGAAGCCGCTCGTCACGTTGGGCACGTATCCGCCGAGCGCGTTGTACGGATAGGGGCCGAACACCTCGGTCAGCCACTCGGCGACCTCGGTGGTCCGCTCAAGGCTCGCGCGGGCCGCACCGGCGTGGGGGCCGAGGTCCTTGCTGTAGGCGTTGAGCACCGGCAGGCCGTCCGCGGTCTTGTCGGTCGTGATGTCGAACCTGCCGACGGCGAGTGTCGTCAGATACGTGGCCTGCGGCTTGTCGGAACGCCAGTTGAAGCGCGTCCAACCGAGTTTCGAGCTCTGCGACTGGAGCACCCCGTTGCTGATCGCCTGGGTGCCGTCGGGCACCGAGACCGAGATGTCGTACGTGGCCTTGTCCAACGGGTGGTCGTTGCTCGGGTACCACCACACCGCCGACTCCGGCTCCTGCGCGGCGACACCGCCGTCCGGGGTCCGCGCCCAGGCGGTCCAGCCGTTGATCTTCAGCTCGGAGGGCTTCCCCGCATAGCGGACGACGACGGAGACGGCCTTGCCCTTCGCCAGGGGCTCCGCCGGGGCGACCTCCAGCTCGTGGTCGCCGCTCGTGGCGAAGCGGGCCTTCTTGCCGTTCACCCGCACCTCCGAGACGTCGAGCCCGAAGTCGAGGTTGAAGCGGGACAGCTCCTGCGTCGCGGTGGCGAGGATCGTCGTCGTCCCCTCCAGCAGGTCGGTCGCGGGCTGGTACTTCAGCCGCAGGTCGTAGTGGGAGACGTCGTAGCCACCGTTTCCGGCGGCCGGGTAGTAGGGGTCGCCGATACCCGGAGCGCCCACGGTGCCCGGTGAGGCCGCTGCCGGGATCGCCAGCAGAAGGGTGGCCGCCAGTGCGCTGGGGACGATGAATCTGCGGTGCACAACCAGCTCCAAAAGTCGGGACGGATGATCTTCCGACCGGTCGTCACGAGGCTAGGCAGCCGCCGGGGCGGGACGTGCCCTTCCGGGGGCTTCTGTCACACGATCGCCATTCCACCGACACGGACGGCAGGGAGCGCGAACCTGCGAATCGCAGTGATCGCCCCCTGTTGCCCAGGAGTTGACCGGGGTAACGTCCGCACATCGCCGACAGACCGACGGGCGCCACGGCGCCCGCCCCACACGTTCCGGAGGCAGCCGCTGATGACCCGTCGCGTCGCTCGCGCACTCCACCTGCTCAGCCCGCAACCGTGGCTGGCACCCGTCGCGGGATCCACGCGGCCGGAGCCCGTCGCCCCGCGCCGCGCGGCACGGACGGTACGCAGGACGGCCGTGGCGGCGACGCTTGCCGCACTCGCCCTGCCGTTCGCCATCGCACCCGCCGAGGCCGCGCACCGCCCGCCGCGCACCGGGTTCGAGACGAGCGAGGGGGCCCGCTGGACCGGCGAGACGGAGGAGCGGGACTTCCTCGCCGCGGTGGACCGGGGGAGCGACCGGGTCTCCGTGGACCGCGTCGGCACGACCGCCCAGGGCCGCTCGATGCGGCTCGTACGCGTCGGCCAGGAGCAGCCCGGCGCCACGACCGTCCTGCTGATCTGCAGTCAGCACGGGGACGAACCCGCCGGGCGCGAGGCCTGTCTGACGACGGTCCGCGACCTCGCGTTCGCCGAGGACCGGGCGACCCGCGCGTTCCTGGCCCGGACGACCCTGCTCGTGCTGCCCACGGCCAACCCCGACGGCCGCGCCGCCGATACCCGGGGCAACGCCGACGGGGTCGACATCAATCGCGACCACATCGCCCTGGAGACCGCCGAGGCGCGGACGATCGCAGCCGTGGTCCGTGACGAACGGCCGGAGGTGATCTACGACTTGCACGAGTACGGCGCGACCCCGCCGTACTACGACAAGGACCTGTTCACCCTGTGGCCGCGGAACCTGAACGTCCACGACGGGGTCCACGACGCCTCGCGCACCCTCTCCGAGCGCTATGTCCGCCCCGCCGCGACGGCGGACGGCTACAGCAGCGGGCACTACGGCATCTGGACCGACCCGGCCACCGGAGAGCCGATCAAGCAGGTCGCCGGGGACGGCCAGGAACGGATCCTGCGCAACACCTCCGGGCTCAAGCACGCCGTCGGCCTGCTCATCGAGTCCCGGGTCGACGCGCTGAGCGACGCGGAGAAGGCCGACCCGGCGCTCAACCACCGACGCAGGGTCGACTCCCAGAGGACCGCGCTCGGCGGCCTCTTCGACTTCACCGACGAGCAGCGCGCCCGGATCCGGACGGCCACCGCCCTCTCCCGCCTGGCCGGTCTCGCCGACCGGGGGCCCGTCTATCTGGGCGGCGCCGACAACGACCCGGCCGAGCCGTCCGAAGTCCTCGTCGACCCGCCGTGCGGCTACCGGCTGGACGCCGCCCAGTACACGGCGGTGAAGGACGAACTGGCCCTGCACGGCGTCAGGGCCCGGCCGGAGCGAGTTGGCGCATTCGTGCCGTTGCGACAGTCGGCTCGGAGCCTGATTCCCCTGCTCCTCGATCAGCGAGCGACATATCACATCACAAACGGCCAAGCCGTAACCGCTTGTTGATCCCTCGAGATCCGGGGCAGGTGTGGTACTGCCTACGGAGAGCGTTTTTCAGACTCGGTGAAAGGTGCCATTTGTGTCCCAGGACGACCAGACAGCGGAAGGGCGGGAGGGGCTGGCGGTCACGGCGAACCTTCCCCCGATCCGGTCAGTACCAGGACCCCCACCACCGACCGAGTGGTGTTCGGTGTCACTGCGGTACTCACCCTCGCCTTCGTCGTGTGGGGGGCGACCGCGACCGACTCCCTGGAGAGCGTGTCCAGCACGCTGCTCGACGAGCTGATCCACAACGGCGGCTGGGCCTTCATGCTGGCCGCCTCCGGCTTCGTCGTCTTCGCGCTGTGGCTGGCCATCAGCCGGTACGGCAAGATCTGCCTCGGCCAGGAGGGCGAGGAGCCGGAGTTCCGGACCATCTCCTGGGTCGCCATGATGTTCAGCGCCGGTATGGGCATCGGGCTGATGTTCTACGGCGTGAGTGAACCGCTCGCCCACTTCCGTACCCCGCCGCCCGGCACCGACCCCGCGGACGCGGCCGACGCCATGGGAACGGCGATGGCCACGACCCTCTTCCACTGGACGCTGCACCCCTGGGCGATCTACGCGGTGGTCGGCCTCGCCATCGCCTACAGCGCTTACCGGATGCGCAGGCGGCAGACGATCAGCGCGGTCTTCGAGCCGCTGATCGGCAAGCGGCACGCCTACGGCGGCTTCGGCCGCTTCATCGACATCCTGGCCATCTTCGCCACCCTCTTCGGCTCCGCGGCCTCGCTCGGTCTGGGCGCGCTCCAGATCGGCAGCGGTTTCCAGGAGCTGGACTGGATGGAGAAGACCGGAACCGGCCTGCTGGTCGCCATCATCGCCGTGCTGACCATCTGCTTCGTCGTCTCCGCCGTCTCGGGTGTCGAGAGGGGCATCCAGTGGCTGTCCAACACCAACATGGTGCTGGCCCTGCTCCTGGTGGTGTTCGTCTTCATCGCGGGGCCCACGATCATCGTGCTCGACCTGCTGCCCACCTCCATCGGCGCATACATCAGCGACCTCGGACAGCTCGTCGGGCGCACCGAGGCGTCCAGCGGCGAGGGCGTCGCCGAGTGGCTCGGCGGCTGGACGGTCTTCTACTGGGCCTGGTGGATCTCCTGGACGCCCTTCGTCGGCATGTTCATCGCCCGCATCAGCCGCGGCCGTACGATCCGTCAGTTCGTCGGCGGTGTCATCCTGGTGCCCAGCACCGTCAGCCTGATCTGGTTCGCCGTCTTCGGCGGCTCGGCCATGAAGCTGGACGAGGCCGGGAAGCTCCAGGGCGCCGACACCCCCGAGGCGCAGCTGTTCGGCGTCCTCCAGGAGTTCCCGATCGCCACGGTCACCTCCATCCTCGTGATGATCCTGGTCGGCATCTTCTTCGTCTCCGGAGCCGACGCCGCCTCGATCGTCATGGGCACCCTCTCGCAGAAGGGCGTCCTCGAACCCGGCAAGTGGGTCGTCATCTTCTGGGGTGTCGTGACCGGAGCCGTGGCAGCGATCATGCTGCTGATCGGCGAGGGCAAGGAGAACGCCCTCCAAGGGCTCCAGAACCTCACCATCCTGGTGGCGGCGCCCTTCACCATCGTGATGATCGGCATGTGCGTGGCCCTGATGCGGGACCTGCGCAGGGACCCGCAGATCGTCCGCCAGGAGTTCGGCGTGGAAGCGGTCGAGTCCGCGGTGATCGAGGGGCACGCCAAGTACGACGGCGACTTCGAGATCCGGATCGGCCCCGGGACCACGCCGGTCTCCGACGAGCGCCACAAGCACGAGTCGGGCGGCTCGGGTTCGGCGGCCACGCAGGTCTCCACGGAGAAGCGCCCCTCGGACCCCACGGAGTAGCAACCGTCCGGCTGGCGGCTGACCGCTGAGGACTGACCGCCGGCCGCGCGGCGCGACCTCACCGTCGTCCCGGAGCGCGCGACCGCACCCGGTCGCGCGCTCCGGGGCGTGTCGGCCCCCCCGTCATCCGACCAGCACCGCCGCCTCCCGTGCGCAGCCCCACGCCACCGTCACGCCCGCGCCGCCGTGCCCGTAGTTGTGCACCAGAAGGCCGCCGCCCGGCAGGGAATCCGCCTCGATCCGTACCCCCGCCTCCCGCGCCGGGCGCAGCCCCACCCGGTGCCCGAACACCCGGGCGCCGGCGATCTCCGGCCGGATCCGCGCGCAACGCGCCACGATCTCCCGGGCCGTGTCCGGGTCGGGCTCCGTGCGCGGATCGTCCGCCTCCGCCGTACCGCCCAGCACCAGCCGCCCCGGCTGAGGGAAGAAGTACGTCGTCGCGGCCGACGCCGGATCCGCCTGCGTGTACCACTCCTCGATCCCCGGGTTCTCCACCGCGACCAGCTGCCCCCGCACCGGCCGCACCCCCGCGTCGGGCACCAGCTCACGCGCCCCGAGCCCCGTGCAGTTCACCACCACCGGGCTCACCGCCGCCGCCTCGCCGAACCCTGTCACCGCCCGGCGCTCCACCGCTCCGCCCGCCGCCACGAGCCTGCGCTCCAGCCACTCCAGATGGACCGGCATGTCCAGCAGCGGCAGCGTCACCCGCAGTCCACCGGGCACCTCCACGGCGTCCTTCAGCCCGGCCGCCCACTCGCCCAGCGCCGCGAACCGTTCCCCGCCGTGCAGCCCCGCCACCCGTCGTACGCCGGTCTCCTCCGGGGCGTCGGCCAGCTCCTCGTACACCGCCAGCGTCTCCAGTGCCCAGTCGCCCACCCGCGCGGCCGGTTCGATCCGGTAGGGCCACCACAGGGCCCCGGCCACCGCCGACGTGGTGGCCCCGGCCGGATCGCGCGACCAGACCCGCACCCGCAGTCCGCGCTCCGCCAGCGTCACGGCGGTGGTGAGCCCGACGACCCCGCCGCCCACCACGATCACATCCGCCACCACGGCCACTCCCATCCCTCGGTCCCTCGGCCCTCACCCGCCGCTGCCCGGACGCTAGCCGAAACCGGAATCGTGGGGCCAGGGCCGCCGGAGTCCCGGAGCAGGGGGGCGAGAAGCGGCCCGCGCGGCAAGGCACGCGCCCCGCGGGTCACACGTCAGGGTCGACAAGTCAGGTTCAACGAGTTGAGACAGGCTCGTTGACAGCGGCTGCTCCCGGCAGGATTCTGAGAGCGCTCTCACGCTCAGGTGATGTGCCCCCCGCGTTCCACCCACGCATCCGCCCGATGAGGAGAACGAGCATGCCCGCTTTACGGAGAAGTCTCGGCGCGCTGACCGCCACCCTGGCCCTCGCCCTCGGTCTGACCACCGGCCTCGGCCAGGCGCCGGCCGAGGCCGCGGTCCCCGCCACCATCCCGCTGACCATCAAGAACGACTCGGGACGCGCCGAGCAGATCTACGTCTACAACCTCGGAACGGAGCTCTCCACCGGCCGCCAGGGCTGGGCGGACGCGAACGGCGCCTTCCACCCGTGGCCGGCCGGTGGCAACCCGCCCACCCCGGCCCCGGACGCGTCGATCGCCGGTCCGCGAAGCGGGCAGTCGATGACGATCCGGATGCCGAAGTTCTCCGGACGCGTCTACTTCTCGTACGGTCAGAAGCTCGTCTTCAAGGTCACCACCGGCGGTCTCGTGCAGCCCGCCGTGCAGAACCCGAACGACCCGAACCGGAACATCCTGTTCAACTGGACCGAGTACACGCTCAACGACGCGGGTCTGTGGATCAACAGCACCCAGGTCGACATGTTCTCCGCCCCGTACTCCGTCGGCGTGAGGGCGCCGGGCGGGGCCGTCAAGAGCACCGGCAAGCTCAAGCCGGGCGGCTACAACGCGGTGCTCAGCAACCTCAGGAACCAGTCCGGCGGCTGGTCCGGCCTCATCCAGACCCGGTCCGACGGAACGGTGCTGCGCGCCCTGTCCCCGGGGCACGGCGTCGGGAGCGGCGCCCTGCCGTCCGGGATCATGAACGACTACATCGACCGGGTCTGGAGCCGCTACAGCGGCTCCGTACTGACGGTGACCCCGTTCGCGCACGAGCCGAACACCAAGTACTACGGCCGGGTCTCCGGCAACGTCATGAACTTCACCAACGGTGCGGGCGCCGTCGTGACCTCGTTCCAGAAGCCGGACTCGGACAGCGTCTTCGGCTGCTACAAGCACCTGGACGCGCCCAACGACCAGGTGCGCGGCCCGATCTCCCGCACCCTGTGCGCGGGCTTCAACCGCTCCACGCTGCTGACCAGCGCGAACCAGCCGGACAACAACGCGGCGAACTTCTACAAGGACTCCGTGACCAACCACTACTCCCGGCTCATCCACGCGCAGATGGTGGACGGCAAGGCGTACGGCTTCGCCTTCGACGACGTGGGCGCCCATGAGTCGCTCGTCCACGACGGCAACCCGCAGGAGGCGCTGATCACGCTCGACGGCTTCAGCTGACCGTCCCGCCTCCCCGCCCCGCCCCGGCCCCTGGCCTCCTGGCCCCGTGGCCCGTGGCCCCCAGGCTGCTGGCCGCCCCCCCGGCTCGCGGCCCCGGGGCTACGGGCCTGCCCGTCGGCCGACCGGGCCGGGCCGCCGTGGCCATCGGGCGACGGGGCAGAGCCCGGCAGGGGCATCGCGCACCGGCGGCTAGGATCGGCCCCCTGATGACTGCCACTCTCGTCGCCAAGGACCTCGCCGCCGGACACGGCGACCGCACGCTCTTCGCCGGGCTCGACCTCGTCGTCGCCCCCGGTGACGTGATCGGTCTCGTCGGAAGCAACGGGGCGGGGAAATCCTCCCTGCTCCGCCTGCTCGCCGGGCTCGACCGCCCGGAGGAGGGCGAGCTGCGGCTCTCCCCGCCCACCGCCACCGTCGGTCACCTCCCGCAGGAGCCCGAGCGCCGCGACGGCGAGACCGTGGCCGCCTTCCTGGCCCGCCGCACCGGTGTCGCCGACGCCCAGCGCACCATGGACGAGGCGACGGAAGCCCTGGTTGCGGGAGCCCCGGGCGCGGACGACGCGTACTCCGACGCCCTGGAGCGCTGGCTCGCCCTCGGCGGCGCGGACCTGGACGAGCGGGCCGAGCAGGTCGCCGCCGAGCTGGGCCTGACCGTGGGGCTCGACCGGCCCATGACCGCGCTCTCCGGCGGACAGGCGGCCCGCGCCGGACTCGCCTCGCTCCTCCTCTCCCGCTACGACGTCTTCCTGCTCGACGAGCCCACCAACGACCTCGACCTGGACGGCCTGGAGCGGCTGGAGCGTTTCGTGTCCGGTCTGCGCGCGGGCACCGTCGTCATCAGCCACGACCGCGAGTTCCTGATGCGGACGGTCACCAAGGTGCTGGAGCTGGACCTCGCCCAGCAGCAGATCAACCTGTACGGCGGTGGCTACGCGGCCTACCTGGAGGAGCGCGAGACCGCCCGCCGGCACGCCCGCGAGGACTACGAGGAGTACGCCGACAAAAAGGCATCCCTCGAAGCGCGCGGCCACATGCAGCGTTCCTGGATGGACAAGGGCGTCAAGAACGCCCGCCGCAAGGCCACCGACGGCGACAAGCTCGGCCGCAACGCCCGCAGCGAGGCCAGCGAGAAGCAGGCTGCCAAGGCCCGCCAGACCCAGCGCATGATCGAACGCCTCGATGTCGTCGACGAGCCCCGCAAGGAGTGGGAGCTGCGGATGGAGATCGCCTCCGCCCCGCGCTCCGGATCCGTCGTCGCCACCCTGCGCGAAGCCCGCGTGGAGCGGGGCGACTTCACCTTCGGCCCCGCCTCGCTCCAGATCGACTGGGCGGACCGGGTCGCCATCACCGGGGCCAACGGAGCGGGCAAGTCCACCCTGCTGGCCGCCCTGTTGGAGCGGCTGCCGCTGGACTCCGGCGACGCCACGCTCGGTTCGGGCGTCGTCGTCGGTGAAGTGGACCAGGCCCGCAAACTGTTCCTCGGGGCGCAGTCGCTGCTGGACGCGTTCTGCGCGGCGGTTCCGGACACCGAGCCGGCCGAAGTCCGCACCCTGCTCGCCAAGTTCGGCCTGCGCGCCGACCATGTGACGCGGCCGGCCACCAGCCTCTCCCCGGGCGAGCGGACCCGCGCGGCCCTCGCCCTGCTCCAGGGCCGGGGCGTGAACCTTCTGGTGCTCGACGAGCCGACGAACCATCTGGACCTGCCCGCCATCGAGCAGTTGGAGTCGGCCCTGGAGACGTACACGGGCACCCTGCTCCTGGTGACGCACGACCGTCGGATGCTGGAGGCGGTCCGCACCACGCGCCGCATCGAAGTGGCGGACGGTCGGATCAAGGAAGTCTGAGTGCCGCCACGGGGGTTGGGCGCGGCCCGCGCCCAACCCCCGTAACCCCGCGAGGAGCGGGAAGGAGAGGCCGGGCCGCACCCGGCGACCCGGCCTCCCCGAGGAATACCGGCTCAGCGCCCCCGGCCGCCGCCACCCTGCTTCGGATCGGCCAGCCCGGCCCGCCGCAGCGCGTCCGCCATGGCGCTGTTCGCCGGAGCCGGAGCGCCCTGGCCGCCCTGCCGTGACCCACCGCCACCGCGCCGGTCCCGGCCGCCGCCGCCCTGACGGCCCTGGCCGCCACCGGAGCCCTGGCCCTGGCGCTGCTTCGGCGGACGGCCGCCACGCTCGCCACGGCCCTGCTGCCCGCCGCCCGAACCGCCGCCCGCGCCGGGCTCGTCGTCGAGGCGCAGCGTCAGCGAGATCCGCTTGCGCGGCACGTCGACGTCCATGACCTTGACCTTCACGATGTCCCCGGGCTTCACCACGTCGCGCGGGTCCTTCACGAACGTCTTCGACAGCGCCGACACATGGACCAGGCCGTCCTGGTGGACGCCGACGTCGACGAACGCGCCGAACGCGGCCACGTTCGTCACGACGCCCTCCAGCACCATGCCCGGCTCCAGGTCGCCGAGCTTCTCGACGCCCTCCTTGAAGGTCGCCGTGCGGAAAGCGGGGCGGGGGTCGCGCCCCGGCTTCTCCAGCTCCTTGAGGATGTCCGTCACGGTCGGCAGTCCGAACATGTCGTCCACGAAGTCCGCGGCGCGCAGCGCCCGCAGGGCGTCCGTGTTGCCGATCAGCGAGGCGACCTCGCCGCCCGCGGTCCTGCTCATCCGCCGCACCACCGGGTAGGCCTCGGGGTGCACGCTGGAGCCGTCCAGCGGGTCGTCGCCACCGCGGATCCGCAGGAAGCCCGCGCACTGCTCGTACGCCTTCGGGCCGAGACGCGCCACGTCCTTGAGCGCCTTGCGGGAACGGAATGGACCGTTGGCGTCCCGGTGCGCCACGATGTTCTCGGCCAGCCCCGAGCTGATCCCCGAGACCCGTGAGAGCAGCGGTGCGGACGCGGTGTTGACGTCCACGCCGACACCGTTCACACAGTCCTCGACGACCGCGTCCAGGGACCGCGAGAGCTTCACCTCGGACAGGTCGTGCTGGTACTGGCCGACGCCGATCGACTTCGGGTCGATCTTCACCAGCTCGGCCAGCGGGTCCTGGAGCCGCCGTGCGATGGACACCGCGCCGCGCAGCGACACGTCCATGTCGGGCAGTTCCTGCGAGGCGAACGCGGAGGCGGAGTACACGGAGGCGCCCGCCTCCGAGACCATCACCTTGGTGAGCTTCAACTCCGGGTGCCTGTCGATCAGTTCACCGGCGAGCTTGTCCGTCTCACGGGACGCGGTGCCGTTGCCGATCGCGATCAGGTCGACCGCGTGCTCCTTCGCGAGATGCGCGAGCTTCGTCAGCGCCTGGTCCCACTTGTTGGCGGGCACGTGCGGGTGGATCACATCGGTGGCCACCACCTTGCCGGTGGCGTCGACGACCGCGACCTTCACCCCCGTACGGAAACCGGGGTCCAGGCCCAGCGTGGCCCGCGTCCCTGCCGGGGCGGCGAGCAGCAGATCACGCAGGTTCGAGGCGAAGACCCGGACCGCCTCGTCCTCCGCCGCCGTACGCAGCCGGAGCCGCAGGTCGATGCCCAGGTGCACCTGGATCCGGGTCCGCCAGGCCCACCGCACGGTGTCGCCCAGCCACTTGTCGCCCGGCCGGCCCCGGTCGGCGATGTCGAAGCGGCGGGCGATCATGTTCTCGTACGCGGACGGACCCGGCCGCTCGGCGGCCCCCGGCTCTTCCGGCTCCAGGACCAGATCGAGGACGTTCTCCTTCTCGCCGCGCAGCATCGCGAGCACCCGGTGCGAGGGCAGGGCGGTGAACGGCTCCGCGAAGTCGAAGTAGTCGGCGAACTTCGCGCCCGCCTCCTCCTGGCCCTCGCGCACCTTCGCCGCCAGCCGGCCGCGCGTCCACATCCGCTCACGCAACTCGCCGGTCAGGTCGGCGTCCTCCGAGAACCGCTCGGTGAGGATGGCACGCGCGCCCTCCAGGGCGGCAGCCGCGTCCGCCACACCCTTGTCACCGTCCACGAACGCGGCGGCAGCGGCGAGCGGATCGACCGACGGGTCCCCGAGCAGACCGTCCGCCAGCGGTTCGAGCCCCGCCTCCCGGGCGGTCTGCGCCTTCGTGCGCCGCTTGGGCTTGAACGGCAGATAGATGTCCTCCAGGCGCGCCTTGGTCTCGGCGGCCCGGATGCTCGCCTCCAACGCCGCGTCGAGCTTGCCCTGTTCGCGTACGGAATCGAGGATCGCCGTACGCCGTTCCTCCAGCTCCCGCAGATAGCGCAGGCGTTCCTCCAGCGTGCGCAGTTGCGCATCGTCGAGGGATTCGGTCGCCTCCTTGCGGTAGCGCGCGATGAACGGCACGGTCGATCCGCTGTCGAGCAGCTCGACGGCCGCCCTGACCTGTCGCTCACGTACGCCGAGCTCCTCGGCGATCCTGCCTTCGATGGACGTCGTCACGGTTTTCCCGACTCGCCTTCTCGTACTGGCTGTGCTGGCCGTGCTCGGGTCGCGATGAGCACGTATCTGCTTGCCGGGGGCATCCCCCGGGCCTGCATTGTGCCGCGTGGCCGGGGGCCGTGTCGCGTGACCTCGGGCAACACGCCCGGGAGCCCCGACGCCGTACGCGGGGCCCCCGGGCCGTGCCGGGATCCTTCCCGGATCAGCCCCGGCCGGTCGCCGAAGCCGGGAAGGCCCCTGCCGCCGCGGCGGTGAAGAGGAAGCCGCGGGCGAGTTCCGTGAGCCGCTCCACGCCTTCCGCGCCCAGATGTTCGTACGGGGCGACGTCCATGCGGTCCGTCGCCTCCTCCACCTCGGCGCGCAGCGCGGTACCGGTCTCGGTCAGTGCCGGCTCCTCGCCCGCCTCCAGCAGCCCGCGCTCGCGCAGCCGGTCGGACGCGGCCTCCCAGTCCGTGCGGCGCCAGCCCCGGGAGGACAGGATCCAGCGGATCGCCATGCCCTTCCCGGTCGCCGTATGGCTGACGAGCGACTCCAGCGGGTCGAGTCCGGCCGCGAGCAGGGCGGCGAGATGCGCGTCGCCCCGGTGCTCGCGGAGCAGGGTCGCGGCGTGCCAGAACGCCAGGTGCGGTTCCCCGGGCACCGGCAGATCCGCGTGCGCGGCGTACAACGGGCGGGCGTGCGGGGTGCAGGCCTCGGTGGCGCGCAACGCGAGCCGGGCCGCCTCCGCCATCTCGTCGGAGGCGATGATCTCCTCGCCGAGCAGCCGCCGCAGCGTCGAGTCCGCCGCCCGCAGCCGGGCTCCGAGAACCACCTCGGGGGAGGCGGTCTCCCAGACGGCCGGCACGTGGCGGGCCACCAGCACGGGGTTGAAGTTGTAGAAGGTGGCGCTGACAGTGCCCGCGCCCACGGCGCCGAACGCGGCGGCGCGCGTCGCGAAATAGGCGGCGGAGGGGTCCTCGATGCCGATCTTCGCCATCTCCGCGCCCAGGTCGGGGGAGAAGAAGAGGCAGGAGTGCAGCGGGTTGACGGCGTTGTGGCAGCGGCGCTCCGCGCGGGCCGGAAGGGTACTCATACGGGCACGTTACCGACTGGTCGGTACGACGTGGAACCCCGGGGGAGGGCCGGTGTCCTCCGAACCTGGCCGACGGCAGCTCGATGGCAGGAAAGGAGGGGTATTCGTCATTGCGGCCATCGCCGCCCGCCGCCCAGGATGGCAGACGTGAAGCAGCCAACCGTGCTCGTCGTCCTCTTCGACGGTGTCCAGGGCCTCGACGTGACCGGGCCGATGGAGGTCTTCGCGGGCGCCTCCCGGGCGCCCGGTGTCTCCTACGACCTGCGGACCGCCTCGCTCGACGGCGGCCCGGTCCGGTCCACCAGTGGCCTGGCCCTGGTGCCCGACAGCCGCCTGGCCGACGCGCCCGCCCCGCACACGCTGCTGGTGCCCGGAGGGCACGGCACCCGGGGCTCCCACCCCGAACTGACCGGCTGGCTTCGGGAGCACGCGCCACGCGCCGAGCGGCTGGTCTCCGTGTGCACCGGGGCGCTGCTGCTGGCCGAGGCGGGCCTGCTGGACGGGCACCGGGTCACCACCCACTGGAACTACTGCGAGCGGCTGGCTCGCGACCACCCGGCCGTCCAGGTCGATCCCGAGCCGATCTTCGTACGGGACGGGCGGCTGGCCACCTCGGCGGGCGTCACCGCGGGGATCGATCTGGCCCTCGCGCTCGTCGAGGAGGACCACGGGCGGGACCTCGCCCTGACCATCGCCCGTCATCTCGTGGTCTTCCTGCGCCGCCCCGGCAACCAGGCCCAGTTCAGCGCGCAGCTCAGCGCCCAGACCGCCCGGCGCGAACCGCTGCGCGAGGTCCAGCACTGGATCACCCAGCACCCGGACGCCGACCTCGGGGTCGACGCGCTCGCGGCCCGTGCCCGGCTCTCGCCCCGGCACTTCGCCCGCGCGTTCCGGGAGGAGACCGGCACGACCCCGGGGCGGTACGTCGAACGCGTCCGTCTGGAGCACGCCCGCCGGCTCCTGGAGGACACCGGCGACGGCGTCGAGCGGATCGCCCGCGCCAGTGGCTACCGCACCCCGGAGGCCATGCGCCGCGCCTTCGTGAAGACCCTCGCGACGGCACCGGCCGAGTACCGCCGCCGCTTCCGCACACCGGCGGCCGGCACCTGACACCCGAAACGCGCCGTCGGTCAGCCGTCCATCCGTCCATCCGTTCATCCTGTCCGTCCGAACCGAGAGGCAGCTCCCGTGCAGATCGCCATCCTGCTCTTCGACCGTTTCACCGCCCTGGACGCGGTGGGCCCCTACGAGATCCTCAGCCGTGCCCCCGGCGCCGAGACCGTCTTCGTCGCCGAACGGACCGGGCCCGTCCGCAACGACAGCGGAAGCCTCGCGCTCGTCGCGGAGAAGACGCTCGCCGAGGTGCCGTCGCCCGATCTGGTGATCGTGCCCGGCGGCCCCGGCCAGAGCGACCAGATGGCGAACGAGGCCCTGCTCGGCTGGCTGCGCGCGGTCGACGCCACCACCACCTGGACCACCTCGGTCTGCACCGGATCGCTGCTGCTGGCGGCGGCCGGACTCCTGAAGGGGCGGCGGGCCACCTCGCACTGGCTGGCGCTGGAGGTGCTGAAGGAGTTCGGCGTCGAGCCCACCGGGGAGCGGGTCGTGCTCGACGGCAAGTACGTCACCGCCGCCGGGGTCTCCTCCGGCATCGACATGGGGCTGACCCTGCTCGGCCGGATCGCGGGCGACGACGTGGCGCGCTCGGTGCAGCTGCTCACGGAGTACGACCCCCAGCCGCCCTACGACTCCGGCTCGCCGCAGAAGGCCCCGGCCGCCCTCGTCGAGGAGTGGCGGTCCAGGAGCCGCCACATCACCCGGTAGGGCCCGCGGCGCACCGACTCATCCGGTGGGGCCCGTGGTGTAGGTGAACCGCGGCGCGCGCCGCTCCAGGAAGGCCGCGACGCCCTCCGCCGTGTCCGTACTGCCCCGTGCCTCAGCGGCCCAGTGGGCGTCCCGGTCCGTCCGGCCCGCGGCGAACTCCTTCGCCGAGGCCTGGGTCAGCTGCGACCGGGACGCCAGCAGGCGTACGTACTCCTCGACCCGCTTGTCCAGCCCGCCGGGCGGAAGCACCTCGTCGACCAGGCCGGTGCGCAGCGCCCGTTCCGTGCCGATCAGCTCGCCGGAGAACAGCAGGTGCTTTGCCGTGCCCGGGCCGACGAGGGCGACCAGCCGCCGGGTCGAGGACGCCGAGTAGACGATGCCGAGGTTGGCCGGGGTGACTCCGAAGGAGGCGCCCTCCTCCGCGAACCGGAGGTCGCAGGCGGTCGCGAGCTGGCTGCCGCCGCCGACGCAGTAGCCGCGCACCGCCGCCAGCGTCGGCCGGGGGAACGCGGCGAGCGCCTCCTCGGCCTCCACCGTCACCCCGGAGGTCAGTCCCGGGGAGCCGTCCGCGCTCTCGCGCAGCGCCGAGATGTCGGCCCCGGCGCAGAAGGTGTCACCGGCCCCGGTGAGCACCAGCACCCGCACCGCCGGATCGGCCGCCAGCCGCTCCAGCAGCTCCGGCAGGCTCCGCCACATCGCGGTGGTCATCGCGTTGCGTTTGGCGGGGTTCGCGATCACGACGGTGGCGATACCGCGTTCGACGGACGTGATCAGCCGAGGTTCCGTACGGTCCATGCGCCGGATGCTATCCCCACGGTTCGAACCTATGATCAAGAAGGGGTCGCGAGACGGGCACGCACCGTGAGGAGCTGTCGATGAACGTACCCACCACCGAGGGCAGGAAGCTGAGCCGCGGTTTCGGCCGGCTGGCGCTGCTCGGCACCCTGCTGGTGATCGCGGGCATCATCGGGCTCATCTACACCGGCGTGGCCACCCTCACCTCGATGCTGCTCTTCGGCTGGCTGCTGCTCGTCGGCGGTCTGGTCGGGCTGCTGCACGCGATCGAGTCGCGCGGTACGAGCTACTTCTGGCTGGGTGTGGTGGTCGCGGCCCTCAACATCGCGGCGGGCGTCGTCGTCATCAAGCACCCCGAGGGCACGGCCGAGGCGCTGACCATGTTCGCCGCCCTGCTCTTCCTGACCGGCGGGGTCTTCCGGCTCGTCGGCAGCGTCGTGGTGCGCGGTCCGCAGATGGGGTGGACGCTGTTGCAGGGAGCCTTCGGCCTGCTCCTGGGCCTGCTCGTGCTGTTCGACTGGCCGCACAGCAGCCTGTACGTGCTCGGCTGCTTCTTCTCGCTGGCCCTGCTGTTCGACGGGCTCGGCCTGATCGCCATCGGTATCGGCGGCCGACGTATCGTCAGCATGGTCTCGGATCGGCTCGATGAAGCGGTCCCGGCCGCGGACAAGCCGATCACGGCACCGGAAGACGAGCAGAAGTAGTCACCTGGTCGTCAGCAACCCACAGATTTGGTCGAATCGCGCCGATACCTGGCTACTTCCGATCAGTCGCACGGTCCGGACCAGGCCATTCCCAACACTCTTTACTCGACGGTCAGTGCAGTGCGAGTGAGAGCTGGTGCCGGACGATGGAGAGCCTCGGGAGTGCCCCTGCCGATCCCGTGTCGTACGAGGGGGTGTGGCGCTTCACCGCCCCCGCGGTGGAGGCGTCCGTGCCCAGCGCCCGGCACGCCGTACGCGATCTTCTCGGCCGACAGGGCGTGCCGATCGAGGACGACGTCCTCCAGGGGCTGCTGCTGATCGTCTCGGAGCTGGTCACCAACGCCGTCAAACACGCGGCGCTCCTCTCGCCCGAGCTGGCCGTCGAGGTGGCCATCGCCGCCGACTGGGTCAGAGTCTCGGTCGAGGACAACCACCCCTACCGCCCCACCGCCCTGGAGACGGATTACGCGCAGACCGGTGGCCGGGGGCTGCTGCTGGTCAAAGTGATCACCGCGGAGGCGGGCGGCACCTGCGATGTCGAGCACACCGCGAGCGGCGGGAAGATCATCTGGGCGGCGCTGCCGTTGAAGACGCAGCTCTGACCGCCCCGTACGCAGCGGAACCCCGCTGCCGGACGCTTCCGTACGCGACGGCCCGGCCGACCGTACGCGATGCCCCGGCCGCCCCCGTACGCGACCGGGCGAAGGGTCACCAGCCGGCCGAGGGCCCCGTCAGCTCGCGGATCGCCGGCCGCGCCGCGTCCAGCACGGTCATGAACCACGCCGAGAACGGCCCCTCGGCGTGCAGCTTCTCCAGCTCGGCCGCCGTCACGAAGGCGGTCTCGCCGACCTCTTCGGGGTCCGGCTTCAGCGCCGCCTGCGCCATTCCCACGAACAGATGATTGAACTCCTGCTCCACCAGGCCCGACGCCGGGTCCGGGTGGTTGTAGCGCACGGTGCCCGCCTCGGCCATCAGCGACGGCGAGACGCCCAGCTCCTCGTACGTACGCCGGGCGGCGGCCGCGAACGGCGACTCGTCCGGGTAGGGGTGCCCGCAGCAGGTGTTCGACCAGACGCCGGGGGAGTGGTACTTGCCGGACGCCCGGCGCTGGAGCAGCAGCCGCCCCTGCTCGTCGAAGAGGAACACGGAGAACGCGCGGTGCAGCTGCCCGGGGGCCTGGTGGGCCGCCAGCTTCTCCGCGGTGCCGATGGTGGTGCCGTTCTCGTCGACCAGTTCGAGCATGATCGGTTCGGCGGTGCCGTTCGACGAGCTGTGCGTCGCGGTGGCTGGTGTGGTCGGCATACCCATCCTTCGCTTTGGTCCCCGGCCTCGTGCGCCGGGCCCCTGGAGTCCGGTCAAGTCTGCCGTACAAAAGCCGCTTGTCCGCACTCCGGTGCCGGGCATGTCCGGCACCGGAGTGCGGCACGCCCGGCCCCTGGCTCAGTGGCAGAGACGCGCCTCGTGCTCCGCGTGACCGCTCGGCTCCAACTGGAAGGTGCAGTGCTCCACGTCGAAGTGGTCCCCGAGGCAGCCCTGCAACTCGTGCAGCACCTTCTCGTGCCCTATCGAGTCCAGCATTTCCTGGCGCACCACCACATGGGCGGAGAGCACCGGCATCCCCGAGGTGATCGTCCAGGCGTGCAGGTCATGGACGTCCAGCACCCCGGGCAGCGCCGTGATGTGGGCCCGTACCTCCGCCATGTCGACCCCCTTGGGCGCGGCCTCCAGCAGCACGTCCAGGGTCTCCCGCAGCAGCTTCACCGTCCGGGGGACGATCATCAGGCCGATCACCAGCGAGGCGATCGGGTCGGCGGCCTGCCAGCCGGTCGCCATGATGATCCCCGCCGAGACGATCACCGCGATCGAGCCCAGGGTGTCGGCCATGACCTCCAGGTAGGCGCCCCGCACATTGAGGCTCTCCTTCTGCCCGCGCATCAGCAGCGAGAGGGAGACGACGTTGGCCACCAGACCGACCGCGGCGAACGCGATGGCCAGCCCGCCCTTCGTCTCGGCCGGAGTGATGAACCGCTCCACAGCCTCGTAGATCAGGTAGGCGCCGACCCCCAGCAGCAGCAGACAGTTGGCGAGCGCCGCCAGGATCTCCGCGCGGGCGAAGCCGAAGGTGCGGTTCAGCGCGGCCGGGCGGTTGGCGAAGTGGATGGCGAGCAGCGCCATCCCGAGCCCCAGGGCATCGGTGGCCATGTGGGCGGCGTCCGCGATCAGCGCGAGGGAGTCGGAGAGCACCCCGCCGACGATCTCCATGACCATCACGCTCAGGGTGATCGCCAGGGCGATCCGGAGCCGTCCCCGGTGCGCGGCGGCCGCCGTTCCCGTCGGAGGCGGCCCGCCGTGCGCATGCCCGTGATCGTGGCCAGCCCCCATGGAAAACGCCTCCAGGTCCGTAGGACGTGCCGGGGCCCAACCGCCCCGGTCGGGCCCAGTGAACTACGGGCGGGGGTATGGGGCAACACGGGACTGAACACCGTTGTCATCTGCTCTGACCTGCGAAAACGCTGCGCAGGTCAGAGCGTTGACACGATCCGGGGCACCGCCCGGAAACCGATCACGGACGGGCCTCGGGGTGGTGCAGGCACCAGCCCTCCCAGGCCGACTCGACCATCTCGCGCACACCCCGCCGGGCCGTCCAGCCCAGCTCCCCGGTGATCCGCGCGGCCGACGCCACCGCCTTCGGCGCGTCACCGGCCCGACGCGGCTCGACCACCGGCTTCAGGCCGCTCCCCGTCACCTCGCCGATCACGTCCGCCAGCTCCCGCACCGACACGCCCTCGCCCCGGCCGACGTTCAGCGTCAGATCGCCCGCGCCCGTCTCGTCCAGCCGCCGCGCGACCGCGAGGTGCGCCTCCGCCAGATCGGCGACGTGGATGTAGTCGCGGATGCAGGTGCCGTCCGGCGTCGGGTAGTCGTCGCCGAAGATCCGCGGGGCCTCGCCGCCCGTCAGCCGCTCGAACATCATCGGCACGATGTTGAACACCCCGGTGTCCGCCAGCTCCGGCGCGGCCGCTCCCGCCACGTTGAAGTACCGCAGACAGGCGGTCGAGAGCCCGTGCGCCTTGCCGGTGGCCCGCACCAGCCACTCACCGGCGAGCTTCGTCTCGCCGTACGGGTTGATGGGGAGGCAGGGCGTCTCCTCCGTGATGAGGTCCACGTCCGGTACGCCGTACACGGCCGCCGAGGACGAGAAGAGGAAGCGCCGCACCCCCGCCGCGACCACGGCCTCCAGCAGGACGGCCAGCCCCGCGACGTTCTCCCGGTAGTACAGCAGCGGCTTCTCCACGGACTCGCCGACCTGCTTCTTCGCCGCGAGGTGCACCACACCGCTCACCGCGTGACCGGCCAGCACCCGGTCCAGCAGCGCCCGGTCGGAGGCGGAGCCCTCCACCAGCGTGACGGCGTCCGGCAGCCGGTCGACGACGCCGCTGGAGCGGTCGTCGAGCACCACGACCCGCTCGCCCGCCGCGACCATGGCCCGTGCCACGTGTGCCCCGATGTAACCCGCCCCGCCAGTGATCAGCCATGTCATGGCCGCCAGCCTAAAGGCCTGTCGTCCGGACCAGGCCCTCGCGGCGTTCCCGCCCGCCTCCGCGGTTTGTGGGCCGGGCCCCCGATCGATGATGATGATCGCGAACGGCGCCCGACCGCGCAGGTCCACCCGAACGGCGCACAAACGGGTGGTGAACTCGGTCTTCCGTTCATCCGATAGCCTCAGCCGACACGCCGCCGGTCCGCCATGTGGCCGTGCCGCCGTGTGTCGTCCACGTCAGTGCCAAGGAGTGAGTTCGTCTGTCGACCGCCATCCTCACCGGTACGCCGGTACCCGGGTCGTCGCTCGCGGACGATCTGCGGTCCCTGGGCTTCGACGTGCAGACCGCCGCCGACGCCGGTGACGCCGCAACCCTCCTCGCCGCCGTTCCGGCCGGCCGCCGGGTCGCCCTCGTCGATCCGCGTTTCGTCGGCCACGTCCACGCGCTGAGGCTCGGACTGACCGACCCGCGCTTCGCCGCCGCCACCGTGCCCGGTGCCCTCACCGCCCAGCCCGAGGCGCGCGGCGCCCTGCTGCGCGCGCTCCGGCGCACCACGGCGGCCGTCGGCGCGGGCGCCCTCGTCGTCGCCCCCGACGCCGACCCGGCGCCCGAGGACCGCACCGTCCCCGGCCGGATCGCCGTGGCGCTGGAGGCCGAGGGCACCGCCGTCAAGCGCCCCGAGCTGGGATCGCTCACCGCCACCGTCCCCGCCGACGCCACAGCGCGGGCGGCCGCCGAGAGCGCCCGCGACGCGGTCGACGACGAGGCGGTCCGGCTGCGCAGCGCGGTCAAGGCCCACGACGGCTTCTTCACCACCTTCGCCATCAGCCCGTACTCCCGCTACATCGCCCGCTGGTGCGCCCGCCGGGGCCTCACCCCGAACCAGGTCACCACCGCGTCCCTGATCACCGCGCTCGTCGCGGCGGGCGCGGCGGCCACCGGAACCCGCGGCGGCTACATCGCCGCCGGGATCCTGCTGCTGGTCTCCTTCGTGCTGGACTGCACCGACGGGCAGCTCGCCCGCTACTCGCTCCAGTACTCCACGATGGGCGCCTGGCTGGACGCCACCTTCGACCGGGCCAAGGAGTACGCGTACTACGCCGGGCTCGCCATCGGCGCCGTCCGCGGCGGTGATGACGTCTGGGTCCTGGCGCTCGGCGCCATGGTCCTCCAGGCCTGCCGCCATGTCGTGGACTTCTCGTTCAACGAGGCCAACCACGACGCGGTCGCCAACACCAGCCCCACCGCCGCCCTCTCCGACAAGCTCGACAGCGTCGGCTGGACGGTCTGGGCGCGCCGGATGATCGTGCTGCCGATCGGCGAGCGCTGGGCCATGATCGCGGTCCTCACCGCGGTCACCACGCCGCGCATCGTCTTCTACGCCCTGCTCATCGGCTGCGCGCTCGCCGCCTGCTACACCACGGCCGGCCGTCTGCTGCGCTCGCTGACCCGCCGGGCGAGCCGTACCGACCGGGCCGCCCAGGCCCTCGCGGACCTCGCCGACTCCGGGCCCCTCGCCCAGGGCGTGGCCGCCGTCGCCCCCGGCCTCCGGGGCGCGTTCACGGCTCCGGCCGTCGCCCTGCTCGGCACGCTCGTCATGATCGGCGGAGCGCTCTTCCTCCCGTACGGCAGCCGGCTCACCGTCGCGGCCGCGGCCGTGTACGTGGTCCTCTCCGGCCTCGCCGTCGCCCGCCCGCTCAAGGGCGCGCTCGACTGGCTGGTGCCGCCGTTCTTCCGGGCGGCGGAGTACGTCACGATCCTCGTGCTGGCGGCCCGCAGCGACGTACCGCACGCCGTTCCGGCGGCCTTCGGGCTGGTCTCGGCCGTCGCCTACCATCACTACGACACGGTGTACCGCATCCGCGGAGGCACCGGCGCGCCGCCCCAGTGGCTGGTGCGGACGATCGGTGGACACGAGGGCCGCACCGCGCTGGTGGCCGTCCTCGCCGCCGTACTCACCCACGCCTCAGGTTTCACCACGGCCCTGACCGCGCTCGCGGTCGCCGTGGCTCTGGTGGTGCTCGTGGAGTCCATCCGCTTCTGGGTGTCCTCCTCGGCGCCCGCCGTACACGACGAAGGAGAACTCGCATGATCGGCCTCGTACTGGCAGCCGGTGCAGGACGACGTCTGCGCCCCTACACGGACACGCTCCCCAAGGCGCTCGTCCCTGTCGACGGCGACAAGACGGTCCTCGACCTCACGCTGGCCAACTTCGCCGAGGTCGGGCTCACCGAGGTCGCGATCGTCGTCGGCTACCGCAAGGAGGCCGTCTACGCCCGCAAGGCCGAGCTGGAGGCCACCTACGGCCTCAGCCTCACGCTGATCGACAACGACAAGGCCGAGGAGTGGAACAACGCCTACTCCCTGTGGTGCGCCCGTGACGTCCTGGGGCGCGGCGTGATCCTCGCCAACGGCGACACCGTGCACCCGGTCTCCGTCGAGAAGACCCTCCTGGACGCCCGCGGCAAGGGCCAGAAGATCATCCTCGCCCTGGACACCGAGAAGGTGCTCGCCGACGAGGAGATGAAGGTGATCACCGAGGACGGCAAGGGCGTCCGGCGGATCACCAAGCTGATGGACCCGGCCACCGCCACCGGTGAGTACATCGGCGTCACCCTCATCGAGGCCGAGGCCGCCGAGGAGCTGGCGGACGCGCTGAAGACCACCTTCGAGCGCGACCCCGACCTCTACTACGAGGACGGCTACCAGGAGCTCGTGCACCGCGGCTTCACCGTCGACGTGGCCCCCATCGGCACCGTGACCTGGGTCGAGATCGACAACCACGACGACCTGAAGAAGGGCCGGGAGATCGCGTGCCAGTACTGACCCGGCTCATTCCGTCCCCGGTCGTCGTCGACATCCGGCGCGGCGCCATGGACGATCTGGCGGGTCTTCTGGCCGATCAGCGGATCTCCTCCTCGGGCAAGCTCGCCATCGCGATCAGCGACGGATCCGGGCGCGCCCTGCGGGAGAGGCTCGCTCCGGTCCTGCCGGGTGCCGACTGGTATCCGGTCTCCGACGGCACGATCGACTCCGCGGTGAAGCTCGCCGACGGCATCAAGGGCAACCGGTACGACGCCGTGGTGGGCCTCGGCGGCGGCAAGATCATCGACGTGGCGAAGTACGCCGCGGCGCGGGTCGGGCTGCCGATGGTCGCCGTCGCGACGAACCTCTCGCACGACGGCCTGTGCTCGCCCGTCGCCACGCTGGACAACGACAACGGACGCGGCTCCTACGGGGTCCCCACCCCGATCGCCGTGGTCATCGACCTCGACGTGATCCGTGAGGCGCCCGCCCGTTACGTCCGCTCCGGCATCGGCGACGCGATCTCGAACATCTCCTGCGTCGCCGACTGGGAGCTGGCCCACGAGGTCAACGGCGAGGAGATCGACGGGCTCGCGGCCGCGATGGCCCGCCAGGCCGGCGAGGCCGTGCTGCGCCACCCGGGCGGCGTCGGCGACGACGCCTTCCTGAAGGTGCTGGCCGAGGGACTCGTGCTGACGGGCATCTCGATGTCGGTCGCGGGCGACTCGCGGCCGGCCTCCGGCGCCTGCCACGAGATCAACCACGCCTTCGACCTGCTCTACCCCCAGCGCGCGGCCAGCCACGGCGAACAGGTCGGCCTCGGCGCCTGCTTCGCCATGCATCTGCGCGGTGCCCGCCAGGAGTCCCTCCTGATGGCATCGATACTGCGCCGCCACGGTCTGCCGGTCCTGCCGGAGGAGATCGGGTTCAGCGTCGACGAGTTCGTCAAGGCCGTCGACTACGCGCCGCAGACGCGTCCGGGACGCTTCACGGTCCTGGAGCACCTCAACCTGTCCACCGATCAGATCAGGGACGCGTACGCCGACTATGTCTCGACCATCAGTAGCTGAACTCCGTCCGGTCGTGCACCCCCCGGGGGTGAAGGACCGGCGCAGCGGCGAGCACTGGGCCGGGCGCATGTACATGCGCGAGGTCTCGCTGCGCGTGGACCGCTACCTGGTGAACACCCGCGTCACGCCGAACCAGGTCACGTACGTCATGACGCTGGCCGGAACCCTGGCCGCCCCGGCGCTGCTGGTGCCTGGCGTCTGGGGCGCCGTGCTCGGCGTGGTGATGGTCCAGCTCTATCTGCTCTTCGACTGCGTGGACGGCGAGCTGGCCCGCTGGAAGAAGCAGTACTCGCTCAGCGGGGTCTATCTGGACCGGGTCGCCGCCTATCTGTGCGACGCGGCGGTCCTCGTGGGCCTCGGCCTGCGGGCCGCCGACATCTGGGGCGAGGGCCGGATCGACTGGCTCTGGGCGTTCCTCGGGACGCTCGCGGCGCTCGGCGCGATCCTGATCAAGGCCGAGACGGACCTGGTGGGCGTGGCCCGTCACCAGGGCGGGCTGCCGCCGGTGAAGGAGGCGGCGTCCGAGCCGCGCTCCTCCGGGATGGCGCTGGCCCGCAAGGCCGCCGCCGCGCTCAAGTTCCACCGGCTGATCCTCGGTATCGAGGCGTCCCTGGTGATCCTCGTGGTGGCCGTCGTGGACTCGATCGCGGGCGACCTCTTCTACACCCGCCTGACCGTGGCGGTCATGGCCGGCATCGCGCTGTTGCAGACCCTGCTGCACCTGGTGTCCGTCCTGGCGTCCAGCAGGCTGAAGTGACCCGTCCCATGAAACTGGGCGCGGTGATCATCACCATGGGCAACCGCCCGGACGAGCTCCGCGCCCTCCTCGATTCGGTCACCGCCCAGCACGGTGACCGGATCGAGGTCGTGGTCGTCGGCAACGGCGCCCCGGTCCCCGACGTGCCCGCCGGGGTGCGCACGGTGGAGCTGCCCGAGAACCTGGGCATCCCCGGCGGCCGCAACGTCGGCATCGAGGCGTTCGGACCCTGCGGGGCGGACGTGGACGCGCTGCTCTTCCTGGACGACGACGGGCTGCTGCCGAACCGGGACACCGCCGAGCTGTGCCGGCAGGCCTTCGCGGCGGACCCGAAGCTCGGGATCGTCACCTTCCGCATCGCCGACCCGGAGACCGGCGTCACCCAGCGGCGGCACGTGCCCCGGCTGCGGGCCGCCGACCCGATGCGCTCCTCGCGGGTGACGACCTTCCTCGGCGGCGCCAACGCCGTACGCACCAAGGTCATCGCCGAGGTCGGCCCCTGCCCGAGGACTTCTTCTACGCCCACGAGGAGACGGACCTCGCCTGGCGGGCGCTGGACGCGGGCTGGATGATCGACTACCGCGCCGACATGGTGCTGAACCACCCCACCACCGCCCCGTCCCGGCACGCGGTCTACCACCGCATGGTCGCCCGCAACCGGGTCTGGCTCGCCCGCCGGAACCTGCCCGCCCCGCTGGTACCGCTCTACACCGGGGTCTGGCTGTTGCTGACCCTGGTCAGGCGCCCGTCGCCGCCCGCGCTGAAGGCCTGGTTCGGCGGATTCCGGGAAGGCTGGACGACCCCTTGCGGAACCCGGCGCCCGATGAAGTGGCGTACGGTGTGGCGGCTGACGAGGCTGGGCCGACCTCCGGTCATCTGAGACGCTTACCTCTGAGAGCATGAGGCGTATTTTCTTTCCGGAACCTGTCCGCCTGAGCCGCACCCGCGACTGGCTGCGCGTGAAGACGAGAGTCTCAACTTGTGAGTGACACGACCCACGACGGTGGGGTAGCCCTCGGGACCCCGCCGTCCGCCGACGAGGGCCTCGACGCGGCCCAGCTGGCCGCCAAGTACGGCCTGACCGTGAGCGGCGCCCGACCGGGGCTGTTCGCGTACATGCGACAGCTCTGGGGCCGACGCCACTTCATCCTGGCCTTCTCCCGGGCGAAGCTGACCGCTCAGTACAGCCAGGCCAAACTGGGCCAGCTGTGGCAAGTGGTCACGCCCCTGCTGAACGCCTGTGTCTATTACCTGATCTTCGGCCTGATCCTGGGGACCAGGGAGGGGATCCCCCACGACGTCTTCGTGCCGTTCCTGGTCACCGGCGTCTTCGTCTTCACCTTCACCCAGAGCTCGGTGATGGCGGGTGTCCGGTCGATCTCCGGCAACCTCGGCCTGGTCCGGGCCCTCCACTTCCCCCGGGCCTCGCTCCCCATCTCCTTCTCGCTCCAGCAGCTCCAGCAGCTGCTCTTCTCGATGATCGTGATGGTCGCGGTCACCGTCATCTTCGGCAGCTACCCCTCGCTGTCGTGGCTCCTGGTGATTCCAGCCCTGCTTCTCCAGTTCGTCTTCAACACCGGCCTGGCCCTCGTCATGGCGCGGCTCGGCTCGAAAACCCCCGACCTCGCGCAGCTGATGCCGTTCGTGATGCGCACCTGGATGTACGCCTCGGGCGTCATGTTCTCCATCCCGGTGATGCTCAAGGACAAGCCGGCCTGGATCGCGGACGTGCTCCAGTACAACCCGGCGGCGATCTACATGGACCTGGTCCGCTTCGCCATGATCGACGGCTACGGCTCCGAGAACCTGCCGGACCACGTCTGGGCCGCGGGCCTGGGCTGGGCGGTGCTGCTGGGCGTCGTGGGATTCGTGTACTTCTGGAAGGCGGAGGAGCGGTACGGCCGTGGCTGACGACAACGCGCAGGGGCGCATCCCCACGGTGATCGCCGACGACGTGCACATCGTCTACCGGGTCAACGGCGCGGGCGGCGGCCGGGGCAGCGCCACCGCCGCGCTGAGCCGCATGCTGCGGCGGGGCAAGGGCGAGCCGCGCGGTGTCCGGAAGGTGCACGCCGTACGCGGTGTCTCCTTCACCGCCTACCGCGGCGAGGCCATCGGCCTCATCGGCACCAACGGCTCCGGCAAGTCGACGCTGCTGCGGGCCATCGCCGGACTGCTGCCGACCGAATCCGGCCATGTGTACACCGACGGCCAGCCCTCGCTGCTCGGCGTGAACGCGGCGCTGATGAGCGACCTGACCGGCGAGCGCAACGTGGTGCTGGGCGGTCTGGCCATGGGGATGACCCAGGCCGAGATCCGCTCCCGCTACCAGGAGATCGTCGACTTCTCCGGCATCAACGAGAAGGGCGACTTCATCACCCTGCCGATGCGGACGTACTCCTCCGGCATGGCGGCGCGCCTGCGGTTCTCGATCGCCGCCGCCAAGAACCACGACGTCCTCATGATCGACGAGGCGCTGGCCACCGGTGACCGCAAGTTCCGCATCCGCTCCGAGGAACGGATCCGCGAACTGCGCAAGGAGGCGGGGACCGTCTTCCTGGTCAGCCACAACAACAAGTCGATCAGGGACACCTGCGACCGCGCGCTGTGGCTGGAGAAGGGCGAGCTGCTGATGGACGGCCCCACCGAGGAAGTCCTCAAGGCGTACGAGCGCGAAACGGGCAAGTAGCCCGAGCCCCCGAGCCCATCCCGTGGCCCCCGCCGGACCGGTCCGGCGGGGGCCGTGCGGTGCCCGTTGCCGGGCAGGCCCTCCGCAGTAGGGGGCCAGGTCCGATCTCCTCCCGGCGGATGACGTCAAGTCAGCCGTGCCCGGGGAAGGTTGACAGGTGCGGCCGGGAAGCGGTGGCGGACGCTCCACCCCGCCGATCCCCTGCGAGCTGTACAACGTAAGCTGGAGCGGTGCTGATTCATGGCAAGTAGGGCGATACGCCGCGGCACCGAGGCTCTGCCGCAGTGCACGGGGAAGACTGAGCGGCGTGTCCGAAAAGGGTTGTTTTGGGTCAGCAGTGTAGAACGGGAGATGTGACGGCAATGACGGAAAATCTCCAGCTCCGACGTGGTCTCGCCGTCCCCGCGCCGGGTGGTCCGCAGTGACCTCGACCCCCGCGGCGCACATCGGCGACGCCACCCTCGGCAAGGCCGCGGACGAGAACTTCCCCGTGGCGCCCTTCTTTCTGCCCCGCGCCTGGCGCGGGGACCTGATGGCGGTCTACGGATTCGCCCGGCTCGTCGACGACATCGGCGACGGTGATCTCGCCCCCGGCGGCGCGGACGCCCGCCACCTCGGCCTGGAGCCGGAGCAGAGCGACGACCGCCTCGCCATGCTCGACGCCCTGGAGACCGACCTCCGCCGGGTCTTCGCCACCACCGGCGAGGAGCCGCACCACCCCCTGCTGCGCAATCTGCGCCCCACCGTGCGCCGCCGCGCACTGACCCCCGAGCCCTTCCTCGGCCTGATCGAGGCGAACCGCCAGGACCAGAAGGTCCGCCGCTACGGCACCTACGCCGAGCTCGCCGCCTACTGCGAGCTCTCCGCGAACCCCGTCGGCCGCCTGGTCCTCGCCCTCACCGGCACCACCAGCCCCGAACGCGTCCGCCGCTCCGACGCGGTCTGCACCGCACTCCAGATCGTCGAGCACCTCCAGGACGTCGCCGAGGACCTGGAACGCGACCGGATCTATCTGCCCGCCGAGGACATGGAGCGTTTCCGGGTCACCGAAGCCGACCTGGCGGCGCCCTCCGCCGGAGCCTCCGTGCGCGCCCTGATCGCGTACGAGGCCCAGCGTGCGAGCGACCTGCTGGACGAGGGGCCTCCGCTGGTGGGCAGCGTCGACGGCAGGCTGAAACTGCTCCTCGCCGGTTTCGTCGGGGGCGGCCGCAGCGCGCTCACGGCGATCTCGGCCGCCGGGTTCGACGTACTGCCCGGACCACCCAAGCCCACCAAGCCCAGCCTGCTGCGTGAAGTGGGAACCGTCTTGCGAAGAGCGCGTGGAGAGAGGTGAGCCGGACCGTGGAGGGACAGACGACGTACATGTCGCCGCCGGTGCAGGCCGCATACAGTTACTGCGAAGCGGTCACCGGACAACAGGCCCGGAACTTCGCCTACGGCATCAGGCTGCTGCCGTACGAGAAGCGGCAGGCCATGTCGGCGCTGTACGCCTTCTCCCGTCGGGTCGACGACATCGGTGACGGGGAGCTCGACGCCGGGACCAAGCGGACCCGGCTGGAGAGCACCCGCGAGCTGCTCGACCGGGTCCGGCACGGCAAGGTCGAGGAGGACGACACCGACCCGGTCGCCGTCGCGCTCGCCGACGCGGCCCGCCGCTTCCCGCTCCCGCTCGGCGGACTCGACGAGCTGATCGACGGCGTCCTGATGGACGTACGGGGCGCGACCTACGAGACCTGGGACGATCTGAAGGCCTACTGCCGGTGCGTCGCCGGAGCCATCGGACGCCTCAGCCTCGGCGTCTTCGGCACCGCGCCGGGCGCCCGCGGGGCCGAGCGCGCCGCGGAGTACGCCGACACCCTCGGCCTCGCCCTCCAGCTCACCAACATCCTGCGCGACGTCCGCGAGGACGCGGGCAACGGGCGCACCTACCTGCCCGCCGACGACCTGGCCAAATTCGGCTGCTCGGCCGGGTTCCACCGCACCACCCCGCCCCCCGGGTCCGACTTCGCCGGCCTCATCCACTTCGAGGTCCGCCGCGCCCGCGCCCTGTTCGCCGAGGGCTACCGGCTGCTGCCGATGCTCGACCGCCGCAGCGGCGCCTGCGTCGCGGCGATGGCCGGGATCTACCGCCGCCTCCTCGACCGGATCGAGCGCGACCCCGAGGCCGTCCTGCGCGGCCGGGTCTCCCTGCCCGGCCACGAGAAGGCCTACGTCGCGGTGCGCGGCCTGTCCGGCCTCGACGCCCGCCATATCTCGCGGCACACCGCCAGGGGGCGAGCCTGATGCGGCCGCGCGGCTCCGGCCCCGGGGCAACCCTCCGGTGGCCCGACGCGTCACTGACTGCGACGATCTGCAAGGTGAGGACCCGGCAGACAGCCACGACCCGACGGGAGGGGCAGGCATGAGCGACGAGAGCCCGCGCCCCGTCGGCGTGGTCGTCGGCGGTGGCCTCGCCGGGGTCACGGCGGCACTCCGCCTCGCCGACGCCGGACTCGACGTGACCCTCCTGGAAGGCCGGCCCCGCCTCGGCGGCCTCGCCTTCTCCTTCCAGCGCGGCGACCTCACCGTCGACAACGGCCAGCACGTCTACCTGCGCTGCTGCACCGGCTACCGCTGGTTCCTCGACCGGATCGACGCCGCCCACCTGGCCCCCCTCCAGGACCGCCTCGACGTGCCCGTGCTGGACGTCGGCCGGGCCGCCGGACCACGCCTCGGACGGATCCGCCGGACCGCCCTGCCCGTACCGCTCCACCTGGCGGGCGGCCTCGCCGCCTATCCGCACCTCTCGCTCGCCGAGAAGGCGGCCGTGGGCCGGGCCGCCCTCGCGCTGGGCCGCCTCGACCCCGCCGACCCCGAGCTGGACCGGATCGACTTCGCCACCTGGCTGCGCCGGCACGGCCAGTCCGACCGCGCCATCGAGGCCCTGTGGGATCTCGTCGGCGTCGCCACCCTGAACGCCACCGCTCCGGACGCCTCGATGGCGCTCGCGGCGAAGGTCTTCAAGACCGGCCTGCTCTCCGACCCCGGCGCCGCCGACATCGGCTGGGCGACCGTCCCGCTCGGCGACCTGCACGACACCCTCGCCCGCAAGGCCCTGGACACCGCGGGCGTCCGCACCGAACTGCGCGCCAAGGTCGGCTCCCTCGCCCGCACCGAGGACGGCCGCTGGAGCGTCGAGCGCGCGGGGGAGCGGATCATCGCCGACACCGTCGTGCTGGCCGTGCCGCAGACCGAGACCCACGACCTGCTGCCCGCCGGCGCGCTGGACGAGCCGGAGCTGCTGCTCGACATCGCATGCGCCCCGATCCTCAACGTGCACGTCATCTACGACCGCGAGGTACTGCGCCGGCCGTTCTTCGCCGCGATCGGCTCCCCGGTCCAGTGGGTCTTCGACCGCACCCACTCCTCGGGCCTCAAGGGCCCCGGGCAGTATCTGGCGGTCTCCCAGTCGGCCGCCCAGGCCGAGATCGACCTCCCCGTCGCCGAACTGCGCTCCCGCTACCTGCCCGAGCTGGAGCGGCTGCTGCCCGCCGCCCGCGGCGCGGGCATCCGCGACTTCTTCGTCACCCGGGAGCGCACCGCCACCTTCGCGCCCGCCCCGGGCGTCGGGCGGCTGCGCCCCGGCCCCCGTACCCGGCTGCCCGGCCTCCAGCTGGCCGGGGCCTGGACCGACACCGGCTGGCCCGCGACGATGGAGGGTGCCGTGCGCAGTGGCGGAGCCGCCGCCGACGCGGCCCTCCAGGACCTCGGCCGCCCCTCAGGACATCCGCTTCAGGAGGCGGCATGAGCAGTACCACCGGAACAAGAGGAGAGTCTGTGACCCCGGCGAATCCGGCTTTCGACACCGTGGCTGACACCGCGGACGTCACCGCGCTTCTGGAGCGCGGACGAGCCCTGTCAGCGCCGGTCCTGCGGGCTGCCGTGGACCGGCTCGCGCCGCCCATGGACACCGTCGCCGCGTACCACTTCGGCTGGATCGACGCAGAGGGGCGGCCGTCGGACGGGGACGGCGGCAAGGCCGTGCGCCCCGCGCTCGCCCTGCTGTCCGCCGAGGCGGCGGGCGCCCCGGCGGAGGCCGGTATCCCCGGCGCCGTGGCCGTCGAGCTCGTGCACAACTTCTCTCTGCTGCACGACGACCTGATGGACGGCGACGAACAGCGCCGCCACCGCGACACCGTATGGAAGGTGCACGGCCCCGCCCAGGCGATCCTGGTCGGCGACGCGCTCTTCGCCCTCGCCTACGACCTGCTCCTCGAGCTCGGCACCGTCCAGGCGGGCCGCGCGGCCCGCCGGCTGACCACCGCCACCCGCAAGCTCATCGACGGGCAGGCCCAGGACATCTCCTACGAGCACCGCGAGCGGGTCACCGTCGAGGAGTGCCTGGAGATGGAGGGCAACAAGACCGGCGCCCTGCTGGCCTGCGCCGTCTCCATCGGAGCGGTGCTCGGCGGCGCCGACGACCGCACCGCCGACACCCTGGAGGCGTACGGCTACCACCTCGGCCTCGCCTTCCAGGCCGTCGACGACCTGCTCGGCATCTGGGGCGACCCGGAGTCCACCGGCAAGCAGACCTGGAGCGACCTGCGCCAGCGCAAGAAGTCCCTGCCGGTCGTCGCCGCGCTCGCCGCGGGCGGCGAGGCCTCCGAGCGCCTCGGCGAACTGCTCGCCGCCGACGCCAAGAGCAACGACTTCGACAGCTTCTCCGAAGAGGAGTTCGCCGCCCGCGCGGCGCTCATCGAGGAGGCGGGCGGCCGCGAGTGGACCGCCCAGGAAGCCCGTCGCCAGCACGCCATCGCCATCGAGGCGCTGCACGCCGTCGACATGCCCCACCGGGTGCGGAAGCAGCTCACCGAGCTCGCCGACTTCGTGGTGGTACGAAAGAGATGATCACTTTCTCCATATGACTCGCAGTCGCCGGCCGGCGCCCTCATCGGGGCGCCGGCCGACGGAGACCCCAGCACAGCAGAGAGACGACTGCACGTAAGGGGAAGCTCATGACAGCGACGACCGACGGATCGACCGGGGCCGCGAACACCACCGGGGCACCGGACGATCCGACCGACACGAGAACCGCCGCCAACGATGTCACCGACATCGCGCGGCAGGCCGCGGAACGCTCCGTGGAGCACCTCCTCGGCAGACAGGACGAGCAGGGCTGGTGGAAGGGCGACCTCGCCACCAACGTCACGATGGATGCCGAGGACCTGCTCCTGCGCCAGTTCCTCGGAATCCAGGACCCCGGGACCACCCGGGCCGCCGCCCTCTTCATCCGCGGCGAACAACTCGGCGACGGCACCTGGAACACCTTCTACGGCGGACCCGGGGACCTCTCCGCCACGATCGAGGCGTACGTCGCCCTGCGGCTGGCCGGGGACCGCCCCGACGAACCGCACATGGCCCGCGCCTCCGGCTGGATCCGGGACCAGGGAGGCATCGCCGCCGCCCGCGTCTTCACCCGCATCTGGCTGGCCCTCTTCGGCTGGTGGAAATGGGACGACCTCCCCGAACTCCCGCCCGAGCTGATGTTCCTCCCCAAGCGGGTCCCGCTCAACATCTATGACTTCGGCTGCTGGGCCCGGCAGACCATCGTGCCGCTCACCATCGTCTCCGCGAAACGCCCCGTGCGCCCCGCCCCCTTCGCCCTGGACGAGCTGCACACCGACCCGGACCACCCCAACCCGGCCAGGAAGCTTGCCCCGCCCACCAGTTGGGACGGGCTCTTCCAGCGCCTCGACAAAGGGCTGCACCTCTACCACAAGATCGCCCCGCGCCCGCTGCGCCGTATCGCGATGAACGTGGCCGCCCGCTGGATCATCGAACGCCAGGAGAACGACGGCTGCTGGGGCGGGATCCAGCCGCCCGCCGTCTACTCGATCATCGCCCTGCACCTGCTCGGCTACGACCTCGACCACCCGGTGATGAAGGCCGGCCTGGCCTCGCTCGACCGGTTCGCCGTACACCGCGAGGACGGCGCCCGCATGATCGAGGCCTGCCAGTCGCCCGTCTGGGACACCTGCCTGGCCACCATCGCGCTGGCCGACGCCGGCCTGAGACCCGACCACCCCGCCCTGGTGAAGGCCGCCGACTGGATGCTGGCCGAGGAGATCACCCGCCCCGGCGACTGGTCGGTCCGCAAACCCGAACTGGCCCCGGGCGGCTGGGCGTTCGAGTTCCACAACGACAACTACCCGGACATCGACGACACCGCCGAGGTCGTCCTGGCGCTGCGCCGGGTGCGCCACCCCGACCCCGCCCGGCTCGAGGCGGCGATCGCCCGCGGGGTCCGCTGGAACCTCGGGATGCAGTCCCGCAACGGGGCCTGGGGCGCGTTCGACGCCGACAACACCAGCCCCTTCCCCAACCGGCTGCCCTTCTGCGACTTCGGCGAGGTCATCGACCCCCCGTCGGCCGACGTCACCGGCCACGTCGTGGAGATGCTCGCTGTCGAGGGGCTCGCGAACCACCCCCGTACCCGCGAGGGCATCGAGTGGCTGCTCGCCGAACAGGAGGCGTGCGGCGCCTGGTTCGGCCGCTGGGGCGTCAACTACGTCTACGGCACCGGTTCCGTGGTGCCCGCCCTGATCACCGCCGGACTGCCCGCGGGCCACCCCGCGATCCGCCGGGCCGTCGACTGGCTGGAGTCCGTCCAGAACGACGACGGCGGCTGGGGCGAGGACCTGCGCTCCTACCAGGAGGAGAAGTGGATCGGGCACGGTGAGTCCACCGCCTCCCAGACCGCCTGGGCGCTGCTCGCCCTCCTCGCCGCGGGACGCCGGGACACCGCCTCCGTCACCCGGGGCATCATCTGGCTGACCGAGGCGCAGCAGGCCGACGGCTCCTGGGACGAGCCGTATTTCACCGGCACCGGATTCCCCTGGGACTTCTCGATCAACTACCACCTCTACCGCCAGGTGTTCCCCCTCACCGCACTCGGGCGCTATGTGTACGGCGACCCGTTCGCGGACCGCGCGGACGCCGCCGAGGGGATGTGATGGGCGATCCGCGAGGGTCCGGGAGCCCCGTGACGCCGCTGCTGGTCGCCTGTGCCCTCGGCATCGAGCAGGTGGCCCTGCGCAGCGGCAGGGGCGCCCCGGGCCCGGTCCGCATCCTGCGCACCGGGATGGGCCCCCGGGCGGCGGAGGCGGCCGTGGCGCGCCTTCTGGGCGGCCCCGACGGGTTGTCCGATGCCGCCGTCATCGCCTCCGGCTTCTGCGCCGGCCTCGCCCCGGGGATGCACCCCGGGGACCTCGTCGTCGCCGAGGAGACCCGGGACGCCGACGGCACCACCCCCTGCACGGGCACCGGCGTCCTGGTCGCCGCGCTGACCCGCGCCCTGCCCGGCCGCAGGGTCCACACCGGCCCGCTGACCGGCTCCGACCACGTCGTACGGGGGCCCGAGCGGGCCGCGCTGCGGGCGGGCGGGGCCATCGCGGTGGACATGGAGTCCGCCGCGACACTGCGTACCGCCCTGTGTCACGGACCGCGCCCGGTTGCGGCCGTCCGGGTGGTCGTGGACGCTCCAGAGCATGAGCTCGTCCGCATCGGCACCGTACGCGGTGGAATATCGGCGTTCCGCGTTCTTCGTGCCGTCCTTCCGGCTTTCTACGAATGGCACCGATCTTTACTGCTCCCCAGGAGGTGAGCCAGATGGCCATGCCGCTCCGCCAGACCATCAAGGTTGCGACGTATCTCTTCGAACAGAAGCTCCGCAAGCGTGAGAAGTTCCCGCTGATCGTCGAGCTGGAGCCGTTGTTCGCCTGCAACCTCGCCTGCGAGGGATGCGGCAAGATCCAGCACCCGGCCGGTGTCCTGAAGCAGCGCATGCCGGTCGCCCAGGCGGTGGGCGCGGTCCTCGAATCCGGGGCCCCATGGTGTCCATCGCCGGCGGCGAGCCGCTGATGCATCCGCAGATCGACGAGATCGTGCGCCAGCTCGTCGCGCGGAAGAAGTACGTCTTCCTGTGCACCAACGCCATGCTGATGCGCAAGAAGCTCGACAAGTTCACCCCGTCCCCGTACTTCGCCTTCGCCGTGCACATCGACGGACTGCGCGAGCGGCACGACGAGTCGGTCGCCAAGGAAGGCGTCTTCGACGAGGCCGTCGCCGCGATGAAGGAGGCCAAGGCGCGCGGCTTCCGTGTCACCACCAACTCCACCTTCTTCAACACCGACACCCCGCAGACCATCATCGAGGTCCTCAACTACCTCAATGACGACCTCAAGGTCGACGAGATGATGATCTCTCCCGCCTACGCCTACGAGAAGGCCCCCGACCAGGAGCACTTCCTCGGCGTCGAGCAGACCCGCGAACTGTTCAAGAAGGCCTTCGCGGGCGGCAACCGAGCCCGCTGGCGGCTCAACCACTCGCCGCTCTTCCTGGACTTCCTGGAGGGCAAGGCGGACTTCCCGTGCACCGCCTGGGCCATCCCCAACTACTCGCTCTTCGGCTGGCAGCGCCCCTGCTACCTGATGAGCGACGGCTACGTACCGACGTACCGTCAGCTCATCGAGGAGACCGACTGGGAGAAGTACGGGCGGGGCAAGGACCCGCGCTGCGCCAACTGCATGGCGCACTGCGGCTACGAACCCACGGCCGTGCTGGCCACCATGGGATCGCTCAAGGAGTCCCTGCGCGCGGCGCGGGAGAGCGTGGGCGGCAACCGGTGACGGACGGCGGGCCGGGCGGCTTCGACCTGGGACGGCTCCTGGCCGAGCGCGGTGCCGAGCGGTACGAGCTGCATGCACGCCATCTCAACCACCAGCTGCCGCGCATGCTGCACACCATCGGCTTCGACAAGGTCTACGAGCGGGCCCAGGGCGCGTACTTCTGGGACGCGGAGGGCAACGACTACCTCGACATGCTCGCCGGATTCGGCGTCATGGGCATCGGCCGGCACCACCCGGTCGTAGCCAAGGCCCTCCACGACGTGCTCGACGCCCAGCTCGCCGACCTCACCCGCTTCGACTGTCAGCCGCTTCCCGGACTGCTCGCGGAGAAGCTGTTGACCCACAGCCCGCACCTGGACCGGGTCTTCTTCGGCAACAGCGGCACCGAAGCGGTCGAGACGGCGCTGAAGTTCGCCCGGTACGCCACCGGGAAACCCCGGGTCCTCTACTGCGACCACGCCTTCCACGGGCTCACCACGGGCTCGCTGTCCGTCAACGGGGAGAGCGGCTTCCGCGACGGCTTCGCCCCGCTGCTCCCCGACACGGCCGTTCCGCTCGGCGACCTCGACGCGCTGCGCCGTGAGCTGAAGCGGGGCGACGTCGCGGCGCTGATCGTCGAGCCGATCCAGGGCAAGGGCGTGCACCCCGCGCCGCCCGGCTATCTGCGCGAGGCCCAGGAGCTGCTGCACCGGCACAAGGCGCTGCTGATCGCCGACGAGGTCCAGACGGGCCTGGGGCGTACCGGGGACTTCTACGCCTACCAGCACGAGGAGGGGGTGGAGCCCGACCTCGTGTGCGTGGCCAAGGCCCTCTCCGGCGGCTATGTGCCGGTCGGCGCGACCCTCGGCAAGGACTGGATCTTCCGCAAGGTCTACTCCTCCATGGACCGGGTCCTCGTCCACTCCGCGAGCTTCGGCTCCAACGCCCAGGCGATGGCCGCCGGGCTCGCCGTCCTGACGGTGATGGAGGACGAGGAGACCGTCGCGAACGCCCGGCGCACCGGCGATCTGCTGCGTGAGCGGCTGGCCGCCCTGGTGGACCGCTACGAACTGCTGCACGAGGTGCGCGGGCGCGGGCTGATGATCGGCATCGAGTTCGGCCGGCCCTCCTCGCTGAAGCTCCGCAGCCGCTGGACCATGCTCCAGGCCGCCCGCAAGGGACTCTTCGCCCAGATGATCGTCGTGCCGCTCCTCCAGAAGCACCGGATCCTCACCCAGGTCTCCGGCGACCACCTGGAAGTGATCAAACTGATTCCGCCCCTGGTCATCGGGGACGAGGAGGTGGACCGTTTCGTGGCGGCGTTCACGTCCGTCATGGAGGAGGCGCACAGCGGCGGCGGACTGATGTGGGACTTCGGCCGGACCCTCGTCAAGCAGGCCGTCGCCAACCGCTGACCTCGCATTTGCCTCAGAGGCAAGTTATTTGCCTCTGAGGAAAACTCCTGGCCCAATAGGCATATGAACCCTCCGGACGAAGGGGCGCCGGACGAGCTCCCCGGCGTCGCACCCCGACTGCGCGATCTGCGCCGCGCCCGCGGCTTCACCCTGGAGACCGCGGCCCAGCGGGCCGAACTCTCGCCGGCCCATCTCTCCCGGCTGGAGACCGGCCGCAGGCAGCCCTCGCTGCCCATGCTGCTGGGGCTCGCCCGCATCTACGGTACGACGGTCTCCGAGCTGCTCGGCGAGCAGCCGCCCGAACGGGACGCGATCATCCGCGGCGGCGGCTTCGAGGGCGCGGAGGCCGACGGTTGGATGTACCGGCGGGCGGGCGGCTCCGGCCGCGCGATGCAGGCACTGCGGGTGCGCGTCCCGTACGGGGCTCAGGGCGACCTGGTCCGGGTCCACCCCGGCGAGGAGTGGCTCTACGTCCTGGAGGGCCGGCTGCGGGTCGGTCTCGGCGACACCGTCCACGACCTCGAACCCGGCGACAGCGCCCACTTCGACTCGCTCACCCCGCACCGGATCGTGGCCGTCGACCGCCGCGGCGCGGAGCTGCTCTTCGTCCACTCCCTGCTGCAGAGCCCCGCTGCCGAGCTCTGCCTCGGCAGCGGACTGCACTCGCGCTGACCGGCCGCTCCCGCCGGCCCCACCCTTCATGCCACCGGCCGCGAGGCCGGCAGAGAGGACCGTCATGTCCGATTCCGAGCACTACGACCCGCTGGGCCCGGACGCCGCGCGAACGAGGACCCGCAGGAGAAGCGGATGCCGCGCGGCGTCATCATCCGGCTCTTCGCCTATCTGGTGGCGGGCCACATCATCGCGGCCTTCCTCTACCTGCTCTTCGTGGTGGCCGGGAGCAAGTGACGGCCCGTTCCGGCGCGGGCCGCCGTCACGGGGGAGAGGTCAGCCTTCGTCGAGCAGCCGCTCGCTCAGCCGCTCCCGCGTCGCGGGGGAGAGCTTCAGCCCCTCGGACAGATAGCGGTCCGTCGTCCCCCAGTTCTCCTCGATGGCCGCGAAGGCCGCCGCGAGATAGGCGGGCCGCGCCCCGAACAGCGGGTCCAGCAGCTCCAGCACCTCGGGCGACATGCCGGCGCCGGACGGGTCGGAGCGCTTCACCTTGTACCGGCGGTGGAGATCGTTGGACTTGAGGTAGTCCTCCTCGATCGCCTCCGGCACGACGCCGACCGCGAGCAGGGCGACCGCGATCGAGAGGCCGGCCCGGTCCTTGCCCGCCGCGCAGTGCATCAGCGCCGGGACGCTGTCCTCGGCCAGGGCGTGCAGGACCCGGCTGTGCTCGGCTGTGCGGTCCTCGATCGTCGCGCGGTACATCCGGATCATGCGGTCGACGCCTTTGCTGCCGGAGAGGACCGAGCGCAGCTGCTCGATGTTCCCGCTGCCCACCAGCCGCCAGAACTCCGCGCCATCGGCCGGGTCCGAGAGCGGAATGCTGACATTGCGGACACCGGCCAGCTCGATGTCGTACCCGTCGAGCCGGTGATCGGCGGAGTGCCGGAAGTCGAAGATCGTGTGCAGTCCCAGCCCGCCGAGGAAGGCCGCGTCCTCGGCGGTGGCGTGTGCCAGATGGCCGCTGCGGTAGAGCCGGCCGAAGGCGGTGCGCCGCCCGTCCGCGGTGGGGAGCCCGCCCACATCGCGGAAGTTGCGGACTCCGGTCAGCACGACCTCTGTCGGCGGGATCTGCGGCACCTGCTGCGTCACGGGGACTCCTCGGTTCTCGGGCGTCGGCGCGGCTCTCCGGCGAGGGCGCTCCCGTGACGATACGACATCGATTCGACGGAAAATCATCATGGTCGCCTCCCCGGGGGCGGGTGCCGGGCGGCCCGGCTGACCGGGTGTCAGGCGGTGCCGCTCGCGGCATGTCCGTATTGGTGCATTTCGCAGAACATGCCCCGCTAATGGGGGAGATGGGATTTCGGAGGTGAGCGGGATCATATCCGTGACGGTCCGTGGTGAGAGCGCCGTCGAGCATTCCCGTTGCCCGTAAGGAAATTCAAGATCCGCCATCCACGGAGTGTGACGGGAAATCCGGAGCGATATCGAATCGATGATTCCGCCGGGCAACCGATGGCTTGTTCCGCCCGTCCTGACCGGTTTACGGTCACCGTCAATCCGGACGGATCGCCTAATCCTGCCGCCGCCCGGAATTCGCACCCACCCACTCACGTGTGGCAGGAGCGGGGGAACCAGGTAAGCCGCCGAGCCGGAGTGATCCGGACCGGCTAGGGTGAAGTCGCCGCGACGCGACCGGGCATCTCCAGCCCGAACCCGACAGCTCACCTCGCAGGCGCCGGAGAGGAACTTCCCCATGCCCGCAAAGGGTAAGCACCGTCGTCCGAAGTCCGGCCCGATCTCCCGCGGCGTCCTCGCCGCCGGGACCGGCGGCGCCGCACTCGCCCTCCCGCTCATCGGCGCCACCGCCGTGAACGCCGCGGACCAGACCGCCCCGGCCGCCAAGCCGGCCGCCGCCTCGGTCGCCGCCGCGCACACCGCTCCGGCCGCCGCCCCCGCCGCGTCGAAGGCCGCCCCGAAGACGTACTCCGTGGTCTCCGGCGACTACCTGTCGAAGATCGCCGCCGAGCACCGGCTCAAGGGCGGGTGGGAGAAGCTCTACCAGGACAACCGCTCCACAGTCGGCGACAACCCCAGCCTGATTCACCCGGGCATGAAGCTGACCCTCGGCGCCAAGGGCTCCGCCCCGGCCGAGAAGTCCGCCGCCCCCAAGGCCGCCCCGAAGAAGGCCGAACCGGCCCCGAAGGCCGCGCCGAAGGAAGAAGCCCCGAAGGGCGACACCATCTCCGCCGACGACTCCGAGGGCTCCGGCGCCCCGGCGCGTACCGGCGCCGCCGAGGCCACCGGCTCCGGCTGGTCCGCCCCGCTGGCCAACGCCAACGTCACCACCCAGTACCGCGCTTCCGGCGCCAGCTGGTCCAGCGGCTACCACACCGGCTCGGACTTCCAGGCCGCCACCGGCACCCCCGTCCTCGCCATCGGCCCGGGCACCGTGGTCTCGGCCGGCAACAGCGGCGCGTACGGCAACGAGGTCGTCATCCAGCACGAGGACGGCATGTACTCCCAGTACGCCCACCAGTCCGCGCTGAACGTCTCGGTCGGCCAGACCGTCACCGGCGGCCAGCAGATCGGCCTCTCCGGCTCCACCGGCAACTCCACCGGCCCGCACCTGCACTTCGAGGTCCGCACCGGCCCGAGCTACGGTTCGGACGTCGACCCGATCGCCTACCTGCGTCAGCACGGCGTCTCCCTCTGACCCAGCGGCGACGAGAAGTGTCCGCGAGGGGCGGTGCGCGGCGGCGCACCGCCCCTCGCTTTATTCCGGGTTTACCGAAAACTGACCGGGTGGTCTATCTCACCACCCGTCAACCCCGTATTACGGTCGCGTAGGTCACATCGGACGATGCAGGATAAGTCCTTGTGGCAGACGATTCGAGAAACAACCAGCAGCACACCATCGGGTCGTACGCGGCGATCGGCGACAGTTTCACCGAGGGCGTCGGCGACCCCGGCCCCGACGGGACCTTCGTCGGCTGGGCGGACCGCTTCGCGGTGCTCCTCGCCGACCGGTTGCCGGCCCCCGGCCGGGCCGGCTCCGAGGACGCCCCGCACGAGGACTCCCCGCACGGGGACTTCCGCTACGCCAATCTCGCCGTACGAGGACGTCTCCTCGACCAGATCGTCGAGGAACAGGTCCCGCGCGCCAAGGAACTGGCCCCCGACCTGGTCAGCTTCTGCGCGGGCGGCAACGACATCATCCGACCCGGCACCGACCCCGACGATCTCGCCGAGCGCTTCGAGCGAGCCGTCGCCGAGCTGAGCAACGCCGTCGGCACGGTCATGGTCACCACCGGCTTCGACACCCGGGGCGTCCCGGTACTGCGCCACATGCGCGGCAAGATCGCCACGTACAACGTCCATCTCCGGGCCATCGCCGACCGCTACCAGTGCCCCGTGCTGGACCTGTGGTCGCTGCGCTCCGTCCAGGACCGCCGTGCGTGGGACGCCGACCGGCTGCACCTGTCGCCCGAGGGACACACCCGCGTCGCGCTCCGCGCCGCCCAGGTCCTCGGCCACGACGTGCCCGCCGACCCCGACCAGCCCTGGCCGCCGCAGGCCCAGCGCAGCCCCTTCGACGAGCGGCGCGACAACATCCAGTGGGCCCGCGAATACCTGGTGCCCTGGATCGGCCGACGGCTGCGCGGCGAGTCCTCCGGCGACCACGTCGAGGCCAAGCGCCCGGACCTGCTGCCGCTGTAGGGCCTGCCCCCTCAGGGCTCCAGCAGGGGAAGCGCACGCCGGGGAGTGTTCGGCACGACGAACCCGCCCGGCGGCGTGCCCGTGCCGGACGCCGCCGGTATCCGCTCCAGCACACCGCCGGCGAACACGTCGTACAGCGGCAGCGACTCCAGATGCACATAGCCGATGTGGCAGTCGCACTCGGCGAGCGGGCACGCCCGCGGGCCGAGCGCCCGGCGGTAGCTGCCGTCGTAGAGATTGCCCAGCTCCGCCTCGACGAAGTGGCAGCGCCGCACCGTGCCGTCCCCGTCCACCGAGATGACCGACTCGCCCGTCCGGCAGGGCAGCCCCGCCGAGCGGTGCGGATCACGGCTGTAGGGGAAGAGCGGATCCAGCTCCGTCCACCGCGCCGCCTCCTCGTCCGTGTACGTCTGCCCCTCGGCGGCGTTCACCCAGAGATAGACCTCGCCCGGCAACTCCGCCCGCAGCCGCCGCGCCTCGTCGAGATGCTCGTCGAACCCCACCACGCCCACGCTGTAGCGGATGCCCTTCGCCGACAGCTCCCGGCATTTCCCCAGAAAACGGTCGTACGGGGTCTGCCCCGGGTGGTACGTGCACCAGAGCGCGATCCGCTCCGGATCGGCGTCCGCCAGCCATTCGGTCCGACCGCTCAGGTTCGTCTGGATCGCGACCCGGCCGATGTGCGGCAGCCGGGACAGCTCGGTCAGCGCCCGCCGGTACCAGGAGCGCACCAGGCCCTCGCCCCACGGCGTGAACAACACCGACAGCCGGTCGGTCGTCTGCGCCGCGGCCCAGCCGGTGAACCGCTCCAGCGCCTCCCGGTCCGCCGTGAGCTGCGCACGGCTGTCCCGCCGCTTGGCGAACGGGCAGTAGGGGCAGTCGTAATCACAGGAGGCGAGCGGTCCCCGGTAGAGAATCGTCAGGTCCACGGCCCGGTCACTTCCTCTCGTACGCGGCCATCGCCGCCCGCACCCCGGGGGAGAACAGCGCGGGCCCCAGCGCGTCGGAGTGGGCGAGACCCGACGGGGACAGCCTGAGCAGACCGTCCGGCGCCGCCGCGTCCAGCCAGCCCCGGTCCGCGAACTCCGTCAGCTCGGCCGGGAAGTCCTTCCCCGGATCCGTGCCGAACCGGGCCCGGTACTCCGCCACCGGCAGCCCCGCCGCCTGGAGCAGCGACTGCAACAGGTGCCGCCGACGCGCCTCGGCCGCGTCGACGTACCGGCCGACCTCGGCGCGGGAGAAGTCCTCGGTGGCGGTGAAGCGGTCGATGATCGACCGGATCTCCCGCATGTCCACCGCGTAGTCGAAGGAGTAGTGCAGGGCGGACGTGTACGAACGGGCACCGCAGCCGAGGCCGATCATGCCGTCGGTCTGGCAGGCGTAGTCCTCCGGGCCCTCCTGCTCGCGCGGGGCGTCGGTCCGCCGGAACATCCGCATCGACACCTGCTCGTAGCCGTGGGCCAGGAGATGGTCCCGCCCCACCGCGTACAGCCGCAGCCGCTGCTCGTCCCAGGCGGCGTCCTCCGGGGCCTGCGCCTCCGGGCCGGTCGCCGGCCCGATGCGGTGCAGACCGGTGAGCGGACGCACGTACAGCGGATAGAGGTACAGCTCCTCCGGCCGCCAGGCCAGCGCCGCGTCCAGCGAGGCGAGCCAGCTGCGCTCGGTCTGCCCGTCGATGCCGTAGATCAGGTCGATGTTCAGCACCGGGATCCGGGCGTCCCGGATCCGGCCGAGCGCCGCTTCCACGTCGGCGCGGCGCTGGGGACGGACGGCCGCCCGGGCCTCCTCGTCCACGAAGCTCTGCACACCGATGCTGATCCTCGTCGTGCCCCGGTCGGCCAGCACCGCCAACCGGTCGGGGGTGGCGGTGGAGGGCGAGGTCTCCACGGACAGCGGGACCGCGCTCAGATCGGCGCCCATCCGCTTCTCCGCGATATCACAGAGCCGCTCCAGCTCCCCGGCGGTCAGGAACGTCGGCGTCCCGCCGCCGAACGCCGCCGCCGCGAACCGCACCGGCTCCTCGTCGCCCAGCGCCTCCCGCACCGCCAGGGCCTGCCGGTCCAGCGCGTCCAGATAGCGCGTCGTCAGCATCTCCGGCGCGCCGATCCGGGTGAAGAGATTGCAGAAGCCGCAGCGGACCTCGCAGAACGGTATGTGGAGGTAGAGGGAGAGGGCGTCCTTCGGCTCCGCCGCCCAGAGCGACCGCAGGGCGGGGCGGTCCGCCAGCGGCCGGTAGGCCGTCTTGTGCGGATAGGCGTAGACGTAACTCTCGTACGGCCGGACGGCGGGCGGCGCGGTGGTGCTGGTCGTGATCGTCATCGGGCGGCCCCCGGTTCGGGCGTTGCGGGTGGTTCGAGGAAGAAGTGGGCGTACGGGACGGTCCAGACGGCCGGGTGGCCGAGCCGGTGACCGGTGTAGCCGTCGTCGCCGTAGGCGGTGCCGTGGTCGGAGCAGACGATGGCGAAGCACCGGCGACGGCTGCTCGCGGCGGCGAAGAGCCGGCCGATGTGCCGGTCCACGTACTCCAGGGCCGCCGCGTGCGTGGCCCGGGAGTCGCCCGCCTCGCGGGTCGCCCCGGGCAGATGGAACCAGTTCGGCTGGTGCAGAGCGGACACGTTGACGAAGAGGAACAGCCGCTGTTCCCGGGGGAGCGCCGCGACGACCTCCTCCGCCCGGGCCACCTGCTCCTCGAACGACGTGGGCGAGGCGACGCCGAAGCCGGGCTCCCAGTGGCTCTCCTGGAACATTCCGGGCAGCACCGAACCGAGCGGTCCCTGACGGTTGAAGAAGCCGACCCCGCCGATACACACCGTGCGATAGCCCTCGGCGGCCAGCCCCGACACCAGATCCGGGGTGTCGAACACGAACGTGCCGTCCGCCGTCGTCTCACTTCCCGCGAACCGCGCCGCGAACAGCCGCGGGTGCGGTCCGGGGAAGGCGGGCGTCGGCAGGAACCCCGCGAACATCGCCTGGTGCGAGGCGTAGGTGAAGCTGCCCGGGGCGTGCCGCTCCTCCCAGCCGCCGCCGGGCAGATGCCGGGCCAGGTGCGGGATGCGCCCGGCGGCCGCCAACTCGACGGCGACATCGTGGCGCAGGGTGTCCAGGGTGACCAGCAACAGATCGTGGCTGCCCACGACCTCGCCCATGTCGGGCCGGTCGTACGCGGAGGGCGTGGCGGGGTCAGGAAGCGATGACGGCACGGTGGTTCCTTGCTCGGTCCAGTACGGCGGCGACCTGCGCCGCATAGGTGTTCAGGCCCTCGGCGCCGCTGCCCGGCAGACCGGTGAGTCCGGGCAGCAGATCGCCGAAGGCGTTGACCTCGCCGACGGCGAAGCGCCGCCAGCCGGCCGTGGGCAGAAGGTCGACGCCCACACAGGGCGTGCGGGGGAAGCAGGCCGCCGCCCGCTCGCACATCGCCAGCGCCTCACGCCAGCAGCCGCCCGCCGCCGCCACGGCGGACCGGACCTCGTCGAGGTCACCGCGCGCGCCGCCGAGATGCAGATTGGTCATGGGGCTCGTGCTCGTCCGCACCACGGCGTGCGTGGCCCGGCCGCCGACCACCACGATCCGCAGGTCCGCGGCCCGCCCCCGCTGGGACGCCTTCGGCAGCCATCGCTCGATGTGCAGCCCGTCCGGGGCCAGCGCGTCCACCACCGCGCCGACCTCCTGCTCCGAGGTGTAGCGCCGAACCCGCAGCGAGTTGAACAGCCGCCCCGACGCGTCCCGTTCGACCGATGTGCTCGCCCGGACCCGGCCGGGACCCGCCGTCTCCACCGCCAGCACCCCGGAGGCGGAGGAGCCGTGAGCGAGCTTCACGAACGCCCGGGGCATCCGGTGCTCGCGCAGCAACTCCCGTACGTCGGACCAGCCGCGCACCGGGGCCCCCGCCGGTCCGGAGGTCGGCGAGGCGGGCACCGGGACCCCCGCCCCGTCGAGCAGTCCGTGGCACAGCCGCTTGTCGAAGAGCACGGCGATATCGGCGGGGGAGCCCAGCACCTCGGCACCCGCTGAGGACGCCGCGCCGGCCACCCTCTCCACCGCCTCCGTGAAGCGCGTGTACCACCGGGCGGAGCCCTCCACCCGGGTCGGATCGTCGACCCCGCGGAGCAGCCGGTCCACCTCGGCGTCCTCACCGGGCGAATCGATCCGCACGCTCTCGCCGGGGGCGAACGCCGCCTCGCCGCGCAGCACGTGGAGCCAGGGCACGACCCGGGCCGCCGGCAGACCGGCGGACCGCACGGCCTCCTCGAAGAAGGCGACCCGCCGGTTGTCCGGGTTGCCGACGACCGCGAAGCGCGGCGCCGGGCCGCCCCCGGTGCTACTCGCTGACCGCGACATAGCGTTCCGGTTCGTCGTCCTCGTCGTCCGGGTCGGCGTAGTCGTCCTCGGCCTCGCCGCCCTCCACCACGGCCGGGGCGCAGGCGGTCCTGATGCGGTCCAGCACCGGCCCGGTGAGGTAGTGGTGGCGCAGGTCGAGCGTGGACAGATGGCTCAGGGGCTGACCGTTGAGCAGAGCCTCGCCGCCCGTGTCGCTCAGGGTGCCCAGGGACAGCGCCAGGGTCTCCAACTGGGCCACCACGGGAGCCGAACCCACGGCGAGGGCGATCTCGTCCTGGATCTCGCTGTTCTGCAACCCCAGGTGGCGCAGCCGGGGGAACACACCGCCCGACAGGAGCGGCCGGATGTCGTCGACCGTGGCGTCGCCGCCGTACCACGAACTGCCGAACCACAGGTCCAGCCGCTCCAGCGCGGGCAGCTCGCTCGCGGCGACGGCCCGGACCAGCGCGCCGGGCAGCCCGCCGGACTCGAAGCGCAGCGACTTCAGCGCCGTATGGCGCAGGGGGCGCAGCGCGAGTCCCTCCTGGCCGCAGCCGCGCACACCGAACTCCTCCAGCGACGGCAGCGCTTCGAGCACCGGAGTGATGTCGCACATCTTCAGCCAGGACACCTCACACTCCTCGCCCACCACATCGGCGAGGAAGAGCCCGCGCAGGGCCGGGAAGCGGTCGGCGTGGGCGACGATCAGCTCCACCACCGGATCGATCGGCGTGTACTCGTCGTTCCACCAGGGGCCGATGACGAGGGCTCGGACCCGGGCCGTGTCCACCGACTCCAGGAACTGCTCCCACAGAGTGGCGAAGCCGGCGTCCTCGCCGTAGTCGCACACCAGCCGCCAGGCCACGGAGTCGGCGGCGGGCAGGGCACCGGACGACTGCTCCGGGGTGTGGACCGGCAGCCCGTGAAAGCGCTCCAGATGCTCAATCCCGAGATATGTCATGGCGTTCACTCCGACACCGCGGTGTAACGGCCCTCGACGCCCCGGTCGCCCCACGGCTCGCACTTCTCCGAGAGGTCGACCCGCACCCCGTGCGGTTCCAGGGCGGAACGGACCCGCTCCTCCATGGCGTCGCTGAGGAAGTGGTGGTGGAGATCGAGGACTTCCAGGTGGGTCAGCGGCTGCCCTTCGAGCAGGGCGGCCGCGCCCTCGTCGCCCAGCGTCCCGTTCGACAGGTCGAGCACCCGCAGCTGGGCGACGACCGGAGCCGAGGCGATGGCGGCGGCGATCTCGTTCTGGATCTCGCTGTTGCGCACGCCCAGGTGGTTCAGCCGGGGGAACCGGGTGCCGGACAGCAGCGGAGCGAGATCGGCTACGTCGGTGTCGCCCTCGTAGGCGGACACTCCGAGCCAGAGGTCCAGCCGCTCCAGCGCGGGAAGTTCGCTGTCCAGCACCCCGCGCACGACCTCGACCGGCAGCCCGCCCGCCTGGATCGTCAGCGACCGCAGCCGCTCGTGCTTCGTCGGCGGGAACACCAGATCCGTGCCACCGCGCACCCCGAGCTCCGTCAGGGCGGGGAAAGCGGCCAGCAGTGCCGTCACGTCCGACTGCTCGATCCAGGTGATCTCGGCCTCCTCCGCCTCGAGATCACCGACGAACACCGCCTCCAGCGAGGTCAGCCGGTCGGCGGCGGCGATCACCAGACCGACCGGAACCGACGACTTCTCCTCGTACGCCTCGCCCCACTGACCGATGATCAGGGCCCGGACCCCTGCCGGGTCGACCGAGCCCAGGAAGTCGGCGAACTCCTCCTCCCAGGGCCGGTCCCGGTCGTCGTCGCCGTACGGATCGACGGAGATACGCCAGGCCGCGGCGTCCGCGGCGGGCCGGGAGCCCCCGTCGGTCGTGTGCCGGAAGTCGACGGCCGGAAGGCCGCCGAACTCGTGCAGATGCTGCGCACCGTACATGGCCCTGAGCTCCTGATCGTGGGACGGCTGTTGTCCGCAAGGTCTATCAAGCCGCACTGACAACGCCGCGACCGGGACCCGTTCACCGCCGCCGGCAGGACCGTTGTCAGACCCTGCCCGTAGCGTTTTTCCCGTGGTCGGCACAGCGGGTGCCGCGACGAGGGGAGACGTCTGTGTACCGGCAGGGCGATGTACTGATCATGGAGCTGGACGAGTCCGCGGTGCCCGCCTCCTTCCTGGAGGCCCCGGGCGAACTGCGCGACGGCCGGGGACGGCTGGTGCTCGCACTCGGCGAGGTCACCGGACACGCGCACGCCGTGCAGGGCCCCGGCCGGCTCATCCGGGAAGCGGGCCAGTTCGGCCCGATGCTGCTCCATCTCCCCGAGGGCGGCCGAGTGGTGCACGAGGAACACGCGGTGATCCCGCTGCCCAAGGGCTGGTTCCGCGTCGTGCGCCAGCGGGAGTACGCGCCGGGCGCGGTCCGCATCGTGGCGGACTGACCCTTCGGCCGTGCCGGAGCCCGCACGGACACCCAGAGCGAACGCAGCGAACACAGCCTTTCGGAACAGATCGAGCACAGCAGGGGACGGGGACAACCGATGCAGAACGTGAATTCCTGGCGGAGCGTGGCGGCGGCGACCGGCCGTGCGGACCGGGCGGCGGCCGAGGCCGGGGTGCGGCGCGCCTACCGCACCGCCGGACTGGCCGAGCCGGACCGGATCATCTGGGCCGCATCGCCCCGGGCCGCGGTCGAGACGGTGGAGAAGCTGACCGACGCCGGACGGTCGGTGCGCGAGGAGATCCGCACCCGCCCCTGGGCGGACGAACGCCGCCGGATGTACGACGAGCTGGGCCCGGCGGGCTGGTCGGCGCTCTGGTCCGCCACCGGGGCCCAGCTGTGGGAGACCACGGCCGCGCTCGCCGAGCGGATACGGGCCGGGGTCGTCGCCGACCTGGCGCGGCGGCCGGAGGAAGCGGGGGCGGTCCGGCTGGTGCTCCTGGACGCGGTGCTCGGCCAGCACGACGCCGCCTGGCTCGCGGCCTTCGACGGGCACGGCGACCGGCTCGCGGGTCTCGTGGAGGTGGCCCGCAGCGCCGGCTGGTGGTGGCCCTACGAGCACGCCGTGGTCATCACCGAGCGGCCCGACGTCCTGCACCGCGACGAGGCGGGCCGGCTCGACCACGGGGAGGGGCCGGCACTCGCGTACGGGGACGGGTTCGCCCTGCACGCCTGGCGCGGCATGCCCGTGCCCGCCGCGTTCCTGGCCGAGCTGTCCTCCCTCACCCCCGAGCGGATCCGCGCCGAGGAGAACGCGGAGCTGCGCCGGGTGATGCTGGAGTACTACGGCTACGACCGGTATCTCACCGAGTCGGGAGCCGAACCCGTCCACCGCGACGAGACGGGCATCCTCTGGCGCATCGCCCTCGACGGCGACGAGGACGTGGTGATGGTCGAGGTGGTCAACTCCACCCCCGAACCGGACGGCACGTATCGCACCTACTGGCTGCGTGTGCCGCCCACCACCCGGACGGCGAAGGACGGGGTGGCCTGGACCTTCGGCCTGGAGGGGGCGGCCTACGCACCGGTGCGCCAGACCTGACGGCGGCTGTCCGGCCGCCGTCAGGGGATCGTCCGGGGTCGGGGGAGGGGCGAGGGGATCGGCCGGTCAGACGTCGGCCGAGGCGTCCGCGACTGCCGCACCGGTCAGATCGGCGAGGTCGACGCCCAGCTCGCGGGCGAGCGCCTCGTCGGTCCACCGCAGCATCGTGGTCCGCGAGAGCGGACCCGCGTACGAGGTCGTCTGCACCGCCATCCCGTCCAGGAGGGCGGTGAGCCGCCAGGCCGCCGACCGGGGGTCCTCGCACCGGAACTCTCCGGCGGCGGCACCCTCTTCGATGACCTGGGCCAGCTCCGTCTTCCACTGCTGGTCGAGGTCGCCCGCGACCTCACGGAGGGCCGGGTCGCGCAGCGAGGCGGCCCACCCCTCGATCCACAGCCGCCAGCCCTTGGCCGTTCCCGTCGGCGCGTACCACCGCACGGCCGCCCGCAGCCGGCGCAGCGCGGTGGTGCGGCGGGCCAGCAGCTTGCGGAGGTGGGCGAGATCGGCCTCGGCCGCGTATGCGAACGCCGCCGCGACCAGCTTCTCCTTGGTCGAGAAGTGGTAGAGGACGAGCGCGTTGCTCACACCCAGCACCTGGGCCACATCGGCGATCCGCACGGACGAGACCCCTCGGACCTCGATCTGCTCGACCGCGGCACGCAGCAGCTCCTCACGCCGCTCCGCCACGTTCAACCGGACTCTTCCCACCGGGACACCCTAACGAATGGGCCAGGTCAGCGGCGGCACGGACGATGGCCGGAGACCGCCGGCGACCCGGGACACGGACGTTCACCAGGAGGACGCGGCGGAGGCCGGCGGATGTGACACGACCGGGGAGAGGTGACGGGACCGGGGGAGGGGCCGGAACCGGAATCCTCCGGCCGGGCCGGACGTTGCCTTCTGCATGACACGAATCGAACCGGATCGGCAAGCGCTGCTCCGCCTCCTCGGCGAGCAGGACGGCGGGGTTCTGGTCACCCTGAAGCAGGACGGACGACCTCAGCTGTCCAACGTCAACCACGCCTTCTACCCCGAGGAGCAGGTGGTCCGCGTCTCGGTCACCGAGGGCCGGGCCAAGACCCGCAACCTGCGGCGCGACCCCCGGGCGAGCTACCACGTCACGAGCGACGACCGGTGGGCCTGGACCGTCGCCGAGGGAACCGCCGAGCTGACTCCACCCGCCGAGACCCCCGACGACGCCACCGTGGAGGCCCTGATCACGCTCTACCGGGACGTCAGGGGCGAGCACCCCGACTGGGACGACTACCGCCGGGCCATGGTCGAGGACCGCAGGGTGCTGCTCACCCTGCATATCGACCACGCCTACGGGCAGCCGCGTGGCTGACACCCCCGTCGGCCGGGCCGGCTGCCCCGTTCAGCATCTTCTGCTCGCCCTGTCGTACAGGCCGACGATAATGAGACGACACCGACTCCTCAGGAGATGTTGTGACCGGCGCTGACTACTTGCTTCCGCTCCGCACGAAACTGCGCTCGATGCGTACCGAGTCCTTCGGGGCCGATCCGGCCGGAGCGCGGATGGAGCGCATCCGCCGCTCGCCCCATTTCGTCGACGGAGCCTTCCAGAACCCGGTTGGGGCCCGTATCAGGCCCTCCGGTTCCACCGTCGAATTCGCCAAGACCTATTTCCAGAGAGAGCAGCGGGCCCTGAGGACGCCGAACGGCGCCGTGCCCGTCCACCCCACCACCCTCGCCGATCTGGCCGCGCCGCCCGTCAGCGGGCTGCGGCTGACCTGGATGGGCCATTCCAGCGTGCTGGCGGAGATCGACGGCCGGCGCGTCCTGTTCGACCCGGTCTGGGGCGAGCGCTGTTCCCCGTTCCCGTTCGCCGGGCCGAAGCGGCTGCATCCCACCCCGTTGTCGCTGGCCGCGCTCGGACCGGTCGACGTCGTCGTGATCTCCCACGACCACTACGACCACCTCGACCTGCCGACGATCCGTGCCCTGGCCGGTACCGACACGGTCTTCGCCGTGCCGCTCGGTGTCGGAGCCCATCTGGAGCGCTGGGGTGTGCCCGCGGCCCGGATGCACGAGCTCGACTGGAACGAGACCGCGACGGTCGCCGGAATCAGCCTCACCGCCACCCCCGCCCGCCACTTCTGCGGGCGCGGGCTGCGCAACGGGCAGCACACCCTCTGGGCGTCCTGGGTCGTCGCGGGCCCGGAGCACCGGATCTACCACAGCGGGGACACCGGCTATTTCCCCGGTTTCCGGGACATCGGCGCCGAGCACGGTCCCTTCGACGCCACCATGATCCAGATCGGCGCGTACTCGGAGTACTGGCCGGACATCCACATGACCCCCGCCGAAGGCATGCGCGCCCACCTGGACCTCCAGGGCGGCCGCCCGCACGGAGTGCTGCTCCCGATCCACTGGGGCACGTTCAACCTCGCCCCGCACGCCTGGGCGGAGCCGGGCGAGTGGACGAAGGACGCCGGCGAGGAGGCGGACCAGCCGGTGGCGTTCCCCCGCCCGGGCGAACCGTTCGAACCGGCCGGAATCCTGCCCGTGGCACCGTGGTGGCGAGCGCTGTCCCCCACGCTCGCCCACCCGTGGCGCCTCCCCGAAGAAGAGCCCGGTTCCGACCGCGGCCCCGCGCCGGCGGCGCGGGGCGACCTCGACCTGGCGGGGGAGCGCTGACCGCGCGCAGGACGTAGGGCTGGGGCCGCCGCCGGTCGCGTCCGGCGGCGGCCCCTCCCCGGCGACTCAGCCGAGCCGGGACACCGCGTAGACCTCGATCGCGTCCCGCTGGTACTCCGCCGGCCCCGGGGCGATGGCCTCGTACGCCGCGCGCCAGTCCTCGTTCTCCACGAGCGCCTCACGGGCCGGTCTCTCCGGCCCCGGTCAGGACCGTAGAAGCTGCCGCAGCGGCAACTTCAAGCCCCCATCCGCTCCGGACCGACGCCGGCCGGGCTCAGCACTCGCCCTCCACGACGGTGACGGAGAGGCTGACCTCGACACTCGTCATGTCCGGCTCCGGTCGAGGAGGCGACACGCTCAGGCAGAACGTGGCATCGACGTCCTCCGCTGTGACCTCGAACAGGTCGACAGCGGGATCCGCGTCCTTGTCGTAGGGGTCGTCCGCGTCCTCGACGTGCAGGCCGCCGGTCGAGGGGCCCTTGCCGCTCTTCTCCAGGGCGTCGCGGATCATGCTCGCGTAACTGCCGGTCCATGAACCCAGCGTTTGCGGCGTCGCCTCCAGGTCGCGGACGGCGACGTGCACCGCGTCGCGCAATTCGCCCTCGCTCCAGGAGCTACGGGAGTGCAGGGAGTACAGGAAGACGGCGGCGAACAGCAGGGACCCGATGATGAGGCCCATCCCGACCGGGTTCCTCGGGTTGTAGACATAGCGACTTGTCCCCCAGTTCGAGCGGATGAATATCGGCTCGTCGTCATGGCCCTTGCTCATGCCCGGGAGCCTAGTTGTCGCCCGAACGCGCAACGATCGCCACCCCGTACGCGTCTGATCAGGCATGAATGATCTTCCTGAGTACCCTGCCGACTCCCTCGGCCCCGACGACTCCGAGGACGCGGAGGTGCGGCCCGGTCCCCTCTGGCGTCATGCGGCGTGGGTCGCGGCCGTCACCGCCGCCGGTGTGGCGCTGGGATGGGTGGGCGCGCTCTTCCGCATCGGACCGGAGGAGTTCGGCCTGCCGCCCGCCGCTCCGGGAGCGCTCTGGCCCTATCTGCTCGCCTGGACCGCGATCGGTCTGGCCCTGGCCGCCATCCTGCGATGCGTGGCCGCCAAGGTGCCCGTCTACGAACCGGAGACGGCTGCCATCGGCCTCGTCATGATCGGTACGCGGCTGACCCTCGGCTGGCGGCCGGAGCCCCTCGAAGTCGCCGGTCTCGCTGGCGTCGGGCTGCTGCTCGTCGCCGTCTGGTGCGCCGTCGCCCTGCGGGGGGCGGCTGTCGTACGGCGGACCGATGGGGTCTCCCGGGCGCGGGGAACGGCATAGGACACGCCGACGTCGGGGACCGAGGGGCCGGGCTCGGCGTTCGCGCGGGGCACACTGGGGCAGCCCTCGCATCCCCGTACGAGAAGGAGCCTCCCGTGGCACTGACCCGTGAAGAGCGCGAACAGTTCCTCGCCGAACCCCATGTCGCCGCACTCGCCGTCGCGTCGGGAGACGGTGACCGGGCGCCGCTCAGCGTGCCGATCTGGTACGAGTACGAAGCGGGCGGCGATGTCCGGATCCTCACCGGCCGCACCTCGCGCAAGGCCGAACTGATCGCCGCCGCAGGCCGGTTCACGCTGCTCGTGGACCGGCTGGAGCCGACCGTTCGGTACGTATCGGTCGAGGGGCCCGTCGTCGACACCCGCCCCGCCACGCGCGCCGACCTGGAGCATGTGTCGGCGCGATACCTCCCGGCCGAGAAGGTCGCCGGTTACGTGGACTTCGCCTGGGAGAACCACGGTGAGCAGGTGGTGATCACCCTGCGCCCCGAACGCTGGGTCAGCTCGGACCTCGGCCAGGTCTGAGTTCCGGGCGCGCGGCGGGGCCACCCGCGCCCTTGCCCGCACGCCGGTGCCCGGCAGGCGGACCTGCCGGGCACCGGGCGTCGTACGGAAGGGCGTACCGGGGCTGTCAGACCGCCGGGGCCGGGTAGGTCGGGTACTCCACGCCGGAGACGTGCTGGACGACCCGGATGACCTGGCACGAGTAGCCGAACTCGTTGTCGTACCAGAGATAGAGGATGGCGTTGTCGCCGTCGACCTTGGTCGCGCCCGCGTCGACGATCGAGGCGTGGCGCGAGCCGATGAAGTCGCTGGAGACCGCGTCCGGCGCGCTGATGAAGTCGATCTGACGCTTGAGCGGCGAGGCCAGCGACACATTGCGGAGGTAGTCGAGGACCTCCTCGCGGGTGGTCTCGCGCTCCAGCCGCAGGCTGAGGATGGCGATCGAGACGTCCGGCACCGGGACGCGGATCGAGCTGCCGGTGATCGGCGCCTTCAGCTCGGGAAGCGCCTTCGCCACGGCCGACGCGGCCCCGGTCTCGGTGATGACCATGTTGAGCGCCGCCGAACGGCCACGGCGGTCGGAGCCGTGGTAGTTGTCCAGCAGGTTCTGGTCGTTGGTGTACGAGTGGACGGTCTCCACGTGCCCGCGCAGAACGCCGTACTCCTCCGCCATCGCCTTCAGCGGCGGGACGATGGCATTGGTCGTGCAGGACGCGCAGGACAGGATCCGCTCGTCCGGCTTCACCGTGTCGTGGTTGACGCCGTGCACGATGTTCGGGACGTCGCCCTTGCCCGGCGCGGTGAGCACGACCTTGCCGATGCCCGGCTGGAGGTGCTTGGAGAGGCCCTCGCGGTCCCGCCACCGGCCGGTGTTGTCGATCAGGATGGCGTCCTTGATGCCGTACGCCGTGTAGTCGACCGTCGTCGGGTCGTCCGAGTAGATCACCTGGATCTCGTTGCCGTTGGCGATGATCTTGTTGGTCGCCTCGTCGACGGTGATCGTGCCCTGGAACTGGCCGTGGATCGAGTCGCGCCGCAGCAGTGAGGCGCGCTTGACGATGTCCTGGCCGGAGCCCTTGCGGACGACGATGGCCCGCAGGCGCAGGCCGTTGCCCGAACCGGCCTTCTCGATCAGCAGGCGGGCGATGAGCCGGCCGATGCGGCCGAAGCCGTAGAGCACCACGTCACGCGAGGCGCGGCGCTCGATCTTGTTGTCGCCCGTCGCCCCGGCGACGGCCTCCGCGGTGAACTCCTCGACGGAGAGGCCGCGGCCGTCGGCCCGGTAGGTGGCGGCGAGCATGCCTATGTCGATCTGGGACGGGCCGAGATCGAGCGTCGTCAGAGCCTTGAGGAAGGGCATCGTCTCGGTGACCGAGAGCTCCTCGCCCGCGATCTGCCGGGCGAAGCGGTGGGTCTTGAGGATGCTGACCACCGACTTGTTCACCAGGGAGCGGCTGTGCAGCAGGACATTGACGTCCTGCTCGCGGTGCAGCTTCCCGATGATCGGGATCATCGACTCCGCGATCTCCTCGCGGTGCATCCAGTTGGTGAACGAGTCGTCATTGACAGTCACAAGTTTATCTTTCGAGCTAGGCGGCGCTCATATGGTAACCGGCCGCCTTCGCGCCTCCTCGGGGGGTGCCCTGCCTGCGGGTAAACCCAGGGCCAAGGCTCGGCAATCGGGCGCGCGTACGAGGGCTCATACCAGAGTGGGACGGATGGCGGGCAAGTTCGACAACTGCCCGTCGCGCATACGTCATTGACGACTACCGTGTGTGGCCGGTGATCAACGGTGGGCTCATGACGTTCGGGCCTGCCCGACCGATGACCCGCGCTTGACCGACCACCGTAGGGGCCACCGCATGGACGCCGGCACGACCGCCGACCCCCGGTGCCCCCTGTACCGAGGATGCTGATGTCTCAACTTCGCGCACCCGACGCGCGACCGGACCGCCGTGAGGGCGGGCGGCACGGCCGCCCCGGCACGCGCGGCCACTCGGCCCCGAGCAGGCCGCGCGCCGCAGGGCCTTCCCCCGACGCCCGCATCCGCCCCCAACTGCTGCGGACCGCGCTGCTCCCGGCCGTCGCCGCGGTGTTCAGCGGCGCGGCGGCCGTCATCTTCACCGCCCGCGCCGGAGAGGTCGGCTCCTCGCCCAGCCTCTGGGCGGCGCTCGGCGGATCGGGCGCCCTGGCGGTCGCCGCCGTCGCGGCCGCCTACCTCGGCGCCAACCGTGTGGCGGGCCAGGTGCTCGACCGGGCCCTCGCCCTCCGGCGCGCCAGCGCCCAGGGCCAGGCCGAGCTGCAGCGGGTGGTGGAACAGCTCCGCAACGGGGAGCCCGTTCCCGCGCGAAGGCCCGCCCCGCCCCCACGCCCGGGGCCGACGCCTTCGACCTGCTCGGGCAGGAGATGGCCCGGGCCCAGGAGGCCGCCGTCGCCGCCGTCGTCCAGGCATCCCAGCTCTTCAGCAGGGCCGGCAACGAACAGAAGGTCGAGGTCTTCGTCAACCTCGCGCGACGGCTGCAATCTCTCGTCCACCGCGAGATCCAGATCCTCGACGAGCTGGAGCACGAGGTCGAGGACCCCGATCTCCTCAAGGGCCTCTTCCACGTCGACCACCTCGCCACCCGGATCCGCCGCCACGCGGAGAACCTCGCCGTTCTCGGCGGGGCCGTCTCCCGGCGCCAGTGGAGCAACCCGGTCACCATGACCGAGGTGCTCCGCTCGGCCATCGCCGAGGTCGAGCAGTACCCCCGGGTCAAGCTGGTCCCGCCGATGGACGGCACCCTGCGCGGCCACGCCGTCGCCGACGTGATCCACCTGCTGGCCGAGCTGGTCGAGAACGCCACGGTCTTCTCCGCCCCCCACACCCAGGTGCTGCTGCGCGTCCAGCAGGTCACCGCCGGGCTCGCCCTGGAGGTGGAGGACCGCGGACTCGGGATGCCGGACCACGAGCAGAAGCGGATGAACGCCCTGCTCTCCGACCCCGACCAGGTCAACGTCGCCCACCTGCTCCAGGACGGCCGGATCGGCCTGTTCGTCGTCTCGGCCCTCGCCCGCCGCCATGGCATCGCCGTCCGTCTCCAGAGCAACATCTACGGCGGTACGCAGGCGGTCCTGGTCCTTCCGCAGTCGCTGCTCGGCACCGATCCCGACGCCCCGCCGTCGCCCGACGCCGTGCCCGTACCACCCCCCGGCGCCGTCCACCGGCCGCCCGTCGAGGCCGGGAGCCCCGCCGCCGCTCCACCGCGCAACGGCACACCCCGGACCAACGCTCCGGCCCCGGCACCCGGGGACCAGACCCCCGCGCCCCGGGCGGCCACGGCACCGTCGTCGCCCCAGGCATCCACCGGCGTCCCGCACCGGACGCCCGGGCCCGCACGGAGCGGACGCCCCGGAGCTCCCCCGGGCGAAGCCCCGCCCCTCCCGCTGCGAGCCGAACGCGTCGACCGGCCCGCTCCGCCCGCCTCCCCGCCCGAGCGCGGCGGTCCGCCCGCAGCGGCCGGCCATGAGCGCGAGGACCGGTCGGCTCCGGCGGCCGTCCACGAGCGCGCCCACGCGACCCCCTCTCCCGCCCGGCCCGAACTGCCCAAACGGACGAACCAGGAAAGTCTCGTACCGCAGCTGCGCGAAGCGCCCGCCCCGCGCGTCGAGGACGAGCACGCCCTGCACGACCCGGGTCTCATGGCCGCCTTCCGGCGCGGCGTCGACCTCGCCGAGGCCCAGACCGCCGAGGAAGAGAGCCCCGAGAGCGGATACGGAAACCGCGGCGGCACCACCGGAAGCGGGGGACAGACCGCGCTCGACGCCCCTCTGGAGTCCCTCTCGCCCCTCCCCGTACGCGGAGCCGCCGCACCGGACGACCGGCCGGGGCCGGCCCGGGTGTCGCGGCCGGACCACGCGCTGCCCGCCGCCGGCCTGCCCGTACCGGACACCTACCCGCCCGACGCGTACCCGCACGACACCGCCACGTACCGGCGCGGCAGCCCTGCCGAAGACACCCCCGACCGCGAGACGGGCACGCCCGGAGCCTTCGCGGGCGAGCCCTTCGTGCCGGGCCAGGCCGTCCCGGAACCCCGCAAAGACACCACCTTCAAGGAGTAGACACCATGACGAGCGATATGCCGTCCGGCCAGGTCTCGGACCTGGACTGGCTGCTGAGCGGGCTGGTCCAGCGCGTGCCCTACACACGCAGCGCGGTTCTGCTCTCCGCCGACGGGCTGGTGAAATCCGTGCACGGTATGGACCCCGACAGCGCCGACCACATGGCTGCCCTGGCGGCCGGTCTGTACTCACTGGGCCGCAGCGCCGGGGCCCGGTTCGGGGACAACGGCGACGTCCGCCAGGTGGTCGTCGAACTGGACTCCACGCTCCTGTTCGTCTCCACCGCCGGCTCCGGCACCTGTCTCGCCGTCCTCGCCGGACGCGAGGCGGACGCCGCGGTGCTCGGCTACGAGATGGCGATGCTGGTCAAGAGCGTCCGCCCCTATCTGACGACCCCGCTGCGGCAGCCGGCCGGCGCGCCGTTCATCCCGGGGATCTGAGGATGCCGGCCCCGCAGGACGGGCCCCTGCTCGACGACGCGGCCGGCCGGCTGATCCGCCCGTACACGATCAGCAACGGCCGGACCCGGCCGTCCACCGCGTTCGACCTGCTCTCCCTGATCATGGCCACGGGCATCGAGCCGGACATCCCGCTCGGCCCGGAACACACCATCGCCCTCGGTATGTGCGAAGGGCCGATGTCCGTCGCCGAGATCGCCGCACACCTCCGGCTGCCCGCGGTCGTCGCCAAGGTCATCCTCTCCGACCTGGTCGCCTGCGGCGCGGTCACCGCGCACGCTCCCGCTTTCCACGACATGCCCACCGACCGATCCCTGCTGGAGGCAGTGCTCGATGGTTTACGACGACAGCTCTGACCGCACCGGAACCGCCGAGTTCTTTCCCGTGGCCCTCAAGGTTCTGGTCGCCGGAGGATTCGGCGTCGGCAAGACGACGTTCGTGGGCGCGGTCAGCGAGATCGCCCCGCTGTCCACCGAGGAGTTGCTGACTCAGAGCAGTGTGGGGACGGACAGCCTGGAAGGGGTCGAGTCCAAGACGGCCACCACCGTCGCCATGGACTTCGGCCGGATCACCCTCTCCGAGCAGCATGTCCTCTATCTGTTCGGCACACCGGGCCAGGAGCGCTTCTGGTTCATGTGGGACGAGCTCTCCCAGGGTGCGCTCGGAGCGGTCGTGCTGGCCGACACCCGGCGCCTCGCCGAGTGCTTCGGCGCGATCGACTTCTTCGAACGGCGCGGCATCGGATTCATCGTCGCCGTCAACGAGTTCGACGGCGCCTACCGCTACGAGCCGGACGAGATCCGCGCCGCGCTCGACCTCGGCCCCGAGGTGCCCGTCGTCCTGTGCGACGCCCGGATCGCCAGCTCCGGCACGGGCACCCTCGTCACCCTGGTCCAGCACCTCATCAACGCCACCTCGGCGCCCGCCCCACTCCAGACCTTCGGAGCCCACCCGTGACATCCTTCGCCACCGGCCGGATGCTCCTCACACCCACCGACCGGCACGGCCCGGCCCGCGCCAAGCGGCTGCGCAAACTGGACCTCGGAGAACGCCCCGACGCCTCCTACGACAACTTCGACGCCTTCGCCGACAAGGTGGCCGAAGTCACCGCCACGCCCTTCTCGATGGTTAACTTCATCGACGAGAACCGGCAGTTCTTCGCGGGACTGCACACCCCGGCGGGCAACCGCGGTGGCCAGGACCTCGGTTCGGCCGCGGCGGGCAGCAACCGCAGCAGCCGCTACATGGCCCGCGACCACGGCTACTGCCCGCACGTGCTGGTCCGGCGCAAGGCCCTCGTCCTGGACGACGTCTGCGACTACCCGCGCTTCGCGGGCAATCCGGTGGTGGACGACATAGGCATCCGCTCCTACCTCGGGGCGCCGCTGATCGACCGCACCGGCATCGCGCTGGGCACTGTCTGTGCCGTCGACACCGTGCCACGCCCCTGGGGGCGGGCCGGCCTCGACACCATCAAGTCGCTCGCCCATGAACTCGTCCGCCAGATCGACGACCGGGAGGGCCACGGCACCGTCTGACACCACCGCCCCGCCCCCGCACGGAGGTACGGAGCAGGCGCTCAACTCCCCGGCGGCGCACCGGTACTGCCGCGCAGGACCACGCTCCCCTCGATCCGCAGAACCCGGGAGCGCCCCGCCCGCGACGGCGTCCGCAGGGCGAGGGCGATCACCTGCTCGCCCATCTCCGTGAGCGGCAGCGCCACCGTGGTCAGCGGCGGCGACACCTCCCGTACGACGGGGATGTCGTCGAACCCCGCGAGCGACATGTCCTCGGGGACGCGCACCCCGGCCTCCCGCAGCGCGGCCAGCGCGCCGACCGCCATCACATCGGTCACTGCGAACACACAGGTCGGCCGTGCGTCCCCGGCGGCCAGCAGCTGACGTGCCGCCGCGTGCCCACCCTCCCGGGTGAACGCGCCCCGCACCACCCGGCGAAGGGTGATGCCCGCTGCGGCGAGTCCCTCGCGGAATCCTGCCAATCGGTCGGCGACCGTGGTCAGTTCGGGCGGACCGCTGAGCACGGCGAAGTCCCGGTGCCCCAGCGCCACCAGCGAGGCCGCGAGCGCCGCCGCCCCGGCCCGGTTCTCCGGCTGGACGGTGTCCACCCGCATGGACCGGTGCCGGCTGACCACCGCGACCCGCCCGCCCGCCCGGACGTACGGCTCCAACTCGGCGTCCATCGCCCGCTCCCACGCCCGGTCCTGGAAGCCCGAGCCGATCAGCAGGATGGCCCGCGCCCGCTGCGCCCGCAGCATCGAGACGTAGGCGATCTCCCGCGCCGGTTCCCGGAAGGTGGAGGCCAGCATCACCAGCAGGTCCTGCTCGGCCGCCGCGCGCATCACCCCGCCGGCGATCCCCGCGAAGTACGGGTCGCCCACGTCGTGGCAGATCAGCCCCACCGTACGGTTGCCCTCGGCGCTGGCGAGGGCCTGGGCGTGGGCGTTGGGGATGTAGCCGAGGAGGTCGGCCGCCGCGCGCACCCGGCCGCGCAGGTCGTCGCGGACCCGGGCCGTGCCGTTGAGGGCCCGGGAGGCGGTGGCGAGCGAGACGCCGGCCTCGCGCGCCACCGCGTCGAGCGTCACATGGGCGGCGGGTGTCCGCCGGCGCGTACCGGGGTGGACCGGTGTTTCCCGTTCACTCAACTCGACCCCCAGGGGTGCGGTGGTGGCAGGGCCCCGAAACTTCGGGACGACCTCTTGACCGTGCGCGGGAGCAGTCATTAGCGTGGCGGCACCTTACCAGAAAGCGCTTTCTGAAAGCGCCTTCACGGTCAGGGCGGCAGCATCGCAGCATTGCACAGCTCTCCACAACTGCCCCCTAAGTTCAGGGAGTTCACCGTGAGCCAGAGCGCGCTCAGCAAGCGCCCCGCCGATGTGGCGGGGGTCGCCCGCAGGGCCGGTCCCACGACCGGGGAGCGGCTTCTGCGCGCCGCGGAGCAGAGCTGGCGGCCCCTCGCCCTGCTGCTGGCCGCCCTGGTGGTCTGGTGGGTGATCGCGGCGGCCGAGCTGATCGAGGCCTATCTCGTGCCGTCGCCCGGTGCGACGCTCGACGTCCTGACCTCCAAGGCCGGTTACCTCTGGCAGCACACCTGGGTGACGACGTACGAGACGCTCCTCGGCTTCGCCATCGCGGTCGTCGTCGGGGTGCTGGCCGCGGTGGTCATGGTCTACTCCTCGACGGTGGAGCGCACGCTCTACCCGATCCTGCTCTTCGCCCAGGTCGTGCCGAAGATCGCCATCGCTCCGCTGTTCGTGGTGTGGCTCGGGTTCGGCATCGCGCCCAAGATCCTCATCGCCGTGCTCATCGCCTTCTTCCCGGTGGTGATCTCGATGGTCACCGGGCTCAAGGCCGTCGACCCGGAGATGCTCCAACTGTCCGCCACGATGGGGGCGAAGCCCTGGCAGACCTTCGTGAAGATCCGCTTCCCGGCCTCGCTGCCGCATCTGTTCTCCGGGCTCAAGGTGGCCGTCACCCTCGCGGTGACCGGCGCGGTCGTCGGCGAGTTCGTCGGGGCCAACGAAGGGCTCGGATACGTCATCCTCCAGGCCAACGGCAACCTCGACACACCGATGCTCTTCGCGGGGCTGCTGGTGATGTCGCTGATCGGCGTCGTGCTGTTCGTCGTCGTCGAGATCGCGGAGAAGCTGCTCCTGCCGTGGCACGCCAGCCGCCGGGACACCTCGGCCACCACCACGTTCTGAACCACGCACCGACCTCCTCGTGAGAAGGGCCAGCCCATGCATGCGCGCAGACTCCTGATCGGTGTCGTACCCCTCGTCCTGGTGGCCACCGCCTGCGGCGGCGAGGACGCCTCGACGAGCACCAGTGAATCGGGCAAGAAGCTGGACAAGGTCACGCTGACGCTCAACTGGTATCCGTACGGCGAACACGCGCCGTTCTACTACGGCAAGCAGCAGAAGATCTTCGAGAAGCACGGCATCGACCTGGACATCCGGGCGGGCCAGGGCTCCCAGAAGACGGTCCAGGCGACGGCCGCAGGGCAGACCGACTTCGGCTGGGCCGACACCCCGGCCCTGCTCGCGGGCGTCGACCAGGGCGTCAAGGTGAAGAGCCTCGGCGTCTTCCTCCAGACCACCCCGGCCTCCGTGCAGTCCTTCGACGCCAAGGGCGTCGAGGAGCCCGCCGACCTGAAGGGGAGGACCATCGCCGGGACGGCAGGGGACGCGCTGTCCAAGACCTTCCCGATCTTCCTGAAGAAGAACGGCATCGGGGAATCCGATGTCACCGTCCAGAACACCGACCCGGCCGGCAAGATCGCCGCGGTGATCTCCGGAAAGACCGACGGACTCCTCGGCTACGCCAGCGACCAGGGTCCGACCATGCAGGACAAGGCCAAAAAGCCGGTCTCCTACCTCCGCTTCTCCGAGCACGGCCTGAACTTCTACTCCAACGGGCTGCTCGCCGGTCAGAAGATCCTGAGCTCCAAGCCGGAGGTGGCGGAACGCATGGTCAAGGCGGTCAGCGAGGCCTGGGCCGCCGCCGCCGAGGCGCCCGAGCCGGCGGTGGCGGCCATGGAGGGGGCCTCCGAGCAACTGCCGCCGAAGACCGTGCTGTCCGAGCAGTTCGCGACGACGCTGACCCTGCTCCACACGGCGGCGACCGAGGGCAGGGCGCCCGGCGTCAACACCGAGGCGGACTGGCAGCAGACCATCGACGTGTTCGCCGAGGCCGGCATGGTCACGAAGCCGAAGCCCGTCGGCGAGTACTGGGACACGAAGACGGCGCTGAAGGGATGACGATGCCGAAGCAGCAGACGACACCGCGCGTCCCGGCCGCCGCAGGGGCGGGCCCGGCGGCCGGGGTCCGGCTCGGGGACGTGGCGGTCCGCTTCCGGAGCAAGAAGCGCGATGTCACCGCGCTCAGCGATGTGTCCCTGGACGTGGCGCCGGGGGAGTTCGTCGCCATCGTCGGACCGTCCGGGTGCGGCAAGTCCACCCTCCTCAAACTGGTGGCCGGTCTGCTCACCGCCTCCTCGGGGGACGTCCTGCTCGGCGGGGAGCGCGTCACCGGCCCCCGGCACGACATCGGATACGTCTTCCAGCGCGCGGCCCTGCTGGAGTGGCGCTCGGCGCTGCGCAACATCCTGCTCCAGGCCGAGATCCGCCGCATGGAACCGGCCGTGGCGCGCGCCCGGGCCGACGAGCTGATCCGGATGACCGGACTGGGCGGATTCGAGGACGCCTACCCGCACGAGCTCTCCGGCGGGATGCAGCAACGCGTCGCGCTCTGCCGGGCGTTGCTGCACGAACCGCCGGTCCTGCTGATGGACGAGCCCTTCGGCGCGCTGGACGCCCTCACCCGCGAGCAGATGAACACCGAGCTGAACCGCATCTGGCGCACCACCGGCACCACGGTCCTGCTGGTCACCCACTCGATCTCGGAGGCGGTCTACCTGGCCGACCGGGTGGTGGTGATGAGCCCGCGCCCCGGCACCGTCACGGAGATCATCGAGGTGGGCCTGCCCGCCGAGCGCGACTACGGCGAGACGCTGGGCCGACCGGAGTTCAGGGCGGCGGCGGCACACATTCGCGACCTGTTGGGCGCGGTGTCCGCACACGACTGACCGCGACTCGGCGGAGGGCCGCCCACGGACCGCGGCACCGATCGCAGGGGTCCCGGGCGGCCCCGGGGCGGATGCCGCCGGGGCGCCACGGGCGGGGTCAGACGCCGAATGCGGCGGGGTAGCGGATGGTGCCCGTGGGGGTCGGGCGGGTGTCGTCCAGAGCCATGGCCATCATGGCCTCGTCGGGTACGTCGAACGGCGCGCGGATGCCGAAGCGGGAGGCGGGGGTGAAGCCGAACCGCGGGTAGTAGTCGCTGTGCCCGAGGACGAGGACGAGGTTTTCGCCCATGGAGCGTGCGGCGTCCAGAGCGGCACGGATGGCGGCGGAGCCGGCGCCGGTGCGCTGGGCGGAGGGCCGTACCGCGCAGGGAGCCAGGGCGAGGGCGGGCGCGCCGTCGACGTGGCAGCGGGTGAGCAGCGCGTGCCCGGTGAGGGTGCCGTCGGAGCCCTCGGTGACCATGGACAGTCCGTCGATCCATGCCTTCGGATCGGCGCGCAGCGCGTCGACGAGGTCGGCTTCTCCTGAGGTGGGGAAGGCGGCGAGGTTGATGTGGCGGATGGCGGCGATGTCGTCCGTGGTCTCGGGGCGGGCGGTCCAGGTGGTCATGGGGCTCCGTTCTCGGGAGGGTGAGAGGCGAGGCAGGGGCTGGAGGGAGTGGACGGCGTGGTTGTGGTCGCCGCCGTGCTCACGCCGTAGGGCGATCTCTGCCCGGAGCGTGGCGAGGGCCTCCGGCGTGCCGGGCCGGCGTCGGCGCGCCCGGGCGATTCGCCGGACGCCGCGTTCGGCCCGCATGATCCGGGACGGAACAGCCCTCACGCCGTGACGGGGCGGAAAGGCGTGTTCGCGCGCCTCGTCCCAGCCGCAATCCGCGAAGGCGGACGTCAGGTCAGACCGGGGTCCGGGACGTGAGGATGGTCCGGCGGGCACTGCATACGGCAGCAATCTCCTCGACAGTCATCAACTCACCTCCCCCTTCTGGTCCGCAACAGACCTGAATGTCTCTGCTCGCCCGACGCTAGCACGGGGGCGACCGTGCGGCCGGGGCCCGGAGCGCCGACACCACCGACCGCCCCCTTCTCCTCACCGATGGAGCGATGGAGATACGTATGCGTTAGAGGCTCTAGCGGAAGCTGTTGCCAATAGCTCCTCTCGGAAGTTACGGTCTCTAACAGAAGTGAACGGCCAAAAGTGGGCTGCTTCCGCTTCCCTTGCCGCCTCCCTCCGAAGGGCCTGCCATGACCTCCTCCCAGCCCCTGCGCACCGTCCTCGGCTCCGGACCCGCCGGTACAGCCCTCGCCCGCGAACTCATCCGCCGGGGCCACTTTGTCCGGCTGGTCGACCGGTCGGGGAGCGGCCCCGCGCTCGAAGGCGTCGAGCGGTACGCCGCCGATGTCGCCACCCCCGAAGGCGCCCGCGCCGCCGTGGCCGGGGCCGCCGTCGTGTACCACTGCGTCAATGTCGGCTACCACCTCCAGGTGGAGGTGATGCCGAAGATCCAGGAGGCGGTCCTCGACGCCTCCGAGGCGGAGGGGGCACGGCTCGTCGTGCTCGACACGCTCTACCCGTACGGGGAGACGCACGGCGCGGTGATGACCGAGGACACCCCGTGGAACGCCACCACCCGCAAGGGCCGGATGCGGGCCGAGCTGGACGCCCGCTATCTCGCCGCCCACCGGGAGGGCCGGCTCCCCGTCGTCCTCGGGCGCTCCGCCGACTTCGTCGGGCCCGGCGTCCTCAACTCCACGCTCGGTGGGGCCGTCTTCCCCGCCGCGCTCACGGGGCAGCCCGTGCCCGCGCTCGGCGACATCGACCTGCCGCACAGTTACACGTACATCGAGGACGTCGCGGCCGGCCTCGCCACCCTCGGCGAACACCCGGACGCCGACGGCCGCGTCTGGCACCTGCCCACCGCACCGGCCCGCACCACCCGGGAGATCCTCGCGCTCGTCGAACACCGCACGGGCCGGCCCATCGACCTCACCGCCGTCGCCGAACCCCGCCCCTTCGGCCCGTTCGACGAGACCTTCATGGCGGAGTACGCCGAGATGTTCTACCAGCACACCGAACCGCAGATCCTCGACTCCTCCGCCATCGAGAAGGCCTACGGACTCACCCCCACCCCACTGGAGACGGCACTGGACGCCACCCTCGCCTGGTACGGGGAGTTCCTCGCCGCCCACCGCTGAGAGGCGGTCCGCCCCGGGCGCCGTACCGCACACCCGGGGCCGGACCGCACACACCACAGCTCAGTAGCGCAGCCGGGAGAGGTACCGGTAACTGGCCCGCGCCGAGGCGAACGGATCGGCCGGAGTGTCGTGCTCCACCAGCCACTGCCTCACTCCGCCCTGCCGCGCGGTGTCGAACATCGCCGGGAAGTCCAGGATCCCCGAACCGACGTCCGCGAAGTCCCCGTTCGGCGCCATGTCCTTCACATGGAGGGCGGGGAAGCGCCCCCGGTGCCGGACGAACAGTTCGCCCGGATCGGACGAGCCGCCGTCGGCCGCCCAGTACAGGTCCAGCTCGAAGCCGACCAGCTCCGGATCGGTCTCGTTGAGCAGGATGTCGTACAGGCTGACGCCGTCCACCACCTCATGGTCACTGCCGTGATTGTGGTAGAGCAGCTTGAGCCCGGACTCCCGGGCGGCCAGCCCCGCCCGGTTGAACTGCCGTGCCACCTCCCGGTATCCGTCCGGCGAGTGCAGCGAACCGGGCAGGCTCGGCACCACGATCCACTGACCGCCGAGGGTGTGCACGTCCTGAAGTGCCTGCGGAAGACGGGTGCCGGTGACGACGTCGTAGCCGACATGCTCCAGCACCGCCTTCAGCCGGGCCCGGTCGAGCATCTGCCGGATGGCGGCGGGGGAGTGGCCGTGCCGGCCGCTCACGCCGACCGTCGCGTACCCGATGTCCGCCAGCTGCTCCAGCGTCCCCGCGAAGTCCGCCGCCAGCGCGGTCCGCATGGTGTACAGATGCATGCCGATCCCCGACGGCGGGATCCGGCGGCAGCCCCGCCGGGCCGTCGCGGCGGCCGGGGCCGCGCCGAGGCCGACGGCGGCCACCGCCCCCAACGCCGTACCGAGGAAGACTCTTCGGGCTCCGTTCGTGTGCTGCGTTCCCACGGGACTCCTCACTTCGCGTCGATTCACTTCACGCCGATGGGGACGGCGCCGGTGGTCGTGTCGCCCTGGTCGTCGGTGACCGTCAGACGCGCGGTGTAGGCGCCCTCGCGGTCGTAGGTGTGCGTCGCCGTGGGTCCCTCGGTGCCGGACGGCTTCACGTTGTCGCCGAAGTCCCAGTGGTACGAGGCGATGGTGCGGCCGGCGGCGGGCTTGACCGTGCTGCTCAGCGACACGGCCAGGGGAGCGGTGCCGGATGCCGGTGCGGCCTGGAGCGCCACCGTCGTCCCACCCTTCTTCTCCACGCCCGGGCCGTTGAAGTGCAGCCAGTCGACCGAGAGCAGGTCCGCCTTGCCGGGAGCCCAGTCCGGGTTGGTGAAGACCGCGTACAGCGTGGTCGAGCCACCCGGATTCCTCAGCTTCGTCGTGGGCGAGATCAGCTTCTCGTAGCCGCCGGTGTTCGGGATCTTCACCGAACCCAGCAGCTGCCCGGTGGGGGAGCCGGCCCGGAACTCCACCGTGCCGCCGAGCCCGCCGGAGGACGCGCCGACCGTCACCGAGTCGACCTTCTTCAGATTCACCGGGTCGAAGCCGACCCAGTCGCCGTCCTCGATCTCGATCAGCCGCTTCCCGCCGGACGCGTCGGCACGACTCCCGATGTCGGCACCGCCGTTGGCGCCACCGGTCGCCGTGCGGTGCTCGGCCTCACGGAAGGAGGTGCGCAGGGTCAGTGAGGTGGAGCCGGTCAGCGCCGGGGCGTCCGGAGCGCCCCTGTCCTCGTACTGGGCGGTGATCCCGTAGTAGAGGTTCTGCCCCGGGCCGTGGCTGTCGCCGGCGTCCGTGACGATCTCCCCGGTGCAGCCGGTGTAGTTGTCCAGCGGATGCAGATGGGTGTCATGGCCGAGCTGCGACTGCACCACGACCCGCGAGCAGTCGATCGGACCGCTTGCGTCGTCCTCCGCGTCGGTCACCTTCACTGTGAAGGGGATCGTGTCGCCGAAGCTGAACATGCCCCCGTCCGGCGGCTGTTGGATGGTGACCTCCGGCCGGGTGTTGCCCACCGTGATGTCCTGCACCGCGAGCGCCGTCAGCTCGTCGGGGCCGGTCACGGTGAGCCGTGCGGTGTGCAGCCCCTTCGCCGTGTACGTGTGCGAGGGGTCGGCCTCGGTCGAGTCCGTGATGCCGTCGCCGTCGAAGTCCCAGGCAAAGGTGACCGGTTGGTCGCCGGGCAGCCCCGAACCCTCGCTGGAGAACTTCACGGTCAACGGGTCCGGTCCGCTGTCGCGGTCCACGGAGATCTTGGCGTCGGGCAGTCGGCCGTCACCGACGTAGTCGATCCGGTAGATCCCCGCACCCTCGTTGCCGCCTCCCCGCCCCGTACCGCTGCCGAGGCCGAAGTCGATGACGTACAACGCCCCATCGGGACCGAAGTCCGCGTCGAAGGGCTGGTTCCACTCCATGTCCTCGAAGATGCCGTTGATCGACTGGAGGTCGCCCGCCTTCACCGGATCGAACCGGGGATCGGTGAAGGTCTGGTCCTCGCTCTGGTACGAGAACGTCTTGAACCAGCGGCGGGTCAGCTCGTAGTTGAACGCCTTGCCCTCGAAGTACTCCGGGAACTTGGTGCGGTAGGTGTTGTCCGGGTCGTAGTCGTAGACCGGACCGCCCATCGGGCCGCCGCCCCCGGTGCCCACCTCCGGGAACTCGGCCGACGCGGAGTAGGCGTACCAGACCGTGGCGGGCTGGGCGGGCGGCAGCTCCCGCAGCCCGGTGTTGTTCGGCGAGTCGTTGACCAGCGCCCCGCAGTCGAACTTCGGGCCGGACGTCTTCGTCGTGAAGTCGTAGTCGTTGAAAGGGGTGTTGTCGCCGACGCAGTACGGCCAGCCGAAGTTTCCCGCCTCGGTGATACGGGTGTACTCGACCGTGCCCTCCGGCCCCCGGTCCGCCTTCGCCTCACGGGCGTCGGGGCCGTAGTCCGCGACTATCAGAGCCCCGCTGACCGGATCGGTGGTGATCCGGAACGGGTTGCGCATGCCCATCGCGTAGATCTCGGGCCGCGTCTTCTCCGTACCCGGGGCGAAGAGATTCCCCTCGGGGACGGAGTACGTCCCGTCGTCCTCGGGCGTGATCCGCAGGATCTTGCCTCGCAGGTCGTTGGTGTTGCCCGCGGTCATCTGCGCGTCCCAGGCGCGGCGGCCCTCGCCCTCGTCGATCGGCGTGAAGCCGTCCGAGGCGAACGGGTCGGTGTTGTCCCCGGTCGCCGCGTAGAGGTTGCCATCCTGGTCGAAGGCGAGCGAGCCGGCCATGTGGGAGTTGGCCCGCCCCTCGCCGCGCAGCGTCGGCACGGTCAGCAACCGCTTCTCGGAGGCCGGGTCGACAGTGTTGCCGTCAGCGGTGAACCGGGACAGGTTCAGCCGCTTCTCGACCTTGTCGGAGTAGAGCAGATACAGCCAGTTGTTCTCGGCGAAGCCGGGGTCGAGGGTCAGCCCCAGCAGACCGTCCGACTGGCTGGTCATCTCCGGGGTGTACGCCAAGTCCAGGGCGGTGGAGACCTTCATCGTCTCCTGGTCGATCACCTTCAGCTTCCCGGTCCGCTGGGCGAAGAACACCCGGCGGTCGGGGGCGACGGCCAACTCGAACGGGTCCGCCAGATCGCTCGTGGCCAGCGGGGTCCGCTGGAACGAACCGGTGCGCGTCGCGGTGCAGTCGCCCTCCGCCGCACCGGCCGCCCACTGGATGCCGCCGAGCAGGTGCTGCACGAACGCCTCCTCCTCGAAGGCGGCCTTGTCGTGCCCGCCCGCCGTGAACCAGGAGCGGCCCCCGTCGTAGTTCTGGCACCAGGAGAAGGGGTGGTCGACACCCTCGTCGAGCCCGTCGATCCCGTCGCGCACCTTGATCTGGGCGAGGGTGTGCACCGTGGACGTGGGGTTGGTGCGCCAGTTGTACCACTCCTCCTGGCGCTCCCAGAGGTCGGGAAGGTGCCGGGTGGAGGGGTGCGCGTGGTCGAGGACCTTGATCCGGCCGGTCTGCGGTGCGGGGTGCTTGTCGAAGATCGCGCCGACCAGGCCCTCGTACCACTCCCAGTCGCGCTCGCTGGCGGACGCGGAGTGCAGCCCGACCCAGCCGCCGCCCGCCCGGATGTACCGCTGGAGCGAGGCCCGCTCCTCGGCGTTCAGCAAGTCGCCCGTCTCCGGTGTGGAGTTGGTGTTGTTGAAGACGACCGCTCGGAAGCGGCCGAGGTCGGTGTCGTTGAAGACCGAGGAGTCCGCGGTGGCCTCCACCGCGAAGCCGTGCTCGGCTCCGAGCTTCTCGATGGCCGCGATGCCGGCCGGGATCGAGGGGTGGTCGGAGTTGGTGACCTCGGAGTAGACGAGCACCCGGTACGCATCGGCCGCGTGCGCGCCGGTCGGCGATGCCACCAACAGGGCGAGGACCAGCGCCAGGAGCGAGGTGACGGCGATGAGGGGGGACGGGCCGCCGGGGGATCGGCCGACGCGGCCGGCCCGGCGTAACGAACGGCGTCTCATGGGGCGCTCCCTGTGCGGTAGAAGCCGACTACGGGATATAGAAAGCGCTTTCTGGAGTACGCCGTTCAGAGTAGGTTCAGCGCTCCGGCACGGTCAATGGGCCTGCAGGGCCCACTGCGTCGGGCGGGGCGTGGGGCACGGGGTCGCGGTCGTGGGGTTGCGGGCGAGGGGCGAGGGGCGCGGGGCGAGGGGCGCGGGGTCGCGGTCGTGGGGTCGCGGTCGTGGGTCGGGGGCGCGGGGTGCTCGATGGGGGCCGCTCGCGGGGGGTGGACGCCACTGCCGGGCGTTACGGTCGAATCCCGGCAGCGCACCGCCGGGCCCTCGAATCGGAGGCCGCAATGACCGCCGACGCCACGATCACCGCCGCCGACGTCCGCTCGACCGCGCTCGCCCTGCCCGACACCACCGAGAAGCTCGCCTGGGGGCAGCCCACCTTCCGGGTGGCGGGCAAGATCTTCGCCTCGCTCGGTGACGACGAGACGTCGATGGGCGTGAAGTGCCCCCGGGAGGACCGTGCCCAGCTGATCGCCGCCGAGCCGGAGAAGTTCTTCGTCCGCGAGGGGCACGACGACCACTACGCGTGGATGCGCGTCCGGCTGGCGGCACTGGAGGACGCGAACGAGCTGGCCGCCATCCTCGCCGACTCCTGGCGGCAGGTCGCCCCACGCCGGCTGGCGGCGGCACATCCGGAACTGGCCGCCCCGGAGCACGACGCGCCGGGGGAGGGCGGCGGCTGAGCGCGGCGGCAGGCCGTCGGTTTCCCCCGGGGGTGTCCGCCGGTCAGGGGCGCAGGAATCCGGTGATCCGCTCCCGCAGGCCCTGCGGGTCCAGGCCATGGGCCGTGAGGTGCTCCTCCATCTGTCCGTAGCGGCGCAGCTCGGCGCGGCCCACCCCCAGCCCGAGCACCCGGTGGGGCAGATCGATGAGCGCCTCGCCCGCGGCGGCGGCGGAGGTGCCCGCGAGGTACGGCTCCACGATCACCACGTCCGCGTCGGTGGCCGCACCGGCGGACCGCCGCACCCCCGCCGCGTCGAAGGGCCGCACCGTCGTCGCGTACAGCACGGTGACGTCCAGCCCCTCGGTGGCGGCGAGGACGTTGTCGAGCATCGGGCCGACGGCGATCACGGTCCCGCGCCGCCCCTCACGCACCACGGAGAACCCGGAACCACCGCCGACCGGGCGCGCCTCACGGTTCTCCTGGAGCGAGAGGCGCACATACACCCGGTCATCGCCGCCGACGGCCTCCCGCAGCAGGGCCTCGGCCTCGTCCGGATGGCCCGGCACGTGCACCGTCCAGCCGTCCAGTGTGTCGAGGAGGGCGACATCGCCGGGTGCCATATGGGTGAAGCCGCCGGCCGGCCAGTCGTACGAGCCGGCGGCGCTCACCAGGATGCCGCCGACGTCCTGATGCCCGAAGTCCAGCTTGACCTGCTCGAAGGGGCGCTCGACCAGGAAGCTGGCGAAGGTGTGCACGATGGGCCGCATCCCGGTCAGTGCCATGCCGGCACCGGCCCCGACCAGCAACTGTTCCCGGATGCCGACGTTGATCACCCGGTCCGGGTGGGTGCGCCGGGCCGGGGCGAAGCCGTCGGCGCTGATGTCGGCGAGCACGACGGCCAGCCGTGGCTCCTCGTCGAGGAGTTGCGAGGCGGTGCTGATGAATCGGTCACGCATGGTGTCCATGAAGGGTCCCTCCCGGGTTCTCGGTCTGCTGTTGCGGTCAGTTCTTGGGCTCGACGCGGGCGACGACGGCCAGCGGCCTGCCCGGGTGGGGTGTCGTGAACGCCTCGTACAGGGCCTCGTGGTCGCGGCCGTCCACGGTCACCGCGTCCCATCCGGCGGACGCGAAGCGGGAAGCGATCCCGCCGGGCCAGCCGTGGGTGGCGGAGTCGTTGTCGATCACGAGGGTGTGGAGCTGTTCGAGCCCGGCAGGGCCCGCGTGGGCGATGGCCTCGTGGTTGCTGCCCTCGTCCAGTTCGGCGTCGCCGATCAGGACCCAGACCCGGGGATCGGTGAGGCCCTGGGCGCGCAGCCCCAGCGCCGTCCCGACGGCGAGCGGCAGCCCGTGCCCCAGGGAGCCGCTGCCGATCTCCGCCCCCGGCACCAGCACCCGGTCGGGGTGGTGGCCGAGCGGTGAGCCGTACGACCCGAAGCCGGGCAGCAGGGCCTGGTCGAAGAAGCCGTGGGCGGCGAGGACGGCGTAGTAGGCCATCGGCCCGTGCCCCTTGGACAGCAGGAAGCGGTCCCGCCCCGGATCGTCGACCGTGTCCGGTGTGACGCGGAGCACCCGGTTGTAGAGGACCCACAGAGCGTCGAGCGTGGAGTGGGCGGCTGGGGCGTGCTTCTCCGCTCCGGTCATCAGGGCGATCAGCCGGGGCAGATCCCGGAAGCCGGGCGAGGGTGCGGGCGCGGTCTGGCGGACGGTGGCCGGTGCGGCTGTTGTGTTCGTCATGGCACCGAGCGTTCAACATCAACCATGGTTGAGGTCAAGCGGTGAATGGTGTTGGTGACCACCGGTCGGAGTGCGGTATTGTTCTCATGCGCGTTCGGCCAGGGGGGAAACCCCAGGTCAGGCGGGCAGCGGGACGTGGCGCAGCTTGGTAGCGCACTTGACTGGGGGTCAAGGGGTCGCAGGTTCAAATCCTGTCGTCCCGACTGGAGACAGTCGTGAAGCAAGGGCCGGTTTCGGAGTGATCCGAAACCGGCCCTTGCGCATGTCCGGCGGCAGGTCGGGACGGCCGGGGACCGCGTGAGGCCGGGTCACGAGTTCCGACGTGATCGGGCCGAGGCGATGGCCCCCAGGACGCACATGCCCCAGGACGTCTCCCAGAAGGAAGAATGAGAGCAGCGGGGTGGTCACGGCCTTCTCGCGCGGTGCCGGCGACTCGCGCCCGGGGACGTGGGGAGAGGACGTTTCACGGGGTGCGGGATACCCAGCTCGCCATCGGCAGCCCCCGGGACGCCTGTCCCCGGAGAGCCGACGCGCGGTCCCGGGCCCGCGTCGGGGCCCGCCGCACAGGGCGGGCCCCGACGGGTGGGGGTCAGTCCTGGGGAGCCTCTTCCCGGCCGTCGAACACGCGGCGTGCGACTGCGCCGTCATCGCCGACGAGGCCGCCCTCGGCCGGGGGAAACACGGCACCGCAGTGCTCGCACAGCGTCCCCGTCCCCGCGGGAGTGCCACAGGCCTTGCAGAACCGCTGCTTTCCCTCTTCCTCCGATGTCGCTGTCATGGTCCTCCTTCGTGGTGGGTGCTGCGCCGCGTACCCCTCCACGGCCAGAAGACGCAGCGGCGGCTGGAATCGCCCGAGAGACGCGTGACACCCCCGCCGCGCACCCATGTCCTGAATGACGCCACGGCTCCAGGGCGAGGATGCCGCGGCCTGCGCCGCCGCGCGCGTCGGTGATCGTACGGACGTTTCTCCGGCGGGACGTAGCGGGGGATGCATGCCGAACGGGGGGCGGCAGGGGAGTGCGGACGCCACCGAGGAGGCCATCGGCATCCTCTACCGAAAGGGCCACGTTCTGGTGGCTCTGCGGGATCGGGCGGCCCTCTCCCTCCGGGGCGGCGGTAACCTTCGTGATGTCCCGGAGGAGCGGGCCGGAGTGGTCCGACTGCGGGTCCGCGACGTCACCGGCGCGTTGTCGGGGCCGGAAAGGTGAGCCCGGGCGGGGGCCTTCGCGCCCGCGGACCTGTGTTAGAAATTGTCGTTCGGTCCTCGTGACCGGTTGGTCGGCGGCTGTTCGGACGGAAGCAGCTCTGCAAGCGGCCCTCTGTCGTGGTGCTCATTTCCCGTGAGCCCGCCGAGGGGCCGTGAAGGAGTGCGCATCCGTCCTGCCGGTGCCCGCGGGGTCATGTTTCCGAGGCGAGGGAGCCGACGTGGGCGACGGTGCAGGCACATCGGTCCCGATTGTCGTTGAGCGCGACCTGGCCGGTGTGCTGGACCGCTTGGATGTCGGCGTGTTCGCGCTCGACCGCCAGGAGCGGATCGTCTGGGCCAACGCGGCGTCTTTGGCTCTCCTGTCGCGTTCTGCCCGGGAGGTGGTCGGCCGGGGCCTCCATGCGCTGCTTCACCCGGACGTCCGGCAGCTGCCGTCGCCCCGGACGTACGGCACTGGTGTGGGGGCTCCGCTCGCCCCTCCTGGGGACCGGACGCTGCTTGCCCGGGGCGACGGGTCGCCCCTGCCGGTGCGGTGGTTTTCCCTGCCGCTCCGGCCCGACGTCGAATGCGGTGTGCGGCTGCGCGCCTTCGCCGCGGACGAAGTCGCGGCGAAGGGCCTCTCTGCCGGACAGTCCGAGTCCACGCGGGTTCTGGCGGAGCGGGATCGGCTGGCTCTGTTGGCGGACACCACCGCCCAGCTGATCGACAACATCGACGTGGACGAGTCCCTGCGCAGGGTGGTGCAGCTGATGCTGCCGCGGCTCGCCGACTGGGCGGTCATCGATCTGATCACGGAGACGGACGAGGTGAACCGGTCGCTCGTGGTCCACGCCCACGCAGGGGGACTGACGATGCGGGAGGACCTCCAGGGGCCCATGCCGCCCGTGCCCGCCTTCTCGCCCATGCCTCTGTCCAAAGCCCTGCGGGGGGTGGCCTCCACCCTGGCCGGACCGAGGACGTACGACGTACCGCCCGACAGCGCCGTGGCGGTGGAACAGCGGAAGCTGTTCGCCGCGACCGGCATCGAGACGGCGGCCATCGCCCCCGTCAAGGGGCCCAGCGAGGTCCTCGGCGCCATCACGCTGGGGCGCACCGCGGGCGACGAGCCGTTCACCACCGCCGACCTGGGCCTGTTGGAAGACATCGGGCGGCGCATCGGCCTCGCTCTGGAGAATGCCCGCCACTACCAGCGTCAACGCCAGGTCGCCGCGACCATGCAGCGCTACCTTCTGCCCCAGCTCCCACGGCTGGACGGGGTGGAGATGACGGCGCGCTACCTTCCGGCACCGGACGCCTCCCACGTCGGCGGTGACTGGTACGACGCCTTCGCCCTTCCCGACGGCGACACCGCTCTGGTCATCGGCGATGTCGCCGGCCACGACCTGGAGGCCGCTGCCGGGATGGCCCAACTGCGTAACATGCTGCGCGCCTACACCTGGGCACAGGACGATCCGCCGCACCGCACCGTCGAACGCCTGGACCGGGCCATGGGCCACATCACCGATGTCTCCATGGCCACCCTGGTCCTGGCCCGGCTGACCACCGACCCCGCCGGACATCGGGTCCTGCGCTGGACCAACGCGGGCCACCCGCCCCCCCTGCTCCTCGACTCCACCGGCGGGGCGCGGTTTCTCCGCGAAGGCAGAGGGATTCTTCTGGGCGCCTCCGCCGGCCGCCCGCAGCCCGAGGCCCACGTCGACCTGCTGCCGGGCTCCACGCTCCTCTTCTACACCGACGGCCTCATCGAGTCCCGCCGCCAGCCCCTGGACGCCGGCCTGAAGCGGCTGGGGGAAGCCGCCGCCGACCTGAATCCCCAGCAACTGGACGACTTCGTCGACCTGTTGCTCGTACGGGCACGGCCCGCCGACAACGACGACGACGTCGCCCTGCTCGCCATCCGCATCCCCGAGACGCGGTGAGCGCGCCGGAGACGAGGGCGAGCAGAGCGGGCCCAGGGCCACGTGGTGACGGGGACCCCGTCTCCTCGACGGTTCGCCCGAAACTGCGCGTCGAGCAGGGCGCGAGCGCATGTCGAACACGTCTGCCGGGGCAGACGCCTCAGTTGCAGAACGCGGTGTCCGTCGCGGCCATGACCGCCTTCGCGCTCTTCTCCGCGTCGCCGAAGGTTCCGGGAAGTGCGGTGACCGCCAGGCCGACGGAGCGGCCGTCGTCCGTGGCGCCGCCCCGGGTTTCGTAGCCGTCGATGTCGCCGCCGTGCCCCCAGTACACGCCGCCGCAGCTCAGCGGGATGCTCAGGACGCCGAGACCGTAGCGCCATCCGGGCATGAGCGGCGCGTCGACCGTCTTGCGCATCTCGGCCAGTTGCTCGGGCGCGAGGAGCTTTCCGTCGAGGAGGAGGCGGGCGAACTTGGCGAGGTCGCTCGGCGTGGAGATCATCTGGCCGGCGGCTCCGCCCCAGGAGGGGTCCATCCGGGTGGCGTCGATGACCTTGCCGGTCTTCAGGCTGCTGAGCGCGTAGCCGCGGGCATGGGGCTTGGGGAGGGTCTGGTCGCCGGGCTGCGGCCATGAGGTGTGGCGCAGCCCCGCCTTCCGGATCACGCGCTCGGTGATCTGCTCCTGCACGGGCCGCTCGGTGACCTTCTCGATCAGCATGCCCGCGAGCAGGTAATTGGTGTTGCTGTACTTCCACTTGGCGCCCGGTGCGAATTCCGCCGGGTGGGCCAGAGCCGCGGCGAGCAGATCGTGCGGATGGAAGAACGTGTGCTGGATCCTCGCGAAGTTCTCCAGGCCGATGTGTTCGGTGTAGTTGGGAAGACCGCTGGTGTGCTGGAGCAGCTGCCGTACGGTGATCTTCCTGCCGTCGATGCCGTCGCCCCGCACCAGTTCGGGCAGGTACGTCTCGATGGGCTCGTCCAGCCCGACCTTGCCCTCGCCCACCAGTTGCAGGACCACGACCGCGGTGAACGTCTTGGTGTTGCTGCCCGCCCGTACGTAGCCGTCGCGCGGGACCTTGGCCTGTTCGCCGAGCCGCGCGGACCCGGAGACGAGCGAGGAGGTGCGGCCGTCCTTGCGCACCCACGCGAAGGCGGCGGGGAACTTGTCCTCGCTCACCAAGGCGTCGAGGCTCTTCTGAAGGGCCCGGTCCTTGCCGCCCCGCCCCGGCGCGTCCTCGGGAGGATGCGCCACGGCGGCAGCGGTGGTGGCGGATCCCACGAGGCCTGCCGCCGCTATGGCCAGCAGGCACGTACGCAGCTTCGAGGTCGTCGTCTTCCGTGTCATCTGCACTCCCTGATATGAGTTCCGGCACGGAAAATCCTGCCGGGGACCGCAGGGAAGATCAGTAGCGCCGACCCCCGGATACCGGCTGGGGCGGCCCCCACCGCACAGGTGCACCTGAGGACACCCCGGCATCCCGCCCCTTGCCTCCGTTCTCCGTCCGTGAGCGGGCCCGACGCCTATGATCAGCAGCCCTGAATCCGACCGCGAGGAGGCGGGTCAACTGCCGGCCGTCGTACTCGTCCACGGCCTGTACCACCGCCCCGAGCACTTCGAGGCGGTGGCGCATCGCCTGCGGTCCTCGGGCGTCGCAGCCGTCGTCCCCGAGCTCCACCGAGGCTCACTGGCGGCCGACACGGAGGCGGTCCAGGCCGCCGTCGACGCGCTGCCCGAGCCACCGCTGCTGCTCGGGCACTCCTACGGCGGATCCGTGATCACCGGAGTGCGCGGAGCGCGTCACCTGGTCTATCTGGCGGCCTTCGTCCTGGACGCCGGGGAGAGCGCGGCCGCTCTGGGCGGGGCGTCCGCGGAACTCCGGGACGCGATCAGGCCCGAGCCCGACGGATCGACCAGCCTGTGCCCCGACCGGGCCGCCGGTGTCCTCTACCACGACTGCCCCGCACCACTCGCCGCCCGGGCGATCGGCCTGCTCCGCCCCCAAGTCCCTGGCTGCGGACGGGGAATTCCGCCGCAGCACAGCTGGAAGGGCACCCCCTCCACGTACGTCGTCTGCGGCCAGGACCGGGCCATCGACCCCGCTCTGCAACGGAAGATGGCCTCGCGCTGCACGGAGATACGCGCGTGGGGGACCGGCCACTCCCCGTTCGTCGGGCAGCCAGAACTCGTCGTGGGATTCCTGCGGGAACTGCTCGTAGCGGGTTACCGCCCGTAGTCCGCGAGGAGCCCGTGGGGCAGAGTGGGCCCATGTCCACCACATACGCGACCATGCCGTTCCACCTGGAGACCGAGCGTCTGATCCTCCGGCCGTGGGCCGAGTCCGACGCCGCCGCGTTCTGCGACCTCCTCGCCGAACGCGGCAACGGGAAACCCCCGGTGGAGCGCATCCGGACGTCCATCACGGAGTTTCTCGCCGCGACGGAGACCACGGGGATCGCTCTGCTGCCCATTCAGCGCCGGGAGGAAGGCGATTTCATCGGCTACTGCGGACTGATCATCGGCCGCACCACGTTGGAGGAGCCCGAGATCGCCTACGAGCTGTTCCGGCACGCGCACGGGCGCGGTTATGCCACCGAGGCGGCCGGCGCCGTACTGGAAGCCGCCGCGGCGACCGGGCGCAAGCGGCTCTGGTCGACCGTCGGCACGTGGAACACACCGTCGCTCCGGGTACTGGAGAAGCTCGGATTTCACCAGGATCGCGTCTCCACAGAGGAGAACGGCGAAGTGGCCTGGCTCACACGCTCGTTGCCATGAGGCGACGTGGCACGTGCCGGGCGTACCGCCGGCGTTAACCGATGCGTCACGGCCTCTTCCGTTCCGTTGGATTCTCTTGGAGCATCCTGTTCGCTTCTGTTTGCCACACCTCAATCCGTTGCCCACACTCCAAGAGGCCCCTCACTCATGGCAGATATGAATCGGCGCCGCTTCTTCCAGATAGCCGGTGCGACGGCGGGTTTCGCCGCGCTGTCGGGCAGTATCGACCGTGCTGCCGCCATCCCCGCCCACCGAGCCTCCGGGACGATCAAGGATGTCGAGCACATCGTCGTCCTGATGCAGGAGAACCGTTCCTTCGACCACTACTTCGGCGCGCTGAAAGGCGTCCGGGGGTTCGGTGACCCGCGGCCCGTGACGCTGCCGAGCGGGAAGTCCGTCTGGCACCAGGCCGATGCGGCGGGGAAGGAGACCCTGCCGTTCCACCCGACCGCCGACGACCTGGGGATGCAGTTCCTCCAGGGCCTCAACCACGACTGGGCGGGCGGCCACCAGGCGTACAACGACGGGCGATACGACCGCTGGGTCCCGGCCAAGACGCCGACGACCATGGCCTACCTGACCCGCGACGACATCCCCTTCCACTACGCGCTCGCCGACCGCTTCACCATCTGCGACGCCTATCACTGCTCGTTCATCGGGGCCACCGACCCCAACCGCTACTACCTCTGGTCCGGTCACACCGGCAACGACGGGGCGGGCGGCGGCCCGGTGCTCGGGAACGAGGAGCAGGGGTACGGCTGGCGGACGTATCCCGAGCGGCTGGAGGAGGCGGGGGTCTCCTGGAAGATCTACCAGGACATCGGTGACGGGCTGGACGCCGCGGGCCACTGGGGCTGGATCGACGACGCCTACCGGGGCAACTACGGCTGCAATTCGCTCCTCTACTTCCACGACTACCGCAACGCCGAGCCCGGCGACCCGCTGTACGACAAAGCGCGCACCGGCACCGACGTTTCGGCCGGCGGCGGCTACTTCGACGGGATCGCCGCCGACGTCAAGAACGGGAAGCTGCCGCAGATCTCCTGGGTCGCCGCCCCCGAGGCCTTCAGCGAGCACTCCAACTTCCCGTCCAACTACGGCGCCTGGTACATCGCCCGCCTCCTGGACGCGCTGACGTCCGACCCCGAGGTATGGAGCCGAACCGCCCTGTTCATCACCTACGACGAGAACGACGGCTTCTTCGACCACGTCGTACCGCCCTACCCGCCGACCTCCGCGAACCAGGGCCTGTCCACGGCCGACGCCTCCACCGAGGTGTACCCGGGCGGCCCCTCGTACGGCCCCGGCGTCTACGGGCTCGGGCCACGCGTCCCGATGCTGGTCGTCTCGCCCTGGAGCACCGGCGGTTACGTCTGCTCCGAGACCTTCGACCACACCTCGGTGCTGCGCTTCATGGAGCAGCGCTTCGGGGTGCGCGAGCCGAACATCTCACCCTGGCGGCGTGCCGTATGCGGCGATCTGACCTCCGCCTTCGACTTCGCCCGTACCGAGCCCGCCCCCGGCGACCTGCCGGACACGGCCGCCTACGAGCCGCCGGACCGCGAACGGCACCCGGACTACCGGCCCACCCCGCCCGCCGTCGGCTCGATGCCGAAGCAGGAACCGGGCAGCCGCCCCACCCGGCCGCTGCCCTACGCCCCGTACGTCGACAGCGCCGTCGACGCGGGCACCGGAAAGATCGCGCTCACCTTCAGCCCGGGAACGGCGGCCGGCGCGCAGTTCTACGTGACCTCCGGCAACCGGAGCGACGCCCCGTGGACGTACACCGCCGAGGCGGGCAGGACGGTCACGGACGCCTGGAACTCCGCGTACTCCGGTGGCACCCACGACCTCACCGTCCACGGCCCGGCCGGTTTCCTCCGTACGTTCAGGAGCCCGGGTTCGACCGCCGGTCCCGAGGTCACCGCCCGGCACAACGAAGGGAGCGGCAACCTCGACCTCACCGTCACCAACCCCGGCGACACCGAGGTCCGGCTCACTCTTGCCAACGCCGCCGCCTACGGGGGAGCCGAGCAGACGCTCACCGTCCGGGCCGGCGCCACGGTGTCGCGCACGATCGACCTGCGGGCGGGCAGGCGCTGGTACGACGTGTCCGTCACGGCCGAGGGCGATCCCGTCTTCCTGCGCCGCTTCGCCGGTCATGTCGAGACGGGGGCCACCGGGGTCAGCGACCCCGCCACGATCACCGGCTGAGAACGGACAACTGCGGGCCCCGGCCCGGAAGCGGTCCGGGGTCCGCCGTTGTCCGTTCGGAGCGGTGCGGGGTGGTGGTGCGGTGTCCGGGTCAGACCTCGCCGCCGGTGCCTCCGCCGCCGACGGACGCGGCCTTGATCCCGCCCGTGATCTCGTCCAGGACGGACAGCTTCGGCGCGTCCTTGTTGATGTCGAACCCGGACCGGACCACGACGAGCATGTTCTTGGAGACGGGGGAGGGGAACACCAGCGATTCCACGTAACCGTCGTCGCCCTTCTCCGTCACCACCTTCCAGCGCACGACGTACCCCTTGCCGCCCGCCACTGTGACGGCCTCGGACTTCAGCTCCTCGTGCGAGATGATCTTCCCGTAGCTCTTGCCGCCGTAGGACTCCGTGGCGTTGACCGTGATGTCCTTCTTCGCCGTTTCCTCCGGAGTCCCCGCGTCGAGCTTCAGGGCGGCCGCCGGGGCCGAGAACACGCCGCCGCGCACACAGGTCTCGGCGGTGTCGCCGGGGCACGCGTGCTCACCGGTCGTCAGTCCGGCACCGACCGCCCCGGATGTGCCTTTCCACCCCTCGGGCACCGGGAGGCTGATTCCGGCGGCCAGGTCCGTGGCGAAGCCCGGCTCGGTCGGCGGAAGCTGCTGGCCCGGACCCTGGCCCTCGCCCTTCTCCCCGTCGTTCCCCCCGCCACCCCGGCCGCCGTCGTCGTCGCCGTCCGGAGCGCCCGGCAGATCGGGGGCGGCGGACGGTGAGGAGGCCGCGGTGTCCGGACGGCCGTCGCCACGGTCCTCGCGCAGTAGGTACACGCCGCCCCCGATGGCGGCGAGCACCACCACGCCGACCGTCACACCGACGCCGATGCGGATCCCGCGACGGCGTGCCGCGCCGGGCGACGCGCGGACGTGGCCGGTCCACTGCGCTCCGTCCCACCAGCGTTCCTGAGCGGGGCCTTTGCCTGAGTGCCCGGGGTCTGGATGCCAGCCGGGCGGGGTCATCTGGGTCACGGGGGAACCTTATGCGGATCGGGTGAGAATCACATGAACCGACCGGGTGCGCTCGACCGGCGCCGGTCGAGCCTACCGACCAGAACAGCGAGCGGTAGGACGAGGACATGGCAGGGGCAGTGCCCGCGACCCCGTCCTGGGCCGGATCCGGCACGATCTTCCTGGACGGTTCGCCTCGACCAGGGCCGCCGAGCGCTCTCCCCTGCTCCCGATCCGCCCGTGGGCGTCGTCGACCTCTCCACCGCCGAGGCGGGCGTGCCCGAGGCCGTGGCAGGCCCGGTGCCCGCCCGGCCCGCGACGCTGATCAGCGGACCGTCCGCCACCTCCGGCATCGAGCTGGAGCGGGTGGAGGCCGTCCACGGTCCCCGCACGCCGGTGGTGGTGATTCGCACCGACGCGTGGGAACCGGGCAGCCGCTAACCGTGATCGACCGTCACCGCTTCCGCCCCCGCGCCCTGGCCGAAGGCGATACGCGTCCGTGCCCCGTCCTCCGCCCAGCGCACGACGACCGTGTCACCGGCCACGTCCACCCGGTCCGCAACCCCGTCCGGCAGTGCGGCCTCCGGGCCGGCGGTGAGGGAGGCGAGGGCGACCAGAACCACCGTGCCGGTCACCTCGGCGCCGAGTCGGGGCACGGTCGCCCGGCGTGCGAACGCCGTGCCCTGCGGCGCCCGTACCTCCTCGGGCGCTTCCCACCCGTGCAGCCCCCGCAGCAGGGAACGCACCGGCCCGTCCGGGTCGGTCGCCCAGCCCGTCAGCTCGGCCCGCGCCCCGTCCGGCGCGCCCAGCACCCGGTGCACCCGCAGTTCTTGGCGGCCCCGCGCCACGGTCACGCTCTCCACGCGCAGCCCGGGAACGGTGGACGGGCCCGCCGGGAACACCGGCAGATGCCAGGAGGCCGCCCAGCCCCAGCCGTCGCCGTGCCCGGACCCCAGCGGACGGATACGCCGCCGGGCGCTGCGCGCCCCGCCGACGATCACCGCCAGATGGTTGTCCGCCGTGTTCTTTGCCGAGGTCGGACCGGTCACGGTGGAGTACGCGAGGCGCGCGTAGTGCGGATCCTCGTCGGCAGCCGACTCGCCCTCGTCCGGGCGGATATGGTCGCTGCCGTGGTTGTGCAGCCGCACCACGCCGTCCGCCCCCGTCGACTGCACCAGAAAGCCCGCCGCCGGAACGGACAGCACCCGGTCGGGACCCTCGCTCGGAGCCGCTTGCTCCGGCGACGCCCACAGAGGATGCTCGGCGGGGGCCAGGAGCGCCACGAACGCCTTCGACGCCCAATAGGGGGACGCGGGACCGGAGTAGCTCTGTAGTGTCGCCGCGTGCGGACCGTGCCAGCCGAGGCTCAGCAGCCCGTCGTTCCCGACCGCGCCGCGTTCCAGGAAGTACCGCAGCGACCCGCTGACCACGCGCCGGGAGACCCCCGGGGCGAGCGGTGTGTACCCGGTCACCGCGCCCAGCCCCACCCCCGCGCTCGCCGCGAAGCGGTAGGTCAGCGAACGCCCGAAGTACAGCGGGGCCCCGTCGCCGCCGAACATCAGCGAGAAGCTCTCCAGATGCTCGCGCAGCCGTGCCCCGTGGTGCGCCGACTCCCGTTCGTCGCCCGCCAGATGGGCATCCAGCAGGGGATACAGGTGCAGCGCCCAGCCGTTGTAGTGGTCGAAGGCGCGCCCGTCCCCGTCGGCGTACCAGCCGTCGCCCCGATACCAGTGCTCCAACAGCTCCGACGCCCGCTCCCGGGCCCGCGCCGTCTCCGCGTCACCCCGGCCCACCGACTCCAGGAACCCGGCGACGGTGTACGGGAAGAGGTACCAGTTGTTGCCCGCCGGAACATGCCGCAGCGCACCCCGCAGCCACTGCTCCGCCCGGTCCTGTACGTCGCATGCCAGCCGGTCCCAGAGCCAGGGCCGGGTGAGCCGCAGGCCGAGGGCCACGGACGCGGACTCCACCATGGGCTGCCCCCGCACATGGTGGTCGAGGATCAGAGGCCAGGACTCCGCGTCGTCCCGGCCCGGCGTCCGCGTACCGGCGTCGAGCCCGTCCGCGTACCGCTCCAGCAGACCGTTCGGATCCTTGCCACCCGTCCCCGCGACCCGGAACCCGGCCGCCAGGAACGTACGCGCGTACCCCTCCAGACCGTCGCTGCGGACCCCGAGTGCGACGGGGGCCCCGGCAGGTCGAGCCTGGCACCGCCCGGAGTGGCCCACTTCCAGGCGGCCTCCAGCATGCCGTCGGCGGCTGCCTCCCAGTGGGCGCGCGTGTATCCGGTGTGCGGGCTCGACGCGCGGTCTTCCGGAGGGAGTCCGAAGAGGTCACCAGCTGAGGCGTTCATCCGTGAATCCTGATCGACCGATCAAGGAGGGTCAATGAATCGATCACGGGCAGGACTGAGCGATCAAACGATCAGGGCCAGGGCCGGGGCCAGGATCAGGGAAGCAGTAGCCAGTCCGCTCCCACGGCGGCCAGCAGCCCCGCTCCCAGCAGCCAACTGGCCAGCCGGGTCCGGCCGTTCCTGCTCAGCTCGATCATCACGCCGCACAGGATGAGAGCGAGCCCGTAGACGCCGACGACGAGCACGGACGAACGGCTCGCGATGCGCAGCGCGAGTACGACGGCCATCGCGGCCATCCCCAGCGAGGAGAGCAGGATCCGCAGGCGCCGCGCCTGGCGCGGGGTGAGTCTCTTCTCGTCCTGACCGTCCGATACGTCGAGCCCATCGCCCTCCGCAGCCGCAGCCGCAACTGCATCCGCCTCGGTCTCCTCGGCGTCGGCCTCCGCGGCGGTGTCGGCTATCGGGACGTCGGCGTCCCGGCGCTGGTCCTGGTCCTGGTCAGAAGTGCTCATGGAGCCGGATCGTAGTTGCTGTACGGACCCCGGGTTCGCGGACCCGGATCTTCCGCCCGCTGCCCGGTCCCGGCCGGCCGTCGGGTCTACCCCCGCAGGCGGGGCGCCTCGGCCGCCGCGTCCACCGTCGGGCCCGACTCCACCCTGACCGCCAACTCCCGTGCCCAGTCGGACAGCGCGGCGACCTCGATCCCGTACGGCCCGGACCCGGCGAACGGGGCGAGCGCCCCCGCGCCCCGGCGCAGCAGCCGCGCCCCGCCCGCGGTGTTGCCCCGCGCGGAATGGGTCAGCCCCACCGCGAGCTGGGCCAGCCCCCGCCAGAGCTCACGTTCGTCCTCCGGCCCCGATTTCCAGGCGTCCTCGAACACCTCGTGCGCATGGAACGGCATCCCCGCGTCCAGCAGCCGCTGCGCCTCCGTGAGCGTTTCCGAAGGTGTGCGGACGACCCCCTCAGGCTGTCGCTCGATGCCCGGCGCCCCGTACGGCAGGGGGCGGCCCAGCCCGTCACGGGGCGCGCATTGCGCGCCCGTCCCTCGGCATCACGGTCCCTGCGCGTCTCGTTCACTACTCGATTGTGCCCTGTACCTGCAGGGAATCGTGCGAACACTGTCGGCGAGCACCCGCGCACGACTAGGGGGTGTCCGGCGGATCATGGCCGGAGCCATAAGCGGATCGCCGCGGTGGTGACTGTGCCGTGGAAGACGTAGGCCCTCTTGTCGTAGCGGGTGGCGACGGCCCGGGAGTTCTTGAGCCGGTTGATCGTCCGCTCGACCTCGTTGCGGCGTTTGTAGATCTCGCTGTCGAAGCCGGTGGGCCGGCCGCCCTTGCTGCCGCGCCGTTTGCGGTTGCCCCGCTGGTCCTTCGGTTCGGGAATGGTGTGCTTGATCTGGCGTCTACGCAGGTAGCGCCGGTTCCGACGTGAGCTGTATGCCTTGTCGCCGCCCAGGTGGTCCGGCCGCGTGCGGGGGCGACCGCCCTGCGGACGGGGAACGCGGATGCGTTCGAGGACCTCGATCATCTGCGGAGCGTCGCCCCACTGGCCGGGCGTGACCAGGAAGGCCATCGGTCGGCACCCACCCTCACCGGCGAGATGGATCTTGCAGGTCAGACCGCCCCGGGACCGTCCGAGTCCTTCATCGGGGCGGTGGTGCCGGGGCGTTGTCCTTTTTTCGGGACACGCGGCGTCTTCTTTCGGGCCCCTGCCGCGTGCTGATGGGCACGGCAGGACGTCGAATCGACGCTGACCATGCTCCAGTCGATCCGGCCCGCGAGGTCAGTGTCCGCCTGGACAGCACGCAGGATCCGGTCCCACGTACCGTCCGCCGACCAACGTCGGTGCCGTTCATAGACGGTCTTCCAACTGCCGAAACGCTCCGGAAGATCCCGCCAGGGTATGCCCGTCCGCACCCGGAACAAGATCCCGTTGATCACCCTGCGGTGATCGCTCCACCGGCCGCCACGCTGCCCCGACGCCGGCAAGTACGGCTCCAGCCGGACCCACTCGGCATTCGTCAGATCACCCCGCCCCATGCCGGGAACAACGAGCCAGCAATCCGACAGTCACATGATCCGCCGGACACTGCCTAGGCTCGACCGTCGAGAAGACTGCCTCTGTGGGAAGGGTGGGCATGAAGCCGTCCCGGCCGTTGTACGAACGTGAACCGGAACTCGCCGCCGCTGCCGAGGCGGTGGACGCCCTCTGCGGGGCGCAGGCCGTCGGCGGGCTCCTGGTCTTCAGCGGAGAGGCAGGACTCGGCAAGACGGCGCTGCTCGCCGAGATCCAGGCGATGGCCGCCGACCGCTGCACCGTGTGGTCCGCCCGGGGAGGCGAGACCGTCACCTCCGTGCCGTTCCATGTCGTACGGCAGCTGCTGCAGCCCGCCCTCGACCGGTTCCCGCCGGACGAGACCCGGGCCCTGTTCGGTGACTGGTTCGAGATCACCGCCCCCGCCCTGGGGCTCGCCGCGCCGAGCGGCCCGCAGCCCGATCCACAGGGTGTACGCGACGGCCTGGACTTCGTCGTCGGACGGCTCGCGTCCCGGCTCAGCCACCGGCCGCTGCTCCTCATCGTGGACGACGCCCACTGGGCGGACGGCGAATCCCTCGCCTGGCTGGCCTCGTTCACCGCCCGCCTCGGCGAACTGCCCGTCCTGGTCGTGCAGGCCCACCGGCCGCAGGAGCTGGCCGAACGCGACGCCAACTACATCGCCGACCGGGAGGCCGAACGAGGCGGCGGCCAGGGCACGGTGACCCGGGTCGCCCTGCGGGCCCTGACCCCGGACGCCACCGCCGTCCTGGTCCGCGCGGGCCTCGGCGAGCACGCCGACGACCCGTTCTGCCGCGAGGTGTGGGCCGTCACCGGAGGAAATCCGTACGAGGCGGTCGAGCTGGTCGCCAAGGTCCAGGACCGCGAACTGCCGCCGGTGGAGGAATCGGCGGGCGAACTGCGCGAACTCGGCGCGTCCGCAAGGGGCAGCGGGCTCGTCGCCCGGCTGGAGCGGCTCGGTACGAACGCCAACCGGTTCGCCTGGGCCGCAGCCGTCCTCGGCACCGACATCTCCCAGGAACTGGCCGCCACCCTCGCCGGAATGAGCTCGGCGGAGGCCGCCGACTGCACGGCCCGGCTGCGCGACGCCCGTATCGTCAGCGGCTTCGACCCGCTGGAGTTCGTCCACCCGCTGATCGCGACCGCCGTCTACCGCTCCATCCCGCCGGCCACCCGCACCGCCATGCACGGGCGCGCCGCCTGGGCGATCACCCGGGCCGGCCTCGGCGCCGCCGCGGCCTCTCGGCACCTGCTGGAGGTCCACCCGGACGACGACCAGGAGCTGGTCGCGCAGCTGCGGGAAGCCGCAGGCCAGCATCTCGCCGTCGGTGCGCCCGAAGCGGCCCGACGCTGTCTGGAGCGGGCCCTGGAGGAGCCGCCCCGCCCCAAGGACCGGGCCGTCCTCCTCTACGAACTGGGCTGCGCGACACTGCTGAGCTCCCCGCCCACCACGGTCCAGCACCTGCGCGCCGCCCTCGACATGCCGGGGCTCGACGACGGACTGCGGGTCGACGCCACCTTCCGGCTCGCCGCCGCGCTCGCGCACAACAACCAGCTCAAGGAAGCGGCGTTGTCGCTGGCCGCCGAGGCCGCGCGCACCGCGCCCGGCCCCGGGCTGATGCGCCTGCAGGCGGCGCACTTCATGTGGGAGGGCATGCAGGCCGCCGAGGACGACGGACCGGCCCGCTCGCGGCGCCTCACCCGCAACGCCGACCACCTCAAGGGCCGTGACAACTCCGAACGGGCCCTGCTCACCCTGCGGGCGTTCGACGCCATGCTGCGCGGTGAGAACGCCCAGCTCATCGTCGACCTCTGCGAACGCGCCCTGGTCGACGGCAGCCCTGCCCGGGCCTCGGCTGGACCGATTCCGAGTGGGGCTTCGAGCTCCCCACGATGGTCGGCATCACCTACACCTTCGTCGACCAGCTGGACCGTGCCGAGAGTCTCTTCGGCGAAGCGGTCCGGGCCTTCGAGATCTCCGGTTGGAGCGGTGCGCACCTGGCGTTCGCCCACACGCTGCTCGGCATGGTCCACCGGCGTCGCGGCCGTCTCGCCGAGGCCGAGGGCTTCCTGCGCGAGGGCCTCCGACTCGCCGACCGTGTCGGCTCCGGACTGCCCGTGCACTGGGACGCGGCCTGCCTGCTCATCGACACCCTGCTGGCTCGGGGCCGCACCGACGAGGCCCGCAAGATCGCCGACCGGTACAACTTCGGCCCGCCCTACCCCAGCGCCATGGTGCTGCCCGACGGACCGTGCGTGCGGGGCCGCCTGCTGCTGGCCGAGGGCCGGAAGAAGGAGGCGATCGCCGAGCTCGAAGCGGCGGGCGCAGCCCTGGAGCCGCGCGAACGTTTCAACGGCATCTGGGCTCCCTGGGCCGGCGACCTGGCACGAGCCCTGGCCGAGGACGACCCGGCCCGCGCGGCGCACCTCGCCGCCCGGAACCGGGTCCACGCCGAACGGTTCGGCACGCCCACCGCCCTCGGCGAGGCCCTGCGCTGCGTCGCCCTCTTCGCACCCCCGGAGCGCTCCGCGCAACTGCTCGCCGAGGCCGTGGGTCATCTGGAGAAGTCCTCCTCCGCCTACGAACACGCCCTCGCCCGGGTCGACTACGGCATCGCGATCGGATCGCACCGGGAGCTGGCCCGGGCCCAGAAGCAGGCCATGGCCTGCGGCGCCGAGGGGCTCGCCGCCCGCGCCCAGCAGGCACGCGCGTCGATACGGTCCTCGGAGTGAGGTAATGTTTGTCCTGCGCGGCCACCCGGGACAACCGGGAGGGAACGCGGCGGGACGTGGCGCAGCTTGGTAGCGCACTTGACTGGGGGTCAAGGGGTCGCAGGTTCAAATCCTGTCGTCCCGACTGGAGACAGTCGCAGATCAGGGCCGGTTTCGGAGCAATCCGAAACCGGCCCTTGATCGTTGCCGGGTGCCAGTCGGGCCGGTCGGGGGTAGGCAGGGGTCAACTGGCGCATCACGGGGAAGGCTCGGTCGCTCCCGTCGAGGAGTCTCGATCGGACTCTGTTCAAGGTTCCCCTCCTGGCTACGTTACCTCCAGTAACAGACGCGGGCCGGTGTCTGACGGCGCGCTGTCCACCCCTGCCTCTGGAGTTCACCATGACGCGTTCCCCCGCTCGTCGTCCTCGCCGTCGGCACCCCTTCGGCATGGCCGTCCTCGTCGCCGCCGGGCTCACCGCCGGTGCGCTGCCCGCCACCGTCGGCTCGGCCGGTGCGAGCGAGATCCCCGGACAGGCCCGGGCGGCAGGCTCCTCGGCGGAGCTCAGAGAAGTGTTCTTCGTCGGCAACAACTGGGAGGGGACCGCAGACGTCATCCACTCCCGTGGCGACTACGCCAAGATCGGCCGGATCGACATGATCCCCGACAAGAAGGAGCGCCTGTGGGAGATCTACCTCAACCCCGTCAAGCTCGCCTTCTTCCTCGGTATCCGGCTCGGCCCCGGTGAAGGGCACGACCAGTACGTAGACGACATGTACACCACGAAGGACGGCACGTCCGTGATCGCCTCCCGGCCCAGCTTCGCCGACGTGGTCTCCATCGACGTGCGGAGCGGCAGGATCAACTGGCGTTTCCCGGTGTCCGGTTTCCGCTCCGACCACATGGCGGTCTCGCCCGACGGCACCCAGGTCGCGGTGTCCGCATCGACCTCCAACACCGTGCACGTGCTGGACATGGCGACGGGCAAGGAGGCGGGCAGGTTCAAGACGGGCGACAAGCCGCACGAGAACGTCTACACCGACGGCGGCAAGTACCTCTGGAACATGGCCATCGGCGAGGTCAACACCGACCTGGACGCGCCGTGGCAGGACTTCACCAAGGGGGACCGCCGCATTACCGTCGCCGACGCGAAGACTTTTGAGGTCAAGAAGATCATCGACATGCGCGAGCGGCTCGACGCCTTCGGCCGCAAGGACCTCTCCGACGCGCTGCGCCCCGTGGCCTTCACGCCTGACGAGTCGAAGATGTACTTCCAGGTCTCCTTCTTCAACGGCTTCGTCGAGTACGACGTGCACAACGACAAGATCACCCGGGTGAAGACGCTGCCGAAGAACCCGGACACCAGCGACGAACGCACCACCTACGTCAACGATTCCCGCCATCACGGCATGTCCATGAGCCCTCGGGGCGACAAGTTGTGCATCGCGGGGACCATGGACGACTACGTCACCGTCGTGAACCGCGAGTCGCTTCAGGAGGGCCCGCTCGTCACTGCCTCCAAGCCGTACTGGGCCACTGTCAGCGGAGACGGCAGGCACTGCGTGGTGTCCGAGAGCGGTACCGACCAGGTGACGGCGATCGACTTCGCCACCGGCGAGAAGGTCACCTCCATCCCCGTCGGTGACCACCCGCAGCGGGTCCGCCTCGGCCACGTCCCCGCGGACTGGACGGGCCCCGCCACCGGCTGAGACGGTCCGGACTCCGAGCCGCACGCCGCTCGGCCCGGGACGCGCCGCACCACATCCGGCCGTACGGGAGGGGCGGTTCCTCCGCCCGTAGCCCCGGCCTCCCCGTATGCCGGAGAATGAACGCGCCCGCGGGCGCTCCTGTGCCGGTGCCCTCCGGGGGACAGCCCGGCAGTGGCTTCCGTGCGGAGAGGCCGCCCCGTGCTCAGCCGTAGCAGGCCGTGCGCCTGAGTTCCCGCATGTCGTCCGGCGGCGGCATGCGGGGGTCGGCCGGTGCGGTGGTGCCGGCCGTGCGCTGGGAGCGCCGGCCGTGGGCTCACAGGTCCAGCCCTCCGCCGCGCGGCTCTTCGCCCGGACGGCGACAGCGCGTCGACCGACAGCCCGTCAGCCGGCGCCCGACGCCGTGACCTCGCCATCAGCCGGCGTGCCGAGGCCGCGTGGCGCAGGCCCGCCGGATAGGGCAGCGCGCGGGCCAGTTCCTCGGCCCGGGCCAGGGACTCCCGCGCGGCCCCGCCCGCCGCCTCGTCGTACGGGAGCGACGCGGACCGAGGGACCCTCTACCTGCACGGCCTGTCCTCCGGCGACTTCGTGCCCGCACTTGAGCAGTTCCTGGGCTCCTTCGCCGCTCTCTCCCCGGCGACGGTCACCCGGCTGACCCAGCCGTGGCAGGCCGACCACGCCGCCTTCATGGACCGCGACCTCGCCGAGGTCGACTAGGTGTACGGGTGGGCCGACGGCATCCACCTCAACATCCGCCTGGAGGAGGGCCAAAGCCTGCCTCGTCCGCGCCGGAGCCCGCTTCGATCGCGGCCACCTCGTCGAACGTCCCGAAACCCGCGCGGCGTGAGCGATCGCAACCGATCTGCGGAAAGCCACCCGGGTCACGAGCGCGGGAAGCGGGCGCGCGGGGCGTCGATGCAGGTGTCCCGGGACGTGGGTCCGCCGAACCGAAGACGGTCGTAGGCCGTGAACGCCGGTTCCAGCGCGTCGAGTTCGTCGACCAGTGCGTGCAGCCGCTCAGACCACCGTGCTGAACCGGCATCCGGCTCGTTCGCTGCGGCGCTGATCGCGGTCGTCAGGTAATCCTTGCGCTGAATGGCGGCCGGGGTCACCGAGTGCAGGCACACGTACTGTCCGCTGAGATACGCATTCCACTCCGCCTTCCCGGTGATCGGGTCGGCCCAGTGAGCGGTGAACCACGCTTCGAGCAGCTCTACGCCGCCGGCTTCGTCGGCGAGAGCGAACAGGTCGGCCGGCACCATCTCGGCACCGTCGGAGCGCAGATATCCCGGAAGCGGCAGATGCTGCCCCAGCATCAGCCGGCGGACCGCATCGGCATCGCGGCCATGAATTGCGCACAGTTCCTCCAGGGCAACGAACTGCGCGCTGACGTATGCGTCATCGGTATCGGTCATCGGATGGTCGCCGTTGACTTCGCGGAATCGCTCGGCGAGCTGCTGCTTCAGATCTGTCTCCGACATCGGGTCGCCTCCGGCGTCTACCGGCGCGGGCATCTCCCGCACAGGACTCGGCACGCTATCGGCCGGACGGTTCGGCACTCGCCGAACCATCGACGGAACCACGACAGCACGAGGGCACCTCGCCCTCGCTCCGCCCACCGGTCCAGGGCTCTTGGCAATGACTCACCGACCGCGGCGACGCTTGTAGCGTGATGTCGGACCCGGTCTCAGGCGAGCAGCTTCGCCTTCGCCCGTTCGTACTCCTCGGGGTTGATCGCGCCCTTGTCCTTGAGCTCGGCGAGTTTCGCCAAGTCGTCGACGTGACCGTTGCCGCCCTCCGTCGCGGCGGCCCGGCGCACGTAGTCACGGAACGCGGCCTCCGAGTCCTTGGCCAGCTTCTCGTCGCGCTCGTGCATGCTGCGTCCGCGGACGATGAGGTAGATCAGTACGCCCACATAGGGCAGCAGGATCACGAGCACCAGCCAGCCCGCCTTGGCCCAGCCGTTCAGCGAGTGGTCCCGGAAGAGGTCTGTGATCACCTTGAACAGCAGGAAGAACCACATGACCCACAGGAACAGGTACAGCATGGTCAGGAAAAGGTTCAGCAGGGGGTAGTCGTCCATGGGGCCTACTCCGATCGCACGGATGGTCCCTCATTCATACAGTTGGTCCGATGGGTCCGCATCCGGTGACCCGCAGCATGTGCGCGGGCGGGTGGGGGATGCCCAGCTCCGGTCGCCAGGCCGCCAGGATCTGCGCCGAGGGATCGAACAGCGGGGCGGGCAGCTCCCCGGGCGCGGTCCACCGCCAGGTGCTGATCAGGTGCGGCTCGGTCACCTCGGGGTCCCCGGAGGCGAGCCGTACGACGGCCGCCATGCTGATGCGGTTGATCCCGCCGATCACGTCGTGGACCATCGCGATGATCTCCACGGACGCCTCGTCGACCACCAGGCCCGTCTCCTCGCGCAGCTCCCGCGCGGCCGCCGCGGCGATCGACTCGTGCGTCGCGTCGACCTTCCCTCCCGGCAGCTCCCACGTACCGCTGTGATGCCGGCCCAGCAGGACGCGCCCCCGGCCGTCCTCGACGATCACCCCGACCCCGAGGGCGGCCTGGGCCGTGGGCGGGCGGGTGTTACGGTCGGGCTCGGTGACAGGGTCCGCTGACACGATGCTGGTGCTCCGCTTTCCGGTACGGGTACGAGTACGGGCCACCGTAGCCAAAGAGCCGGGCCCGGCACGCTCAGATCACCAGGCGCAACGATTTCTCCGCGATGCCGAGCCGTACGCTCTGACCCCAGGTCAACTCCAGCGCGTCGGACTCCATCCCGTCGCCGAAGACCACGATCCGGTCCGACTCCACGGTCAGCCGCAGCCCCTGCCCGCGCGCCAGTTCACCCGCCACCCGGGACGTCCCGGTCGCCGGGGACGGCCAGGCTTCGCGCACGAACCACAGCAGGCGCGCGTCGCACGGCGCGGGCAGCGGCAGCGTGCTGCCGCGCTCCAGCCACAGCGAGCGGAGCCAGCCGGTGGCGCCCGTGCCGGTGCCGACCAGCACCCCGGAGGACGCCTGGGCCTCGCCGGGGGTGTTGTCGCCGTCGTCGCCCAGGCGGTAGCGGGCCGTCTGGTGACCGGGCGGCCCGAGGTAGATCTCGTTGAGGGCGAGGAGGCGCTGCGTGTCGTCGGCGACGGCCTCGACCATGGTCAGCTCCTCGGCCTTCCCGCCGGAGGTGGTCGCGGAGCGCAGCAGGGCCGTCGTGTCGGCGTGGCGGTGGCGTACCAGCACACCCGGGTTGCGACCGGGGGCGGTGTCGATGCCCACCACCGGCTGGCCGGACAGGTACTTCGCGGTGTTGGCGACCAGACCGTCCTGGCCGACCACGACCACCACGTCCTCCGGGGCGAACAGGAAGCGGTCCAGGTCCGCCCGCTCCACCCGGGAGCTGCGCCAGGTGAGCGGGACCGCCGCCGCCACCTCGCGCAGCGCCTGCCGGGTGTCCTCGTGGCGGCGGGCCACCTCGTCGATCGAGCGGCCCCGGCTGGACAGGAAGAAGGCGGCCTGCCCGTGCGTCCCGTGCCGGGCGAGCAGCTCCTCGTACTCCGTCCGCCGGTGGACGATCACCGCCCGGGGCGCCAGGCTCACGCTCCCGCCCCGCCGTCCGGACGGCCGAGCTTGGCGAGCAGCCCGGTGAGGACGTCGGGGGAGAGGGTGAGGCTCTCGACGCGCGGGAGGTTCTCCGCGAGCCGGGTCGCCGCCAGGGCGTGCAGCGTGGCCGGGTCGGCCTCGCCGTGCACCCGCAGCCAGGCGGCCTGCGCCTCGGCCCGGGCCCCGCCCGTCTCGCGTGCCGCTTCGGCCTCCGCCCGCGCCAGGCGCACCTTGCGGGCCGCCTCCGCCTCGGTCCGTACGCCGTCGGCGGCGGCCTTCTCCTCGGCCTCGCGGCGGGCGTTCGTGCCGCGCTGGTCGACCAACTGCTCCTCGCGCCGGGCCAGTTCGATTTGGCTGGCCAGCTCGTTCTCGGCGATCGCGCGTTCGCGCTCGACGGCCACGGCCCGCCGTTCGTAGGTGGCCCGGTCCGCCTCCTGCTGGATCTGTTCGCGGGCCGGGGTGCGCAGGGCGCGCTCGACCTCGGCCTCGGGACGGATCGCGACGACCCGCACGGCCACCACGTCGATGCCGGTGGCGGGGAGGCGGGGCTCGGCGGAGAGTCCGGTGGCGACCCGTTCGCGTACGGAGGCGACGCCGTCGACCAGGGCGGCGGCCAGCGGGGTGCGGGCCAGGACGTCCAGGGTGTGCTGCTGCGCGGTCTCGGTGAGGAGGGTGGCGATCTGCTCCAGCGGCGCCCCGCGCCAGCTGCCGGTGTCCGGGTCGACGGAGAAGTCGAGCCGGTTCGCCGCCTCGGCCGGGTCGCTGATCCGGTAGGTGACGGTGGCCTGCACGGTCACGTCCTGGAAGTCGGCCGTACGGGCGTGGAACGCCATGGCCAGCTCCCGGTCGTCGACCGGCACCTCGGAGAGGGCCGCCGACAGTGACCGGTACCAAAAGCTGAGCCCCCGGCCGTCGTGGGCGAGCTTGCCGCGCTTGTGGTGGCGGATGTGGGCGGTGGGCGCGGAGCGCAGGTGGCGCCAGCCGAAGCGCCGGGTGATGTCGGCCATGATGGGGACCCCCTCGATTTCGTCATGACGACGATAAGGGGTCCGCTCCATTAGAGTCAAGGTGACCATTAAAGGGGTGCGGGGCGGCGAGCGGTCGTGTACCTGGCCGGGGTCTCGCCGCCCCCGCGCACGGCGAGGTCGGCGCCGTTGACGTACGAGGAGAGGCCGCACGCCAGCCAGAGGCACGCCCGCGCCACATCGTCCGGCTCCTCCGGCCGTCCCATCGGAACGACGCTCGCCACCGCGTTCCCCTCGGCGTCTGACGAGCACGGTCCGTCCGGTGAAGTCCATCGTGTGGGACCGGTTGCCCATGGTCGGCCCTCCTGTGCGGCAGCTATCAAGCGCTTGTTGGGCGCGGTAGAGGGGGCGTGGGCGCGGATACACGGCCGGCCGGTGACCTCCGCAGAGGTCACCGGCCGCCCGGGCGGTGCGCCGCCCCCGTCCCCACGGTGCGGCGCGGGTGGACCGTCCCCATCCGCGGGGGCGGTCCACGTCTGTCAGGACTCCGGCGCTCCCGCCGTGAGTCCGAGGCCCGGGAGGATCGCCCGCTCCACGAACCGGGTCAGATACGCGGCGTCGGCGTAACGCCCCTCCAGCAGCGGCCGGGCGCGCAGCACGCCGAGCAGCTGGGCCGCCACGAAGTCGGCCGCCGGGAGATCCACCGCGATCTCGCCGCGCTCCTGGCCCCGCCGGACCATCGCGTCGATCGCCGCGACCTCCGGCAGGATCAGCGCCTCGCGCAGCGCGCACAGCAGTTCCGGGCTCTGCAGCGCGGCATGGCTGAGGGCGTGCATCAGCGGGGTGTCGCTCCCCGCGGCCTCGCCGATCGCCCGCGCGGCCTCCAGCAGGTCCCCGGCCAGCGTCCCGGTGTCGATGTTCGGGAGTCGCATGCGCCGGGTGCCGTGCAGTGCTGCCACCACCAGCTCCGGCTTGGAGCCCCACTGCCGGTAGAGCGTCGACTTCCCGCACCGGGTGCGCGAGGCGACGCCCTCCATCGTCAGCGATTCGTAACCGCTCTCGCGCAGCAGTTCCAGCACCGCCGCGTACAGCTCCTGGGCCCGCTCCGGTGTGATCTTCGACCGGGGGGACGAGAGGGCTGACTCCGGTGCGGAATCGGGCGACGGCATGGGCTCTACCTCCAGCGGCGGTGCGGCGAGGCTCTCGATACGCCAGTGTACCGATACGCACGTGTACCGATACGCCAACGTATCGGTACACTGGCGTATCGATACGGCGTGGATCGACAGAACCGGGCCGTCCGCCAACGCTTCGCATCCAAGGGGGCACGGGTGAGACTCGCCCGCACCGAGCCCACGGACCAGGAGCCGGACATACGTGCCCGACCGCCCCTCGTCCGCGAGTTCCTTCTCGTGGCCGGACTCTTCCTGGCCTACAAATTCGGCCGGCGGGCCGCCAACGGCCACGTCGAGGAGGCGTTCCGCAACGCGGGGAGCGTCTGGGACCTCGAACGTGCCCTGCGCCTTCCCGACGAGGGCGCCGTCCAGGGCCTGCTGCTGCACAGCGGGCCCCTGATCCACGCGGCGAACACCTACTACGCCGCCGTGCACTTCCCGGCCACGGCACTCTTCCTGGTCTGGCTCTACTGGCGCCGCCCCGCCCACTACGTCCGGTCGCGCCGCGTGCTCGCCGCGCTCACCGCCGCGGCCCTGGCGCTGCACCTGCTGTTCCCGCTCGCCCCGCCCCGGATGCTCCCGGCCGCCGGTCTCGTCGACACCGGTCAGGTCTACGGGCCGACGGTGTACGGGCAGACGCCCGCGACCGACACGATGGCGAACCAGTTCGCCGCGATGCCCTCGCTGCACGTCGGCTGGGCCGTGATGGTCGCCGTCGGGCTGATCGCCGCCACCCGTTCCCGGTGGCGCCGGCTGTGGCTGCTGCACCCGGCGATCACGCTGTTCGTCGTCGTGGGTACGGCGAACCACTACTGGCTCGACGCGATCGTCGTCGTGGCGCTGCTCGCCGTCGCCCTCGCCGTGTTCCGGCTGCCGCTGCCCGGTGGGGCCGCCCCGGCTCCGCCGCCGAGCCTCGCGCCCGCCGGGGCGGTCGCCGTACCGCCCGTCGCGCAGGCCACCCCGGAGGCCGCGCCGGAGCGCACGCCGAGCGGGGTCGGCCGATGAACGCCACCCTGCTCGCCGTCGCGCTCTCCCTGGTCTCCGCCGGTGCCTACGCCGCCGCCGCCGTCGCCCAGTCCCGGCTCGCCGGGCGCACCGAGCCCGGCGCCGGGGTCCTGCGGATGCTGGGCCGGGGCGCCTGGTGGTCGGCGGTCGGCCTCAACGCCGCGGGCGCGCTCCTGCACGTCGCCGCGCTCAACTACGGCCCGCTCACCCTGGTCCAGCCCCTGGGGGCGCTCACCCTCGTCGTCGCCGTCCCGCTCGGCGCGCGCGCCGCCGGACGCCGGGTCGGCCGCGTCGAGTGGCGGGGAACCGCCCTGACCCTGCTCGGCCTCGGCGCTCTGCTCCTGACCGCGGGCGGTTCCGCCCCGCACGAAACGCTCACCCTTCCCGAGGCCCTCGGCGTGGGCGCGGCCACCATGGCGGTCGTCGCCGGGCTCAGCCGGCCCGGGGCCCGCCCCGGCCTGCGGCACGCGGCGGCGTCCGGCATCACCTCCGGGGTGGCCTCAGCGCTGACCCAGACCCTCACGGTCGCCGTCACCGACCACTCCGGCGGCCCGCTGTTCAGCTGGCGGCTGCTGACGGTGGCGCTGCTCGTCTCCACGTTCGCGATGGGCGGCCTGCTGCTGTCCCAGACCGCGTACCGGGGCGGGCTCGGCGCACCGCTCGCGGTGGTCACTCTCGCCAACCCGGTCGCCGCGGCCGCGATCGGCCTGGCCCTGCTCGGTGAGCGCCTCCGGGGCGGGCCGGTCAGCCTGGTGCTCGCCCTGCTCGGGACGGTGGCGGCCGTGCGCGGTGTGATCCTCCTCAGCCGGGCCCAGGCGCGGAACGCGGACCCGGGTGGCGTGACCGAGGAGCCCGCCCCCGTGGACCCGGTGCCCTCGCGGGTCGTGATCGGGAGCCCCCGTCCCGCGGCCGTCCCGGAACCCGTGGCCGTACGGGCGGGCGGCGCGCCGTACCCGTGACGCCGCGTCCCGCCCCGTAAGGCCAGGCGTACGCGTGACGTGGCGCGCCCCGCCCCGTAACGCTCTGTGTGGTCAGGCGGCGTCCAGGTCGGCGATCGCCCGGGTCAGCCAGCCGATCCAGAACGTCTCCAGGTCGATGCCGCCCCGCAGCACCAGATGCCGCAGCCGCCCCTCGCCGGTCGTCGGCGGCGGGGCGAAGTCCCGGTTTTCGATCTCCTGGTACTCCGCCAACTGCCGCTCGTGCAGGGCGAGGTGGCGGCGCAGCTCCGCGTCCAAGCCGTTCGTGCCGATGACCGCGGCGGCCCGCATCCGCAGCAGCAGCGGATCGCGGACCGGCCGAGGGTCCTCGGGGAGCGCGACCCAGGCCGCCAGCTCCTCGCGACCCGCGGGCAGCACCTCGTACTCCTTCTTCTGCCCCCGGGCCGGCGCCGCTGTGGGCAGTGCCCTGATCCGCCCGGCCTGCTCCAGTCTGCCCAGTTCGCGATAGATCTGCTGGTGCGTCGACGACCAGAAGTAGCCGATCGACCGGTCGAACCTGCGGGTCAGTTCCAGACCCGAGGACGGCTTCTCCAGCAGAGCGGTGAGAATCGCGTGCGGCAGTGACATGACGTGCATCCTAAGGACGGGAGCGCGCGGTGGTACGGCCCCCGGCGGGGCGGGTTCAGAGCGTGGCGGCCAGCTCCGTGCCCTGGCGGATGGCCCGTTTCGCGTCCAGCTCGGCCGCCACGTCCGCGCCGCCGATCAGGTGGACCGGCACAGCACCCGCGCTCAGTTCCTCGTACAGCTCGCGGCGCGGCTCCTGGCCCGCGCACAGCACGACCGTGTCCACGGGCAGCACCCGCCGCTCACCGCCGACGGTGAGGTGGAGGCCCTCGTCGTCGATGAGGTCGTACGAGGCCCCCGCGATCATCTCGACGCCCCGGTGGCGCAGCTCGGTGCGGTGGATCCAGCCGGTCGTCTTGCCGAGCCCCGCGCCGACCTTGGTCGTCCTGCGCTGGACCAGGTGGACCGTGCGCGGCGACTTGGGGCGCTCCGGGGCGCGCAGCCCGCCCCGGCCCTCGTACGCCGTGTCCACGCCCCACTGCCGGAAGAACGTGTCCGGGTCCAGGCTCGCCGCGTCGCCGCCGTCGGTCAGGAACTCCGCCACGTCGAAGCCGATGCCGCCCGCGCCGACGATCGCGACCCGGTCGCCCACCGGCGCACCGTCGCGCAGCACGTCCAGGTAGCTCACGACGTTCGGACGGTCCGTGCCGGGGATCGCGGGCGTACGCGGCTCGACGCCGGTGGCCAGCACGATCTCGTCGAAGCCGTCCAGGGCCGCGGTGTCGGCGCGGGTGGAGAGCCGCACGTCGACGTCCAGCTCCGCCAGTCGCGTACGGAAGTACCGCAGCGTCTCGTCGAACTCCTCCTTGCCCGGCACCCGGCGGGCCACGTTGAGCTGCCCGCCGATCTCGCCCGCCGTGTCGAACAGGGTCACCGCGTGCCCCCGCTCGGCCGCCGTCACCGAGCAGGCGAGCCCCGCCGGACCCGCCCCGACCACGGCGACGCGCTTACGGGTCCGGGTCGGGCTGAGCACCAGCTCGGTCTCGTGGCAGGCGCGCGGATTGACCAGACAAGAGGTGATCTTGAGGCTGAAGATGTGGTCCAGGCAGGCCTGGTTGCAGCCGATGCACGTGTTGATCGCGTCCGCCCGGCCGGCCGCCGCTTTCGCGACGAACTCCGGGTCGGCCAGGAACGGGCGGGCCATCGAGACCATGTCCGCCCGGCCGGAGGCGAGGATCTCCTCGGCGACCTCGGGGTGTTGATGCGGTTGCTCGTCACCAGCGGTACGGAGACCGCCCCGCGCACCTTCTCGGTCACCCAGCTGAACGCGCCGCGCGGCACGGAGGTGGCGATCGTGGGGATCCGCGCCTCGTGCCAGCCGATGCCGGTGTTGATGATCGTCGCGCCCGCCGCTTCGATCTCCCTGGCCAGCGTCACGACCTCGTCCAGCGTCGAGCCGCCCGGCACCAGGTCCAGCATGGAGAGCCGGTAGATCAGGATGAAGTCCTCGCCGACCCGCTCACGGACCCGGCGCACGATCTCGATGGGCAGCCGGATGCGGTTCTCGAAACCGCCGCCCCAGCGGTCGGTGCGGTGGTTGGTCGCCGAGACGATGAACTCGTTGATCAGATAGCCCTCGGAGCCCATGATCTCGACGCCGTCGTACCCGGCGAACCGTGCCAGCTCCGCTGCCCGGACGAACTCCTCGATGGTCTCCTCGACCTGCTCGTCGGTGAGGGCGTTCGGGACGAACCCGCTGATCGGGGCCTGGATCGCGCTCGGGGCCACCAGGTCCGGGTGGTGCGCGTAGCGGCCGAAGTGCAGGATCTGCATCGCGATCCGGCCGCCCGCCGCGTGCACCGCGGAGGTGATCTCCCGGTGCTGCTCCGCCTCCGCCTCGGTGGTCATCTTGGCCCCGCCGGGGAAGGAGCAGGCCCGCTCGCTGGGGGCGATGCCGCCGGTGACCATCAGGCCGACGCCGCCCCGGGCGCGCTCGGCGTAGAACGCCGCCATCCGCTCGAAGCCGCGCTCGGCCTCCTCCAGACCGATGTGCATCGATCCCATGAGCACCCGGTTGGGAAGGGTGGTGAACCCGAGGTCCAGCGGGCTCAGCAGGGTCGGGTAGGGGCTCATCCGGGGTCTCCTCCGCAGGGGGCGTCGCGTCAGTTGTAGACCACGTCGAACCGCTTATGCAACAAGTTGCACAATGATCTGCGTCGCGCGGAGGGCCGTGCGGCACCGGGCCCGTGCCCCGTACGGCGTAGTCGGCCGCGCCCGCCGAACAGCGGCCGACGAGAGTGGGATCCGTACCGGAAACCCCTCGCCAACCCCTCGCCCCGGGAGTCCTCATGGTCTGTTTCAACCGGCGTGATCTCGGTCTGCTCGCCCTGCGCGTCGGCACCGGCGCGGTGCTCGCCGCCCACGGCAGCCAGAAGCTGGCCGGCTGGTTCGGCGGCGGAGGTATCCAGGGCACGACGGCGGCGATGGAGGCGATGGGGTTCCATCCGCCCAAGCACAGTGCCGTGGCCGCCGGGCTCGGCGAGGCGGGCGGCGGTGTGCTGCTCGCGCTGGGCCTCGCCACTCCGGCGGCGGGCGCGGCGGCGGCAGGGGCGATGGCCGGTGCGGTGGCCGTGCACGCGCCGGCGGGCTTCTTCGCCCAGGGCGGCGGCTACGAGTACCCGGCGTTCCTCGGGTTCACCGCCGCGGCCATCGGTCTGGCGGGCCCCGGGCGCTACTCCGTGGACCACGCCACCTGCCATGTCTTCGACCGGCCCTGGATGGTCGCGCTGGCCTTCGCGGGCAGCGCGGCCGCGGCCGCCGCGGTGGTCGGCCGTCGGGCGAAGGGACAGGCGGAACAGCAGCAGGAGACCTCCTCATGAGCGAGGACCCGTTTCGGGCCGCGGATCCTTCCCGGGCCGCCGGTCCTTCTCAGGCCGAGGACCCTTCCCGGGCTGCTGATCCTTCTCAGGCCGCAGACCCGTCCCGGGCATCGGACCCGTCCGACCCGGGCGGCTTCGGGCAGGGGCCCCTGACCGGGCCCGGTCAGGGCGAGGCGCCCTGGCAGCGCGGCGACGGTCCGGCCGGGCGCGCTCCCGCGCCCGACCCGGACAGCCTCTGGGTGACCGGCGGCGTGCTCTTCGCCGGGATCCTGATGCTCTGCCAGGGCGTCCTCGCGGCCCTGGAGGGTATCGCCGCCCTGGCCGGAGGGGACGTCTACGGCGATGTCGGCGAGTACGTCTACCGGATCAGCCTCACCGGCTGGGGCTGGACCCACCTGGTGCTCGGCGTCTGTGTCGCCGTCACCGGGGCGAGCGTGCTCAGGGGGGCGAGCTGGGCGCGGGTGACCGGCATCGTCTTCGCCTCCCTGAACCTCTTCGCGCACTTCCTCTTCCTGCCGTACGCGCCCCTCTGGTCGGTGATCGTCATCGCCCTGGACATCTTCGTGATCTGGGCGCTCGCCGCCTACCGGGACCCGGGCTGGGCACCCGGGGACGCGCTGCGGCGGCCCTGAGTCCGCTCGTCAGGCCCGCTCGCGGCTCAGTGCCCCCGGCCACCACGCCTTCGGCCCGATGTCCCGCACCAGTGCCGGGACCAGGAGCGAGCGGACGACCAGCGTGTCCAGCAGGACGCCGAAGGCCACGATGAACGCGATCTGGAGCAGGAACGCCAGCGGGATCACGCCCAGCGCCGCGAAAGTGGCCGCCAGGACCACGCCCGCCGAGGTGATGACCCCGCCGGTCGTGGTCAGCCCACGCAGGATGCCCTCCCGGGTTCCGTGGCGCAGCGACTCCTCCCGGACCCGGGACATCAGGAAGATGTTGTAGTCGACGCCGAGGGCGACGAGGAACACAAATCCGTACAGCGGAACTGACGAATCCGTGCCGCTGAAGCCGAACACATGGGTGAAGACCAGCGAGGAAATGCCCAGCGTGGCCAGGAAGTTCAGCGCCACGGTCGCCACGAGCAGCACCGGCATCAGCAGTGACCGCAGCAGGAAGACCAGGATCACCAGGATGATCACCAGAACCACCGGCACGATCAGCGTGCGGTCGTCCTCGGCCGTGCGCTGGGTGTCGTACTGCTGCGCGGTGTAGCCGCCGACCAGTGCGTCCGATCCCGGCACCGCGTGGACCGCGGTGCGCAGCGCGGCCACCGCCTCCTTGGCCCCGTCGCTGTCCGCCGCGTCCTCGAGGGTCGCGTCGATACGGACCTTGCCGTCGACGACGAGGGGTTCGCCGCCCGGCCGCCCGCTCGCGCTCACCGGTGCGGCGGAGTCCACCCCGTCGGTGCGCTCCGCGGCCTCGGTCACCTCGGACAGACGGTCCGCCGAGGCGATGATCACGGCCGGATTGCCCGAGCCGCCGGGGAAGTGTTCGCTCAGCGTCTCCTGGGCCGCCACGGACGGTGCGTCGTTGACGAAGATCTCGTCCAGCGGCACGCCCTTGGAGGTGAGCGTCGGGGCGAACGCGGCACAGGCGATCAGGGCCGCCAGAGTGATCGCCCAGACCTTGCGGGGCGCCCGGTCCACGAGGGCCGCGACCTTGTGCCAGATGCCGTGGCCGCCGGTCACCTTCGCGTCGGCGGGCCTGGGCTTCGCCGGCCAGTACGCGGTCCGGCCCAGCAGCACCAGCGCGGCGGGCAGGAAGGTGAGAGCGCTTAGGACCGAGCAGACGATACCGATCGCGCCCACCGGACCGAGGGCCCGGTTGTTGGTGAGGTCGCTGAGCAGCAGCGCGAGCAGACCGGCCGCGACGGTCGCGGCGCTCGCCGTGATCGGGCCGAAGGACTCGCGCAGCGCGACGCGCATCGCGGTGAACCGGTCGCCGTGGACGGCGAGTTCCTCCCGGAACCGGGCGGTGAGCAACAGTGCGTAGTCGGTCGCCGCGCCGATCACCAGGATCGACAGGATGCCCTGCACCTGGCCGTCCACGCGCACGATGTCGTGGTCGGCGAGGACGTAGACGATCGCACAGGACAACCCCAGGGCGAAGACCGCGCCGAGGATGATGACGAAGGGCAGCAGCACACTGCGGTAGACCAGCAGCAGGATCACCAGCACCGTGATCAGGGCGACCCCGAGCAGCAGTCCGTCGATGCCCGCGAAGGCGTCGGACAGATCCGCCTGGCTGGCGGCCGGCCCCGCGAGCTGGACCGTCGTGCCGGTGACGGCCTTCCCCGCCTTGTCGACCTTCTCCAGCACCGCCGGCAGCTCGTCCCCGAGGTTCGGGCTCAGCTGCACGATGCCCTGGAGGGCGAGGCCGTCCTTGGAGGGCAGTGCGGGGGAGGGGGTTCCGACGATCCCCTCGCTCCCGGAGAGCGAGGCGAGGGCGCCGGTCGCGGCCTCGCGCTGCCCGTCGTCCACCGGGGCGTCCTTCTCCGCCGAGGTCCAGACGAGGATGACCGGCAGGGTCTCGCTCTGCTGGAACGCCTTCTGGGCGTCGATGACTTGTGTGGACTCGGCGTTCTGGGGCAGGAAGGCGGCCTGGTCGTTGGTGGCGACCTCGCCGAGCTTTCCGGCGTACGGTCCGAGCCCGCCGCCGATGCCGAGCCAGGCGATCAGCAGGACGACGGGGACCAGCCAGCGGACCGACCGTGCAGGGGTGGGCATGTCTCTCCCGAGGGGTGGAGATGTCTCGTCGATGAACAATCTCAATCGTTGAAATATATTACGGGAAGCGTTCCCGCGATTCGTACGGGGGTGGCTTCGACCGGCCCGTCCCTCCAGGGCGCAACGGTCGCGAGCAAGCGCGCAACGGTCGCGAGCAAGCGCGCAACGGTCGCGAGCAAGCGCGCAACGGCGCGAGCAACGTGCTCCGGCCGGGAGGGAACTCAGCGACGCGTCGGGGGACCTCGGCCAGTTCCTCGTTCATCGTGGCGAGGAAGCGCAGGACAGTCGTCAGTTCGCCCTCGCTGAACCGTGCCCTGGCCCGTGCCGTGGCCTCGGCGAGCGGCATGAAGTAGTCGCGGGCGACGGTCCGGGCGCTCGGCTCGTAGTACACGTGCACCACCCGGCGGTCGGCGCTCTCCCGCGCCCGGCGGATGTGCCCGGCCCGCTCCAGCCGGTCCAGGCAGGCGGTCACCGCCCCCGAGGTGAGCCCCAGGTGCTCCCGCAGTGCCCCCGGCGTCAGGGGCGACGGGGCGTCGAGGATGGCTCCGAGCGCGCTCACGTCCGTCGGGTGCAGCCGCTGGTTCACCGCGAAGCCGTGGGTCATCCGGTTGATCTCGCCGTTCATCCGGCGCAGCTCGACCGCGAAGGCCTGAAGGTCTGCGAGCGGCACCTCGGAATCCGAGGCGCCGCTCCGGGTCGGTCGGTCGTCGGCGTGTCTCACGCCTTCAGCGTATAGAACCCCCGCTCAGAGGCCACGTGGTATCCCTGGGGGATGTCCGGGCAGACACCCGCTAGGACGGCGGCATGAGCACCGTGTCGACGAGGTTCACCGTGGCGTTGGCCGTCGGCACGTTGCCACAGACGATCTTCGAGGAGTCGTTCACCGTGAACTCGGTGCCCGAGCCCTTCGTGGTGAGGTCGCTGCCCTCCAGCGTCTTGAAGGTGCCGTCCTCCATCTGCTGCGTCGTGACCTTCTCGCCCACCACGTGGTAGGTCAGCACCTTGGTGAGCTGGTCCTTGTCGTTGAGGAGCGCCTCCAGGTCGGCCTGCGGGATCTTCTCGAACGCGGCGTTGGTCGGCGCGAACACCGTGATGTTCTCCGCGTTGTTGAGGGTGTCCACCAGGTCGGCCTTCTTCACCGCGTCGACCAGGGTGGAGAGTTCGGGATTGTTGGACGCGGCGGTGGCGACCGGGTCCTTCGCCATGCCTTCCAGGCTGCCCGCGCCTTCCTTCGGCACGGAGGCGCAGGCGGGGCCGTACGGGTCGGCGGGGGCCTCTGCCTGTGCCTGCGGGGCGAAGAACGCCAGAGAGGCGGGAAAGGCGAGGGCCGCGGCGGCCGCCGCGGTGCGCTGCAGACGGGTGGTCGTCATGATGTCTCCTCCGGCGATCGAGGGGGCTTGTCCATCGCCCCACGGGTGTTCTCCGTCCTCTCCACACTGACGCGCTGCCGCTCGCTCCGCCTGCCGCGTCGGTTCTGCGTCGAAACCGCCCCCGAACCGCCGTGGCATCGATCCGCCGCGCGGGGGCAAGCGGGATGACATGAATAGCCGTTCAGTGACAGCGCGGGGACGCGGCCGGGCGCGGCGTGCCGCGAACAGCGACGCCATGGAGGCGGCGGGCCGCGCCGGGTTCGTCGCCCGCGGGGTGATCTACGTGCTCGTGGGCCTCCTCGCCCTGCGGATCGCGTTCTCCGGAGGCGACGGAAAACAGGCCGACCGTGGCGGTGCGGTCGCGGAGATAGCCGAGAAGCCCTTCGGGACGGTTCTGTTGTGGGTGCTGGGCGCAGCCGTGGCGGGCATGGCGCTCTGGCGGCTGTCCGAAGCGCTGTTCGGCGGGGCCGGACCCGACGAGCACAAGCCCGGAAAGCGGGCCATGGCGGCGGGCCGGGCGCTCTTCTACGCTTTCGTCGCCTACTCCGTGCTGTCCTTCGCCGCCGGGGACTCCGGCAGCGGCGGCGGTTCGTCCGACCAGCAGTCGCAGGACATCACCGCCAAGGCACTCGGCTGGCCGGGCGGTCAGTGGACCGTCGGGATCGGCGGCGCCGTCGTGGCCGGCGCGGGACTTTGGATCGCGGTCCGGGCCATCCTGCGCAAGTACCACAAGCACCTGAAGCTGTCGGAGATGTCCCACCGCGTCCGCCGGGCCGTGGACATCACGGGGGTGTTCGGCGGAGCGGCGCGCGGCAGCGTGTTCGCTGCGGCGGGCGCGTTCGCCGTAGCCGCCGCCGTCGAGCACGAGCCGGACAAGTCCAAGGGGATGGACGACACCCTGCGCTCGTTCGCCGACACTCCGGTCGGCCCGTGGCTGCTGGTGCTCATCGCCCTCGGACTGGTCGCCTTCGGCGTCTTCTCCTGGCTCAACGCCCGCTACCGCAAGGTCTGAGCGGATCCGTCCCGCAACGGGCCTCCCGCCGCCGCCCTCCTGCGGGCGGCGGCCTCGCGTGCGGCCTGCTCCGGGTGGCGGCGACGCCAGTACGGGTTGTCGTGCGGCAGACCGCCGGTCACCCGCCCGTACATGCCGAACGTGAGGATCAGCAGTCCCATCACGAAGCTGAAGATGACGTTCGCCATGCTGAAGTCCAGGATGTTCGCGGACCGGTCCAGGATGAACAGGTGGGCGAAGCCGCTGAGCAGGAAGAGCGAGCCGACGGTCATGTTCACCGTGGAGGCGGCATTGCCGCCCACCGCCGCCCCGGCGATCAGCACCGCACCCACGAGCAGCGAGATCAGGCTGAGGAGCCCGTTGGACGTCAGTCCGGCGATCCGGCTGCCGTCGGTGGCGAAGAAGCTCAGCTGATTCGCGAAGCCGAGAGACCCGAACACCATCAGGATCGCTCCGCAGAGTCCCGCACCGACCCGGTACACGGACGCCAGCCGGTGGTCGGTGGGCAGTTCGTCGCTCAGCTTCATGATTGTCTCCTGTCTCTCTTGCCGCTTCTCTTGTCGCTCCTGTCCCGGTGTCTCAGCGAACCGCTCGGGGATCCGCCGGACAACACGCGTCGCTTTTGCGTCGTATGGTGAGTTTATGGACCCGACAGGCGATCTGCTTGCGGAAGCCCCGGCCGACGGAGGCATGACCACCGGTGCGGTGGCCCGCCTCCTGGGCGTCGCCCCGACGACGCTGCGCTCGTGGGACCGCCGCTACGGCATCGGCCCGGCCGCACGGCAGGACGGCCGGCACCGCCGCTGGACCGGAGCGGACATCGCCGCCCTGCGGCACATGTGCGCCCTGACGAGCTCGGGCCTGCCCCCGGCCGAGGCGGCGCGCACCGTCCTGGCCGGGGCGTCCGGCCCCTCGGAAGCGGCCCGGCCGGCGCGCGCTTCCCGGGCTTCGGGGCCGCTGCCGATCGGCCGGGCCCGCCAGGAGTGCCGCGGTCTGGCCAGGGCCGCGGTCCGGCTGGACGCGCCGGCCCTGGACGAACTGCTCACGGCGGTGCTCGACCGCTACGGACTCCCGGCCGCCTGGGACGAGGTCATGATGCCGGCGCTGCACGCGGTGGGCCGCAAGTGGGAGACGGAGGGGGAGCGGTACATCGAGGTCGAGCACCTGTTGTCGTGGCACGTCTCCGGCGCGCTGCGCGCGGCCGCGGCCGGGCGGGCCCCCGCCCCCGGCGCGGGCCTCGCCCTGCTGGCCTGTGTGCCCGGCGAGACCCATACGCTCGCCCTGGAGGCGCTCGCCGCGACTCTCGCCCAACAGGGCCTGCCGGTCCGTATGTTCGGTGCCGCCGTGCCCGCCGGGGCGCTGGAGGACGCGGCCCGGCGCACCGGTCCCGCCGCGGTGGTGCTCTGGGCCCAGTCCCGGAAGACGGCGAGCCCCGCACTCGTGGCCCGGTTGAACGCGATCGAGTGGGGCGTACGGGGTGCGCGCGGCCGTCCCGTCGTCTGTGTGGCCGGACCGGGCTGGGCGGGGCGGCAGCCGCCGGGGGCCCGGCACCTGACCGGTCTGGCCGACGCGGTGGACACCCTGGCCACGCTCTGAGCGCTGTCGTCCTCCGTACGCCGGGGGCGACGGGGCAGCCCCTTCGGGTCGCGGGTCAGCCCAGGAACTCCGACAGCCCCGTCAGGAGCCGCTCCACATCGTCCGCGTCGTTGTACGCGGACACCCCCACACGGAGGCCGCCGCTCTCGCCGAGCCCCAGGTGCTGAGAGGCCTCCAGGGCGTAGAACGATCCGGCGGGCGCGTGCACCCCGGAGCGGGCGAGGGCACGGTAGGCGTCCGCCGCGCGCCGGCCCTCGAAGGTCAGCAGCAGCGTGGGGGTGCGCTCGGCGGCCCGCGAGTGCACCGTCACCCCGCCCAGGTCGCGCACCCCCTTCTCGATGCTCTCCCGCAGCGCGGTCTCATGGGACTCGATCGCCGCGTACGCCGCCAACAGCCGCTCACGCCGCCCGGCGAGCCCGCCGGCCGCTACGGTCCCCAGCTCCGCGACGAAGTCCACCGCCGCGCGGGTCCCCGCCATCAACTCGTACGGGAGCGTGCCGAGTTCGAAGCGCTCCGGTACGGCGTCGGCGGACGGTGCCAGCTTGTCCGGGCGGAGGGTGTCGAGCAGTTCCGGCCGGGCTGCCAGCACCCCGTGGTGAGGGCCGAAGAACTTGTACGGGGAGCAGACGAGGAAGTCCGCCCCCAGTCGATCCAGGTCCACCGCGCGGTGCGCCGTGAGATGGACCGCGTCCACGTACAGCAACGCTCCGGCCTGGTGGACGAGGCGGGCTACGGCCGGGATGTCGGGCCGGGTGCCGATCAGATTGGACGCGCCGGTCACCGCGACCAGCCGGGTTCGCCCGGTGATCTGCGCGCCGACCGCCTCCGGGGACAGCTCGCCGGTCGCCGGGTCGAAGTCGGCCCACCGCACCACCGCCCCCACCCGCTCGGCCGCCTGCACCCACGGGCGGATGTTGGCATCGTGGTCGAGCCGGCTGACCACCACCTCGTCCCCGGCCGCCACGTCCCGGCCAGGGTGCGTGAGAAGTCGTACGTGAGCTGGGTGGCGCTCCGGCCGAAGACGATCCCGCCCGGGTCCGCGCCCAGCAGATCGCCCATCGCCTGCCGGAACTCCCGGACGATCCCGTCCGCGTTGACCTCTCCGGGCAGAGTGGAGCCCCGGTTGGACAGCGGACGGCTCATCGCCTCGCCGATCGCGTCGATGACGGGGGCCGGGGTCTGGGTGCCGCCGGGGCCGTCGAAGTGCGCCGTGCCGGAGCGCAGGGCGGGGAACTGTGCGCGCACCGCGCTGACGTCGTACGTCAAGGAGGCTCCTCGGTTCGCTGATGGGCTGCCGGATCTCGCCGCGATCATCGCAGGGAGGTGTCCTCGGGTGAAAGGAGCCCGGGGTCTCCCCACCGCGCGCCGCTGAGGAGCACGAGGTGACACCGCTCGCGCGCGGGCGCGCGGCTCCCCGCACCGACGCACGCCCGAGCGTGGGAATTCGCCTCCCGGCGCACCGGAATGCGCCGTCCCCCGGCATAGCGATGATCCTACGAAGTAGAGTTCCCGAAACGCGGCCTCGCTCGACTGTGCGATACTTTGCGATGGCTTTCCGTATACCTTTCCGTACGGCCTCCGTGAACGAAATCGCCGGTCGATTTATCCGCGTCGCGCGTGATTAAAGCCGCGGGATCGGGAAATAGATGATCTGGGCTGATGGTGTCGGGGGCATCAGTTCACGCCACGGCCGAATTCCATCGGAGCCGGGTGTCTGAAAGGCGTCAGTGCGGGGTCGTGGTCGCCCCGGAGTTCACCGAGACTCTCAGGGCGGTTCCGGCCTGCGCTGATGAAGGAAATCTGGTCTCTCCCGGTTGCGTTCCCTTGTGGGGGGTCACGTATGGACGAGCGCGAGCGCGCCATCGATGGCGAAATTCATTCGGCCGCCTATTCGGTTTCCGGGAAGCGGGTGGCAGGGAATTTCGTGTCCCGCATTCTCTGTGCCGTCGCCTACCCCGTACTCCTCCTCGCGGTCGGGTGCGTGGCCGCGTTCTCATTGCTCCTGCGGTGGGATCCGGCGTGGGTCAGCCCGCTTTTCCTGATCGGCGTGATCGGCTATTTGGCTCTTCTGGAGCGGCTGATTCCTTACGACCGGACCTGGCACCCCGGAAAGGACGAATGGCGCTGGTACGGCATCTACTTCCTGCTCACCATGGCCGGAAGCGGACTGGCGCAACTGCTGGTCGCCCTGTCCGTCGGGCTGATCTCGCCCGAGGAGCCGGCCCACCACCTCGGGGCCGAGATCCCGGGTGCCCTCCTCACCGGTTCGCTGGTGAGCTACGCGGTGCACCGGCTCGGCCACCGCAACGCCCTGCTCTGGCGACTGCACGGGGTGCATCACGTGCCGGAGAAGGTCAACGTCGCCAACAACGGTGTCAACCATGTGCTGGACATCGTCCTGGCGCAGAGCCTCGTCCAACTGGCCCTGGCCCTCGTCGGCTTCTCCCGCCCCGCCGTGCTGGTGGCCGGACTCTTCGTCGCCGCCCAGGGCTACTTCGTCCACGCCAACATCGACGTCCGCATCGGCCCGCTCAACCATCTGCTGGCCAGTCCCGAGCAGCACCGCCTGCACCACAGCACCGATCTGTCCGAAGCCGGCCACTACGGCTCCGACCTCTCGTGCTGGGACCACCTCTTCGGCAGTTTCACCTGGCGCCCCGGCCGCGAACCCTCCGCCGTCGGCCTCCACGACCCCGCTTCCTTCCCCGCCACCGGCGAGATCCTCGCCGCCCTCCTGCACCCCTGGCGACGCAGAGCCGCATCACCGCGCCCCGGCCCGGAGTGAATGCCGCCCCCCCGGTGCTTCATCACGACCCACCGCACCACGACTTGAGGAGTTCGAATGGCCGACGCGAACAGCCGGGCGTTACGGAACAAGGTGGCGATCATCGGGATGGGCTGCCGCCTGCCCGGCGGCGCCTCGGACCACCGCACGTTCTGGCGGAACCTGGTGGCGGGCAAGGACTGCATCACCCCCACCCCGCCCGACCGGTACGACGTCCGCACGCTCGGCAGCCGGTTCCGCGACAAACCCGGGCGCCTCGTCGGAGGCCGCGGCGGATACATCGACGGCTTCGACGAGTTCGACCCCGCGTTCTTCGGCATCAGCCCCCGCGAGGCCGACCACATGGACCCGCAGCAGCGCAAGCTGCTCGAAGTGGCCTGGGAGGCGCTGGAGGACGGCGGCCAACGCCCCGCCGACCTCGCCGGAAGCGACGTCGCCGTCTATGTCGGCGCGTTCACCCTCGACTACAAGATCCTGCAATTCGCCGACCTGGGCTTCACCTCGCTGGCCGCCCACACCGCGACCGGGACCATGATGACGATGGTCTCGAACCGCATCTCGTACTGCTTCGACTTCCGCGGTCCGAGCCTGTCCGTCGACACCGCGTGCAGCTCCTCCCTGGTCGCCGTCCACCTCGCGTGCCAGGCCCTGCACAACGGGGAGACCGACCTCGCGCTGGCCGGCGGCACCCTGCTGCACATGGCCCCGCAGTACACCGTCGCCGAGACGAAGGGCGGGTTCCTGTCGCCCGAAGGCCGCTCCCGTACCTTCGACGCCGCCGCCGACGGATACGTACGGGCCGAAGGCGTCGGCCTGGTCGCGCTGAAGCGGCTGGACGACGCCGTACGGGACGGGGACCGGATCCACGCGGTGATCCTGGCCAGCGGCGTCAACCAGGACGGGCACACCAACGGCATCACCGTGCCCAACCCCGACGCCCAGGTCGACCTGATCCGCCGGGTCTGCGCGGAGGCGGGCATCACACCCGGCGACCTCCAGTACATGGAGGCGCACGGCACCTCCACCCCCGTCGGCGACCCGATCGAGGCGAACGCCCTGGCCCGTGCGCTCGCCGTCGGCCGGGCCCCGGGCGCCCGCGCCTACGTCGGCTCGGTCAAGACGAACATCGGCCACACCGAATCCGCCGCCGGGATCGCCGGTCTGATCAAGACCGTCCTGAGCATCGAGCACCGCACGATCCCGCCCCACATCAACCTGGAGAACCTCAACCCCGCCATCGACCCGACGACCCTGCCGTACGAGATCCCCACCCGGCCCACCGACTGGCCCGCCCACGAAGGACCCGCCCGCGCCGGGGTGAACTCCTTCGGCTTCGGCGGCACCAACGCCCATGTCGTCCTGGAGGAAGCCCCGCCGCCGCTTCCGCCGGCCCCGGGGAACGCCGCCGCATCCGCCGGGCGGCGCTGGAGCATCCTCCCGCTCAGCGCCCGCCGGCCCGACGCCCTGGCGGAGATGGCGGCCGGGATCCGGGCCGAACTGGCGGGCGACAACGGGCCGGCCGTGGCCCTCGACGACCTCGGCCACACCCTCGCCCACCGCCGCCAGCACCTGCCGGAACGGCTCGCCGTCGTCCACTCCTCCCGCACCTCCCTCGACGAGGCCCTGGCCGCCCACGAGCGCGGCGAGCCGCACTCCCGGGTCGCCCATGGCCGGGCCCGGGACGCCGCCGACCGCAAACTGGTCTGGGTCTTCACCGGCATGGGCCCCCAGTGGTGGGGCATGGGCCGCCAACTCCTCGAAGAGGAACCGGTCTTCCGGGACGCCGTCACCGCGTGCGATCGCGCGCTGCGGGAGTTCGCCGACTGGTCCCTCGTCGAGGAGCTGACCGCCGACGAGCCCGCCTCCCGGATGACCGAGACCTGGCTCGCCCAGCCCGCGAACTTCGCCGTACAGGTCGGTCTGGCCGCCCTGTGGCGGTCTTACGGGGTGCGCCCCGACGCCGTGGTCGGCCACAGCACCGGCGAGATCGCCGCCTTCCACGCGGCGGGCGTCTACTCCCTGCGGGACGCGGCCAGGATCGTCGTGCACCGCAGCCGCCTCCAGCAGGCCCTGGCCGGCACGGGCACCATGCTCGCCGTCGGCCTCTCCGAGGAAGAGGCCGAGCTCCGGGTACGCCCCTACCGCGACCGGGTCTCCGTCGCCGCCGTCAACAGCCCCACCGCGATCACCCTGGCCGGGGACGAAGCGGCGCTGTCCCTGTTGGCCGAGGAGCTGCGGGCCGAGGAGCAGTTCGCGAAGTTCCTCACCGTCGAAGTGCCCTACCACAGCGTCGGCATGGAACGCATCAGGGACGAACTGCTGTCTGAACTCGCCCCGTTGGAGCCGCGCGCGGCCCAGGTGCCGTTGTATCTCACGGGGGTCGAAGGAACCGCCCGGGGCGAGGAACTCGACGCAGCCTACTGGTGGAAGAACGTCCGCGACCGGGTCCGTTTCCGGTCGGCGATCGACCGCATCGCTGACGACGGCCACCGCGTCTTCCTGGAGATCGGCCCGCACCCCGTCCTCGGCCACGCGATCCGCGAATGCCTCGACGCCGGCGGCAGGTCCGCGCTCACTCTGCCCTCGATCCGCCGCGAGGAGGACGAGACCGAGCGCTTCGCCACCTCCCTCGGCACGCTCCACACGCTCGGCGTCCCCATCGACTGGGACGTGCTCCAGCCCACCGGCCGCCCCGTGACCCTGCCCCGCCACCCCTTCCGCCGCGACCGCCACTGGACCGAGCCCCGCCCGGTAGCCCAGGTCCGGCTCGGCCACCGCGACCACCCGCTCCTCGGCCGCCGCACCGACGCCACCGAGCCCACCTGGCAGGCCCGCCTGGACACCGAGGAGCTGCCCTACCTCGCCGACCACCGCATCCAGGACACCGTGGTATTCCCCGCCGCCGGCTACCTGGAGATGGCCGCCCAGGCCGTCCTGCGGCTCACCGGCTCCACCACCGCCGTCCTCGCCGACCTCGACCTGCGCAAAGCGCTTTTCCTGCCCGACGGCGAGGACCGCACCGTCGAGGTGTCGCTCTCCCTGGAGAACGCCGCCTTCACCATCGCCTCCCCGACCGGGGAGGACGGCGAGCGGGCCGTCCACGCGGCCGGGATCGTCCGCACCGGCCAGCGCCGCAGCACCGCCGCGCCGCTCGACGCCCCCGCGATCCGGGCCCGAGCCCGCCGCCACCTCGCGGGTCCCGACTGCTACACCGCGCTGGCCGCCCTCGGCTACCACTACGGCCCCGCCTTCCAGGCCGTGGAGGAGGTCTGGATCGGCGCCGACGAGGTCCTCGCCCGGATCCGCCCGCCCCGGGCGATCGGCGACGACGCCGCCGGCCACCAGCTCCACCCCGTCCTGCTCGACGCCTGCTTCCAGACGCTCCTGACGCCCCTGATCCCGCCGACCCCCGAGGACCCCGCCCCGGTCGGCGGTATCAGGCTGCCGCTCTCCCTGGACGAGGTCGCCCTCGAACCCATCGGCGACCAGCCGTTCTGGGCCCACGCCACCGTGCTGCCGGCCGACGCGGACACCACCCTCGGCAATATCGCCCTGTACGCCGACGACGGCGCCCCCCTCGGCCGTATCGAGGGCTTCCGCGCCGCCGACGTCGAGAAGGCCGCCACCGCCGTCGCCCGCACCACGATCGACTCCTGGCTCGCCGAACCCGTCTGGGCCGACTGCCCGCCGCTGCCGGCCGAGGACGCCGAAGCCCCGCCCGCGGACGTCAGCTGGCTGCTCCTCGCCGACACCGGAGGCGTCGCGGACGCCTTCGCCGCCCTGGCCGACGCCCGGGGCGAACGCTGCCGCCTGGTGCGTCGCGGCGCGGCCTACACGGCCTCCGCCGACGGCCGCACCTACACCCTCGACCCCGCGTCCGACGCCGACCTGCGACGCCTCTTCGCCGACCTCGACCGCGACGGCGGCCCCTTCCGGGGAACCGTCCTGCACCTGTGGAACCTCGACGCCCCCGCCCTCGCCGCCTGCGACCGTACCGCCCTCGGCGACCACACCGGCGCGGGCGCGTACTCCCTGATCGTCCTGGCACGCCTGCTGTCCGCCCGAGGCGGCGGCGGCCGCCTGCACATCGTCACCCGGGGCGCCCAGCCCGCCCTGCCCGGCGAGGCCCCCGAACCCCTCGGAGCACCCGCCTGGGGCATCGGCCGCGTCCTGCGCCACCAGGAACTGACCGACCACCCCGGCAAACTCATCGACCTCGACCCTCGGCGACACCCCGGCGCCGAAGGCGGCCGGGCCGAGGCCGCGGCCCTGCTGGCCGAAGCGCTCAGCGACGACGAAACGGAGGTCGCCCTGCGCGACGGGGGCCGCCGCACCGGCCGCCTCCGCGCCGCCGGAAGCCTGACCCGGCCCCTCCCGCTGCGCCTGCGGGCCGACGGAAGCTACCTGGTCACCGGGGCGTTCGGCGCGCTCGGCCGACTGCTGTGCCGCACCCTCGTACGCCGGGGAGCCCGCCGGATCGTCCTGGTCGGGCGTACCCCCGTACCGCCCCGGGAGAAGTGGGCCGGAACCGACCCCACCACCGCCGAGGGCCGTGCCGTCGCCCTGCTCCGCGAGCTGGAGACGCTCGGCGCACACCCGGTACCGGCGACGTTCGACATCACCGACGAGGACGCCCTGACCGGCTGGCTCGACGCCCACCGGCGCAGCGGAGCGCCTCCCGTACGCGGGGTGTTCCATCTCGCCGGCCAGGTCCGCGACACCCTCGTCGCCGATCTCGACCGGGCCGCCTTCGACGCCGTCCACGACCCCAAGACCGTTGGCGCCCACCTCCTGCACCGGCACCTGCGGGACGAACCCCTCGAACACTTCGTGCTGTTCGCGTCGATCGCCTCCCTGCTGACCACGGCGGGCCAGACCAACTACGCCGCCGGCAACGCCTTCCTCGACGCCCTCGCCCATCACCGCCGCGCCCGGGGCCTGCCCGCGCTCAGCCTGGACTGGGGCCCCTGGGCCACCGGCATGATCGAGGAACTCGGTCTGGCGGACCACTACTTGCACAGCCGGGGCATGAGCTCGCTCTCCCCGGAAGCGGGCATGGCGGTCCTGGAGCGCGTCATCGGCCAGGACCACGCCCAGCTCGTCGTCGCCACCGTCGTCGACTGGCCCGTCTTCCTCGCCTGGTACCCCTCCCCGCCACCGCTGGTCACCGACCTCGCGGCCGCCGCCGCCCCACCCGCGGACACCGCCTCCGGCAACGGGTTCCTGGACACCTTCCGTACCGCCGGGGAGGAAGCCCGACGCGCGCTGGTCACCGAGCGGTTCGCCGCCCTGGCCGCCACCGTGCTGCGCACCGGCCCCGACCGCATCGACCCCGCGACCGGCCTCGGTGAACTCGGCCTCGACTCGCTTCTCGCCATGGAGCTACGGGCCCGGATCCATGCCGAACTCGGCGTCGCCCTGCCCGTGGTGGCGCTGCTCAGCGGCACCCCGGCCGGGGAACTCGCCGCCCAGCTCCACGACGGACTCACCGCCCTGGCCTCCGCGGAGGACCCGGAACGGGCGGCGGGCGCGGTCCGGCTCCACAGCGACGAGCGGCAGTACCCGCTGACCCAGAACCAGAAGGCGCTCTGGTTCCTCAAGCACCTCAACCCCGACGGTTACGCGTACAACATCGGGGGGCCGTCGAGGTGAACGTCGCCCTCGAACCCGACCTCATGTTCGAGGCCGTCCGCCGGCTCATCGCCCGCCACCCGGCGCTGCGCACCAACTTCCTTCTGGTGGACGGGCAGGCCGTGCAGCAGGTCTCCGAGGAAGCCAGGACCGACCTCGCCCTCTTCGACGTCCGGGGCGAGGACTGGGAGACCATCCATGCCACGATCGTCGAGGAGTACCGCAAGCCCTACGACCTCGCCCACGACCCGCTGATCCGCTTCCGCCTCTTCAAACGAGGGCCGGACCGCTGGATCATCATGAAGGCCGTCCACCACATCGTCTCCGACGCCATCTCCACCTTCACCTTCATCGAGGAACTCCTCGCCATCTACGAGGCGTTGCGCCGGAACCAGGAGCACCGGCTCCCGCCGGTCGAAGCCCGCTACCTCGACTTCCTCAACCAGCAGAACGCCTTCCTGGCCGGACCCGAAGCCGCGGGCATGCTCGACTACTGGCGGTCCCATCTGCCGGCCGAGGTCCCGCTCCTGGACCTCCCCGTCGACAAACCCCGCCCGGCGGTCCAGACCCACAACGGGGCCTCGGAGTTCTTCGTCCTCGACGAAGCGCTGAGCGCCCGCGTCCACGCCCTGGCCCGGGCGCACGGCGTCACTCCGTTCATGGTGCTGCTCAGCGCCTACTACCTCCTGCTGCACCGCTACTCCGGGCAGGACCACATCGTCGTCGGCAGCCCGGTGACCGGCCGCACCCGGCAGGACTTCGCCTCCGTCTACGGCTACTTCGTCAACCCGCTGCCGCTGCACGCCGACCTGTCCGGCGACCCGACCGTCACCGAGCTGCTGCAACAGGTCCGCCGCACCGTGCTCGGCGGCCTGGACAACCAGGAGTACCCCTTCGTCCTCCTCGTCGAGGAGCTGGGCCTCCAGCACGACCCCAGCCGCTCCGCCGTCTTCCAGGCGATGTTCATCCTCCTCACCCACAAGGTGGCCGCCGAGCAGTACGGCTACCGCCTGGAGTACATCGAACTACCAGAAGAGGAAGGGCAGTTCGACATAACGCTGTCCGCCTACGAGGACGAGGCGGAGGGTCGGTTCCACTGTGTGTTCAAGTACAACACCGACCTCTTCCTCCCCGAGACCATGCGCCGCATGGCCGCTCACTACACCCGCCTCCTCGACCGGCTGACCCGCGCGCCGGGCGACCGGCCCGCCTCCCGGCTGGCGATGCTCGGCGGCCGGGAGCGGGAGCGGCTCGTGGGGGAGTGGAGCCGCCCGGCCCTGCCGTCCGGCGACGACCGGGACGACGGCCCGTTCACCCCGGTCCATGAGCTGATCGCCCGCACCGCCGCCGAACGCCCTACGGCCGTCGCCGTCACCACGCCCTCCCCGCACGGGGGAGCACACCGGCTGACCTACGCGGAGCTGGAGCGCCGCGCCGCCGGCACCGCCGCCAGGCTGCGTGCGCTCGGCGTCGGCGAAGGCTCGGTGGTCGTGCTCCGCCTGGACAAGTCGCCCGAGCTGATCGTCACCCTGCTCGCCGTACTCAAGGCCGGTGCCGCCTACCTCCCGGTCCGGCCCGACCAGCCCGCCGACCGGCTCGCCCACCTCGTGTCGGCCACCGGAGCGGAGCTCGTCCTCGTCGCCGACGACGCCGGACCCGGGGCCACCGGAACGACCGGGACCGACGCGGTGCTGACCGTTCCGACGCTCACCCTTGCCGCCCTCGCCCGTACCGAACCGCATCCGGACGGGCCGACGGCCGAGGTCACCCCGGACTCGCCCGCGTACGTCATCACGACCTCCGGCTCCACCGGCCGCCCCAAGGCCGTCCGCGTCAGCCACCGCAACCTCGCCTCCGCCCACGCCGCATGGCGGCAGGCGTACCGGTTGGAAACCGACGCGACGACGCACCTCCAGATGGCCGAACCCTCCTTCGACGTGTTCACCGGCGACCTGGTGCGCGCCCTGTGCTCGGGCGGCACGCTCGTCCTGGCCGACCGCGATCTGCTCTTCGACACCACCCGCCTCTACCGCACGATGCGTCAGGAACGAGTCGACTGCGCCGAGTTCGTGCCTGCCGTCGTCCGCGGACTGATGGACCACTGCGCGCGCGAAGGGCTGCGGCTGGACTTCCTGCGGCTGTTGGTGGTCGGATCGGACGCCTGGAGCGTGGCGGAGTACCGCAAACTGGCCGAGCTGTGCGGACCCGGCACCCGTCTCGTCAACTCCTACGGCCTCACCGAAGCCACCATCGACAGCGCGTACTTCGAAGGGCCCGTCGACGACCTGGAACCCGGCGCGATGGTCCCGATCGGCCGTCCCCTCCCCAACAGCACGCTCCACGTCCTCGACGCACACGGCGAACCCGTCCCGCCCGGAGTGCCCGGCGAACTCTGGATCGGCGGCCAAGGCGTCGCCCTCGGCTACGCCGGAGACGTCGAGCAGACCGACGAACGCTTCGTCACCCGTACGCTCTCCCGGGCCGCCGACGCCCGCCCCGAACGACTCTACCGCACCGGCGACATAGCCCGCTGGGACGCGCACGGACGGGTCCATCTGCTCGGCCGGACCGACGGACAGATCAAACTGCGCGGCCACCGCATCGAGATCGGCGAGATCGAGGCCCACCTCGCCCAGTGGCCCCCGCTCGCCCGGGCCGTCGTCACCGTACGCACCGACACCGGGGGAGACGCGGCCCTCTGCGCCTACTGCGTACCGCAGGCCGGCGCGACCCTGGACGTCCGGGCGCTGCGCCGCCATCTGGCCCGCTCGCTGCCGTCCTACATGATCCCGTCCCACTTCACCGAGCTGCCCGCCCTGCCGCTCACCGCCAACGGCAAGGTCGACACGGCGGCCCTGCCCGCCCCGCGGGCCGAGGCCGGCGACCGCCCGTACGAGGAGCCCGTGACGCTGTACGAGACCAGCGTCGCCCGGCACTGGAGCACCCTCCTGGGACGAGAACAGATCGGCCTGGGCGACGACTTCTTCGAACTCGGCGGCAGCTCGATCAAGCTCATCGAACTCCTCCACCTCCTGCGCACCGAGTTCGGCGTCGGCGTCCCCGTCAGCAGGCTCTACCAGGTCACCACCCTGCACGGCATGGCCGCCACGGTGCAGGACGTCCTGCTCGGGGCGAGCGCCGATGAGCTGCCCAGTCTGACCTTCAACGCCGGACAGCTCCCCGCTCTCTTCTGCTTCCCGCCCGCCGGCGGTCACGGGCTCGTCTACCGGGGCCTGGCCGCCCACCTGCCCGACCACCGCGTCGTCGGCTTCAACTACCTCCCCGGCGACGACAAGGTCGCCCGGTACGCCGACCTGGTCGAGGCCGACCGGACCGACGGGCCCTACGTGCTGCTCGGCTACTCCCTCGGCGGAAACCTCGCCTTCGAGACGGCCAAGGAGCTGGAGCGGCGCGGCCGCCGCGTCGCCCACGTCGTCATCCTCGACTCCCGCCGCATCCTCACCGCCTACGAACCGGACGCCTCCGGCATCGCCGCCTTCGAGGCCGAACTCGCCGACCACGTACGCAAACACACCGGATCCGACGCCGTCACCCGCGAAACCCTCGCCCACGCCGCCGAATACCTCGCGTTCTGCGGGCGCACCCCCAACACCGGCACGGTCGCCGCGACGGTCACCGTCATCACCGACGAGGAGAAGGCCGCCCTGTACGCCGCCGGGGAGCACGGCACCTGGCACGGCAGCTCCACCGGCGCCACCGCCGTCCTGCGCGGTTCCGGTGTCCACGCCGACCTGCTCGACTCCAAACACCTGCCCCGCAACGCCCAACTGGTGCGCTCGGCCATCGCCGGGGAGGCGTCCCATGACGGATGACGACACGGCGCGAGCCACCGGACCCGGCCCGGCCGACTCCTCCGACTGGACGACCAGGGAACGCACCCCCGGCACCCCGCCCCGCGTCATCGTCATCGGCGCGGGCGTGGCCGGCCTCGCCACCGGCTGCTACGCGCAGATGAGCGGCGCCCGGACCCGACTCTTCGAGAAGCACGTGCTGCCCGGCGGCTGCTGCACCGCCTGGTCGCGCGACGGCTACCTCTTCGACTACTGCATCGAATGGCTCATCGGCACCGCCCCGGGCAACGACGCCCACCAGGTGTGGGCCGAACTCGGGGCGCTGGACGGCAAGTCCGTCACCAACTTCGAGCTGTTCAACAAGGTCGAGGACGAGAACGGCCGGTCGGTGACGTTCTACAACGACCCCGACCGCCTGGAGGCCCACCTCCTGGGCATCTCACCCGCCGACGCCCCGCTCATCCGGGCCTTCACCCGGGATCTGCGGCGTTTCATCGACATCGAGCTGTACCCGTTCCTGACCGCGCCCGCCCTGCGGACCGTACGGGAGCGGGCACAGACCCTGCGCACGGTGCTTCCCGCCTTCCGGCTGTTCTGGCGGACCGCGGCGACCCCGATGCACGTGTTCGCCGATCGGTTCCAGGACCCGCTGCTCCGCAAGGCGTTCCGCAACATCTTCTTCCAGGACCCGGGAGGCTTCCCGCTGCTGCCGTACCTGTTCAACATGGCCGCCGCCCACCACGGCAACGCGGGCTTCCCCCAAGGAGGTTCGCTCGGCCTCGCCCGCTCGGTCGAGGAGCGCTACCGGAACCTGGGCGGCACGATCACCTACCGGGCCCGCACCGAACGGATCCTGGTCGAGAACGACCGGGCGATCGGCATCGAACTACGCGGCGGACGGCGGTACTTCGCCGAGCATGTGGTCTCCGCCTGTGACGGACACACCACCGTCTACGGGCTGCTGGGCGGCCGGTACACGGGCCCCCGCATCGACAAGCTCTACACCGACCTCCTCCACCGGCCCGGCACCCTCTTCCCCTCCGTCGTCTCCGCCTTCGTCGGCCTGCGCGGCGACCTGGACCCCGACGAGGCGCACAGCACCACCCATCTCCTCGCCCCGGGCGACGCGGACCACCTCCCCGGCGCGCTGCAGGACAGCCTCGTCGTCCAGGCCCGCTCCCGCTACGCGGGAGGCTTCGCGCCCCCCGGCCGCTCCGTCCTGCACTGCACGTACTTCAGCGACTACGCCCACTGGAAGGACCTGCGCACCCGCAACCGCAAGGAATACCGCCATCGGAAACGCCAAGTAGCCGACTTCGTAAGGGACTTCTTGGAGCGCCGCACCCCCGGCACCGCCGACCGCATCGAAATCGTCGAGGTCGCCACACCTGCCACGACCCACCGCTACACCGGCAATCTGGGCGGCTCCATCCTCGCCTGGAAGGCATTCTCCGAAGCCGACGAGGTCACCGCACGCCTGGTCGGCAAGGACCGGATGCGGCTGCCCGGACTGAGCGGCTTCTCCATGGCCGGCCAGTGGGCCGGCATGGGCGGTCTGATTCGCGCCGCCTCCACCGGCCGCTTCGCCGTCCAGTACCTCTGCCGCGAACTGGGCCTGGAATTCCGGGCGTGGGAAAGCAAGGGCGACGAGCCGTGGCACCCCGGGAAGCTGGGACACCTGCCCCAGCTCGACCGGTGGTCGGCTCGGGAGAGCGAGGGCTCATGAGCGGCGACAGGAGCAGCGGCCCCGCGAGACGATGATCATCATCGGGGCCGGGCTCGGCGGCCTCTCCACCGGCTGCTACGCCCAGATGAACGGCTACCGCACCCGCGTCCTGGAGATGCACGAGATCCCGGGCGGCTGCTGCACCGCCTGGGAGCGCGGCGGCTTCACCCTGGACGCCTGCGTCAGCTGGCTCCTCGGCAGCGGCCCCGGCAACGAGATGCACCAGATCTGGCTGGAGCTCGGCGCCCTCCAGGGCAAGGAGATCCGCCACTTCGACGTCTTCAACATCGTGCGCGGCACCGACGGGAGGGCCGTCCACTTCTACTCCGACCCGGACCGCCTCGAAGCCCACCTCATCGCCATCTCACCGGCCGACGCCCGCCTCGTACGGAAGTTCTGCGGACAACTGCGCAGCTTCCGCAAGGCGTTGGCCGTCTACCCCTTCCTCAAGCCCGTCGGCCTGATGGGGCGGCGGGAGCGCTGGCGGATGCTCGCCTCGTTCCTGCCGTACTTCAACGCCGTACGCACCACCATCACCGTCCTGATGACCGACTTCTCGGCGCGGTTCAAGGACCCGCTCCTGCGGGAGGCGTTCAACTTCATCCTGTACGAGAAGCACCCGGCGTTCCCCGTCCTCCCGTTCCACTTCCAGCTCGCCTCGCACGCCAACCTCTCCGCCGGCGTCCCCGAGGGCGGCTCGCTCGGCCTGGCCGAGTCGATCGAGGCCCGCTACCGGCGGCTCGGCGGCGAGGTCTCGTACAACACGAAGGTCGAGTCGGTGATCGTGGAGGACGACCGGGCGGTCGGCGTCCGGCTCAGCGACGGCGGCGAACTGCGCGCGGACATCGTCGTGTCGGCCTGCGACGGCTACACCACCACGATGAAGTTCCTGAAGGGCGCCTACCTGGGCGATGACTACCGCAAGCTCTACACCGAGACCATCCACGAACCCGGCATGGTCTTCCCCGGGTACTTCACCCTCTTCCTCGGTCTCTCCCGCCCCTTCCCCGAGGGCGACCCCTGCACGACGCACCTGATCGACGAGACCCTGGCGTCCGAGCTGACCGGCATACGCCACCCCAGCATCAACGTCCAGTTCCGCAGCGGCCATTACCCCGAGCTGTCCCCGGACGGCACCACCGTCGTCTACGCCACCTACTTCTGCGACATCGCCCCCTGGCGCGCCCTGGACGAGGGCCCCGAACAGGTCACCCGCACCCGTGGCGGCCAGGAGCTGCACACCCTGCCCGTCCGCCACGGCCGCGGCTACTACGCGGCGAAGCGGCGGGCCCGCGAAGCGCTCATCGGCTTCCTGGAACAGCGCCACCCCGGCCTGCGGGACGCGATCGTCGTCAGGGACGTCTCCAGCCCCCTCACCCAGGTCCGCTACACCGGCAACTACGACGGGACCGTGCTCGGCTGGCAGCCGTTCGTGGAGAGCGGCGAGAAGCTCGAAGAGCTGGTCAAGAAGCACGGCCCCGGCCTCCCCGGGCTGCGCGACTTCTACCAGTCCGGCGTCTGGGCCACCACCGGCGGCCTCATCCGGGCGGCCGCCGCCGGACGTCACGTCATGCAGTTCGTCTGTCGCGACGACGGCAAGCCCTTCAAGGCGTCGCTAGACGACACCGCACCGCCTCCGACCCACCGGGTCGTCCCCGTGCCCATCCGCCCCACCGCACCGACCGAGAGGCAGCCATGAAGACCGCGAAATGGGTGGTCCGCGAACACATGGAGGGCGTCCCCGACGTGGACCGCGTCTACGAGAAGGTCGTGGAGCACGTCGACGTCACACTGGCCCCGACGAGATGCTGCTGCGCACTCTGTACGTCTCCGTCGACCCCTACCTCCAGGGCATCGCCCTCGACACCCCCATCGGCCGGCACATGGGCGCCGACTCGATCATGGAGGTGGTGGAGGCCGGACCGCGCGCGGCCCACCGCGTCGGCGACCTGGTCCAGGGCTTCGGCGGCTGGCGTACGCATGTGGTCTCCACCGGTGCCCCCGAACCCTGGCGGACCGGCACGTTCCCGATGGTCTTCCCGGCATACCGCCGGCTGGACCCCCGGTGGTACGACGACGACCTGCCGCTGTCGACGGCCCTCAGCGTGATGGGCGGCCCGGGCATGACCGCCTGGGGGACCCTCTCCAAGTACATGACGATCAGTCCCGGTGAGACGCTGGTCGTCAGCGGGGCCTCCGGCGCGGTGGGCGCCCTCGTCGGCCAGCTCGCGGCGCTCGCGGGGGCCCGGGTGATCGGGACCACCTCGTCCCCGGAGAAGGCGGACTACCTCACCGGGCTCGGGTTCGACGCGGTGATCGTCTACCGCCACGGGGACGGCGAGGACACCGTGCGCGAGGCGCTGACCCGGGCGGCCCCCGACGGCGTCGACCGGTACTTCGACAACCTCGGGGGCACGGTCACCGACGCGGTGTTCCCCATGCTCAACGTCGGCAGCCAGGTGGCGGTGTGCTGGCAATGGGCGACCCAGGTCGGCAACGAGGAATCCGGCCCCCGGCTCCTGCCCCACCTGATGTTCCCGCGAGCCACGGTCCGCGGGATCTTCTCCCTGGAATGGTTCACCGAACGCAACTGGCATGACCTGCACACCGAGTTGGGCGGCCGGGTCCGGAGCGGCGAGGTCGTCTACGACCACACCCTGCACCACGGCTTCGACTCCATCCCCGCCGCCTACGGCAGCCTCTACGGCGACCGGGCGGCCAGCCGCGGCAAGGTCCTCGTCGAACTCTGAGCACTGCCCGTCTCTTTCCACGCTTTCCAACGCCCTGTACCAGGAGGCATGTTGACCTCGCTTGACCTCACGGAACCGGTCCCGCCGCCGGAGCCGATGCACCGCCTGCGCCACGAGGAATCCGGGCCGCCGTGCCGTACCGAACTTCCGGGCGGCACGCCCGCGTGGCGGGTCAGCCGGTACGTGGACGTCCGCCAGGTGCTGTCCGACCCGCGCTTCGGCCGGGCACAGCTGTACGCCCCTGACGCCCCGGCCCTCTCCGACGTACCGGACCTCGTCAACGACCCCGACCTGATGTTCAACCAGGACGGCCCGGACCACCTGCGGCTGCGCCGCACCCTGCGGCGGGCGTTCACGCCGAGGGCGGTCGCCCGCTGGCGGCCGTGGATCGCCGCGATCGTCGAGGAACTCCTCGACCGGCTTGAGGCGAGGCCGCAGCCGACCGACGTGGTGGCGGAGTTCGCCCTCCCGCTGCCGGTGGCGGTGATCAGCCGGCTGATGGGGCTCGACGAGTCCGCGTGGGACCGGCTGCGGCACTGGAGTGAGCACGCCTTCTCCGACGGCACCCATGAGAGCGAACAAGTAGCGGCGGCCCGCGAGGAGTTCAGCGCGTTCGGCGCTGACCTCCTGAGGGAGCGGCGCCGGGCCCCGGGCGAGGACCTGGTCAGTGGTCTCGTCGCGGCGGCCGACGAGGAGGAGGGCGTTCCCGAGGCGCGGTTGGTCAGCCTGGTGTGCGGGCTGATCGTCGGAGGCCACGACAGCACGATGACCATGCTCGGCAACGCGCTGCTCTACCTGCTGGGGGAACGCCGTGACTCCTGGCACCGCCTCGGGGCCGACGAGGAGGCCGCGGAACGGGTGGCGGACCGGCTCGTCCACCTGGTCCCGCTGGGCGACGACCGGGGCAGTACGCGGCACGCGGCGACCGACATCGAGGTCGGCGGAGTGACGATCCCGGCCGGGGCGATCGTGCTCGCCGACTGCGGCGCGGCCAACCGCGACCCCGAGGTCTTCCCGGCCGCCACGCTCCACGACCTGTTCGCCCCGCTGGAGGCCCCCACGCTCTCCTTCGGTGCCGGCCCCCACTACTGCCTCGGTGCCTGGCTGGCCCGCGCGGAACTCCAACTCGGCCTGCACCGCCTGGCCGCCCGCTTCCCCGACCTGCGCCTGGCCGACCCGACGGACCCGGTCGTGTGGCGCACCGGCACGACCTCCCGCAGCCCGCGGCGGCTCCGGGTGGTCTGGTAGTCCGCTACGGCCGTCCCGGGGGACCCGTTCGGCGCGCGGCCCCCGGCCCCCGGCTGCCCGCCGGCGACCGTGCCGGGTACCCGGCTCACGAGGCGCTCCGCCCGGGTCGGATACTCCCGAACACCAGGTGACATGCTGGGGGGTGCGCTACCGACTCGCCTGTCGAACACGGTGACGAACGGGGACAGTCGGATGTTGGCGGAGGGGCTGGCGGCGCTGGCCGCGGCAGGAGGCGCCGCAGTTGTGCAGGCGGCCGGAACCAGCGCCTGGGACGGGCTGCAGCAGTCGGTCGCGCAGTGGTTCGCCCGGGGCGACGGGGCGCGTCGGAGCGTCGAGCTGGAACGGCTCGACCGCAGTGCTGCCGCCCTCGAATCAGCACAGGACGACGAGCAGGCCGATGTGCGCAGCGGCCAGCGAGGTGCCTGGCAGGCCCGCTTCGAACAGGCCCTGGAGAACCTGAGCGACTCCGAGCGCGAGGAAGCCGCCGAGATCCTGCGAGCCCTGTTGCGGACACACGCCCCGGCGGACGGGGCGGTGCCCGGCGGCGGCCCGACGATCGGCGGGAACGTGGACATCCGTGCCGATCACGGTTCCGCGGCAGCGGTGCAGATGGGCGACGTGACCGTCGGAACCCCTCCGCAGCCGGGTCCGCAGCAGGGCTGAGCGGGCTCGGAGACGGTCAGGCCCCGCACATCACGGCGGACACGGTCATCTCGGCCACCACGGGTGGATTCGCGGTCGGCCACGTCGGCACCCTCACCTACTACGGAGACGCTCACCGCGCCGCGCGAGCGGGCCGCGCCGACCACCGGCTGGGCTCCTACCTGCGAGCCGTCCGGCTCGCAGCCGGGCAGCTTCCGCACTCCGGGCTGGCGCAGGAGCCGGACGCGCCGTCCCTGGCCGACGTTTATGTACCGCGGCGCGTCTCGGAGCGCGCAGCGCGGGGCCCCGAGACCGCCGACCACGTCTTCGCCGGCGACGACCCGATCCGGGTCCTGCTGGCCGGACCGGGCCACGGCAAGTCGACGCTCCTGCGGCAGCATCTGATGTCCGCCTCCCAGGCCCTGCTGACGATGGACGCCGACGCCGCCCACCCGAGCGCCGCCTGCCCGGGCCCCGCCTTTCCGGTGCTGATCCGAGCGGGCGACCTGGTCGGCGCGCCCCTGCTGGCGCCCGCCCTGGCCCGCGCGGTGACCCAGGAGTACGGTGCCTTCGGGTTGAGCGAGGAGGTGACCGAGGACTTCTTCCGCCACCCTCCGCGGCCCGGCGCTCGGTGGCTGGTGATGGTCGACGGCCTGGACGAAGTGCCCGACAGGACGGCCCGGCTGTCCCTTCTGGACCGCCTCGCCCGCGAAGCCGGCCGGGCGGACACGCCCTACCGGTTCCTCGTCGCGACCCGCCCCCTGCCCGGCGGGGAACTCGACCGGCTGCCCCGAGCCGCCGACCGGTTCACGCTGGAGCCCTTCACGGACGAAGACGTCCGCACCTATGTGCGCAAACGTCTCGACGCCCGGCCCGATGCCGACCGCCACGTCCGGGCGTTCCTGGAGGGCATCCGCCGGACCCGGCTGGAGGAACTGGCCCGCATCCCGCTGATGACCGCCATGCTGAGCCATCTGTACGAGGCCGACACCGAGCGCCCCCTGCCCGACGGCCGGGCCGGAGTCTTCCGGTCCTTCGTCGAACTGCTCTACGAGGAGAACGTCCACAAGGGCGTCGGTGACCTGCACGACCGCGCTGTTCGCACCTTGGTCGGCCGCTATCAGATTCCGGAGGACCGCCGCACCGTCGAGAAGGCGGCCGAACGAGCCCGGGAGCACCTGCTGGTTCTCATCGAGCACCTGGCCCATGAACGGATGAGCGGAAACCGGGCTCCGGCCACCGAGATCCTCACCGCGCACCCGGACGCGGCGCGGCCGGACAAGGTCAAGCCTCCGCTGTGGAACGCGTTGCTGGCTTCGTTGCTCCGCTCCTGCGGCCTGTTGGCCGGCCAGGGGGACGACGTCGAGTTCCTGCACCGCACGCTCCTGGAGTACCACGCCGCGCGTCACGCCACCCGGGACCCGCAGGCTCGCACGTTGCTCTTCGACCGGCTGTTTCCCGCCCAACGGCTGAGCGACAGACTGCGCCGGGCGGGCCGCCGTGCGCCGGCTGTCGAGCCCCTGGACCCGCTGGGGCTGGAACCGTCCTACCTGGGCTTCCTGCTCGATGCGCTACTGGCCGCGGAGAAGCCGCTGGCGAAGGCCACGCTGCGGGCCGTGGAGGACCTGTTCGGATCCGCCGGGACCATCGGATACCACCTGCTCAAGGCGCAACTCCAGCTCGGCAGCAGTCTCCCGCGGACGAAGGCCGCACAGTGGCTGACCTCGACGGCGAACAGCCCCTGCGTGGACGCCCGCAGCCGAGTGGAGGCCGCCGCGGACCTCGTGGAGCTGGAGGGCCACCTCGACGACGGTGCGCGGCTGCTGACCCGGCTCGCCGGAGACCGGGCGCTGCCCCCGGACCACCGCACCTGGGCCGCCGAGATCCTGGCCGGGCTGGAGGGTCATGAGAGGTCCGGGGGCGCTCTGTTCCTCCGGCTCATCGAGGATCTGGCGCCGGATCCGTTCGGTATCCTCGCCGCCGCCCGGGGGCTGGCCCGGCTCGACAGCCATGGATCCCTCGGGGTCCGGCTGCTCACCGAGTGCGCCATGGACCCCGGGACCGACGACGACCTGCGCTGCACCGCGGCCCTTTGGCTCACCGAGCTGGAGGGGCACCGCGAATCCGGCGCCGCGCTGCTGCTCGACCTTGCGCAGGACGGCTACGTCCCCGCCGCCCTGCACCTCTCCGAGATGGCCGAGCCTCACCGCGAGGACGGAGTGGGCCTGCTCACCGCGTTCGCGGGGGACGGCGCCTCGACACCGGACGACCGGGTGGCCGCCGCCCTCGCCCTGGCCGGGGCGGCGGACCACCAGGACCGCGCCGCCCGCCTGCTCACCGAGCTGGCCCGCGAATTGCCGCCCGGAAGCCACTCCCACCTCACGGCCGTCGAAGCACTGGCCGAGATGGACGACGAAGCGGCCGCGGAGCTGATCCTGCCCGTCGTGCGCGGCCGCGGCATCCATCCGGGCAACCGGCTGCGTGCGCTCCAACTCCTGGCCCGCACCACCTCCCACCACCAGGGCGAGGCCGCTCGCCCGCTCGGTGACATCGCGGCCGACACGGCCATGGAGGCGCACGACCGTGTGGACGCCGCCGAGGCGCTGGCCGAGGTGGACGGGCACCGGGAAGCAGCGGTTCTCCTGCTCCTCGGCATCGCCCGGGACAGCGGCGTCGAGGCTCGGGACCGGATCGAGGCGGCTTCCACACTGGCCGCCTACGGTGAAGAAGGCTCGGCCGAGGTCCTGTCGGCCTTCGCCGCGGATCTCGCGGCTCCCTCGGACGTCAGAGTCCTCGCCGCGCGCTCCCTGGCCACCCTGGACGGCCACCGCGCCGCGGGCCTGCGATCCCTGGCCGCGCTGGCCGACGACCCCCGTGCCGATGAGGGGCAGCGGACCAATGCCGCGACCGCGCTGAACGTCCTCGACCTGTACCGGGTCCGTAGATGACAGGGCCCTGTGCGCGGCCCCGGCCCGCGTGGACGTAGCCGCCGCGACGACGCCCCCTCTCCGCGCGATCAGTCGGCCACGGCAGGTTCGGGAGCCTCGGCCGGTGCGTCGTGGACGCCGAGGCGCAAGTGCTCGACGTGGTAGAGGGCTTGGTCGAGGAGCTCGGCGACGTGGTTGTCGTAGAGCGCGTAGATGATCGACCGTCCGTGACGCTCGCCGGTGACCAGCCCCAGGTTGCGCAGGAGTCGCAACTGGTGCGAGCAGGCGGAGGCCTCCATGCCGACCGCCTCGGCGAGGTCGCCGACGGAGCAGGGGCCTTCCTGGAGGCGGGCCAGGATGTGCAGCCTCGACGGAGTTGCCAGTGCCTGGAGGGTGGCGGCGACGTCGGCGGTGCCGACCGCTTCGAGGCGTTCGCGGGTGGTCGCACTGCTGGTGATGTCGCTTCCGTGACCCATGAGTCCATTCTATCGGGAACACTTGAAGACCTGTTCATGTGTTCTTGTATGGTGGAGGTCTTGCCCGGCCTCCGTCCGTGAAGGGTCTCTTCGTCATGCCTTCCTCTGTTCTGGACCAACGGTCCGCGCCGCCTGCCGGTGGGCCGCTCCCGGCCCCGCCCCGGCGCCGTACCCGCGTCCTGGCACTTCCCGAGGCCCGCTGGGCACTCGCGGCCCTGGTGCTGTTCGTCCTCGCCCTGCCGGCGTACCTGCTGGGCGGTCCGGCCTGGCTGTGGGGGCCGCTGTTCGCCGCGACGTACGTCACCGGCGGATGGGAACCGGGGTGGGAGGGCCTGAAAGCACTCAAAGACAGGACGCTGGACGTGGACCTGCTGATGGTCGTGGCGGCGCTCGGCGCCGCCACGATCGGGCAGGTCCTCGACGGGGCGCTGCTGATCGTCATCTTCGCCACCTCGGGCGCCCTGGAGGCCGTCGCGACCGCCCGTACCGCGGACTCGGTGCGCGGACTTCTCGACCTCGCGCCCACCACGGCCACCCGGCTCCTGCCCGACGGCACGGAGGAAAGCGTCGACACCGGGCTTCTCACGGTCGGGGAAACGATCCTGGTGCGCCCGGGGGAGCGGGTCGGCGCCGACGGGCGGGTTCTGGACGGGGCGAGCGACGTCGACCAGGCCACCATCACCGGCGAACCGCTGCCGGTGGCCAAGCAGCCGGGCGACGAGGTGTTCGCCGGTACGGTGAACGGCACCGGCGCCCTGCGGGTACGCGTGGAGCGGGACCCGGCCGACTCGGTGATCGCCCGGATCGTGAAGATGGTCCAGGAAGCCTCGGAGACCAAGGCGCCGACGCAACTGTTCATCGAGAAGATCGAGCAGCGGTACTCGATCGGCATGGTCATCGCGACCCTGGCCGTCTTCGGCGTCCCGCTCGCCTTCGGCGACCCCCTCCAGTCGGCGCTGCTGCGCGCGATGACGTTCATGATCGTCGCCTCACCCTGCGCCGTGGTTCTCTCCACGATGCCGCCGCTGCTGTCCGCCATCGCCAACGCCGGCCGCCACGGTGTCCTCGCGAAGTCCGCGGTCGTCATGGAACGCCTGGGCCAGATCGACACCGTCGCCCTGGACAAGACCGGAACGCTCACCGAGGGCACCCCGCGCGTCACCGATATCACCCCGCTGCCCGGCACCGGACTGGACGAGAGCGCCCTTCTCCGTCTGGCGGCCTCCGCCGAGCACGCCAGCGAACACCCGTTGGCCCGCGCCATCGTGCGGGCCGCCGACGAGCAAGGGCTCGCCCCGGCCGAGGCGACCGGGTTCACCTCGGCCCCCGGTGCCGGTGTCGCCGCCACCGTCGGCGGCCACCGCATCCGGGTCGGCTCCCCGGTGCACCTCGGCCCGGTCGGAGGCGACGGCCTCGACGGCGTTGTCCGGTCCCTGGAGGACGACGGCCGTACCGCGGTCCTCGTGCTGCGCGACGACGCGCTGGTCGGCGTTCTGGGTATCGCGGACCGGCTCCGTACGGACGCCCGGGCGACGGTGGCCGCACTCACCGAACTGACCGGCCGCCCACCGGCCCTCCTGACCGGCGACAACGAGCGCGCGGCCCGTCTCCTCGCCGCCGAGGTCGGCATCACCGATGTCCGGGCCGGGCTGCTCCCGCAGGACAAGGTCGCTGCCGTACGGGAGTGGGAGGCCGAGGGCCGCCGGGTTCTGGTCGTCGGCGACGGCGTCAACGACGCTCCCGCGCTGGCCGCCGCGCACACCGGGATCGCGATGGGCAGGGCCGGGTCCGACATCGCGCTGGAGACCGCCGACGCTGTCGTCGTCCGCGACGAACTCGCCACCGTCCCCGCCGTCGTGGCCCTCTCCCGCACCGCTCGCCGCCTCGTCGTCCAGAACCTCGTCATCGCCGGGGTGTTCATCACCGTCCTGGTCGCCTGGGACCTCATCGGCACGCTGCCCCTGCCCCTCGGCGTCGCCGGCCACGAGGGCTCCACCGTCATCGTCGGCCTCAACGGGCTGCGGCTGCTGCGCGAGCATGCCTGGCCCGGCTCCTCGGTGAAGGACATCGCGTGAGCAGATCGCGTGAGCGGGCGGACGTCCTCCGTACGGCCGCTGTCCCGTCGACGCGGAACGCGACGGACAACAGGATGCGGACACCGCCATGTTCGGCTCCGAACTCAGGCGGGTGCTCGATGTGGCTTCGCCGTCGGCGGTCCGTCGGCTCGAGATGATCCGGGACTCCGCGACGGCGCAGCCGGACAGTGTGACCATCGACGTCTTCCCGGACCAGGAGGGCGACGGCGCGTGCACCGTCTCGGCCCGGTTCGGGGGCGGGCAGACGGCCGCACGGGACTGGACCTGCTGTGCGGGGCGAACACCTGCTGCCCCCGCACCGCTCGGCCATGCCCGGCTGGGCCGTCGCGGTGTGTGTGCCGGGCTCAGATCGTTTGCCAGATCCGTGTCAGTGACGCAGTGGTGAGGACCTGGTCCGGACGTCCCTGCCCCGTGAGGCGGCCTTCCCGGAGCAGGAGGCAGGCGTCCGCCGCGCGTGCCACCTCGAGGTCGTGTGTGGCCTGGACGATCGTCACCCCGTCTGCGACGAGCGCCGTCAACAGCGACCCGATCCGGTCCCTCGCCTCCGGGTCCAGTCCCGTGGTCGGCTCGTCGAGGAGCAGTAGGTCCGACTCCTGAGCCAGCCCCTGGGCGATGAGCGTGCGTTGCCGTTGCCCTCCGGAGAGTTCGCCCAGTTGGCGTGAGGCGAGGTCGCCGATGCCCAGCCGGTCGAGCGTCGCGTCCACGGCCGCGTGGTCGCGTGCGGTCAGCCGCCGCCACGGACCGCGCTCGCCCCAGCGTCCCATTTCCACGGTCTGCCGAACGGTGAGCGGAAGAGTGTCGCCCACTGCTCCGCGCTGTGGCACGAAGGCGGGCGGTCGGTCACCGGTGCGGAAGAGGTCGCCGGATGTCGGCTTGATCACACCGGCGAGCGTGCCGAGCAGGGTCGACTTGCCGCTGCCGTTCGGGCCGATGAGCGCCGTGGAGGTCAACTTGGTTATTTCTCCGGTGACTTGATGGAGCACCGGTCGTCCTGGGTAGCCGGCGCACAGCTCCGAGAAGTGGATGGAGATGTTCCGGTCGAAGGGTGGGGTGATCGAGGGGCGCGGTGTATTGAACATGATTTTCATTGTAGTGTCCGGGGCATGGAATGGTTGACGGTCCCGTTCGAGGTGTCCTTCGTGCAGCGGGCTCTGTGGGGCGGGATGCTGGTTTCCGCCATCTGTGCGCTGGCGGGCACCTGGGTGGTGCTGAGGGGGATGGCCTTCCTCGGTGACGCCATGTCCCACGGGCTGCTGCCGGGTGTCGCGGTCGCCGCGCTCCTCGGGGGCAATCTGATGGTGGGCGCGGTGGTCAGCGCCGCCGTCATGACGGCCGGTGTCACCGCGCTGGGCCGTACGCCGAGGCTGTCGCAGGACACCGGCATCGGGCTGCTGTTCGTCGGCATGCTCTCGCTCGGCGTGATCATCGTGTCGCGCTCGCAGTCCTTCGCGGTCGACCTGACCGGCTTCCTCTTCGGGGACGTCCTCGCGGTCAGGCAGCAGGATCTCGTCGTCCTCGCGGCGGCGTTGCTCGTCGCTCTGGCGGTGTCGGTCCTCGGACACCGCGCCTTCCTGGCCCTCGCGTTCGACTCACGCAAGGCCCACACCCTGGGGCTGCGGCCGCGCCTGGCCCACGCCGTGCTCCTCGGTCTGCTCGGCCTGGCGATCGTCGCCTCGTTCCACATCGTGGGAACGCTGCTCGTCCTCGGACTGCTCATCGCACCGCCGGCGGCCGCTCTGCCGTGGGCTCGCACGGTGCGCGGAGTCATGGTGCTCGCCGCACTGCTCGGCACCTCGGCCACGTTCGGCGGCCTGCTGCTGTCCTGGCACCTGGGCACCGCGGCCGGTGCGACCGTCGCGGCTCTCGCGGTGAGCCTGTTCTTCGTCTCCCACGTGCTGTCCGGCCTGCGTGGCCGTCGTACACGCCGGGCCCTCTCCACCGCACCCCTGCTCGAAGTCAACTGAAAGAAGCCAGAGGCGATAACCGTGATGATCCGCAGAAACGTCACTCCGTGGGCATCGGCCGCACTGGTGCTCACCGCGATGCTCACCACGAGTTGTGCGGGGGAGGAGCCCGGCGCCAGGCGATCCGAGGCGAAGCCTCCGTCCGCCACTCCGCACGGGTACGTCGAGGGAGCGAAGGAGGCCGCCGAGCAGCAGTCCCGGCTCCTCCTGAACGACCCCGACAGCGGCAGCACCAGGGTTCTCGACCTCGTCACCGGCAAGGTGCACAGGACCGCCGAGGTGAAGGATGCCGTCCGGCTGGGCATGGACGGCAGGTTCGGCTACCTCCATGCTCCCGGCGGCACCCATGTGCTCGACAGCGGCGCGTGGATGGTGGACCACGGCGACCACGTCCACTACTACAGTGCGCCGACGCGGGACGTGGGCGAGATCCCTGCGGGCAGCCAAGCGCGGATACGCAGTGATGTCGCCGTCACCGCGGTGACCGACGAGAACGGCCGGACCGTCCTCTACGACCGCGGCACGTTGGAGAAGGGGCGGATCGCGGCTTCTCGGACGCTGCGTGGCACTTACGCCGGTGCGGTCGTGCCGTACGAGGAACACCTGCTCGCCTTCGCGAACACGGGCGGCACCACGGAACTCGTCGTCCTCGACCGCGAGGGCGAACGCGTGGCTTCTCCGGACGTGAGATGTGACGCTCCCCGAGGAGACGCGGTCACCCGGCGCGGCGTGATTCTCGGCTGTGCCGACGGAGCCCTGCTCGTGCGTGCGCAGGACGGTGCCTTCGCTGTCGAGAAGATTCCGTACGGAAAGCCCGTCCCGGAGCGGGAACGCGCCACCACCTTCCGCCACCGTCCCGGCAGCGACACCCTCACCGCCCCGGCCGGGGGCGACGCCGTCTGGGTCCTGGACGTCGCCGCACGGACCTGGAAGCGGGTGGACACCGGGCCCGTCGTCGCGGTCAACACGGCCGGTGAGGGCTCTCCGTTGCTCGTTCTGGAGACCGACGGCTCCGTACACGGCTACGACATCGCGACCGGAAAGCAGACCGCACGGACCAAGCCGTTGCTGACACCAGGAAAGCGGGGCGACTCCGACGGCAACGCCCCCGTCATCGAGGTCGACCGCAGCCGCGCCTACGTCAACGACCCCGAGGGAAAGAAGGTGTTCGAGATCGACTACAACGACGGTCTGCGCATCGCGCGCACCTTCGACCTCGACGTCCAGCCGGTCCTCATGGCGGAGGCCGGTCGATGAGCCGAACCGAGTCGAAGCGACGAGCGAGGGCGGGCACCACTCGCCCGCGACTCCTGATCGCGGGCCTCCTCAGCCTCGTGACAGCGATGACCGCCACCGCCTGCACCACCGCTGACGACCGGCCCAGCATCGTCGTCACGACCAACATCCTCGGGGACGTCACCCGCGAGATCGTCGGCGACGAGGCCGACGTCACCGTCCTGATGAAGCCCAACGCCGACCCGCACTCCTTCGGACTGTCGGCCGTTCAGGCCGCCGAGCTGGAACAGGCCGACCTGGTCGTCTACAACGGCCTGGGCCTGGAGGAGAACGTCCTGCGGCACGTGGACGCCGCCCGCGCGTCCGGTGTCGCCACCTTCGCCGCCGGCGAGGCGGCCGACCCGCTCACCTTCCACACCGCCGACGACGGCGGACCCGAGGGCGAGGAAGGTCAGCCCGACCCGCACTTCTGGACCGACCCCGACCGGATGCGCAAGGTCACCGGCCTGATAGCCGACCAGGTCATCGAGCACGTCAACAGCGTGGAGCCCGGCACGATACGCACCAACGCCGACCGTTACGCGAAGCAACTCGCCGACCTCAGCAGCTGGATGAAGAAGTCCTTCGACCGAGTACCCGCCGACCACCGGGCCCTGGTCACCAACCACCACGTCTTCGGCTACCTCGCCGACTGCTTCGGCTTCGAGGTGATCGGCGCGGTCATCCCCAGCGGCACCACCCTGGCCTCACCCAGCTCCTCGGACCTGCGCTCCCTCACCCAGGCGATGGAGAAAGCCGGCGTACGCACCGTCTTCGCCGACTCCTCCCAGCCCAAACGGCTCGCCGAGGTACTGCGGACGGAGATGGGCGGCGGGGTTCGCGTCGTCGAACTCCACTCGGAGTCCCTCACCGCCAAGGGCGCGGGCGCCGACACCTACCTGCGGATGATGCGCGCCAACACCACCGCCATGGTCAACGGCCTGACCGGCGCCTGATCACCAGATCCTGATCTCCCGATCCTCCCGGCACACCCGCCCGTCGGGCGCCGAATCGTCATGCCCCCATGCCGCCACCGCGCGGCGCAGAAAGGAACACCCATGAACAAGTCGATACGCGGCAGAGCTCTCACAGGCACGGCACTGGCCCTGGCCACGGCCACGGTCCTGACCGCGTGCGGCGGAGAGACCTCCTCCTCCGCCGACACCAAGTCCGGCAAAACCACCGACGCCACGCCCGCGGTGGCGGTCAAGGAGCCGCTGGTCGCCACCTTCGACGGCGGCCTCTACATCCTCGACGGCGAGAGCCTGAAGCTCGCCAAGACCATTGACCTGCCTGGCTTCAACCGGGTCAATCCCGCAGGTGACAAGGACCACGTCATGGTCTCCACGGACAGCGGATTCCGTGTCCTGAACGCCACCGACCAGGCCCTCACCGACATCGAGTACAAGGGCGCCAAGCCGGGCCACGTCGTCCGTCACGCCGCGAAGACGGTGCTCTTCACCGACGGCACCGGAGAGGTCAACGTCTTCGACCCCACCGCACTGAGCAGCGGCAAGAAGCCGTCAGGGCGCACGTACACCTCCGCCGAGGCGCACCACGGTGTCGCCATCGAACTGGCCGACGGCAACCTCGTGAGCACCCTCGGCACCGAGGAGAAGCGCACCGGCGCCCTGGTGCTGGACCGGAACAACAAGGAGATCGCGCGCAACGAGGACTGCCCCGGTGTCCACGGTGAAGCCGCCGCGAAGAACGAAGCCGTCGGCGTCGGCTGCGAGGACGGCATCCTGATCTACCAGGACGGCACGTTCACCAAGATCGACTCCCCCGACGACTACGGCCGCATCGGCAACCAGGCCGGCAGCGACGCCTCGCCCGTTCTGCTGGGCGACTACAAGACCGACCCCGACGCCGAGCTCGAACGCCCCACCCGCGTCTCCCTCATCGACACCGAAAAGAAGAAGCTGCGCCTGGTGGACCTGGGCACCAGCTACTCCTTCCGCTCGCTGGCCCGCGGCCCGCACGGGGAGGCCCTGGTCCTCGGCACCGACGGTGCCATCCACGTCATCACCCCGGACACCGGCAAGATCGAGAAGAAGATCCCCGTCGTGGGCGAGTGGCAGGAACCGCTGGACTGGCAGCAGGCCAGGCCCACGCTCTTCGTGCGCGGTCACGTCGCGTACGTCTCCGAGCCCGGCAAGAAGGCGCTGCACGCCATCGACCTGGAGACGGGCAAGAAGATCACCTCGGTCACCCTCCCGAAGAGCACCAACGAGCTGTCGGGCGTCGTCGCCGGACACTGACCACCGGGGCCGCGCCTGTGCCCTCGCCGCCACGGCTCAACGCCGCGGCGGCGAGGGCGCACCCATCCATGGCAGAGACCGGCATCGGCCGGGGCACCGCACTCGGTGCCGATGCCATCCGGCCCACGCTGGATCAGGAGCTGATCAGGCAGGGAGTCCTGGAGGAACGGAACGAGGCGGATAACTGGTCGCGAGAGCGCCCGGGGCTTCTCGACCGCAGAAAGGAAATTCTGGAATTTGCCGGTACGACCCGAATGCTGTGCGCCTGACGTCGGCACCAGTTCCCGAACACCCTGGAAAGGCTGTCCGAGTAGACGTCTGGCCGGAGGCGTCGCAACGGCGTGGTTCGCAGGGAAGCGCAGGTGGGGAGCGACCACGCCGGCGTGAAGCGATGTTCCTCACACCCTGCGAGTCAGGCGCGTGTCAGTTGTAGAGTGATACCGCCCTTGACCTGCACAAAGCAGGCAGGGAGCCGTCTTCGAGGAGTCCACAGTGCTGCGCACTCTGTTCAAGTCCAAGATCCACCGCGCCACCGTCACCCAGGCCGACCTGCACTACGTCGGGTCCGTGACCATCGACGCCGCTCTGATGGAGGCCGCCGATCTGCTGCCCGGCGAGCTGGTCCATATCGTTGACATCGACAACGGCGCCCGTCTGGAGACGTACGTCATCGAGGGCGAGCGCGGCTCCGGTGTCATCGGGATCAACGGCGCCGCCGCACACCTCGTGCACCCCGGTGACCTGGTCATCCTGATCAGCTACGCGCAGGTCGACGACGTGGAGGCCCGCTCCTTCGTGCCGCGGGTCGTGCACGTGGACGCGGACAACCGGATCGTGGCGCTCGGCACGGACGCCTCGGAGCCGGTTCCCGGGAGCCGTACGGAGCGGAGCCCGCAGGCCGTCGTCGCGGGCGGCTGAGAGCGTCGGCCGCCTCCAGGACCAGGAGAGGGCAGAAGTCGATGGTGGAGAACGCCGCTGTGGAGATCAGGGACGACCGGGACCACGGGAACCTCGTGGCGTACGAGGGCGGTGAGCCGGCCGGGACCATCGCGTACTTCGTCATGGACCCGGCTCCCGGCGCGCTCGTGGCCGTCCACACCGTCGTCCGGCCCGAGCACGAGGGCAAGGGCATCGCGGGCGCGCTCGTGCGGGAGTTCTATGCGATCGCCGCCCGTGAGGGCGTCCCCGTCGTCCCGCTGTGCCCGTACGCCGCGAAGTGGGCGAAGCGCCACCCCGACGAGGCGCCCGCAGTGTCGACCGAGCTCGTCCAGGAGGCGGAACGGCAGCTCAGGCACCACCCCGAGCTGTTCTGACCGGCCCGGGCGGGGCGCCCGGGGGTGACCCGGGCGGCGGCCGTGGCGGAACCGTCGCCGATCACGCGCACAGTTCCGTGGCCGACCCGCCCCGGCGTCCCAGGTCCTCGCGGATGTACCACTCGGTGCCCAGCACCTCCCGCTGAACGGCCGGAGCCAGGGCGGCGATCCGGCCGGGTGCCGCCCCTCGTTCCACCTCGCTGTGGTGCGCGAGGATCGCGGCCAGCTTCTGCGTCAACCAGGGGCGGACGTCGACGGTCGTCGTGACCCAGGCGTCCTCCGAGCAGTACAGCGCCCCGGCAGGGGTGCCCGACCTGGCCAGCCGTTCGCCCAGTGCGACGGCCACCGAGCGGGGGTGCGTTGCCAGGTAGAGGGCGCTCGGCTGCCAGGGGGCGCCGGTGCCCGGGCAGACCCCGGGGAGTCCGGCGGACCGCACCGCCAGCGCGGTGATCCGGTGGGCGTGGACGTGGTCCGGGTGGCCGGTCATGCCCCCGTAGGCGTCCGTCGTGATCACGACCTCCGGGCGTACGTCACGGATGTGGCCGACCAGGGCCGCCACGGCTTCCTCCAGCGGCGCGTCCAGGAACCGGGGCCGGCCCGGAGCCGACTCGGGTACCCGGGCGTCCGCGTAGCCGAGCAGCCGCGGTGCGCCCGCGCCCAGGGCGTCCAGGGCCCGGGCGAGTTCGGCGGCCCGGTGCGTGCCCTCTGTCCAGGTCGCCGTGACCACCGCCGTACGGGCCCCGGACGCCGCGTGCTGGGCGAGGACGCCCCCGCAGAACAGGGCCTCGTCGTCCGGATGGGCGTGGACGGCGAGAACACTCGGCAGGGGCATGGCGGCACCTTTCGCAGCGGCGGCGACGGTCCCGGTTCCGCGCGGCCCGGGCGTCGTGCCCGGAGCCTGCCCACTCCGGACCGTCCCGCACCCGTGCCCGTACGCTCCGCGGTCACCGGGGCACATGTGTGGACTCGGCAGGCGCGGGCAGCCGCACCGGGAGACGGTGGAGGAAAGCTCCATCTGTCCCTTTCATGCCGTTGTGGAGGATCGCGATGACCCACCCGTACCCCGACCCCGTACCGCCCTCGCCGACCCCTCCGCCGGTGCCGGGCCCGCCCACGCCGGTGCCCAGTCCGCCTCCCGTGCCGCCGGGGCCCGGCCCGGTGCCGCCCGGTCCGGCCCCGGACCCGATTCCGCAGCCGCCCGGGCCCAGCCCCGACCCCGTACCGGATCCGGAACCGGAGCCGCAGCCGGCCGGGACGTGACCGGCGGCCCGGGCGGTGACACTCGCCGCCCGGGCCAGCCCCTGTGCGGTCCGTTCCGCCCCGCCCCCTCAGCCGTCCCGCTCGATCAGGGCGTCCACGTGCGCGAGTCCGCTCTCCGCCGCGATCGAGTCCAGGGACTGCGGTGCCCGTACCGTCGCGAACGTCACCGCCCCCGTGGGGCCCGTCACCCGGAATCCGTACACCGCCGGGCGGGGCAGGCTGTTGTACGCCCACGGGGTGGAGAAGTAGTACGCCCCCGTGTCGTACAACACCACCACATCGTCCTCCGCCAGCTCCGGCAGTTCTCTGCCGTACGCCACCACGTCTCCCGCGAAACAGCACGGACCGGCGATGTCCTGCGCCAGCACCGGGCCGTCCTTGGGGACGCCGTCCGGGTCGAACGCGCCGATCCGCAGCGGCCAGGCATCGGGCATCAGGACCGTACGGGTCGCGGTCTGCGCCCCCGCGTGGGTGAGCGCGATCCGGCGGCCGCCGGCGTCCTTCGTGTACTCCACCCGGGCCCCGATGAACCCGTTCTTCGCGAGCAGTGACCGGCCGAACTCCGTGACCAGCGCATAGCGCCCGGAGAAGAGGCCGGGGGCGGCCGCCGTGAGGGCCGCCACGTGGTCCGCGTAGGTGGGGCGTACGGACTCGTCCGCGAAGTTGACCGGGAGCCCGCCGCCGATGTCCAGGCTCGTGATCTGCCGGACGCCGAGCGAGGCGTTGATCTCCTCGGCCAGTTCGTACGTCCGGGCCACCCCGGCCGCGATCAGCTCCAACGGGCAGCCCTGGGAACCCACATGGGCGTGCAGCCGGGACAGCCACGGTCGTTCCCGGAAGGCTTCCACGATCGCCTCGCGGGCCCCGGGTCGCGCAGGGCCACCCCGAACTTCGACGTGTCCGTCGCCGTGCTCATCGGCCCGATCGAGCCACCGCCCACCTGAGGGTTGACCCGCAGCCCGAGCACCGAGGTCGTGCTCGGGTTCCGCAGCGCGTCGATGCGGCGCAGTTCAGCGAGGCTGTCGGCGTTGACGGCGACGCCGAGGGCGAGTGCCAGCCGGATCTCCTCGCGGGTCTTGGCGGGGGAGTCCAGGACGATGCGGGACCCGGGGAACCCGGCCTCCAGGGCGAGGCGCAGCTCACCCGGGCTCGCCACCTCGCACCCCATCCCGCAGTCGGCCAGCAGCCTCAGCACCGGGATGAGGGAGCAGGCCTTGGCCGCGAAGGTGTGCAGCACCCGGGGCGTGGCGGCGAAGGCGTCGTGCAGGTCCCCGACGGAGGCGCGGACCCCCTCCGTGTCGATGAATCCGGCGACCGGATCGCTCTCGCCCAGCAGCCCCTGCCCGACCGCCGCCCGGACGACGGTGTCGAAGCGTGCGGGGGCGGCGGGCGCTGCGGTGGTGCCGCCTTCGTGGTGTGCGGAAGTCGTCTGCGTCATACGGCCAGAGTCCCTGATGACTGCCCCCGGGTCTTCGGCTCGACCGGAAGCGGTCAGGCGATGAGGCCGACCACGGCCTCCGGCGTCAGCATCCGGAAGGTGAACGCCTGGTGGAAGTAGAGGTGGATGCTGGTGGCGTCATGGGCCGCGTAGCCGATCGACAGGTCCTGGCCCAGGCAGAGTTCGAAGTCCCCGCCCCGTGTCGACAGCAGCACCCCGCCCTTGACCGCGGGCGCCCACAGGATCTCGTCGTCCACCAGCCGGCTCAGATGCGTCTTGACCGGATATCCGTGGTCCGAGGTCTCGGCCGCCTCGGTGAACGCGTCCGCGCCGAGCAGCAGCCGGTACGGTCCGTCGACACCGGCCAGCCGCAGCCGTGTGACGGCCTGGCTGACCGCCACGGGGTAGTCCCGCGCGTCGGCGGGCAGCGGCAGCGGTTCGTGCGAGGAGCCGTCCCGCAGCCCGGTGATCCCGGCCGCCCCGTAACCGTCGATGATCGCCATGTCCTCGGCGAACGCGCAGGTGCGTGCCGCGTCCTTGACGGGCTGCCAGTCGCTGTCGGCGGAGCCTCGCTCCACGTCGTCCACGGCCCGGCGGCTCACCGTGAACGGCACCCGCCACTCGATGACCGGCATCGAGGTGCGGGCCCGGGCCAGTACGTCCGGAGTGGGGGGATCGATGTCGCGCAGATGCCCGTCGCCCACGGCGGCCAGCGTCGGACCGTCCGGATCGGTGACGTCGACGACGCGGCGGCCCGCCACATGGCGGCGGAAGGTGCGCCGGGCCTCCTCCTCGATCTCCTCCCAGGTGGACGGGGTGACCGGCGCAAGTTCGCGGTGCAGATTGTTCATCGCTGAGCACTTTCTCGCAGGCTGCCGATGCGCAGTGAACCGTGGCCGGAACCGGCGGGTACCGGCTCCTGCCGGACGGGATCGGGCGTCGGTTCCGGCCGGACCGCTGCGGATGCCGGTTCCGGCCGGTCCCCCGAGCGGGTCGGGCAGGGCAGGGGCGGCGGGGCGTCCAGGAAGTCGGCGCGGGGGGCGAAGAAGAGGGAGCCGGTGACCGCGGTGGAGAAGTCGAGAATGCGGTCGTGCGTCCCGGGCGGATCGCCGAGGAACATGTTGCGGAGCATGCGCTCGGTGACGTCGGGGTCGGCGGCGTACCCGATGAAGTACGTACCGGACTCGCCCTTCTCGAAGCTTCCGAACGGCATGTTCGCCCGCAGGATGTCGCGCTCGCGGCCGTCCGGGTCGGTGACGGTGTTGAGCGCGAGGTGCGAGTCGGCGGGCTTGTCCTCGTCGGGGAACTCCACGTCGTCGAGCTTGGTGCGGCCGATGACGCGTTCCTGCTCCTCGACCGTGAGCGCGTTCCAGGCCGTCAGGTCGTGCAGATACTTCTGTACGACGACGTAGCTGCCGCCCTCGAAGTCCGGGTCGTCGCCCGCACCGACCAGCGCCGCCGCACGGGCGTCGTCGCCGACCGGGTTCTCCGTACCGTCCACGAAGCCGAGCAGGTCCCGGTGGTCGAGGTAGCGGAAGCCGTGTGTCTCGTCCACGATCCGCAGGGCTCCGCCGAGCCTGTCGAGCAACTGGGCCGCCCACGCGTAGCAGACGTCCATCCGCTCGGCCCGGATGTGCAGCAGCACGTCGCCCGGGGTCGCGGGCGCGTGGTGCAGCGGCCCCCGCAGCTCCGGGAACGGGTGCAGGTGCGCGGGGCGGGGCCCGGAGAACAGCCGGTCCCAGGCGCTGGAGCCGAACCCCGCAACGCAGGCGAGATGGGCGTCCGGAAACCGGAAGCCGAGCGACCGGGCCGCCGCCGCGAGATCCGGCAGCACGTCCCGTACCGCGCTCTCGCCGCCCGGCTCGATCGTGCCGACCAGAATCAGCGCCGCGTTGGTCAGCGGCGCCACGACGGGCTGTACGGAGACGGGGTCGGGGACGGCGTCGGGCACGGGCGCACTCCACTACGAACGGCGAACAGGGCTCGCAGCCACTAACCCACGCCCCGCCCCCGCCCGCACGCCGGGAGCGCCCGGCCGGGTCAGCCCGCCCCGGGCCGTGGACCGAGGCAGGTCAACCCGTCTCACCCTTGGGTCGGACGTGCGGGTCACCTGCGTCGACCTCGTACCGGTCGTCGTGCGGGTCACCTGCGTCGACCTCGTACCGGTCGTCGTGCAGGGTCAGCCCGTCGCGACCTCCGAGCGGTCGCCGCCCCAGAGCGTGTGGAACGAACCCTCCCGGTCCGTACGCCGGTAGGTGTGCGCCCCGAAGAAGTCACGCTGGCCCTGCGTGAGCGCCGCGGGCAGCCGGTCCGCGCGCAGCCCGTCGTAGTACGCGAGCGCGGCGGCGAAGCCCGGCGTCGGCACGCCCTGGCGCACGGCCTCGGCCACCACCGCCCGCCAGTCCTCCTGCGCCGCGCCGATCTCCTGCCCGAACTCCTTGTCGGAGAGCAGGCTGACAAGGTCGGGCCGGCTGTCGTATGCGGCGCGGATCCGGTCGAGGAACGCCGCGCGGATGATGCAGCCCGCCCGCCAGATCGCCGCCACGGAGCCGAGGCCGATGTCCCAGTCGTAGGCTTCGCTGCTTGCACGAATCTGGTTGAAGCCCTGCGTGTACGAGACGATCTTGGAGGCGTACAGGGCCTGCTCCACCCGGTCCGCGAACGCCGCCGCTTCCGCCTCGTCGAGCGGCTCCGGTGTGGGCCCCGGCAGGCCGCGCGCCGCCTCCCGCAGATCGGCGTGGCCGGAGAGCGACCGGGCGAAGACCGCCTCCGCGATCCCTGACACCGGGACCCCGAGATCGAGCGCGATCTGTACGGTCCAGCGCCCGGTGCCTTTCTGCTCGGCCCGGTCCCGCACGATGTCGACGAACGGCTTCCCGGTCACCGCGTCCGTGTGGTCCAGGACCTCCGCCGTGATCTCGATCAGGTACGAATCGAGCCGGCCGGTGTTCCACGTACGGAAGACGTCGGCGATCTGTGCGGGGGAGTACCCGGCGACGGCGCGCAGCAGGTCGTACGCCTCGGCGATCAGCTGCATGTCCGCGTACTCGATACCGTTGTGGACCATCTTCACGAAGTGACCCGCGCCGTCCGGACCGATGTGCGCGGTGCACGGCGTGCCGTCCTTCGCCCGTGCCGCGATCTTCTCCAGCATCGGGCCCAGCGACGCGTAGGACTCCGCCGAACCGCCCGGCATGATGCTGGGCCCGTTCAGCGCGCCCTCCTCGCCGCCGGAGATCCCCACGCCGACGAAGTGGATCCCGCGCTCGCGCAGCGCCTTCTCACGGCGGCGCGTGTCCTCGAAGTGGGCGTTACCACCGTCGATGACGACGTCGCCCTCCTCCAGCAGCGGCGCGAACTCCTGGATCACCGCGTCGGTGGGGTCCCCCGCCTTCACCATGATCACCAGGCGTCGGGGGCGCTCCAGCGCCGCGACGAACTCCTCCGGCGTGTGCGCCGCGACGTAGGTGCCCTCGTCGCCGAACTCCTCGACGAGGGCGTCGGTCCGGGACGTGGTGCGGTTGTGCAGAGCGACGGTGAAGCCGTTGCGGGCGAAGTTGCGGGCGAGGTTGCGACCCATGACCGCGAGTCCGGTGACACCGATCTGAGCAGTGCCGCTCATGTGCGTGCTCCTGGGGGGTGCGGTACGTGCCGCTCTTCGGTTGCGGTGCTTCGGTGACGGGAGTACGGGAGCGGGGGCAGCCGCGTTCGGAGGCGGGCGCTCGCCGACCGACCGCTCAGGGCGAGGGCGTGGCGGTCGTGCCGCCGGGGGCGGGATCGGACCCGGAAGTGCCCGGGACAGGCGAGGGCTCCAGGAGCGCGTCGTCGTCCCCCGGCTCGGGGATCACGTGCATCGCAGCCTCCTCGGCCGACGCCGCCGCTCCGTCGATGCCCACGTCGCTGGCGGTGAGGGTGGCCGGGACCGTCCCGTCCGCCTGCTGGGTCAGCCGGCCGGCGCGGGCGACGCCCACCTCGTTGTCCCAGGGTTCGCCGTCGCCGTCCACGAGATCGCCCACACCGTCGCCGAGCGAGCCGTCAGGCTCGGGAACCTCCCTCGTCAGCCGGGTTTCGAGGGACTCGCCGGTGTGCCGCTCGTTGGCCGTGGTGCCGAGTCCCTCGACCACCCACGGGCGGTCCGGTGGGGCGTAGCCCTCGTCCAGCGGATCGCCGGTGCCGGAGGGGTCCATGAGCGTGTCCTCCGCGCCGAGCTGCTCGGCGGGGTCGGAAGCCTCGGGTTCCTGGGGCTGGTAGACGTTGTCCCCCCACTCGCTGTCGCTCATGGCACGTCCTTTCCTCCGGGAATTCCCGGAAGTACCGAATACCGCTGTACCGGATACCGCTGTCCCCTGTACGCAATTCCACTCCGGTCCCGCTCCGGCCGCAAAGGGAAGATCGGATTCGGGTGCCCCGCACGGGTGGCGCGAAACGGACCATACGCAGGTCGCGCCCGGTGCCCCGACGCACGGAGACTCGTGGGAGGCCGGGACGTTCGAATCGTCGAAAAGCTCGGCATAGGGTGACCCTCCATGGAGTACGGACAGCAGTCGCCCGGGGGCGGCCACCAGCAGCAGCGACCATGGCCGCCGCTCACGGGACAGCCGCCGGCTCCCGGGAGCGCCCCGACCGGCCCCTGGAACGCACCGACCGAGCCGGCCGGACAGCCCGCCGGGGCCTCCGCCCCCTGGAGTGCGCACCCCGCCCCGCCCCCGCCTCCGTCCGGCGGCCGTCGCCGTGGCCCGACCATCGCCGTCGTCGCGGCGGCCGCCGTCGTGCTGGCCGCCGGGATCACCGGATTCCTGGTGCTCGGCGACGACGCGGACGACGGGAAGGCGGACGCGGGGCCTGCCGGAGCGGACGTCGTCTCGCCGTCCGCGTCCCCGGGGGAGCCCCGGGGTGGAGCCGAGGACGCCACCGCGCCCCTCGTGCCGGGCTGGAAGACGGTGATCAACCCCAAGCGCGGCATCGCCTTCGACGTGCCGGTGGACTGGGCGGTGAAGCCGTCCGGATGGGTGACGTACGTCGCGGAGAACGGCGACCCCGACGAGACCCCGCTCGTCGGGTTCGCCGCCCCGGCGCTCCTCCAGGAGAAGTGGTGCAGCTCCGACGACGACGGCAACGGCACCCAGGAGGACACCCCGCTGGCTTCCGTGGGCTCCCGGGCCGAGCCCGACGCCCGCGACACCGCCCAAGCGGCCCGGGACAACGCCCGCCTGTGGGTCTACGGCAGCTACGCCCAGCCGTCGAAGGAGAAGGTCACCACCGGGGCCGCGGAGCCGTTCACCACGAAGTCCGGCCTCACCGGGAGGATGGCGACGGCCACCTCGACCGGAGTCGACGGGACGGGCCGCTGCACCTACGACGGCAAGGCGACCGCATTCGCCTTCGAGAACCATGCGGGGGAGAGGCTCTCCTGGACGTTCGTCGGTGTCCGCGGCGTCGACGACGAGGTGCCCGAGTCGACCGTGCTGAAGATCCTCGGTACCGTCCGGCTCGTCGAGAGCACACCCTGACCTTCCGTGGCCTCCGGACGGGCCCGGTCGACGCGGACCGGGGCCCGTCCGCTCCCCCCGTACACTCGACCCATGGGACGCAGCGCCGAGCCGAGTAAGTGCCCGCACCGGGCCTCCTCCGCGCTGCCCCCGGCCGCCGCCCGAGCGGCCGTGCCCCCGGCGCTCGCCGACGCGGCGCCCGGCACGGGCCGTACCGCGCTGCACGGCCACGGCTAGCGGTGTTCGCGACCGTTCCCGGCAGCCGCATCCGACGTTCCACGCCCCAGGCGTAACCGCTCCGGCCCGCCGCCTCCCCCCCACTGACACCACCTCTCCGGCGCGCTGAGCGACGGAGCCCGCGCCGCCCCCGGGCGTCCGCCGGAGGTGTGTGTTCCCCGATCGGCTCCACAGCACCACGCGGCCCGCGGCGCACCCGCCCGTGCCGTTGCCCGGCGACGGCGCACCACCCGGCCGACGCCGCACTCGAAGGGATCATCGTGCAGCTGAGCGACCTCATGGCCGGGCAGGACCACCATGTGCTCCGGGGAACCCCCGACCGCACGGACGTCACCGCCGGCGTGACGTTCGACGCGGACCGGGTCACCCCCGGTTCCGTCTTCGCCGCGGTGCCCGGCCATGCCGCCGGCGGCCCGATCGCCGTCGCCCCGGCCGTCGCACGCGGCGCGGTCGCCGTACTCGTCGACGAACAGGCGCCACCCCTGCCCAGGGCACTGGGCGACGTGTGCGCCGTACGCGTCCCCGATGTACGCAAGGCCGCCGCGGTGGTGGCCTCGCGCTACTTCGGCGAACCGGGCCGGGCGATGGACCTGATCGCCATCACCGGGACCAACGGCAAGACATCGGTCTCGTACATGACCGAGTCGGTGCTGCGGCTCGCCGAGCAGGCCCGGGTCGGAGTGATCGGCACCGCGGGCAGCCGAATCGGGGACGAGCTCATCCCGATGCCGCCCTCCATGCTCAGCACTCCGGAATCGCCCGATCTCCAGTACCTGCTGGGACACATGCGCGACCGGGTGTGCGGAAGCGTCGTCCTGGAGGCCACGTCGATGGGGCTGCTGACGCACCGCCTGGACCGGACGTTCATCGACGTCGGAGTCTTCACCAACCTGACCCAGGACCACCTCGACGACCACGGCACCATGGAGAACTACCGGGACGCCAAACTCCGCCTCTTCCAGGGCCTGTGCCGACGCGCCGTCGTCAACGCCGACGACCCGGTGGGTGCCGCAATCCGGAAGCTGATGCCCGGCGCGGTGACCACGTACGCGCTGGACGGCGACGCGGACTACCGCGCGAGCGACCTCACCGTGGACGCCTGGGGCTCCCGGTTCACCCTGCACCACGACGGTCGCAAGTATCCGGCGGCGATCCCGTCGCCGGGCCGGTTCTCGGTCGCCAACGCGCTGGCAACGGTGGCCGCGTGCCATCTCCTGGGCCACGGTCTGGCCGGGCTGGTCGACGCGCTGGAGCGGATGCCGCAGATCCCGGGCCGCTTCGAGCGCCTCCAGATCCCCGGGGGCGCCTCGGTGATCGTGGATTACGCCCACTCACCGGACTCCCTCAACAAGGTCCTCACCACCATCCGCGGCTTCGCCCGGGGCCGGGTCATCACCGTCTTCGGCTGTGGCGGCGACCGCGACACCACCAAGCGCGCCGAGATGGGCGCGATCGCGGGCACCCACTCCGACCTGTGCGTCCTCACCTCCGACAACCCCCGCTACGAAGACCCCGAGGCCATCCTCGACCAGATCGGGGAGGGCATCGCGTCGACCGGGACGCCGTTCGAACGACTGACCGATCGCCGCCCGGCCATCGCCGCCGCCCTGGCGGAGGCGGGGCCGGACGACATCGTGCTCATCGCGGGCAAGGGCAGCGAACCCCACCAGAGCATCCGGGGCGATCTGCTCCCCTTCAGCGATATGGCGACCGTCCGTGAGCTGACCGGCGCGTAGGAAGCGCGGACGTGGGGCCCGTAGACGTGCGGACCAAGATCAATGCGCTGGCGGTGAGCGCGAGCGTGCTGGGATGCTGACCCGGCCACGCCGAACGCCGGACGGGGCAGAAGCGGGGGAGCGGGCACCGTGGACGTGTTCACGACGAAGACCGGGCTGGTGCGGGGGCGGCGCGCCCCCCGGGACCACGGCATCGTCGTCTTGCGCGGACTCCCGTACGCCGCACCGCCGTTCGGTCGTCTCCGGTTCAGGGAGCCGCGGCCGCCGGAACCCTGGGTCGGCGTGCGCGACTGTGCCGCTTTCGGCCCGGTGGCCCCGCAGTCGGCCGAACTGCCGGGCGCGCCGGTCTGGTCACCCGGTGACGAGGACATCCTCACGCTGAACATCTGGACGCCCGCTGACGGACCGGGCGGCCTGCCCGTGCTGGTCTGGATCCACGGCGGAGCGTACGTCTTCGGATCCTCGGCCCAGCCCGACTTCGACGGCACCGCGCTGGCGGGCGAAGGGCTCGTCGTCGTCACCCTCAACAGCCGTCTCGGCTTCGAGGGATTCGGCCACGTGCCCGGCGCCGACGTGCCCGATGTCGATGCCGACGTGCCCGTCGTCGACGCCGGCATGTCCGACGCCGATGTCGAAACCGGCGCCGCAGGCGGGTCCGCGGCCTTCCCCGACAACCGGGGGCTCCTCGACCAGATCGCCGCCCTGGAATGGGTCCGCGACAACATCGCCGCGTTCGGCGGCTCGCCCGACCGGGTGACCCTGGCCGGGCAGTCGTCGGGTGCGACCTCCGTCGCCTGCCTGGCGGTGGCCGACCGGGCGCGCGGCCTGTTCCGCCGCGCTGTCCTGCACAGCGCCGTCAACGCCTTCGCCGGCCGGGAGCAAGCGGCCCGCACCACGGCCGAGGTCGCGGCGGAGGCCGGGGTGCCCGCCACCCGCGCCGGCCTGCTCGCCGCTCCGCCGGAGGCCCTCGTGGCCGCCACGGACCGGGTGTGCGCGCGGTACGCCCAGGACCCTGCGTCGGGGCAGCGCCACTACGATCCGGCGATCTACGGCCCGGTCGCCGACGGCGCCCTCCTGACCGCCGATCCGCTGGAGGCCCTGGCGGCCGGCGCGGGCGGTGCGGTGGAGCTGCTGGTCTGTCACACCACGGAGGAGTGCTGGCTCCTGGACGCGGTCGGCAGCAGCGCGAGGATCACGACAGAGGAACAACTGGCCGTCTTCGCAGCAGACTTCGGCCTTCCGGCCTCGCTCGTCGAAGGCCACCGCGAACGCCTGCCCGACGCCGGGGTGCTGGACGTCTACCTCTCCCTCCACTCCGGCCTCCTCTTCGGCGAGTACAGCTCCCGCCTCGCCGAGGCCCATGCCCGGGCAGGCGGCCGGGCCTTCCTCGCCCGCTTCGACCGCCGCCGGGACCGGGCGGGGCGGCGGGTCCGCGCCTGGCACTGCGCGGACATCCCGTTCGCCTTCGGCAACCTCCATGAGGAGAGTGTCCACTTCCTCGTCGGCGGCCCGCCCGGCGAGGCCGACGAAGAGCTGTCCCGGCGCATGACCGCTGCGTGGGCCGGGTTCGCGGCCCACGGAGACCCGGGCTGGGAGCCGATCGACGGATCCGCGGGGATCGGGGCGGCGGTACGGGCCTGGCGTACGGCGGCCGAGGAGGCGGCGGACGCGGCCCGGCGGGCGGCGAGCGGACCGGCCGGGAACGTGCCCGGGGCGCGGGACGGCTTCCGTGATCTGTGGCGTACCGCTGGACTGCCTCTCCTGGCTCCCTGAGCCGGACGACCGCGCTCGGTCCGTGCCTACGCGTTGCCGTCGGCGCGCGCCAGCCGTCGGCCGGCGGGCCGGGACACCTCGATGGGGCGGCCGAAGCAGGCGGTCATGCGCTCGGCCGTGAGTACGTCCTCGATCGCGCCGCACGCGAGCACGCCTAGAACATCTCCGACGGCAAGGCGGACTCCTACTCGTACCGGTACTTCAGCGACTCCGCCTCGCGCCGCTCGATGTCGGCGATCGTCAGCTCCGGCATCCGCAGCTGCGCCAGCGTCACCTCGGCCGAGGTCGGCTGGGCGTCCGCCGGGAGCCACTGCTCCGGTTTCCAGGCCCCGCTGCGCAGCAGCGACTTGGGGCAGTGCGGGTAGACCTCCTCGATCCCGATCACCAGGGCGCTGGCCGGCGGCTTGCCCACGGCGGTGAGCTGCGACAGCAGCTCCGGACGGGTGGAGACACACGCCCGGCCGTTCACCCGGAGCGTCGTGGTGCGCCCCGGAACGAAGAACAGCAGCCCGGCCCGTCCGGTGGCGATCACGTTCTGCAGGGTGTCCAGCCGCTTGTTGCCGGTCGCGTCCGGTATCGCCACCGTCCGTGCGTCCAGTACGGAGACGAACCCGGCCGGGCCGCCGCGCGGCGAGACGTCGCAGTTGCCCGCGGCGTCCGCGCTGGCGACCAGGACCAGTGACGAGCATCCGATCAACCGCTGTGTCTGCTCGGTCAGTTCGGTCATCTGCTTGCGGATGGCCGCGGCTCCGGGCAGCTCGTAGGCCCGGCGCAGTGCCTCCTGGTCGGTCACGGCGTCGAGGCGGAGCGAGTCGAAAGCGCTGCCTGCAAGGGGTGTCGTCATGCTTCCGACCCTAGAGGGTGCCCGACGGGGCCCGACCGGCCCGTCAGTACGGCGGCAGCCGCAGCGCCCCCGTGCCCTCGCGGACGTCGTGGACGAGGCGGATCTCTCCGACCGGGTTGCCGCGCCCGTCCGTGGTCACCAGGGCCGCGTCGTCGGGGTTGACGCACCGCCCGTCCGCCCCCGGCTCGGGGCAGAACAGGACGTAGCCGGTCTGCCGGTCCACGCGGCCCGGTTCCAGCTGCCAGATCCACTGGTAGGTGCTCATCACCACCCGGGGGTAGGTGGCGCGCAGTTGCTCCTCCACCGCGTTCTGCACCGTCTCGCCGAACTTCTCGCGCTCCCGGAACGTGCGGACCACCCGGGCGCGGCCCGTCGTGTCGACCCGGCCCGCCTCGATCTCGTAACTCGCCGAGACGTAGGCGTGCTTGTTGAGCGAGGCCAGCAGGCTGCTCCGGGTGAGCCGCATCACCGTGGGCCAGGAGTCCTTGCCCCGGTCCCGGCGCTCCGCGACGGACGGGGAGACCACGTTCACGTGCGAGGCCTGAGCCTTCGCCAACGTGCTGTCCGCCCCGCTCGCGGTGACCCAGCGCTGGACGCACTCCCCGATCTCGCCGAGCACCTTCGCCACGGTGGCGTTCGTCAGCTCGGCGATCACGTAGGGCGACGTGCCGGTCGTGCCCAGGGCGATGAGCTCGTAACCGCAGGCGTCGAAGGCGCCCCGGAGCGTACGGAAGTCCTCGGCCTGCTGCCGGCCGCGCTGCAGGGCCTCGGCCAGCACGCCCGCACACTCCTTCCGGTCGCACATGCGCCGGTCCGCCGAGTCCGCGTCGATGCGGAGCCGGACCACGGCGTCGCGGTCGTCGGTCACCGCGAACGCGACCTCCGAGCCACCGGATCCCGGGAAGAGCGTGCGGGCCTCGATCGCCTTGAGCTGCCCGGGGAAGTGCTTCTCGGCCACCTCCTCCGCGGCTCGGCGGTCGTCCTTCGTGTCCATGACGCCGCACGCGCCCAATACCACGACCAGCGAACCCGCCAGTGCGCCGGTGAGCGCTGTTCTCCACCGTCTACGGCGTGATCCGGCCATGTTCTGCTCCTCCACCTGGTCCTGCCACCGGGTCCTGCCCCGTGTTCCTGTGACCGTAGGGCCAGTCCCCGCGGGCCGGATGAGTACGCCTACTCAACCCGGGTGCGCACGGCGCCCCGAACCCTTCCGGCACACCTCTGTCATTGGCATGGACCTGACTCTGTAACTCCGCTACAGTCCGGGAACGGCACATCTGAGAGCGCTCTCAAGCGGCACGATCGGATCGCGCTCCCGGACGCCTCCCGTTCCACCCCCACGTCGTCGTTGGAACCACAGGAAGGGTCACTCCCTTGAGACACGCAACCCTGCTGCGGACCGGTCTGTCCGCGCTCCTGGTACTCGGAGCCTGGACCGCCGCCGGTCCGGTGTCTGCCTCCGCCGCGCCCGCCCCCGCCGAACCCGCCGCCTCCGCTGCCCTGCTCTCCGCGATGCAGCGCGATCTCGGCCTCACCGAGAAGCAGGCCCTCACCCGGCTCGCCGACGAGAAGGCCGCCACCGCCCTGGAGAAGAAGGCGCAGCGCGCCGCCGGCTCCGCCTTCGGGGGATCCTGGCTCGACGCGAAGACCGGCAAGCTCACCGTCGCGGTCACCACCACCGAGAAAGCTGAAGCCGTACGGGCGACCGGTGCCGACACCCGGCTCGTCGAGCACTCGGCCAAGAGCCTCGACGCGGCCAAGGCGCGGATCGACGCCCTGAAGGCCCCGTCCGGTGTGAGCAGCTGGCACGTCGACCCGGCCACCAGCCGTGTCGTCGTGAACGTCGTCGCCGCAGAGCAGGGTGACAACGATGTCCGCGCTTTCGTCGCGAAGGCCCGCAAAGCCGGTCCCGTCACGGTGAGGACGACCGCCCAGGCCCCGCAGACCTTCGCCGCCGGAACGGTCGGCGGCGACCCGTACTACACGGGCAACGTCCGCTGCTCCATCGGCTTCTCCGTGCACGGCGGCTTCGTCACCGCCGGGCACTGCGGCGGCGTCGGCCAGCAGGTCCGCGGCTGGGACAACTCCTACATCGGCAACTTCCAGGGCTCGTCCTTCCCCGGTAACGACTACGCCTGGGTGAACGTCGGCAGCGGGTGGTGGACCGTGCCGGTCGTGCTCGGCTGGGGCACCGTTCCCGACCAGCTCGTCCGTGGCTCGAACGAGGCCCCCATCGGCGCCTCGATCTGCCGCTCCGGTTCCACCACGCGCTGGCACTGCGGCCGCGTCCTCGCCAAGAACGAGACCGTCAACTACAGCCAGGGCGCGGTCCACCAGATGACCAAGACGAGCGTCTGCGCCCAGGGCGGCGACTCCGGTGGCTCGTTCATCAGCGGCGACCAGGCCCAGGGCGTCACCTCCGGCGGCTGGGGCAACTGCACCAGCGGCGGCGAGACCTGGTACCAGCCGATCAACGAGATCCTCAACCGGTACGGCCTGAGGCTGCACACCGCCTGATCCCGGGGGAGCCGTCCCGCCGTTCTCCCGGGCGGAGCGGTCCCCGGCGGCACGACGTAGGACCAGTGAGCGGCCCCGCCGGTGCGCGGGGCCGCTTCGTGGGGCTACTCGCGCTACGAGTTCGGCGTCTACCGGCGCTGGTCCGGCGGGGCCCGCAACGCCTCCGCGCCGCCCCGACCCCGCTGCCGCCGCGGGCTCGTCGCGTCGTTCTCGGACGATGCGGGGTAGCGTCCTCGGCATGGACTTTGGAACCACCGTTGAGCGCGCTCAACGCCTCAAGCAACTGCATGCCGACCACAAACCGCTCGTGCTGCCCACCGTCTGGGACGTCTGGTCCGCGCGGACCGCGGTCGCCGCGGGCTTCCCCGCGCTGACCATCGGCAGCCACCCGCTCGCCGACTCCCGCGGGGCCGAGGACCAGGAGGGCCAGACCTTCGAGGAGGTGCTCGCCGCCGTCAGGCCGATCATCGCGGCGGTCGACGTCCCCGTCTCCGTGGACCTGGAATCCGGCTACGGCCAGAAGCCCGCGGATCTCGTCGCAGGTCTGATCGAGGCCGGCGGTGTCGGTCTCAACGTCGAGGACACCGTCCACTCCGAGGGCGGACGCGTGCGCGGCACGCAGGAGCACGCGAGCTACGTCGCGGGTCTGCGTGCCGCGGCCGACGACGCGGGCGTCCCGGTCTGGGTCAACGGGCGCACCGACCTCTTCGTGCACGCGGAGAAGCCCTCCGACGTCCTCGACGAGGTGATCGAGCGGCTGCGCGCCCTGGAGCAGGCCGGCGCCGACAGCGTCTACCCGGTGCGCATCCAGGACGACGACGAGCTGCTCGCGGCGGTGACCGCGGCCGTCGCCGTTCCGGTGAACACCACGGCGCATCCCGTCAAGCACGACCTGGAGCGTTTCCGCCGCCTCGGCGTCGGCCGCGTGACCTACGGTCCGCTGCTCCAGTTCGCGTTGACGGACGCGATGAAGGACATGCTGAAGCCGTGGGCGCCCTCCTCCTAGCGGCTGCCCGGCGATGCGAAAAGCCCTCCGGCCGCGACGGGAGTGTGCCGCGGCCGGAGGACTGCCGGGGAGAGGCGGGAGAGAAGCGGGTCAGGCGGCCGTCCGGCCGGCGCGGCGTACCGCGTGCTCCCGGACCAGCTCCGCGTACCGGAGCCCGCTGCTCTTGACCGTACGGCGCTGCGTCGCGTAGTCCACGTGGACCAGGCCGAACCGCTTGTCGTAGCCGTACGCCCACTCGAAGTTGTCCATCAGGGACCAGGCGAAGTAACCGGCCAGCGGGGCGCCCTCGGCGACCGCGCGGGCGCAGGCGGCGAGGTGCTCCTCCAGATAGCGGACGCGCTCCGGGTCGTGCACCGAGCCGTCCGCCGCGACGACGTCCTCGTACGCCGAACCGTTCTCGGTGACGTAGATCCGCGCGACGCCGTACTCCTCGGTCAGCCGCAGCAACAGCTGCTCCAGGCCCTCCGCGTGGACCTCCCAGTCCATGTGGGTGAGCCGGGCGCCGGGGACGGGGACCTGCCGGGCGTGCGGTGCGGTCCCGTCGGGGTCGGCGGTGACGATCTGCCGGAAGTAGTAATTCAGCCCCAGCCAGTCCAGCCGGGCCGCGATCGCCTCCAAGTCGCCTGGCTGGATCGGGAGTTCGACACCGTACTCCTCCACCATGTCCTGCGGGTAGCCGCGGCCCAGGATCGGGTCCAGCCACCAGCGGTTGATGTGGCCGTCGGCACGGCGGGCGGCGGCGAGGTCGGCCTCACTCCCGCTCGCCGGCTCGATCGGGCTGAGGTTGTTGACGATGCCGACCCGGGCGTCCGAGGAGGCCGCCCGGATCGCCCGGACGGCGAGACCGTGGCCCAGGTGCAGATGGTAGGAGGCGCGCACGGCGGCGGTCAGGTCGGTGAGGCCCGGGGCCATCCGGCCCTCCAGGTGCCCGATCCAGGCCGAGCACAGCGGCTCGTTGAGCGTCGCCCAGTCCTTCACCCGGTCGCCCAGGCGTTCGACCACATGGGAGGCGTACGCCGCGAAGTGTTCCGAGGTCTCCCGTACGGTCCAGCCGCCCCGGTCCTGGAGCACCTGCGGCAGGTCCCAGTGGTAGAGCGTGGCGAACGGGGTGACGCCCGCCTCCAGCAGTCCGTCCACGAGCCGGTCGTAGAAGTCCAGGCCCGCCTTGTTGACCGGCCCGTCACCGCCGGGCACGACGCGCGGCCAGGCGATCGAGAAGCGGTACGCGTCCGCGCCGAGCCGCTTGATCAGGCCGATGTCCTCGGGGACCCGGTGGTAGTGGTCGCAGGCCACGTCGCCCGTGTCGCCGCCGTCGACCTTGCCGGGGGTGTGCGAGAACGTGTCCCAGATGGAGGGGGAGCGGCCGTCCTCGGCCACGGCCCCCTCGATCTGGTACGCGGCGGTGGCGACGCCCCAGGTGAAGTCGGCCGGGAGTGCGTTGAGGTCGGACACGTACTGCCTTTCTGTGAAGGTCACTTGACGGCTCCGGCGGTGAGGCCGGCCACCAGGTAGCGCTGGAGGAGCAGGAAGCCGACGACGATCGGGACGCTGACGACGAGGGACGCGGCCATGACCTGGTTCCAGTACACGTCGTTCTGCGTGGCGTAGCCCTGGAGGCCGACGGAGAGGGTCCGGGTGGCGTCGTTCGTCATGACGGAGGCGAAGAGCACCTCGCCCCAGGCCGTCATGAAGGAGTAGACGGAGACCGCGACGATGCCCGGCACGGCTGCCGGTACGACGACCTGGAAGAGCGCGCGGACCGGGCCGCAGCCGTCGACCAGGGCCGCTTCGTCCAGGTCCCGGGGGATGGAGTCGAAGTACCCGATCAGCATCCAGATGGAGAACGGCAGCGAGAACGTCAGGTAGGTGAGGATGAGTCCGCCGCGCGATCCGTACAGCGCGACGCCGGTGCTGTTGCCGATGTTGACGAAGATGAGGAACAGCGGGAGCAGGAAGAGGACCCCCGGGAACATCTGCGTGGAGAGCACGGTGACGGTGAAGACCCGCTTGCCCCGGAACCGGTAGCGGCTCACCGCGTACGCCGAGAACACCGCGATCGTCACCGACAGCACCGTCGCCGAGCCCGCCACGATCAGGGAGTTGACGAAGTACTTGGCGAGCGGGACGGTCTCCCAGATATCGAAGTACGGCTGGATCGTCAGCGTCGACGGGAACCACTGGAACTTCCCCGACACGTCCTGGAGCGGCTTCAGCGAGCTGCTGACCATGACGTAGACCGGCAGCAGGACGAAGCCGGCGAGCAGGGTCAGGATGATGCGCCGAGTCCACAGGAAGGACTGCGGGGCCGCCATCGGCGAGCGGGCCCGCGACCGGGCGGTGCGGGTCGGCCGGGTGAGGCTAGACATCGGCGCCCTTCCTTCCGCGCGACGTGAGGAACAGGTAGACGGCCGTCACGATCAGCAGGAAGAGCAGCAGCAGGACGGACATCGCCGATCCGGTGCCGAAGTTCCAGGTGACGAACGACGACTGGTAGATGTGGATCGAGATCAGGTCCGCGTTCTCCGGCGCCGACTTCCCGAACAGCACGAACGGGGTGTTGAAGTCGTTGAACGTCCACAGGAAAAGCACCAGGACCAGTACCTGGTTGACCGGGCGCAGCGAGGGCAGTGTGATCCGGCGGATCTGCTGCCAGATGCCCGCGCCGTCGATCGAGGCGGCCTCGTACAGCTCGCGCGGGATGTTCTGGAGCCCGGCCATCAGCATGAGGAAGGCGAACGGCCAGCCCTTCCACACCGAGACGATGATCAGGGTGTAGAGGCTGTTGTCGCCGATCAGCCAGAACGACGGCTCGTCCGTGAGGCCGAGTTGGTCGTGCAGGACGTGGTTGATCATCCCGTTGTCCCGCTGGAACATGAACGCCCAGGTGATGACGGCCGCGTAGACCGGCAGGGCGTACGGGACCAGGAAGATCGTCCGCAGCACGCCCCGGCCCCGGAAGCTCTCCTGGAGCAGGATCGCTGCCGCTGTGCCGAGCAGCCAGGCCAGGCCGACGGAGAAGAACGTGAAGACGCAGGTGACGAAGAACGAGTGGAGCAGGGCCTCACCGATCGGCGCGTTGACATCGACGGCGATCTGGTAGTTGTCGAGGCCGGACCAGGGCGCGGCGCCCCAGTTGCTGATGAAGAACTGCGTGAGCTGCCGGAAGCTCATCACGATCCCGATGACCATCGGGATGATGTGGATGAGGAGTTCCAGCAGGACGGCGGGCAGAAGCAGGAGATAGGGTGGCGGATCCGGTCGGGGATGCGCGGCAGTCTCCTGCGCGCACCCCCGGTGCCCCGGCTCGTCCCCCTGCCGGCCGACGTGTCGGCCTCGGGGTCCGTGATGACGGTGGCGGTCATGGATCAGGGCCTCACTGCTGCATCGTCTGCTGGGCCTTCTCCAGGCGCGCCCTGACCGACTCCTCGGTCACAGGGCGTCCGGCCGCCGCGTCCGCCCACAGCTCCTTGACCGCCGTGCCCACGGCCGTCTCGAACTGCGACTCGTTGGGAACCTGGGGGAGCGGGGCGGCGCTGGTGGCGAGGGTGTCGCGCAGGACCTTGAGGTCGGGGGCCGCGAACGCGTCGTCGGCCTGGGCGGCCTTGACCGGCGGGATGGAGCCGTAGGTTTTGTTGAGCAGCTTCTGCTCGGCGTCGCTCGTCATGAACTTCACGAACTTCTTCGCACCGTCGATGTTCTTGCTGTTCTTGAACACCGCCATGTTGATGCCCGCGACCATGGAGTTGACCTGCTTGCCGGTGCCCGGGGCGCCCGAAGGGACCGGCACCGGGGCCGCGCCCCAGTCCTCCGGCTTCATGCCCTGGGCGGCGAAGGTGGAGGCGGCCGCCTGCCACAGCACCATCGCCGTCCTGCCCTTGGCGAAGTCGGTGAGCGACTGGTTCTGGGCGTACTCCGCGTTGCCCGGGGCGATGATCTTGTCCTTGGCCATGAAGTCGATGTACTGCTTCACCGCCGCGACCGCACCGTCCGAGGTGAACGTCGCCTTGCCGTCCTCGTCGAAGAAGTCGGCGCCGTGCTGCCGGCCCAGGACGAAGGTCTGGTGGATGTTGTTGGAGAGGTTGCCTCCCTCGGCGCCCAGCCCCCACTTGCCGTCCTTGGATATCTTCCGGCCGGCCGCGACCAGCTCGTCCCAGGTGGCCGGGGGCTTCTCGACGCCCGCCTCGGCGAACATCTTCTTGTTGTAGTAGAGGGCGTACGCCAGCGAGTACAGCGGCACCGCGGCGGGCGGTTCGCCCTCCTTGCCGGCCGAGGCGACCGCCGAGTCGACGAAGCGGTCCCGGCCGCCGATCGCCTCGAAGTTCTTGTCGTCCCACGGCAGGAGTGCGCCGGTCGCCTGGAGCGAGGCCGACCAGGTGTTGCCGATGTTCAGCACGTCCGGGCCCTGACCGGAGGTGGTGGCCGCGAGGATCCGGTTGAGCAGGTCGGCCCACGGCACCACCTCCAGCTTCACCTTGATCCCGGTCTCCTTCTCGAACTTCTTCAGCTCGGGAGTGAGGATCTTCTTGTCGGCCTCGATGCTGGGGCCCTGGTTGGACGCCCAGTAGGTGAGGGTCTTCGGCGACTCGTTGCTGCCGCCCGACGTGGTTCCCCCACCACATCCGGTGGCGGCCACGGCGATGGAGAGGGCGAGGGTGACGGCGCTTGCGGCTCTGAGGTGACGCATGAGAGGTGGCCCCTTTCCGGGGGTGGCTGCGTTCGGGAACCGAACGGCCTCCATGGCTTAATTTATGCTGTGAGTTAAGAGGTGAGAGAAGGTCGCGTCAAGGCCTCGGGCCGGGGTATGTTCCTGGACGGGAAGGAGCACCATGGCCGAGCGCAACAGACGAACCGTGCGTGACCTGCGGCGGGGCAACCGGGCGCGGGTATTGCAACGGTTGTATTTCGACGGCCCGCTGAGCCGTCAGGAGCTCGGCCCGGTCACGGGCCTGAGTTCAGGCTCCATCAGCAACGTCGTCGCGGAGCTGTCCGCCGAGGGCCTGCTGGAGGAGGCCGGCATCGTCGACTCCGACGGCGGCCGCCCCCGTACGCTGCTGCGCGTCGCCCCGGACGGCGGCCTCCTCATCGGCATCGACATCGGCGAGACCCGGGTCCGCGTCGAGCTGTTCGACCTCTCCCTCACCGAACTGGCCCGCACGGAACGGCTGCTGGCCCAGCACGGTTACGACGTCGAGCGCATCGTCGCCCATGTCCGCACCGGCGTCGCGCACGTGTTGCGCGACGCGGGCGCCGACCCGGGCCGGCTCCTCGGCATCGGGATCGGGGTCCCCGGCATCATCGAGCGCGACGGCCCGGAAGGTCCCGACGGCACCCGTGGCGCGGTGGTGCACGGCCAGACGATCGGCTGGCGGGCGGTCCCCTTCGAACAGCTGCTGCGCGAAGCGGTCGACGTACCGCCCGAGGTGCCGCTCTTCATCGACAACGGCGCCAAGACGCTCGGCCAGGCCGAGATGTGGTTCGGCGGTGGGCGGGGCGCGGGAGCCGCCGCCATCGCCCTGATCGGCTCGGGTGTGGGTGCCTGCGTCGACCGCGGTGACATCCTCGACGAGGACCGCACCAGCCTCGCCCTCGAATGGGGCCACACCACCGTTCAGCTCCGAGGCCGCCGGTGCCGCTGCGGGTCCATCGGCTGCCTGGAGGCGTACGCGGGCGCGGAAGCCCTGCGCGAGCGCTGGCGCGAGGCGGGCGGCCCGCTGCCCGAGGACGCCGACGACGAGACCGCGCTCGCCGCCCTGCTCACCGCCGCCTACCCGGCACGCCGGGGCGCCACCCCGGACCCGGTGGCCCTCGCGCTGCTCGACGAGACGGCCGAATGCCTCGGCGCGGCCCTCGCCGACCTGGTGAACCTCTTCCTGCCCGAGCGGGTCCTGATCGGCGGCTGGGCGGGCCTTCTCCTCGGCCCGCGCCTGCTGCCGGAGATCCGCCGGTACGCGAACGGGTACGCCCTGAGTCATGCGGCGGCCCGCACCACCATCGAGATGGGCCGCCTCGGCCCGGACGCGGTCACCGTGGGCGCGGCCACACTCCCGCTCGCCGACTTCCTGACCCGGGGCGGCAGCCGTCCGGAGCCGGTAGGGCCGGGCATCCCGCCGCGTACGGCCGTCGAGGCGGTACGGGAGCGGCACCGGACCTCGGTCACCTGAGAGGACGCGCCTCCTCGGGCCGGCCCGCCGCCTCGCCCCGCGCGACCCAGCGCGGGTCCACCCGGCCCAGGTGCGCGTCCTGGGCGTCGGCGAGCGGGTGCGCCAGGGGGAGCGGCGCGAACCGGCAGGCGAACCGCATCCCCGCGTCGTCCCCGTCGCCACGGGCCCGGTGCTCCCACTCCACGGGGCCGTCCGGCGGGGCGTCGAGCAGGAGGTAGGTGGTCAGCCGGGGCCGGCCGGTCCCGGGATGCGGCCGGCCGTCCACCGCGATCCGCCGGACGACGCGGGCCTCGGTCAGCCCGGTCTCCTCGGCAACCTCGCGCAGCACGGCCCGCTCCGGATCCTCGCCGGGCGCGACACCGCCCGCGGGCACCTGGGTGCCGGCCTCGGGGAAGTCCACGTGGTCGAACACCAGCAGAGCGGGGGAGGGGTGACGCCGGATCACATAGGCGGCGACCCGGACGCGGGGCGGGGGAGAGGGCAGGGAAGGGGCCATGAACGGATCCTGCCGCACGCCGGTGAGCCCCTCGCCCAACAGGTCCCGGAGGCAACGTCGTTCAGGTCTGCACCCACCACTCGCCCAGTCGACACGTCCGTGGTCCCGCGGTCCCGGGCGTCCGTCGTCCAGGCCGAGCTCCGCACCACCGGCTCCGGCTCGAAGATCACGGAGATCACCGGGCCGTCCGGCCGCTCCGACCGGTCCAGCAGCAGGCGGGTCATCTCCGCGGCCATCCCCTCCACCGGCCGGCGGACCGTGGTCAGCGGCGGACGGCAGGCCAGTGCCGCACCGCCTCCTGGATCACCGGGTCGACATGGCGCACCCCGTTGGCGACCCGGGAGACGGTGGCGCGGGAGACGCCGGCGGCTCGCGCCACGTCCTCCAGGGCGGGTGCTCCGCCCGCCCGCCGATCATCCGTCATGGGCGTCCTCATAGCCTGACGGAGAGCGCTCTCCATCGATGGCCGCCCTGTGGTTCCCGACGGGCCGACGCCACGTCTCAGCCAGGTTGGGCCTGGCCGGAAGAGTCCCCCGAGGGCTGAACGCATCCAGGTGAAGGGCGTTCAGGGCGGCGGTATTCGGCCATGGACCGGCCAGGGGCGGCCGAGTCTCACGTTTTGCTTGTGATCAGTCACTCTGCGGACCTACGTTGCCCCTTGCGAGATGTACCGAAGCCAGTGGGGGAGCCACGTATGGCCGCGACCGGACGGCACCGCAGATATCAGCCCAGTCGAATCAACCGTGCCTCACTCACGGTGACGGCGGGCGGCGCGGGCATCGCGCTCCCACTCATCACCGCGGCCTCGGCCGGGGCCGCCTCGGGCGAGGTCTGGGAGAAGGTCGCCGCGTGCGAGTCCAGCGGCAACTGGACCGTCAACACCGGCAACGGCTACTACGGCGGGCTCCAGTTCACCGCCTCGACCTGGGCCGCCTTCGGCGGCACGCAGTACGCCCCACGCGCCGACCTCGCCACCAGGGATCAGCAGATCGCCATCGCCGAACGGGTGCTGGACGGGCAAGGGCCCGGGGCCTGGCCCACCTGTTCCGTACGGGCGGGGCTCACGCGCGGCGGCGACGCACCCGAGACCGCCCCGGGGACCGGGACCGCCCCGCAGAGCGCGGGCAGCCGGACGGCCCAGGCAGCGGCGGCGCCGCAGAGCGCACCGCCCAGGAAGGCGCAGACCCGTCCCGCCGCGACGACGCCCACCCACGTGCCGGGCAAGCGTGACGCGTACACCGTCGCGAGCGGCGACTCCCTCTCCGGGATCGCGGCCGACCGTCGGGTCCCCGGCGGCTGGCAGGGCCTCTACGCCGCCAACCGCACCGTCGTCGGGGACGACCCGAATCTGATCTTCCCCGGACAGCGGCTGAGCCTGGACGGGAGCCGGGCCCCGAAGGCGGGGGAGGGGGCGAGCGCCGGGAAGCCCGCACGGCAGACCGCTCCGAAGCCCTCGGCCGCCGCGCCCGGGACGAAGAAGACGGACCAGCGCCGGGCCGAGCCCAAGAAGGAAGCCCCCAAGCAGCGGGCGCCCAAGAAGGAAGCGCCCGAGCGCCAGGCCCCGAAGCAGGAGGCGCCGAAGAAGGCCGCCCCCAAGAAGGAGCAGCCCGCCCCGGAACGGGCCGTGCGGCACTCCGGCTTCAGCGCCCCGGTCGCAGCCGGCACCGGCACCCCGTACCGCCAGGCCGGCTCCTGGTCCAGCGGCTACCACACCGGTGTGGACTTCCCCGTGCCCACCGGGACATCCGTGAAGTCGGTGGCCCCGGGCCGCGTCGTCTCGGCCGGCTGGGCCGGAGCGTACGGCTACGAGGTCGTCATCCGGCACAGTGACGGCAAGTACAGCCAGTACGCCCATCTCTCCGCGCTCCACGTGCGCGCCGGGCAGTCGGTCTCCGGCGGGCAGCGCATCGCCCGCTCCGGTTCCACCGGCAACAGCACAGGGCCCCACCTGCACTTCGAGATCCGCACGGGCCCCGGCTACGGCTCGGACGTCGACCCGCTCGCCTACCTGCGAGCAGGCGGCGTCAGGGTCTGACCCTCTGCCTGCCTGCGAGCGGCGGCGTCGGGCCTGACCGTCCGGCTACCTCCGGGCGGGCGGCAACAGGGTCTCGACCCTCCGCTCGGAGCGGGAGCGTCGCAGGGTGGCTCCGCCGCGCCGCTGCTGCTCCCCGAGCGGGCTCGGCGTGCCGAACTCCACCTGCGGCACGGCGCGCCCCGGCGGCAGGGGCGACGACTTGGCAGCCGTGGGCGGCGGACCCGACGCCGGTTCCGGGACGGCCGACCGAGCGGACGCATCGGACGACCCCGAGCGGCCTCTGTCCTCCTGCCCGTCCGCGCCGCGGATTGCGTCCCCCACGCCCGGGCCGCCGGCCGGGACCGCGAGCCGGGCGCCGGGGCCCGCCGGCTCCGGGTCGGCCCACGCCTCGTCGGCATGTTCCCGATCCATCCGCTCCCGCGTCAGCATGATGAGGCCCGCCGCGGCCAACGCCCCGCAGGACAGGGCCAGGACGGTGCCGGGAGCACCGAGCCGGAAGTGCTCGCCGAACAGGGTGATGCCGATGGCGGCGGCCACCACCGGGTTGACCACCGTCACCGTCGCCAGCGGGGCCGTGAGTCCCGCGCCCCGGTACGCCGCCTGGGACAGGAACAGGCCCGCCGCGGCGAGCCCGGCGATCACCAGCAGCGGCAACGCACCCGAGCGCACCGAACCGGACGTCCACTCCACGGCCACCGTCTTCGTGAACACCGAGGCCATACCGAACGCCGCGCCCGCGCCCGTGGCGAGGACGATGCTGCGCAGGACCGGCCGGCGCAGCGTACGGGAGAGGGCGACGAGCGCGGCGACGGCCCCGAACGTCACCGAGGCCAGCAGCGCCTGCTCGGCACCGTTCAAAGTGTGCGGCTCGGCGTTCCCCGTGAGCGCCAGCAGTCCGCCGAGCCCGGCCGTCGCCATCAGCGCCCCGCGCCATGCCGTCGCCCCGGCCCGCCGCCCGACGAACAGGGCCGCCATCGGCAGCGCGAAGACGATCGTCAGCGCTCCGAGGGGCTGGACCAGGCTGAGCGGACCGTAGGCGAGCGCCACCACGTGCAGGACCGCGCCGATGCCGTTGAGGACGACGGCGACCCACCACACGCTGTTGCGCAGCAGGGCGTGCCAGGCGTTGTCATCGGTCGTGGCCACGCGCTCCTGGATGATCGCCCCGGCCGCGTAGGCGACCGCGGAGATCAGTGACAACAGCACGGACAACGCAAGGGAGCTCATGTACACCACGATGTCCCGTCCGGGGCCCCACGTCGTCGTCCTTGAGTCTCCACTTCGGCGTACTGCCCCAGTAGTACGCCCGTCGGACCGACGTCCTCCTCCCGACGGTAGTCCTGCCGCCCCCAGCCGTCAGAAGTTGGCGCCCGGCGGATACGGTGAGCCGCTGGGAGGCCACAGCCGGTGTTCGCGGGGCCGGTCTTTGGAGCGGGACCGCGGACGGACCGGAAACGGAGGGGAGCAGGCCATGGACCTGGCACTATTGGCATCGGTCGGAGGATTCTTCGCGCTGCGGACCACCCCGGTGGCGGACGGCGGACACCGGCCGCTGGAACGGCTGTACGCGGGCGAGAACGATCCGCTCGCCGCGCGTGTCGACCGGGTCGCGACGCGGCTCAGGACCCCCGAGCGCCGGGTCGCCGCCTCCATCGCCCACCTCGGGCTCGCCGCGCGGCTCTGGTCCATCGCTCTGGGACCGGCCGCGCTGTTCGGACGGATCCCCGCCCTGGCCCCCGGACACCTGCACTGGGACCCGGCGTCCACCTCCCCGGACGACCTGTGGCTCGCGGGGACGGCCGAACTGCCCGGCACGGCGGCCCGGATCCGAGAGGAGGTCCAGTACGGGCACCTGGTCCCGCTGGCCGAGGCGTTCCGGCGGGACGGGAACATTTCGCCGCAACTGCTGCGGGGCAACGCGGGATCCGCGCTCGCCGGGGCCGTACGCGAACTCGTCGCCTTCGCGCGCGGCCACGACCGGCCGGACGTGGCCGCACGGGCCCGCGCCCTGGCGGCCGAGCTCTTCGACGACGAGGCGCTGCGCGGCACGGGTTCCCCACACGGTCCGGCGTTCCGCCGGCGCAGTTGCTGCCTGTACTGGCGCTGTCCCGGCGGCGGGCTGTGCGGCGACTGCGTGTTCGACCGGGCGCCCGGCTCCGCTCGGGCCGAGGCCTGACGCCGTCAGGAAGGTACGGCGTCGATGGCGTCGTCCACGGACGGCAGGACGGGCAGGGCGCTGTCGAGGCCGATCATGCCGATCAGGCGTTGCATGAACGGGGACGGGGCCGCCAGCCGCAACCGGTCGCCGAGCGCCGTCTGCCCCTGAAGGAGCACGTTCACCGTCGTCGAATCCGCGAAACCCACGCCGGAGAGATCCACGACGACCGGGCCCGAGCCGTCGTCGGCGGCGGAGGACAGGGCCAGACCCAAGGGTGTGACGCTGTCGATGTCGAGGTCTCCCGACACGGAGAGAACCAGAGCTTCCCGCTCCCGCCGGGTGGTGATTCTGACGGCTCTGTCCTCGTTGGGCGATGAAAGCACGGAAGGCACCTCGGGCGGGATCGGAAGGGAGCGGGGAGCCGTGTCGCCGGACGGGTCGGCATTGTTCCGTCCCTGGTCGCGGCGGGGTAACGGGGTAACGATAGAAGTAACAGTTGCCATTTGACAACATTCTCCATCGGGTAACAATCTGATCCCCGGCGGTTGATCGTCCGGCGGTCGACGGCGGAGTGCCGATGAATGCGGAAGCAGGGGCTGGATGAGGCTAGGCGCTGTCGGCGACATCATTGCGGAGCGGGGAGGCGTCCGTGCCTCTTTGCGGAGAAAGGCGCTCCGAAGCCGCGGCGTGGAAGGCCGCGAGACCGTCCGTGAGCGCGGCGAGGTCGGCGGGAGCCATCCGCTCCAGCACCGCGTTCAGCTCGGCGGCGCGCAGGGCCCGGTACTCTTCGAGAAGGGCGCGGCCGCGCATGCTCAGCCGCAGTTCCACCTCGCGTCGGCTGGTCGGGCTGGGCGCCCGCAGGACGAGCCCCATCGCCTGCATCCGGTCGCAGAGCCGGCTGACGGAGGGGGCGCGCGAGCCCAGGGCCTCACCCAGGGCCCGCAGGTTGGTGCCCTCCTGCCTCTCGATCACGAGCAGGGCCCGGAGCTGGGAGGGCGATACGGTTCCCGAAGCGGCGGATTCCTGGCCCCGGCCCCACAACACCTCCAGCAGCTCCGAGGCGGCGACGGCGTAGGCGGACGCCTGTTCGCTGCTGCTCGGGCGGAATCCTCGGTGGGGCATTCAGCCACTGTGTCACCCGCCACCCCCGCTTGTCAGCCCGAGCCCGGCCCTTACCACGTCGCAGGACGAAGATTGCGCGAGAGACCGTGAACAGACGAACGGACATCGAGGCCGCCGTGCGGGCCGCAGCACCGCACGCCCTGCTGGCCACCCTGCGCACCCAGCTCAGCGCCGCCTACGGGGCCCTCGCGGTGGAGCTGCACCTCGCCGACTACGGTCTGCGGGTCCTGAAGTCGCTGGACCGGCCCGATGCCGACAGCGAGCCGCTCTCCCTCCACCACAGCCCCGAGGGCCGGGCGTTCGACAGCCAGGAGCCCCGCGAACAGCAGGTCCGGCACAACGACGCCGTCGATCACTACCTGCCCGTCACCGTACGGGGCGAGCGGCTCGGCATCCTCACCGTCCGGCTGCCCCAGGCGCTGTCCACCTCTGAGCTGGTCGGCGAACTGACCCACGTCGCCGACCTGCTGGGACACGAGATCCTGGTCGCCGAGCGGGACACCGACCTGTATCAGCGCGCCCGGCGCACCAGCCGTCTCACCCTCGCCGCGGAGATGCAGTGGCAGTTGCTGCCCGCCCGCGCCTGCACCGCCGCCGAGTTCGCCATCGGGGCCCAACTGGAGCCCGCGTACGCCATCCACGGCGACAACTTCGACTGGGCCGCCGACGGCGACGAGCTGACCCTCGCGGTGACCAACGGCATGGGCGAGGGCATACAGGCCTCCCTCCTCACCAACCTCGCCGTCAACGCACTGCGCAACGCCCGCCGGGCCGGCATCGGCATCGCGGACCAGGCGGCCCTCGCCGACCAGGCTCTCTACGACCAGCACCGCGGAGCCTCCCACGTCTCCACCCTGCTGCTCCGTTTCGAGCTGGCGACGGGGCGGGTCGGCGTCGTCGACGCGGGGTCGCCGCAGCTGTGGATCCAGCGTGGCCGTTCGGTCCGCCGGATGGAGCTGGAGGCCCAGCTGCCGCTCGGCATGTTCGAGGAGTCGCAGTACACGGTCCAGGAGTTCCAGGTCGAGCCCGGCGACCGGCTGCTGCTGTTGAGCGACGGCGTGTACGACGCGGTGTCCCCGATCGGGGAGGCGTACGGGGACCGCATGCTGGCCCGCGCCATCCAGTCGACACGGCTGCTGCCCGCCGCCACCGTCCCGCGCGCGATGCTCGGCGAGCTGGCGGAGTACCGGGTCACGGAGACGCTGGACGATGCGCTCGTGCTGTGCCTGGACTGGTTCGGTCGGCAGAACGGCTGACCGGAAAGGGGGACCGGCAGGCCCTCCCGGTCAGGGCGCGTCGAAGGCGCGGCGGGAGGCCTCGATATGGCCGATGTGCTCATGGGTCCAGTCGCACATCACATGGACCGTCCGGCGCAGGCCCTGGCCCGGCGTGGTGAGCGTGTACTCGACCCGCGGCGGCACGGTGGGGTGCACGCACCGCTCGACGAGTCCGTAGCGCTCCAGCATGCGCAGGTTCTGGGTGAGCATCTTGTGGCTGATGCCCTCGACCTCGCCCCGCAGCTCGCTGAAGCGGAGAGTGCCCTCACCCAGGGCCTCGATGATCAGGAGCGCCCACTTGTTGGCGACGTCGGAGAAGATCTCCCGCGCCAGCGAGTCCGCGCGTCGCAGATCCGAATCCTCGGGCGAGCCGCTGAACTGCTTGGTCACCATCAGGTTCCCCTGTCACCGAAAAGTGCGTTCTTCCTTGTCGACCCACACTCTCCTATGGTTCCTGAGTAACCACAAGTGACCACGGGCTCCGTCCGGGCCGGTGGAGAGTCGGGGGCACGGCCCCCGGAACGAGGAGGCGAGAGGTATGGCCATCACCCTGGCGAACCCGAGCGGACTGCCGGAGATCGGCGCCTACCGACAGGTGTCCGTCGCGACCGGCTCGAAGCTGGTCTTCATCGCGGGACAGGTCGCCTGGGACGCGGAGGGCGCCACCGTCGGCGCCGGCGACCTCGCCGCGCAGGTCGAGCAGTGTTACATCAACATCGGCACGGCCCTCGCCGCGGTCGGCGGCACCTTCGACGACGTGGCGAAGCTGACCGTGTACGTCGTGGACTGGACGCCCGAGAAGCTGCCGCTGTTCCTGGAGGGCGTGGCCCGGGCCGCCGCGAGACTGGGGACCACTCCCGTACCGCCCGGCACGCTGGTCGGCGTCGCGGCCCTCGATGTCCCCGAGCACCTGGTCGAGGTCGAGGCCACCGCCGTGCTCGACTCCTGAGAGGAGGAGCGGCCGGGCGGGCCGGAGGGGCTCAGGTGCTGAGCTGGAACTCCGCGCGGATCCGCTTGCCCACCGGCACCCGCTCGGCGGTGAGCCGGTCGCACAGCGCCACGACGATCTCCATGCCGTGGCCGCCGAGGCGGGACGGGTCGGGGGCGTACAGCACGGGCATCGCGGTGCTGCTGTCGTAGACCGTGACGCTGATGAGCTGGGCGTTGCCCTCCAGCTCCAGCAGGTAGGGGCCGTGGCTGTAGCGGTCGGCGTTGGTGACCAGCTCGCTGACGGCCAGCATCAGATCGCTGCGCGTGTGTTCGCCGATCGGAGCGAGGCACTCCACCGCGAGCCTCGTCAGGAAGCGGTCGGCGAGCGCGCGGGCCAGCGCGATGCAGCCGGGCTCGCCGTCGAAGACCTCGGCGCTGAGCAGGACCTCGGCGGAGGTCGGCACCGCCCCGGAAGCCGGCCCCTGACCCGGTTCTTCCGGTGGGGAGGTGACCTGTTCGTTCATGTGCTCCAGCCAGGGCGCCGCAGTGAGGTCGAGACCTTTTCCGCCAGTCGTCTACCCGTGGCGAAGGATCCCACTCCAAGAGATCCGGACCGATCCTACGCACGTCCCGGCAGCCGCACCACGGTCACGAAGAACTCGTCGATCTGGCGCACCGCGGCGATGAACTGGTCGAGGTCCACCGGTTTCGTCACGTAGGCGTTGGCGTGCAGTTTGTAGCTGCGCAGGATGTCCTCCTCGGCCGAGGACGTGGTGAGCACGACCACGGGGATGAGGGAGAGCTCGGGGTCGCCCTTGATCTGCTCCAGCACCTGCCGGCCGTCGTACCTGGGCAGGTTCAGGTCCAGGAGCACCAGGTCGGGGCGGGGGCCTCGGTGTACTCGCCGCGCCGGTAGAGGAAGTCCAGCGCCTCCTGCCCGTCGCGCACGACATGCAGGGTGTTGCGGATCTTGTTGTCCTCGAAGGCCTCACGGGTCATCAGCTCGTCGCCGGGGTCGTCCTCGACGAGCAGGACCTCGATGGGCTGGACAGGGGTGTTCACGAAGCGTCTCCCGGCTGGCTGGTGAGCAGGGCGGGAGCGAGCAGCTCCGCCGTGGTGTGCGCGGGCGCCTCGGGCGCCACGGGCAGGGTGAAGTGGATCCGGGTGCCTTCGCCCGGTTCGGGCTCCAGCCAGATCCGGCCACCGTGGAACTCGATGATCTTCCGGCAGAGCGCCAGGCCGATGCCTGTGCCGTCGTACTCGTCACGCGCGTGCAGCCGCTGGAAGATGACGAACACCTTGTCCGCGAACTCGGGCGCGATCCCGATCCCGTTGTCCGACACGGTCAGATGCCAGGTCTCGTCCTCGCGCACGCAGTCGACGACGATCCGGCAGGGGACCCCCTCCCGGCGGAACTTCACCGCGTTGCCGATGAGGTTCTGCCAGAGCATGGTGAGGGCGGTGGCGTCCCCGACGAGCTCCGGCAACTCCTCGGGCCGCTCGACGACCGCCCCCGACTCCTCGACCGCCGCGGCCAGATTGCCCAGCGCGCGGTCGAGCGACCGCCCCAGATCGACGGGCTTCCAGCTTTCCTGGACCCGGCCCACCCGTGAGAACGTCAGCAGGTCGTTGATGAGGACCTGCATCCGCTTGGCGCCGTCCACCGCGAAGGCGATGTACTGCTTGCCCCGGTCGTCCAGCTCCGTCCCGTACCGCTTCTCCAGGAGCTGGCAGAACGAGGCGACCTTGCGCAGCGGCTCCTGGAGGTCGTGCGAGGCGACGTACGCGAACTGCTCCAGCTCCGCATTGGAACGGCGCAGCTCCTCGGTCTGCTCCGAGAGCAGGGACTCGCGGTCCCGTGCCTCGGCCAGCTCGTCGGCCAGCCGCCGCCGCATGTCCTCCACCGCCCACGCCACGGCATGCACGTCGGAGGGCCCCTTGATCTCGATCCGTTTGCCGAAGGCTCCGGCCCGCACCCGGTCCGACGCGTCGCGCAACCGGTTCAGCGGGACCCCCACCACCCGGTGGAGCAGCACGCTCAGCGCCACGATGGTGAGCACGAGGACGCCGAGCAGAGTGCCCACCACCCAGTCGCGGGTGGAGCGCGCGTCGTTCAGGTCGGCCCGCGCCCGGTCACGGGCCTCGGCCAGGTGGCCCTGCTGGGCGGTGTACGCGCGCCGCAGGTGGTCGAACTCCGTCTTGCTGCTCTGGAGCTCTGCGGTGGTGCCGGAGCGGCTGGGACCGCTGTCCCTCACCGCCGCGATCAACGGTTCGGCCTTGTCCTGCCGCCACCGGTCGGCGGCGGCCTCGATGACGTCCAGGTCCTTCGCGAGCCGTTCGTCGTCGCCGACCAGCTCCCGCGCCAGGGCCAGCCGCTCCCGCTCCGCGCTCTTCCCGGCCTCGTACGGCTCCAGGAACGACCGGTCACCGGTCAGGGCGAACCCCCTGACCCCCGTCTCCTGGTCGAGCAGGGCGTTCTGGAGCTGGAAGGAGACCGATCGCGCCGGCTGGATACGGTCCACCAGCTCGTCGGTGCGCTCCGACATCCGGGACAGCACCAGACCGCCGATCGCGAGGCAGCCGCAGACGACCACGACGAAACCGCCGAGTATCAGGTGGACCCAGGACTGCACCGACAGCCGGGCGGCGAGGCTCTTGTCCGGTATGACTTCGGCCCTGTCAGTGCTCATCATCGTCCGATCCCCAGCCCAGGTGCAGTACGGCCACATCGTCCGCGAGCCCGCCGTACGGCGCGGCTCCCTCGGCGGCTCCCGCCACCAGAGCGTCCACGAACGCGCGGGGCGGCAGATGTCCGTTCGCCCGCGCCATCGCCAGCAGTCCTTCCTCGCCGAGCCGGCTGTCCGGCCCGTCGCGCCCCTCGAACAGGCCGTCGGTGAAGAGCACCAGACCTCCGCCGGGAGGCAGCGGGACGTCCACCGACGGCCAGCTGCCCGCCCCCGGCAGCAGCCCGAGCGCCATACCGCCCCGGGGCTCCACCCAGGTCACGTCCGTGCCCTGCCGCAGCAGCAGGCCGGGGTGACCGGCGCGCAGGACCTGGACGTGCCGCTGCCCGGGCGGGAACGCCAGCGACGTGACGGTGGCGAACACATGCGAGTCCGAGCGCTCGGCGACCAGAATCTCCTCCAGCAGGGCGATCTGCTCGGGGTGCGACGTACCGCACAGCACGGCGGTACGCCAGGCCACCCGCAGACACACCCCGAGCGCGGCCTCGGCGGCCCCGTGCCCGGAGACATCGCCGATCACCGCGTGCACCGTGCCGTCCGCGGTCTGCACGACATCGTAGAAGTCACCGCTCAGCAGCCCGTGGACCCGCCCCGGCTCGTAGCGGGCGCGGACCCGGAAACGGTCGTCCCGCAGCAGGGGAACGGGCAGCAGCCCGCGCTCCAGCCGTGCGTTCTCCTGGGCGATCAGCCGATTGGCGCGCAGGGCCGCGGCGGCTCGTTCCACTTCCTTGCGCTGCAGGGCGTAGCGGATCGCGCGCGACAGCACCTCGGGGTTGAGCCGGCCCTTGACCAGGTAGTCCTGGGCGCCTCCGGCGACCGCGCGGAGCCCGGTGCCGGACTCCTCCAGACCGGTGAGGACGACGATCGCGGCGTCACTGTCGGACGCCAGTATCTGGCGTACGGCGTCCAGGCCGTGGACGTCGGGAAGATGCAGATCGAGAAGGACGCACACCGGGGCGGCGGAGGCGTCCAGGAAGGCGCGCGCCTCGGCCAGGGTCTTGCACCAGGTGAGGGCGGAGTCCAGCTCGCTGTCGGTGAGCATCTCCTCGACGAGCAGCGCGTCACCCGCGTCGTCCTCCACGAGCAGGATCGACGCGTCCAGATTCCACAGCGGGGTCTCGGCGTACGGCGAGGCTCCGACCTGCTGGGAGGGAATTCCGGAGATGCCCACAGGAATCGGCGAAGTGCCCACGGGCGACTCGGTCAACCCTCCACCCCCTCGTGTGACGGCACGGTTCGTCCGGCCTGATCGTCAGGAAGCATAGGCGAGCGACCGACCCGGCGGTGGACCCGGCCCCCGGGCCGACGGCACGAAGCCGCCCGCCCGGAAGGGCGGACGGCTGAAATCCGTGCGAAGCCCGAAAGGTTGGCGCGGGCTCAAGCCTCGACGCTCATACCCTTGCGCAACTGCTGGACGATCCTGCTGAGCAGCCGCGACACATGCATCTGGGACACACCCAGCTCCTCGCCGATCTGCGACTGCGTCATCTCCGCCCCGAACCGCATCTGCACGATCCGGCGCTCCCGGTCGTCGAGCTGCTCCAGCAGCGGGGCCAGCGTGTGCAGGTTCTCGACGGTCTCCATGCCCGGGTCCGGCTCGCCGAGGACATCGGCGTACGCCCGCTGCTCCTGGCCGGAGTCGCTGTCCGCGGACGGGGTGTCGAGGGAACCGGCCGAGTAGCCGTTGGCGGCGACGAGCCCCTCGATGATCTCCTCCTCGGGAAGGTCGAGGTGGGCGGCCAGCTCCTTGACGGTGGGGTCGCGGTCGAGCTGGGCGGAGAGCTGCTCCTTCGCCTTGGCGAGGTCCACCCGCAGCTCCTGGAGCCGCCGCGGCACATGCACCGACCAGGTGGTGTCCCGGAAGAACCGCTTGATCTCGCCGACGATGTAGGGGACGGCGAAGGTGGCGAACTCGACCTCGCGGGACAGATCGAACCGGTCGATCGCCTTGATCAGGCCGATCGTGCCGACCTGGATGATGTCCTCGGTGTCGTCGCCGCCGCGGTTGCGGAACCGGGACGCGGCGAAGCGCACCAGGGAGAGGTTCATCTCGATCAGCGTGTTGCGCGCGTACTGGTGCTCGTGCGTGCCCTCCTCCAGGACCTGGAGCCGGTCGAAGAAGATCTTCGACAGGGCCCGGGCGTCCTGCGGGGCGATCTTTCCGGCGTCCTCGACCCAGGGCAGCTCTCCGGAGACGTCCGCCGTCCGCACGCCGGTGCGGTCGTCGCTCAGCGGCGTCGTCGTCCCGGTGGCTCGCGCCGACATCACCGTCATGGTGTCACCCTCCCTGCTGCCCAATGTGTCGGACGGTCGCCTGCCCTGTCCTCGCGAAGTCATGCGTGTCGTCTTCCGCTTTTCTTCGCCCGAACGGAGCAGTGGCCCGCGCATGGCAAACTTGAGCGGGGTGTTTCGGCCTGCGGTGATCCACGACCCGCGGCGAGAAGATGGCAGAGGAACGGCAATGACGGTGACAGAGGACAGCCCGGAGTTCGCTCCCGGAATCGAGGATTTCGGTCCCGGAATCGACCCGGAGCGGCTGGCCGTCTGCCTGAGCGTGCTCGACGAGCTGGACAAGATCGAGGTCGACCATCCGGACGCCATCCGCGTCCGCCGGGCGACCGCCGGGATCTACCGCACCGTGAAGCAGCGCCGCCGCCAGGAGCGCCGCGCCGCGAAGACCGCCCACGACCGGGCCGTCACCGAGGCCACGGCGACCGGCTCGGCCGACCGCATCGACGACGAGACGCAGGGCGTGCTGCCCTCCTCCTCCGCCACGGCCGAGATCGCGGGCATCCTCCAGCGCCCCAGGTCCTGCTACATCTGCAAGACGCGGTACGTCGAGGTGGACGCGTTCTACCACCAGCTCTGCCAGGCCTGCGCCAAGGAGAACCGCTTCCGCCGCGAGGCCCGGACCGACCTGACCGGGCGCCGGGCGCTGCTCACCGGCGGCCGGGCGAAGATCGGTATGTACATCGCGCTGCGGCTGCTGCGGGACGGCGCGCACACCACCATCACCACCCGCTTCCCCAACGACGCGATCCGCCGCTTCAAGGCGATGGAGGACAGCGACGAGTGGATCCACCGGCTGAAGATCGTCGGCATCGACCTCCGCGACCCGGCCCAGGTCGTCGCGCTGGCCGACTCCGTCGCCGCCGAGGGTCCCCTGGACATCCTGATCAACAACGCCGCCCAGACCGTGCGCCGCTCCCCGGGGGCCTACAGCGAGCTGGTCGGCGCGGAGTCGGCGCCGCTGCCGGCGGGCGAACTTCCCGCCGCCGAGGTCATCGGCACCTTCAACAGCGGTTCGGTCGACCGGGTGGCCGCCCTGCCCAGCGCCCGCAGGGAGGGCCTGAGCGCCCAGGAGGTCACCGACCTCGCCCTGGTCACCGGTTCCGCATCGCCGGCCCGGATCGCCGCGGGCACCGCGATCGACGCGGGCGGCCTCGTCCCCGACCTGCACGACACCAACAGCTGGATCCAGACGGTCGACGAGGTCGAGCCGATCGAACTCCTCGAAGTCCAGCTCTGCAACTCCACCGCACCGTTCATCCTGATCAGCCGGTTGCGCCCGGCGATGGCGGCCACCGCGGCCAAGCACGCGTACGTCGTCAACGTCTCCGCCATGGAGGGCGTCTTCAGTCGTGGCTACAAGGGTGCGGGCCACCCGCACACCAACATGGCCAAGGCCGCCCTCAACATGCTGACGCGCACCAGCGCCCAGGAGATGTTCGAGAAGGACGGCATCCTGATGACGGCCGTGGACACCGGCTGGATCACCGACGAGCGCCCGCACCCGGACAAGATGCGCCTCGCCGAGGAAGGCTTCCACGCCCCTCTCGACCTGGTCGACGGCGCGGCCCGGGTCTACGACCCGATCGTGCGCGGTGAGGGCGGGGAGGCCCTCTACGGCTGCTTCCTCAAGGACTACGCCCCGGCCAACTGGTAGTCCGAACGGCCCAACCGGCCCGACGTCTCCGCGCGGCGGCGGAAGACCCGGCCCAGGATGTTCCTGGGCCGGGTTTTCTCTGTCCCCGGTGGCCGAAAGTGACCTACCGCACACGTTCTATCGAGCGCGGCGGCGCTCATTTGGTTAGGCTGAGGCGAACGGACGCCATCGAGGGGCCCACGAAGGTTCCTCGACCGTCCTGGGACACCGTCGGTAACCCGGCCGCTGTTCCGCCCCCAACCGGCGCCACCGCGACCGAAATATCACCATCCCTGCCCCGCTCGGGGCGGGTCGCGCTCCGGCATCGGTGCCGGAGCGTCGACGACGCCCTGGGTGACGCGACACAGAGGAGTGCGCGGTGACGACACCGGAACTGACCGAACGCGAAATGCGCCCCGCCGAACGGACCCACGGGCGGCCCGGCCGCCCCGAGAAGCTGCGGAACATCGAGGTCTGGGCCAGGTCCGCCCCGATCCGCCTCGCCGGATACGAGGACGACCTCGCCGAGCCGCACATCCTGCCCGGCATCGACTGACCCCCGAGGATCTACCGGCGCCTCCCGCGGCCCGTCTCCCCGCCCTCCCGCTCCGGCGGCAGCGGCCGGGAGACGGGCCGCAGGAATTCCCGGACGTAGGTGCGGTGCCACCAGCATCCGGTGGCCCGCAGCTCCCGGAGCCCGGTGAACCGGTAGCGGAACACCCGGGCGCGCACGTGGCGGGGCGGTGCGTCGGGGAACGGGTTGTGGGCGAGCAGCCGGAGCGTGTCCCGGTCGCCCTCCAGCAGCCGGTCGACGAAGGGGCCGAACCAGGAGCGGGCGTACGCGGGGGAGAGCGCGGCGAACCACATCATCCAGTCGAGCCGCAGGTGGTACGGGGCGAACAGGCGTGGCAGCCTTCGCGGATCTCCCGGCTTGCCCCGGAAGCCGTACTCCCGCCACTCCGCGCCCTCGCGCACCACCGGATCGGCGCTGCCCTCCAGCACGACCTCCAGCCGCATCCGGCTGATCGAACCGAACGCGCCATAGGTGTTCACCAGGTGCAGGGGATCGTAGGACCGGTTCATCGACTGCCGTCGCGAGAGCAGATTGCGCGCCGGACGGTAGCTGAGCGCCAGTACCAAGGCGGTCACGGTGATGACGACCACCTCGTACCAGAGGGGCGGAGCGGCCTGGGCCGGCGGCGGCCCGGCCAGGGGAGTCCAGTCGATCACGGAGAGCGCCAGCGCGATGGTGAGCCAGTTCAGCCAGGCGAAGTTCCCCGACAGGACCAGCCAGAGCTGGGTGAGGACCATCAGTCCGGCCGCCGCGCTCGCCACCGGCTGCGGGGTGAACAGCAGGAAGGGCACCAGGAGCTGGGTCACATGGTTGGCCGCCACCTCCACCCGGTGGACGGGCCGGGGCAGATGGTGGAAGAACCAGCTCAGCGGCCCCGGCATCGGCTGGGTCTCGTGGTGGAAGTCCAGGCACGTCAGCCGTCGCCAGCACGCGTCGCCGCGCATCTTGATCAGCCCCGCGCCGAACTCCACCCGGAACAGCAGCCACCGCAGCAGCCACAGCACCAGGACCGGCGCGGCCGTGTCCCCGGTGCCGAGGAAGACCGCCAGGAACCCCGTCTCCAGCAGCAGCGACTCCCAGCCGAACCCGTACCAGACCTGCCCCACCTGGACGACCGACAGATACAGCACCCACGGCAGCGCCCAGAGCAGCATCCCGCCCCAGAGCGGCAGCAGACTGTCCAGCCCGGCGATCAGCGCCACCGAGACGGCGCAGCCGCCCCAGGCGACGGCGGCGAAGAGGCGGTCCGAGTAGCGCAGCCGGAAGAGCCCCGGAGCGGCTCGCCACGAAGTGCGCCGCAGCAGTTCGGGGACGGGCAGCATGCCGCGCTCGCCGATCAGCGCCCGGAACTGGAGGGCGGCGGAGAGGAAGGCGACCAGATAGACCACGGCGAGCGCCCGCTGGAAGACCAGCCGGCTCAGCCAGTAGCCGTCCGCGGTGAACCATTCCATCCCTGCCAGTATCGGCCGACGGGCGGCCCGGGGCTTCCTGCCGGCCCGCGCCGGCTCCCGGGCCCCTCCGCTCGCGGGCCGGGTGGGTCAGCCCGAGGCGACGATCCGCCGGAGCGTACGGCCGAGCCTGCGCGCGTACCAGTGCTGCACGCGCGGCACCAGTGGTCCGGCGAGCCGGGCGTACCAGGAGGCGGGGCGCGAGAACGCCAGGACGGTGAACCACACCGTGCCGTCGTCCGCGAGGTCCACCACGAAGCACTCCTCGCCGCGCTCCGGATGCCCGGCCAGGGTGCCGTAGCCGAAGCCGGTACGGCCGTCCTCCCCGTACGCCGTCCAGATCACCTCGCACGGGGCGGTGAACCGCAGTGGGCCCAGGCCCAGGGAGACCCGGACGCCGCCGCCGGGCTCCGCGCGCCGGGCCGAAGCCTCCACCCGGGCGCCCGACGCGCGGTGCATCCGCCACTCGGTTATCGCCGCGCCCGCGGCCGCGAAATCCGCTGCGCCCCGGCCGACCCGGGTGCGGTGGTGGAGGTGGTGGTAGCCGCGGGGGAGCGGGCCGAGGCGGGTCGCGCCGACCTCCGGGTAGCTGAGGGTGCTCATGCGGTCCTGCCTTCGGTGTGGGTGTGGACGGCGGTACGGGCTTCGGTGCGGGCGGCATCGTGGAGGTGGATGCGCCGCCAGGCCAGCAGCGAGCAGAGCGCGAAGCCCAGCGCGTTGCCCAGCCCGTGGGTGGCGGCCATCCAGGTCAGGGTGGGGTGGGGGAGCCCGGTCGCCTCGCCGAGCGCCCAGCTCAGCGCCAGCAGCATCGTCGCCACCAGGACGGCGGCGGAGGAGAGCAGCAGGAGCCGCGTCGTCCGGTCCCGCCCCTCCGCCTGCCCCAACCGCCAGGTCAGCAGGCCCACGGTCCACATCCCGGCCGTCAGGACGCCGGCCCCGGCGAGTTCGGCCCAGTCCCCGATGAAGTACCCGACGAGGACGAGCAAGGTGCCCAGCGGCACACTCAGCGCGGCGAAGCGGCCCGCCCGGCCGTCGGAGACCCGGCACACCAGACCGGCGATCAGGGCGGCGGCGAATCCGGCGAAGTGGAAGTGCGGCACGGTCAGCGCCAGGATGCCGAGGTCGAACCCAAAAAGCTCGTGCCCCGAACGCTCGGCGACCAGGGCGGTCGCGGCGACCGCCGGGGTGACCAGCGCGGTGAGCAGGGCGATTCCGGCCGGGTCGAGGTTTTGGCCCCGGGCCGCCCGGCGCGGGGCGTGCAGGGCGAGCAGCAGGGTCCCTACGGCGTAGACACCGGCGAGCGCGGTGGCCGTGGCGCCGCGCGGCAGCCAGAGGGCGAGCGTGCCCGGCGCGGCGAAGAGGGGCCAGAGGCGGCGGATCCGTTCCAGCTCCGGTTGCTCGGTCAGCCGCAGACCCACCGGCACGACGACGAGCATGCCCAGCATGACGATGGCGTTGACCAGTACGGACATGCCTCCCCCTCCATCGTTTGAACGTGTTCAACTTCTCGTCGTGAGCGTAGAGGATTAATTGAACGCGTTCAAGGCGGGGGTGGTGGGCATCCGTCCGCTTGCGGGTCCGTGCCCGGTGCGGCACAGATGGTGACACCGATCCGTATCCCTGGGACAGGCAGGAGACCTCTGTGCGCTCACAAGGACGTTTCCGGCGTACCGCGCTCGCCGCGCTGTCCGCCGGGGTGCTGCTCGCCGTCGCGGGCTGCGGCGAGGGCGGCGACCGCACGGCGAAGGGCACCACGGGCACCGCGGAGGCCGAGGACGTCCTGCTCCAGCCACTCGCGTCCCCCGGCCCGGGACCGTTCACCGCGTCCACGGCGCGGACGACGGACCTCCCGCCCTCCACCGGCGCACCGGACGACGAACCGGGCTCCGCCACCCGTACGGTCCATCGGGTCTCCGGCGCCGTCCCCGGGCTCTACGGCGGCACCCGATCGGTCGCCGCCTGCGATGTCGAGCGGCAGACCACCCTCCTGACCGACGACAGGGGGAAGGCGAGCGCCTTCGCCGAGGCGGCCGGCATCGAGGCCGTGCAGATCCCGGGCTATCTGAAGTCCCTCACCCCGGTCGTCCTGCGCGTCGACGCCCAGGTCACCAACCACGGCTACGGCGCCGGATCGGCCACCGCCTTCCAGGCCGTGCTCCAGGCGGGCACCGCCGTCCTGGTCGACAGTCGCGGGATGCCCCGGGTCCGCTGCGCCTGCGGCAACCCGCTGGGTCCGCCCGTGGTCGCCGACGGGAAGGCCGCCCACCGGGGCGAGCGCTGGCCCGGCCACGACCCCGCGCGCATCGTGGCCGTCGAGCCCGGTGTCAAGGCGGCCACGAGCCTGATCATCGTGAACGCCGACGACAACACCTGGATCGAGCGGACCATGGGCGACAGCGGCGGCCGTGACCGGGACCCGGACGACCCGCCGCCCTTCGAACCCGACGCCGACCTGCTCTTCCCGTCCCCGGGCCGCCCCTCCGAGCCCCCGCCCCCGGACTCCACCCCGTCCGACCGGACCCCCTCCGAGCCGGAAGCGCCGACGGATCCCGGACCCGACGAGTCGTCCGACGACTTCGGCGACACACCGCCCGAGGAGCCGTGGGAGTACGAGGAGGGCGAGCCGGAGGAGGTGGTGCCCGAGCCGACCCAGGTCTTCCCCGCCGAGCCGGAGGAGCCGGACGGGCCCGCGGAGCCGCCCATGGAAGCGGACCTCGGCGACGTGTTCGCCGGTTGACCGGACGGTGTCCGACCGGCGGAATCGGACAAGAGGAATCGGAAAAATGGTGGCAGAGTGGCCCACATGGATGATCGGGTAGCGGGTGCCCTGTCACTCCCCGACGACTGGCCCGCCCACCCGGACCTCAGCCTCGCCCTGAACCGTATGGGCAGCTTCGACTGGGATCTTGACACCGGCCTCATGCACATGGACCGGGCCGCCCTCGACGTGTTCGATCTGACCCCGGACGAATACGACGACCGGCCGGCCTCGCTGGCGCCACGCGTGCCGACGGACGAGGCTCAGCGCCTGGACGGGTTGGTCTCGCACGCCCTCAAGAGCGGGCGCACCAACTACGGGGCGTACTTCCGCATCCAGCGGCGCGACGGCACCCTGCGCTGGACCCACACCCAGGGCTTCGTCCGCCGAGACGGGACCGGGCGCCCCCGCCGCATCATCGGGATCGTCCGCGACGCCACCCAGGAACTGGCCGACTCCACCGCCAGGCGCGAGCTGGACGAGGAGCGCCGCCGGCGCACCAGCCTGGTCGAGGGCACGACCGCCGCCCTGGCCCACGCCCGTACGGTCAAGGACGTCATCGCCGTCCTCAAGAACTCCCAGGGCCTGGCCCACCTCGGAGCGACCAGCCTCGTCATGGGGCTGCTGGAATCCGGCCGTATCCACCTGGTGGCCGACGGCCCCGAAGGCGCGTACGTCCCCGGCACCCGGTACACCCGGGTGGACGAGCAGTACCCGATGAGCGAAGTCGTCCGCACGCTGTCCCCGCGCTTCATCGAGTCGGCCGAGGACTTCGCCGCCTCCTACCCGATCCTGTGGTCCGGCATCAGCCACCTCGGGATCACCTCCGCCGCCTATATGCCGCTGATCGCCCAGGCCCGCCCGATCGGCGCGCTCGGCCTGCTCTACCGGGACAAGGGCGGCTTCACCGCCGACGAACGCAATCTGCTGATGGCGCTCGGCACGTCGATTGCCCAGAGCCTCCAGCGCGCGATGCTCTACGAGCAGGAACACGACCTGGCGGAAGGTCTCCAGCAGGCCATGCTGCCGCGCCGGATCCCGTCCGTGCCCGGGGCGCAGGTCGCCGTCCGCTACCGCTCGGCCCGTCTCGGCCGGGACATCGGCGGCGACTGGTACGACCTGATCCCGCTGCCCGGCGGCCGGGTCGGCGCCGTCATCGGGGACGTCCAGGGGCACGACACCCACGCCGCCGCCGTCATGGGGCAGCTCAGGATCGTGCTGCGCGCGTACGCCGCCGAGGGGCACAGCCCCGCCACGGTCATGGCGCGCGCCTCCGTCTTCCTGCACGAACTGGACACCGACCGCTTCGCCACCTGCACCTATGCGGAGGTCGACCTCACCACCGGGGTGGTGCAGGTGGTCCGCGCCGGGCATGTGGACCCGGTGGTGCGCGACGTGGACGGGAGCTGCCGCCGCGTGGTGTCCGAGGGAGGCCTGCCACTCGGCCTCTCGGCGGAGTTCGGGCGGCTGGAGTATCCGGTCTCCACCGTCGAGCTGGACCCCGGCCAGACGATGATCCTGTTCACCGACGGCCTCGTCGAACTGCCGGGATCCGACCTCGACGAAGGGATGCAGCGGCTCACCACCCTCGTCTCCAACGGCCCCCAAGACCTGCAGAGACTGGCCGACCAGCTCTGCGACGCGGTCGACGGGCGCGGCGGCCAGGACGACGTCGCGGTCCTGCTGCTGCGCCGCCGGGCCGCGCACGCCCCGCAGCCGGGCGGCCGGCTCCAGCAGCACGTCGCCCAGAACGACCCCGAGGCGCTGAGCTCCTCCCGGCACATGATCCGGGCCGCGGTCCGCGCCTGGGGTGCGAAGGACCGGGTCGACGAGATCGAGCTCGCGGCCGACGAACTGATCACCAACGCGCTGATGCACACCGACGGCGGGGCCGTCGTGACGATCCGGGTGCTCGCCGGGACCGAGCGGCGGCTGCGGGTCGACGTCGAGGACCGCTCCAGCGCTCTGCCCCGGCGCCGCGACGCGGGGGAGGACGGGGTGTCGGGACGCGGCCTGATGCTGGTCGACCGGCTGGCCGATGTCTGGGGCGTGGAGTCGCGGGGGAGCGGCAAATGCGTGTGGTGCGAGTTCCTCATCCCGACCCGCTGAAGGCCGGCCCGGCGCACCCCGTACGATCGCGACCGACGCACCGATGTAACAGTACGTAATATGTCTGTACTTGACCGTGACCGACCGCAAACGATTGACTGCGGGGCCTGCTCACCCCGGCCCCACCGCTTCGACGACATGAGGCCCCTGTTGAGTACCGAGCTTCTCGCCCCGCTCGACCTGGCGTTCTGGCACCTCGAATCGGACGCCCACCCGATGCACCTGGGCGCGCTCGCCGTCTTCGCCCCGGCACCCGGCACCGGCCCGGAGCGGATCCTCGAACTGCTCGGGACCCGCGCCGCCGCGATCCCCCGGCTGCGCATGTCCGTACGGGACGTCCTGCTGCCGGTCGGCGGCAAGGCCTGGACGGTGGACAAGGACTTCGACGTGCACCGGCACGTCGAGCGGGTCGTCGTGGCCGACGGCGATTTCATGGCCGGGGCCACCCGGCTGGCCGGCGAACTGATGGAGCGGCCGCTCGGGCGCGGGCTGCCGCCCTGGCGGATGTACCTCATCGGCGGCGCGGACGACGGGCCCTTCGCCGTCCTGGTCAAACTGCACCACGCCCTGGCCGACGGGATGCGGGCGGTCGCCATCGGGGCCGGGATCTTCGACGAGATCGCCGCCGTCACCGGCGCCCGCACCGCCGCCCGGGGCCGCACCGCCGTCCCGCCCCGCTCCTGGCTGCCCGACCCCCGGGAGATGGCGGGCATGGCGCTCGGACGGCTCGGCGAGGTAGGCAGGGCGCTCGGTGTGGGAGCCTCCGTCGTCCGCGCCGGCCGCCTCGGCCTGTGGGGCCCCTCCGCCCTCACCGCGCCCTCCAGCGGCACCCGGCGTCTGGCCACCGCCGACCTCGATGCCGGGGACCTCCAGCGGATCCGGCGCGCCGAGGGCGGCACGGCCAACGACGTCCTCCTGGCCGTCGTCGCCGGGGCGCTGCGCCGCTGGATGACCGAGCGGGGCGAGCCCCTGCCCGCCGCCGACCCGCGCGCACTGGTCCCCGTCTCCCGGCGCCGCCCCGGCGGGGCCGCTGCCTCCGGCAACCGGCTCTCCGCCTACCTGCTGGGTCTGCCGGTCACCGCGGCCGACCCGCGGAGGCGGCTCCGGGCGGTCCGGACCGCGATGGACCGCAACAAGGCGGCGGGCCCCCTGAAGGGCGCCGGGGCCGTCGCCGTACTCGCCGACCAACTGCCCCCGCTGGCACACCGGTTCGGCGCACCGCTCGCGGCCAACGCCGCCCGCCTGCTCTTCGACGTGCTGGTCACCAGCGTGCCGCTGCCCCGCTCGGCGCTCTCGCTGGGCGGCTGCCCGCTGACCGCCCTCTACCCCATGGCGCCGCTGGCCCGGGGCCAGTCCCTGGCGGTCGCCCTGTCCACCTACCGCGGGCGGGTGCACGTGGGCCTGGTGGCCGACGGCAAGGCGCTGCCCGACGTGGACCGGCTCGCCGCCGCGCTCGAGGACGAGTTCACGGAGCTGTACGCCCTCGTCACCGGCACGGACCGCACACCGGTGTCCTGACAGGCAGCGGCGTACCGGCTGCGGCAGGCTGGAGCCATGCCCGAACTGCCCGAAGTCGAAGCCCTGCGGGTCTTCCTCGACGACCACCTGGTCGGCAAGGAGATCGCCCGCGTCCTCCCGCTGGCGATCAGCGTCCTGAAGACGTACGACCCGCCGCTGACCGCCCTGGAGGGCACGAGGGTCACCTCGGTCGCCCGGCACGGCAAGTTCCTCGACATCGAGGCGGGCGGGCTCCACCTCTGCACCCACCTCGCCCGGGCCGGCTGGCTCCGCTGGAAGGACTCCTTCCCCGCCGCCCCGCCCCGGCCCGGCAAAGGGCCGCTTGCCCTGCGCCTGGTGACCACGGACGGCGACGGCTTCGACCTGACCGAGATGGGCACCAAGAAGAGCCTCTCGGTCCACCTCGTCCACGACCCCGTGGACGTCCCCCGTATCGCGACCCTCGGCCCCGACCCCCTCGCCGACGCCTTCGACCGCGACGCGTTCGCCGCGCTGCTCGCCGGGGCCCGTCGCCAGATCAAGGGCGCGCTGCGCGACCAGGCGCTGATCGCGGGCATCGGCAACGCCTACAGCGACGAGATCCTGCACGTCGCGAAGATGTCCCCGTTCAAGCGGACCGCCGACCTGACCGAGGACGACGTCACCCGGCTGTACACGGCGCTGCGCACCACCCTGCGGGACGCCGTGGACCGCTCCCGCGGAGTGGAGGCGGGCAAACTCAAGGCGGAGAAGAAGACCGGGATGCGGGTCCACGGGCGTACCGGCGAGGCCTGCCCGGTCTGCGGGGACACCATCCTGGAGGTCTCCTTCAGCGATTCCGCGCTCCAGTACTGCCCCACCTGCCAGACCGGCGGAAAGCCGCTGGCCGACCGCAGGCTCTCGAAGTTCCTCAAGTAGCGGCGGACCCGCATTCCCGAAGTGAGCCTCCGGCTCACCGCGTCACCGTCACCAGCCGCCGCCCGTCCGCCGTGCGCACCTCGAAGTGGTCGATGCCCTCCGGCCGCAGCGCCGCCCCGCCCGACACCTCCACCGGACCGTCCTCCGCGCCCCCGGCCGACCAGCCGCCCACCGTCTCCTCGCTGCCGTCCCGGCCCACCGCCACCAGCGCGCACGCCCCCACCACCGGAACCCGCGCCACCTCCAGCGCCACCGCCGTCCCCCAGTCGCGCCCCGCCGCCGTCACCACGGCCGCCACCCCCGAGGCCCCGTCCGTCCCGGACCACCGCTGCGCGCCGGCCCCCTCCGCCGGGCCGCCCGACAACCCGGCCACCGCCGCCGGGCCGCCCGCCGCCAGCACCACCGCGGCCGCCACCAGGGCGAGCCTCCGCCGGCCCGCCCTGCGCCGCCCCGCCGCCACCGCGGCCGTCAGGCGTTCCGCGAGCCCGGGCCCCGGGTCCACCGGCGGCCCTGCCTCCGCCAGACCGTCCCGCACTCCGGCGAACTCACCGGCCCGCAGCCGGCACCCCGGGCAGTCCGCCAGATGCTCCTCGAATCGGAAGGTCTCGGCGCTCCCGAGCACACCCAGCGCATAGGCCCCCACCCGGATGTGGGGTTCGGTCGTCTGCATGTACTGCGGTACGGGAACAAGCTACGCATCACTCAAGCCACGGCCCTCGATACGGCCTAAACTCCGGCCTCATGCTGCGCGTACTCGCCGTCGACGACGAACAACCCGCCCTGGAGGAACTCCTCTACCTCCTGCGCGCCGATCCCCGGGTCAGCAGCGCCGAGGGCGCCACCGGGGCGACCGAGGCCCTGCGCCGCATCGGCGGCGCGGTGGACGCGGGCCCCGACGACCCGTCCGCCATCGACGTGGTCTTCCTCGACATCCACATGGCCGGTCTCACCGGTCTCGACGTCGCCCAGCTCCTCGCCGGGTTCGCCGCGCCCCCGCTCATCGTCTTCGTCACCGCGCACGAGGGCTTCGCCGTCCACGCCTTCGACCTCAAGGCCGTCGACTACGTCCTCAAACCGGTCCGCCGCGAACGCCTGGCCGAAGCCGTCCGCCGGGTCGCCGAGCAGGTGGGGGACCGGTCCGCGCCCGTCCACGACAGCGCGGGCGACCAGATCCCGGTCGAACTGGGCGGCGTCATCCGCTTCATCCCCATCGACGAGATCGCCTACGCCGAGGCCCAGGGCGACTACGCCCGTCTGCACACCGCCGGCGGCAGCCATCTCGTCCGCATCCCGCTGTCCACCCTGGAGGAGCGCTGGCGTTCCCGCGGCTTCGTCCGGATCCACCGCCGCCACCTCGTGGCGCTGGGCCGGATCGACGAGTTGCGCCTGGACGCGGGCAGCATGAGCGTGCGCATCGGGGAGGCCGAGCTCGCCGTCAGCCGCCGTCACACCCGTGCCCTGCGCGACCTCCTGATGCGCCAGAGCGGCCGCTGACCCCAGTCGGGAGGCCGCCGCTGACCTGGGGAGACCTACCCGGGACCCTTCCCAGCACCACCCCGCGACGCCTAGACTCCGAGCCCATGTCCGCAGAGCCAACCCCCCGGCGCGAAGTGGTCACGGGCGAGCCGCGGCGGGTGCGCCCGCTGCCCCGCTACCGCACCCAGTCGGAGATCGACGAGCAGACCGCCCTCGGCGGCGCCTACGTACGCTCGCTGATGCGCGGCCAGCTCCGCGCCGGACTCACCGTCTTCGGCGTCCTCGCTCTCGTCGCGGGCACCCTGCCGCTCCTGTTCGAGGCGCTGAACAGCTCCGCCCTCGTCTGGGTGGTCCTCGGCTTCGCCACCTACCCGCCGCTCACCCTGGCCGCCTGGTGGTACGTCCGCCGGGCCGAGCGCAACGAACGCGACTTCGCCCGGCTGGTGGAGGGCCGCCCCGCCCCGTGAGCGCCCCCGACCACATGGCGTCCTGGGTGGCGGTCGCCCTCGTCGTCCTCGCCACCGTCCTCGTCGGCGGCTTCGGCCTGCGCATCTCCCGTACGACCTCCGACTTCTACGTCGCCTCCCGCACCGTGCGGCCCCGCCTCAACGCCGCCGCGATCAGCGGCGAGTACCTCTCGGCCGCCTCCTTCCTCGGCGTCGCCGGACTCGTCCTCGTCCACGGCCCCGACATGCTCTGGTACCCGGTCGGCTACACCGCCGGATACCTGGTGCTCCTGGTCTTCGTCGCCGCACCGCTGCGCCGCTCCGGGGCGTACACCCTGCCCGACTTCGCCGAGGGCCGGCTCGAATCACGGCAGGTCCGCCGACTGGTCAGCGCCCTGGTCGTCGGGGCGGGCTGGCTCTACCTCGTACCGCAGCTCCAGGGCGCCGGGCTGACGCTGAAGATCCTCACCGGTGCTCCGGGCTGGCTCGGTGATGTCCTCGTCGCCACCGTAGTGACCGCCGCCGTCGCCGCGGGTGGCATGCGCTCCATCACCTTCGTCCAGGTCTTCCAGTACTGGCTGAAGCTCACCGCCCTCCTCGTCCCCGCCCTCTTCCTGGTCCTCGCCTGGCAGGGCGACGGCCGCCCCCGGGTCAGCTTCGACGACCAGCTCGCCGTCTTCCGCGCCGACCACCCGCTGTACGCGACGTACGGGCTGATCGTGGCGACCTTCCTCGGCACCATGGGCCTGCCGCATGTCGTCGTCCGCTTCTACACCAGCCCCAACGGCCGCGACGCCCGCCGCACCACCGTCGCCGTCCTCGCCCTGGTCGGCCTCTTCTACCTGCTCCCGCCGATCTACGGGGCGCTCGGCCGCCTCTACACCCCCGAACTGCGGTACGGGGGCGACGCCGACGCCGCCGTCCTGCTGCTGCCCGCCCGGGTCATCGGCGGACTCGGCGGCGACTTCCTCGGGGCGCTGATCGCGGGCGGGGCGTTCGCCGCGTTCCTGTCCACCGCATCCGGGCTCACCATGGCCGTCGCCGGGGTCATCACCCAGGACGTCCTGCCCTCGCGCGGGGTACGCCACTTCCGGCTCGCCACCGTTCTCGCCATCGCCGTGCCGCTCGCCGGGTCCCTGCTGGTGAGTCGGGTGCCGGTGGCCGACGCGGTGGGTATGGCCTTCGCCGTCTCCGCCTCCTCCTTCTGCCCGCTGCTCGTCCTCGGCATCTGGTGGCGGCGGCTCACCCCGCCCGGGGCCGTCGCGGGGCTCCTGCTCGGCGGCGGGTCCGCGCTCCTCGCCGTGGCCATCACCGTCAGCGGGGCCGTACGCCCGCCGGGCTGGCCGCACGCCCTGCTCGCCTGGCCCGCCGTCTGGTCCGTCCCCGTCGGCTTCCTCGCGATGATCCTCGTCTCGCTGGCCACCCCGGGACGCATCCCCCGGGCACCAATGCCGCCATGACCCGCTTCCACCTCCCCGAGGCCCTCTCCTCCGCGCGGGCCGCCGTGGGGAGGGAGCGATGACCGGGGCCGCCGTCGCCGTGGTCGTCGTCCTCGCCGGGCTGCTGCTCGGCTCCGGCTATCTGCTGGGGCGCCGCACCGCCCGCCCGGTGCGCCCCAGCGACGTCGGTACGCCCGTCGAGCACGCCACCTTCGAGACCCTGCACACCGCGTCGCTGGCCGCCCCGCCACTGCGGGCCGGCCTCACCGAGGAGAGCGCCCGGCGGGCCGCCCGCAGGCTGCGCTCCCTCCTGGGCACCGACGCCCTCTGCCTCACCGACCGGGAGCGGGTGCTGGTCTGGGACGGGGCCGGGCACCACCACGGCAAGGACGTGATGGAGCACCTGAAGGAGCTGCTGGACAACGGCCGCGACACCGCGTTCGACAGCGGCTGCGGTGACCTCGACTGCCCGCTGCGCTGGGCCGTCGCGGTCCCCCTCACCGTCGAGAACCGAGTCCTGGGCGCGCTCGTCGCCTACGCCCCGCGCGAGTCGGCGGTGCTGGCCCGGGCGGCGGGGGAGGTGGCGCGCTGGGTCTGCGTCCAGCTGGAACTGGCCGAGCTGGACCGCTCGCGTACGCAGCTGATCGAAGCCGAGATCAAGGCGCTGCGGGCACAGATCTCCCCGCACTTCATCTTCAACTCGCTCGCCGCCATCGCCTCGTTCGTCCGGACCGACCCCGAGCAGGCCCGCGAACTGCTCCTGGAGTTCGCGGACTTCACCCGCTACTCGTTCCGCCGGCACGGTGAGTTCACCACCCTGGCGGACGAACTCCACTCCATCGACCAGTACTTGGCCCTCGTCCGCGCCCGCTTCGGCGAACGCCTCGCCGTGACCCTCCAGGTCGCCCCCGAGGTGCTGCCGGTCGCGCTGCCGTTCCTGTGTCTCCAGCCACTGGTGGAGAACGCCGTCAAGCACGGGCTCGAAGGGGCGGTCACCCGCAGCCGGATCACCATCAGCGCCCTGGACGCCGGCTCGGAGGCCGAGGTGGTCATCGAGGACGACGGGACGGGGATGGACCCCGAGCGGCTGCGGCAGATCCTGCGCGGCGAGGGCGGCGCCTCCACCGGCATCGGCCTGCTCAACGTCGACGAGCGGCTGCGCCAGGTCTACGGGGACGACTACGGGCTCGTCATCGAGACCGGGGTCGGGGCGGGCATGAAGATCACGCTGCGGCTGCCCAAGTACCGTGCGGGCGTACACGGTTCCTGACGAGGGCTGTCAGCACAGATGGACGGCCAGATGCCCCAGCGGCAGCCCCAGCTGCCAGGCGGGCGTCCAGACCCGGATCTCCTGGTCGCCGCCCGCCGCGTCCGGCGCGGTCTCCCAGGACGCGGGGCCGATCGCGTCCAGGTCCGCCGCGAGCAGCTCGGTCTCCTCCAGCCAGCGCCAGGCGGACCGGGCCAGCGCCAGGTCCGGGTCGCCGGGCTCGGCACACCGCTCCGACTGAGCCAGCCGCTCGCAGATCCAGCTGCGCCAGGTGCCCTCGTACGCCGTGAGCACGCGCAGTTCGTCGACCCGCGGCTCGGGCAGGGCCCGCGGGGCGGGGGCGTCGCGGGGGAACTCGCACAGGAACATCGTCAGCGCGAGAGCGTCACGCCCCGCCCGGAACTCCAGCGTCGTCGGCTCCATCAGATCGCCGGTCCGTAACAGTTCGTCGGCCAGATACTCGGTGGTCAGCCAGGTCATCGGCACCCGGAGCCCGTTCCCACCGGCCTCATCCGTATCCTCGGGACGCATCCCGTCTCGCCTCTTTCCTTGCTCGGTACCGGGCTTCACGCAGCATTGAACCGGGGGCGGGTGCCCCGCGTGGGCAGAAGGGGAGGATCGCCCAGGAGATGCGAGGCTGCGAATGAGTGCCGACCCCGGCGACGACCCGCATGTGCGCCTGCTGCTGGGTGCGTACGTCCTGGACGCCCTGGACGCCGAGGAGACCTGCCGGGTGGCCCGCCACCTCCAGGGCTGCGACGGCTGTGCCCAGGTCTATGTGGAGGTGGCCGAGGCCTCCGCCCTGCTGGCACTGCTCCGGTCAGAGGACCTGCGGGAGTAGCCGGGCAGTGTGCGGGAGAGGACCCGCAGGGCGTAGTACGAACGGGACTTGACGGTCCCCGCCGGAATCCCGAGCACCTCCGCCGTCTCGCCGACGCTGAGCCCGCGGAAGTAGATCTGCACCAGCACCGCGCGGTGCTCGGGGCTCAGCGTGCGCACCGCCTCCCGCACGTCCAGGGTGCGCACCGCGCGGTCCGCGGTGTCCAGGGCGTCCGGAGTGCTCTCCAGCACCGTGTCGCTGACCTCGACGGGGCGGGCCCGGCGGGAGCGGCGCGCGTCGATGGCGAGACGCCGGCCGACGGTGAACAGCCACGGCCGCATCGAGTCGTAGGGCGCGTCGAACGCCTCGGGGTGCTGCCAGGCACGTACGAGGGTCTCCTGCACCAGGTCCTCGGCCCGCTGCCGGTCCCCGAAGGTGAGACCGAGGAGGAAGTGGAACAGGGCGGGGCCGTGTTCCCGCTGCAACTCCGCCAGGGTCCGTTCGTCGGTCGTCGTGGTGGTCTTCATGAACGTCCTCTCCCGCCGAGGCCCCTGACGGCCGCGTTGCCGACTGGCGTATACGAACGCATTCGGCGGCGCGGGAACACCCGGTGCACCGAGGCGTGCGACGAGCGGTCGCTCAGTGCGGCGAATGGTGCGGTGAACGGTCGAGGGGCCGTCGGGGTCGGCCGGTACGACCAGTTCAGCTAGGTATGCGGCAATGCTCCTTGCTTATGCGATATGAAGATCGGTTTATTCGGATGGTCGTAATCATCCGAACGTGGAGTCGAGCAGATGACGCAGCGCATCCGACCGGGCGCCGTGGCCGCCCTCGCCCTCCTGCTCGCCGCGGCCACCGGCTGTGCCGGGCAGCAACCAGGGACCCCCGCGCCGAGCGGGAAGCCCTCGGCCGCCCGGGGTGCGGGCGGCCAGGACGCCGACGGGCCCCGCCCGTTCACGCTCCTCGCCGCCGGCGACGTGCTGCCGCACTCCTCCGTCATCGACCAGGCCGCCGCCGACGCGGGCGGCGCCGGGTACGACTTCGCCCCGATGCTGGCCGGTGTCGCCCCCGTCGTCTCCGGCGCGGACCTGGCCTTCTGTCATATGGAGACCGTGTACGGGAAGGAGGGCGGCCCCTACACCGGCTATCCGAACTTCAAGTCGCCCCCCGAGATCGCCACCGCCCTGCGCACCACCGGGTTCGACTCCTGCTCCACCGCCTCCAACCACACCCTCGACGACGGGGCCGAGGGGGTCCGGCGCACGCTCGACGCCCTGGACGGGGCGGGTGTCCGGCACGCCGGTTCCGCCCGGACCGCCGCCGAGGCCGCCCGCCCGACGATCCTCCCCGCCGGACCGGGGAAGGGCGCGGCCAAGGTGGCCCACCTCGCGTACACCTACGGCACCAACGACATCCCGCTCCCCGCCGACCGGCCCTGGACGGTGAACGTCACCGACGAGCGGAAGATCATCGAGGAGGCCAGGGCGGCCCGCCGGGCCGGCGCCGACGTCGTCGTCCTCTCCGCCCACTGGGGCACCGAATGGCAGGACGAGCCCGACGCGGGGCAACGGGACCTCGCCGAGCGGCTCACCGCCTCCACGGACCGGGGCCGCCCCGACATCGACCTGATCATCGGTACCCACGCCCATGTGCCGCAGGCGTACGAGAAGGTCAACGGCACCTGGGTCGTGTACGGCATGGGTGACCAGATCGCCGGAGCGATGATCAACTACGAGGGCGCGCAGGACCCGCGCGGCAACCAGAGCTCGATGGGCCGCTTCACCTTCGCGCCGCCCGCGAAACCCGGTGAGCGCTGGAAGGTGAAGAAGGCCGAGTTCGTACCCCAGTGGTACGACACCGCCACCGGACGCGCCATCAACCTCAACGCCGCCCTCGACTTCCCCGAGGGCGGGGCCGAGCACCTGCGCGAGGTCCGTGACCGGATCCGTACCGTCGTCCTCGGCCGGGGCGCGGACCGGGACGGGCTCCTCATGGGCAAGTAGCGGGAAGCGGCGGTCGGCGGCGGGGTCCTACGGCACCACGGTGACCGGCCAGCGCCCCGCCTTCACCAGGCGCACGGCCACCGAACCGATGAAGCGGTGCCCCGCCGACTCCGAGGCCCCGACCACCACCGCGTCCGCCTTCAGCTCGTCGGCCGCCGTCACCAGCCCGTTGTAGGGGTTGCCCCGGAAGGTGTGGAACTCCCAGCGGACGTCCCACGCGTCCCTGAAGCGCTCGGTCGCCTCCTGGATCTCGGCGACCAGGGAGTCCGCGACCTCACCCGTCGTGTCGCCCACCGGTACGCCCAGGGCGGCGCCCGCCGGCAGGATCGGCTGGACGTACACCAGGGCCAGCACGGCGTGCTGCCGACGGGCCAGTCCGGCGGCGTAGGCCGCCGCGCGCATCGACGAATCGGAGCCGTCGAGCCCCGCGACGATCACCTTGGGGCCGTCCGTACCGCGTTCGAACCGATGAGGCTGCTGCTCTGTCACGGCTCCGAGGCTATCGGCTCGCCCGGAGAGGGGCCGTCCCGGCCGTCATAGGCCTCGGTGAATATGGGCATACTGCGTCGATTGGGTATAAAACGGTCGGCTTCCGTGTCGGCCTCCGTGTCGACGGCCGGGGCGGACGTCCGGCCGTGCGAGCAGTTGGCCATGACACGTGATCACACCGGACCCGAGCGCCGCACCCTCCTGAGGGTCGCCCTCGGCCTCGGAGCCGCCGCCGCTGTGCACCTGGTCCTCGCCGACCCGGCGTCGACCCCCGGCCGTCCCGCCCGCACCCCGCCCGCCGCGGCCGCCGGACCCCCGGCGAACGTCCGCGGCCGGCCCTCCCCGTACCGCCTGGAGCCCATGACCGCGGGCACCCCGGCCCGGTTCAGACCGGCCAGGCCGCCCGTGCGCACCCGGCCCTTCGAGCACCTTCCCGACCTCGGGCACTCGATGGTCCTCAGCTTCGACGACGGCCCCGATCCGCGGTACACCCCGGACATCCTCGCCACCCTGCGCGCCCACCGGGTCCGCGCGATGTTCTTCGTCTGCGGCGAGATGGCCGAGGGCAACCCCGACCTGCTGCGCGAGATGGCCGACGACGGGCATGTGGTGGGCAACCACTCCTGGTCCCACCCGCTGATCCCGAGGCTCTCCCGCCCCGCGATCCGCGACGAGCTGGGGCGTACCAGCGACGTGGTGGAGCGGGCGCTCGGCGCCCCGCCGCTGTGGTACCGCGCCCCTTACGGCGCGTGGAACCGCAACTCCTTCGAGATCGGGGCCGAGTTGGGCATGGAGCCGATGGCCTGGACCGTGGACACGCTCGACTGGAAGGAGCCCGGGACCGGCACGATCGTCCGCCGGGTGCTGAACGGGGCGGCGCCCGGTGTCGTCGTCCTCTCGCACGACGCGGGAGGCGACCGCTCGCAGAGCGTCGCCGCCCTGCGCCGCTACCTTCCCCGGCTGCTGGAGGAGGGCTACCGCATCACGGTGCCGTACCGCGTCTGAGCGGGCGTGCGCGTGGTGGTGTCCCAGCGATCCGCCGGGGACACCACCACGGGAGGGAACGCGTCGCGTCAGCGGGTGTCGACGAGCCGGGCGAAGACCACGACGTTGCCGTCGTAGCCGCCCGCCTTGGAGTAGCCGCCGCCGCAGGTGATCACGCGCAGCTCCGCGTGGCCGGTGTCGCCGTAGACCCGGGGGCCGGGGAAGTCGTTCTTGGCGAAGACCTCCACCCCGTACACCTCGAAGATCCCGACCCGGCCGTCGTAGCGGGAGACCTCGACGCGGTGCCCCTTCTGGAGCGAGCCGAGGCCGTAGAAGACCGCGGGGCCGGACATGTTGTCGACATGGCCGACGACCACGGCGGTGCCCCGCTGGCCCGGGGCGATGCCGTTCTGGTACCAGCCGGCGAGGTTGGGGTCCTCGGCGGGCGGGGCGTCGATCCACCCGTTGGCGTCCAGGTTGACGTCGATGATCGGCGCGTCCACGTCGATGGAGCCGATCTTCACCCGGGAGGCCGGGGCGTACGGCAGCGGCTGTACCGGCTCGCCCTCCACCGGCGGTCCCGGCGCGTCCTTGCTCAGATCCAGCGAGGCGGCGGCCGCGGGCTGCGGCGGGCCCGCCTCCGAGAACTCCGTGCCGTTGCGCATGAGAGCGAGGCCGCTGAGCATCACCAGAGCGATCGCACCCCATGGCACCCGTCTGGTCCGCTCGCCCCCGGTGTAGTCCCGGCCCATGGTTCTCCCTTCGTCGCGACGCTGTGAACGTTAAGGGCGTCGTGTCCGGCCGGCGATCAGGGTGAGGCGAACGGGTGGCGGCCGGGCCGGTCCCCGGCGGGTGCCCCTGATGGCTGACTGCCCATCGGAGTAATGAGCGGATAAAAGTTCTGATGGCCCGTGACCTGCGGATCCGTCAGATTCGGCGGCCTCCGTACGGCGTGTCGCATCACCGGGGTGGAGCAGTGCCGAAGTGCGAGCCATCGGTCGACTGGTGAGTGTTCGTCATGGGAGACGTTCTCGTCGATCCACCGGGGGACCAGCCCCCGGGGGCGTTTCCCGCTGGAGGTTCACACGATGCGTGCTTCACGCGCTCTCGCGGTCACCGCGACCGCTTTCGCGGCCGTCGGGCTCGCGGCCCCCATGGCCGCCGCCACCAACGGCCCGGTCAACGTCGCCGTCAATCCTCAGTCCGTCCACCAGGGTGGCACGCTGAAGATCACCGCGCAGGGCTGCGGCCACGGCGGCAAGGTCTGGTCGAACGCGTTCCCGACGACCACCCTCTCCGCGGGTGACGGCACCAACTACGCCCACGCCCGGGTCCGGGACAACACCACCCCGGGGCAGTACCACCTGTCCGTGAAGTGCAGCGACAACAACCGGATCGCGACGCACAAGTTCACCGTGCTCGCCGGTAACGGCGCGCAGGGCGGGCTCGGCGGTTCGATGGGCCCGAGCTCCGTCGAGATGCAGGTCGGCGGCGGTCTGGTGGCGGCCGCGGCCGTCGGCGGCGCGGTCTTCCTCGTCCGGCGCCGGCGGACCGGCCATGCGGCGTTCTAAGGCGTCGAACCTCCCGCCCGGCCCGATACGCCCGTCGCCCCGAGTCCTGGATCAGGACCCGGGGCGACTGCCGTGCGCCGCATGCTCGCGGTCAGTGGCGGCGGTCGGCGTTACGGCGACGCGCGAAGTAGAGGGCGCCCGAGGCCGCCGCGACCACCAGGGCCCGCCGGCGGCGACCTCCACCGTGTCGGTGGCGCCGGTGCTGCCGCCGAGGCCGCCGCGTACCCCGCCCGGTACGAGCGCCGTCGAGCTGGCTGTCGGGACCGTGGTGGGCGTCGGGGCGGGGTGGGCGTGGGGCTGGTCGTCGCGCCGCCGGTGATCGTCAGGTTGACGGTTCCGGGAGGTGCCGGTGGAGCCGCACGTGAACGTCACCGCGTAGACGGCGCCCCGCCGTGCGTCGGAGTCGACGGTGGCGGTGGCCGTCGTGCTGCCGCTCGGGATGGTGGTGGTGTCGAAGATGCCGGAGCTGACGGTCGTCTCGCCCGTGCAGCCACCGGCGCCGAGGGTGACCCGGCCGCCCGGTGCGATCACCGAGGGGGTGATCGTCGGATTGAACGTGCTGGAGGCCCCGTCCGGCGCGGCGAAGGCGGCGGACGGGGCGATGAGCGTCAGGGCACCGGCGCCGAGCAGGGCGAGCGGTGCGACACGTATCGCGCGCATGGTGGATCCTCCGGGTTACCCGAGGGGCAGCTGCGGAACCAATTTCCACATAGCAGGAAAAATGCACCTCGATGCCCGACACGCCTAGGAGGGGTCGTCCCCACCCGCGATCGGGGTCCGGCGAATGGGTCACGCTGTCCCCCGACCGGCGCACGGGCCTGCTCGCCGGCCGTGGGAAGCGGCGGTCAGCCGGTGATGCCCGGGAACGTGTCGAGGAACGGTTCGGCGGTGGCCGACATGCCCCGGCCGAAGGGTGGTGCGTCGAAGTCCCAGATCAGGAAGAGCAGAAAGGCGATCAACGCGCTGAACAGGCCTGCCAGGAGCAGTTCGCGGAACGTTCTGCGGATCTGGAGCGTGAAGATCAGCCCCACGGTCACCAGCGCCCCGATGATCAGTCCGAACCAGACCACCCCGGCATCGTCGCCTCGGCGTTCTGCCCCCGTGCGCTGCGGCGTCGTCCCGCCGCCGCCACCTGGTCGACGAGCGGCTGGTAGGCCTGCCCCTCGTGATCGGTCTTCGGCTCGTAATCAGTGACGTCCGCCCGCACCTTGTCCAGCAGTTCGGTGCCGCGCTCGGTGAGCGTGTTCCGCTCCGACATCACCTTCCACTCGTCGTCGACGACATGGCGGACATAGGCGTCGACGTCCGCCCGGATGCGGTCGCGGACCTCCGCCGGATAGACGGACGCCCGTGCCTGCACCTCGTGCAGCGCCTGAGCCTCGATGCGTACGGACTCCTGGGCGGCGCTGCGCCCCTCCCAGACCCCGGCGATGGCGAGCCCCAGGACGATCGCGTAGACCACCCCGATCATCATCGTCATGTACTCGATGACGTCGGGGGTCTCGGACGGATCGTCGTCGTCCGCGACCCGCCGGTTGTTCAGCACGACGATGATCAGGACGACCGCGCAGGCGGACGCCATGGCAATGCTCAGTACGAGCCATTCGGACATGTATTTCTCCTGGTCAGCGGTGTGACCGAGGCCGCAGCACGGCGACGGCGAACACCGCCGGGGCGGTGATGAGCAGCGTCAGCGACACCAGTGACGGCCCGCTCCGCGGCTCTTTACGGGTCGGTTTGCGGTACGTCGGCAGCGCGACGGGCCGGGGGTCCGGCGGCTCGGTCCGCACCGGGGGCTTCGGCGCGGGCTTCGGTGGCGGTGGTGGTGGAGTCGGTGGCGGTGGCGGTGGCGGTGGCGGAGGTGGCGGGGTGCAGGAAGCGGGGGTGGCGGAGGTGGCGGTTCCGCGACCACGGGAGGAGGCGGCGGCGGAGGTGGCGGAGGTGGCGGTGGCGGTGGCGAGGGGGCCGGCTTCGGCGGGGGCGGGGGCGGGGGCGGGGGGGGCGGAGGCGGCTCCGGCTCGGAGACCGCGACGCAGTCCCCGTCGCCTGCCACGGCGACCGAGGAACCGCTCCCGTCATCCCCGATCGAGGCCACCGCGCAGCTGTCGGCGGTCGCGGGCAGCGGTACGGCTGTCAGCCAGAGAAGTGCGGCGGCTGCCGTGAGCCGCGCGATGCGTGATCCGTGCACGACGGGAAGCATGATTCACACCGCCGGGAAACACGCGGTCGGCGCAGTCGATTCGCCTGATCGGGCGGTTGAGGGGCCATTCGTGTTTGCCCGCTCGCCCCGACCCGCCGCATTCTTCTCGGACTCCCTTTGAACACGACCCCGTCCGTGTCCCGTACCTAGGGCCATGAACGGCGCGGTCCCGCGCCGGCATCACCAGCGTTACGACGAAGCACCACGGGAGTCGACATGAACACCTGGCGCAACGCCTCGCTCGCGGTCACCGCCGCGGCTCTGTTGACGCTCACGACGGCGTGCGGTCAGGAGCAGGGCGGCACATCGCCGAACGGCCAGGCGGTGGGCAACGCCGCCCCGGCCCAGCAGCCCGCCGAGAGCGGGTACGGATCGGCCGGCGGGGGATACGGATCCGGGGCGGAGAAGGAAGCGGCGGAACCGAAGGAGGCCGGTCAACTCGCCGTCCAGGAAACCAAGAAGCTCGGGAAAGTACTCACCGACAGCGAGGGGTTCACGCTCTACCGGTTCGACAAGGACACCGCGAACCCGCCGAAGTCGAACTGCGAGGGCGAGTGCGCCGCGATCTGGCCGGTGGTGGCCTCGGGCGGCACCACCGCCGCGGCCGGCACCGACGAGGAGCTGCTCGGCGAGGTCACCCGCCCCGACGGCACCAGCCAACTCACCGTCGACGGCTGGCCGATGTACCGGTATGCGAAGGACACCGCCCCCGGCCAGATCAACGGCCAGGGGGTCGGCGGCACCTGGTTCGCCGCGGCCCCGGACGGGAAGAAGGCGGCGAAGAACGCCGACAGCGAGGGGGTCGCCGAACCGGCCGATCCCGCGGGGCTCTCGGTCCGCAAGGACCCGGAACTCGGCGACATCGTGGTGGACGGCCGGGGCATGACGGTTTACCGCTTCACCAAGGACTCCGCCTGGCCGATGAAGACCGCCTGCACCGGCGAGTGCCTCAAGAAGTGGCCGGTAGTCGCCCCTATGGCCAAAAACGCGGTGGACGGTGTCACGACGAAGGGATTCGTCACCTTCGACCGCCCCGACGGCATCAAGCAGCAGACCATCGACTGCTGGCCGATCTACACCTTCGCGGGCGACAAGAAGCCCGGAGACACCAACGGGCAGGGTGTCGGCGGAACCTGGTACGCCGTTTCCCCGGATTCCAAACTCGTCGGCGCGGCCAAGTAATCACGGACGCGGAGAACAATCGCCCAGGAGCCCCAAGTGGCCCCGAACCACCGGGAAACGGCACCCGGAGTGCCGGTCCGTCGCTGTCCGCATACGCGCAGCGACGGACCGGCCGGGTATGCCACCTGAGTGTGACCAATAACGGATCGCTAATTTCCGTTTCCACTCGCTCTCCTGGCGGCCGATCAGTAGCCTCTGGTCAACACTGACCATGAACATGGCCGGATCGCCGTGGCGAACTTGTTGGAGACATCGATGGAGCGTCCCGCCTGGGCACCGCAGGGCATAGATATTTCGGTGCCGAGCGTGTCCCGCATGTACGACTTCTATCTGGGCGGATCGCACAATTTCGAGGTGGACCGGGAAGCCGCGCGCAAGGCCATGGAGTTCCTCCCGGGCCTTCCCAAGATCATGCAGGCCAATCGCGCCTTTATGCGCCGGGCCGTCCGCCACGCCGTCGGCTCGGGCATCGACCAGTTCCTGGACATCGGATCCGGCATCCCGACGTTCGGCAACGTCCACGAGGTCGCGCAGGCCGCCGACCCCGGCGCCAAGGTGGCCTACGTCGACCACGACCCGGTCGCCGTCGCCCACAGCCAGGCCGTGCTGGAGGGCAACGACCGCGCGGTCATCGCCGCCGCCGACCTGCGCCGCCCCAAGGAGATCCTGGCGAACCCGGAGATCACCGGACTGCTCGACCTGAACCGGCCGGTGGCCCTGCTGCTCGTCGCGGTACTCCATTTCATCGAGGACGCCGACGAGCCGTACGCCGCGGTCGCCGAACTGCGCGAGGCGCTGGCCCCCGGCAGCCTCATCGTCCTGACCCACGCCTCGTACGAGGGCATCCCGCTGCCCGAGGAGGAGGCGGCCGGCACGGTCGGTGTCTACAGGAACATCCGCAACCCGCTGATCATGCGCTCGCGCGAGGAGATCGGCCGGTTCTTCGAGGGCTACGAGCTGGTCGAACCGGGACTCGTCTCGATGCCCGAATGGCGGCCCGAGACCCCGCAGTCGCCGGAGCAGGAAGACCCGTACGCCTTCTCGGGCTTCGGCGGGGTCGGGCGCAAGGCGTGAGCATTCCCGCCCAGGCGTCCGGAGAGCCGGACGCGGAACCCGACGGCCCCGAGGGCCGGCTCCGGAGATTCGCCAGAATCTGGAGCCGGGCCATCTTCCCCCTGACGGCCACCTCCCTGACCCGGCCGGAGTTCGAACAGCATCTGCTGCCCCTGGCACGCGAGCTGAACGGCATCCTGCACGCCCACCCCTTCGACGCCTCGCCCGCCCAGCGGATCGGCGCGGCCCTGATCGACGCGCACTGCACCGATCCGGACGCCCTCAGCTCCACGCTCGGCGTCGTCGACTCCTACCTCGTCCTCTACTGCGGCGGCAACGGGCCCGGCGCGCTGTCCACGGAGGACGGCCGGGCCCGCTGCGCCCGGATCCAGCACACGCTGGCCGCCGGGTTCACCGGGGCCCTGCGCGAGCGCACGCTCGCCGAGCAGGAGGCCATCGCCCGCTCGGCGCTGACGGCCCGTTCGCACGCCGAAGAGGCCCTGCACGCCACCGAGGCCCGGTTCCGCGCGGTCTTCAAGGACGCCGCCATCGGCATCGGCATCGCCGACCTGGACGGCAACATCCTGGAGATCAACGACACGCTGACCAGGATGTTCGGCGGTCTCGAACACCACGTCCGCAGCCACAAGGTGAACGAGTGGGTCCACCCCGAGGACTCGCCCCAGGTGTGGAAGTACTACGACGAGCTGGTACGCGGCGAGCGCGAGCACTACCGGGTCGAGAAGGCGTACTACCGCAACGACGGCACCGTCCTGTGGACCAACCTCACCGTCTCGCTGCTGCGCGACTCCGAGGGCCGCCCCGAATACCAGCTCGCGCTGATGGAGGACACCACCGAACGCAGGCTGCTCAACCTGCGGCTGCGGTACGAGGCGACCCACGACGCGCTCACCGGACTACCCAACCGGACTCTGTTCTTCGAGCGCCTGGAGAAGGCCCTCACCGCCAAGGAAGGCGGCCGCTTCGGCCTCTGCTACCTGGACCTCGACGGCTTCAAGGCCATCAACGACAGCCTCGGCCACGCCGCCGGCGACCGCCTCCTGGTCGAGGTCGCCGACCGGCTCCAGAGCTGCGCCACCGCGCCCGGCGAGATGGTCGCCCGGCTCGGCGGCGACGAGTTCGTGGCGCTGACCACCGGACCGGACACGGCCGAAGAGGTCCACGAACTGGCCGGCCGCATCCTGAACGCGCTCGCCACCCCGATCCGCCTCGACGGCCGTGAACTCTCCGTCCGGGGCTCGATCGGCATCGTCGAGGGGCCTGCCGGGGAGCGCAGCGCCGCCGAGGTGCTGCGCAGCGCCGACATCACGATGTACCGGGCCAAGGCGGCGGGCGGCAACCGCTTCCAGCTCGCCGACGCGGAGGCCGACGAGCGCGCCATCACCCGGCACGGGCTGACCACCGCGCTCCCGGCCGCCCTGGACCGGGGCGAGTTCTTCATCGAGTACCAGCCGCTCGTGCACCTGGGCGACGGCACGGTGCACGGCGCGGAGGCGCTCGTACGGTGGTGCCATCCGCAGCACGGCGTGCTCGGCCCCGACCGGTTCATCCCGCTCGCCGAGCACACCGGGCTCATCGTGCCACTCGGCCGCTGGGTGCTGGAGGAGTCCGTACGGCAGGCCAACTTCTGGCAGGAACGGCACAGCGACGGCGGCCCGCTGCGGATCAACGTCAACCTCTCGCCGACCCAGCTGCACCACCCCCGGCTGGTGGCGGAGACGGTCGACGTGCTGGAACGTTCCGGGCTGGAGCCGGGAGCGCTCTGCCTGGAGGTGACCGAGTCCGCCCTGATCGGCGCCGACGACGATCTCCTCAAGCCGCTGCGGCAGCTCGCGGAGATGGGCGTCGACATCGCGCTCGACGACTTCGGCACGGGTTACTCGAACCTGGCGAACCTGCGCCGGCTCCCGGTGAGCGTGCTCAAGCTGGACCGTTCCTTCACCCGGGGCATGCAGCAGCACCCGGCGGACCCGGTCGACCTGAAGATCGTCGAGGGCATCGTGTCGCTGGCCCACAGCCTGGAGCTGGCCGTCACGGTGGAGGGCGTGGAGACCGGCGCGCAGGCCGAACAGCTGCGCCGGATCGGCTGCGACACCGCCCAGGGCTGGTACTACGCCCGCCCCGGAGCCCCGGACCGCATCCACTCCCTGCTGCTGGCGGACGCGGTCTGAGCCGTGGCCGGGCGGAGACCCCGCCCGGCGCGCAGGGCCTGTCTCAGCCGGGGACCGGCCGGTGCTCCAGCAGCATCCGCTGGAGTTCGCGCGCGGCCCGCGGCGGGTCCACGTCGCTGCGGTGCGCCAGGGCGATCGTGCGCCGCAGTCCGCCCCCGGCCAGCGCGGTCCTGCGCAGATCGTGGCCCGCCCGGGCGGCGACCATGCTCGGCACCACGGCGATGCCGAGCCCCGCCCGTACGAAACCGAGCACCGCGTCCATCTCGCCGCCCTCGACGGTGAACGTCGGCTCGAAACCCTCCGCGCGGCACGCGGCGAGCGTCAGCTCCCGCAGGTTGTAGCCGTGCCGGAACATCACCAGCGGCGCACCCTCCAGATCCGCGATCCGGAGGGAGCCGTCCCGCCCCGGCGGCGGCTCCGTCGACGCGGACACCACCACCAGGTCCTCCCGCAGCAGCTCCACCGTGGTCAGGGCGGGGGAGGCGGCCGGCAGCGGCAGCACCACCAGCGCCAGATCGAGCGCCCCGCGCGCCAGCTGGCGTACGAGGTCGTGCGACCCGCCCTCCTCCAGCAGCAGCCGCACCCCCGGATGCCGGTCGTGGAAGGCGCGCAGCAGGTCCGGCAGCAGCCCCGTGCACAGGCTCGGCGTCGCCCCCAGACGCACCCGGCCGCTGCGCAGCGAGACCAGCTCCTGGACCTCGTGGCGCGCGGTCTCCGCGTCGGCGAGGATCCGCCGGGCCAGCGGCAGCAGCGCCTCTCCCGCGTCGGTGAGGGTGATGTTGCCCCGGGCCCGGCTGAACAGATCCGCGCCCAACTCCGCCTCCAGTGCCCGGATCTGCTGGGAGAGCGAGGGCTGGGACACATGCACCGCCTCGGCGGCCCGGGTGAAGTGCCGCGTCTCGGCGACGGCCACGAAGTAGGTGAGCTGCTGGAAGTGCATACACCGACGATAAACCTCACCGATAGGCATTGCCTATGGAGATCAGCTGGGCCATGTCTTGGACTGATCGGGTCCTTCGCCCCTACCGTCGTGTCCATGGCATTGGCAACGCGGACGGACCGACGGCCGTCGATGACGCGTACGCTCTGGGACTCGACCGTCGGCAAGAAGACGATCATGGCCGTGACCGGCCTGGTCATGCTCGGATATCTCGTCGCCCACATGGTGGGCAACCTGAAGATCTTCTTCGGACCCGGTGAGTTCGACGGGTACGCCCACTGGCTGCGCACCATGGGCGAACCGGTCCTGCACGACGAGTGGGCGCTCTGGATCGTCCGCGTGGGGCTCCTCGCCGCCGTCGTGCTGCACGGCGTCTCGGCGTACCAGCTGAGCCGCCGCGACATCAAGGCGCGCCCCGCCAAGTACGTTCACAAGAAGCCCCGCGCGAGCTACGCCACCCGGACCATGCGCTGGGGCGGCATCATCCTCGCGCTCTTCATCGTCTGGCACATCCTCGACCTGACGACCGGCACCGTGCACACGAGCTTCGAGGCCGGACACCCGTACCAGAACGTCATCGACACCTTCTCCACCTGGTACGGCAACGTCATCTACATCGTCGCGGTGCTCGCCATGGGCCTCCATGTCCAGCACGGATTCTGGAGCGCCGCGCAGACGCTCGGCGTCGGCAACGCGACCCGCGACCGCATCCTGAAGACCCTCGCCAACCTCCTCGCGGCGGTGCTGACCCTGGGCTTCGTCTCCGTACCCGTCGCCGTCATGACCGGAGTGGTGAGCTGACATGCCCGACTACACGCAGTACCGCACGGGCGAGCCCGCCGTCGACACGAAGGCACCCGAGGGCCCCGTCAGCGAACGCTGGGACACCCGCCGCTTCCAAGCCAGACTCGTGAACCCCGCCAACCGGCGCAAACACACCGTCATCGTCGTCGGCACCGGCCTGGCCGGCGGTGCGGCCGGTGCCACCCTCGCCGAACAGGGCTACCACGTCGTCCAGTTCTGCTTCCAGGACTCGCCCCGGCGCGCCCACTCGGTCGCCGCCCAGGGCGGCATCAACGCCGCGAAGAACTACCGCAACGACGGCGACTCCATCCACCGGCTGTTCTACGACACCGTCAAGGGCGGCGACTTCCGCGCCCGGGAGTCCAACGTCCACCGGCTCGCCCAGATCTCCGTCGAGATCATCGACCAGTGCGTCGCCCAGGGGGTCCCCTTCGCCCGCGAGTACGGCGGCCTCCTCGACAACCGGTCCTTCGGCGGCGTCCAGGTCTCCCGTACGTTCTACGCGCGCGGCCAGACCGGACAGCAACTCCTCCTCGGCGCCTACCAGGCGCTGTCCCGGCAGATCGCCGGCGGCGGCGTCGAACTCCACGCCCGTACCGAGATGCTGGACCTGATCGTGGTCGACGGAAAGGCACGCGGCATCGTCGCCCGAGACCTGGTCACGGGGAAGATCGACACCTACTTCGCCGACGCGGTCGTCCTGGCCACCGGCGGATACGGCAACGTCTTCTACCTGTCGACCAACGCCATGAACTCCAACGCCACCGCGATCTGGCGGGCCCACCGGCGCGGCGCGTACTTCGCCAACCCCTGCTTCACTCAGATCCACCCCACCTGCATCCCGCGCACCGGCGACCACCAGTCCAAGCTGACGCTGATGAGCGAGTCGCTGCGCAACGACGGCCGCATCTGGGTCCCCAAGGCCAAGGGCGACACCCGCCCCGCCAACCAGATCCCCGAGGACGAGCGCGACTACTACCTGGAGCGCATCTACCCCGCCTTCGGGAACCTGGTGCCCCGCGACATCGCCTCCCGCGCGGCCAAGAACGTCTGCGACGAGGGGCGCGGCGTCGGTCCCGGCGGACAGGGGGTCTACCTGGACTTCGACGAGGCCATCCAGCGCATGGGCCGCAAGGCCGTCGAGGCCAAATACGGCAACCTCTTCGACATGTACCAGCGGATCACCGACGAGGACCCCTACACGGTCCCGATGCGGATCTACCCCGCCGTGCACTACACGATGGGGGGCCTCTGGGTCGACTACGACCTCCAGACCACCATCCCCGGCCTCTTCGCCATCGGCGAGGCCAACTTCTCCGACCACGGAGCCAACCGGCTCGGCGCCTCCGCCCTGATGCAGGGGCTCGCCGACGGCTACTTCGTCCTGCCCTCCACCATCAACGACTACCTGGCCCGCAACCCCCACACCGGGAGCATCGACGCCGAACACCCCGCCGTCGCCGAGGTGGTGGCCGAGACCGAGGACCGCATCAACCTGCTGCTCTCCGTCGACGGCGACCGCACCCCCGACTCCTTCCACCGCGAGATCGGTGAACTCATGTGGGAGTACTGCGGGATGGCCCGCAGCGAGGACGGCTTGCGCACGGCGCTCGCCAGGATCCCCGAGATCCGCGAGGAGTTCTGGCGGCGCATCAAGGTCCCCGGCACCGGCGAGCAGTTCAACCAGTCGCTGGAGAAGGCGAATCGCATCGTCGACTACCTGGAGCTCGCCGAGCTCATGTGTCTCGACGCCCTGCACCGCACCGAGTCCTGCGGTGGCCACTTCCGCGAGGAGTCGCAGACCCCGGACGGCGAGGCCGAACGTCGCGACGAGGAGTTCTCCTACGCCGCCGCCTGGGAGTTCACCACCACCGGCGGCGCCCCTGTCCTGCACAAGGAAGACCTCGTCTTCGAGTACGTCCACCCCACCCAGCGGAGCTACGCATGAAGCTCACCCTGCGCGTCTGGCGTCAGCGCAACGCCGAAGAGCCCGGCGCCATGGCCACCTACGAAGTCGACGACATCTCCGCCGACATGTCGTTCCTGGAGATGCTCGACACCCTCAACGAGGAACTCACCCTCGCCGGGGAGGAGCCCGTCGCCTTCGACCACGACTGCCGCGAGGGCATCTGCGGCGCGTGCAGCCTCGTCATCAACGGCGATGCCCACGGCCCGGAGCGCACCACCACCTGTCAGCTCCACATGCGGTCGTTCGCCGACGGCGACACGATCGACATCGAGCCCTGGCGCGCCTCCGCCTTCCCGGTCATCAAGGACCTGGTCGTGGACCGCTCCTCGTTCGACCGGATCATCCAGTCCGGCGGCTACATCTCCGCGCCCACCGGCACCGCACCGGACGCCCACGCCACCCCCGTGCCGAAGCCGGACGCCGAACTGGCCTTCGAGAACGCCGAATGCATCGGCTGCGGCGCCTGCGTCGCGGCCTGCCCGAACGGTTCAGCGATGCTCTTCACGGCCGCCAAGGTCAACCACCTCAACGTCCTGCCGCAGGGCGCCCCCGAACGCGAGACCCGCGTCCTGGACATGGTGGCCCAGATGGACGAGGAGGGCTTCGGCGGCTGCACTCTGACCGGCGAATGCGCCACGGCCTGCCCCAAGGGCATTCCGCTGCCCTCGATCGCCGCGATGAACAAGGAGTGGTTGCGGGCGACCCGTAAAGTCCGCCGCTGACACGCGAGTCGATCCCGTACGGACTCGGGCGGCAACCCGGAGCCGTACGGGGTCAGCGGCCTGCGGGCCCGTACCGCATCAGCCGCGTGTGCTCAGTGCCGCAGCGCCTTCGCCAGATACGGCGCCGTACGGCTCCCGGCGGTACGCGCCACCTCGGCCGGGGTGCCGGCCGCGACGATCCGGCCGCCTCGGTCCCCGCCCTCGGGGCCCAGGTCGATGACATGGTCCGCACCCGCCACCACGGCCATGTCGTGCTCCACGACCACCACCGTGCTCCCGCCGTCGACGAGCGCGTGCAACTGCCGCATCAGCACCTCCACATCGGCCGGATGCAGTCCCGTCGTCGGTTCGTCCAGCAGATACAGCGTGTGCCCGCGCCGGGTGCGCTGGAGCTCCGACGCCAGCTTGATGCGCTGCGCCTCACCGCCGGACAGCTCCGTGGCGGGCTGCCCGAGCCGCAGATAGCCGAGCCCCACGTCCAGCAGGGTCCTCAGCGCGCGCTCGGCGGCGGGCGTCCCGGCGAAGAACGACGCCGCCGACTCCACGGTCAGATCCAGGACCTGAGCGATCGTCAGGCCGTTCAGCGTGACGTCCAGGGTCTCCGGGTTGTAGCGCGCACCATGACAGTCCGGGCAGGGCGCGTAGGTGCTGGGCAGGAACAGCAGCTCCACCGAGACGAAGCCCTCGCCCTGGCAGGTCTCGCACCGCCCGCCGCTCACGTTGAACGAGAACCGTCCCGCGCCGTAGCCGCGCTCCCGGGCCTTCTCCGTCCGCGCGAACAGCTTCCGTACGGCGTCGAACAGGCCGGTGTACGTGGCCAGATTGGACCGGGGCGTACGCCCGATGGGCTTCTGGTCGACCTGGACGAGCCGGTCCACGGCCTCAAGACCGGTGACGGAGGCGCAGAACTGCTCGCCGCCCGCCCCCTCGCCCGCCTGGTCCGCGAGAACCCCCGCGAGCACCTGGCCGACCAGGGTCGACTTGCCCGAGCCGGACACTCCGGTCACCGCCGTGAACACCCCGAGCGGGAACGCCGCGTCGACACTCCGCACATTGTGCCGCTCCACGCCGCTGAGCCGGATCCAGCCGGACGGGGTGCGCGGCTCACGCACCGGCGAGGTGTCCCCGCCGTCCTCGGGGAACAGGAAGCGGCGCGTCGCCGACTCCGGGACCCGGGCCAGCGCTTCCGGCGGCCCGCTGTGCAGCACCCGCCCGCCGTGCTCCCCGGCCAGCGGGCCCACGTCCACCAGCCAGTCCGCCCGCCGCACCACGTCCATCTGGTGCTCCACCACGAAGACCGAGTTCCCGGCCTCCTGCAGCCGGCCCAGCACCCCGAGCAGCGCCTCGGTGTCCGCCGGATGAAGCCCGGCCGACGGCTCGTCCAGGACGTACACGACGCCGAAGAGCCCTGACCGCAACTGCGTGGCCAGCCGCAGCCGCTGCAGCTCGCCCGAGGACAGGGTCGGGGCCGTGCGGTCCAGGCTCAGATAGCCGAGGCCCAGCTCCGTCACCGTCCCGATCCGCGCCAGCAGATCGGCCGTCAGCACCCGGGCCGTCTCCTCGCCGCCCGCGCCCGCACCGTCGGCCGTGGCACCCGACAGCACCGCGGCCAGATCGGACAGCGGCAGCCCGGCCAGCTCCGCGATGGTCCGCCCGGCGAAGGTCACCGCCATCGCCTCGGGCCGCAGTCGGCTCCCGCCGCACGCCGGACACGGGGCGCTGGTCAGGAAGCGCTCGGCCTTCGCCCGCAGCGACCGGCTCTTGGTGTCGGCGAAGGTGTGCAGCACATAGCGCCGCGCGCTCATGTACGTGCCCTGGTAGGGGCGTTGGATCCGGCCCGCGTCCCGCACCGGGTGCACTGTCACCACCGGCTGCTCGTCGGTGAACAGGATCCACTCACGGTCCTTGGGATCCAGCTCCCGCCAGGGCCGGTCGACGTCGTAGCCCAGCGCGTCCAGCACATCCCGCAGATTCTTCCCCTGCCACGCCCCCGGCCAGGCGGCGATCGCCCCTTCCCGGATCGACAGCGAGCGGTCCGGGACGAGCAGCTCCTCGTCCGTCCGGTGCATCCGCCCCAGGCCGTGGCACTGCGGACACGCCCCGACGGCCGTGTTGGGGGAGAAGGAGTCGGAATCCAGCCGCTCGGCCCCCGGCGGGTAGTCGCCCGCGCGGGAGAACAGCATCCGCAGCGAGTTGGAGAGCGTGGTCACCGTCCCCACGGACGACCGGGCCCCGGGGGCGGAGCGCCGCTGCTCCAGCGAGACGGCGGGCGGCAACCCGGTGATCTCCCCGACCGCGGGTGCGCCCACCTGATGGATCAGCCGCCGGGCGTAGGGAGCGACGGACTCGAAGTAGCGGCGCTGGGCCTCGGCGTAGATCGTGCCGAACGCGAGCGACGATTTACCGGACCCGGACACCCCGGTGAAGACCGTCAGGGTGTCGCGCGGGATGTCGACGTTCACGTCCTGGAGATTGTGCTCGCGGGCACCGCGCACCCGGACGTACGGATCGTGGGGGAGTGCATGGGGCTCGGCTCCGAACGGGTGGGGTGCCGGCGTCCGGCGGACAGCCTGGGGACAAACAGTTCGATTCTAGGCGTCGGCGCCGCCGGCGGCCGCCCGGGACCCGGCAGCCCGCCTCACGGGGTGCGGGCGATCCCCGCCAGCCGTCGCAGCGAATCCACCAGCGCCTCGCGGTCGTACGTACTCGTCGTCACGAGCACCTCGTCCGCCCCGGTCTCCTTGATCGCCCGCTCCAGCTGCTCGGTGACCTGCTCCTCCGTGCCGTGGATATGACCGTCGAGCCCGCGCTCGTACAACTCCCGCTCCTTCGCCGTCATCGTGCGGCGCTCGATCTCCTCGGCGGGGGCGAGCGGCGGGAAGTCTCCGTGCGTACGGGAGTACGCCATGGCCCACGCCTCCGGTACGAGCAGCCGACGGGCCGCCTCCTCGGTGCCGGCGACGGCCACCGTGCCCGCGACGATCACCTCGGGCCGCTCGGCGCGGGCGGACGGGCGGAAATCGCGGCGGTACACCTCGATGGCCCGCAGCACCTTCTCCCGGCCGCGCAGGTCGCCGATGACGAGGGGGAGCCCGGCGGCGGCCGCGACGGACGCGCCCTCCCCGATCGCCAGGACGTACGCGGGGATCAGCAGGCCCTCCGCCGGATGGGCGTGCACCCGGGGGTGGGCCTGCTGGGTGCCGTCGATCCAGCCGAGCAGTTCGGCCAGCCGTCCGGGGAAGTCCTCGGCGTCCTCCTTGCCGTGGCCCAGCGCCCGGCGTACGCCGTCGGTGAAGCCCACGGAGCGGCCGAGTCCCATGTCGATCCGGCCGGGAAAGAGGGAGGCGAGCACCCCGAACTGCTCGGCGACGACCAGCGGCCGGTGGTTGGGCAGCATCACTCCGCCGGTGCCGACCCGGATGGTGGAGGTCGCCGCGGCGACGGCGGCGGCCAGCACCGTCGGCGCTGACCCCGCGACCCCCGGCACGCCGTGGTGCTCGGAGACCCAGAAGCGGTGGAAGCCGAGCGCCTCCGCCTCGCGGGCCAGATCCACGGTGTCGCGCAGCGCCCGGTGTGCCTCGCGCCCCTCACGGGTGCGGGAACGGTCCAGGACGGAGAAGCGGGTCGACGCGATCACAGAGCTCACGATCTGTTCAACGCGCTCGCTCGGCAGGGATTCCCGAGGTGCTCCCTGAGTGGAGGTGCTTCCCGGGCCGAGGTGCTTCCTAAGCTGGGGGAGTGGAGAACGACGCGCGGCCGCTGGCCGTATTCGACCTGGACAACACGCTCGCGGGCACCGCCCACCGGCAGCACTTCCTGGAGGGCGCCAAACGCGACTGGGCGGGCTTCTTCGCCGCGGCTGTGGATGACCCGCCGCTCCCCGAGGGCGTACGGATGGTGCACGCGAGCGCCGAGGAGTGCCGCATCGTCTATCTGACCGGGCGTCCCGAGCGCTGCCGCCGCGACACCGTGCGCTGGCTGAGCCGCCAGGGGCTGCCCGAGGGCACGCTGTTCATGCGGCGCAACGACGACCGGCGCCCCGCCCGCCGGACGAAGCTGGACATCCTCCGGCGGTTGGGGCGGACGGGGCAGGTCCGCATGCTCGTGGACGACGACGAGCTGGTCTGCGATGCGGCCGAGGTGGCCGGATTTACCGTGGTGCGGGCCCGCTGGGCCGATCCTTCGGCCGCCCTGAAGGATGCCCAGGAGCGCGAAGGGCGTACGTGATCAGGTGTTTTCGTCGAGCCGAAAGCCCACCTTCAGGCCGACCTGATAGTGCGCGATTCGGCCATCTTCGATATGACCGCGAACTTGATTAATCTCGAACCAATCGAGATTGTGCAACGTTTCCGCGGCTCTTGCGACGCCGTTCCGGATCGCCGCGTCGACGCCCTCGTCGGAGGTTCCTACGATCTCGGTGACCCGATAGGTGTGATTCGCCATTGTTTGTCTCCTCTCCTGTGACCACGGTGCCCCAATCCCGGGCGTCCCGCGAGGGGGAGAGTGGGGTGGATCGGCACGGGCGCCCGCCTTGACCTACCCATTGGTCCATACCAAAATTCAGCCAACCACCCGTGCGAGCGCCGCCCGCAATCCCCCCACACCGGGTCCCGATTTCGTTGTGCCGTTTCGCAGAAGGTGACCACGTGAAGAACCGCATCCTGACCGGAGCCGTCGCGCTTGTCTCGACCGTCGCACTCAGCGGATGCGGCTTGATATCCGGGGCGGGCGGCGGTGACCGGACAGTGACGGTCTGGCTGATGAAGGACAGCGTCTCGCCCGGCTTCCTGGACAAGTTCACCCGCTCGTACGAGGAGGAGAACCCCTCGATCGAGCTGGACTTCCAGATCCAGGAGTGGAGCGGCATCGGTCCCAAGGTCATCGCCGCGCTGGAGGGCGACGACGCCCCGGACGTGATCGAGGTCGGAAACACCCAGGTCGCGCAGTACGCGGAGAGCGGCGGCCTGCGGGATCTGACCCTCGAATCCATGCGTGACCTGGGCAGTGAGGACTGGCTGCCCGGCCTGGCCCAGCCCGGCAGCATCAACGGGGTGCAGTACGGAATCCCGTGGTACGCGGCCAACCGGGTGGTGATCTACAACAAGGACATCTTCCAGGAGGCGGGCGTCGACGCCGTCCCGAAGACCCGCGCCGAGTGGATCGCCGTCACCGAGAAGCTCAACAACGGCGGGAACCAAGGCATTTACCTGGCCGGCCAGAACTGGTACGTACTCGCCGGATTCATCTGGGACGAGGGTGGCGAGCTCGCCGACGAGAACGGCGGCGACTGGCAGGGCGCCCTGGACACCCCTCAGGCCCTCGCGGGCATGAGGTTCTACCAGAAACTCCAGGCGCTCGGCGACGGCCCCAAGGACGCTGACGAGGAGAAGCCTCCGCAGACCGACGTATTCGCCAAGGGGGACGTCGCGCAGATCATCTCGGTGCCGGGCAGCGCCGCGCTCATCGAACAGAAGAATCCCGAACTCAAGGGAAAGCTGGGCTACTTCCCCATTCCCGGCAAGACCGCGAAGGAGCCCGGCTCGGTATTCACCGGCGGATCCGATCTCATCGTCCCGAAGAACGCCGACGAGCGCAGTGCGGGCATCGCCGTCGTGAAGGCGCTGGCGAGCGAGAAGTGGCAGACGGAGCTGGCCCGGGGCATGAGTTACGTCCCCAACAAGCCGAGCCTCGCCCATGTCATCGAGGGCGACGAGGGCACCGCGGCGATGGCGGAAGGCGCCACCCGCGGTCGCGCCACCCCCAACTCGGCCCAGTGGGCCAGGGTCGAGGCGGAGAACCCGATCAAGCCCTACATGACGGCCGTGCTCCAGGGCGGCGATCCCGCACGGGAGGCCAAGGCCGCCTCCGAGCGCATCACCGCTCTGCTCACCGGCACCGGCTGATCCCGCCCGGGAACGGCGGGCGGCGGCCCGGGACGCTCCGCCCCTGGGGATTCAGCCGTCGCACATCCGCGCTCCCCACGGCGGTCACGTCGAATCCAGCCGGTGACGGAAGAAGTAAGGGGTCGGTGCGTCGCACCCGCGACGGACCGGCCCCTGACCGCTCCCGTCCCCGGAGACCGCCATGACCGTGCTGCCCGTCGCCCCGCACCACGCCGCTCCCGCCTCCGACCCGAGCCCCGCCCCCGAGCCCGCCACCGCCCCCGAACCGGCCTACCGGGTCTCCCTCGCCGGCTGCCAGGAGGACGTACGCGCGGCGCAGCGGCTGCGCCACCTGGTGTTCGCCGGGGAGCTGGGAGCCCGGCTGGAGGGACCCGAACCCGGCCTGGACAGCGACGCCTTCGACGCGTACTGCGACCACCTGCTGGTCCGGGAGACCGCCACCGGCGACGTCGTCGCCACCTACCGGCTGCTGCCGCCGGACCGGGCCCGGATCGCCGGACGCCTCTACGCGGAGAGCGAGTTCGACCTCAGCAGGCTCGACCCGATCCGCGACGACCTCGTCGAGGTCGGCCGCTCCTGCGTCCACCCCGCCCACCGCGACGGCGCGGTCATCGCCCTCGTCTGGGCCGGACTCGCCCGCTACATGGAGCGCACCGGCCACACGTGGATAGCGGGCTGCTGCTCCCTGCCGCTGGCCGACGGCGGCGCCTCGGCCGCCCGCAGCTGGAACACCGTACGCGCGGGACACCTCGCGCCCCAAGAGTACTGGGTCACCCCGCACCGCCTCTGGGACTCCTCCGCGCACGGCCCGGAGACCGGCTCCCGGGCGGACCTCCCGCCGCTGCTGCGCGGCTACCTCCGGCTCGGCGCCCAGATCTGCGGCGCCCCGGCGTACGACCCCGACTTCAACGTCGCCGACCTGTACGTCCTGCTCTCGCTGCGCCGGACCGACCCGCGCTACCTGCGCCACTTCCTGTCCCTGGCCCCGCTGCGATGACCGGCTGGCTGCCCGTCGCCCCGTGCACCCCGGACGGCTGCGCCCGGCACACCGGAGCCGTACGCGCTCCGCTGCCCGCCGCCCTCCTCCTGCTGTGCGGCTGCGCCCTCGTCCTGCTGGGGGTGGCCTGCGTCCCCCTGGTCCGGCTGCTCGGGGCCGGCCCGCGACGCCGGCTGACCCGGCGCTGGGCCCGCGCCGTTGTGCGGGCCTTCGGTGTCCGCGTCACCGTCCGGCCGCACCTGCCGGACGGCGCTCCGGGCGGTGGCGAACTGGTCGTCGCCAACCACATCTCCTGGCTCGACATACCGCTGGTCGCGTCCGTGCTGCCCGGCCGGACGGTCGCCAAGCGCGAGATCCGGGGCTGGCCGCTTCTGGGGCCCCTCGCCGCGCTCGGCGGCACCCTGTTCATCGACCGCGACCGGCTGCGCGCCCTGCCCGCCGCCGTACGGGACATCGCGACGGCCCTGCGCTCCGGTTCACGGGTCGTGGTCTTCCCCGAGGGCAGCACCTGGTGCGGGCGGGGCGGCGGCGTGTTCCGGCCCGCCGTGTTCCAGGCGGCGATCGACTCCGGCGCGACGGTCCGGCCGGTCCGCATCACCTATCGCTCCGCGGCGCACGGTGCCGCGGCGCACCGCTCAGGCCCGGCCGCCGGCGCAGTCGCGTTCGTCGGGGCCGACCCGCTCGCCGCCTCCCTGTGGCGGGTGGTGCGGGCGGCCGGGCTCACCGCCCGCATCGACGTGCTCGCGCCGCTCCCCGCAGACGGCGTGGACGGCCGCCGTGCCCTGGCCCGCAGGGCACGAGCGGCCGTCCTCGGCCCCGAAGAGCCCTGCGGGTCCGGCCCGTCCGGTCAGACCGCCGTGGCCAGCGACAGGGCGAACCGGCCCGCCGAGTCCGTCCACCACTGAGCCAGCCGCATCCCGGCGCCGGCCAGCTCCTCGCGGACGTCCTCCTGCCGGAACTTCGCCGACACCTCCGTGCGCAGCTCCTCACCGGCCTCGAACGGCACCACGAGATTCAGCTCCCGGATCTTGACGCTCAGCGCCCGCCGGGCCCGCAGCCGCATCTCGATCCACCGTTCCTCCGCATTCCACACCGCGCGGTGGTCGAAGCCGTCGAGCGGGAAGTCGGCCCCCAACTCGCGGTTGACGACGTTGAGGACGTTCTTGTTGAAGGCCGCCGTCACCCCGGCCGCGTCGTCGTACGCGGCCACCAGAGTCTCCTCCTCCTTCACCAGGTCCGTGCCCAGCAGCAGCGCGTCACCGGGCGAGAGCAGCGAGCGCACCGACCGCAGGAACGCCGCCCGTTCCCCCGGCAGCAGATTGCCGATCGTGCCCCCCAGGAACACCACCAGCCGGGGGCCCGGCGTCCCCGGCAGCACCAGGCCGGTGGTGAAGTCCGCGATCAGCGCGTGGACGGAGAGGCCGGGGTGTTCGGCGAGCAGCGATTCGGCCGCCCCCGTCAGTGCGCTCTCGCTCACGTCCACCGGGACGTAGGAGTGCAACTCGGGCAGCACATCAAGGAGATGGCGGGTCTTCTCGGACGACCCCGAACCCAGCTCGATCACGGTCCGGGCACCCGACGCGACGGCGATCTCCTCGGCCCGGGTCTGCAGGATCTCCCGCTCCGCGCGGGTGGGATAGTACTCCGGCAGCCGGGTGATCTCCTCGAACAGCTCGCTGCCGCGGGCATCGTAGAACCACTTCGGCGGCAGTGTCTTGGGATGCCGGGTCAGACCGCTGAGGACATCGGCGCGCAGCGCCGCGTCCGTCGCGTCCACGGGCAGGGTGCGGGTCAGGGAATAGGGACTCACGCGGGGGGCTCCTTGAGCGGGGTGAGCAGGACGTCCGAGGCGGTCGCGACCAGCAGGGTGCGGTCGGGGACCTCGCGCCAGAGGGGGTCGTCGTCGTACGGCTCCGAGGCGACCGCGGTGCGGCGGCCCGGTTCCGTGCGGTACCAGAGGGTGTCGCCCCAGGCGGTCGCCGTGATGGTGGCGCCGTCGGTGAGCAGCAGATTCAGCCGGGAGCCGGGGGCGGCGGACGCGACCTCGCGGACCGTCTCCGCGACGGCGCGCGGCACATCGTCCCCGGCGTCGGTCCGGTGCCGGATCAGCGCCCAGACCAGCGCCGAGTCGTTCCGGGCGGCCAGCGACAGGAGCCTCTCGGCGGGCAGGGCGGCGGCCGGGCCGGCGAGCGACGCGGGCCAGCCCCTCACCGCACCGTTGTGGCTGAACAGCAGCCGTCCGGCGGCGTACGGCGCGGCTGCGGCCTCCCCGTCCGCACCCGCCTCGGTGGCGTCCCGTACGGCGGCGAGCAGAGCGGTGCTGCGGACCACCCGGGCCAGATCGGTGAAGGTCTCGTCGCCCCATATGGGGCCCTGGCGGCGGTAGCGTCCGGGTGCCGGGTCCCCGTCGGCGTACCAACCGACGCCGAAACCGTCCGCGTTGACCGTGCCGTAGCGCTGGCGGCGCGGCTCCCAGGACTGCCGCACCAAGGAGTGCGGAGGCCGCACGAGGACCTCGCCCAGCGCCACCGGCTCGCCCACATAGGCGATATGACGGCACATCAGGCATCCCTCGCCGTACGGAAACCGGCGAAGATCTGCCGCCGCACCGGGAGGTCCCAGTTGCGGAAGGTGCCCCGGCAGGCGACCTGGTCCACGGCGAACGACCCGCCGCGCAGCACCTTGTGCCCCGGGCCGAAGAACACTTCCGAATACTCGCGGTAGGGAAACGCCACGAACCCCGGGTACGGCTGGAAGTCGCTGGCGGTCCACTCCCACACATCGCCGATCAACTGTCCCGCGCCGGCCGGCGACCGGCCCAGCGGATACGCTCCGGATCGCGCCGGACGCAGATGGCGCTGCCCCAGATTGGCCCGCTCCGGCGTCGGGTCCTCGTCACCCCACGGATAGCGCCGCGACCTGCCGGACACGGGGTCGTGCCGGGCGGCCTTCTCCCACTCGGCCTCGGTGGGAAGCCGCCGCCCGGCCCAGCGGGCGTACGCGTCCGCCTCGTACCAGCTGACGTGCAGGACCGGTTCGTCGTACGGCACCGGCTCGGTCACCCCGAACCGGCGGCGCAGCCACTGTCCCGCCTCGCGACGCCAGAACAGCGGTGCGGAGAGACCGTGTTCACGGACCATCGCCCAGCCCTCGGGTGCCCACCAGCGCTCGTCGCCGTACCCGTCGTCCTCGATGAAGCGGAGGTACGCGCCGCAGGTGACCGGCGAGGAGTCCAGGTGGAAAGCCGCCACATCCCGCCGGTGCGCGGGGCGTTCGTTGTCCAGCGCCCACGGCTCGGCGGACGTCCCCATCGTGAACGGGCCCCCGGGGACGAACACTTCGGCCGGAACGGCCTCGGCGCCGACGGGCTCGGGGGGCGCGGGAGGCGGCGGCGCGGTGAGGGCCGCGGGCCCCGCCCGGAGCTGATGGGTGATCAACATGGTCTCGTCGTGCTGCTGTTCGTGCTGGGCGATCATCCCGAACGCGAACCCGGCCCGTTCCAGCGGCCCTCCGCCCTCGTGCAGAGGGGTGCCCTCCAGCAGCTCCAGGGCCCGGCCCCGAACATCGGAGGCGTACGTCCGGGCCTCGGCGGGGGCCAGCAGCGGCAGCGATGGGCGGGAGGCGCGCGAGTGCTCGAAGGCGTTGTAGAGCCCGTCGATCTCCGGACGCAGCGCCTCCCGGCCGCCGACGGCGCGCAGCAGCCACTGCTCCTCCTGGTTGCCGATGTGCGCCAGGTCCCAGACCAGTGGCGACATCAGCGGGGAGTGCTGGGCGGTCAGTTCGCCGTCGTCCACGCTGTCGGTGAGCAGCGTGGTGCGGTCACGCGCGGCCAGCAGCGCATCCAGGGCGCGCCGCCGCAGGGCCTCCGGATCGACACCGGCGGCGAAGGGGAAGCCGACGGCGGCGGGGCCGGAGACCTGGGCGGGATCGAACGCGTCGGACAGTTCACGGGGCTCGGAGCCTTCGCGGTGTTCTTCGTGTCCACGGTGCTCGGTCATGCGGAGGCCGCCTTCTGCTCGGTCAGCAGGCTGAGATCGGTGAGGTCGTCCGGCTCCGGCAGATCGTCGGCCGGACATCGGCCCCGGGCGACGTAGCGGTCGGTGAAGGCGGCCACCGTGTCGCGCACCGCGTCGCTCGCGCCCATCCGTTCCAGCGCCGGGAGCGCCGCGCCGAAGCAGGTGACCGCGGCGGCCCGCAACTCCGGATCGGCGAGCCCCTCGCGCGCGGCGGCGGTCCAGAGCGGATTGCGCGGGGCGGGCGACGCGCCCGCCGTCTCGGCCAGCGGTTTCACGGCCCGGTACACGGTCTCGGCGGCCTCCGGATCGTCGAACAGGGCCGTGGCGACGGCGAGCGGCACCAGCCACCCGTCGGGCCCGCTCTGCGCGTCGATCATGCGCAGTTCGAGATGGCCGCGCGGCCGGACCGGCGGGAACAGCGTGGTGAGGTGGTAGTCGAGGTCGGCCTGCACCGGCGGCCGGGGCGAACCGGTGCGGATCCACTCGCGGAAGGTCAGATTCTCGGGGACGTCCCAGGGGCCGCTCTCGCACCGGATGCACAGCACGGTCGTGTCCAGGACATGAGCGGCCCAGGCCTCGCGAGGCGCGTGCCCGGGGCCCGGTGCGAGGGTCCGCCCCGGATCGAGGTCGGCCCACAGCGCCTGCCGGGTGGAGGACCAGCCGGTCCGGCGGCCCTGCTGGAACGGCGAATTCGCGAACGCCGCCACCAGCACCGCGCCCAGCAGGTGCGCGAGCTGCCAGCGCCGCCCGTGACCGAGCGGCCCCGGCTCCTCCTCGCCCGCGTCCAGACAGACCTGGACCGAGGCGGAGGTGCACATCATCGCCCGCCCGGCCGGCCCCGTCCGGTCCAGCGCGGCCTCCATCGCCGCGTAACGCGGCTCCCGCAGTCTGCGGTGCGCGGTCTGCCACGGATCCACGCCGAGCCCCACCGGGGCGAGCCCCGCCGCGCCGAGCGACGCACGGACCGCGGTCAGATCGGCCGCGGTCGCCGCGACGCACTCCATCAACGAGCCGGCCGGCTGCGAACTGAGCTCCAACTGGCCACCCGGCTCGAACGTCAGCGCGGCGCTCAGGGGCAGCGCCCGGACCGCCTCGACGGCGCTGTCCAGCCGCTCCTGGCCGACCGGGACGTGGGGATGTTCCCGGTCATGGATGAGCCATTCGAGTTCCACGCCCACGGTCCGGGGCGGACCCGTCTTGAAACATATGCCGCGCAGTGAATCCTCCGCCCCGCTCTCGTCGAGCGGGGTGGTGTCCGGGCGCGAGCCGGTCGCGCCGGGAATGTCCAAGGCCATGAGGGGGCCTCCTTCTCAGCTGCCTGCCTACCAGCCAAACCCGTACCCGGAGATCGCACAAGGGTGCCCTCGAGCCAGGGAAATCCGATTGCGCCCAGGCCGGGTTCCCCGCCAGCATGCCCCGTATGCACCACATGGGGGAGCGCCGGTGAGCGCGCGGCTGCGCGGCATCGCGCGCCAGACAGAAGCAGTCGTCGAGGCCGGGTGGTACCGCAACGCAGCAGGTCAGGACGTTTCCATCGAACGAGCGGTGGCCGCCGCGCGCTCCGGCACCCGGCTCTACGGCCCGGCTCCGGTGCCTGTCGCCGCCCTGGACACCGACCGCACCCCGCACATCGAGGTCACCGCCGAGAGCAGTCTCGCCGCGGCTCGCCGGATGACGGGCGAAGCTTCCGGCCGGGTCGCCGTCCTGAACTACGCCTCGGCCCGCAACCCCGGCGGCGGCTACCTCAACGGCGCCCAGGCCCAGGAAGAGGCCCTGTGCCGTGGATCAGCCCTTCACACGACCCTCCTGCGCGCCCCCGAGTACTACGCGCACCACCGTGCGGAACGCAGCGCCTTCTACACCGACCGGGTGATCCACTCGCCCGCCGTGCCGGTCTTCCGCGACGACCGCGGCCACTTCCTGGACGCCCCGTACATGGCGGGATTCCTCACCTCGCCCGCGCCGAACGCCGGAGTGATCCGGCGGCAGACCCCCGAGGACGCCCACCGGATCCCGGCCGCCCTCGCCTCCCGCGCCGAACGCGTGCTGGAGGTCGCGGCCGTACGCGGCTATCGCAGGCTCGTCCTGGGCGCCTGGGGCTGCGGAGTCTTCCAGAACAAGCCGGGGCAGGTGGCGGAGGCGTTCCGGGCGCTGATCGGCGAGGGTGGCCGGTTCGGCGGCCATTTCGAGCAGATCGTCTTCGGGATCCTGGACCGGGACCCCGACTCCGCTGTCCGGGCCGCCTTCACCCGGACCTTCGCCTGACCCCCCGGAGCCCCCCCCGGGTCAGCTCCAGCCGTACCGCTCACGCAGCCGTTCGACCACCCGGTCGAAACGCTCCCGGTCCAGCGCGCAAGCCTCCCGGCGCATCCCCTCCTCGTGGACCCGCAGAACCCGGTCCAGATCGGCCCAGGACGGCCGCCCCGAGCTGTCCCAGGGACCCGCGCCCAGCGCCACCCACTCGTGGTCCCGGTCGTGCTGCTTGCTGGAGAGCTGGACGGCCAGCAGCGTGCCCGCCTCCTCTCGGGCCACGACGAGCACCGGGCGGTCCTTCCCACGCCCGTCGTTCTCGTCGAAGGGCACCCAGGTCCAGACGATCTCGCCGGGGTCGGGATCGCCGTCGCGATCGGGGGCGTAGGAGGTGCGCACGGATCCCACCTCGGCGGGATCGGCCTGCGCCGTCGCACTCGGCCCGCTGCTGCCGGGCACGTCAAAGGGGTTGTCGGAACGGTAGGCGCTGTCGTGGAACGTCATCACCACACCGTAGAACCCCTGCCCCCGGATCCCGGGAGGGGGGCGTCGGTGCGGGGCCGCGGGGCGGTGTTCCGGCCAGCGTGACCGGACCTGCGGGCCCCGGGCCGAAACCCGCTCCCACGGGTCTGGAAGACTGCCCGACGCCATGAGCCAGTTACCCAAGCAGCCCGCCGAAGTCTCCGTCCCGACCAGCGCCGATGTGGCCCGCCTCGCCGGAGTGTCCCGGGCCACCGTGTCGTACGTGCTGAACAACAACGCCACCGTCCGGATCAGCGATCCCACCCGACGCCGGGTCAGGGAGGCCGCCCTCCAACTCGGTTATGTGCCGCACGCGGCCGCCCGCAGCCTGCGCGCCGGACACAGCCGCATGGTCCTGCTGCCCTCCGGGCACATACCCGGGGGACCACTGCACCAGTACTTCTTCGAAGAACTCCAGTCGGGGCTGCGCCGGCTGGACTACACCGTCGTCCAGTACGGAAGCGTCGGCCTCACCGCCGACGAGGCCGCCACGGCCTGGGCCGAACTGCGGCCCGTCGCCGTCGTCGTTCCGCCGGGCATCACCCTCACCCCGCACGGCACGGGCATCCTGACCCGTTCCGGCGCCAAGGCGGTCATCACCCTGGGGCCCGACCCGGTGCAGGGGGCGCACGGCCTGGTGATGGACCAGCGTCGGGTCGGCGAGAGCGCCGTCGAACACCTGGTGGCCCACGGCCGCCGCCACATCGGTGTGGTCATGCCCCAGGAACCGTGCCGGGAGTCCTTCTCCGAAACCCGCCTCGCCGGCGCCCGGCGCGCCGCGGAATCCGCCGGGGCCCGCGTCTGCCCGCTGCCGTTGGGGTACGAGGAGGAGTCCGCGCAGCGGCTGGCCGCCCGCTGGGGGGAACTGGGGCTGGACGCGGTGTTCGCGTACAACGACGAGTACGCCATGCTGCTGATGCGGGCCCTCCAGGACGCCGGGGTGGCCGTGCCCGCCGACACAGCGGTGATCGGCGCGGACGACTCCCTCATCGGCAGGCTGCTGCGCCCCCGGCTGAGCACCGTCCGGATGGAGCTGGCCATGCCGCAGCCGCTGGCGGAGACGATCGATCGCATGGTCCAGCACCCGGGCGGGCCACCGGTCCACCACGACCTGCTGCGCACCAGCGCCGTCCACCGGGAATCCAGCTGAGGGCCTCCGACGCCGGACATGCGCGGCGCACGGCGCATGTCTAGCGTCGGAGGCATGAGTCATCCGCAGAGTTACGAGCTGCTCCTGATCCCCGACCACAGCAGGACGCGGTCCGGAGCCCCCGGTCGGCCGATCCGGTCCGCGGTCGTCGCCGCCACCGGCGAGACGGGGGCCTCCGGCTACCCCCGGTACGCCGGCGAGGGCATGGAGGCGGACGTCGATCCGGAGACCCGTACGGTGGAGGCCGTGCTCATCGACGGCGAGGAACTCGACTACGGCATGTCGGTCCGCGTCGCCGGGGCCGAGGGCGAGCGTGGGCCGGGCGCTTAGCGCAGCGGCCCGGCCGGGCGGCTACGGGGCCTCGGGCTGATCCTGCCCCGCCTCGGCCGCCCGCTTCTGCTCCTCGACGGATTTGCGGACCTCGTCCATGTCCAGCTTTCGGGCCTGTCCGATGACGTCCTCCAGAGCCGCCTCGGGCAGCGCGCCGGGCTGGGCGAAGACCGCGACGTTGTCCCGGACGATCATCAGCGTCGGGATGGAGCGGATGTCGAACGCCGCCGCGAGTTCCTGCTGTGCCTCGGTGTCGACCTTGGCGAAGACCAGGTCCGGGTGGCGCTCGGAGGCGGAGTCGTAGACCGGCGCGAACTGCCGGCAGGGGCCACACCAGGAAGCCCAGAAGTCGATCAGGACGAATGCGTTGTCGCTGACGACCTGATCGAAGTTTTCTTTGGTGAGCTCGACGGTGCTCATTCTGGGGTACCTCTTCCTGTGCCCGTGGGGTCCTGTCGGGTCCTGTCCGGCACAACGGTGACTGCACTTGCGCTATTCCGCCTGCCCATGTGGCCGGTGCGCACACCCACGAGGAGACTGTTTCCATGACTGACGCAGGCAAGATCTTGGAAGGCTCGCCCTACGACGTGGTCGTCATCGGCGGGGGGCCCGTGGGCGAGAACGTCGCGGACCGGGCCCGCGCCGCCGGGCTCACCACGGCGGTCGTGGAATCCGAACTGGTCGGCGGCGAATGCTCCTATTGGGCCTGCATGCCGAGCAAGGCGCTCCTGCGCCCCGTCGTCGCCCGCGCCGACGCCCGCCGGGTGCCGGGACTGAGCGCCGCCGTGCGGGGCCCCCTGGACGTGGGAGCCGTTCTCGCCAAACGGGACGAGGAGACGAGCCACTGGAAGGACGACGGCCAGGTCGCCTGGCTGGAGAGCGTCGGAGCCGACGTCCACCGCGGTACGGGCCGGCTCACCGGCCCCCGGGAGGTGACCGTCACCGCCCCCGACGGGACGGAGCACCGCCTCACCGCCCGGCACGCCGTAGCCGTCTGCACCGGCACCCGCGCCGTCGTCCCCGCCCTCCCCGGCATCGAGGAGGCCCGCCCCTGGACCAGCCGCGAGGCCACCAGCGCCAAGGAGGCTCCCGGCCGGCTCGTGATCGTCGGCGGGGGAGTCGTGGGTGTGGAGATGGCCACCGCCTGGCAGGCGCTGGGATCCCAGGTGACGCTGCTGATCCGGGGCGAGGGCCTGCTCCCGAAGATGGAGCCCTTCGCGGGCGAGCTGGTCGCCGACGCGCTCGCGGAGGCCGGCGTCACGATCCGTAGGGGTGTCTCCGTCACCGCCCTCCACCGCCCCGCACCCGACGGTCCGGTCACCGTCGAGGTGGACGACGGCGACCGCGTCGAGGCCGACGAGATCCTCTTCGCCACCGGCCGGGCCCCGCGCACCGACGAACTGGGCCTGGAGACGATCGGACGGGAGCCCGGCTCCTGGCTCCCCGTGGACGACAGCTGTCTCGTCGAGGGCACGGACTGGCTGTACGCGGTCGGGGACGTCAACCACCGCGCCCTGCTGACCCACCAGGGCAAGTATCAGGCCCGGATCGCGGGAGCGGCGATCGCCGCCCGCGCGGCGAACGCCCCGGTCGACACCGCCCCCTGGGGCGCCCACGCGGCCACCGCCGACCACGCCGCCGTGCCTCAGGTCGTCTTCACCGATCCCGAGGCCGCGTCCGTCGGCCTGACCCTGGCCGAGGCCGAACGCGCCGGCCACCGGGTCCGCGCCGTCGACTACGACCTCGCCTCGGTCGCCGGATCGGGCCTCTACGCCGACGGCTACCGGGGGCGCGCGCGGATGATCGTGGACCTGGACCGCGAGGTCCTGCTCGGCGTCACCTTCGTCGGCCCGGGCATCGGTGAACTCCTGCACTCGGCGACGGTCGCGGTCGCGGGGCAGGTCCCCATCGCCCGCCTGTGGCACGCGGTTCCGGCCTACCCGACCATCAGCGAGGTGTGGCTGCGGCTGCTGGAGACATTCAGAGGGTAGGAACCGCCGTTGGGTACATACAGCGGGAGCGGCCTCGGTGCGCTGTGGGACCCGGAGTCCTTCGCATGTTCCAGCATGGTCATGGTCGGTCGCTCAGTATCACCGTTGTGCGGGCGAGGGCACCCGTGAGGGCTTGGAGGTGGAGGGCGTGGCCGTGTGCGGAGGGGTGGATGCGGTCGACCGCGAAGAGTTCCGGGTGTGTGCGGTGCCGGGGGTCCCGGAGAGGGATGGCGACGGCTCCGGCCTGCTGGGCTGCTGTGGTCTGGAGGTGCTCGAGGCGTCGACTGCGGCGGGACAGGGGGGTGCGTAGCCAGTGACGGACGGCTGGTACGTGGCCTACGTCCCAGCAGGTTCCGACCAGGACATGCCAGCCTGCCTGGCGGAGTCGCGTGACGTGGTGGGCGAGGGTCCTCGCAGCGAGCCGGAGGGGGGTGCCGGCGACGATGTCGTTGCTGCCGACGATGATCAAGGCGATCCCCGGAGGGTGAGGGTGACGGAGTGCCTTGCGGACCTGGTACTTCATAATCCCCGTGGTGGCGCCGGGCCGTGCCAGAACCCGCAGGCGGACGGGACGGCCGGTGGCCCGGCTGAGGGCGGCGGCGCACTGGGCGCCAAGAGTCTCGTCGACCGTGGAGGTGCCGAGGGAAGCCGCGATGGAGTCGCCCAGGACGAGCAGGGAGAGCCCTGGGCTCTCATGGCTTCCGTAGGTGCCGTCAGCGATGGGGAACGTCGTGTGGTGGTGGGGGCGGAATCCGTTGCTCACGAGTGCGCGGGCGATGAGGTCCGCGGCGATCCGTCGCGTGGCGCCGGTCAGTCGACGGAGTTTTCGGGGGCGGCGCATCAGTATCTCCGTGCCAGGGGGGCAGAGCGCCGTTCCCGGAAGCGGATGGACGTCCGGTGGAGGCGTTCGGTGTGGGTGAGGAGTTCGGCGCGGTCCTGTTCTCCTCGAGCGCCGAGGCCGGTGCGCTCGCGGATGCGCAGGGCCTTGATGAGGGGTGTGAGAACGTCGTTGTGGAAGATCTCCAGGTCGTACCATCCGGCCACGGCGATGCGGGCGTTCATCTCGGCGAATCCCGGAATCGTCTGGCCGGGCATGCGGAACTCCTTCACGGCTCGCAACAGACTGGCCATGGCCTGGTCGGGAACGAGGTCGAGGAGGGCGGCGTAGAGATCGCGGTAGAAGACCATGTGGAGGTTCTCGTCCTGCGCCACGCGGGCGAAGAGCCGAGCGCATACGCTCTCCCCGCAGTGCAGGCCGGTGTTACGGTGCGCGACTCGGGTGGCCAGCTCCTGGATCATCACGTAGGCGAGACCGTGCAACGGGTCGGAGGGAAGGTCGTCGGGTCGGGGCGGTGCGGACATGTACCGCATGCGGGCGCGTTCCAGGGCGATGGGGTCCACCGCGCGCGTGGTGTGGATGTAGGAGAGCATCACCGTGCTGTGCCGGTCCTCCTCGGCGGTCCAGCGGTGAAGCCATTCCTCCCAGGCGTTGTCCCGCGGGGCGTTGGCCGCGAGCCTGTGGTGGTAGACGGGGAGGTTCTCCTCGGTCAGGACGCTCAGGACGAGCGCTGACTTCGCTACGGGGCTGAGCGTCGACTGCGCGTCCTGCCAGGACACGCCTTCGAGCGGACCTTCGAAGTCCTGGCCGCGGCTCCAGGGAACGTACTGGTGGGGAAACCACTCCTGGGCCATCGACAGATGGCGGTCGAGCAGCTTTGCCACCACTGGTTCCACTTCGGTGAACCAGTCTGTGGAGTGCTTCGGCACGGGAGAACCCTTCTCAGAGTGTCGGCGGAGCCGGAGCAGGCGGTGGTGCGGGCGCCGCCTCGCTCGTCGAGGAGCAGTGCGCGCTGCGGACGGGGCTCGCGGTGCGGGTTCGAGACCATGAGGCCGGAGCGGCACGCCGGTGGTTCAGGCTCGGGTGAGGACGAGGGCCGCGTTCTGCCCGCCGAAGCCACTGGAGACGGTGAGGACGGCGTCGATCCGTGCGGGGCGCGGGAGTTTGGTGACGACGTCGAGGTCGATGGCGGGGTCCATTCGGTCGAGGTTGGCAGTGGGTGGGATCAGCTGATGCTGGAGGGTGAGGACGGTCAGGGCGGCTTCGATGGCACCGGCCGCACCCATGGAGTGTCCGATGACGCTCTTGTTGGCGGTGACCGGCGGCGGGGGGCGGAAGACCTGGTGCAGCGCCCGGGCTTCGGTCTTGTCGTTGAGCTCGGTGGAGGTGCCGTGGGCGTTGACATGACCGATGTCACGGGGAGCCAGGTCTGCGTCTGCCAGCGCCGAACGGGCCGCCTGGGCAAGCCCGTTGCCCTCGGGGTCGGGGGAGGTGTAGTGATAGGCGTCGCAGGAGGATGCGTGGCCCGCCAGGTAGGCGAGAGTGCGGGCACCGCGGGCTCGGGCGTGGCTGGTGCGCTCCAGGACGAGGATGCCTGCACCTTCGCCCAGGACGAAGCCGTCGCGGTCTGCGTCGAAGGGGCGTGACGCGCCGGCCGGGTCGTGGCAGCGCTTCGACAGGGCCTGCATCTGCCCGAATGTCGCCGAGCACATGACTGAATTTGCGCTCTCGCTGCCTCCGCTGATCACGATGTCGCAGGCACCGCTGCGCAGCAGGTCGCAGGCGACGGCCAGGGCGGTGGTGCCGGAGGCGCAGGCGCTGCTGGTGGTAAAGCTGGGGCCCTTGGCCCCCAGGTCCAGGCTGACCGCGCCGGCCACCATGTTCGGCACGCTGCGGGGCAGGGCGAAGGGGGAGACCTTGTCGGTGTGGCCGTCCCGGAGGCGTCCGAATTCCACCGGATAGGTACTCAGGCTGTTCGCTCCCACGCCCAGGACGACGCCGACCCGAGGGGCGTCCCAGTCCTTGGAGTCCAAGCACGCGTGGGTGACGGCCTCGCGTGCGGCAATGACGGCCATCTGACCGAAACGGTCCAGGCGCATGCACATGCGGCCGCCCAGGCGCCGGCGGCCATCGAGGTCGCGCACCCGACAGGAGAAGTCCACGGAGAGGCCGGTGAGTTCGGGATCGCTCATGGCGGTCGGGACGCCGGTGCACATGTGCTCCCAGGTGGCGGCCGTGCCCATTCCGGCGGGCGTCACCATACCCAGGCCGGTGACGGCGATCGGTTGGCTGCTCACAGCTGCCCGCCGGGGGCGGCAGCGGGCTGTGTGCCGGCCCCACCGGGAGCGGCCGATTCGGCGAGGGTGGCGAGTTCGGCGAGGCTGATGTCCTGGCGGATGTCGGTGGAGGCCAGGCCGAGTCGCTCCTCGACGATGAGGGAGAGTTCCACGAGGGCGAGGCTGTCGAGATCGAGCTGGTCCAGGGTGGCACCGGGGGTGACGCGGTCGGCCGGGACTTCGAAGTCCTGGATGAGGCAGTCGGTGATGATCTGATACGTCGTGGTCATCGGCAATACCTTCGCAGTGGTGGGAGTCCGCGCCTCAGGGGCGCTGGGGCCGGGCAGGGGCGGTTCGGTCAACGGAAAGGTCCGGCGGCAACCGGTCCGGGGGGCTGGGCCGCGGCTCGGGGCGGGGGCGGGCGGTCCGGTGGGCGATCGGAAGCCGGCAGCTTGCGCCACGACAGGACGGCGGCCAGCAGCGCTGCGCCCGCGCCCGCGATCGCTGCGGTCGACATGCCGTGGACGAACGCCGCGCCGGTCTCCTGAACCAGGACGGACGCGGTGTCTGCGCCCGGGTGACCGGCTCTCGTCAGCAGGCCCCGGCCCTCCTGATTGCGGAGCAGGACCTGCGCGGCCGGATGGGCCTGGAGGCGGTCTTCGATCCGCGCGGTGAAGACGGTGGCCAGGATCGAGCCCAGGACCGCGACCCCCAGGGTGGAGCCGACCTGCCGGGTGGCGTCGTTGAGGGCCGAGCCGAGGCCGGACTTCGCCGCGGGCACCGCGGTCAGCACGAGTTCGGTCGCCACCGGTGCCACCAGTCCACTGCCCACGCCTACCAGGGCTTCGAAAGCCAGGATGTGGGCGTAGCCCGACCCGGTCTCCAGGCGGGCCATGGCGGCAAACCCGCCTGCGACCAGCATCAGACCGGCCGACACCGGCACGCGGGAGCCGAAGCGTCTGAGCAGTGTGGGCGCGAAAGCGGCTCCGGCCGCCAGGGCGAGTGACAGCGGGATCGTACGTACTCCCGCTTCCCAGGGGCTGTGTCCGCGTACCTGCTGCAGGTAGAGGGTGAGGATGAACATGGCGCCCATGCCGCAGAACGACATCGCAGCGAGGGCGACGCAGGCCGGCCCCACCGGACCCCGCTCGAAGAGCGGGGGTGGAACCATCGGCCTGTCGGTGCGGACTTCCCAGGCGGTGAAAAGTGCCAGCAGCACCCCCGCCGCGGCGAAGGCCCCCAGGACCGCCGTACTGGTCCAGCCACGGCCGGGTGCTTCGATGACCGCCCAGACCAAGGCCAGAAGCCCGGCACACGACATAGCGGCGCCCTGCCAGTCGAGTCTGCCCGGCCGCGCGTCGCGGGACTCGGGAACCATCCGCATGGCCACAGCGGCCAGGACCAGGGCGAGGGGGACGTTGATCCAGAACACGGCCCGCCACGTGGCGTGCTCCACCAGCCAGCCACCGGCGAGAGGGCCGGCAAGTGCGCCGATGCCCGCGACGGCCGCCCACAGCGAGATCGCACGCCGGCGATCCGCGTCGTCGGAGAAGACGTGGACGATCGTCGCCAGCGTCGCGGGCATGAACAGCGCGGCGCCCAGCCCCATGCCGCAGCGCGCGACGATCATCTGTTCCACCGCGTCGGCCCGCGCGCCGAGCACCGACGCGAGCGCGCACACGACCAGTCCGGCGACGAACGCACGCCGGCGGCCGTAGGTGTCACCCAAGACGCCGGTGGCCAGGACACAACCGCCCAGGACAAGGGCGTAGCCGTCGACGATCCACTGCGTCTGGGCCATGGAAGGCGCCAGGTCTTCCTGGAGCGCGGGGATCGCGACGTTCAGGACGGTGAAGTCCAGCCCCAGAAGGAACAGGGCGGAGCACATCACAGCGGTGATCGCCCAAGCCTTCCGGCGGGACGCTTCGCCTGTCCCCCGTGCGGAAGGGGAGTCGGCCGGCGGGGCGGGCTGCTCCGCGCCGGGGCTGGTCAGCCCGGTCACCCGGACACCGGCGCGGCAGGGGCCGACGTCCGGTCCACCTGGCCGCGGCGTTGACGAGCGGCCAGTACCTGAGCTCGGCGTTCGACGAAGAGCGCGGCCCGGGCGTCGAGGTGCTCAAGGTGTGAGGCCAGGCTGTCACGGGCCTGTTCGCCCTGGGGGCCGAGCCCTTCGAGGTCGAAGATCTTGAGGTTGCGCAGGAACGGGACCAGGACGTCGTCATGGTGGATACGCAGGTCGTACACGCCGGCGACGGCGATCTGGGCCGCCATCTGAGCGAAGCCCGGCATCGCGTGGCCGGGCATCCGGAACGACCGCACGTTCTCCTCGACCGCCACCAGGACTTGGTCCGGGGCGATCGTGAGGGCGGAGCGCAGCACTTCGCGGTAGAAGACCATGTGCAGGTTCTCGTCCTGCGAGATCCGCGCCATCAGCCGTTCGCACACCGGGTCACCGCTGAAGCGGCCCGTGTTGCGGTGGCTGATCCGGGTCGCGAGTTCCTGCAGCGCCACGTACGCCATTCCGCTCAGGCATCCGGTGGCCGGGGACTCGAAGCCGGTGCCGACCTGTGCCATTCGGGCCCGCTCCAGGGCAACGGGGTCCACAGCGCGTGTCGCGTGGAGGTAGCCGCGGATGGAAGACGCATGCCGGTCCTCCTCCGCGGTCCACCGGTTGAGCCACTCCCCCCACGCCCCCTCGCGGGTCGAGTTCACCGCCAGGGCATGGTAGTAGCCGGGCAGGTTGTCCTCGGTCAGAAGATTCACGACCAGTGCCGAACGTGCCGCGGGGTCCAGCCGGGACTGGTCCTCCTGCCATGGTTCGCCCTCCAACGGGCCATCGAAGTTCCGGCCGGCGCTCCACGGCACGTACTGATGGGGAAACCACTCCCGCGCCGCAGCGATGTGGCGGTCCAGCAACCCAGCTGCGGACGGCTCCAGTTCGGCGATCAGGCTCGCATCGTCCCACTTCGATCTCTTCACGAAGCAAGATCGTTCCGCGCTTGCATTTGAGTGGCAAATCCCCTTTCACCCGTATGGTGGCATCCGTCACGGGCGGGTTCGGCCGCGATGGTGGCGATCGCGTGCCCGCGGATCCGACCGCCTCTGCGGGGACGGCGGTCATCTCGCCCTGGCTGCAGCCGATTTCGAGAACGGTCGGGCCCGTGTGATGTCGCGGCTCGCGACGAGTGCGGCGGGGTGGCGAGTCCGAGACGGCTGGACGTCCGGGCTGAGGTCGGCGAGCCGGTCCGGCCGCGGGTGAGGGGATCTTGGCGGGCGGGAGCGGAGTGATTCGCGGCGAGAGTGAACCCGCCCTTCATGGCGCCGGCCCAGGCGCCTGTCGCAGCCTTGCCCGATCGGCCGAGGCTGGCCGAAAAGTGCGCCTTGCGGCAGCGATGACCCATTCCCGACAATCGGATCGCTTTGACAGGTGCATGGCTGAAGTGCCACCGCGCCCCTGTCCGGGCTTCCCCAGCAGCCCCCCACGAAAGAAGGCGGTCCGTGAAGCAACTCCTGCGTGTTCTCAAGAGATGTTCCGTCGTCGTCGCCACCGTCGCCATCGCCGTCGTCGGCCTCCAGCCGGTCACGGCGTCGGCCGCCCCCAACCCCGTCGTCGGTGGAACCCGTGCCGCCCAGGGCGAGTTCCCCTTCATGGTCCGCCTCTCCATGGGCTGCGGCGGCGCCCTGTACGCCAAGGACATCGTCCTCACCGCCGCCCACTGTGTGGGCGCATCGGGCAACAACACCTCGATCACCGCCACCGGCGGCGTAGTCGATCTCCAGTCGTCCAGTGCGATCAAGGTCCGCTCCACCAAGGTTCTCCGGGCCCCCGGTTACAACGGCACCGGCAAGGACTGGGCGCTCATCAAGCTCGCCCGGCCCATCGACCAGCCCACGCTGAAGATCGCCACCACCACCGCCTTCAACCAGGGCACGTTCACCGTCGCCGGCTGGGGTGCCAACCGCGAGGGCGGCAGCCAGCAGCGCTACCTGCTCAAGGCCAACGTCCCGTTCGTCTCCGACGCCGCCTGTCGTTCCGCGTACGGCAACGAGCTCGTGGCGAACGAGGAGATCTGCGCCGGATACCCCGACACCGGTGGCGTCGACACCTGCCAGGGCGACTCCGGCGGGCCGATGTTCCGCAGGGACAACGTCGGCGAGTGGATCCAGGTCGGCATCGTCAGCTGGGGCTACGGCTGCGCGCGGCCCGGCTACCCGGGCGTCTACACCGAGGTCTCGACCTTCGCGTCCGCCATCGCCTCGGCGGCTCGCACGCTCTGACGCCGCACCACCACCGTTCGGTCACTCTCGGGTGACCGCGGCCGAACCACCCCCGGGGGTGCCCGCACGGACGGGCACCCCCTTCCTTTTCCTGGTCTGCCGGTGCCCGAGGGGTCGACTCCTCCACACTGACCGCGCAGATCGTCATGACGGTCCGCAGCCCGATCGTCATGAGCACCATGCGGAGGTCGGCGAGACCGGCCCGTACGGGGCTCCGGCCGTAGGCGTACGGGAAGTGGGGGACGAGTCCGCTCCGTGCTGGACCTGACCCTGGCGGGGCGCGCCTCCTCACCGGCGCCTGAACAGGTCGCGTACACCGAACCGGGCAGCGCGTTCCAGGGCTCCGGACGCGTTGTCAGTGGCGCGGCCTAGAGTCTCTCCCAATCGTCACGGTGCGTCGCCGTCGACGGGATTCATCAGCCTGCCGCCGCGGTGGCGGCTGTCCGGCACGACGGGGAGAACAGCGCATGGGGTGGGTTCCGGCGGGCGACTACGAAGTCGCTCTGGAGGCGGGCAAGGTGGTCTGCCGCAACGGGAAGGGCCGACGGCTGAAGTCCGTTCCGGCCAAGTTGAAGGACGATCCGGCGGTCGTCGGCCTCCGGCAGCTGACGGAGTGGCTGGAGCGGCACGAGCGGCGGTGCCTGACCGACGTCGAGCAGTGGATGGTGCGTTCGCTGCCCGTTCCCACCGCCGTCCTCGCCCGGGTCTGGCCCGACCCGGCGTGGCAGGCGGCCCTGCGCGACGTGGTGGTCACCGGCGCGGACGGCGGGGTCGCCGGGTTCCTGCGCGACGTCGATCCCGAGCGCGGCCTCGGCCTCGTCGATGTGGACGGCGACACGGTCCGCATCGCCCCCGACATCGTCCATGTACCCCACCCCGTCCTGCTGGAGGACCTGGACGAACTGCGGGAGTTCGCGGTCGAACTGGAAGTCCGCCAGAACGTGGAGCAGCTGTTCCGCGAGGTGTGGCACCGCCCGGCCGGCCTCGCCCCGGACACCACCTCCATGGACACCTACGCCGGCGGCGTCTTCAAGGAACTGCGCTTCCTGCACGGCCGCGTCACCCAGCTCGGATACCGGTCGCGCGGCGGATACGCGGTCTGCCCGGTCGTCGAGGACGGCGCCGGTGTCGAGGCACGCATCTGGATCGGCGAGCACGACGGATACGACGCGTACGACACCGAGACGGGTCCGCTGGGCTGGACCGATGCCTCGGGGCGCGCGCTGACGGCGGCCGAGGTCGGCCCCGTCGCGTGGTCCGAGGGCATGCGCATGGCGGCGGCGCTCTACGCCGGCCGCGACGTGGAGGACGAGGAGCGGGCGGCATGAGCATCACGACGAACACCGAAGCGAACACGGCGGCCACGGGCTCGACGGCCCTTCCCGCCCAGAAGCGGGGCCGCGACGCCTCCGACCCCGCCGCCGAGGCCCGCGCGGCGACCCTGCTGGACGCGGGCGCGATCCTCCCGGCCGGCACCACCGACCGGGACGACGCCGACACGCTGACCGCCCGCACCTACACCAACACCGCCCTCGGGGACCGCGCGGTGGTCCGGCTCGTCCCGGGCACGCTCGGCGAGGCCGAGGACCTCGCCCTGGAGTTCCTCGGGCTGGCCCGGACCGCGGAGGCTCCCGTCGTCGGGCAGGTCCGCCGCGAGACGCTGGGCTTCCCCGCCTGGGCGCTGGTCAACGACCCGGCCAACGGGCACCACGCCCTCGCCCTGGTCAAGGACATCGAGCGGCTGGGCCGGCAGGCCAAGACCCGTGCCGGTGCGGCCAAGGAGGGCTTCGACGAGCTCGGCACCCGGCTCGGCCGGGCCGTCCCGCACTTCCTCCCCACCTACTACGAGCAGGTGGCCCGCCTCTTCCTCCAGGCCGAGAACGCCACGTACGCCGCCTCCTTCTTCGGCAAGGCCCGCGAGGCCGAGCGGGTCCACGGCCTGGTCGTGGACGAGGACCGGCAGCGCGCCGTCTTCCTGGAGTTCGCCCTCGCCGGCGCGCTGACCGTCAAGGCGCTGCGCCAGTACGTACGCGACCTGGTGGCCCGGCTCGCACCGGCGGACGCCTGGGCGCAGTTCCGCCGCCTGCTGGTCGAGCGCTGCGCCGCCGGGATGCCGCCGTACGCGGCGCTGCCGCAGGACGTACGCACGCTGGTCAAGGCCGCCGGACTGGACCGCGAGAGCGCCGAACGCGAGCTGGTGGCCGACCTGATCGGCTCTCCCGGGGTCGTCCGCGCTCCCGCCTCGTTCTGGGCGACCTACGCCCCCGCGCTCATCGCTCTCGCCCGGGCGGACGCGTCCGTGAGGGCCCGGCTCCTCGGATTCTTCCCGGAGACCTTCAGCGAGAGCGGCGGGGACACGGACGGCGAATCCGGCTGGCTCGGGCTGCTGGCCGAGTCCGGCGCCGAGGAACTGCTGACCGCCCTCCCGGCCGACGACCCGGCCTCCTCCGACTCGGCGGGCATCCACGAAGCGGCCGTCTCCCCGGCGGACTGGCTCGCCCGCTGGGAGGCGTACCGACGCCGCAACCGGGCGACTTCGGGACGCAGCCCCCGCACCCTGGACCTCACCGCCCGGATGACGGACCGGCTGCGCGCCGACGCACGCCCCGTCGAGCTGTTCCAGGGCCGCTGGCAGCCCACCGCCGACCTGGACCTTCTCGACCTCTGCCTGGCCTCCGGCGTCCCCGTGGCCGAGCCGGACGACGAGAACACGGGCCGTGGCCACGCGCGGTCGCACGGTTTCTCGCTGGGCCAGTGGCTCGCCGACGACGCGCCCGGGCGGCGGGATCTCGCCGCCATCGCCGAACACCCGGGCTTCCGTGACCTCCTGCGCCGGAACGTCGGCGGTCTCGGCGACGGGCGCCGTCAGCGGCTGAGCGACGCCGGTATGGCGAAGCTGGCCGCGCACCCGGTGCTCTCCGTCCTCCTGCGCGAGTGGCTGACCGGCTGCGCCGAGCAGTACACCGCCGCGCGGGGACTACCCGGGCTGCGCATCGCCCTCAACAAGCTCTCGCCGTTCCGCGCCGTCGTCGCGGACGTCGCCCCCGAGGCCGCGCGCCTGCTCGAAGAGCACGACGTCGTCCCCCTGCTCGCCGACACTCTGCGCACGGGCGTCCTCGACGAACTGGGCTGGCCCGCACTCGACGAGGCCTACGCCGAACTGGCCGCCGAGGCCGCCACCGCGGCGCGGCGGGGGAACAACCGGTCGCAGAACGTCGGCGTCACCGGCGCCTGGCCCGCCCTGATCCTGAGCACCCCGGAGCGGGCCGTCGTCGTCGGCCCGGAAGACGTTCTGCTGCGGCACACCCTGAGGCTGCCCCCGAGCACCGACCAGTGGCGGACACCCGCCTTCCGGTTCGTCGACGGCGAGTTGCTGGTGATCTGGTGGGAGGACGGCAAGCAGCGCGGCTACTGGTCGCACCACCCCGCCGAGGTCTTCACCGTCGGAGGCGACCAGGTCCCCCGCTGGGGCCGCCCCAGTCTGTCGGACGAGGTCTGCGTGCCGCTGCCCGGCGGCGGCCGCGCCACCGGCGGCAAGGCCCTGCACGCGGGCGACACCACTCTCCCGCCCCAGCGCGCCGTCCTCGCGGACGGCACCGGACACTGGCGCGAGGGCCGCCAGGGCACCCGACAGGTATGGCTGGAGTACGACCCGGTCAGCGGCGCCCACGGCCGAGCGTCCCTCCCCGCCTTCCTCCGCTCCGGGGTGCTGGACGGAACCCGGCTGCTCGCCGAGCACTGCCAGGTGCTGCCCCTCCAGCCCGGTCTGGAGACCACCCCCTTCGGGACGGACGGCACGGTCCTCGGCCGCTGGGTCCGCCGCACCGCCACCGAGCCCGGCACGGCCGCCCCCGCCGACGGGGACCGGACCGTCGCCGGCACCCCCGACGGCCGCACGGTCACCCTGCCGCACCCGCTGCCCGACGGCGCGACCGTGGTGCCGCTCGGCGCCCTCGCCCTGCCCGGCGGTTCGCGGCCCGTCGTGGTCCTGCGCCACCGGTCCGTCGAAGCGCACCCGGCGGACACCGACGGCACCGGCGGCGGCCTGTGGTCCGTCGGCACCGACTCCTCCGGCGGAAACGACGCGGCGGGCACCCCCTACGTGCCGCCCGCCGTCTACTGGCACGCCCTGCGCCCGAGGGACGAGCAGGGCTCCGCCGCCCTGCGGAAGCTGACGGACGCCCGGGCCCAGGAGCTGTTCGACGAGGTCGCCACCGCGGTCGCCCGTCACCTGAAGGCGTTCCGGGCGGCCGAGGAGTACACCGGGCCCTCGTCGCGGGAGATGAGCCAGGAGGCCGTCGCCCGGGTCCTGCCCGAGGTGTCCGACGGACGCCTCCTCGCGGGCGTCACCGCGCTCGTGCGGACAGCTGTCGACCGGGCCGTCGCGGTCGCCCAGTACCTGCAACCACCCGCACCCGCCCAGCCGGTCACGCCCCGGAACACGGCACGCACCCAGGGCATGTTCTTCGACCACGAGCCCGAGCACGGCGACGACGCGACCCTGCGGGCCGCCACTGCCTGGGGCGCCGAGAAGATGCGCGGCTCCTGGTGGGGAGGCGGGCCCCGGTGGACGGCGATCAGGCAGATCCTCGCCGTCAACCACGTCCTCGGCGGTGAGCCGGCCTTCGGCCCGGCCACGCCGTCGAAGGTGCCCTTCACCCCCGTGGACGGCTGGCAGCGCGACGCGTACACGGTGCCCGGCGATTCCCCCGCCTGGACCACCCTCCTCGACAAGCTGCCCGAACTTGCCTACCGGGCAGCCTCGGAGGCCACCTCCGCCGAGCACCGCGCCGGGCTCCTCGTGCTGCTGGAAGCGTTCGCCGCGGGCCCGCTGGCCGACCCCGCGGGCACGGTCCGGCGGGTGGAGCTCGTCGAACCGCTCGACACGGCCAACCCCGGGCGGAACGGACGCCCCGAAGCCGTGCACCGCCTGGGCCAGGTCCTGCGCAAGGGCTCCCGCACCGTCGTGGTCCTCTCCGACCACGGCCGCAACTCCCGGGACGACTCCGCCCGCTGGCTCGCCCTCGACCACGATCCGACCGGAGCCTTCGGACCCGTCCCCGGTTTCACCCTCGACCGCGAGCACGTCTACCGGCAGGGCATCACCCGCGACCGGCTCACCCGGCTGACCGCCCTCGTACGGGAGAAGGGCCCCGCGCCCTGGCGCCCGGAAGCCGCCGAGGCGTTCAACACGGCGACCGGAATCGGCCCCCTCCAGGCCACCGCGCTGCTGTCGGCGGCCGTCGAGGAGCCCGACGCCGAGGCGTTGGCCCTCCTCGGCGCGAAGACCCGCGCCTTCGAGACCGCCCAGGACCGGCTGGACGCCCTGCCCCGCGACGACCGGCACACCGTGCTGCGGGCGCTGCTGCCCGCCGACCCGGCCGAGCTGTGGTCCACGGGCCCCGACGTCCGGGCCGCGGCCGAGGCGTGGCACGAACACCTGGGCTCCCTCGTCCGTGTCCCGGAGGAACTCGACCTCGACCTCAGCGGCGCCACGGCCGCCTCCGTCGACCTGCTCCTCAACGCGGGCGCTCGCGGCTGGCTCGCCCACGGCACGCCCGTACCGGACGGCAGCGCCCGCCCCGCCCTCCACCGGGCGGACGGGCGCGGCACGATCTCCAACGCCCTGACCGCCCTGCGCACCCTCGCGTACACACTGCCGTACGGACACCCCTTGCGGGCCCACCTGCCCGTCGGCCTCACGGTCCTGCGCAGCCGCCTCGCGGACCCCTCACTCGTGCTGGACCTCGGTCTGGACTGGACGGAGTCGGGGGCTTCCCTCGGCATCGCGATCCGCGCCGCGCACGGGCTCCCGGAGTCCGGCGGCGCCGAGGCCGACGGAATGGTCAGGGCCGGATCGGCCCTGCTCCTCGCCCCCGGTTACGGGGACAGCGAGAGGCTGCTGATCCGCCCCGCGGGCCTGGCGGGCCCCGACGACCCGGCGTTCGGCCTGGTCGAGGGCACCGTCAGCCCGCACCGCACCGGCGATGTCCTCGCTCTGCGCGCCCTGCTGGGCCCGGAGGCCGACGCCCTGGCCTCGGCGGGCGCCCCCGACGGTTCGGCGCACCACCCGGCCCAGGACCCGACGCGTGCGGTGCCGGACCTGGTGGGCGAGGCGGCCGACGCCCTCGCCCTGAGCACGGACGCCGCCGCCCTCTATCTGATGCTGCTCACCCTGCCCGACCCCACGGACCGCAACTGCGTCCGCTGGACCGAGTGGAAGCCGGCCCGGATCAAGAGGGCCCGCGCGGAACTCGCCGCCACCGACCTCGTCGTGGAGGCGAAGCGCTCGCGCGCCGGCCGCACCCTGTTCCTTCCCTGCGGCTGGCTCGAACGCGGCGCCCCCGGGCTGCCGCTGGAGACCTGGAAGGAAAGCCTGTACCCCGTGGCGGGGTCCGCCCGGACCCTGCCCCACCTTCCCCTCCCCGCGCTGTACGAAGCCGCCTGGGCCCGCGTCCGGGGCGGCGACGCCCCCGCCTTCGAAGAACTCAACACCCGCGCCACCCGGAAGGGCCGCCGCCGATGACGAACGACACCACGACCACCCCGGACACCACCACCCCGGACACCACCACCCCGGACACCACCACCGCGGCCGGCACCACCGCGGGAGGCGTCCCGGGCCAGGCGACCGCGCCCGGCCACGCGCCACGGCAGATCACCCCGCCCGAGGACCGGCACGCCACCGAGCTGGCTTTCCTCGCCGCGCACGACTCCGGGCCCCGCCCGCCCGGCTGGCTGCTCACCCCCCGGGCCGTCGTCACCTTCGTGATGGGCAGCGCGGGTGACGCACTGAGCCTGCCGAAGGGCGCCCGGCCCGGAGCCGGAGTGCCGCGCCGTCTGGTGATCGAGCAGAAGTTCGTCGGCGAACGCGCCCTGGTCGAACGGTGCGTGGTCACCCTCGCCGGGGAACGCGGTCTGCTCCTCGTCGGCGAACCGGGCACCGCCAAGTCCATGCTCTCCGAGCTGCTGTCGGCGGCCGTCTGCGGGACCAGCGCGCTCACCGTGCAGGGCACCGCGGGCACCACCGAGGACCAGCTCAAGTACGGCTGGAACTACGCGCTGCTGCTCGCCCAGGGCCCCACCGAGCAGGCCCTCGTGCCCTCCCCGGTCCTCACCGCCATGACCCGGGGCGCCGTCGCCCGCGTCGAGGAGGTCACCCGCTGCCTGCCGGAGGTCCAGGACGCCCTCGTGTCCCTGCTCTCCGAGCGGCGGATCGCGGTTCCCGAACTGGCGGGCGGCGACGGCGCCCAGGTGCACGCCGCGCCCGGCTTCACCCTCATCGCCACCGCCAACCTCCGGGACAAGGGCGTCTCGGAGATGTCCGCCGCCCTGAAGCGGCGCTTCAACTTCGAGACCGTGGGCCCCATCGGCGACGTGGACGCCGAGACCGCGCTCGTCCGGCGCCAGTCGCGGGCCGCGGTCGAACGGGTGGGCGCCGCCTACCAGGTGGACGACGCTGTCCTCGAAGCCCTCGTCACCGCCTTCCGGGACCTGCGCGAGGGCCGCTCCGTGGAGGGTTGGGAGGTCGAGCGACCGTCCACGGTGATGAGCACGGCGGAGGCCGTGTCCGTCGCGGGCTCCCTGGGCCTGGCCGCCGCCTATTTCCCCGGCGACCGGGACGTGCTCTCCCTGCTGCCCGGCCATCTGCTCGGAGTCGTCCGCAAGGACGACCCCGCCGACGCGGCCCGGCTGCTGGGGTACTGGGACGGGCCGGTGCGCAGGCGCGCGGAGCAGGGTTCGGCCACCTGGCGTGCGCTGTGGGACCTGCGTTCGGTGCTGGAGAGCTGACGGATGAACCAAACCAACATGGCTGGTGCTGGTGCTGGTGCTGGTGCTGGTGCTGGTGCCGGTGCCGGTGCCGGGACGGGGACGACGGAGGGGGCCGACGCCACTGCCGGGGCGCCGTCGGCCGCCGCCGCGCCCGCCGGTGCTCCCGCGTCCCCGGTGCGGGAGCCGGCGGGTGGACCGGCCACCGCGGAGGCCGCGGTGGCGGCCCTCGCGGCCTCCGGACCCGGGGAGCCGTTCCTGATCGGGGTGCGTCACCACGCGCCCTCGCTGGCGGCGGCCCTGCCCGCGCTGCTGGACGCGGCGGCCCCCGACGTCCTCCTCGTCGAACTGCCCGCCGAGTTCCAGCCCTGGCTGGGCTGGCTCGCCCATGAGGAGACCGAGGCCCCGGTGGCGCTGGCCGCCGTGCCCACCGATGGGCCCGGAGCCGGACCGGTGGGTGAACGGGGCCCGGCCTTCTACCCGTTCGCGGACTTCTCGCCCGAACTGGTCGCGCTGCGCTGGGCGGCGAGAAACGGCGTCCCGGCCGTGGCCTGCGATCTGCCCCTGGCCGACCGGGCGTGGGCGGAGGGCGGCGACGCCCCCGCCCCGGCCCCGGGTGCTACCTCCGCGCCCGTGCCGGGGGAGGGCCTCGGGCTGTCCACCGCACTCCGGTCCCGGCTCACCGGCCGGGACGGCGACGACCTGTGGGACCGGCTGGTGGAGGCCCGGGCGCCCGGCTCGACACCCGAGGCGCTCCGCCGCGCCGCCCTGCTCACCGGTTGGGCCCTGCGTTACGAGGCCGAGGCGCGGGGCGGGGTGCAGCGCACGGACCTGGCCCGCGAGGCGTGCATGCGCGGGCACGTCGCCGAGGCCCTGGCGCACGGTCGGAGGCCCGCCGTGGTGGTGGGCGCCTTCCACACCCCGGCGCTGGCGCCGCCGGCCGCGAGGGCGGGTGGGAGTGCCGGGACCGCCGGACAGCCGGAGTCGGCAGCACCGGCTCCGGCAGCCACGCCGGAGCAGGGAGCGTCGGGTCCGGCCACCGCGCGGGAACCGGAGGCACCTGCCCCGGCCGCCGTGCCGGAACCGCAGGCACCGGGCCCGGCCGCCGTGCCGGAGCCGAGGGCGGGCAAGCGCGCCGACGCCGCTCCCGGGACCGGTACGTGCACGGTCTCCCTGATCCCGTACACGTACCCCCTGCTCGACTCCCGCTCCGGCTACCCGGCCGGCATCCGGGACCCGGAGTGGCAGCACACCGTCCTGGAGGCCGCCGGGGACCCGGCGGCGATCCACGAGGCGCTGGTCCGCACCGCCGTACGCCTCTGCGCCGCCCTGCGCGAACAGGGCCACCCCTACGGCCCGGCGGACGGCCGGGAGATCGTCCGGGTCGCCGGCGACCTGGCCCGGCTGCGCGACCTGCCCGCGCCGGGCCGCGGTGAACTCCTGGAAGCCGTGCAGACGGTGCTGGGGCGCGGCGAGACCTACGGCACGGGCCGTGCCGTCGCCCAGGCCCTCGAACGCGTCCTCGTCGGAGCCCGCACCGGACGGCCCGCAGCCGCAGCTCCGCGCAGCGGACTGAGCCCGGCCGTCGAGGCCGAGACCGCGGCGCTGGCGCTCCCCGGTCCGCGGGACGCGCACGAGAAGACACCGCGCGACCTCCGGCTCGACCCGGCACGCTCGGCTCTGGACCGCCGCCGCGAACTGCTGCTGCGCAGGCTGACCGTGTGCGGTATCCCCTACGGCCAGGAGCAGGAGGTGACCGGGGCGGCGGGTAGCGAAGGGCTGACGACGCGCTGGCAGGTGCGGTGGACCCCGGCGACGGCCGCGATGCTCACCGCGGCCGGTGCCCGCGGCGTCACCCCGGCCCAGGCGGCCGAGGGCGTGCTGCGGCAGCGCCACGCGGCCGAGCGCGCGGAGGGAGGCCCGACGGCCGCCCAGGTCGTCCGCGGCCTCGCGGCTGCCGCCGCGTGCGGACTGCCCGCCCCGGCCGACGAACGGCTGGCCGAACTCGCGGCCGTGCTCCCCGCGAGCGGCACCCTTCCCGAGCTCCTCGCCGGGCTCGATCTGCTGGACCGCATCGACGCGGGCCACCTGCCGGGCCTGACCGAGCCCGAGAGCCCCGGAATCCGGCCCGACAGCCCCGGAGACCCGTCCGAAGGCCCTGCGGCCCCGGACGCCGCCCCTTCCGCGAGGGCCGCCCGCACCGCGCACGCGGCGGAGCTGCTGACCGCTGCCGCGGTGCGCCAGGTCGAGGGCCTCACCGGATCCGAGAAGCCGGAAGACGCCCGCGCGCTGCTCGAACTGGCCCAGCGGGCCGACCGGCTGGGCGGCATCCGGCTCACCGACGCCCTCGCCCGGCTGGCCGCCGACGGCGCCCCGCTGATCGCCGCGGCCGCCGGAGCGGTCAGGGTGCTCACCGGCCACGACGAGGCCGAGGTGTTCGGAGAGCGCGTCGCCTCCTGGGTGGACGGAGCCGTGGACAGCGCCTCCCGGGCCACGCTCACCGCCCGCCTCTCCGGCGTCCTGACGGTCGCGGGTCCGCTCCTGACCGTCGGTGTCGGCGCCCTGGACCCCTTGCTGGACCGGGTGGTCGAGCTGGACGACTCCGCCTTCCTGGCCCGCCTGCCGGCTCTGCGCGGTGGCTTCGACACCCTGAGCCCGGCCGCCCGGGACAGGCTGCTGGGCACCGTCGAGGAACGGCTGGGCGAACGGGTGGACGACCTCGACGCGGACGATCCGGCCGAATTGGCCCGGCGTACGGCCGCCGACCTCGCGGCCCGCGAGCTGCTGACGGCCCTCGGCCTCCCGGTCACGGTGCCCGCCCACGACGACCGGCTCCCACCCTCGTCCGGCCATTCCACCGCCCCCTTGTCCGCGCACCTCGCCGAAGCCGCCCCGGCGCAGGCTCCCTCCCGTACCCTCGCGCCCGCCGACCGCTGGCGGCTCGTCCTCGGCCGGAGCACCGACCGACTGCCGTCCGCCGCCGCCCGCATGGCAACCGCGCTGGACGAGCTCTACGGCGCGGGACACGGCGAGGGTTCCCGCGGCGGCCTTCCCGGTCGCGGCGGCTCCGGAGCGGGCGGCGGCCGGGAGCCGTCGTTCCCCGGCGTCCGCGAATGGTCCGAGGAACTGGCCGCGCTGTTCGGCCCCGGCGTCCGCGAAGAGGTCCTGGCCGCCGCGGCCGTGACGGGCCGCCAGGACGTCCTGGCCGAACTCGACCCGGCGGCGGCGACCCCCTCCGTGGAACTGCTCCGGACGATCCTGCAGTACGCCGGCGGCCTTCCCGAAGCCCGCCTCGCGGCCCTCCGCCCGCTGGTGCGCCACCTGGTCGACGAACTGACCCGGCAGCTCGCCACCCGGCTGCGACCCGCGCTGACCGGTACGACGACGGCCCGGCCCACCCGCCGCCCCGGCGGCCGGCTCGACCTGCCGCGAACCCTGCACGCCAATCTGGCCACCGCCCGCCGGACGGCCGACGGCACGGTCCGGGTGATCCCCGAGAAGCCCGTCTTCCGCAGCCGCGCCCGCAGGTCGGCCGACTGGCGTCTGATCCTGGTCACCGACGTCTCCGGGTCCATGGAGGCCTCCACGATCTGGTCCGCGCTGACCGCCTCCGTGCTCGCCGGGGTGCCGACCCTGAGCACCCACTTCCTGGCGTTCTCCACGGAGGTCGTCGACCTCACCGGTCATGTGCGTGATCCGCTCTCCCTTCTGCTGGAAGTGAGCGTGGGCGGCGGAACGCACATCGCCGCCGGACTCCGGCACGCCCGCGGCCTGATAGAGGTGCCCTCGCGCACCCTCGTCGTCGTCATCAGCGACTTCGAGGAGGGGGCGCCGCTCGCCGGACTGCTGGCCGAGGTGCGGGCGCTGGTGAACACCGGCTGCCACGTCCTCGGGTGCGCGAGTCTCGACGACGCCGGCCGGCCCCGCTATTCGACGGGCGTCGCCGGGCAGCTCGTGGCCGCCGGCATGCCCGTGGCGGCCCTCAGCCCACTCGAACTGGCCCGCTGGATAGGGGAGAAGACCGGATGAACGCCGAAGGGTTGCCGCCCGTCGCACCTGAGGTCACGGCCACGCTCGTGGAGGGCCTCTCGCCCCGGCTGCGCAAGCGGCTGGACGCCGCGGTCACCAAGCTCGCCGCCCGCCCGACACGCCGCGACGGAGACACCACGACGATCGACGTCGACGACGAGACCGGGCTGCGCCTGCACGCTCCGGGCGGCGTGGTGGCGAAGGTGGAGGACATCACCTGTGGCTGCCTCCTCGCCCCGGCCTGCGTCCACCGCGCGGCCGTCGCCTGCGCCGCTCCCACGGCCGACCTGGCGTCCGAGTCCGCCGAACACCCCGCCCCGGAAGCCCTCGGCCCGGCCCCGGCCACGGACACGACCCCGGTCGCGGACACGTCCCTGGTCACGGACCCGACCCCGACTCCGGCCACGCGGCGGGCCTCGGTGACGGACCCGGCCCCCGGCCAGGGCCTCGCAGCCGCCCACACCCCCGACGCCGCCCCGGCGGAGACCGCGACCCCGGATCAGCGTGCCGCCGCCGAAGCCCTGTGGGCGGCGGGCGCCGCCGTGCTGGAGGCCGGGGTCGGCGGGGCCGGGGCCGTCGCCCAGTCGGCCCTCCTGCGCGCCGCGCACACCGCCCGGCTCCGACACCTGCCCCGTGCCGCGGGCGCCGCGCTCTCCGTCGTCACGCTGCTGCGTGCGGCCCGCGCCGGAGACCCGTCGTACCGCACCGCCGAGCTCGTCACGGCTCTGGCCGAACTCCTCGGCACCGCCCGCCGCGTGGCGACGGCGTCCGGGGCGGAGCTGGCCGCCGTCCGAGGCCGGGCACGCCGCCCGTACAGCCCCGACGGCTCGCTCCGCCTGTACGGCCTGTTCACCGAACCCGTGGTCACCGACTCGGGGCACGGCGGCGTCCGCACCTGGGTCGCCGCAGCCGACGGCCGTCTTTTCACGGTCGGCGACGTGGGGCCCGGCGGGGCGGGGCGCGCCCTCGGCGTGGCCGACCGGGCCGTGCGCCTGGGCGACAGCGCGCTCACCCACCGGGAGCTGGGCCGAGCCGGTCTCGCCGTCTCCGGCGCGACGGTCTCGCCGGACGGCAGACTGGGTGCGGGGAAGAGCGTCAAGGCCGTCACCGCCCGGGGCGCGGCGTGGACGGAGCCGCCCCTCGCCGCTCTGTGGGAGACGCCACCGGCCGAACAGGCTGCCCGCGCCCTGCGGTCCACCTCCCGCTACGCGGACCCGGACGGCACCGGCAGCGACCTGCTCTTCCTGGACGTCGAACTCCTCGGCGCCGTACGGGAACCGGGCGGCACCTGCCTGCTCGCGCTGTGCGAGGGAGGCGTTCCCGTCCGGCTGGCCGCCGCCGACGACGACCCCGCGCTGGCCCACCGCGACAACCTGTCCCTGCTGGCCGCGGCGCCGGGGACCCGGCTGAGGATCATCGGCCGGCTCATCCCCGCAGCCCACCCGCGGCTCACCCTCCTCGCGTGCTCGCACCCCACCGGCGAGGGCACGATCGACCTCGGCCTCGACCGGCTGCGCCGCGCCGACCTCCCGGACCCGTCCGCCCCCGCGCACTTCGCCCCGTCGCAGCCCGCAGGACCCGGCGCACCATCGCCCCTGTACCTCCTGGAGCGCCGGGTGGAACAGACGGTTCCGGCAGGCCGCGCCGCCCTCGGCATGCTGGGCGACGTCACCGCAGAGACCCGCCGGATCCGCCGCGGCGGTTTCCCCACGGCCGCCGCACTGCTCACCTCCCTGTGTGCCTCGGCCGCCCAGCGCGACCGCGACCACTTCGGCCGTCTGCTCCCCGCCGACACCGACGGCTTCGCCGCGTACTGGCTGGCAGCCGCCCGCTACTCGGCCGCCGTGTCCGAATCGATGTGCGTGGCGGCATGGAACCCGACGAGCGAGGACCAGGCCGCTGTGCCGCTCACCGCCGCCTCCATCTGAACGGTTCGAGACCGTCGTGGTCGAAGGCGTGACCGGCACGGGGCCGACAGCCGCAGGTCCGCGCGTGGCGGAGGAACTCCTCGGAATTCGCCAGAGGGTGCTTCTCGAAGCAGTGGACCGAGTCGGTGCGGCGGACCCACACCCCGTCCGGGGTTCATGGTGACCGGGCGCAGGGCCTGCCGTTTCTCCCACGGGGAGGGAAGCGAGGGGGCGGACGCCGTGCGATGGGCAGACGTTCGGAGGGAGCCGGCGAGGACACCCAGTGCCCCCGGTGGTCGAGGGCTTCGCGCGAGCCGGGTGAAGAACTTCAGCCCCGCGAGGTCGTCGACGGCCTTACGTTCGGCGTCCTGGCCGCTGGACGCGCCCCTGGCGCAGGCGTTTGACGGGGCCTCCAGCTTCATTTCCGTACGGGTGGTGGGGCACGGCCCGCACCTCGGTCACGGTGTCGGGGACATGCCGCGGTGAGGCCTGGACCGGCTCCATCACCCGGACGGTCCTGCGGGAACGCCGAGGGCGGGGCCACGGCCGGAAGCACGGGACGAGGGCCTGCCGCCGGGCGGCCCGGGAGCATCAGCCGCGTCCCGGGAGCATCCGGCCGCGTCCCGGGAGCGCGCCGCCGGGACCCCGGGTAACGTCGGACGCGGCTGAGGAAGGTGTGGCCATGACGCAGGATCGTGGGGAGCAGACGTTTCAGAGGATCGTCGAGGCCGCCGGAATCGTGATCGACCGGGACGGCTACGCCGGTGCCTCCACCCCGGCGATCCTCCGGCTGGCCAATGTCTCCCGCAGCGGCTTCTACCACCATTTCGCGTCGAAGGAGGACCTCGGCGACGAGATCCTGGCCCGCCAGCACGCGTACTTCCAGCAGGTCTCCGAGCAGATGGCGGCGGGGCCGGCCCCGGAGCTCTGGCTCCAGGCTCTGGTGGACATCAGCCACCACTACACCGCCGGCCTCCTGGAGGACCCCGTCCTGCGGGCCGCCGTGCGCCTGTCGATCGAGCCTGGCCCCTACCAGACCGCCGAGAGCTACGCGGGTTCGCTGGGGGCCGTCACCGCCGCTCTCGAATCCGCACGCGAAGCCGAGGAGCTCCAGGACCACGTCGAGCCCGTGGAGGCCGCTCGGACACTCGTCGGCTGCTACAGCGGCGTACAGATGCTGTCCCTCGCCCTGGCCGAGCGGGACGCCCTGCACCAGCAGGTCAGCGCCATGTGGGCGCTCGTCATGCCCGGCATCGCCCGTCCGGAGGTCCTCGCCCGTCTGCGTCTGGGGCCGCCGCGCTCCATGGGGAAGTCCCCGCCACGCTGAGACGTCCCCGCCTCACTGAGACGTCCCCGCCTCACTGAGACGTTCCCGCCACACTGAGAAGGGCGGCCGGCTGAACGTGCGGGGCAGCACGGCGCCCCCGGGCGGCGGCACCCGGGAAGCCCTAGGCCGCCCAGTGGGCCGGGCGCTCCAGAGCCTGAGGGATTTTCGTCCGGGCGTCGCCCCGCGCGGCGTTGAGCTGCGGCTGGGTGAGAAACAGCGCCCCGCGCAGATCCGCCCCGCACAGGTTGGTGTCCCGCATGTCCGCACCGATCAGGTCGGCGTCGCGAAGGTCGGCGTCGGACAGGTCGGCGGCGATGAGGAGGGCGCCGCGCAGGCTGGCGCCCCGCAGCTTCGCACCGCGCAGCCGGGAGCCCATGAGGTTGGCGCCCCGGTGGTTCTTCCCGCGCCCCGGGATGTCCGCCCGGGCCAGCTCGCTGGCCCGCAGGAGCAGCGGGTTCACCTCGCCGCGCAGCGCGTCCACGTCGATGGCGAGCAGGGTCTCGGCCGGGTCCCGGGTGAGGGCGTCCAGCCGCTCGTACGCGCGACGCAGGTCGCGGTGGACGCGCGCGGCCGAGGACAGGTCCAAGGCCTGCGCGACGTACTTCAAAAGCTCCTGGAGTTGCCGCACGACGGGGAAGACCTCGTACATCACGCGGGCCGAATCCGGCTCCTCGCGCCAGCTGACCCCCTTGAAGGTGACCTGGGAGACCTTCTGGCCCGCCCCGAAGCAGTCGAACACCGTGCAGCCGCTGTACCCCGTGTCACGCAGACGCCGGTGGATGCCGCAGCGGAAGTCCTCCCGGAGGTTTTCGCAGGGAGTGCCGGCGGACTTGTCCACCGGGAAGTCCGAGGAGCGCGAGAAGGGCAGCGCCACGCAGCACAGCCCGAAGCAGCTCCCGCAGTCGGACTGCAGGTCGGGCTGGGCGGCGTACGAAGTGCGCTCGGACAAGACGGTGACTCCTGGTGGCGTGCGGGGCCGGCAGCGGAGTTTCGCGGCCGTACGCCCCATTGTCCCGCGTGCGCGGAACGCGGCGTGCCGGAGGGAGGCCCGCTCAGCTCTCCGGACGCAGGAGCCCGCGCTCGTAGGCCTTCACCAGTCGCTGCGGCACGTGGTGGACGGTTCCGTCGATCGTGACGGGGACGAGCTGAGGCGTCGTGGCCTTCCACTGGGCGCGACGGTGACGCGTGTTGCTGCGGGACATCTTCCGCTTGGGGACTGCCATGAGGGGCCACCTTTCGTCGTTGAGCTCGAACGCTATATGAAAATGATAGTCAACACCAAGTTGCTGCCGATCTGCCGATCTGCCGGTCTGGCGTCCGGGTGGGCCGAAGGCCGCCTCGCGGGGATCAGACCGACGCCTCTTCGGCCGACGCGGGTACGCCCCTCGGACGGAGGACCATCAGCGAGTCCTCCTGGGTCGCGACCATGGCGAAGGGGAACCGGTCGACTTCGAGGCAGAGGGCGACGTCGTCGCGGTGGGCTCCCTCGCGGACGCCCTCTGTCAGTTCGGCGGCGGCGCGCGACTCCGCGGCGCGGCGTACGAACGAGGTCGCGTCCGCCCCGGCCCCGGTGGCTCTCCCCGCGATGTACTGGGCGCACGCCAGATCCTCCTCGGCGCGCCCGTCCTCGCCGGTGACCACGAACGTGACGGCCTCGCACCCGCGTTGGCGCAGGAGCCCCGCGGTCGCCTCTGCCACCACGAAGCCGGCGCACAGCACCAGCGACGCCTCCTTGACCGCGAGGGCGCCCACCGTCCCCGCCGTGGTCTTCTGCACGACAGTCCGTCCATCCAGGTGGGCGGAGCGCAGCAGGCCCGGAGAGTTGACGGCGTCGAAGCCGGGCGCGGGCGCGCCGTCCTTGAGCGCCACCCACTCCGGATGACGCGCCTTGAGCGCCAGGGCGTCGTCCAGTGACTCGGCGAGGACGATCCTCTCCGCCCCCCGGGCAAAGGCCCAGGCGGCCACGGTGTAGGCACGCATGACGTCGACCACGACTGCCACAGAGGGTGTCTCGGTCAGCTCGGGGATGCCGAGGAATCGAGTGTCCATCCGGTCATCATCGAGTGCGCCCGGCCTGAAGTGACTGCCTTCGTGAGCCACTTCACAGCGGCGGGCGCCCGCGTCCCGGATCCTTCGATCGGCCGCATTGGTCCCGTCCAGCTGACCGTGAAGGGACAAGGGGGATGCCAAATCGGACACGGCGTCGGCACCGGCGGATCCACCGGGCGATCCGGGCGGGGAGCACGGACAGGGCACGGTCGGCCGACGGATCCGGTCCTTCCGCCGGCGGTCCGGGCTGCGCCCGAGCCCGCCATCTGGTCCCCTGACTTCCGGTACTGCTTCGTAGCCCGCAGCGCCGGCCTGCTCAGCTGGGCCATGCTGCCGGTCGCCGTCCCCGCCGGGCCGCTCATCGACGGGTGCGGCCTGGACGCCGCGGGCTACGCGATGGCGTTCCTGGTCGCCCCTTTCGCGGGCCTGGTGCTGTTCGGCGGGTGCTCGCCGACCGGTTCAGGTCGGGTTCGGCTCCACCGGCTGGGTGGTGGTGATCTCGGCCAGCGCGGTCTGCCTGTACGTGCTCCGGCTCGGCACGGTGCCCGCCCCGCCGCCCGGCGAGAGCCTGTGGCGCAATCCGGCCGTGGGCTGGCAGGAGTTCCGGGCCCGCAGCCGGCTCTGGGGCGTCATCGTGATCCGGCTGTTCTACGCGGTGCTCTCCTGGGGGCCGCAGCTGTCGGTGGCCGCCGGCGTCATCGTGCCCGAGCGCGGCGCACGGTCCTTCGGCCTGATCAACGCCTCCCTCGGCGCCGGAACCGTCATCGGCGGCCTGCTGGCGATCCGCTACGAACCCGAACGGCCACTGCCGTTCCGGGGTCCAGGGCCGCCGGCTCCTCGCGTACGGACGGGCAGCCGCCCTGCCGTGAGTACGCGGCCCTGACACCGCGCAGGGGTCGGGGCGGGAAGGTCCTCGGCTCGGTGGTCATGCGCCGACGCCAACGGCACGCTGACGGCCTCCCCACGGAATGTCCGCGGGGAGGCCGTCCGGTGGTGCGTCAGGCCTCCCGGCGCAGCTCCAGCGTGCAGCACTTCACGCTGCCGCCCGCCTTGAGGAGCTCCGAGAGCTCCACGCCGATCGGGTGGAACCCGCGCTCACGCAACCGCCCGGCCAACTCCGTCGCGTTCTGCGGCAGGACCACGTTGTACCCGTCCGACGTCGCGTTCAGCCCGAACACCTCGGCGTCGGCGGCGGTGGCGAGGAGGGCGTCCGGGAACAGCCGCTCCAGCACCGCCCGGCTGCCGGGGGAGAAGGCCGCCGGGTAGTAGGCGACCGTCCTCTCGTCGAGCACGGTCAGGGCGGTGTCCAGGTGGTAGTAGTCGGGGTCGACGAGGGTCAGCCCGATCACCGGGCGCCCGAAGTACTCCTGCGCCTCGTCGTGCGAGCGAGGGTCGCTGCGGAAGCCGGTGCCGGCCAGCAGCCAGTCGCCCGCCAGGAGGTAGTCGCCCTCTCCCTCGTTGACGAAGGCGGCCGTGCGCAGCTCCGGAAAGCCGTTGTCGCGCAGCCAGTTGTGGTAGGCGGGGCCCTCGGCGATGCGCTCGGCGTCGCGGAACCGGGCCACGAGGGCCCGCCCGTCGATGACCGTGGCGCCGTTGGCGGCGAAGACCATGTCGGGGAGGGAGGGGACGGGGTCGATCGTGTCGACGGTGTGCCCGAGGCTCAGGTAGACCTCGCGCAGCCGCTCCCACTGGGCTATGGCCAGCGGGGTGTCGACGGGCTTCGCCGGGTCCATCCACGGGTTGATGGAGTAGACCACGTCGAAGTGGGTGGGCCGGCACATGAGGTAGTGCCGGGCACGTGCGGTACGCATATGGGGTAGGTCCCGATCGTCAGGGGCGGCCGGTGAGATATCCGCCCATCGAGGTGAAGTACTCGGTCGCGGGCAGCTCGCGGCCGTCTTCGGTCCGTACACGGGTGATGGCCAGACCGCGGTTGCGGCCGGTGCGGGCGTCGGCTCCGGCGACGATCACGACGCCGTCGCCCTCTCGGTAGAAGACGCGCCCCGGCGTGCCCCCGTAGCGGCCCTCGGACACGACGGCCGAGACGACCTCGAGCCGCCGCCCCCGGTGGTACGTGAAGGCGGCGGGGTACGGGGCGGACTGGGCGCGGACCAGGCGCTCCAGGTCTTCGGCCGGCCAGTTCCAGTCGATGCGGATGTCCTCCTCGGCGCGCTTGTGGAAGAAGCTCGCCTTCGACCGGTCCTGCGGGGTGAACTCCCGCTGCCCGGAGGCGATCAGCCCGAGGGCCTCGACGGTGACCGGCGCGATGAGATCCACCGTACGGTGGAAGAGGTCGGTCGCGGTGTCCGTCGGCCCCACGGGCACGGCCCGCTGGACGACGATGTCACCGGCGTCCAGCTCCTCGTCCATCATGTGGGCCGTGACACCGACCTCCGGCTCGCCGTTGATGAGCGCCCAGATCAGTGGCGAGAAACCCGCGTAGGCGGGCAGCAGCGAGTCATGGATGTTGAGCGTGCCGTGGACCGGCAGGGTGAAGATCTCCGGCGGCATCCACGTCCGCCAGTTGTTGGCCACGATGATGTCCGGGGCCACCTCCCGCAGCTGGTCCACGAGTTCGCCGTCCGGCCGGTTGCGGATGATCACGGGGACCCCGTGCTTCTCCGCGAGATCGGCGACCGAATCGCTCCAGATCTTCTCGTAGGCGTGCTCGCTCCTGGGGTGGGTCACCACGGTCACCACGTCGTGCTCGGAGTCCAGCAGGGCTTGCAGGGTGCGATGGCCCCAGGTCTGGTATCCGAACATGACGACCCGCATGAAGGTGCCTCCTTGGAAAGCGATGACTGGCGCGCCTCAGTAAAGCAAGGCTTACCTAAGAGCACAACGCCCCATGATTGACAGGGATGTTGACAGCGGAAGACGGCTGGAAATACCCCCTGACGTCGACAGGGGGGAACGAGCGGGTTAACTTGACCCGGCCCGCTCTCCGGCCGCGCGAGCCGTGGGTCCGAACGCGACGGGGAGGGACTTCCCATGCTCTGTACGAGGCTGACGAACGCGCGCGTGCTCACGATGGATCCCCGCCACCCCGTCGCCCACGACCTGGGGATCTGGCGGGGCCGGATCGTCGGCGTGGACGAGGCCGTGACATCGCTGCCCGCCCGCGAGGTCGTCGACCTGGGCGGGGCGACCGTGCTGCCCGGCTTCATCGACAGCCATGTCCACCTGGCTTGGGCCGGGTTGAAGGCCGGGACCCCGAGCGTCGCCCCGTGCGAACGGATCGCGGACATCCTCGCCGTGGTCGACGCGGAGGCCCGGCGGCCCGCCCCTCCCGGCGCCTGGGTGGACCTGGCCGGATATGACCAGCGGGCCCTGGGCCGGCACCTGACCGCCGCCGAACTGGACCGGGTCAGCCACGGCCGCAAGGTCTTCCTGATGCACGACTCCGGGCACGCCTGCGTCGTCAACACCGCGGTGCTGGACCTGCTGCCGGACGGGACCCCGCACCAGGACGGCTTCCTCGCCGAGAGCGCCATGACCACCGCCCGCCGGCTGCGGCTCCCGTACTCCCAGGAAGAGCTGGCGGACGCGATCGAGCTGGCCGCCCGCGCCTGCCTGGACGAAGGGATCACCGCCTGTGCGGAGGCGGGCATCGGCGGCGGACTCCTCGGCCACAGCCCCGTCGAACTGGGCGCCTACCAGCTGCTCCGGGACCGAGGGCGGCTGCCCCTGCGGGTCCAGCTCATGGCCTCCGGCGACACCCTGCGCCCCCGCGCTGCACACACCGACGACGGGTTCACTCAGGCCCTGGACCTCGGCCTGCGCACCGGCTTCGGCGACGACTGGCTGTCGCTCGGCGCGCTCAAGATCTACACCGACGGCGGGATGATGGCCCGGACGGCGGCGCTCACCTCCCCGTACGAAGGCACGAGCGACAACGTCGGCCGCTTCCAGGACGACCCGGAACGTCTCGCCGCCCTCATCGTCGACGGCCACCTCGCCGGCTGGCAGCTCGCCGTCCACGCCATCGGCGACCGCGCCGCCGACCTCGCCCTGGACGCCCTGGAGCGGGCCCAGACGCTGCGGCCCCGCCCGGACGCGCGCCACCGCATCGAACACGCCGGGCTGATCCGCCCCGACCAGCTGCCCCGGTTCGCCGCGCTCGGCGTGAGCGCGGTGGTCCAGCCCAACTTCCTGCGCTACTTCGGCGACGACTACGCGACGGTGATGGGCCAGGAGCGGGCCGGGTGGATGTACCGGGGTCGCGGCTTCCTGGACCACGGCGTCGAACTCGTCGGCAGCTCGGACCGCCCCGTCACGGACGGCGCACCCCTGCGCGCGATCCAGTTCATGGTCGAACGCGCCTCCACCTCGGGCCGCCTCGTCGGCCCGGACGAGGCCGTCACCGTCGACGAGGCGCTGCGGGCCTACACGGTCGCCGGCGCCCACGCCTGCCGCTGGGAGGGCGCGGCGGGCGCCCTCGCACCGGGAATGCGTGCCGATCTGGTGGTGCTGGGCGACGACCCGCACCACGTGGACCCCGCCCGGATCGGGGACATCGAGGTCGTCCGGACCTTCGTGGACGGCCGGGACACCCGCGCCGCAGGGTGACGGCTACGCTCGACGCCATGCGCACGGAGAACACGGAGGAGACGGGGAACGGGCCGGGCGCCGCGTGGGTGACCGTCGTGGCGTACGAGAACCTGCCGGGCTGCCCGCGGCCCGCGGCGGCGCTGCGCGCTTGACTGCGTGACCGCGGCATCGACTGGATGCCCTTCGCCGGGGAGCGGATCCGCTGCGATCTCGCCTGCGGCATCGGCGCGGACGGTCACTGGCGCGGCTGGTACACCGTCCAGTCGACGCCACCGCGCTGCACGCCCTGGGTCTGCACCCCGACCAGCCCACCTCCGTGTTCACCGCGCCCTCACCGCCGCTCTGGTGGCACGCCACCGCCGAGCGCAACGCCGAACGGCGCCCCGGCGGCTGACGGCCCCTCCGTCCCCGCCCCTCTCAACTCGTGCTGTGCCGACGTCTCTTGAGGTCCACCGGCCTGCCGACGCGTGTCACCCCGCAAGCGAGCGAAAGAACAATACATCGTCCTTTTCGTGTTATTTAGGGTGAATCCGGGCATCGGCCCGTAGGTTGGGGACCGGGCGGCCGCGGTTCCGTCGGCCGCCCGGCACCCGCGCCGCAGGTCATGAACGAGGAAAGGCAGGGCAGGTGAACGTGCTGGGGATCATCGCCTCCGGTGTGGCCGCGCTGTTCATCACGGTCGCACTCGCCAAGAGTGTCCGCCGCATGGCGCTCCGCCCCCGCGTCCCGGACGAACCGGGCGGGCGTGCGCCACGGGCCGAGGCGCTGCGCAGGACGGGCGGCGCGACGGCCGTGCTCGGCGTCGGCACGGCGACCGGCGCGGCCCTGTCGCTCGGCGCGGCGGACGACGCGGCGGGCTCCGTCGCAGGGCTGCTCGCCGGGGCGGGACTCGTGGCGGCCCTCGGTCTCGTCCACGACCTGAAGCCGCTGTGGGCCGCCCTGCGCCTCGCCGTCCAGACCGCCGCCGCGGTCCTCGTCGTCTGCCTGGCCGGGCTCTCACCGGCGGCGGGCGTCCTGGCCGTGCTCTGGATCGTCGCCGTCACCAACGCCTTCGCCCTGCTCGACCACGCCGACGGGCTGCTCACCGCCGTCGGACTGGTCACCGCCGCCGGACTCCTCACGTGCGCCCTCGCCGGCGGGGACCCCGCTCTCGCGCTGCTTCCGGCGACCCTGGTGGCGGGCCTCGCCGGCTTCCTCCTCCATAACTGGTACCCCGCGCGCCTCCGGCTCGGCGCGGCCGGTGCGCAGTTCACCGGATTCGCCCTGGCGGCCTCCGGCGCGCTGATCCTGGCGGCCGCCCCGCCCGGCCGCGCCGCGTGGGCGGCGCTCCCGGCCCTGGCCACGGTGGCACTCGCCGACAGCGCCCTGGTCCTGATCTCCCGCCGCCGCGCGGCGCGTTCCCCGCTGCGCGACACGGACGACCACATCGCGCACCGGCTGCGCCGGGTCCGCGTCACCGTGCCGGGCGCCGCGGTCCTGACCGCTGTGTGGGCGGCGGCGCCCGTGGCCGCCGGGGCCCTCGTGTACGCGCGCCTGCTGCACCCGGCGTTCCTCCTCCTCCCGCTGGCCGGGACGGTCGCCGCCGTGTACGCCCTGCTGAGGATCCCGGCGTACGCCCCGCCCCGCACGCAGCCGACCCGTACCGGCTCCTCCCGCAGGGCCCCGTCCGGCGCGGCTCCGTCCCGTAGCGCCACGCCCCGCGCGAACCAGGTCCGTACGAACACCGCCCGACGCGCCGAAACGCCCACCACCGGTGCCGCGATCCCCGCCGCGGCCCCCGCGACCGGCGCCAAGGGCTCGGCTCCCGGCCGGGGCGCGCCCGCCGCCACCGCGAGGACCGCCGCGGGGCGCCCCACCGTGCCGCCCCCGCCCAACGGCCGCCCCGCCGAAGCCGCCACGGCCGCGGCCGAGCGGGGCTGACACCGACCGGTCCGCGATCACCCCCGCAGCCGCCCGAGCGTGGCGCGGGCCGCGGTGCGCGCGTACGGGGAGACCATCAGATACGGAGCCCACGGCCAGGTGTGCCGCAGGCAGTACACCCACCACTGGCGCGGCGGCAGTTCCCGCACGGAGGTCACCCGGCGCAGCGCCTCCCGGACGCCGATGCCCGGCTCCCGGCTGCCGGGAGCCGCCGGCCCCTCCACGCACTCGCCGACGTGGCCCGGAGCGACCAGCGCGACTGCCCCGGCCCGCCGCGCGCGCCGGCCGTGGTCGTAATCGCCCATCCGATGACGGAAGACCTTGTCGGGATCGCCGACGACCTCGTACACGGCACGGGGCACCAGAACAACCCGCCCGTCGTACGTGTCGCAGCGCTCGGGCCGGTGCGCGCCCGGCTCCACGAGCGTCAGGGACCGGCCCCGCCGTCCGGAGTACACCGTGTCCCCGTACGCGTTGCGCACCGCGCCGACGACGACCGCGTCGGAACCGGCCGCGTCCGAGGTGCGCAACAACGTCGCGAGGGCGTCCCGGAACAGCTCCACGCCGTCGTCGAGCCACAGCTGATGCGTCCACGCGTGGCTCGGCCCGCCCGGGACGCCGCCGAGCGGGCCGCCGCCCCCGCCGCCACTGCGGCTGTTCCGGCTCGCGATGCGCAGCGCCTGGTTGCGGGAGACGTCGGCGCCCACCGACATGACCTCCACCGCAGGATGACGCAGCCGCACCGCCTCCGGCGTACCGTCGGTGCTGCCGGTGTCCACGAGATGCACGCCCAGCGTCGTCCCGGCGGGGAGACCGCGCTGCTCCTCCAGGGCGCGCAGGGCGTACAGCGTCCGCGCGCGGTGGTCGTGACTCGTCATCAGCACGGCCAGGTGGACGGAGTGCACGGCGGGCTCCTCAGCTCCTCAGGTCTCATCATTCATGCATAAAAGCTGATATTCCGCATAGGCTGGGTGGGTGAGCGCCGAACCGATCGCGAAGCCGCTCGGGCCCGTGCGGGGCCCCACGTCCCCGCGCCGGTCCGGCCGCCTCGTGCCGGTGCTCGCCTTCCTGCTGGCCGTGCTGTGCGTGAGCACGGTCGCGCTCACCGCGACCGTCCGCTCCACGGTCGTCTCGCCCGGCTTCTACCAGGCGGTGCTGGACGAGGAGTCGGCCTACGACCGCCTCTACAGCGAGGTGCTCGTCGACCCGGAGATCTCACCCGTCACCCGCGAACTCCTCGCCCATCTGCCCGTGCCCGAGGCGCTGGTGACGTCGAACATCAAGGTCGTGCTGCCGCCCGCCACGGTCCGGGCCCTCACCGACCAGCAGATCGCCGCGGTGACCGGCTATCTGCGCGGCGACCGCGACGAGCTCCGGCTGACCGTCGACCTGGCCCCGGTGCTGGAGAACCTCGCCGATCTCGCACGCGTCTACTTCGGCGACCTGGTGGCCCATGTCCAGGGCCGGGACCAGCCCGACTTCGAACGGTTCACCGCCGACCTGGCCGCGGGGCTCGACGACCTCAAGGAGGGCCGGGCCCCGGAGCTGCCCAGGCTGCCGCTCACCGAGGACCAGGCCGACCGCGCCGCCGACGTCCTCCTCACGGCCGTACCGGAGCGGCAGCGGACGGCGCTGCGCGCCGAGATCGAGGTGGCGCTGGGCGAGGGGGACGTGGCGACCGCGCTGGCCGCAACCGCCGCCGCGCTCTCCGACGGCTCGCGCGGCGCCGCCGCGGACCTCCGTACCACCCTCCAGGAGGGTACGTGGGACCTCACCGGCGCCCTGACCGCCGCCGGGGCCGACCTCACCGCTCTGGAACAGGCGCGCGACACCATCAGGTTCCTGACGCTGCTCCAGGTCCTCGCCCTCACCCTCGCGCTCGCCGCCCTCGTGACGCTCTGGTTCACCGGCCCCGCCGCCCCGGCCCACAAGCTGATGCGGCTCGGTCAGGCGCTCGCCTGCGGGGGTGTCCTGACCGGCGCGGCCGTGCTCCTGGCCCGGCCGGTCACCGGCGGACGCCTTCTCGACACACCGGACTCGTGGGCCCCGAGCGTCACCTCCCTCGTCGACGATCTCCAGCGCAACGCCGTGAACCAGGCGGTGGCCACGGGTCTCGGCGCCGCCCTCACGGCCCTCGTCGGCGGCGTACTCCTCACGGGCGCGGGCTGGGCGCTGCTGGTGCGCCCCGACCGGATGCCGACGCCGACCCCGACGGCCGTGCGGACGACGGCGGCGGGCGTGGCCTGTGCCGCACTGGCCGGCGTCCTGGTCGTGCCACCCGTGTTCGGCCCGTCCGCACCCCGCCAGTGCCTGGGCAGCAGCCGCCTGTGCGACCTGCGCTACGACGAGGCCGCCTACCTCACCTCGCACAACGCCATGTCCACCACCGCCGACCGGTTCATCGGCCCGCTCCAGGACCCCGACATCACCACGCAGCTCAACGCGGGGGTCCGGGCCCTCCAGCTCGACACGTACCGCTGGGAGAGCCCCGAGGACATCGCCGCACGGCTCGATTCCCCCGAGTTCACCTCCGAGCAGCGGCGGCTGATCACCGGCGCCATCGACAAGGCCAACCCACCGCGCGAGGGCCTGTGGCTCTGTCACGGCGTCTGCCGCGCCGGGGCCATCGAGCTGGTCCCGGCCCTGGAGGACATCCGCGACTGGCTGCGCGCCCACCCCACCGAGATCGTGACGCTCATCGTCCAGGACGACATCAGCCCCGAGGACACCGAGGAGGCGTTCCACGCGGCCGGCCTGGACGACCTCCTGCACACCCCCGACGCGGACCCGGACGCCCCGTGGCCCACCCTGGAGGAGATGATCGACAGCGGCCGCAGGCTGGTGGTGTTCGCCGAGAAGGCCGACGGCCCGGCCCCCTGGTACCGCAACTTCTACCGGTACGGCATGGAGACCCCGTTCGCCTTTCGGAGTCCCTCCGAGATGACCTGCGCACCCCACCGGGGCGGCACCGGGAAACAGCTCTTCCTGCTCAACCACTTCATCACGAACGCCGGCGGCAGCCGCCTGGACGCCGGTCGTGTCAACGCCCGCGAGTGGGTCCTGGAACGGGCCCGGGCCTGCGAGGCGGAGCGCGGCAGCCCGGTCACTTTCATCGCCGTCGACTACACCACGATCGGCGACGCGCTCGGAGCGGTGAACGAACTGAACTCCCGCCGCACACAAGACGACTGACGGAGCCGCTGCCGCGCCGGCGCCAGGCGCGGCCGCCGACACGGCCGAACCCGAAAACCCCCGGGAGGCGGGGGAGGGGAGCGTGAGAGGCTACGTACCCAGGGGCTCCTCACCGTGCGGACGGAGCCGGACGACTGCCGAGAGATCAGGATTTCCGTGCCCATGAATCCTCCGAGCGACCCGGCACCGCACGGTGCCCCCGCCGCCGTACCGTCCCCCGGCGACGGACCCCGACAGCGGGGCGAGGGCCGTCTGCTGGCCGTGAGCGACCTGCACGCGGCGGTGACCGACAACCGGCCGATCGTCGAGTCCCTCCATCCGACGTCCGCGGACGACTGGCTGATCGTCGCGGGCGACGTCGCGGAGCGGCCCGAGGAGATCCGGTGGGCGCTCGGGCTCCTCGCGGAACGCTTCGCCCAGGTCATCTGGACCCCCGGCAACCACGAGCTCTGGACCGTGGCCAAGGACCCGGTCCAGCTGCGCGGCCAGGCCCGCTACGACCACCTCGTCGCGCTGTGCCGGGAGCTCGGGGTGACGACTCCGGAGGACCCCTTCCCGCTCTGGCCGGGCCCCGACGGACCGGTGGCGATCGCGCCGCTCTTCCTCCTGTACGACTACACCTTCCGCGCCCCGGGAACGCACACGAAGGAGCAGTCGCTCGCCGTCGCGCACGAAAGCGGCATCGTCTGCAACGACGAGTACCTCCTGCACCCCGACCCCTACCCGACCCGGGAGGACTGGTGCCGCGCCCGCGTTGCCGAGACCGCCCGCCGGCTCGAGGAGCACGACCGGCGGATACCCCTCGTCCTCGCCGGGCACTGGCCGCTCGTCCGCGAACCCACGTCGGTGATGTGGTACCCGGAGTTCGCCCAGTGGTGCGGCACCGAACTGACCGCCGACTGGCACCGCCGCTTCAACGTCAGCGCCGTCGTCTACGGCCACCTCCACATCCCTCGTACGACCTGGTACGACGGGGTGCGCTTCGAGGAGGTCTCCATCGGCTACCCCCGGGAGTGGCGCAAGCGGGGGCACCCGCGCGGCCTGCTGCGGCAGATCCTCCCGTACGAGGGTGAGCCCGCCCCGCCGGAGGGGGCCGGGACCGGACCGTCCGCACAGCCGCGCACCACCGGAGGCGCATCGTGATCGAGCTGCTGCTGCCCGCCGACGTCTCCTCGGCGGCCACCCGCGCGGAGACCGTTCCGGACGGAACCCTCTTCCCGGAGGAGGAGGCGCTGATCGCCCGCAGCGTGCCCAAACGCAGGAACGATTTCGCGACGGCCCGCGCCTGCGCCCGGCGCGCCATGGCGGGATTCGGCCTGCCACCCGTGCCCGTACTGCACGGTCACCGGGGGAGGCCTCTGTGGCCCGAGGGAATTGTCGGCACCCTCACCCACTGCACCGGCTACCGGGCGGCCGCGCTGGCCCGTGCGACCGACGTCCTGTCGCTCGGCATCGACGCTGAGCCGCACGGCCCGCTTCCCCCCGGCGTGAGGGAGTTGGTGACCCTGCCCGCCGAACGCGAGCGGATCGGTCCGCCCGCGCCGGAGGGCACGGGCGAGATCCACTGGGACCGCATCCTGTTCAGCGCCAAGGAGAGCGTCTTCAAGACCTGGTATCCGGTCACCGGCGTGGAACTCGACTTCGTCGAGGCGGATCTGACTATCCATCGCACGGACACTCCGCAAGGCGGCGACGGGTCCCCGGGCCCGGTCGCCGCCGAGGGCACCTTCGCCGCCCGCCTGCTGCTCACCGACCCGGCCCTGCCGACGACGCTGCACGGGCGCTGGCGGATCGAGGACGACATCGTCGCCACGGCGGTGCTGGTCCGGCCCGACTGGCGGGAACGCGAAGGGATGTGACGGCCGGCCGGCCGAGTGAGGTCGGGCCGCGCCGGTCAGCCGGTCGGGGGAGCGGTGAGGGGGCGTCCGAGCGCCACGTTCCACCGGCCGGAGCGCCCGCTGAGTTCGGTCAGCGTCAGCGGCGCGACGTCCAGCCGCCAGAACGCCTCCGTCGGCAGCCGCAGCCCGTGGACGACCGCAGCCCGGACGACCGCGGCCTCGGCCACCGCCAGGAAGCTCGCGCCGGGTGCGTCCGGTCCGCCGAGGGAGTCCAGCCACACCCCGGTCCTCGTCACCAGGTCGCGCAGCGACTCGCCGCCGTGCGGAGCCGCTGACGGGTCGCCGAGCCAGGCGGCCACCCCGGCGGGTTCGGCGGCGGCCACCTCGTCGAGGCGGCGGCCGGCCCAGCCCGCCAGGTCCCAGCCGGCCAGGGCCGGTTCGGTGCGGGCCGCCAGGCCGAGGGCCCCGGCGGTTTCGCGGCACCGGCCGGAGGGGCCGCTGAGCGCGAGCCCGGCCACCGGCACCGCGCCGGCGGCGGCACGCGCACGTTCCCGGCCGGAACGGTCCAGAGGGGAGTCGCCGTCGAAACGGGCCTCCCGCAGCGCGGCGTTCATCGCCGGCGAGATCAATATCGCCCGTACTGTCATGTCCCTGCTCTCACATCCGCACCAGGGGCCCGCAGCCCTGTCACGCCAAGGAATCCGCCCGCCGTGACGCTGCACATTGGACCATGGCGGTGCTCGCGGACAGGCGGTATGGTCACGTCGACCATGACGAGGGTGGGATGGAAGTCCGGTGAGAATCCGGCACGGTCGCGCCACTGTGAACCCGCCTCCGGGCGGGGAAGTCAGACCCGCCACCTTCGTCCGAGGCACCACGACAGGGACGCGTGTTCCCACAGGAGGTTCTGCCATGGCTCAGTCCGCCGTTCCCGCGACGGGGCGTCCGGGATCACTCCGGTCTCGGCGAAGACCCTTGCCCCTTGGGCGGTCTTCTTCGGCATTCTCATGCTCGTCCTGCTGTACTTCGTCGGCGCCGAACAGGGCGCCACCGCACTCATCTCGGGCGAAGGCGTCCACGAGTGGGTTCACGACGGCCGCCATCTGCTCGGCTTCCCCTGCCACTGAGGCACCTGAGGAACAACGGCCCCGCCGGGGAATCGGCGGACGCGGCCGGCAGCGGCAAGCTAGAGAAATCAGGAAACCATCGTGAACTCCATATCTGTCAGAGCCCTGCTCGTGCGCGGCATGCTCGCGGGCCTGGTCGCGGGCGCGCTCGCGCTCGTCGTCGCCTACTTCCTCGGTGAGTCCCAGGTGGACGCGGCCATCGCCCTCGAAGAGGCCCACAGTCACGACCACGGCGGCGGCGAAGAGCTCGTCAGCCGCACCATGCAGGCCACCGGCGGGCTCGCCACCGGCGTCCTCGTCTTCGGCGTCGCGGCGGGCGGGATCGCCGCCCTCGTGTTCTGTTACGCCCTGGGCCGCATCGGCGACTTCGGCCCCCGGGCCACCGCGGCGCTGGTCGCGGGCGCCGCCCTGCTCACGGTCTACGTCGTACCGTTCCTCAAGTACCCGGCGAACCCGCCCGCCGTCGGCAACCCGGACACCATCGGCAAGCGCACCACCCTGTTCTTCCTGATGGTCGCCCTCAGTGTGCTGCTGGCCGTCGCCGCCGTCATCATCGGCAAGCGGCTCGCACCCCGCCTGGGCAACTGGAACGCGAGCATCGCGGCCGTCGCCGGATTCGTCGTGCTGATCGGTCTCGCCTACGCCTTCCTGCCCTCCTTCGACGAGGTGGGCAAGGGCTTCCCGGCGACCCTGCTGTGGGAGTTCCGGCTCTCGACGCTGGCGGTCCAGGCGACGCTGTGGAGCACCTTCGGCCTCGTCTTCGGCTATCTCACCGAACGGCTCCTGACGCCCGCCACGCGTGCGGCGGCGCCGCACACCGCGGGTGCGCTGAGCTGAGCCCGCGCTGATTGACGTGCGGCCTTCGCGCACCTGCTGACCTGTACGACAGAACCCGCCGGGGAACATCCGGCGGGTTCTGTCGTGGACGGACGGGCCCGGGCGGCTCCGGGCGGGTCCGGAGGGGTAACGATGGGAATCGCCCGACGGCGACGTCCCACCGCGTGCGTGACGCGCTGTACGCCACGGTGGTCACGCCGGAAGTGCCGCAGGAACAATCGCCGTGCGCCCCGGCGGAAGCCGAAGTCCCCACGGCGGCGGCCCGATTGAGTTTCCTGCTGCGGAAGGAGCACGGGGCGGGGCTGAGCACCGCCGAGGCGGCGCTGATGAAGGAGTGGCTCGACCGGGTGGCGAACACCCGTCCGGAGGCCTGATCCGAGACGTTGGGTCCGGCAGCCCGGGGCTCACGAGCCGGCGGCTATGGGGCCCTGACATCAAGGGGTGGGGGGCGGGAGGGGGCGTCGTGGTCGCGCAGGCCGTCCTCCATGCGACGGGCCACGTTGCCGAGGATCCGTTCCAGGTCCTCCCGCGCCTCGTGTTCCGTACTGCCGTGCGGCGCGTACGCGGACACCGTGAGCACCAGGTCGCCGTTCCACAGGAGGAGGGTGCGGCCGGGGCGGCCGCCGTCGTCGGCCGACAGCGCGTACGCGGTGTCGTGCACCTTCTCGGGCCCGCGCCCGTGCGCGCGGTCGAGGTCCTCCTTGACGCGGTACGCGTGATGGGCGGGCTCGGGGTCCTCGTACACCGAGGCCGTGGCGCTGAGCTTCCAGAACGCGCCGTCCGGGCCTTTGAGATCCGCGAGGCAGCCGGTCTGCCGGTAGCGCGGCCGGGCACCGTCCTCGCCGATGTCTTCCCGGCCTTCGGGGGAGGCGGAGTCGGTGGTGCTGCCGAGGCTGAAGCCTTCGGCGGGCGGTGCGGCCGTGAGGATGCCGCACGGCTTGTCGGTCCAGCTGTGGACCCCGGCACACGAACGCGCAGTTCCGTCACATCCCCCTTCGTCCCGCCGTCGTCACCGCCGGAGCAGCCGGCCGAGACCGCCACCGCCAGCCCGATGAGCGCGGCCGACCGCGCCCGGCGTAACGCGCCGCTGCTGGATCCCTTCATCCCCCACCCCTTCGGTCTGAAGACCCCATTGTCCGACGCCCGTACCGACGGGTAAAGGAGGCCGTGCCCGCACTGGAACGGCCCCGCGCCGGGCCGGGCCCGCACCGGAGGGGCCCGGCCCGGCGGGTGGCGTGGGGCGGCGGCTCAGGAGCGGTCGGTTCCGGGGCCGAAGTCACCGGTGAGGGCCGCGGCCATCCGCAGGTGCGGCGCCGCGTCGGCGTCGCGCCCCTGGCGTTCCAGCGTCCGGCCCAGCATGAGGTGCGCGTACGTCTCCACCGGGTCGAGCTCCAGAACCCTCCGCAGCTCCGCCTCCGCCTTGCCCAGCCGGGCGGAGTGGTAGTAAGAGCGCGCCAGGAGCAGCCGCGGCGCGACCTGCTCCGGCGCCTCCCCGACGAGTCCGCCCAGGATCCGCGCGGCCGTCAGGTACTCCTTTGCCTCGAAGAACATCCGCGCCCGGTCCCACCGGTCGGCGGCGGTGCCGAACTCGTAGTAGGTCTCGGTCTCGCTCACGTGTCCTCCTTCGTGTGGTGCGGCCCGTCCCCGGGCGGCCCCGCCGTACGTTCAGCCATGACAACACCGCACAATGGTTGAACATTCCACTAAAGTTCTGGCGTGGGGCCCGACGCTCCGCGCCCCTGCCGGAATAGGTTGAGCGTCATGAGCAATCTCGATCGCCAGGCCACTCCCTCCGTCTGCGGCGGGCGGGGTTTCGTCGGCGCCGAGCCCGTCCGTGAGCTGCTGGCTCCCCGCCATGTCCAGCTGGGCGGGTCCACCGAGGTACGCCGCCTGCTGCCCAACCTCGGCCGGCGCATGGTGGGGGCGTGGGCCTTCGTCGACCACTACGGCCCCGACGACATCGCCGACGAGCCGGGCATGCAGGTCCCGCCGCACCCGCACATGGGGCTCCAGACCGTCAGCTGGCTTCACGAAGGGGAGGTGCTCCATCGGGACAGCCTCGGCAGTCTGCAGACGGTACGCCCCCGCGAACTCGCCCTGATGACCTCGGGCCGCGCCATCAGCCACTCCGAGGAGAGCCCGAAGGAACATGCCCGGCTTCTGCACGGGGCGCAGCTCTGGGTGGCCCTTCCGGACGTCCACCGCAACGTCGAGCCGCACTTCCAGCACCATGCGGACCTGCCCGTCGTCACGGCCGCCGGCCTGTCCGCCACCGTCATCCTGGGCGAACTGGACGGGGCGGCCTCGCCCGGTACGACGTACACGCCGATCGTCGGCGCCGACCTGTCCCTGACCGGCGGCGCCGAGACCCGCCTGCCCCTGGATCGCGACTTCGAGTACGCGGTCCTGTCCATGTCGGGCGAGGCCGAGGTCGACGGCGTGCCCGTGCTGCCCGGCTCGATGCTCTACCTCGGCTGCGGACGTACCGAACTCCCCCTGCGTGCCCTCTCCGACGCGGGGCTGATGCTTCTGGGGGGCGAGCCGTTCGAGGAGGAGCTGGTGATGTTCTGGAACTTCATCGGCCGATCCGGCGAGGAGATCGTACAGGCGCGAAACGACTGGGAGGAGGGCTCTCGGTTCGGCGAGGTGCAGGGCTACGACGGCGCCCGCCTGTCCGCCCCGGAACTGCCCACGACCCCGCTGAAGCCACGCGGACGAGTGCGCTGACCTGGGGAAAGCCAAAGTCGGGCTGGCCGCGCTTCCACGGGCGGCCGCTACGCCGACTGCCCTATTCGCACCTGTCTTGTGCTCGGGACTCGGGGGGGCTAGTGAATGTGAGAGGTGGTGTATCCGCATCGGGCACATCCGCCGAAGTCGAGGCGCAGGTCTGCCGCTGAGTCGGGACCGCAAGCTCGGACCGGCCCCCAACGGTCCGGTCATGGGCCTGCCCGCCTCGCCGGTGATCGGCTGCTCCTACGTCCACTCCACCGACGACCACTCCCGGCTTGCCTGCAGCGAAGTCCTCACCAGCGACCGCCAGGACACGTTGATCCAGCGGCTGGAGCATCCCCGCTTGCGCGGAGAGCACGGGAACTCGTGGGGGGGAGAGAGTGAGCGGCGGAGGCGGCGACTTCGTCGGTGACCTGTAGCCGAGGTCACCACCTTGGCAGGGGACTTGGCGGTCGAGCGCTAGTCGTGCGGGTAGTCCTTGTGCTCGACGTAGGGGGCGGCGAGGAGCCGCAGCTGGTACTCAGCAGTCCGGTCGGCTGCCCCACCTGCTCCCAGGTGCGGGATGACGGTGTCCTCCAGGAGTGCGAGGTGTACCTCGGCGGTGGCGACGGAGAACCGGGCATGCGCCGCGGCCGGCTCGGGATCTACACCGAACCGCTCGGGGGCCTTAGCCACCGTGCTGCTTGCGAAGCGTGCCTTCTCCAGCTGCTCGTCGAGCCGGGCCCGGAGGAAGGCCACCAAGGCGTCGGTCATGAAGGGCTCCCGGTGTTCTGCTGCTCGCGGAGGTCGTCGAGCAGCGACGGATTGACGATCTGGATGATGGTCTCAATTTCACGTCCCCCAGTTCACCCAGACCGTGACGCCCCGCGAGATCGACGGCGTGTGCCATCTGCCGAACCAACGCCCCTGGGCCGCTGTGTACGGCACGGCGGCCGGTAACCCGAGGAGAACCCCGGGGACCAGCTTCTCCGGCTCACCTCCGCTCGAGCGGAGGTGAGCCGGCCGAGGCGGTTGTCCAGAAGCTGGTCACGGAGTGCTCTCCGCGCGAGCGGAGGTGAGCCGGTGGGGCCCCTGCCCCTGCCCCTGGGCGTCTGGATCGTCGCAACGCTGGTTCGTGGAGCGTGGGTTCGCCCACCTGCACTGGTTCCGCCGCCTGCGGATCCGCTGGGAGATCCGCGTCGACATCCACGAAGCCTTCCTGACCCTCGGATGCGCCCTCATCTGCTGGCGGCGCCTTGTCTCCCTACCCTGACAGCGTCGGAACCCAGTGATCCATCACCTGGCGCAGACGCTGGCGGTGGTCAGCAATCCAGTTGTCCGGCGGGACGAGCGGGACCCGCACGGTGACCATGGACCCGGACTCGTCCTCCACGACCACCTCCGGGCAGTCACGCTCGCCCGTGAGCTGGATGAAGATGGACGGCCCGCTGCTCATCTCCATCCAGGCCACGTCTTCGCCGGCGTCAAGCCGGTCCAGTGCGTCGGCCCAGCTCTCCAACCTCGCGACGTACAGTGCCAGGTCGATACGGCCGGATACGAAGGGCGTCGTGACGACGATCTCCGCGTCGAGCCCGGCGGTCCACCTGGGGCTACGTCCCAGAACGTTGACCGAGACGCTGTTGCCCTCGTCATCAGCGAGCGAGATGAGCTCCCTCGGAGAACTGTCGCCCATAGCTGCCCTTTCGTCGGCGAGTACCGAGCGATCCTCGCCCGGCCTGGGGCCATCCTTCATCTCATTTTGTTGGGAGTTCCCAGTCGAGCGGGTCCCCTTCGTTGTGCGAGCCGATGGGTGAGGGAAGGCTTCTCCGCGCTCCCGGCGGTGATGTCCTCAACAGCGGCTGCCTGGACACCGGGCCCCAGCCGGTGACGTCCATCGCGTCGCCGTCGGAGTGCAGGGTCCAGGCGGTCTGGGACCACCGGCTCGACGTCCTTCGGTGCGGTACCCCCGGCGAGAGAGGTGTCGACCCGTACGGGCCAGGGCTCGTCGCGTCCGCACGGGGAGCGGTTGCGGCTGCCCCAGGGCTTCGCGATCCGGTCCACCGACGTGCTCAAAAGGTCGGTCTCGTTCCGGAGCGTACGCCGGCCCTCCACCTCACCGGCCCGGTCGGCCGTCTCCGGGTCGCCGAGTGGGGTAACGCGAATCGCACCGACGAAGACACCGTCGTACGGTGCGAAGCATGGCCCCCTGCCGAGCACGGACCAGGGGAATGTGGGCACGACCGATTGGGGAGCTCATCGTGGCCGAGCCATTGGCCCACCACCGTCCGGGCGGAACGCCGCTCCGAACGCGTGACACGCGTCGCGGAGAAGAAGCGGCCGCGCCGCAAGGGCCCAGCCGGGTGTCCGAGTCCGCCGACACCATTCGGGTGGCCTCGGTCCCGGCCAACCACGTCTATGTGCGCCATCTGTCACCGCCCGAGGGCGATCGCGTGACACGGCTGGCCGACCCCCGTCCGTGCGGCGTGCCCGTCGGTTCCCAGCAGTGGTGGCCGCCGGTCATGCTCGATCCCGGTTGGGTGGACGAACACGCGGACTCCTTCGACGTCTTCCACCTCCACTTCGGCTTCGACGCACAGACCCCTTCGACGCTGAACGACCTCCTCGCAGCGCTCCGCAGGAACGGGAAGCCGCTGGTCTACACCGTCCATGACCTGGCCAACCCCCACCACCACGACGAAGGCGAGCACCGGGCGCAGCTCGACGTACTCGTCCCCGGTGCGGACCGGCTCATCACGCTCACCCCGGGGCTGCACGGGAGATCGCCGTACGGTGGGGTCGCAGCGCCACGGTCCTGCCGCACCCTCACGTCGTGGAACCCGACGGGCTCCTGCGCCCCCGGCCCCGGCACGACACGTTCAGAGTCGGCCTGCACGCGAAGAGCATCCGCCCCAACATGGACCCCCTGCCCGTGGTCCGCGTGCTCGCCGACGCGGTGGCCGAACTCCCGGGCGCGGTGCTCCGCGTCGACTGCCACCCGGATGTCGACGACCCGGAAAGCCACTGGTACGCGCCCGGAGTGCTGGACGAACTGGGTGGGATGAGTCGTGAGGGGCGGCTGGAACTCAGTGTGCACGACTACTTCGACGACGACGCGCTGTGGGACTACCTGATCGGCCTGGACGTCTCCGTCCTGCCCTACCGGTTCGGCACCCACTCCGGATGGCTGGAGGCGTGCTTCGACCTCGGCACCGCCGTCATCGCCCCGTCCTGCGGGTTCTATGCCCAGCAGCGCCCGTGCTTCGTCTACGGACACGACCGGCGGGGGCTGGACGCGGCCTCCCTCCGTGACGCGCTGCGAACGGCGTACGAAGTGCGTCCCGGCCCGCGTGCCGACCCGGTGGAGCGCGGCGCCGAACGGGTCCGGATCGCCCGGGCCCACGAGGTGCTCTACGCGGACCTGCTGTGACCGGTCCCCCGCAGGCCGCTCCCTCCACGGCACCCCTGCGTATCGCGCTGATCGCCTCCGCGCGGCACCCGATCGCCGAGCCCTTCGCCGGTGGTCTGGAAGCGCACACCTGGACGCTCTCCACGGCCCTGCGCGCCCGCGGTCACGAGATCACCGTCTTCGCCGGGCCCGGCTCCGATCCCGGGCTGGGCGTGGTCGAGATGCCGTTCCGTACAGCCCGGATCAGCGAGAGCGCCTGCCGGGACACGAGCATGGTGGCGGTCCCCTGGCTGGAGGAGCACCACGCGTATCTCCAGCTGATGCTCGAACTGGCACGCAAGCCGTCACGGTTCGACCTCGTGCACAACAACAGTCTGAACTACCTGCCGGTGGCCATGGCCTCCGCGCTTCCCGTCCCGGTCGTCACCACGCTGCACACCCCGCCCACCCCTTGGATCGAATCGGCCATCCAGGTCGCGCCGCACTGCCCGGTGCACTTCAGCGCGGTCAGCGCCCACACCGCCGCCGCCTGGCGGCACATCGTGCCCTCGGCCACCGTTGTGCACAACGGCGTCGACACCCGGCGCTGGACGCCCGGCCCCGGCGGGGAGAACCTGGTCTGGTCGGGCCGGATCGTCCCGGAGAAGGGCACGCACCTGGCGATCGCGGCAACGGAGCTGTCCGGCCGAGGGCTGCGGATCGCCGGGCCGGTGGGCGACGCCGACTACTTCGAGGCGTTGGTGCGTCCCCGGCTCAGCCGCACCATCACCTACGAGGGCCACCTCCACCAGCCGGATCTGTGCGAGCTGGTCGGGTCCTCGGCCGCGGCCCTCGTCACGCCCTGCTGGGACGAGCCGTACGGCCTGGTGGTGGCGGAGGCGTTGGCCTGCTCCACACCGGTCTGCGGTTTCGCCCGGGGTGCACTTCCGGAAGTCGTCACGCGCGCATGCGGCCGCCTGGTACCGCCCGGCGACACCGTGGCGCTCGCGAAAGCCTTCGAGCCCACGATCGCCCTCTCCCGGGCCGACGCCCGACGGCACGCGGAAGCCTTCTGCTCCATGGACGCCATGACCCGCAGCTACGAACGCTTCTATGGGTCGGTGGCGGCATGATCGGCTACTACGTACACCATCACGGTAGCGGGCATCTCCATCGCGCCCGGTCCATCGCGGCCCACGCCCCGTTCCCGGTGACCGGGCTCTCCTCGCTCCAGGCCCCCGAAGGCTGGCCCGGCCCCTGGGTGAGCCTGCCCAGGGACGACGACGGCGATCCGGACACGTTCGGTGATGTGACCGCCGGTGGGCGGCTGCACTGGGCACCGGTCCTGCACGGGGGACTTCGAGGACGTATGGCACGGATCGCCGAATGGATCGCGGCGACGTCACCGGCGCTCCTGGTGTCCGACGTCTCCGTCGAAGTCGCCCTGCTGGCAAGGCTGCTGGGGACACCGACCGCGGTCGCGGCCATGCGGGGCGAGCGCACGGACGCGCCGCACCGGACCGCCTACGACCTGGCCGAGGTGCTTCTCGCCCCGTGGCCCGCGACACTGCCGGAACCCGGGTGGCCGCGGCACTGGCGGGCGAAGACCGTGCACACGGGGGCGTTCTCCCGGTTCGATGGCCGCTCCGCCGCACCGGGGGAGGCGCGGGCGGACCGGACACGGCGGGTGCTCCTGCTGATGGGGTCGGGCGGGCGCGATGTCTCCACCGCCGAGATCGCCGCGGCGCGGGCCGCCAGCCCCGGTTGGCGGTGGACGGCCCTCGGGGGTCCCGACGGGCGGTGGGAGGCGGACCCCTGGCCCGTGCTCTGTGCGGCGGACGTCGTGGTCACCCATGCGGGCCAGAACGCCGTCGCCGAATGCGCCGCGGCCCGCCGCCCGGCGGTGGTGGTGCCGCAGGAGCGCCCGTTCGGCGAGCAGGCGGCCACCGGGCGCGCCCTCACCCGCGGCCGCCTGGCCGTCGTCGCGCCCCGGTGGCCGGACGCCGAGCACTGGGCCGCGCTCCTCGAACAGGCATACGCCCACGGTGGGGACCGCTGGTCCCAATGGGCCCCGGCGACGGAGCCGCCCGCGCAGCCAGCGCTCTGGCCGATGTCGTACACCGAAGGGGGGCTGCGTAATGCGTACAGCGGTCATCACCCCGGTCTCCGGACGCCACCGCCACCTGGCCCTGCAGCAACGCGGCCTGGCGGCCGGCTCACGTTCGCCGGAGCAGTACGTGGTCGTCGCGATGGACGACCCGGAACTGGGCGCGGTGGTGGGCTGCCGCGAGCCTGCCGCGACGGTCGTCGAGTGCCCCGTGATGAACGGGCGTCTGCCGCTGGCCCGCGCCCGGAACCTGGGAGCCTTGCGCGCCATGGAAGGCGGCGCCGAACTGCTGGTCTTCCTGGACGTCGACTGCGTCCCCGGTGAGCGTCTGCTGGAGCGCTACCGGCAGGTCGCGCTCGACGCCGAGCACCAACACTCGCTGCTCTGCGGCACCGTCTCCTACCTGCCGCCTCCAAGCCCGGACGGATACCGGCTGAGCGGCCTTCCCACCCTTGCCGGTCCTCACCCGGGCCGGCCCGCGCCCCCGGCAGGGGAGGTCCGTCGCAGCGAGGACCACGAGCTGTTCTGGTCCTTGTCCTTCGCGGTGACGGCGAAGACCTGGCGCGCCATCGGCGGATTCTGCGAGGAATACGAAGGGTACGGCGGCGAGGACACCGACTACGGGCAGCAGGCTCGCGCGGCCGGCGTCCCGCTCGCCTGGGTCGGCGGCGCTCCGGCCTTCCACCAGCACCACCCGGTCTCCGACCCGCCCGTAGCGCACGTGCACGACATCCTGCGCAACGCGGAGACGTTTCACCGCCGATGGGGCTGGTGGCCGATGGCCGACTGGCTCAGCGCGTTCGCCGACCGCGGCCTGGCCCACCGGGACCTGGCCACCGGTCGCTGGTACCCCGGTCCGGAGCCCGAACAGCCCGGTGAGCACAGCGAGTGACGCCCGGGCAGGACCGTACGGCAAGCCGTACTGGACGCCGGTATGGTCCCACTCGTCATCGCCCCGGCCGGTGGCACCATCGGGCCGGACCACGAACCCGTCACTGTGCAACGCACCTTCACCACAGCGCGATCCGTCGAGTTCGACGCCATCCTCCTCGCAGGCGCATTGGCCCCCGGCTCTGACGCGCGCGGCGCCCGCGACGCGAAAGTCGACGACGACGCCGTGCCCGCCGGGATCGACCCCCGCGTCCTGCTGCTGATCGCAGAGGCGTTCCGCCACGGCAAGGCCATCGGAGCCTGGGCCGATGGCCTCGACGCACTCCAGACCGCCGGGGTCGCCCCTGACGCTCCCGGCGTGGTGACCGGCGGGGACGCCACAGAGGCGCTGGAAGGCCTGATCGAGATGCTGGCCCACCACCGGGCCTGGGACCGGTTCGCCCCCGCTGCCTGAACCCCGTCCACCCCCCCCGGGGCACGCCCCCGGGGGGACAGAACTACGCGCCCCGGGGGCATGCACCATGACCACCGAGCACGAAAGGCTCGGTCGGTTCACCATGGGCTGCGGAGACGCTGCTACTTCTGCGGGTCGTGGCCCCAGTTCATCAGTGAGTATCGCCACGGGGTGTTCTTGATGTCGCCCTCGGGGCGTTGCCCGAGATGTCGGCGTACGTATCCGGAGACTTTTCGCATATGCGCGAGATCGTTTTCGCTGAGATCTTCTTTGCGGGTCCGTAGCAGATGGACAATGCGTCGGCCGGAGGCATGGCCGGTGGACTCCGTGCCGCTGTCCTTCTGGCCCACATCACGTGACTCGTCGGTGTCGAGCCATCTCTCCAGCTCGCCCGGTGCCATATTGACGTCCTCGCCGAACCGGTCGATCGTGTCCTGCCGCTCCTTTTTATTGCCGCCACTCACGAGCTGCCGCGATTCTTCTTGAGTGCCTGCGGGCGATGTACGGCCTTGTTGCCCGTCTTTCTGCTTTTCACCTCGTACTGCGGGTCTTCCTCGGAAGCATCGACGGTCCGGCCGCCCGCGTCAGTCCGGTCCTCGATCTTTCGGGTGACGGAGCCCTTCACGTTTTGCCCGTGACTTCTCCAGGTGACGTCGTCGCCTCTGTTCAGCTTCTTCTTGGCCATGAGGCGGTCCCTCTCCAGTTCCGGCACCCAGCTTCGGGCCGCCCGGTGCCTGTCGGTTCTGATCAGCATCGTGCCTGTGATGAGTGATGTGCGCACGCCGGGGAGGAGCTGGACGTTTCGACGGACTGTCGTCGTGGTGCCTCTTGTCCGGCGGGCGACAGGACTGGCCGTGGAGGGACGCGTGGCGGGTCGCGCAGACCCATGCGGTCGTGATATGGCGGGGCCCGGCTGCTCGTACCGGTCTCGATGCCTGTCCCGCGCACGGCCGGTGGGCATCAAGATTCCGCCAAGTCCGCGTTGCCCCTGCTCCTCGGTCCGTGATCGCTCCGGGGCGTCCCCGCGCGGTTCCCGCCCCGCTCTCGTCGTCCCGCTCGCGCCCTCTCCGCGGCCCTTCGCGCCCGCCCGCCGGCCCTCCTTCCGCGCGTCGTGCACCAGCCGGTCGCCGGCCGGAGCTCGGCAGGCCCAGCCGTACGTACGACGTCGTTTTCCAGCCGTGGTAGGGGGCCCACGACGGTAGGGCGGGGCTTGACGGAATCGCCGCGCCCATGAGTGGGTCTGGAGGTACGCATGGGGTGGGCGAGAGGAAGAGCGTTGGCGGACCGACGCGGTATCAGCGAACGGCGCGGGGGCGGGCCGGTGCTCGCTCCGGAGACGTTCCGACGAGGGTGCGCATGAAGCGCTTCCGCTTACTCGTGCTGGGTAACGGCCTGTCCGCGTACGGCAGTTACCTCAACATGGTGGCGTTGAACGTTTTCGTCTACGACGTGACGGGCAGCGCCCTCGCCGCGGGTCTCTTCATGGCGGTCCGGCTCGGCACGAGTGTCGCGTCCGGGTTCGTCAGCGGGCGTCTGGTCTCCGCGTACGACCGCAAGCGACTGATCATCGGCGCGGATCTCGGCCAGGCGGTTGCCCTGGTGGCCCTGCTGGTCGCCCCGGAGGCCGGTCGGCTCCCGCTGCTCTACTGCCTCGCCGTGGTCACCGGCAGCTGTTCGACGCTCTCCCAGGTGGCCCTGCGCAGCAGCATCCCGGAGATCGTGGGGGCCGAGCATCGGGCCCGCGCCAACGGCCTTCTGGTGACCGGTCGTTCGCTGGCCATGATCGCGGGATTCTCCTCGGCCGGAGTCGTCGTCGCCCAGTTCGGTTACACCTGGGCCTTCCTGCTGGACGCCTGCACCTTCCTGATCTCCGCCTCGATCCTCGCGCTGCTGCCTCTGCGCACCAGGTCCCGGGCCGACGAGGCGCCGCAGGACCCGGCGAAGGCCACGGCGAACGCCGGGTACGGCTCGCTGCGGATGCTGCGGGCCGCGTCGCCGGTGCTGATGGCGATGATCGCCCTGCGCGCCATGGACGGCTTGGGATCCTCGTCGCACAACGTGGCGTTGCCCGTGCATTCCAGCTTGCTCGACCCGGACCACCCGGCCACCTTCATCAGCCAGTTCTGGGCGACCTGGGCGGTCGGCAACGTCATCGCCCAGCAGGTGCTGGCCCGTTACACCCGGCGCAGCGGCCGGACTCCGGGCGAGCGGGCCTTCGCCATCGGCGCCTGCGTCATGTCGGGCGCCTTCATCATCGTCTTCAGCGGGCTGCCGATCGGGCTGACACTGGCAACCGCGCTGATCGCCGGAGCGGCCGACGGGGTGACCGAAGTCATCTACGTCTCCAGGCTCCAGACGGTCCCGGACGAGCAGCGCGGCCGGCTCTTCGGTCTCTCGGCTTCGGTGGAGAACGCCGGGTTCGGCCTGGGAATGCTGGTCAGCGGCTTCCTCCTGGAGGCATTCTCGCCCCTGCGCGTCGTCGCCTCACTGCACGGTCTCGCCATCGCCGGGAGCCTCGCCCTGCTGGCGTACCTGGTGCTGCGCCGGTCCCCGGCCGGACCGGAGGAACAGATGCCGTCCCCGGCCGGACCTGAGGAACAGGAGCCGTCCCCCGCCGACGGCGCTCTGCGAAAGGAGCACAGTTGATGGGCGCCGAGAGCCGGGACCCGAGCATTGCCGTGGTCGGCATGGCCTTCCGGCTCCCCGGAGCGGACACCCCCGAGGACCTGTGGCGCGTCATCCGCAACGGCGAGAGCCGGTTCACCCGGTTCACCCGGGACGACCTCAGAGCGGCCGGGGTTCCCGAAGAACTGTACGGGCGCGAGGACTTCATCGGCACGTCCGCGATCCTCGACGACATCGCCGGCTTCGACGCCCGGCACTTCGGGATGACCGCCCGCGAGGCCCGCCTCACCGACCCCCAGCAGCGGCTGTTCCTGGAATGCGCGCAGCACGCGCTGGAGAACGCCGGGTACCCCGACGAGCGGGACGGCAGGAGGATCGGGGTCTACGCCAGCGCGGGCTACCACCTCTACAACATGCAGTCCTACCTGATGAACAACGTGCTGCCGAACGAGGACATCGGCGACTGGCTGGCCGGGATGCAGGTGATGGTCGGCAACTTCACCGACTTCAACGCCACCCGGGTCGCCTACCGCCTCGGCCTCACCGGCCCCGCGATCAACGTGCAGACCGCCTGTTCCAGCTCACTGGTCGGCGTCCAGCTGGCGGCCAACTCACTGCTGCTGGACGAATGCGACCTCGCGCTGGTGGGCTCCGGATCCATCCACGTCCCGCAGGTCCTCGGCTACCACTACGTCAAAGGGTCGATCCTCTCCAAAACCGGCCATCTGCGGGCGTTCGACGCCTCGGCCGACGGCACCGTGGGGGGTACCGGCATCCTCGCCGTCGTCCTCAAGCGGCTGGACCGCGCCCTCGCCGACGGCGACACCGTGCACGGGGTCATCCGCGGCTGGGGCGTCTGCAACGACGGCTCCGACAAGAGGACGTTCGCGGCTCCCAGCGAGAGCGGCCAGCAGAAGGCGGTACGCCGCGCCCTGGACCACGCGGGTGTCAGCGCGGACACCATCGGCTACCTGGAGACCCACGGCACGGGGACGCTGAAGGGCGATCCGATCGAGCTCGCGGGAGCGAGCGCGGCCTACCGTCAGGACACCGATCGCACCGGATACTGCGCGCTCGGCGCGATCAAGGCCAACATCGGGCACCTGGACGTCGGCGCCGGACTGGCCGGACTCGTCAAATCCCTGCTGGTGCTCAAACACGGAGTGATCCCGCCGATCGCGGGGTTCAGCACCCCCAACCCGCTGCTGGGGCTGGAGTCCAGCCCGTTCTACGTCCCCGACGCCTTGCGGCCCTGGCCACAGAACGGCACCCCCCGCCGGGCCGGCGTCACCTCGCTCGGGGTCGGCGGCACCAACGTCCACCTCGTCCTGGAAGAGGCGCCCGAGCCCGCGCCGCGTACCCCCGACGCCGCACCACCACCGGACGTGCTCCTGGTCTCCGCGACGAGCCGGGAGGCTCTGGCCGACAACGCGCGCTCGCTGCGTGACCACCTCCGCCGCCACACCGCCCTGCCGGCGGCCGACCTGGTCACCACCGCCGCCCTCGGCCGCACCCACGGCCGGCACCGGATCGCGGTCCGGGGCGCCACCCCCGTCCAACTGGCGAAGGCCCTGGACGACTGGCTGACCCGCGCCGAGAGGTCCCCCGCGCCGGCGGATGACCCGGCACCGGCAGCGGACGCCGCCACCCGGGTCGTGTTCCAGTTCACCGGCCAGGGGTCCCTGCGTCCCGGCGCGGCGGCAGCGCTGTACGAGCGGTTCCCCGTGGTCCGCGAGGTGCTGGACGCCTGCGAGGAACACCACCGCCACCGCACTGGTGAATCGATACTGCCACTCCTGACCACCGGGGACGCCGATGCACCGGACGGCGGCCCGTCCACCGCGACCGCGCAACCGGCCCTCTACGCCCTCCAGTGCGCCCTGGTCCGGCTCTGGCAGGAGGCGGGCATCCAGCCGTCCGCAGTGACCGGGCACAGCGTGGGGGAGTACGCGGCGCTCCACGCGGCCGGGGCGCTCTCGCTGGAGGACGGCCTCGCACTGAGCACGCATCGAGGCCGACTGATGCGGGACCACTGCAAACCCGGCCTCATGGTGGCCGTGATGCTCGCACGGGAGGAGGCGACGGAGCTGGCCGCTTCCTGCCCCGGCGTGGAGCTGGCGGTGACCAACGGGAAGCGGTCCCAGGTCCTCGCGGGCCCGGTCGCGGACATGGAGGCCCTCTGCGCCCTCCTGGCGGACCGGGACATCGCCCACGAACGCCTCGGGGTGGACCGGGCCTTCCACACCGCGGCCGTCGATCAGATGCTCGACGCGTTCCGGGCGGTCCTGGCGACGACACCCTTCACCCCTGTCCGTACCCCCTTCATCAGCTCCCTGGACGGCCGCACCCGGCCGCCCGGCTGGACCCCCGACGTCGAGTACCTGCTACGCCACGCCCGCCGGCCGGTCCGCTACGACGCGGCGCTCGGCTCGGTGGCGGCCGAACACCCCGACGTACTGCTGGAGATCGGGCCACACACCACGCTCAGCGGCCTGGCCCGCCGTGCTCTGCCGACCGTGCGGGCGACCCCGTCGCTGCACCGGGGCTCCGGGCTGACCGCGCTGTACGGCGCCGCCGCGGCGCTGCACTGCGCGGGAGCGGACGTCCGCTGGGAGCCGTTCCTGGCGGGCACCGCCGGGCGGCGCGTCCCGCTGCCCGGCTACCGCTTCCAACACCGCCACTACTGGGTCGGGGAACCTCCCCGGCCGCGCGCCACCATGAATCCGGTCAGAGAGGAACGCATTGTGACGGCAGAGACGACGGAGTCCACGCACCTTCTGGACGGCATCCTCGGGGTGCTGTCCCGGGCTTTCGGCGAGGAGCTGACCTCGGTCGCGGCCGACACCCCGTTCTTCGACCTCGGGGCGGACTCCCTCCTCATGATCAACGTGCTCCGCGAGATCGAGGAGGAGCATCAGGTCAAGGTCACCATGCGTGAACTCTTCGACGAGACCGGCACCCCGCGCCTCCTCGCCGAACTCATCGCCGCCCGGCTGCCCCGCGAGCACCGCACAGCCGTTCCGGCCCCCGCGCCCGCCGTCGCCACGTCGCCCGTGCCGCGGCAGCGCGCCGCCGAACCCGCGCCCGTGCGGCAGGAGACCGCCGCCGATCCGTCCACCGAAGCGCCGTTGTCGGCGTCCCCGGTGCCGTCGGCCGGCCCGGAGCCCGCCCCCGACGACAGCGCGTTCATCACGCGGAAGGAGTACCAGGAGCTGGCCGGTCGAGTGGAGCAGCTCTCCCGGATCCAGCTCCAGATGCTCACTCAGCTCTCCCAGCTGCTCACCCTCCAGGCCGGCGCGACCGCGCCCGCCCCGGCCCGCGAGGGAGTCCGGTGAACGAGCAGCGAAGGCTCACCGCTACCCTCGACCAGGACCTGGCCGAGATGGCCGGACTCGTCCAGCGCATCAACGAGCAGATGAACACCGGACCGGCCGCGTCACCGGCCGCGTCCGCCGCGGTGGACAGCGCGGAGCAGCCCCGGATGCACGGGCCGCGCGTCGAGGTGGCCCCGGACGCGGGCATGGTCCGCACCGGCTCCTCCCGCTCCCAGCAGGAGCACCTGGATGACTTGATACGCCGCTACACGGCACGGACGGCCGCCTCCAAACAGCTCGCCCAGCGCCACCGCCGGCGGCTCGCCGACAGCAGGGCCATCGTCGGATACCGCAGATCCACCAAGGAGATGCTGTACCCGGTGGCCGCCCGTCGCGCCGAGGGTGCGCGGATCGAGGACATCGACGGCAACAGCTACACCGACATCACCATGGGATTCGGGGTGCTCCTCTTCGGCCACGAACCCGACTTCGTCCGGGAGGCCGTCCGCGAGCACCTGTCCCGGGGCATCCGGCTCGGCCCGCGCGGTGTCGAGACAGGTCAGGCCGCCGACCTGCTGTGCGAGCTGACCGGGATGGACCGGGTGGCGTTCGCGAACTCGGGCACCGAGGCCAACGCGGCGGCCATCCGGCTCGCCCGCGCCGCCACCGGACGCGACCGGATCATCACCTTCCAGGGCGCCTACCACGGCCACGCCGACCAGGTGCTGGGCCGCCAGGCGGGCAAGGAGGGGACCGTTCCCGTCTCCCGGGGCATACCCGCCAGCGCCGTCGCCGAGCTGACGGTGCTGGAGTACGGCAGCGACTCCGCGCTGCACGCGATCGAACAGGACGCCGAGCGCATCGCCGCCGTCATCGTGGAGCCGGTGCAGAGCCGCCATCCCTCGCTCCGGCCGGCCGAGTTCGTCCGTCGGCTCCGCGAGCTGACCGCCCGACACGGCATCGTTCTGATGTTCGACGAGATGCTGACCGGGTTCCGCCCCGCCCTGCGCGGGGCGCAGGATCTCTACGGGGTCACCCCGGATCTCGCCACCTACGGAAAGCTGCTCGGCGGCGGCTTCCCCATCGGCGCCGTCGCCGGCCGCGCCGACATCATGGACGGCGTCGACGGCGGCTACTGGAGCTACGGCGACGACAGCGGCCCCACCGCCGACACCACCTTCTTCGGCGGCACCTACCTCCAGCACCCGGTGTCGATGACGGCGGCGCACGCCGTCCTCACCCACCTCAAGGAGCACAGCCCCCGCCTCCAGGAACGGCTCAACGCCCGCACCACCGAACTGGCCACCGGACTCAACGAGTTCTTCGAGAACGAGGACTTCCCGCTGCGGATGGGCTGGTTCGGCTCCCAGTTCCGCTTCGAGCACCGCGCCGACATGGAACTGCTCTACCCGCACCTGATGCTGCGCGGCGTGCACGTATGGGAGTGGCGCAACTTCTTCCTCTCCACCGCCCACACCGACAGCGACATCGAGCACGTGGCCGACGCCGTCCGCGGATCGCTCACCGACCTGCGGGAAGCGGGGTTCTTCCGCACCACGACCACGCCCGCCCGGCGGCCCGGTCACGACCGCCCCACCCCCGTCACGACCCCGCGCCCGGCCCCCGGGGCCACGGCCATCGACGCGGTCACGGCCGGGGAGCCGGCCGCACCCGCGCCCGTGACGGAGTCCCGCCCCACGACTCCCGCGGCACGGCAGCCGAGGCCCGCCGGCCCGGCACCCGCCCCCGTCGCCACCGCGTCCACGCCGTCACGGCGCGCCGACTTCAGCCTCTACTTCTTCGGCGACTATCCGCAGGAGAGCACCGGGCCGCAGGACGGACGCTACGAACTCCTCATGGAGGCCGCCCGGTTCGCCGACGAGCACGGCTTCGAGGCGCTCTGGATGCCCGAGCGGCACTTCAACTCCTTCGGCGGTCTCTTCCCCAACCCCGCCGTCCTGGCCGCCGCCCTGGCCCGGGAAACCCGGCGCATCCGCCTGAACGCCGGTTCGGTCGTCATGCCGCTGCACGACCCGATCCGGGTGGCGGAGGAGTGGTCCATGGCGGACAACCTCTCCGACGGACGCGTCGGTCTCGGCGTGGCCAGCGGATGGAACGCCGACGACTTCGTCTTCTTCCCCGAGCGGTTCGGACACCACAAGGAGGAGATGTACGACCGGCTGGAGGAGGTCAAACGCCTCTGGCGCGGCGAGGCGCTGCGCCGCACCACCGGCGACGGGCAGCGCGACATCCGCCTCTTCCCCCGCCCCGTACAGGCCATGCCACCGCTCTACACGGCGGTCGTGTCGAACCCGGAGTCCTATGAGCGGGCCGCCGAGCACGACCTGGGCATCGTGACCAACCTGATGACCCAGGACGTCGACCAGCTCCGGGAGAACATCGCCCGCTACCGCCGGGCCCGGAGCCGCCACGGCCTCGACCCGGACGCCGGGCGGGTCGCCGTCCTGCTGCACACCTACCTCGGCGCCGACCACGAGAGCGCCCGCGCCGACGCCTTCGAACCGATGGCCCGCTACATGCGCGCCTCCCTGGCCCTCTTCAGCGGCGTCACCAACAGCCTCGGCCTCTCCGCCGACCTCAAGGCGCTCAGCGAGGACGACCTGGACGTGGTCTTCCGCCGGGCCTACAGCCGCTACTGCGACCAGCGGGCCCTGATCGGCGACGTGGACTCCACCCTGCCGGTCGCCCAGGCGGTGGCCGACGCCGGCGCCGACGAGATCGTCGCCCTGGTCGACTTCGGCGTCGGCGCGGAGCAGTTGCGCGCCGGTCTGCCTCGCCTGGACGCCCTGCGCCGACGCCATCGGGAGCGCCGCCCCGCCGCCTCCCCGCAGGACGCCCCCCTCTCCTTTGGCCAGGAGCGGATCTGGTTCCTGGAACGGCTGCTGCCCGGACGCACCGCCTACAACGAGGTGAAGGCGATCCGGCTGCACGGCCCGCTCGACACCGGGGCCCTGCACGGCGCGGTGCGACGGCTCGTCGACCGCCACGCCGGACTGCGGACCGTGTTCCGGGCGGCCGGCGACTCGGCGGTCCAGGTGGTCCGGGACACCCTCGAACCCGACTTCGCGCTGGTGGACGGCGTCAGCGGGGACGGGCGCACCGTACCGGACGTCCTGACCGAGGAGAGCAACCGCCGGTACGACCTGGAGAACGGGCCCCTGTTCACCACCCGGGTGGTGCGGACCGGCGACGACGAGCACGTCCTCGTGATGGCGTTCCACCACATCGTGGTGGACGCCGCCTCGGCGACCATCCTGTGCCGGGACCTCTCCGCCCTCTACCGCTCGGAGCTGGACGGCACCGGGGCCGGCCTGCCCGAACTGGACTGGAGCTACGCCGACCACGCCCGCGAGCAGCGCGACGCCGCGGACGGGCCGCGGGCCCAGCAGGACCTGGCGTACTGGCTGCGCGTGCTCGACGGCGACCTCCCCGTCCTCGACCTGCCCACCGACCGGCCCCGCCCGGCCGTGATGAGCTCCCGGGGCCGCGCCGTCTTCCACACGCTCGACGCAGGCCTGAGCGACCGGCTGCGGCGGCTCGGCCGCGAGCGGCGGGCCACCGTCTTCATGACCCTGGTGGCCGGATGGGCGGCGATGCTGCACCGCGTCTCCGGCCAGGACGACATCGTCATCGGCGTTCCCGTCTCCGACCGGCCGCGGCGGGCCGAGGAACTGGTCGGCTTCTTCGTCAACACGGTGGCCCTGCGGGTCGACCTCACCGGAGACCCGGGCTTCACCACCCTGCTGGACCGGGTGCGGGCCGTCGCCCTGGACGCCTACGACCACGCGGACACACCGTTCGAGGACGTGGTCCGCGCCCTGGCACCGCCACGCGGCACCGACCGCACCCCGGTGTTCCAGGTGTTCACGGAATTCCAGTCCGACGAACCCTTCCGCCTCGACCTGCCCGGCGTGCGGGCCGTCCCGATGGACGCCGGCCCGGACAAGGCGCTCACCGATCTGACGGTCTACTTCACCGACCGGCCGGAAGGCATCCGCTGCCACCTGGAATACAACACCGACCTGTTCGACCCCGGCACCGTCGACCGGTTCTTCGACGTCTTCCAGGGCCTGCTCACGGCCGCCGCCGACGGCCCCGGCACCCCGCTCTCCCTCCTCGCCCGGCAACCCGCCGAGGGGGACGAGGTACCGGACAGCTGGCAGAACGGCCCCCGGCGCCCGGTTCCGGACACCACCGTCCACGACCGGTTCGTCCAGCAGGCGGCCGCCCACCCCGGCCGGACCGCCGTGCTGGACGGCGACACCGCCGTGACCTACGGGGAACTGGACGAGCGCTCCCGCAGGCTTGCCGCCGCGCTCACCCCGCTCGTGGCGGCCGGGGACCCCGCCCCGGTGGTGGCGGTCTGGCTGCCGCGCGGCGCGGACTTCGTCACGGCCGTGCTCGCCGCGGCCCGGGCCGGGTTCGCCGCCGTGCCGCTCGACCCCTCGCTCGGAGCCGTACGCGCCGCGCAGGTCATCGCCGAGAGCGGTGCCCGGCTGGTGATCAGCGGTCCGGACGGCGCACGGCGACTGTCCCTGCCCGCGGCGGTGCGGGTCCTCGCACCGGACCCCGGACCGGCCCCGGAAACCGCGCCCGACGCCGCCCGCGCCCCTCGCGCCACGGGCTCGTCCCCCTGTTCCGTCATCTACACCTCGGGCAGCACGGGCACCCCCAAGGGAGTCGTGCTCAGCCACCGCTCCCTGGTGGACCTCTGCCGATGGCACCACGACCGCTTCGGACTGACCGGGGAACACCGCACGGCCGTCGTGTGCAGCCAGAGCTTCGACGCCTCGCTGCTGGAGATCTGGCCCACGCTGACCGCGGGCGGCACGCTGGTCGTCGCCGACGACGCCACCCGCCGTGATCCGCTGGCCCTGGCCCGCTGGTTCGCCGACCGGGCCGTCGACTTCAGCGTCCTGCCGACCGCCCTGGGCGAGGAGGTGCTGCGCCTCCCGGCGGCCGACCAGCCTCCGCTGCGCCACCTCCTGCTGGGCGGGGAGGCGCTGCGGACCCGGCCGCGACCCGAGGCCCCGTACGAGACGGTCAACGTCTACGGCCCGACGGAGACGACGGTCCTCTGCCTCACCGAGACGGTCGAACCCGCCGGCGGCGACGCGCCGGACGGCACGGCCGAGGCCGTCCCGATCGGCCGGCCCGTCGACAACGTGACGGTGCGCGTGGTGGATCCGTCGGACAAGCCGGTTCCCATCGGGGAGGTCGGTGAACTCCTGATCGGCGGTCCCGGCGTGTCCGACGGCTATCTGCACCGGCCCGACCTCACCGCCGAAAGGTTCACGACATCGGCGCCCGGCATGACGGAGGGGCCCGGCTACCGGACGGGGGACCTGGTCCGCTGGCGGCCGGACGGACGGCTGGAGTTCGTCGGACGCACCGACGACCAGGTCAAGATCCGTGGCTACCGGGTGGAGCCGGAAGAGGTGGCCCGGGTGCTGAACGGCCTCGACGGCATCCGCCGGGCGGCCGTCGTCGGTCGCCGGCGGGGCAACGGCGAGGCGTACCTCGCCGCCTACGTGGTGCCCGCCGGGCCCGACGCCGGGGACGCGGCGGATCATGAGCGGCGCACCGAACGGTGGGTCCGCGAGCTGGAACAGCGCCTGCCCGAGTACATGGTGCCGCGCTCCTGGCGGACGCTGGACCGGCTGCCGCTCAACAGCAGCGGCAAGCTGGACCGCGACCGGCTCCCGTCGACGGACCAGCCGGCCCCGGCCGGGCCTGAGCCGGGCCCGAGCGCGGACGCGCCGCCCGCCCCGGCCGGCTCGCCCGCCGACGTGGCGCGGGGGCTGCGCGAGCTGTGGGCGGCCGAACTGGACCTCGACGCAGACCGCGCCGACCTCGACGCCTCCCTCTTCGACCTGGGCGGGCACTCGCTCACGGCGATGCGCCTGATCAACCGCATCAGGGAGAAGTGGGGCGTGGAGTACCCGCTGTCCCGGCTCTACCAGGAGCCCACCCTGCGCGCCCTGACCGGCTTCCTGACCGGTGGCTCCGGGGCCCGCACGGTCGTCCGCGGCGGCCCCGCAACCGAACAGCAGGCCCGCTTCGCCAACCTGCACTCCCAGCACGCCAGGCCGCAGGTCTTCAACGTCGGGCTGCGCGTCGACCTCTCCGGACCGCTGGACACCACCGCTCTGCACGGGGCGCTCCAGGACCTGGTGCGGCGTCACGAGTCGCTGCGCACCCGGCTGGTCCGGGAGGACTCCGGCGGCTGGCGGCAGGAAGTGCTCGACCACGAGCCGGTCGACCTGCCGATGGACGACCTCACCGCCCGGCCGGAGGCGGAGCGGGCCGAGGAGGTGCGCCGCATCGCCGAGCAGGCGTCGGACACCGTCCTCGACCCGTCCACCGGCGACGTCCTCGCCGTCCGGCTGCTGCGCACCGCCGCCGAGGAGTGGGTCCTGCTGCTCGTGACACACCACTGCACGTGCGACGGGTGGGCCGTGACGACCCTGCTCAAGGAACTCGCCGCCTTCTACCGCGCGGCGGTCACCGGGGGCGGGCACGGGCTGCCCCCCGCTCCCCAACAGGTGGAGTTCGCCCAGTGGCAGGCCGCCCACTACGAGGCGACGGACCAACGGCGCACGGACTACTGGATCGAGGAGCTGGCCGACGCCTCCTTCACCCTCGACCTCCCCCTGGACCGGCCCCGGCCCGAGAAGCTCAGCGGCAAGGGAGGCGTGGTCCGGTTCACCGTGCCCGCCGAGGTCCGGGCGGCGGCGGAGCGGCTCGCCGCCCGACGGTCCACCACGCCCTTCGCGGTGGCCGCCGCCGCCCTGAGCCGCCTGCTCACCACGCGGGCCGAACAGGACGAGGTGGTGCTGAACATCTCCTACGCGGGCAGGGACAGCAGCACCTTCGAGTCCCTGGTCGGCTGTACGGCCACCGGGTTCGCCCTGCGGGTCCGCGACGCCCGCGACGGCACGCTGGCGGAGCTGGTGGACCGGGTCGGCCGCACCACGGTCCTCGGCATGGAGCACGCCATGCCGCCGCGCAGGGTGGCCCCGGCGATGCTCCGGCGCAAGGGCATCCGCATACCGGACCGGCTGGACATCGGTCTCGCCTACGAGAGTTCGCTGGACACCGGGCTGGACCTGCCCGGACTCACCACCACCGTGGCGGAGATCGCCCCCGAGGCGGCCCGGTCGGAATTCATCATGGTGCTCACTCCGACCGGCGATGTGCTGGAGGGCGCGGTGGAGTTCTCGGCGGATCTGTGGGACGCGACGACGATCGAGGAGTGGACGCGCGCGTACGTGCGGTTGCTGGGGGAGGAGGTGGGTGAGGCGCCCCGCGAAGCGGGCGACTGACCCGGAGGAGGGCGGCTCACGCGCGGGCGTGGGCCGCCTCCGGCCGCCCGGAAGCCCCGCCCAGGGCCCGGCGCAGCACCGCGATCTGTTCGCGGGCCGCCCGGCGCGGCAGCGTGAGGTGGGGGAGCACACCGTCGAAGCCGTGGAACGCGCCCGGCCACAGATGGAACTCGGTCGACACCCCCGCCTCGATCAGGCGCAGCGCGTACCGAGCGCACTCGTCACGGAAGACCTCCAGCTCGCCGACGTCGACGTATGCCGGAGGAAGCCCCGACAGATCGGTCGCGCGGGCGGGCGCGGCGTACGGAGGCAGCTCCTCGCTTCCCGCCAGCGGGCCGAGCAGGGCCGCCCAGCCGTAGAGGTTGTTGGCGCGCGGCCAGGTGACGGCCTCGGTGAACTCCCTGCTGGAACCGGTGGTGTTGCGGTCGTCCAGCATCGGGCAGAGCAGGAACTGCAAGACCAGGCCCGGGCCGCCGTTGTCCCGGGCCAGGAGGGCGGTCGCGGCCGCGAGCCCGCCGCCCGCGCTGATCCCGCCGATCGCCAGGCGCCCGGGATCGATCCGCAGCTCCTCCGCCCGGTCCGCCGCCCATCGCAGGGTGCGGTGGCAGTCCTCCACGGGCCCGGGATACGGGTGTTCGGGCGCCAGTCGGTAGTCCACCGAGACCACGGCGCAGTCGGCCTCCAGGGCGTACGCGGAGACCCGGGCGTCGTCCATCTCGGGGGAGCCCAGCACCATGCCCCCGCCGTGCACCCACACCAGACAGGGCAGCGCGAGGGAGCCCGCCGCCCGCGGCCGGTAGCTCCGGACCCGGAGCGGGGTGGGGCCGGGCAGATGGTGGTCGGTCACCACGACGCCCTCGGCGGGCGGGGCGACGGGCTGCACGGCACGCTCGGCCCGCAGCGCGGCCAGCTCCTCGTACGGCAGGCCGTCGAGCACGGTCGGCGGTGGCGGGTCGGCCGCGAGCGCGGCGGCCATCTCGGGGTCCAGGTTGGGATGGAGGGGCATGGCCGGGGCAAGCCTTCCTCGGCGCGACAGGTTCGGGCCCGTGGTGGGGAGGACTCGGCCCGACACGGTGGGGTGTCCGTGGCGTGGCGAACGGCGCGGGGGTGCGCCGGGACAGATATCCGGCGCACCCCCGGCCCTCCCCTATCAGCCTCGGGCCACGCAGATCGAACCCTTGAGGCGCTCGCCCGCCTCGTAGACCATGTACGGCACACCCCGGTCCGTACCGAAGCTGGGCGCGGCGGCCCGGCCGTTCTCCGGTGCGGCGTCGCTCGACTCGTAGAAGAGGCCGAGGTGGTTGCGGCGGGAGAAGTCGTTGCCGACCTCGGTGATCAGCATGTTCCCGCCGGTGTCCTTGCCCGTGTGGTAGACGACGTACGTGCTGTTGTCACGGGTCAGCAGGTGCGCGCCGCTGATGTTGTTCGCGCCGACGTCCGAGTGCCGGATCAACGGCTGCTGCGCGAAGGTCCAGTTGCGGCCGTCCTTGGACCAGCCCCAGCCGACGTCACGGTGGTTCGACTGGTTGTTGACCATGAACAGCATTACGTAACGGGCGTCCCGCGCGGGCAGGTTGTGGCGGAAGACCCGTGCGTACGACGTCTCGCTGGTGCCGGCCGGGAGCATGTCCTTGGTGAGCACGGTCTTGTCGTACGTGAAGGTGATGCCGTCCTTGGAACGGGCGAGCCGGGTGGTGTGGTTCTCGCCGTGGAAGTACAGCCAGAGCTCCTTGACGTCCTCGTTCCACAGGACGTGCGGCGAGGAGACATGGCTGACCTTGTAGTGCGGCTGCCAGTTGTTGGAGACGATCGGGTTCGCCGGGTACTCCGTGAACGGGCCCTCCAGCGAGTTCCCGTACGCCAGGCAGATGCCGCCGGGGGCGTCGTGCGGGGCGTAGTAGAGGTAGTAGCGGCCCAGCGGGTTGGCCAGCCGGTCGTAGACGCCCCGGATGCACGGGAAGATGATCTCGCCCGTCGGGTTGTACTTCAGCTGGGAGGGCGTCAGGAGCGGCCTCAGGTGCTTGTAGTCCGGGAAGCCGCCCGGCGCCGCGGCTGCCGGGTTCACCACCGCCCCGGTGGCGGCCAGTCCTGCCGTCGCCGCGATCCCGGCGACCGTCCCGCGCAGGAAGATCCGGCGGCTCGGCTGCCCCGCGTCGGGCGTGCGGGATGAGTCCTGGTGCTGTGTCATGTCGTTCTCCGTCCCGAGAGGTGATGGATCACAGATAGGTGGCGGCGGTGACGCAGAAGCCGCCGAGCGCGACGGCCCAGACGTACGGCAGGGTCCGCAGCATCACCTGCTGCGGGGTCACCCCGGCGTACTGCGCGCTCCACACGGTCTGGGTGCTGGTGGGGTCCGACACCCCGAAGACCTGGTTGTACGAGGTGGCGAGCCCCAGCACCGCGACGGCCGGGTAGATGCCCGCCGCGATGAGGACCCCGGCGATCCCCGCGCCGAGACCGAAGACGTTCAGCGGACCCCGGTACAGGCAGAGCGGTACGAGCAGTGTGAACACCAGCACGAACAGCACCGGGTTCTGCGGGCTGACCGCCTTGACCAGCGGCTCCAACGACTCCACCGCGCCCGGCAGTTTGACCGCGGCGAGCAGGATGCCGATGGCGATGAACAGGACCATCGGGGCCGCCGCGACCTCGAACGCTCCGTACAGGGTGCGCAGCAGCCGTTTGTTCATCTCGCGCGGCCGGGTGGTGGTCAGCAGCGCGTACAGCACGCCGGCCAGCATCGACGGCAGGATCGCCACCTCGAAGCCGAGGGCCAGCACCAGCGGCACGACCGGGGTGAGCAGCGCGTACCACGGGGCGTCACCCAACTGCTCGCGACGCGAAACGGGCTTCGGGGAGGCCGACTTGAGCGACCAGGCATGCTCCACACCCCGGCGCCGGGTCTCGACGAGGACGAACAGCACGGCGGCGGACAGCGCGAACGGGAACAGCTTCAGCATGAAGCCGCGCACCGTCGGGATCGGCAGTTCCAGCGCCGTGGAGAAGAACTGCCAGATCGGCAGCTCGAAGGGCATGCCCGCGGCGATGCCCATGAGGATCGTTCCGGCGGCGGTGACCTTGGGGATGCCGACGGCGATCATGGCGGGGATGCCGATGATCCCGGCGAGCATCGCCGCGGGGGCCGAGCCGGTGACCGTACCGACCAGGGTGGAGACCCCGAGGACGCCCAGCGCGACCACCACCGGCCGGTCCCCGCCGAACTCGACGATCTTGCGGACCAGAGTGCCCGCGATACCGGTCTCGTCCAGCAGTCTGCCCAGCCAGGAGCCGAGCAGGATGGCGACCATCGTCGCGGCGAGCGCCGGGGCGCCCTCCTGGAGGACCGTGTCCAGGACGCTGTTCTCGCCGGTCAGCGGTGCGCCCGCGAGGAAGGCGATGGCGACGGCCAGCAGGACGAGCGCGAAGCCGGTGGGGAGCTTGCGGGTGAGCATCGCGGCGACACCGGCCGCCATGACAAGAAGGATGACGACGCCCATGGCGTTACTTCTCTCTTCCGTGCGGGGGTCCGTGCGGGGACCCGTGCTGTGGCTCGGCCGCCGTGGCCAGGGCCGCCGTCAGCAGGAGGGGGCTGCGGCCGAGGCCGCAGACCGTGCGGGCGTGCGCATGGGCGGCGATCTCGTCGGCGCCCGCGACATGGCCGTACAGGGTGTGCCGTCCTGCGCGCAGGACGACGTGGCCCAGGGCCCGCTTGAGGTCCTTCTTCCGCGGCCCGTGGTGCAGTTGCTCGTGCACGGCCTCGTGGGCGACGGCGGCGGCCCGTACCGACCCTGCCGGGTACCAGTGCCGCCAGCCGAGCAGGTCGATCAGTTCGTCGGCGAGCGCCAGCGTGTCGGTGAACAGCTCGACGGTCGGGACCGGACGCGAGGTGTAGCGGGCCAGCAGCCCCTTCGCCAGGCCCCCGTCGCTCTCCACGATCCGGGCGGTTGCCGCGACGGGTGGCAGCCCCGCCCCGAACGCGCCGGCGGTCGCGGCCCAGCGCCGCAGCAGCTCCGGATCGCGCCGCTCGTGCGTGGGCGTGTTCCGCAGCAGCCGTACGCCGAACTCGACGTCGTCCTCGGCCTCCAGCTCCGCGATCGCCGCGCGCGCCGCACGGTCCAGCAGGGCGGCCGTCACGATCGCACCTCCACCACGGCCACGACCGGCTCGTCGGCCGACCGCGACCGCAGCTCGCCGCGGGCCAGCGCCAGCAGCGGGTCCGGGTCGAGAACCCCCGACAGATCGGCGATCCGGGAGCCGAGCAGCAGCCGGAGCGCCGGGGCCCGGACCCCGCCGTCCCCGTACGACGTGGCCTCCTTCACCAGGCCCGCCAGCACCTCCGGGGCCCGGCCCACCGTGGTCGTCTCCACCCGGGCGTCCGGGGCGTGCAGCCGTACGACGCCGTCCGCGTCCACCACCCGCACCGGGTGCCGGTCCGCGCGGAACCGGCGGCGCACCTCGGTGCCGTACACCGTGTGGGCCGGCGTGCCCGTGAGGACCCGCACGGACGCCGGGTCGGTGCGCAGGCTCGTCGCGGCGGCCCGCAGCCGCTCCGCCTCGTCCGCCCGGTGGGCGCGGTCCTGGGTGCGCAGCTCGGTGGCGCCGGTCGCGACCGCCCGTACGGTGCTGGTCTGCGGGTCGACGGTGACCTCCACCTCCACCCCGTCGGCGGCCGCCCCCTGGGCGATGACGGCGGCCTCGGCCTCCGCCCGTACCGCGAGGATCTGCTCCTGGCCGGCGCCCGGGATGATCCGCTCGACCTGCTCACGGATCAGCGCGAGGGCCACCCCGATGGGGCTGATCACCTCGTTGTGCCGGGCGATCCGTCCCTCCTGGCCGGTGACCTTCGCCAGATGCGGGGTGACGGAGGCGGCCCCTCCACCGCCCCCGACGAGCACCGCCGTGTCCTTCTCCAGGCGGTAGTCGCGCATCATCGACTCGACCACCGACCTCACCTGGTCGGTGCCCGCGTCCAGCAGCTTCGTCGCCGCCGTGGCGACATCCGTACCGAGCGCGTCGGCCAGCGGGGCGAGCGCGGCCCGCGCCACCTCCTGGTCGCAGTGGGCGAAGTCGCCCTCCGGCACCCGCCCGAGCGCGTTCGCCGCACACGTCATGGTGATCGCGAACCGGCCGCCCGCCGCGTCCAGCACCGCGTAGTCCGCCGGGTCGTCGGCCATCGGCCGGACCGTGGTCACCTTCGCGTCCCGCAGGTCCTCCGCGCTCGCGAAACAGGCGTACGGCAGGCCCGCGATGTGCGCGCTGCGCGGCCCCACGCCGACCACCTTTCCGCCGCCGATCCGGACCATCGACCCGCCGCCGACCCCGACCGTGCGCACGTCGAGCGCCGAGAGGTACGACGTCCTGCCCAGCATCGTCGCGTGGCGTACGGCGACCTTGCCGCGCCGCACGACGCTGATGTCCGTGGACGTGCCGCCGGTCTCCAGGAACAGGCCCTCGCTGATGCGCTCCTGCATCAGCGCCCCGGCGACGCCCGCGGCCGGACCCGACAGCACCGTCAGCAGTGGTCTGCGCCGCATCTCGTCCAGCGACATCACCCCGCCGTCGCAGCGCATCACCATCAGCGGCGCGCTCACGCCCGCCTTGGTGATCGAGGCGTCGACCAGATCGGCGGTGGCGAGCATCCGCGGCAGGATCGCCGCGTTCACCACGGCCGTCCGGGTCCGCTTGTGGAGCCCGTACAGCGAGGTGATGTCGTGGGCGGCCGTCGTCGGCAGCCCTCGCTCCCGGGCGGCGGCTGCGACCGCATCCTCGCCCTCGGGGCGGTCGACGCTGAACGGCTGGCTGGCGACGACGACTTCGGCCCCTTCCCGGACGACCTCGTCGAGCGCGGCGCTTACGGCGGGGGCGTCGTCCGGGTCGGCGACATGGGCGTAGGCGAGCGGCAGCCGCTTGCCCGGGGTCAGCTCCAGCTTGCGGAAGGCGGCCAGCCGGCGGGTCAGCGTGGCACCCGGACCGGTGCCGATGCCGATGAGTCCGACGGTGGCCACATCGCCCTCCAGCAGGGCGTTGGTAGCCTGGGTGGTCCCGTGGGCGAGGAACGTCACGTCCTCGGGCGTGTGACCGGTCTGCTCCAGCAGCCGGTCGAGGGCTTCGACGATGCCGTGGGCGACACCGTCCTCGTGGTGGTGGCTGGTGGGTACCTTCACCTGCCCCAGCAGGTGCAGGGTCGTGGCGTCTACGGCCACGGCGTCGGTGAAGGTCCCGCCCACGTCGATGCCGACGCGGATGCGGTGGGTGGTCATGGCTGGGCACCTCCTCGTGCGGGTGGGCAGGGCGAGGGCGGCAGGACCGGGCGTCGGAAGACGTGGGTCCTGGGCCGGGCGGGTACAGGTGGAGCTGCGCCCGCCCGGCGCTCCGCGACCGCCCCCGGGGGCCGTGCGGTGAAACAGGTCGTGCGGATGAAGCGGGTCGGGGGGAGAAGCGGGTCGGGGCCCCGGTCAGTAGCCGCGTACGTCCGGCCAGTGGCGCTGGACTCCGTCGCGCTCCAGCAGCCGGGCGAAGACCTCGAACCGCTTGTCCTCCGCCTGCACCCGGTGGGGCTCGACGTTCTCGGCGACACAGTGGGCGGCCAGGGCGCCGGCGACCTCGCCGATGTTCCACTCCACCGGGTGGAGCCGGTAGCAGCCGTTGGTGATGTGGGTGGTGCCGATGTTCTTGCCGCCGGGCAGCAGATTGCGGACCCGGCGGGGGATGAGCGCGCCGAGCGGGATCTCGAACGGCACCGAGCCGATGTCGATGTAGTTGTCGCCGCCGGTCGACGGGTGCAGATCGATGCGGTAGTTGCCGACGCCGACCGAGTCCCGGTGACGGGTGCCGCCGTACGGGCCGACGATGTCGATCGACACATCGTGCTCGGTGACCGTGGTGACGGCCTTGATCCGCCGCGACTCCCGGACGTACGGGGCCTTGGCCAGACCGTCCGCCGTGCCGGTGACGTCCGGCCGCAGTCGCAGCCCCGGGAAGCCCTGGCCGCCGTCCGCACGGGGGGCCTCGGTCTGGAGCCAGTACAGGACCGACAGCGACAGCTGGCGCGCCCCGTGCAGCGCGGCGGCGGCCGTCTCCTCGCCGCCGCCGATCAGCGGCTTCAACCAGTAGTCGTTGAGCGGCCAGTTGACCAGCGTGATGTCCGAGTCGAACGCGCCGGACCGGTGCAGCTTGCGGGCCAGGATGCGGCGGAAGCCGAACAGCTCCTTGTCACCCGCGTCGGCGGACTGGTCGGCGCTGACGTCCAGCGGGTCCAGCTCCGGGTTCGGAACGAAGGTACGCGGGACGGCCTCCAGACTGCGCGGGTCCGGAGCGAGGAAGCCCAGCAGCGGACCCGGCCAGAACTCCGGCCGGTACGCGCGCCAGAAGTCGTAGTCGGCCGGGCGCTCGATGGTGTGGTCCTCGCCCTCGTGGTGCGAGAGTGCGAAACACACCGTGATGCCCTGCTGGTTGAGGGGCTGCGCCTCCTCGGGGGCGTGCGGCTCGTCGTACTCGCTCCGAGCCTCCGCGCCGATCGCATGCTCGACCCCGGCGAGTTCGAGCAGTTCGCCGGTCTCGGTGGCGTCGATGACGTAACGGGCGCTGATCGTACGGCGGTTGCCGCTGCGCGTGTCGGCCAGCGTGACCGACCGTACGGTGTCGTCGTCGCCCGCCTCGGCGGCCACCGGGCGGTGTTCGGTGAGCAGCGTGAGCAGTCCGGCGGAGCGGTACGGGGCGACCATCGCCTCCAGCACCGCGAGGGCGACGCGCGGCTCGTGGCACAGCTTGCTGACGCGGCCCGCACCCGGATTCAGGGTGCGCTGGGCCAGCGCTTCGGAACGCAGCGGGTACCACTGGCGGTAGTAGTCGCGGATGGATTCGCGCAGGGTGCGGTACGAGGCGGTGGTGCCGAACTCCTCGACCCACGGGTGCTCGTCCGGCGGGACCGCCTGCGAGGTGAGCTGGCCGCCGATCCAGTCCGTCTCCTCGGTGAGGACGACGGTACGCCCCGCCCGGCAGGCGGCGATGGCGGCGGCGACCCCGCCGAGTCCGCCGCCCACGATGAGGATGTCGGGTTCGGGTATCACGGGTTCTCCTTGAAGTGCGGCACGTGCGTCGTGCGATGACGGAACCTCGGATCCGGAGGTCAGTACCGGGCGGGGGCCGGGCCCGCCGTGGAGCCGGGCCGGAAGGTGCAGGCGACCAGGGGCTCGGTCGCCTCCTCCCCGGAGACCAGCGCGGCGAGCATGCGAACGGCAGCCGCGCCCAACCGGGGGCGGGGGATGTCGAATCCGGTGGGCACGGGCTCCTCGGCCAGGTCCGGCGGCGGGCTGCCCAGCAACGCCAGTGAGGCGTCGCGCGGGCAGTCGATGCCGACGAAGTGCGCGGCCCCGTGCAGGGCGCGCCAGGCGTCCCCGGTGTCGGTCTCCTCCGCGACGAACGCGGTGACGCCCTCGTCGAGCCAGCCGCGCAGCCGCTGTGCGGTCAGCTCCCGCTCGGGGTCGGCTGAGCGGAAGACGGCGGCGGGACCGCCGGGCAGCCCCGCCTCCTCCAGGCCCTTGAGGAAGCCGTGTTCACGGTCGGTGGAGGCAGGGGCCTCGTCGTCCTCCCGGACCAGCACGATGCGCCGGTGGCCGAGCGCCGCGAGATGGGCGACGACCTCCTGGCTGGCGCTGATGTAGTCCGCGCCGACCCAGGCGAGCCCCTCCAGCTCGTCCCGGCGTCCCAGGTGGACCACCGGGAAGCCGTCGGCGACCAGCCGCCGCAACTCCTCGGCCGGCGCGTGCCGCCCGAGGAACAGACAGCCGTCGGCGAGCCGGACCCGGGCCAGGGCGTTCGGCCCGGCCGCCCCCGCGCCGCCCGTGCTGGACCCGGTGAAGAGGACCAGGTCGTAGCCGCGGGCCGCGGCCTCCTGCTCGACGCCGACCAGGAACGGGTAGTACGAGTGCTGCACATCCGTCGGGAACGTGGACGTGAAGCTGAAGACCCCCAGCAGATTGTTCCGCGCGGCGGCCAGCCGGCTGGCCGCCGGATCGGGGACGTAACCGAGCGCCCGGACCGCGTCGAGCACCTTGCGGCGCGTCTCCTCGGAGATCGTCGCGCCCTGCTTCCGGGCCCCGAGCACCAGCGAGACAGTGGCCTGCGAGACCCCGGCGAGCCGGGCGACCTCGGCCTGCCTCGGCCGGGACGTACGGCCCGCGGGGGAGGGCGCGCGGCCCGGCCTGGCCCGCTTCCTGGGTTCTTCCACGGTGTTCCTCCGGATCGCTAATGCGTATTACTAATGCGCATTAGTGAGTCACTGTGGACCCTCGTCCCCCACCGGTCAAGGGATCGCGCAAGACTTCTTTCGGCCCTTCTGCCGTCAGGGCGGTACAGCACACGATCGGGTGGAACGCACGTGCGCCCATGAGTTTCGCGATGGCGGGCGCCGTGCCCGACGCGATCATGCGGCGGTGATCTCATCGATTCGGACGGCCTGCCGTCCCCACTCCCTGGCCCCGGCCGGGATCGCCGCACTCGCGCTACTCACGATCCTGCCCGCGCTCCCGGCCACCGCCGCTTCGGCCCAGGACCCCGGCGCCCCGGCCGAGTTCCGCTTCACCACCCCGGCCGAGCGCAGGACCGCGGCCCGCCTGGACGCGCTGCGCGACGACCCGGCCCGGCTCAAGGCGTTCTTCGCCGCGCTGCCCAAGGGCGGCGACCTCCACAACCACCTCTCGGGCGCCGTCACCACCGAGTATCTGATCCAGCTCGCGGGCGAGAGGGGCTTGTGCGTCGACGCCACCGACACCGCCGTGCGCCCGCCCTGCGGACCGGGCACCCGGCCGGCTGCCGACGCGCGCACGGACGCCGCGTTCCGGCAGCGGATCGTCCGCGCCTGGTCCATGCAGGACTTCCCCGCCGACCAGTCCGGCCACGACCACTTCTTCGACACCTTCGGCAAGTTCGGCGAGGCGACGCGCGACCGCGGGAAGATGCTCGCCAACGTCGCCAACACCGTGGTGCAGCAGAACCAGTTCTATCTGGAGACCCTGGTCACCCCCTCCTCGGACGCAGCGAAGAAGCTGGCTGAGTCCGTGGGCTACGACGCGGACCTCGCCGCCTTCCACCGGAAGCTGGTCGCCGGCGGAAAGCTCGACAGGGTCGTCGCCGAGGCCGTACGGGAGGCCGATGCCGCCGACGCCCAGTTCCGGGAGACGGCGCACTGCGACACCGACCGCCCCGACCCCGGCTGCCGTCTGCCCGTCCGGTGGATCTCCCAGGTCTCCCGCGGCAGTTCGAACGAGCGCGTGTTCACGCAGATGGCTGTCGGCATGCGCCTCGCGGAGCGCGACCCGAGGTTCGTCGCCGTCAACCTCGTCCAGCCGGAGGACGGGGAGAGCGCCCTGCGCAACTACCGCCTCCAGATGCGGATGCTCCAGTACCTGCGCACCCAGTACCCGGACGCCCGCCTCACCCTGCACGCCGGTGAGCTGACCCCCGGCCTGGTCAAGCCCGAGGACCTGACGTTCCACATCCGCGAGGCCGTCCACGTCGCCGGAGCCGAACGCATCGGCCACGGCGTCGACCTGGTCCACGAGGACGACTGGCAGCAGCTCGCCCGGACCATGGCCCGGCGCGGTGTCGCCGTCGAGGTGCCGTTCAGCAGCAACAAGCAGATCCTGGGCGTGGCGGGCGACGACCACCCGTTCAACGCCTACCGCCGCTACGGCGTCCCGGTGGTCCTCGCCACCGACGACCCCGGCGTCTCGCGCATCGACATCAGCCACGAGTACCAGTACGCCCGCGCCACCTACGGCCTGAGCTACACCGAGCTGAAGGACCTGGCGCGCGCCTCGCTGGAGCACGCCTTCCTCGACGGCGACAGCCTCTGGGCCGCCGGCTCCGCACGCACCGGCTACCGCCCGGTCCGTGCCTGCGCCGGATCGCAGCCGGGCGTCGCCCCACCCGCACCGGCCTGCGCCCGCCACCTCGCGGACAACGCGAAGGCGGCCACCGAGTGGCGGCAGGAAGCCGCGTTCGCCGGATTCGAACGCCGCCAGGGCGGAGCGCGCTGACCCCGCGCCACCGCTGAACCCAGGGGGCGGGACCCGTCGGATCCCGCCCCCGGCCATGACGCGCGACGCACGCGGCCCGGGGCTACGCTCGCAGCATGGCAGAGAGCGGAGAGGAACAGGCCCCCGGGCCGCCCCCGGGCCGGGAGGCGTCCGACGCCGAGCACGCCCGGCTCACCGCGATCGTCGACGACTGGGCCGCCGCGATCGTCGCGAACGACGCGGCACGGATCGCCGGCTTCATGGCCGACGAGTGGGTCATCGTCGCCGAGTCGGGCATCACGGAAAGGGAGGCGTTCCTCGGCCACGTCCGGTCCGGCGACCTGACCCACTCGGCGATGGAGGCCATCACCCCGCCGAGGGTCCGGGTCCACGGGGACACCGCCCTCGTCACCGCCCGGATCACCAACACCGCGCACTACGGCGGTCAGCGCTTCGACGCCGACGAATGGACCACGGACGTCTTCGTACGGCGCGACGGGCACTGGCGGTGCGTCCTGAGCCACATCACCCCCGCGGCCCCGCCCGCCGGTTCATGAGCCCCACGCCACGTAACGGGAAGCGCCTCGGCTACCCGGTCGCCGCGGCCGTCTTCGCCATCGGTATGGCGGGCACCACGCTGCCCACCCCGCTCTACGGCCTCTACCGGGAACAACTCGGCTTCTCCGAGCTGATGGTGACCGTCGTCTTCGCCGTCTACGCCCTCGGCGTGATCGCCACCCTGCTGCTCGCCGGGAACGTGTCCGACGTGGCGGGGCGGCGACCGGTCCTCCTGGCCGCCCTGGGCTTCTCGGCGGCCAGCGCGCTCTGCTTCCTCTTCGAGGGCGGGCTCCCCGCCCTGTTCGCCGGCCGGCTCCTCTCCGGGTTCGCCGCCGGACTGCTCAGCGGCGCCGCGACGGTCACGGTGATGGAACTGGCCCCGCCGGGGCGTGCGGCGCGGGCGGGGCTGGCCGCGACCGCCGCGAACATGGGCGGCCTGGGGTGCGGGCCGCTCCTGTCGGGGCTGCTCGCCGAGTACGCCCCCTGGCCCCTGCGGCTCCCCTTCGTCACGCATCTGGCCCTGATCGCCGTGGCCGCCGTGCTGACCTGGTTCCTCCCCGAGACGGTCGCCTCCGCCCGTGTACGAGGGCTGCGGTTGCGGCCCCAGGGCCTGGCCGTGCCGCCCACCATGCGCGGCGTGTTCACCACGTCGGCGCTGGCCGCCTTCGCCGGGTTCTCCCTGCTCGGCCTCTTCACGGCGGTCGCCCCCGCGTTCGTCGCCGAGACGCTCGACGTGCACAACCTGGCCCTGACCGGTCTCGTCGTCTTCTCCGTCTTCCTCGCCTCGACGGCCGGGCAGGCGCTCATGGGGCGGGTCGGGGAGCGCCGCGCCCTGCCGGGCGGCTGCTTCGTCCTCGTCGCGGGGCTGGTCCTGGTCGGCGCCTCGCTGCTGTTCACCTCGCTGCCTCTGCTGGTCGCCGGGGCCCTGTGCGGTGGCCTGGGCCAGGGGCTGGCCTTCCGGGGCGCGGTGGCGGCGATCAGCGCGGCGGCTCCGCCCGAACACCGGGCCGCGACCGTGTCCGCGTTCTTCGTCATCGCCTATCTGGGCATCTCCCTGCCCGTCGTCGGCGTCGGCGCCCTCACCCTCGGCGTAGGACTCCGGAACGCCGGACTGACCTTCTCCGGCTGTGTGCTCGCCCTCGCCCTGGGCGTCGGCCTGTACCTGGCCCGCAGGCCTCCCGCGCCCCGGTGACGCAACGCCGCCCGTGTGCACCAGGGGCTCGTCGACAAACGCGAAATCCCTTGTCGCGCCGGCCGACCACGGTGCGAGACTGGCCGGGTGGACACGGCGACACGCTTGAGGCAGACGGTCATCTCCTGGGCCGCGGATGGCAGCGAAACCCCGCCGTCCGCCGAGGCCGGGGCCGCCCGCGAGCTGGCGGCCGGTCTGGGGCTGCGCACGGTGGTGCTCGTCGAGGGCGTCAGCGACCGGGCGGCGGTCGAGGCGCTCGCCGAACGCCAGGGCCGCACCCTCACCGCCGAGGGCGTCGTGGTCGTACCGCTCGGGGGTGCCACCAGCATCACCCGTTTCCTGCGACTCCTGGGACCCGACGGACTCGACGTCCGGCCCGCCGGGCTGTGCGACGCGGCGGAGCAGCGCTTCTTTCTCCAGGGCCTGGAGCGCACCGGCTTCGGCACCGCTCTCGCCCCCGACGACCTGGAGACGCTGGGCTTCTTCACCTGTGACGCCGACCTGGAGGACGAGCTGATCCGGGCGCTCGGCACCGACGGCGTCCAGCAGGTCATCGGCGACCAGGGCGACCTGCGTACCTTCCGGCTCTTCCAGAAGCAGCCCGCCCAGCGGGAGCGCCCGGTCGAGGCGCAGCTGCGGCGCTTCATGGGCACCATCGGCGGACGCAAGGAGCACTACGCCCGGGCGCTGGCCGAGGCCCTGGACCTCGGCCGCCTGCCCCGCCCGCTGGACGGGCTCCTCGCCCACCTCTGACCACCGGGCGCCTCCTCGGCTTCATCCACCCCGGCGCGCGCTTCCTTCGGACGGACGACGGCCGCGCGGTCTTCGCGGGCGGCTCGGGGCGGTACCGCTTCACGGCCTGAGGCGGCCAGGACGAGAGGGACGCCGTACCGGCGGGCCCGGACCCGCCGGTACGGCACTTCGGCCCGTCAGCCCTCGCGCCTCGACCGCCAGAGCAGCCAGATGAAGTACGGGGCGCCGATCACGGCCGTGAGCAGGCCGACGGGGATCTGCGCCGGGGCGATGACCGTCCGGCCGACCGTGTCGGACACGACCACCAGCAGCGCGCCGAGCAGCGCGCTCACCGGAAGCACCCGCGTGTGCCGGCGGCCGACCAGGGCGCGTGCCGCGTGCGGGGCGACGAGGCCCACGAACCCGATCACCCCGACCGCCGCCACGGCCCCCGCCGTCAGGAGGACGGCGAGGCTCAGCAGGCCCAGCCGGGTGGCGCCGAGCCGCACGCCGAGCAGGGCGGGCGTCTCGTTGTCCAGCCCGATCAGGTCCAGTTCACGGCGCATCACCGCCAGGACGGGCAGGGCGACGACCAGCGCCACCAGCACCGGAAGCAGCTCGGGGAACGTCCGCCCGTACGTCGAACCGCCCAGCCAGGCCAGCGCCTTCGTCTCGTTGTACGGGTCGGTGAGCACGATCAGCAGACTCACGAACGCGCCCGCGCCGGCGTGCACACCCATACCGATGAGCACCAGCCGGTTCTGCTCCAGACCACGGCGTGCGGCGAGGCCGAACACCAGCGCGGCGGCCGCCGCCGCACCGGCCAGCGCGGAGCCGCCGATCAGCCAGAAGCTCGCCAGCGGTACGACGGTGAGGACGGCGACCGCGCCCACCCCGGCCCCGCTGACCACACCGAGGACACCCGGCTCCGCGAGCGGGTTGCGCGAGACCGCCTGGACGACGGCTCCCGCGACCGCCAGGGCCGCACCGGCCAGCAGAGCGGCGGCGACCCGGGGGACCCGGGTGTCCAGGACGTAACTGACGAACCGTCCCGACCGTCCCGCGAGCCAGTTGCCCACATCGCCCAGCAGCAGCGTCGCGTCGCCGAAGAGCGTCGCCACCACCACCGCGCCGAGCAGCCCGGCCGTCGTCGCCACCAGGGTGACGGCGAACGCGCGCCGGCTGCGCAGCCGGGCGAACGCCGTCGAGCCGCTGTCCGTGCCCATGTCCCGGGACCGCTGGGCCAGAACGATGAGGACGAGCGCACCGAAGCAGGTCGTGACGATGCCGGTGGGCACCTCGGCCCCCGCCTGGGCGCCGAACACCGCGCGCAGCAGCACATCCGCGCCGAGCACCACGAGCACGCTCGCGAGCGCCGACGCGGGGATGAACGCCCGGTGCCGGACCAGGCCCGGAACCCAGGTGCTGAGCAGCCGGACCGCCGCGGGCGCGCACAGGCCGACGAAGCCGACCGGCCCCGCGACCGCCACCGAAACCGCCGCCAGCAGCACCGCGAGGATCACGGCGATGGAGCGGGTCAGCCGGGGGTTCACGCCCACCACCGCCGCGCCGTCGTCGCCGAGGGCGAGGATGTCGAGCCGTCGGCCCATCAGCATCAGCCCGGCGAACGCCACGAGCGCGAGCGGGGCGAGCCGGTCGATGGACTGCATGCCGATCTGGGCGAGCGAGCCGTTGCCCCAGGCGAACAGGCCGGTCGTCTGTTGGGAGCGCAGAAGCAGCAGCATCCCGCTCAGCCCGGAGAGCGCGAGGGTGAGCGCGGATCCCGCCAGCACCAGCCGGATGGGCCCGGCCCCGGCCCGGGACAGGCCGAGCACGACGGCGGCCGCGATGAGTCCGCCGAGGAACGCCGTGGCCCCGGCCGGCAGTGCGGGCAGCGAGATGCCGAACGCGGCGACGGTGACCACCGCGAGATAGGCACCCGCGTTCACGGCGAGCGTGTCGGGGGACGCCAGCATGTTGCGCGACACCGACTGGAGGGCCGCGCCCGCCGCGCCGAGCGCACAGCCGACCAGCAGCCCCGCGGCGAGCCGGGGCAGCCGGGAGTCCAGGACCACGGCGGCCGTCTGCTCGTGCGCGGTCCGGTCGGACGACGAACCGGTCGCGAGCTGCCAGAGCGTGTGCAGATCGACGGCGGCGGTGCCCTGGCTCACGTGCGTGAGCGCGAGGGCGGCCAGCCCGATGAGCCCCGCGAGCGCGAGGAGGGACATCCGGCCGCGACGGGCCGGTGGGCCGGACGCCGCCGGGGACGCGTCCCCGGCAGGACCGGCCGCGCCCGCCCCCGGCTTCACGGGGGCGGGCGGGGCGGGTGTGGTGCTGGTGCTCATCGTCAGGCGGTCAGCGCGCCGACGAGGGCGTCGATGTACTCGCGCATCGACGCGGTGCCGCCGAACATCCAGATACCGTCGGGCAGTCGGTGAACCTCGTCGTTCTTCACGAACGGGAGGGACTTCCACACCGCGTTGTCCTTGAGACCGTCGGCGAACGGGTCTCCGCCGTCGGCGTCGTTGGCGATGTAGGCGAACTGCGCGTCGCCGATCTTCGTGAGCCCCTCGACGTCGGTCGCGGCCAGACCGTAGGCCTTGTCGCCCTTCAGCTTCCACGGGTCGACGAGGCCGAGTTCGGTGTTGACGTCGGAGAGCAGCGAGCCCTTGACGTACGGGCGCACCGAGACCTGGTTGCCCTCCTGCCAGCCGTCGGCGAAGGCGACCTTCTCGCCGTCGAGCCCGGCGTCCGCGAGCTTCTTCCTGCCGTCCGCGATCGCCTTGCGGAAGGAGTCGATCTCGGACTTGGCCTTGTCCTCGGTGCCGGTGGCCCGGGCGATGAGGTTGACGGTGTCGACCATCTGGTCGATCTGCCGGCTCGCGTCGGCCGAGCGGACCACGGCGACCGGGGCGGCCTTCGACAGCTGCGCGATGGCGGAGTCGGACAGGTCGGTGGTGGCGACGATGAGGTCGGGCTTCAGACCGGCCACCGTGGCGACGCTGGGCTCGCCCCGGGTGCCTATGTCCTTGACTCCCTTGGTGAGCGGGGCGGCCGTGTCGTAAGCGGTGTAGCCCTTGACGTCGGCGACGCCGACCGGCTGCACGCCGAGGGTCACCAGCGTCTCGACGACGTTCCACTCGGTGCCGACGACGCGCTTGGCCGGCCCGTCGAGGGTGATCTTCTTGCCGCGGGAGTCGGTGACCGTGACCGCGCTGTCCCCCGCGGACTCCCTCTTGGGCGCCTCGGTGGTGCCGCACGCCGTGAGGGCGAGGGCGGCCGCGGCGGCGAGGACGGGCCACGTCAGGTGCTGGTTCTTCATGAGGATGTTCAGGGCCTTTCGGTACGAAGGTGGTGGCGGCCGACCGCGCGGGTGCGCGGGATGCCGGTGGGGGAGTCGAGTTCGACGTCGATACGGATGCCGTAGGCGTCGGTGAGCCGCTCGGGGGCGTACACCTCCGCGGGCGTGCCCGCGGCGACGATCCGCCCGGACGAGAGGAGGACGACCTGGTCGGCCACGGCGGCGGCCTGGTCCAGATCGTGGAGCACGACCCCGACGGTGACGCCGTGGGTGTCGGCGAGATCGCGGACGAGGTCGAGGATCTCCACCTGGTAGCGCAGGTCGAGATAGGTGGTGGGCTCGTCGAGCAGGAGGACGTCGGTGTCCTGGGCCAGACAGCAGGCGAACCAGACGCGTTGCAACTGCCCGCCGGAGAGGCTCTCGACCCCGCGGTCGGCGAACTCGATGAGGTTCGTGACCGTCAGCGCGTGCTCGACCATCCGGGCGCCGTCCGGGTCCGCTCCCCGGATCCGGCCCCGGTAGGGGTGCCGGCCGAATCCGACTACGTCGCGCACGCTGAGACCGGCCGGCGCGTTGCGGCTCTGCGCGAGCAGGGTGACCCGGCGGGCGAAGTCGGAGCGCGACAGGGCGAGGGCGTCGACGGGCGCGGAGTCCTCGGCCTGGCCCGCCACGGTCACCGTGCCGGTACGGGCCTTGTGCAGCCGGGCCACGGCTCGCAACAGGGTGGACTTCCCACTGCCGTTCGGCCCGATGAGCGCGGTGACACGACCGCGTGGCAGCCGGAGGTCGGCTTCGTGCACGACGTCGGTGCGGTCGTACGCGATCGTCATGTCGCGGGCGTCGAGGCCCGCGTCGGCGGGCAGGGCGGTGGCACCGGCGGCGGGCGCGGAGCGCCGTGGCGGCGGGTCTTCTCGGTCGAGGGCAGGAGCGATCACGACCGTGAGGTTAGCCTAACCTAAATTAACCTGGTCAAGAGGGATTCGGAATTGTGTCCTCCGCGTGATCCCGGACGGCTCGCCAAGGGGGTGCGCGGAGGGGGCCGGAGGTCGTTCGTGGCCTCGGATGGCGGTACTTTCCGGCCGAAGCGGTGAATCGGCGCATCGGCGAGCTCCGGAGTATGCGCAGCTCAGGCGGTCGTTTCGCATTGAACCGCTGAGATCTGTCCATATGCTGGACGATGCGCGCGAGGCCTCTGAGCTGCCCGAATGACCATTCGGTCGGTTCGAACGCGCGTCTGCGGCTGGAAGCTGGCCGTCGATGTGCGCCTACTTTCCGCATGCGTAAGACTCCTGACCGCAATCAGGCACCCGAGCAAGGAGTTTTCACCCATGCGACGCAACCCTCACGGCATCTTCGCAACCATCACCGCGAGCACGCTTCTGCTCGGCGGATTCGCGACCGCCACCGCGCAGGCCGCACCGGCGAAGGCGGAGAGCCTCTACGCACCCTCGGCGCTCGTCCTCACCGTCGCTCGCGGCGAGGACCCGCTGACCGCCACCGTCGAGCGGGCCGTGACGCTCGCCTGTGCCCCCACCGCCGAGGGGACCCACCCCGACCCGGCCGCGGCCTGCAAGGAACTGGCGGCGGTGCAGGGCAAGTTCGCCGCACTCGCGACCGGCCCGTCGAACCGGACCTGCACCCGTCAGTGGGACCCGGTCGTGGTGACCGCCCACGGCGTGTGGCAGGGCAAGCCGGTCCAGTTCAGCACCACGTACGGCAACGCGTGCGAGATGGCGGGCAGCATGAACGACAACGCCGTCTTCGCCTTCTGACCCACCGGGGCGTGCCGACGCCGGGCTGACGGAGTGCCTCACCGTCCCGCCCGCCGCGTCCGGACCTCGGCCCCGCCCGGCGTGCCCCGCACACGCCCATCCGTCCACGACGACCGGGAGCCTGCGGTCGCCCCAGCCGTTTCCGCCACGGCAGACAGCGACGCGCCCCGGTCGGTTGGTCACGAACCCGTCGGCCCGCTCACCGTCCGGAAGGCGCCTCCTCCGTCACCCGGGTTCCCGGATGGCGCAGCGAGATCAGGAACGCGATCCCCAGGGCGATGGCCATCCCGTAGAAGACCCACTGGTTCGCCTCGGCGAAGTCCATCCGGATCGCCGGCATCGAGTCCCGTACGGCTTCGGCCACCGGGCCCGAACCGGACGGCCCGCGGGAGTCCCCCTGGCCGGTCACCGACTGCGCGATGGACTCGGCGATCCCGTGCGACTCACCGTCCGGCACGCCCTTGCCCCGCAGGGTCTCCTCCACCCTGGTGACCGTCGTATGGGTCAGCATCGTGCCGTAGACCGCCAGTCCGATGCTCGCCGCGAAGTTCCGTACGGTCTGGGTGATGCCGGTGACCTCGCCGTAGCTGGCGTCGATCGCCCGGTTCACCGCGTCCGTCGAGGCCGGCGCCAGCAGCAGTCCGATCCCCGCGCCCGCCATGGCCGCGTACAGCCACTGGTCGTGCATCGAGAGCGTCGTCAGCTTCCCCGCCCACAGGGCGAACCCGACCGCGCCGAGCGCCGTGCCGAGCTTCATCGCGGGACGGGCTCCGCGCTTGTCGAGGATCCGGCCGCCCCACTGGGAGGCCAGCCCGAAACCGATGAAGAAGTACAGCAGGTACAGCGCGGCCTGGTTCGGCGACGCGCTCAGCGAGACCTGCGCGTACACGGAGGCGAAGAAGAACACCGGGACGAACGCCATCATGGCGAAGAACAGCACGGCGTTGTCGACGCTGAACGCCAGGTCGCGGAAGACCCGCAGTTTGATCAGCGGGAAGCGGGCGCGCAGCTCCAACCGGCAGAAGACCGCCAGCACCACCAGACCGCCCGCGATACAGGCCCAGGTGGCGACGGAGTCCCAGCCCCAGGTCGACGACTGCTGCAAGCCCAGCACCGTCAGCGCCATGCCGACGGCGACCAGAGCCGCCCCGGGCAGGTCCAGCGGTTCGCGGCGGGACCGCTCCGGGACCCTGGCCAGCAGGGCCAGTACGATCGCGACGACGGCGACGGGGACGTTGACCCAGAAGATCGCCCGCCAGGTCCACGTGGTGAGCCAGCCGCCGAGCAGCGGTCCGATCGCGGTGAGCGCCCCGGAGATTCCGAAGAAGAGCGCCAGCGCCCGCCCGCGCCGCTCCACCGGGAACACGGCGATGACGACGGCGAGCGCCGCGGGGAACATCAGGGCCGCCCCGAAGCCCTGGACGGCCCGGAAGCCGATCAGCCAGGCCTGCGCGATGTCACCGGAAGGCACCGCGCCGCACAGCGCGGAGGCGATGACGAAGACGAGTGTGCCGATCAGCATCACGCGGCGGTGCCCGAAGATGTCGGACAACCGCCCGCCCAGCGCGAAGAAGGCGGCGAGCGTGAGCAGATAGGCGTTGACGACCCACTGCATCTGCGAGGAGGTGAGCCCGAGTTCGTGGATGATGTCCGGGGCGGCGATCGCGACGATGGTCTGGTCGATGAACGTCATCGACACGGCGAACAGCATGGCGGCGAGAGCGAGGCCCTGGTTCGGGGGCCGCCCCGTCGGCCCGCTGTTCCCGGATCCGATGTCCTCGGACCGGGGGCGCCCTCCTCCGGGATGTCTCTGCCCATACGTCCATGGTGCTCGGGGTGCGGCCGTGGTGCATTCCGAGGCGCGGACGCGGCCCCCGCCGCGGGACGTATTCCAGGAGGCGGGGGCCTCGCGCGTCACTTGCCGGCCGCGGCTCCGGAGTACGGCAGCAGGGCCATCTCGCGGGCGTTCTTGATGGCCGCGGCCATCTGGCGCTGCTGCTGGGCGCTGATCCGGGTGACGCGGCGGCTGCGGATCTTGCCGCGGTCGGAGATGAAGCGCCGCAGCAGATCGGTGTCCTTGTAGTCGATGTACGTGATCCCGGCGGCGTCCAGCGGGTTCGGCCGGTTCTTGAGCGGCTTGCGGGGGTCGTGCTGACGTGCCATGAGGCGTCCTCGTGCTCGGTGGTCGGGTGCGCGTTCGGTGGATGGGGGCGGGGGGTCGAGTGGCTGCGGGAGCGGGCCGGCCGGTCTCAGTGCACCGGGTCGAGGAGCGCGTCGAACGCGGCGGGCAGGGTCTTCCACGCTTCCCGGCCCGACCCGTACTCCTCGTCCGTGAGGAGGCAGGAGTCCAGCAGCCCGGTCAGCCCCTCGCGGTCGAGGCCGGGGGAGACGAAGACCAGGTGCTGGCAGCAGTCGCCGTGCTCGGGGTGCCAGTCCAGCGCGGCGGCCGCCTGCCGGTAGGGCGGCACCATGGACCAGGCGGCGTCCGGGAGCGAGGCGAGCCAGGGGCCGGTGTTCTCCACGCAGAGCGCGCCGCCCGCCGCGTCCCAGGAGAGCAGGGTGTCGGGCCGGTCCGCGAGCCAGAACCGGCCCCGGCTGCGGGCCGCGGCGCAGCTGAGGTCCTCCAGTGCGTCGAGCAGGCGCTCGGGGTGGAAGGGACGGTGCCGCCGCCAGACGAGCGTGCCCACCCCGGCCTCCTCCGCCTCCTGCGGAAGCAGCGCGCAGGCCGGGTGCTGGCCGGCCGCCGCCGCCTCCACGTCGAATCCGGCGAACGCCAGACGGGTCAACTCATCCGATCCTGAAGCTGCCTGACGGGCGGTCGGGTTCAACTGCCGGATCAGGGCGCGGTCCTCGTCGTCGGCCGCCGGATTCGGCGCCACCGCCAGGACGGGGGCGTACTCCACCTGCCGGGCCCAGGTGTCGCCGATGGTCCGCCGGTCGCCCGGTGCCGCCGCGAGACCTGCCTCGGCCAGATCGTCGCCGTTGGAGAGGCAGGGCAGCACGAGCGTGGGGTCGATCGCCGTGAACACGTTGGTGACCTCGGCGGCGTCGGTGTGCGCGGCGATCACCTCGGCCATCGACTTCGGCTCGACGGAGTCCCAGAGCTCCAGGACGGCGAGCCGGGTCCTCCCGTCGCCCGCCAGCCGTTCGAGTTCCGGTACGAGGTCCTCGCGCAGGGCGCAGCAGGCGCACTCGTTCACCAGCGGCGCCTCGCCGGAGGCCAGCTCCCCGCCGGCGTTCCGCAGGGAGCGCCGGACCGTTCCGCCGGTGGCCGTCGACAGGTCGTGGTGGAGCGCGACGCTGTGCGGTACGTCCCGCAGCAGCCCTTCCACGACCTCCCCGCGCGCCTCGGCGTGCAGGCCGCAGACGACGACGACCGGCAGTTTCGTGCGACGCCCGCTCACCGGGCCTCACCGCGTCCGTAGCGGCGCTCGAAGCGCTCGACGCGTCCGGCGGTGTCCAGGACGCGGGCGGTGCCGGTGTAGAAGGGGTGGCTCGCGGAGGAGATCTCCACGTCGACCACCGGGTAGGTGTTGCCGTCCTCCCAGGTGACCGTGCGATCGCTGGTCATGGTCGAGCGGGTCAGGAACGCGAAGTCGGCGGCCTTGTCGCGGAAGACGACGGGGCCGTAGGAGGGGTGGATTCCGGGCTTCATGACGGTGTCCTCGGGGGCGATTCAGGGGTGTGCGGAGGGTGTGGGACGCCAGGAGGGCGTCAGCGGTCCTCGCGGAAGTCGACATGGCGGCGGGCGACCGGGTCGTACTTGCGCAGCACCATCCGGTCGGGATCGTTCCGCCGGTTCTTACGGGTGACGTAGGTGTAGCCGGTCCCCGCGGTGGAGCGGAGCTTGACGACCGGGCGTACTTCGTTGCGAGCCATGGGCGCTACTATATGGCAATGGTTTCCATTTTCAATAATGGATGCGTCGAAGGAGAGGCAGGTAACTTTCATGTCCGCCCACTGCCAACTGACCGGCTCGAAGCCGGGATTCGGCAACAAGATCTCCCACTCGCACCACCGGACGTCCCGCCGGTTCGACCCGAATGTCCAGCGCAAGCGGTACTGGCTGCCCGGTGAGGGGCGCTATGTGCGTCTCACGCTGAGCGCCCGGGCGATCAGGACCGTCGACAGCATCGGCATCGAAGCCGCGGTCGCGCGCATCCGCGCGCGGGGGGAGAAGGTCTGATGGCGAAGAAGAGCAAGATCGCGCGGAACGACAGCCGACGGGCGACCGTCGAGCGTTACGCGGCCCGCAGGGCCGAACTGAAGGAGATCATCCGCCGGCCGGGCACCCCGGAGCGCGAGCGTCTCGCCGCCGTGGAGGAGCTGCGCCGCCAGCCGCGCGACGCCAGCGCCACCCGGGTCCGCAACCGGGACGGCGTCGACGGCAGGCCGAGGGGGTATGTGCGCAAGTTCGGCCTCTCCCGGGTCCGGATGCGGGAGCAGGCCCACGCGGGCTTCCTGCCCGGGGTGACCAAGTCCTCCTGGTGACGCGGGGCTGATCCGGAGAAGGGTGGCGGGCGGTGGCACGGCGAGGTCCGCGGGCCGCCGCCCGCCACGCCGGTCTCAGCGGCCGACCGGGTCGGCGTGCGCTCCGTCCCCCGGCGTCACGAGGGCGAGATGGCCCCCGTCGTCCAGGGGCGTCGGAACGGTCAGGGTCGAGATGAGCGCCGCCTTGTCCGCGTCGAAGACGTGGACCTCGCCATGGCCGCCCCGGCTGACCGCGACCAGGCCCCCACCGGGAGAGGCCGCGACCGCGCGCCGCTGCACGCCGTCCCAGGGGGTCCCGCCGCGCCGGGGTGCGCCGGACATGGCGGGCAGGGGCAGCCGGGCGCCGACCTCGGGGCGGGGCCCGGCTGCCGGGGGAGCGGTGAGCAGGATCAGCTCGTCGCCGTCCGGGTGGACGCGGGTGAACGCGATGTGCCGGGCGGTCACCGCGAGCCTGAAGACCAGCCCGGGCCCCAGACCGAGCCGCCCCGTCTCGCCGCTGTCCAGGTGGTGCCACCATGCGTCGTTGGACCAGTCCGGCCACTGGCCGGGGTCGCCCGGCCCGCCGCGCACGCACGACCAGAGCATCCGCCGAACGGGATCGAGCCGCAGGTAGTAGCCGCGCCCGCCGGAACGCCCGTCGGCGGACCAGGGCAGGGGGGTCTCGGCGGTCAGGTCGTCCCCCTCCCGTCGCGCGCGGTGCACGCCCGATCCCGCCGAGGCGAACAGCCGCCCGGAGAACGGGTCGTGGGCGTCACCGTGCCCGTCGTCGTCCGGCAGGGCGATCCGCCGCACCGGAACCGCCGGCGGACAGGAGGGGGCCGACCGCATCAGCTCGCGGTGCCGGTGGACCAGCAGTTCGCCCGGCTCCCGGTGGCGTACCACGACGAGCGGGGACGCCCCGCCGAGGACCGTGACCCCCGGTTCGCCGGTCCGTCCCCGTACGCGTACGGCGACGGCGCCGTCCGGGGCGTCGAGGTCGACGGCCGTCAGCAGTCCGGTCCACGCCTCCTCGTTGCGGCCGAGGCCGGTGGTCACCGCGAGGCGCCGTCCGTCCGGGTCCGCCGCCAGATGCTCGGCGGGGACCGCCACCGGTATCCGCCGCCGGACGAGCGGCCGCCCGGCGCCCGGGCCGTACGGATCGAGCACCAGCAACTCGCCCGCCCGCTCGTCGACACAGGCGAGGAGCCCGTCGGGCAGCGCGAGGAACCCCGCGTGCTCGGAGAGGTGCCGGTGATTCAGTTCCGCCCGCTCCGTGCCGTCCGGGAGGTCGAGGAGGCTGACGCGCCCCGCGACATGGTCGGAGACCAGCAGGCGCGGCGGCGCGTGGGGATCGGGTGGCGAGGTGTGCGGCATGGCGAACTCCTGGGGCGGGCGGGGCCGGTGAGGGCGGCGGGGGTGGTCGGGCATTCCGGAGACCGGTGGATCCCGGCGGAAACCCCACTCACTTTATTGGAAATGATAATCATGTGTAAGGTTTCGCCTTGTGGCGGGGATCGCTCCCGGGGCTCCGCCGTCAGCTCTGCCGCATCCCCGGGACCGCACAGGAACGTTGAGGGACCCGTCGATGCCACGAACCGCGCTGAGAGTCCGCCGCTGGGCCGCGATCGCCGTACTGGGAGGCCTGCTGGCCGGCTGCGGCACCGAGAACGCCGACTCCGGGAAACCGGCCGCGGCGGCGGGTGCCGAAGCCCGTACGACCACAGAGGTGCGGCCCATCGAGGCCGCTACCCGGATCACCGACGCCAAGGGCGTCACGGTCTCCCTGCCGAAGCCGCCGGAGAGGATCGTCTGCCTGGTCGCCCTCTGCGACGACATCCTCGTCGAACTGGGCATGACCCCCACCGCCACCAACTCCCAGGTGCTCGCGCACCCGAAGTTCCTGGGGAAGGAGAAGGCGGCGAGGATCCCGGTCGTGCCCGGCGGCTTCCTCAGCCCCGAGGTCGAGGCGGTCCTGTCCCACAAGCCCGACCTGGTCATCGGTCTGGAGGACACGCACGGCAAGCTCGCCCCCGCACTGAAGGGCGTCACGGCCTTCTGGCCCGTCCAGCCCGGATCCTGGCAGGACAGCGTCGGCTATCTCCGCGACCTCGCCGCACTCACCGGCCGTACCGCGCAGGGCGAGAAGGCGGAGAAGACCTTCCGCACCCGCCTGGCGGAGGCGGAGGAGCAGAAGAGCGACAAGACCGCGCTGATCATCTACGGCAGCGACGAGAACTTCGGCGTCGCCACCCCGGAGACCGACGTGGCGGCCGGACTGTTCCCGAAGATCTCCCACTACCCGTGGAAGAGCCGGGGCGTCGACGGCAGTTACAGCCTGGAGGAGATCCTCGCCCGGGACGTCGACGTCCTGTTCGTGGAGACCCTGTCCTTCGGCGCGCCCGACGGGAAGCTCTCCGACAAGCTGGCGAAGAACCCGCTCTGGTCCCGTATCCCGGCCGTGAAGAACGGCAAGGTCATCGAGGTCGACTCCGAGGTGTGGGCCAAGGGGCGCGGTACCCGCTCCCTGGGCCTCGTCCTCGACGAGGCGACGGCCGCACTGCGGTGAGGCGTCCGCCCGTGGCGCTGCTCTGTCTGGGCGCGGCGGCCGTGGCGAGCGCGGTCTGCGCGCTCAGTCTCGGCACGCCGTACGTCCCGCCCGCACGGCTCCCGGCCACGCTGGGGTCCGACGGGCTCGCGGGGCTCGTCGTCACCGAACTGCGGCTGCCCCGCATGGTGCTGGCCCTGATCGCGGGGGCCTGCCTGGGCGCCGCGGGCCTCGTCCTCCAGGAGGCCCTGCGCAACCCGCTGGCCGTGCCCGAGATGCTGGGGGTCTCCTCCGGAGCGGCCCTGGGCGTCGCCGCACCGCTGGTCCTGGCCCTGGCCGTGCCCCTCGGGCTCCAGCCGTTCCTGGCCCTGGGCGGGGCGGCGCTCGGGGGACTGCTCACCCTGGTCGCCGCCGGGTTCGGGCGGAGCCCCTCGGCGGTCCTGCTGACCGGGGCCGCCGTCGCCGCCGCGCTCCAGGCCGCCCTGCTGGTGCTCATGGTCATGGCGGATCAGCTCGACCTCCAGCTCATCTACCGCTATCTGCTGGGCAGTCTGTCCGCCCGCACCTGGGACGACGTCACCGGTCTGCTGCCCTGGCTCGCCGTGGCGGTCCCGGCACTGGTGCTGTGCGTTCCGGTCCTCGGCGTACTGCGGCTCGGCGACGACGACGCCCGCGCACTGGGCGTACGGGTCGAGAGGGCGCGGGTGGCCGCGCTGGGCATCGCCGTCGTCCTCATCGCCCCCGTCGTCGCGGTCTGCGGGCCGGTGGCCTGGGTCGGCTTCCTCGCCCCGCACCTCGCCCGCCGCCTCCACCCGGACGGCGGCGCGGCCGGGTGGCTCGTCCGGTCCGCCGTGTGCGGCGCGATCGTCGTCCTCTGCGCCGACCAGCCGGCCCGGCTCGCCCTCGCACCGGTCGAGACGCCCGTCGGCGCCTGGACCGCCCTCGTCGGCGTGCCGGTCGGGGTCGTGCTACTGAAACGGGGGCGGCGGCCCGCCCGGGACCGGGGGCCTGCCACCCTCGCCGCTCCGGTGACTTCGCCGGACGCCCTCGCTCCCGTCCTGCGGAAGGCGGAACGATGACCTTCGTCGACACCGCGCCCGGACCGGTCCGCCGGACCCTGCGCGCGCCGGGCGTCCGTCTGGGCGGCCTGGCGCTGCTCGTCGCAGTCGTCGCCTGCGCCGGACTCTTCGCCGGTCGGGGCGTCACCCCCGACAGCGTGCGGGCCGTGCTGCTCGGGGCCGGCGGCGACCCCACCTCCGAGCACATCGTGCTCCAACTCCGCTTGCCCCGCGTGCTGGTGGCTCTGGTCGCGGGGGCCTGCCTCGGGGTTGCCGGACTCGTGCTCCAGTCGGCCCTGCGCAACCCGCTGGCCGGGCCCGAGGTCACCGGTGTCACCCCCGGCGCGGTGCTCGGTGCGGTGACCGCGACCGGCCTCGGTCTCGCGGGGTGGGAGTCCCCGGCGGCCGTGGTCGTGGCGGCCTGCGTCGGCGGCTTCGCCGGGGCGGGACTGCTGTGGCTGCTCACCGGGCGGGACCGGGGCGACCCGGAACAGACCGCCGTCTACGGAGTCCTTGTGTCGGCCGTGCTCGCCGGACTCACCGCGGTCGTCCTCCTGGTGGCTCCCGGTGAACTCGGCAGCGTCGTCCAGTGGTTGATCGGCTCCACCGAGGGCCGGGTCTGGCAGCACTGGAATCTGCTCTGGCCGTGGGCCGCCTTCTGGGGTGCGGCGGCCTGGCTGCTCGCCGGGCCGCTGACCCTGCTGCGCTGCGGTGACGAACAGGCCGCCGCCGCGGGCCTGGCCACCGGCCGGGGCAGGGGGGCGGCGCTCGTGTGCGCGGTGGCGCTGACGGCCGGCGCGGTGTCGGCGGTGGGCGCCCTCGGGTTCGTCGGGCTGCTGGTGCCCCATCTGGCACTGGCCGTCTTCGGCGCCGATCTGCGCGTCACGCTCCCGGGCGCCGCGCTGCTCGGCGCGGCGGTGGTGTGCGGGGCGGACGCCGTGGCCCAACTGCTGTCCCGGCTGCTGGCCACCGCGCTCGACGCGGACCGGCTGACCCTCCCGGTCGGCGCCCTGACCACCTGTGTGGGGGCGGGGCTGCTGCTGGTCGTGGCACGCCGACGGGCGGACGAGAGATGAGGGAGAGAACGAGGGAGAGGACAGTGGAGATGAGCGCGACGGAGAGCGCGACCCCGAAAGCCCCGGACGTCGTCCGGGCGGAGGGACTGGCGTTCGGCTACCCCGGACGCCCGGTGCTGCGCGGGGTGGACCTGAGTATCCGGGCCGGTGAACTGGTCGCCCTGATCGGGCTGAACGGCTGCGGCAAGAGCACCTTCCTCAAGCTCGCCGCCGGGCTGCTTGCCCCGAGTGGCGGGCGTGTGCTGCTCGGCGGCGACGACGTGGCACGGCTGCCCCGCCGCACCGCCGCCCGGCGTGCGGCACTGCTGCACCAATCGGCACCGTCCGTACCGGGGTTGACGGTACGTCAACTCGTGCGTCAGGGGCGTTATGCCGCGCGGGGGCCGCTCGGGATGCTGCGGGAGGGCGATGACGAGGTGATGTCCCGGGCGCTCGCGGACGTCGGTGTCACGGCCTGGGCCGACCGGCCCGTGGACGCGCTGTCCGGAGGTGAACGCCAGCGTGTCCGGCTGGCCATGGCGCTGGCTCAGGACGCCCCCGTGCTGTTCCTCGATGAGCCGACCACCTATCTGGATCTACGGCACCAGCTGGAGGTGCTCCAGACGGTCGTACGGCTGCGCAGGGAGCGCCGGCTGACGGTGGTGATGGTGCTGCACGACCTCAACCACGCCGCCCGGTTCGCCGATCGGATCGTCGCGCTCCGGGAAGGCCGCATCGCCGCCGACGGGCCCCCGGGCGAGGTGGTGACCCGGCATCTGCTGGCCGAAGTCCTGGGCGTGGAAGGCCGGGTGGGGATCGACGACGAGGGCGGCTGGCCCGTCTGTTACCCAGATCACCCTCTCGAACCGCTCCAGCTATTGCGGAATGAAAATCATATTCATTAATGTCTGTGCTGCGGCTCGCACCAACGCCGCGACCCACACCCATCCGATATGAATGGAGGCTTCAACTCATGGAGCAGAACAAGGTGTTCAGCCCGATCGCCGACCAGGGCCAGCTCGCCCACCTCTCCGCCACGCACTCGAACGCCCTCGTCGAGAACCCCTTCGACGACGCCGTCGAGGCCGACACCGCGGCCGAGAAGTAAGCGACGCCTGCCGCTGAAGGCAGGTCTCCCGCATGGCGCGGGGCGGGCCCGCCCGGTGACAACCCGGGCGGGCCCGCCCCGTTCGGCCCGATCACCCCGTCCCGCCGTCCCTCTCTCCGACCCGGAGGATTCCGTGACCCGCAGTCGACTCGCTCCCGGTGCCGGGATCGTCACCGTTCCCGGCGCCGCCCCCGTGCTCCGGACCTCCGGAGGAGAGTTCCTGCGCATCGACACCGGAGACGTCACCGGGGAAGCCCTGGTGCGCCGACTGGCGGGCGAGGAGACGCCGGACGGGGAGACGCCCGGCAAGGAGACGCCGGGCGAAGAGTCGCAGACCGCCGGACTCGCCCGGCTCGTCGAGGCGTTCGAGGCCGGTGGGCACGCCGTGTCCACCCCGCCCCGGGCCCCGCTCGCCGGCCGCACCGTCCATGTCGTCGGCGACCCCGTGCTCACCGGGCCCATGGCGCGCTGCGCCGGGGCGGAAGGGGCCGAGGTGCACAGCATCACCCCGGACCGGGTGGCGGAACTCGCGCGGACGACCCGGGACCCCCGCACCGAAGGCCGCGTCGCCGTGGTGTGGTGCCTGGACTCGCCCGTCCCCGAAGGGCTCTGGGACGCGGCGGACCGGCTGCCGGATCGACGTATCGCCTGGCTGCGCTGCCACCGCGAGGGCTCCCACAGCTGGACCGAGCCCCTTGCCGCGGCCCCGGGAGACGTGACCTCCCGGCATGTCCGACTCCGCAGGCTCGCGGCCACCCCCGCCCATCGCGAACTCGCCGCGTACTGGGCCGGGCACCGCACCCCCGACACCGGACCGCACCCCACCGAGGCATCCGCCGCCCTGATCGCCGCGCTGCTCACCGCCGATCTGATCGCCTGGACCGAAGCCGAAGCCGAAGCCGAAGCAACGGGCGGGCGCGCGGGCGGTTCGGGTCGGCAGCCGGCCGGTGTCCCGGCCCGGCGCCGGCTGCGCCGGGTTGATCTGCGCGATCTCACCTTCACCGAACACGCCGTCCTCCCCGTCCCGGACGTCGCGCCACTGCCCGCGCCGACACCGGCGGGGACGCGCGCACGGTCCGGCGCCGCCGAGGCCCGCCCGTGAACACCCGTACCGTGTCCGTCCTCACGCCGGACGGCACCCCGCTCGCCACCGACGTATGCCTCCCGGACGGGGGCCGCCCCCGCCCCGCCGTCCTGATCCGCACCCCGTACGGGCGCGATGCCCACCGTGCCGAGCTGCGTGGCTGGGCGGCACACGGATTCGCCGCCCTCGCCCAGGACGTACGCGGCCGCCACGGCTCACCGGGGGAGTGGCACCCGTACGGGGACCACGAGAAGGCGGACGGAGCGGCCACGGTCGCCTGGGTGCGCGCACAGGCGTGGAGCAACGGAGAGGTCGTCGCCGTCGGCGCCTCCTACGCGGCGTACTGCGCCCTCGTCACCGCACTCGACGGCCCCGACGGCCCCCGGGACGCCGTTGCCGAAAAGGGCTTTGCGACGGAGTCCCCGACGCCGTCATCGCCGCCGTTCCCGCGCTCGGGCTCACCGAGACCGCGCGCGAGCACGGGGGGCCGGAGCGGCTGTGGGCCCGGGCCGGCTGGTGGGCGGCCCACGGCGACCGGCACGACTCCGACCCGGACGCGCTGGGGCGCGCGCTGGCCGACGCCCCCCGGCTGCTCGAACACCTCCCGGTCGCCGGCCTGGGGGAGCGGCTGGCCGCGGGTCTCGGGCGTGAACTGCCTTCCTGGCCCCGGCTCTGGGCCGACCGGGAGCGCGGCCGCCTCGTGGCGCTCGGCTCCGCGGCCCGCCTTCCGCTGCTCGCCGTCGGTGGCACTCGCGACCCCTTCGCCGAGGACACCGTGGCCCTCTGGCGCGGCTGGGGCGGACCGGCGCGTCTGCTGCTCGGCCCCTGGGGGCACCGCCTCACCGCCGACCGGTCCGCGCCCGCCCGCGCGCGTGTCAACCTCGGCGCCCTGTACGTACGATGGGCCCGCGCCGCGCTCGTCGGGCGACTGGATCCGGCCCGCCACGGGGTCATCGCCCTCGGCGACAGCGGCCGTTGGCACAGCATCCACCGGGCGGTGTCCTCCTCCGAAGCCGAGTGCCGTTGGCCCTTCGCGTCGTCCACCGGTCTACGGCTGCTCCACGGAGCCGAGTTCAACGCCGACCCGGAGCGCCCCGTGCGCTCCGACGACCTCGCCGTCCCGGTCGACGGCGGCCCGGCCGACCGCTGTCTGCTGCTCTCGCCGCCGCTGCCCCGCCCCCTCGACCTGGCGGGGGCCGCCGTAGCCCGGATCAACGCCACCGCCGACACACCGTCGGCCGACTGGGCCGTGCGCCTGACCGCGCTCGACCCGTCCGGCCGGGCCGATCCGCTCGCCTTCGGCATCGTCCGGCGCGCCGCCCCGCCCGGCGAAGCCGCGGACATCACCGTGCCGCTCGGCACCCTGGGCCGCAGGCTGCCCGCCGGTACCCGGTTGCGGGCCGAGATCGCCGGACACCACTTCCCCGCCCACGCCCGCAACCCGCACACCGGCGACGACCCGGTCACGGCCACCCGCCTCACCCCGTCCCGCCGCACCGTGAACCCCCGGGGCAGCGCCCTCCACCTGCCCGTCGTCGCCCGGCGCCACTACGTCGAGCCCGTACCGGAGATATGCCGTTGACCAGCGCCCTGCCCCTCGAAGCCCTCGTCGACCCCGTCAGCGGGGTCGTCCGCGCCGTCGCACCCGTCGAACACCCCGCCGGTGCGCCGCCCCGCTACACCGCGATGACCGCCGACGTCGCCGACGCCCGCCGCCTCGGCGCCTGGCCCGCCGACCGGGTCTCGCTCGGCACCACGTTCGGCGACCCCCGGGGCGCCTGGATCGCCGCGGTGGCCGAGGCCGTGGAGCGCTACTGCGGCAACCGCCTCCCGCCGCCCGGCCACCCCCAGGAGCCCCGGCGGGCCACCGCGGCCGAGCTGACCGCCGAGGGCGCCCGCCTCTACGGCCCCGGCGCTCTGCCGACGTACGCACCGTGGCAGTACGGCCGCCCTCGCTTCCCGTACGGCGAACTCACCCCCGACACACCGGCACTGTGGACCCGGGCGGTCGAGAACGGGGAACCCTGCTGGGCCCCCGTCGCGCTCACCCACCTCAACTGGCGTCAGGGGGAGCTGCGTTCACTGCCCCGCACCCACCACCTCAACTACGCCGGCATCGCCACCGGGCAGGGCCTCGACGACGCCGTCGAGCGCGGGCTCCTCGAAGTCGTCGAGCGCGACGCGCTGGAGCTGTGGTGGCACCTGGACGGGCCCACCCGCGGCATCGACCCGGCGAGCGTACCCGGGCTCACCGACGACCTGGCCGACTGCGGGCTGGACGTGCACATCGTGGAGATGCCCTCCGAGTTCGCCCCCTGCGTCGCGGCCCTCGTGCACGACCCCGGGCGCGGTATGTACGCGGCGGGGTTCGCCTGCCGGTACGACCCGGCGGAGGCCGCCCGCAAGGCCGTCCTGGAGGCCGTGCACACCTGGGTGTTCACCCAAGGCACGGTGGACGCCGACGGGTGGGTGTACCGGGCGATCGAGGCCGGGATGCTCGCCCGCGGCCTCTACCTCGACCACCGGGCCGACCGGCGCTACCTCGATGACTGCGGGCCCGAGTTCGCCGCCGTCCGCGACCTCGGCGCCCATGTCCAGGTGTGGCTGGACGCCCGGATGACCCCGCTCGCCCGCCGCTTCACCGAACCCGCCCTGGGCGTCGTCCCGGTCGCCGCGATCGCTCCCGGCAGCCGCAGTGCGCTGGACACGGCGCTCGCCGCCGGGGGCCACCGGGTCGTCACCGCGGACCTCACCACGGAGGACGTCGCCGAGACCGCGCTGCGCGTCGCCCGGGTCCTGGTCTCCGGGCTCATCCCCAACGCCCCGGCGGCCTTCGGCTACTTCGGCTGCCCGCGCTTCGCGGAAGCGGCGCTCGCCCGGGGCTGGCGCACCCAACGCCCGACCGGTCCGGGCGACTTCACTCTCGCCCCGCCCCCGCACATGTGATGGAGCACGCCAGCATGCCCCACACGCGGGACCGTACCGCCGCGCCCGTCCGCGGGGCGGACGCCGCCCTGCCCGCCGCACCGGACCTCCTGCGCACGTCGCTCGCGGACGCCCGGTCGCCGCGTGTTCCAAAGCTCTCCCCGTACGCTCCGGAACGCCCGTTCCCGTGGAGCGGCCCCACGACCGACACCGCCGGCCCCACGGCCACGAACGTCGACGGCCCCACGGCCACGAACGCCGGCGAGCGCGGGACCGCGATCGACCTGGGCCGGGTGCTACGGCTCTCCCTGGCCGCGCCCCTCGGCCCAGGGGCCGGCTCCGCCCCGTTCCCTCGGCGGGCGCCCTGCACCCGGTGCGCGCCCACCTGCTGCTCGGGCCGGGGTGTTCGCTGCCGCCCGGGCGTTACACCTACGACCCGCGCACCCACCGCGCCCACCGGCGCGGCCCGGCCGCCGACCGCGTGCCCCCGGGCGCCCTCGTCGTCCTCACCGTGGCCGCGTCCCGCACCGTCGCCCACTACGGTCACCGGGCCTGGCCGCTACTGCTCCTCGACGCGGGCCATGCCGCCGCCTCCCTCGCGCTGGCCGGGGCCACGACCGCCGGTGTGCTGGTCTCCCTCGACGCGGACGGCTCCCTGCTGTCCGCCGCCGCCGGACTGCCCGAGGCCCCGGACTGGCAGCGCACCTGGCCCGGCACCGAGCCGGAACTACCCCTCGCGGCAGTCCGGTTGACCCCCCGGGGCGGCCCCTGTGAGACCGAGCCGCCGCTGGGCGCCTGGGCCGCGCTGCCCCGCGCCTCGGCCCCGACTCCGCAACCAGGAGCCGACACCACGCCACCCCGTGAACTCGCTGCGGCACGGCACCTGTTGCACCACATCGCCGAAGCGCCCGGGCGGCCCGGCGGCACCTGGCACCCGGCGTCGCGCCCCGGAGAGGTGACCGACGAAGCTCTGGAGACGCGCCGGAGCGCCCCGCCCGACGACCTGAAGCGCCCACCCGCCTCCGAGCCGCTCGCCCAGATCCTGGCCACGGCCCGGAGCGTGCGGCCGGGCGGGCCCTCCTGGACCGTGGCCGTGGGCGGGGCCGAACCGGCCCTGTACGCGGCGGCTCCCGGCGGACCGGGCCTCGACGTCCGCGCCGTGGGCGACGCGCGCCCCACTCTCGCCCACTGGGCCGCGGGCCAGCAGTGGATCGCGACGTCGGGCGCGGTGCTCCTGGCCCACGGCTGCCCCGCAAACGCATCGCGCGCCACCGTCCGCGGCAGCCACCTCGTCGCCGGATACGCGGCCGGCACGGCCCAGGCGCACGCCGCCGCACTGGGTCTGCGCTCACGCCCCATCGGCTCCTGGCAACAGGCCGACCTGGGCGCCGCCCTCGGCGACACCCCCGGACGCGACTGGATCGTGCACGGTCTCGCGCTCGGCGCACCCCCGACGACACCGGCCACCCCAGCCACGTCGGCCCCCACGCCCGCCACCCCACCCACGGCATCCGCCGCCCCGGCAGCCCCGTCCGGCGAGGAAGAACGCCCATGATGCTCCACCCCGAACTCCTGCGCGCCGCGCGCACCGCACGCCGCCCGCTCGGCCTCGCCACCGCACTCCTCGCGGCGGTCGCCGCCACCCACCTCGCCCAGGCCGTCCTCCTCGCCCTCGTGCTCTCCCGGATCGCCCAGGGGGAGACAGGCGCCCTCGCCCCACTGCTCGCGGCCGTGATCGCCGTCGTCCTGGTCCGCGCCGCGCTCGGCCGGGCCCAGCGCCTGACCGCGGTCACCGCCGGCGCCTCCGTACGGGTGAGGCTGCGCGACACCCTGCTGGAGCGGCTCGGGGCGCTCGGCCCCACCGAGGTCACCGGTGCGCGGGCCGGCGCCGTACGGGCCACGCTGGTGGACGGGGTCGAGGGCGTCGACGCGTACCTCTCGCGCTATCTGCCCCAACTCCTCATCACCGCCGCCGTGCCGCCGCTGCTGCTCGTCGCCGTCGCTCTTGTCGAGCCTCACGCGGCGCTCGCCCTCGGGCCCACCCTGCTGCTCGCCCTCTTCGGGCCGCGTGCGTGGGACCGACTGCTGGCGCGGCGGGGCAAGGAGCACTGGGACACCTACGAAGCCCTCGCCGCCGACTACCTGGAAGCCCTCCAGGGCATGCCGACGCTGCGCAACGCCGGTGCCGTGGGCCGCGTACGGGAACGGCTGGAGCGGCGGTCGGGCGCCCTGCACCGAAGCACCGTCGCCAAACTGCGGGTCTCGCTCGTCGACACCGGCCTCACCGACCTGGCCGTCCAGGGCGGCACGGTCGCCGCCGTTCTCGTGGCGTGCTCCTCGGCCGCCACCGGCCGCACCGCCGCCACCGGCACCTACCTCCTGCTGCTGCTCGCCTCCGAATGCTTCCGCCCCGTCCGCGACCTCTCCCGCGAGTGGCACGCCGGCTACCTCGGGGTGTCGGCGGCCGACGGAATCGCGGCCCTGCGCACCGCCGAGGCCGCCGTCCCGGACCGGGGCACCGTGACCGCGGCCTGGGGGAGTGCGCCCGACATCCGTTTCGAAGACGTGCGCTTCACGCACCCGGGGGGCGCCCGGCCCGCCCTCGACGGCGTGTCCTTCACCGCCCCCGCCGGGCGCACCACCGCCGTCGTCGGCCCGTCCGGCGCGGGCAAGTCGACCGTGCTGAGCCTCCTGCTGCGGCAACGGGACCCGGACGGCGGGCGCGTCACCGTAGCCGGCACGGACACCGCCGCGTACACCCTCGCCTCGCTCCGCCGGGGCATCGCCGTGGTGTCGCAGGAGACCTACCTCTTCCACGCCACGATCGCGGAGAACCTCCGCATCGCCCGCCCCGCCGCCACGGACGAAGAACTGCGCACCGCCGCCCGTACCGCCGGGATCGACGAGGAGATCGCCCGACTTCCGGACGGTTACGCCACCCTCGTCGGCGAACGCGGCGCCACGCTCTCCGGCGGACAGCGCCAACGGCTTGCCCTGGCACGGGCGTTGATTGCCGACGCCCCCGTCCTGATCCTGGACGAGGCCACCAGCGCCGTCGACGAACGCAACCAGGCCCGGATCGTCCGGGCACTGGCGGCGGCCGGCCGCGGCCGCACCTGCGTCGTCGTCGCCCACCGGCTCGACGCCGTCCGCCACGCCGACCACATCGTCGTCCTGGACGCGGGCCGTGTGGCCGCGGCGGGCGACCACACCACCCTGCTCGCGGGCGGCGGCGTCTACGCCTCGCTCGTCGCGGCCGGACACACCGCACAGGAAGAGCGCGCCGCATGACCCCGATCCCGCGCACGACCCAGGACCCGCCCCAGCCCCCTGCCCCGCCCACGACCCAGGTCCCGGACCCGGCTCCGACCGGTGCCCTGCGCTCGCTCCTCCCGGTCCTCGGCGCGCACCGCGCCACCGTGCTCCGCACCTGCCTGGCCGCCCTCGTCGACCAGGCCGCCCTGGTGGCCCTGGTCACCCTCGCCGCGTACACGGTGGGCACCGCTGTCATCGAGCACCGCCCGCCCGCCCCCGGGACCGTCGCCGTCCTGATCGGGCTCGTCCTCCTCCGGGCGCTGGCCACCTGGCGCGAGATGGACCTCTCGCACGACCTCGCCTACCGGGTCCTGGCCGAACTGCGCGTCCGGGTCTTCGACGGACTGGCCCGCAGCGCCCCCGCCCGGATCGCGGGCAGGCGCAGCGGCGACCTCGCGGCCACCGCGCTCGGGGACGTCGAGGCGCTGGAATTCTTCTACGCCCACGCCATCGCCCAACTCCTCGCCTCCGGTGTGGTCTTCGCGGTGTCGGCGGCCGTGCTGGCGACCCTCGGGCCCTGGCTGCTGCTCGCCGTCGTACCCGCCGCGCTGCTCCTCCTCTGGTCGCCGCTGATCGAGGCGCGCGGTCGGGCCGAACGCGGACATCGCACCCGGAGCGCGCTCGCCGAGCTGTCGTCGGAGACCGTGGAGAGCGTCGACGGACTCCGCGAGCTCCTGATGACGGGGTCGCTCAACCGCAGGCGGGCGCGGCTCCGGGCCGCCGGGCGGCGGCTGGCCCGCGCCCAGCGTGCCGAACAGTCGTGGGAGACCGGTGCGGGCGCTGCCCGCGACCTGCTGGTCGTCGCCGCCGTCATCGGGGTCGTGGCGGCCGCCGCCGACGCCGCGTCCGCCGGACGGCTCGACGGGGCGTGGGCCCCGGCCGCCATGGCACTGGCCCTGGGCGCACTGGCCCCGGTCGCCGAGTCGGCGGCCGCGCTCGGCCGGGCGGGTGGCCTGCGCGCCGCCGCGGCCCGGGTCCGGGCCGCCGTGCACGCCCCGGCCGGCGCCCCCGCCGCCACCGCTCCCCGCCCCGTCCCGCCGGGCCCGCTCGGCCTGCGGCTGCGCGGCGTACGGTTCGGCTACGGGGGAGGGGCCGTGCTGGACGGCGTCGACCTCACCGTCCGCCCGGGGGAGACCGTGGCCCTCGTCGGAGCGTCCGGGGCCGGCAAGTCGACCTGCGCCCACCTGCTGGCCCGCTACTGGGACCCCGCCGAGGGCGCCGTGGAACTCGTGCCCCTCGCCCCCGCCCACCCCGTGGACCTGCGGGACCTCGCCGAGGACGACCTGCGCGCCGCCGTGTCCGTGGTCGGGCAGGAGGCCCCGCTCTTCCACGGCACCCTCGCCGAGAACCTCCGCCTGGGCGCCCCCGACGCGACGGCGGACGAGGTGGACGCGGTGGCCCGGATCTGCGGCGTCGACACCGTCGCCGCCACCCTGCCCGACGGACTCGACACCGCGGTCGGTGAGCGCGGCGCGACCCTCTCCGGCGGCCAACGCGCCCGGGTGGCCCTGGCCCGGGGGCTGCTGAGCGGCCCGCGCGTCCTCGTCCTGGACGAGACGACCGCCCACCTGGACCACCGTGGTGACGCGGAACTGGCCCGGGCGCTCGCTGCCGACTCCGCCACCCGGGCGACCCTGGTGATCGCCCATCGCCCGGCCACCGTCCGCAGGGCCGACCGGATCGCGGTCCTGGACGGCGGGCGCATCGTCGAAGAGGGCACCTGGGACGAGCTGATCCGGGCCGACGGCCCACTCACCCACCTCTTCGCCCGCGATCGGACGGCAGCCGACCCGAGGACAGCAGTCCGCGAGCGGACGACCGCCGAGTGGGAAGCGTCCGGCGGATCATGAGGCCATAGGGCCCGACCGTGCGTACCGGCCTCGGCGTCTTGGGATCTGGATGTGTGGCGGGACCGGCGACGTGGTCCGTCCGGCGGGTATCCGGCGCGCCTGGCAGTCGGCCGGCGGCTGGGCGCAGGGGCGGCTCAGCGACGTGCCGCGGTGGCGGCGTAAACGAGTTGCGCCGGCTATGGGGGGACCGTGAGGATTGTGGGCATGCCGCCCGCAAAGATCGAGATTCGGCCATACGCCAACGATGACTGGGACGCGATCGCGCGAATTCACGATGCCGCGCGCCTTGACGAGTTGCGCAACTCCGCCGGTGTCGAGGCGTTTCTGACGCTCGCGCAGACCGCTGAGGAGGAAGGGCTGTTCGACGGCCAGTTGTGGGTGGCGGAGGTCGACGGGAAAGTAGCCGCTTTCGTTGCGCTCGATGACGACGAGGTCACCTGGCTGTACGTCGACCCGCAGCGCTACCGGCAGGGGATCGGCAGGGCACTGCTGCGTCACGCTGTTGCCGCTGCCGGACCGAGGGTTGAAGTCACCGTGCTCGACGGCAACCCAGCCGCCCAGGCGCTCTACGCCGGCGAGGGATTCATCGTCACCGAGACCCGGACCGGCCCGCTGGTCGGCAATGAGACGTTCACCGCGACCGGCCACATCATGCACCGCGACACCGCGACGGCACCCACCAGTGTCGCTGGCTGATCGAAGTCTTCGCACGGTCCAACCCTGACGCCGGGACGAGGGGCCTACTCCTGAGCTTGGCGGTTACAGACTTCGGCGCATGAGGGTCGGTTCGGTCTGTCGGGTGCGAGGCCGGTCCCGGCGAGGAATCCGCCCAGGACGCTGTGCCGGTACTGCATCGCCTTGAGCCGCTGGCGGAGCAGAGTCTCCAGCTCGCTGAGTGGAGGAGGCGGATGCAGTCGCTCCCGCCGAGCGAGCGGCGCTCGCCCTTGCGGCCGGTATGCCGACGCAGCCGGGAGTGCAGCCGGGCGGGAAGGCCCGGCTGGGAGCACAGCAGCGCGGCCGCCGAGAGCCGTCTCCGGCTGCGGTGCCTGATGGTTCCTCGGGGACTGAGACTGCGGGCCGGCTCAGCCCCGCAGCCATAGCCGGACAGCCGCGGTGTGTTTGAGCTGGCTTCTTCTTGCGAGCGCCGGCCGCGTGCTGATGGGCACGGCAGGACGTCGAGTCGACGCCGACCATGCTCCAGTCGATACGGCGCGCGAGGTCGGCGTCGGCCTGGACGGCACACAGGATCCGGTCCCATGTGCCGTCCGCCGACCAACGCCGGTGCCGTTCATAGACGGTCTTCCAGCTGCCGAGACGCTCGGGAAGGTCCCGCCACGGTATGCCCGTCCGGACCGAACAAGATCCCGTTGGTCACCCTGCGGTGGTCGTTCCACCGTCCCCCACGCAGCCCCGACGCAGGCAAGCCCTCAGGGAATCGGCTGCTCCGCCCAGATGATCTTCCCCCGCGGCGTGTAGCGCGTGCCCCACCGATGAGCGAGCTGCGCGACGAGGAACAGCCCTCGCCCTCCCTCGTCCGTCGTCCTGGCGTGCCGCAGCCGCGGCGAGGTGTTGCTGGCGTCGGACACCTCGCAGGTCAGCGCCGCCTGGAACAGCAGTCGCAGCCGTACCGGCCCGGAGGCGTACCGGATCGCGTTGGTCACGAGCTCGCTGACGATCAGCTCCGTCGTCATCGCCAGCTCCTCCAGCCCCCACGCCTCCAGCTGGCGCGAGACCTTGGCCCGGGCCTCCCCGACCGCCGCGGGGTCCAGGGGACGTCCCACGAGACCAGGTGCTCCGGGCTCAGGACATGTGTCCGGGCGAGGAGCAGCGCGATGTCGTCCGGCTGAGGGACGGGCAGCAGCTTTTTGACCACGGCCGGGCACAGGTCCTCCAGCTGCAGTCCACCCCGGGACACCTCCCGGCCCAGCCGTTCCATGCCGTGCTCGACGTCCCTGTCCGTCCCCTCGATGAGCCCGTCGGTGTAGAGACCGAGGAGGCTCCCTTCGGGCAGGACCACCTCCAGCGACTCGAAGGGCAGCCCGCCGAGCCCGAGCGGCGGCCCGGAGGGAAGGTCGGGGAAGGTGACCGACCCGTCCGGTGTGACGACCACCGGCGGGGGGTGGCCCGCCCGCGCCATCGTGCAGGAGCCGTTCGTCGGATCGTAGACGGCGTACAGACAGGTCGCCCCCACCACCGTCGAGCCGCCCCGCTCCGCCGGGCCCCCCGTGCGCTCCTCCTCGCTGAGCCGCAGCACGAGATCGTCCAGGCGGGCCAGCAGCTCGTCCGGCGGCAGATCCATGTCGGCCAGTGTCTGTACGGCGGTACGCAGCCGGCCCATGGTCGCGGCGGCCCCGATGCCGTGCCCGACGACATCGCCGATGACCAGGCCGACCCGGGCGCCGGACAGCGGGATCACGTCGAACCAGTCCCCGCCGACCCCGTCCTTCGCGTCCGCCGGGAGGTACGACCACGCCACGTCCAGCGCCGTCCCGCCCCGCAGTGTCTGCGGCAGCAGGCTCCGCTGGAGCACCAGTGCCGCGGTGTGCTCCCGGGTGTAGCGGCGGGCGTTGTCCACGCACACGGCGGCCCGTGCCACGAGCTCCCGGGCGGGCGCCACGTCGTCCTCGTCGAACGGCACCGGGTTCTGGGACCGCATGAAGGTGGTCAGTCCCAGCACGGTGTCGCGGGCCCGCATCGGTACGGAGATCAACGAGTGCAGCCCGAACTCCCGGATCCGGGCGGCCCGCTCCGGCTGCTCCACCGCCCACCCCTGGCTGTCCGGGTCGAGCACCGGCAGCAGAACGGGGGCGCCCGACAGCAGGAAATCCGCGTCGTGCGGCGGCGGCACGAAGTCCACCGCCTCACCGACCCGGACGACCGCCTCCGGGCAGCCCTCCCGCACCGAGCTCATGCCCGCCCGGCGCATGGCCGGCCGCTCGCCCTCGGCCGGTGTGGCCGACCCGGGCCGGTCACCGCCGAACGGGGCCTCCAGCAGGTCGACGAAGACGAAGTCCGCGAACCGGGGCACCGCGAAGTCGGCGAGTTCCTGCGCCGTACGCTGTACGTCCAGGGTGGAGCCGATGCTCGCCCCGGCCTCGTTGACCAGCGCGAGCAGCCGACGCGCGTTCCACCGGTCGGTGACGTCGCGGACCATGTAGCCGATGCCGATCCGCCGGTCCTGGGCGTCGGCCAGCGGGAAGAACGAGCTGGCGTACGCGCGTCGGCGGTGCGGATCGGACCAGCTCCAGCCCAGGTACTCGTAATCCGTGACGGCCTCGCCCGTCGAGAGGACCTGCCGCATCAGCCGCTCGATGGGGGCCGCCAGCGCACTGGGCAGCACATCGGCCGGCCGGCGCCCCAGACGCTGTTCCCGCGGCACGCCGCCGAACCGCTCCAGGGTGTCGTTGAGCCAGAGATAGCGCAGGCCCGGGTCGAGCACGGCCATCCCGACCGGGGACCGGGCCATGAAGTCGTCCAGCACGGACCCGCTCATCGTCCAGTGCGGAGTGAGCTCCCGCCCGGACACCAGGAAGACCTCCCGCCCGGCGATCCGGAAGGAGGAGGTGACCCGCACATCGATGTCGAGGGACCGGCCGTCCCGGCCCCGCAGGGAGACCAGCCCGCTCCATGCCGACCCGGTCCGGCAGCGCGCGGCAACGGCGGCCGTCCGGCGCGGGTCGGGCGGGCCGGTCAGCAGGCGGGCGGCCGACCGGCCGATCACCTCGGCCGCCGGATACCCGAGCAGCGCCTCGGCCCCGCGGGTCCAGCCGATGACCGTGCCGTCCCCGGCGAGCACCGCGGCCGCGTCGTCGGCCGCCCGAGCCGGGCCCCGCCCGTCCCCGGAGGGCAGCGGGCCGGGCTCCGCCGGGAAGCCCTCATCGGCGGATGCCATTGCACCTCACCACCCTCTGTAGGTTTCCATGGTCGCGCGTCGCTCCGTACCGCGCCCGGCGTGGCATACGAGGGAGGCGCGCGAGCCGTCCCTCGTTCGGCGGCGTGACGGAGCGGGACGTGCCCGCGTTGGTGGGATGACAAGCGGTTGCTCGTCCCCCCGCCCCCGCGCCGGACCTGTGTGGGTGGACGGCTCCGGCCCCGTCACGAGGGCCGGAGCCGTTTCCATGCCCGGGGTCAGAAGCGGAAGCAGATCTCGCGCTCCCGCAGCCACGCGCCCAGCCAGTCGACGGACGGCACGGTGACGCACCACCTGCGGGCCGGCGGGGGCTCGGCCCCGGGCGCCGGGGGCGTGGGCGCCACCGGCGGGGACGGCTGCGCGGAGGGCGTGAGCGTCGGGGACGGGGCCGGGTCGGTCGGCGTCGGGACCGGGGCCGTCGGCGTCGGCGGGGGAGTCGGCGTCGGGCTGGGGGACGGCGCGGCGGGCGCGGCCATCTCCGTCATCATCGTCCGGAACACCTCCGAGGAGCGCGGATTGCTCCCGCACTGCCAGACACCGTGCGGGCAGTAGTCCGTGACCGTCTGGTAGAGCGGCTCGTGCCGGTCGATCCACTCCAGCATGCGCCGCATGTACTCGGGGTTGTCGCCGTTGCGGAAGAGCCCCCACTCCGGGAACGAGATGGGTTTGCCGCGCTCCGCGGCGAAGTCGACGTGCTTCTGGAGCCCGTACGGGTCGGTGACCTGGTCGTCGAAGGTCTCGCCGGGAGGCTGGTCGTAGGAGTCCATCCCGATGATGTCGACGACGTCGTCGCCCGGATAGCACTCGGTCCACGGCACCGCGTCCCGCCCACGGCTCGGGGTGAAGTCGAAGCGGAACTCCTGACCGGGCACCGCGCGCATCGCCGTGACGATCCGCTCCCAGTAGGCCTTCCAGGACGTGGGGTCGGGGCCGCACCGGTGCGTGTACGTGGTGCCGTTCATCTCCCAGCCCAGCACGATCACGGTGTCCGGGACGCCCAGCTCCACCAGGCGTTCCGCCAGCCGGGTGAAGTGCTGGTCGTAGTCGCCCGCCGCTCCCGCCCGGAGCAGGGTGCGGACCTCGTCGTCCGGGACCCGCTCCTCGTTGCGCTCCAGCATCGGTACGTTCAGGACGAACATCCGGTCGGGGTCCGCCCGTCTCCAGTCCGCCCAGGCGTCGAGGAAGTCGGGGGAGCCCTCGATGTTGACCCACAGATCGCCCGGCAGATACGTGTGCCCCACCCGCAGCTCCGCCCCGCCCAGCCAGCGCGAGAAGTCGGCCATCCGACTGACCCCTTCGGGCCCGTAGTCCAGATACGCCCCGTGCGCCGTAGCGCTACCCGCCCTCGGCCCACCGGGTGCCGCGCCGTCGACGGAATCGGTGCCCGGAGGCGACTGACCCGCGATACCGCCACCCGCCAGAAGGCTGAGAGCAAGCGCCGCGATGCACGAAACGAAGAGACGGCGCTTTGCCGGCATTGCTCCTCCTGGCTGTGATGAATTCCGGCCCGTCCGGCCCGGTGGGGAGAGAGTTTCATCATCATGCCCCGGTGGCATGCGGGGGGAGTCCATTTATCGTATTCGGCGTTGCGGGCGTGCCGTTCAGGTGAATGTGGGGCCGAACGTGAACGGCAGAGAGCCGACGCGGTTGTCGAAATTCGAATCGACCAGTTCCGGGTCCCCCAGATCCCGCATGACGGGACGTCGGTCGATCAGTTCCCGGAACAGGGCCGTCATTTCCAGACGGGCCAGATGCGCTCCCAGGCAGTGGTGCGGGCCCCCGCCGCCGTATCCCAGATGGGGATTGGGCGAGCGAGTGATGTCGAAGCGATCCGGATGGGTGAAAACCGCCTCGTCGCGATTGGCGGACGCGTAAATGAGTGCGACTTTCTCGCCCGGGAGGAATGTGGGACCGCCCAGCGTGCATTCGCTGGTGACGGTCCTGCGGAACTGGATGATCGGAGTCGAATGCCGCACGATCTCGTCGACGGCCCCGCCGATGTACCGGTCGAAGTCGGACCGCAGCAGCTCCCGCTGGTCCGGATGCCGGTCGAGCAGGAACAGCCCGTGCGCGATGGCGTTGCGCGTGGTCTCCACCCCGGCCACCAGCAGCAGCGAGAAGAAGGCCCCCAACTGCCGCCCCGACAGGGCCTCGCCGTCGATGTCCGCACATACGAGCGCCGAGACGAGGTCGTCCCCCGGGCGACGGCGGCGCTCCGCCGCGAGCCGCCCCATGACCCACTGCATCCGGGCCAGGGACGCCAGCCCCCGCCCGGGGACCCGGATCCGGGCCCGGCCCCGCCGCTCGACGCCGACATGCTCCGACGCGTGGTCGATCTGCTCGGCGATCCGCGCCCGGTACGCCTTCGGGACGCCCATCAGGTCGCAGATCACCTCCAACGGCAGCCGCGAGGCCGCCGACGGCACGAAGTCCCCGGGCCGCTCGGCGATCAGCTCGTCCACCAGCCGCCCGGCGAGCCGCTCGACGTTCTCCTCGACACCCGCCAGCAGCCGGGGGGTGAACCGCCGCGAGATGGTCCGGCGCAGCGCCGCGTGCTCGGACCCGTCCATGTTGACCATCGAGTTCCCGAACAGCGCCTTTGCCCAGCCGGCCGGTTCCGGAGTGGTGACCCCGGGAGCGCTGGCGAACACGGCGGGCGTACGGCTCGCGGTCCGCACGTCGGCATGGCGCACCAGGGCGTAGAAGGGCTTTCCGGCCGTACGCGCGGTACCGGGCCGGGGCGTGAACAGCACCGGCGCCTCCAGCTCTCGCAGTAAGGCGAAGGCCCTGAGCCGCTCCGGGCGCGGCAGCCGCCAGAACGCCGGGTCGGCCAGATCGACGTCCGCCGCGCGCAGCACACGGTCCCCGGACGGCTGGTACGGAACGGTCATACCCACCACCTCCACGGTTCGACAGGCCATGTTCCGGTCCGCCGGCCACGGCAGGCCCCGCGACGCGGCCCGCCGCCGCCGATCGCCCCGCACCCTCACGCGTTTGCCGGAACGCGACCGCCGCGTGTGCGCCGTACGCCGCACGCACGAGAACTGTTTCGCCACCACCTCGTTGTCAACATCGCCATCAGAAGCACCTCGGACGAGTTAACGAGAGGCAGGTAGTCATCTCATGAGCCCCACCCCCGCGAAACCGGGCGGCACCCGCATCCCCTCCCGCCGCACCGTCCTGCGCGGAGCCTTCACCGCCGCCGTGGTCACGGGCACCGCCGGCGCCCTGCTCCCGCTGGTCGACCACGACCCGGCCGCAGCGGCCCGGCCCGCACCGGCGCCCGGACCCGGCTCCGGCTCCCGGGCCACGACGGAGGAGTTCGCCGAGATGTACCGGGGCCGGGAGATCCGGGGGACGGCGACCGTCGTCGTCCCCGCGGGCGCCCCGGCCGACGACCGGGTCGCGGTCGCCGCCGAACCGGCCACCGAGATCCGTATCGACGGCAGACCGCTGCATGTCATGAGGCGGGCGGACGGCACCTATCTGAGCGACGTCCGGCACTACGAGTCGTATCCGACGCTCCTGGAGACGGCCCGTGCCGCCGTCGACGAACTCGGTACCGCCCGACTCGCACCGCCCGCCGCGCACCACATGTGAACCAGGAGGACCAGCACCGGTGTACACCCGCAAGAACCAGCGCGACCTCACGCGCACCGAGAAGCGCCGGCTCATCGACGCGATCCTGAAACTGAAGCGCTCGGGCCGCTACGACGACTTCGTCGTCATGCACCGGGAGTACTACGTCATGGACACCGAACGCCGGCCGCGCCCGGCGCACATGACGTCCTCGTTCTTCCCCTGGCACCGCCAGTACCTGCTGGAGTTCGAGAAGGCGCTCCAGCGCGTCGACGCCGGCGTCAGCGTCCCCTACTGGGACTGGACCCAGGACAACCGGCCGACCTCCTCGCTCTGGGCGGAGGACTTCCTCGGCGGCAACGGCAGGCCCGGCGACCGCCGGGTCACCACCGGCCCGTTCGCCTACGCGGCGGGCAACTGGAGCGTCGGCAGGGGCGTCACCGACGAGCACTACCTCACCCGCAACTTCGGCAGGCCGGGCAGCGCCCCGGTATCCCTGCCCACCAAGAACGACCTGGCGCGGGCCCTCGAGGACCCCGTCTACGACACCGCGCCCTGGAACAGCGTCAGCACCGAGGGCTTCCGCAACCGCGTCGAGGGATGGGGCATCCGGGGCGTACGCACGGTCGGCCTGCACAACCGGGTGCACCAGTGGGTCGGCGGACCGATGGCGGGCGCGGCCTCCCCCGAGGACCCGGTGTTCTGGCTCCACCACTCCTTCATCGACCTGCTCTGGGACCGCTGGCGCAAGGCCCATCCCAAGTCCGCCTACCGGCCGGGCCGCAAACCCGCCTCGCCCGGCCCGGACCGCGACTACGTCTTCGGCCTCGACGAGGCGATGCCCCCCTGGGGCGTGACCCCGAGGAAGCTCCTCGACCACAGCAAGATCTACCGCTACGCCTGAGGGCGGACGGAGGAACGGCCGGCCCCCTCCGCACGGAGGGAGCCGACCGTTCCGGAACCGCGGGAGATCAGCGGCCGTAGCCGTAGTCCCCGCCGTTGTCGTGGCCGCCGGAGACGTTGGCGCAGGTGTTTCCGAAGGCCGGGTTCAGCAGGCCGATCACGTTGATCGTGTTGCCGCAGAGGTTCACCGGGACGTGCACGGGAACCTGGACGACGTTGCCCGAACCGACCCCGGGGGAGCCGGCGGCGAGGGCCTGCGCACCGGCGTCCGCGGACGCCATGCCGGCGCCGCCGGCGATCAGGGCGCCGGTGCCGGCCATCACAGCGGCGACCTTCGTCATACGAGACATGGAGAACTCCTTGTAAAGAAGGGGGTTGTGCTGCGGACACGAAGCCCGCACCCCCTGACAACGCGAAAGACGCCGGACGGTAACGGATCTGCGCATAGGTGATATCTCCGACGCCGCCGTCCGGCGTACGCCCGGCGTGTCAGCGTCCGATCACCGGCAGCCCCGACAGCCGCTCGTGCCAGTCCCGCGCCGCCGGGAACCGGGCCTTCACGGTCTCCACCGCCCGCTCCCGCACCGCCACCTGCGACTCGCGCAGCCGCAGCAGTGGCTCCAGACCCGGCCGGGCCAGCAGCAGCCGCTGATTGACCACCGGCACCGGCCCCCAGTGGTTCTTGTAGCTCTCCGCGCCGCGCAGCAGGCTCAGCACCGCGCGCCCCCCGTCCGAGGCCTGCTGGGCGACCTCGCGCAGCAGCATCGTCGACACATCGACCTTCCGTTCGCGCAGCGCCGGGTCCGCCCCGTACAGATAGCCGCCCGTCAACCGCCCGGACTGCAACGACAGGTTGGACGCCACCACCTCGCCGTTCAGCCGGAACTCGGTCATGGCCGCCGTACCGTCCCCCACCATCCGTCCCACCGACCGGATCAGATGGTCCGAGAACCGCGCCCGCAGATGCTCGGGGTTGACCGTCCGGCCCTCCCACTGCCGCTCGTGCAGCCGCAGCAGCGTGCCGATCGCGGCCGGCACCCCGTCCTGCGGAACCCGGTGCGTCTCGACGCCCAGGGCGTCGACCTTGCGCAGCTTGGAGCGCAGGCGCTGGCCGCGCGATCCCGTCTGCCGAGCCACACGGTCCTCCAGCGGCTCGGCCGGCAGTTCCATGCACGTCGAGTCCGTGAGCCGGCTCCGGGCCCCCGGCCACCGCCCGAACAGCAACTGCGCCGAAGCGTCCGGACGGACCTCCCGCAGGTCCACCACGGTGTGCCGGGCCGCCCGGTCCAGACCGCGCCCCAGCGCCCCCACCGCGTACCCGGCCTCCTCCTGGTCCAGGAGGATGTCGAAGAAGTCGGAGACGGCCCCGCCCATCGGGACGAGCAGCGGCATCGGACGGTGCACCAGCATCAGGGGCGCCGCCCCGATCAGCCGCCCGGCCCGGCGGACCAGCAGTACCCGCAGCCGGCCCTCCTGACCGTACGAGATCCACCACGAGTGCAGCCAGGCGTGGCTCTGGAACGGGGTGGGGGTGGCGCAGCGGCGGTGCAGCGCGTCCCATTCACCGGCGAGCGCGCCGAACTCCCGGAAGTCCCGGCACAGCGTCACGACCAGGCCGCCCGTCCGGTGCGCCGTCATCGGACGAGCTCCCGGTCGTCCTGGGCGAGGCCGTCCCCGGCCGCCGGGCCGGGCACCTGGGCCGCGACGTTCCAGCCCTCCCGACGGGGACGCACCAGCAGGACCAGACCGCCCAGCAGACCGCCCGCCGCCGCCCCCACGGCGGCGCCCAGCGGTACCGACGGCGAGACCGGCTGGTCCGGCGTCATCGCATGGGTGAACTTGATCAGCTTGACCCCGGTGTCCTTGGAGACATGACCGCTGCTCACGATGACGGCCTCGATGACCGCGTTGGCGATGTCGGCCGCCTTGTGGCGGTCCGAGGACGTCCCCGTCACGGCGATCATCGGTGAGTCCGGGGAGGTCTCCGACGTCACGTGGGACCGCAGTGCGCGCACCGGCTCGCCCGCCGCGCCCTGCGCGTACGAGAGGGTCGCGTCGCTCGTCGTCAGCCGCCCGTACGACTGCGCGTACCCCAGCGCCGCCGCGGGGTCCGTGTCCCCTTCCGCGACCGCCATCGCATAACTGGTGGCCTCGTACTGCGGGGTGGCGAGCGCGCCGTACGAGAGCCCGGAGGCGGCCCCGATCAGCACGCTGACGGGCAGCGGCCACCAGTGCGGCAGCCGGGTGAGGGCGGTGCGCAGCCGACGGACGACAACGCGTCGCCGCTGCTCGGGTGAGTCGGTCATGAATGAGCTCTCCGGTTCGGTGGGGCGGTGTCGAGGGCGTACGCGTACACGTCCATCAGGCGCTCGCTGCTGCGCCGGATGTCGTAGTGGCCGACGGCCCGGGGCGGCGGACGGCGGTCCGGGCGGGCCTGTATCCGCTGCCGCAGCCGGTCCGCCAGCTCCTCGGGGCTCCCGGCGATCCGGGTCGCCCCCGGGGCGTGGGCGGCGGGCAGGTCGTCGATGGCGGGGCAGGCGTCGTGGAGCACCGGGAGTCCGGCGGCGAGCGCCTCCACAGCGGCCAGTCCGAAGGACTCCTCGCGGGACGTGGAGACGAAGACGTCCAGGGCACTCAGCAGCGCCGGAACACCCGGGACCGGCCCTTCACCGTCCTCGTCGCACTCCCCGAGGAACCGGATCCGGTCCACCGCCCCCAGGCGCAGGGCGAGCGCCCGCAGCGCCCCGGCCTCCGGCCCGTCCCCGGCCAGCAGCAACCGGGCCTCCGGCAGGGCGGCGACCGCGCGGATCAGCACGTCGAACCGCTTGCCCGGCACCAGCCGGCCGACCCCGCCCACCACGAACCCGTCCTCGGGGATGCCCAGGGCGGCCCGCACGGATGCCCGCCGCTCCCCGTCGAAGCGGAACCGGTCCGCGTCGATGCCGTTGGGCACCAGCCGGATCCGGTCGGCGGGCACCCCCCAGTCCCGCAGTCGCCCGGCCACCGTGGACGAGACGGCGACGGTCGCCGCGCCGAGCCGCTCGGTGGAGAGGTAGAGGGCGCGGATGGACCGGGTGAGCGGCCGGCCCTCGATCTCGGCCCGCCCCAGGGAGTGTTCGGTCGCCACGGTCGCTCGCGTCCCCGCGAGGCGCGCCGCGATCCTGCCGTACACACAGGCCCGGTAGAGGTGCGTGTGGACCAGGTCGTAGCGGCCGTCGCGGATCAGCCGGGCGAGGCGTCCGACGGCCGACAGGTCCCGGTTGCCGCGCATCCCGAGGTGCGTCACCCGGATCCCGTCGGACCGCAGCTCCTCGGCCACGGCCCCCGGGTTGGTGAGCGTCACCACGTCGCACTCCACCGGCAGATGGCGCAGCAACAGCCGCAACTGCCGCTCGGCGCCGCCGACCCCGAGCCCGGTGATGACGTGCAGCGCCCTCACCGCGGACCCCCCGCCCGCACCGGCACGGCCCTGCCGGAACCCGCACCCGGCACGGCCACCTGCCGCAGCCCGTGCCGCAGGTCCTTCGCCCACAGCCGCACTCCCCGGTCCGCCTGGCTGATGTGGGTACGGGGCAGGGCGAACCGGCTGAGCAGCGGACCGGGCGTCAGCGCGCACGCGTAGCCGTAACCCGCCCGGCGCGCGGCCCGGGTGACCCGGCGGTCGAGAATGCCGTACGGGTAGCAGAAGCCCTCCGGGAGCGAGCCGGTGAGATCACCGATCAGCTCCCGGCTGTCGGCGGTCTCGCGGCGCAGCTCCCCGTCCGACAGCCCCGTCAGGTCCTGGTGGTACAGCCCGTGCGAGCCGACCTCCATGCCCGCGGCGGCGACCCGCCGGACGTCGTCGTGGGTGAGCAGCGGCTTGCGCGGGCCCAGTGGGTCCCACTCGTTGACCCCGCCCGGACGGCCCGGCAGGACGAACACCGTCGCCCGGCAGCCGTGCTTGCGCAGCACCGGCAGCGCCTCGTCGAGGAAGTCCGCGTACCCGTCGTCGAAGGTCAGTCCCACCAGCCCGCGCCGCCCCGACGCCCCCGCGCGCAGCAGCTCCGACACGCCCACCCCCGTCAGCCGCCGGCTGCGCAGCCAGGACAACTGCTCGTCGAGGCGCTCGGGGGAGACCGTGATGCCGTACGGGTCGTCGCTCGGGTCCGTCACCGAGTGGTACGTGAGGATCCACGGCTGACGGCGGGTGTGCGGGCGGAGCCGGGACGAGGGAGCGTCGGCGCAATGTGCCGAGGATTCAGCGGCCATCAAGGAACCTCCGTCGGATGAGTGCCAGCAGGGAGACGACCTCGGGCGAGCGCAGGGCGAGGCCGGTCAGGAAGAACACGGCGGGGACGAGAAGGCACCCGGCGGCCAGGCTCAGCACCGGATCGGGGACGAGCGGGGCGCACGCCCAGCCCGCCGCGCCCGCCGCCAGCGACGCCCCGGCGAGCCGGCCCAGCGAGAGCGCCACGTCCCGGGCCCTGATCGGCACGACCCGGGTGCCGAGGCCCATCAGCAGCAGCAGGGCCGTGGAGCTGATGCCGATCGCGTTGGCGGTCGCGATGCCGTCCACACCGAAGCGGTACGTCAGCGCGTAGCCGGCCCCCATCGTGACCAGCAGTCCGGTCCCCATCGCGAACGCCGGGAACCAGGTGGGCCGCCCGGACGAGAAGAACGGCCGGCTCAGCGCGCCGACCAGGCAGTGCCCCAGCAGCCCCAGCGCGTAGACCCGCATGACCTGGGCGGTCGACGCGGTGTCGGCGGCGTCGAACGCGCCGCGCTGGAAGAGCACTTCGACGATCTGGGGTGCGTATCCGAGGACGACCGCCGTGCCGAGCAGGACCACCAGCCCCGCCAGACCCAGGTCCCGCTCGACCCGCCGCCGGGCCTTCTCGTGCTCCCCGGCGGCCATGGCCTGCGCGACGACCGGGAAGGTCACCGTGCAGATCATCAGCGACAGCACCATCGGCATCTGCGCGACCTTCTGCGCGTAGTTCAGATGCGAGATCGCCCCGGAGGGCAGGGTGGAGGCCAGGAACCGCTCCACCAGCACCTGGGACTGCCGGCTCACGACGAACACGACCACGGGGGCCAGCACCGCGAACCCCAGCAGCGGAGCGCTCCGCGCCGCCCGCCGCCCGAGCCGTCCGAACCGTGGCAGGCGCGGCCGGGCGAGCGGTACCAGCCGCAGGAAGACGGGGAGCTGGGTGAGGATCATCAGCGCGCTGCCCACCGCGACCCCCGCCGCCGCCGCCCGTACCCCCCACGCCGCGTGCAGGGCCAGCGTCATCCCGATGATGCCGAGGTTGTACGCGACATAGACCCCGGCGGGCGGCAGGAAGCTGCCGTGCGCGCGCAGGGCGGCGCTGAAGTAGCCGGTGATCCCGAACGTGAGGACGGTGACCGCGGTCAGCCGGGTGCAGTCCACCGCGAGACGGGGATCGGCGAGCCCCGGCGCCAGCACGCCCACCACCCACGGCGCGCCCGCGACGAGCAGCGCCGCGCCACCGGAAAGCAGGAGGAACAGCCGGGGGAGCGTGGCCGCCACCAGATCCCGTACGGGGTCGGCGCCTCCCTCCGTCCCGCCGGAGGCACGACGGGTGAGGGCGAGGCTGAACGCCGGGACGAGAAGCAGCGCCATCCCGTCCTCGATCAGCAGCGTCGCCGCCATCTCGGGCACGGTCCAGGCGATCAGGAACGCGTCGCTGGCGTCGCTCGCCCCGAAGTACCGGGCGATGGCCTGGTCCCGCACCAGACCGAGGACGGCCGCCAGCACGGTCAGTACAGCCGTGCCCGCCGCCGCCCGGGCGAGGAAGGCCCCCAGCCGGGGCGCCTCGCCGCTCGCCGCCCCGGATGAGCCGCCGGGGGGCCGGGGCCCTTCAGGCCCTTCAGGCCCTGACCCCGGGGCCGGGAGCAGCGAGGGGCCCGTTGCCGCGTCCGCCGGCCGCGCCTCGGCCTCCGTGCCCGTACCGGACTCGCTCATGCGCCGCTCACCCGGTCCGGCTCGGCCAGCGCCCACCAGGCTGCCAGCCCCAGCACGACACCGCTGAGGACCGTGGTGGGACCGCCGATGTCCGCGTACAGGAAGTTGACGCTCTGCCAGGTCATCAGCGCGACCGCCACCAGACCGCAGTCCAGGGCCGCGTGCGCGCGGGAGCGGGCGAGCCACAGCCGGCGGACCGCGCCGGCCAGGATCGCCGCCCAGCTTCCGACGAGTGCGGTCAGTCCGAAGAGGCCCTGCTCGCCGAGGACGAGGAGGTACATGTTGTGCGGGGAGAGGAGGGCCTGGCGGCGGAACTCCTGGCCCGCGCCGGCGGTGTCGCTGCCCGACGAGAGCCCGATCGAGGCGCGGCCGTCACGGTGGTCGGGGAAGCCCTTGAGACCGACCCCGGTGGCCGGCCGCTCGCGCCACATCGCGCCCGCCGCACTCCACATCGCGTAGCGGTCGCTGACCGACCGGTCCGGGGTGCTGGTGACGCGGGTCACGCTGGCGGCCCGGTCCCCGATCATCTCGGAGCCGATGCCGAACCCGCCGACCAGGACCACGCCCGCCGCGCCGAGCACGGCCAGCGAGGTCAGTGCCTGCCGCCGCCCGCTCAGCGCCAGGGCCACGAGCACCGCGGCGGCCGTGGCGATCCACACGCCCCGGCTGAACGACAGCGTCAGCGGCACGACCAGCGCGACGGCGAGGACGGCGGCGGACGGTCGTAGCCAGGCCGGGGCGCTCCCGGGCGTGCGCAGGGCGCAGGCCGCCGCGGCGAGCAGCCCGTAGGCGACGACGGTCGCCATGCCCATGATGTCGCTGGGCCCGAAGGTGCCGACCGCCCGGATGTCCTCGCCCATGTACGAGGCGCCGGTCCCGGTGACGTACTGATGGACGCCCGCGACGCCCTGGACGACCGCCAGGAGGACCAGCGCACCGGCGACGATCCGGAATCCGCAGGCGTCCCTGAGCAGCAGGAACACCGCGGCCGGCACCAGGACGAAGACCTGGAGGTAGCGCCCGAGCCCGGGCAGCGCGGCCGCCGGGTCCGCCGCCGTGACCGTGGCCACCGCGAAGCCCACCGCGGGCAGGCCCAGGACCAGTGCGGCGCCGGCGCTCAACGGTCGCTGCCGCAGATACAGCAGCCGCCCCACGCACACCAGCACCGCGATTCCCGAGGCCACATCGGCCGGCCCGCCCCCGCCGGACGTCCCGTAGGGGAGGGCGGGCAGCAGGACGGTCGCGACCAACGGCAGCAGCGGCCAACGGCCACGCCAGGCGGCCCGGGGGGAGCGGGCCGCGGCGCGCGGCCCGGCCGCCGGTGACGGCACGGGCGGGGTCAGGACAGCGGTCATGGTCAGCTGCCTCCGAGCCGGAACAGGGAACCCGCCGTCCGCGCCAGTACGCACGCGTCCTGCCACAGCGACCAGGTCTCGATGTAGTGGTTGTCGAAGCGGGCCCGCTCCTCGATCGAGGTGTCGCCGCGCAACCCGTTCACCTGGGCCAGCCCCGTGATGCCCACGGGCATCCGGTGGCGGGCCTGGTAGCCGGGGTGGGCGCGGCTGAACTGCGCCACGAAGAAGGGCCGTTCGGGTCGGGGGCCGACCATGCTCATGTCGCCGCGCAGGACGTTCCACAGCTGCGGCAGTTCGTCGAGGGACGTCCGGCGCAGCATGCGGCCGACCCGGCTGAGCCGCCCGTCGGACGCGACGTTCCAGCGGGTGGCCGACTCCTGGACGTCGGCGGGGCGCAGCGTGCGGAACTTCAGCAGGACGAAGGGGCGTCCGTGCCGGCCGACGCGCTCCTGACGGAAGATCACACCCGGCCCGTCGGAGAGCCGCACGGCGAGCGCGCAGGCCGCCATCACCGGGGCCGCCACCACCAGTCCGACCGCGGCCAGGACGGCGTCCATCGCCCGCTTCACGCCGTGGCCGAGGGGGCGGTCCGTTCCATCGCGCAGCGGCTGGGCGGTGAAACCCCACAGATGGTCGGGCCGGCCGCCCGCCGGGGGCGCCGCGACGGCGCCGGGCCCGGTGATCAGCCACACCCGGCAGCCGTGCCCGGCGAGGAGGGTGAAGAGGGCGGCGCCGTCCGGGGTCGCCTCGGGCGGGGCCGTGAACACCGCGTGCCGCACACTGTTCTGCACCACCGCCCGTCCCACCTCCTGGTACGAGGCCAGGACCGGCAGCGGCACGGCGTCGGCCCCCGTCACCCGCTGCTCGTCCCCGGCCGCCGGGGCGGCGACCAGACCGACCGGCCGCAGCCCGTAGGCGGGGTGGTCGTACAGCGCGGCCGCCACCTGACGGGCCGGCGCCCCCTGGCCCACGACCAGCGTGGACTGCGGGCGGCGGACGGCGGCCCGCCGCCGCGCCCGGTACACCGCCGCGCGCCCGACGCAGGTCAGCGCGGTCTGCGTACCGGCCCCGTACGCCAGCACCGCCCAGCCGAACCCCTGCTGCGGGGCCCAGACGTCCAGTACCTCCATGGTCACGTACCACTGAAGGAGGGTGAGACCGAGGAGTGCGGGAAGGTCGGAGAGGACCGAGGGGGACAACCGCATCCGGTACAGGCCGCGCCGGGCGAAGAGCAGCACCTGCGCCACCGCCTGAACGGCCATCAGCAGCCAGGGCCACGCGACCGGGACCACCAGGGCGAACGTCACCGCCGGAGCCAGGGCGTCCACGCACAGCAGCGGGGCGGGACGGCCGTACCGGACGGCCCGGCGCTGACCCGGCCGTGCCTGCGCACCGCCGCCGCCTCTTCGCGGCGGATGAACCGTGTGAGCCTGCACGGCTGTTGCCTGGCCGGCTCCGGGAACCGGTGCACTCTCCATCGTCATCGCTCGGTGCGCTTCCTCGTCGTGGGGCCGGACATGCCGACAAGTTCCTGGTAGAGACCGGCAACCGCCCCCGCGGTCCGTCGGACGTCGAAGGCCGCCCGGGTGTGCCGCAGGGCCCGGCGGGAGACCGCCTCGCGCAGATCCGGATCGGTGAGCAGGGCGGTCAGCGCCGCGGCCAGGGCCGCCGGATCCTCCGGTGGTACGAGACAGTGGTCCTCGTCGCCGGGCGGCAGGCTCTCCCGCGCGCCGTTCACATCGGTCAGCACGACGGCGCGTCCGCAGGCCATCGCCTCCAGCGGGGCCAGCGCCATGCCTTCCCAGCGGGAGGGCAGCACGAGGACGTCCGCCGCGTGGATCCACGGCCGTACGTCCTCGCAGGCTCCGGTGAACAGCACACCCGGCGGGGCCGATTCCGCAAGGCCGTCCCGGTCGGGCCCGTCGCCCACCAGGACCAGCCGTGCCCCCGGCAGCGCCATCCGGCGCCAGGCCCGCAGCAGGATGTCCTGGCCCTTCTGCCGGGTCAGGCGGCCGACGCAGACGACCAGCGGGGCATCCGGGTCCGTGCCCTGCAGGAGGGGGAGGGTGGCGCGGGCCTCCGCCCGGACCGTGTGGTCAGCGGGGCGGAACCGGTCGAGGTCGATGCCGTTGTGGATGACCGACCAGCGGGCGGCGATGCCCGCCTCCTGCCCGGTGCGGCGCTCCGACTCGCTGACACACAGGATGTGATCGGCCCAGCGCGCGCCGAACCGCTCCCAGCCGAGCGCGAGTTCCGCGGTGCGTCCGCCGACGGCCTCGAAGGACCAGGCGTGCGGCTGGAACACCGTGGGGACCCGGCCGCGTACCGCGATCCGGCCCGCGAGGCCCGCCTTGGCGCTGTGGGCGTGCACCACGTGCGGGCGGCTCGCGCGGACGATCCGGCGCGCGGCCGCGACCTCACCGGCCAGTCGGGGCCCAGGGGAACGGGTCGCGGACCAGCCGTGGACCTCGGCCCCCGCCGCCGCCGCCCCGACGGCCAGCGGGCTCCCGGGAGGGCAGGCCACCACGGGACGCAGTCCGGCACCGGCCTGGGCCCTGACGAGATCGGTGACGACCCGGGCCACTCCGCCGTCCACGGGCTGAACCACATGAAGGACCGTCAATTGTCTTTCTCGAGTACGACGCATGTGCAGCACGAACGGCTCTCTTCGCTCAATCCGGTGAGTAAAGCCGAGGTGCACTTTGGCAGATATGTGGCGATATCGTGCGCGTGACTCGCTCATACGACCACATGGGGATTGCACGTCCGGGTGAGCTGTTCGAGTGGTCGTGCGGCAGACCGGCGCAGACCCGGGCGCCCTTCACGGGCCCGTGGCAAAAGGGCTTTCGGGGGGTCTGGCGCGGGCAGCGGCTCAAGTGTTCCGCGCGACGCGCGCCGGTTATACGGTCAGTCTTTTCCGGTGGCGCACACACCGCCGATCGCCGCAATGGATGGCGGCACCATCCACCGTCCGGCTCCCGCCGTTCCCGGGGTGGTGACGGCACGGTCCACGAAACGCCCGGAGCGCCCCGGACGGTGTCCGGGGCGCTCCGGGCGACGGGTCGGCCCACGCGGTCGGTGGGCCGCCGTGGGTCAGCCGGTGCGGTCCACGAGATACGGGATCAGCGTGAGCAGATCCCTCTTGGCCTCGTCGGCCAGCGGCACCCGGTCCAGACAGGCACGGGCCGCGGCCAGGTGCTCCTGCGCCTCGGTGACCGCCGCCCGCCGCCCGCCCGCCTCGTCGATCAGCTCCGCCGCCCGGCGCGCCGCCGCGTCGTCGAGCGGCCCGGCGGAGGTGAGCAGCGCGTCGAGACGCCCGGCCGCCGGATGGTCGGCGGACAGTGCCGCGAGAACCGGGTACGTCTTCTTGAACCGCCGCAGATCGCTGTGCACGGGTTTCCCCGTCACCTGCGGGTCGCCCCAGATCCCCAACAGGTCGTCCACGGCCTGGAACGCCACCCCCACATGCCGGCCCGCCAGATCCAGCGCCTCGGCGGTGGACGCCGGAGCGCCCGCCAGCACCGCGCCCAGGGCGGCCGCGCAGCCGAGCAGGGAGCCCGTCTTGTGGGTGGCCATCGCCCGGTACTCGTGCGGCAGGACGGCCCCGGGACCGGACCACGGCCGGGACTCGAAGAGCAGGTCCTGCGCCTGACCGTGCACCAGATCACCCAGCGCGCCCGCCAGGTGCCGCACCGCCGCGGGGCCGCCGGGGCCGGGAGCCTCCGCGAGGGTGGAGACGGCCAGGGCGAACAGGGCGTCCCCCGCGAGGACCGCCGGGCCGGTGCCGTACGCCTTCCACAGCGTCGGCCGGCGGCGTCGGGTCTCGTCGCCGTCCATGATGTCGTCGTGGATCAGCGAGAAGGTGTGGATCAGCTCGACCGCCACCGCCCCGAGCAGCCCGTCCTCACCGCTGCCGCCCGCCGCCTCCGCGCCGAGCACCGCGAGCGCCTGGCGGACCCCCTTGCCCTGCGATCCGGGCACGGGCTCGCCGTCGGCACCGCGCCAGCCCAGCGAGAAGGCCGCCGCCTCCGCGTGCCAGGGGTGCAGCCGGCCCACCGACGCCACCAGGGCCGGGCGCACCAGCTCGCGGCACCGGTCCAGTATCTGCGGTGCGCTGGCCCGGCGGGTCGTGGAGAGCGTCATCGGCGGTCGTCCCCGGCCCCGGCCGACGAAGGCTCCACGCCGAGTTCGGCGTACGCCTTCTCGACCATCTCCCGGGCGTTCAGCAGCCCGATCCGGCTGAGCCTGCCTCGCAGTTCGTCCAGGTCGGCGGCGGTGGCGTGGCGGTCCCGCCCGAGCCTGGCCCGGGCCTTGACCAGGCCGAGCGAGGCCAGCGCCTCGCCCCGAGGCTCGTCCATCGCGCGGAACTCGCCGAGCGCCTGCTCGTACACCGTGCGCGCCTCCTCGTACCGCCCGGCGCGGAACAGCACGTTGGCCCGCATCTTGTGGTTGTACGCCAGGGCGCTGGAGAGGTTCATCTCGCGGCAGGTGACCTCGGCCTCGGCGAGCAGATCGAGCGCCCGTCCGGTCGCCCCGTCCCGGAGGGAAACGATGTCGGCGATGCCGCGCAGCGCCCAGGCCCGGCCCCGCCGGTCGTCCGCGTCGCCCGCCAGGACCGCCGCCTCCTCGAACATCTCCAGGGCCGTGTCCAGCGAACCGGTGTTGCGGTGGATCTGCGCGATGCCCTCCAGCGCCCAGACGGTGTGCCGGGCCTCGCCCCGGGCGCGGGCCTCGGCCAGCAGTTGCTCGTGCAGTGTCGCGACGGTCGCGTAGTCGCCCTGGATCCGGCCGGTCTCGGCGAGACCGGCCAGTGAGTAGCCGCGGGCGACCACGTCGCCGCCCCGCTTCCCCAGCTCCGCGGCGAGGCTGAGCAGCCGGAACGCGAGGCGCAGCGCCCCGCGTTGACGCGCCAGCGTGCCACCGCTCCACAGCGCCCAGGCCATCGCCCCGGTGTTCCCCGCCGACCGCGCCGCCCGGTAGCTGGCCTTCCAGGCCCGGTCGGCCTCCGCCACCTGGCCGAGCCTGCGGTGCGCCTCGGCCACGGCCAGGCCGGAGCGCGCCACCTCCTCCTGCGATCCGGAGAGCTCGGCCTGCCTCAAGTGGCGTACGCCCTCGGCCAGTACGTCGGTGAGGGAGGCGTTCACCGACATCTTGGTGAGAGCTCCCTGGTACTCGGGCGCCAGTGCCTTGGTCTGCATGGGTGCCTTCCGCGCGGTGCCGGGCCCGAAACCGGACAACTATACCCACTATGTATACATGGTAGGTATAGTCGGCCGGTCGTGCAGGCCGGGATCTTGTGGGGGTGGGGCGCCGCTCGTCATGTGCGGCGAACCGTCCTGTCGTCGATCAAGACGGCAGGGGCGCGCGCGGGGTTGCTCGGGGGACCAGGTCGTTCCGGGCCGGCTCACCCGTGTCCCGTTACGCCCCGCCCTGTACCCTCTCCGTACGCCGCAGCCGGTGGCGTACCGCGCGCCGGGCGACCGGGCCCAGCTCGTCCAGCACCCCGGCCAGCGCGGCGAGGTGCTCCAGTGCCTCGAAGGCCCGCTCCGCGCCCTTCGGGTCGACGCCCTCGTACATCTCCAGACCCACGAACGCCCCGGTCACGGCGCGGGCGAGTCCCACCGGATCGGTGAACTCGCCCAGCGGCGAGTCCGCCAGGATCCGGACGAGGGCCTTCTCGATCTCGGCGGTCCACAGGTCGAGCCCGGCCGCGGTCGCGGGCGCCAGCCGGGGCTGGGTCTGGGCCCCCGCGAGCACCTGCGCCAGGAAGGCGACATGGCCCCCGGCCCGCTCCTCCTCGTGCAGCTCACGCCCGCACCGCAGGAGTTCGGCGAGCGTGGTGACGGCGGCGAGCCGGTCGCGGTGGCGGGCCACGCGCTGCTCGGCACCGTACCGGCAGGCCGCCGCGAGCAGTTCGTCGACCGAACCGAAGTGGTAGAAGACCAGTGCCTGGTTGACCCCGGCCGAGGCCGCCACCGAACGGGCCGACGTCTTCGCGATGCCGTGCTCGGCGAGCGTGCGCAGCGCGCCCTCCAAGAGCTTGGTCCGGGTGTCCGTCCCGGTCGCGCCCGCCGTCATGCCCGCGCCTCCTCGCGGACCGGGCGCAGACCGGCGCGTACGCCGTGGCGCAGGGCGTCGACGTAGCGGACGCGGAAGGTCCCCTCGTACCCGAACAGCGGGCCGAAGCGGCGGTTGGTCACCGTGACCCGGATACGGAAGCGGCCCGTGGCGTCGTCGAAGGACTCGCGGACCTCGGCATCTCCGCCGATCAGATCCGGGACCCGCAGGTCGAGGGGCCCCTCGCGGAAGCGGTGCTCCCCGGAGCGGATCAGCAGCGAACCGTCGGGCTCCGCGGTCAGCCGCAGGTCCGTGGCCAGGTGCTGGTGCGTACCGAGGTAGTCCAGCACGCAGGACCGCTCGGGGCTGTGCACCATCGTGGCGTCGAAGCGGCGCGCACCGCCCGGCAGGGCGAAGGTCCGGACGAAGGTGACGGTCTCCCGGCCGTGGGAGTCGGTGTACGGCACGTTCTCGATGGTGAACGGAACGTCGCGGCCGGTCCTCGGCACCAGGATGTTGCGCGTGGCACCGAGCGCGAGGAACGGCTTGACGAACGCCCGGCCGTGCCAGATCCGGTCCATGGACCCGCGCCCCACGCACGCCTCGCCGCTCTCCAGCCCGACCGAGAAGCGGCGCTGCAGCCGGGGGTGGAGCCGCGCGAAGTCGTCTCCCATCGCACGGGCGAATATCGAGGTCACGGGCGCTCCAGACGGGCCAGGAGGGACGGTGCGGCGGCCGGTCGGCCGGGCGGTCTGCGCAGACACCGCCGGGCGGCGGGTGTGAGCGACGACGGTGGCGCCAGCAGCGCGGCCAGAGCGGCAGGCAGCACGGCCGCCGGACCGAAGGGGAGGGCCGCCGCCACGAGAAGGAGCCGTACCAGCACCTCCACCAGGGCGTGCGCCAGCGACCGGGCCGGGCTGATGTCGCGCTCGCACCACAGCCGCAGCCGGTCGAAGGACCAGGCCGTCGCCCAGCCCATCAGTGGCCGGAACACGAGCCGGTCCGCGACCGCGCCGAAGCGGCCCCAGCGGGTCCGGTAGTCGTACCCCGTCAGAAAACGGATGCCGTCGGCGGTGGGGACGTAGCGCCAGTAGCCGCTGCCCTCGGCGAGCAGCGACAGCCGCTCCGGCGAAGCGAACCGCAGGGCGGAGACCCGCTCGCCGTCCGCCCGCTCCCGCTCGCCCGCGCTGGTCCCGGTCCCCGCCACGGTCAGGAAGGGCAGCACCCGGGTCGCGTACCGGAAGCGCTGGGCGGAGCCTGCCGGACCGGGCAGCGGTCTGATCTCGGTGAAGCGCAGATCCCAACGCTGGTGCTGGGCGGGATCCTGCGTCCGGGCCCACAGGCGGTCCGGATCGGTACGGATCAACGCCTCTATGTACAGCCCCACGTCTGGTCCCCCGGTCGCCGCGCGTATTTGAGCGAGTGCTCAAACCCCTCCGCGTTTCAGGACGCTATCAGAGGGGATTGAGCAGTCGCTCAACCCCCTCTGGGCGGTCGGTGCTCAGGCCGTGGCCGGAGGCCAGGGCACCTCGGCCAGCAGCGGGAGGATGTGCTTCTCCTCGTGGTCGAGGTGGGCGGTCAGCTCCTCGGTCATCCGGGCCAGCTCGGCGCGGAAGCGGTCCGGTTCCGTGATGGCCGCGTCGGCCAGCAGGGCCGCGAGCGCCGCCTGCACGGCCGCGATGGAACGGTGTTCCTCCCGCAGCCGGTCGAAGACGTCCCGCAGATGGGGGTGGTGGCCCTCCATGGTGGGGAACATGTGCCCGTCCTCGGCCGTGTGGTGGAACTCCAGCGCCTGGCAGAAGGCCAGGCAGCGCTGCCGGATCTGCAGACCGAGACCCGGGGCGGGCGGTTCGCCGACGCCCCCGTACCCCGCCCGCGCGGCGAAGTACACCTCGGTCTCGTCGTGCACGTGGCGCAGTTGGCCCCGCAGCCAGGTGTGCACCTCGACCAGCTTGTCGGCGAGCGAGGTGACCGGGGGAGCCGCCGCGTCGGGGTCGGGGAGTTCGAGCACCACGACCGGCAGCACCCGGTCGGTGGCGTCCTGGTACTCCGCGTACCCGGGCGCCTCGGCGACGACCCGGGCGAAGAGTTCGTCGCGCCGGGCACCTTCGGCGGGTACGGCGAGGGACTCGAACGCCTCGTCCCCCAGCTCGACCTGCACGGTGGGGTGGGCGAGGAGGTTGCGATACCAGTCGGGGTGGAGCGGTGCGCCGAGGTTGGAGGCGACGACGAGGAGCCGGCGGGCGTCGCGGACGTAGCCGAGCGGGGTGGTGTGAGGCTTTCCGGAACGGGCGCCGGTGGTGGTGAGCAGAAGGAGGTCGGTGCCCGCGAAGGGGCCGCCGACCTTCCCGGCGTTGGCACGGAATTCGGTGATGACGGACTGCTGGAAGGTCTGGGGCATGGAGGTTCTGGGTCTCCCGGAAGAAATGCGGGCAGTGAAGGCCCGGTGCGTCGCGGAGTGTCGGCCGCTGGGTGCGCGAAGGCAGCCAGGGGCGGAGATGGCCCGGGGCCGGAGAGGGCCCGGGGCCGGAGATGCTCAGATGCAGGGGGCGATGAAGGGACTCATGGCGTCATCCCTGGGAACAGGTGCTGGCTTGACCGCCGGCCGGCCCAGATCTCTTTGGCCGACGTCACGCTGCACGGACAGCATGAGAACCCGATCCGCTCGTCCCTGTCAATGCGGGGGCGGGCAGCGCAAGGGCGGGAATCGTGAAGGAGGGAATCGCGAAGGCGGGCAGCGCCGGGAAACGCGTTGCCCGCCCTGGGGAAGCCTGCGAGGCTTCCGGCCATGCCCACGCAACAGAAGACTCCTGCGCCGCTGCCCCCGACTCCTCGCACGCACCCGGTGGAGGCGCTCTTCTCGCACGGCCGCCTGGTCGCGATCCCGCGCAAGGAGGCCCGCCGGGAGCAGCTGCTCACCCACCTCGCCGACACGCTGTTCGAGCGGGAGCGCTCGTACACCGAGCGCGAGGTGAACGAGGCGCTGCTCACCGTCCACGAGGACTGCTCCGCACTGCGCCGCTATCTCGTCGTCGCCGGGCTGCTGGTCCGGCCCCGGGACGGCAGCAGCTATCGACGGGGCCGCTGACCGGCACGGACGGTCAGCGCAACGGGCCCCCGGGCCTCGTCAGTTGAGGGTGTCGGGGTCCGGTCCGGTGCGCAGGCCCCGGTCCAGGGCGGCGACGGCGTCCATGTCGGCGGCCGACAACTCGAAGTCGAAGACGTCGATGTTCTGTCGGATCCGCTCGGGTGTGACCGACTTCGGGATCACGATGTTGCCGAGCTGGAGTATCCGGCCTCCAGGGCGGTGGAGACGGCCGCGGTGGTCTCCTCGTCGGGCACCTGGAAGACGCCGAAGCCGAGCTGGGGGATGGTCACGCCGTTGTTGAGCGTGACGGTGGGAACGGTGGGCGGCCTTCCGTAGCGCGGTGCGCACCGATATGGACGGCGCGCGACGTTTACTGGCGTCGGCAATAATTGCATACGCGGGCTATGTGTAAACGCGGGCAAGATTTGGGAGGGGGGTTGTCCGATGGGGGGCGTGCCCCCATCGCCGAACCGGGGCGGTCATGTGCTGGACTGGCGCTTTCGCCCGGATCGGCCAGCACCCCGGATACAGGAGTTCTTGTGAGCAGTTACCGGCAGCCCGGCGTCGTCCTCACCGACCGCCGCTTCACCGTGCCCCTCGACCACAGCGACCCCGCCGGCGAGCAGATCGAGGTGTACGGCCGGGAAGCGGTCGCCGCCTCCCGGGCCGGCGAGGAACTGCCCTGGCTGGTCTATCTGGAGGGCGGTCCCGGCTTCGGCGCGCGCCGGTTCGTCGGTACGGAGGCCTGGCTCGGCCGGGCCCTGCGCGAGTTCCGGGTGCTGCTCCTGGACCAGCGGGGGACCGGTCTCTCCACCCCCGCCAACCGGCAGACCCTGCCGCTGCGCGGCGGCCCGCGCGAGCAGGCCGGCTACCTCGCCCACTTCCGCGCCGACTCCATCGTCCGCGACTGCGAGCTGATCCGGCAGCGGCTCACCGGCGGAGCACCCTGGACGGTCCTCGGCCAGTCCTTCGGCGGCTTCTGCGCCGTCCGCTACCTCTCAGCCGCCCCGGAAGGGCTGAAGGAGGTCCTGATCACCGGCGGGCTGCCCTCGCTGGACGCGCACGCGGACGACGTCTACCGGGCCGCGTACCCCCGCATCGAGCGGAAGGTCGCCGCCCACTACGCCCGCTACCCGCAGGACGTCGAGCGCGCCCGCGCCATCGCCGCCCACCTCGCCCAGCATCGGCCCGAGTACGCCGGACACCGGCTCACCCCCGAGGGCTTCCAGTCGCTCGGCATCATGCTCGGCTCCGGCAGTGGCGGCCACCAGCTGCACTACCTGCTGGAGAACGCGTTCGTCCGCACTCCGCACGGCACCGAACTCTCCGACACCTTCCAGGAAGCGATGCGCACCGCCGTCTCCTTCGCCGGACACCCGCTCTACGCCCTGCTGCACGAGGCCATCTACGGGCAGGGCGAACGCGCCACGGACTGGGCCGCCGAGCGCGTACGGGGAGAGTTCCCGCAGTTCGACGCGGCGACCGCGCTGAAGGGCGACGGGCCGCTCCTCTTCACCGGCGAGACCATCCACCCCTGGCACTTCGACGTCGACCCGGCGCTGCGGCCCCTGCGCGAGACCGCCGAGCTGCTGGCCCGGCGGACCGACTGGCCGGTGCTGTACGACCCCGAACGGCTCGCCGCCAACGAGGTCCCGGTCGCGGCGGCCGTCTACCACGACGACATGTACGTCGACACCGCGGACTCGCTGCGCACGGCGGCGGCGATCCGAGGGCTGCGGACCTGGGTGACGAACGAGTACGAGCACGACGGGGTCCGCGCGGGTGGCCCCCGGGTCCTGGACCGGCTGCTGTCCCTGGTGCGCGACGAGGCCTGACCCGGCCGGGTCAGCGCTGGAGCTCCTCCAGCGTGGCGTCCAGGTCGCCGGCGGCCCGTGGGGCCCGGTTGTGCGGCAGCTTGGAGAGGACCGCCGCCATTCCGCAGGTGTTGCTGAGCGCCGAATAGACCAGGCCCGTGCCGACGCCCGCGGAGAGCCAGCGCGCCGCCGGGAAGCGAATCCCCGCCACCAGGCCCGCCACCACCAGCGAACCCGCCGCGAGCCGCACCTGACGCTCCATGGCCCACGTGGTGCGCGCACCCTCGGGGCGGTCCAGGCCGCGGCCGTCGCCCTCCCAGGCGGACGTGCCGCCGGTCAGCGTCACGGCCTCGATGTCCGCGCCCGCGAGGATCTCGCACGCCCGGGTGGACCGGACCCCCGAGGCGCACACCACCAGCAGCGAACCGCGCGCGGAGGCGGACTTGAGCGCGGGCAGGGCGTCCGGCAGTTTGTCGAGCGGGATGTTGAGGGCGCCGGGGACATGCCCGGCGGCGTACTCGCCCGGAGCCCGCACGTCGATCACGGTGAACTCCTCCAGGCGGGCTGCGGCCTGGGCGGGGGAGAGGGAGGCGGGGGTGGGCACGAGGGGCTTCCTTTCGTTCGGCCGGACTCCAGCGTCGCACGTCCGCCGCCGGAGCCGGGGGTAGCCTGCCCGTATGACGCCGCAGCGACTCGAACCCATGCCCGGCGACTGGCAGCGCGCCCTGGCCGTGGTCGCCCACCCGGACGACCTGGAGTACGGCGCGGCCGCCGCCGTTGCCGAGTGGACCGACGGCGGGCGTGAGGTCGTCTACCTCCTCGCCAGCCGCGGCGAGGCCGGGATCGACACCCTGCCGCCCGAGGAGTGCGCACCGGTGCGCGAACGGGAGCAGCGGGCGAGCGCCGCCGTCGTCGGCGTACGGACCGTGGAGTTCCTGGACCACCGCGACGGCGTCATCGAATACGGCACCGGGCTGCGCCGCGACATCGCCGCGGCCATCCGCCGTCACCGCCCCGAACTGGTCGTCACGCTCAATCACCGGGACACCTGGGGCGGGCCGCCTGGAACACCCCCGACCACCGCGCGGTCGGGCGCGCCACCCTCGACGCCGTCGCCGACGCAGGCAACCGCTGGATCTTCCCCGACCTGGACGAGCAGGGACTCCAGCCGTGGAAGGGGGTGCGCTGGATCGCCGTGGCGGGCAGCGACCGGCCCACCCACGCGGTCGACGCGACGGCCGGCCTCGAACGCTCGGTCCGCTCGCTGCTGGAACACCGTACGTACATCGAGGCGCTGACCCGACAGGACCCGGAACGGTACTGCCGGACCTTTCTGACGGGCATGGTCGAGGCCGCCGCCGAGCGGTTCGGCGGCCGGCCCGCGGTCACCTTCGAGGTCTTCGCGCAGTAGGGCACGTCGTCGTGTGAGGTGCCCGGTCGGCGAGATTGTCCGGTTGACAAAACGGCTTGCCGATTCTGCAATGGCCGGATGAAGGAACGCGACCGGGACGACCCGGAACTGGAGTCCGTCCTCTCCGGCGTCGGCCCCCGACTGCGCCGACTGCGCAAGGACCGCGGGGTCACCCTCGCCGCCCTCTCGGCCGCCACCGGCATCTCCGTTTCCACGCTCTCCCGGCTGGAATCCGGCGGTCGTCGCCCCAGCCTCGAACTGATGCTGCCGATCGCCCGCGCCCACGAGGTGCCGCTCGACGACCTCGTGGGCGCCGCACCCGTCGGCGACCCCCGGGTGCGGGCCAAGCCGATCGTGCAGCACGGCCGGACCATGCTGCCGCTGACCGCCCGGCCGGGCGGCCTCCAGGCGTACAAGCTGATCCAGGAGCCCGGCAGTGGCGGCCCGCCGGAGCAGCGCACGCACGAGGGATACGAGTGGCTGTTCGTGCTCTCCGGCAAACTGCGGCTGCTGCTGGCCGAACACGATCTGGTGCTGGAGCCGGGCGAGGCCGCGGAGTTCGACACCCGGCTGCCGCACTGGTTCGGTCCCGCCGGGGACGAGACGGTGGAGTTCCTCAGCCTTTTCGGTCCGCAGGGCGAGCGGATGCACGTACGGGCGAAGCCCCGGCGCGGCTGAGGTCCGAAGCCTTCCGAGGTCCGGGCCGGGGGTGTTCCCAGATCGACAAGCGACCGCTTAGTATGCGGCGCAGCAGTGGTAATGCCGACCGCTTCGGCGGTTGACGCCGACAGTGTTGTGGAGGCCCCTCATGCAGGCATGGCGAGTGCACCGGAACGGCGAGCCGGGCGAGGTGATGCGGCTGGAGGAGACGGACCGGCCCACGCCCGGCGACGGGCAGGTGCTCGTCGAGGTCCGCGCGGCGAACGTCAACTTCCCCGACGCCCTGCTCTGCCGGGGCCAGTACCAGGTGCGGCCGCCGCTGCCCTTCACTCCGGGCCTGGAGGTGTGCGGCACCACCGAGGACGGACGGCGGGTCCTCGCCAACCCCGTTCTGCCCCACGGCGGCTTCGCCGACTGGATCGTCGCGCACGAGGCGGCCCTGCTGCCCGCCCCCGACGCCCTGGACGACGCCGAGGCGGCCGCACTGCACGTCGGCTACCAGACGGGCTGGTTCGGCCTGCACCGCCGAGCCCACCTCCAGCCCGGCGAGACCCTCCTCGTCCACGCGGCGGCCGGCGGTGTCGGCAGCGCCGCCGTCCAGCTCGGGAAGGCCGCGGGCGCGAAGGTCATCGGCGTCGTCGGCGGCCCCGACAAGGCTGCCGTCGCCCGCGAGCTCGGCTGTGACCTGGTCATCGACCGGCGGAGCGAGGACATCGTCGCCGCCGTCAAGGAAGCCACCGGCGGGCGCGGCGCGGACGTCGTCTACGACCCGGTCGGCGGCGACGCGTACACCAAGTCCACCAAGTGCGTCGCCTTCGAGGGGCGCATCCTCCTCATCGGCTTCGCCAGCGGAGTCATCCCCACCCCGGCCCTCAACCACGCCCTGGTGAAGAACTACTCGGTCGTCGGACTGCACTGGGGCCTCTACAACACCAAGGACCCGGCCGCCGTCCGCGCCTGCCACGAGGAGCTGACCAAGCTCGCCGAGCAGGGCATCGTGAAGCCGCTGATCAGCGAGCGTGTCGCGATGGCCGATGCGGCCGACGCCGTCCAGCGCGTCGCCGACGGCACCAGCACCGGCCGCATCGTCGTCCTTCCCGGAGACGCCCGATGAGCCCCGCCGTGGACGCCGCCGAGGTCCGCCGCCGCACCCGCGAGCTGCTCGCCGCGCACCCGCCCGCCACCATCGGGCGCACCGACTTCCTGAAAGCCCGCTTCGACGCCGGACTCGCCTGGGTCCACTACCCGGTGGGCCTCGGCGGGCTCGACGCGCCCCGTTCCCTCCAGCAGGTCGCCGACGCCGAACTCGCCGCCGCCGACGCGCCGGACAACGACCCGCGCCGCATCGGCATCGGCCTCGGCATGGCCGCGCCCACCATCCTCGGCTTCGGCACCGACGAGCAGAAGCGCCGCTTCCTGCGCCCCCTGTGGGTGGGGGAGGAGGTCTGGTGCCAGCTGTTCAGCGAGCCGGGTGCCGGTTCCGACCTCGCGGCGCTGGCCACCCGGGCCGTCCAGGACGGGACCGGCGACTGGATCGTCGACGGCCAGAAGGTCTGGACGTCCAGCGCCCACCTGGCACGCTGGGCGATCCTCATCGCCCGCACCGACCCCGACCTGCCCAAGCACCGGGGCATCAGCTACTTCATCTGCGACATGACCGACCCCGGCGTCGAGGTCCGGCCGCTGCGCCAGATCACCGGCGAGGCCGAGTTCAACGAGGTCTTCCTCACCGGCGTACGCATCCCCGACAGCCACCGGCTCGGACCCGTCGGCGAGGGGTGGAAGGTCGCCCAGACCACCCTGATGAACGAGCGCGTCTCCATCGGCGGCTCCCGCATCCCCCGCGAGGGCGGCATGATCGGCCCGGTCGCGAAGACCTGGCGCGAACGCCCGGAGCTGCGCACCCCCGACACCCACCAGCGCCTGCTGACCCTCTGGGTCGAGGCCGAGGTCGCCCGGCTCACCGGCGAGCGGCTGCGCCAGCAGCTCGTCGCCGGACAGCCCGGACCCGAGGGGTCGGGCATGAAGCTCGCCTTCGCCCGCCTCAACCAGGAGATCAGCGGCCTGGAGGTCGAACTCCTCGGCGACGAGGGTCTGTTGTACAGCGACTGGACCATGGCCCGCCCGGAGCTGGTCGACTTCACCGGACGGGACGCCGGTTACCGCTATCTGCGCTCGAAGGGCAACTCCATCGAGGGCGGAACCAGCGAGGTCCTGCTGAACATCGTGGCCGAACGCGTCCTCGGGCTGCCCGCCGAGCCCCGCAACGACAAGGACGTCGCCTGGAAGGACCTGAGCCGATGACCGCCCCCACCCAGCCCCCCGCCACCCCCGACCTGCTCTACTCGCAGGACGAGGAGGATTTGCGCTCCGCCGTCCGCGCCCTCCTCGCCGACCGGGCCGACGCGCCGACGGTCATCGCCGCCACCGAGTCCGACACGCCGTACGACCCGCGGCTGTGGTCCTCGCTGGCCGCTGACATCGGCGCGGCCGGACTGCTCGTCCCCGAGAAGCTCGGCGGCCAGGGCGCGTCCCACCGTGAGGCCGCCGTCGTCCTGGAGGAGTTGGGCCGCAGCGTCGCCCCCGCCCCCTACCTGACCAGCTCCGTCGTGGCCACCGAGACTCTGCTCGGGCTCGGTGCCGAGGACGGGCCGGCCGCCGCACTCCTCGGCGAACTGGCCTCCGGAGCCCGTACGGCCGTGCTCGCCGTGCCCTTCGCGACCCCGCCCGCAGGGGCGGGCCCGGTCCTCGCCGCACTCGACGGCACGGTCCGGGGCGTCGCCGACGCGGCGGCCGCCGATGTCCTGCTGGTGCCGACCGCCGAGGGGCTGTACGCGGTCGAGACCTCGAGCCCCGGCGTCACCGTCGAGGCGCTCGTCCCGCTCGACCTGACCCGCCCGCTCGCCGCCGTCACCCTGACCGGGGCGGCCGGGACCCTGCTGGCCGACGCGGACGCGAGCGCCACCGCCGTACGGCGCGGACTGCTCGCCGGGGCCGGACTGCTCGCCTCCGAACAGCTCGGGATCGCCGAGTGGTGCCTGACCGAGACCGTCCGCCACACCCGCGAACGCCACCAGTTCAACCGGCCGGTCGGATCGTTCCAGGCGCTCAAGCACCGGATGGCACAGCTCTGGCTGGAGGCCGTCTCGGCCCGCGCCGCCGCCCGCAACGCCGCCGACGCGCTGGCCACCGGCAGCCCCGACGCCCCGCTCGCCGTCGCGGTGGCCCAGGCGTACTGCTCGGGCGTCGCCGTGCACGCCGCCGAGGAGTGTGTCCAGCTGCACGGCGGGATCGGCATGACCTGGGAGCACCCGGCGCACCTGTATCTCAAGCGGGCCAAGGCGGACTCCGTGGCGTACGGCTCGGCGGGCAGCCACCGTGAGGAGGTCGCCGAGCTGGCGGAACTCCCGGCCCCGTAGCGCTCGACCGTCTTCGGACACGTCGGCCGACTCGTCCATTGCGGTGGTGTGCGCGTGCGAGGCGATCCGTTCCGTCCCGGTGGCCGTTTGTCCGTGGGGCGCGAGTGCGCTCGGACAGACGACTGACAAGGGTGTGAGGCACGCGATGACGGACATGGATCGCAGGAGGGTTTTGCGGCTGACCTCGGCGGCGACCGTTGCCGGGGGACTGGTCGTCGGGGCGGACGGGGCCGCCCACGCGGCGCGCAGGGCGGCCCGCCGGATCGTTCTCACCGGCAGGCGCACGGGCGCGAACATCCCGGACGTCCTCACGGCCGGCGTCCCGTACTTCGTCCGCTACGACCTGTCGGACGCACAGGGCGCCGGTGTGGGGACCGAGAACGCGCACTGCCTGCCCGTCTCCGTGGGGCTGGACGGTTCGTCCGTCCTGGCGACGCTGGTGCTGAGCCTCGATGACGGCCTGATCACGGCTGCCACGGTCTTCCAGCGGCCGCTGCCCGCGGTGACCGAGCCTCCGGTGAACGCTCAGCCGTGGTCCCACGTCTTCGCGATCACCGGAGGGACGGGGGCCTACGTCGGCGCGGCCGGCTCGATCACGATCGACCACCCTGCGCGGGACGAGGACGTCCTCACCATCGAGCTGGCCGACGCTTCGCTGTAAAAGCGGGACCCGAGCGGCCGTTCCCTGTCGTGCCGGCCCCGGCACACCACGTCTCGACTGTCGGGGCGGGGTGTACCAGGGCCTTTTACGTGCTGTTTAATTGCATGTTGTTCGCAATAGCAGCCGACCTTCAACAGGGATGTGCAGAGATATGACGGCCCGATCGATACGGGTGGCGGTCGCCGCCACACTGGCGACCGCCCTGTCCCTGACCGCGGCGGCCTGCTCGAACCCGGACAGCGCCAAGAGCGGATCCGGGCCGGGCTCCACCTCGGCCGTCGTCGGCATCGCCTACGAGCCCGACAGCCTGAGCCCGCTGCTCGGCTACGGCAAGGACGGCAACTCCAAGATCTTCGACGGGCTGCTGGCGCTGGACGCGGACATGAAGCTCCGCCCCGCCCTCGCCGCCGAACTCCCCGAGGTCAGCGATGACGGCCTGACGTACACATACAAGCTGCGGCAGGGCGTGAAGTTCAGCGACGGCAAGCCGTTCGGCGCCAAGGACGTCGTCTTCACCTACCGCACCATCCTCGACGAGAAGACCAACAACCCTCCCGCACCGAGTTGGACGCCGTGAAGGACGTCACGGCGAAGGGCGAGGACACGGTCGTCTTCACGCTCAAGTACCCCTACGCGCCGTTCGCCCAGCGCACCGTCCTGCCCATCGCCCCCGAGCACATCGCGGGCGAGCAGGACGTCAACACCGGGGCCTTCACCACCAAGCCGATCGGCACCGGGCCCTACGTCCTCACCAAGTGGTCCAAGGGCGAGAAGCTCAGCTTCACCGCCAACCCCGACTACTGGGACGGCGCACCCGAGGTGAAGAAGTTCACCATGGCGATCATCAAGGACGACGACGTGCGCGCCACCCGGCTGCGCTCCGGCGACCTCGACGGCGCGATCCTGCCGCCCAACCTCGCCAAGGGCTTCGCGAACGACAAGGCCAAGAAGACCTACGCCGCGAACAGCTACGACTACCGCACGGTGACGCTCCCCACCAACAACAAGGTCGCGGGAGACACCGCCGTGCGCCGCGCCCTCGACGTGGCGGTCGACCGGCAGACGATGGTCGACGCCATCCTCAACGGCAGCGGCAAACCGGCCTACGGCCCCGTCCCCACCGACAGCGAGTGGTTCACCGAGGGCACGGAACGCAAGCACGACCTCGCCGCCGCGAAGAAGATCCTGGACGAGGCCGGATGGAAGCCGGGCAAGGACGGCGTCCGCGTCAAGGAGGGCGTGCGCGCCACCTTCCCCCTCTGGTACCTCAGCGGTGACAAGCTCCGCCAGGAGCACGCACTCGCCTACGCCTCCGACGCCAAGAAGGCGGGCATCGACATCCGTACCGAGGCCGGAACCTGGGAGGTCATCGAGCCCCGCATGAAGCACGACGCCGTGCTCGCGGGCGGCGGCTCCCCGGCCGACCCCGACTTCGACCAGTACACCCTGCTCAAGTCCTCCCTCGCGGGCGACGGCTTCAACAACATGGCCTGGTACGACAACAAGGCCGTCGACGCCGCGATCGAGGCGGGGCGCAGGAGCGGGGACAAGGCCGAGCGGAAGAAGGCGTACGACACCGTCCAGCGCGAGCTGGTGAAGAACCCGGGCTACACCTTCCTCACCCACATCGACCACCTCTACGTCGTCGACGACCGCTTCGGCTCCCTCACCACCCAGGTCGAGCCGCACGACCACGGGCTGGCCTCCGGCCCCTGGTGGAACGTCGAGAAGTGGTCCACCGAGAACGCCGGGGACGCGAAGAAGTGAGCCGGCGCCTCCCCTGGGGGCCGATGGCGAGGATGGCGGGACGGCGGGCGCTGTTCGCCGTCCCCGTCCTCGGCGTCGTCACCTTCGGCGTCTTCGCCGTCGCCGCCGCGTCCCCCTTCGACCCGGTCAAGGCCTACGCGGGCACCGCCGGGCTCACCGCATCACAGGAGAACCTCGACCAGCTGCGGGCCAACCTCGGCGTCGACCAGCCGCTCGTCGCCCGCTGGTGGGACTGGCTGACCTCCGCCCTCCAGGGCGACCTCGGCGACTCCAGCGTGATGCGCCAGCCCGTCGCCGACGTCATCGCGGAACGCATGGGCTGGTCCGTCCTGCTCGCCGCCACCGCCTTCCTCATCGCGATCCTGCTCGGCACCGGCCTCGGCGTCCTCGCCGCCCGTAGGCCCGGCGGCTGGCTCGACCGGTGCGTCAGCTCCGTCGCGTACACCCTGGAGGCCGCCCCCGCCTTCTGGCTCGGGCTGCTCGCCATCTGGTTCTTCGCCCTGAAGCTCGACGTCCTGCCCGCCGGCGGACTCACCGACGCCGCCAGCGACGTCGTCACCTTCGGCCAGGTCGCCTCCCACCTGGTGCTGCCCGCGGCCGTCCTCGGCATCTCCCAGCTGCCGTGGTTCTTCCTGTACGTACGCCAAGGGGTCGCCGACGCGCTGGCCGAGGACCCGGTCCGGGGCGCCCGCGCCCGGGGACTGAGCGAGCGCACCGTGCTGCTCGGCCACGCCCTGCGCTCCGGGATGCTGCCGATGCTCACCCTCATCGGCTCCCGCGTCCCCGAACTCATCACCGGCGCGCTGCTCGTCGAGACGGTCTTCAGCTGGCCCGGCATCGCCGCCGCCACCGTCCAGGCCGCCACCTCGGTGGACTTCTCCCTGCTCGCCGCGCTCACGGTGCTCGCCACCGCCGCCGTCCTGCTCGGCAACCTGCTCTCCGACCTCCTCTACGGACTCGCCGACCCCCGGGTGGCCTTCGATGGCTGAGACCGCTCTCGCCCGGCCGGGGCGCACCACCCGCCGCGTCCGGGTCGTCACCTCGGCGGTGATCGTCACCGTCGTGGCGCTCGCCGTCCTCGTCGTCCCGCCACTGGCCCAGCTCGACCAGCAGGCCGTCGACCTGGCCAACAAGCTCGACCCGCCGTCCCTCGCCCACCCCTTCGGAACCGACGACGTCGGCCGCGACCTCCTGCTCCGCTGCGTCTACGGCCTGCGCGTCTCCTTGCTCGTGGGCCTGGTCGCCGCCCTCACCGCCACCGTCATCGGCACGGCGATCGGCGCGCTCGCCGGAGCGTTCGGCGGCTGGGCGGACCGGATCGTGATGCGGGTCGTCGACGCCCTGTCCTCCATCCCGCACCTGCTGCTCGGCATCTTCATCGTCGCGATGTTCCGGCCCGGCGTCTGGCCGGTGATCGTCTCGGTCGCCCTGACGCACTGGATCTCCACCGCCCGGATCGTCCGCTCGGAAGTGCTCTCGCTGCGCTCGCGCCCCTTCATCGACGCGGCCGTCTCCGGCGGCGCATCCCGCACCCGGGTCATCGTCCGCCACCTGCTGCCCGGTGTGCTGCCGCAGGCGGGACTCGCGGCGGTGCTGATGGTGCCGCACGCGATGTGGCACGAGTCCGCGCTGTCCTTCCTCGGCCTCGGCCTCCCGGCCCATCAGGCGAGCCTCGGCAACCTCGTCCAGTCCGCGCGCGGTTCGCTGCTCGCGGGGACTGGTGGCCCACCCTCTTCCCCGGCCTCTTCCTGATCGTCCCGACCCTCGCGCTCGCGGGACTCGCCGGAGCCTGGCGCGACCGGATCAACCCGCGCCGGAAATCGGAGCTGATGCTGTGACCGTCGACCGCGAGAACACCGTGGTGCCCGTCCTGGACGTCCGGGACCTCTCCGTCCGCTTCCGGATGCGCGGCGGCCGGGACATCGCCGCCGTCACCGACGCCCGCTTCTCCGTCGCGCCGGGGGAGTGCCTGGCCCTGGTCGGCGAGAGCGGCTGCGGCAAGTCCGTCCTGGCCTCCGCCCTGCTCGGCCTGCTGCCCGCCAACGCGGCCACCACCGGAAGCGCGGTGCTCGGCGGCGACACGGACCTGCTCACCGCCGGCGAAGACACCCTCGCCCGCACCGTACGGGGACGGCGCATCGGTCTCGTACCGCAGAGCCCCGCAGCCCACCTCACCCCTGTGCGGACCGTCCGGGCCCAGCTGGAGGAGAGCCTGCGCGAGCTGACCGGAGCCCGGGGCGGCGAGCTGCCGAATGCCGCCGCGGCGGCCGCCGCCCGCGCCTCGTTCCCCGAGGGGCATCTCGACCGCTACCCGCACGAACTCTCCGGCGGCCTCGCCCAGCGCGCGGCGACCGCCCTCGCCCTGATCGGCGACGCCCCGCTGCTGCTCGCCGACGAACCGACCACCGGACTCGACCGGGATCTCGTCGAGCGGACCGTGGACGAACTGCGCCGCCACACCGACGAGGGCCGGGCGCTGCTGATCATCACCCACGACCTGGCCGCCGCCGAACGCATCGCCGACCGGGTCGCCGTGATGTACGCCGGCCGGATCGTCGAGATCGCGGAGGCGGAGACCTTCTTCGGCGCCCCCGGCCCCCGCCACCCGTACGCCAAGGGGCTGCTGAACGCCCTGCCCGAGCGGGAGTTCATCCCGATCCCCGGGATGCCGCCGGAGCTGGGCGCGCTGCCCGACGGCTGCGCCTTCGCCGACCGCTGTGCGTACGCCGACGCCCGCTGCACCGGCGAACGACCGGCCTTCACGGCGGGCCTGGCCTGCCACCATGCGCCGACCGGCCGGGCGGCCTCCCCGTCGAAGGAGTCCGCCGATGCTTGAGCTGAACCGGATCACCGCCGGCTACGACCGCCGCGACCCCGTCGTCCGCGGTGTGTCCCTGCGCGTCGCGGCGGGCGAGGCGGTCGGACTGCTGGGCCCCAGCGGCTGCGGCAAGTCCACCCTGGCCAAGGTCGCCGCCCTCCTGCACCGCCCGGACGCCGGAACCATGACCCTCGACGGCACGGTGATACGCGGCTGGCGGCACCGCGCCCCGCGCGAGCAGCGCACCGCCGTCGGTGTCGTCTTCCAGCAGCCCCGGCTCTCCGCCGACCCCCGCCTCAGCCTGCGCGAACTGATCGCCCAGCCGCTGCGGTCCACCGGCCGTCGCCGGGACGTCCCCGAGCGGGTGGCGGAACTGGCCCCGCTGGTCGGCCTCTCCGCCGAGCTGCTGGAGCGCCGGCCGCACGCGGTGAGCGACGGCCAGCTCCAGCGTGCCTGCCTCGCCCGGGCCCTGGTGCTGCGGCCCCGGCTGCTGATCTGCGACGAGATGACCGCGATGCTCGACGCGTCCACCACGGCCGCCCTGGTCGCCGTCGTCGAGCGATACCGCGCCGAGTCCGGGGCGGCCCTGCTGGCCGTCGGCCACGACCGGGTGCTGCTGGAGCGCTGGTGCGACCGTACGGTCCGCTGGGACGAGCGAGACACGGAGAGGACACCGGCCGCGGCTGCCGGATGAACCGCTGGGAGAACACATGAACCGCTAGGAGGACAGCGAGTCGACGACCACGGAGGCCGCTTCGGCGATGAGTTCGTCGTCCGGCTCCGCGTCCTTCGTACCGCGGTGGGACAGGATGGCGATCACGATGGGCGCGGAGTCCGGGGGCCACACCACGGCGATGTCGTTGCGGGCCCCGTAGTAGCTGCCGGTCCCGGTCTTGTCACCGACGACCCAGTTCTCCGGCACACCCGCCCTGATCACCGCGTCCCCGGTGGTGTTCGTCCGCAGCCACGTCGTCAGCTGCGCCCGCTCGGGTGCGCGCAGGGCCTTGCCCAGGACGAACGCGCGCAGATCCTCGGCCAGCGCCCGGGGCGTGGAGGTGTCGCGCTTCTCACCGGGGACCCATCGGCTCAGCTCCGGCTCCTCCCGGTCCATCCGCGTGATGTCGTCGCCGAGCTTCTCCAGCGAGGCGTCCAGGCCCTTGGGCCCGCCGACGTGGTCGAAGAGGAGGTTGGCCGCGGTGTTGTCGCTGTAGCGCACGGAGGCGTCGCACAGCTCCTTCAGCGTCATGCCGGTGTCGACGTGCTTCTCGGTCACCGGAGAGTGGGCGACCAGGTCCTCGCGGGTGTACGTCACCCGCTTGTCGAGGCCGTCCAGGGAGTAGGTGCTGAGGACGACCGCGGCCTGGAGCGCCTTGAAGGTGGAGTGGTAGGCGAAGCGCGCCCGGTCGTTGTGGGTCACCTCGCGTCCGGTGCCGGTGTCGATCGCGTACACGCCCAGCCGTGCGTCGAACTCGCGCTCCAGCTTCTTGAAGTCGCCGGTGTACGGCTTCGCCGCGGCAGCGGAGGCCGACGCGCTCGTGGCGGGCTTGGCGGACGAAGGGGGCGCGGTGGAGTCGCTCTGCCCGCAGGCCGCCAGCGGCACGAGGGACAGCACGGCGACGAGACCGGCGACGGCGGTCCTGACGCGGGGGTGATGCATGGGCGAAACCTCCTGGCGCTCCGGAGCGGAGCGTGTCGGGGACGGGGCCGCACGGTCCGTCCCGGTACGTGATCATGCCTGCCGAAGCCACCTTCGTCCCCGCCGGTCATGCGGTCCAATACGCTCCTGGGCGTTTCCATGCCGAAACCGCATAGGCTCGGGGGTGTGGATCTGGTCGGAGCGTGTCGGGCGTTCGTGAGCGTCAGCGAGTACGGCGGTTTCACCGACGGGGCCGCCGCCGCCGGGATGTCCCAGTCGGTGGCGAGCCGTCGTGTCGCGGCGCTGGAGGAGCGCTTCGGCGAGCAGTTGTTCGAGCGCACCTCCCGGCGGGCGGTGCTCACCCCCTTCGGGCGCGACATGCTGGCCGCCGCGAGGCAGCTCGTCCAGGCGGCCGATGTGCTGCTGGAGGAGGCCGAAGCCGTCAAACACAAGCCCTGGCGGCTTGCCGTCCCCGCCGTCTGCTCCGCCTCCGCCCTGGCACGCCTGGTGGCCGAGGCGCGGGGACACGGTGTCCGGCTCGACCTCCGGGCCGCCGGACCGGCGCGACGCAGGGAGCTCCTCCGGGTCCAGCAGGTGCGCGCCGCACTGCTCGCCGTACCCGCGGAAGGGGCGGCCTGGTCCGTGCCGCTGGGGCTGGCCGGGGCGCGGGACGCGGGGGTGCGCCGGATCTACGTCGAGACACTGCGGCTCGGACGGGGAGCGCCGGGCCCGGCCCGCCGCGTCTGGATCCAGCCGGAGGACGACGTACCGCACATCCGCGACCCCCTGACACGGCTCCGGGACGCGGTGGGCCTGTGGCCCGCGCAGGTCCTTGCCGCACCGGATCTGACGGCCGCCGCGGCCGAGGTCCTCTGCTCCGACGACCTGCTGCTGTGCTCCCGGGCCCAGGCGGCGGAACTCGCCCTCGCCTGGCACCCCATCGGAGAGCTGACGCCGCGCCGGGGCTACGCCCTCACGGTCGTGGCGGACGGCAACCCCCTGCCCATGGAAGCGCGGCTGGGCGAGGCCATCACGCGCTGCCTGGGCGCTGACGACCCGGCCGGCGCCGGGGGAGGGAAGGCGGCATGAACACCGAGGCCCTGTTGCGGGACGTGCGCGCCCGGCTGTCCGAAGGCGGCCTGCGTGCGTGCCTGCTGGTGCGGGACCTGCACACGGGGGAGGAGCTGGGCATCGATCCGGACACGGACCTGCCGTCGGCCTCCCTGGTCAAGGTTCCGCTCGCGCTCGCCACGCTCGAACGCATCCGGCGCCGTGAGCTGGACGGTGCGACCCTGCTGGACGTGGCGCCCGGGCGGGTCACCACGCCGGGGCCGACCGGCCTCAGCCGCTTCCGGCACCCCGCCCGGATCGCCATCGACGACCTGCTCTACCTCAGCACCTGCCTGAGCGACGGGACGGCCGCCGACGCCCTGTTCGACCTCACTCCGCCCGCCCGGGTCGCCGACCTCCTCCAGGAGGCCGACCTGCGCGGGATCACCGTCCGGCACCACACGGAGGAACTGTTCGACACGCCCGTGGAGCGTTTCGACGCCGATCAGGTGCACCTCGCCCATGCGCTGGCCATCGACGCGGGCACCAGCGGACGCGGCCACCGGGTGCCCCAGCTCGACACGACCCGCGCCAACACCGGCAGCGCGCGCTCCTTCGTCGACCTCCTCCAGGCCCTGTGGACGCCGTCGAAGATCCATCCGGACGTGGCCGAACGGCTCCGCGACCTCCTGGCCCACAACGTGCTGCGCCATCGGCTGACCCCGGACTTCAGTTCCGACGCGAGCCGATGGTCCTCCAAGACGGGCACGCTGCTGAATCTGCGCCATGAGATCGGGGTCGTGGAGCACGCCGACGGACAAACCTTCGCCATCGCCGTCCTGACCGAGTCGTCGGTGCCGGCCGGTGCGCAGCCGGGCGTCGACGCGCTGATGGCCGAAGCCGCCCGACGGCTGCGCGACCACCTCAGACAGCTCTAGGTCGAAGGGCTCTGTCATCACATTCCCGCCCATCGTGCGACGACGGGAGGTGGACGACAGCCCCGAGGGCCAGTCGCCTGCCGGCCGGGTGTCCGGCCGGCGACACGCCCCCGAGATGGCCGTGGCGTGAAACATCGCCGAACACCTGTCAGGTACCTGACGGAAATGCTCGTCGCGCCCCCATACTCGTCGCGACCCCGTCCGCCGCTCAGGGAGTCCCCATGGCCCACCTCACCCGTCGCCGCGCGCTCACCGTCGCCCTCGCCACCGCCGCAGCGGGCGTCGCCGTCCCCACCGCGACGGCGGTCGCCGCACCCGCCCGTCCGCGCGGCCCGCGTCCGTTACGCCATGCCCACGCGCACAACGACTACCTCCACCCACGCCCGCTGCACGACGCGCTCGCCCACGGGTTCACCAGCGTCGAGGCGGACATCTTCCTGGTCGACGGCGAACTGCTCGTCGCCCACGAGCCCGCCACCCTCGACCCCACCCGCACCCTCGCCTCGCTCTACCTCGACCCGCTCGCCGCCCTCGTCCGCGCCGGACACGGCGGCGTCCACCCGCACCACCGCGCCCCGCTGCAACTCCTCATCGACATCAAGGCCGACGGCGTCGCCGCCTACCACGAGCTGGACCGGCAACTGCGCCGCCACCACCGCATGCTCACCCGCTACCAGCACGGCCGTACCGTCCCCAAGGCCGTCACCGCCGTCATCTCCGGAGACCGCGCCGCCCGGACCCCCATGGCGGCCCAGCGCACCCGCCTCGCCTTCTACGACGGCCGCCTCGACGACCTCGGCACCCCGGCCCCCGCCTCCTTCGCCCCGCTCGTCAGCGCCAACTGGACCCAGAGCTTCAGCTGGCTCGGCGCGGGCCCCTTCCCCCGGGCCGAGCGCGACCGGCTCCGCACCCTCGTCACCACCGCCCACCGCGAAGGCCGCCGCATCCGCTTCTGGGCCACCCCGGACGTGGCGGGCCCCGAACGCGAGGCCGTCTGGTCCGAACTGCTCGCCGCCGGGGTCGACCACCTCAACACCGACGACCTGGCAGGGCTCGAGAACTTCCTGCGGGCGCGACGGCACAGCGCACCGGCCTCGTAACGCACGACCTCCCGGAAGTACCCGTTCGGCGGACACGCCAGTGCGCCGAACGGCCCCTCCGCTACGCCACACTGGCGGCCGAAAGCCGCAAATCAGGCGCGGCGGAGGAGGTTGGTCATGGCCATTTCGATTTCCCTGGTGCTGCTTCTGGTGATCCTCGCGGTGATCTTTCTGCGCAACGGCGGACTGAAGGTCTCGCACGCCCTGGTCTGCCTCCTGCTGGGCTTCTTCCTCGCGGGTACGAGCATGGCCCCGACCATCCACGACGGCGTAGGGGCCACCGCAGACCTGGTGAGCAGCCTGCACCCCTGACCGTCCGCATCCACCCCGGACATCCCGCACAATGGGCAGATGTCTTTTCCGCCCTCCGGCCGGCATTCGGGCGCCGCCCACCACGAGTACTGCAACACCGCTCTGTGCTGCCGGTGCCAGATGCGGACCTGGACGACCAAGGCGGGCAACGAGCGACTCTGCGGTCCGTGCGCGGCCTGCTGCCACGAGTGCGGCCGGGCCCCGCGCCCCATCTGGACGGGCTCGACGGCGGGCTGTGCGCCGAGTGCCGCGGACTGTGCGGCCGCTGCCACGCCCCCCGGCGCCCCGACGGCTCCTGCTCCTGCGACCGCTGGCGGGAGAACGCCCGGAGCAACCCCCGCGGCTATGTCCTCCAGGCACTGCCGCACCAACTCCTCCAGGCCCTCGGCGGCCGGGTGCCCAGCACCGTCCACGACCTCATCCACCAGGAGATCGCCGTCCGCAGCGCCGCCCAGCTCCGTGAGCGCGTCGAACGGCGCTGGAACCTCCGCTGGGCCCACGCGCTCGGCGAACTCGACGAGGACGGCCGCCGCCGGTGGAGCGCCCAGGACATCGCCGAACAGCTCCTGCGGCCCGGCTCCTGCACCGACCCGCTCTGCGAGGACGGCTACCACCTCACGACCGACGCCCCCTGCGTCCACTGCCGGCAGCCGCTGCACCGCTTCGTCACCTCGGTCGCCGACCACACGGCCACCACGGAGCACGCACGCTCCACCGCCGCGGAGATCCGCCGGGCCATGAAGGAGAACCGCTCCCGCCCCCGGCGCCCGCAGCGCTGAGGAACCGCGCCCCACTCACGGGACGACCGGGACCGCGTCGTCCTCGCCGACTCGCGCCGGCGCGGCCCGCGCACCGCTCGCCGGCAGGGCGCCGACGGGCGGCACGTTCCTCATCCGTCCCCCTCCATCAGACGGGAACGGATGAGGAAGCGCACCCCCTCCGGGGCCTCCAGCGAGAAGCCGCTGCCGCGGCCTTCCACCACATCGACGATCAGCCGGGTGTGGGCCCACACCGCGTACTGGCTTCGCGACATCCAGAAGGGCACCGTTTCGGACATTCCCTCGACGGCGAGTTCCGCCAGCAGCACATCGGAGTCCCCGGTGCGGAACTCACCCGCCGGATAGCACATCGGCGCGCTGCCGTCGCAGCAGCCGCCCGACTGATGGAACATCAGCGGACCGTGCTCCGCCCGCAGCCCCCGCAGCAGAACGGCCGCGGCGGGCGTCAGCCCGACGGCGGGTGATACCGGGTCACACTCCATGGACCTGCCCCTTTCCGGCCGTGTCAGCGCTGCGACAACCGGACGCAAGTCAACTCGACCGGACGTTGCGACCGGGTTGCACACCCTATGCTCGCGCCCATGGAGCAACGGGAAGTCGTGAAGCGCGTGATCGGCATCCTCACAGAGGCGCGCGAAATGCAGCGTCTGCTGGAGGCGGACCTCGAACGGGAAGATCTGGACGCGGGAGCGGGCGCCGTCACCGCCCTGCTGAACGAGACGATGCCCCACATCGCCATCCCCGACGACTTCTCCGTCGAGGAGGTGGTCGCCGTCGTCGGGCGCGAGGTCGGCGGCGCGGTCGAACAGCTCGTGAGCGCCTTCACTCTGGCATTCACGATGCTGGCCCAGGTCCACGACTCCGGGCAGACCGACGTGTCGTCGGCCGACGTCCTCCAGGACCTCGCGCTGCGGGTCGAGGGCGGCGGCCCGGACGACGACGACAATCCGCTGCTGTAGCCCCCTGCGTTCCACGGCACGCGTATGCATAGTGGAGGGAGGAAGCGCGTATCTCCCTCGCGGCATGGAGGCAGCTGTGGGAAAGAGCACCGAGATAGCCCGCGCCAAAGCGCGGAGGCTCAAAGGCATGATCAAGGAATCGGACGGCATCGCCCTCGAGAACGAGCGGCTGAAGGCCGAGGGCCGGAGGGAACAGGCCGAGGCCCGCCGCGAGGAGGCCCTGGCACGCGCGTCGCGGGATGCTTCCGGCCACTGAGAGCGAGCGAGGCGCCCGTGCCGTCACCGTACGGCCGGGCGCCCTCGCCATGTCCCGCGCGCCCTGCCCGCCCGGGCTCCTTCGCCGTGGCTCGCGGCGTCACCGTACGGCCGGGCGAGCTGTCACCGTTCTGTTCGGGCGCCTTCGCCGTGATCCGCGCCGTCGCGATACCGGGCCTTCGCCCGGCCCGCGCCTTTGCGCCGCCCCGCGTCCGTGCCTCCGCGATGCCACCCGGCGGTCACTTCCGGGCGAGGGCCGCCTCCCGGACCGTCTCGGCCGTCTCCCGGTCGAGAGCCGCCCTGACCAGCGCCGCGGCGAACGCGGCCCGGTCCCGGTCGCGCGCCACGTCGAGGAGCCGATCGCCGGAGGTCGGCAGACCGAGCCGCTCGGCCCCTGAAGCCCCTTGGCACCGACCCAGAACCCGGTCTCCGGCCACACGGCCTGCACCTCGCGCACGAAGATGCCGGCGCCCGCCGGGCCGATCCCTGGGACACGCCGGAGTCCCGCCCGCAGCGCCTCCGTGTCACCGTCCGCCTCCGCGCGCAGCCGCCGCAGGTCGCCCTTCCAGACGTCGAGAACGAGGTCGGCTCCCTCCCCGAGCTGGGTCGAGGTCCGCTCGTCGTAGCGGCGGTAGCCGCCCTCGCCCAACGCGTCCACACGCTGCTGCCAGGTCGCGTCCGCCATCCGGCGAGGCGTGCGCATCCCGTGCGCGAACAACGCCCGCGCGGCGGCCACGGCGACCGAGGCACGGATCCGGGCGCTCAGCAGCTGGCTCAGCACCAGCAGCTGGTAGAGCGGCTGAGGGGTGTCGCGCAGTCGGATCCCCGCCTCCTCCGCGTACGTCCGCCCGCACTCCTCCAGCAGCGCGTCGGCGGTCCGGCGCGCCGATGCGGATACCGTGCCGGTCATCCGTAACCGAAGATCCGGGCGAGGAAGAACCCGGCGACCACGAGCGCTCCCAGCACGATCAGGGCGGTCCAGACGCCCGGGTGCTCCCACAGCCCTCCGTCCGCGCGTTCCTCGTGGGCCTCGCCGATGGAACCCTCGGCCGGCGGTGTCTCTCCTGGGGGATTCACTAGTACAGCCATGCCTCCAGGGTCTCTCCGACCGCGGCCCCGCGCACGCCGTCGGGATTCCCGCGCCCGGATGCGGGGCCGTACGGCGGAGCCCGGCCGGGAGGAGCGCTGCGGCGGGGCGAATCGGGGCACCGTCAAGGAATGCCCCGAGTCTCCGCCCCCGTCGTCAAACTCGTGCAGCGCACCACCGAACCCGCCGGAGTGCAGACGCTGCGCTCGACGGCCGCCGCCGTCATCGCCTACTCCGTCGCCGTCTGGCTCCTGCCCGAACCGGCCCCGCTCACCGCGCCCCTCACCGCGCTCCTCGTCGTCCAGGTGACCCTCTACGCGACCCTCACGACCGGCATCCGCAGGGTGAACTCGGTCATCGTCGGCGTCCTCATCGCCATCGGCTTCAGCTCCCTGGTGGGGCTGAGCTGGTGGAGCCTGGGCCTCACCATCTTCACCTCCCTGCTGATCGGGCGGCTGGTCCGGGTCAACGAGTTCGTGCCCGAGGTGGCGATCAGCGCGATGCTCGTCCTCGGCGTCTCGCAGGTCGCCGACACCGCCTGGGACCGGGTGTGGGAGACATTGATCGGTGCGGTGGTCGGGCTCCTGTTCAACCTGCTGCTCGCCCCGCCCGTCTGGGTCGGCTCGGCCGGCGCCTCCATCGAGTCGCTGGCCGCCCGGATGGGCACGATGCTGCGCAGCATGGGCGAGGAGGTCGTGGGGAACAACCCCGTTTCCCGGGCCGCCGCCCGGCTGCACGAGGCCCGCAGGCTCGACCACGACATCGTGGAGGTCGACGCCTCCCTGCGCCAGGCGGAGGAAAGTCTGACCCTCAACCCGAGGGTGAGACAGGGGCTGCTCCACCGGGTCGTCCTGCGGACCGGGCTCGACACCCTGGAGATCTGCGCCGTCGTCCTGCGCGTCCTCTCCCGCACCCTCACCGACCTGGCGAAGGCCCGTACCGAGGAGTCACTCTTTCCCGCCGATGTGTCGGAGCTGCTCCAGGAGCTCTTCGGACACCTCGCCGATGCGCTCGAGAGCTTCGCCGTCCTGGTCACCACCCAGCTGGCCGCCGACGCCGAGGCGGCCGAGGAGGGGCTCGCCGAAGCGCTCGTGCGCAGCCGGGCCACCCGCGACCGCGTGGCGGACCTGTTGCTGGAGGACGTCCAGGAGCACCCGCGCCAGTGGCAGCTGCACGGCGCTCTGCTGGCCGAGATCGACCGGGTGCTGGCCGAACTCGACATCGAGGAGCGCACCAAACGGCTCGGCGAGGAACTGGACCGCCGCTCGGGGGAGGCGCACGCGCGCCACCCCCGCCTGCGCGCGCTCCTGCGACGGCTCGGCCGGCAGCCCGTCTGACCCGCGGGGCCGCGCACGTCAGGGCTCCACCGCCGGTTCCGGCGATCCGGCCCCGACCCACGCGGGATGCGGAGGCGGCCGGTCGCTGGTTCGCTGGGGGCAGAGGTCCCGTACCCGGCGTGCAAGGAGTGGTGATGAGCGGTTCGGACGAACCCGCCGACCTGGCTCGGCAGATGCGTGAGAAGGCCCAGCAGCTCCACGAGGCGGCTGAGCGCGCGAGCGACCCGCAGGAGCGCGAGCGGCTGGAGAAGAAGTCCCGGTCGATCCGGGACCGGAGCGAGCAGCAGAGCGCCATGGAGGCCGGGGACATCTACCCCGAGAAGTAGCCTCGTCGGCGCCTGGCCACCCGCCCGCCCGCGGAGGACGTACACGCCCCCGGGGCGGGCGTACGTGTGCGGTGCTGACGGGGCCGGGCCGTGCGGCGTCACGGAAGCAGCCGGGTGCGGGGTCAGCCGGCCCACTCCAGGAGCCGTTCCGCGCTCCAGGTCGTCACCACCCGGTCCGCCGGCACCCCGCACTCCTCGGCACGGGCGCACCCCGACCGCTGCCAGTCGAGCTGCCCCGGGGCGTGCGCGTCCGTGTCGATCGCGAACAGCGTCCCCGCGGTGACGGCCGCCCGTAGCAGCCGCAGGGGCGGGTCCTGCCGCTCCGGACGGCAGTTGATCTCCACCGCCGTTCCGGCCTCGGCGCAGGCGGCGAAGACCCGGTCCGCGTCGAACCGCGACTCGGGGCGGCCACGCCCGCTCAACAGCCGTCCCGTGCAGTGGCCGAGCACATGGGCCCGCGGATGGCGCACCGCCGCTTCCAACCGCCGTGTCATCGGGGCCGGGTCCATCCGCAACTTGGAGTGGACGGAGACCACGACCACGTCGAGCCGCTCCAGCAGCTCGTCCTCCTGGTCGAGCGAGCCGTCCGGCAGGATGTCGCACTCGATCCCCGCCAGCAGCCGGAACGGGGCCCACTCCTCGTTGAGCCGTTCCACCACCTCCAGCTGCTCCCGCAGCCGCTCCGGCGACAGGCCCTTGGCCACCGTCAGCCGGGGCGAGTGGTCGGTGAGGACGGCCCACGCGTGGCCCAGCTCCGCGGCGGTCCGGCCCATCTCCTCGATCGGGCTGCCCCCGTCCGACCAGTCCGAGTGCACATGGCAGTCGCCCGTCAGCCGCGCGAAGAGGTCCTGGCCCCCCTCGACGGGCGGCTCGGCCGCGGCCTCCTTCTCCAGCCGGTCCAGATACCCGGGCGTCTTTCCGGCGAGGGCCTCACGGATCACCTCGGCCGTACGCGGCCCGATGCCGGCGACCCGCTCCAGGGATGTCGCTGCCACCCGCTCGGCCACCTCCCCGGGAGCCATCGCGTCCACCGCCGCGGCGGCCGTACGGAAGGCCTTCACCCGGTAGGTGGCGGCCTGCGAACGTTCCAGCAGGAAGGCGATCCGCCGCAGGGCGGTGACGGGATCCATCGGCACCTCCACCAGGATCGACTGCGGCCGACGCCGGTCCGCCGGGCACGTCGCCCGCCCCACCAGCATGAGCGCCTCCGGCCCCGCCCGCCTCCGAGCCCGGTCACCGGCTCAGGACGCGGCCTCAGGGGCCTCGGCGGCCTCGGCGGTGTCCGTCACGGACACCCAGCGGCCGGTGGACGTGTCGTAGTCGAGCGTGGAGTGCCCGCGTGCCCCGCTCGTACGGAACGGCCGCCCGCCGTCGTCGATGCGCACCGTGCCGGACCGCCCGCCGCTGCTCCACGCCAGCTCCGCGACCCAGGAGCAGTCGCAGCCGACCGTGCGGCCGGTGATCAGGAAGACCTCGGGGTCGGTGACCGAGACGCGGTACGGGAAGGCGACCGCCTCGATGGGGTCGCCCGAGTCGTTGCCCGCGACCGGGCGGGCCACCGGGCGGGAGGCGTCGAGATCCACGTCGAACATCCTCGGAGTGAGGGACCCGCCACAGCCGGAACTCATCCGGTAGACCCGGCCCTCGGCCGGTGAGCGGCGCTCGACCACCCGGATCCGCAGGGACTCCAGCACCACGGCCCGCTCGTCCCGGCCCTGCAGGGTGATCCGGACCCCGGTCTCGCCCGCGTGCACGGCGCCGAGCGCCCCCGCCCACGACGCCGCGTCGGCCTGCACCGGGGGCGGTGGTACGGCGGCGGGCGCCCGGTCGAGGAGATAGGAGTGGTCACAGCCGTTCTTCCAGATGTGGGCGTCACCGGTCCAGGTGAACGGCACCCGCCCGGCCGCCGGGGCCTTCGAGGACCCGGACGGCCGGGGGAGCGGTTCGCCGCGCGGACCGGCACCGGGCGGTGGGGTCGGCACGGGACCACCGGACGGTGATTCCCGCGAGGATCCGCTCGCTGTGCCGTGCGGCTTCCCGGGTGCGGGGGAGCCGGAGGGAGGGGGTTCCGGGCTGTCCGCCGAGGGCCCACCCGGGACGTGGGCCACGGACGTACGCCCGTCGGGTCCCGAGGACCACGGCCGCCCGAAGGCCACGACCAGGGCGAGGACGAGGACCGCCGCGGCGAGGACGCCGAGCCCTTGCCCGTACCGGCGTGCCCGGGGCGACCGGAGAGGCGGCTTCCGGAAAGCGCGGCGCCCGACCGCGCCGGACTGCCCGGAGCCGGAGCCGGAGCCGAATCCGAAGGCTGGGGTGAGCGCGGGGACGGGTGCGGAGCCCGGGGCCGGCACCGCGTCCGGTGGCTCCTCGTCGACCGGACCGGACCGGGCCCCCTCCGCCGACGGGCCCGCCACGCTCTCGGGCTGCGTCGCCACCCCCTGCCGGTCCAGGCGTTCGCCGTCCGCCAGCAGCCACAGGCGGTGCAGCTCCTCCCGGTCCTCGGCCGGTGCGCCGCACAACCGGGCCAGCCGCTCCACCGGGGCGAACTCCGCGGGCACCGTCCGACCCGTGCAGTACCGGTGCAGCGTCGAACCGCTGACCCCGATGCGGCGGGCCAGCGACGCGTACGTCCGGCCCGACCCCTCCCGCAGCGCGCTCAGCCGCTCCGCCAGCACCACCCGTGCGGCCCCCTCGGCGTCACCCGACACGCTCGACCTCCCCTGCCGCCGTTCCAGGGCGTTCCAGCCCTCCGAGAACACCCACGTCACCAGGGGTGGGACGGTTCCAGCCCGGCCGGAAGCCGTGGCGTGCTTGTCCGGATCCGGGGCCGCGGCCCAGGCTGGTGCCCGTTCCGTACCGCCGCCGTGCGGCCCCACCGGGCTCCGTACGTCTCGGCGCGACGTCGTACGTACGAACGGCCGGACCGTACGGATCACCTGACCGCACCATCCGAAACGGGGAAACCTCACCATGCGCAACCTCCGTACCGCCCTCCTCACCGTCATGGCCACGGGCCTGGCCGTCACCGCTCTGGCCCAGGTGCCCGTCGCCGCGGCCCCGGCGCCCGCTCCCGCCCAGCCGAAGTTCCTGAGCGCGGGCCAGCTGCCCGCCTCGCACACCCCCTGGACGGCCGATCCGGTGCGCAAGGGCGTGCCCGCGGAAGGGTCCGTGTGCACCGGTGGGATCACCCCGGCGGCCGGCACCCGCCATCGGGACTTCCGCACCGAGCTGGACACCAACGCCCGCCAGACCATCACGGTCGCCGCCACCACCGCCCAGGCCAAGAAGCTCGCCGCCGATCTGCGCAGCGCCGTGGAGACCTGCCTCGACCGGCTGAAGGAGCAGGAGCCCGGCCTGGAGGGGGAGGCGTTCTACCAGGGCAGGATCAACGTCGAGGAAGGCGCGCACGTCTACAGCATCGACACCTCCTACCCGGAGGTCGGCTCCACCGACATCGGGCTCTTCTCGGTGGGCCGCGACGGCCGGGCGGTCACCGTCGTCGAGTGGGGTCAGATGGGCGAGCTGGACGGCGCTCCGCTGAAGGGGTTCAAGAAGACCACCCGCACCGCTGTGGCCAAGCTCTACTGACATGGCGACCGGCGACCGGCTGTCGGGGGGCGGCCGGTCGCCGGAGGTGCGGGGTACCCCGGACCGGGAGCATGCTGGCTGTGTGACCCGGCACGATTCGCCCCGGTCTTCCCCGCCCGCCGGACACGGGACCGTCGCCGGGGCGGACGACGCCTGCCGTGTGCCCGACGAGCTGTCCCTCGTCCTCGCCCAGGCCCTCGTCAGCGCCGTCGAGTCGAGCGACGGCTACGCGGGCGGTGTCTACCTGCGCAGCGAAACGCCGGGACTTCTACGGCTCGCGGTGCTCGCCGGACTGCCCGGCCCGCTGTTCCGGCCCTGGTGGCGGGTGCACGTGAACCGCCCCTTCCCGGTGTCCGATGCCTACCGCACCGGCCGGCCGGTGCTGCTCTCCGACGCGGAGGAGGCGATGCGCCGCTTCCCGCAGCTGATGGCCGGGCTGCCGTTCCCGTTCGGTTCGCTGTGGGTGCCGATCACCGGGCCCCGGGGGAGCATGGGCGTCATCGCGGTCCTGCGGGCCTCCACGCCGGGGCAGCCCGTCGCCCCCGCCGACGGCGAACGGCTCCACCGCCTGGGCCGTCGGCTCGGCGCCGCGCTCACCGATCTGGAGCGAAGGGGTGGCGACTGCGTGTGGGAGACCGAGCCGGTCCCCGTGCAACTGCCCGCCGCCACCACGCCCCCGGTGCGGGTCGGCCGCTTCGACTGGGATCTGCACTCCGGGAGGGTCTCCGCCGACGACGAACTGTGCTCGATCCTCGGCTTCGAGCCCGCCGCCTTCCCGGGCACCGTCGACGCGCTCGCCGAACGGCTGGTCCCCGAGGACGTGTACGGGCTGTGGGCGCTGGCCCGGCAGACGGTGGAGTCCGCCGAACCGGTCGTCCGCCGGATGAGGCTGCGCGGCCCCGACGGCCGGTCCCATCTGCTGGAGCTGTCCGGCCGTTGGACGCACCCCGACGGCGATGTGTCCGCCAGCCATCTGACCGGCTTCCTGGTCGACCTTGGTGCGGGGCCGGTGGTGCCGGAGGCCGCCGACCGGCTGCCCCGGGGAATCCTCTCCCTGGACCGGCTGGGCCGGATCACGTACGCCAACCGCCTCGCCGAGGAAATGCTCGGCCATTCCCGTACGGAACTCGTGGGCCATCAGGTGTGGCAGGCCCTGCCGTGGTTCGGGCACGAGGCCTACGAGGACCACTACCGGGCCGCCCTGATCGCCGACGAGCCCGTCCACTTCCTCGCCCGGCGTCCGCCCTCGCTCTGGCTGTCGGTGTCCCTGTACCCGGGGCACGACGGGGTGAGCGTGGTCCTTCAGGCGACCGACCAGCCTGCCTACGCCCCCGGCTCCGTCACGACGCCGGGGCTGGGTATCGGCTCGACCGCCGACCGCTCCTCCGCGCTCTACCGGCCGGTGGCCCTCGCCATCGCGCTGACCGAGGCGGTCACGGCCCGTCAGGTCTCCGCGGTCGTCACGGACGAGCTGCTGCCCGCGTTCGGCGGCCGTCAGCTGGCGATCTATCTGCTGAACGAGCGTCATCTCCATCTGGCCTGGGAGACGGGGTTCCCCAAGGGCTTCCTCGACCGGTTCGACGGGGTCGGCCTCGACGTCAGCATTCCCGGGGTGGAGACCCTCACCACGGGGCGCCCGATCTTCTTCGAGTCCATGCAGCGCCTGGCCGAGGCCTATCCGGGCATCCCGATCGACACGGATGTCGGGGCGCGGGCGTTCCTGCCGCTCATCGCCTCGGGGCGGCCTGTCGGCTCCTGCATCCTCGGCTTCGACCGGCCGCGGGGCTTCAGCCCGGAGGAGCGTACGGTCCTGACGGCTCTGGCCGGGCTGATCGCGCAGGCCCTGCAACGCGCCCAGCGCTACGACAGCGAGTCGGCCCTCGCCCGCGGACTCCAGGACGCGCTGCTGCCGCACCGGCTGCCCGAGGTGGACGGGGTGGACACGCTGGGGCGCTATCTCTCGGGCACCCAGGGCATGGATGTGGGCGGCGACTGGTACGACGTCATCGAGACCGGCCGCGAACTCGCCCTGATCATCGGGGACGTCCAGGGCCACGGTGTCTCCGCCGCCGCGACGATGGGGCAACTACGGAGCGCCGTCAGGGCGTTCGCGCTGAGCAACCATGATCCGCGGGAGGTGATGAGCGGCACCAACCGGCTGCTGATCGACCTCGACCCGGGGCAGTTCGCGAGCTGCTGCTACATCACCCTCGACCCGGCGACCGGCGTGGCCCGCGCTGTACGGGCGGGGCATCCGCAGCCCGTGCTGCGGGGGCCCGACGGCCGGACGAAGGTGCTGGACCTGCCCGGCGGCATCGTGCTCGGGGTCGACGGGGACGCGGCCTACCCGGTCACGGAGATGCGGCTCGAACCGGGGGCGATGCTGGCCCTGTTCACGGACGGGCTGATCGAGCGCCCGGGGACGGACATCGACGAGGGGATCGAGCGGCTGCGCGCCACCGTCGAACGCATCGGCGCGGTCCCCCTGGCCGAGACGGCCGACCAGGTCATCGGGGAAGCCCGGGCGGCCACCGACCGTCCCGACGACATCGCGCTCCTGCTCGCGGCCCGCTGGACCGCGGCTCCGCGGGCGCGGCAGCCCAGGACGGAGCGGGAGTCCGGGCCCGATCTGTGGCGCACCTTCAGGAGGCCGGACCCGGGGCGTCCGATGGACCCTCCGGATCCGGCCTCCTAGAAGGCGTCGTGGTGATCAGGCGCCGGAGGCGTCCAGCATGCCCTCGCGCTCCACGACCTTGATCCGCTCACGGCCCTGGGCCGCGCCCAGCGCCTGCTCGTGGGCGTCCAGCTTGTGCCAGCCCTCCCAGGTCGTGTACCGGACGCCCCGGTCCTGGAGGAAGGCCTCGACGGCCTCCGGAGCGGGCGTCGCCGGCTCGGGCAGACGGCCGGCGGCACGGTCCTCCAGGACGCAGGCGACCGTCTCGTTGGCGTCGCCCTTGGTGTGCCCGATCAGGCCGATCGGACCGCGCTTGATCCAGCCGGTGACGTAGACCGAGGTCATGTGCTCGTTCCCGGCGATGACGCGGCCCGCCTCGTGCGGGACGGTGCCGGAGGTCACGTCGAACGGGAGCTTGGGCAGCTCCTCGGAGTAGTAGCCCACGGCGCGGTAGACGCTCTGCATGTCCCAGTCGGTGAACCGGCCGGTGCCCCGGACGTTGCCGGTGCCGTCCAGCTCGGTGCGCTCGGTGCGCAGCGCGGTGACCTTGCCGTCCTCGCCGAGGATCTCGACCGGGGACTCGAAGAAGTGCAGGAACAGCTTGTGCGGGCGGTCGCCGGTGTCGCGGATCGCCCAGTTCTCCAGAGTCTGCGCGACCATGTTGGCCTGCTTGTTCTCGCGGCGGGTCGCGATGGAGCCCTCGTCGTAGTCGATGTCCTCGGGATTGACGATGACCTCGATGTTGGGGGAGTGGTCCAGCTCCCGCAGCTCCATCGGGCTGAACTTGGCCTGCGCCGGGCCACGCCGCCCGAACACATGCACCTCCAGCGCCTTGTTCTCCTTGAGGCCCTGGTAGACGTTGTCCGGGATCTCGGTGGGCAGCAGCTCGTCGGCCGTCTTGGCCAGGACCCGGGCCACGTCCAGGGCCACGTTCCCGACGCCGAGCACGGCGACCTTCTCCGCGGTGAGCGGCCAGGTGCGCGGGACCTCGGGGTGCCCGTCGTACCAGGAGACGAACTCGGCCGCGCCGTAGGAGCCGTCCAGCTCGATGCCGGGGATGTCGAGCGCGCGGTCGGCCTCGGCGCCGGTGGAGAAGATCACCGCGTCGTAGAACGACCGCAGGTCGTCCAGGCCGATGTCGTGCGGGTAGCTGACGTTCCCGAAGAGCCGGATCTGGGGCTTGTCCAGCACCTGGTGCAGGGCCTTCACGATGCCCTTGATCCGCGGGTGGTCGGGGGCCACGCCGTAGCGGATGAGGCCGAAGGGCGCGGGCATGCGCTCGAAGAGGTCGATGGAGACCCCCGGGTCCTGGCAGACCTCGGATTTGAGCAGCGCGTCCGCAGCGTAGATACCGGCGGGGCCGGCTCCGACAATGGCGACGCGGACGGGGCGTGTCATGGCGTGGTGATCCTTCGGGGCGGGCGAACGCGGGCAGGTACAGCGTACGTCGGAGGTAAGGGTTGGCTTACTAGTCTCCACCCCACACCGTAAGCGATCGCCGCGCGGACCCTTCGACCGCCCCTGCCTAGAGTGCCCGATTGGCCCGTTTCGTTATTCCGATATGGTCGATTTGACCTCTATGGGTCTCCTGATCCGTAAAGGTCCTATCGGGGATTCTGGGAGCATTTGTTTGGTCCCGTTCTCGCCATCGCCGCGAGGGAGTGGTGAGCGTCACGTCCGAGAGTCCGGACGTCGAAGTGGACGCATCGGTTCCCTTCTGTGCGAAGAAAGTTGACGCCATGACGGCGTCACCCGATCCGGGAATTCCGCAATTCGATCATGTGCGGAAAAGGAGATCAGGAATGGGGGGCTTGTTCCGTCCGGCGTTTCTCGCCTACGGTCACCGTCAATCCGGATGGAACGCCGAATCCTGCCGCCGTCCGGGAATCCGAAACCCACTCACGTACGGCAGGAGCGGGGGACCCAGGTAAGTCGCCGATCCGTAACCGGAACGGCTTGGGGTGAAGTCGCACGACCGTGCGGCCAGACATCTCCCGTCTGAATCCGACAGCTCACCTCGCAGGCGCCGGAGAGGAAAACCCCCATGCCCGCAAAGGGTCAGCACCGCCGTCCCAAGTCCACCTCGCTCGGCCGCGGCCTCGCCGCCGTGACCACCGGTGGAGCCGTCCTCGCCCTCCCGGTGATCGGCGCCACCAGCGCCTTCGCCGCTCCCGCACCCGCCGTCGCCCCGCAGGCCGTGGCGCCCGCCGCGGCGGCCACGCCGGCGAATTCCGCCGCGAAGGCCGACCCTGCCAAGCATTCTGTGGTGGCCGGCGAAACCCTTTCCAAGATCGCCCGCGAGCATTCCGTCAGCGGCGGATGGAAGAAGTTGTACGAAGGTAACCGGAAGGTCATCGGATCGAATCCCGATCTCATTCACCCCGGTATCAAGCTGGTCATCGGAGCCGCGTCCGCCGCTTCGTCCAAGGACAAGGCGGCCAAGGCTTCCCCGTCCGCCGCGCGCGGTGCCGCGGCGGACCGCGCCGACCGGTCGGAGCGCCTCAACACCGCCCCCGTGGCCAAGGCGGCTCCGGCCGCCGAGAAGAAGGCCGTCACCTACACGAACGATCTCGACGGCTGGATCCGGGAATCGCTGGCGATCATGGCCGAGCGGGGCATCCCCGGCACCTATGAGGGCATCCACCGCAACATCCTGCGCGAGTCCTCCGGCAACCCGAACGCCATCAACAACTGGGACTCCAACGCGGTCAAGGGCACCCCGTCCAAGGGGCTGCTCCAGGTCATCGACCCGACGTTCCAGGCCTACCACGTGCCCGGCACCTCGACCGACAGCTACGACCCGGTCGCCAACATCACGGCCGCGTGCAACTACGCCGCGGACCGCTACGGCTCGATCGACAACGTCTTCGGCGCCTACTGATCCCCGCGCGCCCGAACAGCGCGAGGAGCCCCGGACCGCACGGTCCGGGGCTCCTTCGTCGTACCGGGGGTCGCCGGGAAATTACCCCCAAGTTTCATCACTGGAACAGGTTCTCTTCTGGGGGGTCGCCGCGATCGCCGGGCACGCCCCACGGGCATGGGCGGATGTCCGTGCGGCGGCGGCACCGGTCGGATCCGGGGCCCATGTACCGGTCCTGGTCGTCGGCACCGGATACGGCGGCTCCGTGGCCGCCCTCCGCCTCGCCGAGGCAGGCACGGACGTCCACATGGTCGAGAGGGGCATGGCCTGGGACACCCCCGGCACGGACGGCCAGGACGGCGGCGATGTCGTCGGTGGCCGCGACCCCGAGCGGGCGGCCGAGACCGCCGAGTTCGCCCGCGTCACGGCCGACCTTGGCGGGATCGTGTACGAGGACGGCGGCGAGTGTCATCGCCGGATGGGCCTCGACGGCGCGGATCGTGGCGCGGCCGACGTTGCCGGTACCCCAGACCACCGTGGGAATCATGCGCGGAGGGTAGCCCCGGGGCCTTGCACTTCCCGGAGCCGTGACACCACCGGATCGGCCGGGAGAAGAGGTGTTCCCGTACCGGCGGGGGGATCCGCCAGTACGGGAACATCTCAGGGGGTTCCGCGCTTCGCGCGGGTGAACCTGCGCCGAGACGGTGTACGACCCCTGCGGCCGCTTGCCGTCCTCGGCCGGGACCGGGGCCGAGGCCCCGGCCGCGAGGGGGCCGTCCGGCGCAGGTCCGTTCAGCCCGTCGCCACGCCCCCGACCAGCAGCAGCGCTACATCCGCCGCCGCCACGGCCACCGCTCCGGCCAGCGCCGCCTTGCGCCAACGGCGGCCGAGCGCCGGGCCCGCGAACGCCGCCGCTCCCGCCAGGACGAGCGCCGCCGCACCCGCGGCGTCCACCGGTCCGGGCGGCCCGAGCGCGAGCACTGCCGTCGCACCGAGGAGCGGAAGTGGCAGCAGGAGCCGGGTCCCCGTGTCGCCCAGCCGGTGCGGAAGGCCTCGGATCCTGGCCGCCCGGTCCACCGTGATGTCCGGGAGCGTGTCGGCCAGATGCGCCGCGAACCCGAGCAGGGCCCCGGCCGCCACCGTCCACCACCGGGGCGCCGGACCGCCGGGCAGCGAGAGGGCGACGGCGGCGGGCAGGGCTCCGAACCCGGCCACGTACGGCAGCCAGGACAGGGCGGTCGCCTTGAGGCGCAGGTTGTAGAGCCAGGCGGCCGCGACCGCGGCGAGGTGCACCGTACCGGCGAGAACCCCGCAGGCCAGCGAGAGCAGTACGCACACGGCGAGCGCGACCACCGCCGCCGCCCACACCGCGCCCGCCCCGACCGTGCCGTCGGACGCGGGCTTCCCTCGGCGGCCGGCCCGGGCGTCACGCCGCGCGTCGTACGCGTCGTTGCACCAGCCCACCGAGAGCTGCCCGGTCAGCACGGCCGCCGTGACCAGCGCGGAACGCGGACCACCGAGGCCGGACCCGAGGGCGAGGGCGCAGGTGAGCGCCGTCACCGCGAGCGCGGGACCGGGGTGGCACGCGAGCGCGAGCCCCACGAACCGGCCGCCCCGCCGCCCGGTACCGGACGGAGCGGCGTCGACCGGAACGGAGCCCGCCGGGCTCACCCTCTCCGTGGCGTCCATCGGGCGATCGTAGAGCGCTGTCGCCCCGTCAATGCCACGACCGGGCGGGTCTTTTGCGGCATTCATCCCGCCTTGTGGGCAGGATGGGGGCATGACGCCACCGAAGCAGGAGGCAGGATGACCCGCATCGCCGCGGTGCACGGGGCACTGCCGTCGCACCGTCACACCCAGCGCGAGGTCACCGACATGGTGGCCCGGACCTGCCTGCCGCCCGGCGCCGACCGCCGCGTCCTCGACCGGCTCCACGAGAACGCCCGGGTCCGCAGCCGGCACACGGTGCTGCCGCTGGACGGCTATCGCGACCTCGACGGCTTCGGCCCGTCCAACGACGTGTTCATCCGGTCCGCCGTCGACCTGGGCGCCCAGGCCGTACGCGGCGCGCTGCGGACGGCGGGGCTGCGCCCCACCGACGTCGACCTGCTGATGTTCACCTCCGTCACCGGCATCGCCGCCCCCTCGATCGACGCCCGGCTCGTCACTCGCCTCGGGATGCGGTCCGACGTCAGACGACTGCCCGTCTTCGGCCTCGGCTGCGTCGCCGGAGCCGCCGGCACCGCCCGGCTGCACGACTACCTCCTCGGCCGCCCCGACGACGTGGCCGTGCTCCTGTCCGTCGAGCTCTGCTCTCTCACCTTCCAGCGCCACGACACCTCACCCGCCAATCTCGTGGCGACCGCGCTGTTCGGGGACGGGGCGGCCGCCGTGGTCGCCCTCGGCGGACGCCGGGCCGTCGCCGGGCCCGAGATCGTGGCCACCCGCAGCCGGATGTACCCGGACACCGAGCACGTCATGGGCTGGGACATCGGCTCCACCGGCTTCCGCGTCGTCCTCGATCCCGGCGTGCCCGACGTCGTACGCCACTATCTCGCCGACGACGTACGGGAGTTCCTCGGCGAACACGGTCTCAAACCGAAGGACATCGCCCACTGGGTCTGCCACCCGGGCGGCCCCAGGGTCCTCGAGGCGGTGACCGAGGTCCTCGACCTGCGCGACGGGGCGCTCGACGTCACCTGGCGCTCCCTGGCCGACATCGGCAACCTGTCCTCGTCCTCGGTCCTGCACGTCCTGCGGGACACCATCGAACAGCGCCGGCCGGAGCCGGGCACCCCCGGACTGCTGCTCGCCATGGGCCCGGGGTTCTGCTGCGAACTGGTGCTGCTGCGCTGGTAGGAAGGAACGGCCCATGACCTGGTACACCGCCCTCGTGCTCGCCGTCGCCGCCGAGCGCCTCGCCGAACTCGTGGTGGCCCGCCGCAACACCCGCTGGAGCCTCGCCCGGGGCGGCGTCGAATCGGGCCGGGGACACTATCCGGCGATGGTCGCGCTGCACACCGCGCTCCTGGCCGGCTGCCTGGCGGAGGTCCACCTCGCCGACCGGCCCTTCCCGCCGGTCGTCGGCTGGGCCATGGTCGCCGCCGTCGTGGCCGCGCAGGCGCTGCGCTGGTGGTGCATCCGCACGCTCGGCCCCCGGTGGAACACCCGCGTCATCGTCGTCCCCGGCCTGCCCCGGGTCACCGGCGGCCCCTACCGGTGGCTGAGCCACCCCAACTACGTCGCGGTCGCCGCCGAAGGGCTCGCCCTGCCCCTGGTCCACGGGGCATGGGTGACCGCCCTCGTGTTCACCACCCTCAACACCGCGCTCATGGCCGTCCGGATCCGCTGCGAGGACGAGGCGCTGGACCGTCTCCCGGCCGTGGACGCACGGGCGTGATCGACGTCCTCGTCGCGGGCGGCGGACCGGCCGGGCTCGCCGCGGCGATCCGGGCCGCATCGGCGGGCCTGGAAGCCGTGGTGGTCGAGCCGCGCACCACCCCCGTCGACAAGGCGTGCGGCGAGGGCATCATGCCCGGCGGCGTCGCGGCCCTGCGCGACCTCGGCGTCCGGGTGCGGGGCCACGAGCTGCGCGGCATCCGCTACACCGACGGCCGGCGCAGCGCGGAAGCGGCCTTCCGGGGCGGCCCGGGCGCGGGAGTCCGCCGCACCGAACTCCACACCGCTTTCCACGAACGCGCCGCCGCCCTCGGCGTACGCACCATCGCCGCCAAAGTGGGCGAGATCCGCCAGGACGAGCGCACGGTCACCGCCGCCGGACTCACCGCACGCTGGCTCATCGCCGCCGACGGCCTCCACTCGCCGCTGCGCCGCGCCCTGGGCCTCGACCACCCGGTCCCCGGCCCCGGGCGCTACGGGCTGCGCCGCCACTACCCGCTCGCCCCCTGGACGGACCACGTCGAGGTGCACTGGTCCCGGCACGGCGAGGCGTACGTGACCCCGGTCGGCGAGCGCCTGGTGGGCGTGGCCGTCCTGAGCCGCGACCGCCGCCCCTACGACCAGCACCTGGCCGCCTTCCCCGCCCTCGCGGCCCGCCTCGCGGACGGCCGGGCCGCCACTCCCGTACGCGGGGCCGGCCCGCTGCGTCAGCGGGCGCTGGGCCGACGGGCCGGGCGCGTCCTGCTGGTCGGTGACGCCGCGGGGTACGTGGACGCCCTCACCGGGGAGGGCATCGCCCTCGCGGTAGGCACCGCGACGGCCGCGGTCGACTGCCTGACCGCCGGGCGGCCCGAGGACTACCCCCGTCACTGGGCGCGGGTCACCCGCCGCTACCGGCTGCTCACCGCGGCCCTGCTGGGCGCCGCGGGGCACCCGGCGTCGGGCCGGCTGATCGTCGCCGCGGCCCACCGGGCGCCCGCCGTCTTCCGCACCGCGGTCCGCGCGCTCCAGTGAGGTCGCGGCGCCGGGTGCGGCGGGCTTCCGCTCGAATGGCAGGGTCCCCGGTTCCGGCTTAACGTCGATCGGGTGAACGGCCGCGCTCACACAGGGCACTGCCCTCGGCACGAGAGACGAACTCCACCATGACGGGCTCCCACGCGACACCCACGCCCACGGCCACGGCGGACGACCGGCACCGGAGCGGACTGGCGCTGCTGGTCATCGCCTCGTGCCAGCTGATGGTGGTGCTCGACGTCACCATCGTCAACATCGCGCTGCCGCACATGCAGAAGGACCTGGGGTTCTCCACCGAGAACCTGTCCTGGGTCGTCAACGCGTACACGCTGACCTTCGGCGGGCTGCTGCTGCTCGGCGGGCGCCTCGGCGACATCCTCGGCCGCCGCAGGGTCTTCATCTTCGGCGTGCTCCTCTTCGTCTTCGCCTCGCTGCTCGGCGGACTCTCCCAGGAGGGCTGGCAGTTGCTGGCAGCCCGTTCCCTCCAGGGCGTCGGCGGCGCGATCGCCTCGCCGACCGCCCTGTCGCTGATCACCACCACCTTCCGCGAAGGCCCCGAACGCAACCGCGCGTTCGGGGTGTTCGCCGGTGTCTCGGCCGGCGGCAGCGCGATCGGGCTACTCGCCGGCGGGATGCTGGTGGAATGGCTGGACTGGCGCTGGGTCCTGTTCGTCAACGTCCCGATCGGCCTGCTGATCGCCTTCGCGACCCCGCGTTTCATCCCGGAGTCCGAACGCCGTCCGGGCCATTTCGACGTCATCGGCGCGCTTACCTCGACGGTCGGCATGGTGCTGCTCGTCTACGGTTTCATCCGCGCCTCCGAGGACGGCTGGACCGACGGGCTCACCCTCGGCTCGTTCGCGGCCGCCGTGGTGCTCCTGGCGGTCTTCATCATGATCGAGCGCGGCTCGAAACAGCCCATCACCCCTCTGTGGATGTTCCGCGACCGCAATCGCGCCGGGTCGTACGCGATGATGCTCAGCCTCGCCGCAGCGTTGTTCGGGATGTTCTTCTTCCTGACCCTGTTCGTGCAGAACGTGCTCGAATTCAGCCCGCTGCGGGCCGGGCTCGCCTTCCTGCCGGTCAGTGCCGTCATCGCGGTGAGCGCCGGCCTGACCTCCCAACTGCTGCCCCGCTGGGGCCCCAAACCCTTCATGGTGGTGGGGGCGCTCCTGGCGGCCACCGGCCTCGGCTGGCTGACGCTGACCGACGTCCACAGCTCCTACCTCGGCTCGATCCTCGGCCCGATGCTCGTGTTCGGCTTCGGCATGGGCATGCAGTTCGTCTCGCTGACCCTGATGGCCGTCTCCGGCGTCGCCCGAAGGAGGCGGGTGCCGCCTCCGGCATCCTCAACGCCACCCAGCAGGTGGGAGGCTCGCTGGGGCTGTCGATCCTGGTCACGACGTTCGGCACGGCCAGCCGCAACGAGGCGACCGACCAGGTGCCGAAGTTTCTCGAGGAGGCCACGCCCGCCCAGAAACTGGAGTTCCGGAGGACCGAGGTGCTGCCATCGCCCTGGGGGGCCGAGGTGCTCACCTCGGGCGTCTCCAGCGCCTTCGTCGTCGCGGCCTGCTTCGCCGTGCTCGCCGCCCTGGTCGCCCTGTTCGTCATCCAGGTCCGGCCCGCCGACCTGGCCCGCCTCCAGGGCGGCGCGACGCCGCTCGCCGCGGAGGCGGAGGGAACGGGCGACGGCGGGGCGGACGGGCCGACGTCCGGCGCGGACGCCACCCGGCCCGACCCGGACGCACCATCTCCCGACCCGGACGATCCACGGACCGACCCGGACACCGACCGACCAACGAAAGGGCTGTGACCCATGGACTGGACCCTCGAAGTGATCGTGCTTCCCGTCACCGACATCGACCGGGCCCGGGACTTCTACCGGGACGGACTCGGCTTCCACGTCGACATCGACGACGAGGTGATGCCGGGCGCCCGAGTGGTCCAGCTGACGCCGCCCGGCTCCGGCTGTTCGATCGCCCTCACCGACGGCGTGCCCAACCCCACGGGGACCCCGCAGCCCGGCACGTACCACGGGCTCCAGCTCTGCGTCACCGACATCGCCGCCGCGCACGCCGAACTCGTCGGCCGGGGTGTCGAGGTCTCCGAGCCGCAGCGGTACGCCCCCGACGACGGGGCGACCTTCATGCACTTCACCGACCCGGACGGCAACGGCTGGGCGGTGCAGGAGTACCGCCGCCGGGAGACCGAACCCCTGCACAAGCTCCTCGCCGACCAGGCCGCCGGGAACGGATCGAACGCGGGGGACACGGTGGGGTGAACCGGATGTGGAGGTGGATCGCGCCGCGTCCGGTCCATCAGAATGCTCCCCGTATCGAGTGCAGAGATCCATCAGCGCAAGGGAGCGGCATCCACATGGGCGGCAACGCAGACATGGTGGCCTTCGTCCGGGCGCGGCTCGCCGACGAGGAACACGTCGCACTGGCCGCCGGCGGGGACCGATGGCGGTGCCCGGCCGACGTGCCGGGCGAGGTCCACGACCGCACCGGCGGAGTGGCGTTCACGGTGCGCGGCCGGGGCTTCGACCAGCACATCGCCCTCCAGAACCCCGCGCGGACCCTGGAGCGCATCGAGACGAACCGCGTCATGCTGGGCGAGTACGTCGAGGTGGCCGACCTGGACACCGACCGCCCGGCCGAGGACTTCCGCTCCGGCCGCGCGGTGGGCCTGGGCTTCGCCGTACGGCAGCTCGCCGCCGAGTACGCGGGCCACCCGGACTACCAGGCACGTTGGCTGCCACGGTTCATCCAGTAGCCCGATGCCGCCTGAACGGGTGGTGGCCACTGTCGTACGAGACGGTGACCTTGAGGATGATCCACGCCAAAATGGCGTTGCTCTCTGGTGAGGAGTGATCCCGCCGTGTAGCGTCGCCGACAGATGTCGTGGTTCGCAGTACCTGCCCGCGCCTGGCGCGGGCGTTTTGCTGAGCAGTGCCTGAGAACCAGGGCGATCACCTCCGGGTCCGCGCGGTGCGGATCCGTTTACTGCTGAGAGGTACAGGCATGGCCAGCGGAACCGTCAAGTGGTTCAACTCGGAAAAGGGCTTCGGCTTCATCGCGCAGGACGGCGGCGGCCCCGACGTCTTCGCGCACTACTCCAATATCAACTCCACCGGCTTCCGTGAGCTCCAGGAAGGCCAGGCGGTGACCTTCGACATCACCCAGGGCCAGAAGGGCCCGCAGGCGGAGAACATCACCACCGCCTGATCCGGGTTCGACCGACCCTGGAGCCCCGGAGCGCGACGCGCTCCGGGGCTCCAGGGCGTTCCGGGCCATGAGTCAGTGGGACGGAAGGCCGTCCTGGGCCCGTGCCGATGCAGGGGAAGAACGTGATCGACATCGTGCGCGAAAGGATCACACGGTCCCGAGGCCGATCACGATCATCCACTGGCATCGCGACCAGGGAAGCCGGCCCAGCCCGGCGGGGAACCGGGTCGTGACCGTCCCCAGGACCGGTCCCTGAATGGCGCCGGCTGTCCTCCGACCGGGTGGCCGCTCCGGGGATTGGTCCGCCTCGGTGCGGGTACGCGGTGGCTCGCGAACCCAACGCCCCTGGTGTTTCTGGGAGCGAGAACGGAGGGCAGATTCATGCTGAAGGCCATCGCGGACGTGCTTCGCTCCATCGGAGGCGCCATCGCCACCGTGGTCACGTTGCCCTTCCGGGCGCTGGCCCGACTGTTCGGCGGCGCGTCGAGCAGCGCGCGCGGACACCACTGACCGCTGCGACATGCCGGTGCCCCGGCCCTTCGAGAGGGCCGGGGCACCGGCATGTCATGCGGGGGCGGAGGCGGCAGGTCAGCCCGTCGCCTCGTCCGGGGCGGGGTGATCCTCGGGGTGCGCGCCCGCGTTGCGCGGCGCGTTCCGGCCGGCGCCCGCCTCGTCCAGCTCGGGCCCGTCGTTCTCGCGGGCCACCCGGTCCGGCACCGGTATGTCGAGAGCGTCCTCGCCCTCCTGGGTCTGCTGGTCCGGCATGTCCGCCGGCACGGGGGGCGGGCTGCCGGAAGCCCCGGTGTAGGCGGTGCCTTCCGGCCTGCGGTCGGTCATGAGAGCTTCCTTCCGTACGGCCCCGGAGCGCCCGGGGAGGAGTGATGCGCCCAGGTGGGTACCCGCTGCGGGCCGGAGCAGTCACCCGACCCGATGAGGCGGGGGACACAAGGGCCGGGCCGCGGAAGACGGTGGTGGAAAAGGCGTCCGCGGAGTGTGACCCGCCCGAGCGTGGGTACCCGGGGCGATGCCCCACTCGGCACACGTCGCCCCGCTCGGGCGCGACATCACCCGACGAATCCGGCGGAAGGATGCCCCGCATGCTGATGGCCCACCCCACGGTGCTGCGCAATCTGATCGAGCAGTACGAGGTCCTGCGTGTGCTGCACGCGGAGAGCGGCGGCCCGGAGGCCCGGCAGCGCATGGACGACGTGGCGTACACCCTGTGCGTGTCGACCGGCACGAGCGACGTGGACAGCGCGCTGGTCGCCGCCCGCCACCAGCTGCCCGGCGCCCGCCCCGAGGACGACTCCGTCCTCTCCGCCTGACCTGTCGAGCGTCGAAAGGGAGGCCCCGTGGTCCGCACGGTGGGAGTCGAGGAGGAACTGCTGCTGGTCGACGAGGGCAGCGGAGAAACCCGGGCGCTGTCCTCTGCGGTGCTGGCGATCGCCGAGAAGGACACGGCCGGGGAGTCGCCCTTCGAGCCGGAGCTGCACCGTCAGCAGCTGGAGTTCTCCACACACCCCTGCGCGGACATGGGCGAGCTCGCCCAGTCGGTCCACCGGTGGCGTGCCCAGGCGGTCCGGCACGCCGCCGACGCCGGGGCGTCGGTCGTGGCCCTGGCGACCTCACCGCTCCCGGCCAGCCCGAAGATCGGCACGGGGGAGCGGTACCGGTGGATGGCGGAGCGCTTCGGCCTCACCGCCCAGGAGCAGCTGACCTGCGGCTGCCACGTCCATGTCTCGGTGGAGTCGGACGAGGAGGGCGTGGCCGTGCTCGACCGGGTGCGCTGCTGGCTGCCCGTCCTGCTCGCCCTGAGCGCCAATTCGCCGTTCTGGCAGGGGCAGGACAGCCGGTACAGCAGCTACCGAAGCCAGGTGTGGGGCCGGTGGCCGTCGGCCGGCCCGGTCGACGTCCACGGCTCCGCCGAGGCGTACCACGAGAGCGTCCGGTCCCTCGTCGCCACCGGCGTGCTCCGGGACGAGGGGATGGTCTACTTCGACGCGCGCCTCTCGCACCGCTACCCCACGGTGGAGGTCAGGGTCGCGGACGTCTGTCTGGACCCGGCCGACACCGTGCTGCTGGCCACGCTCGTACGAGGACTGGTGGACACGGCCGCGAAGGAGTGGCGCGCCGGCGAGCCGCCGCCCGAGGCCACCACGTCCTTGTTGCGCGCGGCCTCCTGGCAGGCGGGCCGCTCGGGCCTGGAGGGCCGGCTGGTCCACCCCCGGACCTGGCGGCCGGAGCCCGCGCCCGATGTCCTCCGGGCCCTGCTCGACCATGTGCGGGACTCCCTGGAGGAGAGCGGCGACCTGAAAGCGGCGGAGAAGGCCCTCGCCACCATGGTCCGGCGCGGGAACGGGGCGCGGATCCAGCGCGAGATCCTCGCGCGGACCGGCAGCCTGCGTGACACGGTGGCCGAATGCGTTCGCATGACGGCCGGATGAACCATCAAGCCATCAACTCAACAACTCATCAACCCATCACGGGAACGGAGCAGTCCATGTCCACCACCGCTCTCGACGACCGCCGGATCCTGGCCGTCGTCACCAACTACGGCGTCGAGCAGGACGAACTCGTCGTCCCCGTGAAGCACCTGCGCGACCACGGGGCGCAGGTCAGCGTGGCGGCGGTCTCCGCCGACACGATCCGCACCCTCGTCGGCGACCGCGATCCCGGCGAGACCGTGCAGCCCGACCTCACCCTCGACGACGTCGACCCCGCCGCGTACGACCTGCTCCTCGTCCCGGGCGGCACCCTGAACGCCGACTCGCTGCGGCTGGAGGACGCCACGACCCGGATCGTCAGCTCGTTCGCCGCCTCCGGCCGGCCGGTGGCCGCCATCTGCCACGGGCCGTGGGCGCTGGTCGAGGGCGACTACGTCCGGGGCAAGACGCTGACCTCGTACGCCTCGCTGCGGACCGACATCACCAACGCCGGCGGCAGCTGGATCGACAAGCCGGTGGTCCGCGACGACGCCGGGGGCTGGCCGCTGATCACCTCCCGGAACCCTGGAGACCTGGACGACTTCCTCGGCGAGATCGACGCCGTGCTGGCGGAGGGCTGAGGGACGGCGCGGCCGAGAACCCAGGCCCGGTGCTCGTCGATCTTCCGCGACTGCAGCGCCTTCATAAGGGCAAGGCCTCTGCCACGGCTTTGGGCGGCACACGGGTGGTGGACGTGCCGCTGGGCGGGCAGCCGCCCCGCGTCCGCCGTCGCCGGATGCGGAGTCCACCGGCGCTCAGCCCAGCGTCTGGGTCACCTCGCTGCGCGTGGCGGTGTGTACGAGCCGGCACCGCGCCCCGTTGACGAACGGCAGGTACGGCGGCACATGGCCGCATTCGACGTCGGCGACGATCGGCACGTTCAACGGTCCGAGCGCGTCCAGCACCGCCTCGTGCTGGGTGAGGGAGGCGGCATCCGGGGCCGGAGTGCGGCCCACGACCACGGCGTTGGCCGCGTCGAAGAAGCCGGCCAGGCGCATCCCGTGCAGATAGCGGCAGATGGCGAACGCGTCGTCCCCGGCGGCCTCCACGTACACGAGAAGCCCCTCCGGGGCGTGGGCCCGGGCGAACGCCGAGGTGTCGAGGTACGGCGTCCCGGTGAGGTTGCACAGCATCTCGACGCAGCCCCCGATCAGCCGCCCCTCGACCTCCACGTCGCCGCCGCCGTCCAGCCGGGTCCACCGGCCCGGGACGTCGAGCGTGAGCGTACGGGAGTCGGGGTGCGCCGCCCAGTCGTCCCAGCCCGAGGCCCGATGCCGTTCCGGTGGGATCTGGGTGAAGCGGTGGCCCGGAGGGGCGGTGACGATGTCCAACCAGGACACCAGCCCCTCCGGGACCCGGTACGGGGTGTCCATGAGGTTGTTCCCGTGCACGGTCGCCACCCCGGTGAGCAGGGTCAGCGGCGTCATCACCGTCGACATGTCGGAGTAGCCCACCACCCAGGTCGGCTCGGCCGCCCGCACCGCCTCCCAGTCGATCAGCGGCAGCAGGTCGATCGCGGTCTCGCCGCCCCACGGCGGAACCACGGCCCGGATGCCGGGGTCCGTCAGCATCGCCGTCAACTCGGCCGCCCGCTCGGCCGCGGGCGCGCTGACGTGCCCGGAGCCGTCCATGCACCGGCCGGTCACGACCTCGTACCCCCGCGCCTCCACATCGCGCACGGCCACGGCGAGCCGCTCGCGCAGCTCCTTGGGCACTCCGCTCGAAGGGGAGGTGACGCCGATGCGGTCACCGGGGCGCAGGGGGCGCGGGTATCGAACTGGCATGCGGTGGATTCTGGCACAGCACGCCCGCGTCCGGTCAGCGCATCACGGCGGGAGGCGACGTCGGCAGTTCGGCGTGGCGAACCGTGAACCCGCCCCGGACGGCCGGAGCGAAGGGGGCGGGCGCCATGCAGGTCCCCACCCTCGGGGCGGTGACGTTGCCCTTCTCGTCGGTCTTCTCGGGATCGACGTTCGCCACGCCCCACGAGAACCCGAGCCGATCCGGTTCGCCCCTGTGCCCCTCGGTGACGCTGAAGCCCAGGCGCTCGCCGACGGGCCCCACGTCGGACCGGGTGACCACGGCGGTGAGCGTCGCCGTGCCGCCGCCGGTGACCAGGCAGTCCACCCGGGCCTTCGCCGTGGCGATCTGCCCTGTGGCGGCGACGGCGTGGCGGAAGCTCACCGTGCCCCGTGCATCGGTGGGCAGTCCCTGGGGCAGGCCGGGAAGCGGACGGGAGTAGGGCGCCGCCTCGGCGTCGATCGTGAAGCGGATGTCGTCGTCGGGGCTGAACGCATAGTGGATCCGTGCCGATCCGTGGACGCTCGCGGTGCCGGCCCGTTTCGTGGCGGGGGCGTCGCCGGCGGGCGCCGCGGTCAGTGCTGTCAGCGCGGCGATGCCGAGTGCGGCGAGGGGGGTGAAGGGCATGGTGAGCTCCTTGTTTCCGAGTGTCTGCCAGGGGTGCTGTTGCGGGTGTCCGCCGTGGTCACCAGCTTGGTTTCGGGGGTCCGCCGGATCCATCGGCCGATCGGCAGACGCGCGAAGGCGGCGCCGCCGGGCTTCTCTGCCGGACGGCGGAGGGCAGGGCCGGCGCCGTTGGCCGGCGGCCATGACCGAGGCCGTCTCGAACCGCCACACATGGAAGGTTAGGGTGACCTAAGTCAATTCGGTTCTCTCGTCCCCGGGCGAGGCGCTCAGGCCGACCATGCGTACGAAGGGGCAGTGTCCATGACGATCCATCGAGCCGTCGTCGCCCGAGTGCAGCCGCTCACCCCGAGCATGACCCGCGTGACCCTCCACGGAGAGGGGCTGGCGGGCTTCAGGAGCACCGGAGTCGGCGACGAGTACGTGCGGATCTTCCTCCCGCACGGCCCGGACCGCACCGACGTCTCCCTGCCCCGCACCACCGAGCAGGGCGGCTGGGAGACCCCCGAGGGGCAGCCCGTCGCGCCGATGCGCACGTACACGATCCGCGCCGTGCGCCCGGAGGCGGGCGAGGTCGACATCGACTTCGTGCTGCACGAAGGCGGTGTGGCGTCCGGCTGGGCCGCCGAGGCGCGTCCCGGCGACGCGGTGGGTGTCAACGACCCCACCGGGCTCTACAGCCCCCCGGAGGATCTCTCCTGGCAGGTGCTGGTCGCCGACCAGACCGGCCTGCCCGCCGCCGCCCGGCTGCTGGAGAACACTCCGGAACATGTCCGGACCCGGGTGGTCCTGGAGGCGCCCGACGCCTCGGCCGCGCTGCCGCTGCACGAAGCCGCCGACTCCAAGGTGACCTGGACCTACGGCGGAAACGGCCACGGCCCGAGCAGGCTGGCCGACCTGGTGGCCGCCGCCGTCCCGCCCGGCACGGACCTCGCGGGCGGGTACGTATGGGTGGCCGGGGAGACCAACGCCCTGCGTGCCGTGCGCCGTTACCTCCGGCGCGAGCTGGGGCTCCCGGCCCATCGCTTCAAGGTCGTCGGCTACTGGATACCGAACTCCGACACCTGGTCCGAGCGGTACGAAGCCCTGCCCGAGTCCGTCCGCTCCGAGCTGGAGGCCCTCTGGGACAACCCGGCGACAGGCGGTGACACGGAGGATCTCACCATCCGGTACGAGGCACGCCTCAGCGACCTCGGACTCTGACCGACCCCGTCTCCCGCCCCGCTTCACACCTCGCGGCACCGGTGCGCCACACCCCCTAGGCTGCGACCCGGCACCGGCCCCGACGGATTCAGGAGCGCACCCCCGCATGAACCACCCCTTCCGCGACGTCCCCTTCCCCTTCCCCGACGCGCTGAGCGCCGACGCGTCCCCCGCCGCATCCGCTGCTCGCCCCGGTGACCGGATTCCTCGGCACCTGGCGCGGCACGGGGAGCGGCGGGTATCCGACGCTGGAGGCGGACTTCACGTATGCGCAGGAGGTCACGTTCAGCCACGACGGGCGGCCCTTCCTCGCCTACGAGGCCCGGGCCTGGCTGCTCGACGCGGCAGGGAACCCCCTGCGGCCTTCCGCCCGGGAGACCGGCTGGTGGCGGCTGCGACCGGACGGCCGGACGGAAGCCCTGATCACCCAGCCCACCGGCATCGCGGAGATTCTCTCGGGCCACGCCCGCGACGGCGTCGTCGACCTCGCCACCGAGCAGGTCTCCCTCGCCCCCACCGCCAAGCAGGTCGACGCCACCCGCCGCCGCTACACCCTGGCCGGCCCGGACGCGCTGGCCTTCGTCCACGACCTGGCCGCGGTCGGCCGGCCGCTCCAGCACCACCTGTCCGCCGAGCTCCGCCGAACAGCGCCCGGTCAGGCCGGGTAGTTGCCGGAGCGTGACCGAAACGGCGGCATAGCGGCCGGGCCACGGGGCAGGTGGACGGGAAGCACAGGAGAACAGGAGCGCCATCCCGATGTCCCTTCCCTCGTACCCGGACTCCCCGTACTCGGCACCGCCCGCGGCCGGTCACGACCCCTACGGCGGTCAGCCGCCCGCCCGGACGAACGGCTTCGCCGTCGCCGCCCTGGTGCTGGGGCTCCTCGCCTGCCTGTTCTTCTGGACCGTCGTGGGCGGCCTGCTCCTCGGCCTGCTCGCCGTCGTCTTCGGCATCATCGCCGCGCTCCGCACCCGCCAGGGCCGCGCGCCGCGCCGGGTGATGGCCATAGTCGGCGCCGCGTTCGGCGCGCTCGGGCTCATCGGCTCGGCGATCGTTCTCGTCGTGGCCGTCTCCGTGTTCGACTCCCCGGAGTTCAAGGACTTCGAGACCTGTATGGACCGGGCCAACGGGCGGGCCGCCGAGGACCGCTGCACCGAGGACTTCATCGACGAACTGACCAGCTGACCGGCCCCGCGGGAGCCGCCGCCCCGCGGTGCGGCGGCGTAGGCTCGGCCCATGGTGCACGTACTGGGCAGCAGGATTCTGCTGCGCCCCACCGACCCCGACCGTTCCCGCGCCTTCTACGGCGAGGCCCTGGGGCTCGCCGTCTACCGCGAATTCGGTACGGGCCCCGAGCGCGGCACGGTCTACTTCCTCGGCGGCGGATTCCTGGAGGTCTCCGGCCGGGGCGAGGAGTCGCCCTCGTCGGCCCTACGGATCTGGCTCCAGGTCGACGACGCGGAGGCCGCCCACGAGGAACTGCGGGCCAAGGGTGTCACCGTCCTGCGACCGCCGAAACGCGAACCCTGGGGACTGGTCGAGATGTGGATCGAGGACCCCGACGGCGTGCGGATCGCCGTCGTCGAGGTGCCCGACGACCACCCCCTGCGCCACCGGCCCTGACCGGCGGCCTCCGCACATCAGTCCACCCCCGCCCGGCACCGCACCGCCGGTTGCACGCGCACCGGGTGTTTGCCACGGTGTGGGTGGGTAGGCGGCCCGGTGATCACCGGGTGAGCCCGCCCGTTGGACCGTCCGCAATGGAGCACCGAGCAGATAAGGAGGGTTCGATGTCCTCGAAGCGACGTCGTAAGAAGAAGGCCCGCCGCAAGAACGCCGCGAACCACGGCAGGCGGCCGCAGAGCTGAGACCACGCCGCGGCCCCACCGGACTTCCGAGCCGGTGGGGCCGCGGCGGTTTCCGTGGGCCGGGGGAGGGCCGTGCGGAACTCGGGTCCACCGTGTGATGCCCGGTGGACGACCGCTTCACACCCCAAGCGGGGCGGTGGGTTCCGTTCCCGCCCCGGCGCAGACCGAGGCGGCCGTCGCGGCCGCGTACTCCAGCATCGCCCGCGTCTCCGGGCCGGACAGCTCGGTCCGCCACCCGGTCTGCGCCCCGAGCCAGGCGAGCATTCCTGCCATGAACGCGTCACCCGCGCCGATGGTGTTCACCACCCGCACCGGACGGGCGGGGACGGAGACCGCCGGGGCGTCCTGGACGTACGCGGTGGCACCCCGCGCACCCCGGGTCAGCACCACCAGCCGCCCCTGCCCGGCGAGCCTCCGGCAGCTCGCCTCCGGTTCCGCGTCCGGCCACAGGCGCACCAGATCCTCGTCGCTCGCCTTCACGACCCGCGCGAGCGCGCACAGTTCGCGCAGCCGCTCCACGCTCCGTACGGGGTCCAGGGTGCGGTCCTCGCGCACATTGGGGTCCACCGCGAGCACACCGCTCCGTGCGGCCGCCCGCGCGGTGGTGGCCACGACGTCCGCCGCCGGTTCGACGACCGCGCCGAGCCCGCCCACGTACACCGCGCCGAAACGCCCCGCATCCGCCGAGCGGTCGGGCAGCGCGAAGGTCGCCGTGTCCCCGAGATGGAAGCGGTACGTGTTCCCGTGCTCACCCGGGTCGGCCACGGCGAGCGCGGTGGGCAGCGGCGGGCGGGCGCTCAACGAGAGATCGACGCCCGCCCCGGTCAGCCACGTTTCCAGGCGGCTTCCGAAGGCGTCGTCGCCGAGCCCGCCCACGAACGACGGCCGCCCGCCCAGCCGGGCCAGACCCACCGCGACGTTCGCCGGCGCCCCGCCCGGCTGCGCCACCCGGACCGAGGCGTCATCCCCGGCCGGCACCAGATCCACCAGCGCCTCGCCGAGCACGAGGACCGGGCGGGGGGCCCGGACGGGGCCCAAGGACGACGTGTCCGTCACGGCTCCACCACGATCTTGCGGCCGATCCCCGCCTGGAAGCGCTCGATCGCCTGCGGGTACTGCTCCAGCGGCAGCCGGTCGCTGATGAACACCGACGCGTCCAGCACCCCGCTCGCGAAGAGCGCGGCGGCCCGCTCGTAACTGTGCAGGACCGCCATCGACCCGGTGATGGTGATCTCCTGGTTGTAGATCCGGTACGGCTCGATCACCGCCGTCGTGGCATAGTCCGAGACCCCGAACTGCAGGAACGTACCCCCCTTGGCGACCCTGCCCAGCCCGTCCTGGATCGCTCCCGCGTTGCCGGTGGCGTCGATGACGACGTCCCAGCCGCCCGGGCGGTCCAGCTCCTCGGCGCGGGCCGCGGCCCCGGTGCAGCCGAGCGTCGTCGCAGTGGCCAGGCGCTGTGCGTTGATGTCCAGCACGTCCACCGAAGCCGCGCCGGTGCGCTTGGCCAGCTCCAGCATCATCAGCCCCATGGTCCCCGACCCGTAGATCAGCACCTGGGCCCCGAGATTGCCGTTGAGGACGTCGTAGCCGCGCACCGCGCACGACAGCGGTTCGATCAGCGCCGCGTCCCGGACGTCGATGTGCTCCGGCAACCGTACACAGTTGGCGACGGGCGCCACCGCGTACTCGGCCGCGCCCCCGGGGACGGTGACGCCGATCGCCGCCCAGTTGTCGCAGAGGTTGCCCCGGCCGGAACGGCAGTAGCGGCACTCGTGACAGTGCAGCGAGGGGTCCACGGCCACCTTGTCGCCGACGGACAGCTCGGTGACGTCCGCACCCAGACCCACGACCTCCCCGGCGAACTCATGTCCCGGCACGATCGGCAGCGTCGGCGCGAACTCGCCCTGGAGGATGTGGAGATCGGTCCCGCACAGCCCGCACGACGCCACCTTGACGACCACGTCACGCGGGCCCGGAGTGGGGTCCGGCACGGTGGTCACCGAGACCTTGCCGACGGCTTCGACGATGGCTGCCCTCATTTGACTGCTCCCAGCGAGAGGCCCTGGACGAGTTTGTCCTGGGCGGCGTAGCCGGCGACGAGCACCGGCAGGGACACGACCACGGACGCCGCGCACAGCTGGGCGAGGAAGAGACCCTGACTCGTGACGAAGGTGGTCAGATGGACGGGGGCGGTCCCGGCGACCACGCCGGTCAGCACCCGTGCGAACAACAGCTCGTTCCAGCTGAAGATGAAACAGATCAGGGCGGTCGCGGCGATCCCGGGACCGGCGACCGGGGCGACGACCCGCCGCAGCACCGTCGGCAGCCGGGCCCCGTCGACCTGCGCTGCCTCGATGATCGAGACGGGCACGTCCGCGAGGAAGGACTGCATCATCCATACCGCGATCGGCAGGTTCATCGAGGTGTAGAGCAGGACCAGCAGCCAGACGTTGTCCAGCAGCCCCGTGTTCTTCGCGAACAGGTACACCGGCAGCAGCCCGGCGACGACGGGCAGCATCTTGGTGGACAGGAAGAAGAACATCACGTCCGTCCACTTGCGCACCCGCCGGATCGACAGCGCGTACGCGGCGGGCAGCGCGAGCAGCAGCACCAGCACGGTCGAGAAGAACGACGCCGCCAGCGAGTTGACCAGCGGAGGCCATGGGGTCGGGCCGCCCCCGCCACCGAAGAACGTGCGGTAGCCGTCGAGCGTCAGGGCGGCGGCGAGCGACGGCGGGTTGGTCGCCGCGTCGGCCTCCGCGTGGAAGGAGGTCAGCACCATCCACAGGGCCGGCAGACAGAAGCCGATGCCCACGACCCAGGCGACCACGCCGAGGGCCGCGGAGCGCCGACGGGCCTTGCGTTCGGGCCCGTTGACGGACGAGGGGACGGACAGGGAAGTCGCGGTCGAGGCGCTCATGCGCGGCTCGCCTCCTCACGGAAGAGGGAGGAGACCACCCGGAGCGCGAAGGTGGCGATGATGATCGTGCCGATCACCACGACCACGCCCGCCGCCGACGCCAGCCCGTACTCATGGGCCCGGTAGAAGGTCTCGTAGACGGTGTACGGGAGGTTGGCGGTGCCGAGCCCGCCGGAGGTGATGGTGAACACCGCGTCGAAGTTCTGCACGATGTACACCGACCCGAGCAGGATGCCGAGTTCGAGGTAGCGGCGCAGATGCGGCAGGGTCAGATGGCGGAATATCTGCCAGGGCCCGGCCCCGTCCAGCCGCGCGGCCTCGATGATCTCGGCCGGCCGGCTCTGCAGCCCGGCCAGCAGGATCAGCATCATGAACGGTGTCCACTGCCACACGAGCGACGCCTCGATGGCGATCAGCGGCATCTCGGACGTCCACTCCGGCTGCGCGATCGACTCGATGCCGAACAGCTCGCCGAACCAGGTCAGCGCCCCGTTGAACAGCCCGTACTCGGGGTTGTAGAGGGCGTGCTTCCACAGCAGCGCCGCCGAGACCGGCACCAGCAGGAACGGGGTGATCAGCAGGGTGCGCACGAACCCCCGGCCGAAGAAGGCGCGGTCCAGGAGCAGCGCGAAGACGAGCCCGAGCGCGACGCTGACCATCACGACCGTCGCGGTCAGGACGACGGTCGTCACGACCGATTCGCGCAACGCCTCGTCGGTGAAGACGGACGCGTAGTTGGAGAGGCCGGTGAAGTGGCGCTTCTCCGGCTTGAGGGAGTTCCAGTCGAAGAGCGAGATCACCAGGGTCGCCACGAAGGGCAGTTGGGTGACGGCGATCAGGAAGACCAGGGCGGGCAGCAGCGGTGCGCGGGTGGCCCAGGCGCGCCGCCTGCCGCCGTCCGGCTTCTTCACCGGAGCCTTTGGAGAGGCGGTGGTCTCTCTCGTTGCGGTGACGGTCATCGGTACTCCTCCGCGACCTTCTCGGCCAGCTTCTGGGAGGCGGCGAGCGCGGCGTCCACCGACTGGCGGCCCGCGATGGCGGCGCTGATCTCCTGCGCCACCCGGGTGCCCAGATCGGTGAACTCCGGTACGCCGACGAACTGGATGCCCGCCGTCGGGCGGGGCTGGGTGCCCGGGTTCTTCGGGTCGGCCTGGGAGATCGCCAGTTCGGTGACATCGGCGAACGCCCCGGCCTCCGCCCGGTATGCGGGGTTGGCGTAGGTCGAAGCCCGCTTGCCCGCCGGGACGTTGGACCAGCCGCTGGTGGCGCCGACGAGTTCCTCGTACTCCTTGCCGGAGGCCCAGGAGACGAACTCCCAGGCGTCGTCCGCCTTCTTGGAAGCCTTCTGGAGGCCCCAGGCCCAGGTGTAGAGCCATCCGGAGCTCTCGGTCCGCTCGACGGGGGCGGGGACGTACCCGATCTTCCCCTTCACCGGGGAGCCCTTCGCCTCCAGGGACCCGGCGCCCGCCGTCGCGTCGTACCACATGGCGGTCTTGCCCTGCGTCATGTTGTTCAGGCACTCCGCGTACCCGGACTGCGGGGCGCCCAGCTCTCCGTGCTCGCGCACGAGATCGACGTAGAACTTCGTCGCCTTCTTGAACTCCGGCGCGGTCAGGCGCGGTTCCCAGTCCTCGGTGAACCAGGTGCCGCCCATCGTATTGACGACCGTGGTCAGCGGGGCGATGACCTCGCCCCAGCCGGGCAGCCCGCGCAGACAGATGCCCTTCATCCCGCGCTCCGCGCCGTCCGTCCGCTCGGCGAGCTTCGCCACCTGCTCCCAGGTCGGCTTCTCGGGCATCGTCAGGCCCTGCTTCTCGAAGACGTCCTTGCGGTACATCAGGAAGGACGACTCGCCGTAGAAGGGCTGGGCGTAGAGCTTGCCGTCCTCGGCGGTCAGCGACTCCCGCAGCGGCGCCAGGATGTCCTCCTGGTCGAAGGCGGTGTCGGCCTTCGCGTAGTCGTCGAGGGGGTGCAGCCAGCCGTTCTTCGCGAAGAACGGCAGCTCGAAGTTGCTGATGGTGGCGACGTCGTACTGACCGGCCTGATTGGAGAAGTCCTGGCTGATCTTGTCGCGTACGTCGTTCTCGGGCAGCACCGTGAAGTGGACCTTGATACCGGTCTCCTTCGTGAAGTGCTTCGCGGTCAGCTTCTGCAACTCGACCATCTGCGGGTTGTTCACCATCAGCACATTCAGCGCGTCGCCGCCCCCGAAGGAGGTCCCGCCCGCTCCGGCGCAACCGGTGGCGAGCAGGGCCAGTGCGGCGGTCGCGGCGCACGTCCGCCCCCGCATTCGTGGTCGACGGCGTCCTGGACGGGGCATGAGGGCTCCTGGTCAGTCGTAGCGGCTCGGTGATCGGGTGGATGCGGGCATGGCGAACCACGCCCCGGCGGGCGGGGGAGTGGAGCGATGGCGCGGGCGGGCGGCGTGGACGCTCAGACGCGGATGACCTGGGGCCCCAGCAGGGAGTAGCGCTGGGCCTCGGCCGAGGAGAGTCCGGCGTCGGTGACGATCGCCTCGAAGTCACCGACCCCGGCGAACCGGCAGAAGCTCACCGCACCGAACTTGCTGTGGATCCCGGCGAAGATCCGGCGTCGGGAGCTGCGGAGCGCCTGCGCCTTGACCTCGGCGACGGCGGGGTCCGGGGTGGTGAGACCGTACTCGCGCGAGATGCCGTTGGCCCCGACGTACGCCAGGTCGATCACGAATTCCGAGAGCATCCGGGAGGCCCAGTGGTCGACGGTCGCCATCGTCGAACCGCGCACCCGGCCGCCCAGCAGCAGCACCGAGGTCTTCTCGACCGCGGCGAGGGAGGTGGCGACGGCCAGGGACGCGGTGACCACGGTCAGCGGCCGGTCCTGGGGAAGGGCCTCGGCGACGAGCTGCGGGGTGAACCCCTCGTCGACGAAGACCGTCTCGGCGTCACCGAGCAGATCGGCCGCGGCGGCCGCGATGCGCGACTTCTGCGGAACGTTACGGGTGGTGCGGACGGCGAGTGTGGTCTCGAAGCCGGCCGACTCCACCGGGTAGGCGCCGCCGTGGGTCCGACGGACCAGCCCGTGCTCCTCCAGTACGTGCAGATCGCGGCGGACGGTCTCCCGGGCCACCTTGAACAGGTCCGCGAGGGCGTTCACCCCGACCGACCCCTCCCGCCGGGCCGTGTCCAGAATTCCCCGACGGCGTTCCTCGGTGTCCACGGCGCACTTCCCTGGTCGCTGCTGCGCCCGTTTCGGGCGGAGCCCGATAGTCCGTTCGGGCTCATGTGTCGTTTGTACAAGCAGGCCAGGGGCCACGACCAGCGGCTTCACCGAATCCTCTCGGCCCGTTCGTGCCCGGTTGGTGGGCACGAACGCGCAGTTCAGGCCCGGGTGGCCGCCGTGTCGGCCGTCCGGGCCGCCCGCTTTCCCGTGTTCGGTGCCCGAATGGCGCCCGAAATATGGATCCCCGGCGTCCGCGGTGCCCGAGAACGAGGGCACCCGAAGACCGGGGCGGCGCGGGCCGGGGTCGGACCGCTCGGGCCACCCGGACGGCTCGGCTCCCTCGGGCCGTTTCAGGAGAGAACGGGCCTGCTCTCGCCCTTGCCGCGGTGGGGGCGGGGCACCGCGCCCCTCCCGGGAGCCTCCGGATAGAACCGCCGGGCCCAGCGCCGGAACGGGCCGATCGGTCCGTCGCCGGAAGCCAGCCGGGGCGGCTGCTGGTACTGCTTGTGGTGCCAGATCGGGAAGTCGGCGGCGGTGAACTCGCAACTGGATCGGAAGACGGGACGCTCCAGGAGTCGGGCCGCGGTTCGGCTGACGATCCGGGCGAGCCCGGGCGGCAACCGCCCGGGCTCGTCGAAGGCGATGCGGTTGAGCTGCCGGAACTGCATCCGGTTGGGCGCGATGGCCGTCGGCATCACCATCGTGCACATCCGCAGCCCGAAGCGGGGCGTGTGGACGTCGGCGTGCAGGCAGCCGAGTCCATAACCGTCCACCTTCACGTCGACGGTGAAGTCACCCACGAGCGGCGCCGACTCGTGGGCCCGCATGGCGACATGGAACGTCGCGTCGTGGTACGTCACAGGACCGTCGATCTCGGCCTTCGACCAGCCGTGCAGGGTGGCGAAGTGACCGAGGCCGACCGAATTCTCGATGACCTCCTGGACGTTGCCCGCCAGCTCCCAGGCGGCCGTGCGCGCGGGCCTGTGCCCGATCTGGTGCCACTGCGGTACGGACCAGTCCGGATCCCGTCCGTCGTGGTGCCGCCAGACGAAGACGCCTCCGTTCACCTCCTGGACGGGCAGGTGGGCCAGCGGCGACCGCGGGGGAGGTGTGCCGTACCCCGTGCGGACACAGGTGCCGTCGGGGGCGAACGCGAAGAAGTGGAAGGGACACGTGAGATCCTCTCCCTCGACCTCGGCCAGGCCGAGGTGGGCCCCCAGGTGTGGGCAGTACGGCCGGACGGCGCGGAGCAGTCCCGTGCCGGTGCGGTACAGGACGACGTCGCGCCCCGCGAGCGGTCGCGTCAGCACGGTGCCCGGCCGCAGCTCGTGCGAGAAGGCCAGGGCGGACCAGCCGCTCGGATACGGCAGTGCGGGCGCTCCCGCCGCATCGGCCGGCGTCGGCCCCTCGCTGATCGTGTGCCCGTGCTCGCGTGCCACTCCCACGACTGCCCCCTCTCACGGCCGGTCGCACGGAGGCTGCCCAGAACCGCGCCGGGGGCCTCCTGGTACGCCGCACGCCACCCGAACGGGGCCGTGCGTGCGGCGTGTTGACGGGAGGGGGCGAAGCGCGGGGGTGCGCGCGGGCTGTCAGAGTCCGGTGCCGAACGCCTCGGCCAGCTCGCGCCATTCGGCGCGGGGGAGGCCGGCGCCGCCCTCGTCGGCGGTGAGGACCTGCAACGCGACATGGTCCGCGCCCGCGTCGAAGTACTCCCGCGTCCGGCGCGTCACCTGTTCCGCGTCGCCCAGCGCGAAGAGGGCGTCCAGGAGACGGATGCTGCCGCCGCCCTCGAAGTCGCCTTCCGCGAACCCGAGGCGCAGCAGATTGGCCGTGTAGTTGGGCAGTTGGAGATACATCTCCAGCATCGTCCGAGCGGTCGTGCGGGCGCGGTCGAGGTCCGTGTCCAGGACGACGGTCAGCTCCGGGGCGAGCAGCGCGCCGGGGCCGAGCGCCGTACGGGCCTCCGCGGTGTGCTCGGCCGTGACGAGATAGGGGTGTGCGCCCAGCGACCGTTCGGCCGCGAGCTTCAGCATCTTCGGCCCGAGAGCCGCCAGGACCCGGTGGCCGGAGCCCACGGACGGTTCGGCGGCGTCCAGCGCGTCGAGGTACTCCACCATCGCGCTGTACGGCTTCGCGTACTGGGGCACCATCGAGCCGTGGCTGACGCCCAGTCCGAGGACGAAGCGGCGGCGCGCGTCCGGCTCGATCGCCGAGACCGCGGCCGCCACCTCCTCCGCCGTGTGGTCCCAGATGCTCAGGATGCCGGTGGCCACGGTGATCGAACGGGTGGCGGCCACGACGGCGGCGGCGTCGCCGGGCGTCGGGCTGCCCCCGGTCCAGACGGTGCCGTACCCCAGCTCATCGAGTTCGGCGAGCGCCTCCGCGATCGCCTTCCTACCCGCGTCGTCCACGCGTGACGCGTGCAGGGCACCGCTCCAGATCCCCACGCGTCCGAAGGTGTTGCCCGATCCGTTCGTCTCAGAAGTCATGGTGTGATCAACAACGTCCCGCCCCGAGTATTCCTGCCCCGAGGGCCTTTCACCCGGCCGGACGGGGCCTGGTCCCGCAGGCGACGTGACATGCGGTCTCAGTCCTCGGTGACGTCCTTCATGAACACGATCCCGTCGATGCGGGCCAGGTGCGCCGGGTCCAGCGGGGCATAGCCGAAGTACGGCGACGTGCGCCGTACCGGACCCGTGGCGGCGAGGGCGGAGGCAGCTTCGGAGGCGTTCACGAGGCAGGTCCCGGCCGGGAGCGCGTACAGGGCTCCTTCGAGGGTGTCCGGCGGCGGGATGTCCACGCCCTGGTGCCGCATCGTGCCGAACGCGGTGGCCAGAAAGCCGTACTCCTCGCCCAGGCGGGTGTGCACGACGGCGCCCGCGCTCCACCACTCCAGCCGCTGCCCGCCCATCCGCATCGAGCTGATGTCGCGCTGGAGATGGCTGTTGTGCGCGTGGACCAGAACCTGCCCGCGTTCCGCGAGCGCGAGGAGATTGTCGGCCATCATCTGGTCCCGCAGGCCCGTCAGCCGTGCCAGTCGGTTCGGCGAGGCGTCGGCCATCCAGTGGTGGTACCGCAGCAGCCCCGAGGCGGCCCGTGCCCGGAGCCGCGCCCGGTCGAACGCGTCCTGTGAGGTCGCCGCGATCAGGTGCGGTGCCCAGGCGTGGAGCAGCGCCGCCAGATCGTCGGCGAGGAGCCGCAGCTGCCCGGCCTCGGCGGACTGCCCGAACGACGCGGTCGGATCCAGCATCGCCGCGGGGTCGGTCCACCGGTCGTCGGGGCCGAGCAGACGGTCGAGCGTCCCGGCGGTGCACGGAATCAGCCCCGGGTCGACGTGGTCGGTGAGCGTGCGGTGGAGCGCGGTGAGGGTCTCCCGGGGGCTCGCGGCCCGGGCCATCTCCAGCGGACCGTCGAAGCCGGCGAACCGGACCTGGTCCGACGCGGGCCGGCCGTCGTTGAACGCGCGCATCCAGTCGACCAGTTCACGACTGGCGGCGGACGCTCCGAGACCGTGGCTGAACCCCCGCTCCAGTACGTCGTCCAGGGCGCCCGCGCCCGTCGTCACGTAGTCGTCCACCAGAAGTCCCGCCACACAGTCGCTCTCGACGGCGATGGTCCGGTACCCCTCCCGCTCGACCAGCTGACGGAAGAGGGCGTTGCGCAGGCGGAGCGGGGCGTCCACCCCGTGGGTGGGCTCGCCGAGGGTCAGCATCCGGGGCGGGGAGGCGAACAGCCTCATGACGGAGGCCGCCTCTACGGCATGGGCGATGTCCTTGATGTCGTTGACCATGACTTCAACCGTATCGTTGAACCCTCGGTGGAAACTTTTGCGCGATATCCTCGATGCATGGGGAAAAACCCTCAAACAGCAGGTCGTCTGCGCCCCGTCGACCTGGCCCGTCGGCACGGTCTGTCGACCCAGGCCGTGAGGAACTACGAGGCGGCGGGCATCCTCCCGGCCGCCGGGCGCACCGCCCACGGCTACCGCACCTACACACCACTGCACGCGGACGCCCTGGGCACCTTCCTCGCCCTCATCCCCGGCCACGGGCACGCGATCGCAACGGCGATCATGCGGGCGGTGAACCGCGACGATCCGGCCGAGGCGCTCCGCCTCGTCGACGAGAGCCACGCCCAGCTCCTGGAGGACCGCAGAACGCTGGACGCCGTCGAAAGGGCCCTCCGCGACCTGGGGCCCGGGGCTGTACCCGCACCCGACGACGGGGCGGGTCCCGGCACGATGTTCGTCGGACCGCTGGCAGGGAGGCTGGGCGTCGGACCCGCCACGCTGCGGAAGTGGGAGCGCGCCGGGATCGTGACCCCGCGCCGCGACCCGCGGACCGGGTACCGCGTGTACGACAGGGCCGACGTACGGGACGCCGCCATGGCGCACCAACTCCGGCGGGGTGGCTACCGCCTGGAGCAGATCGCCCCGCTGATCGCCCAGGTGCGGGCGGCCGGGGGCCCAGAACCGCTCGCCGCAGCCCTGCGCGACTGGCACGACCGGCTGGCCGCCCGCGGCCGCGCGATGCTGGCCGGGGCCGCCGAGCTGCACGCCTACCTCCGCGAACGCGAACGGCCGGTGCGGGCGCGGGGCCCGCACCGGCCGCAGGACACCTGACCGGTTCGGTCAGGCGGGCAGCCGCCCCAGCAGGCCCGTGAAGTCCGTGCCCACCGGCAGAGTGCCGAAGGCGAGCCCCCGGTCCCCGGCGAGGCGGGACGCGCAGAACGCGTCGGCCACCGCCGCCGGGGCGTGGCGTACCAGCAGCGATCCCTGGAGGACGAGAGCGGCCCGTTCGACGACCCGGCGGGCCCGGAGCTGCGCGTCCTCGGGGCGGGCCAGCTCGGCCCGCAGCTCCCGCCAGGCCGCGTCGAGGCGCGCGTCCGCCCCGGTGGCCGACCCGATCTCGGCGCTCAGGGCCTCCAGCGACTCGGGCTCCCGGGTCAACGCCCGCAACATGTCGAGGGCGTTGACATTGCCGGAGCCCTCCCAGATGCCGTTGAGCGGGGCCTCGCGGTACAGCCGGGGCATCCCGGACGCCTCGTCGTAACCGTTGCCGCCGAGGCACTCCAGGGCCTCGGCGACCGCGACGGGCTGCCGCTTGCACACCCAGTACTTGCCGATGGCGGTGGCCAGCCGGAGGAAGGCGCGCTCCCCGGCGTCGCCCCGCTGGGCGCGGTCGGCGGCCCCCGCCAGGCGCAGGGCCAGAGTGGTGGCGGCCTCGGACTCCAGGGACAGATCGGCCAGGACGTTGCGCATCAGGGGCTGGTCGATCAACTCGACGCCGAACACCGAGCGGTGGCGTGCGTGATGGGCCGCCTGCGCGAGCGCGGCACGGATCCCGGCGGCCGACCCGAGCACACAGTCGAGCCGGGTCATCGTCACCATGTCGATGATCGTGCGCACGCCCTTGCCCTCGTCACCCACGAGCCAGGCCACGGTGTCGTCGAACTCCGGCTCGCTGGACGCGTTGGAGCGGTTGCCGAGTTTGTCCTTGAGCCGCTGGATGCGGAAGGTGTTACGGCTCCCGTCCGGCAGCACGCGTGGCACCAGGAAGCACGACAGACCGCCGGGCGACTGGGCGAGGACCAGGAAGAGGTCGTTCATCGGCGCACTCGTGAACCACTTGTGCCCGCGCAGCCGCCAGGTGCCGTCGGTCTGCTCGACGGCCGCCGTCGTGTTGGCGCGCACATCGGTGCCGCCCTGCTTCTCCGTCATCCCCATCCCGGCGAGCAGGCCGCGCTTGGCGGTGGGCGTCCTCAGCCCGGGCTCGTACACCCGACCGGTGAGCAGCGGCTCGTACGTCTTCGCGAGATCGGGGGAGCGGCGCAGCGCCGGGACGACGGCGTACGTCATCGAGACCGGGCACAGATGCCCCTGCTCCAGCATCGTGGCCAGCATGAAGCCGCCGGCCCGGGCGACGTGGGCCCCGGGCCGCTCGTCGGCCCAGGCGGCACCCGCCAGCCCTGCCCCCACCGAGGCGTCCATCAGCGCGTGATACGCCGGGTGGAACTCGACCTCGTCGATCCGGTGGCCGAAGCGGTCGTGGGTGCGCAGCTCCGGCTCGTGCCGGTTGGCCTGGTCGGCCCAGTGCTGCGCCTCCTCGCTGCCGGCATACCGCCCGAAACGGTGCAGCTCCTCCAGATGCCATGCGGCGCCCTCGCGGCGTACCCCTTCGAGGAGCACCGCGTCGTCGGCGGCGTCGTACCCGGTGAGCGGTGGCGCCTGATTGGTCACCTCGTGCGTCACGGCGGTCGGGTTGCTGCGTGGAGCGGTGGGCGCGGACATCGGATCTCCTCCGGAAAGCGGGACGGCGGGGTGGGACACACCAGGGGCGCGGCCGGGTGAGCGGCGGACGGGGGTCAGGGGGCCGCGCCGGCGCAGCGCAGGGCCACGGTGGTCAGGGCGGCGACGAGCCGGTCCGCGTCGTGCGCGGCCGAGGTGCTCAGCGGATACACGAGTGCCTCGCCGATGGCGCCGGTGAGCGCGGCGGCGGTGATCTCCGCGTCCTGACCGGGCAGTTGGCCCCGTGCGACCCCTTCCTCGATCACCGAGGCGAACAGCGCCCGGTAGCGGCGCCGGAAGGCCAGGCGTTCCGCGCCGACCGCCGGCTCGGCGGGCGCCGCGAGCAGCGCGTACGCCAGACCGTGGTTCTCCAGGGCGCGGCGGGCGAACACCTCCACCCCCCGGCGCAACCGGTCGGCCGGGTCACCGTCGCCCTCCAGCACCTCGCCCAGCACGTCCACCTCGCGCTGCGCGGCGCGCCGGAAAACCTCCACGGCCAGCGCGGACTTGGACGAGAAGTGCTGGTAGACGGAGCCGGCGGCGATGCCGGTCGCGTCGGCGACCGCGGTCACGGTCGTCTGCGCCCAGCCGACGTCCGCCACGACCTCGGTGGCGCAGACGACGAGATGTTCCCGGGCGGCTTCGAGCCGCCGCGTTTCGGCGGGGGTCTTGCGGTAGGCCATCAAAGAAGTGAACCATCATTCAGTTCTTCCCGCCATGGCCGGTCCGGTTCCCGCGTCAGTGACCCGTGGCGCCCTGCGGGGACCGGAGGACGAGCAGGGTGATCTCGCTGGGGGCGAAAACGCGGAAGGGCGGGCCCCAGAAGCCGGTGCCGCGGCTGGTGTAGAGGAGGGTGCGCGCGCCGTGCCGGCTGAGGCCCGCGACGGTGGGCTGGTCGACGCGGACCAGGTAGTGGAACGGCCAGATCTGGCCGCCGTGGGTGTGGCCGGAGAGCTGGAGGTCGATGCCGTGGGCCGCCGCGCGGTCGATGAACTTGGGCTGATGGGCGAGGAGCAGGACGGGGAGGTCGGGATCGGCGCCGTCGAGGGCTCCCGCGAGATGGGCGCGATGGCCCGCCAGCCCGGAGGACTCGGCGGTCACGTCGTCGACGCCGGCGACCACGAGGCTGTCACCGCCGCGTTCGAGCAGCAGGTGACGGTTGCGCAGGGGCTCCCACCCCAGCTCGTCCATCAGGTCGACCCAGCCCTGGGCCTCGCTGTAGTACTCGTGGTTGCCGGTGACGTAGACCCGGGCCCGGGTCGCCCGCACCGTGCCCAGGGGAGCGGCCTGGGCCCGACGGCGTTCGGCCGTGCCGTCCGCGATGTCGCCGGTGTGGCAGACGAGATCGGCCTCCAGGGTGTTCACCGTCTCGCAGACGCGCGCGGACCAGCGGGCGCGGTCGAGCGGACCGTAGTGGGTGTCGGTGATCAGAACGACCCGGGTGCCGTCCAACCCGGCTCCCAGGCGCGGGAGTTCCACGTCGAGCCGACGGACGCGCGGCACGCGCCGGGCCTCGGCGTACCCCCAGGCGAGCAGCACGGCCGCGACACCGAGGGCGGCCCAGGTGACGATGCGAGCCCGGTCCTGACCGTCCCCGACGTCGGCCACGGTCAGGGCGAGCCGCAACAGGGCACCGAGCAGTACGGACCAGGTGAACAGGACCCATATGAAGCCGAGCAGCGTGTCTCCGACGATCGCCGCCCCGTCCTGCTGACGCCTGCCGTGCCCCCGGGCCATCGCGAACGGCATTCCGACCAGACCGAGGACGAACAGCGCGGTGCCCGCCAGCGCGACGGGCAGCGGCCAGCGCTGGCCGGTGTGCAGGAGAATCCAGCACGGCACGGCCCACAGCAGGACGGGGGCGGCCAGGGGGATGTAGCGCATCATGCGCTGCAGCCTGCTCCGCGGTGCTTCTCGCTCCGCGCCGCCTGGCGTGCCGTCCGCGGATCGGGTGTCGCCGGTCTCGGTCACGCTTGTCCTCCTGAGGTCTGCCCGGACGGATCCCGTGGCCGATGCCGTGCCTCCGTTCCGTCCCCACCGCCGGATTCTCTCGCAGCACTCGGGATCGACTTCAGGGGGTCAGCCGTGCGGTCCGCGATTCCGGTCCGAGCCCGCCGCGGCGCTCGTAGGATGCGTGGATGTCCAAGCCGATACGGATGAGTCGCCGCACCTGGGTCGCCGCGTGGGTGGTGCTGTGCGCGGCCGGTCTCGCCGCTACTTCCGCATTGCAGGCATCCTCGGCATCCAAACCGGAGCCGGCCGAATCCGTGAGCGCTCAGTGCGACGAACTCATCGCCGAGGTCAAGAAGCAACTGGCCAAGGCGGAGCAGCAGCGTGAGGAAGAGGCAATTCTGGCCTTCTCGGGGGGCTCGGCCGGCACCCTCGAAGACTGCGACGACGAGCTTCGCAGCTTTCTCCTCAGCAATCAGTGACGCCCTTCTGCCGCTGACGTACGGCAGCGCGCCCTTCCTTTAGGTAGGGCTACGTATTGATAGGCGCCGTCCGAGCGCCGCAAACTCTGGGCGGCAAAGCCCATCACAGGTCGTCCCCGCGGCCGCCCGGCCCGTTCTCCCGTCACCACGGCTCTCTTCCGTGGTGCCCGCACGCCGGGCGGTCCACCCCCACCCAGGCCCGACCGGGTCTGTGACGCATGAAGAGGAGAAGCTGTGGATCGTCCCGTTCGCACTTTGCGGAGACTGCTCGCCGTCGGCGCCGGTGCCGCCCTGATTGTCGGTGCCGCCTCGACCGCCGGTGCCACCGCCGCGCCCGTACCGCCGGGCGGTGGCGAAGGCCGCATCGTCGGTGCGGACCGCCCCGACGCGGTCGAAGGCTCCTACATCGTCACGTTGAAGGACTCCGTGGCCCGTACGGAGATACCCTCCGTCGCGCGGTCCCTGTCCCAGCGCCACGCGGGCCAGGTGAGGAGCACCTACACCACCGCCCTGCGCGGCTTCTCGGTGAAGATGAGCGAGGAGAAGGCGAAGCGCCTGGCCGCCGACCCCTCGGTGGCCCGGGTGGAGGCAGACGGTGCGGCGTACGCCACCGGCACCCAGCCCAATCCGCCCAGTTACGGGCTGGACCGCATCGACCAGCGCAACCTCCCGCTGGACAGGAGCTTCACCTACCCCGGCGACGCCTCCAGTGTCACGGTGTACGTCGTCGACTCCGGTGTCCGTATGAGCCACGGCGACTTCGGCGGACGGGCCACCAGCGGCTACGACTTCATCGACAACGACGCGAACGCCTCAGACTGTCATGGGCATGGCACCCACGTCGCCGGCACCGCCGCGGGCAGCTCCTACGGAGTCGCCAAGGGCGCCAAGATCGTCAGCGTCCGCGTGCTGAACTGCCAGGGCAACTCCGGCACCACCTGGGACCCGGTCCTCCGTGGTATCGACTGGGTCACCAAGAACGCCAAGAAGCCCGCCGTGGTCAACATGAGCGTCGGCGGCGGCAAGACCCAGTCCATCAACGACGCGATCGACAACTCCATCGCCTCCGGCATCACCTGGGTCGTCGCCGCGGGCAACGACAACGCCGACTCCTGCCAGTACTCGCCCTCGTCCACCCCGGCGGCGATCACGGTCGGCGCCACGAACAGCTCGGACGCCCGCGCCACCGGCTGGAACAACGGCCAGGCCTCCAACTACGGCACCTGCCTCGACATCTTCGCCCCCGGCGACAAGATCATCTCCACGTCCAACGCGGGTGACAGCGCCAACCAGTCCATGAGCGGCACCTCCATGGCATCCCCGCACACCGCCGGCGCCGCCGCCCTGCTCCTGGCCGCCAACCCGTCGCTCACCCCCGCCCAGGTCCGCGACAAGCTGGTCGCCGACGCCACCCCGGACAAGATCAGCGACGCCCGCCCCGGCTCCCCGAACCGCCTCCTCTTCACCGGCACCGGCGGCGGCGAGGACCCCACCGACCCGCCCGGCAAGAAGTTCGAGAGCACCGGTCAGGTCCAGATCCGCGACAACGCCACCGTCGAATCCCCCATCACCGTGACCGGCATCGACGGCAACGCCCCCGCCAACCTGTCGGTCACCCTCGACATCCGTCACACCTTCCGCGGTGACCTCAAGGTCGAACTGCTGCCCCCGGGCGGAGGCGCGGCCGTCCTGAAGAACTTCAACTCCAACGACAGCGCCGACAACGTCCAAGGCACGTTCACGGTCAACGCTTCCAACAGTCCCGCCAACGGCGTATGGAAGCTCCGCGTCACCGACAACTGGGTCAACGACACCGGCTACATCAACTCCTGGTCCCTCCAGTTCTGATCCGGCCTGCGCCTCCCGGGCCGGTGAGCCTCACTCCGCGAACCTCACCGGGCCGGGAAGGAGGCGTCCGCGGCGCCCGCACATGCGCCGCGGACGCCACTCCTCTTTTCAGCGCCGTGGGAACGGGCCATCATGAGGCCGTCCGGACGGCCCGGGGCGCATCGCCCATCCGCCCGTCCGCCCGCTCGACCATCCATCCGCCGCCATGCCGATGCCGCTCAGGAGCGCGGAAGGAAGCCGTGAACGCCGAGCCGTCGCCGCCCCCCACCCCCGGTCTCCTGGCCGGACGCTCCGCTCTCCTGGAGGACGTGTGCTCGCAGCTCGACCGCAGGCCGGCCGTCGTGGTGATCACCGGGGAGGCGGGGGCGGGGAAGAGCCGATTCCTCGACGAACTCCTGCGACGGACCACGACACCGGACGGCGTCACCCTGGTCGCCCGCTGTCAGGAGCCGGACGAGCCCCTCCCGTTCGCATCGCTCATCGACGCGCTGAGCCGTTTCCGTTCCGGGCCGCTCCCGGCGGACCTGGCACCGGTGACCGGCGCCCTGCGCGCTGTGCTGCCCGACCTCGCCGATCGCCTCCCGCCGGCGCCGCCTCCCCTGGGGGACCCGCGCGCCGAACACCACCGCGTCCTGCGCGCCCTGCACGCGTACACGGCATCGTTGGGAGAGGCCGTCCTGGTCGTCGAGGATCTCCAGTGGGCCGACGCGTCCACCTGCGCCTTCCTCCGGACGGTCGTCGCCGACCCGCCGCCGCGACTGGGCCTCGTACTCACCGCGCGCAGCCATACCGCTCCCCACACCGATACCGAGGGGACCGGCGGGCTCCCGTTCCCGTTGCGCGCACCGGCCCGCGTAACGGTGGTGGAGCGCCACCTCGCGCCGTTGTCATCGGTGGAGACCGGCGCGCTGGCCGCCGGGCTGCTCGGCGTGCGGGCGGTACCGGAGGAGTTCGCCGACCGCCTGCACCGGTGGACGGGTGGTCTGCCGTACGTGGTCGAGGAGGTACTGCGCGGATGGCCCGGCTCCACGGGGTTCCCCGTCGGCGTGGTGGGGGAGCCGCCCCTGCCCGCGTCCGTGCGCCGTGTGGTGGTGGAGCGGATCCGTCACCTTCCGCCGGCGGCGCGGCAGGTGGTCGCCGCGGCGGCGGTCCTCGGCGAACCCGCGCCCGTTCAACTGCTGCGGTCCGTGGCGGGTTTGGGCGAGCCGGAGACGCGTCGAGCACTTGCGGCGGCGCTGAGGGAAGGCGTCCTCCACGGCCCCTTCCGCGACGGCGGGTACGCCTTCCCCTACGGCCTGGCGCGCCGGGCCGCGTACGAGGCGGTCGCCGAACCGGAACGGCCTGTTCTGCATCTGCGTGCGGCTCGCGCCCTGGCCCGGCACGCGAGTGCCTTCCCGCTGGTGGGGATGGCCGAGCACTACCGGCGCGCCGGCCGCCCCGTGCGGGCGGCGCGCTGCCTGGAGGCGGCGGCCGACCGGGCGGCGGGGCACGGGGACGCGGGCATGGCCGCCGCTCACTACCTCGACGCCCTGCGCGACGGCCCCGCGCCCGCGGCCCGCGACCGGATCGCGCTGAAGCTGGCCCGCGTCGCGCTGAACGCCCGGCCCGGCCCGCAGGTGCCCGCAGCGCTGCGGCAGGTCCTCGGGCACCACTCCCTGGGCCCCGGGCCGAGCGGCGAGATCCGGTTGCTGCTGGGCCTGTTGCTGCGCAACCAGTCGGGTTCCGGGCTGGAGGCGCTGGAAGAGATAGCGCGAGCGGTCCCCGACCTCCTGGTCGTCTCGACCGGCCAGGCCGCACGCGCGCTGGCGATCACGGCCATCCCCTCGCTCAAGGGCTGGCCGGTCGGCGAGCACCGCCGCCTGCTGGCCGAGGCGGAACGGCTGCTGCCCGGGGTCGGGGAGGAGGACCTGCGCTCCGCCGTGCTGGCCAACCGTGCCACCGCCCTGGCCCTGATGGGCGATCCGTCGGCGTGGGAGGCGGTGGCGGATCTGCCCGACACCCTTGCCGGTGAGGCGGCGGCGAGGGTGTACGCCAATCTGGCGGGCACCGCGAACTCCCTGGGGCACCCGGAGCGCGCCCGTGCCTTCCAGGCCCGGGCATGGCAGGCGGTGCGGACGAACCATGCCCCCTACCTGGAAGCGTTCGTCGAGACGACGGACGTGGTCGCGGCCTTCACCGGTGGTCGGTGGAAGGGGCTCCTGGGGCGTGCCGAGCGTGCCGAGGCGCAGTACCAGGACGTGCCCGACTTCCACGCGGAGGCCCTGCTGGTCTGCGGACTGCTGCGCCTGCACACCAAGGGGCAGACGGATGTGGCGCGACGGCTCCTGGAACGGGCCGTTCGTACGACCGCGCTGGACACCGGCGTGGTGCTGACGGCTGCCGCGGCCGCCGTGGCGCGGGTCCACCTGGCGGCCGGCCGCCCGTCCCAGGCCGTCCAGGCGGTGGAGGAGGCGCTGCGGCAGGTCCGCCGTACGGGGGCGTGGGCGTGGGCCACCGCCCTCGTACCACCGGCGATCGAGGCTCTCATCCGCGACGGCCGCCCGGGCGAGGCGCATCGCCTGGGCGCGGAGCTGGCCGCGGGCATCACCGACCGGGACGCGCCGGCGGCCCGGGCCGCCCTGCTGACCTGCCGGGCCCTGCTCACCGCAACGGACGCCTCGCAGTCCGGGCACGCACCGTCCGATGCGCTGTACGTGTCCGCGGCGGCTGCGTGGACGCGGCTGGAGCGACCGTACGAAGTCGCGTACGTGCAGGAGGCCCGGGGCCTCCATCTGCTGGCCTCGGGCTTGCCGGCCGGGCGCACGGCGCTGCACGAGGCGATCGCGGCCTACCAGGACATCGACGCCGTCTGGGATGTGCTGCGGTGTCAGCGCGAACTGCGGGAGCACGGACAGACCACCGCCCGCAGACCCGGCGCGCTGGGGTACGGCGACCACCTCTCGCCCCGGGAGCGAGCCGTGGCCCACCTCGCCTCGCTCGGCCTGTCGAACCGCGAGATCGCGCGCGAGCTGGTCCTCTCGCACCGGACGGTCGAGCACCACGTGGCGCGTGCCCTGCGGAAGCTGGGGGTCTCGTCACGTACCGAGATCGGCTCACACCTCGGACGGTGACCGAACGCGCGAGGGCGGGCGGCGCACCCAGTGGTCCATTTTCAGCCATCCCCTTCCCGGTCAAGGTCGGCAATGCACCGAAATTTTGAAGTCTGGGGCGTGCCGCGAGAGCTATATATCAGCCAGCCCGGATCCGGGGGTCTTGTGTGGGTCCACCGGTCTCTCCAGCATGAATAACGTTGTCAGGGACACGTCGGATTGATCGTGTTCCCGATGGCGAGTCATGGGCGTCCACCCAAACGCCCCGAGTTTCCCCCCACGATCTGGAGGAACACAGTGCGACTCTCTCGCCCCCACAGCCTCTCGAGACGAGCACGACTCATCGCCGGGGCCACCGGCCTCGCCGCCGCGGCGGCACTCGCGGTTCCCGCTACCGCCGCGTCCGCCCAGCCGGCCCCGAAGACGTTCAGCGCCACCGAGCTCAACCGGACAGCCGACTCCGTGCGCACCGCCGACGTCGGCGGCACGGCCTGGTACGTCGACGCGGCGTCGGGCAAGGTGGTCGTCACCGCCGACAGCACGGTCAGCAAGGCCGAGATCGCCAAGCTGAGGAGCGAGGCCGGCGTGAACGCCGACGCCCTCGTGGTCAAGCGGACCCCCGGCACGTTCTCCAAGCTCATCGCCGGTGGCGAGGCCATCACCACGGGCGGAGCCCGCTGTTCCCTGGGCTTCAACGTGCAGGACAGCGCGGGCACCAAGTTCGCCCTGACCGCCGGGCACTGCACCAACATCGGCAGCTCGTGGTCCATCGGCACCACGACCGGATCGAGCTTCCCCGGCGATGACTACGGCATCATCCGGCACTCCGACCCGGGCGCGGCCGACGGCCGTGTCTCCCTCTACAACGGCAGCTACCAGGAGATCGACGGTGCGGCCGATGCCACGGTCGGCCAGTCCGTCCAGCGCAGCGGCAGTACCACCGGCCTGCACGGTGGTTCCGTCACCGGTCTCAACGCCACCGTCAACTACGGCGCCGACGGCATCGTCTCCGGTCTGATCCAGACCAACGTCTGCGCCGAGCCCGGCGACAGCGGCGGCGCGCTCTTCTCCGGAAGCACCGCACTCGGCCTCACCTCCGGTGGCAGCGGCAACTGCTCCTCCGGCGGCACCACGTTCTACCAGCCCGTCACCGAGGCGCTCAGCGTCTACGGGGTGAGCATCATCTGATCCCGTGCGAACCAGGGCTCCACCGTCGGCCCTGAAGGCTGTCCCCGCCGGTTCGTCGGCGGGGACAGCTTTCGATCGTGTGCCGTCGTGACCAGTCCGTGGGCCTTCCGGCTCAGCGGAACTCGTGGACCACCTGGATCTCGCCGACGATGTGGGCGTTGAACTCGTCCAGTTCCTCGGCCGGAACCCAGAGCTCAAGAATGGTCCGCCCTCCGGCCTGCTGAACGGGGTACCGACTCAGGAACTCCGACTCCACCTCGAACCGCGTGACGAACCCGGCGCCGTCGTGCTTCACGTTCCAGTCCCGCGCGATCCTGACCGCGTAGTCCTCGTTGAGAACGGGGTAGAAGATCGGCTGCTCCGGCAGACGGGGCGGCCAGGCACGCCAGTTGGACTCCCGGACCAGCTCCAGTTCCACGGGGCCGGTGGGGCGCCACAGGGTCGTCGTCGCCGACGGGCTGGTCATCTGCATCGCTCTCCCTACGTGTCCCACCGGCACGGCAGGCCGGGAGACCGGACCCTACCGGGCCCACGAACCGGGCCGCGACGCGGTTTTCGCCCCACCGTGACCCGGCTACCGCCTGCCGGGGCCCCGTGTTCGATGCCTCGACCGTGTTCACGAGGAGCCAGTGCTCCGAGCGGTGGTGGACCTCGTCTCCGGCGTAACCGAGCAGTCGGTGACGGCTCTCGCGCGAGCGGCGCTCACCGGCCCGGGGCGAAAGCCGTGAAGTGCGCCGGTGGGTGGTCGATGGGCAGGTCGGGTCGCCAGGCCGTGAGGATCTGGGCGCTGCATACGAACAGCCCGTCGGGAAGCTGATCGAGCGGGTACCAGGCCCATTCGCCGACGCTCTCGTCCGGCTGTGTGAGCGGTTGCCCTTGCCAGGTGCGGACGCGAGCACCGACGGTGACTCGTAGCACGCCTCCGACGTGATCGACGAGTGTGCCGAGCAGCTCCACGTCGCTGGTCCGAGCGACCAGACCGGTCTCCTCGGCGAGTTCGCGGACGACCGCGTCCTCGAACGATTCTCCGTACCCTTCTACGCTGCCGCCGGGCAGTTCCAGGGTGCCGCGCTGGTGTCGGCCGAGCAGGATGCCCTGCTCGCTGAGCAGGATTGCTCCGACGCCGACCGCCGCGTGTGCGGCCGGGGCCCGGGTGCTGCGGGGCCGGCTGGAGACCCGCGCCGGCCGATCGGGAAGGCGCCGGGCGCGGATGAGCTGCTGAACGACCGAGGCGTCTTCGGCCGGGTGCGGGAAGAGGTCGATGGCATCGACGCGGAAGCCGTACTCGGTGAGCAGGTCCTCCCACAGCTGCGGCGCCAGTACCCACATCTGGGTCGGCAGCGGCGGATCGTCGCGCAGCAGGATCATCTGCTCGCGCGGAGCCACCTCGGTGGATGGGCCGAGGCCATGCAGGTCGGTGTGCAGGAGCGAGAGGATCAGCGGGGCACCGGGACGCAGGCCGTCGCGCAGTGCCGGCAGCGAGCGGTGCGGGTCGACGAAGGCGAGCGTCCCGATCGCGTACGCGGCGTCGAACGGCTCGGCTTCGGCCAGGTACTCGGCCACGTCTGCCTGGGCGAACTCCACGCCGTCCACGTCCGAGTGGGCGGAGACCGCGCGTTCGTGCTGGGTCGGGGACAGCTCGATGCCGGTGACGCGCGCTCCGCGTGCCCGGGCGAGGTGGACGGCGTGGTGGCCGGCCCCGGAGCCGATGTCCAGGACACGCCGGCCGGTGACGTCGCCGAGGACTTCTGCTCCCGGTCCGATCCCGTCCCAGGGCGTCCAGCCGAGCCGGTCGGGGATGGGCGGGGAGGAGGCGCGGTCGAGCTGTCCCTGGCCGTAGATCTGCCAGGCTCGGGTGTTGGTGTTGTCTGCGAGCACGGTTTCCTCCTGGGGGATGCGCTGTGTGTCAGGTGTGGCGTAAGCCTCGGCCGTCGTCGGCATGGAGCGGCCGGGCCGGGCAGGGCGGTGGTCGAAGGCGAACGCGAGTACGCCCATGGCCTCCTTGGCCGGCGGGTGGATGCCGCGGAGGCTTGCGAGCAGCTCGCCGTCGCCGGGCTGCCCGTCCGGATCAATGCGCGCGGTGTCCTCCGAGCGGAGCAGTTCCTCGAAGGAGCGGTACGAGGTGACCCGCTGCACGATGACGTCGATTTCCCGTCCGGAGTTCCGGTCGTGGAAGACGACCGTGTCGCCGATGCTGATGTCGCGCCTGTTCGGCATGGCGACCCTCGCTTCGATCGTCTTGCGCCCGGCTTCAACCTGCCGGCAGTACCGCCGGACAAGATGCATGTGGTGCTCGGCCGGTGGGTCTCCGGCCGAGGGACTCGGGACTGCCGGGACCGCCTGCTGGGTGTGGTGAGGCATGCATGCCTCCGTTCGGAGCTGTTCGTCCGTCGTGATCGGGGCGTCCGCGGAGCGGTGATGGCCGTCTCGTGTGCCTCGGGAGCGAAAGGGGGCAGAGGAAGCGGACGGGTTTCGGCGGGCGCTAGGGCAGTTCGATCGGTCCATATCGCGCGTATGGCTCCCGCCGCATCAGAGCGTCGTACCGGTCTGCTGCCGAGAAGTGCCAGAACTCGGTCCCGTAGTTCGTAAAGCCCGCGCCGTCCATGGCGTTGAGCAGGAGGGTGCGGTGGTGGCGCGCCTGGTCGCTGAGGTTCGGGGCGTGTGTGAAGCAGGCCCCGTCGCTCTCCTCGGGGGAGGCATTGACGCGGGTGCCGAGGTCGAGTTCGTGGCCGTCCTGGTCGACGAGGGTCACGTCCACGGCCGCGCCCGCGGAGTGGGGCGCGATGTCCGGCGGCGACACGAACCGGCTGGCGGCGTGGTGCAGCTGCTCAGCCCCCCAGTCCGGGTGAGCGACGGCCAGCTCGTCCCGGTACGCGGTGAAGTAGCGCTGCTGGAGGGCCGGCGGCCGGTAGCCCTCGATGAACAGCAGGTCGGTGCCTGCGGGCAGGAGCGAGCGGGCGTGCTCCAGCCGGGCCAGGACCCCCTCGCGGACGTGGGCGTACGCGCCCAGCGGATCCTGCTTGCGGGGATCGACGCGGAAGCCGTGATCACGCACGTCGACGAGCGGCTCTCCGCACTCGCGCACCGCAATCGCCGCTACTTGTGGATCGGACATCAGTACCGTGTTCATCGGGTCTCCCTGTGACGGCTTGCGCTGCGGCGGTCTGGCTCTGGCAGGGGCGGCAGCAGCGGGATCGGTGTCGCGCACGATGCGGGCGACGGACTCCTGCAGAGTGCTGTCGGCCCGGAGCACGGTCTCCAGCCCACCCGGCAACAAGTCCAGCTCCCGGTACCAGGAGGTGAGATGGGCGTCGGTGACCTGTTCCAGATACGCGGCGTCCGCCTTCGAGGCGTGCCGGGCCAGCGTCACCGCCAGCGGTACGTCGAGGTAGTAGCAGGCCGAGACGCCGCGGTGGTCCCGTACCAGCGACGTGATCATGTGGCTGTAGCGGTCGGCGTACAGGATCCCTTCGAGCACCACGTGAAAGCCGGCGTTCAAAGCTTCGCGTGCGATGCTGCCCAGCAGGGCGATGTTGGCGCCGCGAGCGGTGTCGTGTTCCCTGAGTACGTTCCGGCGGATCACGTCCTGGCTCACGATCGCGATTCCGCGGCCGTGGTGATCTCGCAGCCCCTGGGCCACGCTTGACTTGCCTGACGCCGAGTTGCCGCGGATCACCACGAGGCGAGTGTCCGGACGGCCGGCCGCGGCCGTAGGGGACACGCGATGGTGTGCGCGGTCCGGTGTCCCGGTCATGCGGGCCAGCCCGTCTCGCTGTACAGCTCCCCGTTCTGGATCTTTCCGATGGCCACCCTGGTGTAGGGGACGAGGTCGTCGGGGAGCGCGTTCGGGTCCCAGAATGCCCACTGGGTGCACTTGTCCGGCTCGCACAGCTCCGGCTCGCCGCTCCAGGCGCGGGCGCGGAAGAACAGGCCCATGCGCGGCTGGTCCCCGGCCTTGTCGATGTGGTGGACGACATGGACGAGTTCGACGTCCTGGCGCTCGATGTGGAGGCCGGCTTCCTCGCGTGCCTCTCTGATCAGGCAGGTGATGGCGTTCTCCTGCTCGCAGTGGCCGGCCAGGACGTGCCAGGTGGACGGCGCGAACGGGGAGCCGGGGTGGCGCAGCCCGAGCAGCACGGTTCCGTCGGGCCTTTCCAGGTAGAGGTGTACGCCGATGACGTTGAGGACCGTGCCGTGCGGTGGAGCTGGACGCCCCTCCTTCTGCCGTGCGATCCCGCTCCGGGACGCAGCGCTGGTCGGGTGGCTGGCTGAGTGGCGGCGCACGAGGTCGCTGGTGGTGTCCGTGATACGGAGGCGGTGGAGGTCCTGCGGGGCGAACCAGGCGAGCATCACCCCTTCCGTCAAACGGAGTTCGCCGGGATCGCCGTTCCAGCGGCCGGCGTAGACGGCGATGGGCACGGTTCCGCCGGCGTCGTCGGAGGCGTACTCGGTGCCGAACGGGGTCAGGTCGGCGATGCCGAGGCCGGCTTCCTCACTCAGCTCACGCCGCACGGTGTGTTCCAGGGTGGGGTCCTGGGGCTCTCGGCCGCCGCCCAGCAGAGACCACATGCCCGGCTCCCAGATCCGGCCGGGGAAGTAGTCGCGCAGGTGGAGCAGGTACTCGCCGCGGTCGTTGTAGATCAGAGCGGAGGCGTTGGCCGTCTTCGGTTCGACGGTCAGCGGGACCTTGAGCAGCTTCTCGCGCAGGGAGGGGGAGGCCACCCTGTCCACGGCCCGCCACTCGACGCCGCCGACCTCTTCCTCCTGCAGCACGACCGGCGGTGCGGTCGCGGCGCGCAGGCGGAAGAGGAACCGGAGGTCGAAGTGCTGGTGGCCCGGTTCGCCTTTGCCCGGGCGGGCGTCAATGCCGTGGATGTCGATGTCCAGCGGCACCGTCTCGTAGCCGGGCCACGGCGTGACGGCCTGGGGCGGAATCCCGGTCTCCTCGTGCAGTTCCCGCAGTGCCGTTGCCGCCAGGGACTCATCGGAAGGCTCGCTGTGTCCGCCAGGGGGGAGGACCCTCCCGCTTGCCAGGTGCAGCACGTGCAGAACGTGGCCGAGCGCATCGACGACGATCGCGCCGCAGGTGACGTGCCCGGTGAAGGTGGAGCGGCTGGCGATGTCGGTGGGACGTTCGAGGGCGTCCAGGAGGGGGCCGAGCTGGTCACGCTCGTGGGGGTGGCGCGCGAGGTAGGCCTCGACGGTGGTGCGGATGTGATCGTGCGACAGCGGCATGGGGCTACCTCAGAGGTGCATGGAGCGGGATGAGAGGGGGCGGGCGTTTGATCAGCTCAGCCGCATCCCTCCGCAGGGATCTCCTCGACGGCGGCGGCGAGCGCGACGGCGCTGGGGGAGTCGATGCCGGTCGTGCGGTAGCCGAGCTGAGCAAGGCGCCGGGTGAGAGAGCCGTCGCCGCAGCCGATGTCGAGGGCGCGGCGGTCGCGGCCGGGTCGAAGGTGGCCTTCCAACAGCCGGTTCTCGGCGTCGTCGAGCTGCCGGTAGTGGCGGCCCTGAGACCAGAGCGGTTCCCAGTAGGTCGCGGCAGCAGTGGACATGGTGGTCACGAAGAGGCTCCTTCACGGGCGGGTGGCACGGCCGCGCGGGTGGGGATCTTTCGCAGCGTGCGGATGGGGGAGGCGAGCAGCAGGACAACGGGGACGATCTGGAGGAGCGCGCCGATGGCGAGGGTGGTCCGGACATCGAGAGCGAGGACCGGGCTGCCGGCGGTGGCCGCGGCGAGCGGGCGGGCCCGGCGGTGAGAGTGGTACTGGCGGACGGCATCCGGCCCTGGAACGAGCGGGCGCATACGGCTTGGCGCGGGGAACGTCGGCTGGTCCCGGACACCGTCGCCCAGAACAACTGCCCGGCCAGTGTGGCGGCCAGGACGATCTGCCACCGCAGCCCGGAACCCGCGAGGAGCAGGGGTGCTTGGGCGAGAGGGCTGACCGCGAACCCGACGATGATCGTGGGGCCGATGCCGGTCCGGGCGGCGATCCTGGGCGCGAGCTGCGCACCGGCCACGCCGCTGGTACCGGCGCCCGTGATCACGCCGAAGGCAGCCGGCATCACGCCGAAGGCGGCCGGCCAGGGCGGCCCCGGCGTTGGTACCGGCACTGTCGGCCACCGAGGACGCTGCACCGAGCTTCGCGTTCGCGTCCTGGAGCTGGTCCGGATCGACGACGGCGGGCAGGAGACTGATCGCCGCGGCGTCGTGCACCACCTTGGCCGCCCCGAGCACGATCGCGCACAGTTTCCCGATGGTGAGCATCCCGGCGAAGGCGGCGGCCGGAACGGTCACCAGCGCACCCGTGGCCACCAGGTCCGATGCGATCAGCCGGGGCCTCTTGGGGTGGCGGTCGGACAGGGCCCCGGCCCACAGCGCGACCGCGTTCGGCAGGCTTCCGAGGAACGCGAGCGCGGCCACCTCACTGGTCGACGTACGCAGCTCCAGCACAGCCGGCGCAGGCAGTGCGACGGCGCTCACCGCCGACCCCGACAAGGTCACGGCCTCGCTGCCGAGCAGAATCCGGAAGGTGGGCCTCGACCACGCAGTGGCCTTCGACTTCCGGCCGGCGATCGTCATGCAGCCTCACCCCGCCCTTCAGCTCCGGTGCGACCACGTTGGCGTACCGCAGGCCAGCGCCGGTGACGGGTGGTGCGGCCGTCGTCGGAGGCGACGAGGGGCGGCACGGATCCTCCTGGGTGTGGGCTCCTCCCGCCGTACGGCGGGAGGAGCGAGGTGATCAGCGGTCCTGAGAGAGTTCCAGAAGCTCCGCGAAGGTCCCGCCGCCGTGGACGAGGTCGTCGTAACGGCCCTGTTCGGTGATCCGGCCGTGCTCCAGCACGACGATGTGGTCGGCGATCTTGGTGTTCTCCAGGCGGTGGGTGACCACGATGGTGATCCGGTCGGCGGCGATGGCTTTGATCCGCTCGAAGATCTGATGCTCACCGCGCGGGTCCATCTGCGAGGTCGGCTCATCCAGGATCAGCAGTTCGGGTTGGCGATAGAGGGCTCTGGAGGCGGCAATGCGCTGCCACTGCCCGCCGGAGAACTCGGAGCCGCCGAAGATGTCCCGGGCGAGGAGGGTGTCGAGGCCGGAGGGTAGGTCGTCGACGGCTTCACGCAGCCCGACCGCGTCGATGGCCTCCCACACCGGCCCGTCGTCGTGGGTGCGGGGCTGGCCGAGGGTGACGTTCTCGCGGACCCGCAGCGGCCACTGGGCGAAGATCTGCGGCACCATTCCGGTGCACCGCCAGACGGCCGTGGGATCGGCATCGGCGAGGTCGGTGCCGTTCCATGTCACGTTGCCCTTGTCGGGGAGGTAGATCCCGGTGAGCAGCCGGGTCAGGGTGGATTTGCCCGAGCCGTTCGCTCCGACGATCGCGAGGATCTGGCCGCGCTTGAGGGTGAGGGAGACGCCGTCGACGGCCGGCTTGTCCTTCCCGGGGTACTGGTAGACGACCTCGTCGAGCTTGATCTCGTCGAGCGGGGCGGTGAGTTGGTGGTGGCCGCGCTTCGGCGCGCGGGCGGCGGCGTCGTGGAGGAAGTTCTGCATGTCGCCCAGGTAGAGGCTGGTGTGGAAGACGGCGGCCCCGTTGATCACGAGCTGGGAGAGGGCGGCGAGCGTGGTCTGGACGGCGATGAAGGCCGTGGCGGTGATAGCGGGCTCGATCCGTCCGAGGGCCGTGAGCAACGCGAGTGCGCCCCAGGTCGCGAGGAGGAAGACCCCGCCGGCCAGTGAGCAGAGCAGGGCGATGCGCAGGGTCCGCGGGGCGGCCGCCAGGGTTCGCCGGTCGCACCGCTCGGACAGGGCCCGGTACCAGTAGACGAGGTAGTCGGTCATCGAGTTGGCACGCACTTCGTCGCCGTACCGTGACGTGGTCGCCCACCAGCGCATCATGCCGCGCACGTTGCGGTCGCTGATGTTGGCGTAGTGGATCTCGTAGTCGACCCGGGCGTTCAGCAGGGCGCCGATGCCCGCGGGGAGAACGGCGAGCAGGAGCAACGGCAGCAGCATCACGTGCAGCACCGACAGGACGCCGGCGGCGGTGACCATGCGGATCAGCGCGGACATGAAGCGCTGGGCGTCGGTGACCATGACGTGGGTGCGGGTCACCCCCATCTCCGCCGCCTCCTGCCGGTCGGAGAATCCGTCCTGCGCGTACGCCGCGGCCTCGACCCTGCAGACTGCCTCGACCAGTGCGACGTCCATCTGCGAGGTGAGCAGGGGAGTGACACGCCGCTCCGCGTACGTGGCCACCGCACTCGCGGTACGGCCCAGGGCGGCGGCCAACGCCACCACGAGGAGCGCCGGCAGAGCTGTGCGCAGCCCGTCGGCGAAGGGCTCGGGACCGAGAATGGGGCCCATGGCCCGGGCGGTCGCGGTCAGCAGGACCGCCGCCGAAACACCCGTGAGCACCTGGCACCCGACCAGAAGCTGCACGGCCCGGCGGTCGGTCCGCCACGACAGCCGGGCGATCCTTCCCAGCACGGCCGGGATCTGCGCACACATCCTCCGGAACGACGCTGTGGCGAGGGGGTTCACGGAGTACTGGCCGCTGTAGGTGATCTCCGCCGGCGGCGGTGGGGGAGGAGGAGCGAAGGTCTGACTTTGGTGAGCATCGGTCACGGCTACTGGTCCCCCTGGATCGTCGGTCGGACGCTGTCGGGAGTTCAACGACAGCACCGGGATGTCGAACGCACGTGTTTGAGACGAGCTGGATTCCGCATAGCTGCGGGAGGCATGGCGAGTGCGCGATGCACCGACCCGTGCCCCGCACGGCAGCGGCATGAATCCCGGATGGCCGAAATGCCGTCGGTCATCGCGACCTTGGCCGGGTGAGCATTCGCCGCAGTACCGAGACCTCGGCAGGAGCGGTCCGACGCGCACCCTGCCGGACGTCCGTCCCCGGGGTGTGACGCCGGCTCGCGGGCGGGAGAGGGTGTTGGGCTGGCCGAGCCTCGGGCCGGGCGAGGATCGCGGCCAAGCCGCCACCGACCCCGGCTGGCAGACCGACTACCGCCGCTGGCGGCCACCGGTCGAACGCGCCGTCGCAGGGCTTGTCCACCACGGCAACCGGCACCTGCGCTACCGCGGCACCCTCACGAACGACACCTGGCACTCCTCTGGATCCGCCACCTCGGAACAGCCTGATCACGACTTGATACAGCCCCTAGCCGGCTAGGGGCTCAGGCGCTACGTGCGGGTGCAGCCCCTGGCTACCGGGGATGCGGGGTCGCAGATGTACTGGCGGTCGGCGGCGCTGCGGCTGACGTACCGGCCGACGCACTGGTTGTTGGTGCCGAGGCCCTGGCCGCGGCACCAGTCGATCGCGGCGTTCCCATCGCGGAAACCGGGGCGGTAGATCATCCAGTAGCCCGGCCGCAGTGAGGCGTAGTCGCCGCTGTCGACATACCGCACGTCATTGATGCCCTTGGCCCGCAGTGCCGTGATGGCCTTTTCGCGGGCGTTGGGGCCCTTGCTCTGGTCGACCGAGGCGAGTTGGGCGACCCAGGTGTCGGCCACCTCGTCGGCGGGTGGGGGTGCTTGGGTGGTCGGGCCCGGGTCTGGGTCCGGGGCCTTGGTGGGTTCCGGGGCGGTCTCCCGAGCGGCCGTCGGTGTGGGGGTGGTGGGTTCCCCGGTCGGGGTCGTGGGTGAGCTGGTCCGGTCGCCACTCTTGTCGCCCCCCGCCTGGTCATCGGTTTCCCCGCGCAGTGCGAACACCACCGCCGTGGCGGCCACCACGGCGACGACCACCGCGATCACCGAGACGATCACGGGCGTACGGCTACGGCTACGGGTCCCGGGGTGCGGACGGGGCGCGGTCGGCCCGGGCGTCGGGGCCCCGGAGGCGGTGGGGCGCGGGCTGTCCAGCTGGGTCGGGGTCGGTGGCATCGGGGGAACGTACGCGGTCTGGGTCGGCTGCGCCCACGGCGCCTGCCTACCCGACTCGACCTCCGCCAGCATCGCGTCCAGACGCTCGGCGTCGGGCCGCGCCGCCGGGTCCCGTACCAGCAGGGCACTCAACACGGGTGCCAGCGGCCCGGAACGTACCGGCGGCGGCACCGGGTCATCCAGGACCGCCGCGAGCGTGGCGAGCGTGGTGGCGCGGCGCAGCGGGCTGACGCCCTCCACGGCCACGTACAGCACGAGGCCGAGCGACCAGAGGTCGGAGGCCGGGTCGGTGTCGACGCCACGGATGCGCTCAGGGGCGATGTACTCGGGTGAGCCGATCAGATCGCCGGTCGCGGTGAGCGAGGTAGCGCCCTGGAGGGCGGCGATGCCGAAGTCGGTGAGGACGGCCGAACCGTCCTCGCGGAGCATGATGTTGGCGGGCTTGACGTCGCGGTGGTGGATGCCCGCCGCGTGCGCGGCGCGGAGCGCGGCCAGCACCTGGCGGCCCATCTTGGCCACCTCCGCTGGAGGCAGCGGACCTTGGCCGAGCCGGTCCTGGAGGTTGTGGCCGGGCAGGAGTTCCATTACCAGCCACGGGTGCTCGCCCCCCTCGCCGACTTCAACGATGTGATGGATCGTCACCACATGGGGATGGTTCAGTCGGGCCAGCGATCTGGCCTCGCGCAGCACCCGCTCCCCGAGTTGGGCGCGCGCGTCGGCCGTCAACGCCGGGTCAGGGGGTCGGACTTCCTTCAGGGCCACCTCGCGGTGCAGCACGGTGTCGCGAGCCTGCCACACCGTGCCCATGCCACCGCTGCCGAGCCGCCGCAGCAACTCGAACCGCCCGTCGACGATCTCGCCGCGTGTGCTCACGCTCCCCGATCCCCCGAATCCCTCTACCCTGCCGTGTACTCCAGGCAGGGTAGAGGGTCACGGCCGGGGGCCGCGCGTCAGCTCGCGCGGTAGGCCGTCCAGTGGTCCTGCATCCGCTGGGCCTGGCCCGCGGTGAACTGGTACATGCAGGCGTCGTACGTGTAGTCCATGAAGTTGTGGATCGGGTCCACGCCCGCCTGGCGCTTGCAACTGTCCCGGCCCTCGGGGCACTCGTACGCGGGGCTCTTCTCGGCCGCCGTGTCGTCGACGTAGTCGCCCTTGCCGTTACAGCCGCCCTGGAAGGTGTGGTACAGGCCCATCCAGTGGCCCACCTCGTGGGTCGCGGTGTCGCCCTCGTTGTAGTTGCCCGCGGTGCCGCCGGGCAGCGAGGTGTCCAGGACGACCACGCCGTCCATCTCCGGGCTGGACTCGTACGAGGTGGGGAAGGTGGCCCAGCCGAGCAGGCCGCCGCCGAGGTCGGCGGTGTAGAAGTTGAGCGCGTCCGGGCCGCCCTGGCGGAGCGTGGACTTCATCTGCTTCTCGGCGGTGGAGCCGTGCGAGAGGCCGTTGTACCAGGAGGCGTTGTCGGTGTAGGTGGTGGCCTTCAGCGAGAACTGGAAACCAGAGTCGGCGTTGCTCTCGCCCTGGCCGCCGAAGCCCTCGTTCAGAACGGCTATCTGCTTGCTGATGTCCGTCGCGGTGAGCTTGCCCTTGGTGCCGTCGTGGATCACATGGAAGTAGACCGGGATCGTGACGGTCGTGGCGGCGGAGACATCGAACCCTCGGTTGCTCGAACGCGCCTTGTCGAGCTTCTTCTTGAGATCGGCGTTCATCGCCTCGGCCTTGGCCGCGGTGATGTCGTTGGGCTCGTTCGCGTGGTCAACGTGGTCGTCGTGACCGGGCCTGGCCTTACGGGCGGAGGAGACACCCTCGTCGTCACACTCGTCATCGGCGTGGACGGCGCTGCTGGCGGGTGCGGCGCTCGCGTGTCCCGTGGGGGCGGACAGCGGGGCGGCAAGTGCCAGGGTTCCAGCCATGATTGCCGTGCCGAACAAGCGTCTACCCAGACGTGGAGATATACGGGCAAGGTGGCGCATGGTGACTCCTCGCGGATGCGGTCGGGGAGGGATTTCCTCACCGCCGCGGCGAGATTACGCAGCCATGTCAAATGTGAGGGAGGAACGATCAGGCCCAATCAAACGTGAGGTGAATCGGGCCAACAGGGAGAAAATTTGAGGCATCAATCAGTGTTTGAAAGATGGCTGAAACATATGAGGCAGTCAGGGCGGGTGGTGTGTCCGCATTAGTGCCGCGAACGGACGCCACTCGCCCCGGTGGCGTGATCTCTCGGTAACAGGCGTGATCATGGCCAAAATTGATTGGCGGATCTGCCGGTTGGCCGGTTCGCAGTTAGGGCCTGTCTCTGAAATCCGGCCATGAGATCGTCATGCTCGTCATCAAGGAGGGTTCATCGCCAACCTTGCCGAAGTGAGAGCCTCAGGCGCCCTTCCACGGCGAGGAGCTCCAAGGGTGGAGAACTGGCAGATGGCCGAACCGAGCGTTCCTTACTGGATCATCCGGCACCTGGAGTCCGGGGAGTCTGTTCCTGGACAGGCGTTCACCGTGTTCATCTCCGAAGGTGACAGCGAGGATACCGGTGGGATGAACTGGAAGAAGGTGGGTACTTCGACACCCCCCATGGGAGGGTACGTGCACTCGAAGAGGGTGCCTGACCCGGTGAAACCCCAGGTCAGGCACCTTCTTTCGTGCCCCTAAGGGCTGTCCCGCAACGCTGAGGCGGGCGGTTGAGTGACCGAGAGGTTCGCCGCATATCCTCCTGTGGTGCAGCTGCCCCGGGACCCGTCGAACATCGCCCATGCGCTGACGGCAGCGTTTCCGACCCGTCTTGCCGGCGACGCGCGCAGCGTCCTAGCGGTCATGCCGGAGGCCAGGCTCGCGCCGATGATGCCCTTCGAGGTTGAGGTGCAGGGCGAGACGGTCGCCATCCCGTCGCGCATCTACAACGAGGAACCGGGCGTCGGCTCGGATGGGCAACTGTCCGCGACACAGCAGGTGATTCTGCACTGCCTGTACTCCCGGCACCACGATGGCCGGGTTCGCCAGCGGCACCTTGAGCGGATCGTGGCGTCGGGCGAGCCGTGGGTGGTCCCGTTTGTAATGCAGTTGGCCGGCGAGTACGTGCTGGAGATCATCGAGGCGATCGGCCGGGGCCTTCCCGGGCTCACGGACCCGGGCTCGGCCCAGCGCCGTGCCTACGGTGAGTTCATCGCTCGGAACCCGGTCTTCTTCGCGCGCACGGAGCGGCGCGTGGTGAGCTACTGGTCGTGCTACTACCGCTGGAAGTACCGAGCGTTTGGGACGTACCCCGGAGGCGTCCTTTTGGAAGCCTTCCGCTCCGCTGTGGTGGAACAGGTGGGCGCGCAGTGGCCGCGACACACTCCGCGCCCCGCCGAGGGACGCGGGTGAGAAACCTGCCGGAGTTCGGCTGTGGTCTATCCGGCAAGGTTGAGGTTGTGCAGGCGGGCGATGCCGCGCATGGCGTGGTGGACGCCGTCGCCTTTGAGCCGGAAGTCGCGGAGGATCTTCCAAGTCTTCAATCGAGCAAAGACGTGCTCTACGCGTGCGCGGACCTGCTTGTGTGAGCGGTTGTGCTCCCGCTTCCAGTCGGGCATTTCCCCGCTCTTGGTGCGGCGGTGCGGCATGATCAATCCAGTCCCGGGGTAGCCGCCGTCAGCTATCACGGTCGTCCGTCCGACCGCTGCCTTGGCCCTTGATTCCTCCCACGCCTTGCAGTCGTTCCGGTTGCCGGGCAGCGGCCGTCCGACCACGACGACCAGGCGGGTGTCGGCATCGATGACGACCTGGTGGTTGGTGGAGTACCGATAGTTCTTCGACTGCTCGGCCACCGCGTGATCGCGGGTGGGCACCAACGTCCCGTCCACGATCAGAACAGTGCCCCTCGCGAACCGGCGTCGGGGCGGCAAGGCCAGCAGCGGGCCGATGTGGTCGATGATCCGGTCGGCCGCCGACTTCGAGGTCCCGAACAGCAGAGCCAGTTGGCGCATGGTCAAGTTAGTGCGCCAGTAAGCGGCGACCAGGAGAATACGGTCCTCAAGCGACAGACCCCACGGACGACCCGTCCGTGGTTCGGCTGCGCTCTCGCGCTGCACCACGGTCACCAACCTGCCGAATGAGCGCGGGCTCAGCCCGGTGAACGGACGTATCCAAGACGGCTCCGACGCCGTGATCACACCAGCCACATCAAGATCATCTCACCCATGACCGGCAGTTACGGGACACCTCTTAGAAGAAGCCGAGCTTCTTCGGGGAGTAGCTCACCAGCAGATTCTTCGTCTGCTGGTAGTGCTCCAGCATCATCTTGTGGTTCTCCCTGCCGATGCCCGACTGCTTGTAGCCTCCGAACGCGGCGTGCGCCGGGTAGGCGTGGTAACAGTTCGTCCAGACCCTGCCCGCCTTGATCCCGCGCCCCGCCCGGTAGGCCGTATTGACGTCCCGCGTCCAGACCCCGGCGCCCAGCCCGTACAGGGTGTCGTTCGCCGTGCCGATGGCGTCGTCGAAATCGGTGAAGGACGTCACGGCCACGACCGGGCCGAAGATCTCCTCCTGGAAGACCCGCATCCGGTTGTCGCCCTCGAAGACCGTCGGCTGGACGTAGTAGCCGCCCTCCAGCTCACCTCCGTGGTCAATGCGCTGACCGCCCGTCAGGATCTTCGCCCCCTCCTGCTGGCCGATGTCCAGGTACGAAAGGATCTTCTGCAACTGGTCGTTGGAGGCCTGGGCGCCGATCATCGTGTCGGTGTCCAGCGGGTGGCCCGGCACGATCTGTTCCGTACGGGCGATGGCCGCCTCCAGGAACGCGCCGTAGTGGCCGCGCTGGATGAGAGCACGCGACGGACACGTACACACCTCGCCCTGGTTGAGGGCGAACATCGTGAACCCTTCGAGGGCCTTGTCCAGGAAGTCGTCGTCGGCGCGCGAGACGTCGTCGAAGAAGATGTTCGGCGACTTGCCGCCCAGTTCCAACGTCACCGGTTTGATGTTCTCCGAGGCGTACTGCATGATCAGCCGCCCGGTCGTGGTCTCACCCGTGAAGGCGATCTTCGCGACGCGCGGGCTGGAGGCGAGCGGCTTGCCGGCCTCCGCCCCGAAGCCGTTGACGATATTGACGACGCCCGGCGGCAGCAGATCCGCCACCAGGCTCAGCCAGTAGTGGATCGAAGCGGGCGTCTGCTCGGCCGGCTTGAGGACCACCGCGTTGCCCGCGGCAAGCGCCGGCGCGAGCTTCCACGTGGCCATCAGGACCGGGAAGTTCCACGGGATGATCTGCCCGACCACGCCCAGCGGTTCGTGGAAGTGGTACGCGACGGTGTCGTCGTCGATCTCGCTGAGCGAACCCTCCTGGGCGCGCAACGCCCCCGCGAAATAGCGGAAGTGGTCGATGGCGAGCGGGATGTCGGCCGCCAGGGTCTCCCGCACGGGCTTGCCGTTCTCCCAGCTCTCGGCGACCGCCAGCTCCTCCAGACGGGCCTCCATCCGGTCGGCGATCCTGTTCAGCACCGACGCCCGGTCCCCTGCGGACGTGGCGCCCCAGCCCGGAGCCGCCGCATGGGCCGCGTCCAGGGCCCGTTCGACGTCCTCGGACGTGCCCCGCGCGACCTCGGTGAACGGGCGGCCGTTGACGGGGCTCGGGTTCTCGAAATACCGCCCCGGGCCGGCGGCACGTACTCCCCGCCGATCCAGTGGTCGTAGCGGGACGCGTACGTGACGATCGCGCCCTCGGTGCCCGGCGCAGCGTAACGGGTCATCTCTGTGGCCTCCCGGATCCGGTGCCGCCCGCCGTTGGACGGCCCTCGGCGCGAGGCTAGGAACGGGGACGTTGCAAGCGCGTTGCAACGTCGGGGCTGTCAGCCGCGCTGCTCGGCGTCGAGTTCCCGGACCCTGGCCTGCAACGCAGGACGCTGACTCGCCGGGACCGCCCCGGCCAGCGCGCGCCACACCGGCAGGTCGTCCTCGCCCCACGGGCTGTACGCCCAGTCGGCGAGCAGCCCCGGGTCACCCCGGGCGATCAACGCGGCCCGCAACTGCTCCTCGATCCGCCGCCGCAGCCGTACGACCGACGGGGCCCCGGAGCCCGGCAGCAGCGGGCCCGCGTACGCGTCCAGCGCCGCTGCCACCGCGCCCGAACCCAGCCGACGCGTCACCGTGTCGAAATCGGCGTCCACCGGGACGGCCAGCCGGTACGGGCGTGAGTCCAGCAGATCGGGTCCCAGCAGCCGCCGGAGCCGGGAGAGCTCCGCCCGCAGCGTCACCGGGGTCACCGACTCGTCCTCGTACAGCTCGACCAACAGCTCGTCCCCGCTCAGGCCCTCCGGCCGACGGGCCAGGGCGACCAGGATCTCGCTGTGCCGACGGCTGAGCCGCAGCCGTCGCCCACGCGCCGCCAACAGCGCTTCGTCCCGCCCCAGCGCACTCAGCCGTACCGCGCCGACGTCCGATCCGGGTGACGGTGTCAGCAGCGCGAGGTGCGATTCGGCGGCCCGGGCGACCGCCTGGACGAAGGCCAGACTGTGCGGATGGGCGAGCCGGTCCCCGCCCGTGATGTCCACGGCTCCCAGCACCCGGCCCGTACGGGGATCGTGCACCGGTGCCGCCGCGCAGGTCCACCGCTGGACCGGCCGCAGGAAGTGCTCGGCCGCGAAGACCTGGACCGGACGGTCCACCGCGATGGCCGTCCCCGGAGCGTTCGTACCCGCCACGGACTCGGCCCAGCGGGCGCCCTCCACGAAGTTCATCAGCCCGGCCGCCCGCCGCGCCGCCGTGTGGCCCTCCACCCACAGGAGGCGGCCATGAGCGTCGCAGACCGCCAGGAGGTGTTCCCCGTCCGTGGCGTACGCCCCCATCAGTTCACGGATCACGGGCATCGCCGGGGCCAGGGGATGCGCCGCCCGGTAGGCGTTGAGCTCGTCCGGGCCGAGCTCCACGACGGGGGCCTCGTCCGGGCTGACCCGCGCCCGGGCCGAGCGCCGCCAGGACGCGCCGACCACCGCGCGCACCGGCCGCTCCAGCTGCCCCGCCGAGGTGAACACATCGTGGGCGCGGCGCAGCGCGCCGCTCCGTTCGCCGGGATCGGTGTCCGCCGCCAGGGCCAACCAGGGATCCGTCAACTCACCCTCCGTTCAAGGCCGCCGTGCTCTCCCATCGTCGTCGCCGTCGGTCCCCGCGACAACCTCGCTGCGGAGAGTCATCAGCACGAGTGGTGGGGGAGGGGCGGCTCAGGCGGCGTCGCGGACGAGCCGGAGGTAGCGTTCCCAGTCCCAGTGGACGCCCGGGTCGGTGTGGTCGCTGCCCGGCACCTCGTGGTGGCCGACGATGTGCTCCCGGTCCCTGGGGATGCCGTGGCGGTCGCAGATGTCGGCGGTGAGCCCCGCGGACCGCTGGTACATGACGTCCGTGAAGAACTCCGGGCGGTCCACCCATCCTTCGTGCTCGATCCCGATGCTCCGGGTGTTCCAGCTCCAGTTGCCCGCGTGCCAGGCGATGTCCTTCTCCCGTACGCACTGGGCGACATGGCCGTCGCCCGACCGCACCACGTAGTGGGCCGACACCTGCTTGGAGGGGGTGCGGAAGATGCCGGTGGTCGGCGTGAACAACTGCTGGGCGACGTGGATGACGACACGGTCGATCAGGCGCTCGGAAGGGCGGGAGGGAACGGTGTAGTTGGCGGCGGCGGCCGGAACCCACAGGGCGCTCGCGTAGTCGGTGGGGCCCTCGGGCGCGGCAACGGCCCGGGCCGACGACGGCAGGACGGCTGCCGCACCCACCGTCGCGGCGGCGTACTGGATGATCCTTCTGCGATGCAACAGCACTCCTGGGACTGGGCTGGACCGGCCGGGGCCCCGGTTGGCCGATCACCCCTGTCCAAGCACATGACGTGCCCATCGGATGCCCGGTTCCGCACAGCCGCTGCCTGACGTGCGTGCGGCTCCCCGCGCGTGCGGACTTCGCCGAAGCGCTGCCGGTTCCCGGAGGGGCCCGCCCCCTCCGGGAACCGGCCGTGTCAGACCGCCGCGTCCGACCCGCTCGTCCCGTCCGCCGCTCCCCCTCCTCGGCACCCGCCAGCGCTCCCGCCGGATCGTCGTCCGCCGGTCCTGCGGGGACCCACCGTCCGCGCTCCTTGCGGTAGGGCCACCACCGCCCCTCCTGGTCGAGCCGGAGCTGGAGGTCGGCGCCCGCCACGGTCCAGCGGGCCCGCCCGCTCGCCCGCAGAGCCGGGCGCTCACCGGCCTCCCACGCCTCGCCGAGCCGCGCCCGGGCCCGCCCCAGCTCCTCCGGGGCCGGCGCCCACTCCTCGTCGAGCACGGCGAGTGCCGCGACCCCGCCGTACCGCCAGGCACGGACCGCCGCACCCAGATCCGCGGCCGGACGGCCGGACCCCGCGGCCAGCCGGGCCCCGATCCGCGCATCCGGCAGGGCGTCCGCGGCCATCCTCACCGCGTCCTGCTGCGGCGTCAGCTCCACCGGGAGCGGCTGCTCCTCGTGTCCCGGGGCCAGGGCGTCCAGCAGCATTCGGTGGGCCCGCACCGCGCTGTCGGCGGCCAGCACCTCCAGCGCCGCCGGGTCGATGCCGGGCGCGGGCGGGGTCTCCGTGTCCAGGGACGGCCCGAGCCCCGGCGCGTCGGGGGCCGACGGGGGAGCCGGGAGCGGCGGAAGGATCCCGGCCGCCGCGAACGCTTCCCCGGCCGGGACCCCGCGAACCTCCCGCTCCGCGTCCCCGGTGGCCCCGCCCTCCCCTCCGTCCCCCGGCCGGAGCGCACGGGCGGCGCTGCGCACCTGTAGTTCGTCCAGCAGCCGCCGTTCGTCGCGCCCTCGCATCAGCAGCAGCACGAACGGGTCCTCGTCGAGCAGCCGGGCCACCTGATAGCAGAGCGCACCCGAATGCGGGCAGTGGTCCCAGGCTCCACAGGTGCACTCCGGCTCCAGGTCCCCGATGCCCGGCAGCAGCTCGACCCCGGCGCCCGCCGCGTCCTCCACCAGGTGCGGCGGCATCTCCCGGTCCAGCAGCGCCGCGATGTGCCCGGCCCGGTCCACGGCCATGTCCAGGAAACGGTCCCAGGCGCCCGCACCGAGTTGCTGGAGCAGGACGTCGCTGCGGTGGGCCGTGCCGTCGCGGTCCCGCACCATCGCCGTGATCCGCCCCGGTCGTACGGAGACCGCCCCGACCCCGCCCTTACGGGCCAGTTGGCGGCCCTGCTTGAGCTGCTGACCGTCCAGCGCCGTGTCCTCCAGGGCCTGGAGCCACGCCCGGCCCCACCAGGAGGTGGCGAAACCCCGGCCCTGTGCGGCGGGAAGCGCCGCGAACGTACGCTCCGGTCCGCGCCCGCCGTCCCGCGACGCACCGGCCCCGTCGTCCCCGCCCGAGGCGTCCGTGTCGCCCGCCCCGTACTCCCTCTCCGTGCCGTACGGGGAATCGTCCTCGTAGTCGTATCCGTAGTCGTCGCTCATCGTGCGCCCCCTCGCAGCTCGACCAGGTCGGCCAGTTCCGCATCGGTCAGTTCGGTCAGTGCCGCCTCGCCCGAGCCGAGCACCGCGTCCGCCAGGCCCTGTTTGCGGGCGAGCATGCCGGCGATCCGGTCCTCGATCGTGCCCTCGGCGATCAGCCGGTGGACCTGCACCGGCTGCGTCTGGCCGATCCGGTACGCCCGGTCCGTCGCCTGCGCCTCGACCGCCGGATTCCACCAGCGGTCGAAGTGCACGACATGACCGGCACGGGTGAGGTTGAGCCCGGTCCCCGCCGCCTTGAGGGACAGCAGGAACACCGGCGCCTCGCCCGACTGGAAGCGGGCCACCATCTCCTCGCGCCGGGCCACCGGCGTACCGCCGTGCAGGAACTGCGTGTCCACCCCACGCGCGGCCAGGTGTGCCTCCAGCAGCCGGGCCATCTGCACGTACTGCGTGAAGACCAGCACCGAGCCCCGCTCGGCCAGGATCGTGTCCAGCAGTTCGTCCAGCAGCTCGACCTTCCCCGACCGGTCCGCGATCCGCGGCTGCTCCTCCTTGAGGAACTGTGCCGGGTGATTGCAGATCTGCTTGAGCGACGTCAGCAGCTTCATCACGAGCCCCCGCCGCTCGAAGCCGTCGGCGGCGGAGATCTCCGCCAGCGTCTCGCGGACCACCGCCTCGTACAGACCGGTCTGTTCCGGCGTCAGCGACACGGCCCGGTCGGTCTCGGTCTTCGGCGGCAGCTCGGGCGCGATGCCCGGGTCGGACTTCCGGCGGCGCAGCAGGAACGGCCGCACCAGCGCGGCCAGCCGCTCCGCGGCGCCCGGATCGCTGCCGCCCTCGACCGCGGCGGCGTACCGCGTACGGAAGGCGCCGAGCCGGCCGAGCAGACCGGGCGTCGTCCAGTCCAGAATCGCCCACAGCTCGGAAAGGTTGTTCTCCACGGGGGTCCCGGTGAGCGCGACCCGGGCCCGGGCGCCGATCGTCCGCAGCTGCTTGGCCGTCGCCGAGTGCGGGTTCTTGACGTGCTGGGCCTCGTCGATGACGACCATGCCCCAGGACACGGCGGCGAGCCGGGGCGCGTCGAGGCGCATCGTCCCGTACGTCGTCAGCACGAACTCGCCGTCCACCAGTCCCTCCAGGGAGCGCGACGCGCCGTGGAAGCGGCGGACGGGGGTGCCCGGCGCGAACTTCTCGATCTCCCGCTGCCAGTTGCCCATCAGCGAGGTCGGGCAGACCACCAGCGTCGGACCGGCGGCATCGCGATCGGTCTGCCGGTGCAGATGCAGGGCGATGAGCGTGATCGTCTTGCCGAGGCCCATGTCGTCGGCGAGACAGCCGCCGAGCCCCAGCGAGGTCATGGTGTTGAGCCAGTTCAGCCCGCGCACCTGGTAGTCGCGCAAGGTCGCGGTGAGCGCCTCGGGCTGCCCGATCGACTGCCGCGCGGCGGATTCCGGATCGGCCAGCCGGTCCCGCAACCGCTGGAGCCAGCCGGTCGCCGCCACCTCGACGCGCCGGCCGTCCACCTCCGTCGTACCGGTCAGCACCGCGCCCAGCGCGTCGATCGGGGTGACCTTGCGGTCCTGGGTCGCCCGCGCCCGGCGCGCCTCCTCGGGGTCGATGAGCACCCATTGGTCACGCAGCCGCACGATGGGCCTGGACGATTCGGCGAGCCGGTCCAACTCCTCGCGGGTCAGCTTCTGGTCCCCCAGGGCGAACCGCCAGTCGAACGACAGCAGCGCGTCGGCGGAGAGGAACGAGGGAGTGTCCGCAGCGGTACGCCCCGGTGGTCCGGGCCGCCGCCCGTCGCCCTCCGGGTCCGTGACGTCCCGGCCCGTGGCGTCCCGGCCCGTGACGTCCCGGCCCGTGACGTCCCGGCCCGTGACGTCCCGGCCCGTGGCGTCCCGGTCGTCCGGGCCGATCACGGCGCGCGCGGTGAGCTTCCTGGCCATTTCCTTGGGCCAGTGCACCTGCACACCGGCGGCGGCCAGGGCGCGCGAGGCGGACCCCAGCAGTTCGGCGATCTCCTCGTCGGCGGGTTCCACCGAGTCCGGCACCGCGGCGGAGAGCAACGGCGCGAGCGGGGGCCACGCGCGGGCGGCCCGCCGAAGGGACAGCAGAGCGTCCATCCGGGCCCGTGGCCCGAACGCGGCGGCGGTCCGCGAGCCGCCCGCCCACAGCTCTGCCGCATCGGCGACCAGGGAGGGATCGCTGACGCTGTGGATCTGCAGCACGGCCCGGAACGACGGCGCGCCCCCATCCGTACCGGACCCCTCCGCGCCCCGGTCGGTTTCGTGGTCCGCGTCCGCGCCGCTCCGCCGCGACGCAAGGCCCGTGACCTCGATACGCAACGAGAGCCGTACGCCCGCGTCGTGACCCGCCGCCACATCGGCCGCCCAGGCCCGGCCCTCGGGCAGGCGTTGGGGCTGGTGCGCGGTGAACGCGGGACCGGCGGCGGCGAACCCCGCTGCCGGGGTCCGGGGCATCGCGTCTGCCACGGCATCGAGGAACGCACGCAGCAGGCGCTCCGGTTCGGGCAGCCACGGTTCGCCGTCGCCGTCGCTGTTTCCGTCGTCCGACGTCATGTCCGGGACCGGAGTCGCGTGCGCCGCAGGCGGCATCGACGCCGCCAGCTCCCGTACCCGTTCGAGGTCCTCGGCGCTCAGCGGCCCGATCCGCCAGGCGTCGTGGTCGGCGGGGCTCAGCCCCGGCAGCAGCAGACCGCGCGCGACGAACTGGAGGGCGAGGAGCGCCCCGGCGCCCCAGAAGGCGGTTGCGGGGGAGGCCTGCGCGGCGGCGCGTGCCCGGGTCAGTACCGGAAGAGCCTCCCGGAGCGGGAGGAACAGCGCCGGAACGGTACGGGGCCGCAGGTCGGCTTCGACGACGGTCAGCTCCGACACGGTCCCGGAGGTGTCGCAGGGGATGCTCCCGTCCGGGTCCCAGAACGCGATCATGCTGGTGCGGGCCGGGTCCGCAGGGACGAAGATGGCGGAACAGCGGGACAGTCCGGCGATCTCGAAGGGCGTTGCCGCAGGGTGCCTGTGCACAGGAATGGCTGATTCCTCAAACTTGACTAGTGGGCGGAGTCGCCGAGGGTACTCCACTTTGATTGTCGGCGCGCCGCTTGCCTGCGTGGTGTGCGTCACGTTTCTTGGGGGCTGATTCCCGGCTTCCTGGTGGCCAGGTCTCCACGGTGCAGTCAGCCCCACCACCGCGTACGGGGGTCTGCCCCAGGTGGATCAGGGTGGTGGCGCCATGGCTGCCTCGGCCCTCGGTCCGTACGTTCGATGAGGTCAGCGCCTTAGAGGTTCCAGAGACCGGAGACGTCATGCCCCAGGCGACAGCCACTGTTGCGGATCCCGCCGACGAAAGCAGCCCGGGCAGCCCGGCCGGGCCCAGCGCCGCGGCGGCCGGGAGCGACTTCGCGCCGCTGCTGCGCGCCGCGAGGGACCAGGGTCTGCTGGAACGCCGCACGGACCGGTACGTTCTCGGCATCGCCGTCAATCTCGCGGCCCTGGGCCTGTTGGTCACCGGCTTCGTCCTGTTGGGCGACACCTGGTGGAGCCTGCTCCTCACCCTGCCGATGGCGGTTCTGTGGACCCGTACGGCCTTCGTCGCACACGACGCGGGGCACGCGCAGATAACCGCGGACCGCAGGACAGGCAGGCTGATCGGTCTTGTGCACGCCAATCTGCTCCTCGGCATGAACGAGGCGTGGTGGAACGACAAACACATGCGCCACCACGCTCATCCCAACCACATCGACAAGGATCCCGACGTCGGCGTCGGCGCCCTGGTCTGGACCCAGAAGCAGGCGGAGCAGCGGGAGGGCCTGGCGCGTTGGCTGACCAGGAACCAGGCCCGGCTGTTCTTCCCGATGCTGCTGCTCGAAGGCATCGCGCTGAAGATCTACGGATTCCAGTTCCTGCCGCGTCAGCCCCTCCGGGAGCGGGCCGTCTCGGCGCTGCTGCTCACCGCGCACTTCGCGCTCTGGGCGACGCTGTTGTTCAGCACGCTGTCCCCGGGCAAGGCGATCGTCTTCGCCCTGGTGCTGCACGCGCTGTTCGGTCTCCACCTGGGCCTGGCCTTCGCGCCCAACCACAAGGGGATGGAGATGCCCGACCCCGAGGGCGAGCGCTGGGGGCACCTCCAGCGGCAGGTCCTGACCTCGCGCAACGTACGCGGCGGCCCTCTGACCGACTGGTTCCTCGGCGGGCTGAACTACCAGATAGAGCACCACCTCTTCCCCAGCATGCCCCGCCCCCACCTGCGGCTCGCCCAGCCCCTGGTCAGGGCATACTGCGCCGGCATCGGGATGCCGTACACGGAGACCGGGCTGATCGAGTCCTATCGCCAGGCGCTGGCACACATGCACGACGTCGGTGAGCCGCTGCGGTAGCGCGGGAAACCCGGGAACGTAAGGGAGCGCGGAGGCGTTCACACAACAGGAGCGGCGCCGGCCGCGAAGGAGGCGTGGACCATGTCGAATGGTGCGAAGGTCGCTGTCGGGGGCGTGCTCGCGGCAGCCATCCTGTGGCCCCTGATCGGATTCTGGTGGGCACTGCTGGTCGTGATCGGTGTCCCCGTGGCGGGCTACCTGCTGCTGGACCCCTCCCAGCGGCGCAGGCTCCGCAGGATCAACCGCAAGGAAATCGGTCGCTGATCCGGACGTCGGTCTGGCTGTGCCAACGGCCGGGACGTCACAGTGCCGGGGCGGCCAGCCCGTCCAGGGCCGTGAGCAGGCCGGGCAGTGACGTTCCGCGGCCGACGGGGATGACCGTGCCCGGCTCCTCGTCCAGCAGGAACAGGGCGATGTCGTTCGTCCGGGCCACCATCGACCAGCCCGGGCCGTCGACGCGCAGGGTGCGTACGTCGGCCGAGGCATAGGAGGAACGGATCCGCCCGGGAGGCGGCGGAGCCTTCGTGTAGGCGGTCGCCTCCGACAGGGCCCTGCGGACACCGGGGTGCCGGGGGAAGCGGGAGGGGTCGTTGTCCTGATCCCCTCCGGTGCCGTTTCCCGCAGTCGCCTCGGCGTCGTTCGTGGCCTGGCCCTCGGTGTTGCTGCCCCGCTCCCCGGTGGTGCCGGGCAGCGGAAACTGCGTGTCGTCGATCTGCTCGCGCCACGCCGACCACTGCGCGGCGATCTCGTCGGCGCCGAGCCGGCGCTGTGCCGGACCCCAGGCCTCCGCGTCGGGCGGGGCAAGTGGCGCCGGGCCCTCCCCGTCCGTATCCGGGTCGTGCGGATCCGGGACACCGGGCGCCGAGACGGCCAGGTCCATCGGCCAGCCCGGCAGAGCGCACACCATGGAGCGCTCGTCGGGGGAGAGGTCGTGCTCCATGCCGCAGTCCCACGCGGCGATGGCGACGGCCACCTGGGAGGTGTCCTCGACGACCACCGTCCACCGCGCCCCCTCACCGTCCTGTCCGAGGATGAGCCCGTACCCCTCCTCGTACGGTTCGAGCGCGAGCGCATCGCACGCGGCGACATAGTCGTCCCCCAGCACACTGGGAAACCGCGAGGGTGTCAGCAGCATCGCGGTCAGCACCAGCAGCGCGTCGTCGGCGGCCGCATCATCCGCACCTGCCACGGTGCCCTCCCCATCGCTCATCGTCTGCCCGCTCCTCGCCACGCCCCGTGTTTCCCGTTTCATCGTTCCCGGGGCCGTCGCTCCTGGATCCCGTCGTTCCCTGTCCGTCGGCGCACCCTAACTACTCGGTAACCTCCTCGTCGAGGGTCTGACCCTCCCCGGCGTGCACCGGAGCGGACCCGCCCCGTCCGGGTCCGGAGAACCGAAGAACGGGAGCGTCCGGGAGGCCTCCGCGTAAAGTTGGACATCCGGCCGAGCGAAGGGAACAGCATGGTGACGCGGTACGACCGGCTGAAAGAGATTCAGCGACTGGACCCCGAGCGGGACTTCCTGGAGATCTACCGGCTCACCGTCACGTACGAGTTCCCCTGGGACATCACCCGCGCGCTCGAACTGGCCCTCTACCGCACCTATGCTGTGCCCAGCATCGGCCGACTCCTCGACGAGACAGCGGAGTTGACGGAGCGCTCCCAGAAGCGTTACGACGACACCGCCCTGCTGCTCGACACCGTGGTGGAGCACGGCTTCGACACCGACGAGGGTCGCACGGCGGTCCGCCGGATCAACCAGATGCACCGCAGCTACGACATCAGCAACGAGGACATGCGCTACGTCCTGTGCACGTTCGTCGTCACACCGAAGCGGTGGCTGGACGATTTCGGCTGGCGACGCCTCTGCTGCCACGAGCTGGCAGCCTTCGCCGCTTACTACCGCACGCTCGGCGCACGGATGGGCATCAAGGACATTCCGGAAACCTACGAGGACTTCGAGCGCACCCTCGACGCCTACGAGGACGAGCATTTCGGCTGGGACGAAGGAGCCCGACGGGTCTCCGACGCCACCTTGGCCCTGATGGGCTCCTGGTATCCGGCGCCCCTCGCCCCGGTGGTGCGCGGGGCCAGCCTCGCCCTCCTGGACGACTCGCTGCTCAAGGCCTTCCGCTATCGCCGACCGGGTCCGGTGGCTCGCGGACTGACGAGGGGCGCACTGCGGATGCGGGCCCGGGCCGTCCGGCTCCTGCCGCCCCGGCGGAAGCCCCACTACGCGCGCCAGAACCCCGAGATCAAGGGATACCCGGACGGGTACGAGATCGCGGGGCTCGGCACGTTCCCCACTCCGGGCGTCCGTGGCTGCCCGGTCCCGGGCCACCGCCCGTCGCAGGCATCCGCCGAGTGACGGTGCACCGCCCTGGGCGGTACACCGCCGAGCCGGGGACGCGGCGTGACCCGCCCCCCGGCCGGTCCGCCGTGGAGCGGGGCGCAGGGCGGCCGGACCGGGGGCCGTCGGCCTCAGCCCTGCTTGGAGGCGAGCGCGAGGAAGCGGTCGTCCTCGTCCGTGTAGGACTCCAGCAGCCACCCCGCTCCGGCCAGCAGTTCACGCAGCCTGGGCTCGGCCCGCAGGTCGTCGTCGGTGATGGAGCGCCCCTGCCGCGCGGCGAGCGCCGCCCGGCCGATCGGGTGGAACAGGGCGAGGACTCCGCCCGGCCGGACCACGCGCGCGAGCTCCGCCATATCGGCCTCGGGCCGGGCCAGATGCGAGATCAGCCCGGCCCCGAACACCGCGTCGAGGGCGCCGTCGCGCAGGGGCAGCCGCGCGACGTCGGCACGCATGAGCGTCCCGCTGGCTCCACGCCCCGCCCGCGCCGCCGCCTCCAGCATGGCCGGGGTCAGGTCGGCGCCCAGCACCGTGCCCTCGGGCCCGACCACCGACCGCAGCGCGGGCAGTGCGCGCCCCGTGCCGCAGCCCGCGTCGAGCACGGCATCGCCGGGGCGCAGCCCCAGCAGGCCGGCCGCCGCCATGTAGGCGGGGCCGTCGTCGGGGAACCGGCTGTCCCAGTCGGCCGCACGCGGGGTGAAGAAGTCCAGGACATGGGTGTGGGTGAGGTCGTCGGTCATGAGGGACATGCTCGCGCAACCGGCGGAGGCGTGCGAGCGCCGCAACCCGGCCCGTCCGGTCAGACGTTGACGCCGTAGTCCGAGGCGATGCCCGCCAGGCCTGAGGCGTAACCCTGGCCGACGGCCCGGAACTTCCACTCGGCGCCGTGCCGGTACAGCTCGCCGAAGACCATCGCCGTCTCGGTGGAGGCGTCCTCGCTCAGGTCGTAACGGGCGAGCTCGACGCCGTTCGCCCGGTTCACCACGCGGATGAACGCGTTGCGTACCTGGCCGAAGCTCTGGCCACGGCTCTGGGCGTCATGGATCGAGACGGGGAACACGATCTTCGCTACCTCGGCGGGAACCGACGACAGATCGACCTCGACCGACTCGTCGTCGCCCTCGCCCTCACCCGTCAGGTTGTCACCGGTGTGGCGGACGGAACCGTCGGGGCTGTTGAGGTTGTTGTAGAAGACGAAGTGGCTGTCGGAGAGGACCTTGCCCGCCGCCGAGCACAGCAGCGCACTGGCATCCAGGTCGTGATCGGCCCCGGTCGTGGTCCGTACGTCCCAGCCGAGCCCGACGGTCACGGCGGTGAGGCCGGGGGCCTCCTTCGACAGGGAGACATTGCCGCCCTTGGCCAGGGTCACACCCATGAATTTCCTCCAGTCTTCGGACGGTCCGTACCTGTGATCCGGAGATCCGCGGCTTCACCGCATCCGAGTCCGGTGACCGGATCCGTTCTGCTGTCACTTGTCACTTTTGCTGGCCGCTATCCGTTACAAACGCTCGGCGCGACACTCCCGGTTCCCCGGATCGTCAGGGCGAGCTCTCGTCCTTCATCGCCCTGGCCTCGCTCTTGAGGATGCGCATGGACTTGCCCAGCGCACGGGCCGTGTCCGGCAGCTTCTTCGAGCCGAAGACGGCGATCACGACGACCGCCAGGATCAGCAGGTGCCAGGGTTGCAGGCCGTTGCGCAGCATGCCGGTCCCGCCCTTCTCTCCGTACGGGTTTCTCCGCGGCGGTAACACTTGCCGCATTGCGCAACTGTACAACTAGCGCATGGGGCCGGAACGGGCGCCCCTCGACGCCCCGACGCCTTCTGCCGCGGCGTCGGGCACATCGGTCAGATGGCGGCACTCGTAGCGACGGCGGGCCGCCGTGAGCGCGACCGCGTACAGCCCCAGGACCGAGCCGAGCAACAGGTAGTAGAGGGGCGGCAGGGCGCTCATGCTCAGCAACGGCCCGACCGGGGTGAGCGGGAGGGCGACCCCGACCGCGGCGAGACCCGCAGCGGCGGCCCGCAGCGGCCCGCCCGCCCGGCGTTCGGCGGCGCTGCGGCCGGTCCGCAGCAGAACCATCACGAGGGCCTGGGTGAGCAGGTTCTCCGTGAACCACCCGGCGTGGAACGCCGCCTCCCCGCCGTCCCCGGACGCATGGTGGAGGGCGAGCGCCAGCACCCCGAAGGTGGCGAGGTCGGCGGCCGCGTTGAGCAGACCGAAACCCGTGATGAAGCGCAGGAAGTCGCGGGGCCGCAGCGCGGTGGGGCGGCGCAGGGCCGACGCCGGCGGGCGGTCGAACGCGAACGCCAGCTGCGCCGCGTCGAAGCAGAGGTTCTGCACCAGCACCTGCGCCGGGAGCATCGGGAGGAAGGGCAGCATCAGCCCGGCGGTCAGCATGGCGATGACGTTGCCGAGGTTCGACGAGAGAGTGATCCGCAGATAGGAGGCGATGTTCCCGCTGCTGCGCCGTCCCGCCAGCACCGCACGGTCGATCGCGGTGAGGTCCTTCTCCGCCAGGACGACATCGGCCGCCTCCCGGGCCACGTCCACGGCGTTGCGGGGGCAGATGCCGACATCGGCGGCGCCGAGGGCGGGCAGGTCGTTGACGCCGTCGCCGAGGAAGCCGGTCGTGCGACCGCCGGCGCGCAGGGCCGAGACGATCCGGGCCTTGTGCTCGGGGGTGCAGCGCGCGAACACGACGGCCCGGTCCGCCACCTCCACCAGCTCCGCGTCCGACAGGGTGTCCACCAGTTCGGCGGTGACCACATCGTCGGGACCGGAGTGGCCCTCGGGGCGCAGACCGAGGTCCGCGCACACCCGGGCCGCGGTGCCGGGATGGTCGCCGGTGAGCACTTTGACGCGCACACCCCGTCGTGCGAGCACCGCGAGCGCGTCGGCGGCGCTCGGAGCCGGAACGTCCCGCAGTGCCACCAGTCCCAGGAAGGTCAGGCCCCGCTCGTCCGCAGGGGTGTACGCGCCCACCCGGGACGCCCGGTCGGCCCGGGCCACGGCCAGCAGACGCAGCCCGGACGCGGCCTTCCGGTCGGCCAGGGCGAGCAGCCGGTCGCGCTCGTCCCCGTCCATGGCGCACCGGTCGAGCACGGCCTCGACGGCGCCCTTGGTGACCAGGGTGTGAACGCCGAGCCGTCCGGGCCGCCTGACCACGGCGGTCGCGACGCGGCGCACCGGATCGAAGGGCAGGACGGCGACGCCCTCGTAGACGTCCGGATCGACCGCCCCGGCAGCGGGCGGGCCGTCTGTGCCGACGGCCTCCAGGACCGCTTCGTCGAGGGCGTCGGCGGCGGGCAGTTCCGCCAGCTGGAGCGTCCACAGAGCATTGACCGCCGCCCACCGCAGTACGTCGGGGTCGGGCCGGCCCTCGCCGTCGACCGCCGCCGCGACGACCGGCCGGTCCTCGGTGAGGGTGCCGGTCTTGTCCAGGCACAGCACATCGACCGCTCCCAGGTCGTGCAGCGCCGGGAGCCGTTTGACGATCACTCCACTGGTGCGCGCCAGCCGGGCCGCGCCCCGCGCGAGCGCCGTGGTGACGATGACCGGCAGCATTTCCGGGGTGAGCCCCACCGCGACGGCCACGGCGAAGGGCAGCGTCTCCAGACCCCGTCCGCGCAGCGCCGCATTGGCCATCAGCACCAGGGGAGGGGTCAGGAGCATGAAACGGATGAGGGTCCAGGAGATCCCCCGGACCGAACGGTCGAAGGCGCTCGCGCCCCGCTGTCCGGCCCGGCCGTCATGGGTGGCGGCGAACCGGGTCTCCGCGCCGGTGGCCACGATCACCGCCGTACCGCTGCCCGAAGCGACACTGCTGCCCTGGAAGCACCACTGGGGCTGTGCGAACGGTCCGGCCCCGGACAGCGCCGGGTCGGGGACGTCCAGAGCCTGCTTGACCACCGGCGCCGACTCCCCGGTCAGGGCCGACTGATGCACGGTGAGGCCGTCGGCGCGCAGCAACTGCACATCGGCGGGCACGAGATCACCCGGTTGCAGCCGGACCACGTCTCCCGGTACCAGGTCGGCGACGGGTACTTCCCGTTCCCGGGGAGGGGAGTCGTCAAAGGCGCGGCGCACCACGGTCGCGGTGGTCGCCACCAGTTCGCGCAGCGCCGCGGTCGACCGGTCGGCGCGGTGCTCCTCGGCGGAACGCAGCAGACAGCTCACGGCGACGAGGGCCAGGATGACGCAGGCGGTGCCCCAGGCGGCAACGAGGGCCGACACCAGACCCAGACAGAGAAGTACGGAGGTGAAGGGGTCCCGAAGGCTGCGCAGGAATCGGCGGGGCCAGGGGACGGGCCGCCGGGCCGGCAGCACGTTCTCGCCCGTCCGGAGGAGCCGGATCTCCGCTTCTGCCTCCAGCAGCCCGCGCGGCCCACTGCCGAGGGCACGCAGCGTCTGGAGAGGGGTGGGCACGGCGCCGGGGAGCGGTGCGACGGAGGGCGGCGTGCCGATGGTGGGACGCCCCGGGCCCGCGGCTGGACGGCTCTCAGGCACCGAGTTCACGCAGGCGGACGGGCGCGGGGGAGGGGTGCCCGGCGCGTGCGGCCAATTGGCCGACCATCAGCCGGACGACCGTCACCACATCGGGATCGTCGACGAGATAGACCTGCCGCCGGCCCTCACGGCGTGATCGGACGAGCCCGGCCAGCTTCAGCTTCGTCAGATGCTGGCTGACGGAGGGGAGCGTACCGCCCACACGTTCGGCGAGTCCCGTCACATCGCTCTCGCCCTGGGCCAGTGCCCACACGATGTGCAGTCGTGCGGGTGTCGCCAGGAGCCCGAAGGCCGCGGCGGCCTCCGCCAGCACCTCAGCGGGCGGATCCTGGAAACCGCCGCCGGAACCTGTCGACACGCTCGCATCCCCTCGTCCCCGGGCCGCCGGCACGGACCCGGCCTCGCTGCCCGTTCCGGACGGCCGAAAAGAACCAGTGTAGGGGCCGTGACGGAAGCGGCCGGGGCCCGTCCGGAACGTCCGGCCCTCCTCCCGCCCGCCCAAGAGAGACGCAATGGGGTCGGGATGCGGCAAGGAGCGACGGATACGAAGCCTCATCGGCCAAGAGCGATCAACTCGCTCGAACGAAGCCGAACGGTTGCCATGCTGTCCGCCCGACCTGTCCTTGAGGCCCGAAGTGACGGCGAAGCCGGCCACGAGCTTCAGCAGATTCGAGAAGACAGCCCAGAAGACAGCCGAGAAGAGAGACCTGAGAGAGCCCTGAGAAGAGAGCACCGACAAGCCCGACAAGAGGGCCCCGAGGAGAGAAGGGACGTATGCCCTCCGAGTCCGTCTACGGCGACGAGAATCTCCGTGCCACCCACCGAACCTCCGCGAACGTGGGCCGGACCATGCTCGGAGAAGACATCGAGCTCACTCTGAAGATCGTCGTGGCGGGCGGCTTCGGTGCCGGGAAATCGACCCTGATCGGCTCGGTCAGCGAGATCCGCCCGCTGCACTCGGAGGAGACGCTGAGCGAGAGCGAGGCCAGGAGGGGGCCGGAGCGGAGCGACACCGGCGGGGTGGGGCGGAAGACCACCACAACCGTGGCGATGGATTTCGGCCGTATCACCGTCCACTCGGGCCTGTCGCTCCATCTGTTCGGCACGCCGGGCCAGGAGCGCTTCCAATTCCTCTGGGAAGAGCTGAGCGAAGGCGCCCTCGCCGCCGTCGTGCTCGCCGACACCCGGCGACTGGAGGACTGCTTCGCCGCCGTCGACCACTTCGAGCGCCGAGGGATTCCCTTCGTCGTCGCCGTCAACCGCTTCCCCGGCGCTCCCGACCATACGGAGCACGATGTCGCGCAGGCGCTCGACCTCGACGTGGGCGCGCCGGTCGTGCTCTGCGACGTCCGCGACCGGGCCTCGGGAAAAGAGGTCCTGATCCGTACGGTCGAGTATGCCGGGCGCATGCACACCGCCCGGCTCCTCGCCGCCGTCGGCTGACGGCCCGGCGTCCGGGGCCCTCCGTCAGTCGGCCATGTCGGCCATCGCGATCACCTTGTCGATCCGCACCCGTACGACCAGTTCGCCGGGCACCCCGTTGCGCCGGCCGAACTCTTCGGCGGCGCCGGCCCCCACGTAGCGGCCGGCGATCCGCGTCGCCCATCGCAGGAGTTCCTCGGGGTCCTCGCTCAGCTCGGCACGCCCCTGCACCACCACGAACGCGTACGGGGGCCGGTCGTCGTCGACGCACAGGGCGACCTGCCCGTCCCGTGCGAGGTTGCGTCCCTTCACACTCTCCTTGCCGGTGTTGAAGACCACCGAGTCGCCGTCGAGAAGGAACCAGACGGGCGCGATGTGCGGGCGGCCGTCGGCCCGAACCGTCGAAACCTTCGCCGTGCGGGTGCCCTCCGAGAGGAAGGCCCGCCATTCTTCATCGGTCATGTGGTGTGCCATGGGCTCATCCTGAGGCCGAGCCCCGCATGGCGCGAAGCGGCACCCCGGGCAGTCGGGGGCGCTTGCCCCCACGGGAGCGGTGCGCGAGGCTTACGCGCGTAGCGGGGAACGAAGGTACGGGGAGGACGAGCACATGCCGCTTGACCGGGGACTTGACTGGCTCCTTGACGATCTCACCAGCAGGGTGCAATACATACGCCACGCGTTGGTGCTCTCGAACGACGGGCTGGTCACCGGGGCCAGCAGTGGCCTCGCACGAGAGGACGCGGAGCACCTGGCGGCCGTCTCGTCCGGCCTGCAGAGTCTGGCGCGCGGGTCGGGGCGCCACTTCCGGGCGGGCCGGGCCCGCCAGACGATGGTCGAGTTCGACGAAGCGCTGCTCTTCGTGACGGCCGCGGGCGACGGCAGCTGCCTGTGCGTCCTGACCGCCGCCGAAGCCGATGTCGGGCAGGTCGCCTACGAGATGACCCTGCTCGTCAACCGGGTCGGTGAACACCTCGGAGTCTCCGTCCGGCAGGGCGGATCTGAGGGTATCGTACCTTTCTGACCTGCCATTCTCGTCGCCGCTGAGGAGTTATCCACAGGGCTGACGGGCGATGACTCCCTCGGGCTACCGTGATTACGGAGAGTATTCGAGTCGACGGGGGAGAACAGTCATGACAGTCAAGGAAATGCTCCGAGGGCACATCGCCGGCCAGGGGAACGCGAGCGCGGAGGCGCCGGGCGAGGACGGGCCTGCTCCGTCCGCCGACCCGGCGGCGACGGTCGCGGCCGGGCGAGCGTCCCAGGAGCTGGGGATCCGCCGTGCGGAGTTCGAGCTGGCGGTGCACCTGGGGCTGATCGCCGTCGTCGGTGTACCGGGCGGCGGGCGGCCACGGGTGCATGAGGACGAGGTCGCGCGCCTGCGGGAGCAGCCGGGCTCCCCCGACGCGCTGGTCGAACGGGTCCGCACCGTCGGTACGGCGCAGGGGGCGGCCTTGCTGGGCATCGCTCCGGCACGGTTCACCCGGCTGGCCCGGGCGGGCTGTGTCTCACCGGTCACGTTCTATCTCAACCGGTATCGCGCGGTGGTCTGGCTCTATCTCGCGGACGAGCTGGCCTCGTTCGCGGCGCGGGAGCCCGAGCTGCTCGCCGGACGGACGCCTCCGGGGATGCGCACGATGCTGGAGTCGGGCGTCGATCGGCGGGCGCGCAACTGGCGTTCGCAGCGCATCGACCGGCTGCTGGACCGCACGACGGACCCCTGGGCTCGAACGGCGGTCCAGGCGTCGGCGCTGGATCCGGTGCAACTGGCGGAAGTGGTGGACGACCCCTACGAACGCGCCTATCTCGTACGGGTACGGCCGGAGCCGGTCTTCGGGCGTCCGGGGTCCATGGCGGCCAGGGAAGCCATGGCGGAGCTGATGCTCGCCGACGACCCCGACGAGATCCTCTGGCGGCGGGTCAACCTGACGCTGGAGCTGGACGCGGCCCGCGAGGGCCGGCCGGCCCCGCGCCCCGGCGACGACGGAGGAGCCCGGACGACACCATCCGCCCGGAGCGGAGCCCGGCCTCGGCCCGGGCATCAGGCGCCTGCCGCCGAGTTGGCGACACCGGCACCGGCACCGCCCGCCCGCAGTGGGACGCCACGTCCCGCAGCGGCGGGCCGGACGGCGAGGAAGGGGCTGCTGGCCAGGGTGGGGTGGCGCGGCCGGGGCGCCGGATGAGATTTCGCGACGATCACTCGGATGGGCCATCCTGTCCGCATGTTGATCAGGGAAGCAAAGTCCGAGGACTGGCCCGCCATCTGGCCGTTCTTCCACACGATCGTCTCCGCGGGCGAGACGCTCACCTATCCGCTCGACCTCGGTAAGGAGGACGCGGAGGGGTGGTGGTTCGTCCCGGCACCGAGCCGGGTGGTCGTCGCTGTCGACGAGGACGGGACGGTGCTCGGCACGGCGAAGATGAACCGCAACCACATGGGCAACGGATCCCACATCGCGAGCGCCACCTACATGGTCGACCCCGCGCACTCGGGCCGGGGCGTGGGGCGCGCACTCTGCCAGTACTCGGTCGACTGGGCCCGTGCTGAAGGGTATCGAGCCATGCAGTTCAACGCGGTGGTCGAAACGAACACGCACGCCGTCAAGCTCTATGAATCGATCGGCTTCGAGGTGATCGGCACCCTTCCCGAGGGCTTCAACCACCCCACGGAGGGCTATGTAGGGATTCACATCATGCACAAGTCCCTGTGACGACGTACCGCCGGCACAGGCCATAGGCCCACCCGCCCAGCGGGAACAGTAAAGCGGGCAGAAGGAGCAGCAGAAGCAGAAGTTGAGTAGGCGCGGGAGCGGGAGTGGCGATCAGGCGGTGGGGTGATCCGTTGCCGGTCCCAGCTCCGGGCCCGGCAAGGCACGACCCGCCGGGCCGCCGTCCGCCACGCCGCTCGCAGTGACCGCCGGGACGACCGTCCCGGCCCAGGAGAGGGCCGTCCACCCCGAGTCCGGCGTTCCCTCGACCACCACCACACCCGTGTTGTCCAGGCCGTGTCGGGCGGCGAAATCGACTGTGACGTTCCGTGCGCGGGCGGCTGTCCACACACGGATGGCGGCGCCGTGACTGACGAGCGCCACCGTCCCGTGCTCATCGGCCTCCGCCGCTTCGGCCACCACCGCGTCGAAGCGGGCCAGCGCCTCCGTCCCGTCCTCGCCCCCGGGCAGTCGGCGGGCGAGGTCCCCGGCGGGCCAGGCGAAGACGGTCGTGAGGAACTGCCGGATCGCTTCCTCGTCGGCCCGCATTTCCAGGTCACCCGCCGACAGTTCCCGGATTCCGTCACGGATCCGGACCTCGATGGCCCGCTCAGCGGCCAGGGGCGCGGCCGTGAGTTGTGTACGCGTCAGCGTGGAGGCGTACAACGCCGCGATGTCCTCCCCGGCGAGCGCTCCGGGCAGGGCAGCGGCCTGTCGCAGCCCGAGGTCCGTGAGCCCGGGGCCAGGCCGCGCGGTGTCCAGGAAATGGCCGAGGTTGGACGGTGTCTGGCCGTGACGGATCAGTAGCAATCGCATAGAACGGGTCATGCTCCAGGCTCAGGCGCGCGGGCGGCGGAAAATAGATGCACATCCCACCCTCTCATTCGGCCATCTCCGGAGGACAGCCTGACAGAGGTGTGCCCGCCTTGCCGGAAGTGGCGTGGATATGCCCGGAGTTCAAGCGACGGGTCAGGCACAGGGCGGCTGCGTCGATCCGGGGTGATGGCAGTACTGTGCGCCCCACCGCCATTCGGGCGATGAGAAGTATCTGGAGGAAGAATCCATGACCATACCCAGGAGATCGTGGCGTGGCGCGGGAGCGCTCGTGGCCGCTGCGGTCGTCGGTCTGACCGGTGGCGTCATCTCCGCCGGTCCGGCCGTCGCTCACACCCCCACCTGGGCCGTGACCTGCTCCGAGGTGACCGTCGACCTCACCAACTACACGAGCGACGTTCCCAACACGGTGACGGTATCGGTGGACGGCAAGGACCTGCTGCCCACCGAGACGTTCGGCCGTGAGTTCCACAAGAAGCTGGCGCTTCCCGACCACGACAAGCCGGTGACCGTCCGACTGGTCGTCAAGGACGCCGACGGCGACGGCAAGCACTCCATCGACCAGACGAAGACGGCGGAGGTGTGCGAGGACGAGCCCAGCCCGACGCCGACCGAGCCGGGCCCCAGCGAGCCGGCCCCGAGCGAGCCCGCCCCGTCGGAGACGCCGTCGACCGGGACGCCCGAGCCGAGCGACGAGCCCTCGGAGTCCGCACCCGCCGTGCCCGCCCCGAGCCCGAGCTCGCCGGACCTGGCCGAGACCGGTTCGTCGTCGGCGACGCCGGTCATCGGCGGCGCCGCTGTCGCGGTGCTGCTGGCCGGTGGCGGCATCCTGTGGGCCGTCCGCAAGCGGCGTACCGCCCAGGACTGATGCCTCGCGTGAACCGCGGTTGAGGCCGTACGAGCCGTGGTCGGGGGGTGTCTCGCACCACCGCGTTGGTGCGAGACACCTCTTTCGCGCTTCCCCCTCTCCTGGCGGGCCGCCATCCTTCGCGCCGGGTCACTGCTCGGCGAGCGGCGGCGGTGGCATGGTGGCCGACGGGGGAGTGGGGCCGATCTCGCACCAGACAGCCTTGCCCTCACCGCGGGGTTCGATCCCCCAGCGCGTGGCCACCGCGTCGAGCAGGAGCAGTCCCCGGCCGGAAGTGGACGTCTCGCCCGGGGTACGCCGACGGGGCCAGGCGCTGGACCGGTCCTGGACGGACAGCCGGATGCGTCGCACCGGTTCGGGCAGCACTTCCAGGGTCAGGACGGCCCCGCCCTCGGTGTGCAGGAGCACGTTCACCAGCAACTCGCCCGTGACCAGCTCCGCATCGTCGGCGAACTCGGCCATGTCCCAGTCGGCGAGGGCCTGACGGACGATCGCGCGGGCGTCCGAGAGCCCTTCCGGGTCCGCCTGGTGGATGTACTGGTGGAGTCGCGGCGCGTGCGACGACCCCACGTCCGGGCTGCGGCGCAGCACGAGGAGTGCCACATCGTCCCCCGACCCCCACCGTTCCCACAGCCGTTCCGACAGATGATCGGCCAGCGCCTCGGCCCCCGCGGGCCCGGCGCTCACCTCGTTGCGCAGCGCGTCGATCCCCGCGTCGAGATCGGCGCCGGGCTCCTCCACGAGCCCGTCCGTGTACAGCACGAACGTCTCACCGGGCACCAGATCGAGCCGGGTCTCCGGGTACTCCTCGTCCAAGAGGTCCGTCGAGGTGCCCAGCGGCAGCCCGCCGCGCACCTGTGGGCTGCCGACCCGCCCGTCGACATGGCGGATCAACGGGCCGAGATGCCCGGCCCGCACGACCTTCACCGTCCCGGACGCCAGGTCGACCTGGGCGTACGTACAGGTGGCGAAGCGCTCGGTGTCCAGTTCGGAGAGGAAGCGGGAGGCCCGTGCCAGCACGGTGGCCGGAGGGTGCCCCTCGGAGGCGTAGGCGCGCAGGGCGATGCGCAACTGGCCCATGATGGCGGCCGCGTGAGTGTCGTGACCCTGGACGTCCCCCACGACCAGCCCGTAGCGGTTCTTGGGCAGAGTGATCACGTCGTACCAGTCGCCGCCGACCTGACGCCCACTCCACGCGGCGTGGTAGCGGACCGCGATCTCGCCGCCCTCGACCTCCTGTATCCGGGGCGGGAGCATCGCGGACTGGAGCTGGGTGGCGAACTCCCGCTCCTCGTCGAAGAGCATCGCCCGTTGCAGGGACTGGGCCACGATCGCGGCGAGCCCCAGGCACAGAATGCGCTCGTCCGCGTTGAAGACCGTGCGCTCGCGGTAGAAGAGGGCCAGGCCGCCGAGCGACCGCGCCTGGGCCACCAGAGGGAGATACGCCGCCGCCCGGAATCCGAGCCTGCCGAGGTGCGGCTCCAGTTCCGGATACCGGCGGGCCAGCGCCGCGAGTGAGGTGATGAACCGGGGGCGCCCGCTGCGGATGGTGTCGGCGAGGGGAAGGTTGCGGTCGAGATCGCCGGAGCCGAGGCCGTCGAGCACTTCGAGCGACTCCCCGCTCAGCGCGACGATGTTCAGCGCGGAATTCTCCACCAGACCCAGGGCGAGGCCGTCCGCCCCGAGGCGTGCCAGTCCGCCGGGCCCGGTGAGGGCGGCCGTCACATCGTCCACGGTCACCGCCCGGGACATGGCGCTCGTTGTTCGTTCAACGATATTGGTCTGGCGCTGCCGCCGCTTTTCCAGATCGAGCACGAAGGCCGAATGGGTGACTTCCGCCGTCGCGTCCCGGACGATCCCCACGATCCGGTGGGCCATTCCGTCCTTCGAACGCAGGATGCGGGCCTGGACATGGGTCCACTGCGTGGTCCCGTCGTCCAGGGGCACGCGGAAGTGGACGCTGAAGGAACTGCTGCCGCCGGTGATGGCCTCGTCGATCGTGACGTCGAGCCGGGCCCGTTCCGCCGGTTCCAGGTGCTCCAGCAGGGCGCCCGGGCGTGCGTCGAACGTCGCCGGATCCACGCCGAACACCATGAGCCCGGCCTCGTCGATGTCCAGGGTCCGGGTGTCCAGGTCCCAGTCGAAGCTGCCGGTCCGGTTCATGGCGAGGCGCTCCGTCGGCCGGATCTCACCGTTGGTTCTCCGGTCGATCCGGGGGAGCGGAGAGGCTTCGGCGTCCTGCCGCCGTTCGTCGTCGGTCATTCCTGCTCCGGAGGTCGTCCGGCGGGGCCGGGCGTCGGCGCGTCCCGTAGGCCTCAATTGTCGAGCCGCATCCATCGGAGTGCCACAGCGGCCGGTCCGGGGCCGCGGAACGACGGGCCAGGGCCGTACGCCACCATGGAGGGCCGTCCCACCTGCCCACGAGCCCAGCGAGCGGAGCGCACCATGAACGACGACCGGCCCGTCCTGCTGGAGACGAGGGGCACATGCATGCACCTCACACTGAACCGCCCCAGGGCCCTCAACGCCCTCAGCCACACCATGGTGCGACTGCTCGACGAGGCCCTGGCCCGAGCCGAGCAGGACGATGCGATCCACTCGGTCCTCCTGTCCGGAGCGGGCGACCGGGGCCTGTGTGCCGGGGGCGACATCCGAGCCCTGCACGACGACGCCCGGGCCTCGGGGCGTGCCTCCCTCGGATTCTGGCGTGACGAGTACCGGCTCAACGCCCGTATCGCCCGATTCCCCAAGCCGTACGTCGCACTGATGGACGGCATCGTGATGGGCGGTGGGGTCGGGGTGTCGGCCCACGCCGGAATCCGTGTCGTCACCGAACGCTCCCGCATCGCCATGCCCGAGACCGCGATCGGCTTCGTGCCGGACGTCGGGGGCACCCGCCTGCTGGCCGCCGCCCCGGCGAACTGGGCACCCATCTGGCGCTCACGGGCCGCTCCGTCGGGGCCGCCGACGCCCTCCTCTGCGGCCTGGCCGATCATCACGTCCCCGCCCGGCTCCTGCCGGCCCTGACCGAAGCACTGGGGAAGCCGGCCGGTCCGGGCACGTCCGTCGCAGACATCGTCCGGGGGTTCGCCGCCCAGCCGCCCGTCGGCGAGCTCGCCGCGCAGCGCGACTGGATCGATGCCTGCTATGCGCCCGGCACCGTCGAGGACATCATCCGGAGACTGCGCGAGAGCGGTGTCCCCGCAGCGGAGGAGGCGGCGGACGAACTGCTGACCAAGTCGCCCCTCGCCCTCAAGGTCACGCTGGCCGCGGTCCGCCGCGCCGCCCGGCTCGACAGCCTGGAAGCCGTCCTCGACCAGGAGTTCCGGGTCTCCAGCCGGGCGTTCGAACACCCGGACTTCGTGGAAGGTGTTCGGGCCCGGATCATCGACAAGGACAACGCCCCGCAGTGGAAGCCGGGCTCCCTCGCCGAGGTCGATGACCAGGAGGTCGCCCGGTTCTTCGCTCCGCTCGGCCCCGACGAACAAGAACTCGGTCTCGCTCCGGGACCCGCCGGAATCCCCGCCCGGCACGGACAGGGCGGGCAAGGCGGGTAGGAAGGACGCTGCCCGTGGCGCCCGGCAGAACCCGCCCCGCCGGGCGCTATCTGTCGCTGCCGGAAAGGCTCGGCTGCAGCGCCCGGACGAGAGCGAACAGCCGGTCCTCGTTGCCCGTCAGTCCCGCGCTGCGCAGGGCCTGGTCGGCCTCGCGCATCGGAGAGGTGAGCAGCGGCAGATAGACCGGTGCGTCGTCGGGGTCCGCGAGCGCCGCCCGGGTGGCCTCCAGCAGGCGGACGTACGCCTGCGCCGCGGCGAGTTCGTCGCTGTCCATCTCAGCATCTCCTCCTCAGAGCTGTCGGACCGTCAAGCATCTCTCATGGGTCTGACAACGCCCCCTCATGACCGGGCGGGCCCGCCGGGCAACCCGCTCGGCGGCTCCACCTCCAGGTAGCGCCGTCTGCGGGGCCCCCGGTAGAGCAGCACCGTCCAGCCCGCCTCCCGCAAGGCCGAGGCGCAGCCGGCCAGCGCCTCCTCCTCGTCGTGCGCGGCGCCGCTGCCGGGCGGCCCGGTCCACTCGACCCGGACCGAACCCGCCGACTCCCCGTCGCTCACCCGGTACCCGGCCGACACGCGGCGCCCCGCCGGATCGACGGCCGAAGGCGTCGCTCCCGACCTCTCCAGCGCCAACGCGACCGCCCGCACCGGACGGTTCAGCTCCCAGGGAGCCGGCACGGCCTCGGGGTCGGGCCGGTCCGTCCCGGTGAGGCGACGGATCTGCAGCAGTCCCTCGAACGCGGTCCGCACCGAAGCGGCCCGCGCGGCCGCGGGCTCGGTGACCGGCGGTCCGTCACCGGTCGCCGGTTCGAACCCGGTGCTCTCCTCGGTGCCCATGCGTCCCCCTCCTGTCGCGCGGCCGCCCGGCCCGTCAGTCTCCGGCCCCCGGTATGTCCCCCTCCAGCGCCGCCTTGAGACGCTTCAACGTCGTACGGATATTGCCGGTCTGGAACTGTGCGAAGGTCTTCCCGCCCGTCGCCAGGCGGTCGAAGGCGTTGGCGAGAAAGTCCGGCCAGCGGCGGCGGTCGTCGGTCCAGGTCTCGGTGACCCGCGTCGCTCCGTCCACCGCCTCGAAACGGTACTCCCACGTGGCGATCGGACCCGGCAGCAGCGGGCGCCGCAGACCGATCGCGTGCACCCGGAAGGCGAAGCGCTCGCCGGGGTCGGCCGCCGTCACCGTGCACCGGGTCGTCCAGCGCGCCGCTCCGCGCTTGTTGCGGCCGTCGAAGACCATGCCGACGTACGCGTCGCGCCGATCGCCCCGCACGGTCGCGCCCCGGTTCTCGGGGCTCCACCGCCCCATCGCCGCGGGGTCGCTGAGCTGTGCGTAGACAAGCGCCGGGGCGGCGTCGACGATGATGCTGTCCGTTACGGACATGGTGCGGGACATGACGCGACTCCTTGTCCACGGTCGTCGAAGGACCACGCCCGGGCGCCGGACGGACCGTGGAGCCGGCATCCCGGACCCATACCTTACTCGCGGGTAGGTTCTCGCCGGGAGGGCGTCGGCCGAGGATGGTCGGTGATCCGGCCGACCGGGCGGGTACCCCCGTTTCCCGCCCGGCCGGAGTACCCCGGCCGGTCCTCCCTCGCGCCCGACACCACGTATCAGGCGCGAGGACGCCGGTGTCAGGCGCGGAACTCCGCCGGGCGCTCCGGCGACGCCTCCGAGAGCGCCTTCACGATGGCATCGACGTCGCCCCGGTTGCCGTACACGGGCGTACCGGGCTGCTGGCGCCACGACTCGTCCAGGCCGCCGCCGTCCACCGTGTCGAAGCCCAGCTCGTCGATGAGGTCGCGCACCGTCTGCTTGGCCGCCGGGTCGTCCCCGGCCACCGGGAGCGCCTGGCGGTCCGGCGTGCCCTGCGGGCGACCCCGGTCCAGGATGTCCTGCGCGTAGGTGCCGTTGAACGCCTTGATCACAGGGTGGCCGATCTGCTGCTCCGTCCACCGGCTCTCGGGCAGCCCGTCCTCGATGGCGGCGATGCGGCCGTCACGCTGCTGCGGGTAGTAGTTGCCGGTGTCGATGACCGCGACGCCCTCCGCCGCGCCGTCGAGGAAACCGGCGGGCAGGTCGGGCACGGCCTTCAACGGCACGGTGACCACGACCACCTGGGCGCCGTTGGCGGCCTCCGCCGCGGTCACCGGCGTCGCCCCGGTCTCCTCGGCGAGAGCGGTGAGCGTCTGCGGTCCGCGGGAGTTGGCGACGGAGACCTCGTGTCCGAGGGCGGCGAGACGCCGTGTCAGATTGCCGCCGATGTTGCCCGCGCCGATGATGCCGATCTTCATGGATCAGACCTTCCGTAGCTTGCCCGGTGAAGAGGGGTGGGTTCTGTCGCTTCACCAACTCCGGCTTCAAAGGGGCTATTCCTATCTCCGCGAAGGAATATCCGAACGGCCCCTGGGTGTTGCTGTGCGCTCAGCGTTGCGCCGACCGAGGGCGGAGCGTGCGGCGTAGGCCATTTGAGTGTCCTTGTCGGCCGCTCGCGCCGGACGGGGAAGGATGTCCCACCGCACAGATCGCCGCGGGTCCATTCTGGTCGCCGAGTCCATACGGGCCGTCGACCGAAGGAGCGTCGTAGTGACGACGAGGGGCATCTCGCAACCGGTGGAGACCGATACCGCCGAAGAGGACGAAATGCCGGTACGGAGCGGAGAACCCGGCAACGTGGTCATCAAGTGGCTGACCACGACGGACCACAAGACGATCGGTACGCTCTACCTCGTCACCTCCTTCGCGTTCTTCTGCCTGGGAGGGATCCTTGCCCTGGTGATGCGGGCCGAGCTGGCCCGGCCCGGTATCCAGCTGATTTCCAACGAGCAGTTCAATCAGGCGTTCACGATGCACGGCACGATCATGCTGCTGATGTTCGCGACGCCGCTGTTCGCCGGATTCGCCAACTGGATCATGCCGCTGCAGATCGGTGCGCCCGACGTGGCGTTCCCGCGGCTGAACATGTTCGCGTACTGGCTCTATCTCTTCGGCTCGCTCATCGTGGTGGCGGGCTTCCTCACCCCGCAGGGCGCCGCGGACTTCGGCTGGTTCGCCTACGCGCCACTCAACGACGCGGTCCGTTCCCCGGGTATCGGCGCCGATATGTGGATCATGGGCCTGGCCTTCTCCGGCTTCGGCACGATCCTCGGCTCGGTCAACTTCATCACCACGATCATCTGCATGCGCGCCCCCGGCATGACGATGTTCCGCATGCCGATCTTCACCTGGAACGTCCTGCTGACCGGTGTTCTGGTCCTGCTGGCCTTCCCGGTTCTGGCCGCGGCCCTGTTGGCGCTGGAGGCCGACCGCAAATTCGGCGCCCATGTCTTCGACGCGGCCAACGGCGGCGCACTGCTGTGGCAGCACCTGTTCTGGTTCTTCGGCCATCCCGAGGTCTACATCATCGCTCTGCCGTTCTTCGGCATCGTCACGGAAATCTTCCCGGTCTTCAGCCGTAAACCGGTCTTCGGCTACATCGGTCTGATCGCGGCCACCATCGCCATCGCCGGGCTGTCCGCGACCGTGTGGGCGCACCACATGTTCGTCACGGGTGCGGTGCTGCTGCCGTTCTTCTCGTTCATGACGTTCCTCATCGCGGTGCCGACGGGCGTGAAGTTCTTCAACTGGATCGGCACGATGTGGAAAGGATCGCTGTCCCTGGAGACCCCGATGCTGTGGGCCGTCGGATTCCTGGTCACCTTCCTGTTCGGCGGGCTGACCGGAATCATCCTCGCCTCGCCGCCCCTGGACTTCCATGTCTCCGACTCGTACTTCGTCGTCGCCCACTTCCATTACGTGGTGTTCGGCACCGTGGTCTTCGCCATGTTCGCCGGATTCCACTTCTGGTGGCCGAAGTTCACCGGCAAGATGCTGGACGAACGGCTCGGGAAGATGACGTTCTGGACGCTCTTCGTCGGATTCCACGGAACGTTCCTCGTTCAGCACTGGCTCGGCGCCGAAGGCATGCCGCGCCGTTACGCGGACTACCTCGACGCCGACGGCTTCACCGCGCTGAACACCGTCTCCACCATTGCGTCGTTCCTGCTCGGCCTGTCGATCCTGCCGTTCTTCTACAACGTCTGGAAGACCGCGCGGTACGGCAAGAAGGTCGGGGTCGACGACCCGTGGGGTTACGGCCGTTCGCTGGAGTGGGCGACCTCCTGCCCGCCCCCGCGGCACAACTTCGTCACCCTGCCGCGGATCCGGTCCGAGTCCCCGGCGTTCGACCTGCACCACCCCGCGGTCCGCACCCTGGAAGAAGCCACCAACCGCCCCGACGCCTCCGACATCGTCGCTCCGGGGGACCGGCAAGAGCCGTGACGTCGGTCGGTCCCGGACCTGACGGCGTGACGGAGAGGAGGACAGATGAAACCCGACAAGGACAGCGCCAGGGGCCTGGCGCAGCTGGAGGGCTTTCTGCTGTGGAACGCCGAGGTCGAACGGGCGCGACGGCAGGCACGCCGCTTCACCGACCAGTTGCCCTGGCTGACCACGGCGCAGCGTGAGGACGTCGAGCGGGTGTTCATCACCGAACGCGTCGCCGTTTCGCGGGAGTCGCTCACCCGCGTCCGCGACCGAGCGGAAGAACTGCGTGAGGAGTACTCCGGGCGCTACGCGCGGCTCCGGGCCCGCTGCGTCGCCGTCTCGGTCGGTGCGGTGGGCGCGGTGACCTGCATCGGTACGGCGGTGACCCTGGCCATCCGGTGACCCCGGAGCCCCAGGGTGCGGCCGGCCGCACCCTGGGGCTCCGGGGCGAAGGAGCGGAGCCGGCTACGTCACCGACGTACCAGGCAGAAGGGATGCCCGGCGGGATCGGCGTACACACGCCAGCCACTCTGCTCGTCCCCGGCGTCGAGCAGCGAGGCTCCCGCCGCCAGGACCTCCTCGTGCGCCCGGTCCTGGTCGGTGACGCCGAAGTCCAGGTGGAACTGCTGGGGCACCTCCTGGCCGGGCCAGCGCGGCGGCCGGTAGCCCGCCACCCGCTGAAAGGCGAGGACGAGCCCACCGGGCGTGTGCAGCGTGGACCACTCCGCGTCGCACCCCCACCGCCGGTCGGGACGGTCGACCTCGCCCCCCAGCAACGACGCGTAGAAGCCGGCCAGCTCCCTCGGGTCCGGGCAGTCCAGGACCACGCACTCCAGTTCAGCGATCATGACCGCATCGTAGGCATGCCCCGGCCACACCGAGCCCTCCGCGCGGGCTCAGCGGGCCCCGAACACCTGCGTCCACACCGGACCGCCGCCGGAATCCTGCTTCCCCATCCCGATCTCCTTGAACGAGCAGTTGAGGATGTTCGCACGGTGGCCCGGGCTGTCCATCCAGGACCGCATCACGTCGGCCGGCGTCCGCTGACCCTTGGCGATGTTCTCGCCGTACGTCGACCACCGGTATCCGGCGGCGGTGATCCGGTCGCCCGGGTCCCTGCCGTCCTGCGAGGTGTGGGAGAAGTAGTCCTGGGCCGCCATGTCGGCGGAGTGCCGCTGCGCGGCCGTGTTGAGCAGGCCGTTGACGGACACCGGGCCGCAGCCCTCCTTGGAACGTTCGGCGTTGACCAGTCCGGCGACCTGCTCGGCCATCCCCGAGGGGGCGGGCGGCGCGGGAGCGGGCGGGGCCGGCTTCGGAGCCGGAGCGGCGGAGCTGGGAGCGGGCGGCGGCGGCGTGCTCTTCTTGGGCTTCGGCCTGGGTTCGGGCTTCGTCGAGGGGCTCGGCGACTTCGAGGCGCTGGGCGACGCGGACGCCGACGGGGAGGGGGACGAGGAGGCGGGGGCGGCCGACGTGGGCGCCTGCGTACGGTGGGCCGGAGCATCGGCCGTGACGGTCGTCGCGTCCCGGTCGTCGCCGTCGGTGTAGAGGTGCACCGCCGCGCCGCCGGTGCCCAGCGCCGCGACCGCGACGACGGCGGCGACGGCAGAGTTGCGGCGGCGCCGCCGGGCCTGCACCCGTCTGCGCTCGGCGCGCCCCGCCCCGGCACCGTCCGCACCCGCAACGGGCGCCTGGAGGTGCGCCGCCGTGGCGAGCAGTTCGGGAGCGGCTCCCGCCCCCGCCGCCGCGGCCACCGGAACGAGCGCGAGACCCACCAGCAGCCCCTCGGCGGGCACCAGCCCCGCCCCATGACCCGAGCACACCGTGCACTCGCGGGCATGGCGGGCCAGCCGCTTGCGCCACAGGGAGGAGGGGACGCCGTCCCAGCCTGCGGTGATGTCCTCCAGCAGCACGCACGGCGGATCCGCCGCCAGCGCGCCCACGACGACCCGCGCCGCTTCCAGTTGGGCCTTCATCCGCTGCACCCGTACGGCGGTGTGCTGCGGGGTGAGTTCGAGAGCGGCGGCGACCTCGGCCCGGGACAGATGCCCGGCGGTCTCCAGCCACCACAACGACAACAGGGCACGGTCGTCCTCGTCCAGCCAGCGTGTCGCCTCCGCCACCTGCCGCCGCTGGCCGGTCAGGCCGAGCTCCAGGATCGTCACCTGGACGAAATCGGCGCGGGGATCCGGCAGGTCGTACGCGGCGTCGAGCCGGTCCGCCGGTATCGCGCCCGCCTGCTTCTCGCGCCAGTGCGTACGTATCTCGTTCATGGCTATCGCCACCAGCCAGGAACGGAAGCGCTCCGGGTCGCGCAGGTCGGGCAGACCCCCGAGCATGCGCAGCACCGTCTCCTGCACCACGTCGTCCACGTCCGCATGGCCCTCCAGCGCGCGTCCGACGACGTTGTAGAGCAGCGGCAGGTACGCCGAGACGAGCTGGTCCTTGGCCTGCTGGTCGCCGCCCTGCGCGGCCGCGATCAAGACCGTCGGGTGATCCTTGCCCATGCTGTGCTCACTCTTCCGGGGTCCGGTGCTGTCACTTCCCACACTCGGGAGATGGGGTGAGGGCGGGACGATAACAAGAATCCGGCGAGCAACCCCGGAAACCTTTGTCACGGACCCGCGCCGCCCGGCCCCGCCGGGCCTGTGGCGGCACGGTGCGCAGCGGCCCCGGCACACTCCGCGCGCCGGTCTGTGCCACGGAGGGTGATCCGTGGCACAGACCGGCGCGCGGGAAACCGGGGGACCGGACGTCGGTCGCCCGGTCACCGGTGGCGCGGCTCAGGTGCGGGGCGGCCCGTCCTGGTCGCGGTCCGCGCCCAGCTGCTGCTTGGACTTGTCCTGGGCGGTGTCGACGTGCCTCGTGTACTTGCCCTGGGTGCGGTCGTCGACCATGTCGCCGGCCTTGTCGATGCCCTTGCCGGCCTGGTCCTCGTGGCCCTTGAGCATCTTCTTGATCTTGTCCAGTGCGGACATGTCTTCTCCTCGTCGATTCTGCGCCCCCACACTTCAAGGGTCACCGCACCGGGCCCTGACCGCATCCGCGCCGGAAGACGGCGAGAGGCCGGGCCGACGGACCCGGGGCGCAGAAGTGTGAAGCCGCGCCGACTGGGCAGATACCGGTTGACCAGGAGGAGGTGGTGGCAATGGGCCGCATCCGAGTCGTCGTCCGTCGTCCCCCGCCCCCGTCGGGGCCGCCGCCGCTCGATCTGCGCACTCCGTCGGGCCGCCCCCTGCCGTACTGACCGGACCCCGCCCGCGACCTCTCCGGCCCGGACAGGCGCGTCCATGCGAGTGACGGGTCGCCCAGGTCGCCCACCCCCGTCGTGGGTGGTCCGCCCGTGTCACGGGTCGCCCGGGTGAGGGCCACCGTCCAGCGGGCCGTGCCGCCGCCGTCGGTCGTCGTACCGTCCGGTGTCCGGCCCCGACAGCGGCGCGAGCTGCTCCACCAGGGCCTCCAGCTCCTCGACGGCGTATTCCGTCTCCCGGCGGATGTTCTGGTGCTCCGCGACGATGGCCCCGAGCAGCAGAGCGGTGAGCGCGACGGATGCGTTGAGCAGCGACAGATTGGCCATGACCTGCATCAGGCTGTGTCCGGCGAACGGCCCCAGCGCGTCCGTACCGGCGATGATGGCGAGCACCGAGACGACCAGGGCGCACGGTGCGCTGCCGGGCAGCTGGAAGCGCAGGGCCGACCAGATGATCACCGGGAACACCACATAGATCATCGAGAGCGAGCTGCGCGTGGCGATCAGTGACGTCACGACCACGACGACCGCGAGAGCGGACGCCTCCAGCCACCGGTCGCTCGGGCGAGGCCACCGCACCCGGCGCAGGACCAGCAGGACGGGGGTGACCACCAGGACGCCCATCGCGTCCCCCGCCCACCAGGACGACCAGACCAGCCAGAACCGTCCCGGCGGGACCTTGTCGTCGAGCAGCAGCGTGAAACTCCCGACGGAGGCGCTGATCAGCATTCCCGCGAACGCGCCGAGGAAGACCAGACAGACCCCGTCCCGCAGCCGGACCAGCTCGCTGCGGAAGCCGACCCTCCGCAACAGCGCGTACGCGGCCAGCGGGGCGGCCGTGTTGCCGAACATGATGGCCAGACGGCTCACCGTGAACGCGTCGCCGATCTCGGAGACCGTGACCAGCGTGCCCAGAGCGATGCCCGGCCAGACGCGGACGCCCAGGCACAGCAGCGCGGCCAGAGCGATACCGGTGGGCGGCCACAGCGGAGTGACGACCGCGCCGTCGATGACGACCTGGCGCATCAGCCCGACCCGCCCCGCCAGATAGTAGGCGCCGGCCACGCCCAGGATCTGTGCCACGTACACGGCCCGACGTCTGGCTTCCTTGCTGCGGATCACACCACTCATCAGACACCGACCGCGGTGGGAGTCGGCTGGTGACACGCGCGGTACGGTCCGGCGTCACCGGGCTCCGCGACGGGCGGCGGCGTGCCGCAGGACCAGGACGGCGGCATCGTCCTCGTGCCCCGTCACCTCCGCCGCGCCCAGGACCTCGTCGGCCAGCTGCGTCGCGCTCGCCCCGGCGTGCGCGGCGACCAGCCGCCGGACCCGCTCCAGGCCGTCCTCGATCAGCAGCGACGGTCCCTCGACCACCCCGTCGGTCAGCAGCACGATCACCCCTTCGCTGTCGAGGGTGTGCCGGGTGACGGGATAGCCCTCGCCCGGCTCGATGCCCAAGGGCATGCCGCCCGGGTCCTCCGTGACGCCGGACCGGCCCCCCGTGGTGGCCCACACGGACGCCACGTGCCCGGCCCGGGCGCTGCGCAGCTCCCAGGTCGTCGGGTCCAGCCGCAGGAACGTACAGGTCGCGAAGAGCCCCGAGTCCACGGAGACCAGCAGATCGTTCGTCCGGCCCAGGATCTCGCCCGGATCGGACGCCGTGCCCGCGATGGCCCGCATCGCGATCCTGACCTGCCCCATGAAGGCGGCCGCCTCGACGTCATGGCCCTGTACGTCACCGATGGCGAAGCCGAGGGCCCCGTCCGCGAGGGGGAAACCGTCATACCAGTCGCCGCCGATGTCCAGTCCGTGGCGGGCGGGCGCATAGCGGGCCGCGGACTGCAGACCGGGGAGCGTGGGCAGGGCCGCCGGAAGCATGTCGCGCTGGAGGGCCTGCGCGAGTTCCACCCTGGCCTGGTGGAACTCCACCTCCCGCCGAGCGCGCGCGGTGAGGTCCTGCAAGGTGTTGAGCAGGTCCTCGGCGCTGGCTGAACGGGGAGTCCGACGCCGGTTCATGGGCCGCTCCGCGATGCGTTATGTCCCTGAATCATATGGCGGGCCACCCCGAGCGGCGACTGCGGCGACGTCCGCGTACCGGCGGCCGGGGCGGCGCGCCGTTCAGGACGGACGGGCGCGGTACAGATCGCGGAGGAGGGCGATCTCGGCGCCGTGGTGCAGCACCTCCTGGTTGACCCACCAGACCACGTCGACGAAGGGGTCCTCGGCGTCGCTGCCGTTCGGATACGCGCTGTACCCGATGGTGTCCAAGGCCCTGTCGTCGGCGCTGAGCAGCGCCTCGCGCCAGGCGGCGGACGCGGTCTCGAAGGCGGCCACCGCCCCGGCGGCGTCCCCCGGGGTGTGGTAGCCCCGGCGGGTGAGCGTCCTGCCGCCGTGGGTGTGGTCGGCGCGGAGGGCGAGCATCTCGGAGAGATGGCTCAGACGCCAGGCGATGGTGGTGAACGGCGGGGGGAACGGATGCGGGAAGTCCGCCGCGTCCCGTCCCCAGTCACCGGCCCCGGTCAGAGCGGTGGCCCGCGTCCCGGGGCCGTCGCCGCGACGGCGCACGGACCAGCAGTCGGGCACGGGTTCCCAGAGGTATTCGTCGTCGCCGAGCGGGGTGACGCCGACGTCCATGCCGTTGCCGCTGTCCATGACAGGGCCGGCCAGGCGGGCGAGGAGCCGCTCGCAGGCGAAGTCGAACTGCTCGAGCAGGGGGATCAGACGGGGTGGGATGGTCACCGGTGGAGCGTGCCACAGCCCACGGGCGGGCGCGCGCCGATTTCCGCCGGCCGCCCGCGGGCTCGGCCGGACGGCCCGGCACCGCACGTCCCGCCGCCGGACGGTGGCCGGATGGACGCTCGTACCGAGCCGTTGTCAGTGCTCGGTGGGATGCTGCCCGCATGGACGAGCTGATGAGGCAGCGACGGGTGTACGGCACCGACCACGACGACCCCCGCCCGGGACCCAGACCGGGGCACGACTACCGCGAACTGGTCGGCGGCCCGCTCGACGGGCTGCTGCTCGACGTCACCGGCTGGGACGAGGCGGACCTGCGCGACGGCGTCGGGCTGGTGACCGAGATCGGCGCCTACGGGCCCGGCGGACGAGCCGAGTACGGACCGCGGTCGCCGGACAGCCACCAGTGGGACTGGCGCGGCGACGTGCGCTGACGGAGGCCGGGTGGTGAGGGCAGGGGCGGCAGGAATCGAACCTGCGACATACGGTTTTGGAGACCGCCGCTCTGGCCGCTGAGCTACGCCCCTTGGGTACGGGCCGAAGCTTGGCACGCCCGTCGGCGCGCGCCAACCGGTTTTCGCGACACCGCCCCTGCTCCGTTCCACGGCGCCGGGCCCGCCGGGCTCACCCGACTGCCCGCCGGTCGACCGCCACGGGCGGTCGACCGGCCGGGGAGGGGCTGAAGGCCCGTCCGGGCCGTCCGGTAGGTTGGCCGGTCATGTGGGCTTTGAGCGCGGTCGGACACCGGCGGCTGGGTGCGGTGGGATCCCTGGCGATCGTCGGCAGCGGCTGGTTCGCCGGAAAGCTCCCGGTTCACGACCCCTGGGGTGTGTGGACCGACCACGGGTCCACCACCAAGGCCGTGGCCGCCGCCGTCGCCTACGTCGGGCTGACCGTGCTCGTCGTTGCCTGGTGGCAGTACGGCAAGACCGCCTCCACCGTTCGCGACACCCTCGTCACCCTCGCCTGGTGGACGGCCCCGTTCCTGCTCGCACCCCCGCTCTACAGCGCCGACGTCTACAGCTACATCGCCCAGGGCTCGATGGTCGTCGAAGGGCACGACGTCTACACCGTCGGTCCCTCCGCCCTGGACCCCGGCGGCATTGGCGGCGACGCCGCCGCGAGCGTCGGCAACCACTGGCGCGACACCCCCGCCCCCTACGGGCCGCTCTTCCTGCTGATCTCCGCCGCCGTCGCCTGGACCACCGGCGGCACGATCGTCCCCGCCGTCCTCGCCATGCGGCTCGTCGCACTCGCCTCGCTCGCCCTGATCGTCTGGGCCCTGCACCGCCTGGCGCGCGAACACGGCCTCGGCGGGAGCCGCGCCCTGTGGCTGGGCGGCCTCAACCCGCTGCTGCTGATCCATGTCGTCGGCGGCATGCACAACGACGGACTGATGATCGGCCTCATGCTCGCCGGTTTCGTCCTCGCCCTGCGCGGAAAGTGGATCGCCGGCAGCGCACTCGTCGGACTCGCCATGATGGTGAAGTCACCGGCGGCCGTCTCGCTGCTGTTCATCGGGGTCCTCGTACACGCCGCCGCGACGGGCCCCCAGTGGCGTCGCTGGGTCAAGGGGCTCCTCGCGCCCGGACTGATCGCCTGCGCGGTCGCCGGAGGGGCCACGCTGATCAGCGGCACCGGATTCGGCTGGCTCGACACCCAAGGCGTCGCCGCCAACATCCACACCGCGCTCTCCGTCACCAGCGACGTCGGCCTCGGCCTGGGAGAGCTGGCCCACCTGCTGCTGGACATCGACCCGGAACCGGTCAAGTCCGCCGTCCAGACTCTGGGCCTGGCGGTCGCGCTCGGTCTGATCCTCGTCCTGGGCCACCGCGCGATGCGCGGCACCGTCACACCCGCACACGCGCTCGGTCTCTCGCTGCTCGCGCTGGTCGCCCTTTCGCCCATGGTCCAGCCCTGGTACCTGCTGTGGGGCATGGCAGTCGTCGCCGCGACCGCACCGTACGGACGCCTCTCCGCCGTCCTGATCGTGCTCTCGGCGGCTCTGGTGTACGAGACGCACCCCATGGGGGCCACCCCGCCCTACGGGTTCGCCCTCGCCGGACTCGCCGTCGTCCTCGGCACCCTCGCGATCCGCCGGAGCCCCGTCGTGCCCCCGGACGTCACGCTGCCCCGCCGCCGCAGCCCGGAGGACGCCGCGGCGCACCGGCACACCCCCGCGCCCGCCGATTCCCGGGCTCCCGCCCCGGCCTCGCAGAACGCGCCGTAGAGAAATTCCTCGACGCTCCGCGAGACCCTCCGTTACGGTGGGCGGGTCCTGTTGTCTCCGATAGAGGTGGACGTTGCGCATCTGAGGTCCGCGATCATCGCGCGGTACGGCCCTGGCCCGTACACGGTCACGACGCAGTCGGCATGTCTGCCGCCCGTGACTTCCGCGTGGATGCGACCTCGGTGCTGAGCCGTCCTCACCTCCGCAGGACCGTCCTCCCCACCCCTCTCCGCCCCTTCGGGCCGGGTCGCCGCGTGCTGTTCGCATACGAAGCCCCCTTGTTCCTCCGCTTCCGACTGCGAGAACTCCTATGAGCCATCCCACCGCACCCGGCGCCTCCGTCGCCGCCTCCAACCTCACCTTCCGGTGGCCCGACGGCACGAACCTCTTCGACGGGCTCTCCCTCACCGTCCCCCGGGGCCGCACCGGTCTGGCCGGGGCCAACGGCGCCGGCAAGTCAACGCTCCTGCGCCTGTTCGCGGGAGTCCTGCGTCCCGCGTCGGGTTCCGTCACCACCGGCGGAAACCTCGCCTACCTGCCCCAGAACATCACCCTGGACACCGGCCTCCGCGTCGATGCCGCCCTCGGTATCGCCGAGCGGCGGGCCGCCCTGCGCGCCATCGAGTCCGGCGACGTACGGGAGGAGCACTTCGAGACCGTCGGCGACGACTGGGACGTCGAGGAACGCGCCCTGGCCACCCTCGGCTCCCTCGGGCTCGGTTCCGTCGAACTGGACCGTAACGTCGGGCAGTTGTCCGGCGGGGAGACGGTCCTGCTGCGCTTGGCCGCACTGATTCTGGAACGCCCGGACGTCCTCCTCCTCGACGAACCGACCAACAACCTGGACCTCTTCGCCCGTCGCAGGCTTTACGACGCCGTCGACTCCTGGCGCACCGGCATCCTGATCGTCGTCAGCCATGACCGGGACCTGCTGGAACGCGTCGACCGCATCGCCGAACTCCGCTCGGGCTCGGTGAGCTGGTACGGCGGCGGCTGGTCCGCCTACCAGGAGGCTCTCGCCGTCCAGCAGGAGGCGGCCGGGCGGATGCTGCGCGCCGCCGACGCCGACGTACGCCGTCAGCAGCGCGAGCTGGAGGAGACCCGGATCAAGGTGGCCCGCCGCCAGCGCCACGACAAGAAGCTGGACGGGCAGCGGAAGGCCCGCGCATCGTCGCGGGGGAGCGCAAACGCTCGGCCCAGGAGTCCGGGGACCGGCTGCGCGGACTGCACGAGGAACGCCTCGACGAGGCCCGCGAGCGCAGGGAGGAAGCGGCCGAAGCCATCCGCCGCGACGCCGAGATCAAGGTGAGCCTGCCCCACACCGCCGTACCGGCGGGCCGCACCGTCCTGACGGTACGGGACCTGAGCCTCCCCCACGGACGGCTGCGCGAGGGCAGCCTCCATGTGCAGGGACCCGAGCGCATCGCCCTGATCGGCCGCAACGGGGCCGGCAAGACCACCTTCCTGCGCACGCTCACCGGGGAGCTGGCACCGAGCACCGGAGAGGCCACGGCGGCGGTGCAGCTGAAGTTCCTCCCGCAGCGGCTCGACGTCCTCGACGACGCGCTGAGCGTCGCCGACAACGTCGCCCGCACCGCCCCGGGCACCACCGACAACCAGATCCGCTCCCAGCTCGCCCGGTTCCTCTTCAAGGGCGCCCGCGCCGAGCAGCCGGCCGGCACCCTCTCGGGCGGCGAACGCTTCCGGGCCGCGCTCGCGGCGACGATGCTCGCCGCGCCCGCCCCGCAGCTGCTCCTGCTGGACGAGCCGACGAACAACCTCGACCTGGCCAGCGTGCGCCAGCTGACGAGCGCCCTGGAGTCCTACGAGGGGGCGCTCCTGATCGCCGGCCACGACCTGCCGTTCCTGGAATCCGTGAGCATCACCCGATGGATCCTCCTGGAGGACGAGCTGCGGGAGACGGATCCCGACGAGGTCCGCGAACTGTTCGGGAGCGCGGAATCCACCCAGGGGGGCACGGCGTGACGGGCGACGGACCGGGCCCCTGCGTCATCCTGATCACCGGAGTGATGGCGGCGGGCAAGTCCACCGTCGCCCAGCTCCTGGCGGAGAGCCTGCCGCGAGCGGTCCATGTGCGCGGCGACGTTTTCCGCCGCATGATCGTCTCCGGCCGCGCGGAGATGACCCCCGACGAGGCCGAGGAGGCGCGGCGCCAGCTCGATCTGCGCCAGCGGATCTCCGCGCAGGTGGCCGACGCCTACGCGGACGACGGATGGACGGCCGTCGTCCAGGACATCGTGCTCGGCGAGGACCTGCCGCGTTACGTCGACAGGGTCCGCACCCGCCCGCTGCACGTCGTCGTGCTCGCCCCCTCGCCGGAAACCGTGCGCGAGCGGGAGGAGGCGCGGGGCAAGACCGGGTACGGGGCGTGGACGGTCGAGGCGTTCGACGCGTATCTGCGGAGCGGGACACCGCGGATCGGGATGTGGCTGGACACGTCCGGCCAGACACCCGAGGAGACGGTTTCGGCCATCCTCGACGGACTGCGCGGGTGAGCCGCCGGGTGCCGGCCGCGGTGGGGTGAGACGGTGGGGCGGTGCGGGTGGCGGCGGGCTGTCAGGCCGCTTCGTAGCTGTGGGCCCGCCCGCCCCGCCACTCCACCCAGACCGGGTTGTCGAGGAGCCGGTCCGCTTCTTCGAGGCCGGCCTCGCTCAGGAACACGATCACGTCGTGGTCGCTGTGGGCCAGCCCGAGTATCTCGTCCCGGCCTTCGTAGTGCACGGTCACCCGGCGGCCGCCCGAGGGGGTCGGACGGTGGATGACGATCGGGGGATTTGCCATGGATCCACCCTGCGACGCTCCTCGCACCCGCGCATCCCCGGCAGAACCTCCTGGCGAGCGGCCCGGCGACGGCCCGGACAAGGCCCCCGCACCGCCCCCGGGGGTCGCGAGGGCCCTCACCGCCCGGTGCGCGCGAGTTCCACCGTTGTGGTGACGCGGACCAGGGAAGGGCTGCGCGGGGCGGAGCCGAACCCGAAGGCGACCGGCGGTTCGAGCGGGGCGAGCGCGCCCAGGCCGACACCGTCCAGCACGGCCTCGGCTGCCACGACGGGCCGCAGCCCTCGCGCCCCGTACCACTCGCGCCGTCCCGGGCCCGCGCGGCCCAGGGTGCGTACGCCGGGCATCAGCAACCGGGCCGGTACGTCGCACAGCGCCGCCCAGACCGGGCTGCGGGCGAACGCGGCAGGAACGGCGGAGAGCAGCAGACCGAGGGCCGACCGGCGTCCGGTCCGCAGCCGCAGGCGCAGCGGCCCCGCCTCGACGAGCCAGACGGAGGCCCTGGCCGGGGCGACGGCCGTGACGGACACGGGCACCACCTCGACCCGGTCGAAGCGGTAGGTGGCGGCGACGAAATCGGCGATCCGCCGGGACGGGGCCAGCAGGACCCGCTCGCCGTCCGGATGCTCGACCATGACGTCGCTGAACGCCCCGAACGGCGAACACGGCCAGTGCCCGACCACCAGCCGGGTCCCCGAGGAGGTCCCCACACCGGCGATCCAGCCGTCGAACCGCAGTCGCTCATCCGTCACGACCGCCAGTCTGCCCCGCAACCGCCCCGGATCACTCGAAGCGGGACGTGTCCCCGGCTCCGCGGCGGACGATCTCGGGCTCGTCGCCGGAGAAGTCGATGACCGTGGTCGGCTCGGTGCCGCAGTCGCCCGAGTCGATGACGGCGTCCACCTCGTGGTCGAGCCGTTCCTTGATCTCCCAGCCCTGCGTCAGCGGCTCCTCCTCGTCCGGCAGCAGCAGGGTGCTGGAGAGCAGCGGCTCGCCCAGCTCGGAGACCAGCGCCTGGGTGACGACGTGGTCCGGGATGCGCACGCCGACCGTCTTCTTCTTCGGGTGCAGCAGCTGACGGGGGACCTCCTTCGTCGCGGGGAGGATGAAGGTGTAGCTGCCGGGCGTCGCCGCCTTGACCGCGCGGAACACGTCGTTGTCCACGCGGACGAACTGCGCCAGCTGCGCGAAGTCGTGGCACACCAGCGTGAAGTGGTGCCGGTCGTCGAGATTCCGGATCGACCTGATCCGGTCGATGGCGTCGCGGTTGCCCAACTGGCAGCCCAGGGCGTAGCACGAGTCGGTCGGGTACGCGACGAGCGCACCGGACCGAAGACTGTCGACCACCGTGCCGATGGTGCGGGGCTGGGGGTTTGCGGGGTGCACGTCGAAGTACTTGGCCATCCGCCGAGCTTACGCGTTCGGGCAGGGCCGGGAGAGCCCTGTGCACGGACGCGTGAAGAGGCGGCCCGTCCTGCGACGGGCCGCCTCTCCTCCGCTTCGTACGCCGGTGTGCGGCGCGGGGCCGGTCAGACCGCGGCGGCCCCCACCAGCTCGTCCAGCACGTCCTCCATGGTCACGAAGCCGATGACCGTGCCCTTGTCCCCGGTGACCGCCGCGAGATGCGTACCGGCGGCCCGCATCGCGGTGAGGGTGTCGTCGAGCGGGGTGTCGATCTCGACCCGGATGACGGGGTGGAGGGCGCTCGTCGGCAGCGCCTTGGTGCGCTCCGCGACACCGAGGGCGTCCTTGATGTGGAAGTAGCCCAGCAGCCCGTCGTCGGGGCCGATCACCGGCAGCCGGGAGAAGCCCGAGGCGACCGCGGCCCGCTCCAGGCCCTGCGGGGTGATGCCCAGGTCGATGGTGACGGTCCGGTTCAGCGGGACCATCACCTCGCCGACCGGCCGGGTCCCGAGCTCCAGGGCGTCCCGCAGCCGCTCGCCGTCGGCCGGGGCCAGCAGTCCGGCGTCGCTGGAGTCCTTCACCAGACGCACGAGCTCGTCGTCGGTGAACACCGAGGCGACCTCGTTCTTGGGCTCCACCTTCAGCAGCCGCAGCAGCATGTTGGCGAAGGCGTTGATGCCGAAGATCACCGGACGCAGTGCCCGGGTCAGGGCCACCAGGGACGGCCCCAGCGCCAGGGCGGTGGCGACGGGGGCGGCCAGCGCGATGTTCTTGGGGATCATCTCGCCGATGAGCATGTGCAGATACGTCGCCAGCGTCAGCGCGATCACGAAGGCGATCGGGTGGACCAGCGCGTCGGGCACGCCGACCGCGTCGAACGGCGGCTCCAGCAGATGGGCGATGGCCGGCTCCGCGACGGCGCCCAGCACCAGCGAGGAGATCGTGATGCCGAGCTGCGCGGTGGCCATGGCGGCCGACAGGTGTTCGAGGCCCCACAGGGTGCTCTTGGCGCGGCGGCTGCCCCGGACGGCCTGCGGCTCGATCTGGCTGCGGCGGACCGAGATGAGTGCGAACTCCGCGCCCACGAAGAACGCGTTGGTCAGGAGGGTGAGCGCGCCGATGGCGAGCTGAATGGTGGTCATCGGGCGTCCTCCTCCACGAGGGCCAGCGCCGGCAGGGGCGCGGTGATCCGGACCCGGTCGGCCCGGTGGTGCTCGATGTCGAGCACGTCGAACTGCCAGCCGTCGACCTCGACCCGGTCCGCGCGGACGGGGATGCGGGCCAGCTGGTTGGCGAGCAGGCCGGCGAGCGTTTCGTACGGGCCTTCCGGCGCGGTGAACCCGATCCGGTCGAGCTGGTCCAGCCGGATGCTGCCCTCGGCCGCCCAGACCTGGCGGCCGTCGCCGAGCGGCTCGGCCGGTGCGAGGTCGGGGCGCTCATGCGGGTCGTGCTCGTCCCGGACCTCGCCGACGACCTCCTCCACGATGTCCTCGACGGTGGCGACTCCCGCCGTACCGCCGTACTCGTCGATCACCACGGCCATCGTCCGGTGCTTGCGCAACTGCGCCAGCAGCCGGTCGACGGGCAGCGAGTCGGGGACGAGGAGCGGCTCGGTGGCGAGCGAGGTGACCGGAGTCCGGGGCCGCTCCGACTCGTCCAGGGCGAGGACGTCGCGGATGTGGACCGTGCCGATGACCTCGTCCAGGCTGTGCCGGTAGACCGGGAAGCGGGACAGGCCGGTGGCCAGCGTGAGGTTGGCCGCGTCGGCCGCGGTGGCGTGGGCTTCCAGCGCCCGGACGTCGACGCGCGGCGTCATGACGTTCTCGGCGGACAGCTCGGCCAGGTGCAGGGTGCGGACGAAGAGCTCGGCCGAGTCCTGCTCGATGGCGCCCTCGCGGGCGGAGTGCTCGGCGAGTGCCACCAGCTCCTGCGGCGTACGGGCGGAGGCCAGCTCCTCGGCGGGCTCCAGGCCCAGTCGCCGCACGAAGCGGTTCGCGGTGTTGTTGAGGTGCCGGATGAGCGGCCCGAAGGCGGCCGTGAACGCCCGCTGCGGGGTGGCGACGACCTTGGCGACCGTGAGGGGGCTGGAGATCGCCCAGTTCTTCGGGACCAGCTCGCCGACGACCATGAGGACCACGGTGGACACGGCCACGCCGAGGAGCGTGGCGACCGTGGACACCGCGCCGGACGGCAGGCCGACGGCGCCCAGCGGGCCGCGCAGGAGCACCGCGAGGGACGGCTCGGCCAGCATGCCGATGACCAGGGAGGTCACGGTGATGCCGAGCTGGGCGCCGGAGAGCTGGAAGGTGAGCCGCTTGGCTGCCTTGAGGGCGCTCTCGGCGCCGCGCTCACCGGCCTTCGCGGCGCGTTCGAGCTCGCTCCGCTCGATGGTCGTGAGCGAGAACTCCGCCGCGACGAAGACCGCACAGGCCAGTGTCAGCGCGAGGGCGAGGAGAAGAAGGACCACTTCGCTCACCGTGTCACCTCCGTTCCCTGGTGTGCGGGGTCGGGGATGACACGGTTCGTACTGGGAGGCTCACCCATTGCGGTGCCGCAGCTCCTTCTCTGTTCGGGTCGTCGGGATCGACGGTGGGGGACGGGTGTGAAACCCGCCTGATAGATAGTAAAGGGAGCGCAAATCAATAGGGTGTGGCGGGCGTCACATGAGGTGCCGTCCGAGGGGAAACTCCTCGCGGAGGGTGATGCGGTACGGGCGCGGGGTGAGCGTTCGCGATCTTGATGGCCGGAACTGTGCGTAGCGGTCGTGGGCTGGGGAAATCCTTTACCTCCCGGGAGCTTCGGCCCGGCGAGGTGGCTCACGCCCCTCGATCGCCCATCCACAGAAGGAGCGGACGCCGCACATGGTGTTCAAGAAGTTGCTCGGAGCCCTCGGGGTCGGTGGCCCCTCGGTCGACACGGTTCTGCAACCCGGCCCGGCCCTGCCCGGTGGTCTCCTCTCCGGAGAGGTCCGACTGCGGGGCGGCGGGTCGGACGTGACGATCGACCGGATCTCCCTTCTCCTCGTCGCCCGGGTCGAGAGAGAGGGCCAGGAGGAAGAGGACGAGGGCACGGTCGTCCTCGAACGGTTCAGCGTCGGCGGCGGCTTCCGGCTGGCGGAGGAAGCCGACCACGCCGTGCCGTTCACCGTCACCCTGCCGTGGGAGACGCCGATCACCGAACTCCACGGCCAGCACCTCGGCCCCGTGCTCGGCATCCGGACGGAGGTGGAGATCGCGGGGGCGCGTGACAAGGGCGACCTCGACGCGCTCGCGGTGGGACCGCTGCCCGCCCAGGAAGCGATCCTGGAGGCCTTCGGCCGGCTCGGATACGTGTTCAGGTCCGCGGACCTGGAGCTCGGCCACATCCGCGGCACCGGTCAGCGACTGCCCTGCTACCAGGAGATCGAAATCCTCCCGCCCGCCGGCCACGCCCACGCCGTGAACGAGATCGAGGTGACCTTCATCGCCGCACCGGGCGGCCTGGAGGTCGTCATCGAGGCGGACAAGCGTGCCGGGCTCTTCACCGAGGGCCACGACACGGTCCACCGCTTCACCGCATCCCACCACGCGGCCCCGCAGACCGACTGGAACGCCCAGGTCGACGCCTGGCTGAAGGAGGTCATCGCCGGCCGCGAGGCCCATGGAGCGCCGCCCTCGTACGGTGGCGAGCACGGTGACCGGCACCGCTCGGGCCCCGGCGCGGGCTCCGTGGTGGCCGGGGTCGCGGCGGGCGCGGCCGTCGGTGTCGTCGGCGGCATGGTCGCGGCCGAGGTCGTCGACGAGATCGGTGACGCCTTCGAGGGCGAGGAGGACGAGGAGAGCGGCGAGGAGGGCTGACCCGAGGAAGCCCCGGGCCGGAAGGGGGTCAGCCCGCCTTCCGGCCCGTCCCGTCCGGGGCCAGGCGCTCGCGCAGGGCATCGAGGTCCGGGAGGAACCAGATGTCCTGGCCCCGGTTGGCCTCCCGGACGAGGTCCGGCAGGGCCGAACTGGCCGCCAGGTGACGGCCGATGTCCCCGACGACGACCAGGCGCAGCCGGTAGTTCGCGAATTTCTGCAGGATCTCCCCGGCGAAGCCGGTGCTCAGGTCGAAGAAGCGGTCGTCCAGTCGCGGGGCGGGCACGGCCACCACCTCCGCGGCGTGGAACGCGGCGCCGATCAGATGGTCGAGGGCGTCCTGGACCGTGGAGATCGACGCCCCGTCGGCATCGCACACCAGGACCGGCGCGCCGTGATGCTCGACGACGTCAGGCACGGTCCGCCTCCTGCTCGGCCGATGCGGCGTGGGCGAACAGACCGCTGTCCGGGCCGAGCACGCCGTCGATCAGGCGCAGCAGATCGGCGGTGGCGCCTGCCCCGCCGAGTACGACGATCTTCATTCGGCTTCGCTCCTTGTCGTAGACCGTCTGGACACGCAGGGAGCCCGACACCCGCCGCGCGGACTGTGCGCTCGCCGTCACCAACGTGCCGAGGCGGTCCGCGGCGTCCGGACCGAGCGCGTCGATCTGCACGATGCTGGACACCTCGACGTGCCCCGACGCGGCAGCCGGAGGTGGCGTGGGGGCCGTGCTGCTCTCCGGTGCGCCGGTCAGGGCTTCGAAGTCCTCCCTGCTGACCCGGTACTGCTTGCCGATCCGGACGGCCCTGAGCCGTCCGTCGCGGACGTAGTTGCGCACGGTCCGCACGTGCAGGCCCAGCCGTTCGGCCACCTCGCCGATCGAGTAGAGCTCACGCTCGTCGCTTCCCATGGATGCAACGTACCTCAATGTTCTGCATCTGTCCCTATTTTCTTCCTTGTTCCTCTTCAAGGGAAAATAGGGAAGGGTGGAGAGTGATTGCTCTCCCCGGCCGTGCTCGGCAGGTGTCATGGGCTCCTGGGAAGGAAGGTGAGAAGCGAACGGCCGCCCACGTGGACAAGGAGCCCCCCCATGAACCCCGGAACCCGGCAGCCCGATCCCCGGCACCGGCGCCCCGAAGGCGTCACCGACACGACGGTCGAGGCGCTCGGCGCCCTGTCGAAGGCGCTCGAGACCGCAGAGCGGGCCCGGGGCGCCCTGTACGAGTTCCACCAGCTCACCGGGAGCGCCGACCTGGCCCTCGACGAGGCCGTACGGCTGCTCCGCGCCGCGGGGCACGGGCGGCAGGCCGATCAGGTCGAACGGGAGATCCTCGGCCGCAACGTCATCCCCGGGCACTGGACGTTCCAGATCGTCGAGGAGTACAACTCCACCTACTACGACGTGTTCCGGACGGTCGAGCAGGGGATCCGACAGGACCTCGCCGAGGGCCGTGACCACCTCTACGAGGCCGAAATGAAGGCGGCCCGGCGGACCGAGGGGCATCCGGACCACACCGCCGACTGACCGTCGCCCGTCGTATCGGGGAGGCTCACCCCACCCGCCGTCACCGAACGTAGCCGCACGAGATGCGGACCGCACCGACTCCGGTGACGCTGGGGCTCCGGTCGCGCACGCAACGCCGGTCGCCGACGGAGGACCCACGACGGAGGACACCCCCATGAACCTGTACGACAGCCCGGCGGAGCGAGCCCGCCGCACCCGCGAACGCGCCGAGGAACTGGGCCGCGCCGCCGACCGGGCGACCGACCCCGAGCACCGCCGACGGCTGCGGGCGAAGGCCCTGCGACTGCTCCGCGAGGAACCCACGCCCGACGCCGGCCGCTGAGGCCCGCCTTATCGGCCCCCTGCCTGCCGTGCGGAGGAAAGCCGATTGCCCGGGTGCTCGCCGCCCGGGTAGCGTCACGCCCCGTGACCCCGACTCTGCGCACCGAGCGGCTCCTGCTGGAGCCGTACGTCCCCGAGGACGAAGAGGATTTCGTCTCCCTGTTCCAGGACACCAGGGTGTCCCGATGGATGGGTGACGGCCCTTCCCCCGAGGCGGAGGACCGGGCCCTGTTCGGACGGGTCTTCACCAAGGTCTACGCCCAGGACCTGTTCGCCGTCTGGGCCGTCCGCCGTGACGGCCGACTGGTCGGGCACGCCGAGATCAAGCGGACCGACACCGTCGACGGCCACGAGATCATCTATGCCCTGGCGCCCGCGGCGTGGGGCTTTGGCCTCGGGACCGAACTGGCCCGGGCCGTCATCGCCCATGGCTTCGACACCCTCGGGCTGGACGAGGTCCACGCCACCGTCGCCGCCGCGAACAAGGCCTCGTTGACCCTGTTGGACAGGATCGGCTTCGCTCACGTGAGGGACATCGAGGAGGACGACGGCAGCACCACCCGTGTGCTGACCCTCCGTCGCTGACCCCGGTCGTCCGCCGAGGCCCGGCGGGGAGTCGGAGTTCAGGCCGGGGGAGCCACCGACGCACCGTCGACGCCATGACGCTCGAGGGCGTCGGCGACGAAACCGTCCGCCTTCATCTCCTCCACGAACGACGCCAGCAGCTTCTGCGCCGCCGCCCCTCGCCCGGCCGGCACCCCATGGCCTGCTGGATCACCATGAACCGCCCCGGCAACACCCGTACGCCCGCCTCCCGCGCGGCCTCGGCCTCCAGCAACTGCCGGATCCCGGCGGCCACCTCGACCCCGCCCGCCCGCAGGGCCGCGAGCGCGCGCGGGGCGCCCTCCAGCCGGACGATCTCGGCACGGCGGATCTCGCGGGTGAGGAAAAGGTCGTAGGCGGATCCGGCCCCGACCGAGATCCGCGTGCCCTCACGATCCACCTGGTCGTTCTCGGTCAGGGAAGCGCGCTCCGGCACCAGATAGCTGCCCTCGATCAGGACGTACGGTGCGGTGAACCGCAGCCCCTCGCCCCGCGCCGGGTCGACCGCGAAGAACCCGATGTCCGCCCGTTCGGCCCGCACCGCGTCGACCGACAGCGCGGCCCGCTCGAAGGCCACCAGCTCCACGGCCACTCCGAGCCGCCGCCCGAACTCCCGTGCCAGGTCGACCGATACCCGGCCGGCTCTCCGCTCGCCGGATCACGGTGGGCCAGGATCGGGTTGCCGAGGTTGATCGAGGCACGCAGGGTGCCGCCGGGCGCGAACGAGGAGACCAGGGTGGAGGGCGTCGGCTGCTGAGACATGGAGCCGAGTCTATGAGCGGGCCCACGGCGGTCGACGGGCGGGCCCGCGGCGATCGAGGGGCGTACGGAGCCGGCCGAGGCCCGCGACGCCTCGGACCACCGCCGACCGGTATGCCCCCACCCTGCGTACTCAGGCCCCCACCGTGCCGTCCACCCCTTCCCGCAGCAGATCCGCGTGACCGTTGTGGCGGCCGTACTCCAGCAGGACGTGCACCATGACCATCCGCAGCGAGACGTCCTTCTCCCAGCGCGGCTGACGCCCCACCAGGTCCAGCGAAGCCGCCTCCCGCTCGATCCGGCGCGAGGTCTCCACCTCCGCCTCCCAGGCGGCGAACGCCTCGGCGCCGGTGGAGGCGCTCGCGTCGTACGCCGCCTGGAAGTCGAAGGGCTTCTCCGACCACACCATCGGAGCGTCCTCGTCCTCGAACACCCGCCGGAACCAAGCGCGTTCCACCTCCGCCAGATGTCGCACCAGAGCCAGCAGGGACAGCGTGGACGGCTCCATCGACCGCTCGCGCAATTGCTCGTCGCTCAGCCCGGCGCACTTCAGGGCCAGGGTCTCGCGGTGGTAGTCGAGAAAGGCCCGCAGCGTCTCGCGCTCACCGCCCAGGAGCGGGGGCCCGACCCGGTCGTCACGCTTCATGATCATCATCCTCGGTTCCGGGGTTCCGGCCGACAGTATGTCCGTCCCGGCGTTCCCCGGGCAGCCGGGTTTCCGCGCAGCCGCCTCTAGGCTGGGGCCATGGACGTACGAGAACTGCTGCGGCGTTCCGGGGGACCGGTGACACGGGACCGGATCAGGGACGACCTGGCCGCGCTCGGTCTCGGACCGGGCGACACCGTGATGTTCCATACGCGCCTCTCCGCGGTCGGCTACGTCCCGGGCGGCCCCCAGACCGTCATCGACGCCCTCCTCGATGCCGTCGGCCCGACCGGCACGCTGATGGTTTCCTGCGGCTGGAACGACGCCCCGCCGTACGACTTCACCACCTGGCCCAGCCCCTGGCAGGACGCCCTGCGCGCCCACCATCCCGCGTACGACCCGGAACTGAGCGAGGCCGAGCACACGAACGGCCGCCTCCCCGAGGCCCTGCGCCGCAGACCGGGGGCCGTACGCAGCCGCCACCCCGACGCGAGCCTCGCGGCACTCGGCCCGTCCGCCGCCGCGCTGATGGCCGACCACCCCTGGGACGACCCGCACGGCCCCGGCAGCCCGCTGGCCCGCCTCGTCGCCCTCGGCGGGCGGGTGCTGCTGCTCGGGGCGCCCGGCGAGACGATGACCCTGCTTCACCTCGCGGAGTCGCTGGCCCAGGCGCCCGGCAAGCGGTTCGTGACGTACGAGCAGCCCGTCCGCGTGGACGGCGTCCGTCTCTGGCGCACCTTTCACGACATCGACTCGACGGACGGCGCGTTCGACTACTCCCGGGTCGTGCCCGAGGGGCAGGACCCGTTCGCTGTGATCGTCCGGGCCATGCTCGACGCGGGCATCGGCCGGTCCGGCGCGGTCGGGGCGGCCGAGAGCTTCCTGTTCGAGGCCGGCCCGGCCGTGGAGTTCGGCGTCCGCTGGATCGAGGAGCAGCTGAACGCCCCCGCGTGACGGCGTTCGCTCAGGCCAGCCTCACCCTCACGGTGTGCGTCGCCCCGCGCGTCCCGGACAGGTCGCCGAAGACGAGCCGCAGCGATGCGTCCGTGGTCGCCGACGTCACCGTCGCCGGCTTCGACACGACCGAGGCGACGGCCCGGTTCCAGGTGAGGGTCAGGCTGGTGCGCATCCGCATGGGGTCGCTCACGCACACCATCGCCGTCCCGTCGGCGAGTTCGGTCACCATGACGGAGCACGGGGCGTCCGCCACCAGGGGGCCGACGCTCCCGCCGAACCAGAAGTTGACCGCCGTCAGTCCGAGCGAGGGGACCGCCACCCCCTGCTGGTCGTCCGTGTTGGCGAGCACCCGCAGCCAGCCGCTGTCCGCCGCCCGCTCTGCCGTGCGCTGTTCGGACGCGCCGGGCAGGAGCTGGTACGCGTACGTGGCGGCCGACGGGTCCGTGCCGTGGTCGAACCAGAGGGTGAGGTACTTCCGGGACGCCGGATCGGTGGAGCCCGCCCGGTTGATGTCGCGCCAGCGGCCCGTCCGGTTCTCCCGCAGCGCCTTCACACTCGCCCCGCCCGGGAACACGTAACCGCCGTGCCCGGCCAGGTGCGCCCAGGACGCGCCGGACAGCGTCGCCGACCAGGGGGCGGCGACCGGTTTCGCCGAGCCGTCCACGGTGAACGGGGCGTTGCCCGTCGGCCCCAGGTTCCGGTTGTCGACCGTGGTCTCCACGGTCGTGCCGTCGCGGCCGTGGATGCCCGCGCCCAGACACACCACCGTGTCGTCGAGGAAGAACCACGACTTCTTCGCCATCAGCGTGCTGGAGAGGCCCTTGACGTACTGGCCCACGGCGGCGCGCTTGGTGTCGGTGACCCCGCCGACCCAGTTCACATCCGGGAGCGCGTTGCCCAGTCGCCGCCCGCCCCGTCGGCTAGCACCTTGCGCGAGACCGTGGTGCCGGGCAGCCGGTACGGGTCGACGGTGGGCCAGAACGCGTCGCTGTACTGGCCGTTGGCGAAGGTGTCGCCCCACCAGTAGAGCATCCCGTTCCCGGTGTGCCAGCCGCGCAGATTCTCGCCGTTGCCGGTCTCGTAATAGGTGATCCGCCGGTCGGCCATGCTCAGCGACGCCGACCAGCCGGGACGGCGGTGGGTGGCCCGGGCCATGTCGGGGAAGAGCCGGTGGCCCGCCGGTTCTGGGATCGGGGTGAGGGCGGTGTCGTCCAGGACGCTCTTGATCCGGGCCAGCGCGGTGAGCCCGAGCGAGGGGTTGCTCAGCGGCGGGCTGTAGTAGTCGCGTTGCGCCCAGCCCTTGACGAGCGCCCGCCACCGGGCGTTCTCGGCGGCCGACGCGCCCCGCCCCAGCAGCACGATCGAGGCCAGGATGGGGTGCCCGCGCCGGTGGTCGTCGGCCTCGCCCCGGCTGATCGCGCGCCCCGCGACGGAGTCCATGACCAGGCCGTTGTAGAGGAACGGGGCCCACGCGTTCTCCACCGCGTCGAACACCACCTGCCGCTTCGGGTCGGTGACCTCCCACGTGGTGCCCTTCAGCAGCGCGAACAGCAGCCCGAGCCCGCCGAGCATCACCGATCCGTAGCTGCCGGTGTAGGGCACGGTGGTGTGCTGGATGAACGAGCCGTCGGCGTACAGCCCGTCGCCCTTCGTCACCAGCGGGAAGACCGGGGAGAGGGCGTCCCGGGCCAGCGCGATCTTCGCCGCGGTCCCTCCGACGACCCCGCGCAGGGCCAGCACCCGGCACAGGTCGACCCGGTTCGCCCCGGTGCTGGTCCCGGTGTAGGAGGCGACGGCGGAGTCCGGGACGAAATGGTCGACGGCGGCGCAGTAGCGGGCGAGCCGCGCCGGGGCGATGGCGTCGTACATCAGCACGCACACGTCCAGCAGGGCCTGCGGCGCGCCGATCTGCCAGCTGTACCAGTTGCCGTACCGGGTCTGTCCGTCGTTGTAGACCTGGGTGTTGAGGTGCTCCAGGCCGGTGAGCACGGCGTCGCGCAGGGCGGTGTTCCCGGTCAGCCCGGTGCCCTGCTGGCGGTAGGCCTGGGCCATGGTGTTCAGGCGGATGAAGCTGTCGGCCATCCGCCCCGAGAAGACGTACGACTCCGCGTCCGTGTCCGGATCAGGATCCGCGAAGACGGCGTCGGGCCAGAGCGAGCCCTCCGCCGGGGCCATCGCCTCCAGCCACTGCGACGCCTTCGCGCCGAGGTCGGCCAGCCGGCTCCTGAACGGCTCGGCTGTCGGGCTGAACCCCTCGCCGAGGATCAGCGCGCTCCATGTCGTGCGGAGCGCGGCGTACGGATCGTCCTCAGGGGCGGCGGAGGCGGCGCCGGGCGCGGCGAGCATCAGCGCCCCGCCGCCCGCGGCGGTGAGCACCGCGGAGGTGGCCAGGAAGGTACGGCGGGACCAGGCAGAAGTCATGGGAGAGCTCCGGGTCGGTGACGTGTCTCCGGCGGGAACCCGGCGCGTGGAGGGCACCGAAGGAACGGGCGCTGAACCGACCCCGGGATCCGACTGTTCTGAGCGGGCGGGCACTTTCTAGCAGCCGCCAGACGACACGCTCAATGACTTTGGCCGAATTGATCGTATCGATCGCTTCTTGGGGCGTGTAGGGCTCTCCCGTCAAGGAGCCGGCTCGCACAGCTCGCGTCGCCGCAAACCACCGCTCGGATCGTTTCGAGCGGATGCGATCGATATGGTTGACCCAGGCCGGACGGCGGCCGCCCGGGGCCGGGAACCCCGTGCTTCCGCCACCGGAACGCCGTTCGCCCGAGCCCAGCCGTCTCCGAGTCCAGGGGGATCCATGCGACTGCACGTCGACCAGCGCCACGAGCGGGTGCTCGAACTCGTCCGCGAGCGCGGCAGCCTGCGCGTCGCCGAGCTCGCCGAGGAACTCGGCATGTCCGCCGTCACCCTGCGCCGGGACGTCGAGGCGCTGGCGGCCCAGGGGCTGGTGGAGCGGCTGCACGGCGCGGTGGTGTGGCCCGCCGGGCAGTCCCGGCCCGCACCGGCCCCCGCTCCGTCCGCCGAAGGACTGGTGGTGGGCATGGTGGTGCCGACCACCGAGTACTACTACGCGGACGTGGTGCGCGGTGCCCGGGAGACCGTCGAGGCCGCGGGCGCCCGGCTGACGATCGGGCTCTCCCACTACCTCCCCGACGAGGACGCCGCCCAGGCCCGGCGGCTGCTGTCCACCGGCGCCGACGGGCTTCTGCTCACACCCAGCTGGGAGCGCGGCTGCCCGGAGCGGGGCGAGGGGTTGTGGACGGTGGAGCCGAAGACCCCCGTCGTCCTGGTGGAACGCTCGGCACCCCTCGGCCATCCGGCGGCGCGCCTGGACCGGGTGCGCTCGGACCATGCGCACGGGGCCGCCGAAGCGGTGGCGCACCTTGCCGGGCTCGGCCACCGGGCGATCGCGCTCGCCGTGCAGGACAGCCCGACCGCTCCCCGGCTCCGGGTCGGCTACCGGGCCGCCGTGGAGGCGCTGGGGCTGACTCCGGTGCCGACCTCCCCGTTGGACGAGGCCCCGTCGCGGTCGGAGGCCGATCGTTTCGAGCGAACCCTGGAGTACCTGTGCCAGGGCGTGGCGAGCGGCAGCGTGACCGCCGCGATCGTGCACAGCGACGCCGACGCGATCGTCCTCATCCCCCGCCTCCAGGCCAGGGGGGTGCGGGTGCCCGAAGACCTCGCGGTGATCGCGTACGACGACGAGGTCGCGTCGCTCGCCGACCTGCCGCTCACCGCGGTGGCCCCGGACAAGTACGCCGTGGGCGCCGCCGCGGCCCGGCTCCTGCTGTCCCGCCTCGGCGTGGCCGAACCCGGCGCGTCGGACGCGACGGGCCCGGGGGCCGGGGGCCGTCGGCATCTGGACATCCTGCCCACCCTGCGGGTCCGGGTCTCCTGCGGGGCGGCCGCCCCCGCTCCCTGACGCTGAAAGCACCGCGCCACGAGCCGCGCCCCGGGCCAACAGACCCTGGGGCACGGCTTTTCGCGTTCCCAGGGGGCGGGGGTGCCGGGAGCGGCCTCTACGCCCCTGGATGATCGATTCGATTGAATTGGTCATTCGCTCTTGACGGCGATCGGTTCTGCGCAAAATGATGTGTGTCGTTCACCTCATCTCCCGCAGTTCGAGGTCTCGTAGGAGCCGGCCCATGCCCTGTATCGCCCGCACGTCCCGCCTCGCCCTCGCGGCGTCCGCCGCCTCACTCGCCCTGCTCGTCACCGCCTGCGGCGGATCGGGCTCGGACGCCTCGGGCCCCGGGGACGGCAACCCCGTCACCCTCACCTTCTGGTCGGCCACCGCGGGCGCCAAGGAGACCGCCGACGCCTTCAACAAGACGCACACCGACATCAAGGTGAAGTTCTCCATGGTCCCCGCGGGCCCCGAGGGCGTCACCAAACTGTCCAACGCGGTCAAGGGCGGCAACGCCCCCGACGTGGCGACCATGGACTACTCCGCCCTGCCCGAGTACGCCAGCGAGGGCAACCTGGAGAACCTCACCCCCAGCTCCGGCGAGCTGGTGGAGAAGGAGTTCCCCGAGGCCGTCCAGTCCCTGGTCAACCTCGGCGGGTCCACCTGGGCGGTCCCCTTCGACGTCACACCCATCCAGCTGTTCTACCGCAAGGACCTGTTCAAGAAGCACGGCGTCGACGTGCCGACGACCTGGGCCGAATACCGTACGGCCGCCGAGAAGATCCACGCCGCTGATCCCGACGTCACCATCACCAACTTCGGCGGCGGCGACCCCGCCCTGCTCTCCGGCCTCGCCTGGCAGGCCGGCGCCCGGTGGTACGGCACCAACGGCGACGCCTGGAAGGTCGACATCGACGACCCGGCCTCCCGCAAGGTCGCCGCCTACTGGGACGACCTCCTCGCCGAGGGCCTCGCCTCCAAGACCCCGCTCTGGGGCGAGGGCGAGACCAAGGAACGCGCCACCGGCAAGGTCGCCACCATCATCGGCGCCGCCTGGAGCGCCGGGAACTTCCCCGTCAGCTACCCCGACTCCAAGGGCAAGTGGGGCATAGCACCCCTGCCCACCTGGGACGGCAAGGCGAGCACCGGCATGTACGGCGGAACCTCCTACATCGTGCCCAAGGGCAGCGAACACACCGAGGCCGCCGCCGAGTTCATCAAGTGGGTCACCACCGACCCGGAGGCCATGACCGCCCGCCTCAGCTCGCTCAAGACCCCCAGCAGCGCCCTGCCGGCCAACGAGGGCATGCGTGCCGCGGCGGCGAAGCAGTTCGACAACTCCTACTTCGGTGACCAGGACGTCTACGCGCTGGCCGGCGAGGCCGCCGACACCATCGTGCCCGGCTGGACCTGGGGCCCGGTCCAGCAGCAGGTCACCTCGGTGCAGATGGCCGCGGGCGGTGACCACACCAAGATGCTGAGCACCGGTCAGGCGAAGGGCGAGACGGCGGTCACCGACCGCGGTCTGAAGCTCGACAAGTAGCCACGCGCGGCTGCCCGGCACCCGCGGTGCCGGGCGCCCCTCCCGACCGACCGCCCCACCCCGCCGAAGGAGCACCAGGTGGCAGCCCCACTCGCCCGGCCGGCCAAGACCCCGGCACCCCCGGCCGTGCCGCCTCCCGCCGGAACCACCGGATCCGCCGGACCGGGAAGGCCCGGCGCCCCGGGCGGACCCGGCACACGACGCGGACAACGCCGGGCCGTCGCCCTGTTCACCGTCCCGTTCTTCGTGCTCTTCGCCGCCGTCACCGTCCTGCCGTTGATCTACGCGGCCTGGATGAGCCTCTACCGGGAGGAATCCTCCGGCCTGGGATTCGGCGGAACCGAGCGCGTCTTCGCCGGATTCGGCAACTTCACCGAAGCCCTCGGCAACGAGGCGTTCCTCCGCTCCTTCGGGAACATCGCCCTCTACTGCGTCCTCTACATCCCCGCGATGGTCGGCGGCGCGCTCATCCTCGCCCTGCTCGTCGACTCGTCCATGGCCCGGGCCAGGCGCTTCTTCCAGATCGCCTACTTCCTGCCGCACGCGGTGCCCGGCCTGATCGCCTCGCTGATCTGGCTCTACCTCTACACACCCGGCCTCAGCCCCGTCACCGACGCCCTCGACGCGTTCGGCGCGCACTGGAACTTCTTCGGCGAGGACGAGGCGATCTTCTCCGTCGTCAACATCTCCGCCTGGCAGTGGACCGGCTACAACATGATCATCTTCTACGCGGGTCTCCAGGCCGTTCCCCGCGAGGTCCTGGAAGCCGCGACCGTCGACGGAGCCGGCGCCCTGCGCACCGCCCTCCAGGTCAAGATCCCCATGATCCGGCCGACCGTCGTCCTGACCCTGCTGTTCACCTGCGTCGGCGCCATCCAGCTCTTCGACGCCCCCAAACTCGTCCAACTCCGTGCCAACACCATGGGCGAGGACTGGTCGCCGACCATGTTCATCTACACCGCGGCCTTCAAGGGCCACGACTACGGCCTGGCCGCCGCGAGCTCCCTGCTGCTCGCCCTCGTCGCCGGCCTGCTGTCCTTCGTCGTCACCAAGCTCGGCAACCGGTGGAAGGCCTCATGAGCACCCAGACAGCCCACCGCGAGGCACCGACCGCCGCCCCCCGGCGCGACGGGACCGGACGTCGCACCGCGCCACGGCCGCCCGCGCGCCGAATCCGCACCGGCGGCCTCACCTCCCGGGTGGCGGTGAACGCCGTGCTCGCCGTCGTCGCCGTCTACACGCTGATGCCGCTGACCTGGCTCCTCATCGCCTCCACCAAGAGCTACCGGGACCTGTTCGCCACCAACCCCTTCAGCGTCGGCGACTTCCACCTCCTGACCAACCTCAACGCCCTCCTCGAGTACAACGACGGCGTCTTCGTCCGCTGGATGCTCAACAGCCTCCTCTACACCGTCGTCGCCTCGCTTCTCTCCACCCTCATCTCCGTCGCCTGCGGCTACGCCTTCGACAAATACGCCTTCCGCGGCCGGGAGAAGTGGTTCGGGGTCGTCCTCGTCGGCGTCCTCATCCCCTCGACCGTCGTCCAGCTCCCGCTGTACCTGATGGCCTCCGAACTGGGCCTCGTCAACACCTACTGGGCCGTCCTCATCCCCAGCCTCGTCAACCCCTTCGGCGTCTACCTGGCCCGCGTCTTCTCCGAGGGGTACGTGCCGGGCGAGGTCCTCGAAGCCGCCCGCGTCGACGGAGCCGGCGAGGTGCGGACCTTCGTCACGGTCGCCCTGCCGATGCTCGCACCCGGCTTCGTGACCATCTTCCTGTTCACCTTCACCGCGAGCTGGAACAACTTCTACGGCGCGCTCATGATGCTCAACGACGACCGGCTCTACCCGGTCAACCTGGGCCTGTTCATGTGGAACCAGAACGTCTACCAGCAGCCGGAGCTCTACCCGATGGTCATCATCGGCTCCCTCGTCGCCGTCGTCCCCCTGATCGTCGCCTTCCTCTGCCTCCAGCGCTTCTGGCGCTCGGGCCTCACCGCAGGAGCCGTCAAGTGAGCCACCCCGCCCCGCCCCGGGTGACCCGCCCCCGCACCGTCCTGGCGATGAGCGGCGAGACCCGGGCCGCGATCCTCGCCCCCGAGGCCCTGGACCGGCTCACCCGGGTCGCCGACCTCGACCCCCGCCTCCTCGTCACCGACTTCGGCGCCGACGACTCCGCGCAGCGCACCGGACTCCACGAGGCCGAGGTCCTGTTCACCGGCTGGGGCTGCCCCCCGCTGGACCCGGCCGCCCTGAGCACCATGCCCCGGCTGCGCGCCGTCGTCCACGCCGCGGGATCCGTCAAACACCACATCACCCAGGACGTCTGGAACCGGGGCATCACCGTGAGCACCGCCGCCGCGGCCAACGCGCTCCCGGTCGCGGAGTACACGGTCGCCGCGATCCTCTTCGCCAACAAGAACATCCTGGGGAGCGCCCGCGTCTACCGCGAAGCACGCTCCCGGGTGAACCTCCTCGCACGGTTCCCCGGTGTCGGCAACTACCGCCGCACCGTGGGCATCGTGGGCGCCTCCCGCATCGGCCGCCGCGTGATCGAACTGCTGCGCCCCTACGACCTGCGCGTCCTGGTCCACGACCCGTACCTCGACGAGGCGGACGCCCGGGCCCTCGGCGTGGAGCGCACCGAGCTCGACACCCTGGCGGCCGAGAGCGACGTCGTCACCATCCACGCCCCCGAACTCCCCGGCACCCGCCATCTGTTCGACGCCCCGCGCCTCGCGCTGATGCGGGACGGGGCGACTCTCGTCAACACCGCACGCGGCTCCCTGGTGGACACCGAGGCGCTGGTGAAGGAAGCGGTCACCGGGCGTCTGAACGCCGTCCTCGACCATACGGAACCGGAAGTCCTGCCTGCCGAATCGCCCCTCTACGACCTGCCGAACGTCCTGCTCACCCCGCACATCGCAGGCTCCCAGGGCGGCGAACTCCACCGGCTCGCCGACGCCGCCGTCGACGAACTCGAACGGTACGCGCACGGCCTGCCGTTCGCCCATGCGGTGGACCCCCGCACCCTGCACCAGCAGGCCTGAACCCGTCCCGTGCCCACCCCACGTACCTCACCGGGAGACCCGCCATGTCCCGTGCCCGCCGTGTGCTCGTCGTCGGCATCGACGGGGTGCGCCTCGACACCCTGCGCCGGGTGCCAACCCCGCACCTCGACGCGGTGGCCGACGCCGGCTTCCTGGCCCCGGTGACCGTGGGGGAGGAGACCCCCACCATGTCGGGCCCGTGCTGGGCGACCGTCGTCACCGGCGTCCGCGTCACCAAGCACGCCGTGTGGAGCAACGACTTCAGCGGCCACCGCCTCGGCGTCTTCCCGGACTTCGCCACCCGCCTGGCCCGTCAGGACGGCCGCCGCACCTATGTCGCGGCGGCCTGGGAACCGCTGGTCACCGTCGCCGAGGGCGGCCCGATGCTCCGTCGCCCCACCCGGCTCACCCACCACGCACCGGCCGCCGACACCCCCGCCGCCTGGGAGGAGGCCGATGCCTCGACCGTGCGCGACTCGGTGGCCGTCCTCACCCACGAGGATCCCGAGGCGTCCTTCGTCTACCTGGGCGCCCCCGACGAGACCGCCCACCATCTCGGCTGCGGCACCGCGTACGAGACCTCGGTCGAGACGGCCGACCACCGCCTGGGCGACCTCCTCGCCGCCCTGCGCGCCCGGCCCACGTACGGGGACGAGGCCTGGACCGTCCTCGTCGTCACCGACCACGGGCACCGCGACGAGGGCGGCCACGGCGGCGACAGCCCGGCCGAACGCACCGCCTGGCTCGCCTGCGCGGGCCCGGACGTCACCGCCGGGGCCCGCCCCGCCCGCCCCGTCCGGCACGAGGACGTCGCCGCCCTGGTGTACGCGGCCCTGGACCGTACGCCCGACTCGCACTGGACGCTCGACGGCCGGGAGGTGTCCACCGTGCCGCGCGGTGTGCTCCTCGACATGGACGGCACGCTCGTCGACACCGAGCCGCTCTGGCTGGAGGCGTCGCGTGCCGTCGCGGCGGCCCACGGTCACCACCTCACCGAGGCGGAGGGCGCCTCGGTCCTCGGCCGCACCTGCGCCGACACGGCCGTCACCCTCGCGGAGCTGTGCCCGGAGCCCACCACCGTCGCCGGGCTGGAGGCCGAGCTGGAGGACATGTTCCTCGCCTCGGTCGCGGCGGGCGTGGAACTCCGGCCCGGAGCACGCGCCCTGCTGGACCGGCTGGAGAGGGAAGGCCCGCCCGCGGCTCTGGTGTCGGCCTCGCCGCGCCGGGTGGTGGACACGGTCCTGCGCACCCTGGGCGGCGAGGCGTTCCGTACGACGGTGGCGGACGGCGAGAGCGACCGCTCCAAGCCCTTCCCGGATCCCTACCTCAAGGCGGCCGCGCGGCTGGGGCTGCCGCCCGAGGCCTGTCTGGCGGTCGAGGACAGCCCCACCGGGGTCGCCGCTGCGGAGGCGGCGGGCTGCCGGGTACTGGCCGTGCCGTCGGCGGCGTCGATCGCGCCGGCCCCGGGGCGGCGGGTACGGGCGGACCTGACGGCCCTGCTGCGGGACTGGGGGCCGGAGGGGCGGGCCTGACGAGCCGTCATGAAGACGCCGGGGCCGGCGGGCGCACCGCCCGCCGGCCCCGGCGTCCTCGTCGTCACGCGGCGTGCGCCCGCCCCGGGGCCAGCACCGCCATCAGCCGGGTCACGGTCCGGGCCATCGCGTCCCGGCCGTCCGCCAGATACCGGCGAGGGTCCACGCCCCGGTCGTCCTGGGCGAGCCGTTCCCGTATCGCCCCGGTCATCGCGATGTTCAGCGCGGTCCCGATGTTCACCTTGCGGATCCCGCCCGCCACGGCGCGGGCCAGCTCCTTGTCGGAGGCCCCGGACGAACCGTGCAGCACCAGCGGAACCGGCACCGCCGCACGCAGTCCGCCCAGCAGATCGTGGTCGATGACGGCGTCCCGTGAGGTCATGGCGTGCGAGGTGCCGATCGCCACGGCCAGCGCGTCGACCCCGGTGGCCGCGACGAACGACCGCGCCTCCTCGGGATCCGTACGCGCCCCGGGCGCATGGGCGCTCAGCGGCGGCTCCCCGTTCTTCCCGCCGACCTCTCCGAGCTCGGCCTCCAGCCACAGGCCCCGCTCGTGCGCCCAGACGACGGCGGCGCGGGTGGCCGCGAGATTCTCCGTGTACGGCAGCCGCGCGGCGTCGAACATCGCCGAACTGAATCCGCAGTCCGCCGCCCGGTGCAGCAGCTCCGTCGACTGCACATGGTCGAGGTGCAGGGAGACGGGGACGGCGGCCTGGTCCGCGACCTCCGCCGCGGCGCGCGCGATCGGCCGGGGCCGGCCCCGATGATAGGCGACGGCGTTCTCGCTGATCTGCAGGATCACCGGTGACCCAGCCGCCTCCGCGCCCTCGGCGATGGCTTCCGCGTGTTCCAGGGTGATGACGTTGAACGCGGCGACCGCACGGTGCTGTGCGGCGGCCTCGGCGATCAGATCGCCGGTGGCGGCGAGGGGCATGGCGACTCCGGGATGAGGCTGAGGGGCTGAGGACCGGCGGGCGGGGAAAGGACGGCCCGGCGCTACGAGCCGTGGTGCCGCCGTCAGGCCGTGGTGCTGAGGATGACCGAGCGGGTGAGGTGGCGCGGCCGGTCCGGGTCGAGGCCGCGCGTGTTCGCGATGGCCAGCGCCAGCCGCTGCACCCGGACCAGCTCCGCCAGCGGGTCGAGGCCGCCCGCCACCCATCGGGCGCCGGTCGCGTGCACCTCGTCCATCAGCCCCGACGGGGCCTCGCCGAGCATCCAGGTCGCGGTGGAGCGGGTGGAGATGCTGATCGGGCCGTGCCGGTACTCCATCGCCGGGTACGCCTCGGTCCAGGCGAGCGCGGCCTCGCGCATCTTCAGCGCCGCCTCGTTGGCGAGCCCCACGCTCCAGCCCTGCCCGAGGAAGGTGAACTGGCTGCACTCCACCAGACCCGCGGGCAGCGGCTCGGCGAGCGCGACCTGGGCGTCCTCGACGACCGCGTCGCTGTGCAGACCCAGATGGGCGCGGAGCAGGGTCAGCGCCGATGTCGCGAAGCGCGTCTGCACCACGGACTTCTCGTCGGCGAACTCGAGCACGATCGTGTCGTCGGCCATGGCGGCCATCGGGGTGTCGGGGTCGCCGATGACCACCGTGCGACGGGTCGTGTCACCGATCCGGCCGAGGAGCCCGAGCACTTCCGTCGTGGTGCCCGAGCGGCTGAGCGCCACGACCCGGTCGTAGGGGCGCCCGGCGGGGAACTCGGATGCGGCGAAGGCGTCGGTCTCGCCCTGGCCGCTGCCCTCCCGGAGGGCAGCGTAGGCCTGGGCCATGAAGTACGAGGTCCCGCAGCCGACCACGGCGATGCGCTCGCCCGCCGCCGGAAGCCGGTGGGCCAGCCCGTCCGCCATGCCGGCGGCCACCTGCCAGCAGTCGGGCTGGCTGGCCAGCTCCTGAGCCACGTGCGTCATCTGTGCTCCCTGTTCGTGGCGATCGATGCTCGAAGCTGCATATTAGGCAACCGTTTCAAGCAATATCAAGCAGACAGGTGTCGGGTTCGTGCGCCCGGCGCGACCCGCCCCGCCTCGGCCCACGGGCCGGGTCGCCGCCGGGTGCCCCCGCTGGAAGCGCGGTGGTCGCTCCTTCGCGGTCGCGCATTTCGTCGCGGCCGATGGGTAGGGTGAATGCGTTTCGCGAGATCTGCGGAAAGGCCGAGCCAGGGGGAACGATTCATGAGTTCGCTGACAGGAAAGGTCGCGTTGGTCACCGGTGCCAGCCGCGGCATCGGTCGGGCGATCGCCCGGCGGCTCGCGCGTGACGGGGCCCTGGTCGCCGTTCACTACGGTGTCCAGGGGGACAGGGCGCGGGAAGTGGTCGAGGAGATCACGCACGCCGGCGGACAGGCTTTCGCGCTGGGCTCCCTGCTGGGGGCGCCGGGAGACGTCGAAGCCCTGTACGAGGCGTTCGGCACGGGAATGGCGGACCGGGGAGAGGATCCCGTGCTCGACATTCTGGTCAACAACGCCGGTGTGAGCGGATCGGGTCGGATAAGTGACGCCTCGCCCGAGGTTTTCGACCGCCTGTTCGCGGTCAACGTGAAAGCGCCGCTCTTCCTCATCCAGCAGGGATTGACCCTGATGCGGGACCGGGGCCGGATCATCAACATTTCGTCGGCCGCCGCCCACCGGTCCTTTCCGGAGTCCGTGACCTATGCCATGACCAAGGGCGCGCTGGAGACGCTGACGCTTGCGGTGGCAAAGGAAGTGGCGGAGCGAGACATCACGGCGAACACCGTGGTGCCCGGTTTCGTGGAGACCGACATGAACGCCCGGCGACGCGAGACGCCCGAGGCCGCGGCGGTTCTCGCCGCCCACTCCGTGTTCGGCCGCATGGGCCGGCCGGCCGATATCGCCGACGTCGTCGCCTTCCTCGCCTCGGAGGACTCCCGCTGGGTCACCGGCCAGAGCATCGACGCCACGGGCGGCATCGGGCTCTGAGGGGCGGCGAGGCGACGGGGCAAAGTGGCGAAGAGGACGGTGCCGGGCTCGGAGAGGCCGACGGTGCGGCACCGGAACCTGAGCGATGCCCGGGCCGGTGCCGGGGCGACCCAGATCGCCCCGGCACCGCACACCACGCTCACGCACCCCTGAGCAGCGACTCCCACGCGATCGCGGTATCCGGGTGACGGGCCGCCAGCGCGGCGCCGTCCGGGCCCGCAGGGCCGTCGTCGGAAGCGGCCCACGTACCGTCGCAGCCCAGCAGCTCCGCGACCGCGTCGAGCGTGCCCGGGTGGGCGAAGAGCAGCGTGGCACCACGGCTTACGCCACCGGCCGCCCTCGTCCGGCCGCCGTCCGGCGCACCGGCCCGCGGCATCTCCCGCCACGGCGGCACCCACGCGTCCAGCGCCGCGAGCCGGGCCGGGAAGACCCGCCCCGCTTCCCGGATCAACAGGGGCGCCAGATCCGCGGCTCCGGCGCGCAGGGTCGTGATCAGGCTCGGCAGCCACGGCAGCAGAACCGGATCCGGCAGCCGCCCGAACGCGTTGGACACGGCCTCCACCACCACGTCCGCCAGCCCCGGCACCGGCACCAACGCGTGCACGAAACCGCTCAGATAGCGCGGATAGGCCGGCACCACCATCGGGTTGGCCAGCAGCTCACCGCAGCGCTCCCGCAGCTCGGCCCGCGACAGGGCGCCGAGCTGCACCTGTGCCGCCCACAGGAGCGCCGTCCGCTCCGGGTCGGTGGGGCGGGACTGGGCGACGGCCAGCTCCAGCTGGGCCCGGTCGCAGCCCAGGGACAGCGCGAGGCCCTCCATGCTGAACAGGAAGCCCAGCATCGCCGCCACCTGCCCCACGGTCGCGTCCTCGTCCGTGAACGCCGTCGGCAGCAAGGTGCAGTAGTGCGCGTAGCCGGCCTTGACGAAGGACTCCACCCACGGCGGCAGCACCGGCTCGGCGGTCCGGTAGTACGCCAGCAGCCCCCGCACCCGGCGCAGCACCTCCGGGGCCCCGTCCACCGTGCGCTCGGCGGCGAGGACCTCCAGCGCGCGGGCGCCCAGCTCATCGGCGAGCCGACGGCTGCCGAGATACAGCGTGGCGTCCTCGACGGCGGCGAGGACCACCGCCGTCGTCGCCCGCGGCCCGTACGCATCGCGGCGCAGCCGCTGTTCGAGGACCTGCTCGATGCTCACGCCCTCGTACCCCAGCTCGATGAGCGCCCGCTGATGGGTGCCCAGCGCCAGGTCCCACGACTCCTGGATCGACCGCTCGCCGAGCTTCCGCTCACCCATGATCGGCCGGGCCGCGCCGTGCGGCATCAGCCGGCGCAGCATCCACAGCACGTCCGAGCACGCCCCCAACTCGGGGCGGGAGTTCAGGTCCAGCAGGGCACGCTGCACGCCCCGCTGCTGGAGCTTCAGCTCCAGCGGGGCCAGCCGGTCGTGCACATCGCGGGCCAGCGGCGGCAGCGCGTCGTAACCGACCCGGCCGATCCGGTCGCCGCCCATCATGATCTCGACGAGCCGCCGCACATCGCGCCGGCCCGGCACCGCGTCCTTCTCGATGCAGGTGATCGCCGCGTCCTGGAAGTCGTACGGGGTGGGCTTGGCCCGGTCCCGCATCCCGGCGAGCAGGATCGACGTCTCGAACACCGCGATGGCGTCGGCGGTCGACGCCAGATAGCCACTGCGCCGCGCGGCGCGCACGATGTCCACCGACCAGCCCAGCAGCTCGGCCTCGTCCAGCGTGTCGAGGACCGGTGGCCGCCGCAGGAACCCGGAGAGCCGGTCCTCGGCCGCCCCCGGCGGGGGAGCGGCGAGGGCCGCGGCGGTCTTCTTCGTCGCGCGGGGCTTCTTCGCACCGTCCTGCCCCGCCAGACGGTAGGACTGCACCCGGGCGCGCTTCAGGTTCTTCGCCCACTGGGACGCGGCGATCGACACCGACCCCGGGGCCAGCCCGAACTGCGCCTCGATCGCGGCATGGCTGGACGGGATCAGCCCGTGCTGCCAGGTGGTGGCGGACCGGGGGGAGATGGCGAACGATCCGCCGCCCGCCACCCCGAACTCCTCGACCCGGCTGGCCGCGTGGAAGGCGCCGCACACGTACAGGCAGTCCTCCGGGTCCGCCCCGCCGGCCGTCAGATGTTCGCGGATCCGGGTCCACATGTACCGCTCGCGGTCCTCGTCCACCCGGACCCGGTCCCCGTCGCCCGGAGCGAGCCGCCGGAACAGACTGCCGACCAGGAACATCACCTGACGGTAGGCGTCGTGATCGCTGTCGCCGAGCGGCACCTCGACGTACTGGTGCCACCACTCCGACCAGTGCCGCACCTTGCCGTGGCGCAGCAGATGCTCCTCCAGCTCGGCGAAGCGGGGCCGGAGGTCGCCGATCTCCACGCCCACCGCCTCGCCGTGCAGCGCCGCTTCGGGCTCCGGCGCCCCGTCCGTCGGAGCGGGCGGCTCCTGCGGGGTGTGCTCGCCGTGGCGGTTGTCCCACTGGAAGACATGGTCCGAGGACCGGTCGACGAGGACCAGCTCGACGCCCGGGGTGTCCAGCGCGTACGCGATGGCCTGGTACTCGGCGGACGCCTCGGTGATCGGGGCGACGACCGACAGCGGCGCCCACTCGGCGGGGAACCCGTCGACGTCGCTCGCGAAGGCCTGGACCGCCACCGGCAGGCGGCAGTTGCGCAGCTCGTCCAGGAGTGGCGCCATGTCCTCGCACAGCTCCAGATACACCACCTTGGGCTGCTTCTCGCGCAGTCGGCGGGCCATGGCGAGGGCGGAGGCGGGAGAGTGGTGGCAGACCGGGAAGATCTCCAGCGGCTCGCGCACCGCCCGGTCGACGTCGTCGACCATGCCGAGGAGAATGCCCTCCAACGCGCCGGGCCCGTCGGCGAAGGCGGTCGCGGCCTCGTGCAACTGCTCGCGCAGCGCCGCGAAAGACGCCTGCCCGGGGCTGTTCGCGGACGTCGGGGCGGACCCGTTCGTGGCGGGCGACCGGCCGGGCCGGTTCGTCGGGGACCCGGTCATGACAGCGTGGCGATCGTGTCGCGGCCGCCGTCCAGGAACTCCGGCCAGGAGCCGCCCTCCTGCTTGCTGCGCGGCTCGACGACACCGTGCAGGTACTTGTTGAAGATGGCCAGGTCCTCGGGGTCGCGCCGGGCGAGGGAGCCGACGAGCGAGGAGGCGAGGGTCCGGGCGGTCAGCGTGCGCTCGCCGAAGAAGTTGCTGTGCAGGACGGCGTCCTCCAGCACACCGATCTGCTCGGCCGTCGACAGCGAGGACTCCAGCTTCTCGTCGTCGCTGCCCGCCGCCGCTGCGGAGGCCCGCAGATCGGCGAAGCTCTGGAGCAGAACGTCCAGGAGCGTCGGTGGCACGTCCAGGTCGATCGCGTGGCGGCGCAGCAGCTCCTCGGTGCGGAAACGGACGATCTCCGCCTCGCTCTTCTTGTTCGTCACGACCGGAATGCGTACGAAGTTGAACCGCCGCTTGAGCGCGGACGACAGGTCGTTCACGCCCCGGTCGCGGCTGTTGGCGGTCGCGATGATCGAGAAGCCGGGCTTGGCGAAGACGATGTTGTCGCCCGCGTCCGTACCGTCGCCCTGCAACTCGGGCACGGAGATGTACTTCTCCGAGAGGATCGAGATCAGTGCGTCCTGGACATCGCTGGTGGAACGGGTCAGCTCCTCGAATCGGCCGATGGCGCCCGTCTCCATCGCGGTCATGATCGGCGACGGGATCATCGACTCACGCGACTGCCCCTTGGCGATGACCATGGACACGTTCCACGCGTACTTGATGTGGTCCTCGGTGGTGCCGGCCGTACCCTGCACCACCAGCGTGGAGTTGCGGGAGATCGCGGCGGACAGCAGCTCGGCCAGCCAGCTCTTACCGGTGCCGGGGTCTCCGATCAGGAGCAGACCCCGGTCGGAGGCGAGGGTGACGATCGAGCGTTCGACGAAGCTCCGGTCGCCGAACCATTTCTGGGAGATCTCCCGGTCCAGGCCGTCGGCGCGCTCGGAACCCAGGATGAACAGCCGCACCATCTTCGGGGAGAGCCGCCAGGAGAACGGCTTGGGGCTGTCGTCGACCGACTCCAGCCAGTCGAGCTCCTCGGCGAACTTGGTCTCGGCGGGGGCACGCAACACGTCGGACATCGGAAAGCCTTTCTGAACAGGCGAGAAGAGCGAGAGAAGAAGCGAGAGAAGAAGGGAGGGCGCGGCGGGGGAGTGCACGCGATGACGGTCGGCGGTCACACCCCGCGGGGCCTCAGGTGAGAAACGTCTTGAGTTCGTGGACGAGCTTGTCGATGTGCCCGGAGACCACCGGCGTGCCCAGAGCCTTGAACCGCTCCCGGAACCACGGATTGACCTCCTGCCGCCCGGAGCTGGTCACCGAGCCGACGGGGATGAACTTCACCCCGGAGCGGTGAACGGCCTCGATGCCTTCGAACAGAGGCTGGGAACGGTCGAACTCGTAGAAGTCCGAGATCCACACCATGACGGTGTTCTTCGGCTCGGCGATCTTCGGGCGCGCCATCGCCATCGCGACGGGCCCGTCGTTGCCCCCGCCGAGATTCGTGCGCAGCAGCACGTCGAACGGATCGTGCACCCACGGCGTGAGATCGATCGAGCGGGTGTCGTAGGCGATGAGATGGACGTCCACCTTCGGCAGCCCGGCGAAGATCGAGGCCAGGATGGTGCAGTTCACCATCGAGTCGACCATGGAACCGGACTGGTCCACGACGACGATCAGCCGCTGCGGTGTCGTCCGGCGCACCGTGTGCCGGTAGTAGAGGCGGTCGACATACAGCCGCTCCTCCTCCGGACTCCAGTTGGTGAGGTTCTTCCAGATCGTGCGGTCAAGGTCGAGATTGCGGAAGACCCGCTTGGGCGGCACTGAACGGTCCAGCTCGCCGACGGTGGCCTTCTCCACCTGGGTACGCAGCACCTCGGCCACCTCGTCGACGTAACGGCGGATGAGGGACTTCGCGTTGGCCAGGGCCACACCGGACAGATTGCCCTTGTCCCGCAGCAGCTGCTCGATCAGCGACATGCTGGGCGTCAGCCGCGCGGCCAGCGCCGGATCGGCCAGCACCTCCCGCAGCCGCATGCGTCCCACGAGATCCGCCTCGATCGCCGCCAGCTCGGGCCCGAGACCGCCGGCGTCCAGGCCCGCCCCCGACGCCCGCCCGCCGCGAAGTCCGCCCGGCGGACAGCCCAGCGCACGCTCCAGCCAGCCGGCGTCGGACTGCCAGCGCGCCAACTGCTCGGCGGTCACCGCGCTCGAACCGGTCGCGAAGACATTGAGCAGCACCTTCGACACCAGCGCGGCACGCCGCACCTCCGCCGCCCGGTCACGGGCGCCGTCCGCACCGTCCTCCGGCGTCATCAGTCCGTCGAACTCGGCGGCCAGCTCCGGATGGCGCTGCACCACCGAGTCGAGCGACGTCCCCGGATCGAGCAGCGCCGACGGCAGGCCGATGTCCTCGACCACACCCAGGCTCGCCGACTCCAGGGAGGGCTGCTCCTCACCGTCGAGGAGACGGGCCAGGAGTCGCCAGTACAGCACCTGACGGCGGTTCTCGTACGGGTCGGGCCCGGCAGGCGACGGGTCGGCGACGGGGCCGGGCGACCGCCCGGTGAGGTCCTCGGTCATTTCCGCAACAGCCTTCCGGCGCGCTCGCGCAGCACGGCGACGGCATCGGTGGCGGCCTTCTCCGCCCGCACACCGGCCTTGTCGGTGGTGCCGCCCGCCCACGCCCCGGCGTGGACGGCGACGGTCTTCTTCCGCACGGTCGTCTCGACCGCGAGCGGCTGGAGGAGGAACTCCCCGGCATCCCAGCGCAGCAGCCCGACGCAGGCGCGGGAGGCGGCGACCGCCCCGGGCGTCAGCGGACCGGCGGCGGGTATCCGGTCGGTGTCCACGGCAAGGCGCTGCCCGGCGAGATCGAACGCGAGCCGCCCCTCCTCGCTGTGTGCGGCATACCCCTCCAGCAGCACCGGCACGGCGATCCGCACGGGATGCCGGTCCAGTGGAGCGACACGGGCGGCCGTCGCCGCCGACAGCCTCACCCGCGCCGTGGCGAAGGGATCGGCCGGCTCACCCGCACGGGCCCGCTCGTCGTCCCAGACCAGATCCCCCTCGGCCGTCACCGGCATGGCGTCCAGATCCATCGAGCGGCCCTCGCTCACGGCACCGAGCAACGACATCCGGGGACGCAGCAACTGCCACAGCCCCGCCCCGACGACCGTGTCGGGCTTCGGCGCCGACACCCCGGCACGCACCAGACGGGGCGCGCCCCCGTCCGCCGGCTCGAACACGGCATGGACCTGGGCCTGTACGGCCGTCGCATGCTCCTGCACATCGACACCGAGCGGCAGCAGCCGACCGGTCACCGAACCGTCGGGCCGATCCCCCGCGGAGCCCGGCACCGTCAACAGCAGGGCACGGGACCACAGATCGGCCCAGCGGCGCACCGGAACCCGCTCCAGGGCCGCCCCCGGGCAGGACGCGGCGAGTTCGGCGGCGAACCCGTCGAGCAGCGTCGCCCGGCGGCGCAGACCCGGATCGGGCAGCATCGCGGAGACCACCGGGGCGGCCCCGGCGACCAGCTCGTGGTCGATGCCCCGCCAGCCGCTGCGCGCCAGGTCGCACAGCCAACTGCGAGCCGCCGCGAGAAGGTTCGTCCCGTTCTCCGGCCCGGCGGCGGCCGGACCGGGCTTCTCCTCGGGGGCGGGCCTGCCGACGGCCTCGTCGATGCGCAGCGCCAACGCGTCGTGGACGGAGCCGAGCAGCGCGCCGCGGGCGGCCGCCAGCGCCACGAAGTGATCCTCCCCGGCGGCCCCGGCCGCCGCCTGCTCGGCCGCCTCCGCGACCCGGGCGGCCAACGGCGTCCCCGCGACGGACTCGGCGAGCCCGGCGACCGCGGCCGCCTGCGCGGCCCCCGGCCGCAGCAGACCGGCCACCAGCGCCTCGTCGAAGGTGTCGACGGCGGCGAGCGCCTCGTCGAGCCCCTCGACCGGATCGGACAGCAGATCGCCGCGCATCACGCCACCGCCCTCGTCGGCGGGAACCACTGCATCTCGGGCAACGGCGACGTGACCGGGACCAGTTCGAGATAGGCCAGCTGCCGCAGGAACCGGCTGAACACCTGGGCGGCCGCCGAGGAATCACTCTTCTCGGGCCGCGTCGCGGTCATGGCGGCGGTGAGCGACTGCGCGTCCGGTTCCCCGTCCGGGGGCTCCACCGCGAGATAGCGGGCGACGCGCCCGGCCCCGTACTGCAGCACCGCCTCGCCGACGAGCGCCTGGATGTGCTTGCAGAACATGCCGCGCGCACCGCCGCAGGGCCGGTTGTTGTTGGTGCTGCACGCGAACGCGTACGTCCGCGCCGCCACCGACGACACATACACCCGCCCGATGTCCGACCCGCTGGAGACGACCCCTTGCAACCGCCCGTCGGCCAGTTCGACGAACGGCACCTTGGCCAGCTTCCGCGGGCGCGCGGGCGCCATCACCCGCGCGGTACTCGACTGCTCCCAGACCGACAACGCGCCAACTCCCATGCATGCGAAAGGGGACGTCCACGCCTTCGTGGCGGGACATCAACGAACCTAATCCCGACCACTGACAACGCCGTCGATCATCCCCGGGCCGATGGTGCGGGTGAGGAGGTGCAGGGGTGCGGCGCGGATGCCCGCCGTCTCCGCCGCTTCCCAGTAGGCAAGCCCGGTGGCCGCGTCGACCGGGCCGTGGACGAGCGGCACCGCGGCGCCCGAGGCGTGGAGCAGGGACTCCAGCCGACAGGACGCGACGGTGTCCGCCACCATCGGCTGCGCCAGATAGCCGGCCTCCGCGGCGGCCGGCAGCCCCTCGGCCACCTGCCGCTCGGCGGGCCCGGCGCTCAGCAGCCCGCCCCCGACGACCAGGACGTCCTTCGCCCGTTCCATCCGCCCGAAGGCGCGCGTGGTGTCGAAGCAGTGCGGGAACGAGTCGTCGACCACCGTCGTCCCCGGGGCGAGAGCGTCGATGTCCAGGAGCGTGCCGCCCCCGCTGACCGCCGCGACGATCAGACGGGCCCCGTACACGGCGTCGGGCAGCCCCTGGTCCGACTCGAACACCTCCACGATTTCGGCGAGGCCGCGTTGCAGAAGACCGTCGGCCAGTTCCTTGAGACGCGGTCCGCTGCCCGGTACGTCACAGAGCAGCAGCCGGGAGGGCGGGTCCTGGGCCAGGGTGAGCAGCAGCTCCAGCGAGGAGGATCCGATCGAGCCGAGCCCCACGAACGCGACGGTGAGGGAGCCCAGTTGCTGCCGCGTCGCGTCGAGCGCGGCGTGCACGGTCCCGACGACGGACACGACGGTCGCCGCGTGACCGGTGGTGATGGCAGGAGCCGATCCGTCCGCCCCGACGGTCCGCAGGACGTCGAATCCGTAGCCGGTGAGCGACGGGATCATTCCGGCCAGGGACACGGCCCGCGCCCCGAGACGCGAGGCGAGCTCCACGCCGCGTGTGGTGTGCCCGAGCAGACCGTCGCCGGGGGCGAGTTCGTCCGCGAACAGCGGGACGCACACGAAGCCCGAACGGCCCAGCGGGGTGCGCAGCGTCTCCAGGAGCCGCGGTCGTCCGCCGGGGAACAACAGGGTCCGCAGCTCCTCGCGCGGCAGGGCCGCCGCCGGCAGTCCCGCCATCCGCGCGAGGTCGGCCGGGGAGGGCAGATAGCCGACGAGCGCGGCGTCCACCGGCTCGTCCCGGCCCGCACGGTCAGACGTGCCGGGCCCCTCGGGACGGCTCGTCAGGCCGAGCCCGCGAGGACCGGCGCCGGGCACGGCCGAGGCCGCCGCGTGCGCCAGACCGTCGCGTACCGCGTCCGCGAACGCGGCCAGCGCCCGAGGGGTGAACGCCGTGGCCGACGCGCGGACGGTGATCCGCAGCCGCCCGCCCTCCGGACCGGCGGCCAGGAACACATCCGTACCGGCCGGAGGTGGCGTGTACAGGCTGTCGCCGTCCTCCCGGGTGACGGTCAGCGTCTCTCCGCTCTCCGGGCCCAGGGCGGAGAAGTCCAGATAGGTGAAGAAGAACTGCGAGGCCAGAGGCAGCCCGTTGGGAAGCGAGGGAACCGCCCCCTCGTACGTCCGAGCTTCGGCGGCCTCCAGGGCGAGATGCCGCAGATCGTCCTCGAACCCGGTGCCGTCCCCCCGAACCGACGCCGGACCCGCGGGTCGGAGAGGAACGGCCGTGGCGAACGGGCCGAACACCCGGTGTACGTCGGGCAGGGCGTCGTCCCGGCCGCTCACCGCGAGACCGAGCACCAGATCCGCCCGGCCGGTGGTGGCTGCGAGTGCCCGGTAGTAGGCGGTGAGCACGGGGGCGTAGAGGGTGGTCCCGGTGCGCACGGCGAGACTGCGCAACGCCTCCACCTGTTCGGCGTCGACCGTGAACCCGTGCGTGTGGAAGAGCGGACTCGCCGCGGTGTCCGGCCGAGCGTCGGTGTCCGGCCGTGCGCCGGTGTCCGTACCGGCGGAGAACACGGGAGGCCGGTAGGGGGCACTCAGCCGCGCCCACCGGTCGTCGCGGGGCGGGACCCGGGGATCCGTCATGGTGGCATCCGCGGACTCCGCGAGGCGGACGGCGTGGTCGCGGAAGGTACTGCGCAGGGGCACCTGAGCAGGCACCTCACCCCGGGCCAGGACGTCGTACACGGTGATCAGCTCCCGCACCAGGAGCGCGGCGCTGTAACCGTCGCCGATGATGTGGTGGGCGTGTGCCACCAGGACGTGCTCGTCGGCAGCGAGGGTGAGCACCCGCAGACGCAGCAGGGGCCAGGCCCAGGGTTCGAAACGGCGTGCCCGCTCGGCGGTGACGCGCTCCTCCACCTGCTCCGGGTCGGTAAGCGTCTCGAAGTCGACCGGCAGACGCAGCGAGGACGGCAGCTCCTGCTGGACGGTCGGGCGCGCCCCGGCGGGGAAGACCGTGCGCAGCATCGGGTGGCGCCCGACGAGCGTGTCCACCGCGCTCTGGAAGCGGACCGTGTCGAGGCGGCCGCGCAGGCGGAACCGGGTGAGCCAGGACGATGTCGTGCCCGGCGCGATCGCCTCGGCCAGCAGGAAACCCCGTTGGGTGGGGGTCAGGGGGAAGGGAGCAGGCGCCCCGGTACCGGCGGCGGCGTCCGTGGAGGTCTCAACCGTGTGGGCGGAGGCCGCTGCCGCGTCCACGGCGGAGGCGAGGGCCGCGAGCGTGCGGTTGCGGTAGATCACGGTCGGCCGGGGGAGCGGCCCGCCCTGCTTCTCCAGCCGGTCGAACACCTCCAGCACGAGCAGGGAGTCGCCGCCCAGGACGAAGAAGTCGTCCTCGCGGCACACGTCGTCGGCCTGGAGCAGCGCGGCCCAGATGGCGGCGAGCCGGATCTCGGTCGGCGTGCGGGGCGCTGTACGGGCCGCTGCCGCACGGGACGGTGAACGGGGAGGCGCTTCCCGGAGACTCGCCAGCGCACGGCGGTCGATCTTGCCCGTGCCCGTGAGCGGCATCGCTTCGACGCGGGTGATCCGGGACGGGATCATGTACGCGGGCAGCGCCTCCGCCAGATGACGCCGCAGCTCCACGGCATCCGCTCCGGACGAACCGGAATCCCCGGATGCCCGCGACGGACCGGGCCCGGGGGTCACGAAGGCGGTGAGGCGTCCGTCCTCGGCGAGAACGACGGCGTGGGTGACACCGGGATGCGTCTGGAGCACCGCTTCGATCTCGCCCGGCTCCACCCGGTTGCCCCGGATCTTCACCTGGTCGTCCAGCCGTCCGAGGAACTCCAGGGTGCCGTCCTGTGAACACCGCACGCGGTCGCCGCTGCGGTACCAGCGCCGCCCGCGCCGAACGGTGAACGCGGCCTCGGTCAGGGCCGGCTCCCCGAGGTATCCCGGGGTCAGACCGATTCCGGCGATGAGGAGTTCGCCGGCCTCGCCGGGCCGCAGTGTCTCCCCGCCGGGTCCGACGACCTCCACCTCCGTGCCCGACACCGGGCGGCCGATGGGCAGCCGCCGCACCCGGTCGGCGGGCCGGTCGCCGATGATGTGGCAGCTCGTGTTGATGGTGGCCTCGGTGGGGCCGTACAGGTTGGCGATGCGCTGACCGTCGCCGAAGAGATCGAACCAGCGGCGTACGTGCGCGGGTGACAGGGCCTCGCCGCCGACGTGGACCCACCGCAGGGCGGAAAGGTCCGGCAGCGGCGCACCACTTCGTACGCGTGCCTCGGAGGCGCTGAGGAGTTGTTCCCAGAGTGTGGGGACCGAGCTCCAGACGGTGATCCGGCGGCGTTCGACGTGGGTCAGCAGCCGGTCGGGATCGCGCAGGAGGTCCCAGTCGACCGTGACCACGGTGGCGCCGACGAGCAGCGGGGCGAGGAGCTGGCGGACGGAGGCGTCGAAGCAGGGCGACGCGGTCTGGGCGAGCCGGTCGTGCTCGTCGTACCCGAAGGTGTCGATGGCCCAGTCGAGGTAGTTCTCCATGGACCGATGGGTGATGGGCACGGCCTTGGGCCGGCCGGTGGACCCGGATGTGAAGATCACGTACGCGATGCCGTCGGCAGCGGCGCAGGCATCGACCAAGGGGCCGGGCGTGGGCACCCCGCTCCCGTACCCCGGGGAATCCTGCGGGAGTGCCGACGCCGGTACGTCGACGGGGACCAGGGTCACGTCGCCGAGCGCTTCCCCCACCGCGCGGGTCGCGGCATGACAGAGCACCGCACGAACCCCCGAGCGCGTGAGCTGGTCCACCAGGCGCGCGGTCGGGTGTCCCGCGTCCAGCGGAACCCAGCCCGCCCCGGCGCGCAGGGCCGCGACGACGGCGACGACGGTGTCGGCGCCGGGTTCGGTGAGGAGCCCGACGAGGCTGCCAGGGGTGACGCCACGGGCGAGGAGCGACGCCGCGAGAGTCTGCGAGGCACGGTCGAGTTCGCCGTACGTCAGGGTGGCGGCGCCGGTGTCGACGGCGACCGCGTCCGGGGTGGCCCGGAACCGCTCGACCAGTCGGCGTACGAGCGTGGCGGACCCGGACCCGGACCCGGACCCGGACCCGGCCCCGGCGGCCGGAAGGGGCGCGACGGCCGTCGCGGCCAACTCGTCGTGGAATTCACGGTCCAGGCGGGCCACCGTCTGCGGAGCGAAGAGCCGGACGGGGAAGTTCCACGAGAAGCGCAGGGCCGCCCCGTCCTGCCAGCACAGCAGGCTCAGCCGGGTCGCGGCGGTGGCGGTCCCGGCGGCGGTCGGCCGCACGCTCACCGGACACCGCTCGTCGAGGGCGGCCGGGAAGCGCGAGAAGCTGAAGCCGGCCGGACCGACCGTCCGGGGCCCGGACCCGACCGGGTCCGACGGCAGCAGCCGTGCCAGGTCCAGGCCGGTGACCCCGGCGTGCCGCTCGCTCTCCAGCCAGATCCCCGCCAGCCGTTCGGCCAGGGCCCCGACCGGCTCGTCCGGGTCCGTCGAGCACAGCAGGGGGAGGGAGTCGGCGAGCGGTCCCACGAGCCGGTCGAGGCCCGCCAGCCGGTCGTCCCGCCGGGCGCGGGCGACGTTCACCGCGACCTCCCGCTGCCCGCTCCACCGGGCCAGACAGCGCACGTGCACGGCGAGCAGCAGATGGAACAGGCTCACCCCGTGGTCCGCCGCCCGCTTCTCCAACGCGGCGGTCAGCGCCGGGTCGAGACTGCTCTGATGCGTGGTCAGGGGAGCCGAGGGAAGGGCCCACGGATCACCGTCGTACGGCAGCCTCAGCGGTTCGCCGCGGGAGGCCAGCCGGTCCGCCCAGTACCGCCGGTCAGCGGCGAGGTCGCGCACACCGTCCGTGGAGGCCCGCTGTTCGGCGGCAGCGGTCGCGTACCGCGCGAAGTCGGTGCCGAGCGCGGGCAGCGTCGGAGTGTCCCCGTGGGCGAAGGCGGTGTAGAGGGACCAGAGTTCCCCGGCGAGGACGTTGAGGCTGTATCCGTCACCGGCCGCGTGGTGGATCACCAGCACCAGGTGGGACAGCTCGGGGCTCTCCCGCGCCAGGACCGCGCGAACGGGAGGCTCGGCGGAGAGATCGAACGGCCGGTTGCACAGGGCCGTTTCGAGTTCCTCGATACGACCGGGCAGCTCGCGGACCTCGTACCAGGTGGACGGATCGGCGGGCGGTGCGACGTACTGCACCGGTGACGCGGAACCGGTCCCGCCACCGGCGCCCGCGGAGTCGTCGATGCGGATCCGCAGCATGGTGTGGCGGTCGGCGAGCGCGGCGAGCGCCCGGCCCAGGAGCCGGGTGTCCAGGGGGCCGCGGACGGTCTGGCGGATGTAACCGTGGGCCGGGACGTCCGGGTGGAGCCGGCTGCTGGTGTGCAGGGCCAGTTGGACGGGGGTGAGCGGGAAGGGGGACCCGTCCGGGACGGGGGCCGGCGTACGGGGGAGGGCGGCGGCGACGACGGGTGTGCCGTCGAGGTGCGCGGCCAGTTCGGTGACGGTCCGGTACTCGAAGAAGAGGGTGGCGGGAAGAGACCTGCCCAGTTCCCGTTCGAGCTGCCTGACGAGGTCGACGGCGGCGAGTGAGTCGAGGCCGAGAGCGAGGAACGGCTCGTCGTCCGGAACCGCGGTGGCAGGCAGCCGCAGCGCCGAGGCGAGCAGCCGCCGAAGCAAGGCGGCGGTGCTGGAGCCGACGCCTGTGCCTCGGGAGGACACCGGCCCTGATCCTGTTCCCGTGGTTCCCGCGGTCGTGGGCGGGGCTTCCGGGGGCGCCGGGTTCCCGGGCGGCGAAGGCGGTGCCAGATCGGCGAGCAGCAACTGCGCCGCGTCGACACCGCACGCCGTACGGAGCGCCCCCAGCGCCGGAGCGAGAGCAACGGGCCGCTCCCCGGCGCTCCGTACGGTGGCGGAACCCCCTGTCGTCCCGGTGCCGAGGGCCGCCGCCATGCCCGTACCGGCCAGGGCGGCGAGGTTCACGGACTGCCAGGGCCTGCCCGCGTGTCGTTCCGAGGCGGCGAACGCGTCGAGGAAGGCGTTGGCACCGGCGTAGTCACCCAGCGCGCCCGCCGACCCGGGCAGTACGGCACTCACGGAGGAGAAGGCGACACGGACCGCCGGGTCGAGCCCGTGCCGGTGCAGGGCCAGGGAGAGCAGCAGGGTGCCCCGGGCCTTGGCGGCCAGGGCGTCCGCCGTCTCCCTGGGACGCCTGTTCCGCAGGGTGCCGGGCCGCACGACACCCGCGGCGTGGAAGAGGGCGTCGAGACGGGGCAGCTCGGCGAGGAGCGCGTCGACATCCCGCTCCACCGAGACATCGGCCACGCGGTGGTGAACGGTGGCGCCGAGCGTACGGAGCTCGTCGGCCAGGCCCTCGGGAAGCCCGGGAGAGCGCCCGGTGAGGACGAGGGTGGGCCGGCCCCGGCCCGCGAGGTCCCGGGCGAGTGCGGCGCCGATCCCGCCGCCGCCCCCGGTGATGAGGAAGGTGCCGTCGGGCGGCAGCGGTGTGCGCCTCGTCCCGGGGCCGCCCGTCGGCGTCGGCAGGGGGACGAAACGGCGGGTGAGCCGTCGTCCCGCGCGCCAGGCGACGACGGTCGTGCTGCCCGGGGTACCACCCGACTCCAGCTCGGCCAGCACGGCCGTCAGATGCTGGGACGGGGTGTCCAGCGAGCAGAGGTCGAGGGCGGTGGCCGCAGCACGCGGAGTCTCCCGCGGCAGCGCCAGCAGGAGTCCGCCGAGGACGGCATGGGCGGGCCGTGGCCGTTCCCGTACGGTGCCTGTGGCATGCACGTCCTGGGTCACCACCAGGAGCCGGTCCGCGTGCGTCTCGTCGAACCGTACGAGGGCCTCGTCGAAGGCGGCCGACGCGGCACCGAGGGCCCGGTCGAGGGCCTCGCCGGTGTCCTGGACGGGAGCAGGCCCCGCCACCAGGACCACGGCGTCCGGCCGCCCGTCGTCGCCCGCTTCGTACCGATGCACCCCTGCGGCGGAGAGCTGTGAGGCGAGCCGGTCGACCGACGCGGGGTCGGGCCCGGTCAGCAGCACCGAACGCACGGACCCCACTGCCCTCGCCCCCTTTCCGGGCAGGGCGTCGTCCTCCCACCGGACCCGGTGCAGCAGAGGACGCGGCGCGGGTGGTCCGGCCCAGTAGCGGCGGCGCTGGAAGGGATAGGTGGGCAGGGGAATCCGCCGGTGGCCCGCGTCGAGCGCGGTCCGGTCCAGGCGCATGCCGAGCGACCACAGCCGGCCGACGGTCTCCAGAAGGTCTCCGCGTCCGCCGTGCCGGTCATCGGCCGGCGGAGCGTCGTCCGACCGGTCGGCGGCACGCCCCGGCAAGGCGCACATCACCGAGACGCCACCGCCGGACTCACCTGGCGCGTACGCCTCGGCCGCCGCGCGGACCGCACCCGACAACGTCGCTCCGTGGCCGATCTCCACGAAGGTGTCGTACCCCTCCCGGGCCAGGCGTTCCACGGCCGCCCCGAACAGCACCGGGCGCTCGGCGTGGTCGCGCAGGTACTCCGGATCGAGGACCGGCTGCCACGCGCCGGTGACCGTGCTCATGAGGGGCACGGACGGGACCCGCGGCGTCAGCGCACGGGCCGCGTCGGCGAGCCGGCCGGCCACCGGACGCATCAGCGGTGAGTGGAAGGCCCGCGAGACCCGCAGGCGGCGGGTGGGGACGCCCTGGGCTTCGAGGGTGAGAGCGGCGTGCTCCACGGCGGCGACGGTCCCGGAGAGGACCTGGAGTCCGGGACCGTTGTACGCGGCCACGGTGAGGTTTCCGCCCGACTCCGCCACCGCCGCCGCGACGGCCTCCTCACCCCCGCGAACGGCGAGCATGGCACCGGGACCGGTGAACGCCCCCATGAGGCGACCCCGTTCGGCCGCGAATCGCACCGCGTCCCGGAGCGTCAGCACCCCGCTGACACAGGCGGCGGCGATCTCCCCGACGCTGTGCCCGGCGACCGCTTCGGGCTCCACACCCCAGGTACGCAGCTGGCGGGCGAGCGCCACCCCGGAGGCCACGAGGAGCGGTTGCGCCACCTCGGTCATGGCCTGCGCGGCCGGATCCACATCCGGGTCCAGCCCCCAGTCCAGCAGGGGGCGCCCGCGGACGGGCCCGAGGAGAGCGGACGCCTCGTCGAACGTGTCCCGGAAGACCGGAGCCGTACGGTACAGCGTCCGGTCCTGGCCGGGGGATTGCGCACCCTGCCCGGGAAACAGGAAGGCCACGCGCGGCCGGGAACGGACGACACGCGCCCCGGGCACGCCGGACCCGGCGCGCCCGCCCGCCCCGCCCGTTCCCGTGCCCCCGCCCGCTCCGCCCGTCCCGGCGGCGATGGCGGTGAGCCGTTCCCGTAGATCACCGTCGACGACGACGGCGAGCCGGTGCGGCCCCGCGTCCCGGGACGTGCTCGCGGTCCGGCAGACATCGCCGTCGCCCAGTTCCGGACGGCTTTCCAGATGCGCGGCCAGGCGGCCCACCGCGTCCCGGAGCGCACCCGCACTCCGTGCCGAGAGAGTCAGCAGGTGCGGCCCCTCGACCCCGGCCTCCCGGGCGCCACCCGGCGGCGAGGCCGGGGCCGCCCCGGGGGCAGGGGCGGGGCCTCTGCGAGAACGGCATGGGCGTTGGTGCCGCCGAAACCGAAGGCGTTGATCCCCGCGACGAGGGGCCCGGCGGACGTCCAGTCCCGGGCCTCGGTGACCACGGAGAAGCCCGCGGGGGCGAGTCCCGGCGCGGGCGGGGCGTGGTGCAGCGAGGGCGGCAGCCGACGGTGGCCCAGAGCCAGCACGACCTTCACCAGCGCGGGCAACGCGGCGGCGTTCAGCAGATGCCCGATGTTCGTCTTCACCGAGCCGAGCAACCGCGGCTCGCCGTCGGGCCGTACGGGAAACGCGTGGGCCAGCGACCGCAGCTCGATCGGGTCGCCCACGGCCGTGCCCGTCCCGTGGGCCTCCACATAGGTCACCGATGCGGGGTCGACACCTGCCGCCTCGTACGCCCGGGTGATGACCTCGCGCTGCCGCAGCGGATTGGGCGCCATGAGGCTCATCGACCGGCCGTCGTTGTTGACGGCCGTGCCCCGGACCACCGCGAGCACCTCGTCGTCCGCGAGCCGGGCCGCGTCGAGACGGTTCAGGACGATCGCCGCGCCGCCCTCACCGGGGACGAAGCCGTCGGCGTCGGCACTGAAGGCGCGGCTGCGCCCGGTGGGGGACAGGGCCTGGGCGTCATCCAGGAGCCGGTGCGGGGTCGAGGTCAGGTGGAGGTTGACCCCGCCGACGACGGCGAGGTCGCACTCGCCGTCCAGCAGGCTGCGCCGGGCCAGATGCAGGGCCACCAGACCTGACGAGCAGGCGGTGTCCACAGCGAGCGCGGGCCCGTCGAGGTCGAGGCTCTGCGAGACCCGGGCGGCTGTCAGGGCCGGCAGATTGCCGGTGAGCGCCGTCGGCAGGGGCGAGCCGTCGGCCGAGGCCCGGTCCAGCACCTCGCGGTAGCCGCTGTCGCCGACCGCCGCGAACACGCCGATACGGCGACCACGCCGACGCGGTCCCGCGTATCCGGCGCGTTCGAGTGCCTCGTGCGCCAGCTCCAGGAAGAGCCGCGCCTGCGGGTCGATCGCGCGGGCCTCGTCCTCGCCGATACCGAAGTAGTCGGCGTCGAAGGCCGCCGGGTCCTCCAGGAGCGCTGCCCAACGCTTTCGGGGAGCGGCCGGACGGTCGCGGGCGTCGTCGTCCCAACGCCCGTACGGTACGGGGGTGACGGCGTCGTACCCGTCGATGAGCAGGTCCCAGAAGTCCTCGGGGGTCTCGGCGCCGGGGAACCGGCACGCCATCCCGATGACGGCGGCGACGACTTCCCCGTCTGTTCCGTCTGTTCCGTCTGCGCCGTCTTCTCCGGTCCTCCCGGTGTCGGTGGCGGACGACGGCGGACCGGGCGCCACCGTCAGAAGGTGACCGGCGAGGGCGGCCACCGTGCCGTGGTCGCGGATGACCGCCGGCGGCAGCGTCACCCCGAAGGAGTCCTCCAGCGCCACCAGGACCTCCATCGCCTTGAGCGACGTCCCCCCGAGGCTCCCGAACGGCTCGTGCGCGCCGATCGACTCGGCGGGCCGCTCCAACACCCGGGCCCACACCTCCCGGACGGCCTCGACAGTCCGAGCCCGCGCCCGGGGCACGGCCGCGCGGGGAGCCGGGGACGGAACACCGTCGCCGCCGCCCGCCGGCCGCTCACTCTTCGACCACGCACCAGCCCCGAACGCACCCGCCTCGAAACGCTCCCGCAACCGCCGACGCTGCAGCTTGCCACTCGTCGTCCGGGGGAACGCCCCCGGCGGCAGGGCCAGCACCCGCACATCGTCATGGAGCAGCGCCTCGCGCACCCGGGCCGCGACGCGTTCGAGCACCTCCGCCGCCTCGCGCGGGGGCCGCGCCCAGGGGACGAACACGACGACACGCTCCGCACCGGTGACCGGGTCGGTCGAACCGACCACCGCCGGGGCGCCGGGCGGCAGCCCGGGTGTCCCCGCCGCCACCTCCTCCAGGTCCGTGGCGTGGAAGGTGCGGCCGTTGAGGAACAGCACGTCCTTGTGCCGGCCGGTGACGCACAGCCGGCCGTTCCGCAGGAACCCGAGATCACCGGTGCGCAGCCACCCCTCGGTGAACGTCTCCGCGCTCGCGCGGGGAAGGCCGTGGTAGCCACGGGCCAGTTGGGGACCGCGCACCATGATGTGCCCGACCCGCCGGTCCCCGAGGACCTCGCCCTCGTCATCGACGATGCGGACGGCGCAGCCGGCCACCGGCCGCCCGACGTCCATCAACTCGACCGCGCCCACGCCCGGTTCGGCGTCCACCGCCACACCGCCGCTCAGCGACGCCCGGTCCAGGACCAGCGGCTCGGCCACGTCCCCCGGCGGCGGAAAGGTCACGGCGAGCGTCGCCTCCGCCAGGCCGTAGACGGGCTGGGCCGCCGCCGGATCCAGCCCTGCGGGCCGCGTCCTGGCGGCGAAGGCACGCCACACCGCGGGCGCGATCGGTTCCGCCCCGACCAGGAGCAGCCGTACGGCCGAGAGGTCCAGCCGGGCCAGGACATCGGCGGGAACGCGGCGTACGGCCAGCGCGAGGGCGAAGTTGGCCGCGGACAGCACCGTCGCCCGGTGCCGGGCCGCCACCTCGAACCACAGGCGGGGCCGCTTGGCGAACGACAGCGGACCGATCTTGACCTGCCTGGCCCGGGCTGCCAGCGGAGCGAGATGCGTACCGATGAGCCCCATGTCGTGGAAGTACGGCATCCAGCTGACCACCACGTCGTCGGCGCTCAGCGCCGACGCGGCCCGTATCTGCTCCAGATTGGCCAGCACCGCACGGTGCGTCACCTCCACCCCCTTGGGCGCGCCGGTGCTGCCCGAGGAGAACTGCAGGAACGCGACGTCGTCGCGCCCGCCGGGCGCGGATTCACGCAGCACCGGCCCCTCGCGCAGGGCATCGAGGGCCAGCGCGCGGGCACCCTCGGGCAGCTCATCGAGGAGCGGCGCGGTCGAGGCGTCCACGACGAGGAGTGGCCGCCCCAGGTGCTCCCAGACCGGCAGGACCCGACGGGCATCGGGGGCCAGCGGAACGGGAACGAGACCGGCCGCCACGGCGCCCCAGAACATCGGCTGGAAGTCCTCGCTGCGATCGGCGAGCAACGGCACACAGGTCCCGGGCGCGACGCCCGCCTCCCGGAAGCCGCCGGCCACCCGCAGGGAATCGTCCAGAAGCTCGCGCAGGGTGACCGCCAGCTCGCTTCCGTCGCCCCGGACATGCACGACGATCTGCCCGGGGGTTTCACGGACAGCGTCCAGCAGTACATCCAGCAGCGTCATGTGGTGCTCCACCGGTCGATCGATCCGTTCTGCGCGAGTTCTCCGAAGTTCCCGGATGTTCTCCGAAGAATGATCTTAAAAACGCGCGGGACGGGGGGAATCACCCGCCGGGAGGAGACCGCGTGCACCCTGGGACTGACACGGCGGAGGGGTTCGGGCCCCGGCCCCGGCGCGGAGTCGCCGGCGTGATCGCTGTGAAGGTGGGCACGGCAGGGGGGAGCGGCCTGGCCGGCCGGTCCAGGACCGGCCGGCCAGGCCGGCACATCGGTGTGCGCTCGCCTACGCGCCGGTCGGCGCGGCCTGCTGCACGACCTCGAAGGACCACACCGTGGAACCGCTCGCCGCCGGCTTGGGGCGCTCGCCGCCGGAGGCGTCACCACCCTGGTGGGCCGCCTTCATCGGGCCCTCCATCCACGCCTGGAAGGAGGCCTCGTCACGCCAGCGCGTGTAGACGAGGTAGTCGTCCGTGCCCTCGACGGGCCGGAGAAGCTCGAACCATTCGAATCCGTCGGAGCTCTCCACGGCATGGGCACGGGACGCGAAACGCTTCTCCAGCGTCTCGCGCTGTTCCTGGGGGACGGTCAGCACATTGATCTTGACTACGCTCATGGCACCATCCTGCCGTACGAGGTCCGGACCTCGTCGCTTCAGGGGGAGGGAAGGGTCCGCGCCGATCCCCGATCCCCGCTCCCGCCGTCCGGGGGAAGTTCCACCCTGACGCGCAGCCCGCCGCCGGCGCGCGGGGCGAGGACGAGCGTCCCGTCGTGCGCGCGCGTGATGGTGTCGACGATGGCCAGGCCGAGGCCGACCCCCGCGTGGTGGGTCCGCAGACGCTCGGCGCCCCGCTGGAACGGTTCGGTGAGGGTCGAGACCAGCTCGGGGGAAAGGGGGGCACCGGAGTTCTCGACCGTCAGCACCACGGTCCCGGCGCGGACGCCCGCCGTGACCTGGACGGTGCCTCCTTCCGGCAGGTTGTGGACGATGGCGTTGTGCACGAGGTTGGTGGTCAGCTGGAGCAGCAGCGTCGGCGAACCGGTCGTGGTCGCGATGTCGCCCCGCGTCTCCAGGGTGACGCCGCGTTCTTCCGCGAGAGGGAGGAGACCCTCGGCGGCCTCTTCGGCGATCAGCGACAGATCGACGCGTTCCGGGGTGAAGGAACGCCGGTCCGCCCGGCTGAGGAGGAGCAGCGCCTCGGTGAGGTCGATCGCCCGGCCGTTGACCGTATGGAGCCGGTCGATGATCTCGCCGGTGTCGCGATCGGGATCGGCGCGGGCCACCTCCAGCAGCGTCCGGGAGACGGCGAGGGGCGTGCGCAGCTCGTGGGAGGCGTTGGCCGCGAAGCGCTTCTGCTCGGCGACGTGCGCCTCCAGGCGGGCGAGCATCGTGTCGAAGGCGTCGGCGAGTTCACGGAACTCGTCCTTGCGGCCGGGCAGCCGGATCCGGTGGGAGAGGGATCCGTGGGTGGCCGTGCGGGTGGCTTCCGTGATCCGGGTCAGCGGGGCGAGCATCCGGCCGGCCAGGAACCACCCGCCCACGAGCCCGAAGACGAGAAGGATCGCCAGCACGGTGCCCGCCGCGGGGGCGAAGGTGTACGCGAGGAGCTGGCGGTTGGGGTTCTGGTGCAGCATGCGCTGGTCCCAGTCATCGGGAACGTACTGCAGGAGGTACACCCACACCGCGGTGAGCAGCAGAATCCCCGCGACCATGAGGAACCCGGCGTAGCTGAGGGTGAGCTTGAGGCGCACACTCAACCCGGGCGGCCTGACCACGGCCTTGTCCGGTGCGCTGACCGCCCCCTCGGCCCCGTTCGGCTCGCCTCTAGCCACGGCTCTCTCCGCTCTCGCCGTCTCCCCGTCCGGCGTCGGCAGCCGGTTCGATGCGATAGCCGATTCCGGGCACGGTCGCGATGATCCCGGGTTCTCCGAGGCGTTTGCGCAGAGCCGATACGGTGATGCGCACGGCGTTGGTGAACGGATCGGCGTTCTCGTCCCAGGCGCGTTCGAGGAGTTCCTCGGCGCTGACGACGCCGCCGTCGGCGCCGATCAGGACTTCGAGCACGGCGAACTGCTTCCGGGTCAGCGCGACGTACCGGCCCTCCCGGTACACCTCCCGGCGGAACGGGTCGAGCCGCAGCCCCGCGATCTCCCGCACGGGAGGCCTGCTGTGGGCCCGTCGGCGGTCGAGTGCCCGGAGCCGGAGGGCGAGTTCCCGGAGCTCGAAGGGTTTCGTGAGGTAGTCGTCGGCGCCGAGTTCGAACCCGGAGGCCTTGTCGTCGAGCCGGTCGGCCGCGGTGAGCATGAGGATCGGGGTGCCGCTGCCGGAGGCGACGATGTGCCGGGCGATCTCGTCCCCCGAAGGCCCGGGGACATCACGGTCGAGGACGGCGATGTCATAGGTGTTGACGCTCAGCAGCTCCAGCGCGGTGTCGCCGTCGCCCGCGATGTCGGCGGCGATCGCTTCGAGACGCAGACCGTCGCGGATGGCTTCTGCCAGATAGGGCTCGTCCTCGACGATCAGCACACGCATGTCCCCGATGGTAGGAGTCGCCGCATGTCGTCGGCGTATCGAAAAGCGCATACGCGCCGGCAACCCCGCGCTGCCTTGACTGGGCAGCATGACTCGACCCCCGCCGTCGGCGCGTACGTCGACCTTCCGCTTCCGCAGACCCCTCGTCGTCGGCCTGGTGGCCGTCCTGGCGGGGATCGTCGTGGCCCTCGGCCACCCGCTGCTCAAGCCCTCCCCGGGCTCGGCGGCCACCCCGGACCAGGACTCCTCGACCCTTCTGCCCGCCCCGTCCCCATCCGGCCGGCCGCCCTCTCACGCCCCGCACCGCGGGGGCCGGGGCGCGCTCGCCGAGGCCGACGGTGTCGTACCCGACGGTGCGACGGTCCTCGACCACGAGGTTCCGGCGGTGGCCAACCTCGACGCGGAACTGCTCGACGCTCTCCGCCGGGCCGCACGGGACGCCGCGGACGACGGAGTCACGTTCACCGTCAACAGCGGCTGGCGTTCTCGCGCGTACCAGGAGGAACTGCTCCGCAAGGCGGTCGCGCAGTACGGCTCCGAGGCCGAGGCCGCCCGCTGGGTGGCCTCCGCGACGACCTCTCCCCATGTGTCGGGGGACGCGGTCGACATCGGACCCGACAGGGCGACGGACTGGCTCTCCGAACACGGCTCCGCGTACGGGCTGTGCCGGGTCTACCGGAACGAGCCCTGGCACTTCGAGCTCCGCATGGACGCGGCTGACCGAGGCTGCCCACGCATGTACGCCGACCCCGCACAGGACCCGAGGATGCGACAGTGACCGGCAGTGAACGAGGACAGACGACGGCGACGCGGGTGGACGCGGGATTCGCGGCAGACGTGGCCGACACGGGTGCCACACCGGAAGCAACCGAACCCTCCGGCCCGTCCGGCATCTGGCGCCGGGGCCGCGTGCTCGCGACGGCGGCGCTGCTGCTGGGCCTGCTCCTGCTGCTGCACGCGAGCATCCCGAACCGGACCGGGAACCTCGGCAGTCTGGTCGAGACCTTCCTGCCGTGGTGCGGCCTGCTCGTCCCGCTGCTGCTGGCCGGCGCGCTGCTGCGCCGCTCCGCCACCGCGGTGATCGCGCTGCTCCTGCCGGTCGCGGCCTGGCTGAACCTCTTCGGCGGACTGCTCATCGACAAGTCCCACCCGGGCGGCGACCTCACGGTGGTCTCCCACAACGTCGGCGCGGACAACCCCGACCCGGTCGGTACCGCCCGGGCCCTGGCCGGCTCCGGCGCGGACGTGCTGGCACTGGAGGAACTGGCCGCCCGGGCCCGGGGGACGTACGAGAAGGAACTGGCGAAGGCGTACCCGCACCACATGGTGCTGGGCACGGTCGGGCTGTGGAGCAGGTTCCCGTTGTCGGACACCCGACCGGTCGACGTGAAGCTGGACGCAGGACCGCTGGGGGACGCCAAGCCCGCCGAGGTCAAGATGGTCTACAACCGGGGGATGCGGACCACGGTGGCCACGGACCACGGGCCGCTCGCGGTGTACGTGGCACACCTCGGGTCCGTACGCGTGAACCCCAGGGCCGGGCTCTCGTCGGGGCAGCGGGACGCCGGCGCGCAGTCGCTGGGGCAGGCCGTCGCGGCAGAGGAGAACGAGCGGGTGGTGCTGCTCGGCGATCTGAACGGGACCATGGACGACCGCGTGTACGCGGGGCTCACCTCGCGGATGGAGTCGGCCCAGGAAGCGGCTGGGTCCGGCTTCGGCTTCAGTTGGCCGGCCACCTTCCCCGTGGTGCGGATCGACCAGATCCTGGTGCGCGGCGTGGAGCCGGAGAGCGCCTGGGTACTGCCCGCCACCGGCAGCGACCACCTGCCCGTGGCGGCCCGCGTCAGCTGGTGAAACCGGTGAACGCCGAGGGCTGCCCCGGCCCTCCCCGAGACCGGAACGGACGTACGCGCTAGGCTGCGGACTCGTCACGGGGGAAGTCCGGTCAAAGTCCGGCGCTGACCCGCAACGGTAGACGGACCCCCGGTCCGTGAGCCCGATCACCCGCGGCACGGAAGGCTCCTGACCATTCGCCGTGGACTGCGAAAAGGGACGCTGCGCGGGACGGCCGCCGTCCGGGGCCGCTCCTTCTTGTGCGACGCACGGCCCGAGGCGAAAGCGACCGGCCCGTGGCCACGTCTCTCGACCGCATACCCGCCAAGCCGCCGCGCCCCGCGCGCGTCGGCACCGGACCGGCGCCGCCCCGCCGTGTCCCCCTGCCGCTCCTCCTGACCGGCCTGGGTCTCGCCCTTCCCCTTTCGCTCGTCTGCGGGGCGGCGCTCGGGGCGTCAGGGCTCTCCTGGGCCGAGGTGACGCGCTACCTGTGGGCAGGGCTCACCGGCGGGCCCATCGGCGCCGACGAGGTCCCGGCCTACACCATCGTCTGGGAACTGCGCCTGCCACGAGCGGTTCTGGCAGCTGTCGTCGGTGCCGGTCTGTCCGCCATAGGCGTCGCCGTCCAGGCCATGGTCCGCAACGCGCTCGCCGACCCGTTCGTGCTCGGCATCTCCTCGGGCGCCGCGGTCGGCGCCAACGCCGTCCTCATCTTCGGGGCCCTGGGCGCTCTGGGCATCTGGGCGCTGTCCGCCGCGGCGTTCGGCTCCGCGCTCCTGGCCATGCTGCTCGTGTACGCGGTCGCCCGCACCGAACGCGGTCTCACCCCGCTCCGGCTCGTGCTGACGGGGACCGCGATGTATTACGGCTTCTCGGCCGTCACCACGTTCATGGTGTTCGCGGCCGAGCGCGGGGAAGCGGCCCGCTCCGCGATGATGTGGCTGCTCGGCAGCCTGAGCGGGGCCAATTGGGCCGCGGTGCCGATCGCCGCCGGGGCGGTGCTCGCCGGCCTCGCGCACCTCGGCTGGTCGGCGCGGCGCCTGAACGCCCTCGCCATGGGCGACGAGACCGCCGCCGCGCTCGGCGTCGACCCCGGTCGACTGCGCCGGGAACTCTTCCTCGTCTCCGCGGCCGTCACCGGGGCGGTCGTCGCGGTCAGCGGGGCGATCGGCTTCGTCGGCCTGATGGTCCCGCACGCCACCCGGATGCTGGTCGGCGCGGACCACCGGCGGCTCCTGGCCGTCGCACCCCTCGCCGGAGCCGTCCTGCTGATCTGGGTGGACATTCTCTCGCGCGTGGTGCTCGCCCCGGCCGAACTGCCGGTCGGCGTCCTCACCGCGGTCATCGGCGTTCCCTGCTTCATCCTCCTCATGCGCCGGCGCGCCTACTCCTTCGGGGGCATCTGATGAGGATCGACATCGACGCGCTCACCGTCGAGATCGCCGGCGCCCGCCTGGTCGACCACGTCACCCTGGGCGCGGCCGAGGGGCAGCTCGTCGGCCTGGTCGGCCCCAACGGCAGCGGGAAGTCGACCCTGTTGCGCTGCGTCTACCGCGCCCTGCGGCCGTCCGCCGGCGCCGTCAGGATCGGCGGCGAGGACCTCCACACCCTCTCCACCCGGGAAGGCGCCCGCCGACTGGCCGCACTTCCGCAGGACGCGGTCGCCGAATTCGACTTCACCGTCGCCGAGATCGTCGCCATGGGCCGTCTGCCGCACCAGGGACCGATGGCCCGCACGACCGACGAGGACCGCCGCCGCTGCGACGATGCGCTGGACGGTGTCGGGGCGAGGCACCTGGCCGAACGTGGCTTCCTCACCCTCTCCGGCGGCGAGCGGCAGCGCGTCCTGATCGCCCGTGCGCTCGCCCAACAGCCCCGGGTCCTGGTACTCGACGAGCCCACCAACCACCTGGACATCGCCCATCAACTGGAGGTCCTCGCCCTGGTCCGCGGCAGCGGCCTGACCGTGCTGACCGCCCTGCACGACCTGAACCTCGCCGCCCTGCACTGCGATGTCGTCCACGTCATCGACAGCGGCCGGATCGTCGCCTCCGGCCCCCCGCACGACGTCCTGACCACCGGGCTGCTGGCCGACGTCTTCGGCGTACGGGCGCACCGCGTCACACACCCCGAGACCGGTGCCCTGCAACTGCTCTTCGACCTTCCCCCGGCCCGTCCCACCTCCTGAAGGAGATTCGCCTCCCATGCCCCACCCCCTGCGCCCCGCGGCCCTCGTCCTCGCCGCCGCCCTGGCCCTCACCGGATGCGGAGCGGACGTCACACCGGCAGTCGACGGGAAGGACGGCACCGCACAGCCCGACCGCCACTACCCGGTGACCGTGGAGAACTGCGGTGAGGAGAAGCGCTACGACAAGGCCCCGCAGCGCGTCGTGACCAACGACGTCGGCATCACCGAGATCATGTTCGCCCTCGGGCTCGAGGACCACATGGCCGGATACGTGATGCCCGACGACAAGGGCGACATGACGTCCGTCCCCTGGAAGGACGGCTACAAGAAGACCAAGTGGCTCTCCAAGGAGCGCATCAACAAGGAGCTGGTCCTCGACGCCCGGGCCGACCTGGTCTTCGCCGGCTGGAACTACGGATTCAACGAGGGCGAGGGCTTCACCCCCGCCGAGCTGAAGCGCGTGGGCGTCGACTCCTACCTGCTCAGCGAGTCGTGCCGGAACGGCCAGGGCAAAGCCCGCGGCGTCATGCCCCCGCTCGAAGCGCTCTACACCGACCTGCTGAACCTCGGGAAGATCTTCGACGTCGAGGAGCGGGCGAAGTCCCTCGTCACCTCGTTCCGGAAGGAGGTCGCCGACGCGCGCTCCCGTGCCGCGACGGGCGACGACCGCCTCCGCGTCTTCCTCTACGACGACGGCAAGGACAAGCCCCTGACCTCGGGCGCGTACGCCGGACCGCACGACATCATCACGAAGGCCGGCGGCGATCACATCATGAAGGACCTCAAGGACAGCTGGACCACGGTCGGCTGGGAGACGGTGGTCGACCGCGACCCCGAGGTCATCGTCATCAACAACTACGGCGACACCGGCGCGGACGAGAAGCGGAAGTTCCTGAAGTCCTACAAGCCCCTCGCCGGCGTATCGGCGATCAAGAACGACCGCATCGTCGTGCTCGACTACGTGGACCTCGTCGAGAGCCCGCGCAATCCGGCGGCCGTCAGCTCGCTCGCCGAGGACCTGAGGCACTTCGCACGGTGAAGGAGCATGGCGTGCGTACGCGGCAGGGATCACCGCGTACGCACGCCGTGCCGCCGGGCCGGGTCAGCCGTTGAACGTGTCCGGGTCGGGCCCGGTGCGCTCGTCACGGTTGAGGGCGGAGATCTCACCGATGTCCCCCTCGGTGAGCTCGAAGTCGAACAGCGCGAAGTTGTCCTGGATGCGCTTCAGCGTCACGGACTTGGGGAACACGATGTCCCCGCGCTGCACATGCCAGCGCAGCACCACCTGCGCCGGCGTCCTGCCCACCCGCTCGGCGATCCGCGTGATCGTCGGGTCGGAGAGCACCTTGCCCTGGGCGATGGGCGACCACGCCTCCGTGGCGATGCCGTGCTCCGCCCCGAAGGCCCGCAGGGGCTCCTGCGTGAGGTACGGGTGCACCTCGATCTGGTTGACGGCGGGCACCACCGTGCTGCTGTCCAGCAGCCTGCGCAGATGGTTCTCCTGGAAGTTGGAGACCCCGATCGCCTTGGCGCGCCCGGACCGGTAGATCTCCTCCAGCGCCTTCCACGTCTCCACGAAGTCGCCCGGACCACCCGGCAGGGGCCAGTGGATGAGGAAGAGGTCCAGGTAGTCGAAGCCCAGCTCCTCCAGGGAACGGTCGAACGCCCGGCGCGCCTCGTCGGGTGCGTGCGCGCCGTTGTTCAGCTTGCTCGTGACGAAGACGTCGGCGCGGTCGAGCCCGGATTCCCGGACCGCTTGGCCGACCTCCTTCTCGTTGCCGTACATCTGCGCCGTGTCGATGTGCCGGTAGCCGGTCTCCAGAGCGGCGACCGTGGTCTCGCAGGTCTCGTCCGGCGGGATCTGGAAGGTCCCGAAGCCGAGCTGCGGGATCGCCACACCGTTGTTGAGGGTGATGGGCGGTACTGAGGGCACGGTTGCTCCTTGCTCTGTCGACGGCCTCGGAGGGCGGTGAGAGGGATGGACGCTTGGGATGAGGCGGTCAGCCGCCTCCCACAGGGGTACCCGACTGCCCAAGCAGAAAACTGCTCATAGGCATCTATATCGGTAATAAGTCGCGTTCGCAGAGTGACGGGGAGAGGGGGAGCGAGAGGGGGCGCGCGTCGCTCCCTACGCGGGTCCTGCCGTCGCGTCGGCGTGGACGGGAACTCCGAGCCGGGCCGCCGCGGCGGTGAGGGCCGATCCCAGCGGAAGCGCGATCCGGGTCACGGCGTGTCGGTCGCCCCGGGTCGCATCCCGGTTGACGATCAGCACCGGCGTACCGGCCCCCGCGGCCTGGCGGACGAAGCGCAGCCCCGACATCACGGTCAGCGAGGACCCCAGGACCAGCAGGGTGCGCGCTCCGCGGACCAGGGTGCGGCAGTGCTCGACCCGCCGCGGGGGCACGGCCTCGCCGAAGAACACCACGTCCGGCTTGAGGACGCCCCCGCACACGGCGCAGGGCACCACCCGGAAGTCCCCGACCTGCTCGTCCGTGAGATCCGCGTCGCCGTCCGGGTTCATCGAGGAGGCCACCGGCGCGAAACCCTCGTTGGCCGCCTCCAGCCGGTGCGCCAGCTCGCGGCGCGGGCTGAAGGAGCCGCAGGAGAGGCAGACGACCCGGTCCAGACGTCCGTGCAGGTCCACGACGTCCTGGCTGCCCGCGGCCTGGTGCAGGCCGTCGACGTTCTGGGTGATCACCCCCGCGAGCAGGCCCTGTCGCCCGAACGCGGCCACGGCCCGGTGTCCGGCGTTGGGCCGGGCGCGGCCGAACGTACGCCAGCCGAGGTGGCTGCGCGCCCAGTAGCGACGCCGGGCCCCGGCATCGGCCGTGAAGTCCTGGTAGGTCATGGGAGTGTGGCGGCTCAGGCTCCCGCCCTCGCCCCGGTAGTCGGGGATGCCCGACTCCGTGGAGATGCCCGCCCCGCTCAGGACCAGGACACCGCCACCGCGCAGCGCCTCGGCGACCGGCTCCAGATCCGTCGTACCCGGCGGAGGCTCCTCGGCGGAGGTCCAGCTCAGGGTGGGTCGCATGCGCATGCCCTCCAGGGTACGGAACGGACCCCGGAGCCGTCGGTCTCGCGCCACCACGGGGTGGGGGTCGAATTCCGGCCTCATTTCATGACAGGGGCATGACCAAGACGCGATCGCGGCATAGCTCCTGCGGCCCGGGAGGAACGGCAGCCGGCCATCGAGGCCGTTCGGTTCCCCGCGAACCGGCCGTTCTCCCACTCGCCCGGCTCCACGCGGAGCCGGGCCCCCCATGAGTGAAGGGACGAACAATGCTGGATTCCCGATGGTTCAAGGCGGCCGGTGTCGCCGTGGCGCTCACCCTGGCCTCGGTCTCGGCCACGGCGGCGCACGCCGCTCCCGCGCCCGACCCGGCAGCGGAGAGCACGGCGGCCGTGGTGACGCTCCGCTATGACGACAGCCGGGCCGGCGGCTGGGAGGCTGCGATCGCGGCAGGAGTCGCCTCCTGGAACGGACACGTCGGCAACGTCAAGCTCGTCGAGGCCGCCCCCGGCACGCGGGCCGAGATACAGATCGTGGCCACCAGCGGCTGGCCGCAGGCCACGCTCGGCCCGGTCCGCCCCGGAGGCCAGGCCCGGGTGGAGCTGGGCAGCCTGGCGGTCGCCCAGGGCCACGACAAAACCCGTATCGCCGCCCATGAACTCGGCCACAGCCTGGGCCTGCCGGACACCAAGCCCGGCCCTTGCTCCCAGCTGATGTCGGGCTCCAGCGCCGGTACGAGCTGCGCGAACGCGGTTCCGAACGCGGCCGAGCGCGCCCGCGTGGAGTCCGCCTACGCGGGCGGTCTCGCCTCCCGCGTCCCGGCCGACGGCCGCGTCCTGGTGGACGCCCCGTAATCGGCCGTACGGCGAAGGGCGGGGAGCCGGGCTCGCACCGAACCGGCTCGCCGCCGAGCGGCGGGCGAGGACCGGGGAATCACCGGTCCCTCGGGGCGAAGGGCCCGCCGCAGCCGAAGGCGTGCCGAGCGAAACGTTCGGCGATACGCCGGTGGGCGGCGGGATCCGGGTGCAGACCGTCGGGCAACGGGAGCTCGGCGTGGTCGTCCGCGCCGTAGAGATCCAGCCCGTCGAGGTGGTGCAGATGGGGATCGGTGGCCGCACGCTCCTCGACGATCCGGGCCAGCTGGTCCCGGATCACGGTCAACGTGAGCTTCCCCGCGGCGACCTCCGCCGGATCGCCGGTGGCCATGAACCCCACCCGCCCCTCGCTCATCGCGGTGAAGTCCGGGGCGAGCGGCCCCGGGGTGTTCTCGTGGATGGGGCAGTGGATGGGCGAGATCACCAGCAGCGGTGCGCTGGGGTGCCCGTCGCGAAGGGTGTCGAGGAAGCCGTGGACGGCCGGACCGAAGGCGCGCAGCCGCATCAGGTCGGCGTTGACGATGTTGATGCCGATCTTGACGCTGAGCAGGTCGGCGGGGGTGTCGCGCATGGCCCGGGCGGTGAAGGGATCGAGCAGGGCGCCGCCGCCGAACCCCATGTTGATCAGTTCGGCGCCGCCCGAGGCCGCGGCCAGGGCGGGCCAGGTGCCGGTCGGGGTGGCGGCGTTGGAGCCGTGGCTGATGGAACTGCCGTGGTGCAGCCAGACCGGTCGGCCGTTCGGCCGGGGGCTCCCGAGCGGCGCGTCGGTGCGCAGGGCGACGAGGAGCGTCGTCTCGTCGTGGGGCAGCCAGATCTCGACGTCCTTCTCGCCGTCCGGCAGGCCGTTGAACCGGAGCGTCTCCACGGGGCCCGGCCGGGTCTGAGCCGTCCCCGTGGACATGTCGACGGTGAGCGTGTCGCCGCCGGAAGCGCAGGTCCGGCCCATGAGGCGGCCGTCCACGAGGAGTTCGTACACCCCGTCGGGGCGCGGCGGCGCTCCGACGTAGACGCGCTTGGTGGCCACCACGTCCAGTTCGACGGCGGTGGCCCGGGTGCGGAACGCCAGCCGGACGCCGGCGGGCTGCGATTCGGCCATGGCCAGCTGGGCGTCGGAGATCTGCGCCCGAGCCCGGGCGGGCAGCCGGTGCGGCAGTACCCCACGGTCGGTCTGCTCGAGGTCGAGCGCGCCCCGCAGGATGTCGGCGCTGATGGGGGTCGTCGTCCAGCCGTGCCGGGTGGTCATGTCCTCGGTCTCTTCGTTCGTCGGGAGGGGAGGGGCGCCCGGGTCAGGAGGAAGCGGGCCAGTTGCGCAGCAGGGAGTCGAGTGCGTCGAGGATCCCCGTCCAGCTCTCCTCGGAGGAGGGGGCGCTGTGGCCGAAACTGCCCGACATCTCCAGCTCCACGTAGCCGTTGAAGACGCTGCCCAGCAGACGTACCGCGTGTGTCTCCTGCAGTTCGGTCAGGTCGTAGCCGCGCAGGATCGCCCGTGTCATCCGGGAGTGGCGCACGCCCGCGCTCGCTGCCGCCGCGTCCGCGTCGAGGCGGAACCGGGCCGCGGCGAAGCGGCCCGGGTGCTGGAACGCGTAATGCCGGTAGGCGTTGGCGAAGGCGACGAGCGCGTCCCGGCCCGCCCGCCCCGCGATGGCCGCCGACGCCTGGTCGGCGAGTTCCTCCAGGACCAGCAGGGCGATCCTGGTCTTGAGATCATGGGCGTTCTTGACGTGCGAGTACAGGCTCGCGGTCCTGATGTCCAGCTTCCGGGCGAGCTCGGAGGGGGTCACCTGCTCGAAGCCGATCTCGTCCGCCAGCTCGGCGCCCGCCCGCACCACGCGCTCCACGGTCAGCCCCGCTCGTACCATGCCGTCCTCCGAACGTTTCCTGACTCTCGCCTAAAGAAATATACGTTTGCCTAACACTCTTAGGCAACTTAGCGTGGAACGCATGAAACCCCTGACCGAGCGAGAGATTCGCAGTGCCTTCGTGAACTGCACCAAGGGCGAGGCCAAGCGCCTGTCCGTCCCCCGTGACCTGGCCGACCGGCCCTGGGACGACCTGGACTTCCTGGGGTGGCGCGACCCCCAGGCCCCCGACCGGGCCTACCTGGTGATGGAGTCCGGCGACGGCCACACGGCCATCCAGTTGCGCTCGACCGACGCCGGCTCCTGGCAGACCCGCCGCAGCATGTGCTCGTTGTGCATGACCGTCCACACCGGGGGAGTCTCCCTGCTGGTGGCCCCCAGATCCGGAAAGGCGGGCCAGCAGGGCAACTCGGTCGGCGCCTACATGTGCAGCGACCTCGCCTGCTCGCTCTACGTGCGCGGGAAGAAGGACGCGGGCACGGGCGGACGGCTCCGTGAGTCCCTCACCCTGGAGCAGCAGATCGAACGAACCGTCGTGAATCTCGCGGCATTCATCGCCAAGGTCACCGCGTGACGCGCTGAGCGTCCCGCAGCCGCGCGGACTGTGCGATTCCGGACAGCCGGGTGAGCGGATTCGGGCCCCGCGTATACCTGGGATCTGTCCGAATCCCGCCCGTCACTCCCTCCCGGCCTGAGGGGATGCGTAAGCGTTCGATCATGTGCGAAGAAGACCGGCCAGATCCGATGCTCCGCGATGTGGCCGGTCCACGTGTCGACCAGATAGGTGCCTGGGGCATCCAATTGGTGGTAGGTGCGGAGCGACCCGCTCCGCACCTACCACCGAGCACTGCGAGGCGACCGCTCCATGACGGAACCCATGACGGAACCGGCCCGCCAGGACCGTGCCTTCACCGGCACTTCCACCGAACCGACCCCCGCACCACCGTTCCCGCAGGACCGTGAGTGCCCCTACCACCCGCCCACCGGCTACGAATCACTGCGTGCACAGGGCCCGTTGAGCCGGGTCACGCTCTTCGACGGACGCCCGGTCTGGGCCGTCACCGGGCACGCGCTCGCTCGTCGCCTCCTCGCGGACCCCCGGCTCTCCACCGACCGCACCCACCCCGGCTTCCCCATTCCGGCCGAGCGGTTCACGCAGACGCGCCAGCGGCGCGTGGCGCTCCTCGGCGTCGACGACCCCGAGCACAACGCCCAGCGCAGGAAGCTCATCCCGAGCTTCTCGGTGAAGCGGATCGCCGCGCTGCGCCCACAGATCCAGGAGACGGTGGACGGGCTGCTGGACGCGATGGAGCGGCAGGGGCCGCCCTCCGAACTGGTCGCCGACTTCGCACTGCCGGTGCCGTCGATCGTGATCTGCGCGCTCCTCGGCGTGCCCTACGCCGACCACGCGTTCTTCGAGGGCTGCTCGCGCCGCCTTCTGCGCGGCCCGGCTGCGAGCGACGTGGAGGGCGCGCGGATCGAACTGGAGGAGTATCTGGGCGCGTTGATCGACCGCAAGCGCGCGGAACCGGGCGATGGGCTGCTGGACGAACTGATCCACCGGGACCATCCGGACGGGCCGGTCGGCCGCGAGGATCTCGTCTCCTTCGCCCTGATCCTGCTCGTCGCGGGACACGAGACGACGGCGAACATGATCTCGCTCGGCACGTTCACGCTGCTGCGGCATCCCGGTCAACTGGCGGCGCTGCGGTCCGGGGAGACGACGACGGCCGCGGTGGTCGAGGAACTCCTGCGTTTCCTCTCCATCGCCGAAGGCCTGCAACGGTTGGCGGCCGAGGACATCGAGGTGGACGGGACGACGATCCGCAAGGGCGAGGGCGTCTTCTTCTCGACCTCGCTCATCAACCGCGACGCCGACGTGTTCGATCATCCCGAGACGCTGGACTGGGACCGGTCCGCCCGCCACCATCTCGCCTTCGGCTTCGGCGTCCACCAGTGCTTGGGCCAGAACCTGGCCCGGACCGAGCTCGACATCGCCCTGCGCACCCTCTTCGAGCGGTTGCCGGCCCTCAGGCTGGCCGTACCCGCAGACGAGATCCGGCATAAACCGGGCGACACCATCCAGGGTCTGCTCGAACTGCCCGTGGCCTGGTGAGGGGTATGGGCATCCGGGTCGACAGGGAACGCTGCGTGGGCGCCGGTATGTGTGCGTTGACCGCGCCGGACGTGTTCACACAGGACGACGACGGGTTCAGCGAGATGCTCCCCGACCGCCCGGCGGTGACGGGGAGTCACCCACTGGTACGGGAAGCCGCACGAGCCTGCCCGGTCGGGGCGGTGTCCCTCGCCGACGACTGAACCCCGACGACTGACGACGGCGGGGGATGGTCCGGGACGCGGGGTCCGGACCGGGCCGGACCCGGCGGGGGAGAGAGGCACCTGCCCCGCCGGGTCCCGGCCGCTACGCGGCGGGGGTCGGGTTGACCGTCACCCATCCCGTGTTGTTGCGGGGCTTCGGGTCGTGCGGGAAGCCGGTACCCCTGATCACCGGACGCAGGGCCACCTGCCCCTTCGCGTCGGGCACGACCGTGTCGACACGGAGATCGAAGCGGAAGGTGCGCACGGTGTCCTCCAGCACCCAGTACGGCATCTCGCACACGTAACGCGGAGCGCCCAGACGCCCGGACCGGTCATTGCCGTCATCCAGCGTGCGGGGGTCGCACGCGGCGGGTGCGCGGGTGACGGTGACACCCTCGGGGACCGTGAAGTCGACCAGGGCGACCGAGTCACCCGAACCGAGGTTGCCGATCCAGCCCGGCCCCTTGTTGCGGAAGGTGAGCGAGGCCTTCACGGTCTCGCCCACGGCGCCGCTGACCCGGGAACCGCGTACCGCGAAGTCGGCCGTGTTCACCGCGTCCACCGCGAGAATCCTGTAGTTGTTCTCGTCGTTGATGTCCGCGACCCCGTCGGCGGGCTGCACGCCGACGTCGAGACGCTCCCGCAACGCGTGGTCCGCCAGGGCGATCCGCAGCGGCTCCGGCAGGGTGAAGCTTTCACCGGACTGGAGCACCCGGTCGAAGGCGCACTCGGCACGGGACATGGGCGCGTAGTCGCCGCCCGTCTGCGTGTACGTGCACGCGTCGTACCGCGAGTCGAAGCCGAGGCCGTACGACGCCATCATCCCGAGGGTGAAGCCTCGTGCGGGCTCCTTCCCCTCGTTGGTCACCCTGAGCGGCGCCGTGAGCACCGTCCCGGGGGCGGCGCCCTTCACCGGGTCGAGCCCCTCCAGGACGAGGTCGGGGCCGGAGGCCACGGTGAGCGTGGTCTCGAAGGAGTCCAGCGGCGCCTCCAGCGTCCCCTCCGGGCCACCGGTCGCGGTCGCCGCGTACGTGATCCGGCCCTGCGCTCCCGCCTCGGAGCTGTCGGCGGCGCGGACCTCCAGCAGCACCTGCGGGCTGTAGTCCGAGCCGAGCACGGGCACCTGGGCGACGGAGCACACGGCGGTCGTCCCCGTGGGCGCGCAGTTCTCGGGCCAGGTCACCTCGGCCACACCCGCGAGCCCGGAGGCGTCGACGGTCAGACGGCCGTCCGTGACGGTGAAGTTGGAGTTGTCGTGGTACAGGCCGACCTGGACCGGGGTACCGGTCTCGGCACCTATCTGCAGGTTCTTCTCGGACGGCGCGGCGATCCACAGCTGGTCGGACTCGGCGGCGGACGCCGGTACGGACAGAGAGGCGAGCAGGATTCCAGCGGTCGCGACGGCGCCGGCGCCGAAGCGTACGAACGGGTGGACGGAGACGGGTCTCATGGTTCTCCAGTGACTGGGCACAAAGCACTCCTGCCGGGGCGTGGGATGCCCCGGCAGTTCGTTTGACGATCAAGGAACGCCCAGGGTTGTGCTGGGCCCCGCTCGAACCCCGGACGGGCCGTCGGAGAAGAGACCTGGTCACTCCGACGACCCGTCAGGCCGGCCCGCCGCCCGGCAACGAGAGCCGAGGCGACAGGGCACTGGACGGCTCAGAGGCCGAACTCCTGCGGGGAGACGCCGAGCGCCACGCACGCCTCCCGCAGAACCTGCGCCTCCGCCGGGGCGATGTACCCTTCCGCGCCGGCGATCACGAAACCGGTCTGGACGACCGCCTTGGCCTCCACCGGCTTCTTCGCCGCCTTGGCGATCTCCTGCATGGCTTCGGCCCTGCCCTGCTGGAAGTTGAACATCAGCTGGTCGACATGTTTGTTGAACCGCTGCCGAAGCTGCTCGGGAGGGAAGTTCTGCAGTACGTCGTTCTGCAGGATCAGGTTCTCCACATGGTGCCGCTCGGCGGGGTCGACGGACCCGTCGGCGGCCGCGACCAGCGCGCACATCGCCATGCTGGCATCCCGGTAGGCCCCACTCTTGAGCTCCGTCTTCAGGGAGCCGAGCTGCGACTTGAGCAGTCCGACCAGCTTCTCCTTCGAGCCCCCAGAGCCCCCTGCCCCCGGCTGCCGCTGACCGGCGGGCCCCCTCGCGCCCTGGGCCTGCTGCTGCAACCCCTTGGCCTGGTCCTTGATGCGATCCCACATTGCCATGTCTGCCACCTCGTCGATCGGATCGATGGGCCGCGCATCGCACGCGGCCCCTTGACGTTCATGCCTGCAAAACGGTCATATGCGGTGGGTCTGCCGCTCGCCCCGGAGACCAGACTGAATAGGGAATGCGCAGGCGCGGTGCGCGCAGATCGGGACGCGCCGGCCCCTGTCGGTGAGCGGAGGATCGGCGTTCGCATTCCGGAGGGTCACCGGGTGACCGGGCGACCTCGCTCAGCAGCGAAGGACCCGGGCCTGGGCAGGGCTTCGCGAACCCGTGGACGAAGCATGGTGCCGGGAGACGCCCGCCGCGCAGTCGTGCAGATCCGGTACCGAGGAAGGAACGCCTGCCTGAACGGAGGGCGAGGCCGTCGTGCTTCCCGCCTTGTGGCGCTGCTGGAGCGTGACGTCACCGTCCACGCCGTCCAACGGAACACTCGGCCCGGTCGTGTCGAACACGGACACGGCGTGGGCCGGAGAATGTGCTGCCGCGTCGACCGCCCCCAGGGTGGGGGAGGGGAACCCAGGGCGAACGCGGAAATCATCAGGAGCACGGCGATACCGGCGTAGAGGGCCGGCATCTCCCTGCAGCGCATTCCAACGCTCCTTGTCCCGGTCGATTCGGCCCGTAGAACGAACTGTCAAAGCTTTGCGGCGAATTGCCCCCGCAGGGCTGCACCCTAACAGCCCGGATCGAAGGGAATCGGAAGCCCATTTCGCCCAACGCCCACGGGGTCAGTACGGCAGGCCCTCCGCCGCGGCCCGCAGTGCGGCGAGGACGCACGCCCTGATCTCCTCGCCCGACGCCTCGGGATCGTCCGCGTAGCGGTGCGCGAACTCCTCCGCCGCCGCGCGCAGCGCGCCGTTGACGGTTGCCGCGTGCACCTTCGTGCGCAGGTCGTCTGCGCTGCCACCGGACCTTCGGGCGAGGAGTTCCGCGAGCACCGGCAAGGCGTCGTCGTGGGCCTGCAGCCAGACGGCCCGGAGCGCGGGCTCGGTGGACGTCATACGGATCAGGTCGAGGATGGCCGGGGCAGCGGGGGGCAGGGTGCCGCTCCGGCCGGTCCGCGTCACGAAGTCCACCAGCGTCATCCCGGGCGGCCACCAGGCCAGTTGCTCCACGGCGAACTGGAGCCCCGCCGACAGCACGGGCAGGACGCAGGCCTCCTTTGTGGGGAAGTGCCGCCACAGAGTGCGGGACGAGATGCCCACGGCCCGGGCGATCTCCTCGCCCGTGGTGCCGGTGACACCCTGCGAGGTGAAGAGGCGGACCGCCTCGCCGGCGATCTCCAGGCGGAGAGCGGCCCGGCGCCGCTGAGCTAGCGACTGCCTGCCGACGGCCTCCGCCATGAGGCCGCCCGCCTCGAACCGGCGTCCCGCGGGCGGGAGTTCACTCACCTGCGCCCCCGCCTTCCGTTCCCGTCCCCGGCCCCGTTCCGTCCCGGCAGCATAGCGAGCGGTGAAGGAAATGGCGCATGCAGACGTCTTGTCGCTGAGTGACACCCAGATCTACGCTGCCGAAACTGACTGGTAAGTAACAAGCTGGTTCCGAGGGGGACTTGGCGTGCGGGGTCGTTCCCCTCACTTCATTCTCAACGGCTCGGCCGCCACCACAACCCTCAACCCTCCGCACAAGAAGCGAGGAGCACACCGTGAGCCGCACGAGAACCCGTCCCCGTTCCGCCACCCCTGTTTTGGGCCCGGACCGGGGCGCCGCCCGGCCGGAAGAGGCCGACCGCCGCCCCTCGTCCCGCCTGCGCGTCCTGGCCTGCGTCCTGGCCGCCGGAACCGCCTGTGCGGGTCTGTCGGCCGTCCCGGCATCCGCAGCCGGGACCCCTCCCGTGGTCTCCCGGGGCGTCACCATCCCGACGTTCTACACGCCCCCGGCCGAACTGCCCGCAACCAACGGTGCGTTGATCCGCACCGAGGCCCTGCCCCTGGGGCTGGACATTCCCGGCCTCGACGGCCGCCCGATGCCGGGGACCGCGACCCGCCTCATGTACAGGTCCACCGACGCCGCCGGGCAGCCCGTCGCCGTGACCGGCGCCTACATCGAGCCCTCGGCAGCGTGGAAGGGATCCGGCCCGCGCCCCCTGGTCGCCGTCGCCTCGGGCACCATGGGCCAGGGCGACCAGTGCGCGCCGTCCTTCGCCCTGCAGCACCCGCTCACCCTCAACGGCGACACCGTCTCCGTGGGCTACGAGGCGCTGGCCATCTACCGCATCCTGGCCACCGGGGCGGCCGTCGTCGTCACCGACTACGTGGGCCTGGGTACCACGGACCGCCTGCACACCTACGTCAACCGCCTCGACCAGGGACACGCCCTGCTGGACGCGGCCCGTGCCGCCCGCTCCGTGCCCGGCGCCTCGGTCACCACGGCCTCCCGGACCGGCCTGTACGGCTACAGCCAGGGTGGCGGCGCCAGCGCGGCGGCCGCCGAACTCCAGCCCTCCTACGCCCCCGACGTACCGCTCGCCGGGACCTACGCCGGCGCGCCGCCCGCCGACCTGACCTCGGTCATGAAGGGCATCGACGGCAGTGCGCTCGCCGGCGCGCTGGCCTGGTCGATCAACGGGTTCGCCCAGTCCGACCCCGACCTGCGCGCGGTCGTCGAGGCGAACATCAGCACCACCGGGAAGGCCGCCCTGGCGGACGCCTCCACCATGTGCGTCGGTGACGCGATCTTCGGCTACGGATTCACCACGAGCAGCAAATGGACCACCAGCGGCAAGACCATCGGAGAGATCATCGCCGCCGAGCCCCGGGCCCGGGCCGCCCTGGACAAGCAGCGCATCGGAACGCTCAAGCCGTCCGGTCCCGTACGCCTGGCCACCGGCGTCAACGACGACATCGTCCCCCACGCCCAGGCCCGCCGGCTGGCGGTCGACTGGTGCCGCAAAGGCGGCGACGTCACCTACGACGCCGTCGTCCTGCCCAATCTCGGTGACAAGATCCTCACCAACCACCTCGTGCCCCTCCTCACCGACCAGGGCGAGGCGATCGGCTGGCTGACCGACCGCCTCGCGGGCAAACCGGCCACGTCCAACTGCTGGTCCATGCCGATCCAGCCCTGAACCCCCAGGGCCTTCCGCCCGCTCCGGGGGTGTCCCGCCGTGCACCGGTCGGCCTCGGCCACGGCGAGCCCCGGCCGAGCGGAAGCCGGCCGGCGAAGGATGACCGCGGGTGGCCCCGGACCGGGGCCACCCGCACCACCGCTGTCGCCTGGAGCGGCCCGGCCATGGAACTGGGGGTGGCCGTGGACCGCGACGTACGGTTCCTGCACGCACGCACGCTGGGGACTCCGCGTGAGCGGCTCGGTTATGCTCCCGCTGGGGGAGGGCGAACCGGAAGGCATGCGGAAACATGACAGGGCAGAGCGACCGTTGGGCGGAACTGACCGGTGGACAGGCGGGGAGGAGTACGCGCGGCGATTTGCCCGCCTTGCCGCATCGGGCCATGACGTCCACGGCGAAGCCACTTTCTGCACCGCGCTGCTGAAGCCCGGGGCCCGTGTGCTCGACGCCGGCTGCGGCACCGGCCGCATCGCGATCCGGCTCGCCGAACTGGGCCACCACTGCACCGGCGTGGACGTCGACTCCTCGATGCTGGCCGTCGCACGCCGTGAGGCGCCCGCACAGGACTGGCTCCTCGGTGACCTGGCCCGGCTGGACGCCCTCGGCCTGGATACGGACTTCGACCTGGTGCTCGCCGCCGGCAACGTCATTCCTCTGCTGGCTCCCGGCACCGGAGCGGCCGTCGTCGCGCAACTGGCCGGCGCACTGCGCCCGGGCGGCCTCCTGGTCACGGGCATGGGACTGGACGCCGCCCATCTGCCGCTGGAGGACGCGTCGGTGACCCTCGCCGAGTTCGACGAGTGGTGCACCCGGGCCGGACTGTCCCTGCGTCAGCGCTACGCGACCTGGAGCGGCGACCCCTACAGCGACGGCGGCGGCTATGCCGTCAGCGTGCACACCCGCCCGGCCACCTGACTGCTCACCGGGGACGGGGTGCGGCCGGGCTCCACTCGCCGAACCACTGCTCCGCGCCGAACTCCTCGAACCGCGTCACCTCGGTGAAACCGAGCTTCAACGCGAGGCGCATCGAAGCGACGTTGGCGATCTGGGTGCAGAGCCCCACCGGCTCACCGGGGCGCGCGGCGGCGAACCAGTCGAGCGCGGCGGCGCACGCCTCGGCCGCGTACCCCGAACCCCATGCCTCCGGCAGGAACATGTAGCCGATTTCGGTGCGGCCGCCCTCCGGACGGAGCCGGCCCGGACGCCCGGGGTCCCGCTGTTCCAAGGTGACCGTGCCGATCATCGCTCCATCGAGCTCCACGACGAAAAGTCCGGCCCGCCGCCCAGGCACCTCGGGCACAGCGCGTTCGAGCTCGTCCCGCGGATGGGGACCACCGAGGTAGACGCGCACGTGCGCCGACGCGAACAACTCGACGAACGCCGCACGGTCACGGGCCTCGGACTCACGGAGCACGAGCCGTGCCGTCGCGATCGGAGCAGGTGGCCAGGCGAACGATCCAGGTTCCGTCATGACGGAGAATTTATCGCACGCCTGTGCGTGTATGAGGGTGGTCTGCACGGCCCCGGTCACCACGCGTCGAGGACCGGAACCCCCGGGTCGTACCGCCGCCAGGCCTCGTCGAGGCGCGTGAGCCGGTGCGCGGCGGCAATGCCGTACAGGGCCGAAACCCTGCCGTCGGTGACGTCGAACGCCACGGCCCCCACGACCCGCTCCCCGACCACGGCGATCACGGCCGGGGAGCCGTTGACCCGCGCGAGATACATCGTCGTAGGGCCACCGGCCAGCCGACGCTTCGCCGGGGTGGGCTTGAACCCGGCCCGCACGAAGGAGGCGACCCGCTCGGGCGACCGGTACCGCAGCAGCCGCCTGGCCAGTCCCGCGCCGTCCGAGACCGCCGTCACGTCGTCCGTGAGCAGCGCCACCAGCCGGTCGGTGCGCCCCGACGTGGCGGCGGCCAGGAACTCTTCGACCACCCGGCGCGCCGCCGTGGGGTCGGGCGCACCGCCGCTGCGACGCCGTTCGTCCGCGAGCCGGATCCGGGCCCGATGGGCGTGCTGCTGGCACGCCGCCTTTGAGATCTCGAGGATGGCGGCGATCTCGGCATGGCTGTACGCGAAGGCCTCCCGCAGGACGTAGACGGCCCGCTCGTTGGGCGAGAGGCGCTCGACGAGGGTCAGCACGGCCAGGGAGACCGACTCCCGCTGCTCGAACGTGTCGGCGGGCCGAGCATCGGGTCGCCGTCGAGGAGCGGCTCGGGCAGCCACGCGCCGGCCGTCCGCTCGTGACGCGCGTGCGCCGAACGGAGCCGGTCGAGGCAGACATGGGTGAGGACCTTCGTCAGCCACGCCTCCGGCACCTCGATCCGCTCGCGGTCCGCGGCCTGCCAGCGCAGGAAGGTGTCCTGCACGGCGTCCTCGGCGTCGGCCGCCGACCCGAGCAGGCGGTACGCGAGCGAGGCCAGCCTGCCCCGGCCGGCCTCGAACGTGTCCACCGCCGCACTGTCCATGCGGAACACCCTAGGCGGCGGCCCGGACAGCGGCCCGGTCGGACGCCGGAGCCGCCCGCCGCCTGCGCGTCGGCAGGCCGAACGTCGGATGGGCGATGCCCCATTCGGCCCCTTCAGAATCCCCGACTTGAGCCGCGCGGCCGTCCGGCCGCCCAGGTACCAGTGCTTCGACCGGACATCCTCGCCCACCATCTGGAAGATGGCGTCCCGGCGGCCGAGGCTGATGTGGTTGCCGACGTACTTCAGCCCGGTGGCCGGCACTTCGTCGCCCGTCAGGCGCGCGATGATCGCGGCGGTCGCCTGCATATTGGTGAGCCCGGCCGAGGCGCAGGACATCGGCAGGGGCCGACCGTTCTCCCCGATCGCGTAGGCGCAGTCGCCGGCCGCGTAGACGTCCGGGTGCGAGACCGAACGCATGGACCGGTCGACGACGATCTGCCCGGTGGCGGCGACTTCCAGGCCGGCGGCGGCCGGGATCGGGTGCACGGCGAACCCGGCCGACCACACGGTCACCTCGGCCGGAAGGACCGTACCGTCGGCGGTCGTCACCCGGTCCGGTTCGACGGCTGCGACGGCGGTGCGCTCGTGCACCGTGACGCCCAGCCGGTCGAACGCTTCCCGCAGATGACGCCGGGCCCTGGGGGAGAGCCAGGCGCCCGGCTCACCACGGGCGGCGAGCGCGACCGAGAGACCGGGCCGCGACTCGGCCAGCTCGGTCGCGGTCTCGATGCCGGTCAGCCCCTCCCCGACGACCAGGACGGACCCGCCCTCGCCGAGGTCGTCCAGGCGTTCACGCAGACGCAGCGCCGAGCCCAGACCGGTCACGTCGAAGGCGTACTCGGCCACGCCGGGGACCCCGTGGTGGGCGGCGGAGCTGCCGAGCGCGTAGAGCAGAGTGTCGTAGGACAGTTCCCCGGGCCCGTCCTCGCCGGTCACGGCGACCGTCCTGCGCTCGGGGTCGAGACCGGTCACCCGGGCCAGGCGCAGTCGCACCCCGGTGCCCGCGAACACGTCGGTGAGCTTGCGGCGCGCGATGTCCTGTCCGGCCGCCACCTGGTGGAGCCGCATCCGCTCGACGAAGTCGGGTACGGCGTTGACGACGGTGATCTCGGTGTCGGCGGGGGAGAGCCGGCGGGCCAGATTCCCGGCGGCGAAGGCCCCGGCGTACCCGGCGCCGAGTACGACGATGCGGTGCTTCATGAGCGTCATGACGGGCTCCTGTCTCGTTCGCGTACTCCTTGAACGGGACAGCGTGTCGATTGCTGACAGGATGCGGATGTGACGTGGGTCACCAGGACGCGGCGGCGCGGGCCCGCCCCGGTCACCCGCGCCGCGGAACCTGCCGGGACCAGCTCAGTCGGCGGGCCCCCGCACCGCGAACGGGTTCGGTGCCGCACCCGTCCACCGGTGCAGCACCGCCCGGCCGGTCCGCAGCGTGGTCCCCCCGGAATCGACCGTGCCCGCCTCGGCCACGTAGTAGCGGCCGTCGTCCAGGGAGACCAGACCGTACTGACCGGCCGACTCGTAGCCGTACACACCGGACGGCTCGTGGTGCAGCCCGCGCGGGAGGAGGGAGACGATGCGGCCGGACTCGGGGCGCGGCTGCCCCTTCACCTCCCCCGGTGGGCGGGCTTCGAGCCGTCCAGCACATAGAGCGCGTAGTTGGGGAAGGCCGCCTTCTTGCCCTTGTACACGGCCATCAGCCAGTTGCCGCTGTCCCCGTCGTACTCCAGGTTCTGGACCCCGTAGGTGGTGTTGCCGGTGTAGGCGAAGAACTTGCCGGCGGGGGAGGCGGGACCGCTGGTGTGCAGCGCGTCCTCGCTGAGCGGCCGCTCGTACGTCCGCCAGTCGCGCACGTCGTACTGGAGCAGCACCTGGTAATCGTTGTCGGTGCGGGCGGTGTTGGAGTACACCCCGTACGCGACCGTGAGCCGTCCGCCACCCCTGCCGTTCAGATCGGGACCGAAGGCGACGCCGTCGATCCCGCTGCAGCCGTAGCGGTGGTCGGGGGTGTTTCCGGTGTCGCCGTCGAAGACCCCGTCGCCGTTCATGTCGGCGGTGTAGTCCCGCACGACCTCCCGGAGATGGACGGTGGACAGCACATCGGTGGTCCGGGCGTCCATGTTCATCCGGGTGATCCGGGACCCGTCGAAGATCGCCACATAGAAGGCCCGGGCCGCCTTGTACTCCAAGGAGCCGTACACCCGGCCGTCCGCGCTGTTGAAGTCCAGATCGCCCAGATGACCGGTGAGACCCGTGACCGACCCGATCGGTCTGCCCGCCAGGTCGGTCTTGACCAGCAGATCGGTGAAGGAGAAGTACATGTGGTTCCGGCGGCGGTCGATGGCCGTGCCCTGGAGATGGCCGGACGACCAGGCGCCGCCGTCCACGGAAGCGGGCAGGCCGATTGCGGAGGACAGCGACGAGGGCGGGGACGGCGTACGGGCGTGGGCCGCGCCCCCGCCCACCGCGAGGCCGGCCGAGGCGAGGACCGTGGACAGGAGCAGGGTGGCGACGTGCGTGCGTGCTCGGCTTCGCATGGTTCCTCCGAGGTCGTGATCCTGGGGTGGGCGGGCGTTGCCGGATACGAACGGTGTCTCAGGCCCTGCCGTGGGAGACCCGCGAACGCCGGGCGACCGCGTCCAGCGACACCGCCAGGAGCAATACCCCGCCGGTGACCATGAAGCGGTAGGCGGAGTCGAGATTCAGCAGAGTGAGTCCGCTGGAGATGGACTGGATGACGAGCACGCCGAGCAGAGCGGCGAAAGCGGTGCCCCGGCCGCCGAACAGACTGGTGCCGCCGATGACGGCCGCGGCGATGGCGTTGAGATTGACGTCACCGCCGCCGCTGCTCTGATTGGCCGCGGCGAGCCGCGACGCGGAGAGCATCCCGCCGACACAGGCGAGCGTCGTGCACAGCACGAACGCGGAGGTGAGGACGGCCTTCACATTGACGCCCGCACGCCGGGCCGCCTCCATGTTGCCGCCGACCGCGTACATCGACTTGCCGAACGAGGTGCGGGCCAGGACGTAGTGCAGCACCAGCACCAGAGCGAGGAAGAACACGAACATCCACCCCACCCCCCGGTCCCGGTTGAGATACCAGACCGCCGCGCCGAGACCGGCCAGCAGCGCCAGGCTCCGCCCGAAGAGCAGACGCCGGGACGCGGCGGCCAGGCCTGCCCGGCGGCGCTCCGCGGCGCGGGCGGCGCCGGTCGCGTACAGGACCGCCGCGCCCACGACGACCAGCGTGTACGCCAGCCAGGGCGGCAGGAACTGAAGCTGGGCGAAGGACACGAGACCCGAGTCGAAGGGCAGGTTGATCGATCCCTTGGGCCCGAGGATCCACAGCTGGACACCGAGGAACCCGAGGAGGCCGCCGAGCGTGATGACGAAGCTCGGTACCCCGATCCGGTTGTGGACCTGGGCGTAGAACCAGCCGATCAGAGCCGCGAGGACCAGTGACGCGGTGACAGCGAGCCAGGCCGGGAGCCCCCGGTCCACGAAGAGAACCGCCAGGACGGCGGCGCTGAGCCCGCTGACCGAGCCGACCGACAGATCGATCTGGCCGACGAGGAGGACGCAGACGACCCCCAGGGCGATGACGCCGACCGGCACGCTCTCGAGGGCGAGGTTCGTGAGGTTCGCGCTCGAAAGGAAGACGGGGTTGAGGATCTGCATGACGACCCAGATCACGACGAGCCCGGCGAGGACGGGCAGGAGGCCGAGGTCTCCGCCGCGCAGCCGTTCCGACACCACACGTCGGCGACTCCGCGCCCGACCGGACCAGGTCGTCGGTTCGCCGGCCCCGGCGTGGGCCGGTTCCGGGCTCGTGACAGCGGCCGACTCCGTCATGACGCGTCCCCCTTGAGCGCCGCTTCCGTTCCCCTGTCCGCCGCCGCTCGCTCGTCCACGGCCCGGCCCCGTCCGGCGCGGCGGCTGACCACGTTGTCGGTGGCTCCGGTGATGGCGGCCACCAGATCCGCCGCCGTCGCCTCGGCCGCGTCGAAGACGCCGTTGTTCCGGCCGAGCCGCAGGACGGCCACCGTGTCGGCGACGGCCCGTACGTCGGCCATGTTGTGGCTGACCATGATGACGCCCAGCCCGCGCTCCCTCAGCCGCTCGATCAGGTTGAGCACCTCCGCCGTCTGCGCCACCCCCAGCGCCGCCGTCGGCTCGTCGAGGATGATCACCTTGGGGTCGCCCAGCAGGGTCCGCGCGATGGCCACGGTCTGCCGCTGGCCACCGGACAGGGCCGCGACCGGGACCCGTACCGAGGGGATCTTCGCCGACAGCTCTCCGAGAAGAGCGCGGGAACGGACCTCCATGGTCACCTCGTCCAGACGCAGCCCGCGCAACTCCCGTCCGAGGAAGAGGTTTTCGACGACGTTCAGGTTCTCGCACAGGGCGAGGTCCTGGAACACGGTCGCGATGCCGAGCCGCTGCGCGGTGGCGGGGGAGGGGATGGATACGGTCCCGTGGTCGAAACCGACGGTTCCGGCGTCCGGCTGGTGCACTCCGGAGAGAACCTTCACCAGGGTGGATTTCCCCGCGCCGTTGTCGCCCACCAGGGCGACGACCTGCCCCGCGGAGACGTCGAGATCGACAGCGGTGAGTGCGGCGACGGCGCCGAAGGATTTGCTGATCCCACGGAGCGAGAGCAGCGGGCCTCCTGACGGCTCGTGAGGGGAGGGCGAGGGCTCAGCGGTCATGACCGGCCTTCCGAGGCAGGCGCGCGGACGGGCAGAAGGGCAGGCGGAGAGAGGGCCCGCGCCTACGTGATGCCCACCTCGGCGCAGGCCGCCGCGTACGTCGCCGTGCACACCTCGGCGGTCTTGAGCGGCTTCCCGTCGCCGACCAGAACCTCCGCGATGTTCTCGCGGGTGACCACGGTGGGGGTGAAGAGTTCCGAGGGGGTGTCGAAGAGCGTGGTGTCCCCCTTGGGCTTCTTCCCCCGGGCGAAGGAGAACGCGGCGACGGCCGCCGCTTCCGCGACGGTCCTGATGGGCTTGGAGATCGTGTTGAACTGGTCGCCCTTGACGATCCGCTGGGCCGCGGCGAGCTCGGCGTCGTTCCCGGTCACCGGTGGCACGGCCGCCCCGGCCGCCTTGAACGCCGCGATGGAACCGCCGCCCGTGCCGTCGTTGGCGGCCGCCACTCCGGCGATCCTTCCCGGGAACTTGGATATCTGGCCGCTGACCCAGCTCTGCGCCTTCCCCGGCTCCCAGGCCGGCGTGTCGTACTCGGCGAGGAGCCTGAACCCGCTGGAGTCGACCGCGCTGTGGATGCCCTTCTTGATCAGCCCCGCGGCCGCGTCGGTCGGCGATCCGTTGACCTGGAGGAGGCCGCCCTCGGCCGAGGTGGCCTTGAGGTGGTCCACCAGCGACTGGCCGATCATGGCGCCGATCTTCTCGTTGTCGAAGGAGACGTAGTAGTCCGCCCTCACCGCCGGGATCGGCCGGTCGTACGCGATGACGGGGACCCCTCGTCCCTGTGCCGTACGGACGGTGCTGGCCGCTGCGGCGGAGTCCACCGGGTCGATCACGATGACGTCGGCACCCTGCGCGAGAGCGGAGTCGGCCTGCTGCTGTTGCTTCGCGGCGTCGCCGCCCGCGTTCTGGTAGAGCACCTCGCAACCGCCGCACAGATCCCTCACCTTGGCCTTGAAGAGCGGCGCGTCGTACAACTCGTAGCGGGTGGAGGCGATGTCGGGCATCAGGAACGCGATCTTCGCGTCCTTCGACGACTTGCCCTCCGAGCTGTTGGGCGCCTTCGTCGAACAGGCGGCGGCGGAGACGATCACCGTCATCACCGACAGAGCCGCGGCAAACGATCTGACAGAGCGTTGCTTCACTGGAATCTCCCGGTCTTCAGGCGGAGAGCCTCCTTCGCGTCAAATTAACATCGAGAATGTTATGAGTGTCAATGGGCATGTCATAAATAACAGACGGGTGGGAGCGCTCAGAGGGGCCGGACCGCATGGTGCTGTCCGGCCGGCCTCGCGTGAGACCCCCACGCCGTCCGGGCGGCCGCCAACTCCGCTCGATAGCGCGCGTATCCGTCCTCGTACAGCGCCCGCACGTCCTCGCGCGGATCGACCACCTGGTGGCGTCCCGGCGGCGCCTCGTACCCCGGCGACAGCGAGCCTCTGGCGACGGACACCACACCGAGCGCGCCGACCTGCTCCTCCAACGGGATGCGGACGGGGCGGCCGAGGACGTCAGCGATCAGCCGGGCCCACGTCAGCGACCGCGTGCCGCCGCCGCACAGGGCGAGGGTGCCGCTCAGCCCCGCCGCGTCCAGGCAGTGCCGGGCCGCGTAACCGATGGCCTCGCAGACGGCCCGGACCGCGTCCGCCCGGCCGGCCGCCAGGCTGAGCCCGTCGAGTCTGCCCTGCGCAGACGGCTCGACGAAGGGGGCCCGTTCGCCCGCCTCGGACAGGAAGGGGAAGGCATGGACGCCCCGGGCGCCGGGCGGACTGTCGGCCAGCAGGGCGTCCACATCGGCCGTGGTCGCGCCGACGAGAGCGAGCACCCACTCCAGCGCCGCCGTCCCCACCATCGCGGGCATGGCACGCAGCCACCGGTCGGGAGCCGGGGTGCACAGCCACATGCCGGCGGGCTCGGCGAGCGGATCGAGATCGACCCGGTCGGTCAGCACCTGGCTCGCGAGGGTCGTGCCGAGGATGAGGACGCCGTCCCCCACCTCACGTACCCCGCTGCCGATCGCGCAGGCCGGCAGGTCGTACGGCCCCGCCACGACCGGCAGTCCCTCGGGCAGCCCCAGGAGTCCGGCGCCCTGACCGTGGAGTGCGAGCACCGTGCCCGGAGGGGCGGGAGCCGGCAGCAGGCCCGCCCGGTCCGCGACCCCGCACGCCGCCAGCGCCTCGGGCGCGTAACGGCGGGTACGGGGGTCGAGGAACGGCAGCGTCGCGTCGGAGGCGTCGAGGCACACCCGCCCGGTCAGGCGCTGGGCGACCGCGTCGACGCAGTACCCCGCGACGGCGGCCCGGTCCAGCGAATGGGGCTCGTACTCCTGGAGCCAGTTCAGCAGCGGGCCGTGGCAGCCGGGGAACATCCCGGACCCGGTGTGCGCGTACGCCGTGCCGATCGTGCCGTCCGTCAGCCAGCGGGTCACCACGTCGGAGGCCCGCGCGTCCATCCACGAGATGGCGGGCCGCACCGCGCTGCCGCCGGAGTCCCGCAGCCACAGCCCGTCCCCCTGCCCGGTGAGCGCCACGGCGTCCGGCAGCCTGCCGAGCTTCGCGGCGACCTCGCGCACCACCTCGCCGACGCCGGACACGACATCGTCGAGATCCTGCTCGACGCGACCGCCCGGCAGCATCTCCAGGTGCGAACGCCGGCTCGCGGAGGCCAGGGCCCCGCCGCCCTCGTCGAACGCCACCGCCTTGGTGACCGACGTACCGATGTCCACGCCGATGATGGTCCTCAACCCTGCTACCTCCTGTGCGAGCCGATGGATTGCGGGGCGCCGGCGGCGAAGGATCCGGTCAGGACCGCCCGTTCACCAGGACGTCCCCGTTCGCGAGATGCCGCAGCTTCTCCCCCCGTACGAAACGGCCCACCTCGGCGGCGGTGATGGCCGCCGCCCGGTGCGCCGTCTGCCGCGTCGCGCCCGCGAGATGAGGCGTGGTGATCACATTCGGTACGTCACGCAGGGCCCAGTCGGCGGGGATCGGCTCGATGTCGTACACATCGAGGGCGAGCGCCCCGAGAGCCCCGCTGCGCAGCAGCTCCGGCAGCGGCGCGTGGTCGAGCAGCCCGCCGCGGGCGGAATTGACCAGGACCGCACCGGGCGGCAGCAGCCCGAGGCGGCGGCCGTCGAGCAGATGGCGGGTCTCCTCGGTCAGCCGGGCGTGCAGGCTGACCACCGAACTCCGGCTCAGAAGATCGTCCAGCTCGACGAGTTCGACACCGTCCGCCGCGACCGCCTCGGGGTCGGCGTACGGGTCGGCAGCGAGCACGTGCGCCCCGAAGGCGCGCATCACCCGCGCCACGATGCGGCCGATGGCCCCGTAGCCCACGAGCCCGACCGTGGCCCCGCCGAGCTCGCCGCCGACCTCCTCGTACGCGTAGAGATCGCCCCGCCAGACGCCCCGCTTCAACTCCGCGTCGGCGGCGGCGATGCGCCGCATCGCGGCGAGCATCAGCCCTACCGCGAACTCCGCGGCGGCCGGGGCGTTGCGGCCGGGGGCGAAGCTGACCCTGACCCCGTGCCGGGTGGCGGCGGCCAGGTCCACATTGACCGGCCCGCCCCGCGAGACGGCGACGAGCCGCAACCCGGGCGACGCGGCGAACACCCGCTCGGTGAACGGGGCCATCTGCGTCACACAGACGGACGCCCCGTCCAGCGCCTCCACGAGCTCGGCCTCCGTACCGCTCGCCTCACGGACCTCTCCGACCGGACCGAAGGGCTCATGGGGCCAGGGGAGAGTCAGCTCCGAGAACTCCGGCGGCTCCCCGCCCGCGTGGGACAGCTCCTGACTCACCGCCGCGCGAATCAGCGCGGGACGGACGAAGTGGTCGCCTGCGGCGAGGATGCGCATGACGTCGGATTCCTTCTGCGAGGAGAGCCGCTGGGGTGGATGCCGAGCAGGTCGGAGCCTTGATTCACGCCTGGTCCGAGCCCGATCCGTGCCGCGAAGGGCCCGTCCCGGCTGTGGAATGTCTGTTAAATTTAACAGCGCCCACGTGAACCGGCAATGCACCCGCCCGACACGGACAACGGCAACCCGGCACCTCCGCGCGCTTCGCCCCGGTCCGGCCTCGACCCAGAAAGGGCGGTCTCCATGACCTCTCGTCTCCTGCTCGTACGGCACGGCGAGACCGAGTGGCACGCGGAGAACAGGTACGCCGGCGTCACCGACGTCGCCCTGACACCCCGGGGTGTGGCCCAGGCGGCCGGCCTCGGAGCCTGGGCCACGAAGAGCGGCGTGGACGCGGTCGCCTGCTCCCCGCTCAGCCGCGCCCGCCTGACGGCGAGGCCGGCGGCCGAGGCGCTGGGCCTGGCGGTGGAGGTCCAGGAGGGCCTGCGGGAGGTGGACTTCGGATGGGGCGAGGGCCGGACCATCGGGGAGATGGCCGAGGAGGACCCCGAAGCCGTACGGCGGTTCCGCGAGGACGCCGCATCCGGCGCCTTCCCCGGCTCCGAACCCGTCGCCCGGGCGGCGGCACGGGCGACCGCGTCCCTGCGCGACCTCGCAGACCGCCACCCCGGGGGCAGGGTGCTCGTCGTCGCCCACAACACCCTGCTGCGCATCGCCCTGTGCGACCTCCTCGGACTGCCCCTCGGACGCTACCGGCGCATCTTCCCGCGCCTGGACAACGGGGCCGTGACGGAGATCGAGATCCGGGGCACGGAGACGGCGCTGCGCTCGCTGAACGTCCCCACAGCACCGCCCCCCGGCCCCGCGCCCGGCCCGAGCCCTGCGGGAGACTGACCCCCATGACCAAGAGATCCGCCGAAGAGCGCCGACGGTTCATCGCCGACCATGTCGTGGAGCAGGGCACGGCCACGGGCGCCGCCCTCGCCCAGCTCACGGGCGTGAGCCTGATGACCGTCCACCGGGACCTCGACGACCTGGCGCGGCAAGGGGTGCTGCGACGCTTCCGCGGTGGCGCGTCCGCCCTGCCCTCCACGGTGTTCGAATCGAGCCTCGACTACCGGCTCGGCGTCAACAGGGCGGAGAAGAAGGCCGTCGCGCGGGCCGCCGCCGCGTTGGTGGAGCCCGGCATGTCGGTGATGCTCGACGATTCCACCACGGTGCTGGTCATGGCGGGACTGCTGGTCGACCTCGCCCCGCTCACCGTGGTCACCAACGCCCGCCGGGTGCTGGACGTCTTCGCCGGATGCGAGGGCATCCGCCTGATCGCCCTGGGCGGGGAGTACTCACGCACCCACGACTCCTTCCTCGGGATGCCCTGCGTCGAGGCGGTCGAGGCGCTCTCGGTGGACCTCGTCGCGGTCTCCACGTCGGCCCTGGACGCCAGGACGGCCTACCACCAGGAGCAGGACGTGGTGCTGGTCAAACGGGCCATGCTCACCTCGGCGGCGACGAAGGTGATGCTCATGGACCACACCAAACTCGCCCGGACCGCCCTGCACCGGGTAGGGCCCGTCGGCGACCTGGACCATCTCGTCGTGGACGACGGAGCGGACGCCGAACTGCTGGGCAAACTCCGCGAACGGACGCGGGTCACGGTGGCAGCCACCGCACCATGAGCGCACCTCTCACCACGGGGAGAAGATGTTGACTTCACATACGGGCCACCACGGTGATGGACGGCCACCCGACCGGTGGACCGACGCAGACACGTGAAGCCCCCGGGAAGGACGCTTTCCGTATGAGCAGTGAATCCCGTCGCCCCCACCCCTCCCCTCCGGCCGTGATCGGCATCGACGTGGCGACCGCGTCCGTCCGCGTGCTGTGCGTGGACGGACAGGGGCGCGCCCTCGCCGAGGCGCGGGCGGATCTCCCGCCCCCCGTACGGACCGCCGCGGGAACGAGCGAGCAGGACGCCCGGTCGTGGTGGCCCGCCGTGCGGTCGGCCCTGCGCCGCACCACGTCCGCGCTGCCCCGCGGCGGCCGCGAGGTGGTCGCGGTGGCCGTCTCCGCCACATCCGGCACCATCGTGCCCACCGGGCCCCACGGCGAACCCCTCGGCCCGGCCCTGATGTACGACGACCGGCGCGCCGCCGACATCAACGCCGAGGCCCAGCGGGCGGGCAGCGCCCGGTGGGACGCGCTCGGCCTCTCGGTGGGCCCCACCGCCGCGCTCGGCAGGGCCGTGTGGTGCTGGCGAACGTACGGCTCCGCTCTGCGTCACGTCCTCCACACCCCCGAGCTCGTCGGCCGCGAGCTGACGGGCCACCCCGTGCCCACGGACTGGAGCCACGCGCTCAAGTCCGGCTACGACGCCCGTGCGGGCGAGTGGGCGCACGAGGTCTTCGACGCCCTCGGCCTCCCCCTCGCCTTGCTCCCCTCCGTCGGCGCCCCCGGCACCGAGGCCGGGCTCGTCGGCCCGGAGGCGGCCGAGGCCACCGGCCTGCCCGAAGGGTGCTCCGTACGCCTCGGGATGACGGACGGCTGCGCGGGCCAGATCGCCACCGGGGCGGTCGAGCCGGGCCGCTTCGTGGGCGTCATCGGCACGACGTACGTCCTCAAGGGGGTGTCCGAGCGCCTGGTGCGCGATGCGACCGGGGCGTTCTACAGCCACCGCCACCCCGACGGCTGGTGGCTCCCCGGCGGGGCGTCCAACACGGGAGGGGAGTGTTTGGCCGACGTGGACCCCGCCCGCCTGCCCGCGCTGGACGCCGCCGCGACGGCCCGGGGACCCGCGACGTACGTCCGCTACCCGTTGTCCCGCGACGGTGAACGGTTCCCCTTCGTCTCCGGCGCGGCGCGCGGCTTCAAGCTGGGCCGCCCCCGCGACGAGGCGGACGCCCACCGCGCCGCACTGGAAGGAGTCGCCTTCCTCGAACGCCTGGCCCTGGAACGGGTCGAGGGTCTGGGCATCCCGGTGATCGGCCCCCTGCACGCGGCCGGCGGGGGAAGTCGCAGCGCCGCGTGGACGGCGATCCGGGCCACCGTGCTGGACCGCCCGGTCCGGGTGGTCGGGCGCGCGGAGACGGCGTTCGGCGCCGCCTTGCTCGCCGCGGCCGGCACGCTCCACGAGGACCTCACGGCGAGCGCCGCCGCGATGGTGCGCACGGGGACGCTCGTCGGGCCGGTGCCTCGGGAACGCCCTGCTCTGGAGGAGAACTACGGTCGTTTCATAGCGGCGCTGCGCGGGCGCGGCTGGCTCCCCGACGACTGACGCGACGGCGCCCCGACGGTGCGAGCACGGTCGCGTGTGCTGTACACAGCCATCGATGGCGCGGGCCATCCAAGGTGTGCCGCGTGCCAGGCGAGCCGAGCTGCATCCGGTCGCGGCGTCCATCGCCATGCGGAGCGGCAGTTGCGACACGGCGCGAGTGATCTCACCGACCCCGACGCCCGCCATCACGTTGCTCACCGCGTCGGCGTCGAAGAACGCCTTTTCGTACAGCCCCCGCTAGCGGACGCCGCGGCCCAGTGCGTCGAACGCGTCCCTGGTGCTTCCCGAGGGCATGGCCACGTACTGCGCCTTGGGGCCGCCTCGCACCGGGCGAGGTCGAGGGCCTCGGCGCCGCGCCTGACACGCGGCAGCAGGGCCGCGTCCGGGGCGGCCGCCACGCAGAGGTGCGAGGTTCCGTCGGTCGGGCCGACGAGTCGCGGTGAGGGCCTCGAGGCCGCCCGCTGGTAGGGCCGCCGGCCGAAGCGCTGCTCACGGGCCCAGCCGCGGACACCGTTGTCGGCGTACGGGGTGGGTACAACGCGCTGTTGGACGCGGACACCGTGTGCACCACCTCCCGCTGCACCTGCTGCCGCGCCACCCGCATCGCGTCGTAGAGGTAGGGGCTGCGGGCGGTGCCGGAGAATTACACCGAGGCCGAGCCGCGGGCGACGCGTCCGAGCAGTTCGGCCCTCTCTGACGCCCGATCCGTATCGTGGGCACGGCCCAGCGCTCGCCCATCGGCTGCCGGCGGGTCCCAGGGGTTGTCGTCGTAGTGGACGACCAGCACCGCTCGGGCACGGGCCTTCGCGGCACGCTCGACGGAAGCCTGGCGACTCCGGAGGTAGCAGGCACCCAGGCTGGCGTGCGCCTTCTTCCCGACGGCCAGTGCGGGGCCGGCCGGCATGGCCGCCAAGAGGCGCAACCGTCTCATCAGGTGCAGCGTTTCTCATGATCGCCATAAGTGAGTGCCGCCCGGAGAAGGTAGGACATGCCGCAAGAGCGACAGTCCCGAACCGGCTATAAGTTGATGGATCAACCATCTAGGGTTAAGGTGGGATCATGATCGACGGACATCCGTCGATTCGGTTGTGAGCAGGCTTTCGAGGAGGAAACGTGGCGGTCGAAGTGAGTGACGTCCCCGGGGCGAGCCGCTATGAGGCCCGCGTCGACGGAGAGTCCGAGCCGGCGGGCATCGCGCAGTACATCCGTACGGCGGAGCTCATCGCCTTCGTGCACACCGAGGTCGAGCCGGCGTACGAGGGCAGGGGAGTGGGGTCCGCCCTGGTCCGGGTCGCTCTCGACGAGGCGCGCGCGGCGAACCTTCGCGTGCTGGCCACCTGCCCCTTCTTCGCGGGCTGGATCGCCCGGCACCCCGACTACCAGGACCTGCTGTACCAGTCCCGCAGCAAGGTCAGTGACTGAAGGACCGCACGTGGCGCGAGGCGGACTGCGGCATGGTCGCCGGTCGCCGCAGTCAGGTTGACGAGTCGACTATCTGGTCATTGGCTTCCCCGGTACGCCTCCGCCTCCCAGGGCGAGGCGGAGGCTCGGCAGTCATCCCGAGGAGGGAACCATGGGAACTCACGTGGCGGACAACTCCGATGAGTCGCGTTTCGAGATCTTCGACGGCGGTGAGCGGGCCGGATTCGTCGAGTATCACCGATTCCGGGACGAGATCGCCTTCCTCCATACGGAGATCGATCCGCGGTTCGGGGGCCGAGGCCTCGGCGGCACACTGGCCCGCTCGGTTCTCGACGAGGCCAGGAAGGGGGAGCTCAAGGTGCTTCCCTTCTGCCCCTTCATCCGTGGCTGGCTCCGCAAGCACCCGGAATACACCGACCTGGTGCCGGAGGTGCAGCACGCGCGATTCGGGCTGTGACACCCGCTGCAGGAGCCGCGTCGCACGAGGCTCGCGAACCGGCCGCGCGGGATGTGGAGGGGGCGCCGGCCCTCGGCAGCCCGGTGCCCAGAAGCGCGCAGGCGGCGATCAGCGTTCAGGGTGGACGCGAGCCGGGTCGTGCAGCGCGACGTGCAAAGTGGGGCCAGAACTGCCCGGCGAAAACAGGGACGAGGCCGTGTCCGTCGGGTAAGGGACGCGCCGGGCCCTGTACCTTCGGTCCTCACTCGGCGGCCGAGAGCCTGCATCTTCACCACGAATCCGAGTGCAGGCTGAAGGGCGACACACAGAGTCACGGGATACGGACGCAAGACGGGGGCTTGTGGGACGACGTGTCGTCCCCACCCGAGGCGGGTCCGAGGTCAGCGCACGGCGGTTACGGCGTGGCGAGCTGTGCGAGGAGGTTGTTGATCGTTGCCGGGTCGGTCAGGACGGGCAGGGTGTCGAAATACAGCTCCCACTGCCCGTCGGGGCCGAAGCGTTCCACGATCCCGAAGGGCACGGCCTGATTCTGCTTCCCGCCCGCGGTGGCATGCTTCCTGGTGACGCTGCCATGCCACTCGATGTAGGTGGTGCTCGTGCCGAACGCGACCTGGCCCGCCTTGAGGTTGAGATCGGCCTTGCCGAAGAGGCGCTTCAGGTACGCCTGCTTGCCCGCCTTGGTCACCAAGGGCTTGGCCAGTCCGGGCCCAGCAAGCCTGGTCCCGGCCACCCGGCGCAGCAGCGCATCGGTGTTCCCTGCGTTCCACGCGGCCAGACGGGCGGGGAGGCCGTCTGCGGTGACGCGTGCGGGGGCCGGCCTGCGGGCGGGGTCCCTCGGTCCGCGATGCCGTCGAACAGGCCTTTCGGCGCGTTCGGGAGGGTGTCGCGGACCAGTACGTGGCGGTCGTAGTAGCGGCGGGCCTGAATCGTCCGGCCCTCGTCGCCCAGAACGTTGCGGGCGATCTGCGGGTAGGCCACCTTGTGGCCTCTGACGGTGGCCGTGTTCCACTGGCCGAACATCACCGTGCCGCCATCAGCGACCACGTCGGTGCCGGTGTAGTGCAGGTCCGGGACCATTCTGAGCGAGCCCGCGATGGCGGCGCCGATGACCAGTCGACCGGTCTTAGGGGTGCTGCCCGCCTCCCACAACGTCGCTTCCGGGTCGAAGATGTCGAGGTAGGCCGCGACCCGGGGATGCCCGACGGCCTCCTCCGGTATCTGCTCCGCGGACGGCGGGGTACCGGTCGCCATCCGACCGAACGCCAACTGGCGCTCCAGGAAGGCGCAGACGTTCGGCGTGATGCGCCCCTCCAGCCGCTCAATCCCGGCCCGCGCCCCCGCGCAGCCCACCCCCGTGGCCCCCGGCTCCCGGGCCGATCCGCCCGGCAGAGCAGCCGCCGAGGAAGTCACCCCCACCATGACAGCCGCAAACGACAGTCCCCACGCCTTACGTCGATGCGCGAACATCCGCCCGCCCCCTCCGATGCAACCCGGCGCGCCCCGTCGGCGTCCCGGTCAGCTCAGCCTGCCCGGTTCCTCCCTCCGAGATCGATTACCTCCGGGGTAATGGCTCCACGGCGAACCCGCGGCTACGTTCGGCGCACCGTCCCGCACAGGGCGATCGCCACACCCGCAGAGGAATCCGGCATGACCGCCTACGGCTTCGCGCACCTGCGCAAGCGTCGCCACCACCCCGACATCCTGGAATACCTGAACCGCATCCAGCTCACTCTCGACCCCTTCCACGGACGCTTCGTGATCCACGGCCCACCAGCCGAAGTCGTGGAAGGCACCTGGCCCGGCAGCATGGTCCTGATCGAGTTCCCCGACCTGCAAACGGCACGGGCCTGGTACGACTCCCCGGCCTACCAGGAGATCAAGCGGCTGCGCACCGACCACATCGAAGGGGACCTGCTGCTGATCGATGGTGTGAGGCCGGCCTACGACCCGCGCGAAAGAGCAGCAAAGATCGAGGGACCAGCGGGAGGTGCAACCGGAAGTGCTCCCCCGTAGAGCCCGCACCTTCACATCCGCACCCTCATCGCCACCGACACCACCCCCACTCGCATCCGACTCCAACCACGACCCAAGACCTCCAAGCCCCTGATCGCGACCTCCCGCCGCCACCGCACCTGGGCATGGGGATGAGCCAACAGCCCAGAGAACCCGTTCCCGTCGGCGGACCCGTGCTCGCTCCGGCGCTCGCGATGCGTCCCACGCCGCAGCGAGCACGCGGCGGCGGTGCAAGAGGGCGGGCGAGCCGGCCGTCGTGAGCGGCGCCGACCTCGACTGGGTAGACCGCCCCCGCTCCCCAGGACGGTGAGGGCTGCTGGGGCGGTTGAGCCATCGGCCAAACCTCACCTGCTCGTCAGCCAGCGCACCGCACTCGACCCCGACCACTCGCCGGTCGGCATGGCCATGCTCCACAGGCACCTGCCCAAGGGGTTCACGCTGGACGGCCTGCGACAGGACCGAATCCTGGACGAGGGGTTAGAGACCCGTCGGCGTGGCCCATCCGGAGAAGATCTGCCAGCTTCCCCGGTGACGGCCGGTGCGAGACCGCCAAGGACGGGTCCGCCGGAATTTCCTGACGGCCCCGCCTGCGAATGCACCTCAGACGGCGACAGCGGCGGTCGCCGATTCGGTCTCGGCCGCTCTACGGGGCATAGACCCATCGTTACACCGTGTCGGCGATGATCACCTTGGGGGGTGGTCGGCATCCGGCTTACTGACCAGGCGCTCGCCCTCGGCCGCACACCGGCGGCGTGCCTGCGCTCGTCCGGTCTCCCAACCAGCTCACTGCCGCATACGCGGCACTCCGCCATCAGCTCCGGCTGCCGGCGCCGAGGGGCCGGACGATCTCGCTGGCTTGGGTGATGCGGTCGGCGTCCTGGGCGGGTGAGGTCGCCGCTCGTTGGCCGATTGCGACTGACCGGACGGCCGCCAGCCTCGCCTGAGCGCGCCTTCGCGCGTTCGGCACGAGAGGCCCGCACTGAAGCGGGCCCCTCGTCATGTCACGGCGCGATCCGTGGAATGGACGTAAGGCTCACTGGGGTCAGTTGAAGATGTCGGTCTTCCACTTGAGCGTGTCCGAGGTGCTGGTGTTGTCCCAGTACGCGAAGAGGGACTGCGAGCTGGGGCTGGTCGAGCGGATGGGTCCGGCGTCGAGTGCGTAGCCGGTGGCGACGTTGACGATGTGCTGCCTGTCGGCGTCCCACCTCCACTTCAGGTTGTTCGACGGGCTGTTGGCGTCCTTGTAGGCGTAGACCTGTACGACGGCCCTGCTGGTGTCGCCGCCACTGTCCAGAACGTAGCCGGTCGCGATGTTGATGATGTGCTGGGTGGCGGGGTCGTACCTCCACCGCAGGTTGTCCGAGGGATTGGTGGCGTCCTTGTAGATGTAGACGGGCACCCGATCGCTGCCGGTCTTCCCGGCGCTGTCGATGACGTAGCCGCTGATGACGTTCGTGATCTGGTTGGTCGGCAGCGGTGCACGGCCGGGCTGCCCGTTGGCCTGCGCGGTTCCGGTCAGCGCAGCGACCAGGCCGACGGACATGGCGAGGGAATGGATCTTTTTCACGGCTGCCATAACGACACACTGCTCTCGCAGACACGCCCCGGAGCCGCCTTTCCGGTCGGCGCCACGAATCTCAGGGAGGGTCGGTACGGCGATGACAGTCGTGATCTGCTGGTAGGCGGGGACGTCCGGCAAGGCCGGAGTCGATGCGATCATCCCGGGGGGTTCGGCGGGCAGTTCCAGCAGGAGCGTCTTGCAGGGGACCGTGATGTGCTCGGCACTCTGGGCGAGTTCGTCGAGCAGCGCGGCCAACTGCGCGAGCTGATCGTGAGCGGCCTGCCGCTTCTGCAGCGATCTGCCGCTCGCGGACCTCCTGAGGTGCCGGCCGGGCACCGAGGGTCTGCTGGGGCGGCGCTCACGCGCCGCGCCGAGACGGTGTGAAGGTACCGGTCAGCCGACGGCCGTCACCGCCCCGCTGCACTCGGCACTCGGGTCCGGAGGGAGAGGGGGAGGGGCGTGGTCATGGTGCGCGGTCCTTCGGGGCGATCGGCTGTCGGTGCCACCGCTGTGGATCGGGGCGTCCGGGCGTCGTCATGGGAAACTGACAGCAGCTCGTACATGAGCCCGATCACTGGCGACTCCGTTCATAACTGAGCCTACTCAGAAATGATTCCCCGAAGGGAGGGCCGAATGTCACATGCTTCCCAGCCGGTCGGCCGGCGCGAGCGGAACAAGCAGCAGAAGCTGGAGCGCATCACCGCCGCCGCCCGCGAGTTGTTCGCCGAGCGCGGCGTCGACGAGGTCACCACCCAGCAGATCGCCGACAGGGCCGACATCGGCACCGGCACCCTGTTCCTCTACGCCAAGACCAAGGGCGAGCTCCTCCTGCTCGTCCAGAACTCGCTCTACGTCAAGGCCCTCGCCCGGGGCCGGGCGGACGCCGAGGGCGTCCCTGGCGCGCTGGACGCGGTGATGGCGATCGTCCGGCCGATCGTCGAGTGCAACCGCACCCAGGTCGACAACGGGCGCACCTACCTGCGCGAGATGGTCTTCGGCGACCCCGAGGAGCCCCGCCACCACGAGGCCCTCACCATCGCAGAACAGACCGAGGAGGCCATAGCCGCCGTCCTGCGCCGCGACGGGCGGACGGGCGAGAGCGAGGCCGCGACGACGGCGCGTGTCGTGTCCGCCATCATGCTCCTCGCCATGTCGCAGACCGTGAACGCGGCCGTGAGCGCCGACGCGATCCTGCGGGAGATCCGGGCCCAGGTCGGCGTGCTGCTGCCGCGCTGACGGTGACGGCGGCCGCCGCGCCCGCGACTCCGGATGGGCGCGCGCCCTCGATCAGGCCGTCTCCATCAGGGCCGCACGCGCGGCGGCGAGGATCTCGTCGGAGAGCGGGGAGCCCTGGGTGGCCCGGGAGAGGAGCAGCGCACCGACCAAGGTGCACAGCCGGACGAGGCCCTCCTCGCCACCCTCGCCACCGTGCGCATCGGCGGGGGCGAGGTACGCGGCGAGTTCGGCCACGCCTTGCGTGTAGGTGCGGCGGGCCTCGCGGTCTTCGGGTTCACGTGCGACATCGGCGGCAAGTGCCGCGACCGGGCAGCCGTCCGCGGCGTTGTCGCGGTGTTCCGAGGAGAGGTAGGCGTCGATCAGGTCCCGCTGAGCGGCGTCCCGGCGCCCTCCGTTCTGCTCGAAGTGGGCCGCATGGGACCGGACCCATTCATCGATGGCGTGGGCGGTGGCCTCGTCGACGAGCGCCTCCTTGGAGGCGAACTGCTTGTAGAAGGCGCCGTGAGTGAGGCCGGCCGCCTTCATGAGATCGGCGACGCTGAGGTGCGTGCCCTGCTCCCGGAACAGCCGCGACGCGGTGCCCACCACCCGCCTGCGGTTCTCCTGCGCCTGCGCCTGCGATACGCGGCCCATGGCCACCTCCCGCTCTCCCGTTTGGATGTCGATTGGCATCTATCGTAGTCTAGTGTTTAGATTGGTAATGCAATCTAAACGGTGGGGTGCCCCGACGGCGCCCGACAGAACCTGGAGCGGACATGGAACTCAAGAACGCGGTCGCAGTGGTCACCGGCGCCAACCGAGGCCTCGGACGGCATCTCGCCGCCCAGCTCGTGGAGCGCGGCGCGAAGGTCTACGCGGCGGCCCGCCGCCCCGAGACGGTGGACCTGCCGGGTGTAGGCCCGCTGCGCCTCGACGTGACGGACCCGGAGTCGATCCACGAGGCCGCCCGCATCGCCTCGGATGCGACGCTGCTGATCAACAACGCGGGCCTCGCCACCGGCGCGACGCTCATCGGCGGCGACCTGGACGACGTGCACCGCGAGATCATGACCAACTACGTCGGCCCGCTCATCGCGACCCGGGCCTTCGCCCCGGTCATCGAGGGCAACGGCGGCGGCGCCGTGCTCAACGTCCTGTCCGCCCTGTCCTGGTACCACCCGGCCGGCGCCGGCTCTTACGCGGCCTCCAAGGCCGCCGCCTGGGCGATGAGCGACGCAACCCGTGAGGAGCTGGCGCCCCGCGGCATCACCGTCTCGGCGCTGCACGTCGCCTACATGGACACCGACATGGCCGCCGACGTCCCCGCCGACCAGAAGGTCTCCCCCGCCGACGTCGCGGCGCAGGCACTGCTCGGCATCGAGGCGGGCCTGCCCGAGATCCTCGCCGACGAGATCACCCGGCAGGTCAAGCAGGGCTTGGCCGGCACCCCCGGGACGGCCGCGGCCTGACGCCCGCCCCCCTCCGTCCGTGCCGACGCGGAATGCGCCGACACGGACGACGCCACAGACTTCCGCTTACCGGCAGAAGCCCGTAACGGACACACCCCCGTCCCCGCTCGCGCGGGAGACCGAACGAACACCGAACGAACGGAGACATCAATGAAGGCCTTCATGGTCGAGAAGTACGGCGACCCGGCCACGGTGCGCGCCGGGGATGCACCCGAGCCCCAGGTGGGTGCCGAGGATGTCCTGGTCAGGATCGACGCGGCGAGCGTCAACCCGCTGGACTACAAGATTCGCAAGGGGGAGTTGAAGGCGATCGTGCCGTACCGTCTCCCGCTCGTCCTGGGCAACGACTTCGCCGGGACCGTCGTCCGCGTCGGATCGTCCGTCACTCGCTTCTCGGCGGGCGACGAGGTCTACGCGCGGCCCGACAAGGACCGCATCGGCACCTTCGCCGAACGCATCGCCGTCCACCAGAACGACCTGGCCCTCAAGCCCGCCACGCTCACCGCGACCGAGGCCGCCTCCCTCCCTCTGGTCGCGCTGACCGCCTGGCAGGCCCTGGTTGAGCGGGCGAACGTGCAGCCCGGCCAGAAGGTCCTCATCCACGCGGGCGCCGGTGGCCTGGGATCCATCGCCATCCAGCTGGCGAAGTCCCTGGGTGCGCACGTGGCCGCCACCGCGAGCACCGCCAAGGTCGGCCTGGTCAAGGAACTTGGCGCGGACGAGGTCATCGACTACCGCACGCAGGACTTCTCCGAAGTCCTCCACGGCTACGACGTCGTCCTGGACTCCCTCGGCGGCGAAACCCTCAACAAGTCCCTGCGCGTCCTCAAGCCCGGCGGCCAGGTCATCTCCGTCGCGGGCCCGCCCGACCCGGCCACCGGCGTCGAACTCGGCGCGAACGTGGTCATGCGCCTGGGCGTCGCCGTGCTCAGCGCGAAGGTCCGGCGCCAGGCCAAGCGCCTCGGCGTCAGCTACTCCTTCCTCTTCATGAAGGCCAGCGGCGACCAACTGCGCGAACTCGCCGCACTCATCGACGCCGGACAGATCCGCCCCGTCGTCGACCGGGTCTTCCCGTTCGACGAGACCCTCCAGGCCATGGAGTACGTCGAAAAGGGCCGCGCGAAGGCCGGCAAGGTCGTCGTCTCGAGGGCGTGAGCGCGGGCACCGATCCCACCGGACACCAGAGGGGTGCCCCTTCACCCACGAGAAGCCCCCTCCCTGCACCCCCCTCCCTCCACGATGTGCACACCGCCGAGCTTCCCCACGCCCACCCGGGCGACGTAAGAGAACGCGCCGATCCGTTCCGTGTCCGTGCACGGCGTGGGCTTCGCCTACCGGCAGCACGGTCCGGACGACGGCGTACCGCTGATCCTGCTCAACCACCTGTCCGCGGTCCTGGAAAACTGGGATCCCGGCACCTGTCCCAGGTGCCGGACCGGGCCCGTGGCATCGTCCCCGGCGTACTTCCACGTCGCCGTCCACCGATCCGGCCACCCATCGGACAGGTCCATGCCTCCCCCCTTCCGCGTCCAGCCCGAGGGAAGCCGCCCGCCTCCCCAGGGAGGGGTGATCTTCGGAGTTGACGCCAACTTGCCTGCGAAGAGTGCGGATCACGTCAGGAACGATGCGAATGCGGCAACAGATGTCGCGCTCAGAGCTTCGCGAAAGGGCAGGTCCACCCCGCCTCGCCTACCTGCTGAAGGATCTGCCCCTGCAGGTGCTGGCCCGGACGCGCTCAGACCGTGTCCTGCGCCGCCGCGGGAGCCTCACACCAGGGGCCGGCCGCCCCGGCACGGTGGCGAGTTCGTCTTCGGACGGCCCGACACCTGGGGCGCCCCGGACACCGAAAACGTCACCGACACACGCTCTACAGCACCGCTCTGGCCCGGTCCTGGGACCGGCTCCGCCCCAAGCTCACCCACCGCTCGTCCTGGGCCGCGGCCGACGGCACCCTCCCCATCATCCAAGGGGCGGTGATCCGTCTGGACATCGGGCATCTGCCCAGCGGAGCCACCCCGAAGCCGGTCTGGCTGTAGTGGTCGGACACCAACGCGGACGCAGCGGACACCGACCGGCTCTGGCAGGCATACCTGCGACGCTTCGACATCGAGCACACCTTCCGCCTCTTCAAGCAGACCCTCGGCTGAACCTGTCCGAAGATCCGCACCCTCGAAGCGGCCGACGGCTGGACCTGGCTGATCCTCGCCGCCTACACCCAACTGCCATTGGCCCGGCCCCTGGCAGCCGACCGGCGCCGCCAGGGGAGAGGCCCATCTCGTCGGGCAGGTTGACCCCGGGACGTGTCCGCCGCGACTTTCGGCACATCCGCGCCAAGGCCATCTGCCCGGCCCAGGCGCCGAAACCCACCCACCCCAGACCGGGACCCCCGGCCGAAAGAACACCCGGCCCACCCCACGCCACGACGTCCACACACCCCGCAAGACGGGCACCACCACGTCCCGGACCAAGAAATCGACCAACCCACGGCCCAGCCGCACAGGGTTAGAGATCAAGTTGGTGGAAGCAGACGTTCAACACGTCCCACAGCCAAGTCCGTGCCCGCGTCGAGCACGTCTTCGCCCGCATGAAGACCTGGAAGATCGTCCGCGACTGCCGCCTCAAAGGAGACGGCGTCCGCCGCGCCATGCTCGCCACCGCCCGCATGCACGACCTTGCACTCGCCGGATGAGGCAGCGGGCACAGCGTCCGACCATGCCTGAGGCGACCAGAAGATCATTTACGGTGCAACCCTGAGGCCGTTGATCTGCGTGACAGTCGCGAAGGGACGACGCGACGGCCGACCGGCAGTGGTCCATGAGATAGCAGGCGATGCCGGAATGTCAGGCACCGTCGTCCCTTCTGTCGGAGCGAGGGTCGGTGGGGCCGGTGTCTCCCATGGCTCTGCGGTCCTCGTCGGTCCACTTGCGGGTGTCGCGGGGGTCGACGTACGGCTCCTCCGTTGGCGGGTGGCCGCTGATGACAGCGCGCTCACGGCCCATTTCGGCGTCGAACTCCAAGCCGAGCAGGATCGCCAGGTTCGTGATCCACAGCCAGACCAGGAAGATGATCACGCCTGCCAGAGCGCCGTAGGTTTTGTTGTAGGAACCAAAGTTGGCGACGTAGAAGGCGAAGGCGGCCGAGGCCACCATCCAGATCAGCAGCGCCAGCAGGCTGCCCAGCGATACGAATCGAAAGCCTCGGCCCTTGGCGTTGGGCGCTGCCCAGTACAGGAGTGCCAGCATGATGGTCACCAGCAACACCAGGACGGGCCATTTGGCGATCGACCAGACGGTCATGGCCGTGTCCCCGGCCCCCAGAGCGGTGCCCACCTGGCGGGCGATCCCGCCCGACAGCACCACGATCAGCGCGCTCACACAGGCCAGCACCATCAGCGCCAGCGTCAGGCCGACGCGGACCGGGAGCACCTTCCAGGCCGGCCGGCCCTCCGGCACGTCGTACACGGCGTTGGAGGTGCGGATGAACGCGGCGATGTAGCCGGACGCGGACCACAGCGCGGCCAGCAGACCCGCGATGGCTACCACCCAGCCGGTCCCGCTACTGGACTGCAACTGGGTCACCGCGTTCGTGAGGACGTCTCGCGCCGCCCCCGGGGTGAGTTTCTGCATGTTGTCCAGAACGGTCTGGGTGGTCTCCTTGCCCGCGATGCCGAGAAGTGAGACCAGGACCAGGAGCGCCGGAAACAGGGCCAGGATGGCGTAGTACGTCAGTGCTGCGGCCCGGTCGGCCAGTTCGTCCCGCTTGAACTCGCTCAGCGTGCGCTTCAGGACCGCCCCCCCACGACCTCTTGCCGAGCTTCGTCGGCGATTCGGGCGGGGTAGAGCCGGCTTGCGGGTGTGCGTCGGCACTCAGCCGGTTGCTGTCCGGTCCCGGGCTCTCCATACCGTGCTGTTCCTCCGCCATGGGAACCACACAACCTCAGTGGGGGCCGGCCGGCGACCTCATGGCTGCGCCATGCCGCTGACTGGGCGAGACACCCACCGGACGAGGCCCGCGGAGGGGCCACGCCCGGCGCGCCGGCCGCATCGTGTACCCGATCCTTTGGAGCGACCGGGTCAGGTGAAGACGTTCCAGGTGTACGGGGCGGGGTCGATGCGCAGCACGGTCTGTGAGCAGTGTGCAGCCAGTCCGCCGAAGGCCCGGCCCAGGGCGAGACCGCTGCCGGACGGGGTGGTGTGGGTGTCGGCGTACGCGCGGTAGGCCGGTTCCTGAAGGGTGTGGAAGGCGCGGAACGCCAGACAGGACGGTGCCCGGGACTCCGGGGGTGCGTGACGCGGGCGGCGCGGTCGCCCGAAGGCCCCGGCGGGAATGGTGCGGGTGGAGCTGGCGGCAGCCGTGCACGCGTCCCCTGTTGAGGAACCATGAGTGGTGTCATCGCCCACTTCCTGATCGATTTGTTCAAGAACGAGGTGGAGGAATCGATGAAGGGCATCAAGCCCGAACGTCACCGGCAACGCGGCGGTCATCAGCCGCCGGGTCTACCCCGTCAAGCAAGTGGGTGAGGTCATCACCCGTCAGGACCGCCGGAACTTCGGCCTCGCCGAGGTGGTCCGGGCGCTGCCCGAGCTCGGCTTCACCTGCCAACCTGCCACACCGCCGAGTCGGCCGTGCCGGCTCCGGCCCCCGCCCCGTACCCCGCTGGAGACGGATTTTAGGCTTTTGGGGGCTCCGGACGCGGCGCGAAGCGAGGTCCCGAGCGGTGTCCGCGCCCCGGGCCCGTCGAGGTCTGAAACCTGTTCCCCCGCTCTGCGACGCCGACTTCGGGCGTTGCGGGTCGTGCGATGATCGCCGCCATGATGAGGAAGCTGACGGTGTTAGGTGTGACCGTGGCGTTCATGATGCCCGCCACCGCCGCGTACGCCGACGAGACACACACGAACGCTCACAACGGCCCGCAGGTGGCCCTGATCTCGACCGGCCAGATCGACGATCCGCTGGAGGACGTGCTGGAGCACGTCGCGGTCCTCGGCCACAACATCATCGTGGACTGAACCTACCGGCTGCTCGTCTCCCCCCTTCGAACCGGGTGGACGGGCCCTGCTTCGGACCTGCCGTGGCACCCTGGCGCAGGCACGTTCCGGGACCTGGTGGCCGCGACCGGTCAACAAGGCGCGTGGAGTCGGGGCGGGACCGGAAGGACCCGCCGGGAGCCGGGCAGGCGGTGAACCGGTCCCATCCGAAGAACAGGGCCCCTCGTCGAGCAGCCCGTCGCCGCTCTCACGTCCTGGCGCCTCCTTCGCAAACTGCGGCACTTGACCACCCGCGTTGCCGGCCTCGTCCAGTCCATCCTCACCCTGCATCTGGCCAACTCAGAGTGAGGATGGAGACGGTTCCTGGACCGCATGCACCGACGCCCCTGACACAGGGACGCGGCAGTCTGTGGAGATCGGCGGCTTCAGAGCTGGCCCCCGAAGGGCTGTCGGCCCGGCAGAGGCTCGGTGCAGCTCGCCCGGCGACCGAGCCATAGGGGCGACGACTGCGCTGCACCGGTGGGTCATCGTGTTCAGCTCGGCAGCCCAGGCCGGTGGCGGCGTACGCGGCCTCGTCGAGCGGCCGGTACTGCTCGACGACGGCGGCGAGCGCCTTGCGTATGGGGCTCAAGCGCGGTAAGGACGGCGGCCGGACCAGGCAGCAGGCCCGGCTCGTCCGGGAGGGCGAGCGCGTAGACCGGCTCGACCGACGCATACCCCCGCGCGGCCACGGCATCCCGGACCATTCGCTGTTGCGACAGGTTTGAGGAGCAAGCCACCGGTCAGGCGGAGGAGGCTGCCGACTGGACCGCCGACGGGCCTTCGATCGACCCCTGCCGCCACTCAGGTGGGAGCCGCAGCTGAGGGCGAGTCCGGCCTCGACCATCGGGATACGGTCGGATAGCAAGTATCTCGCCCGGCCCGCCGGTGTGAAGGAATCGGCTTCGCACAGTGAGGGTTCGTCCGACCGTGAGGAAACCGTGCCTGCTGACTTCGATGTCGTCATCGTGGGAGCCGGCGCGGCTGGGCTGAGTCTGGCGCACCACTTGTGCGCCCCGGGCAGCGCAACACCGCTGTCGGTCGCCCTTGTCGATGCCCCTCCTGGGCTGCTGCGGCCGCCGCCCCGGACCTGGTGCTTCTGGGAACCACCGGGCGGAGCCTATGACTCGTCCCTGGCATCTTCCTGGCCTCAGTTGCGGATCCGGGGGGCCGACGGGTCCTGCACGGTGTCACGGTTCTCACGGCTGCGCTACAAGATGCTGCGGTCGGACACCTTCGAAGCACTGGTCGAGCAGCGGTTGTCTCGCACACCGGCTCTGTGCCGGATCGAGGCGAACGTGAGCTCCGTACGCGACGTCCCGTACGGCGGCGAGATCCTGACGGGGGCCGGCTGCGGCGAACGCGTCCTCGCGCGCGGCCGTCTCGTCTTCGACTCCCGTCCTCTCCGCCGCCTGCCGCCCGCTCGCACCACGCTGTTCCAGCACTTCACCGGCTGGTTCGTCCGCACCGAGCGGCCCACGTTCGATCCGGCGACCGCGGAGCTGATGGACTTCCGTACGCCGCAGCCCGCTCGCGGGCTGTCGTTCGGCTATGTCCTGCCTCTGGATCACCGCACGGCGCTGGTCGAGTACACCGAGTTCTCTCCGCTTCCGTTGGACGCCGAAGGCTACCGGCGCGCCTTGCGCCACTACACCGACGACGTCCTGAGGCTGGGGCGGTTCCACGTCACCGCGCGGGAACACGGCGTCATCCCCATGACGGACGGCCGCCTCGCGCTCCGTGCGGGGCGGTCGGTGTACCGCATCGGCACCGCCGGCGGCGCGACGCGCCCCTCCACCGGCTACACCTTCGCCGCCGTGCAGCGGCAGACCCGGGCCATCGCCGCCCAGCTGCGGGCCGGCCGGCCGCTGCGCATGCCCCTGCCGTATGGGCGACGGGCGCGGGCGATGGACGCGGTGATGCTGCGGGCTCTGGACTCCGGACGGGTGGACGGCGCCGAGTTCTTCAGCCGTCTCTTCCGCGACGTTCCCGCCGAGCGGTTGCTGAGCTTCATGGACGGCAGCTCCCGGCTGCACGAGGATCTGCTCATCGGCCTGCGCACCCCGGTGGTCCCCATGCTGCTTACCGTCGCCGAGCTCCCCTTCATCCCCCGGAGAGAACACCCGACCGCTTCGTTTCCCCCTGCACCGGCCTCCCCGACCGACCCCGAAGGGGGCACTTCCCCATGACGTTCTCAAGCCGCTGTTGTGGCGGACGGTACGGCTTGGCAGCGCCGTCCGTCAGGCAGGAATGGCCACAGGACGTGGACGCGTCGGCGTGCGAGCGCGAGCACTGCCTGGGTATGGCGTTAACCTTCCGCTCCCTTCCGGTCGTAGAACCGACGGGACTCCGCGCAGCTGCGGATACTGATGAGTGCGGGCGTACAGAAGACGCGTTGCAGCCCACGGTGGTAGCGCTTGGGCCTGTGGGGGTTGCCCCTGGACCGGCCGGAGCCACGTGGACCCGACGCCGGGTCGGCGAACCCCGCCAGACGGTCGGGCGTGGCGAAGAATGCCATGCCGCCGTTGGTGGCCGCCACGAACTCGGCGCCCAGCAGAGGCCCGATACCAGGCAGACTGGTGATTCCTGCGGTGAGGGTGTCAATCAGGTCCAGAGCGCGTGCGAGGAGGAGAAAGATCTGGGTCTCGCCGGCATCGGCCCCGGCCCATCGGCTCATCGTGCTCCCGGGCGTCGTCGTGACAGTCCAACCCGCAGACGACCTCGCCGACGTCGCCCTACGCGGCGACCTGTTCGCGATTCACGATCCGCGGCCGAGTCGTCACGGCATGTCGGGCGGCCAAGCGCTCTGAGCCACCGATGGCAACCCCATGAAAGCCACACCCGACACCCCTGGGTGAGCCAACCCTACGAATGGCTCGCTCAGCCCGATCATGAAGGCAGGACCCCATGACCCTGTTGCGCGGTGACGCCTTGTCCACGGCCTTCGACCACGGCTCCGCCGCCTACGACCGGCTCGTCGCGGCCAGCCCCGGCTACCACGCGCACCTGCGCCGATCGGCTCGCCGGCTCGGGCTCGCGGAGGGAAGACGCGGTTTGCGCGTGCTTGACCTGGGATGCGGCACGGGCGCCTCCACAGCCGCGCTCCTCGCCACCGCCCCGCACGCCCGAATCACCGGCGTTGACGCGTCCGCAGGGATGCTGGACCGGGCGAAGGCCAAAAGCACGCTGGCGGGCGTCGACTTCGTGCACGCCCCGGTGGAGGAACTGGCCGACCGGCTGCGCCCCGGCTCCTTCGACGCGGTATTCGCCGGATACCTCTTCCGCAACCTCGACGACCCCGACACGACGCTCGACCTGGTACGCCGCCTGCTCGTCCCCGGCGGCCACCTCGCCGTGCACGAGTACACGTTGAGCGGATCAACCGTTCACCGGACCGTCTGGAACGCGGTCTGCTCGATGATCATCCAGCCCGCCGGACGGCTCGCCGGAGACGCGGACCTCTACCGTCACCTCCGGGACAGCGTCGCCCGGTTCGACACGGCGCCCGCCTTCGCCCAGCGGCTGCGCCGGGCCGGCTTCGCCGACGTCCGCGTTTCTCCGCTGCCCGGCTGGCAGACCGGGATCACGCACACCTTCACCGCCCGTACCTCCGAGGGCACGGGGGAGGCGGCATGAGGCTCCTGCGGGGCAACGGCAGGAACGGGAAGCCCACACGGGACCGCCGGGCGGCCGTCGTACCGGCCCCCGTCGGCCGCACCCGGTTCACGGGCGAGGCCCCCGCGGTGGGCGTCGTCGGAGGCGGAATCGCCGGGATCGCGGCGGCCACCCTGCTGGCCGAGCGCGGTGCGCGCGTCACGCTGTACGAACGCGAACGGGGCCTGGGCGGAAGGCTGGCGGGGTGGCCCACGAAGCTCGCCGACGGCTCCACCGTGACGATGAGCCGCGGCTTCCACGCCTTCTTCCGGCAGTACTACAACCTCCGCTGCCTGCTGCGCCGGGTGGATCCGAACCTCGGGTCCCTGACCAGGCTGCCCGACTACCCGCTGCGGCACAGCTCCGGCCTGCACGACAGCTTCGCCCGGGTGCCCCGCACCCCTCCGCTCAGCGCGATGGGATTCGTCGCCCTCAGCCCCACCTTCGGCCTGCGGGACCTGGTCCGGATGAACCCGAGGGCGGCTCTGCCCCTGCTGGACGTGCGGGTGCCCGAGGTCTACGACCGGATCGACTCCGTCAGCGCCACCGACTTCCTCGACCGCATCCGCTTCCCCGAAGCCGCCCACCACCTGGCCTTCGAGGTGTTCTCGCGCAGCTTCTTCGCCGACCCGCGCGAACTGTCGGCCGCCGAACTGGTCCTGATGTTCCACATCTACTTCCTCGGCTCCAGCGAAGGCCTGCTCTTCGACGTCCCCGACGAACCGTTCCCCACCGCCTTGTGGGACCCGCTCCACCGCCACCTCGAAAGCCACGGCGTCCGGGTCAGGACCGAGTGCGCCGTCCGGGAGGTGCGGCCGCTGCCGGGCCACGGCCTCGACATCACCACCGACGACGGTGCCGACCGCCACGACGCTCTCGTCCTCGCCCTGGACAGCGGCGGCCTGCGCCGCGTCGTCGCTGCCTCCCCGGACCTGGGCGACGCCGACTGGCGCTCACGGATCGCACGGCTGCGCACCGCGCCGCCGTTCCTCGTCTCCCGGCTCTGGCTCGACCGGCCCGTCGCGCGGGAGCGGCCGGGCTTCCTGGGCACCAGCGGCTACGGTCCCCTGGACAACGTGAGCGTCCTGAACCGCTGGGAGGGCGAGGCCGCCCGCTGGGCAGAGCGGACCAGGGGCTCGGTCCTCGAACTGCACGCGTACGCCGTCGCCCCGAACGCCGACCGTTCCGCCGTACAGCTGGACGCGGTGCGGCACCTGCACCGGATCTATCCGGAGACCCGCAGCGCCCGCATCATCGACGAACGCCACGAATGGCGGGACGACTGCCCGATGTTCCCCGTGGGCGGCTACCGGGACCGGCCGGGCGTACGCAGCCCTGACCCCGCTGTCACCGTGGCCGGGGACATGGTTCGCACGGATCTGCCGGTGGCCCTGATGGAACGCGCGGCCACCAGCGGGTTCCTCGCCGCCAACGCCCTCCTGAAAGGGTGGGGCGTACGCGGGCAGACGCTCTGGACCGTCCCTCGCGCCGGGCGTTCGGCTGTCCTGCGCGGACTCGCGGCACTGGGGTCCCACTGACGGGCTGCCGTCCGGGCCCCACAAAGGCGCCGCACCCCGCCTGCCCGACCGTCAGCCCGGGAACCGCCCGCTGTCGCGAAGCTCCCAGCGCCTCTGGGCGTACGCGAGGTCGTCCCGCCACAACCGGCCGGCCGAAACACGCATCAGCGGGCGCAGCAGCGGCGCGGCCGCCTTGGCCACCGCGAACCCGAGCCGGTCCGACGCCGCGACCAGCGCCTCCGTCACGGCGGTACGGGGCCGCCCCCGCTCGTCCGGAGCGAGGGGCGTGGCGTGCGTCTCCACCACGGACCCCGCTCCCTCACCCTCGACGATGTGCATGACGACCGTGCGGGGCTCGGGTGCCGTGAACCGGGCCCGGACCGGCACCACCAGTCGACCGGCCACCCTGAACGAAACGTCGACCATGAACCCGTCGTCGTCCCCCGTGGAGCCGTCCGGGGTACCGGTGACCGTCAGGTCCACGAAGGAGTACGGGTGGAACCACGCGCCGTGCCACGGATCGAGGCGATTGGCCACCACATCCTCCGGCTCGCAGCGCCCGACGCCGGAGTAGACCGCGTCCACGGCGTCCGAAACCCTCGGCCGGACCGGGACGTACGGCCGCTGCGAAGGCGTCTCGCCGCCCACCCGGTCGAGTCGCACCCAGAGCAGCACCCCGTCGTCGAAGGCCGGGAAGGGCTCCCATCCGGCGAACGGCTCGCCGTCCAGGGCCAGTCCGTGCCAGTGGCAGACCAGCTTTCCGCAGCGCACAGGGCTGTCGCGCAGCGGCGCCCCCAGATGCGGGCACGCCCCCGGGCCCGCGCGGAGATTCCCCTCGCCGTCGCGCCACGCCACCACTTCGGTGGAGCCGACCGTGACTCCGAGGGTCCGGCCGGGCGGCAGGCCGCGCGAGGCGCCGACGACGTACCAGTTGCCGGACGGCCGGCTCCGCGCACGCTTGAGCGCCTCCGCGATCAGAGCCGGTTTCGCGTCCCGCCACGTGGGCGCCTGCCGCTCCCACGGGACGGGCGCGCGCCGCAGCCGCAACGGAAATCGGCCGGGGCGTCCTGCCGGGGGGCTCATACCGCCTCCTCGCGTACGGAGACGACGCGTGACCGGGTCGACGGAGACGCACAGGAGGACCCCGCTACGGACGCCTCGACGGACGCCTCCTCGCCACGCCGCCTTCCCGTGCGGGCGGCGACCGCACGTACCAGCCCGTCCAGCGCCACCACCGCCCGTCGCCTCCGCGGGACGACGGCCCGGCGGTGCAGGACCGCGTACCCCTCTGCCTCGATCGCGTCCAGAATGCCGCTGTACAGCACGAATGCCGTACGGATGCAGGGCCGCGAGACCGGGTCGAGCATGGCGATGCCGGGCAGCGCGGTCCGGTAGACGGCCCGGTTGTGAGCTGCGGCGGCCCGCAGGACGTCGGTGATCCGGTCGTCCCGAATTCCCGTGCTCCGGCTCCACTCGAAGCGTTCCCGGTCCACCCCGTGCGCCGCCAGCAGTTCGGCCGGCAGATAGAGCCGGCCCCGGTCCAGGTCCTCGCCCACGTCCCGCAGGAAGTTGGTCAGCTGGAAGGCGACACCGAGTGCGGCCGCGGGCACTGCCGCCTCCTCACCCGGTACCACCGTCCCGAGCACCGGAAGCATCTGAAGGCCGATCACCGCGGCGGAACCGTGCATGTAGCGGCCGAGCTCCTCATAGGAGGCGTACCCGCCGACCGTCAGATCGCTGTGCATCGAGGACAGGAAGTCGGTGAAGTGCTGATGGTCGATGCCGTACCGGCCCGCCGTATCGGCGAGCGCGCGGATCACCGGCTCGGTCGCCCGCCCGGACCGCAGCCCCTCGGTCAGCTGGGCCTCCAGCGCGAGCAGGGCGTGGGCGCGCTCCCCGGGTGTGGCCGTGCTGTCGAGATCGTCGACGATGTCGTCGGCCCAGCGGGCGAAGCCGTACAGGGCGTGGACGGCGGGTCGACGGTCGGCGGGAAGGAGGCGTGTCGCGAGGAAGTACGTCCTGCCGTGCCGGGCGTTGAGGCCCCGGCACCGGGCGTACGCGGCCCGCAGTGCCGGGTCGCGGACACCCGCGGCATCCAGTTCACGGGCGGTCATGCGGCAGAACCTCTCGGGCGGGGGCGCGGAACGGGGGGCGGGCCGGTGATCCTCTGCGCCGCCAGTTTCCCGGAGATCAGGACGGTCGGCACGCCGACGCCGGGCGTGGTGCCGCAACCGGCGAGGACGGCGTTGACCGTGCCCCGCACCAGGTTGCGCGGCCGGAAGGGGCCGGTCTGCGGAAACGTGTGGGCGACGGCGAACGGGGTGCCCGCCGCGTGGCCCTGCGCGGTCCAGTCGATGGGAGTGACCAGCCCCTCCTCCTCGATCGCCGTGCCGAGGCCGGGCATCTCGCGGCGCTCCAGTTCGGCCAGCAGCTCGTCCCGGTAGCGGGGCCCCAGCTCGCGCCACTCCCGTACGCCGGGCCCGACCTCGGTGTTCGGGCAGGGAGCCAGCACATAGTGGAGGTGCTTGCCCGGCGGCGCGAGAGAGGGATCGCTGGCGGTGGGCCGGGTGATCAGGAGCGAGGGATCCGACATCAGCTTCCCGCTCCGGGTGAGTTCGTGGAACGTGCTCTTCCAGGCCGCGCCGAACGAGAGGGTGTGGTGCGCCAGATCCGGCCAGGTGCGGTCCGTGCCCGCGTGCAGGATCACCGCGGACGGCGAGTGCCGCAGGGGGAGCGGTCGGTGCGGGCTGCGGCCGAGCAGGCGGTAGCTGACGGGCAGATCGGGTGTCAGGACGACCGCGTCGCAGGCGATGCGCTCCTGGTCGGTGACGACCGCGGTGACCCGGTCACCCGAGCGCTCCAGCCGGGTCACGCTCTGCCCGTACCGGAAGGACGCCCCCGCGTCGGCGGCCGCGTCCGCCATCGCACGGGGCAGCGCGTGCATACCGCCGCGCGGGAAGTACACCCCCGCCACCGTGTCCATGTAGGCGATGACCGCGTACGCGGCCAGTGCCCTGGCCGGAGGCACACCGGCGTACAGCGCCTGGAAGGAGAAGACCCTGCGCAGCCGTTCGTCCGAGACGAAGTGCCCGATCCGCGCGTCGAGCCGGCCGAAGCCGCCGAGGGCGGCCAGCCGGGCGAGGTCCGGGTGGGCGAGCTGGAGCGGCGAGTCGAAGTTGGCGTCGATGAAGCGGCGCATCTGCACCCGGTACAGGCGCTCCAGCCAGACCCGCAGCCGCCGGTAGCCGACCGCCTGCCGGGCCCCCGCGAACTGCTCGACGGCGGCCTCCATCGCGGTGCCGTCGGTGTGCACGTCGAGTTGCGATCCGTCCGCGAACCGGGCCCGGTAGGCAGGATCCAGCCGGATCAGCTCCAGCCGGCTGGCCATCCGTTCCCCGACCGCGGCGAAGGCCTCCTCCACGAGATCCGGCATGGTCAGGACGGTCGGCCCGGTATCGATCCGGAAACCGCCCGCCTCCCGCAGTCCGGCCCGGCCGCCGGGCACGTCTTCCCGCTCGACGACCGTCACGCTGCGGCCCGCGCCGAGCAGGTGGAGCGCGGCGGCCAGTCCCGACAGTCCGGCGCCGACCACCACCACATGGTCGACGGGCCCCTCGACAGTGATCACCGTGTCCTGCCTTCTTCGGCGGCGGCCAGGACCGGGCCCGCAGCAGCTGCCCGACCGCCGTGCACTCGTGTCCCGCCGAGACCGGCGGGAGGGTCCCGCCGGTCTCCGGAGACCGTCCGCAGCAGACCGAGCAGCTGGCGGCCACCGTGCGCATCCGTGTCGACGGCCTGCCCCAGACTGCGCACGGCCCGATCGTGGAGGCGCTCCGCCTCCTGCTCCACATGGGCGCGCGCTCCCGTCACCTCGAAGACGCCCCGTACGTCCGCGAGCTCCTCCTCGGTGAGGTCCGCGTCGCCCGTGACGCGGCCGAGAACGGCCGTCGCTTCCTCGTCTCCCGCCGCTTCGGCATACGTCCGGGCGACGGCCAGCAGATAGGTCGGCTTGCCGTCCCGGATGTCGTCGCCGGACGGTTTCCCGGTCAGCGCCGGGTCGCCGAAGACGCCGAGCAGATCGTCCCGCAGCTGGAAGGCGATCCCGGCGCACCGGCCGGCTTCGCGCAGGGCGTCGGTGGTCTGCTCGTCGGCGCCCGCCAAGGCGGCCCCGATCGCCAGCGGCCGTTCCACGGAGTACGAGGCGCTCTTGAGACAGGTAGTCCGCAGAGCCTGGGCGACGGACGATCCCCCGCTGAACTGGCCGTGCAGGTCCAGGTACTGTCCGGCCACCATTTCGGTGCGCATGGCTCGCCAGTGGGTGCCGATTCTCCGACGCTGGGTGGCGGAGAGTACGGTCTCCGCCACCGTGTCGTCGGCCCAGACAAGGGCGAGATCCCCGGCCAGCACGGCCGCCGAGGATCCGAACGCCGAAGCCTGCGCGGAATACGGTGGGAGCCCCGCGTGTTCGGCCAGGCCGATGTGCAGGGCAGGCTTCCCGCGGCGAAGTCGTGAGCGGTCCATGACGTCGTCATGGACCAGCGCGCAGGTCTGGATCAGTTCCAGAGCGACGCCGAGCCGCAGAGCGGCCCCGGTCTCCGCCGCACCGCAGGCGCGCATCGCCCACCACAGAAGGCGGGGCCTCATCAGCTTGCCGCCGTCGAGCGTAAAGTCGGCGACCCGCCGCGCCAGCTCCTCGGCGAACAGGACGTCGTTGTCCATCGCCTCGGCGGCCCGTTCGGTCAGGACCGCCCGCGCGGTGCGCAGGACAGCCTCGACCACGTCTGCGTCCACGTCCTCGGACGACGGGTCGGGGTGGCAGTGCCCGAACGACTCGTACGGTGGAGAAGGCTCACCGAACGAGTGCTCCGCGGGCTGGAAACGGCCCATCTCACGCCTTTCCGAGATCACTGGTGATGACGAACGGCTCGTCACTCCGCGCACGAGTACCCCGTTCGCGTACGTTCGTGCGCGGCCGATCAGAGTTCACGCCGTATGGCAGCAGGCATGGACAAAAGACGATCACGCCGGGCGTACGTTCCCCGGGGAGAAACACCCCGGACACGTCATGACGGCGGCCACCACGCCCATATGGCCCACGTGCCGCCTTCCGGACGAGGACCACCCCGCGGCAGCTGCGACGGCCCAGCGACGTGGCCGGACCGCGAGCCCCGCAAACGCCGAGCCACCGAACGCGCCGGGCTGAGCAGCATCACCCCTACGGCCGCGGCAGGCCCCTGGACCGCACGACGCGGGCCCGAAAAGTCGAGGAAGCCTGAATTTGTCAGAAAATAGGACGCTCCACGACGGCATCGCCGACTTCCTGCGGTGGCTCGCCCTCGGCGAGCGCAGGACTGTCTTGTAGTTGATGTCGTGTCGCGCTCCGCCTCCGGGTGACCGGTGCCGCTGACGTCCGGTGACTGGTTCTCCGATCCGACCCGGCCCGAGCTCGGTGCTCGGCGCTGACCGCCGGTGCAGGGATTGCCGGTTTCGCCTGGGTGCTGGGTGCTGGGTGCTGGGTGCTGGGTGCTCCCGATTCCAGGGTCAGTACAGGACTGGAGGAGGAGTTTGGATGCACCACGGCTTGGGCGAACTGCGACATGTTGCCGGGATCCTGAATGAGGTTCTCGCTCTGTTCAAGGACTCCTGATGAAATGATCTTCGAGGTGATTGGATCGCTCCGAGCCTGACGTTGTGGGGGTGCAGGGTGGCTCGGCCGGAGCTGTGGGATGTCGATGAAGAGCGGTGGGTGGCGTTGGGGCCGCTGGTGCCCGGGGTTGAGCGCTGGACGCGGTACCCCGGGCGCAAGCGGCATCCGGACCGGCTTGTGTTCCAGAGCATCCTGTTCGTCCTGCGCGCCGGGGTTGGCTGAGAACAGGTGCCGCATGGGCTCGGTTTCGGCATGACCTGCTGGCGCTGCTTGGCCGAGTGGGTCGAGGCTGAGGTGTGGCTGCGGTTGCGCGGATTCCTGGTCGCCGGACTCTGGAGTGCGAAGGCTCTGGGCTTTTTCCGGGTGGCCGTCGACGGCTCTCGTGTCCGCGTCTTGAAGGGTGTTTTGTCCTGCTGGGGGTGCTTCATCATAGTTCAGGTGACGGACTGTCTCGGGGCGGCTGGGGCAGTAGACGTGTCTTGTGACAGGTGAGGGGGATGACGGCCTTCGAGGGCCCGTTTCGGTCTTCTCGCTCCTGTCTGATCCCAACGCGCCCCCGGTCGCGCCCTGTGGCGGGGCGGCGGCCATCGGTACTACGGAAGCATGCCTCGTAAGCAGCGGCCCTGTCCGAGTGACCTGTCCGATGCACGTTGGGAACTGCTCGAACCAACCCTGACAGCCTGGCGAGCAGAACGCAGAGGGAAGGGCCTGGGCATCGGCCGGCCGGAGCACGATCTGCGCCGGATCATGGACGCCATCCTCTACGTCGACCGGACCGGAATCCCGTGGAGGTATCTGCCGCACGACTTCGCCCCGTGGGAAACCGTCTACGGATACTTCGCCGCCTGGCAGAAGGACGAGGTCTTCGACCAGCTCAACGGTCTCCTGCGGCGACTGGCGCGGGAAGCCAAAGGTCGCGACGCCGAGCCGAGCGCCTGCGTCCTGGACGCCCAGAGCATCAAGACCTCAGCAAACGTGCCCTCGGCCGGCCAGGGCATCGGCGCGGGCAAGAAGATCGCAGGCCGCGAACGGCACATCGGCGTCGACACGCTCGGCCTCCTCCTGGCCGTGCTGGTCACCGCCGCCAGCGTCTCCGACAACGCCGGCGGCATCCATCTGCTCTCGGACATCGCCGCAGGCCGCCCCCGCATCACCAAAGCCTGGGCCGACACCGGCTACCGCACCAAGGTCATCGAGCACGGCGCCCGCCTGTGCATCGACGTCGAAGTCACCCGCCGCAGCCCTGCTCAGAAGGCTTCAAGGTCATCCCGCGACGCTGGGTCGTCGAGCGGACGTTCGGCTGGCTCATGCACCACCGCCGCCTCGCCCGCGACTACGAGACCCACCCCCACTGCTCCGAAGCCATGATCAAGGTGGCCATGGTCGACCTCGTGAGCCGACGGCTCACCCGCGAATCGACCCCGAACTGGCGCGACACATGACCACTGGCCGCCGTGTCATCACGAGCTCGCCGCCCTCTGCCGCAACACGCTGAATCGCTGATCCACCAGGTCAACACACTCATGCAGACCCGGAGTCGGACGACCGGCACGCTCACGCATCACGGCAATGGCCTGCACATTCCGCCCGGCCGAAACAAGACCGTCCACCTCCGCCTGCGCCTCAACGGAGAGCCGGTCCCACAGAGCATTCCCCATAGCCGCAGTGAACCCCACGAATCGTACCCAGGAGCGACCGCGATCCGCCGCCTTACCAAACACCCCCGGCAGGACAAAACACTCTTTAAGCTCCTGGAGTGCTGATCGGACGCCGACGCCACCGGGCCCGGTCGGCTAGCTTGATCTTTAACCTGTTGGCGGTTCCGCGTCCCAGCGGAAAGAGGCACGGTCCTGATCGATGTGGAGGAGGAAGTTGCCAACAGGCCCTGTCGGCGACACCAGAATTAGGGCACTTTCGATGCGATCTCCTCGGGTCTGCTGACGTTGCGGCGGGCGAGAACCCAGTGCCGGCGGTCCTCGTGGTGCCAGGGCCGCACCTCAACGCGGGCCCAGTCGTAGATCCGCCGGCCGTGGGCTCCCTCGCTGCAGGAACGACGTTTCCACTTCTGCCGCGGCAGCCCGGGAAACAGGTCGTGGACGGGGTGGTCGAGGGCGAAGCGGGTGACGACGGTGTCGTGGCGGGTGGTGGCCATGACGTGGAAGACGTCCGCCTGTTCGAGCTCGTAGCGCCAGCCCTTGGAGAAGCCGTAGGCGGCGTCCGCAGTAACCCATCGGAAGGGCACCTTGCCGGCGATCGCGCGGAGGACCATCGACTTGGCCATGGCCACCTTCGTTTCGAAGACGACCGTGTCGTCGATGCCCGCCCGTCGGCAGCGTTCCCGGTCGTCGGTCCAGGAGGTGGGCAGATACAGCCGCCGGTCGATCAGGGTGCGTCCGCGGCTGGTGGTGTATGCGAGGAAGACGCCGATCTGGCTGTTCTCGGTGCGGCCGGCGGTGCCCGAGTACTGCCTTTGCACCCCGGCCGAGCGGACGCCCTTCTTCAGAAAGCCCGTGTCATCGACGATCAGGACGGAATCTGGGTCTCCGAGGTGTTCCACGATGTAGTCGCGCACGTCGTCCAAAACCTCGTCGGCATCCCACTCGATCCGGTTCAGCAGCCGCTGAATGCGGTCAGGACCCGCGTGTCCGGCCTCCTCCGCAAGCGTCCAGCCGTTCTTCCGCTCCAGCGGCGCGATCAGCCCTCGCATGTACGCCAGAGCAGATTGCCGTGGCTCTTCCCGGTTGAAACGGTGCACGAACCGCTCATGCAGAGCACTCAGTTCACCCGCCCACAGCCTGGCATCAGCAAGGTCCCCACCCATAACCACACCAACGAACGAGCTGGCCAACAGTCACGGCAAACACCGTTGCAGTAGGTTCCATGGACACACCCGCGCACGAGCACTGGACCGACCTCACCGTCCGCCGTCCCGACGACGTCCGCACGATCACCGGCAGACGGGTCTCGCTCTCCTGGCGGATGGAGAAGCGCGCAGGTCATATCGACCGGCTGATGAACAGAACACTGCCTGAAGACTTCCCCGACCCTGTCGAGCGTGGTGACGCCGGCGATGTGCTGGCTGTGCTCGCCCTGTCGGAGTCGATCCGGCGCGACCTCGCCGCCCGCCGCGGGGGCGACATCTGAGAGGCCATCCTCCTCGGGGCCACCTGGACCGAGATCGCAGCCGCGATCGACGCCACACCGGACGAGGCCCGCGCCGTCCTGCGCGACTGGACTGAGCGTCAGCACCAACTCCACCAGAGAGAAGTCGAGCGCGGCCGGCCGCTAGGCAGCGACGCGGACCGTCATGCCTCGGTGCTCGCTCTGATCGAGTTGGCAGACGACGAGCCGAAGCAGCCGGAGCATGAGCACCCACGGCGGTGAACGTCACGCCCTGCACCACGTCACCGACTCTCCGACCCGGCAGCGCCGGGGGCCTCGTGCTGCCAGGAGGGTTCGCAGGACGAGATCAGGACGAGGCAGTGCCACCGGACTTGGTCGCGATCCTCTCAACCCCCTTCGGCTGGCGGTCGACGACCAGCCCGGTCGGCTACCTTCGCGTCGGTGGTGTCCTCGCCTCGGCCAGAGCGGGTGTAGACGACCGGTACGCCCCCACGGTGTCTATGGAGCCGACAGTAGCCAAGCCGAAGGCAAGGTAACCCCCGAAGGAGGAGGTGTGCCCACGGCAGTAAGGAGCCCCTGAGGAGCCGGACCGGTCGCGCCGTCGAAGGACATGTCGCCGCTGGAGAACGTCGTGCTGCCGAAGTACACGGCGCCGTCGGAGAACGTTGCGCTGTCGAAGTGCATGCCGCAGCCGGAGAACGTCGCGTGGCGGAATGAGACCGTGCCGCCGGAGAACGTCGCGCCGTCGAAGTAGATGTCGCCGCCGGAGAGCGTCGCGCCGCGGAAGTGCATGTCGCCGCCGGAGAGCATCGCGCCGTCGAAGTGCATGTCGCCGTCGGAGAACGTCGTGCTGTCGAAGGTCACGGTGCCGTCGGAGAACGTTGCGCTGTCGAAGTGCATGCCGCAGCCGGAGAACGTCGCGTGGCGGAATGAGACCGTGCCGCCGGAGAACGTCGCGCCGCCGAAGTCCATGTCACCGCCGGAGAACGTTGCGTTCTCGAAGGTCACGTCGCCGCCGCCGGAGAACGTCGCGCCGTCGAAGGACACGTCGCCGTTGGAGAACAACGCGCCGTCGAAGGACACGGTGCCGCCGGAGAACAACGCGCGGGCGAAAGACGTGCTGCCGCCGGAGAACAACGCGCCGGCGAAAGACATGATGCCGTCGGAGAACGTCGCGCCGCCGAAGTCCATGTCACCGTCGATGGTGACGCCTGTGAGGTCGAGATCGCAGCCCTGCCAGGAGCGATGGGTTCCCTTGGGTCGTCGGTAGTGGTCACCGATGAGGCGCAGGATCGTGTGCCTCACCTTACGGAAGGCCAGGTAGCGGTGGTGCTCCTCCTGATGGGCGGGATCGGTGCCAGGGTCAGGGGTGAAAGGTAGCTGGAGGTAGGCGCACAGGACGTCGATGCAGGTCTGGCGAAGGCTGTTGTCGGGGGCGTCGTCGGCCAGGCCGGCCAGCGCGTGGACGCCACCAAGTCGGACGGCTGGCGAGTCGGAGCCGAGTTTGTCGACGGCCTGGGAAAAGCGTTCTGCGTGCAGACGGGTGGCTTCGCGGTGGGCTCCGGCCTCGTCGACGCGCTGGCGCCGGTAGGCGACGACCAGAGCGACGAGCGCGCCGGCCCCGGCAACCACCCCGAAGGAGAGCTTCACCAAGTCGAAGAGCGTCTTCGCGTCGAGCTTCGCGGTGGAGTCGAGCTCCTGGAAGTCGAGCAGCACCACCAGGCCGTAGAAGATGCCGCCTGCGACCAGAACCGCGCCGACGAACGTGAGGCCGAACGCCCACCTCGGCTTCATCAGCCGCAGCTTCTGTTCGTTCGGTGAGGACTGCGGCCTTCGGCTGGCTGTCATGACGATGAAGACAAACCGCGAAGGCCCGTGGTTGCAACGGGTACAGCCCGGTAAACCAGGAGCCCGTTCCGCAAGGGACGTGCACGGCCCCATCCCCGCGGCGCTTGCTCCGGCGGTCGGCGCTGATTCGTCGGGAGCATGAGCGAAGGGCCTGTGCCGCAATGGCGCAAGCCCTTCACCCGCATCAGGAAATATGGAGTTGTGCGCCCGGGTTCGGGGTCAGCGGACCATCCAGCCGCGCTCCGCGTCGAAGTAGGCTGCCTGCCCCTTGACGGTGGTGATCCCGTACGGGCCGCCGAGGTTCTGGTACTCGCCGCTGGCCCAGCCGGCCTCGATGCCTGCGTGGCCGCCGGCGTGGGCGTCCCAGTCGTTCGCGGAAGCCGGGGCTGCGGCGACGAAGCCGGCTGCGGCAACAGCCGCCAGGGTGATCGCGATACGACGGATCATGAATGTTCTCCTCATGTCATAGGCATGTGCGCGTGCAGCTACCTTGACCACCAGACCGATCGACGGCACACGCGGCACGCAGAGAATCCAGGTAGAAAGAACCCGATCGGCTGCCCTACGGCCCTGACTCGTCCCCCAGGGAAACGGTGCCCACATCTCCGCCGCAGCTCTCAGCCGACGCCTGGCCGCCTGTCACATCCCCAACCGGCCCGCCCGGTACCACCGCCCTGGTGACCCTCGCCGGCGACCTGCCGCCCGCGGTCCTCGGCCCGATGCCCGGCCTCCACCCGATCACAGCCGCCCATGGCGTTACCGCGCCGCCACCGACTGGACCGCCTACCTACCAGCACGCCAGCGTGCCCTTGCCGACGGGCCTCCATACCCCGGCCCTGATTCGGTCGCCATGCACGTGCGCCAGGACGTGCCGACTGTTCTCCGCCCCGACGGGGCCGATTTCGGCAGATCTACTCTGAGCTGCGAGAACGCTACGGGGGAACAGGATCATGGGCGTGGGCACGGGCACGGGTATGAGCAATGCGGTGGACGGCCAGCCGTCCCTGATCTCCGCGGTCCAGGCTGGAGACACGGACCTGGTGAGGATCCTCCTCCACGAGCACAGCGACTCCGACTACCTGGACGCCGCGTTCTGCCTGGCCGTCCGGATGCACGCCGGGCGCATCGCCCAACTGCTGCTTCAGTACGGTGCGGATTCAGGCCAGAGCCGCCCCGGTGACCTCATCCCTCTGAGGGAGGCGGTCGACTCGGGGTCGCCCGCTCTGTTCGAGGCGCTCCTGGACCACGAGATCCGCGGCAGGTATCCCGAGACCGAACTCCTGGAGGCCCGGGACCTCGCGCGCCGCTGGCACGAGACGGGGGTCGAGGCCGAGCTGCGACGCCGTACCGGATGCCGGGACGCTGTCGGCCGTAAGCAGGTTCAAGACGGCGAGTACGACAGAGTCGTCGAGTTCACCCTTGGTGGCATGACTGTGCGGGACGGCCATGGGGCGATCCTCACGTACGTCGAGGAACTGCTCGGGGTACGAACCTCGTTCGAGGAGCTGATGGACCGCGCGTTGGCCCAGGGCGATCAGCAGGCCCATGCAACGTGGAGCCGTGCCAGCCTCCAGTTGAGTGGACGGCGGGAGGAGGCGACCTGGGCCGCTGCGGCGGTACTGCGTACGAGCCCGGACCCATCCCGCCGATTGTTCGGTGCCGAGGTGCTCCGCCTTATTCATCTGTTCGACGACAGCGACGAGGATGCGTTCGCTGGTCCCGCTCTGGACCTGTTCACCGGCTGGGCTGCCGCCGAGACGGACATCGCCGTCCTCACCGAGGTGCTGGTCGCCCTTGGAGAACACAGCGACCCCCGCGTGGAAGCGGCCCTACTGCCCCACGCCGCCCATTCCGATGCCCGGGTACGGCGCGCGGCGGCGCAAGGGCTCAGCGCCTTGTCCTCGCCGCCGGCCTTTTCCCGCGATGCTCGCACGGCGTTGCTGGGACTGATGGCCGATCCGGACGCGGTGGTACGGAAGACCGCCTGCCGCGTGGTTGCCGAGGGCAGGGACCACGATCCCGTCTTCGCGGACGCCATGGCAGCTGTGCTGGACGATACGGATCATCTGGTCCAGCTGGCTGCCGTCTACGGGCTTGCCCTCCACGACGACGAACGGTGCGTGGAAGCAGCACGCCCTCTCGGCCCGCCGCAGCGCGGTTCTCTGGAAGAGGAGGGCTACCTCGACGCGGTGTGGCGCTACGAATGGCGCCGCGACGGCCGCTGAACGTTTCCGGCTGTGCCTGTCAGCTGCCCGGAAGCCGGGAATACCGCACGGTTCGAATGACGCTCCCCGCCAGCTGGTGCCTCCGCGTGGACGGCGGCGCGGCGGGAGGCGTACGCGAACGACCAAGGCGCGGACGTCTCCTTGGTCGCGGTGACGGCGCGCACCAACCGGTCGAAGTCGGATCAGGATCCGGCGGACTGGATGCCGCCGGCCCCACAGGCGCAGTGCCGGTACGTGGGGGAGTGGGTGTCCACCAAGCTCCGCTGGCGTCTCACTGCGGATGACCGGGAGCTGGAGGCGCTGAAGGTGTATGCCGAGGGGCCGTGCGAGGACACCATCGTGCGTTACGCACCGGCCGCCTGACCGCTCGCCTGCTGAGGGTGTTGGACGGTTTCAGCTGACCCGGGGCCCCACTGCTATGGCGGTGGGGGCCCTTCATCATCCTGCGGACTTGCTGGCCGGGCGCCGCACGGCCTGCTTGACGGCCATCTCCAGGTCCAGGCGCGACACACCGGTGGCCGCGGCGTGTTCCCGGTACGCAGCCTGCACCGCGTCCGCAGCCGCGAACGTCAGCGCGCCCTGCCGCTGCTCGGCCCACGCGGCGGACTCCAGCTCGATCAGGTGCGCGGGGATGTCGATGTCGGCCGTGCCCGGATCGTACGTCCGTGCGCATTCCCGCCGAGCGGCGGCCCGACCGGTCGGTCCGTGCTGCCGCCGGGGTATCGCCTGCAAACCGTCCCGCGCCCCCGGGCGGTGGGTCAGGGAGCGCGAACGGGAGGCGCCCCGGAGCAACCGGAGGCGACGCCACGCGCCGGCGGCCGCCTGCAGAACCGAGGGGCGGCCCGGCTGCCGGGCCGCCCTCCAGGCTGCCTACTCGTTGAACCCTGCGGAGTGGGTGCAGTTGCTGTGGTTGGGCCACGGGTCCGGCGCATAACTTCCGGAACAGACGGTCATGACGTAATGACCCTTGTTGCCGATGTCGTGCACTGCACTGTCGCAGCCGGCGTCACCGCCGTCCGACAGCTTCAGGACGATCTTGTAGCCGCCGGTGGCGTAGAAGGAGTCGTACCAGAGTTGGCCGTAGATGCCTTTCCCGTCCGCTCTGGTGTCGCAGACCTTGAAGATGTCGCCGTTGTCGACGTGCTTCATGTAGCCCCCGGGGACCGACATCGTCCGATCCGCCGCGAAAGCGGGTGACGCCACCGCCCCGACCAGTACGAGGGCGCTCGCGACCACGCCTATGCGCTTCATTACAGACATAGATCCCTCTTCGTTCTCGGACAGACCACTTACTACGGCGCGGAACGCTACCGCATTTCACGGAAGTTGACGCTTCCAGTTCCGGATCGCACCGAATCAGCAGATCTTCTCCGACCCCGCCAGAGACAACGACCACGTGCTGCTGAGGTTTTCAAACAATCCGTCTTCGCATCGGCGGCTTCGTGCCTGAGCTATTGTCAAATCCTGTGGACTGATCCGACAGCCCAATGTGCGGTCGATCAAGCAAGCGGCTTGCGGTAACGGACGTACTCGTTCCTCCGTCGGAACCCGACACTCTCGTAGAGGTCGTAGGACCGGTGTGGATTTGCCGTGCCAGCCGCCTCGACCTGGGCCTGGAGTTGACCCCAGCAGCGACGGTGCCCGGCCCGCGCGCTTCCGAGGGCCGGGGCGCCACGGCATCCACCTGACCAGAGCCGGGCGCACGGTGGAGGCATGGCCGGGCGGGTGCGCCGCTGTGCGTACATCTTCTGAATCCACTCCGCCGCCCCGCCCTTGGCGGTGATCTTTCCGCGCTTGTCCTGCAGGTACAGGTCCTCGGATGAGGACGGCGCCAGCCGGGGAACGGAAGTGGCAGTGCTCAGAGCGCGGGGCTCTCGGCGCGGCCAGCATGTTCTCGATGAGGTCGGCGGCGCGCGGGGTGCCGCCCTCGGCCCGGGCGGCGGCCTGCAACTGCTTGGACCGGTCGACGCGTTCCGGATCCGTGACCAGGTCGTTCAGCGCCGCGCGAAGGGTCTCGGCGATGGCGTCAGCGGTGTCCACACGGCGGGCGACGCCGAGTTCCACGAGCCGGTCGGCGTTCATGCCCTGCTCGGCTCCCTGCGGCACGGCGATCATGGGAACGCCGGCGAGGAGCCCTTCGCCGCAGCCGCCCATGCCGGCGTGGGTGACGAAGGCGTCGGCCTGTTCCAGGATCGCCCGCTGCGGGACCCAGGAGTGCACTTCGACGTTGGGCGGGATGGTGCCGAGTTCCTCGGGGTCGGTGTACTTGCCGATCTGGAGTACGACGTGCCAGCCGGGAAGGTCGCCGAAGGCCGCGATGCACTGGCGGTAGAACGCGGGCTGGCGTGTGTACGCCGAGCCGAGCGAGATCAGCAGCACGTTGTCCGCGGCCGCCGGGCGAGTCCAGCCGTCCGTGTCTGCTCGGGTGTCGAAGCAGGGGCCGACGAAGGTCACCGTGTCGGTGTCGACTCGATCGGCGTGCGGCTGTATCGCTCGCGGGATCAGGGCGAGGGCCCGGGCGGGCGGGCCGGAGAACGTGTCCACGTCCGTGGTGGTCGCACCGCAGCCGGCGAGCCACCGCGCGAACCTGTCCCGGTACGCGTCGGCGCCCGGCAGCTTCCGCAGATGCGCCGCGACTTCCTCCTGGTAGCCGTCCCAGCCGACGAACGTCGGGGACAGCTGCACGAGGGGACGGCCCTGCGCTTCGGCGAGGGCGCGCGTGGCATAGGCGCCGATGTCGTAGAGGTACAGGTCGGCCGGATCGTCGTCGTAGGCGGCGCGCAGTTGCGGGAGCGCTTGGACGGCGTCGTCGAGGAAGAGGCTCGCCGCGGCGATGGGATCGGCAGGCCAGTCGTTGTCCGCGACGGGCAACGTGGAGGTGCAGGGTACCAGCTCCGCGCCAGCGGACTCGATCCGGTCGGCCACGAACGGGTCGTTGGCGTAGGTGACCCGGTGCCCGCGGGCCACCAGCTCACGGATGAGCGCGAGGCTGGGCAGGACATGGCTGACGATGGGGACGCCGACCATCGCGATATGGGCGCGGCGACGGGACATGGGCTATTACTTGTTTCTGGCGCGGGACGGGTGCGGGCGGTGTGGCGAGGACGGTGTCAGGGCTGGTCGATCTGCGCGGCGGCCTCCTCCAGGTCGGCGACGGTCCCCGACATGATCGTCCGTACATGCCTGGTGATGTGCTGCACTGGCCAGTCCCACCACGCCACGGCGAGGAGCCGGGCGATGTCCGCAGCGTCGTAGCGGGTGCGGATGAGCCGGGCGGGGTTGCCGCCGACGATGCCGTAGTCGGGGACGTCGCCCGTGACCACGGCGCCGGCGGCGATGATCGCGCCGTGACCGATGCGTACCCCGGGCGTGACCGTGGCGCCGTGGCCGAACCACACGTCGTTGCCGACGACCGTGTCGCCCCGGCCGGGCAGGTCGGTGATCAGGTCGAAGTGCTCCGCCCAGGCGCCCCCCATGGTGGGGAACGGGAAGGTGGAAAGCCCGTCCATGCGGTGGTTGGCGCCGTTCATGATGAACCGGGTGCCCGTCCCCAGCGCGCAGTACTTGCCGAGGACAAGCCGCTCGGGACCGTAGTGGTACAGGACGTTGCGCGTCTCGAACGCGGTCGGGTCGTCCGGATCGTCGTAGTAGGTGAAGTCACCGACCTCGATCAGCGGCGACTTCACCAGCGGCTTGAGCAGAACCACGCGCGGGTGCTCGGGCATCGGGTGGAGCACGGTGGGGTCAGCGGGAACGGGCGGCATCGTGGAGGCGGTTCCTCTCTAGTGAGCCTAGGGCGACAACTGTCGCGTTAAGATGCTGGCACGGCCCTGCCGCCTTGATCAACCGGATACTGATTGCCGATGACAGACTCACTGGACACGACGTCGGACCGCCGTCCGGGCGGTCGCACCGCTCGCATCCGCGCCCAGGTTCTCGATGCGGTGCGCGCCGAACTCGCTGAAGGCGGTCACGAAGGACTCACGATGGAGGGTGTCGCGACGCGGGCCGGAGTGCACCGCGCCACGGTCTACCGGCGTTGGCGCGATGTCGGCGGCCTGCTCGTCGACGTCATCGAGGCCGCCGGCGAGATCGACTGGCAGCCGCCGGACACCGGCTCGCTGCGCGGCGATCTGACAGCCCTCAACCAGGAGATCCAGGAATCCCTGGTCGTACAGCCGTCGTTCGCCGTCGCCCTGATGGCCGCCTCGTTCCACTCCGAACAGGCCGCGCGGGCCCAGACGCAGTTGTGGACGGACCGGTACGCCCAGTGCGAGATCCTCGTCGAGCGCGCCATCGGGCGCGGTGAACTCCCCGCCCAGCACACGGACGCGCGGAGCCTGCTGATCGCCGCCACGGCGCCGCTCTACCACCAGCTAGTGCTCCTGCGTGCCAATCCGGACCCGCAACTCCCGAAACGGGCCGCGGAGGCGGCAGTCCAGGCGGCTGCCGCGGGTGCCTTCTCCGTCCGTCGGGAAGAGAGCGTGTGATCGAGGAGACAGGGAGCGAACGCAAGCGCAATCAAGAGCGCGACAAGACCTGGATCACGGTCCAGTAGCCCCGCGACACGGCGCAGCAGGCCCTGACCCGGCTGCGGGCCGACCGCATCGCCGACCACATCGAGGCCCACCCGACCCTGACCCCGGCGGAGGCCGCCGCCCAGCTCGGGTACCCGGCCGGACAGGTCCGCCGCGCCACCGCCCGCGCCGAAACCGTCCTGCGCGCCCGCAACATCGCCCCGTACCTGACCGACGTCGCCGCCGCCCTCCACCGAGCCGGCTGGACCACGCAGCAGGCCGCGCCCGACGTCCAGTTCCCCGGGGAGGACCGCGTCGTCGCCGCGCTCGTCCTCGACGACGACCAGGCCCCGGCCCCCGCTCTCGTGTGGGACGAGCGGTACGGGTGGCGCACCGCCGCCTCCCGCCGCCACCCCATCACCAAGGGGGCCGTTCCCCCCTCGGAGGGAGGGGGAGTGCGCTACCTGACCGGGGGCATCACCCCGCCGCCCGGCGACGTCGTCACCGCCCTCACGACCACCGACGCATAGCCCAGGAGGCACCCGTGCACGTCTCACCCGACCCGATCACGAACCCCGAGCAGGCCGCCCAGGAGTGGGAAACCCTCCTCGACCTCATCGCGCGCGGCCTGTACTGCACCACCGCCAGCGCCCTCGGGGCCGGCCACGACGAACCGAGCGCGGAAGCGCTCACCACGGCGCGGGCGGTGGCCGACGACTACGTGGCCGCCTACGAAGAGTGGCTGGTCAAGCTCGCCGCCGACAACGCCGCGCCCTGACATGCAGGAGGGCCTGCTCTGGATCCCGTTGCCGGGATGCAGAGCAGGCCCTCCTGCATTCCGGTCCGATCGCGCCAACCTGCTGCCGAGCGGATTGGATTGGGTGATGGTGCGGGTACCTACCGTGTTTTCGCCCTGCTCAATCCTGGTGATCCTCACGCCGCTAGGAGTGATCAATCAGGCTAGCTTTCTACGGTGTGACTGACTCTCAGATTCCGGATTCCGCATCCGTCTCCTCTGTCCCCGTTTCCGCCTCTCTTGCCGACGTCCTCTTCACCGGTCAGCTAGGCACGATCCATGCCCGGTGGCGGAGCCTTTTCAGCTCCGCCCCGTTCCGTTTCCAGGAGGGGCTGACGCACCAGGAGCGAATACGCCTCAGCTATGACCGGCTCCGGCTCGTGAACCGGGTCGTCGAGGCGCCGCAGGCCCTGGCGGCTGACCCGGTCGAGCTGACCGCGATCCACTAGTGGGCCGGTGCGGTCGACCCGGGCATGGCCACGATCATCTCCATCCACTACAACCTGTTCTTCGGGAGCCTTGCCGACCACGATGCTGCCGGGCGGGACCTGGGCGAGTACGTCCGCGGGGACCGCATCGGGACGTTCCTGTGCACCGAGGTTGCCCACGGCAACGACGCCGCGCAGATGGAGACCACCGCGACGTACGACCCGGGCGGCGAGGGAGTTCGTGCTGCACACCCCGCACCCCGCCGCGGCGAAGTTCATGCCCAACACCGGCCCGGCCGGCGGGGCGAAGGGCGCCGTCGTCGCGGCCCGTCTGATCGTCCAGGGCACCGACCGCGGCGTCTTCCTCTTCCTCGTGCCGCTCAGCGACAACGACGGCACCCCACTGCCGGGCATCGGAGTCAGGCCGCTGCCCCAGACAACCAGCAGCCCTGTCGACCACTGCGCCACGACGTTCGACAACGTTCGCCTGCCGTTCGGCGCGCTCCTCCAGGGCGACCACGGCCGCCTCACCCCGGACGGGGAGTTCACCAGCGCGCTCGGCAGCTCCCGCCGCCGGTTCCTGGAGTCCATCGGCCGGGTCACCATGGGCAAACTCTGTATGACCGCCCACGGGCTCGGCGTCATGCGGCACGCGCTCGACGTCGCCATGCGCTACGCCCACACCCGCCACACCTCCGGTATGACGAAGGGGCAGCGGGTGCCCCTGATCGCCCACCGCGGGCATCACACGCCGTTGCTCGACGCCGTGGCAACGACCTACGCCGCCACCCTGCTCCAGCGCTCGGTCGTACGGCAGTGGGACCGGGCCGGCGGGGAGGACCGCGAAGCGTACGAGCGGCTGACGGCGATCACCAAGGCCTGGATCACCTGGCAGTCGAGGGCGGTCATGTCCGAGTGCCGCGAACGGTGCGGCGCCCAGGGACTGATCCAGGCGAACGGCATCGCGCTCCAGCTCGCCTCGATCGAGGGCACGATCACGGCCGAGGGCGACAACACCGTGATCCACCAGCATCCCGCACATCGACGCTGACCTCACCGACCCCGACCCCGACGCCGTCCTGGCCCAGGCCGCCCGGCCCCTGGACCTGGACCAACCGGTCGCCTTGATGTTGCTGTCCACCATCGGGCACGTCACCGACCCCCGTCGCGGCCGCCGACCTGGGCAGACGTATATGGGGCTCCTGGCAGCGGAAAGCTGTCTGGTGCTGTGCACGACGCTGGCTCCCCGAGGTCTCCGCCGCGAGCGGGTGGCGCAACCGGCTCCGGGGCAGGTGTCAGGCCAGGCGTGTGGCCCTCAGCCCGTCGAGCGGATACTCGCTCGGGAGCCTGGCGGGGTCGCCCGGCACGGTGATCTGTACGGCGATGGGCCGCGAGTTCCCCGCTGTCAGCAGCTGATCTGCCTGGGAGTCGATGTACACCTTGCCGTCCTCGTGCGTGACGTCGACACCGGACGCCACTACCTTTGCCCCGCGAGCCGTTCGCAGGTCGAACGAGATTCGGAACCTGCGTGTCTCTTTCCCCTCGCCTCCGGCCTTGCTCGCAGCGGTGACGGTCAGCTCGACGCTGTACACCTTGCCCTGCGGATCGGAGCTCTGCCACGATCCGGAGGACTTCTTCGTCACGCGGATCTCGTCGTAACTGGGAGGTACCGGCATCGGTGTAATGCATCCGGCTCCGTTCACGACCTCCAGGCCGTCGACGGGGATCTTCCCCTTCCCGATCCGCTCGGCACGGTCGGGAACGGTGCTGCCGCTCAGGTCGAGGTGGTTGACGTTGCCCGCGGAGTCAACGGCGTAGAAGTGGCCGGCGGAGTCAAAGAACGTGGCCGAGTAGGACTTCCGGGAACCGCTGGACTTGCTGGCCTCGGCAGGGGGAAAGACACCCTTCCTGAGCACGGTCTTCATGGGGTTCTTCCGGGGGTCCACGTGCAGCAGGTCGCCGTTGTCGCCTTCGACCGAGATCAGTCGGCCGTCCTTCGGGTGGTGGGCGAAGTCGTCCCACCGGCCGGAGCCCGGGCGAGGCCCCTCTGTCGCCGTCCGGGCCACCACGTCGATCATGTAGCTGGGGACGTCGGGGCCGCTCGCGACGAAGAGTTTCTTCCCGTCGTCGTCCATGTCACCGTCGTACCACTTCAGCCCGCCCGGCAGCCCAGCGACGGTCTTGTCCGAGACCGTGCCGGCCTCCACGTCGATGGTGACCAGCCGGTTGCCGCTGACGGCGAAAAGCAGGGGCTCCTTGTCATCACCCCGGTACTGCGCGCCCATGGCGGTGTAACCGTCCTTGTACGCAGGCACCTTCTCCACCACACGGGTGTCCCCGTCGATCGGGTCGAAGCGGTAGATCCGCGTGTTCGTCCTGCCTACCGCCAGATAGACCTTACGGTGCGCCATGAATTGGTTCCTTTCGGTGATGCCTTGGGTGCCGCCCACAGCATCGGTAGCTGCGCATTTCTCCGCAAGGCCACAAAGTGGTTGACCGGCGACAAAAGGTCAATCCTGATCGTTGTGCGCTCTACCGGCGCGCCTGCTCGACAGGTTCCTCGGTTCTCCGTACTACGGCCAGGTCGGCGGCCGCCAATGCCCTGATGGGCCACGTGCCGGAGTCGTCTGACCAAAGACTCCGGACCGCGGCCCAACCGGTTCGGGGTTGTTCTCCTGCCAACCGGCCGGGCGCGCGCGATCCCAGGATGGGGCCGGGACCCTGGCGACGGTCGGAGCGCAGTCGCCGACGAGCTGGAGCGTTGACGGTTTCTCCCTTTGTCGGCGCATGGCCTCGAACGTTGATCCCGTATACGGGACAGCTGGCGCCGGCAGGTGCCCAAGGCGTGCGAGAACGCGGCACCTGGAGTAACTGACTAGTACTCGCGAGTGCCATCTCTCGTAGCGTCGTATGTGGCGTGCAAAAGCCCCGGGTGCCGCGTTCAGCTCGCTCGTCCGCGCGGGACAGAGCCCTACAAGTTGGGAAGGCCGCACCGTGAAGAACCCCGACGTGCTGGTCGCCGGAGCAGGCCCGGGCGGTTGTGCCAGCGCACTGGGGCTTGCCGGACGAGGAGCCGAGGTGCTTCTGATGGACCCCGGCCCAGCCCGGCAGCCGTATCTGTCCGGTGAGTGGATTCATCCCACGGGCGTCGCCGCGTTGCGGCGTCTGGGTGTCGAGTTCGACGGCGCTGCCTGTGCGCACCATCGCGGCTTCATCGTCCACCCTCCAGACGGCGAGCCGCCCATCACGCTGGAGCACCCCGGCGCCATGGCCCTGAGCATGCCGCACCAAGAATTGACTGCCGCGCTGCTCAGGATGGTGGTCGACCACCGGGGCATTACCCTGCTGTCCGGGCACCGGTTGCTCTCGGCCACCGAGCACGGCCTCGCGCAGACCACCGACGGCCACTTCCGGTCAGCCCTCGTCGTCGGTGCAGAAGGCCGCAGCTCCGCCGTTCGCCGGGCTCTTTGCCCGACGGAAAGCGCACCGGTCAAGCTGAGCCGTACGGCAGGGATCGTGCTACCCCTCGCAACGCTGCCAACGGAGGGCTATGGTCACGTCGTGCTCGGTGCTCCGGGGCCGATCCTCCTGTTCCGCCTCACTCCCGACCGGATCAGGATCACCTTCGACATTCCCATGCCGGGGCCTTCTCGACAGACGCTGATACGTCATCTGCTGGAGGAGTACCTGCCGCACCTACCTGGTGCACTCCGGCCGGCGGCCCGGATCGCCCTGACCTCGCGGCTGGTCCAGTGGGCGTCCAACACCTACCGGCCGCGCGACTTCCACGGCCGCGGGCGCTGTGCCCTCGTGGGCGATGCCGTCGGTCACAACCATCCGCTGGCCGCACACGGCCTCTCCCTCGCCCTCCTGGACGCCGAGCAACTGGCAGAGGCTCCCCACCTGGGCGCCTACCGCCGACGCAGCCGCAGTACCTCCTGGGCTCCGACGCACGTCTCCGCTGTACTCGGCAGACTCTTCCTTGCCCCCGATGCCCTGTCGGCGGATCTACGCCGCAGTCTCTTCGCCGAATGGCGCAGCAGCCCTGTACGCGCCCGGCAGGCGATGCGGCAGCTGGCACTTCTGGACACCCGCAGGTGGCCGCTGGCGACGACCTTTGCACGCACTGCCGGACGCGCGCTGACCGACAGCGGCCAATCGAACCTCCCCGCCCTGCCCCGCCGGACCCGGGAACTGCTCGCCTGGGGCGGGTGGCTCGGTCGCACTCATCCGCCCTATACCGAGGGAGCGCCACGTGACCACGTCAGCTGACCGGCCCGGACACGGGGCAAGAACCACGCCTCCTGCCGCCCTTGAGGACCAGATCAAGCCCTGGCAGGCCATCCCTGCGCTGCCACAGGGCTCCCGCCTGCTGGGGAACTCCGTGGCCTTCGGGAAGGATCCCGTGGCTTTTCTGGAAGCGGGACGGGCGTATGCAGGTGACCTGTTCCGCTTCCACCTGCTGGACCAACAGACGGTGTTCGCCTGCGGTGCGAGGGCCCACGAAACCGTGTTCAAGGCTGCGGACAGCACGCTGAATCCGGGCGACGCCTATCCCTTCATGAAGCCCATCTTCGGCGCAGGCATCGCCTTCGATGCCGAGCCCGAGGAGATGGACCGCCAGATGGGTCTCCTGGCGCAGCACCTCACGGCGCCTCACCTCCGCCGCTATCCCGCCCTCATGGAAACCGTGATCGACGAGTGCATCGAGGGGTGGGGGCCCGAAGGGGAAATCGGGCTCGTTCCTGCGATGGCCGAGCTCGTAGCCGCTGTGAGCGGCCGCTGCCTGCTCGGTCGTGAGATCCACCGGACCATGGGTCCTGACACCATCGGCCGCTACCGCGACTTGGCGAGCGGCATGCGACTGGCCGGGCTGCTCGACGTACGGCTCCCTCTGCCGGCGTTCCGACGCAGGGACCGTGCGCGTCGGCACATTGCCCAGCAACTGCAGCAGGTCATTGACGCGCGCAGAAGATCTTCGGACGCACCGGAGCAGGACTTGCTGCAGCACCTGCTGGAGTCGCGGACTCCAAGCGGACAGCTCACGCCGGACGAGACGGTGATCGGGATGCTGATCTCGATGACGTTCGCAGGAGTGCACAACAGCGTCGGCCTCGCCTCGTGGGCGGGTGTGGTGCTCCTGGAGCAGGCGGGGATGCTGCCCCAGCTGCTTGAGGAGCAGGAGCGCGTCGTATCCCCCGGGGCCCGCTGACGGTGGAGCAGCTGCACGGTATGGAGTGGATGGGGCACTGCATCCAGGAGGCGGAACGGCTCCATCCGCCCACGATGGTCCTGATGCGCAAGGCCCGCACGCCCTTCATCCTTGAGGGGCATCACATTCCCCAAGGCACGCTTGTGATGGTGTCACCCTCCGCGGCCCATCGGATGGAGTCGGTCTTCGCCGACCCGGCGCGCTGCGATCCGACCCGGTTCGCCGCAGGCCGGGAAGAACATCTGGGTCCGTATCGCTTGATCGGTTTCGGCGGGGGCAAGCACCGGTGCATCGGGTTCGCCTTCGCGACGCAGGAAGTCAAAGCGATCTGGAGCGTCCTGCTCCGGCGCTTCGACCTGCAGCTCCTCGGCGCCCCCCACCGGCCGTCCTACTCCACGGCCTTCATCTCCGAGCCGTCGGATCCCTGCATCCTGCGCTACCGCAGACGGCAGCAGGGCTAGCCGCGGGTCATGCGACAGATCAGGGAGAACCTCATGGGCCTGTCCGCCCCCGAGAACCCGCTGGGATACGCCACCGATCGTCAGCGGTCGGCAACCGATCCCCGGTCGGCTCACCGCCTGGCACGCCAGCGTGTGCTGTCCCTTCAAGGGTCCGACGGTTCCTGGGAAGGCGAGATGTCCTGGAGCGTCATGATCCTCTCGCAGTATGTGATCACCAGGCACCTCCTGGGCAGACCGCTACCACCGGACGAAATCGATCCGATCGTGCAGCACTACCGGGTCAAGCGCCTCCGGCAGACAGGCTGGGGACTGCACCCCGCCTCCGCAGGACCGTCGCCCTACTGCACCAGCCTGGCCTACATCGCCCTGCGCCTGCTAGGCCTCGCCCCCGACCACCCCCTGTGCCGCCCCGCACGGCAGTGGCTGCGCGCCCAACCGGGCGGGGTCGCGGCTATTCCCTCCTGGGGAAAGTTCTGGCTCGCACTGCTGGGCCTCTACGACTACCGGGCCATGCACCCCCTCCTGCCCGAGCTCTTCCTGCTGCCGAAGTGGTTGCCCATCCATCCCGACCGCCTCTACTGCCACACACGCACCATCTCCCAGGCCATGACCTACCTGTACGGCACCCGCTTCCAAGGGCCGCAGGGCAGAGTCGTCGAAGATCTCCGCAGGGAACTCTTCGACCGCCCGCTGCGGCGCAGTGACCGTCACCGCATCGGCATCGACGCGGCAGTTTCACCCACCGCCCCGCTACGACTGCTCCAACGAGTTCTGGCCGCCTACGAGAACCGCACTTCCCCTGCGCTGCGCCGCCGCGCACTGGATCGCTGCCGTGCTCGGGTCGAGCACGAGCACGCGGTGACCGGACGCCTGGGGCTGTCTCCCGTTAACTCGTTGCTCGACATCCTGGTCCTGCACGCCAGCGGTGAGAGGCCCGACGAGGTCGACCGCTCGCTGACGGCCTTCGACTACTGGCGCTGGACCGACCCGCATGAGGGAACCCGCTATGCCGGGGCACGTTCCCAGACCTGGGACACCGCCTTCGCCGTCGAGGCTCTCCTCGCCGACCACTCACCCTGCCCGGACACGGGCCGGGCAGTCAAAAGAGCCGACCGTTTCCTCACTGGCGCACAGATCACCGAGGAGATCCCCACACCCCACCTGACGGCCCGCTCACCCGCCCGCGGCGGCTGGTGCTTCTCCGAAGGCGGCCATCGATGGCCGGTCAGCGACTGCACGGCCGAAGCCGTCGGCGCTCTGTTCGCCGGGGCCGGCGCAAGCCGTGCCGCCCCCTCCTTCGATGCGTCCGCCGCTACGCAGTTCCTCCTGGCCCGACAGAACCGCGACGGAGGTTTCGGCACATACGAGGCCCGCCGAGCACCGCGCCTGCTGGAGCACCTCAACCCGGCGGAAATGTTCACCCACTGCATGGTCGAGGGCTCCTACACGGAGTGCACGGGTTCGGCCGCCGTCGCCCTGGCGCAACTGCGTGAGCGCGGCGACAGCACGCAACGACAGGCATGCGAAAAAGCACTGAGCAGAGCCCGCGCCTTCCTGCTGTCCCAGCAGAAAGCAGATGGATCCTGGCCCGCAGCGTGGGGAGTCAACCGGATCTACGGCACCCTCTTCGCGGTCCGCGGGCTGCTGGCCGCAGGAGTGCCACGCACTCACCCCTGTTTCGTCCGGGCCGGCTGGTGGCTGGAGAGCATTCAGCTCCCGGACGGCGGCTGGGGCGAGGACCACACCGGCTGCATCGAGAACCGATACGTGCCTGGCGCCACCAGCCAGCCCGTCAGCACCGCCTGGGCGCTCCTCGCACTCCTTGAGCTGACCGGCAGCCGAAGCCGAGCCGTCAAATCAGGTATCGCCTGGCTCTGCGACCGCCAACTCCCCGACGGAAGCTGGCCGCAGACCGCAGTCACCGGAGTCTTCTTCGGCACCGCCATGCTCGACTACCGCCTCTACCGCGAGTACTTCCCGCTCTGGGCTCTCGGCCGCTGGCTCGCTACGCACCCCGGCCCCGAACTTCCGGTCGGCAGCCCCGCTACAACACCCCGCCTCCCCAGCGACCCAGGAGCTCGTCATGACAGCTGAACCCCAATTCGCACGCCTCCAACGTCTCGTATCCAGCCCGCACACCCGCCATCACCACACCACGGAGATGGTCACGACCTACTACGAGCTGGTCAACGACATCTGCCAGGCGGGCTGGGGCGACTCGCATCACTTTCCGCCGCTGCGGCCCCACGAAACGCTGGCCGCCGCCCAGACCCGCAGCGAACGTGCTCTCGCGGACCGCGCTCGACTCACTACGGGCCAATGGGCACTCGACATCGGCAGCGGCGTCGGCGGCCCAGCCGTCACCATCGCCCAGCACTCCAACGCCCAGGTCGTCGGCATCGACCTCAGCCACCTGCGCACCACCAAGGCCGGGAACGAGCTGCACGCATCGGCCCAGCCCTCCCGGTGCAATTCATCGAAGGCGACGCTACTCGGCTGCCCTTCCCCGATGCGACCTTCGACGTCTGCTACAGCTTCGAGGCCATCTGCCACATGCCTGACAAGCTCCAAGTCCACACGGAGGCCTTCCGGGTCCTCAAGCCGGGCGGCCGATACCTCGGATACGACTGGCTTGCCGCCGACGGCCTCGACCTGGCGGACCACGAGCGATACATCGAGCCCATCTGCCGCTACCACGGTATTCCGGACCTGGATACCCCCACCCAGCTCGACGAGCGCCTGCGTCAGGCCGGCTTTGCCGAACCACAGGTGACACCCGTCGAATCCCCTGCCGACATGCACCGCACCTGGGACCTACTCGAACGCCATGACCGACTCGCCCACGGTCTGAACGACCCGGTCATCGCCTTCATGAGCAGCGGTGCAAAAGCCCTCTATCAAGGGGCTCGCGCCGGCAAATTCACCATCGGACGATGGGATGCGGAGAAGCGCCCGGATCCTTCCGGCCTATGACCGCGCTGCTCTGCCCCGCCTGCTCCCACGCGGGACTGTAAAACGTTCGGTGTAACTCCCGATCATGGAAGATGCATCGATGACCAGCAACAACGTGACCGAGGCCGAGACCGTCGAGCCGTCTGAGACGGCGCCGTCGAAGTCCATGGACGACCGGCTGATCGACGAGCTTGTGTGTCGGGCTCAGGCCGAGGGCCTTCAGCTGACTGGCGAGGGTGGGTTGCTCCAGCAGCTGACGAAGCGACTGCTGGAGTCCGCTCTCGAGGGCGAGATCACCGACCACCTCGGCTATGACAAGCACGATCCGGCCGGGAAGAACAGCGGCAACTCACGCAACGGCACCCGCGCCAAGACCGTTCTGACCGACGTCGGCCCGGTGGAGATAACCGTGCCCCGCGACCGCGAGGGCTCCTTCGAGCCGAAGATCGTCAAGAAGCGTCAGAAGCGCCTTTCCGGCGTGGATGAGATGGTCATCTCACTCGCGGCCAAGGGCCTAAGAGGTCGTTTTCACCTTGGATGCCCGTGTATCCATCGGTTCTTGGAGTGCGGAACTGCGGTGCTGGTGGGGCTGGAGGTGTGGTTGAGGTCTGTTGGCCGGGTGGGGTGACGGCAGGGGCGGGAGGCGGTCCGTTCCTGTCTCTTCCCAGGATGTCCAGTCCTTGACGGTGTGCTTCCGTCGCTGTTGCCGTGCGCCTGGGCGCACTCCGTCCGGAGCGGTACGCCAGGAGCATGCCTACGCGACGTCCGTACCCGAGTGATCTGTCCGATGCCCGCTGGGAGCTGATCGAGCCGGTTCTTGCCGCCTGGCGGCTCGAACGCCGGGGCAGGGCCCTGGACTTCGGCCGGCCACCCGAGCACGACCTGCGCGACATCATGGACGCGATCTTGTATGTGGACCGCACCGGCGTGCAGTGGCGCTACCTTCCGCACGACTTCCCGCCCTGGAACACGGTCTACGGATACTTCGCGAAGTGGCAGCAAGAAGGCGTGTTCGCCCAGCTCAACGGCCTGCTCAGGCAACTGTTGCGGCAGAAGGAAGGACGGGACACCGAACCGTCGGCCTGCGTGATCGACGCGCAGAGCGTCAAGACCTCCACCAGCGTCCCCGCCTCCGGCCAGGGCGTCGACGCCGGGAAGAAGATCGTCGGACGGAAGCGGAGCATCGTCGTCGACACCATCGGCCTCCTGCTCGCGGTGCTGGTCACCGCGGCGAGCGTGCAGGACTCCGTGGCCGCCGGCACCCAACTCCTCGACCAGGTCTCCGCCGAACACCCCGCCATCCGCAAGGTCTGGGTCGATGGCGGCTACCGCCGGCACCTCGTGGAACACGCAGCCACACTCGGGATCGACGTGGAGATCACCGCCCGCACCCCCGGAACCAGGGGCTTCACCCCCATTCCGAAGCGATGGGCGGTCGAGCGGACCTACGGCTGGCTCATGCTCCACCGCCGCCTGGCCCGTGACTACGAGACCCTGCCCACACCTCCTGTGGGCGTTCGGGGATGAGGAGACCCGTCTGGTGATCGAGGCCGCGCACGAGTACGCGATCGTTCGGGTGTTGGAGTGGATCGAGGACGAGGTCGCGGTGATCCGGTATGGCAAGGACGGCAACTACCGTGTCCGGCCGCCCGGCGGCCTGGTCGCCGCCCGCTTCCGCCACTACGAGGCCCGATCCGGCCGACCCTTGCTCCATGACCATCTGCTTCTGTCGGTGAAGGGACAGCGCCTGGACGGGAAGTGGGGCTCCATCCACACCACGGCCCTGCACGAGAACACCGTGGCCGCCTCCGCGCTCTACAACGAGTGTGACGGGTCAGTGATCTTCAGAGGGCTGGGCTGGGCTGTTCTGGTCTGGTGTTTCGTCTTTGGGGGTGGGATTCGGGGCGGGGTGAAGTGGTTGCGTTCAGGGTGATGAGCGTGGTCTGGGGGCGTGTTCGGTTTGGTTGTTCGGGTGCTTAGCCTGCGGTCCGGTAGTTGTGTGGGATTGATCTTGGTCTTCTCGTAGGTGTGGTGGCACGCCTTTAGGCGGTTGCGTTCTCTGAGAGCTCGGGATTCCGGATGGTGCTGGTCAGTGGCGTGTGTGGGTGAGGAAGGCATGGAGCGGATCGTTCGCGTTGAGGGGCAGGCGGGGTAGTCCGAGTCGGTGGGCGATGAGGTTGAGGGCGTTGCCGGCGTCGCGGTGTGGCCGGTTCGGCAGGGTGGCGAGTGCGCGGGCGAGAGCAACGGTTTCGGGATAGGTCACCAGGTCGCGGGTCAGCAGGGCGGGGGAGGCACTGCCTGTGGTGGCCAGGTGGGGGCTGTCAGCGATCAGTGGGGTGAGGCGGGTGTGCCAGCGGTGGGTGAGGTGTTGCTGGTGGTCGTACCAGCGGGTGGTGATGGCGCGCGCAGCGGTCCAGGCGGTGGCGGCTCGGGGGTGTCGTAGGAGTCGCTGGTGTGCGTGGTGCGCGGCGGTAAGCTCCGGCACGGCCCAGGTGCGGACGGTGGAGGTGAGCCGCGGGTCGGGAGCGGCTTGGTGGTGGCGTGGGCACATCAGTCGGTGCGGCGGCCGATGAGCCCAGGCGGTGTCGGTGGCGCCGTGGCTGCGGTGGCGGGTGCACAGGGTGCAGGCGCGGACGGGCTGCTGCCCGGCCTCGAGCAGCTTCCAGCGCGCGGTGGCAGCGATGTGATGGGCCTCGTCGTGGGGGGCCAGGCGGGGCAGGGCGCGCGTCAGGTGGGGGAGGGGCGTGCGGGCGAGGACGGCGAGGTGCCTGCTGACTCTCACTTCCCTGCCGTAGATGATTCTCATTCCAATGTCATTTGGGCTGGCGCATGTTAGCTGCTGGAGCAGGGGTGATATGAGGTTGCTTCAGGCATGCCGTGAGAATTACTGATGCAGGTACATGAGAATCGCCTGTTCGCTCCGCTGAGAGTTGCAATACGATGATGCCTTAGACCTGCGGCTTTGTGCTGAGGTTGCCTCTCCACGGCTCGGTGTCGCTTGCGCCCGGGCGAACTTGCCGATCGGCGAACGGGTTGCCACCTCGCACAGGCCCCGCTCAGTGAGCGGCAGGTCAAGGCCATCGAGAGCCGGTTCGCTCCTGCTCGAGCCAGCTCTCCGAGGATGCCAGCGGCCGCGCCGAACACGCCAGTGGATCACCCAGCTTGCCTGGGATCGGCAGAGGCTGTCACTACTCTCATGGGGAGGAAGTTCGGACAATCCCCGCACGCGCGGGCCGCAGGCCGCACGAGTCTGTCTTGAGTGGCCACGGGTGCCTGAGCTGGTCACTCCCGCTCGCGCGGGCTCCACTGGGAGAGGCCGGCCAGCCAGCAGCCGGGAGTCGAGTCACTCCCGCTTGCGCGAGTTGTCCCTCTCCTGAATGTCTGTGCTGCTATCCCTGCCAAGTTCATCCCGTCTCTATGAGCCTCCCCGTCGTCGAGTTGAACTTCGAGTACATCGCCGAGGTACTGCCGCTCGCGCAGGCACGTGTTGACGGCGAGGGTCGAGTCAGCCCCGCTTACGCAGGCTCTGCACCGCGCCGGTCGGCACGATAGACGACGGACGCGAGTCAGCCCCGCTTGCGCGGGCTCCGCGTTCGAGCTTGACGTGCTGGAGATCCGTGACCCAGGGTCACTCCCGCTCGCGCGGGCTCTACGTCTTGATGCCGGTGGAGACCGGAAACCGGGAAGGGCCACTCCCGCTTGCGCAGGCTCCACTGGGAGAGGTCGGCCAGCCAGCAGCCGGGAGTCGAGTCACCTCCGCTTCGTGTGGGCTCAACAGCGGAATTACTCGCATTGAATCGGACGACGGGTCAGCCCCGCTCGCGCGGGCTCTACAGTCGCAAGACGTTGACATGGGTACCGCAACTCGAATCACTCCCGCGCGGGCTCTACGGCCGGCAGATGAACGATCGGCGAACGAGTTGCCCCCTTGCGCGGGCCTTCGTTCGGTGAGCGGAGGGTCAAGGCCATCGAGAACTGGCTTGCTCCCGCTCGAGGCGGCTCCCCGAGGATGTCAGCGGCCACGCCGAACACGACAGCGGATCATGCCGTTTGCGCGGGCTCCGCAGCGCTGTCGCCAATCTCCTGCACAGGAAGTTTCGGGTAACTCCCGCTCGCGCGGGCGCTACAACGGCAAGGTCAGCCGCATCATCGTGCCGGTTGAGTCATCCCCGCTCGCGCGGGCTGCACCCGAACTCCCTGACGAGGTCGGCGAGCGGCTGCGGTCCACTTCCTCGCGCGGGCTGCACGGATCGACTAGGGAGGAGACGCCCCAGCAGGTCGGTCCACTCCCGCTTGCGCGGGCTCTACGCTCCGAGCCTCTTGATCGACCCGAGACGGGCGGGCCACTCCCGCTAGCGCGGGCTCTACCCTTTCCGGCGGCCTGGTCGTCCGGACGCGTCCTGCGCGTTCTCTCACTTGGGTTGGTAGATGAATGGTGCCACTGCGGTGGGGTCTGGGTGGGGTGATTGAGGAACCGGCGGACTGCTTGCGGCACGTATGGGAAACGCGGCCCAGGCCGCGCCCCTTCCGTCGGGTCGGTGACGCTGATGTTCTGGGGGTGCGACCGTGGGCGTAGCTGACGGGGTCCGTGGCGACCGGAGGGAGTACGTGGTCGAGGCGGTGGGGGAGGTTGGGGCGATCTCGATGCCGTGGATGTCTGGGCGGCATGCTGCGTCCCGGCAGCGAGACCGCGTCAGGCCGGTGCCGTACCGGTGGTTGGGGCCTGTTCGGCCGGCTGGTCCAGTTGCTGCTGCCGGCGCCGTTGCTCGTTGCGGTGGTTCTCCACTTGCTGGGTGAACAGCTTTAGAGCCTCGTGCTCCTCGTCGGGAGAGAAGTCTTTGTACGGGCCGACCCCGAGGGTGAACGCATTGGCTTCCTCCTCGATAGCGTCCGCGGTCTGCAGCAGAAAGTAGCTGCGCTCGCGGTACTTGTAGTAGCCGGTGAAGGCCGCTGCCACGGTGACGGTGAACCCGATGGACACAATGGTGATGTTCTGCCACGTGTACTGATTGCGGGTGTCCAGCGCGGCGACGACCGTCGTGGCTGCGGAACCCACCGTGATGAGGTTCTGCAGGGTGTTGTGGACACGCCGGTACTTGCGGCTGTCACTCCGGTGCTGCTCGATCGTTCCGGCAACGTCCTCACGGTAAAGACTGCGCCTCTCGTGCAGGCTCGGGTAGTAGAGCGCGCTCAGAAACCGCAACGATTCGCGGTTGCTGTCCAGAGCTTCCTCAAGGTCGGACAGAGGCACACTTTCCTGAACTCTCCCAAGCACCGAGGCCGCCGTCCCCGAAAGGAGCAGCACCGCGCCGCAGACGATGCCGACGCGGACGAGGACCTGGGGAGAGTCCCACTGCAGGGCGGCCCAGACGGTGCCGGTCAGGAACGAACTCGCCGTGATCAGCACGCATATAAGCCGCAGGAGCGCTTTTCTCCGACGGCGGGCCACACCCCGCTCCAGGTTCTTCACGACGTGACGGAGGCTCTGCAGCGCGACACGCTCGTTCTCGGCAGTCTCCCGCTGATCGGCGCTTAACCGAGCCTCGGCAGTGCCCATACGGCGCGTCGCGTCGTTGTCAGGATCACGGGGCACTGCGTCTGCCTCCCTTCCTCCGTGCCAGCGGGCCAACGCCCCGGGCGGGCGGCTGCGTTAGATGTCCTCTTCCCTCGCGCCGACTGACACGGCGATGTCTACGGGTTCGACGGTCCCGGCGAGCGCGTACTGGACCGCGTTGAGTGGGCGGCCTTCCTGAGCCACCTACCACCAGCCCGACCCACTCGTCGTGCCCCGGGAACATCACGAGCGGGCGCGGCACGATCCCCTCGCCACGCGCGGCCGGGGACATGTCCTTCACGACGGCGACCATCCCACTCCATACCCGCCCCTCCACGGGACCCCAACTGTCCGCCGACCCGATCACCGCACCCTGCCACGAATACCGAGGCCGTGTCAGCGAGATGACCAGCCACCTCCCCGCCGGATGCAACCCGTACCAGATCCGTGACCCGCACCGATGGGAAAGTCCGCCCCCACGCCCGTCGGCACGACTGCTCACCCCACCCCATCGCCCCGTCCAGGCAAGGGCCGCTGCTGGACAACCAGCGAGATCGATGGCACGTCCGGCGGCAGCGCCCATTCGACAACATGCAGCCCGGCCAGCTCGATCACCTCCTCCGGGATACCCAGCCGATGCAGAGGCGTCCGGCCGTGACGGGCCAGCCAAGCCCGGCGCCGCTGCTGCTCCGCCGTACTGAGATGAGCCCACACATCGACCATCACCCCAGGCGGCACACCAGGAACTGGCAAGGCCCGGCGGCGCGCGTAAGGCAGGTTGGCCGGGTCGTCGGCGAGCGCGACCAGACACCAAGCGGCCTCGTGGGACAGCGCGGGCCCGTGGTCGGCACGCAGACGGCGGGCACGCCACCGCCAGCGCGGTGCTAGCAGCCAGCGAATCACCGACAGCGAGACGGCCCGCTCCCGAAACCCTTCGGCCTTGTCCCCGCCGCCGCTCATTGCGCCGAATGTTCGTCGCGTGAGGTGCTCTGCTCCAGCTGAATCTCTCGTTTACGCTGCTCTTCTTTGATCCTCTCGACCGATCCGGCGTAGAGAACGAGCCGAGGACCCTCCTCCAACCCCACATACTCACCGAGCTGGAACGCGCTGGCATTGTAGTTCTTCTCGATCTCATCCGCCGTCGACTGTGAAGTGGTGCCGCGCTCCCTGAACTTGAAATAACCGGTGACCCCGGCAGAGATTCCGACGAAAGCACTCAACGACGAGGTGAAGATCGCCATCAGCTGGTTGGATCCCTGGTTCATCGCCGTGAGGGTGGAAACCACGATCGATCCCGTGATGATCACGAGCTGGAACAAGTTGTGCACGCGCCTGTTGCGGCCCGCCTGCGCCCGGTAGGAGGCGATGACGTCGAGCGAAGCCTCGCGGTAGACACGCAGCCCTGATGTCGTGTCAAGAGGCAGTCCGGCCGCTGCCGTCTGGCGCTCCTGGAGCGCGTCACGGAAAGCACTTGCCTTGGTCGCCAGGGTCTTGTGGTTGCGGTACAGCCAGTAGGCGCACGCAACCCATAAGACATTGACGATGGCCAGGGAAACCCACCGGGTGAACCCGTCGTTCGACTTCCATAGGCCAATAGCAACGGTGTACCCGAGCACACCTGTCAAAGATAACGCCCCTGCGAGAATCAGCCATCCGATCCTCTGAAGCGCCTTCGCCGCCCTCAGATCCGCTTCTTTCATGCTGTAGGAAGCGAACTTCGCTCTGTACTCCTCATGTGGATCAGATGGCAAGTGACTCTCCCCCGGGATACGCGAACATCCGAAGCTACGAGGCGTGACGAAGGAGCTGCAACGGCGCGTTGTGACGGGTGATGCCCAATGCGGCACCAGCTGGCCAGAGGAACGAATGAGAATCAAGTAACTCAGGACAGAGCCAGCGCCGGCACATGTTCCCGAACCCAAGCACTGCCACGCGCCACAGAAGGGCAGAGGTATCACCACGAGCTCACAGCCCATGTGCAGCGCTGGTTCACTCCCGCACATGCGTGCTCTACAGCACCGCGACCAGATCGGGGACGGACGCCGCCGGAGCACCCCACAGGCTTTGGGGATGTCCGGCTCGACTGCGGAGAACCCCCGCTGGCTCGGCCCTACCCGAACCGGGTGAGCTGACGCGAGTCATTCCCGCTCGCGCGGACTCCGCCCCACGCTGGACAACAAGACCTACTCTCAGCGCGCGACACCCCCGCTCGCGCGGGCTCTATGACCTGTGGGCCGGGTCCGGGCCGGTCGTCGTGGTGACACCCCCCTCGCGCAGACTTTGCTACGCCAGGGCTCCGAGGTCTGGCTCTCCGGCGGGCACTCGCTCGAAAGGGCTCTCCCCCGAGACAATCGTCGTCGACCGGGGCAAGGTCGCGTCACTCCTGCTCGCGGGCGCTCCGCAGCGCGGCGGCGACTGTTCTGGACAAGGCGTCCGAGGTGCTCCCGCTGGCGCGGGCTTCAGCCGATGGGACCGCAGTGCGGGGTGCGGAAGAGCACGTCACCGCCGCTGACGCAGGCACTTGCGGGCCACTTTCACGCCGCGAGTTCTACCACGCAGGCATTGACGTCACCACCACGCCCCTTGGGTCACTTCCGCTCGCGCGGACTATTTCTCACCTGCACTTCTCTGCTGTCATACCTGCCCAGTCCCCCCGTCCCTACGAGCTGGCCCCCGTCGTGGAGTTGAACTTCGAGTACCTCGCCGAGGCACTGCCGCTCGCGCAGGCACGTGTTAACGGCGAGGGCCGAGTCAGTCAGTCCCCCTCGTGCGGGCGCTACGACCCTGCCAGCGGCCTGGCGCTCCTTCTCGCCGAGCCAGCCCCGCTCGCGCGGGCTCTACCGCTTCCCCCTGACACACACCCAGCAGACCGCCGAGTCAGCCCCGCTCGCGCGGGCTCAGTAAGAGATGCCTCGAGGTGGCGGGGTTCACCTCCCACTTGATTCGGCGCTAGACCCGTGCCCATGGCTCAAATCTCCGCGGCCCACACCCGCTCGCGCGGGCTCCACATGCAGTCCTCGTATCGAGGCGCCCCTGCTCGCGCGGGCTCTAGCCCACGCTGGACAACAAGACCTACTCACAGCGCGCGGCACCTCCGCTGGCGCAGGTACGTTAACGGAGAGGGCTGAGCCAGCCCCGCTTTTGCAGGCTCTACACGCGCCGGTCGGCACAACCGACGACGGACGCGAGTCAGCCCCGCTCGCGCGGGCTCTATGTCTCCCATAGGCGGCGCTCGGTGCGCCGGTTTGAATCAGTCCCGCTCGCGCAGGCTGTCACGCGGCCAGCAAGGACATCGTCGGCTACCGGGTCGCGTCATTCCAGCTCGCCTGAGCTGGACTCGAGGCAGGGTAGGCAGCTCGCTGGCACTCTCTGATCGTGCGGGCTCTACGACGAGGAGACGTAGTCCCGCCTGCCCAACACCGAGCACTCCTGCTCGTGCTGGCGCGGGCTGGCTCCACGGCAGCAGCCATGTCGGGGGTGCGGATGCCGACGGGTCATCCCCGCTCGCGCAGGCTTTACAGGCGCCGGTCGGCACAACCAACGAAGGACGCGAGTCAGTCCCGCTTGCGCGGGCTCTACCTCGATGACATTCAGGTCGGCGGCGCGGTGACGGAATCAGTCCCGCTCGCGCGGGCTCTTCGCGGCCTGGGGTGCGTTGCGGGTCTGGCCGTACGAATCAGCCCCGCTTGCGCGGGCTCTACCCTTTTTGAGCTGGGCTTTCTCAGGCGCTTTGCCAGTCATGCTCGTGCTGGCTAGTCGAATGATGCCACAGAGGTTGAACGCCAGGTTGGGTTCTCCGCCTTTTCCGCGATCTTGCTCTGGGGAGGTCGGTGGGGTGGCAGCGTGGAGGAATGGGAGTTGTTGAGGATGTTCGGTTTGAGGGTGTTGATCTTCGTCCGTGGGGGAAGTTCGATCGCGCGACGCGGATGGTGTACTCGCTGCTGTTCCACTTGATCGATGTGGGGGCGGTGGCTGGGGTGTTATGGGACCGGTTCCTGACTCCGAGCCAGCGCGAGGTCATCAGCACAGGACTCAGCATGTCGCAGGAGCGGGCGCGTGCACTGGTGTCGTTTCTGGCTGCCATGCATGACATCGGCAAGCTGATCCCGTACTTCCAGTCTCTCGAACCCGTGGCGCAGATACGGCTGGGGGAAGACCTGCTGGCGGACGCGGGCCGTGTGGTGGAGCTGCCGCACGCGCGCGCGTCGATGCATGCGGGTCTGCATTTGCTGGGCGAGCTTGGATTCGAGCTCGCTGGTAACGACAGCCCCGCAGTCCGTGCTGCGCAGTGTCTGGGCGGGCATCACGGCCGGTTTCTGCAGCTCGATGTTGACGGAGCAGCCTCCGCTCACCGGGTGCAGACTAGCTTGGGCGGGCCGGGGTGGCAGGATCTGCGCCGCCGCTACACCCGCCTGCTCTGGCACCTGTTCTGTGCCGATGCGGCTCCCAAGCAGATGACGGTTGAGGCTGCGGTGTTGATCACGGGGCTGACGATGGTCGCTGACCGGGTCGCGAGCCAGCGCCGGTACTGGGTACCGAACGCACACACTCCGTCCTTCGGCGCCGCGGAACATCACAGTCAGGCCCGCCGGCAGGCTGAGGAGGAAGTTGAGCGGCTCGGCCTTGCCCGCTTTTCGTTGGATTGCGTCCCGTTTACCACTGCCAACCCGGGACTCGTGGAACCGAATGCTCTGCAGGCTTCCGTGATGGAGGAGTTGCCGCGTCTGGTCGTCGGGCGGGGGAGTGGCATCGCGGTGGTCACCGATGCGATGGGGGCGGGGAAGAGTGTGGCCGCCCTGGAGATGGCGCGGATCTTCAACGAGCACTGCGGTACGCAGGGGGTGGTGTGGCTGCTGCCGTCAACTGCTGCCGCCGACCAGGCCTACGAGGTCCTGGACCGGTACGTGCGCGCACACCGGCCCGAGTACGCTCCGGTGACGCTGGTGCACCACCACAGCGATCTCAACGAGGCTTACACCCAGCGGAGTCTTTCCCCGGAGGACGCTTCCGTCCTGGACGGGCCGCCCGACGGCCCGTTCGCTGACGATCAGGACGGGCTGTTCTCCGACGACGAGAGGGAGTGCGGGCCGGGGGCAGCGGGCCCGGACCGGTGGCTGCGCGGACGGGACAACGTGCTCCTGGCCCAGTACACCGTGACCACCATCGACCAGGCCCAGATGGCCGTTCTCCCGGTCCGGCACAGTGCTTTGCGCATGCTGGCTCTGTCGGGCAGGACGGTCGTGGTCGACGAGGCCCATGCCCTGGATGCGTTCAGCCAACTGCAGTTGCTGCGTCTGCTGCACTGGCTGGGAGCCCTGAACAGTCCGGTTGTTCTGCTGTCGGCGACGATGCCCGCATCCACAACGGCCGAGCTGGTGCGGGCCTACCTGTCCGGAGCGGGCCGCACCGGACTCCATGGCGTTCCGTTCGCGCCCGGCTATCCCGGCTGGCTGTTCGCGGACGCGGCCACAGGCACCGCTCACCTCATGCCCGAACCCGCCCGGGACCGGCAACGGGCCGCTCAGCGCAGGACCGCCCGGATCCGTACCCGGCCGGTCATCTACCGTCGCCTGGGCCAGACCGGCCGTGGCGTGGAGGCCGGGGAGCGCCTGGCCGTGATCGCCGACACCCTTCAACCGGTGATCCACGACGGCGGGTGCGCGGCGGTGGTGTGCGCGACCGTCGCTGATGCGCAGGACACCTACGCGTACCTGCGCAGCATCTGGACCGGCCCGGCCCACGACCTGGTCCTGGTCCACTCCCGGGTGGGGGAGCGGCGACGGCAGAACACCCTGGCAGACCTCCGCCGCGAACTGGGGCCCACAGGCCCGCGTCCGCTGCGGCGCGTCGTGGTCACCACCAGCCTGCTCGACATGAGCCTGGACATCGACGTCGACGTGATGGTCAGCGACCTCGCGTCCGCGGCACGCCTGCTGCAGCGCCTGGGCCGCCTGGGACGGTTCACGCGCCGGTGGGCCGGCCAAAGCCGCCGCCCGGTCTGGTGGGACGGTGACGACAGCCCTGCCCTGACGGTGCTGCATCCGGTCAACTCCCGCGGGGCTACCTCACTGCCACCCGGCTGGGGCACGATCGAACCTCCTGTCACCCTCCACGAAACCGCCCGGCTCCTGCCGCAGCTGGAGAAGCAGCCGCTCGTCGTGCCCGACGACGTGCAGGCCCTGGTCGAACAGGTCCACGGCGTCACATCCGGCTTCGCCGCAGAGACGGCGCGTCTTCAGCGGATGGCTGCCGCACACCGGGGGCGGACCAGCTGCCTGCAGCAGCTCAGCGCACTGCACCTGGTGCCCCCGCCGAAACGGGTCTCCTCCCTGGCCGACCTGCACCGCCAGTACCTCACCACCGCCCAGGCGGCTACCCGCCCAGATGTCCTGCCCCGCCGCCTGCTGCCCTGCTACCGCACCGCCGACGGCCACCTGACCCTCGACGCCGCCGGTCTGGTTCCGCTGCCGGACCAGGAGCATCTCAGCCCCCGCCACCTGCGCAGCATCCTGGAACACACGGTGCCCGTCCCGGCCGCCTGGGCAGCCCGCGCCGGAGCCCGCCACCAGCCGCCCGCCAGCTGGAAACAGCACCCCCTGCTCACCGACACACTGCTGCTGCCCACCCAGCTGGTCACCCGGGAGAGTGAACGTGACCGGGGTGAGCAATTCGGCCATCACTGGCTGCGCATGGACGACGAACTCGGCCTCATCCACCACAAGCAGCAATGATCACCGTGCGTGAAGACCACCAGCGAAACTATTACGCCACTACTTGATCGTCGTACTTTCTCACCGGCAGTGAGGTGCCGTCGCGACGTGATTCGCTGTGCTCACGCACCGCCGAACACCCGGCCGCACATCGCACACCGTTCCGCCCCACAAGGGCCCGGTGACGACCCATGCCGCAGACGCCTCGCGCGCAACTGCTCGCGGACACCCTGCTGCCGCCTCCACCACACGGAGAACCCCGAGATCTTCTTGAGACCGGCTGCCGACCTCTCCTGCGGGCCCGCTTCCGCCGCACCCGCCTCATCACCGAAAAGACCTCCCAGTGCCATCATCACCCTCCTCCGCCGCTACGTTCAGCGCAGCCGACGACCCCTGGATCGACACCCGCACCGGCCCTCACTACAGCCAACGAGGCCTGCGGGACCTGTTCCTGAACGCCCACACCATCGACGACCTCGCCCTGCCCCACCCCCCGGCAGCCTCAGCTCTCCTGCGGATCGCGACCGCCATCACGGCCCGGATCACCGGCCTGGACGATCCTGAACTCACCGCCTCCCAGTGGAACGCCCTGCGCCGTACCTGCCTGAAGCAGGGCCGGTTCACCCCGGACGCCGTCCACGCCTACTTCGACCAACACGCCTGGGACGCATTCGACTTGGTCCGGCCCTGGCTGCAGGAGCCCGCGCTGCGCACCCAGTGCGACCACAGCAGCGGCATCAACACCTTCGTGCCCGGGCGCCCCGCCGGGAACAACCTGGCCTGGTTCAGCCCACACGGCCACCACACCGCCGAGCCCGTGCCCACCGCCGAAGCGCTGCAGATCCTGCTCATCCACCACTACTACGGCCGCTCGGGCCAGTGCACCCCCCGCACCGTGGACGGGGTCACCACCGGAAGCCAGAACAGCGGGCCCCTGCGCTCCAGCGTCTCCTTCCACCCTCTGGGCCGCACCCTGCACGAAACGCTTCTGGCCGGTGTGCCGGCCTTCACCGGCGACGAACAACTGCCAGGCACCGACGCCTGCCCCTGGGAAGAGACAACTCCCAGCCCGCAGAACCCGTCAACTCTGGTGACCTGGCCCGGCCGGCTACTGACCGGACAGAGCCAGCACGCGATCCTCCTCGTGCCCGGTCCCGGCGGGAGCACCGTCACCGACGCCTACCTCACCTGGGCCACCAAAGAGCCCGAGGAAGCCGAGGAGCCCAAAGAGCCCGAGATCAGCACTGATCCCTACCTCTCCTACCGGTTCATCACCGAACGCAAGAGCGTCACCCGGCGCCGCACCAAGAACCGCGCTGATGCGTCCCGCGCGTGGTGGCGGGAACTGGACACACTGGTCCTAGCCCCAGACGAACACGGCACATATGCCCGACCGGCCGTCTTCGACACCCTCAACGACCTTCCTGAGGACCTGCGGCGCAGTCTGCGGATCCGCGTCCACGGATTCGATCAGGACGGCAAGGTCATCGACCGCCAGTGGTACACCGCGATCACCCCGCCGCTGCTGAACTGGACCCAAGAACACGACCCGGCCAAAGCCCAGCGCATCGCCGAGTGCTGCCGGGAAGCCGAACAGACCGCACAACGGCTCGCGACCGTCGCAAAGAAGGCCTGGAAGACCGCCACCCACAGCGGAACCTCCAAGACCACGTGGGCGAACAAGGCCCTGGCCCGGTACTGGCCGAAGGCCGAGACAGTGTTCTGGCGGCTGCTGGACGAGCCCGAGACCGACGCACCCGCCGCCTTCGCGGCCGCGGCCGCGGCCGCTCTGCGGGACGTCACCGAAGCCGCCCGGATCCGCCACAACTCCGCAGCCCACGCCGTCGCCCATGCCGTCAAGGGCCTCCACCGCCGACGGCGGCCCTCAGCACCCCGAAAGACCGCCTGATGCCCACCACCGCCGAACACCGTGCCTCCTGCGACGAGTTCGTCACCCACATCCACGACCTGTGCGCCGAACCCGGTACCCGCGTCCGCCTAAGCCGGGGGAGAGGCCGACCCGTCGAGGAATGCGCCCCCATGGACCGCTATCTGGCCCGACGTACCGCGCACCGGGCCGGGCGCCGCGCCTACTACACCGTCGCCAGCCTCATCGCGACAGCAGGCCCCCAGACCCACACCCCAGGGGTGCGCCCCGAACCGGAAGACCCCACCGTCCTCATCACCGCAGGAGAAAACGCCGCCGGCACTCCCGGCGCCCCTCTCGTTGCCCCCACAAAACCGGCCCCCGCTCCGTCGGCACCCGACGCCGCCACATGGTTCGCCCGGCCGAACCTCGGCGCCACCCTCGCCGCCGCCGTCCGCACCGCCGGACACAGCGCCGGCCGCACCGAGGACACTCTGAGCGTCCTCACCCGCCTGAGCGACGACCAACTGCACCGCCGCCTGCCCTCCACCGTCACACGGCTCCTCAAGGACAACGTCACCCCCGACTGGGGGTCCTCCTCTACGACCTGGTGCAGCGCCCCTACCAACGTGACCAGGTCGGACTGCGCTGGCGCGACGCCTTCTACCTCGCCACCCCCGAACCCCGGCGCCCCTGATCCTCCCGCCTGAGAGCAGCCCCGCTGCTGCCTGCCGGTAGCCACCGGCCAGACACCCCTGGCGCAGGCCCCGGGCGGTTCCCGTCCCGACGTCCGCCCGGCCCCGGGACTCGGACCACCCCCGCCCAGGCCCACCACCTCCGCCAGCACAGCACAGACAGGCCTTGGCCCTCCCTGTAGCCCACGACTCCGTACTCCGCGGAGCGTCCCTGCGGCATGCCCGTCGCCTCACCGAAAGAGCTCTCCCATGCACGAGCCGGCCCGCTTTCTCGACCTGCACATCCTGCATCCCGTGACCGCGGCGAACCTTAACCGAGACGCCGACAACGACCCCAAGACCCTTTCCTACGGGAACGCGACAAGGGCCCTCGTTTCCCCCCAGGCGTGGAAGCGCCCCATCCGCCTCAACGTCGAACGGGATCTGGGGGAGCACGCCGTCCGCACCCGCATGGTGCCGCCCCTCGTCGCCCGGAAACTGCAAGAAGCCCAGTGGCCCGAGGACCTTGCCGCGTTCGCCTCCGCCCAGATCGTTCACTCCGCCAAGGGCGGAGGTCTCAAGCACAACGCCAAGGACGGCAACCGCACCCAGGCCATGCTCTACCTCCCCGCCGGCGTCATCGACGACCTTGTCGCCCTGTGCGAAAAGCACCGTACGGAACTGGAGGAAGCCCTCGCCGCCCACAACCCCAAAGACGACATCAGCCCGGTCCTGCCTACAAAGGACCTCGCCGCGCACCTGACCAGCCGCACCGCGAGCATCAACCTCTTCGGACGGATGCTCGCCGAACTCCCCACCGGTCACGTCGAAGCAGCCGTTCAGATGGCTCCCGCCTTCTCCGTCCACCGCAGCGATCCGCAGCCGGACTTTTTCACCGCAGTCGAGGACCTGCCCATGGGAGGCGACAGGGGCAGCGCCCATCTGGAGACCGCGTTCCTCACCACCAGCGTCTTCTACCGGTTCGCGACCATCAACATCACCGACCTCCACCACAACCTCGGACCAAGTACTCCCACCGATACCGTCACCAGCCTTGTCGAGCTCTTCGTCCGCCACTTCATCCTCAGCATGCCCGGCGGCAAGAAGACCTCCACCGCACCCCACACCCTCCCCGACCTCGTCCATTACACCGTCCGCGACCGCCGCTCCGTCTCCTACGGCGCCGCCTTCGAACAGCCCGTCAAAGCCGCCCCGCAAGGCGGCTACGCCACCCCCGCGCGCCAGGCGCTCACCAACTACGCCACCACCGTCAGCCGCCTGCTCGGCACCCGCCACCTCATCGCCCACGGCCACACCAGCACCACCAACAAACCCATCAAGACCCTCGGCACCCACCACACCTCCTTCGACGACCTCGCCGTCGCCTGCGCCACCGCAGCAACCACCACCCCCGCGGGCCGGCCGTGACCGGGCTCATCCTGCGCCTGGCCGGCCTGCTCCAGTCCTCCGGCGAACGCGGCGTCTTCCACTACCGCGACACCTGCGCCTTCCCCACCCGCTCCCAGCTCATCGGCATGTTCGCCGCTGCCCAGGGCCGCCCCCGCGAACACGCCCTCGACCCCTACCCCCACCTGCAGTCACCCAATGACACCACCGCCCCCAGCCACCGCGACCTCACCATCACCATCCGCATCGACCAGCCCGGCACCCTCTACCGCGACTTCCACACCGTCGGCGGCGGCTACCCCCGCGAAGAAGGCATCCTCACCGGCAACGGAAAGCGCCGCAAACAATCCACCGCCACCCTGGTGTCCCAACGCGACTACCTCACCGGCGCCGTCTTCACCATCGCCGTCCAGGGACCCGCCGCGCTCACCGACCACATCGCCGAAACCCTTCAGCGCCCCCGCTTCGGACTGTTCCTCGGCCGCCGCGCCTGCCTCCCCGACGAACCCCTCGTCCTCAACCCCCACAGCCCCGACCCCATCACCGAACTCCTCACCCGCACCCCCCTCACCCGCACCCCGGCACCACCACCCACCGCCACACACCTCCCCACCACCTTCGTCTGGGAACACCCGCCCCCGGGCGCCGACCCCACCACCCCGCCCGACCGGGAAAGCACCAGCGAACCCGTCAACCTCACCAGCCATGCACGACGCCACCTGCCCCGCCGCTTGTGGATGACCACCGAACGCCTCCCCGCACACCTCCACGCCGGGCCCCGGCCGCTCGACACCCTCACCGCGTACATGCACGGAGAACCCGCATGACCAGCCTCACCCGCATCGCCCTCAACCCGCACAACCGGGCAGTCAGAGCCGACCTCGCCGACGTCGACAGCCTCCACAAGACCCTCATGCGCCTGGCCCCCGACCACAACAGCCCCACCCCCCGTGCCGCCGCGGGCCTGCTGTTCCGCACCGAGTCCGGGCCGGACCCCACCCTCCTCGTCCAGACGGCCCATGTACCCGACCTCAGCGCCCTGCCCGCCGACTACGGCACCGCCCGGACCGTCGACCTGACCCCCCTGCTGAACTCCCTCACCCCCGGGCGCACCGTCCGCTACCGCATCACCGCCGCCCCCACCATCGCCCGCTCCGCCGGCAACCCCAACCGCCACCCCGTCACCGGGAAACGCCGCGGCAAGATCACCCACCTCACCGGCGACGACGCCATCACCTGGTGGCAGACCCGTGCCCAAGCCGTCGGACTTCAGCCCGCCACCGTCTCCGGCCTCCCCAGGCCCTTCCCCCGCACCAGCCCCACCCCCACCTCCCCCCACTTCACCCTCACCCAGTTCGACGGCATCGCCCGCATCACCGACACCACCCTGCTCACCCACGCCCTGACAACCGGCATCGGCAGAGCCAAAAGCTACGGAGCCGGCCTCCTCTCCCTCGCCCTCACCTGACCCCAGCCAGAAACCACGCCCAGTCATGCCACCTGCCCCTGACCTCAACTCCCTGCGCGCGGCCGCCATCCACCGCCTCTACACCCTCGAGCAGTCAGAACAGCTCACCCGCACCCGGATCATCGGCGTCGCCGACGCCTTCGGCGTCGACCCCCGCACCGTCGACCGCTGGCTCGCCAACGCCCGCGCCAACAACGGCACCTACCAACCCCCAGGCCGCACCAGCTTCACCCTCACCCCGCACATGCTCGACGCGATCGCCCGCTGGCGCGGCAACGCCACCGCCGCGTGGAAGGAACTACGCGCCGAAGGCCACCCCGTCCCCTCCCTGCCCACCTTCCACCGCGCCACGAACAGAGCCCTCACCCCCGGCATGCGCGCCGGCCTCCGCCACGGCGAGAAAGCACGGCGAGCGTTCGACGTAGCCGGCGAACGCGACCGACACCACCGCAACTACGCATGGGAAACCGACCACGTCGAAGCCAGCGTCAAAGTCCGCGTCGAAGGCCACATCCGCAAACCCTGGATCACCTTCTTCATCGACTGCGCCACCTCAGCCATCTGCGGCCTCGCCATCACACCGCAACGCCCCAGCCGCGAAGCCGTCCTCGTCGCCATCCGCGACGCCGTCCTCATCGACGAACACCACGGCCCCTTCGGCGGCATCCCCACCTACCTGCGCGTCGACGGCGGCAAAGAATTCCTCTGCGCCACCGTCAAGGAAGCCCTCGGCGCCCTGAGCACCACCATCATCGAACTGCCCCCCTTCACCCCGAAGGCAAACCCAACGTCGAAGCCGTCAACGGCGCCATCAAGAAAACCCTGTTCGCCGGCATGCCCGGCTACACCCACGCCCCCACCCTCCGCGGCGGCAAACCCGTCGACCCCGACCAGCCCCTGCTCCCCTTCGAAGAGTTCGTCCGCCTGGTCCTCGAATGGGTCCAGCGCTGGAACCACGAGAACACCCCCAAGAGCCTCAACGGCCACACCCCCCGCGAGGCCTGGGACGCCGACCCCGCCCTCATCGACACCGTCTCCACCGAAGCCCTCCACACCTACACCCTGGAGCGCCACGGCCGACCCCTGACCATCAACAACGGCGGTGTCCGCTGGCGCAAACGCAACTACATCGCCGACTGGATGCACGGCCGCGTCGGCGAAAAGGTCCACCTGCGCTACCTCCCGCACCACGACCACCGCGTCGAGCTCTACGACCCCCAGACAGGCCGCCACCTCGGCCACGCCGTCATGGCCCAGCAAGCCACCCCCGAGCAGGGCCTCAGCCTCAAACGCGCCCGAGCCCGCCAAGCCGACCGCCTGCGCACCAAGCTCCAGAAAGCCGAGAAGAACCGCAACATTCGCTACGCAGCCGTAACCCGCCCCGCACCCCCCACACCCCTGGACGCGATGCCCGAAGAAGAAGCACTCGAACACCTGCGGAACCTCGACGGATTCGACCCCGCCGCAGAAGCACTCCCCGACCTCATCGAGCTCCCCGAACCCGACGCCGGCCTGACCCTGCCCATCAACCCCCACACCCCGCCACCGACCGAACCCAAGGACCAGCCGTGAGCACCCCCGCCACCTCACCCCGCCCCACCCAGCTCCCACCGCCCAGCCAGGACCACTTCGCCGGACTCACCGGAGCCAACGCCATGGCCACCCGAGGCATGGCCGAGACCGAAGCCCGCATCCTCAAAGCCATGAAGCACAACGCCATGGTCTGCATCCACGGACACGTCGGCCTCGGCAAAACCTTCGCCGTCCACAACATCCTGCGCCGCCGCGCACCCGACACCACTGTCCGGCTGCGCTACAACAGCGGCGCCAACATGAACGAAATCCGCACACAGCTCTGGACCCGCCTCGGCCTGCCAGGAGAACCACCCCAGGCCGCCGGCCCCTGCGACCAGCAGATCCGCGACGCACTCGAAGCAGAACCCCGCATCCTGCTCATCGACGAAGCACAAGGACTCGGAACGAAACCACTGGAGTACTTCCGCACCCTCTGGGGAGACGACGCCCGCCGCGCCGCCATCATCCTCGTCGGCAGCGGCAACACCCGCCAGAAGATCCTCAACAATCCCGCCCTGCACTCCCGGATCCTGGACTGGTACCAGTTCAGCCCGCTCACACCTACCGAGGTCCAGGCCACGATCCCCGCCTACCAGAAGATCTGGGCCGCAGCACCACCCGAACTGATCCTGTACGCCGACGACATGGTCGGCCACGGATCATTCCGTAACTGGGCAAGGATCACCCTCCACCTCCACGACGCCCTGGAGGAAAACCCGAATCTCACCCTCAACAAGGACCTCATCCGCTGGGTACTCAGCCGCATCGACCCCACCACCCGCCATACTCCATAGCGCAACTGAAGAGTGTTGCCGAAGGCCGGACTTCGGCAACACCCTTGAGACGGCGGGTCGTCCATCTGGTTGCTCGGGCCGAGCGGGGTCGCGCGCAAGGCAGGCAGCCTGGCGGCGCCTTCGGCTCCGGACCAGGATCTCGCTCAAGGTCAGCAGACACAGAAGTCGCACCGACCGGCCGTCGGTGGCGGCGGCTTCCAGCGAGGTGTGGGGCCAGGGTGTCCGCCCGGCGGGCGGGCCGTTCACCCGGTGATGGCGAGGTTATGCAGTCGATCATGGCGTGGTGGACGCCGTCGCCCTTGAGTCGGCAGTCGCGCAGAATCTTCCGGCTCTTCATGCGGGTGAAGACATGCTCAACGCGGACTCTGACCTGCTTGTTGGAGCTGTTGTGTGCCTTTTTCCAGGGCGGGAGTTCGGCCTGGCCTTTCGTGCGGCGATGTGGCATCACCAGCTCGGTGCCGAGATGGCCGCCTTCCGCGATGGTCGTCGTCTTGCCCACCGCTACCTTCGCACCGGATTCCGCCCATGCTCTGCAGTCGTTACGGTCTCCGGGGAGCAGCCGGCCGACCCCGGCGACGAGGGTGGAGTAGCGGTAGTTCTTCGATTGCTCGGCCACCGCGTGGTCTCGGGTGGGCACCAGGGTGCCGTCCGCGATGAGCACGGTGTCCTTCGAACAAGATCATCTCAGCGAGTGCGAGCCAACCTGTCAGAACTGCTACCCACGCCCAAGGGCCTTGCTGAACCGGTGAGCTTCTTCAGCGTTGCAACTCCAGGGTGAGGTGTCGGCGTACACCTGAACGTCCCCACCCGCGTACGGATGAATGCGGTCGGCTTCTGGTGCCGGGCGGCGGGTTGCCTTTCGCGGATTGAGCCGGCCGTACGCGTAGTCGGCCGTGGTCTGCCTGGAGTGGAAAAGCCTTCGACCGGGCCTGCGCCGATCCGGCACGCTCCTCAGCATGACCACGCCGTCCTTCATCCCCGGACTGGAACTCTCCCGTCGCTTCTACCTGGAAGCCGTACGGCCCCTGTTGGACGAAGCCGTCCCCGGGATGCCGCACTCCGCCGCCCGTCTCGGCAGTGGCTCGGAAGTCCTCGGGTTCGACACCCCCCGCTCCGCCGACCACGAGTGGGGGCCCCGCCTGCAGGTCTTCCTGCCCCCGCAAGACGTCACCCGTCACGGAACGAGGATCACGGAACTACTCTCCGAACGCCTGCCGAAGACCTTCAGCGGCTACCCGACGCACTTCGCCGCCACTGACGAATCGGGGATCGGGGTCATGCGGACAACCGACGGGCCGGTGCATCACCGAGTCGAAGTCACCGGCCCGAGCGCCTGGTTCACCACGCAACTGGGCTTCGACCCGGGCGAGGACATCAACTTGACGGACTGGCTGGCCACCCCCACCCAGCGCCTTGCCGAGGTCACTGCCGGTGCCGTCTTCCACGACGGACTCGGCCACCTCGTACCGGCCCGAGCCGCCCTCGACTGGTACCCCCATGATCTCTGGCTCTACCTGCTCGCCTGCCAGTGGCAACGCATCTCCCAGGAAGAAGCCTTTGTCGGACGCTGCGGCGAAGTGGGCGACGAACTCGGCTCCGCCGTCGTCGCCGCCCGACTGGTGCGCGATCTGATGCGACTCTGTCTGCTCATGGACCGCCGCTACCCGCCATACAGCAAATGGACCGGCAGTGCCTTCGCCCGTACCCCCCAGGCACCCGCCCTCACCCCGGTCCTCACCGCGACCCTAGCCGCCACCGACTGGCACACCCGCGAACATCGCCTCGCGCGCGCCTACGAGACCGTCGCGGCCGCACACAACCAACTCGGCCTCTCCGACCCTGTCGACCCCACCACGCGGCCCTACCACGACAGGCCGTTTCAGGTCCTGCACGCCGAACGCTTCGCCGCGGCGCTGACCACCCGCATCGCCGACCCGGCCATCCGCGCCCTGCCAACGATCGGTGCCGTCGACCAGTTCATCGACAGCACCGACGTCCTCAGCCGTCCGGAACTGACACGCGCGGCCATCCGCGCAATGATCAGCCCTCCCCCTGAGAACTCCGCCTCCAGCCAATAGAGGGAGAGCGCAAAGCGGCCTAACCATTGGGGACGTTCATCTGTACACAGCTAAGGAGCAAAGACCGTACGCCGACATGAGGACGGCCTTGGCGATTGACGTCATGCGGTTGGGGCTGCATCGGGACCTGCGGAAGATCCGCCAGGACTTCAGGCGGGCTACGCCGCGTTCGACGGGTGCCCGTCTGGCTGCCAGGGCACGGTTGCGGGTCTTCTCGGTGGGGGCCAGTTCCTGCAGGGGCCGGCGTTTGATGCCTGTGGTCAGCTACGGGCCGGCGCCCTGGTAGGCGAGATCGGCCAGGATCGGGACGCCCTGGCGCTCGCAGATCCGGATGATCCGGTGGGTGCGGGCGGCGGTCAGGTCGTGGGTGCGGCCCGGCAGGGCGGGCGAGAGCCACAGCAGCCGGCCGCCGGGGTCGGTGACGACCTGCACGTTCACACCATGGCGCCGGTGTTTGTGGGAGTAGTCGGCCCGGCCGTCGCCGACCCGGTCGCATTCGGCGAGGGTGCCGTCGAGCAGGACGAAGTCGGGTTCGTGCTCGCGCAGCGTCTTGAGCAGGCCCGGTGCACGTGCGGCGAGCAGGTCGACGACCGCGCTGGTGTAGGCGTGGGCGGTGGACTCGCTGATCCCGAACCCGGCGGCGATCTCTGCGAGCGTGGTGTGCTCGCGCAGGTACACCAGTGCCACCATCGCGCGCTGTGACGGACGGAGCTTGCAGCGCCGGTCGCCCTCACGGGTGACGATCAGCATGGTGACCCACTCCACGAGTGCATGCGGCAGGTCGAGTGCGGCAGGTCGAGTGCGGCAGGATGAACGACCAACGAGGCCCCCGAGCAACGTGATTGAGACGTCAGACATCTCGATTAACAGCCCGGGGGCCTCGCTCGTTGCGCTTCACGGACCGTCACCCGATCGGTGGCCACATCGAAGAAGCTCAGTAGGCCGGCAGCCTGTGGCGCCCGATAGGGATGGACCCACCAGGATCAGGACCAAGATCGCTGGTTTCAAGTCACTTTGTATCGAACTGAGATCCGATTGATGACGCTCCGATAGTGTCGACGCCGCCTTGCCGATGCGAGGTTCCAATCCGATTGCTACGTGGGGGGACAGTGCGGGAGCGAAAAATTGCTGTCATTATGACGATATTTCTCGCCATGATGACGACCCTGATTTTTTCAGGGCAGGCACAGGCAAAGGAAACGAGCAACGGGCAGCGACTGGTTGGCACCTATGCTCCTCCGCAAGAGGATCCTCGTGAGTTGCGGATCGGCAGCAAGGACCAAGGTAGTGGTCCCGAATGCCATGCCGTGGCCTCCGGCGAAGCCTGTATCGAATGGAAGCCGGTATCGCAGACGCGGCGCTCGATATCACCGGCAGGCGCCAAGACGGCGGACGCGGCGGAAGCAACATGTTCAATCAGCCCAGGTAAGTGGACGTACACGCGCAAGTCCTATTGCGCAAATCTGGAGGGGACGTACACTCTCTGGGACCAGAGCAAGCCACCGAAGGTAACCGGAACGGCGATCTTCTTCGCGACCATCGGGTCGACTCTGTCGCAGACCAGCGGGAGCTGGGAAGAGAAGCAGACCATGACTGTGGCTTCGGCGACAGGGAAGGTCAATTCCCTCAGTTTCAGCTGGCTGTCCAATTGCACCCCCAGTTGCACTCCCACCAAGCCTAGCCCATGGCTGGGTTCTGTAAATCTCAAGGTGGGCCAGACGGCGGCCGGAACATCGAACTACACCGCGAATCCCGGGGCGGGTAAGCATGTTGGTGTTACCACTAGTTTTGCGATTCAGGTGGTTGTGCCCGGAGTCGCCGGAATTCATTTGCTCGCGAAGGATAACCCGAGGAAGGTTCGCTGCGACACCACCTTCTCGAACAATACGAGCACAGGCTGCGTGATCTCTGATGTCCAGCCGCAGCTGGTCCTCCCGCTTTCCGAATACGGTGCCGCAGCAGCGACGTACGCATGGGCGCAGCAGAAACTCATAGATCAATGGGGTACGGCGGGCAACCCCTTGAAGCGCCTGGGGGATGAGGCAATCGCCACAGCCAACCGTACCCGCACCTGCGGAAGCGGAGCCTCTAGGCCGTTCATCCCCCAGCCCAGCGAGGTCACGGATGACTCGTGCGACGAGTACCCGTTCGCGGGAACTCATGAGGGTGGGAAGAACGGTGCACTCTGTGCAGATGTGATTCCGAAGCTGCAAAATGGTGTTTGGAACTTCTATCAGGACCTCAATTCTCCCGCAGTCACGGGGAATGAGCCGTGCATCCGAGGCCATGTCCCTTCGGGCGAGAACAGTGCGGCCGGAGGGAAGTTCGGCGTGAACAATAGGACAGAGCGAATCATTCCAGACGAGAAGTTTCAGGTAGTAATCTCTTAAGGTTCGAGTGTTCAGCCATCTGGTGTAGGGGCCCCTCTGGCCGCAGAGGGGCCCGTCAGGAAAGGGTTTCTGTGGTTTTTGATTCGAAAAAGGAGTGGGCTGGGTAAAAGGAATGGATGGCGTTTGTGTAAATCTTACGCGCGGCCTAAGCCTGGAACGCGTAATATCTAATTTTTGCCCGAATTTGAAATCTGCAAGAATTCTGAAATTGGGGGAGGTAGACGACGCTCTTGATCGACTGGACGGTCAGTCCATCTTTAGGTGCGGAAGCATTCAGGGCTGGGTCCTTTCAATCGAGATGTACGGCACCCTCTCGGTCCAGAATGAGACGCTATCAACACTCTCCGTAAATGGCCCGTCAATTACGGTTAGTTACGGCGCAAATTCCTACCATGTAGTGAGTAGCTGGGAATTCGGCTCGCGGGTCGAGCACTTCGAACCTGGTGTGCGAACTAGCCTCAGCTCAAGTGAAATCCACCCCCTATGGGATGCTACGGAAAGACTTACGGCGGGTGCCCGCGACGGGGCAGCGGTCTTTAGTTCCCTTGAAGCTGTCAGTAAACGGGTGGGATTTCACATACCGTTTGACGTGGTAGCCGGTCCTCTGCTCAGTGCGCCATCTGCCCAGAACTTTGCCCGCCCGAAAGAGGCGGAGACCCTGGAGGGGAGCGCTCTCGGGCCCCAATTGCCCGGACTAAACGCGGAACGCGAGGCTCCAGTGCAGGGTGGCGAGGAGCCCGATCCAGGCGGCCCTGCCGCGTAGCAGCCAATGAGCTTCTTCGATGTGGCCACCGATCGGGTGACGGTCCGTGAAGCGCAACGAGCGAGGCCCCCGGGCTGTTAATCGAGATGTCTGACGTCTCAATCACGTTGCTCGGGGGCCTCGTTGGTCGTTCATCCTGCCGCACTCGACCTGCCGCACTCGACCTGCCGCACTCGACCTGCCGCACTCGACCTGCCGCATGCACTCGTGGAGTGGGTCACCATGCTGATCGTCACCCGTGAGGGCGACCGGCGCTGCAAGCTCCGTCCGTCACAGCGCGCGATGGTGGCACTGGTGTACCTGCGCGAGCACACCACGCTCGCAAAGATCGCCGCCGGGTTCGGGATCAGCGAGTCCACCGCCCACGCCTACACCAGCGCGGTCGTCGACCTGCTCGCCGCACGTGCACCGGGCCTGCTCAAGACGCTGCGCGAGCACGAACCCGACTTCGTCCTGCTCGACGGCACCCTCGCCGAATGCGACCGGGTCGGCGACGGCCGGGCCGACTACTCCCACAAACACCGGCGCCATGGTGTGAACGTGCAGGTCGTCACCGACCCCGGCGGCCGGCTGCTGTGGCTCTCGCCCGCCCTGCCGGGCCGCACCCACGACCTGACCGCCGCCCGCACCCACCGGATCATCCGGATCTGCGAGCGCCAGGGCGTCCCGATCCTGGCCGATCTCGCCTACCAGGGCGCCGGCCCGTAGCTGACCACAGGCATCAAACGCCGGCCCCTGCAGGAACTGGCCCCCACCGAGAAGACCCGCAACCGTGCCCTGGCAGCCAGACGGGCACCCGTCGAACGCGGCGTAGCCCGCCTGAAGTCCTGGCGGATCTTCCGCAGGTCCCGATGCAGCCCCAACCGCATGACGTCAATCGCCAAGGCCGTCCTCACCCTGGAGTTGCAACGCTGAAGAAGCTCAGTGATCCGCTTTGCATTCGGTGAGCCGGGACATGGACAGCTGTGACTGTGCGCGATAGGCGTCTCTCGAGCACGCTAGTGATGTGACCGGGAAGGTTTGCCGGGTTGGGGTGGCCTGAGCCCGTTGTCAGAGCCTCCCGATAGCGTTCCGGCAGCCAGATCCGACTCTTCGCCGGGAGAACACCCGTGGACATTCTGCTCATCGCCGGCCTGTGGTTCGACGGATCCGCGTGGGACGACGTCGTGCCCGAACTCACCGCGCTCGGCCACCGTCCCGTGCCGCTCGCCCTCCCCGGCCAGGGCGACGGCACCACCTCCGCGACGCTCGACGACCAGCTGGCAGCAGTACTCGCCGCCGTTGACGCGGCGCCCGGGAAGCCCCTGGTGGTGGGGCACTTCGCGGCGTCGAGCCTGGCCTGGCTGGCCGCCGACGCGCGACCGGAGAAGGTGGCCAAGGTCGCACTGATCGGCGGCTTCCCCGCCGCCGACGGGCGGGCTTGCGCCGATGACTTCGCGATTCAGGGCGGCACCATGCCCTTCCCAGGCTGGGGCCCCTTTGAGGGAGCGGACTCCGCCGACCTGGACCAGGAGACCCGGCACCGCCTTGCGTCCGCCGCTATGCCTGTCCCGAAGCGGTCGCACGGGGAGTCGTGCGCCTGACCGACGAGCGCCGCTTCGACGTCCCAGTCGTGGTCGTCTGTCCCGAGTTCACCCCCGCCCAGGCCAAGGAGTGGATCGCCGCCGACGAGAGCCCTGACCTTGCCCGTACCACCCACCTTGAGTACGTGGATCTCGACTCGGGCCACTGGCCGATGGCCACCCGCCCCCGCGAGCTCGCCCGCGTCCTGGCGGAGGTCGCGAGCTCGTAGTGCTGTGGCGGGGTTGGGTCGTCAGGCCGCTGCCGGTAGTGGTCTGCCGCCCAGAGGATGCCCTTTTCGCTGCGGATGCGGGCGCGTTCCTTGCGTTGGGCGGCGAGTATGTCGGGGTGGCGGGCGTTGGCGTTGCGCCAGCGCAGGTAGGCGTGCAGGGCCCGTGTCTGCACCGTGTGGTTCGGATGGTTCGAGTTCGCGAGGGTGAACTGCCGCAGCGGGCCAAAGTGCGCCTCGATCGGGTTGGCCCAGGAGGCGTAGGTCGGGGTGAAGCACAGCTCGACCTTGTTCTTCTTCGCCCAGCGGCGGAGATCCGTGCCGGTGTGGGCGGAGAGGTTGTCCAAGATGATGTATATAGGGGCGCCGTCGGGCCGGGCGGCACGGATCGACTTCAGTGCGGCCAGGGTGTTGGCGGTGCCTTTGCGGCGGCGGTTGACGCCCCACAGACGGTCGTCGCCGACGGAGTAGCAGCCGTGAAAGTAGGTGACGCCGTGGGTGCGGCGGTAGGTCGCCGGCAGGCGGTCGGGCTTGCCCTGCTCCGCCCAGCAGGAACCTCCGGTGGGCCGGGATCCCCAGAGGCCCGAACTCGTCGAAGGCGAAGACCCCCTCGTCTTCTCCTATGCCGGCCGACACCACTACTTCGACGGCGCCCGCCACGTCGATCACGAACTGCTCATCACCATCGACCACATGACCGCCCACCTCGAAGTCAGCGTCCTGCGGGCCGCGGACTGGGAGAAGGCGATCATGGCCGGATACATGGCCTGGCAACAACTACGCAAGCACGGCGGAGGGCAGCTGGAACTCGACCTGGACGAACAGACGCTGACCTTCATTGGACCCCCGGACGGCATCTGAGGGCCGCTATGGGGTCTTCACGAGGTTCCCGCCCTGGCTGCACGGCGTAACGGAGGCTGGTCCAGCTGGCCGGGTCATCCCTGCGTTCCGTATTCCCGTCCGAACGGCGACGGAGCAGCCCCGTTCCGGTAGTTGGCGTGCGGCTAACGCACTGCGGGTTGGCTTGATCTATGTAGGTACCATCGTCGCTACACGCCCCCCACGTTGAGAGCCGAGGACTTATATGTCTGGAAACCTTCCCGTTCAGAGTGTCACGGCCGATTACGCGCAGCGGGTCGCTGATGACCTGGCTGCGAACCGTAGCGAGCAGGAGCGCGTGCGCAGCGAGCTGGCGCGGTTGCAGGATGAGCTTGTCCGTCTGGAGGACAGCGAGCAGGTCCTGACGAAGATGCAGGAAGTGCTCGGCGGCACGCCCAAGCAGGCAGCGAAGCAGCGCAAGGGCGGCAAGGGGGCCGCGGTTCCCGCGGCGCGAGGCTCCAACCGTAAGAAGGCAGCAGGGAAGGCGGCTGTCGCCGCCGGTCGCAAGGCTTCCAAGAAGACTGCGTCGCCGAAGAAGGCGGGGGAGCCGACGTGGCTGGAGCTGACCACTGCCTACCTGGGAGGGCAGAGCGAGCCTCGGTCGGCGGCTGAAGTAGCGGCCTCGCTCACTGAGGCGCATCCTGAGCGCACGGTCCAGGTGGCGGTGGTGCGCAACTCTCTGGAGCAGGGGGTCGCCCAGGGGCTGCTGGAGCGTTCCAAGCAGGGACGTTCGGTCTTCTACAGCCCCACCGCCCCGGCCTCAGTCCCGTCCGGCTCCTAGTCAGTGCCGGTTGCTTCAGACGGGTAGTGGGCAAACCCGCCCATACATCGAGAAGCCCTGACCGACTGCCGCGAGTGCTTCTCCCTCCAGCCCGCAGGAATATGTCCAGGGCTTCTCAGGGCTTCCTGCGGGCCGCAGCGGGAGGTAACGCCAGGCGCGCCCAGACGGCTTTGCCGGTGGCGCCGGAGGGTTTCCACCCCCACCCCTCACTGAGTGCCTCGACGATGGGCAGTCCGCGGTGGTCCTCGGCCAGGGGAGCGGGTGGTGTGAGACGTGGTCTGCGCTGGCTGGGGTCGTACACCACGCAGAGCAGGCTGTGCGGGCGCCGGGTCAGGGCCAGCCATACGACGGGAGGGCTGCCGTCGGGCAGGGGGGTGCGGCGTTTGCCGTGGCGTACCGCGTTGGCGACGAGTTCGGATGCGATCTGCACAGCGTCCTCGCGCACGGGGTTCAGGTTCCAGCGGTGGATGACGTCGGAGGTGAACTTCCGTGCGTCTTTCAGGCACAGGGTGTTCGTGCTGATGCGGTGGGCGGCGAAGGGGGGTGCCGCGAGTGCGAGACGGGGCGCGGCCCCGGCGTGGCCGCGGGTATTGGGGTGCTGGCGCTGATGTGTTCGGTTTTCCATGAACGGTTTCCCCGTAAGTGAGCGTGTCGGCGGCTCACTGCATCTTGTCCCGCTACCTGACGCGCTAATGCTCGTTCCTGGAAGGACAGCTGAAATTTCAGCGGCCCAGGTCGCACGAATGTTCCCGCCGGCGGGTGTGGGCGGCTGCGGCTGAGGGGCCAACAGGAGGCGGATATTCAATGACAGTGCAGGTCAACGGTGTGAGTGCTGAGACGATCACAGGGGCGGTCTGGCGGAAGAGCGCGCGGAGTAACGCGGCCGGAAACTGTGTGGAAGTCGCCCGACTGGAGGGGGGAGAAATCGCCGTGCGTAACTCCCGGTACCCGGCAGGGCCCGCATTGGTCTACACCCCGGCCGAGATGGAATCGTTTCTCCTCGGCGTGAAGGACGGCGAGTTCGACTTCGCCCTGTAGCCGTTCGTGAGGCCTTGGCCTATGCATGCTTCCCCTATGTCAGGCTGACATACTGGCGACCCGGACAAGGGGGCTCAGGGGAGGTATTCGCAAATGACTGGCCAGCACGGGGAAAGCCGCTCCATACGCGGTTTCGCGCCCCGGCCCCACCTCGGTGCGGCAGCCCACCGCAGAGCCCTCGGCGAGCACCTGCGACGCTGCCGCACCGGCATCGGCATGACCGGGAAGGCGGCGGCCCGCCACATCGGCACCTCCGGGCCGACCGTGAGCCGGCTGGAGAAGGGCGAACGCACAGAGAACACCGGCCAGCACGCTACCGCCCTGCTGCGCCTGTGCGGAGTCACCGACCACCAGGAACTCTCCCACGCACAGTTGATTGCGGCTCAGGGCGAGGCGCCGGACGCCTGGGAGGCGTACGGCAACTCCATCGCCCGCTGGGTGCAGCCGCTGCTCGCTCTCGAACCGGCCGCCCAGCGGATCATGGCCTACGAACCACAGCTCGTCCCCGGCTGGCTGCAGACTTCCGAGTACGCCCAACTCGTCATCCGCGCGGGCTTCCCCGACCTGCCGCAGGCTGACGTCGAAGCCCGCGCACGGGCCCGGACCAACCGCCTGAGCATGTTCCACCGGGACCAGGACCCGCCGGCCATGGTCGCGATCATGGATGAAGACGTGCTGCGCCGCCCGGTGGGCAGCCCCGGCGTGCTGTACCGGCAGATCCAGCACCTGATCCAGCTCCTCAAGAGCGACCTGCGGCACCGGATCAGCCTTCACATCGCTCCGCTGTCGATGGGGATGACCGGCGCTGTGGGGCATCCGATCGTGCATCTGCGGTTCGCCGACGCCCTGCTGTCCGACTTCGTCTACCTCGAGCAGAGTGAAGGTGCCCGCTGTGTTGAGGGCGAGGGGGAGGCGGAACGCTACCTGTCGCGTATCACCACCTTGTCCGGGATGGCCAACCCCGCAGCCCTCACCCTGACTCAGCTGGAGGACCGGCTCGACGAGCTGGACACCGGCCGCCAGTAACATCGCCGGGGCCAGTTCAGGGAACCATGCCGGCCCCGCCGAACTCCTCCCACTCAAAACTCTGCTGGGGCGGAGCGACAGGCACCTCGGCAGGGCGCCACCGGGAGACCTCCACAAGGCCCGGGTCGACAACCGACAGGCCGTTGTCCTTGAAGTAGCTCTCGACGTCAGCCCGGGTGCGTACCCGGCCCCAGTGCCCCCGGGTCTCGCGGTCCATGAACGCAGACACCTCCTCACGGACCTGCTCGCTCTCACTGACCAGCTGGCAGATGACCATGACACTGCCACTGGCCAGCCGGCTCCGGACCCTGCGGATGAGGTCAACAGGCCGGTCCGCATCGGGAATGCAGTGCAGAACCGAAACGAACAGCGCAGCGACCGGCTCCCGGAAGTCGATCAGCCGCCGCACCGGCTCACTGTCGAAGATCTCCTGGGTGTCGCGCATGTCCGCCTGCAGAACCGCGGTCCGGTCATCGGTCTCCAGAAGCGCCCCGCCCACACTGCGCACGATTGGATCGCTGTCCACGTACACGACCCGGGAGGCAGCGTCGACGCGCTGCGCGATCTGGTGAACGTTGTCCTGCGTCGGCAGCCCTGACCCGTGGTCGATGAACTGACGGATGCCGTACTCCTGGGCAAGGGTCCCTACGACCCGCTGAAGAAAGGCCCGGTTGTTCAGGGCGAGGTCCTTCATGCTCGGGACCTGCTGTAAGAGGTGATCGCATGCCGCACGGTCGGCAGCGAAATTGTCCTTGCCGTCCAGGAGATGGTCGTACATCCGCGCGACGCTCGGAGTCCTGACGTCCACACCGTACGGAAGCTGATCATCGGCCGTCATCGCGTCCCCCGGGAAGAATTCGTGGCGTGGCCGGATCGACCCCGCACCGGAAGAGACACAGCGTAGTGAAATTTCAGAATGCGCACGAGACCACGATCGGCTGAAAGCAGCCGCACCATGCCTGTCTCAGGCGGCGTCGGAGGGTTGCTGGTTCCCGCAGCAAGCATCCGTCGGGCGGTCGGCCGAGTTCAGCGCGACGAGGAATTCGCCACGCGTCAGCCCCATGAGGTCGGAAGCCCGGTCGATATCCATCCTGAGATGGTCCCGCAGCACGTGGGCGTCGCTGCCGCATATCCGGTTCCCGGGGCAGGGGAGCGGTGTTCCTTCCGCGTCATCCACACAGGCGGCCAACAGGCGCCAGGCCATCGCAGCGGGGTGGGAACAGCCCAGCGTGGCAGACCAGCGGACCGCGAGCGCGGTGAGGGAGTCCTCCACCACCCGCTCCGCCAGCTCGTGCGTGCCCAGCCGTGCCATGGCATAGGCGACGTAGCCCGCCCGGTACATGTCGCGGAAGGCACGGAACGCGATCACCGCAGTGCGGTCACCACCAGCCTCGTACACAGAGGGAGGGGCTGAGGCGGCTGCCGGCCGCTTAGGCGTCATATCCTGGACCGTTCCCGCGCTCATCCGGTCGTCTCGCTGACCAGATCACCGACGCAAGGGTCATCCGTCATCAGGAAGCTGTAATGGATCGCCTCCCACAGCGGCTTGAAATCAGCGGCCTGCCCACCCAGGGCAGTGACCAACGCCCCCACAACCTCCCACTCCGGAACCGCGTCCCCTCGCAGAACCTGCGCAATGACCTGCACCGGCACCCTGCCGTGAGTGCGCCGGTGAATCTCCTCAGCGGTGGGCCGTGCAACAGCCAGGTGCAGCCCCCGCAACGCAGCTGTCAGCGACGCGATGCACTCCGTGACCGTCTGGCGAGGAGGCTGCTCTACCCCGTGGGCCGCCTCGCACAACAGCCTGAACTCCCCAGGTTCGTGGCCCAGGATGCTGCACAGATGACACACCAGATCCCATGAAGGAGTCCGTTCCCCCGACAGGATCCTGGAGATGAACGAAGGGGAGAGCATCGTGCGATCAGCGATCACACGAATACTCAAGCCGCTCTTTCGCTGCAGGTAGGACAGGGCTGCCGCCAACCGCTGACGCGCGGTGACCGCCATCGGCCTCAACGGTTCCTGCCCCTCGCCCTGCTGGAGCGGGAACACCGCAGACCGAGGAGAGGGAAGCGGCGCGGCTTTCTGAGCGACAGCACGATGGTCCAGCAGTCGCCGCACCCGGTCCTGACTCCACTTGTTCCGGGCTGTCTCAGCAGTGACATTCACCGCCTTGGCAATGTCCTCCCACCTAGCACCCCGAGCGCGATCCGCACCGACCTCGGCCGCGAGAAAGAAGTCGACCTCCTGCTGGACAGCCCGGGCACGCTGCACCAGTTCCCCCAGACCCTCACCCGCGTACGCCGCCTCCAGCAGAAGGCCGGCCAGCCGATGAGCCTCAGCAGCGATCTCATGCCCCGGAGACCTCCCGCCCTGACCGACGGCCGGCCTCTCCCGTTCCCGCAGCCTCTGCGCCTGGCGCCGATGCCCCTCATCACAGTAGGAACGGCGCCGCCCCGGGCCGCTGGCGGCAGGAAGCGGCGCCCCACAGAAACCACAGACACGACCCGCAGCATCCTTCGTCACCGCATCCTCCTTCGCGCTGATAGCCGCCACCGGCATCCCTGCTGCCGGACTCAATTACTCCCCGTCCTGAGGGGCACCTTTCGCTCCGCCGGCCCGGGACTCCCGCCCACATGGCACCGAGCTGCCGCATCCAGGCTGTGCAGCCTTCAGTCGGCGCGGGCCCACAGCCAGGAGAATCGCGAATCACGGCACGCCCAGGCGATCACTCCGGACCCTCCCAGCACATACGCCGCCGCCCAGGTCTCCTCGGCCGGGCCGAGAAGAAGAGCGGCGAGGGCCAGGACCCCTCCGAGATTCAGCGTGACAACGCAGGCACGGAGCCGCGCGAAACCCGCCCCACCGCCGCTACCGTTAGCACCACCCCGAGACGCCACGGCGCCACGGAACGCATATCGAGAAGGCATGAGATTCCTCCAAGGGAACTCGTAACTGAACGAATGCGGTAGGGGGCTTGGTTCCTAGGTTTGCGGCCGGGCCCAGGCCCCCTCCTGACCGCGACACTAGCCCGGCCGAAGCCTCAAGCGCCACGCACTCATGCCGTAATCCGATATATCTACCCGCCCCCAACCTGAGAAACGCTCACCGATTCGATTCTGGCACTCCGTTGCCAAGTGAGCTGTCAAAAGGGGCCCTTCGATGCGCGAATTACTGCACAATCTGTCTTGAGTTGATCGGGGCTGATCGGGGACGGGGAGCCTGCAGCAAGAACCGGTTCTCTGGAATTTCAGTTCGACGCCAGCCCTCAGTCGGCAGAGCACGAGGCTGACCGACAGGCCGCGTTCGGTGACCTCGCGGACGCCGACTACCCCGAGCTGCCAGCCCTCGCCCGCACATCGGAATATCCGGATGCGGAAGCGTTCCTGCGGTGAACCTCTTCCCCCGGGTGGGTGAGCACAAAGGGCAGGGCCTCACCGTGGGTGGGGTGCGGCCGGTACAACGCGGTGGTGATCAAGAACTTCGTGCGCGGCTTCGGCGCACTCTCCCTTGCCCTCATCCCCCTTCTCTCCGCTCCTGCCGTGCAGGCCGCTCCGGCGGCGGAGGTGACGACGCTGGCCGACGCGGTCGGCCTGGTGCAGGCCGTGGAAGAAGACCGCACCGGCTACACCCGTACCAAGTTCAAGCACTGGAACGCCGGCGACGACACGGGCGACGGGTGTAACACCCGCGCCGAGGTTCTGATCGCCGAGGCGGTCGTCGCGCCGACGGTCGAGGCCGGCTGCAAGCTGACCGGCGGCACCTGGGTCAGCTACTACGACGGCCAGGAGGTCATCAGCGCCGGGGCCCTGGACATCGACCACATGGTCCCGCTCGCCGAAGCATGGGACTCCGGTGCCTCCACCTGGACGGCGGAACGGAGGGAGGCGTACGCCAACGACCAGGGCGCGGACGTGTCCCTGGTTGCGGTGACGGCGCGCAGTAACCGGCAGAAGTCGGATCAGGACCCGGCGGACTGGATGCCGCCTTCCCCGGCGGCTCAGTGCCGGTATGTGGGGGAGTGGGTGGCGACCAAGCTCCGCTGGCAGCTTACCGCGGACGACCGCGAACTCGACGCGCTGAAGGTCTATGCCGAAGGCCCGTGCGAGGACACCATCGTCCGTTACACCCCGGCCGCCTAACCTATGCGCGGACGGGAGCGTTCGAGGAGGCGAGCTTTCTCCGGCGCTCCCGTTCCGCTGGTGCTGTACCGGTGCTCTTCGAGCCGACTTACTCCTCGTCCCCTCGTCAGGGCCAAGAGTTGAGCACGGCCCGCCCACCTGACGGTGTACCAGCCATATCTCGAGAAGTGGCGAGCGCACGTCTCCGCACGCGAGATACACGCCGGTCCTCATCTCCCCGCGGCACCGCCTGCGGCCCAGCGATTCTGGGGATTCACCAGCCCTGCCTCGTTCAGCCGCCGCTGCGCCTTCTCAGATGTCCACCGGGACGGTGCTGTCTCGGGGGTCCGCGCCGACGACCAGTTCCCCATGTCCCGTGCTGGCGGCCAGCGAGGTCCTCCAGATACGTTCCTTCCACTCCGGGGGCCAGTTGGTCGCCGTGTCCCACCGGATGCCTTCGAGATCGACTCCATTCAGGTCCACCGATTGAAGGTCGGCCCCCCGGAAGTCGGTGCTGGCTTCTTCCACGGCCGTCACTGCCGTGGACAGCGCCAGCGCCTCCCGGTAAGCCAGGTCGAGGTCGTCGGCCAGGTCCTGCGATACCTCGAGCGCACCGAGCCAGGACATCTCCGGCCAGCGGAAATGAAGAAGGAGCTCGTTGTCGAGCAACTGCTTGGAGCGGCGGGTCTCTGCCACGAGCCGCAACGTGCACGTGGCCAGGAAGCCCTCCACCTCTTCCATGTAGTCGAATCCGCCCAGAGCCGGCTGGGGTACATGGTCCGGCTGCGGAAGAGCGAGCACCCGTCCCATGCCGCTGCTTACGCGCAGGAGCTGGTCACGGGCGGTGTCCGGAAGTATTTCCTCCTCCAGATCGGCGATGAGCTGCTGCACCGTGTCCACCGCATCCCGGATGACCCGAACGGCATCCAGAGGCCAGTACCGCCTGGCACAGTTCAAGGCCTGCTCCCGGTACTTGAGCCGCACGAACGCAGGGCGCCGCATCAAGAGACCCTCGGAAGGCCGTTCCCGGTCGGCCACGGCACGCTCGCGAGGCACTCTGCGTCCCGTCCGGGCCAGACGCCCCACAACGGCATCCCCCGCCTGGCGATGTGCCGCCGCGAGCAGACGCCCCAGCGTCTGATCCGGATCCCGCAGTTCCGGCGGCCCGCCGCTGCTCATCAGACCGTCGTACACGGCGATCCCCAGCTGCCTGTGCGCTCGCGCCAGCAAAACCTCAAGCTGTTCGGACGCCCTGTCGCGGCTCATCGATCCTCCTCTGCAGCCTCGTAGCCCGATCCTTCGAGTCCCAGCCGGGCCTTGAGCGTCGCCCGCGCCCGGGAAAGGTTCTGCCGAGCGGCCTCGGGCGAGATACCCATCGCAGCAGCGCTCTCCTGTGTCGTGAATCCGTCCAAGGTCCAGGCCAGCGCCGCACGTTGTTTGGACGGCAACGACAGCAGCATCTCGATCACACGCCGTTCTTCGACGCCGAGTTCCACGGCATGCGCGGGCGAATCCCAATGAGCAGTCGGCCGGTCCGGAACCTCCTCGCAAGGCTCTTCCCGCACCTGCTGACGTAACCAGGAGCGCCAAGCCACCGTGCGCAGCCACGCCTTGGGGTAGCGGATGCTCGTCCCTGGCCGGCACATCTGGGTAAAGGCATCCTGCGCGGCGTCCTGTGCCTCGCTCCAGGACGCCCCGTGCAGCAGCAGGAAGCGAACAAGACCCGGGAACTCGGCATGGTGAAGATCCTCAGCAAGATCTCTCCCCTGCAGGTCGTCCACCGGGGAGAACCGGTCAAGCGGATCACTCACCCGAAGTTCAGCCGCGTCCTCCACGATGGCTCACCCCGACCTCCGCAAGGCAGCCTGAGCCACAACCCACCGAGGATGAACGCAGACTGTTGTGAGCGTGTTCGGCGAGGAGCCTGGATACATGAAGCCCTACTTCATGCCTCAGCCGCTTTCGAGCGAACCGCAGGGTACTGCTCACAGCCCCCAGAAACACGATCGCTACGCTCGTGATCAACACCGGATCCACCCTTGCGCTCCTGCCTCTTCGAGCATGGGCGGCGCCCGGGCGGGCGCCACGTTAACTAGTGCTGGCGGCCGGTCGTGCTGTGACATCCAGGGCTGTGATTTCTCAGCAGTCCGGCCAGAACCCGAGCCCCGGCAGGACTCAGGCAGGAAAGGTAGTCCCCGGAGCAGAGTCCGGGGATCGGCCGTGCAGCAAGCGGTGCTGGAAGGACTGGAGCCAAGGCCGTCTGCTGGCCGAGCTGAAGATTGTGGGGATCACTCTGCATCAGGGTCTTCAGCCGGGCCGGTACGTCAGGTCACACGGTCGGCCTCAAGGCCTGAGAAGCTGCCGGTGAGTTGGGTGCGCCCGGCGAGCTCCCAGTGCAGGTCTTCGGGGACAGCGCCGTGCGCCCAGGAGCGCAGGAAGCGCGTGGCGACAAGCATGTCGAGCAAGGGGGTGAGCTCTTGGAGCGGGAGGCCGCACATGCGCGCGAGGGCTTCCTGTTCGGCTGCTGGCGAGCCTGTTTCGACCGGGAGGTGCGCGGCGAGCGCCAGTGCCAGTAGACGCGGGGTTGCTCCTAGTTGGCGAATTTCGCTCATCTGGCAGGTGAGCAGGATCCAGTTGGCCGCCCGGGCACGGTCTGCGCGAGCCGGCGCCTGCATCCGCACCGCGGTGTCCAGGAGTTCCATCGAGGTACCTGTGTGCGCCGGACCGGTGGGGAGCGCAGCCAGCCGGCAGCCTCCAGTTCGGTGAACGCAGACGGTTCCGAAGCAATCCGCATACCGCGGATCAACCCGGCGGGGATGTTCACCTTCCCGGCGGTGGTGGAACGCAGGGCGCACTGCAGGGCCAGCAGGCGAGCAGCCGCACTGGTCCGGGCGGGAAGAGCAGCAGCCAGATAGCTGAGCATCTCCCGCACGCGCACCTGCTCCGAGGGACCGTGCGGAACCTTCCTGCGCTGCCGTTGCCGGATCCGATTCACCGACGCTGCCGGAGAGGCCGTGGCGAGGACGGTATCGGGCACGACCGCGGCATGGTCAGTGGCTGCCGCGCAGGCGGCGCAGGTGTCGGCGAGCCGCCAGAGCCGGCCGCCGCGCTCGCGGGTGAGGACGAGCAGGACGGGCCCGGAGCAGCCGCGGTGGCGTGAGTGCCACCGGCAGCCGTGTGAGTGGCACTGGCAGGTCCGAAGGTGCCTGGGCAGGAAGTCATGGCGGGCGTGAGCGGCCAGGTGGGTCAGTGCCTGGGACGGCGCGGTCCGCATGGTCGGAGCGGAGGGCGAGCACTGCAGGCAGCTCAGCATGGTCCCTCCGTGTTCAGGGCGCAGCTCCACGGTCCAGATGCGTCGCACCACCGGGTGCGTCGTGCAGAGCCTCATCTGATCGGTCTTTCTCCTGGTCCTCGGCGAGCTTGATCTGCTGGAGCGGGGGTGGGGGAGTGGGGCGGCAGCACACCGTAGTGCAGACCTCTGCCCTGTGCGGAGCGGCGGCGACCTGCGGAAATAGGGCAGAGGTCTGCACTGACAGGGCAGGTGTCTGCACCTTCGGATGGTCAGGTGACGATCTTCCCGCCCGACCCGAACCTCACCGCCCTCCGCCTGGAACTGGCACGGCTGAGGAGCGAACGCGGCTGGACCTACGACGAGCTCGCCCACCGAACCGGCCTGGCCAGGCGCACCCTCATCGAAATCGAGCAAGGCCGAACCATCGGCTCCCTCAAGACCTGGCACGCCATCGCCCACGCCCTCGACGTCCCCGTCGACCACCTCTTCGCCCGCCTCTGCGAAGGCCACGAACCCCCGGCCGAACCCACCCCCTGAGCACCCGGGCCACAGCCTGGGAGATCACCCGATCCAGTCATCAAAAGGAACTCCCGCGCGAGAGACCGCACACGGGTTCCCTGCTGTTGGGCCGTTCGCAGGACACTCCGGCACGCTCCCCGCAGCACCGGCGTGTCACCTGCCACCTTCACCGCCATGCGCTCCGCCAACGCCCCAACCCCTCGCCGGTGGGACGGCACCTCCGCCCGCCCCCCACGCTCACGGTCCCTGCGCGTCGACGCCGACAGCCCCACCCGCCTCGTCCGCAGCGCACAGCCCGGCCGCTGTCCTGACTGCGGCAACCGCGTCGACTGGCATCCCCGCACGGACGGCGACGGCCGACCCGTGGGGCTCCACCCTCAAGAACTCCCCGCCGCCGCTGTCCCTGCCATCAGCCGCTGGCACGTCAGCTCCGGCGTCGCCCACCCCGCCCACGACGGCACCCCGTGGTGCCGCATCCCGCACACAGCCCTGTGCCCCGCACAAAGCGCACCCGCAACCCTCACCCCACAGCTCACCACGCTGCGCCGCCACCTCGCCCTGCACACCCGCCGCCTGATCAACAACGGCACCCTCACCGCACCGGCCGCCCCACCATCCGAACGAACCGAACCCTGCAGGCCCGCCCGCCCCATCGCCCACCTTCTAGGCGTCCACTACATCGCTGGCCGCCCCATCGGCGCCATCCAGTGCGTGGCCCAGACCCGGCAGCGGCGCCGCTGCACCCGCCCCGTCCTCGACGACCAAGCCCCGCACGGAACCTGGACCCTGGCCCCCGCCACCCTCATCAACCACCGATCCCGCCCCGGGGAAACGATGGCTGTCTACGACCTGACGCACCTGCCCTACACCGAGCAGATGCGGTGGCGTCACCAGCACTGCGCCGGCCACGCTGCCTCCTCAGCCGCCGATCTCGCCCTCACCGAGTGGGAACCCTTCGACGCATGGCTCCACCACCAGCACATCCACCAGCGCCTGTCGCGCGCCGGACGCAAGCAGCACCACAGGCCATAACCCCCACCCCGCACCCATTCCGGCAACGCCCGCCCACCAGCTTCCGGCGCACCAGCCCCAACCCACGGAGACCCCGGTGCCTTCCCCCACCGACGAACAGACTGCCGCCGCCGACCGCTTCCATGCCGGCGACCACCTCGCGCTCCAAGCAGGAGCAGGCGCCGGCAAGACCAGCACTCTCGCGCTCCTTGCCCACGGCACCAGACGCCGCGGCCGCTACATCGCCTACAACAGAGCCATCGCCCACGAAGCCGCCACCCGCTTCCCCTCCACCGTCACCTGTAAAACAGCACACGCCCTCGCCTACGCCGCCGTCGGCCACCGCTACCGCGCCCGCCTCAACAGCCCCCGCCAGCCCAGCTGGAAAACCGGCCACCACCTCGGCATCACCAAGACCCTCCGCATCGGCGACCGAGACCTCTCACCCCGCGCACTGTCCTACGCGACCCTGCGCACCATCACCCGCTTCTGCCACTCCGCGGACCCCGCCATCACCGGCCACCACGTCCCCCCACTGCGCAACCTCGAAGACGCCGGCCACCACCGCGAACTCACCGCACTGGTCCTGCCCTTCGCCCGCAAAGCATGGGCCGACCTGCAAAACCCCGACGCCGGCGCCGTCCGCTTCGACCACGACCACTACCTCAAGATCTGGGCACTGACCGAACCGAGAATCCCTGGGGACTTTCTCCTCCTCGACGAAGCCCAGGACACCAACCCCGTCGTCGAACAGGTCTTCAACGCCCAGCGCAATCACACCCAGCTCGTCATGGTCGGCGACTCCGCCCAAGCCATCTACCAATGGCGCGGCGCCCGCGACATCATGACCGCCTTCCGCGGCACCGAGCTCACCCTGTCCCGGTCCTTCCGCTTCGGCCCCGACCTCGCCGCCGAGGCCAACCGCTGGCTCTCCATCGCCGCCGCACCCCTCCGACTCGCGGGCACCGACGCGATCCCCACCACCCTCGGCCCCGTCGACCAGCCTGACGCCATCTTGTGCCGCACCAACGTCGGAGCCATGCGCCAAGTCATGCAACTCCTCGACACAGACCACCACGTCGCCCTCACCGGGGAGGGGAATCCCTGCGAGCACTCGCCCGCGCCGCCGACGACCTTCGTGCCGGCCGACGCACCTTCCACCCCGAACTGCTTCTCTTCCCCACCTGGGGAGACCTGCAGGACTACGCCGCGAACGATCCCGCGGGGCGAGACCTCCAGCCACTCGTCGACCTCGTCGACACGCACGGAACCGACGCCATCCTCAACGCCGTTCACCGCCTCTGCCCTGAGAACACCGCCGACATCACCGTCTCGACCGCCCACAAGTCCAAAGGGCGGGAATGGGTAAGCGTCAAAATCGCCGACGACTTCACCCCACCCCGCGACACCGACAAGAAGGACGACCACGGACAGCCCGTCCCCGGTCCTGTCGACAAGGTGGAAGCGCGCCTTGCCTACGTCGCCGTCACCCGAGCCCGCCAACGGCTCGACCTGGGCGGCCTGTCATGGATCAACGACCACCCTGACGGATCGCCTCCCGCATAGCGTTCCGTGGGCTTCGGTGTTACCAGTCGCCGTGTTCAAGCTCTTCCAGCGAGAGGTTTCACTGCGATTCATCGACCGCGAAGGGACGCAGCTCGGCCGCGAGTCCGTGGCACACGGCAGCCCTCTCCGCCGGAGCTGAAGCTTGTGCATCGCTGCCTGCGCACGGTCCAAAGCCAAAAGTGAAGCCTCAGGACTCATGCACCAGGGTGACGAGGTCCACGGCGTACGAGGCACTGTTAAGGGTGATTCCGCCGTAAGCGTTGCCCGAGATCGACCGGTTCTCACATCCCTCATCAGCGGTCCGTCGATGCCTTCGCACCCGGTGCCCCCGGATCACCGGCAACAGGAGGGGAGCTATACCGGACCGAAAGTAGGAGGTCCCATTGTTGAGCCACGAACAAGATGACGCGGGTCCATTGTGGCCGCCTCCCGGCGGTCGGTAGCGGTGAGCAGCAGTAGCGACTTCACCGCTCCCACATAGTACGTATGGAGGTTTCGACCGTTAGGTCGTTTCGTTGCATAAAAAAAGCCCCGCCAGTCCGATGACTGGCGGGGCTTCACCGCAGGCTTTTCAGGGTCGAGGATCTTTCGAGCTCGAACTTTTGATCTTAGATCGGCACGGAAATCAGATGCCGAAATAGGTAAGCCCGATCGGTTTTGTGGCAACCCGGGATAGGCTATGAATTTTCATCCATTAGCCTTTCTAGGCTATCATGCAAACGCTCGCTTTGTAGTCTGTTGGATGACCAAGCCTGGCTGGTATGCACTAGATGCTTGGCGTCTCCTCGACTGCTCAATCCGAGATCTACGACGGCACGAATACATTCGACCTGAGAGAGGCCTGCCTTCTTCAGCTTGATCAGGATTGCCTCACGGTCAGCGTTGTCGACAAGGTCCCCACGAACTGAGCTTAGTGCGCTCAGGTACCTATCCATGTGGATACTCTTCCCGTTGGTTGGTGAGTTTTCGCTAGCATCCTTTAGGGAGGTCGATATCCCATTTTCCCGACTTACCATTCTCGGGGCCTGAGCTCGTGCGAAGCCAGTTTACCTCAAGCTTCTCGAATCCTTGGGCTGTCGCCGCATCGGTGACCTTTCTTTTAAGGGCCAAGAAATCACTTGCGCCGACAGAGCCCCGGGGGAGATCTCCGTTTGCTCCATAGATGGATATATTATCCAGCACGATCTTATTTCCATCGATTTCGACGAAGGCTCCGACGTCTATGTCGCCTTTTGCTGTGCTCAGAACCGTATGAAAGTAGGCTCCGCCTCTAAGGTCATCGATTGATGCGATACCTGAGCTGTTGTGCACGAGTACTGGTGTACTGCCTGCGAGGACATAGTACGTGTGCAGGTCTTCGACGGTCAGGTTGCGGACCTCGGCAACCTGGGCCCAGTTCTTGGTGCCCACGACGCGTGCGTGTGATCCACCGCTGGTCAACAGTGATTGCCCCGCGCGAATCTCTGCGGCATCAACCCATCTATTTTGCTTTGGAATCCAGAAGGGGTGGTTAGCCGTGGTTGTGATCGTCGTGTCAGAAGTCGAGGTTTTGGTATGTTCTACGGTGATCTCGACGAGAGTCTTCTGGCCGTTGCCGAGGATTTCCCTGGTGATCTTCTTCGGTTTGGTCTCGCCAGTTTTTGGATCAGTGGCCAGGACCTCGTCCCCGACTTCTACTTCCGATATTTCCTTGTGTGTTCCGTCCGCCATGAGGACTTTGGTGTCCGGGAGGAAACTGTTGCAGTCGGGGGCTGACTTAGCCAGCTTCGCGGCCTTCGCGGCCTTCGCGAGCTTGGCGACCCAGCCTCCAATCGGAATGAATCCCACGGCAGTCCAGATGCAAGCCGTTCCGCTGCCTTTCGCGCAACGTTCCGCGTCGCGGACTCCCAGGATCTCAAGCATGTCACCCTTGCCTGGGCTGATCCACCCAAGTTCATGGGCCCTCGCACAGAAATCGCTACTGGGGTCGGCCATGCACTGGCCGTCGGCCCATTTGACGATCATCTCTGAATAGGAGACGTCGAGGTCGCCCATCGAGTAGTTCCGTGCGTAGAGCTCGGCCTTTGTTGGAAGCCGTACGCCTTCGATGACCGGCTGGTCGTCGACGGGCTTGGGCTTGTCAGTGCCTCCGTTGTCGCCTTCGGTGTTCCCTGATCCGCTGTCCTGGGGCAGCGAGGATTGGGTCTGGGTTTCTTTGTAGTCCCAGCCGTCCTGGGTTTTTGTCCAGTTGCCGGTGTCGGCTCCGCAGGAGCCGGTTCCGCCGCAGGCTCCGTCGGGGCGCAGCCCGGTCGGGTCGGAGAGGGTGGTGGGGTTGTTGTTGGCGTAGTTGTAGCCGTTCATCTGCTGGGGGTCGGCCAGGTCGAGGATCGGGTCGACGGAGATGAAGCGGCCGAGGTCGGGGTCGTATTCGCGGGCGCCGAGGTGGGTGAGGCCGGTGGTTTTGGTGTCGTCGGTGCCGCCGACGAAGCCTCTGGTGCCGGGCCAGGTGGTGGGTGTCTGGCCGCGGATTTCACCGAAGGGCAGGGTGCGGCGCTGGGTGATGGCGAGGGTGTTGGCTTGGATGGCGATTTCGCCGGTGCCGTGGTGGTCGGCGACGGTGAAGGAGAAGGTTCCGTCGTCGCTGCGTATGGCTGTCTGTCCGCCGCCGAGGTCGAAGTACCGGGTGGCTTCGGCCTTGTCGGCTCCCTTGCGGACGGTGACTTCGGTGTGGCCGAGGTAGAGGGTGACCTCGGTGGGGGTGCGGCCGATCAGCCGGTTGCCGCCTGCGTCGTAGAGGTAGCTGGTGGTTTTGCTGTTCTCGGTGACGGTGGCGAGGTGGCCTTCGGTATCCCAGGTGAGTTTCTGGCCTGGGCGGGTGGTGGTGTTGCCCGCGGGGTCGTAGGCGTAGGACTCGGTGTTGGTTCCGGAGGGGCCTGTGGTGGTGCGTGAGGTGAGGCTGTGGGCGTTCTTGGCGCCGGCCGCGGGGTAGGTGTAGACGCGGCTGATGTCTTTGGCGGTGTTGCCGGTGCTGTCGTGCTGGGTTTCGGTCTTGCGGTTGCCGGCTTTGTCGTAGGTGAAGGACTGCCAGTAGGGTTCCGGGCCTCCGAGTTTGTCGGCTGCTGGTGCCGCGGCACAGGTGGTGACGGGCTGGGTCCAGGCCTCGGTCAGCCGGGTGAGGTAGTCGTAGGTGAAGCACTGGTTGTCGGTGCCGGTGCGGGAGACGTCCGCGATTGACAGGATGTTGCCCGCTTCGTCGTACTGGTAGGTGGCGTGGCGGTCCACGCCTGCCTGTTCCTCCCGGTCGACACGCGTTGTAGCCAGTCGCTGGGTACCGGGCTCGTAGGAGTTGGTGATTCTGGTGAGCTTGCCGCCGTCGGTCAGAGCGACATCGTGCACGAGCGGCTTGCCGGTGTAGCTGTAGGAGGTGGTGCCGGAGATGCCCTGCCCGTAGACCTGGATCGGTCTGAGGGTCTGCTCTTCGTAGGCGTAGCCCACGGAGCCGCCCGGCAGGCTGCCGGCGGCGGAGTAGTTGGTTCCGTCGGGCAGGCCGGAGGGCAGGAACGTGGATCCGGTCTGGTAGGTCCCGGCGAGTTTGCCTTCATCCCCCTCTGCTGCGGGGATGACGACGGAGGTTCTGACCGCACGGTAGAGAGCGTCGTACTGTGTGACCTTGGTGGTGTACTGCTTGCTTCCCACGTAGCGCGTGGAGGCGGCGAGATGTCCCTTGGCGCGGCTGACGGTGTCGTACTCGTGCTTGATGCGCAGGGTGCCCGTCGCTGAACTCTCACGCACCTCAATCTGGCGTCCGAGACCGTCGTAGACGTAGGCGAGACCGGGGACGTCCGTGCGTGAGCCCTTGCTGAACACCAGCTGGCCGCGGTCGTTGTAGGTGCTTTCGGTGGGACCCTTGTCAGGGTCGGTCAGCTTCGTCTGGCGCCCGAGCTGGTCGTATTCGTAGGTCCAGCTGTTGTTGTCCGGGCCGGTGACCTTGCTGAGCTCTCCTCTGCGCGTGTGCTGGTAGAGCGTGCTGTCGTACGGGGCACTGGCGGAGCGGAGGTGGTGCTGGCGCAGTTCTGTGGTCTTGCCGCGGGCGTCGGTGAGGGTCGTGGTGGCGGTGGCGCCGACGGGCGGGATGACCGTGGTCCGGTCCCCTCCGTAGATGGTTCTCGTGGTGCTGAGAACCTTCCCGCCGTCGCCGTTTCCACGGACCTGCTGTGTTTCGACGGCACGGTTCAGGCCGTCGTAGGCGGTGTGGGTCTGTGTTTCGACGGACCATGCGTTGTCGGGCTTGAAGATCTTGGCCGACGGTTTCGTGGTCGTGTAGTAGGGGGCGAATGCCTTGGTGGGCAGCCCGCGCTCGTCGTAGAAGGTGTCGCTCAGGACGCTTCCGCCCTCAGGACCGGGAGCCTGAGTCTGGCGCTGGCGGAGGTATCCGTCATACAGCACCCACGAGGTGACCTGGCCGCCCTTGTTGTCCAGGGTCTTCGCGGCCACCGCGACCGGCTGGCCTTCGGCGACCGTGTACTCGAACTGTTCGGTCGGCGTCTGGCTGGTCGTCCGGTTCGCCTGCCAGACCTTGGCGGTGCGGCCCAGCGCGTCGTACGCGATCTGGGTGGAGTTGTTGTTGGCATCGGTCTGTTTGACGGTGCTGTTTCGCCGGGGGTCCACGGTGGTGGTGGACGTCAGGGACGATGTCGCGACACCGGCTGTGGCGGGCGGTGTGGTCACCTTGATCTGGGTGGGCAGACCGGTGGCCGGGGTGTAGGCGGTTGTTGTGGTGAGGCCGCCGCTGCGTGCCGTGCGTACGGGAGCCGAGGTGCCGGTGACCGTGACGTCGGCAGACAGGTCCACCATGCTGGTCTGGCGCCCGTAAGCGTCGTGGGTAGTGGTGCTTTCCAGGTAGGTGGCCTTGGTCCCGTCGTGGCTCTTCAGCTTGGCGCCGGCGGTGAGGTCCCCCTTGGTCGGCGCGGCCCCGTAGGCGGCACCGTCGTAGGCGGCCAGCGCGTCGGAGACGACGTCCTTGGCCCGATCGATCTGCGTGACGTCACATGCCTTGGCCACCGTCTCGACGCGGTAGGTGAGGCCGAGGATGTTCTTGCTCGTCACCGGGGGATAGGTCGTGCGGGTGCACTGGTCGTCGGTGGTTATCGCGTCGTCGCCGCGGTCCTCGACCTGCACGACCCGGCCGGCGATGGTGTCCTGCCTGGTGGATTTGGACATCGTGCGCCACTGGGCACCGGCTCCGTTGTCCAGGGAGACCCACTGCTTGGAGAGCGAGGCACCGGTGAAGTTGGCGGTGACCGTGCCCCAGTCGCGGACCTTCTTCGCCGTCTCGTGGTGCCACGGGCGCTGGACGGACTTCTCCAGGACCTTGCCGCCCGGCTTGTCGAACGTCACCGACTTGTAGGTGAAACCGGCGGCGGACTCGTGATCGGTGATCGGGTCGCCCTCACCGGCGCCCAGGGTGACGGCAACGTTCTTGGAACCGCCGCTCTTGTCCTTGCGGTCGCCGTCCATACCCCGCAGGAAGTAGGAGTCCTGCTGCGTCTTGAGAGGGACGTCGCCTCCGTCCCCGCCGGTCTGGACCCGGACCTGGCCGTAGCCGCGCCACTGGGACCAGGTCTTTTCCTTCTCCTTGGTCAAACCGTCATCGTCGTTGTAGTGCCAGGCGGCGTTGCCGAGGTACTGGTAGTGCGTGACCTCGTCGGGTGCGCCGCCGGTGCGGTCCTTGGTCGTGACCGACGTGGTCACGTACTTGTTGAACCAGTGCAGCTCCGCGGGCTCTGAGCTCGTGCCGCCGAGATACTGCGGGAAGCAGCGTGTGGTGTTGGTCTCCGGGGTGGGTAGCGCGGACCAGCTGCACGCGGCGGTTGAGTAGTTGGCTACGACGCTGGAGCCGTATTCGTCGTCGATGTGGTTGAGGCGGTCCTTGACGAACGGTGCGTAGCCGTCACCGTTCTTGTCCAGCCGGTTGGCGAGCTGGGTGTAGCTGAAAGTCGTTTTCGGCAGCTTGATGGTGGGAGTGGCGGATTCACCGGTGCGCTGGATGCTGTCCAGGAGGAGCTGGTAGTCGGTGTCGGCCATGCCCCACCGGTGTTCGAGCTTCCAGGAGTCGACCTTGTCATAGGTGCCGCTGCTGTTCAGAACCTGGGAGGTGATGCCGGTGAGCCGGTGGCGGGTCCAGAACGAGGGGGAGAGCCTGCCGTTGTCGCAGCTGGTTCCGGCCTTGCAGTTGAGGTCCCAGGGGGTGTCGTACCAGTAGAACGACTTCGCGTCGATGGTGTCCGGGGCACAGGTGACGCCCGTCTGCGGCAGGCAGCGCTCCGAGTTGTGGAAGACGACCTGCGAGAGAGGCTTGGTGGCGTAGAGGTCGTTGGACTTCTGCCCGTAGTCGATGCGCTTGAGGACGCCGCCACGGGTGTACGGGGTGTCGTCGTCGGCCTTGAGGTTCCGGCCGTAGGAGTTCTCTTCCTTGGTGTAGTGGTAACTGACCGTGTTGCCGTGGGTATCGACGGCGTAGTCGAGGTTCCACCGCCACGCCTGCTGGCACCAGGAGGTAGCGAAGGTCGTGCCGTGGCACTTCTCGCCGGAGTTGTTGCCGTATACCGGGTGCGTCCAGGTCGAGTCCGTGGTGGGCTTTCCGGCAGCCCAACCGGGCAGCCGGTTGTAGCCGAAGAAGTACTGGGTGCCGTTGGACGTGGTCAGGCGCCAGTACTCGTTGTCGTTGTCCCCGTTGGCCCGGTCGGCGGATGCCAGCCGGGCGATGCGAGTGCCGTCGTCCTTCTTGAGCTTGAACTCGTCCTTCCCGGCGGGGACGAGCTCACCACTGGCACCGTTGAAGGAGATGAACGCATTGTCGTAGGCCCAGCACATGTCACCGGGCTCGCTGCCGTCAGCGTTCTTGACCCCGTCGTCCACGCACGGCTTGTAGCGGCGCTCGATGAACCCGGGCCACAAGTCGAACCCGTCACCGACCCAGGAGCCCTGGTTGTTGGTCCCCCCGGTCCGCCCGTCGATGGCCCCGGAGGAGTAGGAGAGGCCGATCTGGGGCTTGAAGCCGCCTGGTACCTCGGGGACGGGGATGTCGTAGGACCAGCTGAAGTCGCCAGTGTTGAGGCTGGTGTCCCAGCTCGACGAAGGCGACAGCGTCGTTGCCTTGAAGTCGCCCTTGTCCCCAGTAGCGGCAGCCGTGGCAGCGAGCACCGTGGGTGCCCCGGTCCGCAAGGTCATCAAGTCCGCGGTGAGCGACTGACCTGCTGTGTCATTGGTTGCCTTCAGATCCGTGGCTCGGCGGCAGTCCGCCTCGTCCGGGGTCGTCAGCGCGCAGGCGGGCAGTTGCACCAAACGCATGCGTGAGGCATACGAGCCACCGTAGGACTCCGCGAATGCCGAGTAGTCCACCGTCACGGCCGCAGGCACGCCGGACGGAGGCCTCGCAGCGCGATTTTCCAGGGCTGGTGCCTTCGGAGTCAGCGCGAACAGCGCGCCGTTCACACCTGCGCGCCGGGCGTGCTTGCTCCCGAGGACGCGCGATGTCACCTCTACCGGGCTGGAAGGCGCTGCCGGAGCTGTCTGAGCCTCCCCGTTCGCCTTCTTGGCCCTTTGCTCTTGCCGGACAGGAGCGATACCTACAGGTTGCCCTTTCGGCCGGACGAAGCGAGCAGCTCCCCCTGTTCCGGCCGCCGGGAGCGTAACTGAGATTTCGCTGGATGCGGGCGCAGCCGCGCGAGGATTCTCCTCCGGAACACGAGGCCCCTTGGCCGCCTTCCGCGGCAAAACCTTGCTGACCTTTGCCCCAGCGACGGGCTTCTCCGAGGCGGGCATGCCGGGGAGGTTCGACGAGGCAGCCATGGCGGCGACCGGCAGGGCTGCGGCTTGCAGCAGGCCGGCGATCAGCACCGTCGACAGGACCAGCGAGGTGCGGCGGAGGGTTCGTGCTCCTGGATGCGATGTGCGAGCGGATCTCATGGGTGGGTGTCCATTGCTCCTGGGTGTTCCGCCGGGCAAGGGGCCGAACACGAAACGTCGTGAGGAAGGCGAAGAAGAGGAGAGACTCCTGGGGTGAGTCCGGCCAGTGGGCCGGACTCACCCCAGGGCGTGCCGGTCAGCTGCCGGCGGGTACTTCCGTGGGTGTGTCGAACCAGGCCCGGTAGAGCTCACCGATCTGGCTGTCATTCAGGGCGCCCTGGAAGGTCCAGACGTCGTCGATCGCCCCTGCGAAGTACTGCCCGGGGCTGTCTCCCTGGGCGCGTCCCACCTGCAGCGACTTGGAGGCTTTGAAGGTCAGTACGTCCGATGCCCAGGCCACAAGGTCCTGGCAGCCGCTCTCGTCCGCAGCTCCGTCACCATCGGCGTCTTGGCAGGCGACCTCCTGAAGGATGCCGTTGACATAGAGACTGGCTTCCTTGCTGAACCCGTCGTAGACCACGGCAAGGTGATTCCAGTCCCGGACATCCGAGAACTCGGTATTGGGCACCTGCTTAACCGCGGATCCCGCGGCGTCCTTGTCGGCGACTGTGAGCTCCCAGCGGCCCTTCCCCTCCGGGTCGGAAGGATCGGGGTGGAAGCGGACCTCGAGGGCGCTACGGGATGCGCCGCCGGCGCTGAGGACCGCCATGTCGTGGTCCGGCACAGCGGCCGCCTGAGCCCAGGCCGTCATCGTGAAACTGGTACTGGTGTCGACCGGCATGGTCGCCGTCGCGGCATAGGTGTCCGTGCCGTTGAGCTGGAGACTGCTGTTGTCCACCATGCCCATCCCCAGTTGCGGTGCCCCGTACAGGCTCAGACGGTTCCGTTCCTGGGAGGAGTCTGGGGTGGTCACCGGGGAGCCGGCAGTCGTCTCCTCGAAGTTCCAGCGGCTTTTGACCAGGGGGCGCTGGCGGAAGATCTGCTGGACTTCCTCCGCCGATACGGGCCGCTCGAAGAGACGGACGTCATCGATCGTCCCCGGGAAGAAGCTTCTGACGGCCGTGCCTGATGCCCCGGCGCCGATCAGCATCGACTGGCTCGCGTAGAACGCGTCGCCGAGGGTGACGGACTGGGCCTTCTGCCCGTTCACGTAGAGCGTCAGGGTTTTGGCGACGGTGTCGTGAACACCGGTGAGATGGGCCCATTCACCTGCCCGTGCGCTGGAGCCGTCCGGCTGCATGGTCCGGACCGGTGTGGCATCGGCGGTGTCGGCTGAGTACTGGTTGAACGCCCACCGGTCGTGTGTGGCCGAGTAGTACAACTCGAAGCCGGGAGCGTAGTTGCCGGTCTGCGAGGCGATGACCGCGGCCTTTGTGGGTTTCGTGGTGTTCAGCTTGGCCCAGGCGCTCACACTGAAGCTGCGTGAGGTGTTCACGTGCGGCCCGCTGGTCTGGCCGATCTTGGCGTAACCGGTGGTTCCGTTGAACTGGGCAGCCTTGCTGGCGATACCCGGGACACCGGTGGTGACACCGCCGTTGTACTTGGCCGGCAGGACGCCGCCGTGACCGCGGATCTCCTTCGAGCCGGGCTCCTCGTCGAGCTCGAAGACTGCCACGGCGGGGCGGCCCGGATCACCTACGGTCTGCTTGAGGTACAGCTTGTTGACCTCCGGCTGGGATATCACTTTGTCGAAGATCTGTAGTTCGTCGACCGTGCCGGGGAAGAACGCCTTCGTCACGCCGCTGTAGCTGCCGGCGCCGATATGCAGGCCCCGCCGGGCATTCCACGGGCTGGACACGGACGCTTCACCGGTGAGCTTGCCGTTGACGAACAGGCTGAGCTTCTTGGCGACGCCGTCATACGTTCCGACCAGGTGTGTCCAGGTGCCTGCCGTTACCCCGCCGGGCTGGGCCGCCATGGCCCGGATCGGTGTGGCATCGGCGGTGTCGGCCGAGTACTGGTTGAACACCCACCGGTTCAGGCTGGCGGAGTAGTACAGCTCGAAGCTGGGGCTGTGATTACCCGGCTGGGCGGCCACGATCGCTGCGCTGGAAGGCAGCCGGGACAGGTTCACCCACGAAGAGACAGTGAAGCCCCGTGTCGTGTCGATCACCGAGAGGTCGGAGGAGGCGTAGGCATCGACACCGTTCAGTTCGAGTGCGGTGCCCTTCGTTCCCGGTGCCCCGGTGACGGCTCCGCCCTGGAGGCCAAGTGTCCTGGGCGGGGTCCACCCGTCCGCCTGGGCGGCACCGGAAGGTTCGTCGAGTTGCCACGTTGCGCGTTCTGGCTGGCCGGCCTTTACCCGGAACTGGTACGTACGAATTTCCGAGCCATTGCCCGCAGCGTCGAAGGCCTGGGCGGTGACGAAGTTGAGCCCCGGCTTGGAGGGAAGGAGTTGCATGTCCTTGGCCGCACCCCCGGTCGTGGTGAGCTGCCGGGCCGAGGTCGGATCGTTGTTGATCCCGTACCAGTAGCGGGTCACGTCACTCGATGACGTGTCGAAGGTGAACGTGCCGTACTGGCCCACGCCGTCGAGCCACGGATCGTTCGGGTCCTCGGGGCGGGACGCGGGGTACTCACCGGAAACGATGCTCGGCGCCGCCGGGACGGTCTTGTCGTAGACGAAGTAGCACGCCGTAGCGTCTCCTGCGGAGGACCAGGGCGAGTACTGCCCGCCGAGCTCCGATCCGGGTACTCCGTCGAGGGAGCGGACATGCCAGCTAACCGTCTTGTTCTGCGGAATCGTGGAGGGGAGGCTCATGTTGAAGCTCGCCCCCGACCTGGCGAAGCCGGTCCGTTTCGACTTCCACCGCACGATCGATCCCTTGCCGTCCCCCGCGTCCCACGCAGCCTGGACCTCAACGGCGATGTTGTCGCCGTCCGGGTCCGTGACGTTGTTGATGTGGATCCTTCCGAGCGTGCGTGCTCGCGCGGCATTGTCAGGGCGTTTGCAGACCCCGCCGTACTCCATGACGAGCTGCGACATCTTCACCTGAGGCGGCGGCCTGTTGTAGATGACCCTCAGGTGCGCCTTGTCGGAGAACCTCTTCCAGGCGTAGCGGTCCGACTCGTTTGCGGCACGCAACCCGAACGTCATCGTCGACGACTTGCTGTTCGCAGCCTCCTGCACCGCCGACCTCACGTTGAACTCGGCATCCTTCGCCGAACAGCCGTCGTAGCCGTACGCGAATGACTCCGAGGCAATCTGCTTGATCCAGAACCCGGATGCGTTCTGCGAGTTCCAGGTCGTCGATGACGAGATGTCCTTGGTCCGCCACAACTCGACCTCCCTGGCCGAGCAGGACGCGGCCCAGGTGCTCCGCACGACGAACGTCGCTGACAGGATCGACTTGCCTGCGAAGAGCGATGTTGAAATCCGGTACATCAACCGCTTGGTGTCATGCGGTGCGCAGTAACTCCACCCGCAGTAGCCCATGCCGGCGGTGGACTCGCCATTGAACTTCCATTGCGGTGATGACGCCCAGTACTTCGAGGCCATCGTCCACGCGGTGGCCTTGGGTGCGTACCACTGAGGGTCGATGAAGACCGGGTAAGTAGTGTCCTTGCCCCGCAGCACTTCGGCGTCGGGAGTCAACACCAACTCCTTGCCATGCTCCGGAAGGGTCACCCCGACCGGGGCCAGCTTTCCCGACTCCGTCGGAGCCGGGTCGCCGACCTCCTCGCTGGCGAGCAGCGTCTTGGTTCCTGGCAACGATTGGGCTGAAGCTGCTGAGTTGGCTGGAGCACTGGAGGCGGGAGTGCTTGAGTCCCACATCACGGGCTGGGGTGCCTCGAACACCGTGCCCTGAGCACCGTTGTCGATCGCCTCAAGACCGCCCGAAGCGATCTCTTTTACCTGCATGCCATCGGCAGCCAGCTTCAAGCGCAGCTCGGAAAGTTTCTCGTTCGCCGCAGCCTCCGCGGAGTTGACCACCAGCAGCTGGGTAAAGCCATCCTCCTGTGCCTCCATGCGCAGGTCGACGTCCGGCAACACATCGCGATAGGTAGCCCGGGGCCCATCGAGTTCAGGCTCCGGCAACTCACTTGGCCAGGAAAGCGCAAGCTCCCTGCCTGCCTTGGCTATCCGGACCAAGGGCTCACTGCCGCCTCCGGAGAACGACAGGCCGACCGTTGCCGCTTTGGGCGTAACACTGCCGTCCGCTGAGCGGACCAGGTCAGTCTCGACGGGCTGCCACACGCCCTTCACACGGGTCCGGATCGGCCGCAGGTACTCCCGCGCTTCCAGATTGCCCTCAGGCGTCGCAAAGACATCAGTGCTTTCACCGCGCATCGATGTCACCTCAACCGGGCGACCGGTCTGTTTTGCGGACATCTGAGCAGCTTCCAGATCAGGTTTGCCATTACTGGCAACCTCGGCAGCGGCAGCCCCCTCCTCAGCCGGTCCAGCCATCGCCTGGGGAGCTGGCCCAGTCAACAAGGCCACTCCGACTCCGACTACTACCAGCGATGTTGCACCACGAGCACGCAGACGCCTCCACACAATCCCCACCCCACTCGAAGAAGAAGCAGATCCTCGAGGATGAGGAGCCCAGCGGGACTCTATGAAGATCCTGTGTGAATATCTAGAGGGTTCGTGAGTCCCTAAGCGGCGGAAACCCGACATGCGGTCTGTGAACCAGCTCACCTTGCAGCAAGCGCAGCCTGAGGTCGAACACTGTCAGGGAGCGGTCACCAACACGGCTGCCCAAGATCTCTGACCGTCGGGCAGCCGTCTTTGACCAGCGAAAGCTGGTGCACAGGCTTACTGAAGGACTCCTGCCTCGAAGCCGATGCCGGGAGCTGGCGTCGAAGGCAGGGCGCGTAGAGGGAACGGCACATGGCGCCGAGAAACCCCCGCTTTGTCATGGAAGCGGCAGGGCGTTGTCCGTCTCAAGGCAAGGCCTCCGCAGACCCGACCGCCCTGGAAGCCGACAGGCACCGTCGCCGTCAGGTCCGCGCGGGGCGGCGCTCGCGCAACGCTCTCGGGAGACCCTGTGTTTAGAGCCGGAACTGGAGGTCGAGGAGGTCGGTGAGTTCGACTTCCAGGCCGTGCGCGCGGCGGCCGTTGTCGCGGAAGTAGGTTTCTCCGAGGGCTTCGGCGGTGAGTTGGAGCAGCTGGTCCTCGTCCGCTCCGGCGGTCTGGGCGTCGAGGAGGCGGGCGGCGTGGTGGGGTGGGAGGGCGAGCGTGAGGTGGCGGATGCGGGACTGGTCGGTGGACCCGGCGGCGGCGGTGTAGCCGAAGCGGGCCTGGACGTCGATCATGATGCCGTCGGTGCTGGCTGCTTTCTGCCGGGCCCGGGCTCTGACCTGCGGCTGCCACCGCGTGCGGACCTCCCTTTCCAGCCGGGTGGCCAGGTGCGGGCGGGGGTGCTTGATCCGGCCCTTCACATACCGTTCCACCGTGCGCCGGCTGATGCCGAGCAGGTCGGCGACGTGCTGGGTGCTGCCCCGGTGCCGGCGCACCAGGTAACGCATCTGGGCTCCGGCGGACTTGGGCACCGGGCGCGTGAACGCCTGCTGTACGGCCCGGCCGAGCTCTTCCTCAACGGTGACCATCCGCCGCGCTCCCTATTCCCCGGTGTCCCGGGCGATGACCTCACCGGTCTTGATGTACCGGGCGAGGTTGGCGACCTTGCCCTCTGCGCCGAGCTGCTCCAGCACTCCGACACCCCACAGGACGTCCTGGGTGCCTTCGTGCTTGACCATGCCGGGGGAGACCCCGAGGCGGAAGCTGCCGGGCACGGTCTTGCCGTCCGCGTCGTAGGGCAGGACGTCCAGGGGGCTGGGGCCGTTCGCGGTGTAGACGGCGCAGTCGGAGAGGACCGCGACCGGGTAGCGGCCGGTGGCGGCGGCGAGGGCGATCATCTTGCGGTGCATGTTGATCCGGGCGCGGGAGATGACAGCGGCGCGGATGTCGGGGCGCCACGTCGGCCGGGCCAGCGCGGGCCACGCCTGCCCCGGCACCCACCCGCCGCCGCGGGCCTTCTCCTGCAGCTTGCCGATGCCGCCCTTGACGGTCATCTTCACCGCGTCCACCACGATCCCCAGCTCAGGATCCCGCCCCTTGTATCCGTCCATCGCCGCCAGGAAGCCGCCCGGGGAGAGTTTCTCCGCCACACCGAGGTCGGCCATGGTGGCGACGTAGGCGTCGCGCAGCCGCTTGTACCAGCCGTCCAGGAACCGCCCGCTCCGAGGCCGCACCCACGCCTCAACAGGGGTGACGTCGTAGCCGAGCTCGACGGCGTACGCCACGGTCGGCGTCGCGTACCAGGCCGGGCCCTCGGGCTGTTCGCCGGTCGGGGTGAACGGGCTGGGCAGCAGACCGCCTTCAAGGTCGCGCCACTGCTTTGCGACCTTCACCCGGCTGAGGTCGACGTGGGAGAGGTCCACCAGCCACGAGCCGGGCACCGCCGGGTCGAAGACCGGGCCGGTGACGTGCTCGGGCGGTGCGTCCAGGCCGACGACGGCGCCGTTGGCGGCCGCACCGAACGCCAGGTTCACGTCGATGCCGACCAGATGGGACTGCATGCACTCCGCGTCGGTCAGGTCCCGCGCCCAGTCGTAGGCCTCCTCGAACAACCGCTCCTCGGGCCCGCGAATGTGGAAGCGGGGCAGGTGGGCCAGGACGGGGTGCCCGTCGATCGCCTCGCACGGCGCGGGATCGAGGGCCTGGGTGCCCAGGGAGCCGGGCCGGTGCTCGGAGTGCCGCTTGCCGTCCTGGTCCGGCTCACTGGCGCGGGTGGGCGGGTTGAGCGCGGTCATCAGCTCCAGCCCGCTCACCGCCGTGGACCCGACCGGTGTCATCACCCGCTGCGCGTACACCCCCAGCACACGGGCCAGCTCCGCCGGCTCCAGCTTGGCGGCATGCCCCCAGGCGCGGTCGTCCAGAGCGTTCCAGGAGGGGATGCACAGCTGAACACACTGGCGCCGCCCACCGGTGACAGGGCGGTAGATCCTTGCCCACGGGCCCAGCCCGCGCCGGGTCAGCTTCCACCCCGCCCGCTCCAGCAGCTTGATGACCTGGTGGCCCTCCGGGAGCCGCCCGGCCGACCGCTCCGTATCCGACAGCGCAGCGGGCAGGCCGTAGCGCTCGCACGCCGCTGCGGTCAGGACCAGCAGTGGGTCGGCGTCCTTGCCCGACGCGTGCAGCTTCTCCGCCCCCACCCGCGCCTCAGCCAGCGCCCATTCCACCAGGGAAGGCAGGGACCCCGCAGGCACGTCCAGGAGCAGGCCGCCGGTGCCGAACCCGGTCACCTGCCGCTCGTCATCGGCGTCCAGCACGAGCAGCGGACCGTGGGCGTATACGCCAGACCCTGCGGGCGCGGGGGAGCTGGCGGCAGCGGCCCGGGGCGCGCCGGGGCGGCGTGAGCCGCGTGCCGGGCGCGGGGCGGCAGTCGGCGACGGCGGTGTGGCCGCAGGAGCCGGTACGGGAGAGGCCAGTACGGGGGCGGCCACCGCCACCACAGGCGCGGAAGGCGCTACCTCGACGACGGCGGGGGGTGCCGTGGCAGCCGGGGTGCCGCCCTCGGCGGCCGTGGGGGAGGGGTAGAGGCGGGCGAGCTGCTTCAGCAGGTGGGCGTAGGGCTCCCGCTGGGGCGGGCGGGGTTCGGTCCTGCCCGACTCCCACGCGCCCACGGTGGCCCGCCGCACGTCCAGGGTGGTGGCCACCTCTTCGAGGGTGAGCCCGTGGGCCTGCCGCAGGCGCTTGCGCTCGGCGGGCGGGGGCAGCGGCGACCGGGACGCGACGAGCGCGTCAATGGCATCGAACAGCTCGGACATGGTGAACCTCCGCCACCCACTATACCCGCGAAACGCACATACACAGTACAACTACCGTTCGAATGACGTACTTTGCGCGTACTAACCCTGGCGTGTAGGTTCTGGCCATGACGGGTGACTGGCGGTCGGACCGGATCGGCGCTGCGCTGAAGGGGGATAACCCGACCGTGCTGAGACGGTTGGCGGCGGGGTTTGCGGTGATCGGGGACGTCCAGTTCCTGCCTGGCTACTCGGTTCTCCTGGTGGACGAGCCGGATGTGCAGCGACTGTCTGACCTGCCGAGGCCGAAACGGCTGTCGTTCCTGTCCGACATGGACCACCTCGGCGAGGCGGTCGAGAGTGTCTGCCGACGGATGGATCCAGCGTTCCGACGGGTCAACCTGGAGATCCTGGGCAACACCGATCCCTTCCTGCACGCGCACGTCTGGCCGCGGTTCGAGTGGGAACCGTCCGACGTGGTGAGCAGGCCGGTGTGGCTTTATCCGCAGGAACGGTGGACCGCCGAGCAGTTCAAGCTCGGTCCGCAGCATGACGCGCTGCGCGATGAGATCAGCAACGAACTGGACCAACTGCGCTCGATGCCCTGAGCCTGAGCCTGGAGACACCATGACGGCGGCACGACACACAGCCCTGGCCCAGATGGATCGCCGCGTGTTCGCAGAGACTTGCCGTGACACCGCCCGCAGGCCGTCACCCGCTACCCGCGCCACCCCCAGGAGAGCTGTATGACCGTGGCTGCCGCCACCCCCGGCCTGCCGGAGAAGCGGGCGCTGTTCCCCGACCAGGTGGAAGCGGTGAACCGGCTGACGCGGCATCTGCGGCGCCCCGGGACACGAGGGCTATACGTCGCGGCGACCGGAACGGGCAAGACCCTGGTCTCGATCCGCGTGGCCGACGAACTCCAGGCGCGCCTGGTCCTGTTCGTCGTGCCCACCCTCGACCTGGCCGCCCAGACCGCACTGGCATGGCGGCGCGACGGCCACACCGAGCACATGGTCATCGTCTCCTCCATGGACGCCGCCGGCCGCGACACCCTGGTCGCCGCCCACATCATGTCCAGCAGCGACCCCGTCACCCTGGCCGCCCTCATGTCGGTCGTGGGGGAGAGGGAGGACCAGATCCCGGCCCTGACACTGATCTGCACCTACGACTCACTCGACAAAATCCAGGAAACCCGCAACACCGCATACGCGGTGCCGCCATTCGACCTGGCGATCATGGACGAGGCACACCGCATCGCCGGACGCCCGGACAAGAAGTGGGCCGCCGTCCACGACAATCAGCGCATCCGAGCCGACCGACGCCTCTACATGACCGCCACCCCCCGCATCTTCGCCGCCCCCGACCTAGGCAGTGTCCGGCGGATCATGTGACTGTCGGATTGCTGGCTCGTTGTTCCCGGCATGGGGCGGGGTGATCTGACGAATGCCGAGTGGGTCCGGCTGGAGCCGTACTTGCCGGCGTCGGGGCAGCGTGGCGGCCGGTGGAGCGATCACCGCAGGGTGATCAACGGGATCTTGTTCCGGGTGCGGACGGGCATACCCTGGCGGGATCTTCCGGAGCGTTTCGGCAGTTGGAAGACCGTCTATGAACGGCACCGACGTTGGTCGGCGGACGGTACGTGGGACCGGATCCTGCGTGCTGTCCAGGCGGACACTGACCTCGCGGGCCGGATCGACTGGAGCATGGTCAGCGTCGATTCGACGTCCTGCCGTGCCCATCAGCACGCGGCAGGGGCCCGAAAGAAGACGCCGCGTGTCCCGAAAAAAGGACAACGCCCCGGCACCACCGCCCCGATGAAGGACTCGGACGGTCCCGGGGCGGTCTGACCTGCAAGATCCATCTCGCCGGTGAGGGTGGGTGCCGACCGATGGCCTTCCTGGTCACGCCCGGCCAGTGGGGCGACGCTCCGCAGATGATCGAGGTCCTCGAACGCATCCGCGTTCCCCGTCCGCAGGGCGGTCGCCCCCGCACGCGGCCGGACCACCTGGGCGGCGACAAGGCATACAGCTCACGTCGGAACCGGCGCTACCTGCGTAGACGCCAGATCAAGCACACCATTCCCGAACCGAAGGACCAGCGGGGCAACCGCAAACGGCGCGGCAGCAAGGGCGGCCGGCCCACCGGCTTCGACAGCGAGATCTACAAACGCCGCAACGAGGTCGAGCGGACGATCAACCGGCTCAAGAACTCCCGGGCCGTCGCCACCCGCTACGACAAGAGGGCCTACGTCTTCCACGGCACAGTCACCACCGCGGCGATCCGCTTATGGCTCCGGCCATGATCCGCCGGACACCCCCTAGCCGAGTCCGCCGACACCACCCGCCCCCGCCGCCACACCCCCAACCTCCCGGGCCCGGCGGCCGACCTGTTCGCCAACTCCATGAACAACGAACAGGTCTACGGCAAAAAGATCTTCGAATATCCGCTGGCCCAGGCGATCGAGGACGGCCGGGCACCGGACTACCGCATCGTGGTGCCCACCCTCACCGACGACGACCTGCGCCGCCGCATCAACCTCCCCGCACCCGACCCCGACGGCGAGGGCGAGGGACCGGACCAGGCCCTGCGCACCACCGCCCTGCACCTGGCCGTGCTGCGCGCCATGGCCGACCACGGCCTGAAGAAGGTGCTCGTCTACTTCAACCTCACCTCCGACGCCCGCCTCTTCGCCCGCGAACTGCCCGACACCCTGCGCCAACTCGCCCGCACGGCCCCCCACCTCGTCCCCGCCACCTTGCCGGAGACGCTGTTCGTCCACGGCGAGGACACCCCCAACGGCGCGAGGAGACCTTCACCCGCTTCGCCCGCGCCCACACCGCGATCCTGACCAACGCACGCCTGGTCGCCGAAGGCGTCGACATCCCCAGCGTGGACGCCGTCGTCTTCGCCGACCCCACCCGCAGCGTCATCCGCTGCGTCCAGGCCCTGGGCCGCGCCCTGCGCCTGGACGTCTCCGGCAAGACCGCCAGCCTGATCGTCCCCGTCTGCCTCCCGCCCGACGCCAGCCCCGAAGACATCCTCGGCACCGCCTACGAACCGGTCTGGGCGATCGCCTCCGCCCTGGCCAGCCACGACCACCGCATCCTGGAACGCCTGCCCGACAAGGCCAACCGCCTGCCCAAGGAGACCAGCGACGTCATCGAACGCCGCTGGCACTTCGACTTCACCGTCCACCCCGAACGCATCGCCCAGGCCATGGACCTCGTCTCCTTCGACCCCCGCGACCCGACCACATCCCGCTCCCGCCGCCTCGGCCTCGCCGCCGCCCAGGCCTACCACGACCAGCACGGCCACCTCGACGTCCCCGCCGACTACACCGACCCCACCGGCCACACCCTGGGCACCTTCATCACCACCATGCGCGACGCCCGCAAAGCCGGCCGCCTGGAGGCGGACTGGATCGCCGAGCTCGATGCCCTGGACATGATCTGGGACAAGCACGACGCCGCCTGGCGCTCCCACCTCACCGCGGCCGCCGACCAGCACCGCACCCACGGCCACCTCGCCGCCCCCGCCACCACCCCGCTCGGCGCCTGGCTCGCCGAACAACGACATCTCGACGCCACCGGCCAGCTCGCCCCGCCCGCGCCGACGCCCTCACCGCCATCGACCCGCACTGGCGCCTGCCATACGGTCCGGACTGGCACCGCAAGTACCACCTCCTGCGCACCCACCTTCAAGCAGGCAACGACCCCACAGCCCTCACCGCAGACACCCGCATCGCCGGGGTCAACATCACCTCCTGGCTCACCCGCCAGCTCACCCGCTGGACCACCCTCAACCCCGGCCAGCGCGACCTGCTCACCGCCCTCGACCTCACCCCCGCCACCAGCCCCCTGACACCCGCACGCCGCACCCGCCGCACCTTCGCCCAGACCGTGCAACTCCTGGAACTCTTCCTCCACCGCCACGGCCGCGCCCCACCGCCCGCGAAACCCTCCGCGTCGACGGCGACACCATCCAGATCGGCCCCTGGTTCGCCAAGACCCGCACCAAACACCGCGAAGGCCAACTCCCCGCCAACCACCAAGCCCTCATCGCCGCCCTCTTCGACGGAGACTGGTGCGCCCCCGACCCCACCCCGGCCGCCCTGGCATAACCTGCCCCTCCCCGACACCCACCCCACCCCCCCCCCCCCCCCCCCCCCGCGCGGGCACCCCCGCCTCGGCATCCGATCCCCGGCGGACCGCCAGCACATATGACCGCCTGTCACAAGGCGCTGCACTCCTGGGAACATGAGGCAACCCCACCGCCTCACCCCGGGAGCCCGAGTGACCCACCGCCCCCTTCTTCCGCTGGCTGCCGCCCTGCTCGCCCTGTCGCTGGCCGCGTGCAACCCGCAGACCCCGGACGACGATGCCAAGCAGCCCGATCCGGCTCCCACGACATCCACCGCCCCGCCCGGAGCCGCAGGCGGACCCCCGGAAGGCGCCCTCAACCTCACCGACGCCATCGCGAAGATCCCGAAGGGCGACGAAAAGCGCGACGGATACGAACGCGACACCTTCAAGCACTGGACCGACGAAGACCAAGACGGGTGCCCCACCCGCGCCGAAGTCCTCATCGAAGAAGCCACCACGAAACCCGAACAAGGCGAACGCTGCACCCTCACCGGCGGAGCGTGGATATCCCCCTACGATGGCGTCGAGGTCACCGACGCCAAGCGCCTGGACATCGACCACATGGTCCCCCTCGCCGAAGCATGGGACAGCGGCGCCCACGCCTGGAGCGACGAGCGCCGCCAGGCATACGCCAACGACCTCACCGCACCCCGCTCCCTGATCGCGGTCACCGCCAAGACCAACCGCTCCAAGGGCGACAAGGACCCCGCCGACTGGCTCCCCCCGGCCACCGACGCCCACTGCACCTACGCAGCCGACTGGACCGCGACCAAGCTCCGCTGGCAGCTCAACGCGGACAACGCCGAACGCACCGCCCTGCTCAACCTCGCCGGCCAGTGCCCCGACACCGTCGTCGAGTACGAACCCGCCCCCTGACACCGCACACGCGCACCGCGGCCACCCTCACCCCAAGCCGCTCCGCCGCCCCACGGCGTCCCACTCGTTCGGCCCCGGACCCCGCTGCGCCGCCCACACACCCCGGGGCAGATGCCGGATCATGACGGGCGGAGCCCGGCCGGGCGCCCTCGCACGTCGACCGGCCGGGCCACGCCCATCCGTTCAGAAACGTTGAGTACCTCTGCGGATGTTCACGGCCAGGGGCAGGGGCAGCCTTGGCACATGACACCGCAGTGGAACCGCCTGGAGGACGCCCAGCTGGCCCTTGGAACGACGACAGCAGCGGGGGTCCTCACAGTGGTGACAGTCGGCTTCGCGCTGCGCCTGATGTTCATCAAGCGCACCCGTTGGGCCCGTGCGCGCGCTGCCTGCGAGACAGCCCTTTTCCTGGGGATAGCTGCGACGGCGGCCAGCATCCCCTTCCTGTCCATCCGGTACGCCTGGGACAGGGGCCTCTGGATCACGCTGGCAGCCAACGCCGCTCTCCCTCCCGTATCGCTCTGGTGGGTGCGTTACCGCTACGGATGGCCGAGCCACAGGAAACACTGACGCCACACCGACCGGGCGGAGCCACGCCCGGAGAACCGTAAGTGAGTGCTGGGGATCCTGAGCGTTGTGGCGTAGTAGCAGCTGCAGAGCGATCACCTTTCGTCCGCACCATCCGGACCCTGCTCACCGCCGCCCCCGGGCCCCACCGGCCCCTCGACACCCACTCTCCGCAGCGACGCCGCACCAACAGCTCCTCCGCCCCGGACCGGGAAGCACCGTCCGCCGAAGCCAAGGAGCAAGCCCTGGGGCAGACCGGCTCAGTCACCCGCTACTGAACCCGTGCACCGGGCGCCCCAGGGGAAGCTTCCTTCCCCACCGGGGTCCCTGCATCCCTGTACGCCAGGCATCTCTTTGGCCTGATCTGGCACACCGACGGGCCGCTGACGGTAGAACCAGCACGTGAGAACAGGACAGGGGGACAGGACATGGTGGAAGCCGTAAGGGTGCTGCTGCTGTTGATGGTGGGGGCAGGGATCTGGGCGGCCTGGCGGCGCAGCCTCTTCCCCGGCACGTGGGCCCACACCTTCCACACGGCATACGCCGAAGAGCGCGCCCTGCTTACCCAGGCGCGCAGCGAACTGCGCGCGGTGGACAAGGACCAGCGCCGGGCGTACAGCGAGGCGGACGCGAAGGTCGGCTCGGTACGCGGGGAGTACGAACAGCGCGTCGGCAAGCTGAAGCGGGAGGTGGCGCTGCTGGAAGATCCCGGCCGGGGCACGGAACGGGGACGTCTGGGCGGGCTCGTCCTGTACGAGCACGCGGTCCTCATCTTCCCGGAGGGCAGGCAGCTGCCGCTCGCCGGACTTCAGGCCCGAGTAGTGAGCGGGATCTGTGGCTGTACATCCACCCGGCCGACGACAGCCCCGAACTGGTGCGGCTTCCTCACCGCCGGGACCCGGCAACAGCCCCGGACGAGATTGTCGAGATCTTCGACGAAGGACAGGTGAGGGGTTTCGAGATGAAGATCAACGCGGCTGCAGCGGCCGAGAAGAGGTTCCGCGACGGCCTGCCGGCACAGCTCGCTCAGGCCCGGGAAGAACTGGCCGAAGCACGCAAGGACACCGGCCCGCTGAAGACCGCCGAGCAGAGCCGGGCGGACGTGATGGACCGCAACCGCACCGACCCCCGCCGCAAGGAAGCCCTCGCCAATCTGACGGCCGAGCGCAACGCGTGGCAGGACCTCACCGGGCGCCGCCCGCCGAGGTAGCCCGACACTTCTCACCCATCCTGCGCCCCGGTGCGGCGGATGTCCGCGTACACCCGGCTCGTAACGCCGGCCCGGCCCGGCACCCGCCGCACCAGGGCCGGGCCGGACGTCGCCCACCGCTCCTCCAACTGGGCCACCACCAGCCCAAGGGTGTCCTCGTCCGCCGCGGTGATGTCCAGCACCACCAGGCCGGGCTCGCTGATGTGCTGCTCGCCGATCTCCTTCATGCCGTCCCTGACGCCCAGCCGATCAACACGGTTCGCGCCCGGGCGACCCTTCACCCATCCGGCGGACGGGGGTGCTGCGCGGCTCGGACGCCGGGCAGGAGGCTCCGTCGACAGGCGGAGGGGCCCTGCTGGAGGCCTTCCTGCGCAGGGGCGTTGCTCAGGCGCGGGCCGTGATGGAGCGGCAGGCGGACTGCAGTTCCTCGTCGTGGGGGATGCTGCGGAATCGGCCACTGCGGCGCAGGAGCGTGAGCTCTTCCCGGACCCGGGGGAGGGCCGGCCGGGCGGCCGGTCCCATGCGGTTCAGGCAGGCCAGGACATGGTTGGACGTCGCGTCGTTCTCCGCCCACGCTGTCAGGAGCGTCCCCACGACGGCGGGCGCCTCGGCGTCACCGCCGATGTCCCACAGGGCTGTCGCGGCGTAGACCCGGGTCCACTCGTAGCCCGCTGTCAGCATCTTCCGCAGACGCGGCAGGGCCGGTGCGGCAGCCTGCCCGATCCGCCCCAGGACGGCGGCTGCTTCGTCGTTCTCGTGGGTGTCAAGAAGCTCAACCAGCCTCGGCACGACGCTGGCCGCATCGCCCTCAAGTCCCCACAGTGCCGCGGTCGCGGCCGCCCGGACGGTGACGTCCTGCGCGTCGGCCAGCGGGCCAACCACATCCAGGGCGAAAGCGGCCTCACGGCCGAAGGAGGCCAGGGCCTTCAGGGCGGAAGCGGCCGTATGCCACTGCTCCTCACGCACGGCTGCGACTATGGCCGTGGTCAGCGCCGGTGCAGCCGTCGGGTCACCCAGCTCTCTCAGGGCGGACACCAGAGCATTGGCACTCATCGACTGCGACGCATCCGAGAAGTCCACCTCCGCCAGGAGCTTCGACAGCCTCGGCGTGAGGTCACCGGCCGCCCTGCCCAGATGCCCGGCCACCTGCACAGCACGCCAGGCGTCGGTGCCCTCGTCCAGCGCCTCCAGCACACAGGGCAGCGCCCGCAGATCCCCCAGGCACGCCAGCGCCCTGACGGCTTCCTGGTGAGTGCGGCGGACCAGCCGCTCCCGGGCCGCCCACACGCGTGGCCCGTGTTCCGCACGGCACGCTTCTACATAGGCGGCGAGGGCCTCCCGCGCCGGCTCGCTCACCGGCACGAGCGCTCCGAGAGCCTCCGCCGCCGCGGCGGAGGTGTACGCGTCCTCGGGCAGGAGACAGCCCGCGATCAGCACCACCAGGCCGGAGTGATCCCCACGCCACTGGCCGATCAACTCCTTGGCCATACGGATCGCGTCGTAGCGCACCCCAGGGTCCGCGCTGCACAACTGCTTGGAGAGCAACGCGGTGCGCTCAAGCACACGATCGCCCAGCAGCGTGTGCAAGGCACCCAGCACAGAGGTCGTCGGCGCGTGAACCCGGCCGTGCCGCTCCAGATCCTCGAACGCCGCGGCCACCTGCGGCGGCACACCCGGGGAAGGCGTCGCGCCAGCGGCCACATCCAGCTCCACCTCGGCCCGGCAGGGCGCATCGTCATCCCCGCCGGTCTCCTCCGGAGCGATCTCCCGGATCAGACCGACCGCCGCCGGCACCACAGCGTCACCGAGCTCCCCCGGAGCGCACCGGACCCTTTGCACGAGAGCAGCGAGCCGCACCTCGGGCACTTCTGCCGTGTCACCGGCCAGAGCGTCCAGCCAGCCGACGGCCGCACCGTGCACGGCCGCATCCCGCAGCGCCACCGTAGCCACCGCCCTCACAACGAACAGCCGCTGCACCATGCCGCTCCCGGGAAGCAGACTGCGCAGGACCTCCAACGCGCGTGCACTGTCGGCGAGGAAGAGGCCCAGGCACTCGATCGCGGGCCGCCGTACCTCCTCATCCGGGTCCATCACCCAGCGGACGAACACCTCGGCACGCTCACCTATCACCGCCAACGCGTCCACATGGGCTCTGGACTCGGTGCCGTCCGGCGTGAAGTACACCCCTTCGGGATCCATATCCAGGCACTCCTGCCCGATGCTGAGCAGCAACTCGATAACCGAGCCCCGGTCAGGGGTCGCGGGGCTGTCGGCCATCTCGAACAGGAACGGCAGGCTGGCCGCCGTGCACGGATAGACGTCCCCCTGATGGTGCGCCGCACTGTAGAAGTTGCTGAACGCCTCGTCCCGTACACCGGGGTCCGCCGAAGCCATTCCCTTCAGCCAGCCCGGAACATCGCTCGCCGGACCATAGGCGTGGCCCATGGACTCCCAGTCCACGCCGTCGATTTCATTGATCATCATGCGGGGCACTATGCCGAACACCACTGACACCACCCGGAAGTCGCTTTGGCGGAACCTGGAGGAGCGAAGCTCCCTCGCAGGTCAGCGCCCCGCCGCCGGTGACGCGCCCCTCGGCCGTCTGACATCGCCGTTGCCTACCCCGCGCTCACCCGTAACGAGGGCGCCCTCCCGCGCTCGGGTCGCCCCGGAGCGGAAGCTAGGCTGCCCGGCAGCCCGTGCCGACATGGAGCGCGTGGGTCAGATTCCGGTCCCCGTGACGGGACGAGGAGTACGGCCGGAGTCGCCCGAGGCCCGGTGCCGCAGGCGGCCCTGCCTCGGCACCAGGCCGCGGTCTTCTCCGTTCCACACCCTCCCCGGCGACGCCTACACCGCCGCCCGCCTGCCACACCCTCCGCTGGGACTGCCGGCGTTGACATCGCCAGCGCCCGAGCCCCAGCGATTCCATAGCAAGCACCAGGGAGCTGGTGCTCGACTGCTCAGCATGCGTACATCGGCGAGGTGCCGGGTTATCCCCACAGGCCGGGGCCGAGACAGGACTCGCCGGCGCTCGGGCAGCTGACTGACTGCTCCTCAGGGTGTTCGGACGACGGCGCCGGAGGTGAACCACTGCACGAGGGCGGCCGCGAGGTGCACGCCGGCCCGCGCGGCTTCCAACGTCTCGGGCACGGTGCCGGTCTGTTTGCCGTGCCTGGACGTCTGCCCGTCCCACAGGGCGCGCATCATCGCTTCCATCGGGGCGATCGGGTCCCCGTTCGGAGAAGTGGAGATGGCGGTGGTGAACTTCGCCCGTGCGTTCTTGATCTCGCCCAACATGGTGCCCAGGGTGGCCCGGCCGTGGTTCGGCTGGATGACCGAGTGCGCCGCGCATTCGACGGCCTTGATGGCCTCGCTGTACGCCCGGACCGGATCCGGGTGCAGACCGTACGCGGCCCGCCAGGAGATGGACAGGTGCTCAGCTGCTGACCCGGCGCTAGGTTTGGCTTCTGCATCGGCGACGGCTTGGCTCACTGCTTCGCGAACGCCTGGGGTGATGCGTTCCTCCAGGCCGTCACCCCGGTCGTTGACCTGATAAGCGGAGCCGGCTCTGTCCAGCAGCCGTGCCAGTGATCGGTCGTCATCTCGGCCGTCCCAATCATGCTCGCCTGTGTAGCCGAGGATGGTGTCTACGAGGTCGAGGAGTTCCCAGCCGCCAGCGGTGATGAGTCGGCTGCGCGCGCTCTTGTTCGGCGGCACAGCGATACGCAGCTGCAGACAGATCGCGGTGGCGTCGGGGTCGTGCTCGGTGAAGTTGGTCCCCACCCACTGACGCAAGGGCTCCAGGAGGTGCTCGGGGACGCCGTCATACGGAGTCTCCTCCACAGCCTCGGAGATTCCGAGGTGTACGGAGAAGCGGGGGCGGGGTGCGGTGGTCATAGCGGAGAGGGTAGCGGTGAACCGGCTTGGATAAGATGCGATATCCGAGGCGGTAAAACGGACATGACCGCCCGTCAGGGAGAGGCCACCGGATGACCGCGGAACTGCACCGCACCGACGTCGTCGAGGCGGAGCTGCTGCCGGCCGCCGGGGCGGAGAGCGCCGTGGACGTCGAGGCGTACGACAGCGCGACCGCCGCGGTGCTCGCCGCGCTCGACCAAGGCGCCGAGGAGCACCTGGCGGACGCTCGGCCCAAGAAGACCCGCACCTCCTACGCCCGCGACTGGAAACTTTGGGCCGAGTTCCACCGCTGGCTCGCCGTGCAGACCGGCCACGCACTGCCGCTGACCGCGGTCACCAAGGGCACCCTGGTCGCCTTCGTGGTCTGGCTAGACGAGATGAAGAAGGCCGCGCCCAGCACCATCGACCGCCGCATCACCGGCGTCGCGGTCACCGCCCGCCGACACGGCACCGAGGTCCCGAAGCAGGCGACGAAAGCAGCCCGGGAAGCCCTCAAGCCGATGAAGGTCGACCCGGCGCGGACCGTGCGCGGCCGCGGCAAGGCGATCGCGGCCACCCCCGCGCACCTGAAGGCGATGAACACCGCGACCGCCGCCCGCCCGCAGCCCGCCGTCGGCCGCCGGCGCGGCACCCAGGAACTGCCCGAACTGGCCCGGCTGCGCGACCGGGCGCTAGCGACGCTGGCGTTCGGCATCGCCGGGCGCTCCGAGGAGGTCTCCTCGCTCGACACCGAGGGCATCACCCGGGTCGCCGAAGGACTGGAGGTGCACGTCCCCTCCGTCAAGGGCCGCCCGCCCCGCGACGTCGCGGTCGCCTACGGAGAGAACCCCGACACCTGCCCGGTCCGCTGCTGGCTCGCCTGGAAGGAAGCCGCCGGCCTCACCGTGGGCCCGGCCTTCCTGCCTGTCGACCAGAAGGGGCGCCTCGGCACCCAGCGGCTGGGACCCGACGGCTGCCGCCTCGCCATCACCCGGGCCGCCGAGCGCGCCGGCCTGGACGTGAAACTCACCGGGCACTCCGCACGCCGCGGCCTGGTCAGCACCGGCCGCAAGCGGGGCAAGCGCGCCGAGAAGCTCCGCAAGCAGGGCGGCTGGGCCGCCAACAGCCCGGTCTTCTGGGAGTACGTCGACGAGGGCGAACGCTGGGAGGACACCGCCACCGAGGGCATCGGCCTGTAGCCGCCGAGGCGGAAACGACCGATTACGCCTCCCTGCTTCAACGGATCACGGCAGCGTGATGCACGTCATACAAACAGTCTCGGGCGCCAAGTACCTGTACTTGGCGTAAGAGCGCCCTGCCGCCCCCCTGCCTCTCGGGCAGGGGCCTTGACCGTGAAGGACAACCGCAGTGAGCGAACCCAAGCGCTGGCGAAAAGGGCTCGACCAGGAGTTCCACACCCTGGGCGAGCCGTCGCCCTCGCTGTCACCAAAGGAGCGGAATCAGTGGGAGAAGGTCAGGGCTAACCTCGCGCTTTCCCGAGGTGGGGCGTCCGAGGCTTGATCAAATAAGCGGAGAGTGCTCCTGACCTGCAACGATGGGACTTGTCGAGGGTCCTGTTGGTTGCGTGGGAAGAAGCACTCTCCAGGTGAAGAAGCGTATCGGGTCGTATCCGCGTGTCCGCATCGAGGGCGGCGGCCGGGCGGTGGTCTCGCAGGCCGGGAGCGTGCTGCTGGTCGAGACCGTCCGCAAGGCCGGCTTGGACACCGCGATATCCGCGGCGCTGACGCCGTGGCGGAAGCCGCGGGCGGTGCACGATCCGGGCAAGATCCTGCTGGACGTGGCCCTGGCGGTCGCGCTGGGCGGAGACTGCCTCGCGGATGTCGCCATGCTGCGGGCCGAGCCCGCGGTGTTCGGGGCGGTGGCCTCCGATCCGACGGTCTCCCGCCTCATCGACACTCTCGCCGCGGCCGGGCCGAAGGCCCTGACCGCGATCCGGGCCGCGCGGGCTGAAGCCCGCCGACATGTCTGGCGGTTGGCCGGCCGGGAAGCGCCTGATGCGGGCGGGACGGTGACCGTCGACCTCGACGGGGTGCTGGTGATCGCACACTCGGACAAGGAGGACGCCGCACCCACGTGGAAGCGGACCTACGGCCATCACCCGCTGATGGGGTTCGTCGACCATGGACCGGGCGGCACGGGGGAACCGGTCGCGGCCCTGCTCAGACCGGGCAACGCGGGCTCGAACACGGCCACCGACCACATCACCGCCGCTCAACTGGCCCTGGCCCAGCTGCCGAAGAAGTACCGGCGCGGGCGCCGGACCCTGATCCGCACCGACTCCGCGGGCGGCACCCACGACTTCGTCGCCTGGCTGACCCGGCGGGGACGGTGGCTGTCCTACTCGGTCGGCATGGTGATCACCGAGCAGGTCCACCAGCATGTGCTGAAGGTTCCGGCATCGGCCTGGACGGCGGCCGTCGAGGCGGACGGCGAGATCCGCGACGGCGCCTGGGTCGCTGAACTCACCGGCGACGTTCTGGACGGCTGGCCCAAGGGCATGAGGCTGATCGTCCGCAAGGAACGGCCCCACCCAGGGGCCCAGTTGCGGCTCACGGACGCGGACGGCATGCGGCTGACCTGCTTCGCCACCAACACCTCGGGCCGGCCGATCGCCGAGCTCGAGCTCCGTCACCGGCTGCGGGCGAGGGCCGAGGACCGCATCCGGGCCGCCCGCTCGACCGGCCTGCGCAACCTGCCCCTGCACCGCACCGCCCAGAACCGGATCTGGCTGGAGATCGTGCAGATCGCTCTCGACCTGCTGGCCTGGATGCCGATGCTCGCCCTGACCGGCAAGGCCCGTCTCTGGGAACCCCGCCGCCTGCGGCTCCGCCTGTTCACCACGTCGGGGCAGTTCGTGACCACCGGTCGTCGGCGGATCCTCCGCCTGGCCGGGCACTGGCCCTGGACCAGTCGCATCACCGCAGCCCTCGAACGGCTCGCACTCCTGCCGAACCCGGGATGAGCAGCGGACTCACCCGCCCCTACAAGAGAACCCTCCAGCCGGAGCAGTGGAACCCGGCGTCCATCCGGGACGACACTCGGGCCCTCAACCTGCCCAGCCTCAGCCCACAGCACGAAAACGGTCCACCGACTCCGTCGGCGGACCGTCACGCAAGATCGAGGCTAACGAGAAGTCCTTGCGTCGGATCGCCCGGGCGTACGCGACGGCCGAACACGAGAACCCCGTCTTCGTGGCGGCCACAGCGGGCTTGCTCGCCAAGCTGGAGAACAGCGGCCCCGTCGAGGGCAACGTGCTCACTTACATGCACAAGATCCTCAGGAATGAGGCGGGAGCGCACCGTAAGAAGATCGCGGAGCAGCAACAGCGCGTGTATCCCGTCGGAGACGACGTCCATCTCCTGGACACAGTGGACTCGGTGACCCCCGAGGACCTCGTGGCGCTCAAGGAGATCAAAGAGTCCCTGAAGGAGAAGCTGCCGCTCCTGCGCAAGGAGTTCAGCGCGCAGCAGTACAAGGTCTTCCTGCTCACGGAGGCGGAAGGCATGAACTCCTACGAGATTAGCGAGGTGCTGGGTGGCACGGTATCACCGGGGGCGGTCCGCCAGTCGTTGCTGGCGGCCCGGCAGAAGCTGAAGCGTCCCGCGGTCCGAGCGCGTCTGGGGGTCTCGCCGCTGACGGAGTAGCAGTAACCGTTCCCTCGGGCGCACGGGACGTCTCGACAGCGTTCCGTGCACGCCGAGGGTGGGTTGCTCCACCCGCCTCGGAAGGGAGAAAACGACAGATGAAATTGGAAAAGACCAAGGAACGCCACAGGCCAAGCGTGCTTTTGTGGATCAGCTCGTACGCGATCTTGCTCTGGTCCGTGATCGTGCACTTGGTCGACCGAGTTCTGCTGCTCGTGACGCCGACACCGCGAAGCACGCGGTCGGCTCATCGTTCGGTCATGACTTTGGCCGCGCTTGCCCTTGCATCCCTGTTGCCGTCTCGTGAGGGGGCGCCAGCATCACACAGGAATAACTAATCGCTCTCGTGGGCCGGGGTTCTCCTAACACAGGAGGGCTTCGGCCCACTGGTATTTCTACCGGCACACAGGGTGCGGGACTGGGCTCGGCGGAGCCCAGAGAGAAGGGGTCGTTCGTACAGCGGACGCCCCCGATTGAGGGGCCACAGCCAGTGCAGGTCACGTTCGACTTCAGCACCGTCGTATGGACGATCATGGGAATCCTCGCCGGTGTCGGCGTCTACCACTGGTCACAGCCGACCCTGCCCACCACGCCGACGGCTCAGCCCATAGGCATGACCAAGGGCGAGCGACTGGTCCTTGCGCTCACTGCTGCGGTCGCGGTGATCACCTTCGGCACCTACATCTCGCACGGTGTTGAGAAGGTCGAGGTGGACAAGCCCGTGTCGACGGTCTCGACCACGACGCCGTCGACGGTTTTGATCACGGCCTCGGAGTTGCTGAAGTAGACCGCACTCGATCGGTATCGAGGGCGGCCCCATCCGATGGTGCCCGCCTTCGACCGTTTCCGCCCCCAGTCCGGAATGGATCACGCGGTCACTCGTCGTCGGCGAGCGCCTCGGCTCTGGCCTGCCGGCGGAGTCGCTCGCTTGTAGCTCGGTGCTCCTCGAAGCGCTGGCGTCGTTCCTCCGTGGGAAAGAGCATCGGCAGCCCGAGGTCTAGGAGGAAGCTGGGGCAGGGGAGGACCAGCGGGAGCGGGTCGAAGACGGCCAGCAGGGTTCCGCTGTCATTGACGAGCGGGACGCCACTGGAGTACCGGCTATCTCCCACACTCCAGCCGACAGTCACACGGGTGAGGTACATGTCGGAGGCCTGGGAGATGGCTTGCTGGATCCCGGGCAGCTGGGCGGAGTGCCGGGCCAGGGCCGCCCGGTCCGGGTCGGCGCGCGCCGCACGTTCGGCGAACGCGGCCTCTTCCCGGGCGAACCCCCGCCACTCAGCACGTTCCCGCTCCTCCTGAGCCGCGCGCCGTCGATCTTCCTCATCTGCCAGCTTCTTGGCCTCCGCCAGTACGCACTTGGGATTGGCCCACAGCCTCGTCACGGGCCGAGCCACGTGACGCTGCGGCGTGCGTGGAGCGTGCGAGACGAACCGCCAGGCCAGGACCCTGGCCACGAACTCGGCGAGCGGTATGAACGGCTCGGGGCCCAGTGGTCACCGGTGAACCGAGCTATGGGTTCGACGGCGACCAGGTCCTGGCCCTCCCGGACCAGCCGCATGGAGGGAACGGCACCCAACCAGGGAATCCGGCTGCGGTCACTGAACCAGTAGGCCCGTACTCCGTCAGCCCCCATCCGCTCCGTACGGGCACGATTCTCGGCGGCGGTGATGCTCGCCAACTGCGCCTCCAGGGAGACACGCCGCCTGGTGGCCGTGGAGGCGAGGACGTCCGCCCGCCAACGACCGTCCGGCCCGCTCACCTCCAGCTCGGCCATCCATCCGGCCGTGCGGGCCGCCCGAGCAAGCTCCAGCTTGAGAAGGTGGTGAGCCATCGACTCCTCCGCCAGCGTGCACGTCGGAGCCCCAGGCGCATGAGCGAAGAACCGCAAGCCCAGGGCCGACTCCTTGGCGTGCATGCCGTGGCCACACTCCCGGCACTCCAGAGGGGCTGATGGCCGCACCCGGTGGATCGCACTCCAATCCCAGCCGCAGCCGAGGTCCGGCAAGGAGGCGTCCAGACGACCCCGCTCCTCGTGTACGGCAGTGAAACTCACAGCGCTCCCCAACCTGATGGCGTCGTCCGCCCATCGTCTCGGCCGGGTCTGACACTGCGGTAGGGGGCCGGTGTTGGGCTGGCCGCCGGGAGCCGAGCGCAGCGGCTTCACGATCCCCGACCAGTCCACCGGCGCGCATCAGCCGGGGCCAGGTAGGGGATGTCCGGCGACTCACCAGCTTCACGGGGCCGCCGACCTGCGGTGGGGAGCGGTCTGGGTCGGAGCTGTCGCAACCCTCTGTGCGCGGTCCGTTGTTCAGGACGGTGCAACCCGTTGTGCAGCCCCCTGCGCATCCTCCAACGCGCGCACGCGTGGAGCGGTCCAACAAGTGCAGAAACCCCCGCCGCGCTCCTCACCGGTGCCCGGGGAGGGGGAAGCCGACGAAGCCCCTTTCAGGATCCGCGGTCTGCCCGCCGGCCCCCGCGAAGAGATCGACGATCCCGAACGGTCAGGACGCTCGTGAGTCGCGACTTCATGCTTGTCGCGGCACATAGCAAATATGCATTGGCAAGTGTTTCCCAGTACAGAGCGATTTGCTGGCGTGACCCGGAAATTGATGTGTCGTTCGGTTGGGGCGGGCTCGTGCGTTCTGCGTACGCTCATGGGGCTGCCTCCCGAGCACGACTGCGGGGAGCCCTCGCATGCACCAAAGCTTTGGACGGCTGGTGCAGGCAGAGAGGACTCCCCGGCCGTGGTCGCGGTGGCTTCGTGTCCAGAGCCGAACACAGAATTCACGAGGCGTGAATGCACACCCCGACCAATCCCGACGGTACCTCCTTGCCGCCCCAAAGTTGCAGCTTGATTCACCAACCCGTTGTCCCGCCCCCCGCGCTGCCGCCCGAGGAGCCTCCTGGGCTGCTGTCGATGCGGACCGCTTTCATCCTGTTCGGCGCGCTGGTCGCCGGAGCAGTAGTGGGCGGGCTGACGTACCTCAGTGCGGGGGATCTGGCCGCGGCCGCGCTTGCCGGTCTCGCCGGAGCGGGACTCTGCATCCCCGCCCTGCACGCGCTCATCAAGAAGTGACCTGGACGGAGCCCTGGACGTACGTACGTCGAGGGCTCCGTATCGGTTCGAAGTTGGCCGACGCTTCCTCCGGTGAGACTGAGACCCCCGCGCGCGTGGGACGGTCTCACGAGTTCCATCTGTGTACCTTCAGCGTCCGCGCTTGGGCCCGGAGCGGCTCGGCGCGGGCGGCTGGTACCGGCGGTTCTGCTGCTCGATCCGGGTGGTCTGCACCTGCTGAGCCTGCTGGACTTCGGCCCGTGCCCGGGTCTCGGCGCGGTGGAGCTCCGGGTGCTGCTGTGCGATCCGCTGCCGGAGTGCCTTTTTGGTGCGGGCGTCGTCGGCGACGGCCCGGTACATGGAGGCGGCCTCCCTCGACTTCGACGCCGTGGCGTTGAAGCGGGCGATGCGCTTCTGGTCGCCGGCGTCCTTCTGCTGGGCGCGGGCGGGCACCTTGGTGTGGCGCATCTCGGCGAGCCGGGCCGCGACGGTGTCGACGTCGGGCACCCGGTGCTCGGTGACGCCGAGGATCGAGGCGTAGGGGCCCTCCCGGCGGCCCCCCGTGCCTCGGCGGCCTCCCGGTATCCGGCGGCCCGGTCGGTCTCGGCCTGCTTGGTGAGCTGGGTGTGCTCCTTGCGGGAGGTGCCCGCCATCCGCAGGGCCAGACGGCTCTTGTCGTCGGACAGGGCGAGGTGGCGATGAGCCGGGTTAGCTCCTGGTCGGTGTGGCCGCCGTACGGGCGCTGGGTCCAGGCCCGCGTCCCGGCCAGCTCTCGCTCCTCCCGCATGTCCTCCAGGCGCTGCTTCTGCTCCTTGGTGAGTTGGTACTCGCGCGGCGCGGTGGCTTCTTCCTCCCGCTGCTGGACGTGCCGTGGTGAGCGTGCGCAGGCTGCTGCGGTGCTGACGGCCCGGCTGTTTGTCGGGGACGGCGCGACGACCGCCGGGGCCGGGGCGGGCGGCTCGTGGAACAGGTCGCTCACCATGCTGTCCGGCCGGGACTGCCCGAGGAACCGGGCGTACGCGTCGACGGCGCGCTCCAGACGCTCCTTCTCCGTACGGGCGCACCGAGCCGCGCCCGTATCTTTTCCGACTCGATTACCGCGAGCGGCAGCCAGAGGTGATTCTCCTTCTTGTCCCTCGTCAGCCCGAGGTACGCGGCGAAGGCCCGTACAGCAGGGAGGTGTCGCACGCCATGCCCCGCGAGGCCGCGATGGGTCATCGCGTACCCCAACGACAGAGCCCCGCCCGTGATCTGGTCGGGCGTTAGCCACGCGGACACGTACGCGTCGTCTTGCCCACGCTCGGCGGGTCCGCCAGGTCACCTCGACCCGCCCGTCCTCGGCGATCTCGGAGACGACGGGCAGGTACCCGTTCAGCAGGTCTGGCCCCTGCCCGCGCCTCGACCTGTAGTCGTTGGCTCGGACGCGTACGGCGTCGCCCTCGGCCAGGGCGAGCCGTTCCCCGCCGGGCCGCGCTTAGGTCCGCGCGGCGCCCAGTTCGCCGGCGGCGCGCCGGATCTGCTGTGCCCCGAGGTTCAGGGCGTCGACGTCGGCGTTGCGGGCGCCGAGGACCACCAGCTCGTCCAGAAGGTCGTGGGTAATCGGGCCAGCGATCGCGGCGCAGCTCGTCCCAGACGATGAGGATCTGCGAGTGGGCCTCGTCGGCGCGCTCCGAAGGACCGCCCGCCCCGCGACGTCGCGGTTGCCTACGGCGAGAACCCCGAAACCTTCCCGGTCCGCTGCTGGCTCGCCTGGAAAGAAGCCGCCGGCCTCACCGCGGGCCCTGCCTTCCTGCCCGTCGACCAGAAGGGCAGCCTCGGCACCCGGCGGCTGGGACGACCCGACAGCTGCCGTCTCGCCATCACCCGGGCCGCCGAGCGCGCGGGCCTGGACGCGAAACTCACCGGGCACTCCGCACGCCGCGGCCGAGAGCCCGGAAGGTCCAGCCGGCTTCGCGCCAGGTATCGGCGTTGAGGGTGCCGCGGCCGTCGATGACCTTCGGGCTCGTGGCGCGGGCGGCGAGGCTGTGTGGGTCGATGTGGGAGTACTGCGGCCACTCGGTCAGGTGCAGCAGCAGGTCGGCGTCCTGAACGGCTGCGATGGAGTCGTCGAGGTAGTCGAGCTCGGGGTGGGCCTTGCGGGCGTTGTCCAGGGCCTGGGGGTCGGTGACGGTGACCGTGGCGCCGAGCTCGTGGAGTTTGTGGGCGACGGCGAGGGCGGGTGAGTCGCGGATGTCGTCGGTGTTCGGCTTGAACGCGGCTCCCCAGATGGTGATCCGCTTGCCGGCGAGGTTCCCGTCGCACTGTTCGCGGGCGAGGTCGACCATGCGTTCGCGGCGCCGGTTGTTGATGGCGTCGACCTCGCGAAGGATCGTCAGGGCCTGGTCGGCGCCGAGCTCGCCGGCCCGTGCCATGAAGCCGCGGATGTCCTTGGGGAGGCAGCCGCCGCCGAAGCCGAGGCCGGGCCGCATGCCGCGGCGGCCGATGCGGACGTCGTGGCCGAGGATATCGGCGAGGGTGGTGACGTCGGCGCCGGAGGCTTCACAGACCTCGGCGATCGCGTTGATGAAGGAGATCTTCGTGGCGAGGAAGGCGTTCGCGGACGCTTTGGCGAGCTCGGCAGTGGCCCAGTCGGTGACGATCGTCGGCGTCCCCGACTCGATGATCTTGTCGAAGCACAGCCGGAGTACGGCTTCGGCCCGGGAGTGCTCGGTCTCGAAGCCGAGGACGAGCCGGTCGGGGCGGAGGGTGTCCTCGATGGCGAACGACTCACGCAGGAACTCCGGGTTCCAGGCGACCTCGACCGCGTTCCCGGCAGGGGCGAACTCGTGGAGGATGTCGCGGACTCGGGGTGCGGTGCCGACCGGGACGGTGGACTTCACCGCGACGACGGCCGGGTTCTTCAGTCGGGGTGCGAGCTGGCGGACGGCCGCGAACAGGTGGGAGAGGTCGTAGGCGTTCTCGCCGGGCTGCTGCGGGGTGCCGACCCCGATGAAGTGCAGGTCACCGAAAGCGGCGGCCTCCGCGTAGGAGGCGGTGAACTTCAGCTTGCCGCTGGCGGTGTGCTTGGCGATGAGGTCGTCGAGGTCGCGTTCGTGGAAGGGGGCTTTGCCGGAGTTGAGGACGGCGACCTTGTCCATGTCGGAGTCCATGCCGAGAACTTCGTGGCCGAGTTCGGCCATGCAGGCGGCGTGGGTGGCGCCGAGATAGCCGCAGCCGATCATCGTGAGCTTCATGAGCGGGATTCCTTTGCGAGGTGGGGCCGCTGGCGGCCCCACCTCTGCCCCGCCCGGAAGGGCGGGGTGGTCAGGCGGGCCGGGCGGCCAGGTAGCGGTTGATCCCGTCCCGGATGAACGACGGGATCGCGCGGATTTCGAGGTCCTCGGGGGCGAGGAACTGGAGCTTGACGCCCTCCGCGAGAGACAGGGCGGTCTCGTCGCCGTCCCAGGAGGCGGCGAAGAACGTGATCAGCTGTCCGGAGCCGTGCTCGTCACGGATCTCGAAGAGTTCGGTCAGGTCCTCGACGGCCAGGCCGGCTTCCTCGTCGAGCTCGCGGACGATCGCGGCGGCCGGGTCCTCGCCGGGGTCGCAGCCCCCTCCCAGAACACTCCAGTGATCTGGCCAGGCAATGCCGGGCAGGTCGTCACGGAGGTGGAGGAGGAGTTCGCCGCGGCGGTTGGCGATGATCGCGACCGCTCCGCGGGCGGTGGCCGGGCTGTCGGCGGTGGTGTCCTGGTGCATCCGGACACCGTAGTGACGTAAGGGGCCGTTATGCCGCCGCCCTCACCGACTGGTCGTATAACCAGGCAGCTGACATGAGGGCCTGCGTCCTCGTGCGGTCGAACCGGCCGCCCGGCTTGAGGCCTCCTTCCAGTAGCGGCCGCATCGCGGCCGGGGCCTCGGAGAGGGCGGTGCGGATCTGGGCGTCCGCCCAGCCGGCGAGCTTGCCGTTCAGCCAGGACGGGACCGGGGAGGCGAAACCGAGCTTGTCCCGGCTGCCCCAGACCTCCCGCGGCAACCCGAGAGCCTTCGCGGCATCCCGGAGGATCCGCTTTCCCTCGGCCGGGTGACAGATTTTGTGCCCCTGGGGCAGCCGATAGGACAACTCGATCAAGTCGCGGGCCAGGAACGGCGACCGACGCTCGATCGCGTAGGCCGAGGCGAGCTTGTCGCTGGTCATCACCAGCGGCCGCCAGGCCGTCGCCAGATCCGCGAGGGTGAGGGCTCGGGCCAGATCCCCGTCGGCCTTCTCCATCGCGCCCTCAATGAGGTCGTGGATGCGGCCCTCGGGGTCGGGGCCGCGCAGGACCAGCCGGGTGACCGCCTCGGCAGAATCGAGGTCCTCGCCCGCCGCATGCATGAGCTTCGCAGCCAGCGGCTTGTAGGCGTCCATCCCGGCGGCCAGTACAGCGTCCGGACCGAACAGGACCAGGGCCTGGCGGACGTAGCCCATCAGGAACTCGTCCGGTCCGAGTCCGCCGACGGCAACCTTCAGCCCGAGGCCGGCGATCTTCCGGTAGGCCATGTACTCGGAGAAGGTGGATGCGTTGCCCATCGGGTAGTCCAGCGTGGACATCATGTGCGGCAGCACCTTGGTGAAGTCGATGGGATCCGGCTCGACCACCACCAGTTCAGCGCCGATGTCCCGGGCGATGGTCGCGGCGACCTTCGACTCGTCGAGGCGGTCCTGTCCGGGGTAGCGGACGGTGACGCAGACCGGCGGCCGCATCAGGTAGGCCAGCACCGAGGAGTCCAGCCCACCCGAGAGGAGAAGGGCGAAGTCGCAGGCCGGGACCCGCAGCGGAACCTGCTCGGCCAGGATCACGGAGTACTTCGCCAGGGCCTCGCGGTAGGTGCCGGTGAACGGCTGCCGGTCCTCAAGCCGCCAGTAGACATGCTGGTCAAGCGAGCCGGTGGTGATATCGAAGGTCAGCAGGGTGGCGGGAGCCAGCAGCTGGATGCCCTGGAAGGGGGTTTCGACCCCGACCGGCGTCTCGATCGCGAGGACCTCGGGCCGCAGGACCAAGGGCGCGGGCCCGTAGCCGGTCAGAGTGGTGACCTCGCTCGCGAACGCGAGCCGGCCGCCGTCCAGCCGCCAGTAGAGCGGCTTCTCGCCCAGCCGGTCCCGGGCGAGGAACAGCTTCCCTGGTCGCGGGTCATAGACGGCGAGGGCGAACATGCCATCCAGCCCGTCCAGGCAGGACGGGCCGATCTTCGCCCAGGCCCGCAGCAGGAAGTGGGAGTCACTCTCGCGGTCGCCGAGCGGGATGCCCCAGGCAGCGGCTTGCTGGCGGTAGTTATAGATCTCGCCGTTGAAGGCCAGCAGGATCCCGCTCTCACGGTCGAGGTAGGGGCCGGGCATGGCCTGCGGGTCGACGATCAGCAGCGTGTTCATGGCCACCACCGCCCACCCGTCCATCGCGGCGGCGTGCATGGTGCCGTCCGGGCCTCGGTGCGATTGCGAGGCGCCCATCGCGCCGACCGTGTGCTCGTGGCGGACGGCGTCGGCTCCGACCAGTCCTGAGATTCCGCACATCTGGTTCACCCCCGGGTGGTGCCTACGGCGGCCGCCGCCGGAAGGAGATCTGTTCCGGTTCCGGCGGCGGCCTGGACTCACATCACAGCCGCCCGGCAAAGGCAGGGGGAGGGCTCGCAGGGGGGCTCACAACTCGCAAGGACGGTTCGCGGCCGGTGGAGGAGGAATATCGTTACTGACCCAACATGCGGACCGCGTACGACTCTTCGTCCCCAGTTGAGTACGGATCTCTCGTGCCCCCAAGTGCAGACATACGTACTCAACTGCGTGTTCGAGCCGTGCGTGGTCCGGTCACCGGCAGAGGGAGAGTCGTGGCATCGACCACCCGCCGGACCCGTCCGCCCAACGCGGACCTGGCCCGGCTCATCGAAGCCAGCGGCGCGAGCCACAAGTCCCTGGCTCTGCGCGTCAACCAGCTCGCCCACGCCGCCGGGATAGAGACCGACTATTCACACACGTCCGTGGCGAACTGGTGCAAGCGGGGGATGACGCCGAAATGGCCGGTCCCCAAGCTGTTGTCGCAGGCCATCAGCGAGAGACTGGGGCGGCCCGTCAGCCTCGGCGAGATCGGTATGGGTGAGGCGGAGACAATCGACGCATCGGTGGGGTTGGATTTCCCGCGAGACCCCGCCGACGCCGTCCGCGTCGCCACTTCGTTCTGGAGCTCCGTGAACCGCCGCGACTTCCTGGCCGGATCCGGCTTCGCCGCGTCCGCCTTCACCACCCCCGTCACCCGCTGGCTCGTCACTCCCGCCGACGAGACCGCCGACCACGCCGGCGGGAAGCAGGTCGGGCGGGCCGACCTCGCCGAACTGCGTGACGCGGCCGACGACGCGAGGCGGTGGGACTCCAAATACGGCGGCGGAAACTGGAAGGCCAACTCCGTCACCGACTGCCTCGACCACCGAGCGGGCCCCTTGCTGCAGGGATCGTTCTCCGACGACATCGGCCGCGAACTCTTCAGCGTGACCGCCGAACTGTCCCGGCTCGCCGGTTGGACGGCGTTCGACGTCGGTGAGCACGATGCAGCCCAACGGCACTTCATCCAGGCCCTCCGCCTCGCCCGCGCAGGCGGCGATGTACAGCTCGGCTGCTATGTCCTGACCACCATGGCCATGCAGTCGCTGATGCGCGGATTCGCGTCCGAGGCCGTCGATATGGCCCAGGGCGCCTTCAACCGAGCCAAGGGCCAGGCCGTCCCGAGGGTGCTGGCGTTCACCAAGCTGATCGAGGCCCGCGCTCACGCCCGTGAGAACGACCCCACGGCCGCCTCACGGGCCCTGAAAGCCTCCGAGGACCTCCTGGGCCAGGCGAAGGACGACAGCGGCGACGAGCCCGCATGGATCGACTTCTATCACCACGCCCGCCTCTCCGCGGACGCCGCCGAGATCTTCCGCGACCTGAAGAACCCCAAGGCCGCCCTGACCTGGAACCAACAGGCCACCGCCATGCCGACCGGGGTATTCACGCGCTCCGTCGGCATGCGGCTTGCCATCGTCGGAACCGCCCACCTCCAGGCCAGAGACCTGGATCACGGCCTCGAGCTCGGCAACCGCAGCGTCGACATCCTCGCCCGCGTCCAATCGAGCCGGGCCAAGGACTACGTCCGCGAGTTCAACACCGCTCTCGCCCCCTGGCGGCGCGAGCCCGCCGTCCGCGAGTTCGTCCAGCGGTCCCGAAAGGAACTCGGCGTCGCCGCCTGAGTGCGAACCGCCCGCGGCCTGCCCGAACAGGTGGTGAACCAGCCGACCGCGCGCGACTACCCCTGCGCTACGGCTTCGCCAGCTGCGAGCTTACTGATCGTTTCAGAATGAGTTGAGCCGTGGGTCTTGCGCTCGACGATCTTGGTCGGCAGGGTGTCCGGCGTGCGTGCTGATCTTGTTCCGGATGACCTGTGGGAGCGGGTGGCCCCGCTGCTGCCGCCCGCCCCCGAACGGCGCCATCGCCACCCGGGGCGGCTGCGTGTTCCCGATCGAGTAGCGCTCGCCGGCGTCATCTACGTACTGCGGACCGGTGTCGCGTGGCGTGACGTCCCTGCGGAGGCAGTGGGCTGTTCAGGTGTGACGGCCTGGCGCCGACTGCGGGACTGGACCGAGGCTGGCGTCTGGCCGCGCCTGCACGCCGCCCTGTTGACCGAGCTTCGTCGCGCCAGCCTGCTGGACCTGGACGACTGCTCCGTGGACGGATCGCACGTCCGGGCGCCGAAAGGGGGACCACGTCGGACCCTCGCCCGTCGAACGGGCCCGCTCTGGCTCGAAGCACCACCTGATCGTCGACCGTCACGGAACCCCGCTCGCCGTCACGCTCACCGGTGGCAACCGGCACGACGTCACCCAGCTCCTGCCCCTGCTCGACGCCGTTCCGTCGATTCGGGGTCTGCGGGGGCGTCCCCGCCGCAAGCCCCGGCGCCTGTATGCCGACCGGGGCTACGACTTCGACAAGTACCGCCGCCTGCTGTGGAAACGCGGCATCAAGCCGATGATCGCCCGACGCGGCTTCGCTCACGGCTCCGGACTGGGCAAGGTGCGCTGGGTCGTCGAGCGTGCCTTCGCCTGGCTGCACCAGTTCAAACGGCTCCGCACCCGGTACGAACGACGCGCCGATCTCCACCAGGGCCTTCTCGAACTTGCCTGCAGCCTCATATGCCTGCGCCGCCTGCGCACCTCATCCTGAAGCGATCAGCTAGCGACACTGAACCACCCCGGTCGCACCTCGGTCAGAAGCGGCTGAAGGGACCGCACGGCGGTCCGCAGGTCCTGATCCGTGACGTCAAGAGGCTCAGGCAGGCTCAGCCCGTACCAGCGCAGCCGCCAGAGGTCGAAGATCTCGCTCCCGTCGGGTGCGAAGTCGACATCGACCTCGATGCCGTCGTCACTGACAAAGCGGCACCCGGCCCCATGAACCGAGTAGGAGTAGGTACCGACCCGCCCACTCCGGTTGATGATCCGGTGCGAACGGACCAGGCCGAGGACATCTGCGAGTCGCTCAAGCGAAGGGATCGCCGCCCTCATGGCCGCGTCAACTGCGTTCAGAGCGTCGACGTAACCAAGAACGAGCCCTCGTGCATCCCCAACCCGTTCCATACGGCGTCATCCCCCTGAGCCCGTGGTTGAAGGGGATTGTTCCATGGGCCGCCAGCATCTCCGCAGGGCGGCATTCTGAAACGATCAGTTAAAGAGCGTTTTGTGCCGGCAGGAGCGCATCATCACAATTCGGGTGATGGAACGGCTAGGGTCGGCTGAGGCTTCAGACGTCTGTTGTGGCAGGTGGGGCGGGTGACGTCTTTCGAGGGTCCGTTTCAGTCCCTTCGCTCCTGTCTGATCCCAACACGCCCCCGGTCGCGCCTGTTTGCGCCCTGTAATGGGAGAGCCGTCATCGCTACTACAGAAACATGCCTCTCAGATCGCGACCGTATCCGAGCGACTTGTCCGATGCCCGTTGGAAACTGCTGGAACCAACTCTGACAGCCTGGCGGACCGAACGAAGAGGGAAGGGCCGGGACATCGGCCGGCCGCCCGAGCACGATCTGCGCCGGATCATGGACGCCATCCTCTACGTCGACCGGACCGGGATCCCATGGAGGTATCTGCCGCACGACTTCGCTCCGTGGGAAACCGTCTACGGATACTTCGCCGCCTGGCAGAAGGACGGGGTCTTTGACCAGCTCAACGGTCTTCTGCGGGCCTGGTCCGTAAGGCTGAGGGCCGCGATGTCGAGCCCAGCGCCTGCGTTCTCGACGCCCAGAGCGTCAAGACCTCGGCCAACGTGCCGGCGGTCGGCCAGGGCAACGACGCGGGCAAGAAGATCGCGGGCCGCAAACGTCACCTAGGCGTCGACAAACTCGGCCTCCTCCTAGCCGTGCTGGTCACCGCCGCCAGCGTCTCCGACAACGCCGGTGGCATCCATCTACTCTCGGACATTGCCGCAGGCCACCCGCGCGTCACAAAGGCACCACGGTGCCCGCTTGGGCATCAATGTCGAAGTCACGCGTCGCGACCCCGCCCAGAAGGGCTTCAAGGTGATTCCGCGGCGCTGGGTCGTCGAGCGGACCTTCGGCTGGCTCATGCATCACCGTCGCCTCGCCCGCGACTACGAAACCCACCCCCACCGCTCTGAAGCCATGATCAAGGTGGCCATGATCGACCTCATGAGCCGACGACTCACCCACGAATCCACCTCGAACTGGCGCGACTCCTGAGTCAGGAGGAAGCGCCCTGAGCGGGGCAGTGCCAGTCGGCCGAGTCGATCGCGTCCTCCTCCGTGTCACTGAGGTGAAAGCAGTTTCCGTTGACCCACACCGTGACCGATTCGGGCCGATGGTCGACCTGGAATGGTTCGTCCCCCCCGCAGAGTTCCGGACCATGAGCCATCCGCTGCAGGCGAGTGGGTGACAATGACCCACGTCTGCTCTGGGAGTATCTGGTACGTGTCCGCCCAGGGCTCCACGGTCAACTCCAGCGCGGACTCACCTCCATTGCTAATCAGCAGCCGCACTGTTCCGACACTGTCCATTCCCCGCACCCCTCCTTGCCTCTACGGGCGATCCCGCACGCAGCTGCAGAGTACGGGCCCACACGACCCGATCGTCACGCACGCACGACCGCCTGAAGTCGCCCTGCCACCCGAGATATCAAACAGCCCTGCCGGGACAAAACGCTCTTTGAGCCTGCGCGAATAGCCGCAGCCGCCAAGCGCGCGATACTCCAGTGCGCTTGGCGGCTCCATTGGCCGTATGACCGGTGGTCAGCGGTTGTCGTCGAGTTCTTGGTGCATCTGGGGCTGATCGTCCTGGTCGTGGGTGAGTGCGTACTGCTCGATCTCGTTGAACGCCTTCGAGGCGACTCCCAGGAGGTCCTTGTAGGGGTTGACGCCGACGGTCCGCTGGGTGGCTCCGCCGAAGAGGCCGCCTGCCGTTCCGCTGACGAGGCCGTGGCCTGCGGCGAGCGGCTTGCCCGCGAGGTCGAGGGGGCTCTTGGGCAAACCGGCCATGTCGGCGTACTTGTCGGTGAGCGCAACGCGGGTCAGCGCGATGTAGGCGTCACTGGCGCCGGGCTTCAGGAGGTCGCGGTAGAACTTGATGGCCTGGGCGGTCATGAAGACGCCGTCGTCGGTCTTCTGCCATTCCTTGTCCCGCTCCTGGTTCCACAGCCGTTCGGCTTCGTTGGCGTCCTTGGGCAGCTGCCACTTCTCCGGCGTTCCGAGGTAGTGGTTGACGTAGTGCCAGGCGCACATGAAGCCGCGGGCGTCGTCGGCGGAGACGTCGATGCCGAGGTTCCTCATGCCCTGGAGGATTTGGGTGCTGAAGATACAGGCGGCGCCGGTGGTGTACTTCTGGGAGACCGGCTCGCCCCACTTGTCGTAGTCCCACTGGCCGCTCTGCTTGTGCAGTTGCCTGACCGAGGCGTGCACGAGGCGCACCTTCGTCACGGTGGCGGCCAGGGTCCCGTCGCGCATGGCGTTCTTGTTACCCATGTCGATGAACAGACGGGAGGACTGCGACAGCCTTCGGCCCGGTCCCTCGACACCTCCCAGCCGGCCGGTGGAGCGCAGGGTGAATGCCCCGGTGGGTGCGAGGTAGGTGCCGATGAGGCCGACGGTGCCCTGCAGCATCGAGGCGGTTCCGTGGTGGTGGCCGAAGAAGCCCTCGGCGGCCTTGACGTCTGCCTCGCTCCAGTCCGGCGGTGGGGTGGATGCCTCCCGAAGGAACTGGGCCAGTCGATCGGGAAGCCGCGACAAATCCGTGTCGGGCTTGAGCGTTCCGATCGTCCGGAAGAGGGCGTTGATCCCGTCGATTTCCCTGTTCTCGAGGAGGTCGGCCACCAGCGCATCAGCCGCAGGATCTCCGACCTTGCTCGCAGCCTCCAACTCAGCTGTAACCGTTGCCGATGTCAACGCCATAGCAATACTCCTCGGTATTCATCCAATTGACATGCAATGGGTGACCTGCGCACAGACGCACTCCCGCCCAGGGGGCGCCCCTTGGTGCTGCGCGAGAAGACCCTGGATTGCCGCTCTCGCAGAGGGAGGACCATCGTGCGGGCTGCTCGATGGGCATGAATGAGAAGGACTCGTGCGGCAAGATCACTTCACTTCGATCTTGCCGCAATCGTCGCCTCGAGTTGGTCACCCAATAGGAGTAAGGGGGCGTGCGCCCCGCGTGAATCAGGGAGTGCGCGGAGATTGCCGTTTCGGTCGGTGGTGTGTTGCGCTGCGCGCGTTATCAGGCCGCAGCCGGGTGACTGCCGGGTTGGCGAAGCCCCTTCAGCGGGTGGCGTCCATACGTCTTCTTCCAAGCCGCGGTGGCATCCTGCTTGTCAGGTTGGGCCAGTAGCAGCACGCCGTCCGCCGTGGAGAGCTCCGCGCCGGACAGGCACCGGTTCACCCCGGATAGCTGGCTCTCCTCGATCGGGTGATCATCTTCCGAAAAAGCGGTTTGGCACAAATCTGGCCCGTCAAGATCGCCCGTATGACTATCCGTCGCTGGGCCGCTGCCGCGGCCGCTATCTTTTCCGTCGCAGTCCTGACAGGGTCCGCTCAAGCCGCACCCACCGCCGCCCCCGTCCCCTCGGGGCCTGTTGTCATCACCAACGACGCCCACACCAACTACCTGGTCCCTGACGACACGGTCGGCAACGCCGGCACCTTCCTGCAGGTCTACTACCGCCACGACCATCCCTTCCCGCGCACTTTCCAGTTCGAGCAGGTGAACGGGCGTCCCGGAATCTTCCACTGGAAGAGCGCCCGAACTGGGAACTGCGCCGACGCCAAGGCCGGAGAGCCGGGGGCTCGGTGTACCTGGCTGCGTGCACGACGAACAAGTCCCAGTGGTGGGTCCTCAGGTCCACCGACGAGAGCCCTGCACGGTGGGTTCTGTCGCCCTTCCTGAACGAGGACGTTGCTGTCACCGGCTTGTTCGGGGACGACAACTACGCACCGCTGCGTGAACTGCCCAACCCCAACTCTCCAACCACTTCGCAGATGTGGCACTTCACCCGGCAGTGATTGCGTTGACCTTCGGTGCTGCGTTCCGCGTAGGGCTCCGCCCCGCCCTACGGCAGGGCCCTGCGCGGGAAGCTGGTGGCGGAGCGGCACGGTGATCAGCTGCCGGATATGAGCCGCCGGCGGCACGTGGGAATGGGTCCTGACGTCGAAGTCTCGTGACGGTCCACCGACTGAGTCGGTGGACCGACTTCGTGCTGTGGGCCGAGGCTGCACAGACCGGGGGCCCGATTGCCGTCCCGAGGTGGCAAGCCCTGCACCAGCCGAGGTGGTCGCCCTTCGCCGCGTAGCTGAGCCGCAGAAGCGAGGAGGCCGCTGTTGTGGCAGGCCCACCGCCCGGCCCGTGAGGGCGGGCAGGGCCGGCTTTCGGTCGGAACGGGGGTGCTGCCGGGGCCAGAGTCGTTGGGGCTCACCCACCGGGGCGTGGACGGTCTCTGCGTCGGCGGCGGTGATGTCGAGCAGGCCGAGCCCGGGGCCGCTGAGCCGCCGAGGCTGAGAGGGGAGGCTCGTCCGTGACGCAAAGCAGATTAATGATCTACTCGTCGTCACTGGGTGGAGAGGGCCCCGCTGTCGCTGGAGGCCCCGGTAGAGGATGTGGTGGTGCCAGTGGGGCGGGGCTCGCGAGTCGCGGTGCTGGGTGGGGCGTGGCCGGGTTGACGGCGGCGATGGAGCTGGCGGAGCGCGGCTTCGAGGTGACGGTGGTGGAGCCGGCCGGTTGGGGTGGCAAGGCGCGCAGTGCGTGGGTGGCGGGGACCGGCCGCGGCGGGCGGTTGGACCTGCCCAGTGAGCACGGGTTTAGGTTCTTCCCCGGGTTCTACCGGAGTCTGCCGGACACTTTGCGCCGTATCCCGGTCGACGGCAGCGCGGAAGGGGTGGCGGGGAATCTGCGGGAGGCGACGCAGATGCTTTCCGCGCGCTCGGGCCGGGTGGGTGAGCGGGTCACCGATGTGTCCGTGGCTGCGGGGGCTCGGACTCCGATGGAGTTCCTGCGTGCTGTCGGGCTGGAGGCGGGTGGCAGGGGGCTGACGAGCGAGGAGCTGCTGTACTTCGCGAACCGGATGCTCGTCTACATGACGAGCAGTGACGAGCGGCGGCTGGGCCAGTGGGAGTCGACCTCGTGGTGGGACTTCGCCGCGGCCGACGGCGCCTCCGAGGAGTACATCAAGGCGTGTGTGGTGGGCGCGACCCGCACCGTGGTCGCGGCACGGGCCGAGGTCTGCAGTGCGCACACGGTCGGCGGGTTCCTGGAGGCTTTCAGCTACGGGTTCCTGGGCCGGGGCGAGGAACTGCAGCCGGCGGACCGGGTCCTCAACGGCCCCACCAGCACAGCCTGGATCGACCCATGGATCCGTCATCTGGCATCCCTGGGGGTACGGCTGAAACTCGGATGGGGGGTCGAGCGTCTGGCCCTGAGCGGTCGCCGTGTCACCAAGGCCCAACTGCGAGGCCCGCACGGCCAGCGGCGGGAGCTGGAAGCTGACTGGTATGTCTGCGCGCTGCCGGTCCATCGCATCGGCGCACTGCTGGACCGCGGGCTCGCGGAGGCCGACGCCGAGCTCAAGAGCGTGACGGGCCTGCACACGGACTGGATGGTCGGCATGCAGTTCTACCTGACCCAGCCGGTGCCGGTCACCCACGGCCATGTCCTGTTCCTGGACTCTCCCTGGGCGCTCACCTCGATCAGCCAGGCCCAGTTCTGGGACGGCGACTTCCCTGCCACCTACGGCGACGGAACCGTGGCCGACTGTCTGTCGGTGGACATCTCCTCCTGGGACACCCCGGGCATCCTGTACGGCAAACCGGCCCGTGAGTGCAGCCGGGCGCAGATCGCGGCCGAGGTCTGGGCGCAGCTGTGCGACGGGCTCAACGGAGCTGGTCGAACCCGCCTGCACGAGGGGTTGCTGCACACGTGGGAGCTGGATCCGGCGGTGCGGAACCTTGACGGGCCGGGGCCGGCCGTAAACGACGAGCCGCTGCTGATCAACACCACCGGTTCCTGGGCGGCGCGCCCGCGGGCGGTGACGGCGGCGGCGAACCTGTTCATGGCCGGGGACTACGTGCGCTCCCCCGTGAATCTGGCGACGATGGAGGGCGCGAACCAGGCCGCCCGCATCGCCGTGAATGCCCTGCTGGAGGCGGCCGGTGGCGCCGGGGTTCCCGCGGCCGTGCACGCCCTGCACCAGCCCGGGGAGTTGCGCAGGCTCAAGGAGGTGGACGCCGAGCTGTTCGGTCAGGGGCGGGCTCACATCATGGACGGGCTGCCGCCGTGGAAGGTCAGTGCACGCGTCTGATCACGACCGTGCAGAGCGCTTCGAGGTCTTCGAGAGCTGAGGGTAGTGCTGTGAGGCGGTGGAGCCGGTCGCGTGCGGCTGTTGCGTGCTGGGCGGCGCGGTCGCTGGTCCAGGCCCGGCCACCCGCCTCCTCGACCAGGCGGGCGAGGTCGGCCGTATCGCTGCCGGGCTGGGCGTAGAGGCGGGCGAGTTCGTCGCCGGCCGGGGTCCCGGAGCCCAGCGCGGCGACCACGGGCACCGACATCTTGCGGTTCTTCAGATCGTTGAAGACGGGCTTTCCGGTCACTGCCGGGTCGCCCCAGATGCCAAGCAGGTCGTCCACGAGCTGGAAGGCCATGCCGAGGTCGTGCCCGAACTCTGCCCACTGGGCGCAGACGGCCGGGTCGGCGCCTCCGTAGAGGGCACCCAGGCGGCAGGCGCAGGCGAACAGTGAGGCCGTCTTGCCCGAGACCATCTCCAGGCACTCCGCCAAGGTCACCTGCGTTCGGCCTTCGAAGACCAGGTCCAGGCTCTCGCCGACGGCCAGTTGGATGAGCACGTCCACCAGGGCGGCCGACGCCTCACGAGCCACCGGCCCGTCCGGCCCGTCGGCTTCCGACAGGACGTCGAACGCGGTCAGCATCATGGCGTCTGCGGACCGGGCTGCGGACGACGGGCCGAAGACCTGCCAGGCGGCCGGCCGGTGGCGCCGCATCGTGTCACCGTCCAGAACATCGTCGTAGAGAAGCGACAGGTTGTGCACCATCTCCACGGCTGCGGCCGCTGGCACCGCCGGCCGGTCCGCACCTCCCACCGCACGCGCACACGCCAGGGTCAGGGCCGCGCGCACGTACTTACCGCCCTGCCGTGCGCCCTCCCCCGACCAGCCGAACTGATAGGCAGCCACCTCAGCAGCGGGTCCCTGAAGTGACCCCACCCACCGTCGCAGCTGCCCTTTGCAAGCATCGCCCGCGCTGCGCAATACCTCATCGACCGCGCCCACCGTCAAGCCCCCTATCGTCAGCTCCACACGAAACCATGCGCCTCTCTGCCCCGGCTGTCGGCGGGCAGGATTCCTCCAGGGGTCCATCATGGCGGGCCCGGCCGGTACATAACGTCGCCACCTCACCGGGGCCCGAGAGGCCGCGAAGGACGCCCACGACACCTTCGTGAACACCGCCGCCCACTACCTCCGCCCCGCCAGCACCCTCCCCACCACCGGACAGGAGAGCCCCCGATGATCCGTCGCCTGCGCCGCTGCGGACATGCCCCCGGAGCCATCTCCCCCGAGGACCAGGCCGTCGTCGACGAGTTCCGCGCGATGCTCACCGCCCTGCGCAACCCCGAGCCCTGGACGCCGGGCACCGGCAGCGCCCGGGACATCGCCGTACGCGTCGGCCCGTTCGTGGAACGCGCGCACACCCGCCCCGGCGACGACCACGGCCCCGACCTCATCGCCGTCACCCTGGTCCACCCTGACACCCCGCACGCGGGCGCCTACCTCCACGGCCGCCAGCTCGGCTACACCGAACACGACTGGCTACGCTGCCCGACTACGTCGATCGTCGGCTACTGGCAGCCCGGATACACGCAGCTCACCCACGCCGCCAACGGCCTGCACCTCCCCGACGACATCGGCATGGCCCCCGCCAACTACGCGCTCTACATCGAGGCCCGCAAACGCGACGACAGCCACGACGGCCACACCCTGCTCCGGCTCGGCCCGTACACCCAGCCCCGGCACGCCCAGCAGGACGGCGACCGGCTCACCGCCGCACTGAACGGACGGGAGACCACCCTCGTGCCCGGCTACCGCATCACCATGAGGTTCGGACCGCTAAACGTCAGCGACCACCAGCTGTTCACCGCCCCGCACGAGGCCGACGCCGTGTCGCTCCTGGACGCCGAGGCAGACAAGGGCTCCCCGCGCTTGCCTGCCTGCGTGGGCAGCGGGCTACTGCTCAGCGCGCAGCCACCCTGGGATCGTTCGTCGGCTTACGCCCGACAGGGCCTCAAGCCGCGAAGGCCCCACACCGCCAGCAGCGCTCTTCCGAAGCAGGCGCCGCACCTCGCTATCCGCGAAGGCGAGTCGGGACAGAGCCACCTGCCGCTGTACTCCAGCCAAAGCCAGTTCGTCCGTCGCGCTCAACGTTGGAGCCGGATGCTCCTCCTCCCACCGAAAGACGTCGTCGGCCAATTGCTCCCACTTGTACGGCTCGGGCGGAGCTGACCTCCACTTCGCGTTCCGCAGAAGCTCCTCCGGAGGTACCGCGGCCGCACGAAGGGTCTGCGGGAGAGTGAGGTCCCGCCATGCCAAAGGGAGGTGCCCCGGACGAGGCCCACCCTGGATGCCAAGATCAGCCAGGCAGTGGGCACAAGATCGGTGGAGCTGCGCCTCGTCCGTCGAGTCCTGCAAACAACGGGATGCAGGTAGTCGGCACAGCACCGGGATCCCGTACGACAAGGAGTAGGCCGCGTGCGGGGCCCGATGCCCACACGCGTCGTCATCAAGATGAGGCGTAATTCGAAGTAGCGGCTCACCCAGGAACGAAGCCTTGCGGGCGGTGCCGTCGAGCGTTTCGAACACCTCGTACTCGCATCGCCGCCGTAACGCGGTCCTCAAATGATCAACAGGGGCCGCCTGCGGCCACTCCTCAACCAACGCCGTCCACATAGGGTGGGCACCTCTTCTCGCCTGTGGCGGGAAGGGCCCCCACCTCCTGGAGGATCTAGCAGGGGGATTCCCGGGCGAGCAACTCGATGTCACCCACACGGGTTAGGCCCGTGCGCGTCCGCGATGGGCCAAGCTGCACACCGCGAACAGCGACAGCAACCTGGAAGCCAAACTCGCGGCGGTAGGCCCCAAAGTCGAGGGCCCCGCGGCGGGTGCGAAGTGCAGCGTGACCTTGTGCACCTGAGCTCGTTGTGCCGTTCGGACCGCCTGCGGCGACGGTCTCGGCTGTGCTCTCTCGGCCCGTGAACGGTGAGCAATACAAGCCCGAAGGTGCTCCGCATCCTCGCTGGACTTTGAGATCCGATTTGCTCAACGTGTCGGATCACGGGGCCGGTGCGGCTGGAGCGAGCAGTGACCAAGGGCCACGCACGGAAGAGAGAAGTACGCCGCCGTATGAAAGAAGAAGGCCAGAGCTACCAAGCCACGCTGCGTGAGCAGCTCCAGGATGGCTCGGACGCGAGCCCCGACCTGCCGAACGCGGACAGCCGCGAGGACTACATCGACGCTGTCTGGGACGCTGATCTACCTCAGATGGTCAAAGTGCTGCTTTACGAGCTCGCCTCCAGGCTGGACCTGACAGTTCCCGACTGGAGGACCAACAGCCACCACGTCCGTTTCGAGGAAGAGGAGCTGGCTCGCGCGGTCGGCCTCGACGTCGAAGCTGCGAACCTGTGCCGCGACCTCGCCCTTGAGGCGAACTGGCTGGTGGAGGTCGACGAGGAAATGGTGGAGCTCCGGGAGCCACATCAGGACTGGGACCTCTTTGCAGGCGCATTGCGGGACCACAAGGAACCAATCGTCGATCGGGTTGTCTACCGGAGTCGACTAGCGGCCTTCGACTCGGAGACCAAGCGTCTGAGGACAGATCCGATAATGTCCATCCGTCGTCTCCGCGCGGGCATGGCGGCCGTCATTGGGCACACCTTCGTGCCCAAGTGCGTCGGAGGACCATTCACTCAGGACACGGTAGGGCTGGGCTCAGGTCAGTGCTCCGATCAGCCGTAACGCTTTGGTGAGTGAGACGGGCGGAGCTGCTGGATAGCTCCGCCCGCAGCCAAGACCTGCTGAGAAAGCTGAACAGCCGCTGCCCTCACAACTTCTGTGCGCCTTGAACCTCACACAGGGCTTTGCACGCTGGCGGTCGTCTATCCGGATCGAGGGAAGGCCTATGCCACGCCAGCGATGCCCGGTCGGTAGCGGTTCGCGGCCTTGTCGAGGGCCACCTCGATGCGGCGGAGCTTGTCGTCGCGGTCGTCGAAGGTGAGCTGATGGACCGCGTCCTCGGCAGGGAGCAAGCGTTCCGCGCGGAGGGCGAGGGTGCGGATGCGGGCGCGCTGGAGGCCGAGGCCGGTGAGGAGTTCACAGGCGGTGGTGGCCAGGGCGGGGGTGTGGGCGGTCGCCTCGGGGAGGGCGCGGCTGCGAGCGGTCTGGGTCCGGTCGGCGTAGGTGACGGTGAGCGTGAGTGCCTGGGCGACCTCGTCGCTTGTGCGCAGCCGGGCGCCGAGTTCCTGGACGAGGCGGAGGATCGTGCGGTGGTGCTGTTCGGGGTCGAGTTCGTCGCGGTCGAAGCGGTGGCCGGTGCTCATGGTCTTGGGTGCGGCGCCCGGCACGACGGGTCGCGCATCGATGCCGTGCGCGAGGTCGTGGGCTTGGCGTGCGGCTCCTGTGCCGAGGATGCGCTGCAGGGTGGGGAGCTGGGTGTCGGCGATGTCGCCGACGGTGGTGACGCCATAGCGGGCCAGAGCTCGGGAGGTCTTGGGACCGATGCCTGGCAGGGCGGCGGTCGGCTTGGTGCGAAGAAAGGCGGCGATTTCGTACGGGTCGTCGCGGACCACGGTGGCGGCGCCGGGCGGGGTGATGTCGGCGGCCATGGCCGCGAGGGAGCGGGTGGGGCCGGCGCCGGCCGAGCACTGGACGCCGTGTAGTGCGAGCAGGCGCAGGCGGAGCACGGCGACAAGCCCTTCGACGTCGCGGCCCCAGTACGTGAGGGCACCGGTGAGGTCGACGTACGCGGACCAGTCAGCGGGCAAGGGCTCGACACGGGAGCTGATCCCGTCGACGACCGTGAGCAGCTGCCTGTAGAGCTCGTCGGTCCGTTCGGCGGGGTGGAAGTGGATCCGCAGAATCGCGCGCGGCCGCGGCCGGTTGGTGGTGTTCATCCCGGGCTCCCGGGGCTTCGGTGGCCGAAGCGGGTGAGGTCGGCCGACCGGGTCCCGGCGGGCTGGAGGTCGCTCCACGGGTGCAGGCGGGCCCCCGCGGTGCCGTCGGGAATCGTCCGCCCGGGCGCGGGCGTGGGCTGGGCGGGTGTGGGGGAGGGATCCTGGCCGAGGAGGTCGAGGACGGCCTGGGGCCCGTGGGTCGCGCGGGCGGTCGCGAGCTGGTCCAGGTCCCAGGCCATCTCGCCGACGACGGTGCGCCGGGGGCCGCGGGCTTCGACGGTGCCGCGAACGAGGAGCAGCCCGTGGTGGAAGACGGTGTGCGCGCAGCGTTCGTGGGAGTCCTCGAAGAACGCCAGATCGACCAATCCGCTGCCGTCTTCGAGGGTGACGAAGATGATCCTCCGGCCTGAGGCGATGGGCGGGGCCTGGGTGGAGGCGCGGACGCCGGCGACCAGGACGCGCTGCCCGGGGTGCATCGCCCGTAGGTGCTTCGCGTCGGTGGCGCCGATCTCGCGCAGGAGGCGGTGGTGGTCTTCCATGAGGTGCCGGGAGACGTCGATCTTGAGGACGCCGAGCTCGGCGTCGAGGCGTTCGCGGGCGGTCATCTCCCGTAGGCCGGACGAATTGGCGGCGTGTGGGGTGGTGGCGAGCGGCAGCTGCCCGGCCCCCGGTCGGGTTCGGGCCTGGCGGTGGAGCTCGGCTGCCTGGAGCAGTAGATCCCGGCGGGATGCCTCGCCCTTGAGCTGGTCGAGGGCGCCGACGCTGATGAGGCGCTCGACCGTGGGGAGCTTGGGGTGGGCGCGGGCGTAGAAGTCCTGCAGAGAGGTGTAGGGCTGGCCTGCGGTGATCCGGGCGACCTCGTCGTCGGAGATGCCGTGCACCGTGGCCAGGGAGATCCGCACACCCCACTCCGATCCGGTCCGCTCCACCGCGTACTGGGCTTTGGAGGCGTTGATGTCGACGGGCAGGACGGGGACGTCGTGGCGACGAGCGTCCGCGACGATGACTCGAGCCGGCCACATGCCCGGGTCGTGTTCCAGCAGCCCCGCATAGAGAGCGGCCGGGTGATGCGCCTTGAGCCATGCGGACTGCAGCGCGGGCACGGCGAACGCGACGGCGTGGGCCCGGCAGAACCCGTACGCGCCGAACGAGGAGACGACGTCCCAGACTTGGTCCAGCACCGTCGGGCTGTAGCCGCGGGCGCCCGCCTCCTGCCGGAACCACGCCTCGACCTTCGGCAGCCGCTCCTCGTTACTGAGGGCGCGGCGGGCTACTTCGCCCAGGGCGCGGTCGCAGCCGGTCATGACCGCGAGGATGTCGATGATCTGCTCGTGCCAGATCGTCACCCCGTACGTGTCCCTGAGAACCGGTTCCAGGTAGGGGTGTGGGTATGCGGGTGCGGCGCCGTGGCGGGCGGCGATGTAGAGGGCGGGCATCCCGCCCTGGACCGGACGCGGACGGAACAGCGAGATGTCCGCGATGACGTCCTGCGGGCCGCGGGGCTGGAGCCGGCCGACCAGGTCCTGCTGGCCGGGTGATTCCAGCTGGAACATCCCCACGGTGTCGGAGTTCTGGATGAGCGCGAAGGCGAACCGGTCGTCGAGCGGCACGTGGTCGGGGTTGTCGAGGTCGATGGCCTTGCCGGTCGTACGGCGGATCTCGGTGACGGCGTGCGCCATCGCCGACTGCATCCGCACCCCCAGCACGTCGAGCTTGAGCAGCCCGAGGTCCTCGACGTCCTCCTTGTCGGCCTGGAGCATCGGGTACTCGCCCCCGGGGGTGGGCTGGACAGGCAGCCGGTCCAGGAGGCTCGTGTTGGAGAGGATCACTCCGCACGGGTGCATCGCGATCCCGCGCGGCAGCGCGTCCAGGCCCTCGGCGAGCTCCCACAACGGCCCGTACCGCCCGGCCTCGGCCGCGAGCTCCCGCAGCTCCGGCAGCTCGGAGAGGGCGGAGCGGATGTCGCACGCCCGGATGTGCGGGAACGACTTCGCGATCCGGTCCACGGTGGCCGGGGCTATCCCGAGCGCGAGGCCGGTGTCCCGAAGCGCGTGCCGGGCCCGGTAGGTCTCGGGCATCCCGGTGACCGCGACCCGCTCCCGCCCGAACCGCTCGATGATCCGGTCGTAGACCTCCAGCCGGCGCGCGGACTCCACGTCGATGTCGATGTCCGGCAACGAGGAGCGGCGCTCGGACAGGAACCGCTCGAAGAGCAGGTTGTGCTCCAGCGGGTTCGCGGTGGCGACGAAGAGGCTGTGGTTGACCATGGAGCCGGCTCCGGAACCGCGGGCGGCGACCCGGATGCCCATGTCCCGCACATCTGCGACGACCTGGGCAACGGCGAGGAAGTACGGCTCGTAGTGGAGCCGGCCGATCACGCCGAGCTCGTAATCGAGCTGGTCCATCGAACGGCGGTCCCGGTCGAGACCGCGGGCGGCCATGCCGCTCTCGCACCGCTGCCGCAGCAGCCGCATCGCCCCACCCGGCCCTGCCTCTGCGCCGACCACAGACGGCTCGGGGAAGTGCGGCACCCCGAGCCCCAGGTCCCTCACCGGGTTGACCTCGCACGCCTCCGCGACGGCCACGGTGTCGGCGAGCAGCCGCACGGCCCGCGCCCGGCCGCCCCCGGCGGCGGCCGCGACCCGTTCCGCGATCTCGGTCATCGCCGCCCCGTCCTTGAGCCAGCGTTCCCCGCAGTCCAGCCGCCGCCGGTCGACGGGCCGCAGCAGCCGGGCCGCGTCCAGGACGTCCGCGACCCGGTGCTGGGACCGGTCGGCGTACCGTACGGCGTTGGTCAGCACGGCCGGAATACCAAGGCGGTCGGCGAGTGCCAGGGTGTGCGCGGCCAGGCGGACCGACCCCGGGCCGGTGCCGGACAGTCCCCAGCACACGATCTCCAACCGCAGCCCGCCACCGACGGCCTCCTGCCACGGTGCCAGGAGCTGCTCGGCGATGTCCGGGCGGCCACCGACGAGCGCCCGCAGCGGCTCCGACGCCGGACCGAGCAGCACAACCAGTCCCTCACCCGCGTACCGGCCGAGCATCTCCCACGAAGCTGCCGGCGGCGCGCCCGCGGCGAAGGCCTCGGCGTGCGCGCAGGACACGAGCCGGCACAGCCGCGCCCACCCCGTCGCGTCCTGGGCGAGGAGCGTGGCCCGGAACGGTGCCTCGGCTACGTGCGCTCCGCCGCGCACCGGGGTGCGGCGGCGGGCCTCGGCTGGGGGCACATGAGGGGCGATGCCGAGGTCGACGCCGAACAGCGGTTTCACTCCGGCGGCCGTGGCGGCCTTCGCGAAGCGCACCGTGCCGGTGACCATGTCGCGGTCGGTCAGCGCCAGCGCCCCGATCCCGCGCTCGGACGCCCGCGCGACGAGGTCCTGGGGGTGCGAGGCGCCGTAGCGGGCCGAAAACCCACTGCTGACATGCAGGTGAGGGACGCTTTCCCGCACGACACCCTCCGCCCATAACCCCCAAAGCGTTACTAATCGAACCCTTCTTCATCGATTGTATCGAACATTAATTCGAACATGCGAGTTTGAAGCGCGGGATTTCAGCCAGCCAGGTCGTTGAGACTGAGCACGATAGATGGCCCTTGAGCACGCTAGTTGGCCTCTGAGCGTGATAGGTGGCCCGCAGGGTAGTGGGTGGATCATCCTGATCACGGCTGTTTCTGCGTTCTGCGGATTTCGGCATGTTCCGCGCGGTGTGCTGGTGGCATGACGGGTACTGACCAGAGGGCCGTGTGGTCGCACTGCTGTGGGTTCGATGAGTTGGTCGTGCCGTACGCGGTGATGTGCGGGGAGGCCCTCGATCCACGCCGCGATTGGACCGCTCGCTGGACGGTGACGTGGCAGGTCGACGGAAGCGACATCGTCTGTCCCGTGCGCGATCTGGCCACCTTCCCCTGGACTCGGGCCCAGCCTGTTCGCGCGTTCTCCTGGCGCCCGGGGCAGCGGCACAGGCCCGGGCTGGCGTTTATGGGGGCGACGGGCCGCGGGCACGGCTTCGAGAGCCTGGCCGAGCGACGCGCGCTGACCGTTTTGGACTTCTGCGGCCAGGTCCGCGATGTGCTCTCGCAGCCGTTCCGCCTGCGGTTCCTCGACGGGGCCCGCCGCACACACATCCCGGACTTCCTGGTGGCCACGGCGGGGGCGACGCTGTTGATTGATGTCCGTCCGGCACACCTTGTGAAGGAGTCGGATGTGACCGTGTTCGCGGCGACCGGCCGGGTGGCGGCTTCCGCTGGCTGGCGGTACCTGGTGGTGACTGGCTGGCGAAACAACGTCGCGGACACCGTGGAGGCCCTGGCACGCGGGCGTCGCCGGCACACCGACCCGCTGGGCCTGGAAGATCAGCTCCTCGGGGCAGCGGACAGGCCCCGTCGATTCGGCGAGCTCGTCGCCGCGACGTCGTGGCCGGTACTGGCGCGGGATCACCTGCAACGGCTGCTGTGGAAGCGGCGCTTGGCCTTCGACCTGAACGGGCCGCTCGGGGATGGCACCTGGATCTACCCTGTGGGGCCATGATGGCCGACGCGGGTGACCGCACGCCGTTGGTCGAGGAGCTCACCGAGCAGGATCTGGCTCGCCTTCGCATCCGGCTAGAGCACCTCATGGAGGTCGAGACCGGATTCCGCAGTGGCAGCCGTCACTGGGCCCGACCAGATGAGCCCCGGCCAGCCTTCGACCCTGCGACCACCAACCTCGGAGAGCGCCGCTTGGCCAAGGTTGCCGAGCTCGGCGCGCTGCCGGAGACCGAGGCCGCCCGACTCGGGCTGGAGTCAGTCAGCGAACGCACCCTGAAGCGGATGGCCGCCCGCTACCGCGAGTCCGGCCTCATTGGGCTGGTCGACGGCCGGTGGACGCGGCAGGCCGGCGGCCACCCATCGGTGACGGCCGATGTGGAGGAGGCGATCCGGGCGGTGCATGAGCAGTGCCTGCGCAGGTCGCGGATCAGCATGGCCTCGCGGGAGCGGTTGATCCACCAGTACGTGCGGGAGGTTTTCCCGGACCGGCAGGTGCGGGTGCCGCACCGCACGACGCTGGCGCGGGTGTGGCGGGAGTGGTTCGGGCCCGGCGGGTCCCGCCAGCGGTACGTACGCTCGGCCGCCGCGGTCCCCGCACCGGCCGGGGTACCGGTGATCGCGTCGCGGCCGGGGCAGGTGGTGGTGCTGGACTCGACGCCTTTGCCGGTGAAGGTCCTCGACGACGTCTTCGGCACCCCGATCACCGTGCACCTGACGATCGCGCTGGACGCCTACACGCACTCGATCGTCGCGTTCCGGCTGACGCCGGTGGCGGAGTCGTCGATCGAGGTGGCGATGCTGCTGCGGGATGTGCTCTCGCCGCTGCCCATGCGTCCGGGCTGGGGCGCGACCATGGCCTGGCCGTATCCGGGGGTCCCAGCCGCGCTGGTGGCCGACTTGGCGGGCGGGCCGGTGGCCGGGCTGCCGTTCTTCACCCCGGAGGCGATCACCGTCGACCACGGGTCCGCGTTCAAGAATCACCACCTGGTCCAAGTAGCCCGCACGCTCGGCGTGGACGTGCTGCCGGCCCGGGCGATGCGGCCGACAGACAAAACCGCCTGCGAGCGGGCTTTCGCCGCGATCCAGTCCCTGCTCCTGGAACTCCTACCCGGTTGGCGCGGCATCGACGTCGCCGACCGCGGCGCCGACCCGGAAGCGGACGCGGCGTGGACGGTGGCAGAGATGGAGCACCTGCTCGCCTCGTGGATCGTCTCCGTGTGGCAAAACCGGCGCCTGGACCAGCACGCTCCGGCCTGGGACCCCTCGGGCCGGCACAGCCCGAACACCCTCTTCGCCGCCGCAGCAGCCCGCGACGGCATCGCCTTGGAGATCCCGGCGCCCGAGCTGTACTACGAGCTGCTGCCGGTGCACTTCGTGAAGATCGACGCCCGGCGTGGAGTGAAGGTTGGCGGCCTCTGGTACGGGGCCCACAGCCCGGCCCTCGACCCGTGCCGCGGTGTCCCGGCACCGCGCGGTGGGCGGCATGCCGGAAAGTGGGCAGTACGCCGCGACCCGAGGGACTGCCGCCAGGTGTTCATCGAACTAGACGGCACCTGGCATCCCTTGCCGTGGAACGGCCTGCCGCCCGAGGGGACGGTGCCCGCCTTCGGGGATGCCCGGGTCGGCGAGGTCCTCAAGGAAGCCGCCCGGTCCGGGCTTCGCCCCCGCACAGACACCGAGCTGCTGCCCGTACTGCTCGACCTGTTGGCCGAGGTCACTCCGGTCGAGGGCTGGCCCGGCCGCCCGGAGGCCAGAAAGCGGGCCGCCGTCCGGGCCCGCGAGCTCGCTCGCGCCCGTGCGGCCACGGCGGACCGCCCCGACGACCGGCCGCCGACGGCACCCGCCGCACAGTCTGCGCCGAGGCGGGAGGTCGAGGACGCGATCACGACCGACCGGCTGCGACGCCGACGGGCCGCAACGGGCGGGGCCCGGCCGGTTCCCGCAGCCCGGCTCGGTGACGGCCTGGCCGCCCGCACGCTCTACCCGACAGCCAGACCGGAGCCCCACGCGGACCTGGACAAGCTGGAGCGGCCAGACAGCGATCGCGCCGAATCGATCAAGCATGAGGGCGGTACGGCATGACCGGCGACTTGCGACGGGACGCGCTGGCCGGATGGGAGGTGTGGCGGCTGAGCAGACACTCCTTCGAGCCCGCGCCTCGCATCTCCCCGGCGCGCTGGAGGACGATGCCGGCAGCGGAGAAGGCCGCTTGGGATCTGGCCCGGGCGGCAACGCACGCGAACCTGCCCCTGTTGGGGACACCGATGAGCCAGGCTGTGGACCGGCTCCTGGCTGCGCGGATCCGACAGAACGCGTTTAAGGCCCGCCCAGCCACCAGGGCGGGGGTGATGGTGTCTGGAGGCGGCTACCAGGGCAAGACCGAGACCGTGTGCGAGATCGCCGCCGCTTTCGAGGACTCCTGGCGCGACCTGCACCGCACCAACCCCGAGACGGTGCCCGGCAGCCGCGACCTATGGGCGCCAGTCGCCTACGTGCAGACGCCCGTGACGGCGAAACCGAAAAGTACCTGCAAGGCGATCCTCGACTTCTACGGAGCCCCGACCAAGCGGATGGACCTGCCCGAGCTGATCCACCAGGTCGCCGCCTCCCTGTCGGACCATGGCACGAAGGTGCTAATCCTCGATGACATCACCCGGCTGCGCATGCACCGCGCCGACGACCAAGACACCCTGGACCTAATCCGCGCTTTCATGAGCATGCACGTCACTCTCGTCCTGGTCGGGGTGGGCATCCCCGGCTCCGGCCTCTTGCGTGAAGGCCGCGGACCGGCGGCTGCCAAGAGTGCGAACGGGTGGGAGCCCACCCAGACCGAGCGCCGCTTCGACCTTGTTGAACTCGACCGGTTCCGCTACGACACAGCCGAGCAGATCACCGCTTGGACCTCCCACCTCGCCGGCATCGAGCATCACCTGCGCCTGCTCAAGGCGCGCCCCGGCATGCTCACCGACAACACCATGCCCGGGTACCTCTACGAGCGGACCAACGGCGTCGTGGGCCTGCTGGAGCGCCTGATCGAGGACGGCTGCTCGCAGGCCATCGCCAGCGGCTCCGAACGCCTGACCCGACCCCTTTTCGATGCTCTCCCCCTGACCCTGGCAGGAACCGGCCGCGATGCCGAAGCAGGGGAGATCCCTGCCGTCCCCGCACGGTCCGGCCGCCGACCGCCCACCAGCCGACGCCGCAACACCGTCTTCGATGACCTCGGCCCCGCCGCGGACACAGCATGAACACGCCGTTGCCCAGAAGCCTGGACCCGGCACCCGGCGAACTCCTGCCGGGCTACCTCCTGCGCCTCTCCCACCGGATCGGTATTTCGCCAGGCGACCTCGCGCATCGGTGCGGCCTCATCCAGGGGAACAGGCTGCCCACGCAGCCCCTGGTCCGCCTCGACGCCGACCAGGCCCAGCAGATCGCGACCGTCTGCCGACTCGAAACGACCGAGGTTCACGGCCTCACCCTGGCTGGCCAGGCTCCCGGCTACTCCCCGCTTGGGGCCGTCTACCTCGGGCAGCGCCAAAGCCCTATGGACATGGCCAACAGCGGATGGGTGTTCACCACCTTCAGCCGCTACTGCCCCGACTGCCTCGCCGACACCGCAGACTTTCCGGGCGGCCCGGTCTGGCAGGGCTCCTGGCGGCTCCCTCACATCTTCGTCTGCTCGCGCCACAACCGTCATTTCTCCTGGCGATGTCTAGCTTGTGGGGCACCCGCCTTCTCCAACGGCTACCGGGCTGACGGAAGGTGGCGTCCGTCCCAACTGGTCCCGGGACTCCGCCTCCGCCTGCATCCGGCGCAATGCCGTCACCGCCCGGCAGGCGGATGGGAGACCGCCTGCGGCGCCCACCTCGACCACTCGCCTGCTGCCTTCACCCCGCCCACTACAGCCGCAGCACACGCCCAGCGGCGACTGGCCACAGCCACCGCTGCCGGCCCCGAAGGCGACATCAAAAGCCTCGGGCAGCCAGCCTCACCCGAGCAATTCTTCAACGACGTCCGCACTACAGTCCTGGCGATCTGCTCCACCTGGCCTGCCGCCGCCGAAGTCTTCCCTGCCTTCGAACACCTGGACGCGATCGCTGCCCACTGCCAAGCCCTGCGTAGAAGCCCCACTGAACGCCTCAGAGGTCAGAGCGATGGGTGGCTGGCCCGATCCATCGACCACCCGCCTGCCGATTCACGGCAATGCGCCGCCCTGATGAGCCTCGTCGTCCAAGTCCTCGACGACCCGGACGGTTCCGCCGCACTCACTCGTCTACTGTCCCGACTCCCGCCAGGCAGGTCCGGGCGCCTGAGAACCCTCACCCCGCACTGCTCACCCGCCATGAGCGCTGCGATAGCGGAAGCAACCCGCCTCCAGCAGGAAGCCTGCGGACCGCAGCCCCTCTTCCCTCAACCCCCCACCCACAGAGGCCGCCTCGACCCGCGCGCCATTTCAGATCCCCTCCCCAACGCCTGGGCAGCCCCGCTGGCAGGGCTGGACGGACCCGCGCGGCTTCTGCGGCGCGACGCCGCGATTCGTCTGGTCCAGATGGCCCGCGGCGGATCACGTACGAGCGCTGGCCGCTACCTCGGTATCCCGCCCGGGACCCTGCAGTCCACCACTCTACGAGTGCGCACCTGGCAGAAGCTGCCGGGCAACGCCGAGGCATACCAGGCCGCCCTGCAACACGTGGCAGAGATCATCATGGCTGCTCCCGAACATGGGTGAAGCCCCATGCCACCTGCGAGCGAGGGAAATGGAGATGCCTTCCCTTGACCGGCACAGGCAGGATCGCTCCATGTCGACCGACGTCAGCGGAATGATCGAATGCCGGCCTGGGGCCCATCTATGGAGCCCCGACGACGAAGACTCCGTCTGGGAGGTCGCCATCGATCTCTTCCTCCTCAACAGGGGCAACGCCTACGACGGCCTGGCCTGCCTCTTCGGGATCCGCAACTCCTACGGCTTTCGGCCCCTGGCGGAAGATCGTGGCTTCCCGGTCGACGCCTCGGATGGGTTGCGAGCTGAGTTCGCCGGCTACGGCGGTCCCCACGATGTGTACGGGACTACCTGGCTGACCTGGGCCGAGCTGGACACCACGGATTGGCAGGAGACCAACTCCTCAGGCACACGAACGCGCGCCTCAGCCGCAGGGGACGACACCGACTGGGGCCGGGTCTGGAGCGTCATGCGCATCCTCAGCGAAGTCCACGGGGCCGAGCACGTACGCCTCGTCGTCTGGTTCCACTGACTCGCAGCTGAGCAACCGGTTGGCCACTGAGTGTTGTAGTTGGCCGGAGTCACGTACCGACATCTACCGCCCGATCCGGCGGGCCGTGCGGGATTGTGTGCGCAAGGCAGGCAGCCGGGCGGTGCCTTCCGCTCCGGCCAGGCTTTCGCCCAAGGTCAGCAGCGAGAGGAGCCGCACCGGCCGACCGGCAGTGGCGGCGGCCTCCAGTTTGTGGTGTCCGTCGAGGAGGAAGTGGGTCAAGCCCCAGTGCACGAAGTAGTCATCTCCTCGGTCGATGGCGGGCTGGCACACGTCCAGGGTGGAGATCGCCACCACCGTGGGGACCGTTCCCTGCTCCATGAGTGCGATGTATTCCTCGACACGCTCCCGCTCGTTCCACGTCGGGGGAACCATGGGCACGACGAACTCGTAGAGGTGGGCGTCCGCGTCGACTGCGGTCTCGAAGGTCCGGTAGTACGGGGTGTGCGGGTACTCCGGAAGGCCCCAGAACTGATCGATCCCCCACGTCGTGACCTGTTCGCCGCTGAAGTAGTCGCCCTCTTTGCCGGGAATGACCAGCCGGGGTTCCACCTCCAGGAGCAGCGGAAGGTACTCGCCCTTCGGCAACAGCATGCCGAATGCATCGATCACGCCGCCGTCGTCCGGATCGTCCAGCGTTCCGGTGAGCCGTTCCTGCATGCTCTCCAGGGACAACTTCTCCCGCGCGGTCTCCAGCCGGCGGAACAGGAGCGGGCACGTGCCGCAGTAGAAGCTGAGCTCGAAGGCAGGCTCGTCGTCGACCATGAGCAAGCGGCGCCGCGGTCCGCCGCCGAGCTCCTGCAGTTCCGTATCGAAGTTCAACCGTGCCTCGGAGGCTGGGACGCCGAGACTGCGGGGGTCGCCCGTTTTGATTATCACGGGCCGACCGTACGGGACGCCGTCAACGGGCTCCATCGAGTACTGAGCGTGTATCTGGCCGGACGGGCCAACTACGACGCTCAGTCACAGAGGTGTGACTGAGCGCGATATTTGGCCCCGCGAGTTGGTCGGCAGGACTCCCGCCTAGGGCCTGTCCGGCGGATCTTGTGACTGTCGTGGCTCCAGCTCGTTGGCATGAGCATGGGGCGGGGAGATCTGACCGTTGATGAGTGGGCTCGACTGAAGCCGCATTTACCCAAGGCCGGGCAGCGAGGCGGGCGTTGGGCGAACCACCGCCAGGGTGATCAACGGGATTCTATTCCGGGACCGGACTGGGGTGCCGTGGCGGGATCTGCCTGCGCGTTTCGGTCCATGGAAGACCGTCTACGAACGGCACAGACGCTGGTCGGCGGACGGCACCTGGGACAAGATCCTGGCCGCCATCCTGGCCGATGCCGACGCGGACGGCCGCATCGACTGGTCGATGGTGAGCGTGGATTCGACCTCGTGCCGGGCTCACCAACACGCCGCCGGGGCACGCAAAGCCGCCGCGAGTGCCGGGAAAAGACCCACGCCCCTCCAGCACCGCCCCGATGAGGGACTCGGACGCTCCCGGGGCGGACTGACCTGCAAAATCCACCTGGCCGGTGAGGGAGGCCGGCGACCGCTCGCGTTCCTGCTCACGCCGGGCCAGTGGGGCGACGCTCCGCAGCTCATCCCCGTCTTGGAACGTGTCAGGGTGGCCCGCCAGGAAGGCGGACGACCCCGCACCCGGCCCGATCACCTCGGCGGCGATAAAGCATACTCATCCCGCCGAAATCGCCACTACCTGCGAAGACGCCAGATCAAGCACACCATTCCCGAGCCGAAGGACCAGAGGGCCAACCGCAAGCGCCGAGGCAGCCAAGGCGGCCGGCCTACCGGCTTCGACAAGACGATCTACAAACGCCGCAACGAAGTCGAGCGAACGATCAACGCCCTCAAGAATTCCCGGGCCGTCGCCACGAGGTACGACAAAAGGGCTTATATCTTCCACGGCACCGTCACCGTCGCAGCGATCCGACTCTGGCTCCGCCCATGATCCGCCGAGCCGGTCTAGTTATCGAACCAGACCACCAGACGGACGTTCTCGGCCCGGTGTCGCTTGGCAAGCACGGCCATGACCGACCAGACATCACCCCAGTCCTCGCCACGCACGACCTGCCGCCGCGTGAGACGGGGCTCAGCCGCGGACGGCCCCACACTTGACTCCGTGCTGTCCCAGTCAGCCTCTTCCAACTCGGCCCAACTGATCCACGACGGGCTGTGCGACTCCTCCCGTTCCCACTCGAAGGCCCGCGTTGCAGCACGTGAGGCGTCTCGCGGAAAGCCACGCTGCGCTGCAAGCGGCTCGAAGGACCGTCCGCGGACGCCGAAGAGGCAGCCAAAAGCAGCATAGGACCGGCCTTCATAGACATGATCCAGAGCAATCGCCGGGTGCCAGCGGAAGAACAGCTCGTCGTCATCGGGCTCGGAGCTGTCGATGTAGCTGTTCCTGACCTCGATGAATCCATGGATGTCCGTGCCCATGAATCCGATCATGACAGGCATGCCAGATCGCTGACCAGTAGATATCGCTACTGACGGCACGGCTCACTGGGCCCGCACAGCCAACTCAACCTTTGATTCGCCGGACAGGCCCTAGGGCGATGCCGAAGTCGGCCTCTACGCTCCGGCGCTAGGGCCAGTGATCTCGGGTTTGGCTGCTCGTGCTGCGGGACCCTCCATCCTGAGCTCCCGACCTCCACGAGCGGCCCCGTATCGCCCATCCCGGGACGCCGGCCAGCTGAGGACCTGGGACGAGCTGCGCACGACGGACTGGTAGGAGACCAACTCCTCAGGCACACGAACGCGCGCGTCAGTCGCAGGCGACGACACCGACTGGGGTCGCGTCTGGAGCGTCATGCGCATCCTCAGCGAAGTCCACGGAGCCGAATGGGCCGACCGTACGGGACGCCGTCAACGGGCTCCATCGAGTACTGAGCGTGTATCTGGCCGGACGGGCCAACTACGACGCTCAGTCACAATCGTCTTGTGGCTGAGCGCGATAGTTGGCCATTGAGTGCTTCAGTTGACCGCTCCGTGCTCAACCGCCGATCTCAGGACGTGCCTGCCGGGCCGTGCGGCATGATGGCGACCATGCGTAGGAGGATGGGCGGGGGGCTCCGTCGATTGTGGCCATGGGGCGGACGCGACGAGTTGGCGCTCGCCGAGATCGAGGCCGAGATCACCGCCTTGGGTGAGGCTCTGGACGTCCATGCCTTCAGCCCCGGCCAGCCCGGCGCGACCGATGAGATGCGGGCCGAGCTTGCACGTGCTCTCGACGCATACGACCAGGCTAAGCGGGACGTCGCCCGCGACCGGATGCGGGCTGACACACTCCCTGTCCTGCACACACTGGACGAGGGCAGGCACGCGCTGGCTTGTCTGGATGCCCTGATCGCCGGCCGACCGCTACCGGAGCGCATGCCGCTGTGCTTTTTCGACGCCCGGCACGGCCGGGCCGCCCGGCTGGTCAGCTGGGCGCCTCACGGGGGTACCGCCCGCAACATCGCCGTATGTGCAGCGGACGCGGTCCACCTGACTGAGAACGCGAGCCCGGGCACTCCGCGACAGCCGGTCCCGGGCTGCAGAGTCCAGACCCAGCCGCGCGGGCCGAGCACCGCCCGACGACGCCGACGGGTGTCCCCCAGCAGGTCAGCGGGAAGGGAGGCAGCGAGCAGACCCATCAGCTGAGCATGCCGTCATACCGCCCCGCCGTAATGGTCTTCTCGACCGGAGGCAAGGCACAGGTCCGCCTACGCTTCGAGAGCGGCAGAAAGATACGTTCCTCACGCCAGTACCTGCTGTCCGGCGACGGCACCCCCATCACCGCCCGCATTCCGCTGCCGGACGGGACAAAGTCAGTCGCCTTCCGCGTGCTTGCCGCTGGTGAACAGGAGGCATGGACGGCGACCGCGGCGCCACTGCGAGAAGTCCCGCGCTTCCACGACGAGACCAATGGGACCGGATCGGATGTCGTGCACTACCGAGGGGAGCCGGGCCCGGGCGTCCTGCACTACGCGGGGCCGGGCCCGATCCAGCTGGAGATGCTGGACGACCGCCTCGCCTACTGGGTGACGGTGGTTGAGGTCCGCGCCGGGGACCATACGTTCCAGTGGCTGGGCCGCGGTTACTACCAGGTGCGCTCGGCCGGAGCGTGGCGCCTGTCCACTGCGTGACGAAGCACGGACCTCGGTCCACTGCTTGAATCGCCCGTCGCCCGGCCATCTGTGACGCTCAGAGTGGCCAACTGAAGCGCTCCTTACCGTGTTGGCGGGTTGATTCCGGTCCTTCGTACGATCGGGAGACCCAGGGGCCTGGGTGTGGCTTTGAAGCGCTCCTTACCGTGTTGGCGGGTTGATTCCGGTCCTTCGTACGATCGGGAGACCCAGGGGCCTGGGTGTGGCTTTGAAGCGCTCATGCCGTGGTTGTGGCTTTGACTGATTGGCCGCCCAGTGCCCCGCGACGACACGGCCACTCATTGGGATAAGCGAACAGAGATCGCTTCGTAAGGACACGTCGGCATGGTCGTCTGCAGGGACCAGTCAACCGATCGACGAGGGAGGCTCGGGTGCCCGAGCTCTGGGCGGGGACGGATGCCGGCAAGACCGCGCATCACTGCACGGTGATCGACACGGAGGGGACGAAGGTGCTCTCGCGCCGGGTGCCCAACAACGAGCCCGAGCTGTTGGAGCTGATAGGCGACGTCCTCGCCCTGGCGGAGGACAGCCCGGTGACCTGGGCAGTCGACCTGAACGCCGGCGGCGGGGCTCTGTTGATCGCTCTCCTGACCAGCCATGATCAGCGGCTGCTTTACATTCCAGGCAGGACAGTCCACCACGCCTCCCGTGGTTACCGCGGAGACGGCAAGACTGATGCGAAGGACGCGTACGTCATCGCCGACCAGGCACGGATGCGCCGGGACCTGCAGCCCTTGCAGGAGTGGGACGAGATCGCCGTGGACTTGAAGATCCTCACCGCCCGCCGCTATGACCTCGCCGCCGACCGCACCCGCGCCATCAACCGGATGCGAGCCCAGCTCCTGGAGTACTTCCCCGCTCTGGAACGGGCCTTCGACTACGCCGCCTCCAAATCCGCACTCGTCCTCCTGACCGGCTACCAGACACCGGCCGGCCTGCGCCGGGTCGGCACGAGCCGACTCGCGGCTTGGCTGAAGAACCGCAAAGTCCGTGGCGCCCAAGGCATGGCCGATGCGGCCGTCACCGCGGCGCAGGCCCAGCACACCTCCGTGGCCGGGGAGAGAACTGCCGCTGCCGTGGTCCACGCCCTGGCCAGGGCCGTGCTCGCTCTGGACGAAGAGATCGCTGGCATCGACGCGCAGATCGCGGTCCGTTTCCGAGAGCACCGCCATGCCGAAGTGGTCCTCAGCATGCCGGGCATGGGCCCGTTGCTGGGGGCGGAGTTCATCGCCTGCACCGGCGGCGACATGGATGCCTTCGGAAGCTCGGGGCGACTTGCCGGGGTCGCTGGCCTCGCTCCGGTCCCACGGGACTCGGGTCGCGTCAGCGCCAACATGCGCCGACCACACCGTTACCACCGCCGGCTCCTGCGCGTCTTCTACCTCTCCGCCCAGATCGCCGCCCGCTTCTGCCCCACCTCGAAGGCCTTCTACGACCGCAAACGAGCCGAGGGCAAGAGCCACAAACAGGCGATCCTCGCCCTCGCCCGCCGCCGTCTTGATGTTTTGTGGGCCCTCATCCGCGACCAACGGCTCTGGACAGTTCAACCACCCCTTCCAGAACCGGTCGGCGCATGACTGTCCCGGCTGGGGAATGGGATCGGAACGAGGGCGGCAGTACGCGAGCACGTTGCAGCTACGGCACAATCGGAGGTTGTGGCCAAGCATCCTGATCCAGTCGTTCTTTATCCCGACATCGCGACCCGAGGCAGCCTCGGCGTGGCGCTCCAAGCTGTGGCGGAAGAGGGCGGCTTCTCCGTCCCCGTGGCCGCCTCGACTTCCGATCCGTTGGGCTATGCGACGGTCGAGAGCACGCTGCCGCATCGCAGGGCTCTGCTTGTGAGCGCGTGGGCGATCAAGCGACGGTGGTCGATTCGTGGTGAAGAGTCGTCCCAGGGCATGGCACTCATCGAAGGTGACACGGAGGATCTGGCGGAGGTCGCCAGGGCCGCGCAGGCGTGGCACGGCGGGCTGGCTTTGAGCGACATTCGCCAGGCCGCGCCGTTCGTGCACCTGACCGGCCGCTTCGACGTTCCCGACCACGACCCCGTGCGCCTGACCGCATCCGAGTGGCAGCACCTACGCACCGAGGCAAGCGAACGGGATTGGCCCGAGTATCACGCGCTCATCGAGGCGGCGTATGCCGAGCCGGCACTGCGGAGCCTCTACCCTTTCACCAGCCACTGGACGCTGCGCTTCTCGACCACCACCCGCCCGTACTTGTCCCTCGTCGGGCCGTGCCTGCTCGCGCATAAGGCCGACCGGTACACGGTCAGCAGGGGTTTCACAGGCAGTGGCCTCATCGCACAAGCCACCACGGCGCAGGAGGCAGTGGCGGCAGCCGTGCGCGAGTTTCCCTCCGGCCTTGGGCCTGTCACGTCCGGGGCAGTTCGCGCCGAGGATCGGCGTGAACTCAGTTCATGAGCTCCGTAGCCGTCGCCAACAGTTGATGGAGCAGCCGAGCGCGACAAAACTCAATGGACGTCATCGAGGATCTCCCGGCCGATCGGTCCGCACGTTTGACAACGACGATTGGGAATCAGTCACACCCGTCTCACTGGACCTTGACCGATCTCAGACATCGAAGAGGGAGCCGAGTGGCTCGCCCTCATGTCCCACGACGAGAGACGCTTCGGCTGACCGGCCCTCGGGAGAGCTCCGCGAGCCGGGCTCGGAGTTCGGCCGTCGAGGTGTCGAGTTGTCCTGGCCGGGTGCGGACGTCATGATCGCGGGATGGCTGAGGAGACGGTGGTCGAGAAGACCTGGCGGGGGATACTGGAGAGGCGTCCCGGGGCGCGACGGGGGGAGCCCGCGGTCATAGAGGCCGCCTACGCCGAACCGCGGTTGCGGGCCTTGTTCCCCTTTCCGAGTCACGGAGCGCTCTCCTTCCACCGGAACACGCAGGACCCGTGGAGCAACGACCTGCCGTTCATCGTGGGTGACGCGGAATCGTGCATCGTGTACGCGCCGCTGGGCGTGCCGCAGCGTGTCCTGGGAGAGTCACTCACACCGCAGGAGGCGGCTGCGTTGGTAGTGGCCCACCTGCCCTCTGACTGTGGCCCCGCCTTCGACGGACCGTGGCCGCCACCGGAGAACTCCATCGACTGAACCACCAGCAGGCGGCGACCTCGTCGCACGCGCTCACCATCAGCCGTGGTCCTCCCATTCTTCCTGGCAATGCGCGGAGGCGGCGGGGGAGGTGTACGGGCCGATCGCTGCTGCCCCCGCCGGGCCAGGAAAGGCCCGGCTGCGACCGGAAGTGGAGCGGGCCCAGCAGGTCGTGGAAGAGATCATCACCGCAGGAACCGGATACGGACCCAGGACTGAAAATGCCCCGCATCAGCGAAGACGCCAAGAGCCGCAACGAGGCGGCGATCCGGGCCGCAATGGACCGGCTGCTGGCGGGCGACCTGCCGCCCGACGGCAAGAGCGACCTCAAGACTCTCGCCGCCGAGGCCGGGGTGAGCCGGACCGCGTTCTATCCGAAGAAGGACCGCGACGGATCCGCCCGGCCCGGCCCCTACCAGCACCTTGCCGAGGAGTTCGAGCGACGGCTCCGCGCTTTCCAGGAGGCCGGTGAGGTCGCCGACCCGCGGGTTGCCCAGATCGAACGGCTCAAGACGCAGGTCGCCGAACTGAAGGACCGGGTCGCCCGCCGTGATGCGGAGCTGGCCGAGCTCGCCGCATGACGCTGGCCCTCTCCCGGCTGGCCGCCCAGCACGACGAGATCACACGTCTGCGTGAGCAAGCTGAGAACGCAGGGAACGTCCGCCGCCTGCCAGCCTCTCGCAACGGCACTGCCCCTTTCGGTCGTGCAGTTGAGACGGATTCGGCACCGGTGTCCGCACCGCCCGCAAACATGATGACGAACGTGTTGAAGCAACAGCAGCAGGAGGCGACGATGGCAAGGATCTGGGTTCCCACTCAACCCGTGGGCGGTGACAGTCAGGAGATCATTCTGCCGATGTGATCACCAGCGTCAGTCGAAATCCGCGAACAGCAGTGCCAGCTCCAGCCGGGATTCGTAGATCACCAGAGCCTGCTCCGTCGCTGCCCAGAAGGACCCCGAGTAGTGCTTCTGGCCCAAGTGCCAGCGAAACGTGCGCCAGGGGGCCGCGTCGAAGAGGTCGCTCAGCGACACCTCGCTGAAGGCACACTCCGCGAACGCGCTGCCGTCTACGCGCCTCGCGCGTAACGTTGCTGACGAAACAACACTTCCCACGGCCACGAGCACTTCGCCCCCTGGTACCGCCCTTCAACCGCCACGACCACGGTGACTCCAGGCCGTGACCGCTGTCTCAACGACAACTACGAGGTAACCCGAAAGAGTGAATGTGCTGACCGGCTGTCCTGTCGCACTGAGGCTGTCAGATGGTGGGCCGTTGACGAGCTGGGATGCCAGGTCGTTCGCGACCGCGGAGGCTCGGGGTTCTCAAGTGACCTGGCTTTTACGGAAGTCTCATTCGAGATAGAGGCGGGCCACGGCCTGGAGACATCGGTGTGGCCCGCCATGCCGTCTGCTGGTCGCGGCCGCTTCAGGCTTGATTTCCGGGCTGGAGCCTCAGCTGTTGGCCAGGGTGCGGTCTAGAAGGGGGAGCAGGCGATCCCAGTGGCGCTCCAGCCCGGAGGCGCTAAAAGCGTCGGTGTCGGACATGGTGAAGCCGTGGATGGTGCCGGGGTAGATCTCGGAGGTGTAGCCGACACCTGCCGCATCCAGAGCCTGGTTGAGCTCGCCGAGAGCCTCAGGTGTCACGTCACCTTCGGCGTGGCCGAGGTGGACCTGAGCGGTGAGCTTGGAGAAGAGATTGGCCCCATCGGCACCCACGGGGCCGTGGAACGCGGCGACGGCCGCCACCTGGTCAGGGTGGGCCGCGGCGGTGTGCATCGCGTAGAGGCCGCCTATGCAGTAGCCGGTCACCGCAACCGGTCCCGCGCCAACCTCGGGCTGAGTGGTGAGGAACCTGAGGTAGGCGTCGGCGTCGCTCAGGACACGTTCGGCGGTGTGCGCCTCAATCAGGGGCATCAGCTGGGCGAAGACCGCGGGCCGGACCTCTTCTCCGATGTAATCGGGAAGCTCGACCAGCGGTGCCGGGCCGTGCCGGTAGAAGGAGTTGGGGACGAGCACGTAGTAGCCGTGCCCGGCGAGTTCGCGGGCCATCTCCCGCAGCACGGGCCGGATGCCGAAGCCGTCCGCGTACATCAGCACCCCTGGGTGCCGCTCACCACCGTCGGGGAAGGCGGCGAAAGCGTCGGCCTGGCCGTCCGCGGTGGGAATCCGCAGCGTCTTGGTGGGCATCAATACTCCTGTCGTGGTTGATGTGCAGAGCCTGTGATCAACACGACAGAGGCGGAGCCCGCGCAGCAGCGCAAGAGCCTCGATCAAACAGCGGGCCCAAACCGGCCCGTACGGCGCTCAGAAGAGCACCGGGTCACCGATCCGTGTGTGGCGCAAGGCCGTCCCGGTATTCATGCCGCACAGCGTAGCCCACCGGCTACGAGCCGACGCCAGCACTCCAGCCCGAGCGGATGTCTCGATTGGATGAGAACCGACACGCGCCGCATGCGACGCCGTGAGAATCCGACAGCTTCAGTACGACAGGACGCCGGCGCTTCCACGCGGCTTGTCCAATTGGGCATCTGCTAGACACTGCGGTCCGGAATTGGACACCGAAACGCGGAACCTACAACGTGCTCGCCCTTCGGTCGGACATCCGAGCTCTGACCTGGCTATCTAGTGTTGTCAACTGAACTAGCAGGTCAGTGCACCAACGTGTCTCAAGGCAAGTCAGGCAAGTTCACGCAGGGCCGGAGGGGCCAGTGGTGTTGGGCCGCCGGGACCTGCCTCGACGGTAGGCACGAAGTCGGCGAGGCAGGAGGCTGCCGGCGGCCACCCACGGCGAAGGAATTGGTCATACTTCGGTGCGATTCAGGGTGTTGCCGATCTGTCGTGGTGCGGCGAGTGCTCCGTAGGCCGCACCGAGAACGAGCGTCAGTGCCAGAACGGCGCATACGGCTGTCCAGTCCATGACCACGGGTACACCGGCAGGCCAGTTTCGTGCGGCGGTCAGGCCCCAGCCTGCTGTGATGCCGAGAAGTGCCGCGAGGCAAGCGATCGTGAGCGACTGCCAGACGACGATCCGGCGCAGGGTGCGTGGGGACAGGCCGATGCGGTGCAAGCGTACGAGGTCGGGGCGGAGTTCCGTGGCGGAGGCGGTAACGGTCATGCCGAGGACGGTTACCACGGCGGCCAGTGCGAGCCCGAGCAGGAGATACCAGAGGGAGGGCGGTGTGACTTCTGGGCCTGTTTCGATGCGGAGGTCCGATTGGACGACGTCGACCGGTTCGAGGGCCTTGACGAGCCGCTCCTCGACATCGGGTGGAAGTTGGGCGGGTGAGGCAATGATCGAGTAGTCGACGATGCTAGCGCCGAGAGACCGGGCGGTCTTGCTGGTGACGTAGGCGGCGGCGCGGGTGAGGGTGGTGGCGTCGACAGGGTCGGAGAGGATGGCGCCTTGGACGTCGCGGCGGGTGTCGGATTGATCGGCGCTGGTGGGAAGGGCATTGGGCCTGGAGAGAGTCACCTGGTCGCCCTTCATGTACTCGGGGGCCAGGACCAGGATGCGGCCGTCGCGAAGTGCCTTTTCCTCCCGAGCCGACCACGTCCGGCCGGTGAGGGCTTTGAACGTCTGCTTGTCGTCGACGACTCCGATGGTCTGTGTCCTGCTGGCGAACTCTCCGCCTGCCTGCCAGGCGACGCTCCATGGTGGTGTGAGCGCGGGGGTAGTGCTGGCTTTGAGGAGTCGTTCGTCGACTGGGTAGGCACCCGGACGATCGGGGTTCCGTCGGGGAACGCGGTGGCGAGGGCCTGTTCGACGGCGCTGGGGCTACTGCCCGCGAACAGCAGGGCTTCGACTTGGTTGAGATGGCGGCTGCCGACATAGGTGGCGCGTCCCTGGGCGGTGACGCTGGAGAGAGTTCCGAGGATGCCGACTGTGAGCGCGAGGGCGACGGATCCGACCACGATCGCGGACACCGGCCGGCGCGGGTCGCGGGCGAATGCGCGCAGGGCGATTCGGGCGCTGAGATTGAGGTCGGCGACGCGGGCCAGGCCGCGCAACACATCTGCGATGCGGGTGAGGGCAGCTGCGGCGAGGGACACGATGGCCGTGACGGCTGCGACGGCTGCGATCGCCTCATCGTCTTGGAAGGTTACCGCGGTGGCTACACCCAGGGCGGCGAGGCCGCACAGTGCCGGGGCCCACAAGCGTGCCCGCTTGCTGCCGTTCGGGGTGGTGCGGGCTCGCTCGCGGGCGGGGAGTCCGGCTGGATGGCGTGACGTCAGGACGGCCGCCGCGGCGGCCACGGCGATGGACAGCAGGACCATGGCAAGGCCACCGGTCAGGAGCGGGTCGTAGGGGGCTGTGTCCTTGTCGGTGAAGCGCGGCAGTACGGGGCGGGCGGCGAGGGCGAGCAGGCTGCCGGTGAGCCAGCCGGTGGGAACGGCGATCATGCCGGCCGACACGGCGCCGGAGACAGCTGCGTAGCGCAGGTCACGGTCGGGAACGCCGAGGCCGGCGAGGATGGCGAACTCGGCACGGGTACGGCGCATCCGCAGGGCGAACGCGCCGGCGGCGATGACTCCGAGGACGGTGATGCCGGGGGCGAGAAGCAGAGCGGGTTCGCGCTCGATCATCGTGCGGGAGTCGGCGATACCTGATCGGGTTTCGAGCTGCATGCCCTTCTCGCCGATGAGGCTTTGCGCGGTATCCATCTGCGCTGCGTCACCGGCGAGGAGGAGGCCGTAGCCGGCGGGCAGGGCGTTGGTGGTGTCGCTGCCGGTCCTGGGCCAGGCCCGCAGTTGCCCGGGGGCGGCCAGGTAGTCGTAGGCGGCATGGGCCTGTGGACTCTCGACCAGGCCGACGACCCGGGTCGGCGCGTCGCGCTTCCACCGGTAGGGCAGACTGCTGCCCAACCGCAGGCCGTAGGCGCCGGCCAAGGCCCGGCTGACGGCGATCTCCCCATGGGCCGAGGGGAACCGCCCCTCCAGCAGCCGGTATCGGCCGTGCATCAGCGGGGAGGACCAGTCGGTGTCGTTGTAGCGCACGGCTACCGTGCGCTCTCCTGTCCACACGGGGAACTCGACGGTGTCGTCGATGGCGAGTGCGGCGATCCCCGGCACTCGTTGCCGCAGCTCTTCCGCGAGCTTGTCCCTGTCGGCAGGATCGGACTGTGTCACGAACCCGTCGGCACGGCCCATGACGTTGGTCGCGCGCTGTTCTGCCGAGGGTGCGACCGAGGCGAACAGCCCGGCGGCGAGGGTGGCGAGCAGTACGGGCAGAGCCAGCAGTACTAGGAGCCCGAGCCGTCTGGCGCCGCGGCCGCCGACGGTGCGGCTGCCGATCAGATGCACGTATCTCGGGTTCACGCCATGTCTCCCGCGGCGGTGTCGAAGGAGAGCAGTGTGCCGTCGTGGAGGACGGCGATGTGGTCGGCGTGAGTGAGGTTGGCGGGGTTGTGGGTGCTGAGGACGACGGTGACGCCCTCGTCACGGAGCTGGGCGAGCACACCCATGATTTCCGCGCCTGTCTTGGAATCAAGCGATCCCGTGGGTTCATCCGCCAGAACGAGAGTTCGGCTTCCCACGATGGCGCGGGCGATCGCGGCGCGCTGCTGCTGGCCTCCCGAGACCTCAGCGGGGAAGCGTTGTTCCAGTCCCTCCAGGCCGACGCGGGCCATCGCCTCGCGTGCCGCCGTGGTCGCGTCGCCGCGGGCGGTGCCGGTGGCTTCGAGTGGCAGGCGGACGTTCTCGATCAGGGTGAGGTCGGCGAGGAGGCTGAAGTCCTGGTGGACGAAGCCGATCTTGCCCAGTCGCAGCGCGGCCAGCTCGGTCGGAGTGCACGCGTGGACCTGGTGTCCCAATACTCCCAGGGTGCCGGAATCGACTCGCTCCAGCCCCGCGAACAGATGGAGCAGAGTGCTCTTTCCGGAACCACTCGGGCCGGTCAGCGCGGTCAGCGTCCCGGCGGGCAGGGACAGCGAGACATCGCGCAGCGCGGTCACGGTCTGCCTTCCCATCGGGAACGACTTGCCGACCCCCGTGGCGACGATCGCCGCGTTCTCGCTCATCTGAATCCTCTCTCGCACGAGTGGGGCGGCCGGTTACCGGCCGCCCCACGGGTCACCTCACTCGCCTGCTGTCAGCACGCGGTGCGGCTGGTGTACTTCTTCGTCGAGCTCGCTTCGTCGGAGTCCTGGAAGCTGAAGCTGCGGTTGCTGGTGTTGTTGTGCATGCACACCCGCCGGCCCACGTAGTTCGCGTCCGTCCACCAGGCGGAATCGTAGGTGTAGTTGCTGTAGTAGGAGTCGGCGTTGTCGTTGAAGCCGCGCGAGCTCAGGTGGGATATCGCGGTGGTGCTGTTGGTCAGGCTGACCTGACCGCCTCTGTAATCGTCGTCCCGGTACAGGCAGACCCAGCCCGACTCGCAGCCCGCCGGGGCGGCGGTTGCCGTGCCGACCCCTCCGACGATCATGGCGGCGGCGAACAGGCCGAACGTCAGCTTCTTGCGCATTGCGTAATCACTCCTTCGATGACTGTGCAGGAAGTCCTGCGCACAACGTGGAAGGAGGCGGCAAAGCGCTTGGATGCCACAGCAACCGCCCCCGGCCGGTTGTCGTTCGGAGCAGAACCTACGTGGCTACTGATCACGAAGTGAAGAGCTGGCGCTTATCCGGTCACCGTGGCATCGAGATTGGCTCGAACGAATTGTGCGGGACCGTCGGACTCTCCTCGGCAGCAGACCTCGACGTATAGTCAGATTTCAGCAGCCCACACCCCGTGACCTCCATCACAGCGGAAAGCTCGTAAAGGAACACGATGGCTCGTCGTAACGCGACACCGCCCCGAGTCTCAGCCTTCCCGTAAAGCAACACGACCTGCGTGGGACACAGTGAGTGCCGCGATACCGGAGGTGGTCATCCCCCGATCGGACCGTCCGAGCCGACCCGCCCACCACGCGGACCACCTCGCCCGCCGGTCCGGCGCCCCCGCGAACAGCCGCCCCCGGCGCAGAGCGCCGACGGCGCGGTCCCAGAACTTCGTTTCCGGGAGCCCGAACGGAACACCCGCGATTGACAGCGAAAGTGAATGACCGGCAGAGCAACCCGACGGCGTCCGTTGGCAACCGTCGGCCACGGACCGCGCACAGCCTCACCGGCCCGGACCGCCGGTCGCGAGCAGGTCGCCGGCCAGGCCGATGATCACCGGCGCCACCCCGACCGCCAGGAAGGCGGGGAGGAAGCAGAGGCCGACCGGCGCGGTGATCAACACTCCAGCCCGTTGCGCCCGCGCCACCGCGGCGGCGGCTCGCTCGGCGCGTATCGACGCGGCCAGCCTGGCGATGGGATCGGCCGCCGGAGCCCCCGTCGCGGTCAAGAAGCCCGGCGGGACCTGGAAGACGGGCGGGGGCTGGAAGCGCGCGAACCGGGTGGGCAGTCACGTGGAGACGTCCTGGGGGAGGGACGGGCACACCGGCCCGAAGTACCCGCGCAACACCCGCACCTGCGTCGAGTTCCGGGGCCTGACCACGAAGGCATGCGTCACGCTCAAGTGATCCGCTGGGCTGTGTCCTCTCTCCTGCCCATGTTCCTGGTGAGGGCAGGGCGGCGGCTGCGGATCCCGCTGACGGCATGTTCCTGTGACCGGCGGCCCCGACCGTACGCGGGGATAGGGTCTGGGGCAGACCGCGCCGTATGGGTGTGCGGGACAGGCCCGGGTCTCCTGGAGTACGGCTCGGGCCCCTGGTGCCGGTGGCTGCCCTGCCGCCGGCACCGGGCCCGCCCCACGGCCCTCGTCGGGACGGCGAGCCTGGCGGAGCGTTTCTCCGGTGAAGTCCTTCCCCCAGGCGGGTGAGCACCAGGCGCAGGGCCTCACCGGAGACGGGGTGCGGCCGGTAGAACGCCGTGGTGATCAAGAACCTTGTGCGCGGCTTCGGTGCGCTCTCCCTTGCCCTTGTTCCCCTTTTCTCCGCTCCTGCCGCGCACGCGGCTGCCCCGGTGGCGGAGGTGACGACGCTGGCGGACGCGGTCGGTCTGGTGAAGGTGACCGAGGAGGACCGCACCGGCTACACCCGCAGCAAGTTCAAGCACTGGAACAGCGGCGTCGACAAGTCCGACGGCTGCAACACCCGCAACGAGGTCCTGCTGGCCGAGGCGGTCGTGGCGCCGACGGTCGAGGCCGGCTGCAAGCTGACCGGCGGCACGTGGGTGTCGTACTACGACGGCCAGGAGGTCACGAGCGCCGGCTCGCTGGACATCGACCACATGGTGCCGCTCGCGGAAGCTTGGGACTCGGGGGCGTCCGGGTGGTCGGCGGCGCGGCGGGAGGCGTACGCGAACGACCAGGGCGCGGACGTCTCCCTCGTCGCGGTAACCGCCCGCACCAACCGGCAGAAGTCCGACCAGGACCCGGCGGACTGGATGCCGCCGTCCCCGGAGGCGCAGTGCCGGTACGTGGGGGAGTGGGTGGCCACCAAGCTCCGCTGGGACCTCACCGCAGACGACCGGGAACTCGAAGCGCTGAAGGCCTACTCCGAGGGGCCGTGCGAGGACACCATCGTCCGCTACACACCGGCCGCCTGATCGTCTGACCGCGCGTCGGCTGACGCGTGCCCGGTCGGGGGTTCTTCGGCCGGGCACGTCTGGTGTCGTGCGGGCGGTACCAGGCTGTTTGATCACGTCGCATCAGGGTCGACGAGCACCAGCGCACCGCCGAGCCCCTGCCCCGTAAGGCCGTCGAGTCGGCCGGCTACTCCGCCCAGTCCTTCGGACTGGAGGGCGGAGGCCAGGCGATCACCGAGACCGAGGTCGACGCCCGCGACGAGGACAGCACCGTCACCACGAAGAAGAAGGCGGGTTACTGGCGCAGTCGCCTGCCTGACTTCAGTTCCGGCTCGCCGCCGCCGAGAGCGAGCAGTCCAAGGGCACCACGCTGGAGCTGTACGCCCGCGCCGGAACCGTGAGCACGGCGACCAAGGTCAAGTACAGATCACCCGACATGCTCGACGAGGACGTTGGCGCCGAGGTGGTTGCGATCCTCGCCGAGACCGGGGTGGGCGCTCCCGACCCGGTCGGGACATATCCACTGTGATCGCGGCTCATTCGGCTCGGAAGATAATCCGGAGCAGTCGCTCAGCGGTGGCTCGCATGCGGGGGTCTGGATGAGACAAGGCGACGAGGAGGAGTGCTGTCAGTGCACCACTGAAGGCGTCCAATGATTCGGTCATGTCCCGGAACGTATTTGATAGCAGGCCGGGAGCGCGGACCCAGGAGATGCATCAAGTCGCCCCCCGGTCAGCATCTGTGACTGTGCGTTATTTATCCAGCTCAAGAGACCGCACGATCGATCAATGCCAGAAATGCCCCTTTCGATAATTGGCTTGTACTGGCCCCTGATTGGTGCAGATTTCGGGCGGGGGTGCGCCGGCTGGTGCGCGGTGCGGTGAGAACGTGGGCCAGGACGACGGCGGCCTGACGCCCGCCCCTGACCCACGGCCCGGTGTGCCGGATTTGATCGACGGCCCAGTCCCCGAGCCGCCGCCAGGGTTGCAGGCGGCCGGTGAGGTAGCCCGCGGTGAGGGCCGACGCGATCACGAGGACGTCCGTCGGGTGCATCGGTATCCCCGAGTCGTAGGTGAGGGTCCGGGCCGGGGGATCGGCGGGTGGCTCGGTCCGCGCCCCCGGGCGGTGGGCCTGGGGGCGCGGGACGATGGGGTCATGGATGGGGTCTCAGATCGTTTTCACCTTGGATGCCCGTGTATCCACCGGTTCTTGGAGTGCGGAACTGCGGTGCTGGTGTGGTTGCGGTCTGTTGGCCGGGTGAGGTGACGGCAGGGGCGGGAGGCGGTCCGTTCCTGTCTCTTCCCAGGATGTCCAGTCCTTGACGGTGTGCTTCCGTCGCTGTTGCCGTGCGCCTGGGCGCACTCGGTCCGGAGCGGTACGCCAGGAGCATGCCTACGCGACGTCCGTACCCGAGTGATCTGTCCGATGCCCGCTGGGAGCTGATCGAGCCGGTTCTTGCCGCCTGGCGGTTCGAACGCCGGGGCAGGGCCCTGGACTTCGGCCGGCCACCCGAGCACGACCTGCGCGACATCATGGACGCGATCTTGTATGTGGACCGCACCGGCGTGCAGTGGCGCTACCTTCCGCACGACTTCCCGCCCTGGAACACGGTCTACGGATACTTCGCGAAGTGGCAGCAAGAAGGCGTGTTCGCCCAGCTCAACGGCCTGCTCAGGCAACTGTTGCGGCAGAAGGAAGGACGGGACACCGAACCGTCGGCCTGCGTGATCGACGCGCAGAGCGTCAAGACCTCCACCAGCGTCCCCGCCTCCGGCCAGGGCGTCGACGCCGGGAAGAAGATCGTCGGACGGAAGCGGAGCATCGTCGTCGACACCATCGGCCTCCTGCTCGCGGTGCTGGTCACCGCGGCGAGCGTGCAGGACTCCGTGGCCGCCGGCACCCAACTCCTCGACCAGGTCTCCGCCGAACACCCCGCCATCCGCAAGGTCTGGGTCGATGGCGGCTACCGCCGGCACCTCGTGGAACACGCAGCCACACTCGGGATCGACGTGGAGATCACCGCCCGCACCCCGGAACCAGGGGCTTCACCCCCATTCCGAAGCGATGGGCGGTCGAGCGGACCTACGGCTGGCTCATGCTCCACCGCCGCCTGGCCCGTGACTACGAGACCCTGCCCACACGCTCCGAAGCCATGATCCACCTCGCCATGACCGACCTCATGGCCCGCCGCCTCACCGGCGAAGCCACCATCTCCTGGCGCGACCCGACACCACAGACCAAACAGCAGATCCCGGGATAAAACACTGGGAGAAAACGACCTCTCAGGCCGTGGCCCAGTTGACGCCGAGCGCGGCGAGTTGCTCGCGCTCGGCGCTCAGCTTGGCGCGCCTGCTGCGGGTGTTGCTCACCCAGGTGCCTAGCCGAACCGGTCCGTGAGGCGTCTCTTCAACGTGGGCTCGGGGGACGACGACCCGGCCCTCCCGCGCGGCGTACTGGGTGAGCGCGGCAATACCCCGCTCGAACGCCCCGGCCTTCCCGGCCGCCGTCGTGGCGGCGGGAGCGGTGTCGGTCCGGCGCTGGAGCCCGAGGGCCTCCAGGCGTTCGCGCTGCTCGGGCAGGAGGGAGTCCCAGACGGCGGGGTCGGTCTGCCGGGTGGTCCAGGTGCCGACGTCGACCCCGTTCACGGTGACGCCGGGCAGGACGTCGGCCGGGCCCTGCTCTTCGGCCAGGAGGACGCGGGCGGCGGCGTAGTGGCGCTGCCAGTCCACCGGCCACCCCGTGGGGTTCCACTCCGGGTCGATCGCTTCCAGGGCGCGGCGCCGTTCGTCGGCGCGTTCGGGGTCGGTGCCGAGCCCGCCGGGGCGGCGCAGGTTGCTGACCCACTGCCCCAGCGCTACCCCGTCCCAGACCGTGTTCTGTTCCTGTGTCCCCGCTTGTGCGGTGCTGCGGGAGCAGGCCGGGTGCTCGGTCGTGATGTCCGAGGACGTCGTCCAGGAGCAGCCCGACCGGGCGCTGGAGTACCGGCTCCGGGAGGAGGGCGGCGCCGCGCTGCTGTGAATGGGCAGCGGCCTCGCCTCGGTCGGGCTGACCGAGGGCGCGGTCCTCGATGAGGAGGGCAAGGAGGCGGCCCGGCACTTCTCCCGTTTTTGATCATGACCGAACCGGTCGTGATCAAAAACGCCTCACCTGCTGATTTGTGCTCTCCGCGCGAGCGGAGGTGAGCCGAAGAACTACCCCGACACTCTGACGAGCGTGGCGTGCTCTCCGCGCGAGCGGAGGTGAGCCGGCCGCCGAGAAGGCCCGCCGCGCCTGGGCCGAGTGCTCTCCGCGCGAGCGGAGGTGAGCCGCCAAGCCCTCGCTGAACTCCGGGCCGAAGCGGCCGCCCAGCAGCGGGTCTGACCGAGCATCCCCGCGCCCCGGAGCTCTCGTCCGGGGCGCGGCGCTCACTCCCGTGGATCTCTATTTCATTTATCTGGAAGAGGAAGGAGGCTACCTTTTCGAAATCATGGAAATCCCACCCATTGCGAGTGAGAAGACGCGGGCCAGAGCCTTCCGGACAAGTGAATCTTGGTCAATTCGCTCTAGCGATTTGTATCTCGCCGGAACAAGATCGATCGTCGCAACTCCACCAGCATCCCCGTCATCCACGGTTGAGAACAGGAGGAGGCACCGGTAAGCACGCACAACTCCGGCCCTCTCTTCACGCATGAACGACTGCAGAAGTACGCTACCTGGCTTCACCTGGCTTCTGAGTGCATCTGTCGAGGTCCAGCGAGTGGCCAACCCTCGCTCTTCCGCCTCTAGCTGGATTTCAAGCAGTGCATCGAAGCTGATCTGGCAGATGCGGAAGTCGGGGTCAGTCGTACGCATCAGAGACATGGAGATTAGTCCTCACCCAAGACGTCGATTCGGATTGGCGTATTCGGACTGATACGCCCACTTTTGATTCTCTTCTGGAGTTCATCCCAGCGATGATGTCCCCCAAGGATGGTGCCTCCGCGAGAGACAGCTATGCCGTCCCCTTCTGCGGCCTTGTTGATTGTGTCCAGAAGGTCTTGGTCACTCAATTCCTCGTGATACCACTGTGATGCAGGATCCCGAGTCGACTGTCCGGGAGTGTACTTCTGAGCGACATCACCAGCGGTTTCGTGCCGAGTCGCCCACCCGCACCCTCCGGAATTGTGAACGAGGACTGGTGTGGATCGCGCGAGCACGTAGTACGTGTGCAGGTCAGCGACTGTCAGATTGTATGCCGGTTGGAGTTCTTCCCAGCGACGAATCTGAGTGATCTTTACAGGGGTGCCGTCTGGCGCGCGCAGGTAGTCGCCCGATCTGAGCTGTCCCGCGTTGGTCCAACTTTGCGCTGTAACGTTCCAGAAGGGGTGGTTGTCGGTGGCAGTTAGCTCCCCCGCCTCCTGGGCACCGTCGAGAGTGATACCTGTAAACTCTCGATCATCCGGCGTGTAGATCGTGGCAACAACTCGACGGGGACCCGAATCGCCCGAGAGTGGATCGGTGGAATAGACGACGTCCCCCCTCCTCACCTGCTCAATAGGCAGACGAGTTCCGTCAGCCATCAGCACGGGCGTGCCCGCAGGGAAGCTGTGCTTCGGGCTGCAGGGGTTCCGCTTGAAGAGGTTATTGATCGACTCGAAGACCTTGCCAACTGCTCCGCCATACTTCTCCGACCATCGCAGCCCCTTCATCGGAGCCGCAGCCCAGCCTGCAATCGGGAGCATGGATCCACAGGAGAGGAGAGCATCCTTCCACGCGTCTTTATCGCCGATGCCGAACTTATTGAGCCCGGATTCCACTCCGTAGGCAATGCAGTTTGCGGCGTCGAAAGGCTCCCCGATTCCCGGAAAGAGACCAATAATGTCCAACCTGAGGTGAATGAAGTCCTTGAGGCTCATGCCGGGGGGAATACCGTCGCCGCCGATGAGTCCTTGGAGCAGGGCAAGAGCTACAGAAGATCCGCCCGCGTCGGCGTCCTGATGGAGCGTGGCCTTGTGCTCTGTCCGACTTTGACTCTGAAGGGCCTTCTGCTCCGCCTTATAGCGCTCTGTCTGGTAGCGGTCAACCGTGGACCGGTATTTTGCATAGGCGTCGGTGGCGCTCTGGCCAGCATTGAGGGCGGACTGCCGACTCTGCTCCGCTGCCTGGAAGGCGCTCGCAGCATACCCTTGGGCGGCGCGATAGCTGGCCTCGGGTTTTGGCAGCAGCTGCTGAAGCGCTCGCGGAGCGAGCCGAGCTACTTGCCTTGTCAGCGGCCTATTTCGCTCTATCGGCGTGGCCTTCGGCCTCAGTTGCGTATTCGGTGGCCTTCTTGGCGTGGCCTGCAGCGAGGTCTGCGTGGCCCTGGGCCTTTTCGGCGGACTCGGCCGCGTCATGGGCGGACTGGTAAGCGCGGGCGGCGGTCGCGCTGGCGATCGCGATGATGCTCTGGATCTGCTCGACGTGTGAGGCGTTGACCTCCGCGAGCTGTTCGCGAAACTCCAGGCCAAGCACGGAACAGTGCTCGTCGTGGTCGACCAGCCGGCCTCGATCGGCGCCCTGCCACTGGCGGTCGCCCGCGACATGGGCTGTCCCGTCGCCTACCTGCCCGGCCTGACGATGCGGCGGATCGCCGACCTCTACCCCGGCGAGGCGAAGACGGACGCGAAGCACGCGTTCATCATCGCCGACACCGCCCGCGCGATGCCCCACACGCTGCGGGCGATCGACGGCGAGGACGAGTGTCGGCGTACTTGCCTATGTGCAGAGGTGCGTACGGATGAACGTGCAGAGCAAGTAGCCGCCCCCTGCGCTCATCGCCATGCGAGAGGATGGGGCGGTGGACCTTCGTTACTTCAATCAGACCGGCTGGACCGCGATCTTCAATGGCACCGAGACCGAGATCGGCCGCATGGTGCGGGTAGAGGCATGGGACCCGGCAACTGGAACGGCGCTTGTAGTCGACCCGAAGCGAGGCGCCATGCGTCCCGTCACGGACTACGAGGACTTCTCCCACCTTGAGAGGGCCGACCAGGTCGTAGCCGCAGTTCCTGGTGGCGGGTGGCGGGCCCACTGGAAAGACGAGGGCCCGGGGAACACCCCGCTCACAGAACAGGTACTCGCGTGGCTGATTACCTCGCAGGGCCGGGCAACGGCCATCACGATGGACGCTCACGGGCATGTTGACGATGCCGACAGTGCCGACGCCTTCATCCCGCCGGGCGAGGAGCTGGGCCAGGATTGAACTCCCGGATCAGGCGACTTCCGTCTCGCGCTCGATGGCCTTGAGGCGGTTCTTCAGCCGGTAACTGGGGCCGTTGATGGCGACGACTTCGCAGTGGTGCAGGAGGCGGTCGAGGATGGCGGTGGCGAGGACTTCGTCGCCGAAGACCTGGCCCCATTCGCTGAAGGTCTTGTTCGAGGTCAGGATGATTGAGCCCTTTTCGTAGCGCTTGGAGATGACCTGGAAGACCAGGTTCGCCTCGGCGCGTTCGAGGGGCTGGTATCCGACTTCATCGACCACGAGAACGCTCGGCCGCAGGTAGGAGCCCAGTTTGCTGGTCAGACGTCCGGCGGGCCTTGACCCCTGATGTTGGACACACGAGACACTGGATCCTGAGGATCTGAGAACGGACATCTCGTGGTCATGAAGAACTACCCGCCGGAGTTCAAGGCGGACGCGGTTGCGCTGTACGAGTCGCGGCCCGAAGCGACGATCAGGTCGGTCGCCGCCGATCTGGGGATCAACCCGGAGACCCTGCGGAACTGGGTGAGGGCAGCCGGGGTGAGCCGTCCCCGGGGACGCCGGACGCAGGAACCGTCCCAGCCGCCGGCTCCGCTGGAGGCGGAGAACGCCGCCCTGCGGAAGAAGATCCGCGAGCTGGAGGAGGAACGCGAGATCCTGCGCAAAGCGGCGAAGTATTTCGCCGGGGAGACGCGCTGGTGAACCGCTTCCAGTGTGTCGCCGACCTCCAGCGCCGTTATGGCGTGAAGCGGCTCTGCAGCATCCTCGGCGTCAGCCGCTCGAGCTTCTACTACTGGCGGCGGACAGCCGCGGACCGGGCTGCCCGGCAGGCGGCCGACGCGAGGCTGGCCGCCCGGATACGGGCGGTGCACCAGGAATCGGATGGCACCTACGGGGCTCCGAGGATCACCGCCGAACTCCGCGAGACGAGCGGTGAGACGGTCAATCACAAGCGTGTCGCCCGGATCATGCGGGCGTCCGGGATCGAAGGGGTCCGGTTGCGCCGCCGGCACCGCACCACCGTCCCCGATCCGGCCGGGGCCAAGGCTCCGGACCTGATCGGCCGCGACTTCACGGCGGGCGAGCCGAACACGAAGTACGTCGGCGACATCACTTACCTGCCTATCGAGGGCGGGAAGTTCTGCTATCTGGCGACCGTCATCGACCTCGCCTCGCGCCGTCTGGCCGGCTGGGCGATCGCTGACCACATGCGTGCGGACCTGGTGACCGATGCCCTGGCCGCGGCGATCCGCACCCGCGGCAGCCTCGCCGGATCGATCATGCACACCGACCACGGAGCCCAGTACACGAGCAGGGCCTTCGCCGAAGCCTGCAGGTCAGCAGGGGTTCGGCGCAGCATGAGCGCGGTCGGGTCCAGCGCGGACAACGCACTCGCCGAGTCCTTCAACGCGACCTTCAAACGCGAGACACTCCAAGGCCGGAAAGGGGGGCCTGACGAGCGCGAGGCCCGACTCGACGCCTTCCGATGGCTCCACCGCTACAACACCCGCCGCCGACACTCCCACCTCGGACAACGATCACCGATCGCCTTCGAGAACGCCCTCCACCGCACACCAACTACGCTGGCACAAGCCGCATAACCCGTGTTCAGGATTCGGGGTCAAGGCCCGCCCACCGGCGCCTCGCCCGCGACTACGAGACCAGCCCGGCCCACTCCGAGAGCATGATCCGCTGGGCGATGATCGGCGTCATAGTCCGTCGACTCACCCGAGGCCGGCCCGCTCAGCGACCGGGCCCACGACCCCTTTGCCTCTTGTCATGACGCCAGCCCTACCGCTTCTGGGCTCTGTATCGCTTGAGGAGAGCGGTAAGCCTCGCCGGATTGGCCTCGCCGTTCAGTTCAGCAGTGAGGTCGTCGGGGCAGAGCTCGTATAGGTCGCCCCACCACCGGCGCCCTCGGTTGTCCCAGATGCGTTACCCGCCAGGCACGCCTCTGGCCACATAGCGACGCCTACTCACGAAGCCCCCGCTGAGAGCAAGGCCCACGCCAGTAACCCATTTCCCCTCCTCACGCTCCACTGCCTGCAGGCTACGGCAGATCTCAAACGCTCTCTGAGCTGGAGCGTGGCGGTGAGGTACGGCTTGTCCGGGTCGCCTCCCGCACGGTAGACGGAGACGGTGAGGCCGTTGGCCTTCTGCAAGGGGCCCTCCTTCGGTACGCGCCGACCAGGGTGTCGGCGAGAGGTACACGGTGCCCGCTGGGCGCCGGTTATGTCTCGGGCCGAGATACCGTGCGGGCATGCGCCGCCATGAGGTGCGGTGCACACAGAGGGGGATTGGTGGACGGAGAACTGATTACGGCCATCACCGCGGTGTTCGTGAGCGTGGTGGGCATGGTCTACGCCGGCTCACAGGCGCGGACAGCGAAGGCCGCTGCGCGGTCGGCTGAGACGCAGGTCGAGTTGATGCGTCGGCAGATCGAGGGGGAGGAGAAGGCTCGGTTCGAGGGGAGCGGTCCGACATTCGGTGCACGTCCGTAGCCCGGGTGTCGTAAAACTCAGATCGACGTACACCTCGTGCGTCGCCCCCTGCGTCGATTCCCCCACATCAACCTGATCCTCCCGCTGGTACTCCCAGGGCGAGTCGGAATCGCGTGCACCGCGCATCCCCTCTACCCCGGTGCCCGACGCGCAGATCGCAAGAGAACCGAGCCTCGGCCCCGATTCCTGCCGGAGGCTGAGAACTGCCCGGGGCACGTTCGCGTTTGACTCATCGACAACTGCACTGCTCACGGAGGTCCTGGTCTGCACCAGCGGTGCGGGGGAGCGGTGGGATCGCGCGGTCGGTGCCCGTGCTGAACTTGCTCCTGCCAGGCGACGGCCTCGGTATACAGGGCTCTGACGGCTGTCAGACGATGAGGCCGCGGCCGGCGGACGTTCGGCTCGTAGACGGCGAGGAGAACAGCCTCGGTGCGGTCCGGGCTATTCATGCCGCGGGCCTTCATTGCCTTCTTGGACTCGACGACGGAGTGGCCGCCGGCGTTGTTCCCGAGGTTGGGTGTGGTGAGCTGGATGCCGGCTTCGCGGTCGACGCGCAGGCGGAGGCGGCCTGAGCCGGTGGAGGGGTCGGGCTGCAGGAGCGCGCGGGTGGCGAGCCACATCTCGTCGCGCTTCCGCCAGGGGCGCATGGGGGCGCCGGGGTCGTCGCGGTCGGGGGACTCGGAGACCATGACGCCGATGATCTCGCTGCTGTGCTTGCCGTTCTCGCCCCAGACTTCGAGCATGCCGACGGCTCCGTGACCCAAGCCGTTCTTGTCGATCTTGACGTGGACCTTGGCGGTGGAGCCGAGGGCCTGGGCCAGGCGCTCGGCGGCTGGATCTCTTCGAGGATCTCCTTCGCGACCCGCACCTGGTTGTCGTTGGCGGCGCCGCTGGAGTGGTTGCGGTGTTCAATCGCGTCTCCGACGGTCCGGTAGATCGTGAACTCGTCGCCGCCGTCGGCTGCGACGTCGACGCCGAGGCGGACCCATCCGGGGCCGGTGGGGTCCTCGTTCTGCTGGGCGTCCTCGACCCAGGTGACCGGAATGACCTTGCCGCCGCCGCCCTTGGGGAAGCGGGCGTAGACCTTCGCCTCGACGTAGGGGCGGTCCTCGCCGTACTCGCGGATCGTGCGGTCCACCCAGTCCCTGTCCGGCAGGTGGAGGGCGAGGGAGTGCTTCGGCACCCCCCGGCAGGACGCGGTCGGAGTCACCCTGTCGGAAGCACGCGACGCGCTGACGCGCTGTGCGGAAAGGTGTGCAGCGAGATCGCGTTCCGGTTTCTGCTGCACGGCTTCGAGGCGTTCGATTCGGTGCCGGTCTCAATGATGGTGTCGTTGAACGTAAGCCGGTCGACCATCGCCGCGCAGAGCCTGGGGCCCGTGAACGTCTTTGTCCGCCAAGTGGGGCTGGCTGCGAGGATAGGGATCGGCCGCCGCTGCGGTTGCGGTGCCTGTGAGCCGTGCAGCAAGCCAGTCTGATCGGTCAGCGCTGATCGTGAGTCGGCGGTCGGTATTCCACGATGTGCTGGCGGCCACCAAGGTAGGGTGCTTGCGGCGGTAGCGGGAGATACGGGAGTTCTCTGTGGCCGAACTGGTGGCGCGCGAGGAAGTTCGGGTGTCCGTGGAGTTCCATGCGTTCGCCCTGCAGGAAGAGGACGACATGGAGGTCTCCGCCCCCTTCCCCGAGGAGCGGGCAGAAGCGCCGGGGGCAGGCTTCCTGACCGTTTACGACAAGCGGCTCGATTTCGAAAGCGCTGGGCATACCCACGAGGCAGCTCTGACAGCCGAGGTCTGGAGCAGTGAACCGTCCGTGCCAGGCGGCGTCCGCTGGGAAGCTCAGGGCGAAGCAGAGATCTTTTCAACCACGGGAATCCTCTCGATCGAGACGATGTCCGGGGTCGGCGAAGGCCGTGTGGAACTCGGGCGGCCCAACTCGCTGTGGAAGGTCCGCGCCGTCTGTTCGGGCCGGGCCGAGGCTGCCCGGCTTGCGGCGGTAGACGTGCCCGTCGGGGTGGAGCGGTACCTGGTGCAGTTCTGGCCGGCCGGCACCTGAGGGCCTGTGGGCAGAACGTTGGGCTCTGCCCACAGGGCGTGTCTCAGGAGATCGAGATGACGTAGGCGTCGATGTCATCCCCGCTGCTGAACCCGTCCAGGATGCGGTTCCGGTCCATGAATATTTTCAGGATGCTTCCGCCGGCGCCGTTGTCAGCTTTGGGCAGGGGCCTGGCGGAGAAGTTGTCCTTGGGCTTCGTCTGGTCGTACTTGCTTTGAGCTGCGCCTTCGTAGGTGCTGGCGAAGGGGTACTCGTCGCATTCCCGCGAGACTCCGGGAACGCTTGTGGCGTAGTCGGCCCCCAGTACTTGACACAGGTGGCAATGGCCGCGCGGCGATTGGCCTTCACGCGGTCACCGTCGTGCTGAAGCCGGTGCAGCGTGTGCTTCAGGTCGAACCCGGGTACCGCCTTGCTGGCATTCACGGGCTTGGTGTCGCCGGGCTTGGTGTGGGCGTCCCGCAGGTGCTGGGCCACTGCTCGCTCGGAGGCCCCGGATTGGGAGCTGTAGGGCAGGGTCGCCACAAGCGGCAGGGCCGCACCGCCCTTCTTCTTGGGGTTTCCGCCGCCGGTCTTGTTGAAGAGGTAGGAGGCGGTGTCCCAGCGGCCCGCGAGGAAACCAACGCTGACGCGACCAGTGTTGGGCGAGGTGTACGGCGAGGGGAAGGTGAGCTTCACGAAGGGCTCGTACGCCATCTGCACCACGTCGTCCGTGCCGGTGCCCTGCCCGGGCTCGATCAGCATCGTGTGGGTGTACTCGGGCTTGGCCTTCAGCGCGTCAAAGGTCTGCGTGGGCGGCACCTGCCCGCCGTACTTCTTCGCTGCTTGCTTCGGCCATGTGGTCACGTCGCCGTCCGTGTCGATCTTGAGGCCGCTCGTCCGGGTGGTGCCGGTCTTCACGAAGTCCGTGAAGAGGTACTGGATTCGAATCGTGCGGTCGTTCTTCTTCGGAACCGTTTCGATCACCCACAGCGTGAACGAGCTCTGACCCACAGGCCGACCGCGCTGCATCCAGGTCTGTACGAACTGGGTTCCCGTGCACATCGCGTACCGGGACTTGACCGCGAAAAGTCTGCCGCCCTGAAGTCCGGCCTTGCATTCGGCCTTAGTCATCGTCCGGGGCGGTTCCGGATAGGTTGCCGCGAACGGTACTCTGCCAGCCATCTTGGCCGAAAGGAACGAGGGCGTGGACGCCTTCGGAAGGCCGGAACGGGCGGGGGCGATGGCCTCACGCGGCAGCTTGCCCGCCGCAGTCTCCCGGGCCGGCATCACGGACTTCCCCTTGCTGCCCTGCTGAGCCTGCAACGAACTGAGCGACGGGATCGGTATACCTGCGGGAAGTGTGGAGGAGACCACCTCGGAACTGCCCGTGTCGGCTGCTGCGGACGGCAAGCCGACGGACAGTATGGCCGCGGTCGCTAACGCGATCCAAGCACGTCCGCGCCATACGCGGTAATGAAGCATCTTCGGCATGAACAACCTCCTTGAGGTACGCCGGTATCGGAACCAGCGCGGGGTTTCCACACCTATCGCGCATTCGTACCCTCGGACAGCTGCCGACCTGAACTACCCGGACATTTGACCTAATGCGATCGGTCGGGGCGCAACTTTCTGCGCCAGAAGGCGGTTCATTCTCTGAGCCCCTGGCAGGCTTCCAGGCGAGGCGGCCGCGTTCATGAGGGCGTCCCACGTCATCGCCGTCGAGGGGCCGGAGGAGGTAGCCGACTGTGCGGTAGCGCCCGCGGACCGGCTCGACCACCATGGCCGGCTGCGGGTGGTCGCAACCTCGACGGTCCGCCACACCGTCACCTACGAGAACCGTCTGGTCCTGCTCAACAAGCACGTGATCAGCGCCCGTCGCGGCCTGATCGTCTCCGGCCCCGCCGGCACCGGCAAGACCATCGCCATCACCCAGCTCGGACAGGCACACGAGATCCTCGACCAGGCCCGCCACCCGCACGCCACCGACCGGATCCCAGTCGTCTACACCACCGTCCCGCCTGCCGCGACCGCTCGCATGGTTGCAGCCGAGTTCGCCCGCTTCCTCGGCCTCCCAGTCCGCCGCAGCTCCAACATCACCGACATCATCGAGGCCGTCGTCGGCGTCTGCACCGACACCCGCACCGGGTTGATCCTGGTCGATGAGCTGCACAATATCTCCCTAGTGCTGTGACCGGGAAGGTGCGCCGGGTTGGCGGGTCACTCCTGCTCGGAGGCAGGGGCGAGGTGACGGCGGCAGAAGTCGGCGGATGTGAGGTGGGGCGTGCGGAGCGCGTCGCTGTAGAGCCGCATCTCACGGGCTGCCCGGTCCAGGTGCCGCCAGAAACTGAGGGGCAAGTCGAGGTCGTCACCGAGATCGACCAGGCAGTCGAAGGCGAGTCCCAGCTCGTTGTGCTCCAAGAACTCCAACGTTGCTGAGAGATCGATGTCCGGCAGGCCCGTGAGGTGGGCCCGGGCGGAGTCGAGGTGGCCACGGGTCTGCTTCCAGCTGGCCTGAAGGGCTTCACGATCAACGGTCATGGCGCCAGTGTTGCCGGTGCAGTCAGTAGGGTCACGCGACTTTCATCGGGCGTCCGCCCCAGCGAATGCCCTTCTCGCTGCGGATGCGAGCGCGTTCTCGTCGTTGGGCGGCCAGGACGTCGGGGTGGCGGGCGTTCTGGTTGCGCCAACGCAGGTAGGCGTGCAGGTTCCGCGTCTGGACGATGTGATTGGGGTGGTTCGAGTTGGCGAGGGTGAACTGCCGCAGCGGCCCGAAGTGCGCCTCGATCGGGTTTGCCCAGGAGGCGTAGGTCGGGGTGAAACACAGCTCGACCTTGTTGCGAGCGGCCCAGCTGAGAGGTTGTCGAGGATCACGTAGATCGGGGCGCCGTCAGGGCAGGCAGCACGGATCGTCCGCAGGGCGGCCCAGGTGTGGTCGATGCCCTTGCGCTTGCGGTTGATGCCCCAGAGCTGGTCGTCGCCGACGGAGTAGCAGCCGTGGAAGTAGGTGATTCCGTGGGTTCGGCGATAGGTCGCCGGCAGACGGTCGGGGCGGTTCTCCATGGCCCAGCAGGAGCCAGCGGTCGGTCGGATACCGAGTGGACCGAACTCGTCGAAGGCGAAGGTGCGGTCGGGCCGCTGGTTGATCGCGTACTCGATCCGGGCGAGTTTGGCGTCGAAGCCCGGATCCGGGGACTCCTTCCAGGCTTTTGTGCGCTGAAAGGAGATCCCGCGGCGGGCCAACAAGCACCGCAAGGTCTCCCTGCCGATCCGGACAGGCCGGGTGATGTTCCCGCTGAGGTGATCGGCGAGCTTACGGATGGACCAGCGGGTGAAGGGCTTACCAAGCACGGTCGGCCGGGTGATGGCCGTCTGGACGACGAAGTCCTCGTCGTCACGATCGAGGAGACGGGGACGGCCTACCGCCCATCGAGGGTCCAAGCCGGCAAGCCCGATCTCGTTGAACTTATGGATCACGTCGCGGACGGTGTCCTTGTCAGCCTGGACCAGCCGGGCTATGACCGGGACCCTGCTCCCGCCAGCCGAGGCCAGTAGCATCATCGCCCGCCGGAACCTCACTGAACTGGTACCGCCCCGCCGGACAATGTGCTGGAGTTTTTGGCCCTCCTGCTCGGTCAGCCCGCGGACCCGGACCGGTTGCGCCATCCCGCCTCCCGCTGGTCCGGGGAAGCATTGCCAACCAGCACAACGAGCAACACGGCGAACCTTCCCGGTCACAGCACTAGATGACATCTGGTCGGGCGGACTGACACCAACGACGCGCGCCAGGACTGCCGGACGGTTCACAACCTCACGGCCTGCACGGACGCTTTCGCCGCAGGTGGCAGTCCGACTGATAACCCGGAGCAGGTGTCAACAAACTCGACCTTCCAGTGTCAGGTAGCACGAAAACGTGCACGCGTCTGCCCAGGTCAGCCTGCGGCGCCGGTGTCATGTAGCTCGAAAAGTCACACCTGCGAGTTCCACCGTTCCCGGACGGCGCTGTCGGTGGGGGCGTCTAGGTTGATCCGCAAGATCGCTGGCGGATGTCGTCGGTATACGGAACGCTTGTAGGAGGCTCGCCGTGCGGTGGTGGGACAGAAAGCCCGGGCAGAGGGCCCAATGGATGCTGGAACCCTTGGTGGGGGTGGGGCCGTTGGCCTTCGGAATGAACCCCGACGAGGTGGCATCCGCCCTGGACGGAGCGATTGCCCATGTCTCGCAAGGGCTGGGCCAAGGCACGGGCTGGGGCCACTACACGGACCGGGGCGTGACCGCGGTCTACGGCAAGGACAACAACCTGGTCGCCGTAGCGGTCGACGCGATGGACGGGCCGCTGGTGCGCCTGGGAGACATCGACCTCATAGCCCGGCCGCCATCCCAAGTACGTGCGGAGCTTCAGCAGCTCGCCCTCCGGGAGAACGTCTCTGTGCACCTGAACTGGAGCGGCGATCCTGAGATCGAGGCGTGGGGGATCTCCATGGGCGCGGCGCAGGAGCAGGGACGGACGGCCGACGGTCCCGAGAGGTATGTGCAGCGGTTGGACACGATGGTCACCGAGGCTCTGCTGGTTGGCCCCGAGCTCGCGAAGAACCCGTTCGAGTCCGAGCCGGTCAGCCAATGGCGCGACGTCCGCGACGAGCCGCCTCACCCGGGGACATGGCCCGTCCGGGCTGAGCAGGAACGGCAGCGCTGGGACTGGACACCGCTGCAGAGCGTCGGTCCGCTCAGGTTCGGCATGAAGCCACAGGAAGTGGCTGCTGCTCTGGGCGAGGAACCGACGACCCGTCATGGCCGGTACTCCTTCGGGGCACCGTGGGAAGGCCTGGGCCAGTGGATCCTGACCGAGGACCGCTTCGACCACACGGGGGTGAGCGCCCACTACGCCAGCGGCTTCAGCTGGCCCCCCGCTCTCGGCGCCGTCACCATTGACGGGCGGACCGGCCCGCAGGTCGAGTTCGCGGGCATCCAGCTGATCGGCAGGACCGTTACCGCCGTGGACACCGCCCTGACCCACCACGTCGAGGAGCGCGATCTCGGCCTGGTGATCGGCTGTGGAGGCGATCTCGGGGTCGACGGCCTCAACATGTTCGTACGGTCCACCCGTGCCGGAGACCTCCTGGTGAGTGGGGCCCGGTTCTGCCAGGAAGAATGGGAGGACCACGGCTGATGGTGAGCGCGGGCGATGAGGTCGCCGCCTGCTGGCGGGACGACCCGCAGCAGGCCGTCGCCGTGGTGCGCGAGCTGACGGTAGGCGGCGAGCTCGCGGTCGACGAGGTCCTCGACGCGGCGGTCGACGCCATGGTGGTGTGCGGGCTGCTGGCCCTGGCCAAGGCCCGTACCGCGGCCACGGTCGACCCGAGCACGGCGGCCGAGCAGTGGCTGACCGCCGTACCCTATTTCGCGCTCGCGGTGGCCCTGGCCAGCGCCGACCTCGAGTGAGTGAACTGTCGTCTCCGCCCGTGACGGCGGGGGCCGCCGGGCCGGTTGGGCGGGGCATGAACCCGACGAATGATCACCACCGCCGTCGCCCTGGCCGCAGCTCTGGTCCCGGCCGCGGTGCGGGCCTACGTCGACACCCGGGCCCGTCATCAACGCCGCGCCCTCGCCGAAGTACTTCGCGAAGAAGAAGGGCATCACCTGGCTGAACACGATCAATGACCAGGTGATCGGCATCGGGCAGATGGTGGTGCCCGGCACCCCGCGTGACTCCCTGTTCATCCTGGACGCGCTCTTGAACCTGGACGGTGGGGTGAAGCCGGAGATGGTCGCCACCGACAACGCGAGCTATTTAGTTACATGGACACCTTGCCCCTCGTTGAAGGTCGGGGGCGGCCGTCCAGGCTGTCGGGTGAGGCGGCTCAGGGAGTGTCTGTGCGAGTACAGCAGCGGCGGCAGGAGGACGGCTCGACGCTGGTTGAACTGCTCGACAAGGACGGGACGCCGGTCGAGGTCGTCGCCGGATTCCTGCGGTTTCTTGGCGCGCGGGACTGCTCGCCGAACACGCTGATCGCGTACGCCTACGACCTTCGGCACCTGTGGCGCTTCTTCGCGACCAGGGACCTGACCTGGGAGCGGTTCGGGCCAGCGGACGCGATCGCGTTGCTCGAATACCTGCGGTCGGTGCCGTCCCGCCGCCCGCGTCGGCGGATGACCCTGTCCGTGGTGACGATGGCCGCTGACGGTCCGGCGACCAAGCTCGCGGGCAGCACGGTGAACCGGATTCTGGCCGCGGTGTCCTTTTTCTACGAGTACGCGATCTTGTCTGGGCTGCTGGAGCGGGCCAACCCCATCGAGAAGCGTCCGGACCCTGCACTTCTGCACGTCTCCGAGCGGCATCGCCCGTTCATGGGACGGGCCAGCCGCCAGCGCCCGGTCCGCCGGGCCGTGCGCGTCAAGACCGTCCAGCGGGTGCCGCGGCCGCTGGACGACGGCCAGGTCGAGTTGCTGCTCGGTCAGCTTCGCGGGTTGCGGGACCGGGCGATCGTGTTGCTGATGCTCCACGGCGGGCTGCGCCCCGGCGAAGTGCTCGGCCTGCACCTGAACGACCTGGCCTACGGACGGCGGCGCGTCGTGGTCCGGCATCGCGACGACCATCCCAAGGGCGTCCGGTCGAAGTCCCGGGTCGAGCGGGTCGTCGACCTGCACGAGACCGCGACTCTGGCGGCGGTCAGTGCCTACGTGATGAACGAACGCCCCGACGACGCCGAGAGCCGGCTGGTGTTCCTGATCGGTGGCCGTGGAATCAGACGCTTGGAGGCGCTGGGCTACGACGGCCTGGTGCGGATGCTCTCCCGGGCCTGCACCCGGGCCTGCATCCGTGAGCCCTGGGTGACGCCCCACGCGCTGCGTCATACGCACGCGACCGCGATGTGGGAGGGCGGCATGCGCGAACTGACCTTGCAAAAGCGCCTCGGTCACGCCTCGCCCGAGTCCACGCGTCTTTACACCCGGGTCTCCGATCCGGCAGTCGTCGCCGACTACCACCGGGCCCTGGACGCGCTGGGCAAGCCGGCGGAGGGACGTTCATGAGGGGCGTCTTGGCTTCGACCGCCGCGCTGGTCGCCGCGCCGGAGCCGGTCCGTCGTCAGCGCCCCCGGCACTGTCCCGAGGGGCAGTAGGTGGGGGTCGTCCGCGGCCAGACCAGCTTCAATCGCCAGTACCTCAACGCGAAACTGCGCTACTACCGCGACTTCCGGACCCGGTGGCCGGACCTGGAAGCCTGGTTCGCCGAACCCCTGGTGGAACGGGCGGGCCGACTGCCAGGGGAGCCTTTCCACCGTCCGTCGTTCCCCACCTCCCACCGGGCCCGGACCTACCTGACCTATCTGGGCCTGCACGGGTACGCGACATTCGACTACCGGTGGATGTTCGCCGTCGGCCAGCTGCGCGTTCACGACCAGGCCGCCCTGCTGGGAATCGATCCGGGCACCATGACACTGGTCGAGGAAGCCGTCGCGCTCGGCTACAACCGGCTGTCCGCGAAGCAGGCCATGCACTGGTCGGTGGCCCGGATCGCGTTGCGCAACGGTCTGACCGACGTCGCCGACATCACCGGCGATCACGTGGCCGAGGTCCTGGAAGCCATCCGTCTGTTCCCTGAGGACCCGGAGTTCGCGTCCTTCTACCCGTCGGCGCAACAGCTCTACGAGGGCCCGGCAAAGAGCTGGATCACGCATCTGCACCAGCTTGAGGTGGTGCTCTTCCACCGCGGCCAGGTCGCCAAGCAGCCACGCAAGCTCATGCCGTCGTGGAAACCACCGCTGGCGCTTCCTCCCCGGATGCTGGCCGTCGCACAGAAGTGGCTGGCGGCCCGCAAACTGACCGACGCTCCCTCGACAGTGGACAAGCTGGAGCTCGCAGTGCGCACCTTCTGCCGGTGGCTTGAGGCCAACCACCCCGGTATCACGACGTTCGCCGACGTCACACGCAACCACTGCCTGGGCTGGATCGGGCACATCGCCGAAGCGCCGACCGAGAAGACCGGCAAGCCGCTCGGTGTCATGTCACGGATTCAGCGGATCTCCGGGCTGTCGCAGTTCTTCCGGGACACCGCGCTCTGGCAGTACCCGGACGTGCCCGGCCAGACCCTCATCGGCGCCGGTGACGCACCGAAATTCCCGCTGAAAGTGCCCCGTTTCATCCCCGACGACGAACTCGACCAGTTGATGCCGGCCATCGACGCGATCGCCTGCCCGTTCCAACGCGCCGCACTGCTCGTGGCCCGCTGGTCCGGCGCCCGACGCACCGAGATCCAACGTCTGCCCATGGACTGTCTGGACCGCTACCCCGACGGCACCGCACGACTGCGTCTCTCCGGTCGCAAGACCTACAAAGAACGCATCGTCCCCCTGCACGAGGACGCCGCAACAGCCCTGCAGCACGCCATCGACCTGCGCCGGAACGCACCCGAGAGACCGTTCACCGACGAACGCAGCGGGGAGGAGATCCGCTACCTGTTCATGAGCCATGGCAAGCTCCTGTCAACCTTCTACCTGTTCGAGACGCCGATCCAGGACGCCTGCAAAGCTGCCGGACTGGTCCGCCCGGGCGGTCGCGCTGGCACCGGACGTGGCACCGTCTCGGCCCACCGGTTTCGGCACACCGTCGGCACCCAGCTCGCTGAGCGCGGCGCGAAGCTCCACACCATCATGAAGGTGCTCGGCCACACCTCCGTCAGCATGGCCCTGGTCTATGCGCAGATCAGCGACTAGGAAGTACTGCGCGACTACAAGGCCGTGCTCGGCCCCGGCGCCACGATCGCCGGGCCGGCCGCCGACGAACTGCGCAACGGCTCGCTGCCGGACACCGCGGGCGACTGCCTCACGACGAACTTCTTCAAGACCGAACTCGAACTCGGCCGCTGCCTCCGGCTCCCCGCCGAAGGCCCCTGTGAATGCGACCTCTACCTGACCTGCGCGAAGTTCGTCACCACGCCCGAGTACGCACCACGTCTGCGGGCCCGACGCGAAGTCGAGCAGACTCTCGCTCTCGACGCCGCCCAACGCGGCTGGGAGCGCGAGGTCGAACGACACCGCTGCACCAGCGACCGCATCGACAAGCTTCTCGCGGACCTCGGTCAACCAGCCCATCCGGGAGAGGGAGCCGAGAGCACCGGCCCGTGACTGCTACCTGGGGGTTATCGGACCGGTCCTTGCTCATCGACCAGCACCGTGGGCGGAGACAAGAACACGTCTGCTTTCACCGGTCCGTAAGCGATGTTGAAGGTGTCGAGCCAGTACGACCAGCCCCGCACTCCCGCCGCGCTGCTGAAACGGTAGTTGAGCTGCCAGCGGACCCACTGTCCGGGAACAAGCCGTACGGCCGGGGGCCGTCGTGGCCGAGGAGGTATGGCAAAGAGGGGCTGAACCCGGGGAAGGACTCGCAACCGACCCTTGTCTTCGCGGAGCTGGACGTCGACCTTGCGCAGGTCTTCCTGGCCGTCGAAGGGGTCGAAGCCGTCGCTCTCATGCATGCGGACCACGTGCGCGACCGTGGGCGACAGAGGCGGGACGCGAAAGCCGACCGGGACGGCGTTCCTGCGAGCCGCGGCCTCCCCTCCACGAGACTCCTTCGTCCAGGACGTCCGTATCCATTGAACGGTGACCTCCACAACGCTCCCCCATGCCACCTCGTCGAGAGCTTCACCTTATGTCCGCACGACCTGACAACACATCGGAGGAAGATCAACTTGAACTGTCCACATAAACAGCGACATGGTGTTTGGCATCTTCAAGATGCTCGGTTACCGGTTCTCCCCCCGTTTCAAGGACTTGGAGGACCAGCGGTTCTGGAAGGCCCAGATGCCCGGCGCCGAGGCGGCGGGCGGGTACAGGCCCCTGGAGGCCATCGCCCGCAACAAGGTGAACGTGAAGAAGGTGATCACGCACTGGCCGGACATGCTGCGGGTAGCCGGCTCCCTGGTCACCAACCAGGTCAGGGCATACGACCTGCTGCGGATGTTCGGCCGCGAGGGCCACCCGACCCCGCTGGGACAGGCGTTCGCCGAGTACGGGCGGATCGCCAAGACCCTGCACCTGCTCGCCGTCGTCGACCCCATGGACGACACCTACCGGCGCCAGATGCACAAGCAGCTCACCGTCCAGGAGTCCCGCCACAAGCTGGCCCGCGAGATCTGCCACGGCAAGAAGGGCACCATCCACCAGGCATACCGGGACGGAATGGAAGATCAGCTGGGCCCGCTGGGTCTCGTTCTGAACGCCGTGGTGCTCTGGACGACCAGGTACATCGACGCCGCGGTCGCCCAGCTCCGCGCCGAGGGGCACGAGATCCGGGACGAGGACGTGGCCCGGCTTTCCCCGCTCAAGCACAAGAATCTGAACGTCCTGGGCCGCTACAGCTTCACCGCCTCCCAGCCGGTCGACGGCCTGCGCCCGCTGCGCGACCCGGAAGCCGTCGACCTCGACGACGATGACGACGAGTGAGGTGAATGCGGACCGCTCCGTCCGCCTCCTCGATGTGGTACTCAGGAGACACGGAAGTCGGGGCAGCCCAGAATGCGCACGAACTTGGTGGAGTCCAGCGGGTAGGGGATGGTTTTCCCGAGGCCGTGGAACCCGATGCGTCGGTAAAAGGCCCTGGCGCGGCAATTATCCTCGCGTACCCCCAGGGTGAGCCAGGTGTAATCGGTGTGCTCGCGTGCGAAGTCGACTGCCGCTTCCTCAGCGCCCGCGCCGGACCGTCCGGACCGCGGTGCGCCGGGGCAACACAGACGGCGTGCACGTGTGCGGTGTCGGGGATGCCGTCCAGGGGTGCGACCCCGGCGGTTCCGGCCCAGGAGCCGGTCTCGTCGATGGCCACGAACAGTGCGTCGTCGGCTGCGGCCCTTTCTGCCTGCTTCCGCCACGTGCGGTCGAAGAGCGCGACAGCGTCGGCGGGACGGACACCGAAGGCGTAGGGCGAGTTCAGCAGGGACTCAAGTCGTATCGCTCGCAGCTCGCGCCACCCCTCCGCCGTGATCCGGCGTATGACGTACTTCATTTTCTCGCTCTGTTCGGGGCGGTCAGGGGCGGCGTGCGGGCACGATGTCCTTCGTCAGAAGCGTGTTGCCGGACCAGCAGAGCCGGTAAAGGTCCACTTCATCCAACAGGTCGCGGCCGGAACGATAGAACTCGCAACGTGTGCCGGGTGGTCGGGATGCGGAACGGGCCTGGTCGGACGGGTAGGGATAGGCGCGGGCCGGCAGGAGAGGGGCGAGTTCGGCGCGCGGCCGGCCGGTGGTCAACTCCTCGAACCGGGAGGGCGGCAGCACGCTCGTGGTGAGTTGCCAGGCCAGGTAGAAGGCGGATGGTACGAAGAAGACAGCTGCGACGACAGGTGCCACGAGGGCGACGGCGGAGCGGCGACGGGCGTCGCTCCGTACGGAGGCGAGCCGCTTGGCGGACTCCGGTACAACGGTGCCCGGTGCTGTGTCTGTTTCCGGGCCCGGGTCCGGGTGGGGAGCGGATTCGGACGTGAACGCGGGCCCACGGGTCCCGGCCGGCGTTCCATCGGCCGATCCCGGTTCCGGCGCCGGCGTCCCGCGACGGGCGATGGCAGTGGCCTGATGCGGGAAGACGGCGGTGACGTGGAACCCGCCTTCGCCGGGCCCGGCCCGCATCGAGCCGCCGAGAACCGTCACCCGCTCCCGAAGCCCCGTCAGCCCCCGGCCGCCGACGCCGCTTGCCAAGCTCTCACCCGGCTGCGACGGTCCGCCGCCCGGTGGAGCGGCGTTCACGACGCTCACGCCGGTACGGTCGGGCTCATGGGTGATCCGCACCCTGATCGAACAGTCCGGTGCATGTTTCACCGCGTTGGTAAGGGCCTCCTGCACCACCCGGTGCATCCCGCGTTCGACAAGGGGGGACATCTCGGGCACCGCCCCGCGCCGCTCCCATTGCACTGGCACCCCGGAAGCGGCCGCCCGTGAGAGGAGATCCTCGACGGTGCCGTTGACGGGCAGCACCGCATCCTTGTCCGTGCCGGGCGGGTCGTGCAGGACGGCGACGGTCTCCCGCAGTTGCTCCACCGCGTCCGCGATCGTCCTGCGCAGCTCGACGAGGTCGGCGCGGTCGCGGTCGGTGAGGTCGGGCGAGAGTTCCAGGGCCCCGGCCCGCAGGGCGACCAGACTCAGGGCGTGGCCGAGGGAATCGTGCATGTCGGCCGCGATGTCCGCGCGCTCTGTCAACCGCGCCCGCTCCGCGACCAGATGCTGGCGCTCTTCCAGGCTCCGGGCCAGCCGCCAGCCCTCCCTCACGAGTTCCCGCCGGCCACGCCAGTGCCGTCCGGCCAGCCAGGGCAGCAGAAGGGCTGCGGGCAGCACGGTCATCGCGTAGAACCACCATACGGGAGGCGTTCGCAGCACCGCGCACGTCGCGAGATCGACCGCTGCGCACCCGACGAGCACCAGGAGCGGGCGCCACGCCGCAGCGACCCGGGCACCAAGCAGACAGCTCACGGCGACCAGCGACAGGACGTGGGCGTTGCCGGGAGTCGCGGAGTCGGACAGGCCCCACACGCACAGCCCGTTGACCAGCACGACGGCGGCCCCCGGCCGGCGGCGGGACCACGGCACCGCCACCGCCAGCACGGCCAATGGGAGAAACAGATCCAGAACCAGCGACGCCGAACCCGCGTCCCAGAACCCGAAGCCGGTGGCGGCGGCGAGCGCACCCCACAGAGCCACGTCGCCGCACACGGGCCTGGCTGAGGTGATGCGCGTGTGCAGCATGGCGCGTCGGCCGTCCTTCCGCTCGATGTCCTCACCTGTCAGGGGCGATTCTGTGGGACGAACCCGGACGCCCGACGCGGGGGGGGGGGGGGGGGGGTAAACGGTGAGGGCGTTCGGCCGGTTGCGCCGCTGTTCAGGCGTCACGCCGTCGCAGCACCAAGAGACCGGCCCCCTGGGCGATAACTGCCCACACCATCAGGATCAGCAAGCTCACGACATCCGGGAATGGGGCTTTGCCATCACCCAGCATGAAATAACCACCCACGGTTTGCGGCATGTACTTGTTGATGGCCAGCAGCACCGGGCCCCCCAGTCCGACCAGCATGCTGGGCAGCGCGGAGATCACGAAGAAGATCATGGCCACGGAGCCCGCCGCCGTCCGCAGAGCGAACGACACCCCCACCGTCATCACACAGACGAGGGCGGAATAGACGCCCATGGCAACGGTTTGGTACACCACCTTTGACAGCTCGAAGCTGGCGTGCCCCTGGAAGGGCCCCCAGGCCAGGGCGATGCCCAGCACAGCCCATCCCACTGCGGTGACGAAGCCCACCAAGGCGCTCAGTAGCGCCTTGGCCAGCTGCACACGGAGTCTGACCGGCACCCACAGCAGCGAGGTGCGCATGCTGCTCGTGGAGTACTCGCTCGTCACCATCGTCATCGCAAGAATCACCAGGGCGAACTGGGTGAGGATAACCGAGGACGCCGAGGCGTTGCCGACCGGCTGGATCGGCTTGTCGTTGATCCGAGCGATCGATCCGTAGTAAAAGGTGAAGATCGCAGTCACGATCAGGCCAACCAGCAGGCAGACGTAAGGCGTGCGGATGGTCCAGAGTTTGGTCCACTCCGAGGTGAACGCGCCGACGAATCCGCCACCGGTGTGGCCGGAGACCATGCGCCCACAGCGGCCGTCGCTCACGTCAGCCGACATGGCGCTCATGCTCCCGCTCCCTGCGTCTCCTTGGTATTCGTGCCACCGAACGCAGGGGCGCCCGTTTCGTACTCCATGCTCTGCGCGGTCAGTTCCATATAGACCTGTTCCAGCGAAGCGGAGACGGTCCGCAGTTCGTGCAGCCGTAGCCCCAGCCGGTAGGCCAAGTCGCCCATCTGCTCGACACTGCGGCCCTTCACGACAAGCTCGTCGGCCGCGGGCGACTCCACGTTCACGTCGCCGTCCTTCCGGAGATGGTCGATCAGCGTGCGCAGGTCTGCCACATCCGGGGTGCGCATCCGCACCGACGACAGCGAGCTGCTGGCCAACAGGTCGGCCATCGGCGTGTCGGCCAGGAGCTTGCCCCGTCCGATAATGACCAGCTGGTCGGCGGTCAGCTGCATCTCACTCATCAAATGACTGGACAGGAAGACCGTCCGGCCCTCTGCGGCCAGGGACCGCACGAGTTCACGCACCCAGCGGACACCGTCGGGGTCGAGGCCGTTGACCGGCTCGTCGAAGATGAGTACCTGTGGGTCGCCGAGCAGTGCTCCCGCCACGCCCAGCCGCTGGTACATACCGAGGGAGAACGCCCCAGCGGAGCGCCGCGCCACCTTCGCCAGGCCGACCGTCTCCAACACCTCGTCCACCCGGCGCAGCGGAATGCCGTTGCTACGCGCCTGCGCCACCAGGTGGCTGCGTGCGGAACGGGCCGGGTGCAGCGCCTTGGCGTCCAGAAGCGCCCCGACCTCGCGGATCGGGTGGCGCATCGAGGAGTACTGCTTGCCATCGATGAGCGCCTCACCCCCGGACGGATGGTCAAGGCCGAGAATCATGCGCATCGTGGTCGACTTTCCGGCACCGTTGGGCCCCAGAAAGCCGGTCACTTGCCCACTCTTGATGTCAAGGCTCAGACCGTCCACGGCGATGGTCTCGCCGTAACGCTTGGTCAGTTCTCGAAGGGTGATCACGGAGCTCCTTCGTGTCGGTCGTCGAACGCGGAAGCCGACGGCGGTGCGCACCGACCGACGCATAGTGCGCAACGCTGGGCGGCCACCGCGTTTCCTGTACGAGAGCGACGCTAGAAGCCCGCGGCGCCGGCGCCCATTGGTCGAACGGCAGCAGCGTCCTGCCCTTCGTCATGGGTGTGCCCGGACTCGGGACTGAATCTGTGGAGCCCGCCCTTCGCACGGCTGTGCGCCGGGCTTAGGCTCGCAGCGTGGAAAAGACAACACCGGGCAGTCGGCCTGTCCGGGTCCTGGTGGCCGACGACGAGGCGATGGTCCGGGCGGGGGTGCTGGCCATCCTCGCCCGGGACGCGCACGTTGAGGTGGTCGCCGAGGCAAGCGACGGGCACGAGGCCCTCGCGCTCAGCCGCCTGCACCGGCCGGACGTGGTCTTGCTGGACATCCAGATGCCTGGCCTGGACGGGCTGACGGCAGCGGCGAGGCTCCACCGGGAATCGACAGCGATCGGTGTGATCATGCTGACGACCTTCGGCCAGGACGAGTACGTCACCCGTGCCCTGGAAGAGGGCGCCGACGGTTTCCTGCTGAAGGCGGACGACCCGAGAGAACTCCTCAACGGGGTACGGGCGGTGGGAGCCGGCGGGGCCTACCTGTCCCCGCGGGTCGCCGGCCGGGTCATCGCCGGGCTGCGCGCCCACCGGGCGGCGCACCCTCACCGCTCACTGGAGCGGCTCACCGAACGGGAGCGCGAGGTGCTCGCCGGACTCGGGACGGGACTGTCCAACGCGGAGATCGCGAGTCGGCTGCACCTCGTCGAGGGCACGGTGAAGGCACACGTCAGCGCGGTCTTTGCGAAGCTGGGCGCACGCAACCGGGTGGAGGCGGCCATCTCCGCGTACGAGGCAGGCCTGGTCCCGTCGGGCCCCCGCTGACCAGGGGCCGGCACCCCGGTACAGAGTGATCGTGTCCCATCAAGCAACGTTGGCCCTGTCAACGACGGCGTACAAGCGCCGGTCGTCGGGGTGGCGGTTTCGCCAGATGATGCAGCGGCGGGTCATGCCGCCCCACGCCTCGTGGCCGGCGTGATCGGTGCCGCCGAGGGCAAAGTCGCGAGCTGAGCTTCGATGCGCTCGGGACACTGGTTGCGAGGGTAGAGAGTTCCGGACCCCGCACTTCACCACCGTGGACATCGGCCCCGCCCACGAGTTCGGCCACGGAATGGTCGCCGTTGCCCGCCGCAAGGTCGAGCGGATGCGGATGTCGGAGTGGCAGTTGTCCCGTCTCAGATGATCTGGTCCGAGGCCGTAGTCGTGACCTGCGACGACCAGATCGTTTGAGACGAGTGGCGAGCCGAAATCTCAACTGATCTGGCCTGTGGCGGGTGGATGTCGCCCTGAGTCCTAATCCGTCTGGTCCGCCGTGGCGGAACCCGAGAGAGCGGCAGCTGGCACACTTGCGCGACATGAGCGACTGGTACGAGCAGTTGGAGCTGGGCAGTGATCTGGTTCGGATCTCGGAACCCCGCGTCGGCCCGCTGCTGTCAGCAAAGCTGTGGTGGCTGCATGGAACCGACCGCGACATCGTCGTCGATGCCGGGCTTGGCGTCGTTGCCCTGCGTGGGGAGATCCCACGCATGTTCGAACGTGACCCGCTGGTAGTTCTCACCCACGCGCACCTGGACCACGTTGGCGGGGCTCACGAGTTCCGTGAGCGGGCCGGCCACCCTGCCGAAGCCGCAACCCTGGCCGAGGGTGTCCCTGCCAGTCTGTACGGTGCCGAGCTCTACGAGAAGCTGGGCATTGACGCTGGGGATGAGCCTGTCCCGGACCTACTGATCAAGAGTCTTCCGTATCCCGAGTACGACCCGCGGACATATCGGGTTCCAGCGGTGACACTGAGCCGCCAGCTCGACGACGGGGACCGAATCGATCTGGGCAGCCGTACGCTGACGGTCCTTCACCTACCGGGCCACTCGCCGGGAAGCATCGCCCTGCTGGAGGAGCGTACCGGGGTGCTGTTCTCCGGCGATGCGGTGTACGACGGCTACCTCATCGACGACCTCCCCGACTCCGACATGCCTGCCTACCGGCGCAGTATGGAACGCCTCGCGCAGTTGGACGTGTCCGTCGTGCATCCGGGCCACGGGCGCAGCTTCGACCAGACGCGGCTTCGTGAACTTGCCGGTGACTACCTGCGCGGCAAGCCGTGACGGAGCCCGACGCTGGATATGAGCTGGCTCCCGCCAGGGCTGGCTACGAATCAGTCACCTGACGATCAGTCGCCCTGCACCTCTCGGCGACCATAATCTGCGAGCAGTCCCGGCGGACCAGATCACCTGAGAAGCCCTGACGAATCGGACCAGATCATCTGCGACAGGGGCCAGATCATCCGAGACGGGACACCTGACCACGAAGGCGTGCGTCACGCTCAAGTGATGTCCTGTGTCATCGAACCTTGAGCGCGTGTCACCGAAGATTGATCTCTATCGGTGCCCCTCCCAGCCCATGTCCTTGGCCACATCTTCCTGGGCCGCGGCAATCTCTTCCTCGGTCGACTCGGTAATGCCCACCTCCTCCAAGCGCGCCAGCAGGTCTGCGAGGGCCTGCTTCTGAGCCGGGTGCGTGATCGGTACGGCGTTCAGGTCGGTGCTCATCAGCCAGTCGAACAGCACGATGGCGTCGGCACGCCACAGGCTGAGATCGACGCTTGGGGCTGACCCCCACGGGAATCCAGTTTCCATGCGGGCATCGTGCCAGGTCAGCGGCGTGCAGATCATCTCTATCCGCTCGGCCCGCACCGGCGGCCCTGGAAAAGGCAGCCCCGGTACGGGCCTCTGACCAGCGCGATCAATCTTCGGTGACACAAACGCGTGTCCATCAAAGTTCGATGGCACGCGCTCAAGGTTCAGTGACACAGGACAGCGGTGCGGCTTGCCTCCTGGCCTGGGGATTGGCACTCAAATTCGAACAAGATTCTAAAAGGGGTATGGACCGGCACCCCTTCCCCGACGACCTGATCGATGCCCAACGGGCATGGCACGCCATGGCTTTGTCCACGAGAACGGACAGCAGATGTTCACCACTTCGGGAGGCACCACTACCTGGTGCTGTTCGATTGCGTACCTCCGGAGCGTGAGTACCGGCGTCGTCTGGCAGTCGGCTAGAAGAGACCGGCTTGCATGTGGTGCGTGAGGTTGTCGAGGGTCTCGCGCAGCCATGGGCTGCGGACCGCTGGCAATCGGACCAGGGTGTGCTGGAAGGTTCCCGGGTCGGCTCGGAACAGGTGGTGGGGGCGTGGTGGGGGCGGGTCGTCGCGCAGTACGCCGTCGGGCATGGTTCCCGAGGTGGGGAGGTAGAGGTGTGGTTCGGGGAAGGCCATCCACATCCATATCCCGAACGGCAGTGGCACCGGGCGTGCAGATGCGTTCGGTCCGGCCGGGCTCCAGAGTTCCCCCGTCTGCGGGTGGGTCGGCACGAGGATCATGTCGGCGTCCGGGCCGAGGGCGGACAGCCCCGGACCGGCCAGGACGGCGCGTCGCGCTGACTGGTCCGCGGGCAGCAGAGCGTCGAGGGCGCGTTGGAACACTTCCGCGATCAGCCCGGGCGGGACTGTCACCGGTCGGCCGTCGGAAGCTACCAGGAGGTGGGCCAGGGCCCGGCCTGCTGCCGCTTCCCACCGTGGGCTCCAGGACCACCAGTGGTCCAACCCGAGGAGCGAGCTCCACCTGCTGATCGGCTCCATCGGGGGCGTGGCTACTTCCTCGTCCAGCAGTTCCTCCCAGGAGAGGATTGCGGTGTCGGAGTCGGTGTCGTCGACGGGGAGGCGGTGCACGGCGTCCGGCGCGAGCCAGACCGCCTGCCAGAGTGAGCAGTCGTCGATCCGGCTCGCCACCGGCAGGCCGCACGCCTCACAGGCCATGTTCGGGCCGTCACCCCAGTCGAGGCCGCAGCAGTAGCCGCCGGCTTCGTGCGGGACGAGCACGGTGCCGCGGGTATCCCCGGGGGCGATGACGACGGCGCCGGGTGCGCTGTCGGACAGTGCGTAGAGCGGAGCGTAGATGCCGCGGGCCGCCGCCTCGTCCGGGTCAATCTCCTCCCACCTCCGCCACGGCGCCCCCCAGGGCTCCGGTTCCACGGCGAATGTGCCCGACTCCATGAGCACCGGGAGCTGGATCCCGTTCCCGTACTTCTGATGGGCATGGGCCGGCAGCGCGACCGGGGACAGCGGGATCGTCAGCTCGGCGCCACATCCCGCACACACGAAAACGAACAAATGTCCTCCGCGAAGAAAGAGGGGGCATCGTCGCAACTATGTGGCGGACCATCCAACCGGTTTTCAATCTGAGGCGCGGGACTGTGCACCGCCACGGTGTGTAAGGCCACCGTTCGAATCCCCGACGTGCCAGGTGCCTCCCGAAGTGGTGAACATCTGCTGTCGGTTCTCGTGAACAAAGCCATGGGCGCCGTCTGTCAGACCCTCCCCGTACCGTTACAAGTCCTACTCGTAGCGGCCGCGGGGAGCACCTCAGTGGACGACGACCTCCAGATCGACAACGACGAAGACCTCTACCGCAACCCGGTCTACTACGAACCGGCCGCCCGTAACCTCGACCTCCAGGCCGACGACCTCGGCGTTCCGAACGGCCAAGGCCTCCTCGACGTGCTCATCGGGCAGCGGAAGCGCGTCCCCGTCGATAAGCGTGGGCTGATCTGCCCCGACTGCCGGGACCTTCGCAGCCGGCGCGTCCCCATGTACCTCGTCGAACGCGACGGCCTGTGGTTCGCCTCCCACTACCGCAAGCCCGGAGACAAGCCCATCAGCCACGAGTCCGACGAGCACCTCGCCCGCAAGGAACGCGTCGCGAAGGACTCCGAGGACCACGGCTTCCCCGCCGACATCGAGGCCCAGACCTCCGACGGGCACGCGCGCCTCGACGTACGCATCACCGGCGCCAACGGAATCGTCCTGGGCTACGAACCGCAGCTGAGCGCCCAGACCGCCCGCGGGATGCGCGCCCGCGAGAGGTTCCGGCGCAACGGGGGCATCCAGTCCGTGTGGGACTTCGCCGACCTCGACCACAGCGGCATCGGACGTGTCCCCTACGTCCGCACCCCCGACCTTCCCGCCTCCGTCATCCGCGTACGGAAAAACCCCATCGAGATCCGCGAGGGCAACTTCGTCGTGGAAGAGGGCCACTGCACTCCAAGTGGCGCGCTCGATAGGTGCCCCAACAAGCCCTACGACTCCAAAAACCCCACCGCAACCGGGTACTGCGGGGACTGGCACCGCGTTCTCGTCCCCGCCCACCAGTCCAGCTCATACGCCGTGAACCGCGGCTCCCTTACTCTGACCCAGTTCATTGTGGAGGCCGCGGCCGGCGAGCGAGTCCCGTTCCAACGAGACGGCCATTACGGATGGCTTCCTGTACAGCAGTGGCAGAACTACCTCGAGGCGAACGGACCCGACCCGGAGGAGAAGAAGCGACAGGCGCCGTCTGTACGTCGCGGCGACCGGCACGACAGGTGTACCGAGGACCGCCCGGCGTCAGAAGTGCGGTCCGAGCCGAAGCAGAGACGCGGCAGCCGGTCCATCGTCCTCGAGTCCCGACCTGCCGAAGCCGAGGAGGCCAGGGTGCCGGTGGACGCGGCGGGGAAACCGATCCCGCTGTGCTGCTTCTGCGGCGACCCCGCCAGCCTTCCAGGCCCCGAGGGGCTTCCCGAGCACTTTTCGTGCCGCAGGAAACAGGAGCCCTGACCTGAGGCCCCCGCCCACTCAACGGGCGGGGGCTGCTCTACGCCCAGAGGGACACGACGTTCGCGACCGACCCCACCAGCACCCCAGCCGCCGTGAGCAGCGCCGGCCACTTCAACGAGTGCACCACCAGCTCGAGCGCCGCCAACTGAGCATTCTCTTCGAAGTACGTCAGGTTCCCCCAGTTCCCTGAAGGAGCCCGGATCGCGGTACGCCGAGCCGACTTCTCCTCCTCAGGTACGTCTGGGTCAGTGAGAACCGCCTCAAGCTTTGCCAGGTCGGCCTTCAGGGACGGTCTTGAGGGCGCCCCAGTACACCCCGAGGATGGACAGCACGACGCCGATCACTGTCAGCGCGATGGAGAGTATGAACATCGCCGCACTGTATGCCGACGCTCTGACAACACTGTGAGCCGTTTCAGGCCGCTACCGTTCTCGCGCCACCGCGTGCCCAGGGAGCCCCTATGCGGCACGATGTCGTTGTGCCGAGGCTCGACGTCCCCTCCGCGGTCACCCGAGCACTCCGGCGGCGATGAAAGAGGGGCAGGGGAGCCGGTCGTCGTCGCCGGCACGGGCCTCGACGGAGTGAACCGGCCCCGCTGCCCGTGACGGTGGGGGTCGCCGAGACGGTTGAGCGATCATGAACCGACCGATGATCTTCTCTGCCGCTCTGGCCGCCATGCTGGTTCCCGTGGCCGCTGTTCCCGCCGCGTCGGCCGAGCCGCTGGCCGTGCGGGCGTACGTCGACACCCGGGTGCGTGACTGCGCGGGGTCCGGCTCCGGCTGCCGCCCCGGGGTCGTGGTCCACCACTGGTACCGCCGTGGCGTCCAGGCCCGTGGGGTGGGCTGGGTCTATGCCTCGCGGGAGGGTGTCCGGTCCGGTACGGCCCGCTGGTTGGTCAAGAAGCCCGGCGGCACCTGGAAGACCGGCGGGACCTGGAAGCGCGCGGCGAGGGTGGGCAGCTTTGTGGAGGCGTCCTGGGGCCGGGACGGGCACACCGGCCCGAAGTACCCGCGCAACACTCGCATCTGCGTGGAGTTTCGGGGCCTGACCACGAAGGCGTGCGTCACGCTCAAGTGACCCCTGTCCTGTGCCACCCAACTTTGATCGCTTGTTAATGAAGCCTGATCGCCCCACTTGTCCCCATGGCCTGGTGGCTATCGAACGGCGATGCTGGGGAACCGCGCAGTCGCACGGCTACCTCTGCCAGGGCGAACTGCGATTTGACAACGGATCTTTGGGGGATCAGTGCAGCCGGACAGCGGACCAGGTATCGGCCTCAGCCCGGGGGAGACAGCTGCCCTCCTGCTGAACAGGATCCGGCAGGGCAACGACTACGCCCGCGGTAAGAAACAGCGGTTCCGTCGAAGCGCTTCGGTAACCAAGATGGTCACGCTTGCGCTGTCCGCCGCTTCCACCATCATTCTGGGCCTGCAGAGTCTCAACATGTGGGCCAGTCTGGCTTTTGCCCTTGTGGCCCTGGGGACGTTGCTGGGGGCCGTCGAACCGTTCTTCAACTGGCGCTCGCGATGGGTGCTGATGGAGGAAACGCAGTACCGGTTCCAGCGGCTTGCCGATGACCTCGAGTATCTCGTGGCATCGACGGCACCCGAAGAACTCACCTATGCTCAACTTGGTCAAATTTTCGATAGATATCAAATTATTTGGGATGACCTGAGTCGCGCTTGGTTGGAGCATCGCCGGGAGCCGGCGCAGTCGACCAACGGTTAGTTCGAAACGGTGGCGGCGACCCACGTACCTCGACGTACGGGTGGACGGGTCCTGTGAAGGTCAGAAATTTCCGACCTGTCTTTTCGGAGGTCGGCAAGCTCTCCAGGCACCTACGGGCGATCGCTGGGGACTTGCGCTGAGGCTGATGGGGGCCGGGCCTGGCGCCGCGCCGGTCCCGCCAGGGTTGTGGGACAGGCCTTATGGCGATTGCTGTGATTCCCGCCGCTCCGGCTCGCGCGGCCGCTGGCCACCGGTCTCCGGCGGCCGTGGGAGAAGCCGGCCCCTGCTGAACAGGCTCACGTCTGCCCGGGTCCGCAGGAACCTGTGTACGGGGACCGGCTCCCCGACCAGTGCACCGAAACCGTCTCGTCCTGGGCCTGGCCGCCGGGTTCGAAGAACCACCGCCCAGCCACCCGTCACGACGTGGCAGAGTCCTGGCCACCGGCGAGAATGCAGCCGCCCCGCCCATCACAAGAAGGGCACCAAAATCCCGGCGCAGTGAGGAGCGGCAGACTTGACGGCCTGGGTCATGTGCAGCGGGCACGAGGCCGATGAATTTCACGGGGTACGTCGGTGGATCTCAGCTCAGCGATCATCGCTGTCGCAGGCGTCGCAGGAACCCTGGGAGGGGCGCTCCTCACCCAGCGCGGCTCCCAGCGGGCGAAGCGCCTGGAGATAGAACTCGTTCGAGACCATGAGGAGGCCCGCGAGGCCCGTTCGCTGCGACGCACCTGCTATGCGGAACTCAACCGGGATGCCCGGCAGTTCAACACCGCACTCAACCGCCACCTGCACGTCATGCGAGAACGCGGCGTGGAGGAGGCCAACAGCGACGCACTCGAGGAAGCGAAGAACGCGCACCGCGATCGATACTCCGAAGCACAGATGATCGCCCCCGAAGAAGTACTCAGGCGAGCGAGCGTCGTCAACCAGGCCCTGAACAAGGTCTACGGTCAGGTCAAGCGTCTCGAACGCGGGGCCCCCGAACCAGGCGAAACGATGGAGACCGCGGCCCAGGCCCAGTACGAGGTCTGGGAGATGCTCCGGACTATGAGAACCGCTATGCGCCACGACCTCGGTATCTCGCAAGAGGATTGAGAGCTGGTGTCGGCGTCCCGTCCCTATCTCCTGCAGGGATCAAGTAGGCCACCAGCTCCAGCAGAGGGCGGCGACGACCTGCCTGCAGTCCGGGTCTGAAGACAGTGCTGTCCTGTGCTGCCCGAAAACAGCAGTGACGTCCGCGGGCCCTGTTCCCCAGGCGCCGCGCAGCCTCATCGCCGCTTGCGGCGTCACGTGCCGTCGTTTGTCCGGCAAGCGGTGCACACGGTTTCCTGCCCGTTTCTTCACCAAGGAGTCACAGGTCTCGATAGTCTCCCTGGACGCTCTATTCGCACCATTGAGGGGGGATTCCTCATGCATGTCCGTCATGCCCTGACCGCTGCCGCTACCGCTGCTTCGGTCCTCGCTCTCGGCCTCGCGGCCGCCGCCCCGGCCCAGGCTGCCGAGTACTCCTCGGCCCTGAAGATCAGGGGTGTCCAGTACGACGCTCCCGGCTCCGACTCCAACAGGTGCTCGGGCGGTAACACGAAGCACGAGTACCTGACGATCAAGAACTACTCGCGGACCACGACCGTGAACCTCAAGGGCTACGTCGTCAAGGACGCCGCCGGCAACAAGTTCACCTTCCCGGCGACCCACAGGCTGCAGCCCGGCGACTACATCAAGCTCCGGGGCAACCACGGCACCGATTCCGACGCCAAGAACGTCGTCTACCGGCAGAACTGCAACTTCATCTGGAACAACGACAAGGACACCATCTACCTGTACAAGCCCTCCGGCGCCCGCGCGGACGTCCACTCGTACACCAAGAAGTCCAACGACCGCGACGGCAACGGCTACATCACCTACCACGGATAGCGAACGCGGGCGCCGACGGCTGTCTAGTGGTCGGCGCCCATGCCTGCGGGCGAAGCGATTCCGCAGAGGCCGCCTCAGGACCAGTGAGACCGGCTCCAGAGCGTCCTCGCCGACCTGGCCGAGGCCGAGCGGACTCGGGGCGTCGGGAGTTCTTGGAGGCCTTCCTGTTCTCCTGCGGCCTGGTCGACGAGGAACCCGAGGGATCAGGTGAGCCGCAGCCTGACCAGCCGGAGGTGCCCGGCTGCAGGCTGTGGGGATCGCTGCGGCGGGACGGCCTGGTGTGGTCATGCTGACACTGGTGGCCCAGGATCGACAGCTGGTCGCTCGGTGAACCGTACGACCGTCGCGGCGGTGCCGGCTGACGGCACCCGGACACCGTGATCGCTGTTGGAGGGGACTACGGGAACGGTATCGAGGTGGACTTCGTCGACGGGCGTCAGCACAGTGTTCGTGCCTGCTGACAAAGATCTCCAGGGTGACGGCATGTGAGACTGCACCGACCGCACCACCCAGCAGCGAGGACTATGGCCATGAGCGGCATCTACGACGACGGAGCAACGTACGGGCCGGACCCAGACGCCCAGCCTCCGCAGGAGGCTCCGGCCGACCCGATCTACGACGACGGAGCCCAGTACGGGCCCAGCGCCGAGCAGTAGCCTCACGACGCGATGCCCCGGCGGACATTGCTGGCACGTGACGTCGCGTGCCAGAATTTTGTATGGATTGGCAGTCCGAGAGCCCGGAACTATGGGCGTTCCTGAAGACCCTGCACCGCGGCGACATCCTGGCCGGCACCGTCGCGGCGATCGAACGGTTCGGGGTCTTCGTGGCCCTGGACGACGGGCCCGACCATCCCACCCTGCCCGGCGTCGGGTTCATCGGTATACCCGAACTCTCCTGGCGGCACTTCAACGATCCCGCAGATGTTGTTCAGGTAGGGCAGCGCGTCTCGTGCGAGTTCCTGGGCGCTGACACCCACAACGCTGAGGCCAGACTGTCTTTGAAGGCACTGCTGCCCGACCCGCTCCAGGCGTTCGCCGCCCGCGCGGTGGCGGGCCAGGAGTTCCGGGGGACAGTTGAGAAGGTGGTTCCCATCGGCGTCTTCGTCGAACTCGGAGATGGGATGGTCGGGTTGGTTCCCTTCATAGAGATCGACGGCCGCCCCGCGGCGAGTCCGGCACAAGACTTCGCGATCGGCGAAAAGATCACCGTCATCGTGCGGGAAGTCGATCTGCCAACCCGCCGGATCTTCCTGTCCAGGCCAAAGAGCGGTCAGTAGACAGAGACCGCACGTTCACGTGGGCGCGGACAGCCACGCTCACACATCCTGATCCCCGGTGCGGCGGATATCGGCGTACACCCGGCTCGTCACACCGGCCCGGCCCGGCACTCGCCGTACAGGGGCCAGGCCCGAGGTCGCCCAGCGCTCCTCCAACTGGGCTACCACCAGCCGAAGCGTGTCCTCGTTCGCCGCAGTGATGTCCAGCACCACCAGGCCGGGCTCGCTGATGTGCTGCCCGCTGATCTCCTTCATGCCGTCCCTGACGTCCAGCCGGTGAGCACGGTTCGCGCCCATCTGACCCTTCACCCATCCGGCGGACGCGGTGCGCGGCTCGGATGCCAGGGCAGTAGGCCCCGTCGGCAGGCGAAGGGGCGCTGCCAACGTTTCCCGCAGGGGGCTGCTCAGAGGCGGGACGTGACGGAGCGGCAGGCCGCCAGCAGGTTTTCGTCGTTGGGGATGTCGCGGAAGCGGCCGCTGCGGCGCAGGAGCGTGAGCTCTTCCCGGACCCGGGGGAGGGCCGGCCGGGCGGCCGTCCCCATGCGGCTCAGGCAGGCCAGGACATGATTGGACGTCGAGTCGTTCTCCGCCCACGCTGCCAGGAGCGTTTCCACGACGGCGGGCGCCTCGGCGTCGCCGCCGATATCCCACAGGGCGGCCGCGGCGTAGACCCGGGTCCACTCGTAGCCCGCTGTCAGCATCTTCCGCAGACGCGGCAGGGCCGGCGCGGCAGCCGACCCGATCCGCCCCAGGACGGCGGCTGCCTCGTCGTCCGCGTGAGTGTCAAGAAGCTCAACCAGCCTCGGCACGACGCCGGCCGCGTCGCCCTCAAGTTCCCACAGTGCCGCCGTCGCGGCCGCCCGGACGGTGACGTCCTGCGCGTCGGCCAGAGGGCGGACCACATCCAGGGCGAAGGCGGCTTTAGGGCCGAAGGAGGCGAGGGCCTTGAGGGCGGAGGCGGCCGTATGCCACTGCTCCTCACGCATGGCCGCGGCTACGGCACTGGCCAGCACCGGTGCAGACCCGGGGTCACCCAGCTCTCTCAGGGCGGACACCAGAGCGTTGGCGCTCATCGACTGCGACGCATCCGAGAAGTCCACCTCCGCCAGGAGCTTCGACAGCCTCGGCGTCAGGTCACCGGCCGCCTCACCCAGGTGACCGGCCACCTGCACAGCACGCCAGGCGTCGGCGCCCCCGTCCAGCGCCTCCAGCACACAGTCCAGCGCCCGCAGATCCCCCAGAGATGCCAGAGCTCTGACAGCTTCCTGGTGAGCGCGCCGTACCAGCCGCTCCCGGGCCGCCCACACGCCCGGCCCGTGTTCCGCACGGGCCGCCTCGACGTAGCCGGCGAGGGCCTCCCGGGCCGGCTCGCTCACCGGCACGAGCGCCCCAAGAGCCTCCGCCGCCGCAGCCGAGGTATACGGGTCCCCGGGGTCCAGACACCCCGCGATCAGCACCACCAGACCGGAGTGATCCCCACGCCACTGGCCGATCAGCTCCGTCGCCATGCGGATCGCGTCGTAACGCACCCCAGGGTCCGCACTGCACAACTGCCCGGTGAGCACAGCGGTGCGCTCCAGCACACGATCGTCCAACACCGTGTGAAACGCCTCCAGCAGGGAGGTCGTCGGCGCGTGAACCCGGCCGTGCCGCTCCAGATCCTCGAACGCCGCGGCCACCTGCGGCGGCACACCCGGGGAAGGCGTCGCGCCAGCGGCCACATCCAGCTCCACCTCGGCCCGGCAGGGCGCATCGTCATCCCCGCCGGTCTCCTCCGGAGCGATCTCCCGGATCAGACCGACCGCCGCCGGCACCACAGCGTCACCGAGCTCCCCCGGAGCGCACCGGACCCTTTGCACGAGAGCAGCGAGCCGCACCTCGGGCACTTCTGCCGTGTCACCGGCCAGAGCGTCCAGCCAGCCGACGGCCGCACCGTGCACGGCCGCATCCCGCAGCGCCACCGTAGCCACCGCCCTCACAACGAACAGCCGCTGCACCATGCCGCTCCCGGGAAGCAGACTGCGCAGGACCTCCAACGCGCGTGCACTGTCGGCGAGGAAGAGGCCCAGGCACTCGATCGCGGGCCGCCGTACCTCCTCATCCGGGTCCATCACCCAGCGGACGAACACCTCGGCACGCTCACCTATCACCGCCAACGCGTCCACATGGGCTCTGGACTCGGTGCCGTCCGGCGTGAAGTACACCCCTTCGGGATCCATATCCAGGCACTCCTGCCCGATGCTGAGCAGCAACTCGATAACCGAGCCCCGGTCAGGAGTCGCGGGACTGTCGGCCATCTCGAACAGGAACGGCAGGCTGGCCGCCGTGCACGGATAGACATCCCCCTGATGGTGCGCCGCACTGTAGAAGCCGCTGAACGCCTCGTCCCGTACACCGGGGTCCGCCGAAGCCATGCCCTTCAGCCAGCCCGGAACATCGCTCGCCGGACCATAGGCGTGGCCCATGGACTCCCAGCCGCCGCCGTCAATTTCGTTGATCATCATGCGGGGCACTATGCCGAAGGGCACTGACACCACCCCGACGTCGCGCCCTGGGCGGAACACTGGGAGGGGCGAACACCCTCACATGCCAGCAGGGTCAGGTCTTCTCTCCTTGCCGGAGCTCGAACAGGTCCTCAAGGAATGGAACGACAACTGGGGCCGCGCCATGCCCTTTACACCCTCACGAGCGATCTGGGAGGCGAGCGGAGAATCCTTTGGACGCCGATCCAGGACGACCTCCGAGAGGATGAGCGGCTCTACAACCTCATCGCCTCCGGCATCGGATGGACTGAGACCCCCGCGGCCTGACGGCCGGCCCTGCCGGACTCAGCGGCTCCGATCTCCGTCCCGGCCGGTGGCCGGGACGGAGATCGGAGAAGATCACCTATCAGGCGGTATGGAAGGCCACCGGACACCGGGAAACCGCCCACCCAGGCGGGACTGCCCTGTAATGATGAATCACCACATCGCACCAGATGGCCAAAGGGGTCGCATGGGCCTGCACATTTCGCGGATCGAGATACGTAACTTCCGCAACTTCCGGCACCTCGTCATCGACGACTTCCCCGCCCACGCCGTGATCGTCGGCGAGAACGGCGTCGGCAAGTCGAACCTGCTGGAAGCGATCCGGCTGGTACTCGACCCGTCCATCTCCGACGCGCGGCGCATGCTGCGCGAAGAGGACATCTGGGAAGGGCACCCCGCAGGCCTCGCCGGCGGAGCCGATGTGACCATCGTCGTCGAGCTGCGCGGCTTTGACGACGACGCTGACGCCAAGAGCATCCTGTCCAGCGCCACGGTCGACTTCGACCCCTACGTAGCCCGGCTGACCTACCGCTTTGCCCCGCGAACCGAGATAGCAACCGCCGACGGCTCCCAGGTGCAGCCCACCGGCCGGCCGCTGACCGCGAAGGACTACGACGTCGTCGTCTTCGCCGGTGACCGCGAGACCAACGACGTGCGGGCCATCCGCCGCGAGGTGGCCCTGCGCGTCCTGCCCGCCCTTCGCGACGCCGAAGGGGATCTGCAGAACTGGCGGCGCAGCCCGATGCGGGATCTCCTCGAACGGCTTCCCCTAGACCCGGCGAACTTGGAAGCCACCGCCTCGGCGATCGCCACCGCCGTCGACCAGCTCACCAAGGACGCCAACGTCGCCAAGCTGGAGGGACACCTGACGGACCGGCTGGGAGACATGTTCGGGCCGCGCATGGCTCCCCAGCCCACCCTCGGCTTCGCCTCCTCTAAGCCGGACGAACTGATCCGCGCCGTACGTCTGTTCTTCGATACCGCCCGCCGCAGGAGCATCTCCGACACCAGCCTGGGCAGCGCCAACGTCATCTACCTCGGCCTGCTCCTCGAAGCCCTCAGCCAGCAGCGACTCGACGAAGAGTTCATCGCCACGCTCGTCGCCGTGGAAGAACCGAGGCCCACCTCCACGTCACCCTCCAGCGGCACCTCTTCCGGTACCTGCTGCGCACCGGGCCTTCGCTCATCCTCACCACCCACAGCCCGCACATCGCCGCCGTCGCCCCGGTCCGCTCCTTCATCGTGCTGCGCGCCACGGGTAACGGCACGACCGGAGCCACCACGGCAGCCATTCCCGTCAGTGACAAGGAAGCCGCAGACCTGGAGCGCTACCTCGACGTCAGCCGTGCCGAGGTCCTCTTCGCCTCCGCCGTGGTGCTGGTCGAAGGACTGGCCGAGCTGTACATCCTCCCCGCCCTGGCCGAAGCTGCCGGGTTCGACCTCGACGCCTACGGCACCGTGGTGGCCAGCGCCCACGGCACCGACTTCAAGCCCTACCGGGCGCTCCTCGGCCCGAAGGGCCTAGACACTCCCCATGTGGTCGTCACCGACGGAGACGCCACCCTCGACAAGCGCGGGGTGCGGGAAGCCGGCCTCAAGCGGGGCGCGAAACTCAACCCGGAGCCGTCCCGCAGCAAGGCACTCCTGGAGCAGATCGCCCTCCTTCCGGAAACCGATGCCGCCGACTACCGAACGACCCGCGATCCCCTCGCCTCAGAACTCCAGGCCACGGCATCTACATCGGCGCCCAGACGCTGGAGACCGACCTGTGCTCCCTGTTCGGCGAGGAGATCATCCAGGCCTTCGAGGAGCTGAACACCAACACCACCGCGCGAGACGACGTGAGCCGCGGGGTCGCCAACGAACAGAACACGACCGTCGACCCCGTCCTGCGGAAGAAGATGCTCAAGCGGATCGGCGCCCTCAGCAAGGTCGCTTCGCACAGCGCCTCGCCGCACATATCGCACACCGACCTGCAAGGACGCATCCGAGACGCAACCCAGACCCCCTGGAACCTCCCCCTCGACGAGCAGGCCCTGCGCCGCCTGGGCACGGCCTCCTACATCTTCCTGGCCATGGAACACATCAGCCGCGCGGCCCGCGGAACGTCACTGTTCCCCGCCCCACGACGCCGTTCGCCAAACGGGCAGCCAGCGATGCAGGTCAGTGACATCCTGCTCGCGGAGCTCGACAGCCTGCATCCCA